>OY781919.1:0-4255000 GCA_963677215.1 Geopsychrobacteraceae bacterium
TTTGGTTAGGTTTGGTACCCTGGTGAGGGCCCTAGCCCATTCAGTGCTCTACCTCCGGGACGATTCATACGAGGCTATACCTAAATATATTTCGGGGAGAACCAGCTATCTCCGAGTTTGATTAGCCTTTCACTCCTATCCACAGGTCATCCCCTCAGTTTTCAACCTAAGTGGGTTCGGGCCTCCACGACGTGTTACCGTCGCTTCACCCTGCCCATGGATAGATCACCCGGTTTCGGGTCTACTCCCAGCAACTATGGCGCCCTATTCAGACTCGCTTTCGCTACGGCTCCACCTAACGGCTTAACCTCGCTGCTGAGCGTAACTCGCTGACTCATTATGCAAAAGGCACGCCGTCACACCTGATATACATGGTGCTCCGACTGCTTGTAGGCATACGGTTTCAGGGTCTATTTCACTCTCCTCATCGGAGTTCTTTTCACCTTTCCCTCACGGTACTATACGCTATCGGTTATCGAGGAGTATTTAGCCTTGGAAGATGGTCCTCCCAGATTCCCACAGAATTACACGTGTTCCGTGGTACTCGGGGACACCCTAGGGTGGATCTTGGTTTCATATACGGGGCTATCACCCACTATGGCGGCACTTTCCAGAGCCTTCTATTACCAATCACCAATCCCACGTCGGGGCCCCACAACCCCGAAACAACCGTAGTCGTTTCGGTTTGGGCTAATCCGCGTTCGCTCGCCGCTACTGACGGAATCTCAATTGATTTCTTCTCCTGCAGGTACTTAGATGTTTCAGTTCCCTGCGTTCGCCTCATATACCTATGTATTCAGTATATGATGACGGGGTATAATCCCCGCCGGGTTTCCCCATTCGGACACCTCCGGATCAATGCCTGTTTAGCGGCTCCCCGAAGCTTTTCGCAGCTTACCACGTCCTTCATCGCCTCTCGATACCAAGGCATCCACCGTACGCCCTTAGTAGCTTGACCATAAATAGTCTTTTACTAAGTTTATGCTTAGCCTTTACTTGTTATCGCTTTGCTTGACATAAACATAAGTCATCACAACTTATGTCTATGATTTTCTAAATCTAGTATGTCGTATGCAATTGTCAAAGATCGAATAAGTCTCTACAGATATGGTGGAGGTGAACGGGATCGAACCGATGACCTCCTGCTTGCAAGGCAGGCGCTCTCCCAACTGAGCTACACCCCCATAATAATCTGGTGGGCCAGGGAGGACTTGAACCTCCGACCTCACGATTATCAGTCGTGTGCTCTAGCCAGCTGAGCTACTAGCCCACTTCCACACAGTATCTGTGTAAATTCGATGTCAAAGAACACAAAACCTCTTTCACAAAAGAGGCCTGGTCTCTCAAAACTAAATAGCAGAGTTAGAACTTGTAAGTTTGCTTTTAAGTAAGCTTCTGTCTCATTCTTCCGAATGGACGAGCTCCTTAGAAAGGAGGTGATCCATCCGCACCTTCCGGTACGGATACCTTGTTACGACTTCACCCCAGTTACCGATCATACCATAAACGGCTGCCTCCCGAAGGTTAGCCCACCGGTTTCCGGTACAATAGACTCCCGTGGTGTGACGGGCGGTGTGTACAAGGCCCGGGAACGTATTCACCGCGTCATGCTGATACGCGATTACTAGCGATTCCAACTTCATGGAGTCGAGTTGCAGACTCCAATCCGAACTGAGACCGGCTTTTTGGGATTAGCTCCACCTCGCGGTATCGCTGCCCTTTGTACCGGCCATTGTAGCACGTGTGTAGCCCTGGACATAAGGGCCATGAGGACTTGACGTCATCCCCACCTTCCTCCGGTTTAACACCGGCAGTCTCCCTAGAGTGCCCAACTGAATGATGGCAACTAAGGACAAGGGTTGCGCTCGTTGCGGGACTTAACCCAACATCTCACGACACGAGCTGACGACAGCCATGCAGCACCTGTCACCGATCCAGCCGAACTGACGACTATGTTTCCATAATCTATGATCGGGATGTCAAGCCCAGGTAAGGTTCTTCGCGTTGCGTCGAATTAAACCACATGCTCCACCGCTTGTGCGGGCCCCCGTCAATTCCTTTGAGTTTTAGCCTTGCGGCCGTACTCCCCAGGCGGGGTACTTAATGCGTTAGCTACGGCACTGCAGGAGTGGTTACCCGCAACACCTAGTACCCATCGTTTACGGCGTGGACTACCAGGGTATCTAATCCTGTTTGCTACCCACGCTTTCGCATCTCAGCGTCAGTATTGGTCCAGAAAGCCGCCTTCGCCACTGGTGTTCCTCCGAATATCTACGGATTTCACTCCTACACTCGGAATTCCACTTTCCTCTCCCATACTCAAGACTGCCAGTATCCAATGCACTTCCGGGGTTGAGCCCCGGGCTTTCACACCAGACTTAACAGTCCGCCTACATGCGCTTTACGCCCAATAATTCCGAACAACGCTTGCACCCTCCGTATTACCGCGGCTGCTGGCACGGAGTTAGCCGGTGCTTCCTTTGAGGGTACCGTCAGCTCTCTTGCGAGTATTTCTTCCCCTCTGACAGAAGTTTACGACCCAAAGGCCTTCATCCTTCACGCGGCGTTGCTGCGTCAGGGTTTCCCCCATTGCGCAAAATTCCCCACTGCTGCCTCCCGTAGGAGTCTGGACCGTGTCTCAGTTCCAGTGTGGCTGATCATCCTCTCAGACCAGCTATCCATCGCAGCCTTGGTAGGCCATTACCCCACCAACTAGCTAATGGACCGCGGACCCATCCTATGACAATAAATCTTTTCCCTCAAAAACCAAAGTCTTCGGGGGCTTATCCGGTATTAGCATCCCTTTCGAAATGTTATCCCGGATCATAGGGTAGGTTATCCACGTGTTACTCACCCGTGCGCCACTTTACTCAGGACCGAAGTCCCTTTCGCGTTCGACTTGCATGTGTTAGGCACGCCGCCAGCGTTCGTTCTGAGCCAGGATCAAACTCTCCAGTTGAATATCTGAAGTTTTTTAAATCCTAGTTTTGTTCAATTTGACTTGAACCCTTACAAGCTCTTTAAAACGTCTGCTATTTAGTTTTCAAAGACCAGCTCTTCTGCCCCGCCGGAGCGAAGCGACAAGCAAGGACTCTATCCAAAACCACCCTTGCTGTCAAACTCTTTTTTTACTTTTTTTCCTGCGCTGCAAGGCTGCCATTTCCTGGCGCCATCAAGCAACGGAGCGACTTTATAGCCAATCGCTTCGGCTTCGTCAATACTTTTTTTGAAGTTTTTTGACGTCGATTTTCGAGGCAAAACAAAGCCCTGATCTTATCCAAGATCAGGGCCTGAAATAATTTCGGCGGCGACCTACTTTCCCACATAGTCTCCCATGCAGTATCATCGGCGCGGTAGGACTTAACTTCTGTGTTCGGGATGAGAACAGGTGTGACCCCTACGCTATAGCCACCGAAAACCTTAAATCGGTTTTCAATCGCGTACGACTTTTAAACTAGATTTCTTTGTTTGTCGATAACTTTTAAGGGGGATCGGGGGAGCGATGCTCCCCCTTCCCTATTAAAAAACTTTTTATGGTCAAGCCTCACGGTCAATTAGTACCGGTCAGCTGAACACATTACTGTGCTTACACATCCGGCCTATCAACGTTGTAGTCTCCAACGGACCTTTAGGGGGTAAAACCCCAGGGAGATCTCGTCTTGAGGTGGGCTTCCCGCTTAGATGCTTTCAGCGGTTATCCTTTCCGAACATAGCTACCCTGCGATGCCACTGGCGTGACAACAGGAACACTAGTGGTTCGTCCATTCCGGTCCTCTCGTACTAGGAACAGATCCTCTCAAATCTCCTACGCCCACGGCAGATAGGGACCAAACTGTCTCACGACGTTTTAAACCCAGCTCGCGTACCACTTTAATTGGCGAACAGCCAAACCCTTGGGACCGACTTCAGCCCCAGGATGTGATGAGCCGACATCGAGGTGCCAAACCTCCCCGTCGATGTGAACTCTTGGGGGAGATAAGCCTGTTATCCCCGGAGTACCTTTTATCCGTTGAGCGATGGCCCTTCCATACAGAACCACCGGATCACTAAGACCTGCTTTCGCACCTGCTCGACTTGTATGTCTTGCAGTCAAGCTCCCTTATGCCTTTGCACTCTTCGGCTGGTTTCCAATCAGCCTGAGGGAACCTTCGCGCGCCTCCGTTACAATTTGGGAGGCGACCGCCCCAGTCAAACTACCCACCAGGCAGTGTCCCCGACCCGGATCACGGGCCTAGGTTAGATATCCAGAAGAACAAGGGTGGTATTTCAAGGGCGACTCCACCGACACTGGCGTGCCAGCTTCAAAGTCTCCCACCTATCCTACACATGCTGTCCCGAATATCACTGCCAAGCTATAGTAAAGGTTCACGGGGTCTTTCCGTCTTGCCGCGGGTACTCGGCATCTTCACCGAGAATTCAATTTCGCTGAGTCCCTGGTTGAGACAGTGCGGAAGTCGTTACGCCATTCGTGCAGGTCGGAACTTACCCGACAAGGAATTTCGCTACCTTAGGACCGTTATAGTTACGGCCGCCGTTTACCGGGGCTTCGGTTCAATGCTTCGGTTACCCTAACACATCCCCTTAACCTTCCGGCACCGGGCAGGCGTCACACCCTATACGTCCTCTTACGAGTTTGCAGAGTGCTGTGTTTTTAGTAAACAGTCGCTACCGCCATTTCTCTGCGACCCCCTTCGGCTCCACGAGTAAATCGTATCACCTAATGGAGGCACACCTTCTCCCGAAGTTACGGTGTTATTTTGCCGAGTTCCTTAACCAGAGTTATCTCAATCACCTTGGCATATTCTGCCCGCCCACCTGAGTCGGTTTACGGTACGGTCTCTTATAATCTGAAGCTTAGAGGCTTTTCTTGGAAGCATGGGATCAATCACTTTGCGAGCTTTAAGCTCTCGTCATCACGTCTCAGCGTTGAATGGGAAAGCGGATTTGCCTACTCTCCCCGCCTACTCGCTTAAACCAGGATGTCCAACACCTGGCTGACCTACCCTTCTCCGTCCCCCCATCGCAATTATAAGAGGTACAGGAATATTAACCTGTTTCCCATCGACTACGACTTTCGTCCTCGCCTTAGGGGCCGACTAACCCTTCGCAGATTACCTTTACAAAGGAAACCTTGGGCTTACGGTGTGTGGGTTTCTCACCCACATTTTCGCTACTCATGTCAGCATAAGCTCTTGTAGTTCCTCCAGCCGTCCTCACGGTCGACCTTCAGCGGTTGCTACAATGCTCCCCTACCACTTGTACTTAGTACAAATCCGCAGCTTCGGTACTGTGCTTGAGCCCCGTTACATTTTAGGCGCAGGCCCACTCGACCAGTGAGCTATTACGCTTTCTTTAAAGGGTGGCTGCTTCTAAGCCAACCTCCTGGTTGTTTATGCATTCCCACAACCTTTACCACTTAGCACAGATTTAGGGACCTTAGCTGGCGATCTGGGTTGTTTCCCTTTTGACTACGGACCTTATCACCCGCAGTCTGACTCCCGTACAGACGTTCCCGGCATTCGGAGTTTGGTTAGGTTTGGTACCCTGGTGAGGGCCCTAGCCCATTCAGTGCTCTACCTCCGGGACGATTCATACGAGGCTATACCTAAATATATTTCGGGGAGAACCAGCTATCTCCGAGTTTGATTAGCCTTTCACTCCTATCCACAGGTCATCCCCTCAGTTTTCAACCTAAGTGGGTTCGGGCCTCCACGACGTGTTACCGTCGCTTCACCCTGCCCATGGATAGATCACCCGGTTTCGGGTCTACTCCCAGCAACTATGGCGCCCTATTCAGACTCGCTTTCGCTACGGCTCCACCTAACGGCTTAACCTCGCTGCTGAGCGTAACTCGCTGACTCATTATGCAAAAGGCACGCCGTCACACCTGATATACATGGTGCTCCGACTGCTTGTAGGCATACGGTTTCAGGGTCTATTTCACTCTCCTCATCGGAGTTCTTTTCACCTTTCCCTCACGGTACTATACGCTATCGGTTATCGAGGAGTATTTAGCCTTGGAAGATGGTCCTCCCAGATTCCCACAGAATTACACGTGTTCCGTGGTACTCGGGGACACCCTAGGGTGGATCTTGGTTTCATATACGGGGCTATCACCCACTATGGCGGCACTTTCCAGAGCCTTCTATTACCAATCACCAATCCCACGTCGGGGCCCCACAACCCCGAAACAACCGTAGTCGTTTCGGTTTGGGCTAATCCGCGTTCGCTCGCCGCTACTGACGGAATCTCAATTGATTTCTTCTCCTGCAGGTACTTAGATGTTTCAGTTCCCTGCGTTCGCCTCATATACCTATGTATTCAGTATATGATGACGGGGTATAATCCCCGCCGGGTTTCCCCATTCGGACACCTCCGGATCAATGCCTGTTTAGCGGCTCCCCGAAGCTTTTCGCAGCTTACCACGTCCTTCATCGCCTCTCGATACCAAGGCATCCACCGTACGCCCTTAGTAGCTTGACCATAAATAGTCTTTTACTAAGTTTATGCTTAGCCTTTACTTGTTATCGCTTTGCTTGACATAAACATAAGTCATCACAACTTATGTCTATGATTTTCTAAATCTAGTATGTCGTATGCAATTGTCAAAGATCGAATAAGTCTCTACAGATATGGTGGAGGTGAACGGGATCGAACCGATGACCTCCTGCTTGCAAGGCAGGCGCTCTCCCAACTGAGCTACACCCCCATAATAATCTGGTGGGCCAGGGAGGACTTGAACCTCCGACCTCACGATTATCAGTCGTGTGCTCTAGCCAGCTGAGCTACTAGCCCACTTCCACACAGTATCTGTGTAAATTCGATGTCAAAGAACACAAAACCTCTTTCACAAAAGAGGCCTGGTCTCTCAAAACTAAATAGCAGAGTTAGAACTTGTAAGTTTGCTTTTAAGTAAGCTTCTGTCTCATTCTTCCGAATGGACGAGCTCCTTAGAAAGGAGGTGATCCATCCGCACCTTCCGGTACGGATACCTTGTTACGACTTCACCCCAGTTACCGATCATACCATAAACGGCTGCCTCCCGAAGGTTAGCCCACCGGTTTCCGGTACAATAGACTCCCGTGGTGTGACGGGCGGTGTGTACAAGGCCCGGGAACGTATTCACCGCGTCATGCTGATACGCGATTACTAGCGATTCCAACTTCATGGAGTCGAGTTGCAGACTCCAATCCGAACTGAGACCGGCTTTTTGGGATTAGCTCCACCTCGCGGTATCGCTGCCCTTTGTACCGGCCATTGTAGCACGTGTGTAGCCCTGGACATAAGGGCCATGAGGACTTGACGTCATCCCCACCTTCCTCCGGTTTAACACCGGCAGTCTCCCTAGAGTGCCCAACTGAATGATGGCAACTAAGGACAAGGGTTGCGCTCGTTGCGGGACTTAACCCAACATCTCACGACACGAGCTGACGACAGCCATGCAGCACCTGTCACCGATCCAGCCGAACTGACGACTATGTTTCCATAATCTATGATCGGGATGTCAAGCCCAGGTAAGGTTCTTCGCGTTGCGTCGAATTAAACCACATGCTCCACCGCTTGTGCGGGCCCCCGTCAATTCCTTTGAGTTTTAGCCTTGCGGCCGTACTCCCCAGGCGGGGTACTTAATGCGTTAGCTACGGCACTGCAGGAGTGGTTACCCGCAACACCTAGTACCCATCGTTTACGGCGTGGACTACCAGGGTATCTAATCCTGTTTGCTACCCACGCTTTCGCATCTCAGCGTCAGTATTGGTCCAGAAAGCCGCCTTCGCCACTGGTGTTCCTCCGAATATCTACGGATTTCACTCCTACACTCGGAATTCCACTTTCCTCTCCCATACTCAAGACTGCCAGTATCCAATGCACTTCCGGGGTTGAGCCCCGGGCTTTCACACCAGACTTAACAGTCCGCCTACATGCGCTTTACGCCCAATAATTCCGAACAACGCTTGCACCCTCCGTATTACCGCGGCTGCTGGCACGGAGTTAGCCGGTGCTTCCTTTGAGGGTACCGTCAGCTCTCTTGCGAGTATTTCTTCCCCTCTGACAGAAGTTTACGACCCAAAGGCCTTCATCCTTCACGCGGCGTTGCTGCGTCAGGGTTTCCCCCATTGCGCAAAATTCCCCACTGCTGCCTCCCGTAGGAGTCTGGACCGTGTCTCAGTTCCAGTGTGGCTGATCATCCTCTCAGACCAGCTATCCATCGCAGCCTTGGTAGGCCATTACCCCACCAACTAGCTAATGGACCGCGGACCCATCCTATGACAATAAATCTTTTCCCTCAAAAACCAAAGTCTTCGGGGGCTTATCCGGTATTAGCATCCCTTTCGAAATGTTATCCCGGATCATAGGGTAGGTTATCCACGTGTTACTCACCCGTGCGCCACTTTACTCAGGACCGAAGTCCCTTTCGCGTTCGACTTGCATGTGTTAGGCACGCCGCCAGCGTTCGTTCTGAGCCAGGATCAAACTCTCCAGTTGAATATCTGAAGTTTTTTAAATCCTAGTTTTGTTCAATTTGACTTGAACCCTTACAAGTTCTTTAAAACGTCTGCTATTTAGTTTTCAAAGACCAGCTCTTCTGCCCCGCCGGAGCGAAGCGACAAGCAAGGACTCTATCCAAAACCACCCTTGCTGTCAAACTCTTTTTTTACTTTTTTTCCTGCGCTGCAAGGCTGCCATTTCCTGGCGCCATCAAGCAACGGAGCGACTTTATAGCCAATCGCTTCGGCTTCGTCAATAGTTTTTTTTGCGGGTTTTTCTATTTTACCACAAAAAAACCTCAAGCCACTGTTTTATGGTTTCTTTTCTCCAGCCATCTACAGAAAAAAAAACTACAACGGACTAGACGGCCTCAACGATGTAATACGTTTTCTTGCCCTTCTGAACCAGAATATAAGCATCATTGATCAGATCTTCACAGGTTACCCGATACTCCTGATCGGTCAAGCGCGCCTTATTCAGACTCAGACCGTTACCCTTAATCGTCCGGCGCAGCTCTCCCTTGGACGGAAAGGCCGCAGTTTCACCCGCCAGCAATTCAACGACATCGATGCCAGCCTCAAGCTTTGTGCGCTCAATCTCGTAAGTCGGAACACCCTCGAAAACCGACAGGAAGGTTTCTTTGTCGAGAGCAGCAAGGCTCTCAGTTGTTGCATTACCGAACAGGATTCCCGACGCAGCAACCGCCTTCTCATACTCGGCTTCGCCGTGAACCATACAGGTCACCTCCCGAGCCAGGCGCTTCTGAAGTGCCCGCAGGTGCGGGGCCGCTTCCTGCTCCCTGAGCAATTCGACTACCTCTCCCTGATTGAGCAGAGTAAAAATCTTGATATATTTTTCCGCATCAACATCAGACACATTGAGCCAGAACTGATAGAACTTGTAAGGAGTTGTCAGCTTGGGATCGAGCCAGACATTGCCACTTTCAGTCTTGCCGAACTTACCGCCATCCGCCTTGGTAATCAGCGGACAGGTCAGAGCAAAAGCCTCCCCCCCCTCCTTGCGGCGGATCAACTCGGTCCCGGTGGTAATATTACCCCACTGGTCAGAACCACCCATCTGCAACTTGCAATTCTTTTCCCGATACAGATGTAGAAAGTCGGTTCCCTGAACCAACTGATAGGTGAACTCGGTAAACGACAGCCCGGCCTTAGATTCTTCACCAAGACGTTTCTTGACGCTGTCCTTGGCCATCATATAATTGACAGTGATGTGTTTGCCAATATCGCGGATAAAGTCGAGAAAACTAAACTCCTTCATCCAGTCATAGTTATTGACCAGCTCAGCAGAGTTAGGAACATCGGACTCAAAATCGAGAAACTTTGCCAACTGACTCTTCAGACAGGCTTCATTGTGACGCAAGGTTGCCTCATCAAGAAGATTCCGCTCGGCTGACTTACCTGAAGGATCACCGATCATCCCGGTTGCCCCACCGACAAGAGCGATCGGCTTATGTCCGGCGCGCTGCAGATGCTTGAGCATCATGACACTGACAAGGTGGCCAATATGCAGGGAATCTGCGGTCGGATCGATCCCGACATAAGCGGAGGTCATCTCTTTCTGCAGCTGCTCTTCAGTTCCCGGCATGATGTCATGAATCATTCCGCGCCAAGTCAACTCTTCGACAAAGTTCATCGTTCTCTACCTGTTCATCAAATTAGTTAAAATCGTAACAAATCACAACCAGAAGGCTCAGGGGCGCTTCTGGATCCGCTCTATCTTTTCACAGGCACCACTGTCTTCATTGATTGTCAACAAAACAGCACACAGCTGAGGATCTTTTTTGGCAACTTCAAGACGCACCGGCATCTGAGTCAGAAAACGGTTCAAGGCAGCTTCCTTGTCATTGCCGATGATCCCGTCCTGACTCCCAGACATCCCGACATCGGTCAGATAACCGGTATAACCATCCAGAATTCGCTCATCGGCGGTCTGCACATGGGTATGCGTGCCGACCACAGCCGACACACGACCGGTCAGGAAATAGCCGAGGGCCTGCTTTTCACTTGTCGCCTCGGCATGAAAATCTACAAAGATGATCGGCGTGGCCTGACGCAGTTCCTCCACCAAGAGATCTGCAGCCCGGAAGGGACAGTCCAGGTCTTTCATAAAAACCCGGCCTTCAAGATTCAGCACGCCGACCAGAGAGCCGTTCCTAGCCTGATAGACACCTGTTCCGCGGCCAGGCTGCCCGGGCGGATAATTGGCCGGCCGCAACAGCTTCGGCTGCTGATCAAGAACCGGGAAAATCTCCCGCTTATCCCAGATATGATTACCACTGGTCACCACATCAACACCAGCCGCAAACAATTCCTTCAGAACCGTTTCGGTCAGACCATAGCCAGATGCCGCATTCTCGCCGTTGGCAACAACCAGATCGACCTGATGCGTCGCGACAAGCTCAGCCAGGCAATCAGCAACGACCTTGCGGCCGATACGCCCGACTATATCGCCAATAAACAATAGCTTCAAAATGACTCCAAAAACAAAACAGGACCTGCCCGAAAGATCAACAGTCAGAGCAGGTCCCGACAAGGGATATACGTAAGAGCCAAAACCTACTTTGCGTACTCGACTGCGCGGGTTTCACGAATAACGTTGACCCTGATCTGTCCGGGGTAGGTCATCTCGCTCTCAATCTTCTTGGCAATGTCTTTTGCCAAAACATGCGAGTACTCATCGGAAACCTGCTCACTGGAAACCATAACACGAATCTCACGTCCAGCCTGGATGGCAAAACAGCCAGTAACCCCCTCAAAAGAGGTACCAATCTGCTCAAGATCCCGCAGACGCTTGACATAGGTCTCCAAGGTTTCGCGGCGGGCACCCGGGCGAGCACCAGACAGGGCGTCGGAAGCCTGAACCAGTATCGCCAGAACAGTTTCCGGCTTTTCATCTTCATGGTGGGCACCAATAGCATGAACAATCTTTGGTGACTCGCCATATTTACGCGCCAACTCGGCACCATTGACAGCATGCGATCCTTCCAGTTCATGACTGACAGCCTTACCGATATCATGCAGCAGGGCAGCGCGCTTGGCCTGCTTGACATTGATGCCAAGTTCAGCCGCCATCATGCCACAGAGAAAGGCCATCTCGATGGAGTGTACAAGGACGTTCTGACCATAGGATGTCCGATATTTGAGCATCCCGAGAAGCTTGACAATCTCCGGATGAATCCCATGAACACCGACATCGAAAGTCGCCTGCTCGCCCGCCTGGCGAATTTCCTCATCGACCTCTTCCTGCGCCTTCTGGACCAGTTCCTCAATACGGGCCGGATGGATACGGCCATCGGCGATCAAGCGCTCCAGGGCGATTCTTGCAACTTCGCGACGGACCGGATTGAAACCGGAAATAACCACCGCCTCAGGAGTATCATCGATAATCAGGTCGATCCCGGTTGCCGCTTCAATAGCTCTGATATTCCGCCCTTCGCGGCCAATAATCCGCCCCTTCATTTCATCAGAAGGAAGAGGAACAACACTGACCGTCTTGTCCGCGACAAAATCTCCGGCGTAGCGCTGGATAGCCAGTGCCATGATCTTCTGCGCCTTTTTGTCAGCAACTTCACGAGCCTCATCTTCAATAGCCTTGATGCTTTTGGCTGCATCGTGCCGGGCTTCGCTGAGCATCGCATCGACCAGCTGCTGCTTGGCCTGTTCTCCGGTCATACCGGAGATCCGCTCAAGAGTACCGCGCTGCTCATCGTAGAGGGCATCGACCTCCTGAGTCCTTTTCTGGATCCGGTCCTGCTGCTGACGCAACTGGCCTTCCCGCTTGTTTATCTCTTCGTGGCGCTGATCGAGCTGATCCTGTTTGCGATCAAGGTTTTCTTCCTTCTGCTGGAGACGGTTCTCCTGTGAAAGAATCTCCTTGCGCAGTTCACGCGCCTCCTGCTCCCAGTCAGACTTGGCCTGCAGGACGACATCCTTGGCCTGAATCACTGCTTCTTTACGCAGTGTCTCGACTTCCTTATTGGCATCACCTATCAGCTTTTCCGCTGCAACCTTGGCATTATTGACCGTCGATTCTGCAAACTTACGACGAAGAAAAATCCCCAGCAGGACTCCAACGACAAGAGCGATGAAGACCAGAATAATCGATAAAACTTGAATCTGCATAAGACCTCCCAGCAGAGTTTATTATAAACCTGCCACACCCATGTGGCAGGGAATGATCCGTTTCTCAGTCAGGACATAATCCAGAGACTGATCATGTGCCTCGCTCGGCAGGCGCTCAAACACCTGAAAGTCAAAACACAAACCAACTGTCACAGTCGCCTCCGGCTTCACTGCCAGAAAACGGTCATAAAATCCTTTGCCGTAACCGAGCCGATATCCATTCACATCAAAAGCGACGCCCGGAACAATGACCAGATCGAAATCGGCAAGTGCGGCAGCTTCTCCACAGGCCAGGGGCTCGCAAACCCCAAAAGCCCCAACCACAAGTTCAGCTCGACTGGCAACAGCATGAAAGGCCAGCGTATCGCCGACAACCCGTGGCAAAAAAATCTGGCGATGCGCAAGCTGACACTGCTCAAGGAGCAGATCGGCGTCGACTTCCTGCCTGATCGCACTGTAACTCGCTATTTTTTGTGCACTCTGAAAAAAATCCTGAACGACTAGACGATCAAGAACCTGACAACTGAGCAGAGCATGGTCGGAAGGGGCAAGCTGTTGACGCTGTTTAAGAACAGCCTGACGAATGGCCTGTTTATCCATAGCCGACACAACCCTGATGCGTCAGCAAAGAGAAGAGACATTTAGTGGTGTTTTGAAAGTTAGACCGCTCGCGGCATCTGCTACACAGGATCACGCTTGCGACTTTTGAAGTTCAATATCCTTTTAACTTACGAATATTATTGTTCCCGTTACCTGAATTCCCGAACCATGTAACTACCTCCCGCCAACAGGAGATATGAACTCTTCAAGAGAGGTCTACCCTTATATGTAAAGCATCCAACTAAATTATCAACTCTGAGCTGCGCACTCAATTCATGCACAAAAACTAAAATTCACTATTTGAGATACTACACTTTTAAGTAACGGCTTAGCAACCGTAATTATTGCCCGATCAGGTTTTCAATCCGATCTGCCAGGCTTTCCAGTCGAGACTCCTGCTCCCTCTGCCGTGCCTGGTCATCAATCAGCTGCAGATACTGCCCAGCCAGATTCAACAGGGTAAGAACCGTCAGATCACGCGTATCTGCGGAAATACCGGCCGCAGTCTCTGCCAACTTCACCTCGACAAAATCAACAACACGCTGAATCTGCTCCTGAGACTGACTGGTTCTCAGCACATACTCACGCCCCTGCACCTTGATTCGCACGCTCGGGGTCATGAGTCCTCCAGCTGAATCAGGTCCAGCCGCCTGAGGATACTGTCGATCTCTTCCAGCATACACACTCGCTCACGCTTCAACAGTTCGTTTTCCCGGGTCAAGTCAACATTGGCCTGCTGAAGCTTGTGACAATATGCCAGCAACCGGTCAACCCTGTCTTCCAGGCGGTCTATTATTTCCATTTGCCATCTCCACAAGCATCCAGATCCGCACCTATTCCCGCTCAAACAACGCCGAAACAAACATTTCAGCATCAAAGACACGCAGATCATCGATCTTTTCTCCAATACCGACATAGCGGACCGGTATGTTCAGTTCTGCTGCAATCGCGACGATAATTCCACCTTTTGCCGTCCCGTCCAGCTTGGTCAGAGCAATTCCATTGAGCTGGACGGCTTCGTTGAACAACCGCGCCTGAGTCAGTGCATTCTGTCCGGTCGTTGCATCAAGTACCAGCAGGACTTCATGAGGAGCCCCCGGAATTTCCCGATCAAGAACCCGGCGAATCTTCTTCAGCTCTTCCATCAGGTTAACCTTGTTGTGCAGACGCCCGGCGGTATCGAGTAACAACACATCGGCCTTCCTGGCAACAGCTGCTTTGGCGGCATCAAAAGCGACAGCACCCGGGTCAGCACCATCCGCATGCTGAATAACGTCAACGCCAGCACGCTGTCCCCATACCGACAACTGCTCGGCAGCCGCAGCACGGAAGGTGTCACCTGCCCCAAGCACAACCTTTTTCCCCTGACGGACAAACTGATTCGCTAACTTGCCGATCGTTGTCGTCTTACCAACACCGTTAACACCAACAACCATGACAACAAAAGGCGATGCCTGTTCCAGATCGAGTGGTGCTGCCTCCAGCTGCAGAATCTCCTGAAGCTCCTCCTTCAGCAAATTCCGAACGTCGTCGGGAGTCTGCAAGGTCCCCTTTGCCTGGCGAAGCTCCAGAGCCTGAATCAGCCGCTGCGTAGTCGGCATCCCCAGGTCTGCGGTAATGAGGATCTCTTCCAGTTCCTCAATGAGGTCGTCATCAATGCTGGTACGGCCGCGCAACAGACTATCTACCCGTCCGACCAGCGACGACTGGGTTTTGGCCAGACCGCGCTTGAGCTTTTCAAACAGGCTCAGCTCTGGTTCTGGTTCTGGTTCTGGTTCTGGTTCTGGTTCTAGTTCTAGTTCTAGTTCTAGTTCTAGTTCTAGTTCGGCTTCGGCTTCGGCTTCGGCTTCGGCTTCGGCTTCGGCTTCGGCTTCGGCTTCGGCTTCGGCTTCGGCTTCGGCTTCGGCTTCAAAAGTTTCAGCCACAGTCTCATCAACAGCAACCGGGAGCGGCTTTTTCCTTGGCCTTCTAAAGATTCTGACCAACAACAGTATAAAAATCAGAACAACAACAATGACAACAAGATAAGAAATCGCCCAGGCCGCAATATTGACATACGGCTGAGGCACCCCAACAGTCAGCAGCCACTGACCAAACTGCTCAATCCAGGTCTGTATAAAACTAATAAACCCTGATCCGTTCTGGCTCAGGGTCTGCTGCATTCCCTCTGTCTGATCCATTCCTTCAATTCCTTCATTCGAAAAACGTAAAAAAGCTGACAACTCTAAACATCAAACTCGTGGCGAAGCTCTTCGACACAGCTGTCCAGGCAATGCCGGGCCCGTGAGATCTGGGCACGCTGATCAAGCTCCAGCAAGATGAGATAATCCTCCGTCAAAGGTCTTATCATTGTCCGGGAAAGCGTTGTGCGGATCACAACTTCCTCAAGCTCTCCGGCATCGACATGCTCAAAGGTCTCCTGCATACGGGATAGAATGATGCCGTTATGTGCCCCGATAAGCCTGATGTCATAATCCCCCAGGCTACTGACCTGATCAACGGCCTCCCCCTCCCAGTCGACAATTATCGCCCCGAGAGCGCCGGGCACATCGTCCAGCAATTGATTCAGTCTTGTTTTAAAAGGCATAGCATCTCCCCAAAGACAGCCTGACTATTTCTCATGATCAGGCAACAGCCTCATTCATACGTACGGACACCAGCTTGGAAATGCCCGGCTCCTGCATAGTAACTCCGTACATTGTATCAACAACCTTCATGGTTCGTTTGCTGTGGGTGATAATAATAAACTGAGATTGTCGAGTCATCTCTTTTACCATATCAGCGAAACGATCAATATTTGCATCATCCAACGGAGCATCGACCTCATCAAGAATACAGAACGGTGTTGGTTTAATCAAAAACAAGGAAAAAATCAACGCTACAGCCGTCAGAGCCTTTTCTCCCCCAGAAAGCAGGTTGACGTTCTGCAGCCGTTTGCCGGGCGGCTGAACAATGATCTCAATGCCCGCCTCAAGCAGGTCCTCTTCATTGGTCAAACGCAGTTCAGCCTGTCCACCTCGGAACAGCCGCGGGAAAACCTGCTTGAATTTTTCGTTGGCCAGTTCGAAGGTTTCCTTGAAACGCCGACGGGTCGTCCGGTTGATCTGACTGATCGCCTTCTGCAGGTCGTCCATCGCCTGATTCAGATCATCGCGCTGCTGCGAAAGAAAATCATAACGCCGCTCCTGCTCCTGATATTCCTCAATCGCCATAAGATTGACATCACCCAGGGTCGCGATCTGATCCTGCAACCTCTTGAGCAGCTGCTGCTGACGCAGGACCTCAGCCTCATTTGCCTCGGGAACCTGATGCTCGACCAGATCGACCCGGTAACGGTCGAGAATCCCCTGACGGATATTTTCAGCGTCCATCTCCAGCTCACGCTGCCGAAGCTGAAGGGCGACCACCCGCTTGCGCAGCTCTTCCGCTTCATGGCGAACAAGCCTTGACTGATCGCGAAATTCGTCGAGTAGAGTACGTTGCTCCTCATATCCGTCGCGCAACCTATCGGATGTTTTCTGCTGCGCCTCGCGTCGTCCCAGTAAGGCATCCAATTCCATATTTAACCGCTGATCACTCTGCGCCAGCCCCTGCAGCTCACTGTCCCCCTGAGCTTGCCGGGTCAGAAGCAGCTCCTGACGTTGCTCCAGAGTTTCCCGCTGAGAGTCGATCCGCTGCATCGTTTCCCGCTGGGCCTTCTTCTGCTGCTGCATGGTTGCGAGCCTGAGTCGCTGCTGGACTAGATCTTCTCGGCAATACTCGAGATTTTCACGCAGCTCAGTCAGCTCGGCCTGCGAATCAGAGGCTGAGCGTTCAAGCAGGAGTTGTCTTTCATTTGCGCTTGAGATCTCCTCACCAAACTTCTCCAGTTCCGCCTTGGCTGACTGGCCACTTTCGTCAATCTGCTCCAGATCGAAAACAATCAACGCAAGGCGTTTGTTGAGATGCTCATCCTCCGCCTGCAGTCCCTGTCGATCCTTTGAAATATCGAGCAACTGCAACTCGAGCCTGTGCAGCTCGCTGACCGCGACCGTCTTACCCTCTTCCAGAGCCAGCAGCATCTCAGCAAGACTCTCGACATTACGCTCGGCCCCCTTCAGATCATCTTCAAGTTGCCCAATCTCGACTTCAAGCTCTTCAATCTGGCGCTGCCGACGCAACAGACCACTCCCGCCCGAGCTTGCGCTTCCGCCGCTGAACAGACCGCGCCAATCCAGGCACTGCCCCACAGGATCAACCAACACGCAGCCTGAGGCAAGTTCAGCGTCCAGATAATTGCGGCAATCATCAACAATAAAAATGCCGTTCAACAACTGTGCGACCAATCCGGCCTCCCCCTGGACCTGGAGAAGGTCAAGCAAAGGCTTGCCAACCTGCAAACCAGACACAGATCGGGACGGTACCTTCACCAGCATATGACCTCGAGCCTGAATCCGGTTCAACTGCTCAAAGGCTCCGTCAACAGCGTCAGGAGCAAGCGGTACAGCCTGCAGACGTTCACCAAGCACCGCCTCCACCGCGCTTTCCAGCTCCCGGGGTACCCTGATCAGGTCCGCAAAGATCTTCCGATCACCCAAGCCCTCCAGCAGAGCCCGTGTCCCCTCGGCGTACCCCTCCAGGCCATCCTGAAGCTCCAGCAACGATTCATGACGGGAGCGCTGTCGTTCCAGCTTCTGCCTGAGGTCAGCAAGAGCACCTTCCCTGGCCAAGAGATCCTGCTTGACGCGCTGCCGCTGTTCGTCATATTCAGCAACCTGCTCCCTCAGGGCGTCCTGACGCATACCGAGTTGCTGCTGCCGCTCCTGCAGAGCCTCTTTACGTATGCACAATGCGCTCTGCTGCCCGGCAACCCCCTCTGCATCCGTCTCGATATGTTTGCGACGCTCAGTATCCAGGCGCAGGCGACGCTCAATTTCATCACGGCGATTCGCCAGGCGACTACAATGCGTCACCAGCTCCATCAGTTCCGAGCGACCGACCTCCAACCTGCTCAGAAGTTCTCGTTCACGACTCTGCTGCTGTTTCAGGATTTCTTCGGCGGCGTCGACCGCCAGTTGCAACTGATCGAACTCGACATCGGAAAGAGAATCCTGCCCCTGAAGCTCAACAAACTCTTCTTCAAGCAACTTCAACTGGGTCGCGGCACTCTCAATTTCGCCCTTGAGCTGACCATCCTGCTCCGCCAGATGTTCCCTCTGACGCAGGTTCATGGTCAACTCGTTTTCAACCCGCTGCACTTCACTGCCAAGCTGGTAAACCCGCTCCTGAGCCTTACGATGTTCTCCTTCAACACGGCTCAACTGCAGCTGCCTCTCTTCGAGCTGAAGTTCGTCCTCTGCAAGGCGTCTATCGAGTCGGGCCAGAACTTCCGCCTGCTCCCGTTCCTGCCCGGAGACCAGCCCAATATCGGCCTGTAATTTCTGAAAACGGTTGCCACTGAGCTCCAGCTCAATCTGTTTCAGTTCTGCGCGCAAATCACGAAAACGCTCCGCTTTCTGGGCCTGTCTCTTCAGGGATCCCATCTGGCGCCTGACCTCGGCAATCAGATCACCGATCCGCATCAGATTCTGATTGGTCGCATCGAGCTTGCGTAGAGCCGTTTTTTTACGAGACTTGTATTTCGTGACCCCGGCAACTTCCTCAATCAGCACCCGCAACTCTTCAGGCTTGGCACTGAGCATCATGCCGACCTTGCCCTGTTCGATGATCGAATAGGCCCGGGCTCCAACCCCGGTATCCATGAACAGCTCGGTCACATCGAGCAGCCTGCAGGGAGTTTTATTGATCAGATACTCACTGTCGCCACTTCGAAACAGCCGGCGCGTGATCATGATTTCTGCGTACTCCTGGTACGCTGGCGGGCAAAGTCCGGCACTGTTGTCAAAAACGACTGAAACCTGGGCCATTCCGTGCGGCTTACGCGTCTCACAGCCGCCGAAGATAATATCCTCCATCGCCCGGCCGCGCAGGTGACGCACGTTCTGCTCCCCCATAGCCCAGCGGATCGCATCGACGATATTGCTTTTGCCGCAACCGTTGGGGCCAACGACACCGGTGATCCCCTGCTGAAAGTCGAGAGAAACCTTATCAACAAAAGATTTGAAACCGACTATTTCAAGGCGCTTGATTTTCATGCATGACCGACAATGAAAGGAGGCCGCACAATTACACGTGATCTCGTCATCGAAACACAACACTCGACACTGCTTAAGCGCTACATGGTAGCAAGGGGAAAAAAACATGTAAAGAATTGATACGACTTGGAGATCAACTGATGCTTGCTGACTCGGTTCAATCCGGATATGATACATATTCAACCACTCACATAAGGTCTCCGGAGACAGAATTCAAGCGCTATGTTTCTCCCGACTATCAGAACATGTCTGAAACTTGTCTACGTGCTCATCCTGCTGATTATTATCGGCCTGGCAGTCATTGGCATTGTGATCTGGAACTTTGATCTTGATAAGTATACCCAGGAGCTCTCTGCCAGCATGAGCGAGGCTCTCCATCAGCAGGTTTCCATCGGCCGGGGCAAGCTCAGTTTCAGCGGTGGGATTGCCGTGGAACTGCAGCAACTGACCATAGGCTCCGACCAGGAAATCAGGGTCAGGGTACCCAAAATTTCTGCGACCCTTGAAATCATCCCCCTGCTCCACGGAAGATACCAACTGAAAGAAGTCCGCCTGATCGAACCACAGGTCGAACTGAAGCTAACAACAAATGATCCCCCTTCCAAGCCATTGACCAGCAATTTGCTGGAGACCCTCGGGATCGATGTCATCAGTGTTTACAATGCCAGCCTACACATTGCCAAGGAAGGCATTCCCGCTCCATGGAATGACCTGCGGCTCAGCGAGTTCAACGCAGTATTGCGCAACTGGCAGACAGGCAAAAAAGGCAGCCTGACCCTGGTCGGCACCCTGCCGGATTTTCATGCCAGAATGTCACTGGAAACGACCCTGCCTTCGACGGCTGAAATACCCCACTGGTCCGAGGAACTTTTCCGGGGCAGGCTCCAATTTTCCATCGACAACCCGTCGGCACCACCAGAACTGGCCAGCCAGCTGATCATGCCCAAAGCCTACAGCCTTGACCTGAGCTTTAGCGGCACCCCCTCAGCCGGGATCCCGATCTCGCTGAGCCTGGCTGCGGCAACCTCAGACGCACCGCTCGCCTCAGTCAAGGGGCAGTGGAGATACCGCGCAGGCTCTCACGACTTCAGCGACTTTTCCGGTCAGTTCTTCGGCATCCCCTTGAGTGGCGAGGTCCACTTTTCATCCGACGCCTCCAGTTCCAGCGGGAGCCTTTACGGTAACCTCGTTGCGGCACCGTTTAATATCAGCGACCCGGCAATTCAATACTGGCAGTTGCCCGTCATCAGCGAACTGAAAGGCGGCAAGGTGAATCAGCTTCAGCTCAATTTTGCTCAAAGCTGGAACAGTGAAAACCCACCGGCAGAATTGCCGATCCTCAACCTAGCCATCAATCTGGATAATCTGGAATGGGGAGCAAGCAAGCTGCAGACCCTCCCCAACCTGACTGCAGAGATGCTCTTTCAGAAAGATAGGATTGACATAAGAAAGTCACATATCATTCTACCAACCGGAGACCCGCTTCAGGTTGAGGGCAGGATCGAATCTGTCTTCAAGCAACCGCAACTTGATCTGAAGGCAACGGGCGAACTGTCCCTGTCCCCCTTGCAGCAACTTGTTCAGTCGGCGAAAGGACTACACCTATCCGGAACAGCGCCGTTCGTGGCAAGCCTGCACGGCCCTCTCCGCAATCTCGACCTGAGTCTGGACACCGACTTCACCACAAATGCCATAGCTTTAGGAAACTGGCTCAACAAAACGTCCCAACAGAAAGCGATGTTATCCATCAAGGGGGCTCTAAGCAACAACAAGGTCACACTTGACCAGCTTGCGCTGGAACTAGACAACCAACGCATTGCAGCCAGCATGAGTGGCGATCTAGCCTATGGTCTGCCCAGCTTCATCTTCCGGCTCGCCCCCCTGGACCTGAAAAAGCTGGCCCGCTATTCCCCCTTTCTGGACCAGAGAAATTTTTCAGGGGTGCTCTCAGCCGAGCTGAAACACCCGGGCAAGTCACCGGAATTGATGCTGCATATTGACAACGGAGCCGCGTACCTGACCCATGCCCTCGGACCACTCAACAGCATTTTTGGAAATGTGGTCCTCAACAAAAACAAGTTGTCGTTCAAACAGCTCAAAGCCTCACTTGGCAAGTCGGCCTTTAGCGTCGACGGTGGCATAGACGACTGGCAAAAACCCCGCTTGCGCCTCGATCTCAGTTCACCTCGAGTACGTGCCCATGATCTCTTTTTCAGCGATCAGAGGCTGATTCTTTACGATGTCAACGGTCGCCTGCTGATCGACGGCAACGGGATCGAATACACACCGGTCAGACTCAGGGTTGAAAACGACACCTTGGTCACAGTGACCGGAAAACTGAAAAGCTTCGTAGCCCCACAGGTTCTACTCGATGTCCAGGCCGAGACCGCCAATGTCCTCAACGTCATCAAGCTGTTTACCGGCCCTGCCCACAAAGGAGACGGAACAGGCAAAGCTCCCTATGTCCGCATCACGACCCATATCAAAACAGGCATCCTGGGGGATCTGCGTTTCAAAAACGCTGACGCAACAATAAAATTCGATCAAGGGATGCTCGATATCTTTCCGTTAAATTTCTTCAACGGCATGGGGAACTGCAGCGGCCGGGTCGTTTTTGACGGCAAAGAAGAGACTTTCCCGCTCAAGGTCTCGGGGCACCTCGAAGGGATCGACGCCCAAGTCATCTACAGAGATTTCTTCAAAAAAGAGGGGTTGATCAACGGAGCGCTGCAAGGAGACTTTTACATCGAAGGAAAACCGGACGAACAGTTCTGGGCCACAGCCAGGGGCGCTGTCGACCTGCAGATCAGTGACGGGGTTCTGAATAAATTCAACAGTCTGGCAAAGGTCTTTTCGCTGCTCAACGTTTCCCAGTTATTCACCCTGAAGCTCCCCGACCTGCAGACTGAAGGAATGCCCTTCAGTCTTATGGAGGGCTCACTGAAAATCGCGGACGGCTACCTTGCGACAGAGGGCCTCAAGATCACCAGCGAAGCGATGAACCTGTCGCTGGTCGGACGTCAGGGGCTGATGGACAACTCACTCGATTTTATACTCGGAGTCATGCCCCTGCGCACAGTTGACAAGATCGTCACCTCCATTCCGATTGCCGGCTGGGTTCTGGCCGGGGACGACAAAGCCCTGCTGACGGCCCAGTTCAAACTGGAAGGAACCAGCGAAGAGCCGAAGGTCACTGCTATTCCGATAGCTTCTCTTTCGGAAGGCGTACTCGGAATTTTTAAAAGAACCTTTGGACTCCCAGGAAAACTGGCCAAGGATATAGGTTCGGTCCTCAACCGGGATGAGAAGAAATCCGGCGAAGATTCAAAATAGCCCGTTGTCGCCCTATCGGGCCTGAAAAACCTGCGGATTTCATTGTTCCCCGCCAGCACAGACTCTCAGCTAGCGGGCTTGTCCCCGACATAGACGGTGGCAATCCCAACGGTCAGATCTGTGTACTGAACGCGACCGAAACCAGCGTCCTTCATCATCGCCACAAAGGCTTCACGTTCAGGAAACTCCAGAACCGAGTCGGGAAGATACTGGTAGGCGCTGCGCTTTGAAATGAGTCCGCCGATAGTCGGCAGAACCTTCTGAAAATAGAAGTAGTAGATCTGGCGGAACAGACGGCTGCGTGGACTGGAAAACTCAAGAATGACAGCCCTCCCTCCCGGTTTGAGGACACGAACCATCTCGCGCAGGCCGGCCTCACGGTCGACGACATTGCGGATGCCAAAGGCTATGGTGATTCCGTCAAAAGTCTGATCAGGATGGGGAATCTCCTCACAAGGAGCGTTGACCAGCTTGATCCGCTTACCATGGGGCGATGAGTTGAGCTTCTTCTGCCCTTCAACCAGCATACCTTGAGTAAAATCTTCACCAACGATGATGACACTGGGGTCGGTCTGTTCGGCAACCTCGAGAGCGACATCGCAGGTTCCCGTTGCGATGTCGAGCACCCTGCCGTTTTTCGGGATACTCAACTGGCTGACGGCAAAACGCCTCCAGCGTACGTCGATCCCAAAAGACAACAGCCGGTTGAGCAGATCGTAACGACCGGCGATATCATCAAACATCTGGCGAACACCGCGCCCCTTGTCCGATATCTGATACATAGAGAATCTCTCTTCCCCGCGTCAGGCGATGGTTCTGGTCTCTGCCAGGGGAGGAAACAGTATCCCCCTCTGCAACGAATCGACACTATATGTCCGAAACAGCAAAACATCAACCTCTGCGTCCACCGCTGCACCGCCAGGCAGCCGAACATCAGTTTTGCAACCTCGAACTGTATTAATAATCTCTTGTAGATAGTTGACTATTATTGTCACAATTTGCATAATCGAAGATACGAACCCAACGACAATGCCGTCGAACTTTCACCCACCTGACAATGATGTTTTCTTTGTCAATCAAGGCTCAAAATGTACGCCAGACTAGCAGGTTCATAGACCTGTCTGGAGAAGGACAGATATGCCTGAACAAATTGATCACTATCTAGAACAGGAATACCGGGCAGGCTTCACAACCAGCGTTGAATCGGACACCCTGCCGCCAGGCTTAAATGAAGATGTCATCCGCTACATCTCCGCACGCAAGAACGAACCGCAGTGGCTGCTCGAGTGGCGGCTGGAAGCCTTTGCCATCTGGCAGGAAAAGATGCTGCCGTTGTGGGCACACCTGAACCTGCCGCATATCGACTTTCAGCAGGTTTCCTACTTTTCGGCCCCCAAGAATATGAAGAGCAACCCGAAGAGCCTCGACGAGGTCGATCCGGAGGTGCTCGCCACCTACGAAAAACTGGGGATTCCGCTGCTTGAGCAGAAGCATCTGGAAGGGATTGCCGTCGATGCCGTGTTCGACTCGGTTTCGGTTGCTACTTCCTACCGCGACCAGCTCAAGGAGGTCGGCGTCATCTTCATGCCGATCAGCGAGGCGGTTCACGAATATCCCGAACTGATCAAGAAGTATCTCGGTTCGGTCGTGCCGAAGCAGGACAACTTCTTTGCCGCCCTCAACAGCGCGGTGTTCAGTGACGGCTCCTTCGTCTATATCCCCAAGGGGGTCAAATGTCCGATGGAGCTGAGCTCCTACTTCCGCATCAACGAATCGAAGACCGGCCAGTTTGAACGGACCCTGATCATCGCCGATGAAGCCAGTCAGGTCAGCTATCTGGAGGGCTGCACCGCGCCGATGCGCGATGAAAACCAGCTGCATGCTGCCGTGGTTGAGCTGATTGCCCTCGACAACGCCGACATCAAGTATTCGACGGTGCAGAACTGGTACCCCGGCAACAAGGAAGGCAAAGGCGGCATCTACAACTTTGTCACCAAACGCGGCATTGCCCATAACAACGCGCGGATTTCCTGGACCCAGGTCGAAACCGGCTCGGCGATCACCTGGAAGTATCCGAGCTGCATCCTCAAAGGGGAGAACAGCGTCGGCGAATTCTACTCGGTAGCGGTCACCAACAACTATCAGCAGGCCGATACCGGCACCAAGATGATCCACCTTGGCAGGAACAGCAAATCGACGATCATCTCCAAGGGGATCTCGGCGGGAAAAAGCCAGAACGCCTACCGCGGGCTGGTGCGCATGACCAAGAAGGCAAGCGGGGCGCGCAACTTCAGTCAGTGTGATTCGCTGCTGATCGGCGATCGCTGCGGGGCGCACACCTTCCCCTATATCGAGAGTCACACCCCCAGTGCCATCGTCGAGCATGAGGCAACCACCTCCAAGGTCAGTGACGACCAGCTGTTTCTCTGCCAGCAACGCGGCATCGATACGGAGAAAGCGATCTCGATGATCGTCAACGGCTTCTGCAAGGATGTTTTCAAGAAATTGCCGATGGAGTTTGCCGCCGAAGCGGGCAAGCTGCTCGAGGTCAGCCTCGAAGGCTCGGTCGGCTGAGCGCTGCTGCGCCACAGACAACTTTTAAAGGATATAAAACATGTTATCGATCAAGAATCTGCATGCCAAAATAGACGACAAACAGATCATCAACGGCCTCAACCTGGAGATCGGCCCCGGCGAAGTGCATGCCATCATGGGCCCCAACGGTGCCGGCAAAAGTACCTTAAGCTATGTCATCTCCGGCCGCGACGGCTACGAGGTCACCACCGGTGAGATTGCCCTGCAGGGAGAATCGCTGCTCGATAAGGAGGCGGATGAACGTGCCAAGGCCGGGGTGTTCCTCGCCTTTCAGTACCCGATCGAGATCCCCGGCGTCACCAATCTGGAATTCATGAAGGCCGCCCATGACTCCCATCGCAAGGAGCGCGGTGACGAACCGCTCGACAGTATCAGCTTCATGAAACTGGCACGCGAGAAATGCAAGGAGGTCAATCTCGATCCCGACTTCCTCAAGCGCGGCGTCAACGACGGCTTCTCCGGTGGCGAGAAGAAGCGCAACGAGCTGCTGCAGATGATGATCCTTGAACCGAAGCTGGTGATCCTCGACGAGACCGATTCGGGGCTCGATATCGACGCCCTGCAGGTGGTTGCCGACGGGGTCAATGCCCAGCGCAGCCCGGATCGCTCGTTTATCGTCATCACTCACTATCAGCGCCTGCTGGATTACATCGTGCCCGACTTCGTCCATGTCTTCTCCAAGGGGCGGATCGTCCGCTCCGGTGGCAAGGAGCTGGCCAAGGAACTGGAACAAACCGGCTACGGCTGGATCAACGAATAGGAACTGGCTATGGGAACAACAACCACATTACCCGCCCCTGTCGCCGAGACGCTCGACTGGCTGGAGCCTGTCCGTGAACGGGGGCAGGAGAAACTGACGACACTCAGTTGGCCAGGCCCAAAAACTGAACACTGGCTGCACACCCCCATCACCAAAGCATTGACAGAACTGCCGCAGCAAAGTGCTGCGCTCAACGCTGCCGCAATTGCAGAGCTGGGACAGATCGGAGACTTGGACGCCATCCGGTTGGTCTTTGTCGATGGCCGCTTCGATGCCGCCCTGTCATCAGAGCGGAACGCCGATGGTGGGCAGATCAGTGTCCTGTCACTACTCGATGAACAAGAGCAGCACAAGTTGAGCCAACGGCTCAACACAACCTTTGAACGGGCCCTCAACAGGGACCAGCATATCGGCGCCTGGCAGAACCTAAGTCTGCTCAGCGATGGCCTGGTCATCAAGGTGGCTGCTGACTGTCAGATCGCCAAACCGATCCATGTGGTCTTTGTCACCACACCGAACAGCTGCAGGGAGCAGCAGGCAACCCGGCTCATCTGCGATCTGGAAAGAGGCGCCAAGGCCAGCCTGATCGAACATCAGGTCGTGCTGCCGGGGGGACAGGGAAGCTTCTCCAACCAGCTGACGGAGATCGAGTTAGGAGAAGACGCGGTCCTCGAGCACTATCGCCTCGGGCTCGAGGGGAAAGCTGCCGTCAGCCTGTCAGCAGCCCACTGCGCCCTCGCCGCTCATGCCCGCTACCAGGGGTTCACCATGGCACTGGGTGGCCGTTGTCAACGTCACGATCTGATCGTCCACCATCTGCACGGCGGCTCACACTGCGAGCTCAAAGGGCTCTACCTGCCGCGTGACGGAGAACATGTCGATGTGCACAGCTGTATCGAACATCAGCTGCCCAACTGTACCAGCAACGAGGTTTTTCGCGGTATCATGGCCGGCAAGAGTACGACGGTGTTCAACGGTCGCATCCATATCCATCAGGATGCCCAGAAGACCCTGGCCGAGCTGAGCAACAAGAACCTGCTGCTCAGCCCGGATGCCGAGGTCTACACCAAACCGGAACTGGAGATCTACGCCGACGATGTGCGCTGCGCCCATGGTGCGACGGTTGCTCAGATCGACGAGCTCGCCCTCTATTACATGCAGAGCCGCGGTATCAGCAGGGACGATGCCGAACTGATGCTCAGCTACGGATTCATCAACGAGCTGGTCGAACAGATCGAACTGGAACCTCTAGCCGAGTTTCTCAAGCCAGTCCTCCAATCGGTCTTCACCAGGACAGCGACCGCGCAGGAGAAGTGCTCATGAAGGCCGTAGCAAAAACAGTGAAGGGGTTCGACCCACTTGAGATCCGTGGCGACTTCCCGATCCTCAGCCAGCAGATCAACGGTCAACCTCTGGTCTATCTTGACAATGCCTCGACGACCCAGAAACCGGAATGCGTCATCGAGGCAATCAGCAATTTTTATCGCTGCGATAACGCCAATGTCCACCGCGGCAGCTACTCCTTAAGCGACCGGGCGACCTGCAAATTTGAAAAGGCGCGCAAAACGGTGCAGAGCTTCCTCAACGCTGTCCACCAGGAGGAGGTGATCTGGACGCGGGGAACCACCGAAGGGATCAACGTCGTCGCCCAGTGTTTCGGCAGCATTGCCCTTGAACCCGGTGATGTCGTCCTCGCTTCAACCATGGAGCACCACGCCAATATCGTTCCCTGGCAGATGGTTGCCGCCCGCCAGGGGGCCAGACTGATCGCCATCCCGGTCGATGCGAACGGCGAAATCGAACTGGACAAGCTCAAGACACTGCTTGTGCAGGAGCCGGTCAAGATCGTCGCCTGTGCCCAGGTCTGCAACAGCCTGGGTACTGTCAACCCGATCGAGGAGATCATCCCCCTCGCCCACGCCGCCGGAGCCAGGGTGCTGATCGATGGTGCCCAGGGAATCAGCCACTGGCCGGTCGATGTCCAGGCCCTGGATGCCGATTTCTACGTCTTCTCCGGCCACAAGATGTTCGGCCCGACCGGCATCGGTGTCCTCTATGGTAAAAAGGAGCTGCTCGACGCCATGCCGCCGTTTTTAGGAGGCGGCGAAATGATCGAGTCGGTCAGCTTTGCCGAGACGATCTACAACCGCCTGCCGTTCAAATTTGAGGCCGGCACCCCCCATATCGCCGGAGTCATCGGACTGGCTGCGGCCATCGACTACCTGAACGGTTTCGATCGCACCGCTTTGGCATCTCACGAAGCCTCGCTGCTCGACTACACGATCGAGCGAGCCGCTGACTGCGAGGAGCTGATTCAGGTCGGCCGGGCCAAGCACAGGGCTGGCGTCTTCAGCTTCCACCTGGCAGGCGCTCATCCGGCTGATGTCGGCATGCTTCTCGACCAGCAGGGGATTGCCGTTCGCACCGGCCAGCATTGCGCTCAGCCGGTGATGGATCAGTTCTGCATCCCGGGGACGGTTCGTGCCTCGTTCAGCATCTACAATACCCACGACGAAGTCGACCGGCTGTTTAGCGCCATCGACAAGGTCAAACTCTTCCTGTAAGGAGCAGTAGCGACATGAACCCATTCGGAACCACCATCAGCGCAGAGGATATCGTCGATGCCTTAAGTTTCTTCGACGGCTGGGAGGATCGTTACAAGTACATCATCGATCTGGGGAAACAGCTGCCGGAGATGACAGATGATCAGAAAAGCGATGAGCGGCTGGTCAAGGGCTGCCAGAGCAAGGTGTGGATCGAAGCCTCCCTGACGGACGACGGCAAGCTGACGCTGAACGCCGACAGCGACGCCTTCATCGTCAAGGGGCTGCTCGCTGTTGTCCTCGCCGCCTATAACGGCAAGACCCCGCGACAGGCCAGCGACTTCGATATCGAAAGCTATTTTTCCGAACTGCATCTGCTGAGTCACCTCAGCCCGACCCGCAGCAACGGCCTGCAGGCGATGGTTCAGAAAATCAAAGAGATCGCCACGCTGCACTGTTAACTCCTCTTTACGGCCTGCCGTTCTCTTCCGGCAGGCTGATTTCTCCGCAAAATATCTTGGCATCTGTCCACACTTCCAGCACAATACCCCCGACGAAAATCGAATTTTAGAGCACAAAGGAAAGCTGCAAGATGTCTACAGAAACAGGTTCTCTCCAGGTCTGCGCCGCCGTTATCATTGAACAGGGAAAAATTCTGATCACCAAACGTCCGGACCACAAGCCCCATGGCGGCCGATGGGAATTCCCGGGGGGCAAGCTTGATAAAAATGAAAGCGTGGAACAGGCCTTGATCAGAGAGCTGCAGGAAGAATTGGACATCAGCATCAGCGTTACGGAGCACCTGCAGACCGTCAGTCACTGCTACAATTGGGGGCAGGTCGAGATCATGGCCTACCTCTGTTCCAGGATCAGCGGTACCGTTCGCCACCTGGAGGTCAGCGATCACGCCTGGGTTATACCTGCAGATCTTTTTAATTACGATATTCTTGAAGCGGACCGACCGATCCTCGAAACCCTGAATGCCCGTTTTAGCTGATTGGAGCAATAAGTATGTCGACCACCCTGACCATCCTCTGTGAAAACACTGTCGAGAAAGTATATCCGTCCGGCCTGCTCGGTGAGTACGGTTTTGCCTGTCACATTCAGCATAACGAACAGAGCATTCTCTTCGACACCGGCAACGGACTGACCCTCAAGCACAATGCGGCACTGATGGGGATCAACCTGGGCAATGTCGACTCCGTCATCATCAGCCATGGCCACTATGATCATGTCGGTGGGCTCTACAAACTGCTCGAACACCGCTCCGCCCTGACGGTCTATTCACACCCGGATATTTTCTACCCGCGTTACAGCGACAAGCTCGAATCCTTGCGTTCCATCGGCATGCCTTGGAGCCGCGAGGATCTCGAAGAGATCGGTGCCCGTTTCGACCTGTATAGCGAACACCGCCAACTGGCACCAGGCATCACCCTGTCGGGAGCAATCCCGCGCACCTGTGAGGTCGAAACCGGAGATCCCTCTCTGCTGGTTGAAAACCACAAAGGTGAGTGCTGCACCGATCCGCTCACCGACGACCAGTCTCTGTTCATCGAAACGGAAAGAGGACTGGTCATCCTGCTCGGATGCGCTCACGCCGGGCTGATCAACATCACCCGTCATGCCCTGCAGCTGACCGGTGCAAAAAAGGTTTACATGGTTCTTGGCGGCACTCACCTGCGGTTTTGCAGCCAGAAGCAGCTGGATGCGACCATGGATATGCTCGAGGAACTGGGTGTCGAACGGATCGGTACGTCACACTGTACCGGCCTGGAAGGGGGGGAAGTCCTGTCCCGCCGTTTCGGCAAAAAGGTCTTTGCCGCGAGCGTCGGGACAGAACTGATTCTATAGCGGAAAATTATTCAGCGCGCTGATAGGTGCCGCTCTTACCGCCCTCTTTGAACTGCAGAACAACCTGCTCGATACTGATGCTCTTATCGGCTCCCTTGCACATGTCGTAGATGGTCAGAGCTGCCAGAGATGCGGCGACCATCGCTTCCATCTCGACACCGGTGCGCTCATGGGCACGAACCTTGGCAAAAACCACGACTTCGCCGCTTTCTGGATGGCACTCAAAATCGACACTGGCGTGATGCAGGGCCAACGGATGGGAGAGCGGAATCAGCTCGTAGGTCTTCTTGCAGGCCTGAATCCCGGCCAGACGGGCGACACCGAGGACATCCCCCTTAACGATCTTACCGTCGAGGATGTTCTGCAGCAATGCAGGGGTCATCTTGACCTTGGCCCGGGCGATGGCCGTACGCATGGTTTTCTGCTTATGACTGACATCGACCATGATGGCCTGTCCCTGATCATCAAAATGATTGAATTCCATGATTCTTCCTTTTCAGATGGTTCATTTATCTGACTCGCGCAAATTGACCTGTCGACCATAAATCGGTGACACTGATCAGACAGACGAGCAACTCTATACCAACAACCGCAAGAGGATACCTGTAAACATGTCTGAGCAAAAGAAAAAACCGGTCGCTGCCGGAAAAAGCAGCCTCGATCACATCGATCAGAACAAGGCTTTTAAACTTTTCAACATCCAACCGCGAGAGCAGCTTGTCGATCTGGCCTGTGGTATCGGCCGATACAGCCTGGCTCTCGCCGCAGCCTTTCCAAAACTCAGGATTGTCGCCCTGGATCTCTGGCCAGAAGGGATTGCTGCGCTGCAAGAAACGTTGAAAATGCAGAAAATAGTCAACATTCAAGCAGCAGTCGCCGATATCAGCCAACCGCTGCCGCTCCCGGCGGAGTCGGTCGACCAGGCCCTGCTCGCCACCGTCCTGCATGACCTGCCCCAGGAGAAACAGGCGGCGGTGATCGACAATCTGGACAGGGTTCTGAAACCTGGTGGAAGCATCAATATTATCGAATTCAAGAAACGCAGTGACGGCCCCGGACCGGGGATCGATAAACGCCTGGATGTCGCAGCCCTGGAACTGCTGTTGAATGCAAAAGGGTTGAAAAAGATCTGTGATGCCGAGTTGGGAGAATATACCTATCTGGCCCGCTTCGAACGTTGAGCTTCAGTCGCGCTAACAGATCATGAGCGCCTCAATCAGCCTGAAAAAAAGTCAAAATCAGAAGAGCGACAACATGAAAAACGGCCTGCGACTCTATCCCGTTAAATTTCAGGTAATCGCGGCCCAAAAACGCCCGACCAGGCGACTTAGAATATGACAGCAGTGTCTGGACAAAGATCGTTCCCTCTCGCGGCGGACCTCCAGAACGGGCCCGAGCAAGAGGCTGATCTGTCTGAGCTCATTCAATTCTGCTTCAGTAAATAGTTGCTTTTCCCGTACACACAACAGGGCACCTACGACATGGTTGACATGAGCCAAAGGAAGAGAGACGATCGTCACATTTCCGAGACTCTGTTCAGACAGCACATGATGAAATTTGGTCAGCTGAAAATCAGAAGAATTTGCTATCGGCCAGACGATCACGGCACTCTGATCACAGGCTTCTCCCATAGCGTCTCGAATCGCCCGGGCCTCATTCAGATCAACCTCAACGGCCAGGGTCTGAGAGATGGCAACAACCTCAACCTCACCTTTTGTCACGAAACCTATACTGACCCGCAAGCAATCGTAACGAAGGGAGACAGCATTGACCAACTGAGTCAGAGACTGAGAAAGCTCAATCGGCTCCAGCGCAATCGAAACCAGAGACACCAGATAGGCGAGATGGGCCTGAGATGATCCCTGCTGCTGTTGCAACAAGACCTCCAGCCACTTGATGCTGTTCTGGACAAGCTGAGCGGCCGACTGCCGCATCTGCTGAGAACGACCGGTTATTTCGACAACGACAACCCCAAGAAAATGTCCGCAGATGATGACGGGACAGCCAAGCACATCATGAGGCTCACCGGACTCGCCACAGCTGCTCTCGTTTGGCTTGATGATTGCGCTCTGGCTACTGGAGACTGCAGAGATGATCCGCTCTGCCGCGGCAATGGTTGAATTGTCATCAGGCCAATTCAGAACATAACGGAAAGATTCGCGTTCGCCAGGCTCTACGACAAACTCGGCCCTGACGGTTCCAGACACCATCACAGACAACTGCCCAAGCCAGATCCGATAAATGTCTTCCATCGACGAATACCTTCCCCAAAAGCGCGAGCCGTCATTAAAATATACTAACTACCATATGTGGAGTCAAGGTCGTTACCGCACCCCTCCCTAAATCAGTCGTATATTTCGGACCTCGGAAGAATCAGAATTCATAAAACATGGTGCCTAAAAACAGTGTAAGACAGACATAAGCTATCGGCAAAGAATAGCGTATGCTATAAAAATATTGACTGCCATAACGAATATCTCTATAGTTCGCTATGGAAAAACCTGATATTTTACAAACAGATCACTCCATATCAGCGTCAGAACTGAGTGCGAAGCAGTATTTTTGCTAATCTTTAACTATCACGGAAGGGGGGCTTTCGCTGATTGATGGATTAATGAATTCATAGGTTTTCATATGCATGCAAAGAAAAGACTTGTTGTCGGACTAAGCGGGGCCAGTGGTGCCAACCTGGCGATTGTCCTGCTCGAAATGATGCAGCGGCAAACCGACTGGGAGACCCATCTGGTCATCTCTTCCGGTGCCAAAAGAACAATCGAACTGGAAGTTCCAGAAACATTGGATCAGGTCGAAGCTATGGCGACACGGGTCTACAACCTGAATGATATCGGTGCCAATATTGCGAGCGGTACCTTTAAAACCGAAGGCATGGTTGTTATTCCCTGCAGCATGAAAACCACGGCGGGGATCGCCAATGGCTATTCCGAAAACCTGCTGCTGCGGGCCGCTGACGTCACTCTTAAAGAACGCCGCAAACTAGTCCTCGTTGTTCGCGAAACCCCACTGAACCAGATCCACCTGAGAAACATGTCAACCCTGGCATCGATGGGCGTCATTCTGATGCCGCCGATGATGACGCACTACAATAAACCTCAGACAATCAGGGATATGGAAATCCATATCGTTGGCAAGGTTCTCAACGAGTACGGTATCGATCTACCCAACTTCAAACGCTGGCAGGCTCCGGAATAATAACCATGATCAACTCCGCAAAGACAATCTTCCTGAGTTCGGACAAATCCGAAATTCCCGTAACCCTGACGGCGACACGCCAGGGAGCCGACCTATGCGTCTCCCTATCCGGTGGAGACAGTGGCCATATCGGTGCCGTTGCTCTGGCACAGCCGCGTCCGAGCCTGGCTGACCCTGAGAAAATTAGTGCCTCGACCTCAGTGATTACGGTCTGCGGCCACAAGGAGGATCGCCTTGCCTGCGAGGTTGCTGAACAAATCGCACAAAAGATTAATGGCATCGTGACTGTCTCTTGCGGCATCCACATAGATGACGCATCGCAGAACCAGATCGGCCAGATAGTGGAGATCGTCAGAAGACTCGTTGCAGAACTTCTTGAAAAACTTTGATACTGAACTTCATAGCCAGCTGAGCAGATAACTTTTGACCAATAAACAATGTTTTTTCTGGGGGGATTTGTAGAGAGTTACTTGCTGTTTTATGTATCCACACACAAAATGCATGAACAAAGGAGATTCCAAGTATGGGAACAAACGAAAAACCAACCACTGCCGCAGAGATTCACGACCTTCGCAGCGCCATAGAGTTTCTGAAGGACATCCCGGGTCAGTACATCGAGACCGATGAAGAGGTTGATCCGCGGGGCGAGCTGTCTGGTGTCTACAGATATATCGGCGCTGGCGGTACCACCATGCGTCCGACCAAGATCGGCCCGATGATGGTCTTCAACAACATCAAAGGCCATCCGGGTGCCCGCGTTGCGACCGGTATCGTTGCCAGCCGCGAGCGTGTTGCCCAGATGATGGGTTATGAAGCGACCGAACTCGGCCACAAAATGACTGAAGCCCTTCAGGCTCCGGTTCCACCAGTTATGGTCCCACACGAAAAGGCCAAATGTCAGGAAGTTGTTCACAAAGCAACTGATCCCGGTTTCGACATCCGCAAGCTGATCCCGGCGCCAACCAACACCCTGCAGGACGCCGGTCCTTACATCACCATGGGTCTTGTCTATGCGGAGGATCCGGAAACCGGCGAAGCAGACGTTACTATTCACCGCCAGTGCCTACAGAGCGAGGATGAGATCTCGATCTTCTTCTCGCCTGGCCGTCACATCGATGTCTTCCGTGACAAGGCGGAAAAAGCCGGCAAGCCGCTGCCAGTTACCATCAATATCGGCCTCGACCCGGCTGTCTACATTGCAGCCTGCTTCGAGCCGCCTGCGACGCCAATCGGCTTCAATGAGCTTGAAGTTGCCGGCGCGTTCCGTAACCGCCCGGTAGAACTGGTTGACGCTCTGACCGTCAATTCCAAGGCGATCGCCAACGCTGAGATCGTCATCGAAGGTGAGCTGCTACCGGATGTCCGTGTCCGTGAAGACGTCCACTCCAACACCGGCTTTGCCATGCCTGAATTCCCTGGTTACACCGGTGACGCCAATCCAGCCGTCAAGGTCTTCAAGGTCAAGGCCGTTACCCACCGTATCAACCCGATCTGCCAGACCACCATTGGCTGTAGTGAAGAACACGTCAGCCTGGCCGGCATTCCGACCGAAGCCAGCATCCTCAGCATCGTCAACGATGCTATGCCCGGCAAAGTCAAGAACGTCTATGCCCACTCGGCCGGTGGCGGCAAATTGCTTGCCATCATGCAGATGAGCAAAAAGATCCCAACCGATCAGGGGCGTGAACGTCAGGCTGCACTCTGTGCTTTCGCCGCTTTCCCTGAGCTGAAAACCGTTATCCTGGTTGACGACGACGTCGATATCTTCGACAGCAACGATGTTCTATGGGCCATGATGACCCGCTTCCAGAGCGATGTCGACACCATTATCATCCCAGGGGTTCGCTGCCATCCACTCGACCCTTCTCAGTCGCTGGGCATCAGTCCTTCGATTATCTCTCATGGCACCTCATGCAAGACGATCTTCGACTGCACCGTACCTTTCCATATGAGAGAGAAGTTCGTCCGCTCCAACTTCATGGAAATGGACTACGAGCGCTTCCTGCCCAAGGACTAAGCACCAACAATGGAAACATCAAAAAAGCGAACCCGAACGGGTTCGCTTTTTTATTATCTGCAACATCGCCTAAGATGTGATGTTAACTTACTTTGCTCTGCGGTCAATCTCTTTCGCGCAAGTTCCACCAGCAACTGAATACTGAACGCTGGCGTTTCTTGTCTTCTGGAACTCGGCAAGTTCCTGACCGCGCATTGCAGAATAGATATGCAGGTTCGAAACGCCGACAACTGCTCCGAGCTTTTCCAACACAAAGAAGGTAGCCCCGTAATGGATCATACCGCGCCAGTCACGCCGCCGGATCAGATCCTGCTCTTCTTCCGTCAGATTGCTTTCCCTGAGCATAACCTCCTCCTCCAGCTGAAATCTTTCACGAACTTCAGGAACGACCAGGTTATGCAGAAACTTGTTGATATTGAATCCTTTCAAACTGCGCTCCAGGGTATAGGGGTAACTCCCTTCAAGCTTTTCAACCCCTTTGAGCTCATGATTCATATGCTCGAGGTGCTCGTTGATTTCCCGCTCACTGAAAGGTTCAGGTTCGTGCTCAAAAATCATCGCTGACAGTGCACACATCGACGGCAGATAATAAGACTTGTGCACAACCCTGGCGTTGGCCGCCATTGCTCCGCGCATGATCAGCCACATGATGATTTCAGCACCTTCGACCCCACCCCACTCGGCATATTCGGCGATAGTCACCTCGGTCAGCTTGACCGGATCCTTTTCGATAAGATCCATGAACTTATGATCCCATTCGACATTGTTAAAGCCGCAGCGTTCCCCATGAACCTGGTGTGATAGACCACCGGTAGCGACAATCGCAACAGAGATGTCCTCTGGATAGCTCTCTATCGCCTTTCTCAGTGCCTGCCCCATCTTATAGCAACGTTTCGCTGAAGGAATCGGAAACTGTAGTACGCCGACCTGGAGAGGCACGATCGAACAGGGCCACTCAGAAACATCCTCCCAGAGAACCGACAGTGGTGAAAAACAGCCGTGATCGAGCGTCTTCTTCTGAAAGAAGGACATGTCGAATTCGTCAGCCATCAGAGAGGTTCCGATATGAGCAGCCAACTGTGCATGCCCCTTGATCGCCGCTAACTCTCGAGCCCCCCCGCCTTCATCCGCTGGCGAATAGCTATCATCTACCCCTAAAGAAAAAGCTGAATAATGATCAAAGAAAAAGGACGTTATATGGTCGTTGAAAATTGTAAACAGAACATCAGGCTTCTTTTCAGTCAGCCAGTCGTGAATCGGTTTATAACCTTCAAAGATCGGCTTCCAGACCGGATCGTTCTGCTTATTGGTATCTTTGGCAAAACCGATAGTTGGGGAATGTGAAGTCGCAATGCCACCGATAATCCTAGCCATATTATCTCCTTGAAATTCCATTAAGAGGCAAGCAAACGTGACCATATTAGTAACATATCCGTTCTTCACATAGCAATAAAACAATGTCTTATTTGACAAAAAAAGCGGTCAACACAAAAAGTGCGACCGCCTTCAAATAATACATGAATTTTACAGGTTTTACCTGCGGGACCAAACCAGATTAACAATCAGTGTACAGTTGGTGCTCCATCAGGCATAGCACCCTGAACCCCTTCACGGACCTTGTTTGCATACTCTTCAGCTTCACCGACACGGCCCACTTTCCGATAGTACATTGAAAGAGTCTTAAAAACGGTGACCAGATGCATCTGCCCCTCAGCGCCAAAGCCTTCGAGAATCTTCTTGGCCATCAGCAACTCAGCCTCAGCTTCAGCATTCTTACCCTGCATCATATAGACAACGCCAAGATGATGATGGGTCTTGGCAACACCCGGATGCAGATCGTCTCCCAGGCTGGCCCAGATGGCTTTGGCCTTTTCCATCAGTGCTTGAGCTTCGTCAAGCTGCCCCTGAGCGTTGCAGATCTCAGCAATATTTTCCAGTGACTCGACCAACGCCGGATGCTCTTTCCCGAAGACTTCTTCTCTGATGGCAAGCGCCTTGCGATACTTTTCCATCGCCTTGTCGAGCTTACCTTCCCGGCACAGCAATAAACCGTAGTTGTTCAGGGACTGGGCAACAGCCGGATGACTTTCCCCATAGCGTTTCATTCTTGCATCGAGAGATGACTGGATAAGCGGCTGGGCCTCTTTATATTCTTCCTTGAAGATATGCAGTTCAGCGAGATTATTCTGGGCATCTGCGTAGGCAGCGGACGACTTGTTCCCCCCCTTGGTCAGGTCTTTGAGAACCTCCCTGAAGGCTTTCTCGGCAGTCTCCAGCTGACCGACATAAACATTCATCTGACCAAGCTGATTCAGAGCAGCAGCCGTATCTTCATGGCCGGCCGGCAAGGTGTTCTTGAAAATCTCCGAAGCCTGTTCTGACAACTTAAGCCCGACCTCGATCATACCGCGCAATTGATAGATATCACCAATTTCCATCAGCGTTCTGGCGATATGCGGATTCACCGGGCCCAGCTCTTCGTAAAGAGTCATTGCCTGGCGAAAGCGTTTTTCCGCAGTTTCGATATCACCATCCTTCTTATCCAGCCCCGCCAGCGCCTCCAGGACAGAGCCCTTGGCCCTGACAACCTGTTTGCTGTCCAGCTTGTCAAGTACAGCGAGTGCCTTATCGAGCAGAACCCGAGCCTCGGCATTGTCGCCAACTCCCATGAGAATCCCGGCCAGGGTATTGTAAGTTGCGGTCAATTGCTGTGCGGAAGCCTGTTTATTATTTTCCAGAATAGCGACCGCCTTTTCCAACTGCGGTTTCGCCTCTTCCGTCTTGCCCTGATCCATCAGGATATTCGCCAGATTGACAAGACCATCGGCCATATCCAGAGAATCTTCACCATAGGCCTTCCCCGTTACGGTGACTGCCTGAGCCAGAATCTGCTCAGCATCCCAGAGATTGCCGACGATATTATGTAAGGTACCAAGGTTATTCATGCTGACGGCTACCGCAGTATGACAATCTCCATATTCGGCAACAGCAGCATCAAGCGTTTGCTGTGCAGCGACAAGAGCTTCCTGGAAGTTACCTTGCTCCATCAGGTCGAGGACTTTCTGATTTAAAGTGTCCCAGCTTTCGACCATAGTGCATACTCCTTGTTTTACATTATGTTGAATTTTCATTCCGCCAAGAAACAACGTCATCTGACGAGTAGATTCATATCGTCGCTCTTCATAACAGCACAGAGCTGGCAATGGAGAGACCCTCAAGAAAAGAATCTTATAATAATGCGGAACAGTCTGTCTTTGCGAACTGTCTTTATACTAGAAACAAGCCGCTGACATAAAGCAATTATTCAGAAAAAGCTGAAAAAACAAGAGAAAAGACGAGACCTGCAGAAAGGTGAAGGCGATGGCCTTTCTGCCGAACAGCAGAAAGGCCATCATTCATACAGACGTGCTAAGAAAGAGCGACAGCGAAGTCACAACCAGTCTTGGCCTTGATGTCATCAAGAGTTACTTCAGGAGCGAGTTCGATAAGAGTCAGCCCCTTTTCCTGGTCGACCTTGAAAACGCCCATATCAGTAATGATCATATCAACAACGTTCTTGCCGGTAATCGGCAGCGAACAGCTCGGCAGAATCTTTGGACTGCCATCTTTGGCACAGTGCTCCATCAGCACGATAACCTTTTTGACGCCTGAGACCAGGTCCATTGCACCACCGGGGCCCTTGACCATTTTTCCCGGGACCATGAAATTCGCCAGATCTCCATACTGGGAAACTTCAAGCCCACCAAGAACCGCAAGATCGATATGCCCACCACGGATCATGCCGAAAGAATCGGAGCTTGAGAAAAAGCTGGAACCAGGGATTGTGGAGACCGTCTGCTTACCTGCATTGATCAGATCCGCATCGACATCTTCATCCTTAGGGAACGGCCCGATACCGAGCAATCCGTTTTCGGACTGCAGGGTAACATTAACCCCCTGCGGAATGTGATTGGCGACCAGGGTCGGAATACCGATACCCAGATTGATATAGAAGCCATCCTCCAGTTCCTGTGCGGCCCGCTTGGCCATAGCATCACGGGCACCCGAGCCCTTGACCAGGGTCGCGCCCGCAACGGTACGGAATTCGATGCGCTTTTCAAGATCGACACTCTGAATGATGCGATCAACGAAGATTCCAGGAGTATGGATCTCATCAGGATCGAGCTCACCAACCTCAACGAGTTCCTCAACCTCGGCGACACAAACCTTACCGCAGGTAGCAATCATCGGATTGAAGTTACGTGCTGTCTTACGATAGACAAGATTGCCGGCCTTGTCACCTTTCCAGGCCTTGACTATGGAAACATCGGCAACAATGCCTTCCTCAAGGACATACTCTTTACCATTAAACACCTTGATCTCTTTGCCGTCAGCCAGAACTGTACCAGCAGCAGTCGCCGTATAGAAACCCGGGATCCCGGCACCACCGGCGCGGAAACGCTCTGCCAGAGTCCCCTGCGGGTTAAGCTCGAGTTCAAGCTCTCCAGCGAGAACCTGCCGTTCAAATTCCTTATTCTCACCAACATAGGAGGCGACAACCTTCTTAACCATACGATTGTTCAGCAGCAACCCCATTCCAAAACCGTCAACGCCGGCGTTATTGCCGTAAATGGTCAACCCCTTGACACCGCTGGAGGCCAAGGTACCGATCAGGTTCTCCGGAATACCACAAAGTCCGAAGCCGCCAGCGGCTACCGACATTCCGTCAAACAAAAGACCATCCAGAGCATCCGCCGAATTTGCATACACCTTTTTCATGTTCAACATCCCTTCGAGTTAATTTATGAACCAGCGTTTGACAATGCTGAGAATTAAGCTGAGCTGCACAACAGATGGATGTTCAGCTCAATTTTATACAGACAAAACCCCTTCGATCGACAGATTAAAGCAAGTCTTCCGGTATACTGTATACCATTTCACGACCAGTTAAAACACCTAGTTTCAATTTTTACATTTTCACCGGATGCAGCAGAATAACACCATTTCACACACTCACCATAAACGCCGTGCAACCGCAAAAAGCGTCCCCAAGCAGAGGAGACGATGCGATACGGCTATATTTATAACGATAAACAACTATCCGCAACCCCAAGCTGCTCTACAGGAGACCATCATAGAGAAGTTTGAGGGCAGACAGAAAAAGAGCAACGTAAAGAAATCGATAGATTTTCTGCTGGTCAAAACGATTCAGAGCAATATGTCCCAGCTTAACCCCTATGGGCGCAAGTGGCAACAGAACCAGAGACGCGACCAGCGACTCTTGGGAAAACAGTCCAACGACAGAGTAAGAGACAATTTTTATGCAGTTAAGCACGCCAAAAAAGATAGCCATTGTCCCCATCAGCACAACCTTATCCAGGTTTTGCGGCAACAGATAGACACTCAACGGTGGAGCACCGGCATGAATCTGTGTGCTGGTAAATCCGGAAATCATCCCCCAGAAAACTCCCTTTATGGTTGTCGGCTGGCCTGTGCGGCCAGCCATTGAACGGAAATGACGAAACCAATAGTCACAACAGAAAAGAATGACGATAACACCAATGGAAACCCTGACAGCATTGGGAGGCAAATAGCCCATAAAAACTGTTGCTATTACAATACCAAGAATCCCAGAAGGGATTAACAGATATAAGTTCCGGGCACTGAAATTGGCACGAAACTGGTTAATTGCCAGCAGGTCCATCGTAAACAGGATTGGCAGCATAATCGCTGCAGCAAGTACGGGATTTATGACAAAAGACAAGACGGGTACGGCGATAGCGCTGATTGCGGGCCCCAAGCCCCCCTTAGACATTCCCGCAAGGAGAACGACGGGAATAGCCAGCAGATAAAATAAAGGGTCAGTTAACATTGAGAAAACCCGGCAAGCATGTTAACGAAATATAGCATAAAAAAAGAGCCCCGCAGTACGGGGCTCTTTTTAATCTATCAGAGAACCAGTTTCTTACCTGCTTCGTAAGCTCTGATTTTCAGATCAGCGTCACGATCGGCACTTTCAGGATCATTTGCATTGGTAATAACAATATTATCCATCAGCTCAAAACCGAAAGGAGGGAACATCGTAGCCGCAGTATATTCAAAGTAAGATTCGAACGTGGCAGGATCTTCCATGCCCTGAGAATAGACAGTGAGAATTTTTTTCGAACCGAAACGTGGTTGATAATTAACATCAGTCAGAGGGAACATCCGATCATACATATTTTTGACCGGACCAGTCATCTGCATCATATAGATGGGAGAACCAACAACAACGGCATCTGCTTTTTTAACCAGCTGCAACGCTTCGCGCAGTTCATCGTTGATGATACAGTCGTCTTTCATACGACAAGCAAAGCAGCTTTGACATGCCATATATTTCATTTTAAACAGATTGTAGGTCTTGACCAGAGCACCCTGATCTTCCGCCCCCCTTGCAACAGCTTTCAAAATGGTGGCAATGTTTCCGTCCATACGTGGACTTCCGTTAAAAATAACGACTTCTTTCATCTGATGTTAAGCCTTTCCGCAGAAGACAATCTGCAAAATCTACCTTGAGCGCGTCTGGGAATCTACAGTGGAAATGTGGGAAATTTTCCTAGACTGGAAAATCTTTTTTTAAAAAAAAAGCCCCTCCCTCACGGGAGGGGCTCAATATTACGAATTACAGTTGAATGTAACCGAGGTCAATTGACTTGTCATCAATAATCGCGGTGGAAGTGAAACACTTCTCACCTGCTGCGATTTCAACGGTGTACTCGCCGTTTTCAAGGGCATCGAACTTGAATTCACCGAAAAAGTTGGTTTCAGCAGAAGCAACTTCTTTACCGGCAGCCTTCAGAACGACCTTGGCGCCTTCAACACAGTCACCCTTTACCAGAACTGCTGCAGAAACGTAGTTCTTGGCAAAACGGTAGAGGTTTTTGTAGTAAACGTGTGGCTTGGTGCCGAGTTCTGGCTTGAGAACTTCCAGACCTTCTTCAGCAACCTTCTTAGCCATTGCCTCAGGAGTAGTCTTGAAGAACTCGTATACGAAAGAACCACAGTTATGAGCACAACGAGGCATTTTTGGAGCCCAGCTTTCGTCGTCCAGCAGGTGTGCACACATGGTACATTTCTGAGCAACTTTCTGCTCTTCGTTCCAGTAGATAACGCCGTACGGGCAAGTGTCGACCAGTTCTTTCTTGCCAGCAGCTTTAGCTGGGTCGATCAGAACGATGCCGTCTTCACGCTTGCTGATAGCGCCGTTGCCCTTGGCAACACATGGAGCGTTTTCGCAATGCATACATGGAGTTGGGCGGTAGTTGATATCGTTACGTGGGTAGGTACCACGCTCACGACGCTCAATGTTCATCCAACGATGACCACGCTGCATAGCGCCAGTGTAACCAGGCCACTCGTTCAACTCGTGCTCATCCATACAGCCCATGAAGCAGTTATTGCAGTCCTGACATTTTGCGACGTCAATGACCATGTAATATTGTTCCATTGTTTCTTACTCCTTTTATATAAAGAAATTTGAGATCTTATTTAACTAATTAGTAAATCTCGTAAACGCCGCCGTCCCACTTTTCAACTTCGATGAGGGCGGTGTTGTTAGCCATACCACAAGCATACTTGGAGATATAGCGGTCAGGAGTCAGGATGTTGATACAACCACCACGGTCAGCAGACTTACCTGCGGTTCCCAATGGATCGTAAACAGCACAAGACTCATAGGAGTGGGTAGTACCAGGCTGCAGACACTCGGTGACCTGAGCAGCAAGGATAACAGAACCACGATCGTTGTAAGCGCGGACCAGGTCGCCACTCTTGATGCCACGAGCCGCTGCATCAACAGAGTTGATACGGATGATCCAGTACTTGTAACCGTCAACTTCGACACGGTGGTCTTTGATGTAGTTCATGTAGCTGTTCTTACCGTCACCCATGGTGTGCATGGAGAAACGTGGGTGCGGAGACAGCATACCCAGTGGGTACTTGGCAGCCAGCGGGCTGTGCTTCTGGCTTTCCCATGCTGGGACGTAGGTGTGCATCGAAGGACGATGCTCATCGATGTAGCCTTGCTCTTCGAAGTTCTTCAGAGAGGTAGCGATGAACTCGACCTTACCAGTAGTGGTCTGGAGGCCTTTACGGCAAACCTGATTGTTCAAGCGTGGACCCCAGTCTGGAGTGTCCTTCTCGCGGCCTTCAGCGAACCAGCGCAGAGCGACGGTTTTCTTACGGTTTGGATTGTCAGGAACGACGAAGTAGCCCTTCTTGAAGAACTCATCGAAGGTCATGTACTTAGGCATATCGGTAGCGTTGTAGTACTGCTCAACCCAAGCCAGCTCGTCTTTACCTTCGGAGAACATTGGACCGATGTTCAGTTTCTTAGCGAACAGGTGGTAGATCTCGTAGTCAGACATGGACTCGCCGACAGGCTCAACACACTTGGCCTGGAGGGAGATAACACGGTGGTTACACAGCTGGTAGTTGTCTGGGATGTAACCGGAACAGTTAGCAAATTCAGAGATATCCCAACGCTCGAAGTTGGTACATGCTGGCAGGATGATGTCAGCAAATGGAACTTCACCCTCAAACCAGATCGACTGAGAAACGACGAACTCGAGGCTCTCATGGGTATACATCTTGGCGTAACGGTTGGTAGCGGTCATGGTACCGATATGTGGACCACCGTACTTCCAGAACATCTTGATCTTGCTGTAGCCTGGAGCTGGGTACTGATACTGATGCAGCTGGTGAGAGATGTCACCACCGGCGAAACCCTTACCGGACCACTGGAACTTGCCACCCATGATACACTCAGGAATCTTGAGACGTGGGATGTGCTGACCAGCAGAGGTGTTCAGGTTCGATGGAGATGGGAAAGTGGTACGGCCATCGAACATACGCCATGCAAATTTGAAACCTGCAGCGGAGTTCTCGCAGTCACCGGAGATACCACCTTCAGCGTAACCTGGGAAGTAGAAATCGTAATCCAATGGAACACCCTGAGTGGTGGACCACATGTTGGAACCTGGCTTACCCATACCTTGCATGGTTGCCAGCGCGATCATACCACGAGCCCACTCGATACCGTGGGAAGCACGACAAGCGCCACCCCAACCGCCGAGACCACCGGCTGCCAGGTAGGTGTTCTTCTTAGCCCACTGACGAGCCAGAGCGCGGATTTCACAAGCAGGAACGCCGGACTCTTCTTCAGCCCACTCACAGGTCTTAGGAACACCGTCAACGTTACCCAGAACGTACTCAGACCACTCCTCGAAGCCGTGTGCGTTAGCAGCAACGTATTCTTTATCGTAGGTACCTTCCTTCAGCCAGGTGTAAGCAATAGCGAAGGACAGAGCGTGGTCAGTACCGATCTTAGGAGACAGCCACTTGTCAGCGACCAGACGAGCAGTGTGGTTCATGTGCGGATCGACGAAGACGAAGAATACGCCCAGATCTTTCAGCCACTGACGACGGATATTGGACTCGAAACCAGCGTAGATACCGGAGTTGGTCTCTGGGTCAGACGACCAGAAAACGATCATTTCAGCATGCTTCAGACCATCTTCGAGAAGGTCGTACTGCTCTGGGTTACCCAGACGCCAGCTGAAGCCCCACATGTGCATACCACCCCAGTGCCAGCCTTCCCAAGAATCCGGATTGTGGTCAGCATAGCAGAAGCCCATCATGTTCATGAAACGGAAGTAGGTAGAATGACGGTAACCAACATTACCCCACATGTGGTGAGAAGATGGGGTCGACAGGATAGCGCTTGGACCGTAGGCATGCTTGATACGGTTGATTTCAGCTACGACGATGTCAGTAGCTTCGTCCCAGCTGATACGCTCGTAGTCAGACCAAGGATCTTGCTTGGACAGACCAGCACCACGCAGATGTACGTTTCTCTCACCATTTGGATCGAAGCTCTTACGCTTCATTGGGTAAGGAATACGCAGGTCAGAATAGATCATTGATTTGAAACCAGCGGTGTATGGCGCGATACTGGTTTTACGTGGTGGAGTAAAAACCTTGCCACGTGCTTCAATTTTCCAGGAAGGAGCATCTACCTTGTCATCAAAATCCATTGGAGTCATTCTGATGATTTTCCCGTCTTTCACGTAGACGAAAACGGGGCCCCCAGTTGATGAGTTTGTCAGACGAACTACTTCACCCATGTTTAATCTCCATTGCTTACAGAATTAAAATACTCTATGGCAGAACTGAACATTCTCCATAGACCCCAAACACTGACTAACCAGTGATCCAAGCATAGCTATTTTACACAATCACACTAACGAGCAATTTGTTTCGCAGTGTGAAATCAAAGTTTATATTATGAATAAACATGACATTTATAGTGCCTTAGCCATTTGCTGTCAACAAAAAAATCCCCCCCCCTTAGACAGCAACTTTGCTGTATAATTTCAACAATTTAGACCTTAAATAGCAGTTCTCCAAGACCCATAAAATCGTCAATTCCGAAACTCAGTTACGCATATCGCAACAAAGTGGCATTCCTCAGGCGACAAATGCGCAACCACACAGTCCATCACAGCGGCATTCTGTAGAATAATGTCAGAGATAACATTCAGCGCGGCGGCGTAGAATATTTTAAACAAGAGAAGCAAGTCTGAATCTGGGTAAAAAAAAAGCTGATAAGGTGTATGAAGTTACACCCTATCAGCTTTCAAACCATTCTCAAGGAACGATTGAATATTTTATTCTATGGCCTTTTTATTTAGGCCAGACCATACAGACCAGCATTTGACATGCTTCGGTTCCGGTATTGGTGACGCTCTTTTTGGTATTGCCACCACAATGGAAGGTATCACCAGGCATCAGAACGGTCTCTTCGTCCTCTGTCTTCAGGGTCATCTGGCCAGAGATAATATAATAGATGCTCTCAGCCGGGTTGCTGCCAAACTCACAGCCACCGCCAGGCAGGAAGTGGGAAAGACCACATACCATCTGGCCATCATTGACATCCTCAGGATTATGCAGGCGGGTCGCCAACACATCGTAGTGCAGTGGAGCTTCATATTTGTAGGCGTCTTCTTTACGAACAACTTTGTAACTCATAGCTAAATCTACCTCCATATTTAAGTGATTAGACAAATGGCCTCAGCCGCCAACCAGGCAATGCCAATCGGCAGCGGCCCGGTTGCAATCAGGTTCCAGACTAAACGGTCACAACTCAAAACCCTCTACATTGCGTTGCACAATGCAGCACAAAAGTTCATGATGCGACCTTGATATTTATAGAATCTCCACCATTCATCGTCAATAAAAAAAGCTACCGGCCCACGACGACCAGCCCCTGAACTGCCACACAGAAAAAATGAGCCCAACAAGACAGAGAGTCACATTTCCGCTTCCACCTGGACATTCAACCTGTCGAGATAAACAAAACACTCCTGCGACACATTCTCCATATCCCTCAGATGATCGAACGCTGCCGCTGTATCGTGAGCATGATAACTGTCGATCGACTGTTTTCCACACTGATAAGCACGCTCAAAGGGCTTGAGCAGAGCCTTAAAATCGGCACTTTGGCCGATCTTCTCATTCCTGTGCTTCGTCAGCCACTGTCCGAGGAAAGTTTCACTCGCCCCTGGAAATTCATGACTTCTCTTATTATCACGGCCAAGAAGCACGCCAATGATCTCCTGCTTAAAGGTCGTCAGATCTGCTCTTCCAACCAGAACTGCCATGCTTTCATCAACGACAGCCATTGTCTCATCAAGGCGTTTACGCGTCTCAATAATCCCGGCCTCAATCCCCTTGACCATCGATTCGCAGTGCCGTGACACCGACTGCGTCAAATCCGCAACAACCGAAACACTCTGAGAAACGCCATTCACAACCTTTGTCTGCTCCTGGACTGTACTCGAAACCTCGACCATCCTCGATGTCACTCCGTCCACATGCGACTCGACAGACCTCATACTTTCACCGACACCATGGATGCATTCCTTCCCCTCCTCGACACGTTGACGGCCATGCGACATGGACGACAGCACATCGGTCATCCCGACCTGAAGTGTATTGATTCGTTCCCGGATATCATCTGTTGCCAGGGCTGTCTGTCCTGCAAGACGCTTGACCTCGCCGGCGACCACCGCAAACCCCTTACCGGCAGCACCAGCCCTGGCCGCCTCGACGGTCGCATTGATTGCCAGCAGATTCGTCTGATCCGCAATCGTTTCAATCGTCTTGATGATAGCGACGATCTGACCGGAGGCTACTTCAAGCGTCTGAACCTTTTCCGTCATAGCTTCAAAGGCGGCAGTAATCCCTTCCATCGACTCAAAAGCGTGACCAACGGCAACGACATTCCTCCCCAACTCGCCCTTCACCGACTGAGCATCAGCCGACACAGCTTCAGCTGACCTGCCGACATCATTGATTGATGCAGCCATCTCTTCCGCATACGACGCCAGATCCTGGCTCTGCCTTTCCAGATGTCTGATACTACCGATCATATCGGCGAGAGGAATGAAGGGCCTGGTTTGCTGCCCCCAGATCGAGGCGACCATCCCCAGCATGGCGCGAGTCTTCATGTAAAGCGCCCTGGCACTTGGCCTGAGCAGCGAGCCCAAGAAGTCCTTGCGCTTACTGAAATCCCGGTATTCCGATATTGAGATTGATTTCTGTACAGCGGTCGTCAGTTTGTTACGATTCCATGGCAGCATGCTATCCCCCCATTCTCAACTGGCCAAAACACCAATGGCGCATTGCTCAATGTCGACGAAAAACTGCCATGCCTCGATAACTGCAATCCAGAGAAACAAAGCACTGACAAAAAACCAGCACCTCCCCTTTGAGGACCCCTCCCCAACTATCACCCTGAAAAGCTGTTTATTTGCGGCAAAAGCAACATCAACAAGGCAAATGAACGCCCAGACAATATACACCGAATATATAAACATTAGGTCTGGCCAATAATTAAGTCAAGATAATTTGTTTCACATTACAAAACAAGGATCTTCAACAACCAATCAGAAGAAGGCTCACGTCAATACCATAATCAACTCTCCATCTGTGGCCTTCTCCTGGGTGCAACAGCGAAACCAGGGGTAACCTTAAAGCGACGACTAAACTGAAAAGCGTGGAAAAACTACCTATCCCCGCCCCAATCTGTTACAATTATAGGAATTATGTTTCCATAACGAAGAACAAAGGATATCTCTATGTTCAAACTTGCATTCAATTCTACAACTCTGAGAAACATCGATGTATTCACAGCGCTCCGCCACATCGTGGATTATGGCTACGATGGCGTCGAGCTGACTCTGAACGATACCCATCTTCATCCCCTGCAACACAGCTTTAAAAGATGCATGGACGTACGTAATTTCTGCGCAGACAACGGGATAGACATTGTCTGCGTTGCAGCAGGCGGTCCGAATGCCCTCGGCGATGTTGCCTACGAACCGTCGCTGATCACACCGGACCCGGCAGAGAGAAGCAAACGGATCGATTTCATCAAGGCCGCCATAGAACTGACCCACTATCTCGATTCACCTGTCCTCAACATCAATAGTGGAAAACCTCGTACCGACATCAGCAATGAAAAGGCCTACGACCTCCTTAAAGAAGAAATCTACGGCCTGATTCCAGATGTTGGCGACATCACCCTGGTACTTGAGCCCGAACCTGACTTTCTGATCGGCACTACAACAAAAGCCATTCCGCTTATCCAGGAGATCGATTCTGCGAAATTCAAACTGAACCTCGACATCGGCCATGTCTTCTGCTGCGAAACAGACTGTTATAATAACATCGAAAAAGCTCTGCCACTGTCACGCCATATCCATATTGAAGACATTAAAGATGGAATCCATCACCACGAAATTCCCGGAGAAGGCGATATCGACTTCAGCCGCATCATCGACATGATCAAGGCATCGGGCTACTCACACTATGTCAGCGTCGAGCTCCATCACCACGACAGCATCTGGCAACGAGCCCTGCAAGAAAGCCGTGATTATTTAATGAAGCTCATGTAAATTGACACATTGACTGTACGGCACCGTTAGGATATTAACTAACCTGGGATGAGCTTAATTGCTAAACAGCACATACTATCTATCAGGATACAACTATGGAACTGAAAACAATTGAGAAAGCACTCTTGGTATTTGACTGCTTTGCCAAAGGAGAGACCCTGCTAGGAACAACAGAGCTGGCAAATCGCCTCGGCACCAACAAGGCAACCATGAGCCGCATTCTGTCGACACTGAAAAAACATGACTACCTCGAACAGGACCCACGTTCGCGCGGCTACCGCTTGGGGCCAGCCATGGTCCTCATGGCCAGAGCCGTCCATCGTACTCTGCACGGGACCGTCGCTCAGGTAGCCGCCCCGATCTGCGATGCCCTGCGAGACAAGGTGGGAGAGACCGTTCACCTTGAGGTCAAATCAGGAAACAATCTCTATCTCTCCTATGTAGCGGTCACGCCGAATCCGGTTTCACTGAAAATTGAAATTGGTGACCAGGTCCTGCCTCATGTCCACGCTGGATCAAAAGCGATCGTTGCCCATAGCACCAACGAAGAGATCGAAGCCTGGCTCCAGAAAGACATGCCGCGCTACACAAAGAACACGGTAACTGACCCAGGCAAGCTCAGAGAGCTTTACGCCAAAATCCGCAAAGAGGGAGTCGCTTACGACTTTGGTGAATATTTCGACGAAATCAACGCAATCGGCGCCCCGATCTTCGATCACAGAAACGAACCGGTCGCCGGCCTGCTGATTGTCGTTCCGTCGTACCGCCTCGGCAGCGGATGGAGCGATGAAATGATTTCCGAGCTTAAAAATGCGGCAAATTCGATCTCATCCCGCCTTCACAGCACCCGTCAGATCTAAGGTCGAGGCCGAGCAATTGAACCTTCGGGAGCATTAAGGCATGTCAAACAAAACAGCGCTTATCAACAAACCAGACGATATCCAGATCATCGACCTGCCGGTCAAAGAGCCCGCAAGCGATGAAGTTCTGGTCAATGTAAAATATGCGGCACTCTGCGGTTCCGACATGAAACTCTACCATGGAAGCTACACGGCCCCACACAAGTATCCGATTGTCATTGGCCACGAATGGGTTGGGGAAATCGTAAAGGTCGGTACCTCCGCAGCCGCCAGGTTCTCAAACGGCGACATCGTCACCGGTGACTGTTCACTCTACTGTAATTCCTGCAGATTCTGCAAATCGGGACGCAAGAACCACTGCGAAACGATAGAGAAAAAAGGCATAACAGCAGATGGCGGCTGCTCGCAGTTCAGCATTGTCAATCAGCAACACATCTACAAATGCGAAAGACTGCCCGATCTGAAGGCCTTGGCTCTTGTCGAACCACTCTCAGTAACCGTTGAGGCTGTCGTCAATCGCATCTCAGCTGCAGAATTCAAATCCATCGAAAGCGCCTTGGTCATAGGTTGCGGCGGAATCGGCGCCCTGTCTATTTTCATGCTTATCGAGCAGGGCGTCAAAGAGATTACGATTGTCGATGTGGCCGAAGACAAACTGGCCATCGTCAAATCATTTGGCTTCACCCAGGTTCAGGCACAGCCGGCAGAGATCCTGCCAAAGTACATTAGCGAAGGGAAACAATTTGACCTGATCATCGAAGCCTCAGGCCATGAAACATCCCTTGGCAATGCAATTAACCTGGCCGGCCCGCAAGGAAAGATCGTCTGTGTCGGCCACCAGAAGAAAATGGAGGTCGACCTGCCCCAGATCATGAAGAAATCACTGACCCTGATTTCCAGTATCGGCAGCACCGGCGGGTTTGAACTGGCGGCTAAAATTGTCGCCAAACATTTCAACAACGTCAACAAGCTGATTACCCGCATTATCAGAATTGATGATCTGCCGGCAGCATTGTTGCAAAACAAGAATTTCAGCAGCGACATTAAAGTTCTCATCGATTTGAATTAGCCTTGGACACAGGCGGCCTCTCGAAAACCGACAGGCCGCCTGCATATCTCACGACTCCTGAATGGCGAAGTGCCGACAATTCAGCGTATTACAGCAATCCAGCCCAGCTCGCAAAGCCCCACACAGCAAAAGTGCGTATCTGCACAGTTCGCTACTGATGATTTTTATTGACAGATCATCCCATTAACCTTATAAGTCATGTAGCGAGACGTTGTTTCACATTACGACATCAGCAACAAGATCGAAGTTATCTTGCAGAGGCATCAGCAGCAAGAGCTTAAAGACGGGAAACAGGGTTGTTTTCCGACAAGTCACAGATAAATGAATGATGTACCAGGATTAGTTTCACAGCCCGTTAACAGGCTGACGTACGCTCAAGCATTTCGTTCTTTGACAATTAGCTTCGCTTCAATTTCTTTGCGTTACGATCATTAGTAGCGGAAAGCATCCTCAATTTAACCGCAGTATATCTTGCAGAACCATAGAAACGCCTTAAAAGGGGAAAGGCCAATCTACTGCCGGATCACTGCTCAGTTCAGACCCATCAGACCAAGTCCATGGCAACCGACCATTTCTTGACAGCATTGGTCAGATAGGTTCAGGCATACATCGTAAAGATGTCCTTTTATTTAGAGAACAAGACTGTTCTACAAAAACCACCATACAGATCTCTAAATGCAAGTGAATTTGAGGCAAACTCAAGCCTACATGTTGGGGGGAGCAGGCTTTTTGTATCAACATTTGTTCAGTAATCAGACCATTTCTATAGTAATCAACACAGCGATATCTATAATTACTGAGCACACATCAGAAATTTCCATCTACATATTTCTCTATATGTAACCGTAATTTTATTTTTACTCACCTTGCGATGTCAGCAGATTCATCTAGAATTTGTCTGTATGACATTTAATATTCATTATTATCATTAACACAACCGCAGGAGGTGCCATGTAAAAACCTTGTAATCGAGTTCTTGTTTATTTTTCTCTATTTCAATTAAGGAAGGTGTATCTATGAAAAACAAAGTAATTATCTCTTTAATTGCTGTACTGTTCGTATGTACAACAGCTCTGACTGCCGCTGCCAAAACAACGACCCTGTCAGTCGCAATTCACCATGGCCCGACAGACGTTCATACTAAACTTATCGAGCAATGGATCAGTGAAGTTGAAAAACGCACTGAAGGTAAAGTCAAATTCGACCTCTACCCGGGTCAAAGCCTTATCAAAGCTCCACAAACCTATGACGGCATTGTCAATGGCATGGTTGACATGGGTTGGTCTATCCTCCAGTACACCCGCGGGCGCTTCCCGCTGATGGACGTCAGCAACCTGCCTCTCGGATGGCGCAGCGGTAAGGTTAACACCGCTATCATCAACGAGGTCGTTGAAAAGTTTCAGCCTAAAGAACTCAACGACACCAAGATGTTGTGGATGTCTTCACACCCAGCTGGCTACCTCCACACCAACAAACAACCAGTTCACAACATGGACGACATGAAAGGTCTGAAAATCAGATCCAACGGCCCTACCGCTGAAATGATCAAACAACTTGGCGGGACCCCTGTCTCCCTGCCTATGCCTGAGCTCTACCAAGCTCTGCAGAAAGGCGTTGTCGATGGCGGCCTGTGGGACTTCACCGCAAGTGTAGACTGGAAACTGGCTGAAGTTTCCCGTTACGACATCATCAGCCCGGATACCGCATACTCACTTGGCTTCTTCGTTGTCATGAACAAAGACAAGTGGAACAGCCTTGATCCTGAAGTTCAGAAAATCATTGACGAGATGAGCATTCCACAGCTAAAGAAGCACGGTATCGCCTGGGACGAGGCTGAAGCTCGCGGCATTGAATTTGCCAAGAAAGTCGGAAACGAGATGATCAACTTGACCCCGGAAGAAACTGCGAAATGGCGTAAAGCAGTTCAGCCAGTTATTGATGACTACATCAATAACTGCGCGTCTAAAGGCGTCGACGGCAAAGCTGTTGTCGAATACGTCGAGAAGCGTCTTGCTGACGACAAAGCCGGAAACTTCACTAGCAAGTATCTGTAAGTAGATAAAGGTTTGAGGGCAATTGAGCTGCTGTTCAATTGCCCTCATCGCTTAGCCACACCATCAAAGATTTTTTGCTGATGGTCCGTACCTGCAGCGGACCAGCGAAGGAAGGATTATGAAGTTCGTATTACCATTTACTAAACTACTGAAACTTATCAGTGGCATCAGCCTGATGGGCATGATGATTCTGACCTGTCTTGATGTTGTGGGGGGGTTCTTCGGTTACCCGGTACTTGGAGCCGAGGAGTTGGTTGCACTTTGGGCATCTTTGCTGCTGGCATTCGCTCTGCCGAACGCACATCTGGCAGGCGTCAATGTCGCCGTCGATCTGCTCTACAATAAGTTTTCGAATGGCATTAAGAGAATTTGTGACGTTTTCAACAATCTCGTCAGCTGCCTTCTGTTCCTGATTATTGCCTGGCGCTGCTATCTGTACGCCGCCTCACTACAAGCGAGTGGTGAAGTGAGTATGATCCTGCTGCTCCCGGCCTTTATTCTTGTTTACGCTATGGCGTTTGCAATGCTGGTACTCGCTGTTTGTATGTTCTTCGAGTTCTTAGCATCTGTTGTTGGAGGTAAAGTTACATGCCAGAATCAATGATTATTGGATTATTGGGAATTGTCCTGCTCCTGGTCCTGATGTTCCTGCGTTTGCCGGTCGCCTACTGCATGACCGTTGTCGGCTTTCTCGGCTTCAGCTACCTGACCAATTTTAATGCTGGACTCAACCTGCTGTCCCGTGACCTGTATGATGTATTTTCCTCCTACAGCCTGACACTGATTCCGCTGTTTGTCTTCATGGGCTACATAGCCTTTTATGCCGGGGTCAGTAGTAAACTTTTCGACGTCGCCTACAAATTCCTGGGGCGGATTCGCGGCGGTCTGGCCATGGCGACCATCGGTGCCTGCGCAGCCTTTGGTGCTATCTGCGGTTCGGCGACAGCGACGGCTGCAACCATGGGTACCATCGCCATCCCGGAGATGAAGCGCTACAATTACGGCATGAAGCTCGCTTGTGGGTGTGTTGCCTCCGGCGGCAGTCTTGGCAGCCTGATTCCGCCGAGCGTCGTGCTCATCGTCTACGGCATTGCTACCCAACAGTCGATCGGCGAACTGTTCATTGCCGGTATCATTCCCGGCCTGCTGGTTACGGCTTTCATGCTGATCGCCATTGCGATCTACTGCCGCATTCATCCAAACGAAGGTCCCCCAGGCCAGAAGTTCACCATCAAAGAGATGTTTGCCTCAGTTCTTGAGCTGTGGGAAACCATCCTGGTCTTTATCTGCGTTATGGGTGGCATGTTCTTTGGCCTGTTCACTCCGACCAAGGCTGGCGCTGTTGGTTCTGCCTGTATCCTGATCATCGTTGCCCTGCAACGTAAGATCTCCTGGAAAGGCCTCTGGAGCGCCATCACCGAGACCCTGAACACCTCCTGTATGGTTCTGATGCTGATCGCCGGTGCAACCATCTTCGGTCACTTCCTGGCTGTCAGCCGGATTCCGATGGAGTTGTCGGGCATCGTTGCCGGCATGGATCTGCCGAACTGGGGTGTCATGGCCATGATCTGCCTGATCTACCTGGTCGCCGGTTGTTTCATCGACGCCCTGGCGTTGATCATGCTGACCATTCCGATCTTCTACCCGATCGTCATGAACATGGGCTACGATCCGATTTGGTTCGGTATCATCATCGTTCTGATCTCGCAGATGGGAATCATCACCCCACCGGTTGGCGTCAACGTTTTCGTTGTCTCCGGCATTGCCAAGGTCGAACTGCCCGTTGTTTTCCGCGGTGTGCTGCCATTTCTCTATGCACTGATTGTAGCGACTGGGTTCTTGATCGCGTTCCCGGCATTGGTCACCTGGCTGCCGTATCTGTCGCACGGCTAGCTTGTCATTCAAAAATTCAAAGCCCGGCTTACCCGCCGGGCTTTTTTTATTCAGGAACTGCCCTTGCTTTAAGAAAACCTGTCAGCCGATCACACTGCAAAGTGCCATATTAAGTCTCACCTATTATCAATCTTTTTGCTTCGATGAACTGGATCTAAAGCAGCTACAGTCACCCAGCCCATAAAATCTCAACAGCTTCTCCACACAAAGAACTCCTTTCAACTTCTCAACAGTCGTTCCGGTCATGAGCCAATCATATTGTGCACCTATGATTTGATCCTGACAATCCTGCAAACTGCCGAAGATATCCATATTGATTGCAATAGACGAACTGGCCCAGGCACACCTGCCTCAGGTGTGACGTACGGATAAAGAAAGAGCCGATCAGACAATGCTGACCGGCTCTTTTTCTTCGACATACAATCTCAGTTAAAGATATCGTCTTGGGGAAAGCAGTTCAAAGCCGATCCTTCTCTGCAGCGTTCCCATGATCCCTTTGGGCATAACGAGCATGACGACAATGGCTATCACACCAAGAATCAGCATCGAGATACTGGCATAATCACTCAGCCACTGCTGCAGAATAACATAGATAAAAGCTCCCAGAATCGGTCCCTCGATGGTGCCGATACCGCCGATAATGGCAATAAAGACCAGTGCAACGGTCCACTGAATCCCGAACGCCTGATCCGGCTGGATAAAGATCATATTCATATAGAGCACCGCGGCAACAACTCCGGTACAGAAAGAACTGATCAAAAAGCAGTACAATTTGTTCTTGAAAACTGATACTCCGCAGACCTCGGTTGCACCTGGGTTGTCACGCATTGCCATCAGGGCCAGACCGATCTTGGAACGCATCAGGTAGTAGACCAGCGCAACAGACACAATCGCAACAGCCATGGCAATGTAATAAACATCAGTGACATCGAGGCTACGCGCTGATTTAATGAACATCCCCTGCCCCATCCTGACATAACGCCAGTTCGAGAACCAGATACCGAGACATTCGGCAACGACCCAGGTTCCGATCGAGAAGTAAACACCACTCATCCGGAAAATTGAGCGACTGATGATCAGCGCAAATATCAGACAGAGAACTCCACTGGCCAAAGCGCCAAGCCAGAGCGGGAACTTGTAATAAACGGTTGTCACGGCAAGCGTATAGCCACCCAGGCCGATGAAGATCTGCTGTCCAAGCGAGACCAGGCCGGAATAGCCACCAAGCAGGTTCCAGAACTGTCCCAATGACATATAGAGGAAGAAGAGCATGAAAATCAACTTGATATACTCATTTCCAAAAATCGACACCGCCCCCAGCAGGATCACAATCAGGACCAGGAAGGAGATCCGGATATTTCTCAAGCGTGTAGTATTCAATCTGCCCTCCTTGCTTTACTCAACAGGCCCTGTGGACGAATCGTCAACAGGATTAACAACAGGATATATCCGGACAAAAGCTGATAGCCCGGACCAAAAAATTTACCACCAAGGGTCTGCGCCAATCCAAGAATGACACCGCCGAGCAATGACCCCAGCATATTATCGACACCGCCGATAATAATGACGCCGAAGGCAATAATCAGGTACTGCGGCCCGGTATGCGGATAAAAGTTATTCGTTGCACCAACCAGGGTCCCGGCAACTGCAGCCGAGGCAATTGCGATCCCCATAGCCAGGGCATAGATGTTGTTGGTGTTGATCCCCATGATCGACGCAGTCTGTTCATCGTCGGCAGCGGCACGAATAGCCCAGCCCCAGAACGATTTCTTGAAAAAGTAATGGAGTATCAGAATAACAACCAGTCCAACAAAGAAATCGACAACATACATCATTGGGATATAGAGCATGTTGGTGATCTTGATCGACATGATTGCCAGTGGGGTTTCAAGAGAACGGGCATCAGGCGAAAACAGCAGAAGCAGGCCGTTCTGTACGATAATCGAGACACCGAAGGCAACAATCAGCGGTGGCTCCATTCCCTTGTCCATAACCCTCAGCATGATGTATTTCTGCAGAAGGAAACCGACGACAAACATGATCGGCACAACAAGGATCAACGCGGTCCAGAGGTTGAGAAATTTAAAGGTTGAGATGAGCACCATGCTTAGGAAACTGGCAACAATCATCAAATCTCCGTGAGCCAGGTTAACCTGTTTGATGATACCGAAAATCATCGAGAGGCCGACACCAACAACAGCATAGAGCCCACCGAGCAGGATACCGTTCAAGATAAGTTGTAAATACTCTTCCATAATGACGTCTTTTCACTAAAAAGGGTGACAATTACTGACGACCAGCCATCAGGTTCCAAAATAGGCTTTTTGAACTGCTTCTTCGGTCAGATCTTCTGGACTGCCCTGAAGAACCACTTTACCTTCCAAGAAGACATAAGCCCAGTCACAGGCATTGAGACTCCTCTTGATATCCTGTTCGACAAGAACGATTGAAATTCCTTCATTGTGGATTTCGTGGACCTTGTCGTAGATATCCTTGATAATGACCGGAGCCAGCCCAAGCGAAATTTCATCACAGAGCAACAATTTAGGCTCACTCATCAAGGCCCGACCAATTGCCAGCATCTGCTGCTCACCACCGGACAGATTGATTCCAAACTGATCAGACCGTTCTCCGAGAATAGGGAACAATTCGTAGATCTTCTGGATATTCTTGTCTGAATTCTTTCTCGCCCGCGGCGTGAAGGAACCGATCAACAAATTTTCACGAACGGTCAGGCGAGGAAAGATATGACGCCCCTCCGGAACCATTGCTATACCACCGGAGACTGTCTGATAAGGCTTGCTGTAGGTCACGTCCTCGCCCATAAAACTGATCGATCCGGAGGAAGGCGTACACAATCCACAGATCGATTTGAGAACGGTCGACTTTCCGGCACCGTTGGCTCCGATGATCGAGACGACCTTTCCAGGCTCAATCGTGAAACTGATGTCCTCAACAGCAAGCAGTTCACCATAATGAACAGACAAATTCTTAACTTCCAAGAGAGATCCGTTTTTCATACGTCACATTCCGAACCCAGGTAACATTCGAGAACCTGCTTAGAGTTCATTACAACATCGGGGACATCACACATGATGGTCGCCCCCTGGGCCAGAGCCAGAAGTCGATCTGCAGCAGCCATCATACTCATGATGTGCTCAATCCAGATAATCGTAACGCCACGCTGCTGGATGTTCTTGACGATTTCAAAAACTTCCCAGGCTTCCCCCTCGGTCAGACCACCGGCGATCTCATCCATCAACAGTAACTTTGGATGAGTTGCCAGGCCCCTGGCCAGTTCGAGTCGCTTACGGTCGAGTAGGCGCAAGCTCCTAGCCATCTGGTTGGCCTTATCGTAAAGACCAGTCAGTTGCAGAATTTCGCTGAGACATTCCTTGTATTCACTCTTTTTCATCCCAGATGAAAAAGTCGCAGCCACAAGCAAATTCTCATAGGTCGTCATGTCGCCGAATGGACGTGGAATCTGAAAGGTCCGACCCAGCCCCAGAGCACTCCGCTTGTAAACGGGAAGGTGATTAATATCCTTGCCCGCAAACAGCATTGACCCTTTGTCAGGATGATAGATTCCGGTTAACAGGTTAAAAACAGAGGTTTTACCAGCCCCGTTAGGACCGATAACACCTAACAATTCGCCCTCCCTGACAGAAACAGAGACATCCTGCACCGCATGCACCTGTCCGAAGGACTTAGCCAGATGTTCTACTACTAGAATATCACTCATGAATCAGCACCCACTTGCTTTGTGGCAATGCCAAGCATGCACCACAATTTAAATAAATGAATCACACATATCGCCGACTGATCAAATCGACAATAACAACCTGCCAGCCAGCACGTATATGAAACAGTATTTCAGATAACACAACAAGCTCACTTATTGCAAGTAACTAATAACATCGTAGCCCTAAAAAAAGGGTGCCTCCCTTACGGTGAGACACCCTCCTGATTGACAAATATCAATTAAAATTAAACTTTTTACGGAATCGGAAACTCAAGCTCGCCAGTCAATGGAATCTGCGGATTCAGCTTGTTGTAAACAATATCCATCTCCCACTTGAACTGCTTACCTGCTTTCCACTGTCCACCTACCAATGGTGTCTCGGAATAATGGTCAGCATTGTACTTGATCGGACCGACCATCGTATCCATGTCGGTCTCGGCAATTGCCTTGAGTATCGCCTTTTTATCGAGAGTTTGAGCCCGCTTTAGAACATCGGCAAGGATCTCATAACCAGCGTACTTAAATCCAAGCGGAGCAATCCACGGTCTCTTGGTTTCTGCTGTCCAACGGTCACACAACTCTTTTGTTGTCATACCGTCAAACGAAGATTTGAAAGGATGGTAAGGACTCCACCAGTTTTCTGTTGTCAGGCCCTCGCCCAAATCTCCGCCAAGACCTTCTATATTGGACGGAAAGAGGATCCCCTTACCGATTGTTACCATTTTGGGTTTAAATCCCTGCTGATGAGCCTGACGCCAGAAAGTCACGAAATCCGGCGGAATCAGGTTGCCACAGACGATCTCAACATTATTCTGCTTGAATGCTGAAATAATCGAGCTGTAATCCTTCATCATATAGGGGAACTGCCCTGTATCGACAATCTTATAGCCGAGGGCCTTGCCTTTCCTGGCAATTATCGGCCGCCAGGCCGTACCATCAGGATCGGTCTGCCAGAGGACACCGATTGTCTTGTTGTGCTTGTCCGCCATCGATTCCCACATACCAACATAGGTATCAGTGACTTGATCTTCGGTCCAGAAGGCATGATAACACCATTCATAGGGCCCACCAGACAACCAGGCTCCGACAGGTGCATCAAGAGATATACAGGGAACTTCAAGATTATCGCACATCGCAGAAACAGGATTGACCGTATCTGGAGTATGCAGAACCAACATCAGATCGACTTCATCTCGCAGAATCAGCTTCTGCGCGACTTCCCCTGCAGTGGTAGGGTTCGATTGTGTATCGACCAACTTGATTTTAACTGGAAGTTTTTTACCCGCCTCTTTGATAAAGATACCGCCATCTTTGTTGATGGCTTCGAGGGCAATTTCATCAGCCCATGGAGTCGCTTCACCAAAACTGGCAAGCGCCCCGGTCGACGGGTTCGGCCGGCCGATCAAAATGTGGTCTCTCCCGGCCGCCTTCAGGCGACCGGGATTGATGAGACCGGTAGAACATACTGCAGCACCCGCTACTGCAACATTTTTCATAAATTTACGCCTTGTAATGTTGTTACCCATACAGCCTCCTCGTCTTTGTGAAGTGCTCAATGTCAGCAGGTGCTACATATTTCAAAATAGATTATTTCTTATTTTTTCCCCTTGTTCACCAAAGTGCCGACCAGAGCCATACCGCCCAGTACCAGCATAATGACGCAGATATAAGCTGCTACCAATAATTCTGCTTTACCCATCTTATATTCCTCCCAACGTGATAAAGGTTACCACAAAGACTGTTTATTACCACTTTTCCCCATTACTGCTGGTAATTCTCCAGATCACATAGATAATACCACTGAAGACAATTGCCATCAGAAATTCTTGAAGAAACAAACCAAATACCCACATTTTATAAACTCCTTTAAAGTAATATTTATCCGTCTTTTAAGCAGCCTTAGATGCTTGTGCTGCACGATGACGCTTGAGCAGACCAGCCTCACCCGGCAGGATCGCATTCAGCACAATAATCAGGACGATGGAAACCAAAGTAACCGGATACATATTCAGTGCGAATGGCCCCGGAGCCCAACTTGGTGTCGCAAAAGTCCAGATAAAGTTAACCGCATAAGACACGATGATAGTAATCCAGGCAGCAGGCTTACTGCACTTCCAGACCATACCGACCAACCAGACAAAGAACATCGGGATACCGAAAGAGAAGCACCAGAGGAAGATCGGGAAGATCATCGGTGCAACCAGCGCAGGCACACAGGCAGCCAGACCACAGATGATGATCATCGGACGCATCAGTTTAAACTGGGTTTCTGGCTTCATGTTCGGAAAGCAGGCGCGCTTGAGGATAACATCAATAATAACAGTCGCGTTACCCAGCATAACACTGGAACCGGTCGACAGGGTTGCTGCGAGCAGACAGACCATCAGCAGACCGACGATCGGTGCCGGCAGGTTCTGTAAGGCATGATTAATAACCGACAGCTTGGCACCACCGGCAGCGATGGAAGGTATGGACATAGCAACAATAGCCATCATAACCCATGGGAAAGAAGCCATACCATTGACACATGAGGCAAGAAAGGTTGCCTTACGAACCTCCCGAGTCGACTGGGCCGCGAAGATCGGAACGTAAACACCTTGGGTAACAGCCGCAGCAGTGATATGGAGAACAGCAACCGGGATAATAATCTGGAAGAACAAATCAGGTGAAAAACGGAAGATTTCCAGTTTCCAGGCCTGATCAAGAGCGGTGTAGTGCTCAGCGACACCAGACCAACCCATAGCGTTAGCGGCCAGCCAACCACCCGTCATCAGCAGAGCTACATAAGAGCCAATGATCATAACGGTTGCGTTGATAGTACTGACGATCGAATACTGCAGGACACCACCGAAGATGACGTAGACCATGATCAGAATAAAAGCCAGAATGATACACCAGGGTTTGAATGGAATGGCGCCGCCGGTCAGACCGTAAATTGCACCACCGGTCGCCAGGGTTTCAGCCATACAGATACCGGTCCAGGTGGCAGTATTAACAGCACCTTGGAGGTAACCCATGGCAGGACCGAACTGCATTTCCATCGACTCAGGAAAGGTCTTAACATTCAGCTCACGCAGCCAGGGACCAAACCACAGGGTGGCAAGTGGCAGAAAGATGCCACCAACGATGACCGGCCAGAACAGAACGCCACAGCCGAGACCGGCTGAGGCTTCCCAGAGGTTCATGGTATGACCGGAACCGAGCGGTACCAATGCCAGACCACAGGCAACCATGTACCATTTGAGTGTTTTACCACCAGTGGTGAAGTCATCTACGTTCTTGACTTTCCCCCGGAAGTAGAAACACGACCCGAAAACAACAATGATGAAATAGATCGCAGCGTAAATAATAGGACTAGACATTTTGATTCCTCAACCTCTTCATGCTGTGAATAAAGTTTGTGGCAGCACCTGTCTAACGTTATGAAAGACAACCGCAAATCCACGCATTAAAACAAACACTAGATACAAAACCCCATACGCAAAGCTGCAGGCACAGCTCATGGCACAGGCTTGATCAAAAAGGGTTATACGGAACTATTGATGAGGTACTGGAACAGCACCCTGGTGTTGCGTTCAGCCGCCGGACGGCAGCTTACAGACATCAGGTATGTTGCGCAGCTAGGCACAAGTAAGGTTAGAGAAGTTAGTGACAAGTTATTTGACAGATTGCCCATTTGAACCTCCTTGTTGGTAATGCCTCCACCCCTGAGGCAGCGTTAAAATATTAACGACTCAACAACCCAAACAAATGGTATTTATTCATAATATCTAACATGACTTGACAGTGGCAGCTATCAAGTCGTTTTACATTGTGAGATATGAATCCACATTGTAAAACTAATGGTTATTTATACACACCGTCCGCCCATTTTGTCAACTAAATAGACTTCAGATATAAGCAGTTTAGAGGTAAATGAATGCAAGCATTCGTAAAACACTGAAAATTCAAAAAACAATATAATCTAGAGACTGCACCCAACTACTAATCTCAATCAATCGACAGATCATGGCAGAACAGTTGAGTTACAACGGAAGAGATAAAGACAGATTTAGTTACCTGAAAAACCAACCAAATCCGATTCGACAGACCTTACCCCTCCAGTAAGCCTAATGAACCAATCTTTCCAACTTTTGTATGAATGGGCCAATCTACCCGCATACACTTAATGACCAAGTCTGAACAGACCTGATACAAACTTGCGAGGCAGCCATGTTCCATATTACAAAAAGCTGTTTTACATGGCGCTACACTAGTTTGGGCAACGACTAATGTCAACAAGATTTTTACTAACCAAATTTAACTAAAAAATCCGCCAGAATGCCGCCCAACTAAACGTTTTTCAACCTTATCTGGCAGATAGCAGCATCGATCAACCAGTCAAAGAGTGCAGACGTTTGCATTTTCAAGATAGAGTCCACACAAATCTTCGTATTTCTGCGGGCAAAGCAATCTTTCAGAAACAAACTTTGCCGTCTGCTTGGTTACCTCAATCACTTCTTCCTTTTCCAGATTGGCCTTACGCATATATGGAGCAACAACAACTATACTTGCGGCAGCACGACCGTTATTATCGAAAATAGGGGCCGCAATAGCATATATACTCCGATTGTACTGTCCATCATCAACCGCAAGCCCGTTCTCAATAATTTCATTATAACTAGCAATAATTTTTGCTGGGTCAACGATGGTATCTTCGTAATATTTCGGCAAATGATTTTGCAACCACTTATCGACCAGACGTGGGTGAGTATAGGCCGCTATACATTTGGCTCCGGCATGAACATTAGGATAGACCCTGTCACCGATAGCAATGGAGACGGACACAGGATTTCTCCCGCGCGCGGCATACGCTAGATAGATATGATTCCCGGACAGCACCTCGAAGTGTACAGTCTCGCCAACCTCATCACGCAAACGATCGCAATAAGGCTGAGCGATAATTGCACTCTGCCCGTCAAGGCTCTGGGTTATGGACTTACTTAATCTGGCGACTGTCGGTCCAAGGCTGTACTGCTTTGTCAAAGGGTTCTGCTCAAGAAAGCCCTCACGCTTGAGAGTATTCACAATCCTGCTGATTGTCGTTTTGTTGAGGTTTAATTGATCAGAAAGTTCCGTTGTTCCGATAGGGCTATTGTTGTCTGCAAAATATGACAGAACAAGCAAAGCCTTTTCGATAGCGTTATACTTCTCTCCCGCTTCAACCATTCTCCACCTCTCAATCACGTCATCAAGCATCATCGCAGAACTTTCCCCATTAAAAACAAAGCAATATAAAACATACCTCAAATCAGGCCAACATCCTGAATTTGTTTAACAATAACCAAAAGAGGTAGAATTTCAATCTGCCACACCGAAATAGTGCTATCCATTAGATCATTTTATATTGACATAGAAAACAAAGGAGCATAATGTTTTACGTGACAATATACTATTTCACATGGTGAAGCCAAGTGATTTTTGCGACTGCAGAAAAATCACTGTTTACACCAATTGAGTTGTCCGTAATTTGTCGATGGAATATAAATAAAAGAGTTAAGATTCAGCTTAAACAGTGGATTGGACTTTTTTTTGAAGAGCGGTGTGCAAAATTAGCACAGCGCTCTTCGACGGCAACATAATTATGGCCAAGAATGACTCAATACTGATGAAAAATATACGAATCCGCTCAAAAGTATGGCTCGAATGTGAAGGACACGCCTTTTTCGGAGACGGTCGACTCCATCTCCTCGACGCTGTTCACAAAACAGGCTCCATCAATGGAGCCGCTAAGGAGCTGGGAATTTCATACCGAAAAGCCTGGTCGCAGCTCCAAGACATGGAAGAGCACTCCCCCTTCCCCCTGCTTGAGCGACGGGTTGGAGGCTGTGGTGGCGGACAAAGTCAGCTTACTGATAAGGCACTTATTCTTCTGGATAAATTTCGCCTCCTCTGCGAAGAGATCAATCACTCCGCAGACGAATTTTTTACTGAAATTTTCCCGGAGCTGAAAGAACAATATCATTCGGCAGAAACAGACATTGACTCTGACCTGCTCGGCTAATTAGGTACGACCTTTTGGCCTTTTATTCTTGGAAAGGTTGCAACATGATCGATTCACACGGCCGTTCAATCAACTACCTTAGGCTCTCCATTACAGACCGTTGTAATTTACGCTGTCAGTATTGCATGCCGGAAGACGGCGTACAGCAGATCCAGAGTGAAGAGATCCTCTCCTATGAAGATTTTCTAAAAATTGTCACGGCGGCAACAAAACTGGGAATTAAAAAGGTCCGTATTACCGGCGGTGAACCCTTGGTACGTAAAGGAATTCTCGATTTCCTCGAACAGCTAGCAGCTGTACCTGGTGTCGAGGAAATCGCCCTGACAACCAATGGTGTCCTGCTCTCCCGATATGCTCAAAAACTCAAAGCAATCGGCATTGAGCGTCTTAATATCAGCATCGATTCGTTAGTACCGGAAAATTTTGCCAAAATCACCCGTTGCGGTAATCTTCAGAATGTTCTGGACGGAATCACTGCTGCAGATGAGGCCGGAATGAAAATCAAGCTGAACGTCGTTGCCATGCGCGGCGTCAACGATCAGGAAATCGTCGATTTTGCCGCGATGAGCCAGACAAAGCCCTGGTCGATCCGCTTTATCGAATACATGCCGACAATCAGGGATAAAGAATGGCGTCAGTATCTGATCACCGGCAAGGAGATTCTGGAAAAGATTGAAAGCAGATTTCAACTCAGGCCAATTTCAAGTGGCTGCTATTGCGGGCCGGCCAAACCCTATCAGATTGCAGGAGCTAAAGGGACAGTCGGAATCATTACCCCAATGAGTGAACATTTCTGCAATACCTGCAATCGCATTCGCGTCACCTCGGATGGACAGGTTAAGAGCTGTCTGTTCAGCGACCTTGCCTATGACCTCAAGCCGTATCTGTCTGCTGATGACAGTACGATCTATGAAGTTCTTCAGGATGTCATATTGAACAAACCCCCACGTCATCATATGGACTCGGAAAGCACCATGCCGGCACCTTTCACGATGGCCAAAGTTGGCGGTTAATCCCCAAATCAATTGTTTCAACAAGAAAAGGCCTTCCAGAGCGGAAGGCCTTTTCTTGTTGAATAAAACCTCAGAGCCTATATTTTCGGCAGGGTTCCTTCGAGAAATACCAATCCCTTGGTCGGCTCGAAAATCTCACTTACAACATTTTTCAGTGCAACCGAATGTGCGTATTTTCGTACAGCATCATCTGTCAGACCGATTCCACGCAGAATAAAAAGAACCATCGATTCCGCAAGATCATCCAGCGATCCATCATATTCAAACAGTTTCTGTCCAGACATATGCAAAATATTGATAGCCATCGCCAGGTGATGCGCAAACCACATCTTCCGCTTAGCTTTCAATGTACTTTCAAACATATCTCCGGCCTGTGATGCTTCCTCAATACATTCCAGCCACAATGGACTCAACTTCATTTCATATTTTGTAAATACAGTCCTGGCAAAATCCGAATTTTCCAACAGACTATAAACAAGCAGACGTTCAAATTTTTTCTGTTCGTCATTCTGCCCGGGAATTTCAGACAGAATCATCATTGAAAGCGAATAGACGATTTTTACCAACGTTTCAGTTGAAGGCTGAAACTGACTGAGATAGTTACACAGAGCGTCAATCTGTGGATCAAGATAAAAATAGATCTCCTTGTAAAGGGATTCTTTACTTGGAAAATGCTGATATATCAGAGCTTCTGAGATATGTGCCTCCTTGGCAATATCTCGCATCGAAGTTCCATAATATCCTTTCAGGGAAAAAACGGAGCGCGCGGCAACAGAAATAGCCTGCTTCCGTTCCTCACCCGTCATCTTACGCTTTATCGCCATAGTCATTCCTTTGGCATCATTGCCAATCAACCCCTTCAGTCCGTGAAAATCGCTAGCTGCAGGCACATTAGTTTGTCGTAGTGCTGCGTATCATAAGCAGCAAGAGTCAGGCCTTCTGTCCGCACCTGGTCATCAGGGCCAGCAGCAGCCCGAGGGTGATGAAGGCGCCCGGCGGCAGGATCATCAGCAGCATCGGCTGGTAGGAACCGCCGAAGATGGTGAAACCCAGGATCGAGCCGGCACCGAACAGTTCCCGCACGGCCCCCAGGATAAACAGCCCCAGGGTGAAGCCGAGGCCCATGCCGATGCCGTCGAAGATCGAACGCAGGCTGTTGTTCTTCGACGCAAAGGCTTCGGCGCGGCCCAAGATCAGACAGTTGACGACGATCAGTGGGATAAAGATCCCCAGCGCCTTGTAGAGGTCATAGACCCAGGCTTCCATCGCCATCTGCACAACCGTAACGAAGGTGGCGATGATGATGATAAAGGCCGGAATCCGTACTCCGGACGGGATCAGCTTGCGCAGCAAGGAGACGACGATATTGGAGCAGATCAAGACGAAGGTGGTCGCCAGGCCCATCCCCAGGGCGTTCTCGGCGCTGGTGGTGACCGCCAGGGTCGGACACATGCCCAAGAGCAGCTTGAAGACGGCGTTCTCTTTCCAGAGGCCTTTGGTTAAATCCTGCATCAGGCTCATTGTGCGCCTCCTTCAGTAATCTCGGTTTTGTGCTCATGGTAGAAGTCGAGACCGGCCTTGAGCGCTTTGGTCACAGCCCGTGGCGAGATGGTCGCACCGGAGATCTGGTCGAACTCACCGCCGTCCTTCTTGACCCGCCAGTCGGCGTTCTCAAGGCTCTTGCCCTTGTATTGCTCCTTGAACCAGCCTTCGGTGATCTTGGCACCTAACCCTGGGGTCTCGGCGTGGTTCAAGATCTCGATGCCACTGACGCTTTCGTCGGTGGTCAGGCCGATCATGATCTCGATGTTGCCGCTGTAGCCTTCCGGAGCGATCATCTTGAAGGCGGTGCCGACCAGCTGATCCCCTTGACGGGCGCGGTAGAAGGTGATCTCAAGCGGATTCCCCTTCTTGTCGACGCCGTTTTCAAGGTTGACGGTGTCGGTGTCAGGGCTGTTGTCGAACGCAGGCAGTACGGCACTTAGGGCTTTGACCATCTGCGCCTTGCGCTGGGCCTGAATCGGCTCGCGGGTCGAAGACTCGACCACCGAGAGGATCAGGCCGGAGATACCGGCAATCAGGGTCAGGGCGACGAGCAGTTTGATGATGTCTTTCATGATGTCTCCCTTTTAAGCCTTCTGTGGTGCCACCTGTCCGTAGATCTTCGGACGGGTGTAGCGGTCAATCAGCGGGGTGGCGGCGTTCATCAGCAAAATGGCGAAGGAGACCCCTTCCGGGTAACCGCCGAACAGACGGATCAGCACGGTCAGGATCCCGCAGCCGAAACCGAAGATCAGCATGCCGCGGCCGGTGACCGGGGTCGTGACCATGTCGGTCGCCATGAAGAAGGCGCCCAGCATCAGACCACCGGTCAAGAGATGAAACAGCGGGCTCGGGTACTTGGTCGGATCAACGATCCAGAAGATGCCGCTGAAGATGACGACGGTGACGATATAGGCGACCGGGGTGTGCCAGCTGATGATCTTTTTAAACAGCAGGAACAGCCCGCCGAGCAAGAGGGCAATGGCCGACATCTCGCCCAGAGATCCGGCGCTGTTGCCGAGGAAGAAGTCGAGCAGCCCGGAGTGAACAATCTCAGGCAGCTTGCCGGTGAGCATGACGCTCTCCTTGGCCAGGCCTAAAGGGGTCGCCATGGAGATGCCGTCGAGCTTGGTGCTTAAGACAGCCGGTGCTGTCCAGGCGGTCATCTGCACCGGAAAGGAGATCAAAAGGACAACCCGGGCCACCAGGGCCGGGTTGAACGGGTTAGAACCCAGACCACCGTAGACCTGCTTGCCGATCAGGATGGCGATGGCGGCACCGAGCAATGCCATCCACCAGGGACAGGTGGGCGGCAGGTTCAGCGCCAGCAGGATGCCGGTCAGGGCGGCGGAGCCGTCCTTGATGGTCATCTCGCGTTTCATCGCCTTGTTGGCCAGGGCTTCGAAGACCACGCAGCCGATGGTGCAGATCAGGATGACGATCAGCGCCGGCAGGCCGAAGCTGTAGAGCGAGACGAGCACAGCCGGGATCAGGGCGTAGATGACCAGGCGCATGATCTTGTCGGTGGTCTCGCCGCTGTGAATATGGGGTGAGGATGACAGATAGAGCTGGTTGTTCATCAGGATTTCCTTCTCTTGGCCATAATGCCGCCCTTGGCGTAGCGGATCGATTGAACAAGCGGCAGAGTCGCCGGGCAGATATAGGTACAGCAGCCGCACTCGATACAGTCGAGGGCGTTGTTGCTTTCCGCTTCGTCGATCAGGTCGAGCCTTGCGTAAGCGGCGAGCAGGGTCGGCTGCAGGTGGATCGGGCAGACGCTGACACAGCGGCCGCAGCGAATACAGGGGCTGGCCGGCTTGGTGTCGATATCCTCTTTACGGAAGATCAACAGGCCCGAGGTACCGCGGATCGCCGGGGCTTCCAGGGAGAGCTGGGTCTGGCCCATCATCGGTCCGCCCATGATGATCTTGCCGGGCTCACCGTTTAAGCCGCCACAGACGTCGACCAGGTGCTGCAGTGGGGTGCCGACGGCTACTTTAAGGTTCTTCGGTTCCTTGATGCCGGGACCGGTGACGGTGGCGATCCGTTCGACCAATGGGTGGCCAAGACGGATGGCGTCGCTGACGGCCGCGGCGGTGCCGACGTTCTGGACGACAACACCAGCGTCCATCGGCAGGCAGCCGGAGGGCACCTGGCGGCCGGTGACGGCGTCGATCAGCTGCTTCTCGGCCCCTTGCGGGTATTTGACTTCCAAAGGAACGACCTCGATCTTGTGCGCGGCGCATTCCTTGCCGAGCTTGGCGATGGCGTCCGGCTTGTTCGATTCGATGCCGATGACGGCGCGCTCGATGCCAAGCACCTTGCGCAGGATGTTGATGCCGTCGATCAGCCGCTCGCTCTCTTCCAGCATGAGGCGGTGGTCGGCGGTCAGGAAGGGCTCACACTCGACGCCGTTCAAGATCAGGGTGTCGATCTTCTTCTCGGCCGGTGGCGAGAGCTTGACGTGGGCCGGGAAGGTGGCACCACCAAGACCGACGATGCCGCAGGCGAGGATCTTCTGCTTCAAGGCGTCCGCGTCGAGATCGTCGGGGTTGTCGCCTTGCAGGGTCTCATCCCAGGTATCGAGGCCGTCCGGCTTGATGACAACACTTGGCAGTGGCTTGCCGCTTGGGTGCATACGCGGCTCGACGGCGATGACTTCACCGGAGGTGGAGGCATGGATCGGCACCGAGACGAAGCCTTTGGCGGTGGCGATCACTGTGCCTTTTTTGACCAGGTCGCCCTTGGCGACGCAGATCTCGGCGGGAGCGCCGATATGCTGCATGGCCGGGATGACCAGTTCCTCGGGCAGCGGGCAAGCTTCAATCGCCTTGTGCTCGGAGTAGCTTTTACTGTCGGGTGGATGAAGTCCACCGGCGAAGGTTTTGAGTGACATGGGGGTTACCTCGCTTTTATGCGGCGCTATCAGGCTCGACTGCTGGTTTTGCAGGAGCGGCGTAGTCATGGATACATTTCATCGGGCACTTCTCGATGGCGGCTTCGATCCCTTCCGGCTTCTCATAGACGACGGTCGCCAGGAAGTTGTCGATGACATAGCCTTCGGGTACGGTCTTCTTGCAGATCATGCAGCCGATGCAGCCGACCTGGCAGTACTTGCGCACCGCGGCGCCCTTGTCGTGGCTGTTGCACAGGACATGGGTGGTGACGGACTTCGGCGTGAGGCTGATGACGCCGCGCGGGCAGGCACTGACGCACTTGCCGCAGCCGGTACATTTGTCGCGGTCGACAACGGCAAGGCCCTTGGCGTTGATATGGATGGCGTCAAAGGGGCAGATCCGCTCGCAGGAGCCAAGGCCTAAACAGCCGCCGGGGCAGCTCTTTGGCCCGTCGGCGATTCTTTGGGCGGCGTTGCAGTCGGTGAGCCCTAAGTACTGGTACTTGGCACTGGCTTTCTCATTATCCCCCTGGCACTTGACCACGGCGACGACCGGTTCGGCGGCCGATGCCTCAATTCCTAAGATCGCGGCGACCGCTTCTAAGGTGGTGCTGCCACCGGGGGTACAGAGATTGGGGGCCAGGCGCCCTTCGGCGACGGCCTTGGCGTAAGCGGAGCAGCCGGCCTGACCGCAGGCTCCACAGTTGGCGCCGGGCAGCGCTTCAGCGATGGCGGCTTCGCGGGGATCGACCTCCACGGCGAATTTCTTGGCGGCAAAACCTAAGGTCAGTGAGGCGATCAGGCCGATGCCGCCGAGACAGAGTATGGATGTGAGCATGTGAATATTCCTCTTGAAAGCGACTTAATCCGTCTAGCCTTTGACCAGACCGGCAAAACCCATGAAGGCCAGTGACAAGAGTCCTGCGGTGACCAGGGCGACGGCGGTGCCGCGGAAGCTCCTGGGCACCGGGCTTAAATCGATCCGTTCTCTAAGACCGGCGAACAGGACCATGGCCAGGGTGAAGCCAAGACCGGCACCGATGGCGAAGACGACCGACTCCAGGAAGCTGTAGCTCTTCTGAATATTGAGCACGGCGACACCCAAGACGGCGCAGTTGGTGGTGATCAGCGGCAGAAAGATGCCGAGCGACTGGTAGAGCACCGGGCTCGATTTCTGGATGACCATCTCGACCAGCTGGACCAGGGAGGCGATGACCAGGATGAAGGCGATGGTCTGCAGGTACTCGATGCCGAAGCGCCCCAGGATGAAGTACTGGATGAACCAGGTGACGACCGAGGCGACGGTCATGACGAAGATAACCGCCATCCCCATTCCGAGGGCGGTGTCGACCTTCTTCGAAACTCCCAGAAAGGGACAAATCCCCAAGAAACGGGCCAACACGAAGTTGTTGACGAAGACGGCGCTGATTAAGATCAGAATCAGGGTTACCATGGGTATATGCTCACTTGTTGAAATCTTACGTACAAAAAAACTGCAATAACCTGTTTTTCAGACGGCAGTCATTGCAGTTCTCATTTCTTCAAGCATCCCGTGAGCCGCTAGGCTCACGGGATGTATCTATAACTGAAGGACTCGAGAACGAGCCCCCCAGGTATTGCTTACCGTCTCGCAACGGTAAAAACCTTACTTTCTGACGAAGCTGGCGTCAGAGAAGGTGTATTTGTAGTTCAGGTGGTCGGTGTAGGTACCGTTGAGGATACCGACGACGTCCTCGATGAAGACCAGCTCTTCGTCGGTCGGGATGACGTAAACCGGAATGGCCGACTCAGGCTTGGTGATCAGGACTTCGCGGCTGCGGGTCCGGGTCTTCATGTTGACTTCGGTATCGACGATAATGCCCAGTCCTTCGAGACCTTCCAGGGCTGCCTGGCGGGTTTCGCAGCTCATCTCGCCAACACCGGCGGTGAAGACGATCATGTCTGGCTTGCCGACAGCGGCGAAGTAAGCGCCGATGTACTTCTTGATGCGGTAGGCTTCGACGTCGAAGGCCAGCTGGCACTTCTTGTCGCCGGCCTTGATGCCGTCACCAACGTCACGACGGTCGGTGTACTTGCCGGTGATGCCGTAGATACCGGATTTTTTGTTGAGGATGCTGTCGATCTCGGCAGCGCTCAGGCCTTCCTGCTGCTGGATGAAAGCAGGGATCGCGGCGTCGATATCACCACAACGGGTCCCCATGACGGCACCTTCGAGCGGGGTCAGACCCATCGAGGTGTCAACGCTGATGCCGCCCTTGATCGCACAGTGGGATGCTCCGTTACCGATGTGCAGGGTGACCAGGTTGGTGTCCTTGGGATCTTTGCCGAGGATCGCTGCAGCACGCTTGGAGACGTACAGGTGGCTGGTGCCGTGGAAACCGTAACGACGGACGCCGTACTTCTCGTACCACTCGTATGGAACCGGGTAGGTGTAAGAGTACTCTGGCATGGTCTGATGGAACGCGGTGTCGAAGATGGCGATGTGCGGAACATCCGGAAGAACGGTCTTGGCAGCGACGATACCGTCGATGTTGGCCGGGTTGTGCAGAGGAGCCAGAACCGAAACTTCCTTGATCCCTTCGATGACGGCGTCGTCGATCAGGATCGATTTGGTGAACTTCTCACCACCGTGAACAACGCGGTGACCAACGGCGGCGATCTGGGACATGTCCTTGACAACGCCCTGCTCTTCGCTGGTCAGGGTTTTGATGACCAGTTGTACGGCGATGGTGTGGTCCGGGCAGGCATATTCTTCGTTGTAGGTCTCACGGCCTGGAACTTCGTGAACGATGTAGGAGTCGCCAATACCGACGCGCTCGACCATCCCTTTGGCGATGATTTCCTTCTTCTCCCAGCTGTACAGCTGGTACTTGACCGATGAACTACCGCAGTTCAATGCCAGAATATCCATGAAATTCTCCTTTTAGCGTTACTTCACTTCAGCTTTGAGTAAGTAAAACAGATCAGGCCGCTATCAACTGCCTGGGTGACAATCTCTTTGATTTTCAATAATTACAATTTAATACCGCAGACATTAATGGGACGATGATCAGCCGGAATTTCGGCTGATCAGGTTGGTTTGCTATGGATGAAGATCCGGCCGGGGGGGGACGTAGTGAATTTGCCGATTGATGCTTCCTGAGCCAGCAACCTCGCTCTCTACGACTCTGTAAAGAGGCCTGCATTCTTGTAAGTGAGTGTTAACTTATAGTTTCGTAAAATTCAAGTCAACCCTAAAAAGTACATAAAAAGTAGTTTCTCACAGAAGTCTACATGGAGGAAAAGTGGTAGCATTCCCTCCTCAACCATGAGGGCATTTCTACAGCCGGTATCCCACTAAAGAGAATCGAACAAACAGGATTTTACCCATCTATTCCGCGAGCTGGAACCAGGCTATTTTCGACATACTTCTGGCAACAAAGTCAGTGCGACAGCCGTTGCCCCACTCTTCTGCGGATCTGTCGGCGGCACAACCCTTGTCTCGGCCAGCCGCTGTTGCCAGTGGACAGTCGCACTGGCCATATCGGAGGGCAGACCTAAATCAGTGAGAGTCCTGACGACCTCCTCCATCTCCGCAGCCCGGCGCTTACCATGAACCATTGCCCGCTCGAAATTGTACGCTGCCTGAGCTTCCCACTTGATACCAGGATGGCTGGCGTTCAAAGAAGCCAGTACTTCGGTCTCGACACCGGCACAGACTGCGGCCAGCAGACATTCGGAGGTCAAGGCTTCAAGACCCTTGACCATAATGGAGCGAATCATTTTTATCGATGATGCGGCACCAACTTCTGCCGCCACATAGCGGGGCGACATCGGTAGTTCCGCGAGCAGCGGCTCAACATCCCGCGCATGGGATCCGGAGATCAGCAGAGGAACAAGATTACGCTTCGGAAAGACCGGGGACATGACTGCGACATCGATATAATGGCCTCCGGCAGCCTCAACAATGGCTGCGGCCTTCTGCTTTGAGGATGGCGCGCAGGAATTGAGATCGCACCAGATAAGCCCAGCAGGAATATGGGGAGCAGCAGCCTCTGCGGCAACTACCGCCTGATCAGCTGTTACGGTCGAGAATACAACATCTGCCTCCGCGACCGCCTCTGCGGCAGTCAGACACCCCCGGACCCCCAGTTCGCGATAGCGGGTGAGCATCACGGCAGCAGTCTCAGGATTGTCCGTTTTGATGTCATATGCAGAGATCTTACCTTGCTGAGCCTCTCCCCAGCCACTGACAATAGCGCCACCAGCCTCCCCCATACCGACAAACGTAATCTGCCTGATCATTCAAGACTCCTTATCCATTCAGTATTGCGGGCGGTCAAGCCGAGTTGTTAAATTTCAAAACGCCACAGAGAAACTTTCAGAATGGTCAAAAATACGCTATTCGTACGTACGTACACATTTAATACAAAAATGTACAATGATTTGGCGGATTTTTCTACTACCTGCCGATATTTATCTTGCCCGATGTATTGCGTACAAATAATGAATGGTCAGATGAAACCCGAGCATGGTATAGAAGAGAGCAGAATCAGTGAAGAAGCGGATCAAAAAAACAAAAAACGGGTTTGCAATAAATTGCTAACCCGTTAATGTTGTTGGCGCGCCCGACAGGATTCGAACCTGTGACCTCTGCCTCCGGAGGGCAGCGCTCTATCCAGCTGAGCCACGGGCGCATGGGCTGTAGTTTATACGCTATAAGCACAGCTATTGCAATCAGAAATATTTCTTCGGATGCAGTATTTAAAAATCAAGAGGCATCGCGCGATGAGTGTCAAATTTTTTGGTCAATACCTGCTGGAAAAAAAGCTGATAACACCCAAAGATCTGCTTAAGGCCATCGATCTCCAGGAAAAGACCAATTTGCGTTTCGGTGATCTGGTCATCAGCCTCGGACTGATGACCAGAGCTCAGGCCGAGGAAGTTCACCAGGCGCAGCGCCTCAAAGATCTTCAGTTCGGTGAAATGGCCGTAGCCATGGGTTACCTGACTCACGAACAGGTCAAGCACTTGCTGCACCAGCAGCGGAGCAACCACCTGTTCATCGGCCAGGCGCTGGTCAAAATCGGGGCCCTGTCTGAAGGGCAGATGGAAGAAGCACTGAACGCTTTCAATACTGAACAGAGCAGTTATCTGACCGAAAAAATCACTATCCCCCCCGACATCCCCTGCCCGCCTGTCTGGGAAATTGTCGCGGACCAGACCTGCAAAATGCTGACTCGTATTGCCGGACTCCCCAACCGCGCTGGTCAGTGCATCAGTACAGACAAGCTGCCGAAAAAACCAGTGGTCGTTGAAATGGGCTTTTCCGGAACCGTTTCAGCACGCTTCCTGGTCACCCTTTCTGAATCTGGCCGAAAAATGATCGCCCAGGCTATTCTGAAAGAGAACAGACAGGACCCTGATCTGGGGCAGAATCTTGATGACTCGCTTCTGTCTTTCATCAACATGACCTGCGGCAATATCGCCACCAAAGCGACTCAACTCGGCTACAACATCGACATTACACCGGCCCGTTTCAAAAACCCCGCTGCGGCGTCTGAAACTGAAGAGGTCACAGATCTCCTGGGAATGATAATCCCTGTTTACCTGTCAGAGGGAGAAGTCTTTGAAATGAATATTTTTGTCGCGAAAGGCAATACATGTTAAAACCGCTCGTTCCCATTATCGCTATCAGCGTCGGCTCAACCATAGGCTGGAAACTTGGTATTTCCGGAGGGATTATGGCAGGGTACCTGGCAGGGGTGTGCGGAGCAGCCTGCGGCCTGTTCATTGGTCGCAAGCTACAGAGAAATCTGTAAGATTAGCCCTCAGCGGGAACAATCAAGCCAATCACTATCGACTCTCATCGGGCGGCTGTGAGCAAGCATATAACCAAGATAGGTCGGACAGAAATCGTAATCTTCCCCACCACAGAAATTGACAATTTTTCGTTTCGCTACCGAAGCACCGGCATTGACCTGACATGTAGCAGACTCTGCACAGTAGAAAGGACAGCCCATTTCCTGCGCTATCAAGCCCTGCTCTTTTCCAGTTGCATTTACCATATAAGATTCCTTTCGATGTTTTTACGGAATCTGACCTCTGGCCGTGCAAACATCATGAGAATCAGGTTAGAAGTTGATTAAAAAAACGGCCTTTCGGCCGCTTTTTTTAATCTGCATAATGACTTGTGACTATTCTCCATCCTGCTCCTGCTGGTGATAACTGCGCCGGATGATCATCGCGATACAACCACCAAGAAACAGCAACAACACTATAACGCCTCCAACCAGTTTGCGCTGGCCAAGCGAATCTTCATACGCAGCAACCTTGTCGCCTGTTTCTGTCAAATCGCCGTCGAACTCGGCCAACTGAGTCTTGATTCTATCCATATTGACGGTGTGAAACACCCTGCGAAAGGAATTACGAGAGGCAAACAGACCCGCTCCGAGCTCCTCTGTATCGATTCCGACACGATACAACGAAGCGATAGACTTCTCAAGAGAGGTCAAGCGTTCTTCAGTTTCACCGATCACGGCTTTCACTTTTTCCGCCCGTTCATAATCATGGCAACGGGAACAGCTTTCTTCGTTGATCAGATAGATACCAGCCTTCTGCACCGCGTGATTCTCATGACAGATCACGCACTGTGCGCCTCCGACCTCTATAGCCTGACCGTGAGCACTGGCCATATAGTCCTCTTTGACACCGACATGACAGCGCCCGCAGAAGTCTGGAACGGCCTCATACTCAGGAACCCCGATAAACCCACGTTCAGGGGACATCGCCAGCTCGAAATCGGTCGGGTCGCCGCCATGACAGTCATGACAGGAGATCCCGTTGGCATAGTGGACGCTGGACTGCCACTGTTCAACCGGCGCCGACAATCTTTCATCCAAGCTGCCGTGACACTGGATACAAACCGTATCATCCACGGCGAATCCCGATTGCGCAGCAGCCAGAACGAGCACAAGAAAAAGCGTCATTATGAACAATATCTTTTTCATGAGTAATGCCCCCAGATCGAGAGACCAACAAACAGCAGAATGACCAGAACATAGACTGAAACAAACACGGGACGCTTTGCCGGACGACGCTCCAGGCTTCGATCATAAAACGGCAACAGTGCTATCAGCGTCATAACGACCACCTGAGACGCCAGACCGAGCAGTTCGCTCGGGAAGATCTTCAGCGTCTGATAGGCCCAGAGAAAATACCACTCTGGCTTGATATGGGCGGGGGTCGTAAAGGGGTCAGCGGCTTCCAGCGCCTCAGGCGGGATAAAGATCCATGGCGCAAAGAAGGTGATGAAAACCAGCAGGGCCAGAGCGAACAGCACAATGGCCATATCCTTGATCGTATAGTTCGGATGGAACGGCACACCGCCCGGGTGTTCTTCATGGTGAAAGCTCAGACCAGGTTCAGCCGGACGGTAATCATCTCCAAATGGCGGTTTCGAAATGCCGATACGACGTACGCAGAACAGGTGAAAACCGGCCAGTCCAAGAAAAACCATCGGCAGCCCCATGACGTGCAGGGCAAAAAAGCGGCCAAGCGTGGCCGGTCCGACGGTCGGCCCGCCGCGCAGAAATTCGACCAGCTGATCGCCGATGAAAGGGATCGCTCCAGCGGCATCGGTCGCCACGGTTGTCGCCCAGAAGGAGAGTTGACTCCAGGGGAGCAGATAGCCGGTCAGGCAGAAGGCAAAACCAAGATTGAGGATGGTAAATCCGGACAGCCAGGTCAACTCCCTCGGGCGCTTATAGCTTCCCATGAACAGAACGGAGAGCATATGCAGAAGCAGAAAGACCATGATCAGGTTGGAACCGACCACATGCAGATAACGGATCAGCCAGCCGTAGGGAACCTCATTCATGATTTTTGTGACACTGGCAAAAGCTTTTTCAGTGTCGGGTACATAATAGACAAGCAGAAGTATGCCGGTCAGAAACTGCAGCGCAAACAGAGCCATCAGCACCGAGCCGAGCGTATACCAGATATTGATGTTCTTCGGTAGAAGGTAACCCTGCATGTTACTGTGCATGATCTCCCTGATACCGATCCGACGATCCAGCCAGTCAACTACTTCCCTTTGCACGTTCATAGCACCTCCCCTAACCGATCAGAAGGTTGTCGCCATCAACGACAACAGCATATGAAGCCAGGGCTTCAGGTGGAGGTCCACCAAGAACCTGACCGTTGGCACTGAATCGCCCGCCATGACACGGACAGAGAAATTCCTGACTGCCTGGCACCCACTTGACGATGCATCCCAGGTGCGTACAGACAGCGCTCAGGGCGACAAACTCTCCCGCTTTCGGCTGCAGGACAACAGCGGGTTTCCCCTGATAGGAAAAGAGCAACGAGCCACCGATCGGCACATCTGCTTTCGCTAGCATAACCTTATCGCTCCCCTCCGCTCTGACTGGAGGCGACAGGTAACGAAACAGTGGCCAGACAAAAGAGGCGGCAATAATCACACCTATGCCACCAAGGATCATCCCGAGAAAGGTACGCCTTTCTTTCGAATGAGCTGACGATTCACTCATGAGTTCCTCCCCAAACAGACTAATTCGCTAGCAAACGCGCAGATACTGGTATTTTCAACAACGGCGACTGAGAAAAATCGGACCCGATAACGACATAGCCGGCCAAACGCTTCCGATCCTGCGGAAAGTCAGCCTCAATCAGCAGGACAGCCTCCTCACCGGGAGCGAGATTGTGCTTGTCAATAGACAGACGCAACTGGGACAGTGTCGTTTCCGGATCGGTCAACTGTATGGTCTGACCTGAATCATTGACAACTTTCAAGCGGGCAGACAGTGAGGTTCCCGCTGGCACCCTCCCCCAATTAACCCTCTCCGGAGAGACATAAAAGGGAGCCATGACAATCCCCTCCAGATCGAACGTCACTGTTGCGTGTCTGGGATCATTAGTATTGAAACTGACATATTTGTGAACAGCACCTCTAAAATCAGAGGAGTCGAAACGGACCTTCAACTCGCCGACAGCGCCGGGCTCAAGACGGGACTGAGTCAGAAGTGCCGCCGTACAACCACACGAGCTTCTGACCTTGCTGATAACCAGAACCTCGTCCCCGCTATTTTGAAAGCGATAGATCGTTTCCACTTGTTCAGATTCAGAAACCTGACCGAAATCATATTTGAGGCTATCTACGACAATAGCCGGCGCAGCAAAGACAGGTAGCGGCAAAGAGAACAACAGCACAACAAGAAGAACTCGGTACATACTGACAACCCTCCGAAAATCATAAACAAAATAAACATCGGAATTATAACACAGTGACAAAGAGAAAACATCCCCGCAAAAGACGGATACAAATTGACTTTTCTGCTATCTTCCTGTTATAGAAGCCTGTATTTTCAAGCGACAGGAGAACATTCATTCATGATCGAATCATGTGAGCGCAAGGTCCTTTTTTCAAGGGATCGCATTGCCGCTGAAGTCGAGCGCCTCGGTCAGGAGATCAGCCGAGACTTCGCCGGGCAGGAAGTCATGCTGATCGGAGTCCTCAAAGGCTCCTTTTTATTTGTTGCGGATCTGATTCGCGCTATTGAAGTTCCGGCACTCATCGACTTTGTCCGCCTGGCCAGCTATGGTGCTGGAACCCAGTCTTCAGGCCTAGTCGAGTTTCGCAAAAATCTCGAGATGTCGATCAAGGACCGGAACGTGATCATTGTCGAGGACATCGTCGACAGTGGCTACACCCTGGACTGCCTCTATAACAAACTGCTCCTGCAGGAACCAAAAACCCTGAAAATATGCACCCTGATCGACAAAAAAGCCCGGCGTGAAGTTGATATTGAGGCCGATTATGTCGGAATCACAATGGACGACGGCTTTATTATTGGGTACGGTCTGGATTATGATGAAAAGTATCGTGATCTTCCAGACATATATCTAATAGAAGAGTAACTTCATCGTTCTCTGCCCGATACAATCTTTTCCTCGCCAGAATCACCAGGCGGAAAAAGAACGGTATGAAATGTAATTCAGAAAAGGAGATGCCCATGATTATTGTCTGCCCAGAATGTTCTACGAAATTCAATATCAGTCAGGAAAAGCTCCCGGAAGGAAAAGCCAAGGTTCGCTGTGCGCGCTGCAAGCATATCTTCACAATCGAAAACGCTTCCGCCAATACTGAATTCAACTACGAACAATTTCAGGAACTCGACAATCAGGACGACAAGTCGAATTTCAACTTTGGTAATGACCTGAACAGTCAGGACAAAGCACTCCTGTCCGAGGAACAAAACTTCTCTACCACAGAGGACGAAACAGCATCAACGTCCGGAAAAGAGGGCTTGAATTCTGCAGCGGCAAGCAAAAAAGGCGGCGCGCTGACAATCCTTATCAAAATCCTGCTACTGATCATCCTCATCCTGCTCATCGCTGCAGGTGTTTATATTTTCCAGAACGGAACCGATGCCCTGAACAGCAAGGTCCAGCAGTTGCTTGGTCAGCAGATCGAGCAACCCGTCAGAACAGGTGAAATCATTCTGGATAAACTTGAAGGCAAGTTCGTCCAGAATGAGCAGGTCGGCGAGCTCTTCCTGATCAGGGGAGCCGCAATCAACAAATTCAAGGAGCCCAGAGCTGGCCTGCAGGTCAAAGGAGTTATCTTCGACCACAATGGAAAGCCTCTGCTGCAGAAAACTGTATTCTGTGGAAATCCAATCAAAGACACTGAACTAACCAGCCTTGCCTTCAGCAAACTGGAGGAGATGATGGGCAATCAGTTCGGCGAGGAACTGAGCAACATGAAAGTGGCTCCGGAACAAAAGATCCCGTTCGACATAGTCTTCAAAGACCTGCCAGCCAACCTTTCTGAATACAGCGTCAAAGTCACTGCCTCAAAATCTGCCAGCGAATAATCCCAAGCTCTCCCCTGAAAAAAAAAGCGGCAACTGCCGAAACAGTCACCGCTTTTGTCGATCAAAATCCTGCAGCCAAATCAGGCCTGAGAAATTGCATCAACCGGACAAGCATCAGCACAAGCGCCACAATCAGTACAAGCAGCTGCGTCGATAGAATAGATATCACCTTCGCTGATGGCATCAACTGGGCAAGTGGACTGGCATGCGCCACAAGAGATACATTCGTCAGAAATCACGTAAGCCATATTTTCCTCCTACAATTATTGTTTTGTTATTTCTCCCGCCATTCGGGATATAGAGTATACGCACTCTAACCGATCTTCCGGATCATGTCTAGAATAGAAAGCCCTAACGTCCAGACAAAAGCGCCAGATAATCCCGATTTCCCTCAGAACAAAACAATAAACCTTGCCTTGAACAGCTTGACAACCCCCAAGCGTTAATCTAGACTAATAGTTTGAATTTTCTCGTATATTCAGAACTTTGAAAAAACTGCTTTGAGCTACATAAGTCTTATTGATGACCAAAACCCTAAAAAAGGGTTTTCCTAGGTGAGGTTCACTTGTGTCCCGTTAAAGCAGATCATCAAATTACCAGCAAGCTGCCAATCTTCATGAAGCGCTTGCTTCACGTCACGGCGTACGGCCTTTGCATATCCAGCAGCCAGCTCTTGCTGTTCGCCGAAAACGCCGGTGCAGAAGCCTCGCAACCGAGTACCAGCCTGCCCACAAAGGCAATTCAGAACCAACAAATCTCGACGCCAACACTTGGCGACCTAACCCTCTGGGGACTCCTTCTGCTCCTCGTCATTCTGGCGATCGGTACAACAATCGGCAAAAGGAAAGCCAAAAAAGTATCCATTCAAAATCTCGAACTCAACAGAGCCATGTTGCAGATCTCTCTGAACGGTATCTACACGACTGACGATCAGAACAACCTGATCGAAGTGAACGAGACCTACTGCAGGATGAGTGGCTATTCAAGGCAGGAACTTCTCCAGATGAACGTAGCCGACCTCGAAGCCATGGAGACCGAGGAACAGATCAAAAAACACATGGACAGAGTCCGTCATATGGCGATCGAGACCTTTCAGTCAAAACATCGCAGAAAAGACGGCAGCCTGTTTGATGTCCAGGTCAGCCTGAAATATTTCCCCGAAGGGGGAAAAGGGAAAACCATCGTCTTTGTCGAAGACATATCCCAACGAAAAAGAGCCGAAGAACAGCTCCTCCGTAAACAACAGCTGCTCGAAAAAGCTCAGGAGCTGGCAATTCTCGGTTCCTGGGAAACCGATATCAAGAGCAAAGAATCGACCTGTTCAGATCAGGCGTTCAAAATCTATGAGCTTCCCGTCAACAACCCGGTCCCATTCTCGCAGTTCATAAACCAGATCCATCCGGAAGACAGGGCATACTTTCGTTCGATTCCACTCTTTGAACAACCCGTAGAAATCGAACACAGACTACTGATTGACAATAAAGTAAAATGGATCAGGGTCAATTCAGCCCTGGCATACGATGACGACGGGGTTCCGCAGAAGGTACTCGCCGTCGCCCAGGACATCACCTATCAGAAAAAACTTCTCGATGACTATCGGCGCTCCGCCCAGCTTGCAGCTCTGGGAACCATCGCGGCCGGAGTCGCCCATGAGATCAACAATCCGATTCAGGGGATCCTAAACTACGCCAGCCTCATTCAGGAGAAACCGAACAACGTAAAACGCACGGCACTCCTGGCCGAACGGATTGCCAACGAAAGCATCCGCATCGGCCAGATCACCAACGAACTGCTTCATTATTCAAGAGACAACCGGGTCGAATTCAGACCTTGCGACATTGTCGAAACGATTGAAGGAGCACTCGTTCTGATGCGCCGTAAAATCCACCAGCGGGGAATCAAGCTGATATTTGAGCACCCAAAAGACCTGCCTGAACTTGATCTGCAATCTCAGAGCATTCAGCAAGTGATCATCAATCTGCTTGACAACTCCGCCGATGCACTTCTTGAAAAGGAGGCGCTGGAAACGGAAAAACAGATCCGCATCAATCTCTTGAAAGCTGTTCGTTCGGGTGAAAACTGCGTCTGTCTGCAGGTCTACGATAACGGCAGCGGCATGAGCGATGAAGTTCTTGACAAAGCCCAGGAAGCCTTCTTCACCACAAAGGGGATGGGCAAGGGGACCGGGCTGGGACTTTCCATAGTCAACGACATTGTCCGCAAACACAGAGGTACTCTAGAGATCGACTCGGTTCAAAATCAGTATACGGCGATCAACATCCTACTGCCAATCAACAGCCGGAGAGAATCAACATGAACACAAACGCGATGAGAATCCTCATCATCGAGGATGAGGAATCGATCAGAGAATCGTTTCAATGGTTTCTCGAGGACCTAGGTCATAAGGTTTTTGTTTTTGAATCTCCTGAAGACTGTGTTACCCGTGAAGATGGCTTTTACAGGCTACGCATACCGGCCATTGATGCCATGATCCTGGATCACCATCTTCCGCACCTCTTTGGCCTCGATCTGCTCGAAGGGCTGTGCAGAAACACAGAGCAGAGTTACCCGGACAACATCATCCTCATGTCCGGGGATACAACCAGCTTCAGCCGCGAGCGTGCCCTCAGCACCGGCGCCACAGTACTCCAGAAGCCGGTCACCTTCGGCTATCTGCGCCAGTGGCTTGAGCAGATCGAAAAACGCCAATAAGTGGATGTCGATTCAGGAGCAAAGAGACGTTGCCTGACACTCAGGCATTGACAATTGCCCTCCTGATGACAGCAAAAAAAACAATAGGTTTCGCCCTGATGGCTGACAAAACCAAAGAGCTTCTGCAACAGATCGAAACACTTACCCAGGAAAACGACATCCTGAGAAGCACCTGCGACAACCTAATGGCCACCGTTGAAGCCCTTGAAACGACGATAGCTGAAGCGGGCGGCAAACAGCTTCAGGCTGAAATCGACAACCTCCAGCTATTACAGATCTTTTCCGCAGCGACGGATCCAATCTGGGTCATCCAGGATGACGGCCTGGTCATCCGCGCCAATGATGCGATGCTGGACTTTCTTAACAAAAGCAACTCGGAAGTCATCGGTACACAGTGCTGTGAACTGCTCAATTATGGGCATTGCGGCAGCAACAACTGTCCACTCAAAAAAAACAGACGCCACAAAGTTCAAGAGTATGAAATCCAGCTGGATGACGAATATTACCTGGTCAGCACTGCCCCCCTGACGACTATCGTCGGCAGCTATGCCATAGTTGCCCAGTTTAAAAATATCACCGCCAGAAAAGAAGCAGAAAAAGCCCGCGAAGAACTCAACAGAAGACTGACAGAAATGGCCAACATCGACGGCCTGACCCGAATCGCCAACAGACGCTACCTTGACGAAATACTGCTAAAAGAATGGGGGCGCCAGCAACGCAACGGCACTCCTCTTTCACTGATACTCCTCGATATCGACTTCTTCAAAAGATACAACGACCGCTACGGGCATAGCGCCGGAGATGAATGCCTGGTCAAGGTTGCCGCTGCCCTTAAAAGCTCTCTCTGCCGGTCCGCAGACCTCGCGGCCCGCTATGGCGGCGAGGAGTTCGCGCTATTGCTGCCGGAGATCCCGATAGATGGGGCCGTGACGGTTGCCAAACGTATTGCCGAAGCGATTCATGATTTACAAATCCCTCATCAGGATTCTGAAGCGTCCGATTTTGTCACAGTCAGCCAAGGGGTTGCCAGTATCCTTCCATCTGCTGAGACATCACCACTTGACCTTATCAATATGGCTGACAAAGCGCTCTACCAGGTCAAGGAGCAGGGACGCAACAGTTTCTCCACATTCTGAGCCAATATCGCCTGGCATACTCAGCCACCTTCTTTGTCACGAACAGCTTGGCGGTCCTCGATAAGACGCAGGAAACCTCGAGCTTCCGCAGCCACTTGAGCACTGTCCGTCAGATCCAATACAGACAAAAAGTAATGATAGGCACTGGTCAACAGGCGAGGATTGTGCAGCATAGCCTTACCTGCCCCCAGGTAGGCCCGATCAAGTCCGGCATCGTTCTGCCGCTCACTGATGAAACATCGAAAGACCCGTAGGGCATCCAGCGGTCGTCCTGCACCAAGAAGATGCTCGCCGATCCTCAGGACATCCTCCGAAGCAACCGTCCTGCGCTGATCCTTATCGATCGCCAGATAGCATTCCGCAACCGCAGGAATATCTCCAGCGGCGACCCCAGGGCAGAATTGCTTCAGCGTTGAGGAAATATCTTCCGCCCGGCTCCAACAGCCACGGTTTCCAGAACGCAAGCGGTACCACTGATCCACCGCCACTGCAATGGCCAAACCAGCGAAAAATCCACCGATATGTGCTCCGTGTGCGACCCCATCCGCGGCACCAGCAGACAGAAGAAATGGCAGAAGGTTATCGACAATCAGGTAGAAAGCGAGAACCAGGCGGGCCGGAAGATAAATCAGGAAGAACAGCAGGAAACAACGAACCCGATTGCGGGGGAACCAGAGAAAATAGCAGCCGAGAACACCAAAGATCGCCCCTGAAGCGCCAACCAACGGAACCTCGGGAGACACGGCAAAAAGAGCGAAGAACAGACAGGCACAGACTCCGCAAAACAGATAGGTCAGCAGGAACCGCCAGCGACCCAGGCGATTCTCGACATTATCACCAAAGATATAGAGGAACAGCATGTTACCTGCCAGATGGAACAGACCGCCATGCAGAAACAGTGAGCTAAAGATATCTACCAAAGAGAACCGACCGGGCTTGAAACCATACTTGTAAACCAGCAGGTCGTAGGCACTAACATGGGACAGGATATCTCTGACGTTTACGCTGCCCTGGACACCGAGAGAACGAAGGTAGGCAAGCAGCTCAGGATCCTGCAAATTGACAAGCTGCCTGGTGGCGGGCAGGCTGACCACAAGGTAGACAGTAACGTTGGCAAGGATCAAGGCCCAGGTCACATAGGGACGAGTGGCGGGATTCGGCGTGTCACTGATCGGAAAGAACATCCCTTTCTCCTGATGGACTGATGATACTTCCATCCTATTGCTATGCAGCCCGGACAGTCAATTTGTCTTTCCAGTCGATGCTGCTCAGGCGCAGTGCTCAGTCACGCGCCTCTGCAAGACAGACGGTCTGCTCAATTCACCATCCACGACAGAGAGACATAGCGACAGCGCACGGTTCTTGCTTTCACAGTCAAAAAACCGTTATCTTCGAGCTGAACGATTTTGCCAGAACAAGGAGACGCGGCGTATGCGAATGCTCACCATCAGAGGAACCGAAAACAAAGTGCCCCTCGGAAAGATCATGGCCTTGGGGCGCAACTATCTTGACCACATTCGTGAACTAAACAACCCGGTTCCGGACAGTGCAGTCATCTTCTGCAAGCCGCCAACCAGCGTCCTCGGCGAGGGGGAGCAGATCGAGATACCGGCATATTCAAACGACTGTCATCACGAACTGGAACTGGCGCTACTGATCGGCCGCGAGGGGAAAAACATACCGCAGGAGTCCGCTTCTGAATACATCGCCGGCTATGCTGTTGCGCTGGATCTGACCCTGCGCGATCTTCAGGACGAGCTTAAAAGCAAGGGACTCCCCTGGGAGCTGGCCAAAGGTTTTGACGGCTCCTGCCCACTGTCCGACTTTGTCAGTGCTTCCGCGGTGAAAAATCCGGACAATCTGGCCCTCAGTCTGCACATCAATGGTGAACTCAGGCAACAGGGTAACACCAACCAGATGATGCGCTCAGTTGCAGCAATCATCTCCGTCGTTTCCAGATATTTTACCTTGCAGCCAGGAGACGTCATCCTCACCGGAACCCCCGCTGGGGTCGGTCCCCTGCATAGTGGCGATCAACTGGTCGCCAACATTGAACAGGTCGGCACCCTGAAAGTCAGCGTCAAATGAAAAAGAGTTTTGCCCTGATAGGACCGGGCCGCGTCGGCAGCGCAATCTCACGCCATCTCTTTGCTGACGGCTTTCAAATCAAGGCCGTGATCGGCCGGGATATGGAACGTAGCAGGGCTGCCTGCAACTTCATCGGCTGTACCGAGGAGCTTGCCACAACGGAGTTCTCCAAGGCGGAACAAGCCCAAATCATTCTGCTGGCGGTACCGGATGACAAGATTACGGAGGTTGCGGTCAGGCTGGCCGAGTACTGTTCACTCGTCGACAAAATCCTGATTCACTTCAGTGGACTCAAAAGTTCCTCAGCACTCTACCCCAGCGCTATCCCAACAACACAGGCCCTCTCCCTGCATCCTCTGTTTCCATTCGCCGATGCACAACAGGCCTACAGCAACCTGCTCCACTGCCCCTGCGCCCTGGAGGGAGGCCATGCGGCTATAGAAATCGGCCGGCAGATAGTCGCCAGTTTTCAGGGGCAACCTTTCGAGATTTCAGCTGCGAACAAGCCGCTTTATCATGCGGCGGCCAGCATCGCTTCAAATTTTCTGGTCACCCTGTTCAGCCTTTCCAGGGACCTGCTCCGCCGTTGCCAGATTGAAGAAGCTCAGCTGACACCGATACTGATACCTCTGATCAAGGCGACTATCACCAACCTGGAGACCTTCCCCCCGGAGCAGGGGCTGACCGGTCCGATCGTCCGAGGAGACCTGGGAACAGTCGAACAACACCTTCGGTCCCTCTATGACTGCGCACCGGAAACTCTCGGTATCTACCAGGTTCTAGCCAGGCAAACCCTCAGTCTCGCTGAAAAGTCGGGACGTCTAGAAGCCCCTCAGGCAAACCAGCTAAGAACTGTCATCGATAACACTGCAACTTCGGCCCCTGACAGTCGGTAAATTATGGATTTTCGATGGTTGCCCTGCCATTAGCGCGTTATGCAGAGCGCGATTTATCGCGCTTGCCCATACAATCAACTGAACTCACGACGTAACCGAAACGACAAACAATAAGCATGATACGCAGATACAAGGCTTACAGGCCCACAGATTAAAAATCTTTATCTTTTTATTTTTTTTCGCTAATGTTTAACATCGTCATAGGTTCTAGCTGTTTGTATGGGCCGAAATCTGCCATTGCTGCTGCGGAAAGGGATGATAGATATGCAACGTATCTATCTGAACAATCAATTTTATGACATTGCTCATCTGCCGTCCGAACCAAGCCTGCTGGTTGAATTACTCAACCTGTGCCATGACGACAACGCTAATTTTGAAAAGTTCACCCAGCTGATCAAGCAGGATGTCGGCTTAACAAGCAAAATTCTTCAGGTTGCCAATTCTCCCGCTTACCGCCAGTGGAATGACCTTAACGACATTCGCCGCGTTCTGATCGTACTCGGCCTGACCAACGTCCGCCAGATTGTTACAACCTGCGCTATCCAGCAGTTTTTTGCCAAATTTACCAAAAACTTTTCCCGCCAGGTCCAGCACATCTGGCTCAGGTCACTGCTCTGCGCAAACCTGGCAGAACGTTTCGCTAGGCTTGTCGGCTATGAAAAAACGGGGGAAGCCTTTCTGGCCGGCCTGCTGCATCAGGTCGGCATGCTGCTGCTGCTGTTGAATCGCGAAGCTGACTATCTCCCCCTGCTTGATCGTTATTATCAGAAGACAGATGAGTTTCACAATCTTGAAAGGGAGATGTTCAAGGTCAACCATTGTGAACTCGGAGCTGCATTACTCGAGACCTGGCAGCTTGATTCATTCATTGCCGACGCCTTGCTCTTTCAACGTTCCCCCGTCTCTGAACTGCACAACGCTCCGCTGCTGCTTAAGATCCTTTCAGTCACTTCAGCCCTCTCCTCGAGAAACAATGCCCGCGAAAATCAGACCTATCTGGCCAAGGCAGGGGAACTATTTGACCTGTCTGAAGCATCGACGCTCAATTGTCTCGACGCGGCGGTGGCGACCAGCCAGAAGATGATTTCCGATCTGGGTTTTGCTGGCCGCTTCTATCTCTGCGCTGACGAAACAGACAGCTTTTTCGATACTGAAGCGAAAAAAAACAACGATAACCTTGCCCAGCAGGTCAAAAATATTGCGCTCAGCCACGCGGGATTTTCCCATGCGGTCAATACAGAAAAGGAGTTCGCCTCACTGGCCAGAAGTTGTTTCAGCTCTCTTTTCAACCTCGATAGAATCTGTATTTTCAGGCACAGCCCGGACACGACAAAGCTGACTGCGATCAACGACCTCAAACAGAGCAAACTGGATGAAATCTATTTTCTCGACAACGATCCACAGAGCTTGCTCAGCCATGCCTATATGCAGAGGAAGCAAGTATCCAGCAGCGAGACTCCCGGAACAATAGCCGATCGCCAACTGGCACGGATTCTTGACAGTGATGATCTGCTCCTGCTCCCGCTGCTCAACGGAGCTTCCTGCCTGGGAGTTGCCGCCCTTGGCCACCAGCGGACCGATCAGGCCAGACTGGCTGCTTTGCAGCCATTGCTCAGCCTGATCGGCCAGGAACTCGCGACAAGCTGGCAGATGATCCAGAAAACGGGGGCGGATAGCCAAACGGAAAGCACCGCCATCAGGGAACTGATCCATGAAATCAGCAATCCACTGACAATCATCAACAACTACCTTTACACCCTGGGAGCCCAACTCGATGCATCGAATCAGGCCCAGGAACAGATCAGGACGATTCGTGCCGAGATCGACCGGGTAGGAGCGATCTTGTTGCGCGCCAAGGACCCGACTCGCTCTATACCGACAAGGATCACGACAGCCAACATCAACAAACTCCTGATCGAGATAGACCAGCTATTGAAAAGCTCCCTCTACAAAACAACCGCAATCAGTTCGCAGCTGCAACTTGATCAGTCTGTTCCACCGCTTGCCTGCGATCATGACAAGCTGAAGCAGATCATCATCAACCTGCTGAAAAATTCTGTTGAAGCTATGCCCGACGGTGGCAGCATTGAAATCATGACCCGAGACAATGTCTATCAGAATGGCAAACCTTCGGTGCAGATTTCAATCAAGGATAGCGGACCGGGGATCAGTGAAGAGATCCTTGCCAACCTCTTTTCACCGGTCAACAGTACCAAGGACGGCCATTCCGGAATTGGACTGACCATCGTCAACAATCTTGTCAAAGAATTGAATGCTGAGATTTTCTGTTATTCCAGCGGGGACCAGGGAACGGAGTTCAGTCTCTATATCCCCAGAAACTTTTGAGCTGTTATCGGTAAATGACAATGAATATGCCTCATTTTGAAATACTCGCTAGCGACAGGTGTTCCTCAGATGCCACAAGTATCCTGATCGTCGATGACGACCCCCGTATGGCTCAGAGTATTCAGAATGTTCTGCGTCTGGCCAATCTGACAGCATCCGCGGTCAACTGTGGCCAAGATGCCATTGCGCAGTTAAAGCAACAGCCATTCGATCTGGTTCTGCTCGACCTCAACATGCCGGACATGGATGGTGCTGAGGTGATCGAGCAGATCGTTCAACTCAACATCGATACCAGCATTATCGTTGTCAGCGGCGAATCGGAAATCCAGAAAGCGATTCACGTTCTTAAACTCGGCGCCAAGGACTACGTCCGCAAACCCTACAACCCTGACGAGTTGCTGTTCTCCATCAGGAACGTTCTCGAGAAACAGCACCTGGAACGCGAGAACAGCGAAATCTATGCAAAACTGGAAGAATCTGAAGCGCTGCATAAATTCATTGTTCACAACTCTCCCGACATGCTTTACATGCTCGACCGCAGGGGCGCCTTTTCTTTTGTCAACAAGAATACCGTCCGCATGCTTGGATATCGTCGTAATGAACTGATTGGCCGGCACTACAGCGAAATCATTTACGCTAAAGATATCGAACGGGCCAAGCTCTTCTTTCACAACGGTGCATTCCTGCATAGAGCCAGAAGTATGGAGCTACGCCTGATCTGCAAAAACGGCAACCTTCTCCATGTCGACGTACGCGCCCTGCATATCAATAAAAAGAGCAGCGGCGGCTATCGACTTGGTATCAACAGTACCTCCGGTACGGACTTTATCGGCACCTACGGAGTCGCACGTGACATCACGGACCAGAAAATTTCGGAAGAGATCATCAGCTTTCAGAACAATCACGATCTTCTCACCGGCCTGCCGAACCGCAATCTGCTTCAACAGAAAATAAACTCTCTGATCATGCGGTCACACGACCGCCAGGAAAGATTCGCGGTTCTCTTCTTTGATATCAATCGCTTCAAACTGATCAACGACAGCTACGGGCAGAACGTCGGAGATGACGTTCTGCGCAGCTTTGCCGAAATGCTCAAGCGCAATATCAGAGAAGGCGATTCGATCGGCCGCCTGGGGGGAGATGAATTCATTCTTGTCCTGCCGGATATCGACCGGACAGAAGATACCTACGCTGTCGCCAATAAAATTCTGGCGGAAGCATCTCTTCCCTATCAGCATGAAGACAAGGAAATCCACCTGAACTTAAGTGTCGGCATTGCCCTGTTTCCCGACCATGGCTCGACCTGGGAGGACCTGATGCGCAACGCCGATACAGCGGTATGCGCTTCAAAACTGAATAATCGCAGCCACTACTGTCTCTACGATAGCAACCTGAAGAATCGCAACAGCAACAAGGTCGTTATCGAAAACCTGATCCGCGACGCCCTTAAGAACAACCGCTTCGAAGTCCTCTACCAGCCGCAGATCGACCTCGGCTGCAAGCGCATTCACGGTGTCGAGGCTCTGGTCAGGATCAAATCACCGGGAGACAAGCTGGTCCTGCCGGGCAAGTTCATTGAAATTGCCGAAGAGACTGAACTGATCAACGAAATCGGGGCCGTCGTCCGTGACAGGGTCTGCCGAGATATCAGCTTCTGGCATCAACAGAATATCAGCCTGCGCACTGCCATCAACGTATCAGCTCACGAATTGGCATCAGATCGTTTCGTTGAAGAACTGTTCAGCAAACTCTGTGAATACAATGTTGATGCGACTGAAATAGAACTGGAATTGACTGAAAACGTCATCATTCAGAACATGAAAAAAACCATTTCCAACATCATGACCATGACAGACACTGGCATAAAGATCGCTGTAGACGACTTCGGCACAGGCTATTCGTCACTGAGCTATCTGGACAGGCTGCCGCTACAGACGCTAAAGCTTGACAAGTCATTCATTCAGAAAATATCAACAGAACGGGGTGAGAATTCGATTATTCCGGCAGTCATCAATGTAGCAAAAGGCCTGAATCTTGATTTTGTCGCCGAAGGGGTCGAAACCAAAAGCCAACATGAATACCTGCTGATGCACGTTCCCTGCATTGCTCAGGGCTTTTATTACAGCCGGCCACTGACCAGACAACAGTTAATGGAATTTGTTCAGCGTCACGGCGGCCAGACTGCTCTCAAACAGCGAAGAAGCTACGCTTGACTTTGGCTTGAGGAAAAACATTGCAACAAAAAAAGCGCCCGCGATGGGGCGCTTTTTTTGTTGCAATTGATCGTGAATTACCTGTTTTTCAAAACCGCGTGTGCAGCAGCCAGTCTGGCGATCGGCACCCGGTACGGAGAACAGGAGACATAGTCGAGCCCGGTGTCATGGCAGAAGATAACGCTGCTTGGTTCGCCACCATGCTCGCCACAGATCCCCAGCTTGATGTTCGGACGGGTACTGCGACCTTTTTCCACACCCATCTTGACCAGCTGTCCGACCCCCTCCTGATCAAGGGCGACGAACGGATCGGTATCCAGAACCCCACCCTCTACGTAATCAGGCAGGAAGTGACCTGCGTCATCACGCGACAGACCGAAGGTCGTCTGAGTCAGATCGTTGGTACCAAAGGAGAAGAACTCCGCAGCTTCAGCGATCTTGTCAGCAGTCAGAGCAGCGCGTGGCAACTCGATCATGGTTCCAATCAGGTATTCAACCTCAACACCGTAGAGAGCACAGACGGCATCGGCAACTCGTTCGGCATTGGCACGCAGGATCTTCAACTCGTTGACATGGCCGACCAGAGGAATCATGATCTCTGGAACGATCTGGAATCCTTCGTTCTTGATCAGCTCGCAGGCAGCTTCCATGATCGCCTTGACTTGCATGTCGTAGACTTCAGGATAGGTGATCGCCAGTCGGCAGCCACGGTGACCAAGCATCGGATTGAATTCGTGCAGGTGGGCAACGTGGTCCTTGATATCGGAAAAACGCATGCCGACTGCCTGAGCCAGCTCAGCGACATCATCATCGGTCTGAGGCAGGAATTCGTGCAGTGGTGGATCGAGCAGACGGATGGTGACCGGCAGCCCCTTCATGGCGCGGAAGATCGCGGTAAAATCGCTCTTCTGCATCGGCAGGATCTTGTCGAGAGCACGCTTGCGACCATCGACACTGTCGGCGAGGATCATCTCACGAACCGCCTGAATCCGGTCACCCTCGAAGAACATGTGCTCGGTCCGACACAGGCCGATCCCTTCAGCACCGAAATCGCGTGCAACCTTAGCGTCATGAGGAGTATCGGCATTGGTCCGGACTTTCAGACGACGGACCTTGTCGACCCAGCTCATCAGGGTGGCGAAATCGCCGCTGACTTCCGGCTGGATTTTTGGAACATCGCCAAGAATGACTTCGCCAAGTCCACCGTCCAGGGTAATCACATCGCCACGCTTGAGCACTATACCAGAAGCGGTTGTCAGCTGTTGCTTTTCGTAATCGATCTTGATTTCACCACAGCCGGAAACGCAGCATTTTCCCATACCACGGGCAACAACCGCAGCATGGGAGGTCATCCCGCCACGAGCAGTCAGGATCCCCTGAGCTGCGTGCATCCCGTGAATATCTTCCGGGCTGGTTTCGATACGGACCAGAATAACCTTCTTTTTCAGACGGTTCATTTCTTCCGCTTCTTCGGCATTAAAGACGATTTTGCCGCTGGCAGCGCCCGGTGAAGCCGGCAGGCCTTTGGCAATAACGTTCTTGGCCGCCTTGGGGTCGAGAGATGGGTGGAGCAGCTGGTCCAACTGATCAGGCTCGACACGCAGAACGGCTTCTTCTTCGCTGATCAACCCCTCCTTGACCATTTCGACAGCAATCTTGATCGCCGCGTGAGCGGTACGCTTGCCGTTCCGGGTCTGCAGCATATAGAGCTTGTTCTTTTCGATGGTGAACTCAATATCCTGCATATCCTTGTAGTGCTTCTCAAGGGTGCTGCGGATGGCGTCAAGCTGCTTGTAGCTCTCAGGCATGACCTCTTCCATGGAAGGAAGATCCCCGTCTTTATGCTTGGCTTTGTTGATCGGCTGCGGAGTGCGGATACCGGCAACCACGTCTTCGCCCTGCGCATTGACCAGGTATTCACCATAGAAGTAGTTCTCACCGGTTGCCGGATCGCGGGTAAAGGCAACGCCTGTGGCACAGTCATCACCCATATTACCGAAGACCATGGCCTGAACGTTGACTGCAGTCCCCCAGTGAGCAGGAATGTCATTCAGCTTGCGGTAAACAACAGCGCGTGGATTCATCCAGGAACCAAAAACAGCGCCGATGGCGCCCCACAGCTGCTCCTGCGGATCCTCCGGGAAGTCTTCATTCAGGGTCTCCTTGTAGCTCACCTTGAACTCGGCAACCAGTTCCTGAAGATCGTCTGCGGTCAGCTGGGTATCCTGCTCGACACCACGGCTCTCCTTCTTCTTCTCGAGCAGGTGCTCAAGAACTTCACCGTTCATCCCTTTGACGACGTTGGAATACATCTGGATGAAGCGACGATAGGAGTCATAGGCGAAACGCGCATCCTGGCTTTGCTTGATGACACCCTGGATCGTGGTATCGTTCAGCCCCAGGTTGAGAACGGTATCCATCATCCCGGGCATCGAGGCCGGAGCACCGGAACGTACGGAAACCAACAGCGGGTTGTTGGCATCACCAAACCCTTTTCCCATACGCTTTTCCAGAAGTTTCAGCGCTTCCTCAACCTCTTTGGCCAGCGACGCTGGGTAATTACGATCGTTATCGTAAAAGGCCTTACAGACCTCTGTTGTCAAGGTGAACCCCGGAGGGACCGGAAGCCCGATCGAGGTCATCTCTGCCAGGTTGGCTCCTTTGCCGCCGAGTAGCTCTTTCATTGAGCCGTCGCCGTCAGCCTTCCCTTCGCCAAACGAATAAACATACTTAGACATGCGTTCCTCCTCGCAATTAGTCAAACTATCTCTAAAGCTTTTTCAAGCGATTCGATTAAAATCTGCAACGCCCTTGAACAGCGTTGAAATACGGGTCAACAAGGCCAGACGATTGGTCTTGACCCGCTCATCCTCAGCCATGACCATGACCCCATCAAAAAAGGCATCCACAGCTTCCCGCAGGCCAGCGATAGCCTCCAGAGCCGCCGGATAATTACGTGCCTCAACCAACTCAGCGACCTGGGTTTCAACTTCGCAGAAGGCAGAATAGAGGGACTTTTCGCAATCCGCCTCAAACAGCTGTTCATCGACCGACTGGTCGACGCCTCCTTTGATAATATTGCCGACACGTTTAAAGGCCACGGCCAGCGAATCAAAATCTTCGCGACCTTTCAGTTCGGTCAAAGCCCTGACTCGCTCTACGGCATCGACAGGCTCGGAGAAGTTCGCGGTCAGGACGGCATCAACGACGTCGGCCGCAAAGTTCTGCGAGGTCAGCATATTGACCAGGCGCAGGCGAATGAATTCGACAACGTCAGTGACAATCTCCTCGGCCGGACGCAGTCGCTTGGCGTCGAGCAGCTCGACACTCCGGGCAACCAGCTGCGGAATCGACAGAGCATAGCCACGATCGAGAATGATCGACAGAATGCCGATCGCGTTACGCCGCAAAGCATATGGATCTGCAGTGCCGGTTGGAATCAAGCCGACACTGAAACAACCGCAGATGGTATCTATCTTGTCAGCCAGAGAGACAAAGGAACCGATATGGTCGCTCGGCAGATCACCTCCGGCCTGGGTAGGCAGATAGTGCTCACAGATCGCTGTCGCAACGCGCGGATTCTCTCCTTCAAGCAATGCGTATTCACGCCCCATGACCCCTTGCAGCTCAGGAAACTCATAAACCATTCCGGTCTCCAGGTCGCACTTGGCCAGAGTTGCCGCCCTGCGGGTCAGCTCCAGATCGTTCGGTGAGAAACGCTCTGCCAATTCTCCGGCAATGAGGGTGAAGCGTTCGACCTTCTCATAACTGGTGCCAAGTTTGGCCTGGTAGACAACCTTTTTAAGCGGTTCGAGTCGTGCCTCAAGCTTGACCTTCTGATCTTCATGCCAGAAGAACATGGCGTCAGACAGACGGGCCTTGAGCACCCGCTCATTACCGGCAACGACAACCTGCGGATCCTTGGCGTGGGTATTGGCGATAGTGATAAAATGTGGCATCAGCTTCCCCCGCTCGTCGAGCAGGGTAAAATAACGCTGATGTTCCCGCATGCTGGTAATCAGCAGCTCCGGTGGCAGCTGGAGGAATTTCTGATCGATGGTGCCTGCCAGGGCCTGCGGCGATTCAACCAGATAGATAACCTCGTCCATCAGTTCCTGATCAGGATTGATCGTACCACCAAGTTGCTTGGCCAAAGCAGCGAGCTGCTCTTCGATAAGCCGCTTACGCTTGTCGACCTGAGGGATGACATGCTGTTTTTCAGCCTTGACCAGGTAATCGGCACTATCAGAGACGACAAACTCATCCGGCGCCATAAAACGATGGCCACGAGAACTGTTCCCGCTTTGCAGGTTACCAAAAGAAAAAGGTACGACCTCGCCATCATAAAGAGCGACTATCCAGTGCATCGGTCGGGCGAAACGCACGTCCAGGTCCTTCCAGCGCATTGACTTCTTGAAGCTGATCCTGCTCACCAGCTGTTCGAGAATAGCAGGCAGCTCAGCTTTGGTCTCGCCACCTTCGATCACCTTGGAAACGAAGAGATAATCACCTTTCTCCGTCGTGATGGTTGTCAATTCAGAGACATCGACACCGTTGGTCTTGGCAAAACCGAGTGCAGCCTTGGTCGGATTTCCCTCAGCATCGTAGGCAATACGCGCTGGCGGCCCGGTGACTTCCAACTCCTGACGCTGCTGAACAGGAGCTACCTCCTGAACAGCAATAGCCAGACGCCGTGGTGTCGCAAAGGTCAGGACCTGACCATAGCCGATACGGGCATCATCCAACGCCTGACAGAGCATTTGCTCCATATCCTTGAGTGCCTTAGGGATAAAGCCGGCAGGGATCTCTTCCGTCCCCAGTTCCAAAAACAGTTCAGCAGCCATCTACAACTCCAATCAGTCACCAACCAGGCGTTTCGATCGATTATTTTTTCAACAGGGGATAACCCAGCTTTTCACGCTGAGCCACATATCCGGCAGCACAGAGCTTGGACATGTTGCGGACGCGTCCAATGTAACTGGCACGTTCCGTAACTGAAATCGCACTACGGGCATCCAGCAGGTTGAACGCATGTGAACATTTCAGAACGAAATCGTAGGCAGGGTAAACCAGCTCTTTCTCGGCAAGACGTATGCATTCCTTCTCGTACATCTCAAAGAGCTGAAAGAGCATCGCCGTGTCAGCTTCTTCGAAGTTGTAGTGCGAGAACTCAACCTCGGTCTGATGGTGAACATCACCATACTTGACACCGTCGGTCCATTCCAGATCGTAGACGTTATCGACCCCCTGCAGGTACATGGCGATCCGCTCGACACCGTAGGTGATCTCACCCGGGATCGGTTTCAGGTCGATCCCGCCACACTGCTGAAAGTAGGTAAACTGAGTGATCTCCATACCATCGAGCCAGACCTCCCAGCCCAACCCCCAGGCGCCGAGCGTTGGCGATTCCCAGTCATCTTCAACAAAGCGGATGTCATGGGCCTGCGGATCGATACCGAAACTTCGCAGGGAATCCAGGTAAAGCTCCTGAATATTTTCCGGAGAAGGCTTGAGAATGACCTGAAACTGGTAATAGTGCTGAAGCCGGTTCGGATTCTCACCATAGCGGCCATCGGTCGGACGACGTGACGGCTCGACATATGCGACCTTCCAAGGCTCCGGGCCAAGGGCACGCAGAAAGGTCGCAGGATTGAAGGTTCCCGCGCCCTTTTCGATATCGTAAGGCTGCTGAATAATACAGCCCTGCTGAGCCCAGTAATTTTGCAACGATAAAATCAGGTTCTGAAAAGTCACAGGTCCTCCAGAAAACTTTATACAAACGGGTTCAATCGACTTTTTAAGAGTAGCGAGTTTAGCCGCAGCTATTGATGATGTCAAGCAATGTCAAACCCCTATTTGCTGCATAAATTTGAGAGATTTGGGTTCACGAGAAAGATGTTGACGCAAAATCTGCGAGAGGAGTGCTCTGCCCTCATTCAAGGTTTGCTCACCGAAGCGAAATCCGTCAAACTGAGAAAATGGAACCCTCAGGATTCGAGACAGTGAACCGAGCGTCCCAAGCCCCACCTCTAGCCCCGAGCTCCCTGAACATGCTGTACAGAGACTGCCTCCGCGCAGGCTGTCGAAGCGAACCGGCTCATGGGTCAGAATCAGATTGCAACTGCTGCAATGCAACAGGTGCGGAAGATACCCGAGCAGACCAATCAAACGCAGTTCTATTAAGACCCGTGCCACTTCGGCGTCACCTTGCGCAGCCAGATAGTCAAGAAACGCAGCCAACAGGATAAATACCTCCTCATGGGCATCCCCTTCGACCAGCAACAACTCGATTAACTCAACGCCATAACTCGCACAAGCGAGCGTCTTCAACTTGGCATGCAATCCGGACCGGGTCACAACCAGGTCGGCATCCAGAAGAGTCAACAAACTCCCACGTCCGGATCGATATTGAAAAACAGACTGTGAGAAAGGCTGCAGAGAAGAGGAAAAACGCTTCTGACTTTTTTTTGCCGACCGGGCAAAGCATTTCATCAGCCCCTGATGACGGGAAAGCAGACTAACGATCAGGTCAGCCTCTCCGTAGGCCATATGCCTGAGTACGATAGCTTCACATTGCTGCTCTCGTGCCATCGTAATCGAAATCCTTAAGCCAGATAATTCAGAAATGCCGTTGCCATCCCAAAATAGATCAGGATGCCAGTAATATCATTGACCGTCTGGACAAAAGGGCTGGAGGCAATGGCCGGATCAATACCGATCTTTTTGAAAAAAGCGGTAACCAGCACGCCCATGCTCGCAGCAACCGTGATTGCCGCGACCATTGCCAGGCCGACGACCAGTCCCAGATAAAGATTCTGGTGCCAGACCATTGCAACAATGGCAATCACCACGCCACAGGTTACCCCCATCACCAGTCCAACACGCAGCTCCTTCATAAAGACCTGCCTGAGCATGGCAAAATCGATCCGCCCCGTAGCAAAACCACGCACGATGATCGTCGATGTCTGACCACCAACATTTCCACCCATACCGGTAATTACTGGAATGAACGAAATCAGCATAATGGCATGCTCGAGGGTCGACTTAAAGAACCACATCAGGGTTCCGGTCACTACGCCGCCGATCAGGGTGGTCAGCAGCCAAGGCAAACGCAGCCGAGCGATCTTGAAGGCTTTATTACCCAACAGGAGCTCTTCCTCGCTGGTACCGGCCATACGCAGAATATCTTCAGTTGCTTCATCACGCATAACGTCGATGACGTCGTCAACAGTGATCAGGCCCATCAACTTGCCATGGTCCTCCACAACCGGAATAGCCAGGATATTGTATTTGGCAACCAGTTCAGCGACCTCTTCCTGGTCCATATCGGTGCGGACACGCAGCACGTTGGTCTGCATGATGTCGCACAGACGAGTCATAGGCGGAACAGTCAAGAGCTGACGCAGGGAAAGAACGCCGACCAGGTGATTATGCTCATCAGTGACATAGACATAAAATACCATCTCATACTCTTCAGAGTCCTGAAGAGCGGTGATTGCTTCCTTGACGGTCAGATCCTGGTCAAGCGAGAAGACTTCGGTCGACATGATACCACCAGCAGTATCCTCGTCATAACCGAGCAGGCGCTCAACATCTTCGGAATGATCGTCTTTGAGCTGGCAGAGAATCTCTTCGGCAAGCTCTTCGGGCAAACTTCTGATAAAGACAGCACTGTCGTCATCTGCCATCTCCTGAACGAGTGAGACCAAGTATTTCTTGTCAAGCAGTTGAGCCAGCTGAGACCAGCTATCAGAATCAAGCTCAACCAGAACATCGGCGGCCCTGGAGACACTGGAAATAAGACAGAGGAGGGTTTTCTGTTCCTCAAGGGTAAAGTAACGGAATAGATGAGCGATATCGGCCGGGTGAATCTTGTTCAGCGCTTTTCTAAGATTGGGTGTTGCGCCGCGGCGAAGCAACTTACTTACTGTTGTTTGCAGCAACTGCATCTTCTCTTCATGCATATCCAACCCCTAACGCTAAATCGACACATCTACAGGTGTCGATCTTATTGCAGCTTAGACAATAAAAAAGGGCAAAGAAGAATCTTTGCCCTTAATACTACACTGAGGTCAACCTAAATCAGGCAGACTCTTCATCTTACTCCGCGATGGCCTGCTCTGCTTCGACGACAGGAGCAGCTTCAGCGGCCTGAGAAGGAACGGTCTTCTTAGCAACAAAGCCTTCTTCAACAAGCTCAATGATCGCCATCGGTGCATTATCACCCTGACGATTTGCCAGGCGGATAATTCTGGTGTAACCACCAGGACGCTCGGAGTAACGTGGAGCGATGGTATCGAACAGTTTAGCAACAACCTTCTGATCGCGAACAGTTTTCAGAGCTGTACGACGAGCATGAAGGTCACCACGCTTACCAAGAGTAATCATACGCTCAGCAACTTTACGCAGTTCCTTAGCACGAGTTACCGTGGTGGTGATCTTTTCACTGTTCAAGAATGACGTCACCATATTGTCCATCATATGCTGACGATGGTCTGGCTTACGCCCAAGACGTCTTCCTGATTTATTATGACGCATCTGTATATCCTTTCTTTATTCCGAACCAAGCGGATTATTCTTCTTCGTGACCTTTTTGCATCAACTTCATATAGTCAGGGTCTGGAAAGGTTTCCAGTTTCATACCCAAACTCAAACCCATTTCAGCCAGGATATCCTTGATCTCATTCAGAGATTTACGACCGAAATTCTGGGTTTTCAACATTTCTGCTTCGGATCTCTGAACCAGCTCACCAATCAGGTTGATCTGTGCATTCTTCAGGCAGTTCGCACTCCTGACAGACAGCTCAAGTTCCTCAACTGAACGATACAGGTTTTCGTTGATACGAGTCTTCTCACTTGGCTCTTCAACCTCAACCGGCTCTTCATCTTCATCAAAATTGATGAAAATCTGCAATTGCTCCTTAAGAATCTTTGATGCAAATGCAACAGAATCTTCCGGCTTGACACTTCCATCGGTATAAACTTCAAGTGTCAGCTTGTCGTAGTCAGTAATCTGACCAACACGCGCGTTCGAAACGTTGAAGTTGACCTTGGAAATCGGCGAAAAGATCGAGTCGATCGGAATTGTACCAACAGGTGCATTTTCGTCACGATTTTTGTCAGCAGCCACATAACCCTTACCCATGGCAACGGTCATATCGATTTCAAGATCGGTTTCAGCTCCACAGGTCGCAATAGGATGATCCGGATTCAGGATCTCAACATTGCTGTCAGTGATGATGTCACCAGCCTTGACAACCCCCGCACCTTTTTGAACGATACGGATATTGCGAGGATCATGGCCATGAAGACGCACCTTGACACCCTTAAGGTTCAAGATAATATCGGTGACGTCCTCAGTGACGCCGACGATTGTCGAAAACTCGTGCTGTACGTTCTTAATCCGGACCGATGTAATAGCGGCGCCCTGCAGTGAAGAGAGCAGGATGCGGCGCAAAGAGTTACCCAGAGTCGTGCCAAACCCACGTTCGAAAGGCTCAGCGACGAACTTACCGTAAGTTTCGGTCAGCTCTGCGGCTTCCAGACGCTTTGGTTTGATCAGTTCTCTCCAGTTTTTGTACATATTCGGGTCTCCCTCTTAAGAGTCGCTTCCGAGGTTAATTACTTGGAGTAGAGTTCAACAATCAGCTGTTCCTGGAATTCAGGTGTTGTCAACTCACTACGTACCGGCATTGCCTTGACAGTTCCTTTAAAGGCATCACGCTCAAGCTCAAGCCAAGAAGGAACACCGCGACGCATAACGCTGTCAAGTGACTCGTTGATACATGCTACTTCACGGCTCTTTTCGCGCAGGGTGACAACGTCATTAGCACGGACCAGGAAAGAAGGAACGTTAACCTTCTGACCATTGACCTGGAAGTGACCATGGCGGACCAGAGTTCTGGCCTGTGCACGGGAATCAGCGAACCCAAGACGGTAAATGATACTATCCAAACGTCTTTCGAGCAGTACGAGCAGATTTTCACCCGTAACACCCTTCATACGATCGGCCTTTTTAAAGTAAAGGCGGAACTGCTTCTCCTGCAGACCGTAAGTGCGTTTGACTTTTTGCTTCTCACGCAGCTGAGTACCGTAATCGGAAACCTTGCCACGTCTTTGACCGTGCTGACCTGGAGCGTAGTTACGACGCTCAAGAGCACATTTGTCTGTATAACATCTGTCCCCTTTAAGGAACAGTTTAGCGTTTTCTCTTCTGCACAGACGGCAGACTGGACCTGAGTACCTAGACAACTTAATCCTCCTCGATGCTTAAACGCGACGGCGCTTCGGCGGACGGCAACCGTTATGTGGAACCGGGGTAACGTCCTTGATCATTGTCACAGTCATGCCAGCCAGTGACAGTGCACGCAAAGCAGATTCACGACCACTGCCTGGGCCTTTTACATATGCCTCAACAGATCTCATACCGTGCTCCATTGCCTTGGTTGCAGCTTCTTCAGCAGCAATCTGTGCAGCAAACGGAGTACTCTTACGAGAACCTTTAAAACCTTTTGCGCCGGCTGATGACCAAGAAACAACATTGCCCATAGGGTCACAGATAGTGACGATGGTGTTGTTGAAGGTGGATTGAATATGAACCACACCTTTAGCAATGTTTTTCTTCTCGACTTTTTTACGTACGACTCTCTTACCTGACTTTGCCATGATAACTCCGCTTATTTCTTCTTACCGGCTACGGTCTTCTTCGGTCCCTTGCGAGTCCGAGAGTTATTCTTGGTATTCTGACCGCGACAAGGCAGACCTTTTCTGTGGCGCAGACCACGGTAGCAACCAAGGTCCATCAGACGCTTGATGTTCATCGAGATCTCACGACGGAGGTCACCCTCAACACGACAGTTCTTGTCGATCAGCTCACGAATTGTCGCGAGATCCGACTCTGTCAGATCGTCAGTACGGGTGTTGAAATCAACACCAGCCTCTGTAAGAATTTGTTGAGATGTAGTACGACCAATCCCATAGACATAGGTCATGGCTACTTCAATGCGCTTATTGCGCGGCAAATCGACTCCAGCAATACGTGCCAATGTTTCCTCCTAGGGCCTTATCCCTGTCTTTGCTTGTGTTTGGGATTCTCGCAGATGATCCGGATAACACCTTTACGCTTGATAACCTTGCACTTATCGCAGATCTTCTTAACCGAAGCTCTAACCTTCATACTGAGATCCTTTTCCAATGATACTTAATGACTGCCAACTCTATAAACAGGTCAGGATTTCCGGACCGTTTTCCGTAACAGCTACCGTATGCTCAAAATGAGCTGACCGTTGACCATCAACGGTAACAGCTGTCCAACCATCTTCCAACACCCGAACGCCGGACAAGCCGATATTGACCATAGGCTCGATCGCCAAGGTCATGCCGGGTTTCAGCTTCGGACCGCGCCCAGGTGGACCATAATTAGGAACCTGGGGATCTTCATGCATCTGCCGTCCGATTCCGTGTCCAACAAACTCTCGCACAACACTGAAGCCTTCTGCTTCAACATAAGACTGAACAGCATGCGAGATATCAGACAAATAGCCACCAGCCAGCGCCGCATCAATACCACGATGCAACGAATCCCTGGTGACATCTAAAAGTTTCTGTGTCTGCGCATCAATCTGACCGACCGGTACAGTCACGGCGGAATCACCGTAAAAGCCATCGGCAATCAGGCCGAAATCAATACTGATGATATCACCTTCGGTCAACGGAACCTCATTGGGAAAACCGTGAACAATTCGATCATTAGGCGATGCACATATTGTAAAAGGAAAGCCGCCATAACCCTTAAAAGCAGGCTTCACCTTCATCTTTTTACACTGAGCTTCCGCAATGCTGTCCAGTTCGAGCGTCGTTATCCCAGGTGCAACCTTCGACCGTAGAAGTTGGAGAACTTCAGCAACCATACGACCGGCAACACGCATTTTCCGTAACTCGGACTGTGACTTTATTACGATCAAAACTAAGCCTTCAGTGCTTGAAGAATCTGAGACTGAACATCCTCAATAGGTGCCATCCCATCAACAACCGTCAAGATACCATCTTTACGGTAGTAATCTTCCAGCGGCGCAGTCTGCTCACGATAGACATCAAGACGCTTCAGAATTGTTTCTTCTTTGTCGTCGTCGCGCTGCGTAAGAGCTCCACCGCATACGTCACAAACACCTTCTGTGGCTGGAGCATCATAGACAACATGATAACCCTTGCCACAACTTGCGCAGGCACGGCGACCGGAAAGTCGCTCAACAAGCGCGTTGGTATCAACGGTCAAGGAGACGACCGCATCCAGTTCCTTACCCAGGTGAGCAAGAACCTTCTTCAGAGCGTCCGCCTGAGGAAGAGTACGCGGAAAACCGTCAAGAATGAATCCGCCGTCACAGTCAGACTGCTGAAGACGCTCCTCAACGATCCCGACAACAACTTCATCAGGAACCAGAGCACCGGCATCCATAAACTCTTTTGCCTTGACACCCATAGGCGACTTGTCTCTTACCGCAGCACGTAAAATATCCCCAGTTGAGATCTGTGGAATAGAGAACTTGTCAACCAAAATAGCAGACTGGGTGCCCTTGCCAGCGCCAGGGGCACCCAAAAGAATAATTTTCATATCTATTTAACCGCGACGCCCTTTCAGGGTCACGCCTTTCATGAAGCCTTCGTACGAACGGGACACAAGATGGGCTTCAATCTGAGCAGCCGTATCCATTCCAACACCGACAACAATCAGCAGCGAAGTACCGCCAAAGAAAAACGGCACATTCAACTGGCCAATCAAAAGCGTCGGCAGAATACACACGATCGAGATGTAAATCGCGCCGGCAAAGGTCAGTCGACCGAGGACAGTATCCAAATAGGTCGCAGTCTCCTTGCCAGGACGGATACCAGGGACAAAACCGCCCTGATTTTTTACATTCTCCGCTACATTCACAGGGTTAAAAGTTATAGCCGTGTAGAAGTAACAAAAGAAGAATATAAAAGCAACATAAAAAACGTTATAGACCCAATGTCCCGGGGAAAGATAACCAGCGACCACCTTGACCCAGGGTGCATCGATAAAGTTTGCTATGGTTGCAGGAAACATCATGATCGAACTGGCGAAGATCGGTGGAATAACGCCACTCATATTGATCTTCAGCGGCAGATGACTCGCCTGACCGCCCATATTGCGCATACCGACAACACGCTTTGCATAGTGAATCGGAACCCGCCGTTGTGCACGTTCGATGAAAACAATCGCTGCAATAACAACCAACATCAGGAATACGATGAAGGCAACAACAGTGACGGTCATTGCACCTGTCTGAACCAGACGAATCGAATTCAGCAATGCCGATGGCATACCAGCAACGATACCGGCAAAGATGATCAGCGAGATCCCGTTGCCAATGCCGCGCTCGGTTATCTGCTCACCAAGCCACATGATGAAAGCAGTACCAGCGGTCAGCGTAATAACCGTCATCAGGACAAAACCGATACCCGGATCTGGCACAACCGGCTCACCTGCGGGACCTGTCATTGTCTGCAGACCTGAGGCAATGCCGACACCCTGGATAATTGCCAGGATGATCGTTCCGTAACGGGTGTATTCAGTAATCTTCTTACGGCCCTGCTCTCCCTCTTTCGAGAGCTTCTCAATAGGCTCGAAGACGACAGTTAACAATTGCAGAATAATTGAAGCACTGATGTAAGGCATAATGCCAAGGGCAAAAACCGCCATCTGCTGCATTGCACCGCCGGTAAATGCACTCACCAAGCCAAGAAGGGTACCTTCAGTACCCTCGAAAAACTTGGCCAAAACATGTGCATCAATCCCAGGAGTCGGTACGTGACAACCGACACGGTAGACCGCCAGCATAACCAGGGTAAAAAGAATTCTCTTTCTCAGCTCCGGAATCGCCAGGATATTCTGCAGTGTCGACATAGGTTAGATAACCTCTGCCTTACCGCCAGCTGCTTCGATTTTAGCAACAGCGGACTTGCTGAACTTATGCGCCTGTACAGTCAGTGCCTTGGTCAGATCGCCGTCGGCGAGAACCTTGATACCGTTCTTCAGATCGGAAACCAGACCAGCCTTGCCGAAAGCTTCCAGACTGACAACGCTACCAGCGTCAAACGCCTCGAGGTCACCAACATTGACCAGGCTGTAGACTACCTTGTTCAATGGGGTAAAGCCACGCTTCGGCAGACGACGCTGAAGTGGCATCTGGCCACCTTCAAATCCAGGCTTGATGCTACCGCCACTGCGGGCTTTTTGGCCTTTATGACCCTTACCAGCCTGAGTACCGGTACCGGAACCCTGTCCACGACCGATACGTTTTCTATTTTTTGTTGAACCGGCAGCCGGTTTCAAATTACTCAAATCCATCTCAATACCCTCTAGATTAGATCAGTCTTCGACAGCAACCATGTGTTCAACTTTGCGGATCATGCCACGGATCTCCGGGGTGTCCTGCAAAGTTACAGTCTGATGCAAACGATTCAGGCCGAGGCCCTTGAGGACCTTACCAAAGTATGCCTTGCGACCGATTGGACTCTTTTTCAAGGTGACCTTAACTTCTGTCGCCATTAGTCTGTTCTCCTGTGCTCTTATTAGTCCTGGCCAACGCCACGACGTGCGTTGATCTCTTCAGGGCTCTTAAGCATTTTAAGTGCGTTGATAGTTGCCTTGACGACGTTGTGCGGGTTGTTCGATCCGAGACACTTGGTCAGGATATTACCGACACCGACAGATTCAAGGATAGGGCGGACTGCACCACCGGCGATAACACCGGTACCTTCAGACGCAGGCTTGAGCAGAACCTTGCCTGCCCCGAACTTGCCAATGACGTCGTAAGGAATGGTACGGCCTTCCTGAATCGGAACCTTGATCAGGTTCTTCTTCGCCTGCTCAACACCTTTACGGATTGCCTCAGGAACCTCTTTGGCTTTTCCAAGGCCATAACCTACATGACCGTTACCGTCACCGACAACAACCAGAGCGGAGAAACTGAAACGACGACCACCCTTGACAACCTTTGCATTACGGTTGATGTGGATAACTCTGTCTGTCAATTCGAGCTCATTGGGATCAATACGCAGCACTTCTCTCTCCTTACAGCTTCAAGCCGGCTTCACGGGCTGCATCAGCAAGCGCCTGAACGCGTCCTTGATACAGAAAACCGTTACGGTCAAATACAACGTTGGTGATGTTCTGCTCAAGAGCCTTCTTGGCAATAGCCTGACCTACGGCTTTAGCAGCATCAACGTTGCCACCAAAGGCAGCCTCGACATCTTTGCTCACGGTTGAGGCAGATGCCAGTGTTTTCCCTGTTGTATCTTCAATAATCTGTGCATAGATGTGCTTAGCACTACGGAAGACTGACAGCCGAGGGCGTTCACTGGTACCGCGAATTTTTTTTCTAACCCGTGCCTGACGCTTGAGTCTGGCATCACGTCTTTTTTCAGAAACGTTCACAGCAATGCTCCTTAATAATCAATTCGCTTATTTACCAGCCTTACCCGCCTTACGGACAATCCGCTCATCCGCATACTTGATACCCTTACCTTTGTAAGGCTCAGGCTCGCGGAACGAACGAATCTTGGCTGCAGCAGATCCGACTAATTGTTTATCAATACCAGAGACCGACAGTTTGGTCTGTTTTTCAACCTCAACGGAGATTCCCTCCGGAAGTTCATAAACGACTGGATGAGAGAAACCGAGAGACAAGGTCAAAATCTTGCCGCTGATTTCAGCACGATAACCGACACCGTTGATCTCCAGGTCGCGCTTGAAGCCGTCAGTAACACCAACGACCATGTTATTGATCAGTGCGCGAACAAGGCCGTGCAAGGCACGATCCTGCTTTTCATCCGAAGGACGGGTCACAACAATCTGCTCAGCTTCAACTGCAACGCTGATGCGTTCATGAATATCCTGAGCCAGGGTGCCCTTAGGGCCGGTGACCGAAATATTATTTCCATTCAGGCTGATTTTTACACCAGCCGGAATTGCGATTGGCAATTTACCGATACGTGACATGACTGAACTCCTTGTCGACTACCAGACAGTGCAAATAACTTCGCCGCCGACTTGAGCCTGACGCGCTGCGGCATCATCAAGGACACCTTTCGAAGTTGAAAGGATCGACGCACCGAGACCGTTCTTTACACGAGGAATCTCGTCTTTTCCAACATAGACTCGACGACCTGGGGTCGAAATACGTTTGATCTCATGGATGACAGGTGTCTGATTCTCGTCGTACTTAAGATAAATACGCAGTACACCTTGTTTGTTGTCACTGACAACCTTGATATTTTTCAAGTAACCAAGGTCTTTGAGAACGGTAGCGACAGCTACTTTGAGGTTGCTTGACGGCATATCGAGCTTCGCATGTTTCGCCATACCGGCGTTACGGATGCGAGTCAGCATATCCGCCACAGGATCAGTCATAGACATTCAAAATACTCCTTCTTGCTGTTACCAGCTGGACTTGACAACACCAGGGATCTTCCCTTCGGATGCCAGTTTCCGCAGACAAATTCTGCACATATCAAACTTACGATAGTAAGCACGCGGACGGCCACAGATCGGGCAGCGATTGTAGTCACGTACACCGAATTTCTTCGGCCGCTTGGTCTTAGCAATCATTGATTTCTTTGCCACAACAAACCTCCGCTTTGCTTATTTTCTGAACGGCATGCCGAGACCGGTGAGCAGAGCCCGACCTTCCTCGTCAGTATTAGCCGTAGTTACAATTGTTACATTCAGACCGGATACCTTGGCAATCTTATCGAGGTCAATCTCCGGGAAGATCAACTGCTCACGAATACCAAGTGTGTAATTACCACGGCCATCGAATGCTTTCGGTGAGACGCCCTTGAAGTCTCGAACGCGCGGCAGAGCCACGTTGATCAGACGATCAAGGAACTCCCATGCACGGTCTTGACGCAGAGTAACACAGGTACCAATCGGCATATCTTCACGCAGTTTAAAACCGGCAATCGATTTCTTCGATTTGGTAATCACTGCTTTCTGGCCACTGATACGACCCAACTCTTCTACTGCGGACTCCAGCAATTTAGGATTCTGAATTGCTTCACCAAGGCCCATATTCAGGACGACTTTTTCAATGCGCGGAACTTCCATTACATTGCGGTACTGGAATTCCTTCATCAGAGCAGGCACCTGCTCTTGAAGATATGCCTCTTTTAACCTGGCCATCGATTACTCCGTTTATTTATCAACGCTAGCGTTGCACTTTTTACAAAAACGTGTCTTGGTACCGTCTTCGAGCAAGCGCACACCTGTACGAGTTGCCTCGTTACATGAGCCACAGATCAGCATAACATTGGAAATGCTGATAGCTGCTTCCTTCTCGACAATACCGCCCTCTGGATTCAGCTGCGAAGGACGGGTGTGACGCTTGACCTGATTGAGGCCTTCAACGACAACGCGACCCTTGGCAGGGAATACACGTAAAACCTTTCCGGTTTTACCACGTTCTTTACCGGCGACGATTTTTACCATGTCATCTTTTTTGACATGAGTTTTTGCTATAGACATCGCGACGATCTCCAACTATCGAATTTATAGTACTTCCGGTGCGAGCGATACGATCTTCATAAAAGATTTCGCACGCAGCTCTCTTGCTACCGGACCAAAGATACGGGTGCCAATCGGCTCATTACCAGCATTGATAACAACAGCAGAGTTATTATCAAAGCGGATAAAGGAGCCATCCTGACGAGCGATCTCCTTAGCTGTTCTAACAATAACAGCACGGACGACATCGCCCTTCTTAACCCGCGAGTTCGGCAGTGCTTCCTTGACGCTGCAGATGATGACATCACCGATGCCAGCATATTTACGCTTGGAACCACCTGGAACCTTAATACAGCACAATTTCTTTGCGCCCGAGTTATCAGCCACGCTGAGTATGGATTGCATCTGGATCATGACTATTTTCTCCTACGCGGTAACGGCCTTCTCCAGAATCTGGCGAACCCGCCAGCGCTTATCCTTGGATAAGGGTCTGGTTTCAACGATCAGAACTTTATCACCAATGCCGCAGTCATTCGCCTCGTCATGAGCCTTACAAGTGACCTTACGCTTGATGTATTTCTTGTAAACACTGTGCTTGACCAGATCGTCAACGCGGACAACGACGGTTTTGTCCATCTTGTCGCTAACAACGACTCCAATACGTGTTCTTCTTTTGCCTCGTTCCTGACTCATTTTTCCTCACACCTTAAGCATTCAGCTTACTGGACAAAACAGTCTTTACACGGGCAACGTCTTTACGTACCTGCGAAAGTCTTGCTGTGTTTTCCAGGTGACCGGTATGCAGTTGAAAACGCAAATTAAACAGTTCCTGCTGAAGTTCTACAGTCTTAGCCTGCAGCTCCTCAACACTGAGTTCTCTGATTTCACTAACCTTCATCGCCAACCTCTCTTTTCACGAACTTGGTTCTCATTGGCAATTTATGTGCACCAAGGCGAAACGCCTCGCGTGCGATTTCCTCAGAGACACCCTGCATTTCGTAAAGCATGGAACCTGGCTTGACGACTGCAACCCACTTCTCTGGAGAACCTTTACCTTTACCCATACGAGTTTCAGCAGGCTTACTGGTCAGCGGCTTGTGTGGAAATGACCGAATCCAGATTTTACCGCCCCGTTTGATATAACGGGTCATCGCACGACGGGCTGCCTCAATCTGACGAGAAGTCAACCAGCCACACTCCGTTGCCTGCAATCCGAAATCCCCGAAGCTTACTTCCGTACCCCGGGTCGCAGCACCTTTCATTCGGCCGGTGAACTGTTTCCTACGCTTGACCTTTTTCGGCATTAACATAACAAGCTACTCCTGCTCAGCCGACTGGCTGTTCCTTATCCTTGCCAAGCACCTCACCCTTGAAGATAAGGACCTTGACACCGATAATTCCATAAGTTGTTTTTGCTTCGGCAAATCCGTAATCGATATCAGCACGCAGGGTGTGCAGAGGCACACGACCTTCACGGTACCACTCGGTACGGCTCATCTCAGCACCACCGAGACGACCTGAGCAATTGATCTTGATTCCCTTGGCACCAAACTTCAGCGCCATGCTGACGCTGCGCTTCATGGCACGACGGAATGCAACGCGTCGTTCCAGTTGAAGGCAGACATTCTCAGCAACGAGCTGAGCGTCGACTTCGGGCTTACGCACTTCCTGAATGTTAATAAAACACTCATCAGCGGTGATTTTCGCCAGGTCTTTTTTGAGAACCTCGACTTCAGAACCCTTCTTCCCAATAATGATACCTGGGCGGGCAGCAAAGATATTAATCTTAACCTTGCTGGCAGCACGCTCAAGCTCAATTTTGGAAATACCTGCGTGATAAAGACGTTTCTTCAGAAACTCACGTAATTTCAAATCAGCATGCAGCTTTTCTGCGTAATCAGAATCTGCATACCAGCGGGATTCCCAAGTCCGGTTAACACCTAGACGAAATCCAATTGGATGTACTTTCTGGCCCAAAGGGACACCTCCTCGACTTACTTAACGTCCAAAACCACAGTGATGTGGCTGGTTGGTTTACGAATTCGGCTGGCACGTCCTTGAGCGCGTGGCATAAAGCGACGCAGTACAGGGCCCTGATCAACCATGACTGTCTTGACGAACAGCTGATCGACATCAGAAACGCCCTTCTGCTCAGCGTTCGCAACAGCAGATTTCAACAATTTCGACAATACTGGAGCGGTTTTCTGTGGGGAAAATTGCAGGATGTTGATTGCATCCTGAATCATCTTGCCACGAACCATGTCTGCAACAAGTCTCGCCTTACGTGGGGAGAGTCGTGCGTTCCTTAATTTAGCTTGTGCTTCCATTTTTCGGAACTCCTGTCAGAACGGATTATCTGACTTTACTTTTTTTATCAGCACCATGACCGAAGTAGGTTCGGGTCGGTGCGAACTCACCAAGTTTATGTCCAACCATATTTTCGCTGACAAAAACCGGAACAAACTTCTTGCCGTTATGGACAGCGAAAGTCATTCCGACAAATTCAGGAATAATCGTTGAACGACGAGACCATGTCTTAATAACCTTGTTGCGGTTGGCTTCACCTTCAAGGTCAACCTGACGCAACAGGGACTCCTGAACATAGAACCCTTTTTTAATTGATCTTGCCACAATCGTCTCCTAACAGTTGAATTACTTCCGGTTACGGCGGCGGACGATAAACTTATCAGTCCGCTTGTTTGTTCTGGTCTTGTAACCCTTGGTCGGAACACCCCAAGGAGTTACTGGGTGACGACCACCGGAACTCTTACCTTCACCACCACCATGTGGGTGATCAACCGGGTTCATCGCAACACCACGAGATTGTGGGCGCTTGCCCAACCAACGATTACGACCGGCCTTACCGATCTTGATCTTTTCATAGTCCAGATTACCGACCTGACCGACAGTTGCACGGCAATCCTGCAGAACCAGACGAACCTCACCGGAAGGAAGACGCAGCTGTGCATAACGCCCTTCCTTAGCAGCGATCATTGCATAGGCACCGGCGCTGCGGGCCAGCTGGCCGCCCTTACCAATTTTCAATTCGACATTGTGTACCCAGGTACCCAAAGGAATCGATTTGATAGTCAGAGTGTTACCTGGACGAATATCAGCAGAGTCACTGGCAACTACGGTATCACCAACAGACATACCATGTGGCGCGAGGATATAACGCTTCTCACCATCCAGGTAATGCAACAGTGCGATACGCGCACTACGGTTCGGGTCGTACTCGACGGAGGCAACCTTAGCTGGCACTTCCAGTTTATCACGACGGAAATCAACGACACGATAACGGCGCTTATGACCACCACCGGTATGACGCTTGGTGATGCGACCAGTATTGTTACGGCCACCTGCACGGCGCAGCGGTTCAAGCAGTGATTTTTCTGGCTTGCTCTTAGTGACCTCTTCAAAAGTGGAAGAGGTCATATGACGCCGACCATCAGAGGTTGGATTAAATTTCTTAATACCCATTTTGATTACTCCATACCTGCAAAGCCAATGGCCTTACACGCCATAAAAATCAATATTGTGACCATCTTCGAGGGTCACATATGCTTTCTTCCAATTGCTGCGCTGACCGAGATTATAGCCGACACGCTTGACCTTGCCGCGAAACTGCATAGTATTAACAGATTTCACCTTAACGTCAAAGGCTTTTTCTACTGCCTGCTTAATTTCTATCTTATTTGCGCTGCGAGCGACCTCAAAAGCGACAACTTGCGCCGATTCTTTCAGCTCATTGGCCTTTTCGGTAATCAGCGGCTTGCGAATGATTTCGTATAAAGGTTTCATTTGCCCATAGCTCCTTCAATTTCACTCACAGCAGCATCAGTCAAAACCAGATTCGGGTAGTTGAGAACATCGTAGACATTGACACCCTCAGCACGAAGAACCTTGACATTGCGCAGATTTCTTGCGGACAGCTCAACATTCGGGTTTGGCTTGTCGATGACAACCAAAGCACCCTCAAGCTCAAACTTCTTGATCATCTGATCAAAAGATTTGGTGCTGATCGCATCCAGGGTCAGATCGTTGAGAACAATCATCTTTTCTGCCTGGAAGCGTGCCGACAAAGCACTGCACAATGCTGCTTTCTTAACTTTACGGTTCAGCTTAAACGCATATGAACGTGGCTGCGGACCAAAAGCAACGCCACCACCAACGAAGTGAGGGGCACGAATGGTACCTTGACGAGCATTACCGGTACCCTTCTGCTTATATGGTTTCTTGCCGCCACCTGCAACCGCAGCACGATTCTTGACAGCGGCAGTACCCTGACGACGGGCAGCCAACTGATAACGAACCATGTCATGTAGCAGATAACCTTTTACTTCAGTATTAAAAACGGAGTCAGCAAGCTCACGCGTACCGACTTCTTTTTTATCCTGATCAAAAACTGTAACTGTAGCCATTTTGTAAACTCCCAGTATCCTATGTTACGCCTTGACACCCTTACGGATTTCGACCAGGCCGTTCTTTGCTCCAGGCACAGCTCCACGAACAAGAATCAGATTCTGCTGCGGACGAACATCGACAACGATAAGATTTTGCGTAGTCACCCGAACATTACCGAGCTGACCAGGCATTTTCTTACCCTTGATGACGTGTGAAGGCCATGCCGACATACCGATGGAACCGGTGCGACGCTTGAACATGGAGCCGTGACTTGCACGACCACCAGAAAAGCCCCAGCGCTTGATAACACCCTGAAAACCACGTCCCTTGCTAATGCCAGCTACGTCGATGAAATCGCCCGGCTTGAACATCTCACAAGTGATCTCGTCACCAACTGCACACTCACCCGCTGCCTTGAATTCGCGAACAGCAGTAAAAGCGCCTTTACCAGCTTTTTTGAAGTGACCCATTTCCGGCTTATTTACGCGCTGAGCGCTCTTCGGCTGATAACCGACCTGAACAGCCTCATAGCCGTCAGTTGCCTGAGTCTTCTTCTGCAGAACAACGCATGGTCCTGCTTCGATGACAGTGACAGGAATACGCTGACCATCAGCCGCATATACCTGTGTCATTCCAATTTTTTTACCCAACAATCCGTTAGTCATTGTCGTGCCCTTATTAACTTACTGTAAGCCGAAGCTTAGAGCTTAATTTCAACGTCAACACCAGCAGACAGATCGAGTTTCATCAAAGCATCTACGGTCTGCTGGGTTGGTTCCATAATATCAAGAAGGCGCTTATGAGTTCTGATTTCGAACTGCTCACGACTTTTCTTGTCAACATGCGGACCACGCAGGACGCAGTACTTGTTGATGATAGTCGGCAATGGAATCGGACCAACCAGGCGAGAACCGGTGCGCTTGGTTGTATCAACGATCTCTGCAACAGCCTGATCGAGCAGACTGTGATCATAAGCCTTCAAACGAATTCTGATTTTCTGGGTAGACATTGTATACCTCTTACTTAAGCGATAACTTCACTGACGACGCCAGCGCCGACAGTACGGCCACCTTCGCGGATAGCGAAGCGCAGCTCTTTGTCCATAGCGATCGGAGTGATCAGCTCGACGGTCATGGCGATGTTGTCACCAGGCATAACCATTTCGGTTCCTTCCGGCAGCTCGACGATACCAGTCACGTCGGTAGTACGGAAGTAGAACTGAGGACGGTAACCTTTGAAGAACGGGGTATGACGACCACCCTCTTCCTTGGTCAGGATGTAGGCCTCAGCCTTGAACTTGGTGTGCGGCTTGATCGAACCTGGCTTACACAGAACCTGACCACGCTCGATATCTTCACGCTTGACACCGCGCAGCAGGATACCGACGTTGTCACCAGCCTGACCTTGGTCGAGCAGCTTGCGGAACATCTCAACACCGGTAACGACGGTCTTGGTGGTGTCCTTCATGCCGACGATCTCGACTTCTTCCTGAACCTTAACGATACCGCTCTCAACACGACCGGTAGCAACAGTACCACGACCGGAGATGGAGAAGACGTCTTCGACTGGCATCAGGAACGGCTTGTCGATTGCGCGCTCTGGCTCTGGGATGTAGCTGTCAACAGCGTTCATCAACTCGATGACTTTGTTCTTGCCGATTTCGTCATCACGACCCTCAAGGGCAGCCAGCGCGGAACCAGCAATGATTGGAATGTCGTCGCCTGGGAAGTCGTAGCTGGAGAGCAGCTCGCGAATTTCCATGTCGACCAGCTCGAGGAGCTCTTCGTCGTCAACCATGTCAGCCTTGTTCAGGAAGACAACCATAGCAGGAACACCAACCTGACGGGCGAGCAGGATGTGCTCACGGGTCTGTGGCATTGGGCCGTCAGCAGCAGAGACAACCAGGATAGCGCCGTCCATCTGGGCAGCACCAGTGATCATGTTCTTAACGTAGTCAGCGTGACCCGGGCAGTCAACGTGAGCATAGTGACGTGCTTCAGTCTCGTACTCGACGTGTGCGGTGGCGATGGTGATACCACGCTCACGCTCTTCCGGTGCGTTATCGATCTGATCGAAAGCCTTGGCAACACCGCCGCCCTGCTCAGCCATAACCTTGGTGATAGCTGCGGTCAGAGTGGTCTTACCGTGGTCAACGTGACCGATAGTTCCGATATTGACGTGCGGTTTTGTCCGCTCAAATTTTTCTTTTGCCATTTCTCAAACTCCCTTTCGGCCTATCCGTTGACCTTAGCGATAATTTCTTCACTCAGAGCCTTAGGCACCTGCTCATAGTGATCGAAAACCATTGTATAAGTAGCACGTCCCTGAGTTGCGCTGCGCAGGTCGGTCGCATAACCGAACATGCTCGACAGCGGAACATGAGCATTAACAACCTGGGCACCACCACGAGCTTCCATACCCATGATACGGCCACGACGGCTGTTCAGGTCACCGATGACATCGCCCATATATTCTTCAGGAACGACAACCTCGACAGCCATAACCGGCTCGAGCAGAACAGGGTCAGCCTTCCTGGCACCTTCTTTAAAGCCCATGGAACCAGCGATCTTAAAGGCCATCTCATTGGAGTCAACATCGTGGTAAGAACCGTCATAACAGGTAACCTTGACATCAACGATCGGGAAGCCGGCCAAAACACCGTTCTCGGCAGCCTCTTCAGCACCCTTACCGACAGCCGGAATGTATTCGCGCGGGATGACACCACCTTTGATCTCATCAACATATGTGAAGCCATCACCAGGCTCACCCGGCTCGATACGCAGCCAACAATCACCATACTGACCACGACCGCCAGACTGACGAACAAACTTACCCTGGACCTCAACAGTCTTGGTAATCGACTCACGGTATGCAACCTGCGGAGCACCGACATTACACTCGACCTTGAATTCACGCTTCATACGATCGACAATAATATCAAGGTGCAACTCACCCATACCGGAGAGAATGGTCTGTCCAGTTTCCTCATCAGTGCGAACACGCAACGACGGATCCTCAGAAAGGAGCTTACCGAGAGCGACACCCATCTTTTCCTGGTCGCTCTTAGTTTTCGGCTCAACAGAGAGGTGAATAACCGGCTCAGGAAACTCCATCGATTCAAGCAGCGACGGCTTGTTCTCATCACACAGAGTGTCACCAGTCGTGGTATATTTCAAGCCAACCGCAGCAGCGATATCACCGGCATAAACCTGCTTGATCTCCTCACGCTTGTTCGCGTGCATCTTGAGCAGACGACCGAGACGCTCACGCTTGTCCTTGGTCGAGTTCAGAACTGACGAACCGGACTCCGCAACACCGGAATAAACACGGAAAAAGGTCAGCGAACCAACAAAGGGGTCGGTCATGATCTTGAAAGCCAGAGCGGCAAACGGGCCGTCATCATCGGCCGGACGCTCAATAACCTCTTCGGTACCAGGAACAACGCCCTTGATCGGCGGGACATCCAGAGGCGATGGCATAAAGTCAACAACCGCATCAAGCAGTGTCTGCACACCCTTATTCTTAAAAGCGCTACCACAGAGAACCGGACAGAAAGCAATATCACGGGTCCCCTTACGGATGGCAGCCTTGATTTCGTCGACTGTCAGCTCTTCACCGCCAAGGTATTTTTCCATCAACTCTTCGTCGTTGGCGGAAATTTCCTCAAGCAGTGCCTCACGAGCCATCTCGACATCATCCACCATATCGGCAGGAATATCGATAACCTCGTAATTAGCACCCATCGACTCATCATCCCAGACAATCGCCTGCATGGTAACGAGATCAACCAGACCACGGAAGTTCTCTTCTGCACCGATCGGCAACTGTACCGGCAGAGGATTGGCACCAAGGCGCTCACGAATCATATCAACGCCACGCTGAAAGTTGGCACCGATACGATCCATCTTATTAATAAAAGCTATCCGCGGAACACCGTACTTGTCAGCCTGACGCCAGACCGTTTCGGACTGCGGCTCAACACCACCGACCGAACAGAAAACAGCGACAGCGCCATCAAGAACCTTCAACGAACGCTCAACCTCAATCGTAAAGTCGACGTGGCCCGGAGTATCGATAATATTGACACGATGATCCTGCCAGAAACAGGTTGTCGCAGCGGAGGTGATGGTAATACCACGCTCCTGCTCCTGAGCCATCCAGTCCATGGTAGCAGCACCATCATGAACTTCACCGATCTTGTGCGAAACACCGGTATAGAAGAGAATACGCTCAGTCGTTGTCGTCTTACCGGCATCGATGTGAGCCATAATCCCGATATTACGGGTTTTATCTAATGCAATCTTGCGAGCCACGTCTTTCTCCTGAACAAATCCGGCAGTGATTACCAGCGGTAATGAGCGAAGGCCTTATTGGCCTCTGCCATCCGGTGAGTATCTTCACGTTTCTTAACAGCAGCACCACGATTATTGAATGCATCCATAAACTCACCAGCCAGACGCTCACGCATAGTCTTCTCGCTACGAGCTCTGGAGTAAGTCACCAACCAACGCATTGCCAATGCAGTACGACGGGACGGAGCAACCTCAATAGGCACCTGATAGGTAGAGCCACCAACACGGCGGGACTTAACCTCAAGAACCGGACGGATATTATCCATCGCAGACTTGAATACAGTCAGAGGATCCTGCCCGGTACGCTCTGCAACGATATCAAAAGCGCCATAGACAATCTGCTCAGCAGTACTCTTCTTACCGTCAACCATGACGCTGTTAACGAACTTGGCAACAAGCTGATCACCAAACTTCGGGTCCGGCAGGACGATCCGCTTAGGAACTTCTCTTCTTCTTGGCATAACGACCTCTTCTCAGCCTGTTTACTTCGGACGCTTAGCGCCGTACTTAGAACGGGCCTGCATACGATTTTTTACACCCGCAAGGTCAAGCGACCCACGAACGATGTGATAACGAACACCTGGCAAGTCTTTGACCCGGCCACCACGAATCAGAACAACGGAGTGTTCCTGCAGGTTGTGACCTACACCAGGGATATAGGATGTAACAACAATGCCGTTCGTCAAACGAACACGGGCAACCTTCCGCAAAGCCGAGTTCGGCTTCTTAGGAGTTGTTGTATAAACACGGGTACATACACCGCGACGCTGTGGGCATGACTTCAACGCCGGAGCAGTTGACTTGACCACCTTCTTTTTGCGTCCGTTGCGAATCAATTGGTTAATTGTTGGCATCTAGATTCTCCCAAATCCTTAAAACTATGTTACCGCTGCTTCAGCAGCCATTCTGCGGGGAAAAACCCGCAGAGATTATCAATCGGCCATCCCTTTGTCAAGCCCTTTTTTCGCTAAATTATTGGGACTTAGACAAAGTTGAAGGCCCCGAATCGGGGCCTTCAACTTTTCAGTCAATTTCCTCCGGCATCTCCGTATCCGACTCATCTATTTCGATCGGATCTTCGAGCTTTACTTCCGGCTCCGGAGTCTTCAATTCTGCAGCACGATACTTCGCGACACCTGTACCAGCCGGGATCAGGCGCCCCATAATGACGTTCTCTTTCAGGCCACGCAGGGAATCAACCTTACCCTGGATAGCTGCCTGAGTGAGGACCTTGGTGGTCTCCTGGAACGATGCCGCAGAGATAAACGACTCTGTCGACAGAGACGCCTTGGTGATACCGAGCATGATCGGCTCACCGATAGCTGGCTGACCGCCTTCGGCAGCAACCTTGTCGTTTTCCTCTTCAAAGATCCAGCGATCAACCTGATCGTCGACCAGGAAGTTACTGTCACCAACCTCCTTGATCTGAACACGGCGCAGCATCTGACGAACAATTGTCTCAATGTGCTTGTCATTAATCTTAACACCCTGGAGACGATAAACTTCCTGAACTTCGTCAACCAGATACTTGGACAACTCCTTACTGCCGAGCACCCGCAAGATATCATGCGGATTACTTGAACCATCGACCAGTTCCTCACCGGCGTGGAGATAGTCTCCCTCGTGAACGCTGATGTGCTTGCCCTTTGGTATCAGGTATTCGACAGGCTCACCGATTTCAGGTGTAACGATGATCTTACGCTTGCCCTTCGAATCTTTGCCGTAGGAAACAACACCATCGATCTCGGAGATGATCGCCACCTCTTTCGGCTTACGGGCCTCAAAGAGCTCGGCAACCCGCGGCAGACCACCGGTAATATCCTTGGTCTTGGTCGTTTCACGCGGAATCTTCGCAAGGATGGTACCAGCGTAGATCTCAGCACCTTCCTCAACCGAGATATTGGCGGCAACCGGCAGCATATAGCGGGCAGGCTGTCCGCTCGGTAGCTTGACGGTCTTGCCATCCTCCCCCTTCAGGGTGACACGCGGACGTTTATCGGCCGATTTCGATTCGATGACGACCTTGCGTGACAGGCCGGTAACTTCGTCGACCTGTTCCTCCATGGTGATCCCTTCAGTGATATCACCATAGTGAACAGTACCACCGACCTCGGTAATGATCGGTACAGTGTACGGATCCCATTCAGCCAGGGTATCTCCAGACTTGACGACACCACCCTCCTGACGAGTCAGGCGGGCACCATAGACGACACCATAGCGTTCGCGCTCACGACCCGTTTCATCAATAACCGCAACCTCACCTTTTCGGTTCATGACGATTGGGAAACCGTCGATGTTGTTAACCGTTGTCAGGTTGATGAACTTGAGGGTACCGTCGAAACGAGCCTCAAGAGCGGTCTGCTCAGCACGCCGCGATGCGGTACCACCGATGTGGAAGGTCCGCATGGTCAACTGGGTACCAGGCTCACCGATCGACTGGGCAGCAATGACGCCGACAGCCTCACCGAGGTTGACCAGGTGCCCGCGAGCCAGGTCACGACCATAACAGAGGGCACAGATCCCGCGCCGACTCTTACAGGTCAGAACCGAGCGGATTTTGATCTTCTCAATTCCAGCCTCTTCAATGACCGTAACCAGGTCCTCGTCAATGACCGTGTTGGCTTCAACCAACAGATCATCGGTGACCGGATCGTAGATATCCTCGAGAGCGACACGACCAAGGATACGATCGCCGAGGCGCTCGATGATTTCACCGCCCTCAGCCAGAGAGGAAACCTCGATACCGTCAAGAGTATCACAGTCCTGCTCGGTGATGATCGCATCCTGAGCAACATCGACCAGACGACGGGTCAGGTAACCCGAGTTTGCAGTCTTCAGCGCGGTATCGGCAAGACCCTTACGGGCACCGTGGGTCGAGATGAAGTACTGAAGAACGGTCAGACCTTCTCGGAAGTTCGCGGTGATCGGTGTCTCGATAATCGATCCGTCAGGCTTGGCCATCAGACCACGCATACCGGCCAGCTGGCGAATCTGCTGAGCACTACCCCGGGCACCAGAGTCGGCCATCATATGGATAGCGTTGAACGAGGAGACTTCGACTTCTTCACCATCTTCCGACTTGATCTTGTCAACCGCGATATTACCCAACATGGTTGACGCGATATCTTCGGTACACTTGGCCCAGATATCGATAACCTTATTGTAACGTTCGCCATCGGTGATCAGACCTTCAGTGTACTGCTGCTGAATGTCCTTGACCTCATCAGCGGAGACCTTGATCCGATCTTCCTTCGACTTTGGAATCTCCATATCGTTGAGACAGATGGAAACACCGGCACGGGTTGAGTAGCGGAAACCGGTTTCCTTGATCTTGTCAGCCAGAATGACGGTCTCTTTGTTACCGGCCAGGCGGAAACTGGTGTCGATCAGGTCGGCGACCTGCTTCTTACCCATGACTTTGTTAACATGCTTGAACGGAATGGCATCCGGAACAACTTCACGCAACAGAACGCGGCCAACCGAGGTCTCGACCAGCTCGATGTCACCACCGGCTACCTGGATCATACGAACCTTGATTGCGGCCTGCAGATCGGCCTCACCAGCATCGAAGGCCATGCGGACTTCGTCTGGCGATGCGAAGACACTGCCGGTACCGGCCACGAACGGACGGATACGGGTCATATAGTAGAGGCCGAGGACCATATCCTGAGAAGGAACGATGATCGGCTTGCCACTGGCCGGAGAGAGGATGTTGTTGGTCGACATCATCAGAACACGGGCCTCGATCTGACTTTCGATCGACAGCGGCAGGTGAACAGCCATCTGGTCACCATCGAAGTCGGCGTTGAACGCGGTACAGACGAGCGGATGCAGCTGGATAGCCTTGCCCTCGATCAGAACCGGCTCAAAGGCCTGGATACCGAGACGGTGCAGGGTCGGAGCACGGTTGAGCATGACCGGGTGCTCTTTGATGACCTCCTCCAGAACGTCCCAGACCTCTGCCTTTTCCTTCTCAACCATCTTCTTGGCACTCTTGACGGTTGTCGAGAAACCTCTTTCCTCAAGCTTCTGATAGATAAACGGCTTGAACAGCTCCAGAGCCATCTTCTTCGGCAGACCACACTGGTGCAGTTTCAGCTCAGGACCGACAACAATAACCGAACGGCCGGAGTAGTCGACACGCTTACCGAGCAGGTTTTGACGGAAACGACCGCCCTTCCCCTTGAGCATATCGGACAGCGACTTGAGCGGACGCTTGCTCGGGCCGGTAATCGCACGACCGCGACGACCATTGTCGAACAGTGCGTCAACAGCTTCCTGCAGCATGCGCTTCTCGTTGCGCACGATAACCTCAGGAGCACGCAGTTCCATCAGGCGCTTGAGACGGTTGTTCCGGTTGATGACCCGACGATAGAGATCGTTCAGATCGGAGGTTGCAAAACGACCACCGTCCAAAGGAACCAGTGGACGCAGTTCCGGTGGCAGAACCGGGATGGTTTCAAGAATCATCCACTCCGGCTGATTGCCGCTCTGACGGAACGCGTTGACAACCTTGAGACGCTTGGAAACCTTCTTGCGCTTAGCTTCACTGGTCGCTTCTTTCATCTCTATACGCAGCTGTTCACCGACCTCTTCAAGGTCGATATCAGCCAGCAGTTCACGAACCGCTTCGGCGCCCATGCCGGCAACAAACTGACCGGCGAATTCGTCCATAGTTTCGCTGTATTTATCTTCCGGGAGCAGCTGGCCTTTTTCCAGCGATGTTGTGCCCGGATCAAGAACGACATAGGCCTCAAAGTAGAGAACCTTCTCAAGATCCTTCAGGGTCATGTCGAGCAGAGCCCCGATACGGGATGGCAGCGACTTGAGGAACCAGATATGGGCAACCGGACAGGCCAGATCGATGTGACCGAGACGCTCACGACGAACCTTGCTTGGAATAACCTCGACACCACATTTTTCACAAACGATGCCGCGGTGCTTCATCCGCTTGTATTTACCACAGTTACATTCGTAATCCTTGGTTGGACCAAAGATCTTGGCACAGAAAAGGCCATCACGCTCCGGCTTGAACGTCCGGTAGTTGATGGTTTCCGGCTTTTTGACCTCGCCAAAAGAACGTTCACGGATCTTTTCTGGAGAAGCCAGGGACAGTTGGATCGCGTTAAAACTCAACGGATCTTTTGGACGCTCAAATAGGCTGAATATATCTTCCAAAACGCATCCTCCTTGTAGGATGAGTGTTCAGTGTCTAACTTTTATACTGCGCTGCTGGACGAAAGGGGGACTGAGCAATGCTCAGTCCTCCTCCAGCAGATCGACATCCAGACAGAGGGCCTGAAGTTCCTTGATCAGAACGTTGAACGACTCCGGAAGTCCGGCTTCAAGGGTATGCTTACCCTTGACGATCGCTTCATACATTCTGGTCCGGCCGGCAACGTCATCCGACTTGACGGTCAGGAATTCCTGCAGAGCATGAGCCGCTCCATAGGCTTCCATGGCCCAGACCTCCATCTCACCCAGACGCTGGCCACCGAACTGTGCCTTACCACCAAGCGGTTGCTGGGTGACGAGGCTGTAGGGACCGATCGAACGGGCGTGGATCTTGTCATCAACTAGGTGATGCAGTTTAAGCATGTACATGATCCCGACGGTGACCTTTTCCTTGAACGCTTCACCGGTCTTGCCATCATAGAGAGTCATCTGGCCGCTGGTGTCGAAACCGGCGCGAGCCAGTTCGGCTTTCATCTTCTCTTCTGGCACACCTTCAAAGACCGGAGAGGCCATCGGCACACCCATGAACAGGCGACGAGCTAGGACCTTGACCTCTTCCTCATCGAGGCCATCAATGAAGTCAAAGAGCTCTGGATCATTGTAAGCCGTCTTGATCTGTTCCTTGAGAGCTGACTCACTATATTTCTCTTCCATCACCTTGCGGATCTGATTACCAAGACCGCGGGCAGCAAGCCCCAGGTGAGTCTCCAGAATCTGGCCGACGTTCATACGCGACGGAACACCCAGAGGGTTCAGCACGATCTCAACAGGAGTACCGTCTTCCATGTACGGCATATCCTCCTGTGGCAGGATACGTGACAGGACACCCTTGTTACCGTGACGGCCGGCCATCTTGTCACCGACCTGCAGCTTACGCTTGATGGCAATATAGACCTTGACCATCTTGATGACGCCTGGAGGGAGATCGTCGCCGCGCTTGCACTTCTCGATCTTGTCCTCAAAGACAGCCTTGATCAGCTCTTCACGCTCGGCCAGACGGGCCAGCAGAGTGGAGACCTTGGCTTCGACGTCGCTGTCACCGGCAACAGAGATTTCCGCGATACGCTCGAAAGGAACCTTGTCGAATCCCTCTGCGGAGATTTCCTGTTTCTTGACCAGCACCGCACTGCCGTCCCTGCCTTCGACATCGACAGCCGCAGTCAGACCGACCAGAAGCGAGCGGATCTTGTTGCGGGTCGAATTACGCAAGATCCGGATCTCGTCTTCCTGATCCTTTTTCAGCTTGTCAATTTCGCGGGCTTCGATCTGCTCGGTCCGGGAATCCTTGTCGGAACCTTTCCGCGAGAAGACCCGGGCACCGATAACGACACCTTCCTCACCCGGAGGTACACGCAACGAGGTATCACGGACATCACCGGCTTTTTCACCAAAGATGGCGCGCAGCAATTTCTCTTCCGGAGAAAGCTGAGTTTCGCCTTTTGGAGTGATCTTGCCGACCAGAATGTCGCCCGGCTTGACGCTGGCACCGATACGGATGATACCGGACTCGTCGAGGTCCCTCAGAGCATCCTCGCCCAGGTTCGGGATATCGTCGGTGATCTCTTCCTTACCCAACTTGGTATCACGGGCGACACATTCGAATTCCTCGATATGAATCGAGGTATAGCGGTCGGCTTGAACCACCTTCTCGGAGATCAGGATCGAATCCTCGAAGTTGTAGCCATGCCAAGGCATGAAGGCAACCAGCATATTCTGCCCCAGAGCCAGCTCACCCCACTGGGTCGAAGGACCGTCGGCAACTACATCGCCACGCTTGACCCGGTCACCGACCTTGACGATCGGCTTCTGATTGATACAGGTGTTCTGGTTAGAACGGCTGAATTTCAGCAGGTTGTAGATATCAACCCCGGTACCGGTGTCATCGGTTTCCTTGTCGTCGATCTGAATGACGATGCGATCGGCATCGACACTCTCGACAGTGCCGTCATGACGGGCAACAACCGAATTACCGGAGTCATGGGCAACGACCCGCTCCATACCGGTACCAACCAGAGGAGCATCGGTACGCAGCAGAGGAACAGCCTGACGCTGCATGTTAGAACCCATCAGCGCACGGTTGGCGTCATCGTTTTCGAGGAACGGAATCAGCGCCGCAGCGACCGAAACGATCTGCTTCGGAGAAACATCCATCAGACTGATTTCTTCCGGAGCCATCAGCATGAATTCGCCATTCTTACGGACGTTGACCAGCTCATTGATGAACTTGCCGTCATCATCGATCGGCGCGTTGGCCTGAGCGATGGAATGACCTTCCTCCTCAAGAGCTGAGAAGTACTTGATATTTTCGCTGACGACACCCTCATTGACAACGCGGTACGGAGTCTCGACGAATCCATACTCGTTGATCCGTGCATAGGTTGACAGCGAAGCAATCAGACCGATATTCGGGCCCTCAGGAGTCTCGATCGGACAGACGCGACCGTAGTGAGTCGGGTGAACGTCACGAACCTCGAAACCGGCACGCTCGCGGGTCAAACCGCCAGGTCCGAGAGCAGACAGACGACGCTTGTGAGTGACCTCAGAAAGCGGGTTGGTCTGATCCATGAACTGTGACAGCTGAGAAGAGCCAAAGAACTCCTTAACCACGGCAGAAACCGGCTTGGAGTTGATCAGATCGTGAGGCATCAAGCTGTCAACATCCTGCAGACTCATGCGCTCCTTGATGGCACGCTCCATACGAACCAGACCGACACGGTACTGATTCTCAAGCAGCTCACCTACAGCACGAACACGACGGTTACCAAGGTGATCGATATCGTCGATCGTTCCCTTACCGTTACGCAGATCGATCAGATATCTGACAACCTGCAGGATATCCTCCTGGGTCAGGGTCAGTTGCTCGAGCGGACTGTTGACACCGAGCTTATGGTTCAGCTTGAGGCGTCCGACAGCGGAGATGTCGTAACGCTCCGGGCTGAAGAACAGGCTTTCAAACAGGCTTGTCGCTGTTTTGACAGTCGGCGGATCACCAGGACGCAAACGACGGAAGATTTCGATAATCGCCTCTTCAGCGGTCTCAACCTTGTCACTGCGCAGGGTATCACTCAGGTAAGAACCGACATACAGATGATCAATGAACAGCACACTGAAATCATTGATCCCCTTGGACTTGAGCTCTTCGAGCTTGTCCTCGGTCAATTCGGCATTACATTCGAGCAACACCTCGCCGGTGTTTTCGTCGATTATGTCTGTCGCAACAACCTTGCCGATCAGCTCTTCGAAAGTGACCGGAATAGTCTCGATCGCTTCCTCTTTAAGCTTACGGATAGCGGCACGGGTAAACTTACGGTTAGCCTTGACAATAACTTCACCAGAAGCCGAAACAACATCCGAACTGGCGCGTTGACCGGTCAGGTGCTCGTAATTGATCTTCTTGATGTATTCGTTACCATCCCAAGTGATCTCTTCAAGATCGTAATAATATTTCAGCAGTTCTTCAGTCGTGTAGCCGAGGGCCTTGAGAAGAACTGTTGCTGGCAATTTACGTCTGCGATCGATACGTACCCAGAGCAGATCCTTGTGGTCGAAATCGAAATCGAGCCAGGATCCGCGATAAGGGATAATTCTTGCGCTATAAAGCACTTTGCCGCTGGAATGTGTCTTGCCCTTATCATGGGCAAAGAAGACACCAGGAGAACGGTGTAACTGGCTGACGATGACACGTTCAGTACCGTTGATAATAAAGGTACCGTTTTCAGTCATCAGCGGAATTTCACCGAAATAGACTTCCTGCTCCTTGATGTCTCGTATGGACTGAGCACCGGACTCTTTGTCAACATCCCAAGTTACGAGGCGTACCTTGACCTTAATCGGCGCAGCGAAGGTCATTCCGCGCTGGTGGCATTCTTCCACGTCATACTTAGGAGTACCGAGTTCGTAGGATACATACTCCATCGAGCAGGTATCGCTGAAATCACGAATCGGAAAAACAGACCGAAAGACACCTTCCAAACCACTCGACTTACGTTCGGAAAGGGGTATATCAGACTGCAAAAAGCGTTTATAAGATGTTTTCTGGATATCGATCAGGTTTGGAATATCGATGATATTCGTTACCTTTGCGAAGTGCTTCCTGAGGAGCGGATTATTCGCAAACGAATACGCCATGTTTTCTCCTTTGGGTCAGGATCTTCGGGCTTTATGCCCTGGCAGACACCACTCTAGTACGTCAACTCGTTACATTAAACAGTTGAGGCGCAAATTCGAGCGGCAAAGACAATTCTTTACCGCAATATACAACTATACCCTATCAATCAGGGCTGACAACGAGAATAGCCAAGGCCACAAAAGCGACCTTGGCTAAATTCATTATCTGTAAGGAACGCTCTATTTCAGCTCCACGGAAGCACCAGCTTCTTCGAGCTGTTTCTTCATGTCTTCAGCTTCAGCCTTAGCGGCAGCTTCCTTGACGGTGTTAGGTGCGCCGTCGACGAGGTCTTTAGCTTCTTTCAGACCCAGACCGGTGATGGCACGAACAACCTTGATGACGTTGATTTTCTTGTCACCAGCGGAAGTCAGAACGACATCAAACTCGTCCTTTTCTTCAGCAGCAGCAGCATCGCCACCAGCAGCTGGGGCAGCAGCAACAGCAACAGGGGCGGCAGCGGAAACGCCGAAGATTTCTTCCAGCTCCTTAACGAACTCGGAGAGTTCGAGTACGGTCATGCTTTTCAATGCTTCTACAATTTGCTCTTTAGTTACGTCAGCCATTTTTTCCTCCAAACGGATATTTTAACTTAGTTTACTGATAAATGATAGTTATGCTGCTTTGCTCTGCGCGATTGCATTGAGCACCTGAACCAGTGAACGCGGAATTGCTGCCAGAGTTCCAACGAAATTGGTCACTGGTGCGTTCATTGAACCAAGCGCCTTGGCAATGAGTTCTTCACGGCTAGGCATATTTGCCAGAGTGGCGATCTCAGCGACCGAAATAGGCTTACCGGTCAGAACACCAGCCTTAAGTTCGAACGCTTCTACGTCTTTTGCAAACTTGGTCAGAATTTTTGCAGGTGCAACAGGATCGGCACCAGCAAGTGCAATTGCGGTCGGACCAGCACAGTAATCCTGCAGACTTTCAGCAGGAGTGCCTTGTGCAGCAAGTTTTAACAGGTTGTTTTTGACAACGCGATATTCAACACCAGCAGCGGTCAGCTCACGACGAAGCTGAGTTGCCTGATCGACATTGATACCGCGATAATCCGCCAGAAATGCAGCTGAGGCTTCTTGAAGGCGCTGCGACAATTCCTGAACAATTTGCTCTTTCTCAGTTCTGTTCATCTAGTCATCCTCCTTTCTTCAATAGTCTTGGGGCTCAAGGCCCCGTCCAAGTCAAATTGAAGGAGAACGACATTGTCGTCACCAGACCCTTCAAGCCTCGGCAGGTGGAAACCATTAAATGCTATAAAGCATGCCTGCTGTCTTTGACTCAGAGTAGTTGTAGACGCTGCTGAAGATTACTTCAGCAGCGTTTGCAGTTGTGGAATATCAATATTGATGCCTGCGCCCATGGTACTGGACAGACAAATCTTCTTCAAGTAGGTCCCCTTGGCAGTCGAAGGCTTGGCCTTGACCAGGACATCTACCAGAGAAAGAATGTTTTCCTTGAGCTTGTCAGCATCAAAGGAAACCTTGCCAACCGGAGCATGCACGATACCGGCCTTCTCGACGCGATATTCGATCTTACCCGACTTGGCTTCTTCGACAGCTTTCGCGACATCCAGCGTGACAGTGCCAACCTTAGGGTTCGGCATCAGACCACGAGGCCCAAGCAGACGGCCGATCTTACCGACGACGCCCATCATGTCCGGAGACGCAATAGCTGTGTCGAAATCGAACCAACCACCCTGGATCTTCTCGGCCAGGTCTTCAGCACCGACGAAATCAGCACCAGCCGCTTCAGCTTCCTGGGCCTTAGGACCCTTGGCGAAAACCAGAACACGGACAGACTTGCCCAGACCGTTTGGCAGAACAACTGCACCACGCACCATCTGATCCGCTTTACGCGGATCAACACCAAGACGTACGCTAACATCGACAGTTTCGTCGAACTTAGCAAAGGCACCCTGCTTTACCAGGTCAAGCGCTTCGTCAAGGGTATAGAGGCGAGAGCGGTCTACCAACTCTTTAGCTTTTTTGATATTTTTACCTGCTGCCATCTCTTATCTCCACTACTCGCCGCTTAGGCGACTTCAATTCCCATGCTACGAGCGGTACCTTCGATGATACGTACAGCCGCTTCTTCCGAAAATGCGTTGAGGTCCGGCATTTTCAGACGCGCAATCTCGAGAACCTGATCCTTGGTCACCTTGCCAACCTTGGTCTTGTTAGGCACGCCGGAACCGCTCTTGAGGCCGGCAGCACGCAGCAACAGAACCGCTGCAGGTGGGGTCTTGGTGATAAAGGTAAAGGAACGGTCGGCATACACAGTGATCACGACAGGGATAATCAAACCGTCCTGATCAGCAGTCTTTGCGTTGTACGCCTTACAGAATTCCATAATATTGACACCGTGCTGACCGAGCGCGGGACCAACTGGAGGCGAAGGGTTTGCCTTACCTGCCGGGATCTGCAATTTTATCTGTCCAACTACTTTTTTGGCCATTTCTGACTCCTTAAACGAACATTCTGATCAAAGACAGATCAGCTTGTCTTTTCGACCTGAATAAACTCTAACTCGACCGGCGTAACCCGACCGAAGATACTGACCATGACTTTCAAGGTCCCACGATCCGGCCTGACGTCTTCAACGATACCGGTGAAGTTCAGGAAAGGACCATCAACAACTCGAACCGTCTCACCAACCTCAAATTCAACCTTCGGCTTGGGCTTTTCGACACCCTCTTCCATACGGTTGGTGATTTTTGCAACCTCTTCCTCTGGGATCGATGGAGGATTCTGACCGCCGCCGACAAAGCCCGTCACCTTCGCCGTACCGGTGACCACATGCCAGGTCTCGTCATTCAACTCCATTTTGACCAGAATGTATCCAGGAAAGAACTTGCGTGTTGATGTCTTACGCTCACCCTTCCTCATCTCGATGACCGTTTCGGAAGGTATCAGAATCTCTTCAAAGAGATCTTCAACACCCATCGAACGAATACGCTCCTCAAGATTTAGCTTTACTTTATTTTCATACCCTGAATAGGTATGGACTCCATACCACTTTATCGCCATGCTTTATGACCTTCCCTCCTCAACCGAGGACCAGGCGGATAAGGCGCGATAGAATAATATCAACAACCCCGAAATAGACCGCACAAACAATAACGAGAGCAATAACAATCACCGTCGACCCGTAGGTATCTTTCTTTGACGGCCAGGTTACTTTCTTCAATTCTGACTTGACGTTCGTCAGAAATTCAGTTGCTTTCACAGACATTTATCGGCCCCATGGAGGTGTGACTGAAAATTTGGCAGGCCAGGAGGGATTCGAACCCCCAACACCCGGATTTGGAGTCCGGTGCTCTAGCCGTTAGAGCTACTGGCCTACACGCAAAACTACCGCCTACTTGGTCTCCTTGTGCGGAGTATGCTTCCGGCAAAAGCGGCAGTATTTATTGAACTCCAGTTTGTCCGGAGTGTTTTTCTTATTTTTCGTAGTCGTATAATTACGCTGCTTGCACTCGGTGCAGGCAAGAGTGACGATGTCACGCATACAATTACCTCACAAAACCCTCCCGGCGCTAACCGGGAGGGTGTATTCCGTTAATTCTTATCAGTTATCGCTTAAGCGATAACTTCACTGACGACGCCAGCGCCGACAGTACGGCCACCTTCGCGGATAGCGAAGCGCAGCTCTTTGTCCATAGCGATCGGAGTGATCAGCTCGACGGTCATGGCGATGTTGTCACCAGGCATAACCATTTCGGTTCCTTCCGGCAGCTCGACGATACCAGTCACGTCGGTAGTACGGAAGTAGAACTGAGGACGGTAACCTTTGAAGAACGGGGTATGACGACCACCCTCTTCCTTGGTCAGGATGTAGGCCTCAGCCTTGAACTTGGTGTGCGGCTTGATCGAACCTGGCTTACACAGAACCTGACCACGCTCAATATCTTCACGCTTGACACCGCGCAGCAGGATACCGACGTTGTCACCAGCCTGACCTTGGTCGAGCAGCTTGCGGAACATCTCAACACCGGTAACGACGGTCTTGGTGGTGTCCTTCATGCCGACGATCTCGACTTCTTCCTGAACCTTAACGATACCGCTCTCAACACGACCGGTAGCAACAGTACCACGACCGGAGATGGAGAAGACGTCTTCGACTGGCATCAGGAACGGCTTGTCAATTGCGCGCTCTGGCTCTGGGATGTAGCTGTCAACAGCGTTCATCAGCTCGATGACTTTGTTCTTGCCGATTTCGTCATCACGACCCTCAAGGGCAGCCAGCGCGGAACCAGCAATGATTGGAATGTCGTCGCCTGGGAAGTCGTAGCTGGAGAGCAGCTCGCGAATTTCCATGTCGACCAGCTCGAGGAGCTCTTCGTCGTCAACCATGTCAGCCTTGTTCAGGAAGACAACCATAGCAGGAACACCAACCTGACGGGCGAGCAGGATGTGCTCACGGGTCTGTGGCATTGGGCCGTCAGCAGCAGAGACAACCAGGATAGCGCCGTCCATCTGGGCAGCACCAGTGATCATGTTCTTAACGTAGTCAGCGTGACCCGGGCAGTCAACGTGAGCATAGTGACGTGCTTCAGTCTCGTACTCGACGTGTGCGGTGGCGATGGTGATACCACGCTCACGCTCTTCCGGTGCGTTATCGATCTGATCGAAAGCCTTGGCAACACCGCCGCCCTGCTCAGCCATAACCTTGGTGATAGCTGCGGTCAGAGTGGTCTTACCGTGGTCAACGTGACCGATAGTTCCGATATTGACGTGCGGTTTTGTCCGCTCAAATTTTTCTTTTGCCATTGGAGAACCTCCTTATAATCTTTCGTCTGATTGGTCCGTTTTACGCCTGAAACGCCTGGTAAAAAATAAAGTTACTTTAACAGCCTACACAAAAAACAGAAACACTCCACTAAAACAAATGGAGCCCTCAACCAGATTTGAACTGGTGACCTCATCCTTACCAAGGATGCGCTCTACCGACTGAGCTATGAGGGCATACTTCCTTTGTCGCGGCGAGCATTAAATGGAGCGGGAAACGGGATTCGAACCCGCGACCCTTAGCTTGGAAGGCTAATGCTCTAGCCAGCTGAGCTACTCCCGCCCAAACTCTACCGCTATTTTGCGTGACACATGGACCTGGCAAACCCCTTAGTCAGTACATCGGCTAACGCCTCCTGATCGTCCGAGGACCTACCCTATCCGGCAAGATTCTAAATGGTGGAGGGGGGAGGATTCGAACCTCCGAAGTCTGAGACGGCAGATTTACAGTCTGCTCCCTTTGGCCGCTCGGGAACCCCTCCAGGGGAACCTTATCTAAATCATATTCTTAAAGAGCTTCACTCTTCCCAGTCATAACTGGAGCTGGCGAGAGGAATCGAACCCCCAACCTACTGATTACAAGTCAGTTGCTCTACCTATTGAGCTACGCCAGCACAGGTCGGGACTTATACCCCATGAGGATCGTGATTGCAAGAAAAAAAATTCTCTTTTTTGACCCACCTGACAAGTGACGTTGTCAATTCATCAGCAGCGCTGGTTTATATTTCACATTGCCGCCAATGTCAAGACAAACAAACACATTATACGAACTTTTATTGCCCATCCTGCAACCGCTTCTGGCGGACAACTTCAAACAGGGCTACACCAGCGGCAACCGATGCATTCAATGAGCCGACCTGGCCGCCCATAGGTATGGCCAGCAGCGCGTCACAATGTTTACGAATGTTCGGCCTTAACCCCTTCCCTTCACTGCCAACGACGATAGCCACATCCCCACCCAGATCAGCGCTGTAGAGATCCGAGCTCCCCTCGTCGCCAGCCAGACCGTAACACCAGATGCCGGCAGCCTTGAGATCTTCGAGCGCCCTGGAAAGGTTGGTCACCTGACAGAGGGGGAGATAGGACAGGGCCCCAGCCGCTGTCTTCTCGACAACCGGAGTCACCGGACAAGAGCGGTCCTTGGCCACGATAACACCGTGACAGCCAGCCACTTCTGCACTGCGCAGAATCGCTCCAAAATTATGCGGATCGGTTATACCGTCAAGAATCATCATGAATGCAGATCGCTGCGACTGACGCCAGAGCACCAGCAGATCATCCAGATCGGCATACTCAAACGGAGTCAGCCTAAGCAGAGCCCCCTGATGGTGACTGTGACCGGCAAGCTTGTCCAGCTCCTGACGAGTTAACATCCGCACCGGAATTTGACTACTTTCGGCAATTTCCGAGATCTCGCGCAGACGCGCGTTACTCTCGCCCTTGACCAGACAGAGTTGGGTCGGCCTGCGCCCGCTAGCCGAGGCCAACGCTTCCCTCACCGGGTTAATGCCGTAAAGAAAATCTGCCATCAATTCTCCAGCGCCGTCTCGATCTCGGCCAGAATCAGTCCGGCTGCAGCCAGAGGATCTGCAGCAGCAGAAATCGGCCGGCCGATCACCAGAGAGGTCGCTCCCGCGGCGATCGCCTGTGCAGGTGTCATGATCCGCTTCTGGTCGTCAGCTGCTGCAAAGCTCGGACGTACACCTGGCGTCACGATGGCGAAGTCATCACCACAGGCCTCGCGAATCATCGTCGCCTCCTGGGCCGAGGCGACCACCCCGCCAAAACCGGAATCTTTGGCCAGTCTGGCGAGGCGTACGACCATCTCCTCGACCGGTCGATCGATACCGACCTGGCGCAAGGTTTCCTGAGTTGACGAGGTCAGAATAGTCACCGCCAACATCAGCGGCTTCTCAGCCCCGCTCGCCGCGCAGTAAGCATCGACCTCGGCAACCGTTCTTCCCATCATCTCCGCACCGCCCAGCGCGTGGACATTGAAAATCCTGACCCCCATCTTGCAGGCCTCGACAGCGGCCTTGGCAACAGTGTTGGGGATATCGTGATATTTTAGATCGAGAAAAACCTGTCCTCCATGATCGTGCACCATCCTGACAACTTCAGGTCCGCAGCGAGTGAACAGCTGCTTGCCGATCTTAAAGACGCCGACATTCTCCTGCAGGGTTTCAACCCATCTTTCCGCCGCATCAAAATTGTCAACATCCAGGGCAAAAATCAGTCTTTCTTTGGCACTCAGGCTCATTTAACTTCTCTCCCGACCAGGTTTCTAATCCGCGCAGTGACATCCTGCACCCTGGCAATCAGTGGTTTGGAATCTTCAGCGTCAAGCGCACGCCGAATAAATATAGTTTCGATAAAAGCGACCTCACAGAGGGTGTCGGCCAGCAGCTTCTGCTTATCCCCCTCTTCGAGCCCCTCCAGGTTTGACACAATCCGGGAACCGTCCAGAGTCCCATCGGCTGCCAGCTCGACATCTCTCAAGACAAAAGAATAGGGTTGAGGCATATCGCGCATGGCTTCAGACATCTGTCCGGAAAAACCAGGATCTTTTTTGATTATTTTTGCAAAAATGGAGCGCAAAAGACCGTTATAGCTCGCCAGGACCTCTCCCAGAGTCCCCTCGACCTCAGTGGTCGGAGCATCTTCCATCTTGACATACTTCTGCTCGATCAGGCCGTAGAGCAACCGGATGCCGTCGAACTCAAGCATCCCGGCCTTACGCAGCAGATCCCGGACAGTCAGCAGCCCCGGTTGGCACAGTGCCAGCAGTTTTGCCTCGCTTTGTCCAAGATTGACCGGAGCCTTGCCGGTTTCGACAGGATAATGGTCCAGAGAATAGATCTTGCGCATGAACAGGGCCTTTTCATCCATCCGGCGCAGCCCCTCCATGATCAGGTTCTGGGTACTCATCGACAGACGGACAATCTGCTCCTGCTCGATAGCTCTTTGTTGAAAATAAAAGCCGCCCCGCTGGGCGGTGAATAGATTGTAAACGATATTCTCTACCTGGCTGCGTGCCGCCAGCCACAGGTCCCGGGGTGAAACATCTCCGTATTCAACCAGCAGCTTACCTAGGGTAACCGAGGCACTGACCCGTGCCCGCAGCTTCATCACCAATTCCTTTTCAACCTTGCCAAGTGAGAACAGAACCTCGCCAATATCCTCGGAAGAGAAAGTGCTGGCCGCAAAGACGACCTCCCCCTCCTGAAAATAGAGGGCCTTGGCACCACCTTCCAGGTCGATATGGAGCAGACCGGTCTTGCGAAACATATTAAAATAAGAAAGCAGGTCAGGAATGGCTCCAGCCTCCATAATCCCGCTCAAGAGAACCGGATTTTCAGCGTCGGGGCGGCCGAGCAGCAGGTGCGATTCAGACGCGGAGACAAGCTGCAGGGCATCCGAACCCAACGGTTGAGCCACTTCGACTGGAAGATCTATGCTGTTGTTGGCGATCCTGATGTCACTCATAACGCTTCTTCATTTAAAGTGTTCCACCATTAATACAGGAACATCATGACGTTGACATCTATATGGATGTCAACGTCTCTACTTCTAAACGCTCGGATTTAAACCTTCAGGGCCTCAAAGACCAGCCGGCTGACCTGCTCAACAACAGCAGAAACAGCAACCGTCGATGACTCACCGGTCGCCCGGTCCTTGAGTTCGACCAGCCCCTCGCTCAAGGTCTTGGCCCCGACGGTAATGCGCAATGGGATGCCGACCAGATCGGCATCCTTGAACTTGATCCCGGGGCGTTCGTTACGATCATCGAGCAGGACTTCAACACCGGCATCTGTCAGCTGCTGATAAATCGACTCGGAAGCATTGCGCACCTCGTCATCCTTCGGATTAAGCATCAGCACAGTAACTTGAAAGGGTGCCAGCGGCATTGGCAGCATCATCCCGTTTTCATCATGATTCTGCTCGATTGCAGCTGCAACGGTCCGGCCGACACCGATGCCATAACAGCCCATGACCAGCGTAACAGCCTTACCCTGATCGTCAAGCACGCTGGCGTTCAAAGCTTCGGAATACTTGGTCCCAAGCTTGAAGACATGGCCGACCTCGATTCCGCGCCAGCTCTCAAGTTTGCCGGAGCAGCGCGGACAGTTGTCACCGGCGACCGCCTGACGGATATCAGCGAACTGCGCAACCTCGAAATCACGACCGATATTGACGCCGAGGAAATGGACGTCGACCTCATTGCCACCCACGACAAAATCTGCCATACCGAGCACTTCAGCATCAGCGATGATTTTCACCTTGAGCCCGACCGGTCCGGCAAAACCGGTTGGTGCACCTGTCACTTCACGGACGACAGCATCCTCAGCCATCAGTACCCAGTCAACCCCGAGCAGGTTGGCCAGCTTGATCTCATTGAGTTCACGGTCACCACGCAGCAGCACCGCAACCACCTCATCGTCGGAAGTCTGCATGATCAGGGTCTTGACCAACCGCTGTGCAGCAATATTCAGGAAATCGGCAACCTCATCGATGGTCCGCTGATCCGGAGTTTCGATCTTCTGCAGTTCGGATGAAGCCAGAGGAGTTTCCAACCCAGGATAGAGCAGTTCAGCCTTCTCGATATTGGCGGCATATTCACAGCAATCACAGGAAACGATCCCGTCCTCACCCGACTCGGCAAGAACCATGAACTCATGGGAAAAGCTGCCACCGATCGAACCGCTGTCAGCTTCAACGGCGCGGAACTTGAGTCCACAACGGCTGAAGATGTTGCGATAGGCCTGGTACATCTTGCGGTAAGATTCATCGGCGCCTTCATCATTCAGATCGAAAGAGTAGGCATCCTTCATGATGAATTCCCGGCCGCGCATCAGGCCGAAACGTGGGCGGATCTCATCACGGAACTTGGTCTGAATCTGATAAAGATTGAGCGGCAGCTGACGGTAGGAATTGACCGTATTGCGGACGATGTCGGTGATAACCTCCTCATGGGTCGGCCCCACGCAGAAATCGGTGTCCTTGCGATCTTTGAAACGCAGCAGTTCCTTGCCGTATTTTTCCCAGCGTCCCGATTCCTGCCACAGTTCGGCTGGATTGGCCATCGGCATCAGACATTCGATCGCCCCGGCCCTGTTCATCTCCTCACGGATGATCTGCTCCATCTTGCGGATTGAACGCAGCCCCAGCGGCATATAATTGTAAATTCCGGCAGCCAGCTTGCGAATCATACCGGCACGGGTCATCAACTGATGACTGACAACTTCAGCATCCGCCGGATTCTCTTTGAGAGTCGGCAACAGATATTGGGAATAACGCATGAAATTCTTCCTGTTTACTGGTTACGAAAAATTGGGATTAGAACCTGGAGTCGAAATCAGAGGTAGAGAAAACTACCCTGAATTCTACAGAAAAGCAAGCCGCTATGCCAGTTTGGCAGTTCCCGCGGCCAGCTCGGCAAAACAGCGATCATACTGCGGCACCAGCGAGGTCCAGTCGTATCTGGCGACATGATCACGCAAAACGGGATCAGGCTGCAGCTCCTCTTGGCAGCAGAGCTGGCGCAATCCGTTGACCAACTCACCAAAGCCATCATAGCAGCAACTCCCGACCAGGGATTCGGGCAGATGTTCCGGATAGGCCAGGCGTTTCGGCAACAGCGGCCGGCAGCCGCAGTAAATCGCCTCGACGACACTGATGCCGAAAAAATCATGAACGGAGGTCACTGGCAGGATATCGGAGCGCCAGAGCCAGCGGGCATAATCCGCACGACTTGCCGCATACCCCCAGTGAACGATCTGACGATCCAGACGTTGACGGGCCTCACTGAAAACCGATGGCGTCTTGCGGTACGCTTCGCCCAGAACGGCCAGCTGAAAAGAAACTCCCTCGTCAGCCAGCTGGTAAAGTGCCCTGAAAAACTCCTCAGGGTTCTTGTCATACTCCCAGCGATGATTCCAGAGAATCAGAGGAACGTCATTTTCAAGCGAACCATCAGATCGAAAAGCATCCAGGGCCTGCAGATCGAGCCCCAACGGCAACACACGACTCTTTTCTTCAATTCTGGCGACATTCTCAACTCCGCGATAATCGGGAAATCCATTCAGAAAATCCGGCAATTCACCAAGAAAAGCGTTCCGGTGATATGAGGAATTGAACAGCAACGCATCAGCCGCCAGCGCCGACGTATAATTCATGAAGGCGTAATGCGCATCCCGTTTGAGTGCGACATCCCGATCATCCGGCGACCAGGGGTAACAGAGCTGATTCTCGTGGAAATAGAGCGCGACCGGGATGTCGGCCGTCTGCCTGCGGGTCAAGGCCAGAAAACTGGCCAGATCGAGCATGTCGCTGGCAAGAAGCAGATCCGGACGCAGATCGCGGACCAAAAACCTGTCGGCCAGTTCTACCGCCCCGCCGTGCATGCGCCACTTCCAGTAGCGCCCGTCAAGGCCGAGAATCTCGATCCGATGCCGGCTGTTTTCTGCCAGCTCTTTGGCCCAGGCCGCATGAGAACCGGTCAGGAAGGGCTCAAGGAGAACGATATCCAGCTCGCTCTCAGTTCTGCTCACCACGCTCTCCAACCAGCTTCCAGGCCTCTTCAACCAGCACATCGGCCAGCTCGGCCTGGGACACCTTGCGGACGATCTCGCCGCGCCGGAACAGGATCCCCTGGCCCTTGCCACCGGCGATCCCCAAATCGGCCTCGCGCGCTTCGCCCGGACCGTTGACGACACAACCCATCACCGCGATGGTAATCGGCAGGGGCAGATCCTGCAGCCGCTTCTCAACCTCTTCGGCCGTGCCGATCAGATCGATCTGGCAGCGCCCGCAGGTCGGACAGCTGATAAAAATCGGCCCTTTTTCACGCAGCCGCAGGCTCTTGAGGATCTCCCAGCCGACCCGCACCTCCTCGACCGGGTCGCCGGTCAGGGACACCCGCAGGGTATCACCGATGCCCTCATAGAGCAGCAGCCCGAGGCCGATGGCACTTTTGATCGTGCCGCTCCAGGTTGTTCCGGCCTCGGTGATACCGATATGCAGCGGGTAATCGCACTGTTTGGCCAGCAATCGATAAGCCTCAACGGTCCGGGCGATATCGGAGGCCTTGAGGCTGACCTTGATCTGCTGATAATTCAGATCTTCGAGAATCCGGATATGACCCAGTGCACTTTCGACCATCGCTTCGGCGGTCGGGTGACCGTACTTGCGCAACAGCTCCGGTTCAAGCGAGCCGGCATTGACCCCGATGCGGATCGGCACCTGACGTTCGCGGCAGGCATCAACCACTTCGGCGACTTTCCAGGTATCACCGATATTACCGGGATTCAGCCGCAGTCCGGCAACCCCGGAGGCAACGGCGCTCAGCGCCAGACGGAAATCAAAGTGGATGTCGGCGATCAGCGGCAGCAAACTCCCCTGCACGATCGAACCGAGAGCTTCGGCAGCGGCCTGATCGGGAACCGCGCAGCGGACGATCTCGCAGCCGGCCTTAGCCAGGCGGCCGATCTGCGCCAGGGTAGCGACAGCATCACGGGTATCGGTATTGGTCATCGACTGAACCGAAACAGGCGCATCGCCACCGATTTTTACTGAACCTAATTGCAGTTGACGGGTTTTATGGCGCAAAATATGACTCTTTCATCAATAATGAATTTTACTTGCGGACGAAGTTTAATCAACTTGGCCAGAACTGGCAAGTCTCGACTAAAACTTCTATAGGTTTGACAGGCACTTAAAAGAAGAGTACCCTGCGCGCCTCGTTGCAACACACTCGCGAGCGACTATATATAATATGCAGACAAAGAGAGCATCGACATGGCAAAAAAAGCCGGCAACAAAGCCCCAGTAGAAAAGCAAGCGATCCCGACCCTGAAACTGACCGTCGAAGCACTGGACAATGAGGGGATAGGTCTGGCCCAGCACGAAGGGAAAACCGCTCTGGTTCAGGGCGCCCTGCCGGGCGACACGGTCATTGCCGAGATCGAACATGTCGGCCGCACCCACATCTACACCAACCTGCGCAAGGTCGTACGCTCGGCCAGAACCCGCAGCGCACGGACGCTGTGCAGCAAGGAACAGGCCTGCCTCGGCTGCCCGCTGATCGCCATGAGATATCCCGACCAGCTACTTTACAAGCAGGTCAGGGTCGCCGATGCCTTAAAAGCACAGCAGATCGTTTCCAGCGAACAGGTCAATGCCGTCATCCCTTCGGAGAACGCCGTCGGCTATCGTGCCAGCGCCAAGCTGACCTTTTCCCGCAAACGGGAAAAGGTTTCGATCGGCCTCTACCGGCGCGGCACCCATGACGTGGTCGACTGTCCGGACTGCCCGGTTCACCATCCGCTGATCAACAAGATCGTCGCGGTGGTCAAAGAAGAGGTCGAGCGTCAGGGGATCTCCGTCTATTCGGCCAAGCACCAGCGTGGCATGTTGCGCTACCTGCTGATCCGCGTCAGCCCGGTTCACAACAAGGCACTGGTGACCTTCGTCAGCAACTTCAAGGATCTGCAGCAGCTGCCGAAGCTGGCCAAATGGCTGACCCGCAAGGTTCCTGAGGTCATCGGTGTCCATGAAAACATCAACAGTTCCACCGGCAACGTCATTATCGGCGACGAGACGATCAAGCTGCTTGGTCTGCCCGACCTGATCGATCAGGTCGGCGACGTCTCGGTACGCATGGCGCCGGAATCTTTCTTCCAGATCAACACCCTGCAGGCCGCGCGCATCTACCGGCTGGTCCGCAGCTGGGCGAACCTGAGCAAAATGGATTCCGCACTCGACCTCTACTGCGGCATCGGCGGCATCGCTCTGCACCTGGCCCAGGACGCAGGTCGAGTGGACGGCATCGAATATGTCGAACAGGCGGTACGCAACGCGACCGAGAACGCCAGACTGAACAGTTTGGGCAACTGTCATTTCTTCGCTGGCGATGCAGCGGAACTGATCGGCGAATACCAGGAGCGAAACGAAAGATTTTCCCTGGTGACCCTCAACCCGCCGCGCAAAGGCTGCGATGAGGAAGTTCTGAACGCTCTCAACCAGATGCGTCCAAAACAGATCATCTACGTCTCCTGCGACCCCGACAGCCTGGCCCGCGATCTGGTCATCCTGAACAACGGCGGCTACCAGGTCGCCCAGGTTCAGCCGGTCGACATGTTCCCGCAGACCTCGCATATTGAAACGGTCGTTCAGTTGAAATTGAATTGATAAAAAAAGAGCGGTTACCAGGGCCCCGGCAACCGCTCTTTTTACAATAGAATTGGGTGCTCAGAATCACTGAGCCGTTATCTCTGTTTCAAATCTATTTCCTGCCATTTTTACTGAAAGATCATATAAGTATTCCATCCCTTCAAAATCTCGATAAAACTTCAGCGGCTTCCCCTCTACGGCACGTTTTTCCTCGCTCTGCTTGACCAATTTCAACTGCAGATCCAGTGCTTTTCCTTCTTTCAATGCTCTCTGCTCTGCCAGAGACAAAATGTTCAGAAGATCCAGCTGGATTGACGTTTTTTGATGAGCTTTATTCTCAATTGTCTGACTGGAGGTTATCAGGTCCTCTCCCCGGTACAGGGCAATACGACTTTGCTCGCGAAAAAGTTCTATTAAATATGTTTCCTCAAGAAATGTCTCCATGTTGATCCGCGCAGTTTCAACAAAAGCGTAATCGGGACTGGGATCTGCTTCTAATCTATATTCTCCAGCAGATTTAATGCAGCGATACTGATCGACACTCAGATCAATATTGACATAGCGACCAGAAGAGAAACCTGAACAGCCTGGTGTAAAAATGTACATTCCATCATATTTATGATTCATCCAATCCTTTTTTACCTGACATTGATCAACCAGCAGGCGAGGAAGCTTCTCCGGAAGGGGCCCTTGAAGACGGCACTGCGAATTTTCATTGGCCAAGCGCCAAGCATCAGCAGATCCGGAAAGTGCAATTTTAGCCTGATCAAATCCCTGAGCATCAGCTTTTTGCCACCAGCTTCTGGCTTTCTCCATATCTTTGCCAACACCCTCACCGCGGGCATACAAAGAACCCAATTCAAACTGCGCTCCGGCATCGCCCTGATCGGCGGAGAGCTGAAACCACCTGGCCGCAGCACTCATATCCAGGGGGACAACGCTTCCCTGAGCTGACAATATACCCATATAATACTGAGCTCCGGCATGGCCCTGCTCGGCCGCCAGCTGAAACCACCCGGCTGCAGAACTCAGATCTTTGGAAACACTCTCTCCTGAATCATAGAGAAGAGCCAGAGCATACTGAGCTTCGACATACCCTCTGTTGGCTGCGTATTTATAATACCTGGCGGCTTCTTTCATATTCCGCTCGACACCAGCCCCATGAGCATAGCAATTGCCCAGCTCATATTGTGCTCCAACATGCCCCCCACCTGCAGCATGTCCGTACCAGAAGATCGCTGCGTTGAGATCCTCGGTGGTTCCCGTCCCCGAAGCATACATCTGAGCTAGCTCATATTGTGCTTCGGCCACTCCTTGCTCGGCTGCTTTAAGATACCAGCTGACCGCCTCCTGCGGATTTGGTTCGATACGCCCATCACGGGAATAGGCAAACCCCAGATAATATTGCGCCTTAGGATCTCCACCTACGGCAGCTTTTTTCCACCAGAATACCGCATCATGCAGATCAGCGGACACACCATGCCCTCTGGCATACAGCAAACCTAATGTTCTTTGTGCTGCTGGAGCTCCCTGCTCGGCCGCACTTTGTATAAAGGAGACTCCCTTTTCCAAATCCTGAGGCACAGCCTCCCCACGGAGATAAAGCACTCCCAGCTCATATTGAGCTGCGGCATCCCCCTGTTCAGCTGCCTGCCGGAGCGTGGCAAGATCGGCTGCAAAAACACTATGCACTCCTACCAGCGCGACCAGTATCAACATCGGTACAATAAACTTAAGACTCTGCAACTTCATTATTCAGCTTACTCCTTAAAACTCGTCAATTCTCATAAGTGTCAAATTGTCGCTAGCTAGCTCCAATTATTTACCATCATCATTCTCAGCAGCTAAAGCTGAAGCATTCCAGTCAAAGCCTGGTCGAAAATCTACAGCTTCAGCCTGCGACAAAGGCCCAACTTCAACGAATTGTCCGGGGATTTTCGTCAGACAACTCAGCTGCCAGACCAGACGCAGCGGAGTGGGTTCGGAACAGGCGCTGCAGTCATCACTGAGATGATCGAACCTGATGATTTCGCCAAAATCCTGACCTGAGCCCTGAATCAGATAGGGAATGGCCCAACTGTCGATTGAGGTGACATGATCCCAGGCATCATCGCCCCGATTCAAGAGCACCTCGAAAGAACAGGCATGGTTACTACAGAGAGCCTTTTGCACAACGATAAGATCGATCTGCTTGTCTGTGTTCAGATCAACCTCTGCGACCATAAGTTCGCTGGGAAAAACCCCTTTCACCTGAGAAAAATCAGTTCCCAGAACCCTGCTGATAATTTTTTCCTGTTCGGCATTCGCACTGATAAACTCAGGCCGAACAGGAGGACCAGCGGCAAACGACAGAGTTTCCGTACAGAGCAGAAACAAAAAAATCAGACAAAATCTGATCATCACACCCCTCCACATTTTTATGAACAGTTCAAGCTTCTCCATAGTTTACCTGAATTTCCAGTTCAAAACGCTCTCTTAATTGCAACGCTTCACCAAACTTGATAATGGTTTCACAAACAAGCTCTTCCTTTTTCAGGCTTTCAAGCTGCTGCACTTCGATCTGCTGCCAGCAGGGTTCCAGATCGATCAGTTGATCCTGCGAATAGCCGGAGAGAACGATCGTCTCCGGTAGAGGCTTTACACCTTCAGCCTGATAGCGAATTCCCCCCCGGCTCCCGTCTTCTTTGATTGCATAGAGCCATAAGCGGTAAGAGCGAATGGACTTGGACTTCTTTCTCCCACGCGAATATAGCAATGCCCAAAACCGCTGCGAAACAAACAGACTCAAGATGTAGACAAGCAGATTGAACAGGAAGAAAAGAGACCAGAAGAGCAATGGCCAATAATAGGTACTATCCTTGCCGCCATTGTAAAAATGCTGAATGGTCCAGAGAAATCCACCTGCTGTGATGAGCGTGTAAATGACCCCGAGCAGCGGGGGATAGTTTTTTAATCGGTAAACAGCTTGACAGGCAAGCAGAGTCACCCCTGTGACCATAACCATGAAAAGACCGCTGCGGACGATCGCCCGGTAGGAAGGGCCTTCAAGAAACTGACCGACTAGCCAGACCAGAAGCAGTAACGGCACCCAGCGCAGCCATGGTGCGAAGCGTTTTATCATCAGTCCGTTGCCCCGTGGGAATGGTTTGCTTGATCAGGCGTAAGCAGAAAAAAAAGCTGCGCACAGTTTCCCTCTGAAGCATGTTGTAAAAACTGCTTGTCGGCAAGAACGCCGTCAGCAACTCTGACCTGCTTGGGTCGCAAACCGGACTTGATAAATTCGCACCTGAACTGCTGCTCGTAGTGACGCGCCAGATTGTATCGGTACTCTTCAGTATAATCGCCAGCAGCATAGCCATAGATGAGCAGGCGGGCGTCAGGCCAATCGGACAACAAATCGGTAAATAATCCGGCAGCAGAGTCGACCATTTTCGCGGCTTCAGAGGTTAGCCGTCCATCTGCATCAAGCGGGATATTGATCCCGTGCGCCCGGCTTTCATCACTGAGCAGGTCAACAAAATAGGGCGTACAGCTGCCCTTGGTCCGCACAGAAAGGCTGGCCGGATAATGGCGAAACAGAGTCACCTGAGCCCCTTTTGGAATCTCCATTTCAAAGCTCTGCTCAAGGAGCGGATCATTGACTGAGGAAAAGATCCCGGCAATTCCTCCCTCTACGGTTCTGACCACCTCGACAGTTCCCAAGTGCTCCTTGTAGTCACAGCTGCCGCCAACCGGTCGCTGGCAACCCCAGAATGTGGGAAGAGCCATCAACAGCAATGCGCCGCAGACAAACCATTTCCAGCATCTCCCTGCAGCTCGGCGCCTGTCCTGAATATCACTCATTACCATCATCTTGTCCCTCCAGAGGTATCGACATCAATCGAGATCAAGGGTATAGGCATGCCATTTCTCGTTACCGGAAAGGAAATTGTTTTCTGTGGCAACCAGGCGATTGTCAAGATAGACATAAAGGGTCACCCCAGAGGAATGACCACCATAATGCCTGACGTAGATCTCGTAGGTGCCGGAACTCCGGGCTAGTTTGACGGATATGTTTTCCGGCCCGTAGCCGCTTCTATTATCGACATCGAGCACCATAGTGGCGGTCTGGTTGCGACCATAATAACAGTGCTGTTCACCGGGACCATAGACGTGCAGGTCCATATCGGAACCTCCGGCATCCCAGACCAGAGTAAAGCGCGCCTTGACCGGTGCTGTCGTGCTGTGAACCTTGAACTGGCGGTGAACTTTTTGAGCGACACCCCGGTAATCGATGTCGATGAGATTGTCACCATGAAAAAGGACGACCTTGTTGCGGAATGAGCCGTTATCATCAAGCGCGACAGGTTGTAGCAAACCGTTGACCAAGAAGGTTACCGAGGAAGCACCGATGGAAGAAGCGTTTTTAACCAGACCGGAAATGGTGATGACGTTATCGGATGTCCGGGCGGGCGGGCTTGATATCACCAGTTCGACCTGTTCTGTCTTGTCCAGCATCGCTTCCAAGTCCATTTTCCGCGGAGCCGGAGCTTCACTATCGGCGAAGAGATCATCCAGATCCGCCGTTTGATGAGCAGCTGGGGCTTCCGTTGCTTCGAGCATGGCCTCGAATTCATCTGTCTGTGTCCTCTTGCGCTTCAGGGTGATATTGAATTCACCCTGTCCCTGACCGAGAGATATCCAGCGGCTCACCGACTCATACCCCTGTTTTTCAACGCGGATATGATAATCCCCGCTTTTAAGGCGCATCCCGGGAGTGTAGACCGGCTTGATGTTCAGAACTTTGACCGTTGCATCGGCGGGTTCGGTTCTGACTGTCAGCGCCTGCAACTCTGATAGCTGCAGCCAGTTCTTAAGCACCGAGACATCATAAGAGATCTTTCTGATCGAACGGTAAAAGGAGAGCCGCGTATCATCCTTATGGCCTTTGTAAACAGCTACGGCAGCCACCTTGTTGAGATACTTTGGTGAAGTCCTGTCGTAATAAAGCCAGTGATCCCAGTTGGGACTGCCGGGAACATTGTAACTCCATTCCTCTCCCGGCGCCTTCAGCGCTCCCATATCGATATCAACAAAGAGATCCGGAGACTTGTTGTTAGAGGTCGAAATCTGGTAACGCTGCGTTGATGAAAAAGGCAGGGCAATCACCAGATCGTTGATCCTCGCCTGACTCAACACCTCGGCGGGGAATTTGCTCACCGGATAAGATTTGCCATCGATATAGACAAATGGGCCAATCTGGTAACGGGCCTGCGCATTGGCCACCGGTTCCCCCATCAGGGTGCCGATGGTATAGCGGATCTCGACATCGATATCGAAACCCTCGGCAAACAGGTTTTCAGCCGGCCCCTCGGACAGCGGACAGGAGAAAGAGGCCTGTTGCCAGTCGGCACAGGCACGAGGAGTCCAGAAAAATGTCATGAGCAGCAGAATCAGCGCACAGGCCAGGCTCATAACTGTGGCACGTTTATAACCAGGCATAAAAGGATCGGTTTTCATCTTGCAGCCTCAACGCTATTGATTCAGTTTGCGCGGTTGCGACCAGAACTTGTGCAACCTTGGCAGCAGCTCATTCAGTTCAGCAACCTTCTGCTCTAAATCGGCGACATCATCTCCGACCGGCATCCCGATCATATCGAGAGTTCGATACTTGACAGCGCCATTCTCTTTCTTCGTGCGAGTATAGGAGGTCAGCTTCTGCTTGACCGGCTCTCTCAGTTCCAACAACAGATAGCTCTTCGCGTCAACGCCATAGGATTGCCATGCATACTTGCCACCGGTCTCCGGGGCCACATGATGCTTTAATTGATAGTATCCATCCTCGGCATACCATTCTGTTTCACGCAGGGAAACGCTTTTGATATTCGAAAGCGTGCACCAAATCTCATCCTCGCGCTCTTCGAAGCGAATATTAACTTTCCCTGTATAGATCTTCTTGGTTTTTCCGGTAAAAATATTCTTTTTGGTTTTGTATAACTTTACGTGATGTCTCCACGTATGATGAAAAGTGATATTACGTGCGGTCATCCAACTCTGCCCCTCATGAACCACATAACGAAAGGGGGTGAAATTTACCCAGTAATCTCCATCTTTACTTTCAACATTACGGTTACCCGACATTTGGATATCATCCATAATCGTAGATATCCTTTTCTGCAGAAACTCTTCGCTATTCAGATATTCCAGACGTTTTATCCCGGCCTCTTTTACTGCCAGATAGGCGGGCTCGGCCTTGAGCATGTAGGCTAGCGCCTGCTGATAATATTTTCCCGTTTGACCTGTTTGTTCAACATAAGACTCGAATAAACTGTAAGCACTGACTTTATTGCCGGATTCAAAAAGAGCCTTGGCGTTGAAGTAGGTCATGGTCGGCGTCCATTGAAAGCTAGTGATTGTCGCCAGCTCCTCAAAGGTCTGAACCGCGTCTTGATAGCGGTCATTTTTCAGTTGTTCGGCCAGTTTGGTTTTGAGCATATCCAGTCTGACCGCCTCAGGCAGGGCATAAGCGGAACCGGCCAACAGCAAAGCCGACAAGAGCGATAGCAAAACACTGTGCTTGAAAAATTGCATTAATCTTGACTCCATGTATTGTGGTTACTGGTATAATGAATTGACATTATTGAAACTGAAGGAATAAGCGACAGTTCTGCAGAGAGACAGACGTTCCTGCAAAAACTTTGATATGCGCTAGCCGCCGTTGGCTTTGTTAAACGCATAATGAAGAACAGTCTCGAGATGGTTCAGACTGTTAATTACTTAGCTATGGTTCTTAACATACCACAGCGGCACCTGGCTAAGTTGATATTTTTTGTAAACATCCTGTTAAGGCACAAATTGAAGAATAAGGGAAAACATGATCAGCATAACTGTTTCTGCAACCACTGATATTGTTCTTTAAGCATGCTCAGTTTCACACCCTTGTTCTCCGACTCAAGCGCCAAGGCACCAATTTCTGGCAATCACAGTCAACATTTGCGGCTGAAGGTGCCAGTTACTAGAGTCCCAGGCCATTCATCGGCAGGTGAAATCAGCAAGAGGTAGATTTCTTTTTCTGGACAAAGCTCCGGTAGCGTCATAAAGCAACGGGTTGTAAAAGACGGGTTCACTGGAAAATGCCGGATCAATGATCACAACCAGCAGACCCACCTACGTTGAATCATGCTCTAATAGCGCTGACCATTGTTTACAATCCTCAATACTTACAGGAGAAAGCCTGGACATTCCAGCTCATGATAATAAAAACGCTCTTCACCCTGAACGTGCCCGCAGCCATCACCGGGATGAATAATCTCCCGAACGCAGATCATCGCAAGCAGCCAACAGCTCAACGTAGTTCACCTGACACCCCAGATTTTTTTGCCGGTGATCTACTGATCTTGGCCTCATCAAACGACGCCATTTCGCGCATCAACTGACAGGCGGTGGCAGCCAGATCGATGGTTAAGGCCGAGCCGGTTCCTTCTCCAAGGCGCATCCCAAGGTCAACCACCGGTACAAGCCCCATATACTCTAGTGCTGCCGACTGCGCCGCTTCGACCGACTTGTGCCCGGCGATCAGGTAGTCCTTGATTGCCGGATTGAGTAGGTAGGCGATCAGTCCGGCAGCGGTTGAAATGACTCCGTCAAGAACCACGGCGCAGCCTTGCGATGCTGCCGCCAGTGCCGCCCCGGCAATTCCGGCCAGCTCAAAGCCGCCGATCGCGGTTAAGATCTTAAGGCCGTTACTGCTGTCCAGTTGATGGAAAGCGAGGATCTTCTCGATGACCTCGGTTTTATGCTTCAGCCCCTCATCATCAACACCCGTCCCGCGCCCGGTGGCCTGAGCGGGAGTGATGCCGGTAACAACGGAGATAATCGCTGAGGCCGAGGTGGTGTTGCCGATCCCCATCTCGCCGAGTCCGAGAATCTGCAATGGGGCTTTCGCTTCGTTCAAAGAGAAAAAGGCCTGCATGCCGTTTTCCAGGGCCTGAATTGCCTGCTCATGAGTCATCGCCGTTTGCAGAGCCATATTCCGGGTTCCGGCAGCGACCTTGGCCTGAATCAGATCCGGGTGAGGTGAGAAATCTTTCTTCACCCCCATATCGACAATTCTCATATCGATATCATAGCGCCGGCAGATGACATTGATGGCCGCACCACCGTTAAGGTAGTTATCAACCATCTGCCCGGTGACCTCAGCCGGATAGGCCGAAACCCCTTCTTCGACCACGCCATGATCTGCGGCAAAAACCAGCATCCCCCTGCGCTCAACACGCGGGTTCAATGTGCCCTGGATCCTGCTCAGAGTGACGGCCAAACCTTCCAGCTGGCCCAGGGAACCGAGCGGCTTGGCCTTGTCATCGATCTTTGCTTCTGCTTCAGCTTGAAGATGGTTATCAAGAGGACAGATGGACTCGACGACCTGTCGACACAAACGCCCTTCAGACAGATTCACCTGCCAAGGGGTAAGGTCCTTGTGCTCTGCTCCCGGCTCGACCGGCTGCTCTCCCCTGCGCACCTCCTTAACTGCACTGTTTACCCCGGTGAAATCGAGAATATATTTAAGCCGCTTGCCGGACAGGACCTCCGGCATGAGAGCCGGAGCCCGTTCAGGACTGACGACCTCTTCAATAAGACGCGCAAGAGACGCAGCATGGGACACCAGAAAAGGGATCGCCCGCTCCATGTCCGACTGCTTCATACCGTAGGCCCCGGAAACCGTCGCTTCCTTGTAATGGATCAGGTTCACAAGGTTGGTCTCCAGCGTCTCATTTTTCGAAATACCGGAGAAAAAGGAGATGTGCCCCCCCTTGTCGACCTTGGTAATCGCCTGGCAGAATGCGATGTAATCAGGACAGGTATTGATCACCAGTTCAAACAGACTCTGGTGGGTCTCTTTGTAGCAAACCAGGTTTTCTTCTACCAGAATCGGCTTGATCTTACGGATTTTTGCTTCATCCTTTTCCAGAATCAGCGGCTCGAGACCGAGGTGACGGGCATACAGAGCCGCAATCAGGCCCAGGGTGCCACCACCAAGAATCAGCAGTTTTTTTCCGTCGGCAAGTGGCAGTTTGTCAAAGGCATTGATGACGCACCCTACTGGTTCAGCAAAGCAGGCGACGTGATTATCGAGTTGGCCGGGAACAGGGATGAGGCTGGACGCCGGAACCAGCGCCTGATGAGCAAAGCCACCGTCATGATGAAAACCAAGGATCTGCATATCATCGCAGAGGTTTTCCTTGCCGGACAGGCAATAGGAACAGATCCCGCAACTCGATCCGGGCCAGACAATAAAACGTTCTCCCGCTTTATCACGAACGATCATCTCATGGCCGAGAACCCGGGGGAAAATCAGATCCCGCTGTCCCTGCTCCCACATCTTGGCATCGGTACGGCAGATGGCACAGGCCAGGACATCAACGAGCGCCTGGCTTTGATCAGGAGGAACCTGAAGTGCCGCCTGATCGAGCAGTTCAAGTTGCTTAAGACCGGTCAGTTTCAACTGAAGCATCACAGATCCTCTTCTGTCAGAACCAGTTTTTTAACAGTGAGATCCGAAAATCCCTGTTCCAGAGCTTTCTGCTCAAATTCGCAAACCTGCTCCAACTGGTCGAGTGAAAAAACAGACGCCTTGTCGAGATCGACAAGTTCGTATTCAGCCAAACTTGTCTTCAGATATCGCTCGCCACTTTTGAGAATCAATAGCTCAACACTCATACTCTGCTCCAGAAGCTAGTTGCCATACGGAAAACCCGAACGGCAACGCGTATTTCTTTGATTGAAAACGAGCAATTTCTCGTTGTGGCTAGGAAGTCGAGGGTTTGCGCGGAGGCGTAGTACTCTACGCCGCACAAGCGTGCCCGCAGCTTGACACCGCCACAGCGAAAAAGGGCTATTTTTAGACCAGAGCATGAAGTTTGGCCAGCCCCTGCTGTGGCTCACTGTTCTGAGCCTGAACCCAGCGCTCCAGGGTTTCGAACGCTTTGCCCGATTCGAGCAGCACGGCCGCATCCTGTACCCCCTGGTCGAGGGTTTTCGCCTTACCGGCGGCGAGGAAAATCAGTCCGGCATTGAGCAGCACAGCATTCTTGCGGGCTCCCTCTTCCTTGTTCGCCATCAACCCGGCAAAACGCGTGGCTTCCGACTTCACATCTGTTTCAGGTTTCAGGGCATCGGCTGAAGAAACATCCAAACCAAGCTTTTTCGGATCGATCGTGAAAGACTCAATATCTCTGGAACCTGTCAGTGCATCCTGACTGATCCGCGCGCAGTGGGTGATGCCGCAGATCGAAGCCTCATCCATCCCCAGACCGCTACCCGCTTCACCGTGCAGAACGACGGCACTCTGATAACCGATCTCACTCATCACCTCAGCCACCGGCAGGATCATCTCTTTGGCATAAACGCCCCGGACCCCGATCTTCGGCAGCGCCGGGTTGGCCAGCGATGCAGCAATATTGAGAGTGGAACCGAAATAGATCTGAGAAAGGATACGCCCCAGGGCATTGGGATGGATCTGCGGGCTCATACCGTTAAACAGGCCGAGACCAGCTGTCTCGATACTCTGAGCGACAGTCTCGGCACTACACTCGACATCGACCCCCAGGGCTTCCGCCATATCGACGGTGCCGCAGACAGAAGTGATGGCGCGTGCACCGTGACGGGCCATGGGCACCTCACCAGCTGCGGCGATAATAGATGCTCCGGTACTGATATTGAAGGTTTTGAAGCTGTCCATCCCGGTTCCGGAATTTTCGGCCACCGGCAACGAGATAGAAACCTTGTTGGTATCGAGCTGGTAGATCGCTTCCCAGGCACCGGCAACCTCCTGGGCAGTTTCCCCCTTGGCTGTCAGGGCGGAGAGAAAAGCTCCCTGCTGCAGTTCAGGTGTGGCATTGCCGAGGATAGTCAAAAAAGCATTATAAGCTTCTTCACGGGACAGGTTGTCTTTGTTGATGAGACGGGTGATGAGCGCGCCAAAGGCTCTGTTCTTGTCGAGCGACATGGAATCCTCCTGATACGGGTGTATACAGGAAAGGTTCCAGCGGGCTTCCTTGAGATATGTTACCTGGGCAGGCTTTCCGGCTGCGGATCATTCTCTGACCTGCGCCTTCCCCATCAGTGATGAGTGGCATAATGCAGGTCGTCGTCCCCGTTCACGGCAATGGCTGGTATGCAACGGACTTTCACCGTTTTTCCTATTACCCCGTCTTTAAACAGAAAAATAAAGACAGGCACCCCGGTCACGAAGATCATAAGAAAGCTCCTTTATTTTGTCAATCGTAAGGTGATTAACACTGCCTGATGAAAAAAAGCCAGAAAATAGAGGCAGGTTTGTTTCAACTGCCTCTATCAAAACTCCGCGATGCGGAGCTTTTCCGGTTCTGCCCATTAGATGAGCCCGCTCATCGTGGGGCGCGTTGTCAGATACTGGGGTAAAGCTACGAAGAAATGAAGGCTGAAAAACGACCTATTAATAGAGCCCTTTTGCATCCTTTTGTGGCTCTGGACAAAAGGATGTCGGCGTGCGGGGGCGAGACCCCGCGACTTTGATTTTCGCTATTTGGATAACCTCGAAAACTAGAACCGCCGGTTCTCGCACCGGCAGGCGACGCCCTTTTCTTTGATCGCAAAGAAAAGGGCGCAAAAGAAACTCAACAGTCAACGGCATCGACAACAATGTGTTTGCCGTTTCTTCGTAGCCTTTGGGCTGCAACTCTCTGCACGCTCAGACAAGATGCCTTGCATCTTGAATTCGCGGAATCGCACAGCCGGTTCCCGGCTTAATAGATGAAACAATCAAATACTCCCGTTTGAGGAGCACGCTCCTCAAACGGGAGATGACGAATGCATTAAATTGTTAATTCAGTGGATATCAGTGGGCAGCAAGAAACTCTTCGAACGCAGGCAGCCCCGGCTTGCCATCGAGGGTGGTGACACCTTCAAGCCAACCGCGGTAAATATCCGGATGTTGTTTCAACCATTTGAGCCCGGCGGTTTCGTGGTTGAGGCTCTTGTCGTCGTTGAGCAGCTGGGAGATCTCGTTCATCATCGCGATCGGGAAGATCATCTGCTTGATCAACAGCGCTGCGTTCGGCTCATCCTCGGCGAAGCCTTTACGGACATTGGTATAGACGATTGCGGTGCCGTCGTTGTCACCGAAGGTCGCTCCGGTGCTGCCGGTGAGGTACTTCATATCGATGATCTGATTCATGTAGTGCGGCGACCAGCCGAGAAAAACGACCCACTGGTTGTCACGCACCTTGCTCTGCACCTCGGTCAGCATGATCGGCTCGCTGGTGGCGACGATCTTGAACCCTTTGAGACCGAACATATCCTTGTCGATCATATCCTTGATGATCAGGTTACCGTCATTGCCCGGTTCCAGGCCATAGATCTTGTGATCGAGCTTGTCAGCATATTTGGCGACATCGGCGAAATCCTTCAGCCCGCCGTCAACCACATAGCTGGGAGCCGCGAGGGTGTACTTGGCGCCCTCCATGTTGGCGACATACTTGATGACAGTCCCCTGCTCAAAATACTTGTTGGCTATCGTCTCCATTGACGGCATCCAGTTACCGAGAAAGATATCTGCATCACCGGTGCTCAATGCCTGATAAACGATCGGCACCGACAGGGTCGAAACCTTGGTCTGGTAGCCGAGGCTGGTGAGAATATCTTTGGCCAGTTCGGTTTTGACCGTCACCCCGGTCCAGCTGACCCGGGCAAAGTGGATCTTCTTCGCCGCACAGGCCGGTCCGGCCCAGATCAAAGCACCTATGACCAGCGCCACAACGACAAGTCTCCTCAGAGACGATGCAAACATGATTTCCTCCTTTTAGATTGGATTGACTCCGCCACGCGCATCGCGGCGGAGTGGTGTTTCTGATTCGGAAAGCAGCAATTTTTCGCAAGATCAAGGAGATCAAGTATTTGTGCGGAGGCGTAGTGCTTTACGCCGAACAATCAAATACGCAGATTGACGCCGAGATTGCGGAAAAGGGCGCTTTCCGGACAGAAACTAACAGCCGAACCAGTTCAGAGACTGCGGCTGGTAGTTCTGATAGATATGTTTCTGCTCGGTATACTCCTCAAGACCGGTCTTGCCCAACTCGCGCCCCATCCCCGACTGCTTGAAACCGCCCCAGGGAGCCTGAGTGAAGTAGACATTGAAGTCGTTGACCCAGACGGTGCCGAAGCGCAAGGCACGGGCAACCCGCTTCTGCCGGCCACTATCGGCTGTCCAAAAACCGGCGGCCAGACCATAGATAGTGCTGTTGGCGCGCGCAACTACCTCCTCTTCAGTGCAAAAACGCTCGACTGTGATCACCGGGCCGAAGACCTCTTCCTGAACAATACGCATGTCATTCTCGCAACCGCTGAACAGGGTCGGCTCAAAAAAGAAGCCGTTCTGCAGTTCGGCTGCCACAGGCCGCTGACCGCCCTGTTCCAATTTTGCGCCTTCGCCGATGGCGACCTGCACATAGTTTTCCACCTTGGCCAAATGTTCGGACGAGATCAGCGGTCCCATCTGGGTTCCTTCAGAGAACCCATTGCCAAGGACAATCTTGCTCATCCGTTCCTTGAGGCGGGCAACAAACTGATCATGGATACTCTCTTCGACCATGACCCGCGCACCGGCGCTGCAGATCTGGCCGGCGTGAAAAAACACGCCGTTCAAGACATAGTCGAGGGCGACATCGAGGTTGGCGTCAGCAAAGATGATATTCGGGTTCTTGCCACCCAGCTCGAGACAGATCTTTTTGACATTGGAACTTGCCGCCTGAATGATCCGTTTGCCGGTGGCGATGCCGCCGGTAAAGGAGATCAGATCGACGTCATAGCTCTCTGAGAGTTCGGCACCGACTGTCGCGCCAGGGCCCAAAACCAGATTGACCACCCCGGCCGGGATACCCGCCTCGATCACCAGCTCGGTGACACGGATGGTGGTCAGCGGCGTGATCTCGCTCGGTTTCATCACCACCGTACAGCCGGCCGCCAGAGCCGGAGCCAGTTTCCAGGCCGCCTGCAGCAGCGGATAGTTCCACGGCGAGATCTGACCGCAGACGCCGACCGGCTCGCGCGCCACCAGACTCTCGCTGTTCGGCAGCGGAGAGCTGATGATTTCGCCGCCGTCCTTGTCGGCCAGCCCGGCGTAGTAGCGGAAGATCCCGCCGATATCGTCCATGTCCCAGAGGCTCTCGGTCATCGTCTTGCCGGTATCGAGGCTCTCAAGTTCGGCCAGCTGCTGGCGGTTTTCTTCGATCAGATCGGCCAGACGCAACAGATAGCCAGCTCTTTCCGTCGCCGGCAGGCCAGACCAGCGACCGTCGTCAAAGGCTGCTCTGGCAGAGGCGATGGCGGCCTGCGAATCTGCACGGCCACCTTCAGCGACAGTGGCGACCACCTGCTGATTGAAGGGATTGATGATCTCACGCCGCTCGCCAGAGATGGCATCGCACCAGTGGCCGTCAATATACATCTGCCCCTTACGCATCACTCCCCTCCTCATAACGGTAGAAGGGCGTTCTCGACGGCTCTTCCGGGGTGTTGCCGAGGATGATATCGGCGGCCTTCTCGCCAACCATCATGGTCGGCGCGTAGATATTGCCGTTGGTGATCGACGGGAAGATCGAAGCATCGACAACACGCAGCCCTTCGACGCCGTGAACCTTGAGCTGGCTATCGACGACCGCCATGTCATCGTAGCCCATCTTGCAGGTACAGCTCGGGTGGTAGGCGCTCTCCCCTTCGCGGGCGACGAAATCGAGGATCTCTTCATCACTCTGAGAAGAGCTTCCCGGTGCCAGTTCCTCGCCGCGCAGATCGTCAAAAGCGGCCTGACCGATGATATTGCGTGAGCAGCGGATCGCCTCGACCCACTCGCGGCGCTCCTGCTCGGTGGAGAGGTAGTTGAAGAAGATCTCCGGATACTGATTCGGCTGGTTCGAACGAATCTTGACATGACCGCGCACGTCGGTATTCATCGGTCCGACATGCAGCTGGAAACCGTGGCCGGCAGCCGGGGCGCTGCCGTCATAGCGGATGGCGATCGGCAGGAAGTGGAACTGCAGATTCGGATATTTGACCCGCTCGTTACCGCGGATAAAACCGCCCGCCTCGAAGTGGTTGGTCGCGGCAGCACCGGTGCGGCGGAACAGCCAATCGAAACCGATCTTCGGCTGGTTGTACCATTTGAGCGCCGGATACATACTGACCGGCTGCTTGCAGGCGTACTGGACATAGAGCTCCAGGTGATCCTGCAGGTTCTCGCCGACCCCCGGCAGATCGTTGACCACATTGATCCCAAGCGCGCTCAGCTCGTCAGCATTGCCGATTCCTGAGAGCTGAAGCAGCTGTGGCGAATTGATCGCCCCGCCGCAGCTGATCACCTCACCTGCGTAGGCACGCAGGATGCTGCTCCCCTTTTTGTATTCGACGCCGATCGCCTTCTTGCCGTCGAAAAGTACGCGCGTCGCCAGCGCCCGGGTCTTGACCGTCAGGTTGGAACGGCTCTTGACCGGATGGATATAGGCACGTGCGGCATTGTGACGGCGACCACGATAGATATTCTGATCGAACTTGCCCATCCCTTCCTGTTGGTAGCCGTTGACATCATCGGTCAGCGGATGGCCGGCCTGCTCGGCAGCCTTGAAGAAAGCATCGAAGAGCGGGTTGTCACATTTCGGCGTGGTCAGGCACAGGGGACCGTTGGAACCATGGTAGGCATCGGCACCGATCAGCCGGGTTTCAAACTTGCGGAAATAAGGCAGACAGTGGGCGTAATCCCAGTTTTCCAAGCCGTCGTTGGTTGCCCACTTCTCATAATCCATGGCGTTACCGCGAATATAGATCATCCCGTTGATGGCGCTTGAACCACCCAGCACCTTGCCGCGCGGCTGAGCGATACGCCGATTGTGCATCTGCGGTTCCGGTGCCGACTCGTAGAGCCAGTTGTAGGTCGGCTTGGTCAGCAGGTAGGTGAGCGCCGCCGGCATATGGATGCGGAAATCCCAGCGGTAATCCGGCTTGCCCGCTTCCAGGACCAGCACCCGGTTGTCCGGGTTGGCGCTGAGGCGATTGGCCAGGACGCTGCCGGCGGAACCGCCGCCGACGATGATATAATCGTAATTCTGGTTTGCCATGGTTCTTTGTTACCTTTCTTTCACTTGTTAATATTTCAGACAGCCTGATCCTTGACCGCCGCGGTCTGCCGTTTGGCGACACACTGACGGAGCAGAATATAGTGGGCTCCGATCGAAGAGAGCGCCTGGAGCAGATCACCGGCAGCGATATGCCCTGCTGTCGTACACCAATTGACAATCGTGTTGCGGCGAAATTCGGCATCTTCGTAGAGCGCATAATCATGCGAGCTGAAACCGAGCTGCATGGCGCACATGATCCATTCAAAGATCGGATTCGCCGTCATTCGCGCCAGCATGATATTCAATTCGCGGTCGAGCTCTCCCAGCCGGTTGAGATCCGGCTCTTCTTCCGCCAGAAAAGTTTTCAACCTTGCGGACGCCTCGACCAGTTCCAGTTTCTGCTCAACCGTTCCGCGGGTGATGGCCAGCATGGTGATGGTCCGGTCGATACTCTCGCGGAACTCCGCCAGTTCATTGGTGTCGATCCGATTCTGCTTGAGAAACAACCCCAGCGACTCACTGACATTGGCCACCTCGATTTTCTTCACATAGGCGCCCCCCTTGGCCCCCTTGCGGATCTCGATCAACCCTTTCTGTTTGAGCGCCCGTATCGCTTCCCTGATGACACCGCGTCCGGTGCCGAACTGAACCTGCAGTTCACGTTCACTGGGCAGACTTTCTCCCGGCATGATCTTCTCGCTCAGGATTGCAGCCTCAAGCTGCAGGGCCACTTCCTCTCCGGCACGTCCGACCGGGACGGGGCTAAAAAGAATTGAATCGGTCATACGCCTCCATTGGTACTACCTATTTACGGTTAAATTTCTACTTTATGCAAATTATTGCGCCAAAAACCATGTATTGGTACGACCAATCTACAGAACTATGCTTTGCCTGTCAACAGTGGGAGGACGCCCTGGGAATGAAAGTCCATGCTCCTTCAGCTCAAAACAGCCACCATAAGAGCCTCGCAGAGAGCGGCGAAATATTTGTATTCACGACAGATATCAACTAGACTTGAAGCTCAGCCCGAAACCCGAATGATGATGAGGATTGCAGATGATAAAACTTGATTACAGCCAACATCAGTGCCCCTACCCTGTCGTTGAAACGCGCAAACAGATGCTCGCCAATCCGGGAGTTGACCTGGAAGTCTGCGTTGGTGACGCAGCGGGACGCGACAACGTCTCACGCCTGGCCGAAAAGATGGGCTACAGGGCGTCAGCTGCTGCTGCCGGAAACGGTTTTGTGCTGACCCTTTCAGCAAGTGGAGAGGCGCCTCAGACGCAGCCGATTGCCCCTGCATCTCCAATGGGCAAGACGGTCATCTACTGCGGCAGCGACCGGATGGGCCAGGGGGAAGGCGACCTGGGCTTCGTATTAATGCGAAATTTTCTTGCGACCCTGCTTGAGATGGACCCGTTGCCTGCTATCATTCTCTTTGTCAACAGCGGCATCAACCTGACGACAAGCGGTTCCGAAGTTCTGGAGACGCTGAAAAAACTTCAGGATCGCGGGGTTGACATCGCCAGCTGTGGTCTCTGTCTCGATTTTTATCACAAGAAGGACCAGGTTGAGGTCGGCCGGGTCACCAACATGTTTGAAATGGTCGAGGTTCAATGCCAGGCCGCTCGGGTCATCTGCCCCTGATCGTGCATCTTTATCCGGAGTGTCATGCTGAAACAACGTCGTAGCGGAATTCTGCTTCATCCCACCTCCCTGCCCGGGCCTCAGCCCATCGGCAGTCTGGGACAGGAAGCCTATGCCTTTGTCGATTTCCTGGTCGCAGCCCGGCAGACCGTGTGGCAGATCCTGCCACTCGGGCCAACCGGCTACGGCGACTGCCCCTACAGTTGCTTTTCGGCCTTTGCCGGCAATCCCCAACTGATCGACCTGCGCCAACTTGTTCTGAGTGGCGATCTGAAAGAAGAGGATCTTCCGCCTGCAGTGACGGCATCTGACGAAGCCGACTACCCGGCAGCAGCGGAGTTGGTCGTCGAGCTGCTGGGATTGGCCTTTCAAAACTTCAGAACTTCGGCCTCAACAGAGCGGCGCCAACTGTTTCAGGAGTTCAGTCAGAAGCAGGGGTTCTGGCTGACCGACTACGCCCTGTTTGAAACGATCCGTGGCGAGCATGATGAACACTGGCAGAACTGGCCGGCAGAACTGCGCCTTCTTAAGGACGCCTCGACCCTCGCAGCTTTCAGCAGAGAACACCGGGAGACGATCGACTGGCACTGTTACCTGCAGTTTGTCTTCTTTGAGCAGTGGCGGGCCCTGAAAAGCTACGCCAATCAGAGGGGGATTCTGATCTTCGGTGACCTGCCGATCTTTGTGGCCGAAAATTCAGCCGACGTCTGGGCCAACAAGGAATATTATTACCTCGATGAAAATTCCCGACCGACCCTGATCGCCGGGGTTCCGCCCGACTACTTCAGCAGTACCGGTCAGCGCTGGGGGAATCCGCTCTACCGCTGGGACAAAATGGCTGAAGATAATTTCAGCTGGTGGCGCCAGCGCTTCAGGTGGAACCTGGAACTGTTCGATATAGTCCGGGTCGATCACTTCCGCGGCTTCGCCGCCTGCTGGGCGATTGCCGCCAGCGAAGAGACGGCGGTCAATGGGTACTGGATGGAGGTTCCGGGGGGCGCGCTGTTCGAAATCCTGAAACAGGACTTCACCCAGCTGCCGATCATCGCCGAGGACCTTGGCATCATCACACCCGACGTCGAAAGCTTAAGAGACGGTCTGCAACTGCCCGGCATGAAGATCCTCCAGTTTGCCTTCGATTCGGGAGGGGACAACCCCTACCTGCCGCACCAGCATATTCCCAACGCGGTCATCTACACCGGCACCCACGACAACGACACCACACGCGGTTGGTGGAACAAACTGGACGATCCGGCCCGGCAAAGAATCCGCAACTACCTGATGCGCCCGTGCCACGACATGCCCTGGCCTTTTGTCGAAACAGCCTTCGCCAGTGTATGTAAAATGGCAGTCATCCCACTGCAGGACATCTTGTCTCTCGGCGAAGAGTCACGAATGAACACCCCGGGAACGGCATTCAACAACTGGCGCTGGCGAGCGCTGCCCAAGACCATGACACCAGAGCTGGCGGCACGGCTTGCCCATCTTTCAGATATGTTTAACCGTAACCTGTGCGATTCCACAGAAATGTAAGCTACATGGCTGACTGCTTGTGGGATTTTCACCCCCTGTGCTATGTTCGCAGATAACCATGTATAGCAATTACCCTATTAAAGCTGAGGTTGACCGTGAAAAACACCCTATTGATCACTATGCTTCTTTGTTCCGTAGCATTGTTTTCCGCCTGCAAAGACAAAGAAACCAGAGCCGAGGTTCAACAGGCGACAAGCGAAAAGCCATCAACAACAGCTCCGGTCAACACCACCGACGGCTTTAACGGCGCCTCGGGAACCGTCACCGAAACAATGAACGCAGCGGGCTACACCTACGTGCAGGTCGATACCGGCAGTGAAAAATTCTGGGCCGCCGCCCCGCTGTTCAGCGTCAATACGGGTGACAACGTCATCGTTCCGTCAGGAATGGCAATGACCAACTACCACAGCAAAAGCCTCGACCGAGATTTCCCAGTGGTCTATTTCGTTGAAGCGGTTCTCAACGCCAGCAACGTTGCGGATGATTCAGCCGACAGCCAGTCACCTCAATTACCCCCCGGACACCCGCCTCTGACCGGACAGACAGCACCACAAATTGACCTGAGCAATATCACCAGAGCTGACTCTGGTCAGACCATTGCGGAGATCTACAGCCAGAAAGAGCAGTTAGCCGGCAACAGCGTCACCGTGCGCGGCAAGGTGGTCAAATTCAGCCCACAGATCATGGATACCAACTGGCTGCATATTCAGGATGGCAGCGGCTCCCGGGAAGACGGAAGCAACGATCTGACCGTCACCAGCAACGCCCAGGTTAAAGTTGGCGACACGGTCGTCATCAAGGGAAACCTGACCGCCGACAAGGATTTTGGATTCGGCTACAAATATGCCCTGATAGTTGAAGGGGCTGAAGTCACTCTAGAACAGTAACAATTTCGTCAAGACTCAAAAGGCCTCCATCTGCGGAGGCCTTTTTTATTCATCATGAAATGTCCTGAATATCTGAGCCGCCAGCTCCGCCGGCAGACCCGGCATGCTTTGCAGCTCTTCAAGGCCCGCTTCGCGGATCTTCTTCAGGCTGCCGAAATGCTTGAGCAGGGCCTTGCGCCGCTGCAGGCCGACACCCGGAATGTCTTCGAGGGATGAGCGCAGCTGCTGTTTGCCGCGCAGCTTACGGTGATAGGTGATAGCGAAACGGTGCGCTTCATCGCGCAGCCGTTCAAGCAGAAACAGGGCCGCTGAACCGCTGCGGAAATTGACCGGATTCTTGCGTCCGGGAAGAAAGAAGCGTTCTTCGCTGCGCTCGACAGCCTTGCCGCGGACATTGGCGATGACCCGGCTCTTGGCAATGCCGACCGCGCCGATCCTGCCATTCAGAACGAATTTTTCCAGAACCTCGGTCAATACCCCCAGCTGCCCTTTGCCACCGTCGATCAGAATCATGTCTGGCAGGTTATCCTCTTTCAGACCACGCTCCAGTCTACGGCTGACCACTTCGGTCAGCGAGGCATAATCATCGGCACCGACCACCGTCTTGATGCGAAAGCGCCGGTATTCTGATGGTGCAGCCTCGCCACCCAGCAACACCGCCATGCTGCCGACCGACTGGTTGCCCTGGACATTGGAGATATCAAAGCATTCGATCCTTTGCGGCAGCCGCTCCAGATCGAATTTAGCCTGCAGCTCCTGAAGCAGTTCGTCGCGTGCCTGCTGCCGCTTGCCGCGCTGTTTATAGGCTTCACTGGCATTGCGTTGAGCCAGGTCACAGAGTCGTTTCTTCTCACCGCGTTGCGGCACCTGCAGTCGCACCTTGCGACCGCGCTTTTCACTCAACCACTCGGCGAGCAGCTCGGAGCTTTCAAAATTGAAAGGGAGCAGCACCTGATCTGGAAGAACAACCTCGCCGGCGTAGTATTCCTGGAGAAAGCCGCTGAGCAGCTCAGGCAGGTCAAGCTTCCATTCCAACAGAAAAGTGCGCCGACCGATCAGCTTCCCCTGGCGGATAAACAGCAGAGCGATCTCGACCTCGCCACCATCCTCGTGCAGGCCGACGACATCCTGATTGCCTCCACCGAAATCTGAAACCTTCTGTTTTTCTACACTCTTTTCAATTGATCGAATTTGATCCCGATAGCGCGCCGCTTCCTCGAAATTCATCAGTTCTGAGGATTTCTCCATTCTGCTCTTCAGGCGTCTGATCACCTCCGACTCGCGCCCTTCGAGCAGAGCGATGACCCCGTCGACCAGTTTACGGTATTCACTGCGGCTGATCTTGCCATGGCAGGGTGCGCTGCACTGGCCGATCTGGTGGAACAGGCAGGGGCGCCCGCGCTTGGCGCAGCGCTCTTGCGAAGCATGGCGCAGGGGAAAGATCCGGTAGATCTCCTTCAGCGTTTCGCGGATCGCCGAGGCTGAGGAATAGGGACCGAAGTACTCGGCACCGTCATCCTTGACCTGGCGGACGACCTGCATCATCGGGAAGGGGTCGTTCAGGTCGATGCGCACCGAGACGTAGGTTTTGTCATCGCGAAGTTCGATGTTGTAGCGCGGCCGGTACTTCTTGATCAGGGTGTTCTCAAGCAGCAGCGCTTCCTTTTCGGTGTCGGTAACGATCACCTCGATCCGCTCGACCTTCTCCATCAACAGCGGAATGTGCAGACGACCGTCACCGCCGGGGGAAAAATAGCTGCGCAGACGGTTGCGCAACAGCTTGGCCTTGCCGACGTAAAGGACCTCCCCTTCGGCGCTGTACATCTGGTAGACGCCGGGGAGCTGCGGATATTTCTGTAAATCGATCTCTATCATGGCTACAGCATAAGCATTCCTGACGGCAAGATAAAGAGCCCACGCACGATTCGGGCTTTTTTCTGGAACTAGGCAAAGTTATTGGTATAATGTTGCGAAATAATGGCCACCGCATTGACCTCTTTCAGACCCTTGAGGGCTTCATGATCAATCCAGTCTGGCACAACATTTTCCGCAGACGCGGTTCCGAAGACAGTCTTCGCTATTTCCTGAGCACCCTCCCCTTTCTCGACAAACTTGACCGTCGGGACCTGAAGTGTCTCGAGAACCTGGTACATATCCGCACCTATCAGGCGGATGAAGCAATCTTCGGCCAGGGCGATCTCGGCACCGGGATGTACATCATCCGCACCGGCAAGGTCCAGATCTTCACCAGCGAGGATCATGACCAGGAACACCTGCTGGCCCTGCTTGAGCAGGGCGACTTTTTCGGCGAAATCGCCCTGACCGCATCTCGCCCGCGCAGCGCTTCGGCAAAAGCGCTTGAACCAACGGTTCTGGTCGGGCTGTTCCGGTCTGACATGGTTGATGCTGTCAAGCAACACCCGAAGTCACTTGCCAAGATCCTGCTCGGACTCAACCGGGTCATCGGTGACCGATTGCTGCACTGCAACCAGCAGCTTGAAGAAACTCGCAAAAAGTTGAACAAAGCCCTGGAGGCCACCAGTCATGACTGAATCAGGAGGCGGCTTCAGCCGCGCCCAGAGTGCGATCCTCTACCTGGTGTTGACGACGGCCATTGCCTCCGGCATCTTCATCTACTCCTCAGCCACCTCTTTCACGGCTCTGCTCAAGGCGGCCACATCCGGTCTGTTTCTGCCGATCATGCTGGCACTCATCGTCTCCTTCCTGCTTGAACCGTTGGTCAGTTTTTTTGAAAGACGTTTCATCAACCGGACAATCAGCATCTTCATCGTCTACATCCTGGTCTCTGTCATCGTAGCGATTCTTTTTTCCCTGATCGGCCCGCAACACTGGAAAGGGATGTTCAACGCGCTGCGTGGCGACTTCCCGCGCTATATCGGCCATGCCATCGATTACCTCAACAATCTGCTGCTGATCTCCCAGGATCATTTCCCGGTCATCAAGAATTATGACATTGCCAACGAACTGCGTCACTGGGCTCAGAATTACGTCGGTTCGATCCTGCTCAGCACGCCACGATCAGCGCTGCGCGTCGGCAGCATACTGATCCTGGTGCCGCTCTTCTCCTTCTTTTTCCTGCGTGACAGCCGGCGGATCATGAAGAGCCTGATCGGCCTGGCGCCAAACCGTTACTTTGAAATCGTTCTCGACATTTACGCACACATCAGCTGGCAGCTGACCCACTTTATCCGCGGCCGGATCATCGAAGCGCTGATTGTCGGCCTCGTGGTATGGATCGGCCTGTCGCTGACCGACCTGCGCTACGTCCCGCTGCTGGCGATCGTCGCCGGAGTGACCAACCTGGTCCCCTATATCGGCCCGATCATCGGCATGCTTCCCGGGCTGATCATCGCCCTGGTCGATCTGGGGATCGGTGGCCAGTTCTGGTGGATACTCTGCGTCTACCTGCTGATCGCTCAGATCATCGTCGACAACTTCATTCTGATTCCAGTTCTGATCTCCAGGGTCTCGAACCTGCACCCGATCTGGGTCATTCTGGCGATCGTCATGGGCGGCAAGCTCTATGGCGTACTCGGCATGATTATCGGCGTGCCGATTTTCAGCATCATTAATATTTTCTTTACAGAGATCCGCCAGTATCGCCAGATCATCAATCCCTATAACCGCTATTTCACCCGCAAGGAACGAAAGCTCTGAAATGTACGACCAGAACCTGCTTGACGCTGTTATCGAACTGACCCGCAAGGTCGGTATCTACCAACTGTCCAAATTCCGCACCCTGCCACCAGGCAGCGGTGAAGAAAAACTGGCCCGCGAATTTGTCTCCGAGGTCGATGTCAATTCCGAAAAGATGCTCTACGAAGGACTCACTCAGTTGGTTCCAATTGCCGGATTTTTCGGCGAGGAGACCGGTACCAGCGGCTCGAAAAGTCTGCGCTGGATCGTTGACCCCCTTGACGGTACAACCAACTTTTTGAGCGGCCTCGATCAATTCTGCATCTCGGTGGCCCTCGAGCAGGATGGAAAAATCATGCTCGGTGTCATCCTGCGCCCGGCTTCAAACGAATGCTTCAGTGCTCTGCGCGGGAAAGGGGCCTTCCGCAACGGCGAAGCACTGAACAAAACCTTTCTAGGAAGTCTTGATCAGGCGCTCATCGGCACCGGTTTTCCATTTCGTTCCCCTAACCTGGTCAAGCCCTTCTTCGCCTGTGCCGAAGAACTGCTCGGCCAGTGCCGCGATATGCGCCGCCTCGGGGCTGCCGCCATCGACCTCAGCTATGTCGCAGCTGGCTTCCTGCAGGGGTTCTGGGAGAGTGACCTGCAGCCCTACGATGTGGCGGCAGCGCTGCTGTTTCTTGAAGAGATCGGCTGTGTCATGACCAATCAAAAAGGGGAAAGCTACTCCCCCTATCGGGACAGGATCCTGGTCTGCGGGTTTCCACAGGTTCATCAGGGGTTGCTGGAGATTGTGGCCAAACATTACGTTGGTGAACTGAGCTGGAAGATAAGCTGAGCCTGTTTCAACCAATCAAGTCGGAAGCAAGCTTCCGGCTTTGCGGTTCTGCCCGTTGATGAGCGCAGCTCATCTTGGGGCGCGCGGCGTTTTGCTGATGTAAACCAACAGCGCCAGAAACGAACAGTTTAAGTCAGTTTTTTCAGAGTTTCTTTTTCCACACTTTTTCTTTGCGATCAAAGAAAAAGTGTGACTGAGGGGGCGTGCTATAAACAAAGGTCCGAATCTGCGATATTTCAGGTTTACGATGCTTTACGAATGCTTCGCGGTTGCCTGACGTAGTACATTTTTCAAATTTGTTTTGATAGTAAAAAAGGCCGGTCAATTTGACCAGCCTTTCGTCCTCAATGTTAAAATTTACACGATTCTCTTAAGCAACAAGTTGTAACTTTCGTATAAGATCAACCTGCATTTCCATTGGGATTGTATTCATTGCAACTTCGACTTCTTCCGCACTATTTTCTTCACGGAGGAGTCGTGCAATTTTCTCAACAAGGCTACTGACGGCCTGGTCACGGTCCCATTGAAGTTTGAATGGGCTCTTCCCAATCTTTTGCTCAACCTTCAGCAGCTGTTTTCTTAATGAATATGTGTATCGCATCGTAACAATTGTATTGTTAGACATATCGTCGTTGTCGGAAAAGGATGCTGTCATTTTTATCGAATCCTTCAGCCGTAAAATTTTGACATCCCGGTAAGGTTCTTCAAAAATATTATCTGCAAAATCTGAAGGTTGAACGCCATTGTTTAGGCTGATTGCTATAAGTTCATCAATCGCAGACTTAATATGCTTCCTGATTTTCATGACAACATTCTCCTCAGTTCTTCAATTATGGTAGGAATCCATCGTATTGAGTTAAGCAAAGAAGTATTGTCCCTGTCATTCACTGCACCAAACCGACTATATAACTTTGTATTTACGTACATCATAAGAATACCATCATTTGGAGTCTCTGCGGTAATTCTCCTGAGAATTGTTCTGAACTGAGGATATAAGTCAGCCCCCTTATCCTGCAAGCCAAGATCGCTGAGGAGGTTTGACACTTCATCTTGGGATTTTTTCACCAACAGTTCCCGCATTTTTTTTCTGGCGATATCAGGGCGCTTTTCTATCAGATTTGGATCAATTTCACTAGAAATTTTGTCAATTTCGCTTTTCGCAAACTTTTCCTTCAAATCGGCCAGATCAGCTTCACTGAATTCGCTCCCGAAATTCTCTCGAACTTTATTGATCTTTGATTCTACATTCGATTCTATTTCGGCTCTCTTTTTCGAAAACAGGTCATTGAAGTCTAAATCCGTTAGGTATGAATCTTGACCGACAACTACACTTCCACTCGACTCAACACCCGCCAAGGATCGGTCTCGTTGCTCATACTCTATGTCCAGTTGGGAATATTCCTTAATCCTTTGATGTTTTGCCCGGTCAACTTCTTTCTGGAAATTACACCACATATCATCGAGGCCAGTTTCCTGGTGATATACAACAATTGCGTTGTTATCAATCGCAAAATCTGTAATTTCTCCTTCGGGAATGGCGCGTAAAACGCGCCCTACTACCTGTGCAAATGAATTAATACTTCTGTAAGGGCGAAAAATAGCCAATACCTTTAAATACTTATGGTCATATCCTTCCATCAACATATTTACCGATATTACAGCCTCACACTGATGATTATCTACCGCCCTAAATGCCTCTTCAAGCTGGTCAGATTCCATTTCACTATGGATGATTACGGAATTAAGACCATATTCCTGATATAAGGCATGTAACGCATCGGCATGTGCAATACTGCATCCAACTGCCAATATTTTGTGAGGAACTTTTGGCGATAATTTTCTCAAATCATTAAGCTTGAGAATACTGTGTTGAATAACTTCACGGGAGCATTCTTCGGATAATGCCACACTTTTCTCAAGCCACTCTTTTTCTTTTAGTTCAAGAATGCTTTCTTTTGATAATTTAACGCCTGGATTCTCTGGCATTGTAAAAAACAATTCTTGCGAATTGACCGTTTCCTTTCGTAGCCAAGAGACATATCGGTCTCTCATAACCTCAGATAGCGGCGTTTCATGAATTAGCTCACCCGGCAGTTCTTGTCCATCTCCACGGAATGGAGTGCCAGTAACAAGGAGTTTTTTAGCCTTTGAAAAATAAGCTAATACCTCTTTCCAACTTTCAGCTGGTGCGTGGTGGGCCTCATCAATAATTATCAAATCAAAGAAATCAGGATCTACACGATTAAGTAGCCCCCCATCTCTTGAACTACCGAGTTTGTGAATGTTTGAATAGACTATGTGGCTTTGTTCAAGATGCTCATAGGAAATTCCAGGGGTGTATTCGCAGAGAACTGGAATATCTTTTGGATTGAAAATGACGTCGTATGTTACCCAGAAATTATCCATTAATGCTTCCTGAGCTTTTTGGATACTCTTCTTGGTAACAAGTCCAGGAGTTATGATTAATACACGTTTTTGCGAGACATCAAATGGTGCAATTGATATCAAACCAGTTTTCCCAGATCCTGTGGGAAGAACAACTAATGCCTCGCCAGATGGATTTGATGAAAAATATTCTTTTATCTTTATATATGCTTCAACTTGAGGAGAGCGGAGTTCTTTGTTCCCTTCGATATTGACGGCAGTATCCATAAAGTAAGACATATCTTCCCCTTAGCGTATCAGTGGTATGAAATTCTTTCATTTCCAGCGCCTTTGCTTTTGCATTGGCGTAGTTGAGTGTCAACTTCGTTCGAATCTTCATAATTCAGTTAATGAGACTTAAGACAGCTACGGTAAATAAATAAATACCGCCGCCAGCGGCAATAAGACGTTCTTTGCAAAATTACTTTTTGCTTTGATTTCAATCTGCCTCATGTCGCCATAAGGGATTGTTATTAAGTGAACTTTTGTATTTTTAACATCAGATTAACAATGTTTTTTTTTGATTTTTTCTTCACTAAAATCAAACTGCCGCCGGGCGGCAGTTTGATAGACAATTCAGGCCTCTGAGTTTACGGTTATTTTCGAAGTTATCTGGCCCATTGATATTTCAAAAAAGTTCTTGATGCTCAATTTTTTAATTATTTTTAGAGGCAAAAAAATTAAGCACAGACTCCTTTATCTTTTCAAAAGAATCGCCTCTTTTGTAGAAGCCGCCGTAGAAAATCAAAACATACAATAACTCAATTTTTTTGCTTCTTTCTTGTATGGTTTTAGCTACTTTTTGTTCAATTTCATCTTCAGAAAGTGTCCTGTCTTCGTCTTTACCTATAAATTCGGAAAAACATTCGAAGTAAAGAGTGGCTGCAAGTAGATCCTTATCAAAAAACATGTCGTATTTTGGTTTTGGCTCAAATCGCATTTTTTCTGCATCAGTCCTCATCATTGGCCCGATGCCCGTAGACAACCAGCCTGGATCAATCTCCGCAGCTTCGGCAATATCCACCATCACAAATACGCTTGGGACATTTTTACCGTTGATATATCGGTAAAGCTGACTTTCCTTGATATTTGCTTTTTCAGCTAAAGCTCTCTTACCCCCAACTAATTGAGCTGCCTTTTCAATTCTTTCGCCTAAGCCATTATCCTTATTCGGGCTGGCCTTTTCTTTGTCAGACATAAATATACAAAGCTCCAGACAAAAATATTGACATGTCTAGCCTATAGGCTATACTTGTCTTGCTTATTCGTTAGTTCGAATGGCAAATATGAACAAATAGCCACATTGCTTTGACCTCAAAAAGGAAAGCGAATATGTGCTTACCAACCCATAAAAACCAATCTTCAAATGATTGGCACGCAGCAGACATCAAAGCCGCCCTTGAAAAAAAAGGATACAGCTTTGCGCGAATCGCCAGAGAAAATGGATACAAAGGCTCACGCTCTACAAGCAATGTTCTCAGAATCCAATGGCCGCAGGTTGAAGCAATTGTCGGGGAAATCCTCAATTGCCATCCAATGGAAATTTGGCCAAGCCGCTATGACTCAAAAGGAACCCCTTTGCGCTCTCGATTTACTGACACTTTATCAAAGGGTAAGAAGCGCCGCAACAAATAAGAAATCAATATAAACAGCTATTTAATTGAATAGACGTATAAAAATAGAGAGTTCCAAAGAAAGGCAAATTCCGATGGCGCAAAAAAAAATAGATCCAGAATCTGAGGCAGCGCTTGAAATAGTCAAAGTAGAGTTGTTGCGAGAGAAATCAGTTGCTGAAGAACAAAAGCAGCGTGAACAGATGATCGCAGAAGCAAACATGATGCTCGGACGTATCCAAACAGCAAATATGTTTGGAAAACTGGCGGTAACCTCCACTTTTGTCTGGTTTAAGAAGGTCAAAGAATCAAAGGTCTACAAAGACATTCCTAATATCGGAACATGGGATTCTTTTTGTAAATCAGCAGGTTATAGCAAAAGATATGTTGATGAGAAGATTCAGGAGCTTGATGTTTTCGGTGAAGGCTTATTGGAGGTGTAAAGCTCCCTCTTTTAGGGCCACCGATTCATAGAGTTTCCCGGTGATCTATTGCGCTTCCAAATATTCTTTTGGCGTCAGCTTCCCCAGTGAATCATGGGGCCTGATTTCGTTGTATTCGATAATCCATTTATCGGTGACTTCGCGAACCTCAGACAAACGATGAAAAACGTAATAATCCAGAATCTCATCACGAAAGGTTCGGTTGAAGCGTTCGATGTATGAATTCTGAGTTGGCTTGCCGGGCTTGATGAATTCTAGCTCGACATTGTTGTCTTCAGCCCAGGCCGACAGTTTCAGCGAAATAAATTCTGGACCGTTATCCATGCGTAGCTTTGCCGGATAGCCTCGCCAGGAAACGATCCGCTCCAGCGTGCGAATGACCCGCTCTGCAGGCAAATTTAAGTCGACTTCGATCGCTAGGGCCTCGCGGTTGAAGTCGTCGATCACGTTAAAGGTCCGAAATCGACGCCCACACCAAAGGGCATCACTCATAAAATCTATGGACCAACAGTGGTTGGCCTGAGCAGGCACCGACAGGGGCTGTGGATTACGAATCGGCAATCGCTTCTTGCCCTTACGGCGAAAGTTCAGCTTCAAATGGCAATAAACACGATGGACACGCTTGTGGTTCCATCTGTGCCCCCGCCGACGAATAAGATCAAAAAGCTTGCTAAACCCATAGCGAGGGTATTTTTCGGCAAGTTCCTGAAGTAGCTCGATAACCAGCTGATCCTTGTTGGGCTTCGGCCGATAACTATAGACCGATCTACTCAAGGATAATGCATTGCAGGCAGCTCGCTGGCTCAAGCGATGCCGCTGTCTGGCGTAATCGACCAGTTCACGCTTCTCCGTCGGCGTCAGAGCTTTTTTTCGATGATATCTTTCAGCGCTCTGTTTTCGAGGCTGAGATCGGCAAACATCTGTTTGAGCTTGCGGTTCTCTTCTTCGACTTCTTTGAGGCGCTTGATATCGGAGGCTTCCATGCCGCCGTATTTTGATTTCCAGTTGTAGTAGGTCGCATCGGAAATGCCGTGTTCACGGCAAACATCTTTAACGGTTCGACCGGCTTCAACTTCTTTGAGAATCTTGACGATCTGCGTTTCTTTGAATCGAGTTTTCCGCACTGGTGTGCCCTCCCTTGACTGATCGAGTATGCGGGAAAACTCTAAAAATTGCTGGCCCTATTTTAAGGGATGGTTACAGAGGTTTACCGCCAATTTTCACTCTCTTCAAAAGACTTGCGCAAGCTTCGCAAGCTTACCAACGAAGGTGTAATTGAAGTTGATGTCGAAAGCCAAGTTATTACCATCGATGGCGAAACAATTTCCATCGACACCGATCACGCCGAAGACCTGCAAGCCGCTATTGAAAAAGTTATAGGAGAAAAGAATCGTGACATCCAGGACGCCTTTAAAACCATTCGCGATAAAGATCGCTTGCTTGAATCGAAGGAAGAACTGATCAACAAGCTGGATGCCGAGATCTCCCAACTTGAAGTCAAAGCCAAAAATCGTGCCATTACCCCTGGCGAAGAACAATTCATGAAAAAGAAAAGAATGGATTGTTCGTACATTGATGAGACCTTACGTAGTTTCGAATATGACCATGAAGAGAACTATCGAAGCGATATGACGCCACGAATGAAGGCCTGTGTTCTCGAAACTCTTGCCTATCTACGGAAAACAATCATCGCAATACACGAAGGAGCCAAACTCGTATTTGAAGAGCCAGATGAGCAAGATGAAGAACCTTGGGACCCGGACGCTTTAATAGCAGACTGTGAAGCAGAACAGTCCAAAAGCGGGAAAAGCTCCTGAAGGTTAAACCATGGAATGGGTGCGTGAAATGGTAGAGAAACTCAATAATGCCCAACACGGAGAAGCGGGTCAAATCATGCGGTTCTATTCGAACCTGACCGGCAAATCCGTGGCGACGCTCTACCGCATTGCCCACCAACACGGCTACATCAAGCAGCGTAAAAAACGCAGCGACAAAGGAATTCTCAAAAGCGGAGTGAGTGAGTATCAGTTGCACTACATCAGCACTCTGCTGCAAACAACAGCACGCCAAGTCAAGGGCGTGATTATGACGGTTGAAAAAGCGCTGGAAATCGCCATTGATAACGGCATATTTCAGCCTGGCCAGATATCGGTATCCCGTTTACAGGATCTGCTGCGAGAGCGTGGATTGAATAAAGAGGCGCTGGACGCAGCCTCACCCAGCATCAACATGCGCAGTGAGCATCCGAATCAAGTCCATATCTTCGACGCATCAATCTGCATTCAATACTACCTGAAAAAAGGCAAGGGGCTGGCCATCCTGGATGAACGTGATTTCAGGGAAAAGAAACCTCAAAACTTCGCGAAGATCAAACATCGATTAATCCGAATGGTTCTGGTCGACCATTTCTCGGGGGCTTTGTTCGTCAAATATTACCTGGCTGCGGGAGAGAGCTCGGCCATTACATATGATTTTCTCTGCACGGCCTGGCGCGGCCTCGGTCTTGAGAAATTTCCATTTCGCGGGGTTCCAAAGTTTCTTCTGATGGATGCTGGATCGGCCAACATTGCCAAAAGCATATTGGCGATGCTGAAAGCTCTTGAAATCGAGATCCCCAAAAACATGCCGCATAACCCACGCCGCCAAGGGGCTGCGGAAGTCGCTCAAAACATTGTTGAACGTTGTTTCGAATGCACTTTGCACCTTGAGCCAGCCTACGAGATTTCGGAGCTTAACGAATGGGTTCAGGATTGGCTGGTTGCTTTCAACGGGACGAAGGTATTCACCCGCCACAAGATGACCAGAATACAGTGTTGGCTGCAAATTCAGCCTGACCAGTTGCGTGAACTCCCCAGCCAGAAAGTTATGCAGGAACTGTTCGCATATCCGCTTGTTGAGCGCACGGTGCAGCAAGACAACAGCATCAGCTTTAAATCAGATTTCTACTCACTCAAACACGTTCCTGGCATTCGCCCAAAACTGAAGGTTCACGTACGGCGCAGACCATACCTGAAATCAGAAATCGCCGTGATTTTTGAGGAAAAAGAATACTTGGTTCAGCCGGTTGAGATCCTTCCTGGAGGATTCAGGGCGGATGCTGCTCTGATTGGGCAAGAGTACAAATCCCAACCGGAAAACGCCACTCAGAAAGCTCGCAAGATCAACGAAAACCTGGCCTTTGGCGAAGACCGCAAGAAGGGCGATCTGCCGTTTGGTGGAACCTTGATTGTTCATGGCCATCAGGCCGACAAGGTGAAGGCCATTCCGATCCCCAAAATTGGCTCACCATTGGAACTGAAACACGAAATGGTTTCTCAACAGATTTCGATCACGGAATTTTTCAAAAAGTTAAAAGCCGCTATCGGCCCGATCAAACCAGATTTGAATAAAGCACTGAGGGCTGAATTCGGAACCAGTATTGAAGTTTCAACTGCGGAAGAAGTGATTGCGGCTATTTCAGCCGGTGAAAGCTGGCGCAAGCCTATAGATCTGGATCGTCAGGCACTGTAAAGGGGCAAGGGGCAATGGCACAGACAACACACAAAAGAGGACGGCCGGTTACTGTCGGGGGTGTCCCCTGGGAAAAGCCAACAGAACCGATTTTGCTGAAAAAGCTCTTGGCCGACATCGGAATAAGCAATCGTGAATTTGGTTCGTTGCTTGGTGTCTCCAGCGGCTGCATCAACCTGGTTCTGAATAAACAGTATCTGCCGAGAACAGATCCGGGGTTCAAGAACCGGGCTGAAGAACTCCTGAAAGAACGTGATGACGTCAAGAGATTCCTGGCTGGCCGGGAACGAGATCTGAAAGATATTTGGACGCCGGTCAATGAAAACCTGTTTGCTCTTCGGCCATCCAATATGAGCAAGCGCCAGAGCGCTGGACAAAGAAAACGGCAAGATCCGGCCATCGTCCCTGGTAATCCGGTCGATATCTTTCAGTCTGAGGAGGTTGAAATGATTGCTCCCGACGCGATGAAGCGCTTCAAGCTGTTTCGTAATCCTTTTGTCGACGATATCGAGAAGGACTCTGACATCTTCATGGGAGAGGATCACCGCTATATCTACAGCGCCATGATGATGACAGCAAAACATGGCGGGTTTCTGGCAGTGGTCGGTGAGGTCGGCAGCGGCAAAAGTGTCATTCGGCGCAAGGTTGTCAGGGATCTGCAAAAGGACGGTAGCGTCCTGGTTATCTATCCTCAGATCATCGACAAGTCACGGGTCACGGCTGGCAGCATCTGCGATGCCATCATTATGGATATCAGCAAAGAAACGCCAAAAATGCGCCTTGAAGCCAAGACCCGGCAGGTTCACCAGCTGCTCAAGGATCGGGCAAAGAGCGGCTATCAGTCATGTCTGGTGTTCGAAGAGGCCCATGACCTGACGATTCCCACCCTGAAGTATCTCAAACGCTTCCTTGAACTGGAAGACGGTTTCAAGAAGCTGCTGGGGATCATCCTGATTGGCCAACCTGAATTACGGGATCTGTTTGACGAGGCGCAGAACGTCGATATGCGCGAGGTCATCCGCCGGGTTCAGGTTGCCGAGATCAGAGGTTTGAACGGCAGTCTGGAGCAATACCTGGAACTGAAGTTCAAGCGCGTCGGAACGAAGATTGATTCGATCTTCACCAAGGATGCCTTTGACGCTTTGAATCGCAGGCTGACCGGAATTGATGAACACAGAGGAACTGTCAATCATGCCTATCCATTGCTGGTTAACAGTTCTGTGGCCAAGGCCATCAATCTGGCGTGGGAGATGGGAGAAGAAAAAGTAACCGCTGAAATCATAGACGCGATTTAAGGGCCTTGGGGGGTGGTTGCCCTGCCCGATGCCTGCTTTGAAACTTTAGGGGCGTTTATAAACGCTTATAAACGCCTTCCGGAACGAAACCTGATGAGGTCATTGCCTTGAAGAGACGACAGAAAACGAAAGACCTGCGTTGCCCTCACTGTCGAGCGAAGAGACCGAATTTGCATGCATTTGAAGAGGCACTTGATGAAACAGAATATTTGCAAGGCGTTCGTTGCCTGTTGTGTGGCTGGCTAATTGTCCGGCCGGCCTGGAAGAGTTACCGGCCGCTTGGCTGGACGTCGACCTGGCCCAAAAAAACTGAATTTGATTTGTAGGAGTGGGCAGGCTTGTCCTGCTTGAAGCATGGCTAACTGGATCATTCTCCGAATCGGGAGAATGAAGAATCGGCGCTATTTAAGTTTGATGAATTTTTCCAGGAGGGAACCGGATGATGGATGCGGATGCCGTTTGCGAGAGGGTCAGGCAAAAGATTTATGGCAATGAAAACACCCAGATCAACGGGGATTTTCAGCAAAACAATATTCAGATCGTTGTCTTCGATAAACAGCAACTTGCTGATGCATTGGAAATTGTACTTGGCCGAACGCCAGAATTATTCAATCAGAAGACCAAAAGTCCCAAGGTCATGAACGGCTTAAAGTCGGTGTTAAATCGGCTTTTTCACTGACTGGAGGCAGTTTCAGGGCGGGTATGTCGAGATAGGCAGACCATAGATGCATTCGCCCTTCTTCTTCAGGTGCCATCCAAGGAAGAAGTAAACACTCTGGGTAACCCTTTCTAACCCAGAATGGTTTGCCTGGGGAATCGCCAGGTGGCCTCCGGCTACGGCCGCCAAGCCTGGCTTAAAAAGTAAACTCTCCGCGATGCGGAATTATAACGAAAGGATATTCGGATGAGAGAAAACAACAATGTATCTACCAATGAAGTTTTGCAGGCATCCTGCCGTGTTTTACTGAATGCGGAATTGTCAGAGTCAAGGTTGCCAGCTGCGGTACAGCAAAAGCTTAGAAATCAGTACTGCGGAAAGATTTTTGCCCCAGAAGACCTTCAGGCCGCCATTGTCGCTGAAAAAATAATGGTCGACAACCTTTTAGGCAGCGGGAATGTCTCAGGGGCTGGAGGGGCAAGGGTTGTTCGAGATCAACAAGAAAAGTTGCAAGCAGCAACAGATAAAATGTTTGGCGTAATAGTTGATGCAAAATATAGCGATATCACCCCTATGAAATCGTTACGAGCAGCGTATGTGGAAATCACCGGAGATACGGACGTTCGAGGATTCATTGAACCTGGAAGCAGTCAAAACCTTCAGGCTGCTTATAATAGTTCAACGTTTTCATACGTTCTCGGCAACACGCTGTATCGCCGTTTGGTCCAAGATTATAAAGAAATTTCAGATTTTGGTGTATCCCGTCTCGTCGGCCCCAATATTCGGAATGCCAGGGATTTCAGAGCAATGTCATCAGTGAATATTGGATATTATGGTGACCTTCCTGATGTTGACCCGGAAGTTGATGATTATCCAGATCTTGGTGAACTCGGTGATGAAGAAATTTCTTATGCCTTAAATCAAAAGGGCGGAATCATCACAATAACTCGGAAAATGATCATCAACGATGATTTACGAGCTGTCCAAAAAATCATTTCGCGCCTTCCTCGTGCTGCACGACGTACCCTTGCCAAACGTTGCTGGGGGAAATTTATTAATAACGCGACATACAAAGGGGATGGACTAGCTGTTTTTCATGCCGATCATGGAAATTTGGGGAGCGCTCCCTACGGGATAGCGTCTGCGTTAGCTGCTAAAACGGCTATGGCGACTCAGCAAGAACCTGAAAGTGGAGAACGCTTGATGTTGCGGCCGGTCACTGTTGTTTATCCTTCAGAACTGTTTGGAATTGTCAAAAATGTAAATGATTTTAACCCTCAAGCGGTTGAAATTGGTGCTGGCAACTCAATGTACGGATATTTTGAAAAAGCCGGAATGATTGAGTGTCCATTTATGACTGATCCAACAGATTGGATGATGTTTGCAAACCCATACGAAGTTGAAATCCTTGAGCTTGCGTTTCTCAATGGACATCAAGAACCAGAAATGTTTGTTGCTGACAATGCATCTCAAGGGCAAATGTTCGTCGCAGACCAAATTCAATACAAAATTCGCCATGAATATGAATGTGAAATCACGGATTTTCGTGGTGTCTACAAATCAGTCGTAGCTGATGCATAAGCGTTAAAAAATATTCGAATCATTCCCACTCTGAACAAATACAGAGTGGGAATGATTTGATAAACAAACCTTAAAGATGAAGAGACAAACCATGAATTCAGTCGAACTCATATACAACGCCACAAACAACACCAACAAAGCCTTTGAACAGTTAATCAGCGATGTCAAGCGTACCGCCGATAACGTTGAAAAGATGGCGGGACGCAGTAACCAGGCGCTGGAGCGGATGGATAAAAAAGCGGCTACGACCAGCAACAGTTTTGGGCGCAGTGTTTCGGTTATGGCGGGTAAATTTCTGATTCTTGAAACAACCATCAACCATGTGGCGAGGATACTCGATACATTCGTATTTGACTTTAACTCGACACTGGAAACGGCCCAACTTGGTATTGCCAGCGCATTTCTGACTGGCGGCGAGTATGTCGACAATTTTACCGGAAAGGTCCTGACAGGAAGCGAAGCTCTCAAGGCTGCGAGGGATGACGCCAAAGACATGGTAGCCAAACTGCAGGCCAGTAACCTGCAGACTATTGCCACCACACAACAGTTGATTCGCGCCTATCAGGAAACACTGCCGGTAGCTATGGCCAAGGGGTTCAACCGTGACCAGGTTGAAGCGTTCACCGTGGCCGTGGTTCAGGCGGCCGGTTCAATCGGCGTTCAGCTTGACATGCTTGGCGAGGAAACTCGCAGCCTGTTGACCGGGGCCATCGATCCCAAGGCCAGCCGGATTGCTATGGCGCTTGGTCTGCGCCCTGCAGACATTGCTAAGTATAAGGACAACGCCAATGACCTCTTCAATTTTCTGATGGATAAGCTTTCCGCCTACAGTGAAGCTGGGGTTGAATCGCAAAAGACCTGGGCCGGTGTCTCCAGCAACGCGATTGACTTATTCAAGCAGATGACCGCCAAGCTCAGCGAACCTCTGTTTGAAGGTGTCAAAGCCGATTTGAAAGAGATGACTGATAAACTGGGCACGGTTAACGAGGTGACTCGTGAGATCGAATGGAACCAGGAATTTCTTGATCAAGTCCAAACGCTTCAACGGGGAATTGGCTCGATCTACACGTTGCTAAAAAATGTTTCAGGGATTCTGTCTGAGGTCGGCGGGGAAGCGGGGACTGCTTGGCTGAATATGATCAGTGGCGTTAGTGCCCTGCTTGAAGCTACAAACAAGCTAAACGTAAATGGAAACCCCTGGTCGCCGACATTACCTGGCATGGAAGGGTTGAGCCTCTTTAACAAGCTGGTTGATTATTTTTCACAAGAAGAAGATTACGGCAAGCGTTATCCAATGCCAAAGCGTCCTTCGCAAAGCACATACAACCAGAAAACACCAGTGGAAGAAGTCACCCCCACCAAAGTCGATGAAAAAGCCCTTTGGGAGCAGCAAAAAAATTCCGCCCTTGAAAAATACATGGGGGATATTTCACGAGCAAATCACTCTTCGTTTTTTGACGAAACAGCTAAGCGCACTCAGGCGGCAACCCTTAGCATGGACGAATTTACTGAGGCACAGACCAAGGCGGCTGAGGAATATCAGCGCATGATGGAGATCTTGAAAGCATCACTGGATGAGCCAATGTCTCCCTGGTTGGAAGGTGCGACTAAAGGCTTACAAACCTATGTCGATTACGCCAGTGACCTGACCGACAACCTGGAGAATACGGTGGTTTCCGCCTTCTCCGGTATGGAAGATGCGCTGGTCGAGTTTGCTGCTACAGGGAAGATGTCATTTTCTGACCTGGTGGATTCGATCCTGACCGACATTACCCGCCTGGTCATCCAACAGAGTGTAACCGGCCCTATCGCCAACGCCCTGATCAGCGGCCTGTCCAGTATGTTCGGTGGTTCGTCTATAAATCCTGCTGGCTACAACATCCCGGGCGCGGCGGCGGTGGCCAGTGCCAACGGCAATGTTTTTTCCGGTGCGGGGATCTCCGCTTATTCGGGCAGCATTGTTGCCAAACCAACACTGTTCCCATTTGCCAACGGAATTGGCTTGATGGGCGAAGCTGGCCCGGAAGGAATTTTTCCACTCACTCGCGTCAACGGAAAGCTCGGCATCAGGGCGGAGGGAAGCGGTGGAACAGAAATACGTCAAACTGTTCATAATCATTTTGACATGCGTGACTATACCAGCGAACAGCGCTTGCAGCAGGTCATCTCAATCGCCGCTGAAGAAGGCTCGAATCGAGCGTATCAAAAAGTGATAAAGGACGTGGATAATAGGGGGCCGATCTACAGGAAAACTCGTGGTTAGGAACCTACAAATACACTCGTTTTATAAGGGATAGTGAGAGCGTAAGATCAGGAACACCAAATTTATTTTGACGATAGGATTGCCAATATGGAAACCATGAAGAACGACAAAAAGTTGCGTGGACAAGGTTTTTTATTACTCATAGCCGATATCAATACCGAAGCCCTTATTGAGTCAGGGATTGACCCTGAAAACGCGCGAAAGATTTCACTCCAGGCTGCGGATTCTGTAAGAAAAGCTTTCGGTGGAACAAGTGTCTATTTGCCGCGATTGTTCAGCCTTGAAGTGTCAAAGAAACACTGGGAAATTTTCAACAACTTCGATGGAACAAACACTTTTGAATTAGCAAAAAAATATGATTTATCAATTCGTCAAATTGAAAAAATCCTAAAACGATGTAGAACCGAGGAGAGACAAAAAAGAACAAGAGAAGCAAAACCAGCATAATGGGAGAGGTATTCTCCATAGGTGAATCAATGTACTGCCACCCAGCAGGGCAATTGCCAATATTCGAAAGAGCGGTCATAAGATGAATCAAGATATTCAATCTCGACTTGAGCGTTTGAGGAAACAGAAAGAGGAGGTGCTGCTTGTTGCTCAGCGCAGGCGCAGAGAAGACATCGCTCTTATTCTGAATAATATGGATATTTTTGAACGTCCGGAACCTAAGAGGGAATTGACCAAGTGGCAAAAAGAAGTTGCCTCAGCGAGACAGGCATTGATCAACCTGGTTGAAGAGAACCAAAAAAAATCTGAGAGTTTTCTTGTCTCTGCCAGCAGGTTTGAAAAAATAGTGCAGCAAGGAATGGTTTCTGAAGAACTCGTTGAGCTGATCAATTCTGCAAGAGTCCAGAGAAAAGCAAGTAAGCAGTTTTCTATGTCAAAGAGAACCCTCATGGATTGGAAAAAGATCTATGATGGCAGCTTGACGTCTTTAGCTCCTGCGATTGCATGGAACAATGAACTTCCCGATTGGGTGAAACCAATGTTCCAACTGTTTTCCACCATGGAACCTCTAAGTATAAGAGGTGCTGTTTCCCTTCTTCGGGAGCAAGGATTGAAAGCAGAACTTAAGGGTGCAAAGAAGTATATAAAGCAACTGGCTGATAGGATTCGGGAAGAAGAAACCGCCATTTCTAAGGAAAAATCAAATGAAAATTGATAATATCAAGACAATTCCGACGCCCAAATATCGCAGTTTTTGAACTTGAAATATCTCAGCGCGCTTCATGTGACGTCTGCCGGTACGGGAACCGGCAGTTTGGCCTGTGCTTTTGGGGTTGATGTGATTCAAGACCTGTTAAGGTCAAAGGCACGGGATCGCGCCCAGAATGAGCAAGCTCATAAATGGGCAGAACCGCAATAACTCAGCTTTGCTGAGTTATGATATTTATTGTAAATTGCAAACACAAAGGGGCTGCCCGTTATGGGCCGCCCCTTTGTTGTTCCCTGAAGCTGATCACTTAGCCGAGGATTGCCTTGAGGTCCTCTTCAGCCGTCGCAGCGATCGGTGCGATATTGTAGTTCTCGACCAGGAAGTTGAGAACATTCGGGGTGATGAAGGCCGGCAGGCTTGGTCCCAGCTTGATGTTCTTGATCCCCAGGTGGAGCAAAGTCAACAGAATCGCCACCGCTTTCTGCTCGTACCAGGAAAGAATCAACGACAGCGGCAGTTCATTGACACCGCACTCAAAGGCGTTGGCCAGGGCTACGGCAACCTGGATGGCGCTGTAAGCATCGTTGCACTGACCGACATCAAGCAGGCGTGGAATGCCACCGATATCACCCAGGTCGAGCTTGTTGAAGCGGTACTTGCCGCAGGCCAGGGTCAGGATCACGGTGTCCTTAGGCGCTTTTTCGACAAACTCGGTGTAGTAGTTACGTCCGCTCTTGGCACCGTCGCAACCGCCGACCAGGAAAAAATGCTTGATGGCACCAGCCTTGACCGCGTCGATGACCTTGTCAGCGACACCGAGGATAGCGTTGTGGCCGAAACCAGTGAGGATCTCCTGTCCCGGGTTGTCCTTGAAACCGTCGCACTCCTGGGCCTTCTTGATCACCTCGGAGAAATCCCAGCCGGAGACATGCTTGACACCAGGCCATTGGACCAGCCCCCAGGTAAACAGGCGATCCTTGTATTCGTCAGCAGGTTTCTGGATGCAGTTGGTGTTGAAGATGATCGCTCCCGGGAACTCCTTGAATTCCTTCTGCTGGTCCTGCCAGGCACCACCGAAGTTACCGACCAGGTGGCTGTATTTCTTGAGACCCGGATAACCGTGGGCCGGCAGCATTTCACCATGGGTATAGATATTAATGCCGGTCCCTTCGGTCTGCCTGAGCAGTTCCTCCAGGAACTTGAGATCGTGACCGGTAACCAGGATCGCCTTACCCGCCTTGGTTCCCAGTTGAACAGGGGTCGGCACCGGATGGCCATAGGCCTCAACATGGGCTTGATTGAGCAGCTCCATGGTGACGTAGTTGATCCGCCCGGTTTCCAGCGCCAGATTGACATTGGCCATCAGGTCCAGGCTGTCATCGAGCAGGGAGGCAAGGGCCTTGTGAGTAAAGGCATAGATCTCGTCCGACTCCTTGCCTAGAGTCCGGGCGTGATCAGCATAAGCCGCGTAGCCTTTGACACCTAAGGTGATGATCTGGCGCACCGAATGAATATCGGCATCAACGGTATAGTCTTTAACACCGTGCAAGGCACCGAGCTGTTCTTGCTCTTCAATTGAAACAGGTAATGCCCAGTCCTGAGCCGCAGCCGGAACAACACCGTCATAGATACCGGCCAGTTGTTTGGCCTTGCCACGCAGCCGCACACCCTCGGCGATCAAATCGCTGATCGCCTTGGCATCAAAATCGACGTTGGTTACCGTTGCGAACAGACCATCGATCATAAAACGGTCTACCTCCGGGTCCGTGGCATTCTTTTGACGTGCCAGGTTCCCCCAGAAGGCAATCCCTTTCAGGGTATAGATCAGCAGATCCTGCAGAGCTGCAACTTCAGGCTGTTTGCCACAGACACCAACGGCAGTACAGCCGGTTCCCTTGGACGCTTGCTCACACTGGTAACAGAACATTGACATCTTATTAACCTCCTCAACGTTGTCGGTAGTTTATGACTTGGAAGTGAACAGAAAAACTAAGACTCCCAGAGCCAGACTCCTCATAGCCACTGACATGAATCGCTCGAAAGCTTATGCAGTGCACTAAGTTCAAGAATGGGACGCAAGTTTCTGTGTCTAGGTGGATAATAACCAAAGAATAGCAGAAAAAAATTGACCTAAGTCAAATGATGACTTCTTCCATCACTTTTCTTGATTTTTGCGAATGAGAACAACCAGAGGGAAGGAAATGACGGCCTGCCCAACAAGCATAGGACAGAAGGTGACAGATCTTGGCGGAAGTCGAAGTGGGCATGGATCAGCGCCTTTCCAGAAGGATCCGCAGGCCGAAACCGAACAACAGCAATCCGGCCAGACTTTCACCGAGACGTTTCCAGAAAATACGGCGAAACAGCAGACTGAGCCGGTCCGCACTGCAGGCCAACAGCGATTGATAGGACATGGCGATGCAAAAATGGATAGCCGCCATCAGCAGTGCTTGGGCAATGGCCGAATGTCCCGGGCTGATGAACTGGGGCAGAAAGGCCATGTAGAACAGCAGGGTCTTGGGATTGAAGAGGTTGCAGCAAAACCCTTCCCGAAAAGAAAGAGACCAGCGAAATGCCCTTGTCGATCTGTCTCCAGCAGCGCTCAGGGGCGCCTGCACCTTGCAAGCCTCTCGCAGACTGAGCACACCGAGCAAGATGAGGTAACCGCCCCCCAGCAGCTTGAGCACCTGCCAGGCGACGGCGGAGTGAAGTAGAATCGCGGACATCCCCACGGCAGATAGCGAGGCATGGACAAAGAGTCCGCAGCAGATCCCGGTACTGGTAACCACACCGTCGCGCACACCCCCGCGGGCACTGTTCCGGACAACCAGTAGAGAATCAACTCCCGGAAACAGCGTCAGCAGGGTTATCGTGACCAGAAAGGCCCAGAACTGGTCGATCATCAGTTACCGCCAAGCTCCCGTGAACGGGCCGCAGCGGCGGAAACAGCCTCCATCAGGGTTGTTCTCAGACCGTTGCGCTCCAGAGTGCTGACCCCGGTGATCGCCGTTCCCCCCGGAGAGCAGACCCGGTCACGCAGAATCGCCGGATGCTCGCCTGTTTCACGCACCATCAGTGCCGCACCGACAACCGTCTGAACTGCCAGGGCATGGGCGATATCACGGCGCAACCCTTCGCGGACACCACCATCGGCCAGAGCTTCGATAACGGTGTAGACATAGGCCGGGCCGGAACCGGACAGACCGGTCACCGCATCCATCTGCCGCTCGTCGATCACCTCGACACGACCGACGCTTTCAAACAGTTGACGGACAATGTTCAGGTCTTCCTTGCTGGCATGGTGGCCGCGGCTGATGGCGCTGGCGCCTTCACCAACCAGGGCCGGAGTATTCGGCATGACCCGCACGACACGCGCTGCCCCTTGAAAGTATTTTTCGATATGACCACTGGTCACACCGGCCAAAATCGAAACCAGCAGTTTGCTCTCATCATAAGCACCTGAAATTTCGTCCAGAATCTCATCGGCAATCTGCGGTTTGATCGACAGAACAATCAGGTCACAGGCGGCCATCAGTTCCAGATTATTCTCCACTAGGGAGATGGAAAACGCGTCAGTTAAATGCTGGCGCCGGTCGTTACTCGGCTCCGAAGCGATAATCCGCTCTGCCGACATCCCGCCAGCCAACAGCCCCTTGATGATCGCCTCAGCCATGTTGCCGCCGCCAATGAAACCGATTTTGCCGATACTGTTCATTTTTCTTAGTGTCCTTTCAGTTATTTATCTATATGAATCATGATAGCTCAAATGTCAGGGAAAACCTGTCCATCTTTAACACAGCACTCAAAAAAATTCACCCGCAGAAATAGTGCTAAAATAATTCTCTGGCATGGATATAGCTTGACAGTACAGCGGGGCACAGGTACTAGAAACTGAACAGATCAGGCCGGCAAAACAGCCTGACCCGGAAATTCAATATTTGCTCAGAAGGACAGATGGTTATGGATCTTTGGTATACAGAAAAACACAGTGAAAACGTTGGCATCACCATGAAGGTGACCAAGAGCCTGTTCTCAGGCGAAAGCGAATTCCAGAAGCTGGAAATTCTCGACACCCTGGAATATGGCAAGATGATGCTCCTCGACGGCCTGGTCATGGTCACCGAGCGCGATGAATTCGTCTATCATGACATGATCTCCCACCCGGCACTGTTCACCCATCCGGACCCGAAGAAGGTTCTGGTCATCGGTGGCGGCGACGGCGGCAGCATCCGCGAAATCATGAAGCACCCGAACGTCGATCTGGCTGTTCTCTGCGAGATCGACGGTCTGGTCATCGACAAAGCGATTGAATTCCTGCCGAGCATGGCCTGTGAAATCGACGGTTCAAACCCACGCGTCAAGCTCCATGTTGACGATGGTCTGGCCTATATTCGCGATCACCAGAACGAATTCGACATCATCATGGTCGATTCAACTGATCCGATCGGACCGGCTGTCGGTCTGTTTGAGGAAGATTTCTACAAACTGGTCTTTTCCGCTCTGAAAGAGGACGGTATCATGGTCGCCCAGAGCGAATCGCCCTTCTACCATGCGGAAATCCAGAAGAACATGTACCGCAACCTGCGCAGCGTCTTCCCGATCGTCGAGATGTATCAGGCCTTTATTCCGACCTATCCGAGCGGCTTCTGGAGCTTCGCCTTCGCCAGCAAGAAGTACCATCCGGTCCGTGATTTTGACCGGGAACGCGCAGCCAAGCGGCCGTTCTACACCCGCTACTACAACGAAGACCTGCACCTGGGAGCCTTCATGCTGCCAACCTTCGCCAAGGAAAACATCAGCGAATGAAACAGCTGAGCAACCAGAACTGGACTGCGGCCGACTCGGCCAGACTCTACGGCATCGATCACTGGGGAGGCGATACCTTTGCGGTGACCAAAGCCGGCGATGTTCAGCTGACTGCCCCGTTTGACTCCGGAGAGGTTTCTGTTCCGCTGCCTGAGATCATTCAGGCAGCACAGGACAGGGGACACGAACTGCCTTTGCTGGTGCGGGTTGAAAACCTTCTGGACGCCCGCATCGCCTTGCTCAACGACAGCTTCAGCACAACAATTGACGAACTCGGTTACCAGAATCGTTACAACGGGGTCTTCCCGATCAAGGTCAACCAGCAGGCGGCGGTCATCGAGGAGATCGGCCGCTTCGGGGCCCGCTACGGCCACGGCCTGGAAGCGGGAAGCAAACCTGAGCTGCTGCTCTGTCTGGCCAGCCTTGCAGAAAACGGCCTGCTGATCTGCAACGGCTACAAGGATCGTGAATTCATCGATCTAGGCCTGTGGGCCAGGAAGCTTGGCCATCGCTGCTTTTTCGTCATCGAATCCCCGGCTGAACTGCCGCTGATCATCGAACGCAGCCGCGCCCTGAACATCCAGCCGCTGATCGGCCTGCGGATCAAGATCTCGGCCAAGGTGGGAGGTCTGTGGACAGAGACCACCGGCGACCGCAGCAGCTTCGGCCTGACCACGGCGCAACTGACCGACACCGTCGACCGCCTGCGCGATGAGGGGATGCTTGACTGCCTTCAGCTACTGCATTGCCACCTCGGTTCACAGATCCCGCATCTCGAGGAAATCAAGGCGGGCGTCCGTGAGGCCTGTCGCTTCTACACTGAGCTATGCAAGGAAGGGGTCCCGCTTGGCTACATCGATCTCGGTGGCGGCCTGGCCGTCGACTATGTCGGCAACCGTTCCGGGGTCGCCCATTCCTGCGATTACAGCGTTCAGGATTACTGTCGTGGCATCGTTTCAACCATAGCCCAGGTTCTCGATCCTGAGCAGGTTGACCATCCGGTCATCGTCACCGAATCAGGCCGGGCCACCGTGGCACATACCACCATGCTGTTTTTCAACATCATCGATGTCATGCGCTTCTGCCCCTTAAGCCTGCCGCAGGGGTTGCCTGCAAATGCCCACCCGTTACTGACGAAGCAGTTCGAACTTTATGCGCAGGCCGAAACCTTTGAGCTGACAGCAGGCTGCCGACAGGCCGTCCAGACCCGCGATGAGATCCGCGAGCTATTCCGCATGGGAGAAATCAGCCTGCGCCAGCGCTCGATGGCTGAAAACCTGTTCCTGGCGATTTCCGGCGTCATCAGCCGACGTATCGATCAGCTGGACGAACCTCTGACGGAACTGGAACAGCTGCGAACCAGTCTGGCCGATATCTACTACGGTAATTTCAGCGTCTTCCAGTCTCTGCCCGACACCTGGGCCATCGGTCAGCTGTTTCCGGTCATGCCAATCCACAGGCTGGGTGAATATCCGGAGCATAGAGCGACCATTTCCGACCTGACCTGTGACTGCGACGGCAACCTGGATCGCTTCATCATCGGCAGTGGAGAAAGCCAGACCCTGCCGTTGCACGGCCTGAAACAGGGGGAAGACTATATTCTCGGCGTGTTCATGATGGGGGCCTACCAGGAGACCCTCGGAGATCTCCACAACCTGTTCGGCGATACCAATGTCATCAGCGTCAAGCTCTGTGAAGGGGGAGGCTTCGATGTCATTCGCGAACAGTCCGCCGATTCGGTGCTCGATGTTCTGGAAATGCTTGAGTACAACCGGCCCGCCTTCTTCGACAGCTTCCGCAGCCGTATTGAAGGTGCCGTCCGCTGCGGTCGCATCAACGTGAGCGAACGACAGCAGATTCTCAAACAGTTTGCCGCTCAACTCGACGATCATACCTACTTCAAAGGCTAGGGAGAAGACATGACCCTGGAGGAACTCAAGCAGTTTGACGGTCGGGACGGTCGTCCGGCCTATATCGCCGTCAGCAATCTGGTTTATGACGTCAGCAGCAGTCCTTCCTGGAGATACGGCAGTCACTATGAGAAGCACACGGCCGGTTGCGACCTGACCGAGGAACTGAAAACGGCTCCCCATGTCCGCTCGGTGATCGAACGCTTTCCGGTTGTCGCAGAGCTCCACAAAGAAAAACCGGCATCCCCGCAGCAAAGGGGGCCGGTTCTTATCCTGGCGGCTGCTATCATTATCCTGGCGGCTGCTATCGGACTGTTTTTATTCTTGTAGCTTTTAGAGGCAGGCAGTTTATTCGGCGAGCAGTCGGTCAATCAGCTCCGGAAGCTTGACGCAGACATCGGTTTTAGCCAGAACATCCTGAATATTGGTCCTGTCCATTCCGGCCTCCCCTCTGGTCATGAAGTACCCGGTACAGAGAATGACCGGAAGAGCAGGATTGCGCTGATAGATCTGCTGAGCCAACTCAATACCACTGATTCCCGGCATCATCTCGTCGGTAATCAACAGATCATAGTTTTGACCACCCTGCTCAAAAATCTCAAGGGCCTCTTCTCCGCTGTAGGCACAGGTCACCTGATAGCCGAATTCCGAAAGCAGGTCTTGACCGAGAAGAGCCAACGCTTCTTCATCATCTACAAAGAGAATCTGCTTCACCATTGAACCCTCCTTCATCTGATGGGCATGTGACATAAGAAATTAAAGCGAATTTTTCAATCAGGCACAACACTCAAATTGTAACGTAAAAATAAGTTGTCGCAACTTTTCGAATGCCCCCCGGGCAGAGCTTCAACCACGACAAGCGTCAGTCTCTGGGAATCATGGAAATAACAATACCCCGAGTCAGGGTCTCGTGGAGTTTGCGGACTTCACAACGGAATTTTTTACCACGGTGAACGATATCCCTGACGATCAGGGACTGTTCACCCAGGGCGTCGACCATTGCGTTGAGTTCATCACCCAGAACATCACGCCGGTCCATCCCGAAAGGCCCGAGCATACCACCGGGGAAAAAATCACGGGCATATTCGTTACAACTGACGATCATGTCATCCGGGTCGATGCCAAAGACCACCACCGGCAGAACATCCAGCACCCCTTGAGCAATCTGCAGAACACGGTTGCGGATCTCCAGGGTTTCGGTTCTGGCGGCAACCTGCTCCTCAAGTTTGTGATTCAGTTCTTCCAGTTCACGATTGGTCGTCACCAGAGCCGAAGAAAGCCGGGAATTCTCCAAAACAAGGGCCTGGTGCTTCAATGCCGCAGAGATTGACGACATCAGGGCATCATCACTCATCGGCTTAGGGAGAAAACTATAGATGAGCCCCTTATTGATCGACTCCAGAATAAATTGAGGATCGGCATAGCCGGAGAGGATGATACGGGAAATCTGAGGCCACCTATTACAGACCTCGTTCAGAAAATCCCCCCCCATCATTGACGGCATACGATAATCGAAGATGACAATCCTGATCCCGGGGACATCTTCCAGGATTTTGAGCCCCTCCGCACCAGAATTAGCGACTTGCAACTCATACTCACTACGATTGCGAAAAAGACGTGCAAAACCCTTGAGAATATCCGGCTCATCGTCAACGCAGAGTACTTTTATTTTTTCACTCATTCTGACTCCCGCAGCCAGCAAGAACCTTTACATTGCCCTGCTCTCCCATAAGCATCTGCTCCGTAAAGAAATGAGAAGTTCACTGACCGCACCGCCTGATGTAAATTAAAAAACATGTATTATTGAGATCTTAGCATTCATAAAAATGGTTGCAAATTATTTTTGAAATCGCCGGCAACAAAAAAAATCAATCATCCGGCGACCGTAAAACCACCGACCAAGCCAGTTTAGCGGCTATATCAGTTAATGCTAACACAAAACATTACCTATTACTAATAAGTATCTGGACAAATCTCACTTGCGTTACTCAGAATTATCTAATAAAGTCTTATCATATAAATTCATTTATTGAGGAGCATTCCAATGGCACGACTGGTAGAGAATCCCGAACTGGCGTTTCGCTTGGCCCGTGCAATCATTTCTGATATTGCCCTGTATAATCAGGACAAGGTTTCCGAAGGCATCAAGAACGACAGCATCTTCGAACTGATGGGCGAAGAACTGGAAGAAGGCCGGGAACATTTCTTCTCGCGCGTCTCTCCCGATATGCCAAACCGCGAGCATCTGTACGAGCGGGCCATCGTCGATGTCATGATCAAGCAGGCCGGAAAAATCGAAAGTCAAATCTGGTAAATGACCTCGCAACAATTCTGTTTTCCTTCTGAACGTCCGGCAGAACGGCTGGACAGTTTTCTGTCGTTCTGCCTGCCGGACATCAGTCGTTCACAAATCAAAAAACTGATCGATGACAACCTGGTTCTGGTCAATGGGCAGACGGCCAAGGCCAGCCTGAAACTCAAAGGTGATGAGCAGATTGAAGTGACCCTCCCGGAACCGGAACCGATCGAAGCGATTCCTCAGGAGATCCCCCTCGATATTCTCTTTGAGGACAGCGCGGTTGTCGTCATCAACAAACCGGCCGGCATGGTTGTCCACCCGGCAGCAGGACATGCCACGGGAACCCTGGTCAACGCCCTGCTTCACCACTGCGAAGATCTGGCTGGCATCGGCGGCGAACTGCGCCCAGGAATCGTTCACCGTATCGACAAGGACACCTCGGGAATCCTGGTCATCACCAAGAATGACTCCAGTCACCAGCAGCTGGCAGCCCAGTTCAAGGCCCACAGTATTCACAGAATCTACCTGGCCCTGATCCATGGTTGCCCGGAAGCCGACACAGGAATAATCCACCAGGCGATTGGCCGCCATCCGACCCAGCGTAAAAAAATGAGCGGTAAAGCCCGCAACGGCAAGGATGCGGTCACCCACTGGAAAATCATCAAACGCTATCCGGCGGACCGTCTCAGCCTGGTCCAGTGTCAGCTGGAAACCGGCCGGACCCATCAGATTCGGGTTCATTTTTCAGAAATGAATCTGCCGCTGGTCGGAGATCCGCTCTACGGCAGCCGCAGCAAGGATGCCGCGATTCAGGACCAGAAGCTGGCCAAACTGATTAAAAATCTTCCTGGCCAGGCCCTTCATGCCCATTCTCTAGGCTTTATTCACCCGGATAGTGGAAAATATCTGGAATTTTCCACGCAAATGCCCGAAACTCTGCTAAGCATTATTTCCTATCTTGATCATAAGTACGCAGCATAAAAAGCAGTAAAGCCAGATAACGGAGTCTTTGATGAAACTTGTTCGTAACGGGAAGATCTCATTCCTTCAGCCCGCAAACCTCAGCAACAATGTCGTTGCCGGATTCAGTACCCGCAACGGCGGAGTCAGCCGCCAGCCCTACAATTCCCTGAATCTGGGGCCGAACAGCGGCGACGTTCTTGCCAATGTGGAAGGAAACCGTTCAACCTTTGCCAGAAGTTTCGACCTGGCCCCCCACCAACTGCTGACCGTCAAACAGGTTCACGGCAAGGATATCCTGCTGATCGATGAAGAAAACCCCGACCTTTCCCACTTTCTTAACCTGGAAGTGGATGCTGTTGTCACCAATCAGCCGAACATCATCATTGGCGTACTGACTGCTGACTGCTACCCCGTCCTGCTCTGGCACCCGACCCTCAACATCATTGCCGCGGTTCATGCCGGCTGGCGAGGTGCAGCGAATGGACTTATCGAAAAAACCGTCAAGACGATCTGCCAAAACTTTTCCTGCCAGGCAAATGAACTGTTTGCTGCCATCGGCCCGGGCATCGCAGCCCACAAGTTCGAGGTCGACCGCCCGGTCCGTGACGCCTTCCGTAACGGTACCGGTTTCTGGAACCAGATCGCGGAAGAAGTCAGCCTTGGCCACTGGCAGCTCGACCTGAAACTGAGTTGCCAGTTGCAGCTGGAACAACTCGGCCTGCCGGTCAGACAGATTGAAAGTGCCGAAGAATGCACCTGCTGCCACCCGGAACTGTTCTTCTCCTATCGCCGGGACAACGGAAAAACAGGCCGCCAAATCGGCTTTATCAAGTTGGCGTAAAAAAAATACGTTTTTTTTAAAAAAACCACGGAATGTCAGATTTTTTTCAGAAGTGTTTTTTATACTCAAGAAAAATAACGGACTTTCCTGTTAAAAGACAGGTTACCGGAGGGGGGAAGCCCCCATCGCCTAAGGGGCGATGGGGGCTTCCATTTTTTGAAATCCGACAGGTTCCAATCAGCAACGAACAATTTTTCGTTGTGGCAAGGAAATCAAGGTAGAGCGCGGAGGCGTACATCAGTACGCCGCACAAGCGAGCCCGCAGATTGACGCCGCCACGGCGGAAAAGGGCCGTTTCCGGCTGAAAAATGGTTATTTGCGCCAGAATGACGGCAGGAACAGCACCAGCACGGTAAACAGCTCCAAACGGCCCATCAGCATACAGAAGACCAGCACGGCTTTGCCGAAACCTGGAATCAGAGCAAAGTTATCGACCGGGCCGACACTCCCCAGTCCCGGCCCGATGTTACTCAGGCAGGCAATCACGGCGGTTCCTGAGGTCACCAGGTCGGTTCCGGTGGCAGCCACCAGCATTGAGCAGAAGACAAAGATCCCGATATAGAGCGCAAAAAATCCGAGAATCGACTGCAGGACCTCCTTGTCGACCGGCCGTGTTCCAAGTTTGACCAGCCGGACAGCCCGGGGGTGAATCAGACGATAGAGCTGGGCCTGAGAATGTTTGAACAGTAACAGGATACGCGCCACCTTCATGCCGCCACCGGTCGACCCGGCGCAGCCACCGATAAACATCAGCAGCACCAATACATACTGACAGACAACCGGCCAGAGCTCGAAATCGGCAGTGCCGAACCCGGTCGTGGTGATGATCGAAGCGACTTGAAAAACGGAGTAGCGCAGGTTCTCTCCGATGTTGCCATAGATGTGACCGGTCCAGTTGAAGAGCATCAGAACCAGTGTCGAGGCGAGTACAATCAGCAGATATACCCGCAGCTCCTCATTTCTGAAGACATCGACAACCTTGCCGCGCAGCAGCTGAAAGTGAAGGGCGAAGTTGGCACCGGCCAGCACCATGAACAGGGTAATGACCCCGTCGATGTAAGCGCTATCGTAGGCCGCAACCGAAGCATTGCGGGTCGAGAAACCGCCGGTCGCCATGGTTGCGAAGGCGTGGCAGATGGCATCAAAAAAGCTCATACCGCCAAACATCAGCAGGACGATTTCGACCACGGTCAGCAGGAAGTAAACGCCCCAGAGCATCTTGGCCGTATCCTGAATTCTTGGCGTCAGACGATCTGCTGTCGGACCGGGAACCTCCGCCTTAAACAACTGCATGCCCCCAACGCCGAGCATCGGCAGAATCGCTAGGGACAGAACGATGATCCCCATGCCGCCCAGCCAGTGGGTCAGTGAGCGCCAGAACAACAGGGCCGGAGGCAGGGCTTCGATATTGGTCAGAATGGTCGAACCGGTAGTGGTAAAACCGCTCATAGTCTCGAAGACGGCATCGAGAGGCGAGGCGATAGCCCCGCTGAACAGGTAGGGAAGCGCCCCGAACAGGGCGAAAAAGGCCCAGCCGAACGTGACCGTCGCAAACCCTTCGCGAATCGACATCTCTTTCGAGCTTTTGCAGAAGCGGTGCAACAGAGTTCCGACGACGCCGCAGATGGCCGCGGAAAGCACAAAGGACAACCAGGTCCCGTCAGCATAATAGAAGGAAAACGGCAGCGGCACCAACAGGGTCGCCCCGAGAAAGAGCAGAAGTGCCCCGAGGATCCGCAGTGTCAGAATCAGGTTCATCTAGGAAAAAAACCTTTCGACCTTCTGCAGCGCTTCGGGGAGGGTAAAGACGACGACCCGGTCTCCCGCCTGAAAGGTGCTCGAACCAGTCGGGATTTCATAGGTCTCACCATGGACGATGGCCCCGATGATCGCCCCACGCGGGAAATGCAGTTCGCTCAGAGGCACCCCCTGCAGATTGCTCCCGCCACTGATCTCGATCTCCAGAACCTCCGAGTTACTCCCTTCGACAGCGGTCAGGGAGATGACCTCGCCACGCCGCACGAACTTGAGAATAGCGGCTGCAGCCGAGAGCCGCGGTGAGATACAGGCATCGATCCCGAGGTCCGATGCCAGCTTGATCAGCTCGGGCTGACTGACCAGGGCCATGGTTCTTTTCACCTTGTGCTGCCGGGCCAGCAGACAGGTCAGGATATTGGTCTGATCGTTTTCTGTCACGGCGATGAAGACGCCGGCTTCGCTTAATCCCTCGTCAATCAGGATCGGCACATCCAGGCCGTCGGCGTTGATAACGACAGCCTTGTTCAGCTGTTCAGCCAAACGGATGCAGCGTGACTCATCTTTTTCAATCAGCTTGGTACGGAACTGAAGTTTTTCCAGGTTGCGGGCAACCTGCAGACCGATCCGGCTGCCGCCGAGGACAAAGACCCGGCGTGAAGCGACTTCGTTCTCCCGCTCCGACTGAAGCATGTAGTTGATCGCCGGCATCTCCTGCTGCGGAGCAAAGATATAGATCCGGTCGCCGGCCTGAATCATATCATCGCCACGTGGAATGATGGTCTCGTCGCCACGGTTGATGGCGACAACGACAAAACGGTACATGCCACGCAACTCTCCCAGTTCCGCCAGGGTCAGATCGCACAGCGGGCTCCCCTCTTCGATCCGGTAGCCCTGAAACAGGATCTGTCCCTCGGCAAACTCGGCGACATCAAAGGCCTTGGAATTGCAGGCCAGCTTGGTCAATTCGACAGCAACGGCATCCTCGGGATTGATAAGCAGGTCGATACCGAGCTTTTCTTTGGAGAGGATCGCTTTTTCACTGGTATATTCGATACTTTTGGTCCGGGCGACGAGGATCTCGACCTGGTATTCACGGGCAATCAGACAGGCGAGGATGTTCACCTCGTCCATATTGGTAACCGCGATGAAGATATCGGCGTCTTTGATACCGGCCTGCTCCAGCGTTTCGGCGCTGGCGCCGTTGCCGACGATACCGAGAACATTCAAGCGATCCTGGGCACGTTCAATGCGCTCCGCGTCCTGATCGACGAGGGTCACTTCATGCCCTTCACGAGACAGCCGGTCGCAGAGGAAATAGCCGACCTGACCGGAGCCAACGATAAGGATTTTCATAGGTTATCTCTTTCGGAACAACGTCATACCGCAGTGCGGCAGCGGGGGCAGAATCGCACAAATTGACAAATTGTGCAATATCTCGCAAGATTCAGCCTGATCTGAAAAGGAGTATCGACTATGGACTGGTTCGTCAGTATGGACGAAGAGCATATTCGCCGCGAACGTGCCAAGGCGCGGGAACTGCGCAAACAAAGCTGGTGGAAGAACAAGATAGCCAAAGGGGTCTGCCATTACTGTGGCAAGCAGGTACCGCCCAAGGAACTGACCCTTGACCACGTCGTCCCGCTGGTGCGCGGCGGACAGACCTCCAAGGGAAACTGTGTCCCGGCCTGCAAGGAATGTAACAGCAAGAAACAGCATATGCTGCCGATCGAGTGGGACGAATATCTGAACAAACTCTCGGACAGTTGAGCCCTTCCCGCTCACACACCTCAACTTACAGAGGATTCCCCTTTTTGACCAGATCGAGAATAGGCTGATAGTCCAGGTCACTGACCGCTTCAATACCGACGATATTCATTTTTTCGTGCATATCACGCAAAACGTCATCCGATGTCAGCATGGTTCGGCGGATCTGCTCTTTCAGTGCCGGATCAAGCCCTCCCCTGAACACAAACGGATCATAATGAATCGGCCGTGACTGCCAGAGGATACTGAGCCGATCAGGCGTAATCAGTTTTTTCCGCACGGCCTCATCCAGTCTGGCACTGGCCACAAAAGCGGCATCGACTCTGCCGCTAAGCACAGCTTCTATGGAACGGTCATGTGAACCAGTGTAGACCTGTCTGGCGAAAAAGCCCTCAAGAGGCCCATCAATCTCGGCAGCAAATTCCTTCGACGGAATCAATGATCCTGAGGTACTGGCAGGATCGGTAAAGGCAACGGTCGCACCTTTGAGATCAGTCAATACTGAAATCCCCGATGACCTCATGCTGATCAGCAGGGACAAATAGTAAGATCCTGGCGGGGTATAGGGAGTCGCCCCCTTGCTGAAACAGGCAAAGGCCTCAATCTCAGAGTCACGAACCTTCGCCATCGCGTAGGAGGCCGGTCCCAGAAAAGCAAAATCGATGGAGCGAGAGAGAACCCCTTCAACAACAGACTGGTAGGACTGCGGCCGAATCACTTTGATCGGCCGCTGGAGTTTCGTCTCCAGCAACTCCAGCAGAGGCTTCAGATCGTCAAGCTGCTGATCAATGTTTTTCTTGGGAATCAGCGAAAAATATAGCGGTTGAGCAGCAGATTCAGCACGACTGGCCAAGCAGACAGAAGAGCTGACAAACAAGATTCCTGCAAATACGGCAAGACAGAGGAAGGGTCTGAAGTTCATAATCTTTAACCATTGTTTAAATTTTAATATAGGGATTGAGCAGAAAACTTTTGGTCTGGTCCGGTGAAACGGGCCTGCTGAGCAGGTAGCCCTGAACCTCGTCGCATCCGGCCAGCTTGAGATGGATCAGCTGATCCTGACTCTCGATACCTTCTGCGACAACGGATAATTTCAGTTTCTTGGCCAACGAAATCGCGGAGGTCACGATGGCATTGTCGCTGCTGTTGTTCTTTATATCCTGAATGAAACTCCGATCGATCTTCAGAGTGCTCAGGGGCAGGGTTCGGATGTTGTGAAAGCTGGAAAAGCCCTTGCCAAAGTCATCGAGCGCGATGTGAATTCCGAAGTTGGCCAGCAGCTCAAGATTATCCATGACCACTTGATGATTCTCGATAATTGCACTTTCTGTAACTTCGATATGAATATCGTCGGCGCACAGATGATGACTGTCTATGATGGCAATGAACTTCTCAGCATATCCCCTGTTATTCATTTCTATTGGTGAAACATTGACCGCGACAGGAACGGTGTCCACCCCCTGGTCCCGCCATTCAGCGATCTGCCGGCAGGCTCGCTCCAGCACCCAGCGCCCCACTTCGACGATCGCGCCGCTCTCCTCAACACGATTGATAAAATCGTTGGGATAGAGCAGACCGTAATCAGGATGATCCCAGCGAATCAGAGCCTCCAGTCCGACGACCCTGGTATCCTCCAGACGAACCTTCGGCTGGTAGTGTAGTACGAATTCATCTGCTTTCAGTGCGGCCGGTATGCGCTGTTCCAGCTCAAACTGCTGAGGAGAGATTCGGTTGAGGCTCTGATCAAAGAAACAGTAACTTCCCCGCCCCGTTTTTTTGGCTCCATACATTGCCGCATCGGCATTACGGACAAGGCCGTCGATATCCTCGCCGTCACACGGATAAAGAGAGATACCGATGCTTGGCGTCACCGAAACCTGATGACCGTCCAGTACGCAGGGCAAAGACAGATCTTCTATGATCTTTTCGGCGATATCGGCAACCCTGGTCGTATCTTTCATACCGGTCAGCATAACGACGAATTCATCGCCACCGAAGCGGGCCACGATATCGGTATCCCGGACGCAGGTTTTCAGTCTGTCGGCAATCGTCATCAGCAGCATGTCGCCAATCTTGTGCCCAAGCGAATCGTTGATCGGTTTGAAACGATCCAGATCGATAAACATAACGGCAAGATTCAAACCGTTGCGCCGGGCTTGTCTGAGGTTATGCCCAGCCAGCGACGAAAAGACTCGCCTGTTGTACAAGCCTGTCAGGGCGTCAAAGGATGCGGCACTGACAGCATTCTCATGCTCTTTCTCGAGTCTCGAGACCAGCTGCTGATTCTCGGCATAGGCATCCGAAAGGACCTTCAGATAATGCTGTTTGCGCTTGAGCAGTTGCAGCACCAGAAAAAGAACAATGGCAACAACAAGTGTGACCCCTCCCAACAGCCACATATGCATGACGCGATACGCATCATACTCCTGCAACGCCTCGGACTGGCTCTGCCGCAGGGTCACCACGAAGGGGTAGTTTTCAACCTCATAACTGGTTTCTATATAGTTACCGGACCTGTTTTTCTTGTGGAAGTTTGAATCGATCAGGGTCAGTCCGCCGTTTTCGTAGTTGGCAAGCACAGTTCCCTCGCTGGTACTGACAAGGATAGCCCCTGTACGGCCGATATCGATATTCTGAAACAGGTTGAGGAAATAACCCAGGTTGAGTTCCAGCAGCATCACACCTTCAGACCGCGCCGCCCGTTGCAAACGGAACAGCAGAGGAACCTGCCAGCCTCTCTGCACTTGCAGTGCTTCAGGAACAAACATCAGATCCTGATCCGAGTTGAGCAGGTCCTGAATCAGTGCAGCGATCTCGTCGGACGACACATATTCGGTCTGTTGCGGTGAAGACTGATAGATCACCTGCCCCGCCAGATCGTAGAAAACGATCCGGTTAAAGGCCTGCTCACTATAGATAAAGGACTGGACCTCTTCGAAGCGCTCATCAGTCCGAGTCCTCATCCAGTCATTGGCAATCAGGCCGATCGCCTTGTTCTGATCAAGAACCTGATAGAGATTCTCAGCGATAATCGAGGCGAGGTTAGCCTGACTCTTGTTGACACCATCGACAATGAAGGCCCGGTTGCCGCGCAGGTGATTGAGACTCAACCCCCAGGAGAGCCCCAGAACAAGCAGAAAAAACAGAATCAGCCCGTATTGAAAGATCAGAAACTGTCTGAATTTCTGATCGTATGTCTTGCTCATATCCGATGAAGAATACGGCATACTAAGCCCATCTGCTATGTTCATACAAATTGCCTAAAAAAATTATTAATATGTATAAATCATCCTGCCGTCATGCAATCTCCTCTAAAAAAACACCATTGTCAACAGCCTAACCAAAAACTAACAGCTTCCCGTCTTGATGGCGAACCCTATGAAATTGTGTTTATTATTCATGAAAATCAAAAAAATTCCGTTTCCTCATGATTATGCTACAGTTTATAGGCATACCACTCGTTCATCAGGATGTTCCAGAAAAACCAGCACAAGGAGCCGCCGTGAAAAGAGTCGCTTTCGTCATTTTATTGGGCCTGCTCTGTATCTGCATCCCGTTCTCTGTTTTCCCGGCAGATGACTCCGTCCATCTCATGAAAATTGCAATCGGCAACCCTGGCACAAGCAACAACTATGGCTGGACTCCCTTTGAAATTCTGAAAACAGAAATAGAAAAACGCTCAAATGGCCGGTTAAAAGTTGAACTCTTTGCCGAAACCCTCGGCATGTCGTCTCTCGAAATGATTGACATGGTGCGCAGCAACATCGTTCAGGCTCGCGACTTTGCCGATGGGCATTTTTCAACCATTTACCCGCCGATTCAAATCTTCTCAATCCCTTATCTATTTGCCGAACGCGATATTGCCTGGCGAGTTCTGGATGGGCCGCTCGGAACAAAACTGATCGAAGACATGGCGGCCCAGACCGGACTGCGTCCATTGCGCTGGTTTGAGAATGGTGGGTTTCGCCATTACTCCAATAACAAAAAACCGGTTCACAGACCTGCCGACATGGAAGGGCTCAAAATCAGAACAATGGAAAGCCCGTTACACGTCAAAATTGTCAGCGATCTTGGTGCCAAGGGCATTCCAATCGGCTGGCCAAACGTCTATGAGGCGATCGAATCAGGGATTGTTGACGGCCAGGAGAACTCGATCGCAACCTTCCTCATTCCCCATTTTGAGAATATCCAGAGCTATGTCGTCCTTGACGGGCATATTTATGCAACCTACACGCTACTGATCAATGAATCCTGGTATCAGGCCCTCCCTGACGACCTCAAACTCGTTCTCAAACAGGCCAGCGAAACGGCCCTAGTTGTCAATCGAGGGCTTGCAATCCTCAATGAGCAGGAAAGTCTGACCTATCTGAAATCCAAAGGAATTGAGGTTTACAAACCGACCCATGAGGAGTATGTGCAATTTCGTCAGCGAACTCGCCAATCTGCAATCGACTGGCTAAAACAGAACGTTGGCGAACAATGGGTCCGGGCCGTTCTTACGGCAACCGCTGCAGCGGAAAAGGAACTGGGCTACAATTTCTAGGTAACCTTCTTGAAGCATTTTCACAGATATGCCGTAAAGCTGACCATACTCGACCAATACGTAGCACTTCGAGCTGAGTCATCTAATGTGGGGGCAGATGAAGAAGCGTTCTCATTCCATAAGCCAGAGCCTGCAGGCCAAGGTTCTGTTTTTCATCGGATTGATCGTCCTGGTGACGCTCGCCTTGAGTTCCCTCCTCTACATCAACAGCTTCCGGGCTAATTATCTCGAAGCGATCGAATGGCGCTCTGTTACTCTTGCCCAGAATATCAATGTCGATATCCAGGCCCGCCGGAAGCTGCTCGGCACAAGTAACAACGTCCTGAACCTGGAGACCGCTTATCTCCAGATCAGAAAAATCTACAGAGCCAATCGAGATATGCATGTCTCTTTCATCGCGGTGATTGCTCCCGATGGGCGTATTGCCACCCATACCGACAGGGAGCTGTGGGGACAGCCTGTCAGCGACCGCTCATTGCTTGAAGCTATCTCAAGCCAGCAGATCACCACGTTGAAGGTTGCAGACTCATACCACACCCTGATTCCGGTTATCGTTGATGCCAACACACTGATAGGAACCATCGATATCGGCTTCCCTCAACAGATTGTCGAAGAAAAAATCCTCAAAAGCGTATTCATTTCAGTCATCCTCTGCATCCTGCTCTTTATTGTCGTCATTGCCCTGGTCTGGCTGGCATTCAAGCATTTCGTCGACAGGCCGATCAACCAGCTGATCGATGCGACGACAGACATTGCCAACGGCGACCTATACCGGAAGATCGGCAATTTCCCGGCCGCTGAGTTGAGCGCCCTGGGAACCAGCCTCAGCCACATGCGTGACGCGATCCGGAACAGTATCAACGAACTGCACAACAAGAACGAAGAGATCAAGGCCCTTATCGCCTGCTCTCCTGTCGCACTTTTCAGTGTCGATCTGAACCACCGGATAGCGGTCTGGACGGCATCGGCAGAAAAACTGTTCAGCTGGAAAGCTGACGAGATTACCGGATCAGCGCAGCTGTTCACCACCGACGATGAAATATTCCGTTTCCAGACCCTTTGCCAGGAATGTCACAGCGGCATTGCCCACCTCGGCCAGGAATTCCTGCTAACGACAAAAGGCGGCAGCCCGTTCCACGCCTCCATCTCCTGCGCTCCGCTCAGCGATCAGGCCAGCGACATCATCGGCATCATGGTCTCCGTCGAGGACATCAGCGAACGCGTGGCTCGGGAAAAAGCCAACCATGAACTTCAGGAGCAGCTGTTGCAATCCCAGAAGATGGAATCGATCGGACGGCTTGCCGGCGGCATTGCCCATGACTTCAACAACATGCTCAGCGTCATCATCGGCAATTCCGAACTGGCTCAACGGAAAATCAGTGCTCAGGATCCTGCCGCCTGCTACCTGGACGGCATCATTGACGCAGCCAACCGTTCTGCCGAAATTACCCGGCAATTGCTCGGCTTCGCGCGCAGGCAGACCATCGCTCCGCAGGTCATCGATCTCAACCAGCGCATGGAGCAAACTCTCAAGATGCTGCAACGCCTGCTGGGAGAAAAGGTACAACTCGACTGGGCTCCCGGCAGCGAAGCCTATATCATCAACATGGACGTCAGTCAGCTCGATCAGGTCCTGACCAACCTCTGCATCAATGCCAGGGATGCCATGCCGGCGGGTGGGCACATTGTGATCAGAACCAGCAAGGTTGTTATCGATGAGCTGTACAGCTCCAATCATCCGGACTTCCCCCTTGGGCACTATATCTGCCTGAGCGTCAGCGATGATGGTATCGGCATGGATAAGCAGACCCAGGAAAAAATCTTTGAGCCATTTTTCACGACCAAGAAGCAGGGCAAAGGCACTGGTCTCGGGCTGGCAACGGTTTTCGGTATCGTCAAACAGAACAATGGATTTATCAACGTCTACAGCGAACCTGGACAGGGAACAACCTTCAGGGTCTATCTTACCGAGCATCTGGAGAATGTGCCGCAACAGATTGAGGTCGAAACAGAGAAGAGCTATTCAGGAGCAGGAGAAACGATCCTCGTTGTGGAGGATGAGCCGGTCATTCTGACCATCTGCCGGCAGATGCTCGAACTTCTCGGCTATCGCGTCTTATCTGCGACGGAAAAGAACGCGGCCCTCAAACAGGCCCAAGAGAATCGCCAGGACATCGCTCTACTGCTCAGCGATGTCATTCTGCCCGGCATCAACGGCCCCGAACTTTCACAACAGGTCAGTGCCATTATTCCGGGCCTGAAAACCCTCTACATGTCCGGCTACAGCGCCAGCCTCATTTCAAAGCACGGGGTTCTGGATGAAAATGTCCACTTCATCCAGAAGCCCTTCACCCAGAGAAAAATGGCCGAAGCGGTCTGGAAATGCCTCCATCAACCTGAACCGGAACAATGATCAGCTGAGTGGCACCTCCAGACAAAGAATCCGGGACTGTCCTTCTGCAGAAAGCAGAACAGTATCCTCCTCAATCACACCGAGAGCATCCCGCGAACGCAACAGTTGCCCCGCTATCAACGCCGGTCCATCAATAACGAAAAAATAGACCCCGTTCTGCGAAAAATGCTTAGCGTAGACCAGATCATCACCATCGAGGCAGGCCATCGAAACGACTGCGTCCTGATTGATCAGCAGCGGCGCATCGAACCCGACCGGACCAATCATCGCCAACAGCCCATGGTCCGGAAATTCATTGGAAAAATCGTGCTGATCATAGTGCGGAGTAAGATCCTGAGCTTTGGGCTGAATCCAGATCTGCAGAAAGCTGAGCGTATCCTCGTAAGACGCGTTGTACTCCGAGTGCATAATCCCGGTTCCTGCGGACAGGAGCTGGACATCGTCCCTGTGCAGAATCTGTTTGTGGCCGATGCTGTCTTCATGCTCAAGGGCTCCGGACAACGGAATAGAGATGATCTCCATATTCTGATGAGGATGCTCCGGAAAGCCCCGGCCGGGGGCGACGACATCATCGTTGATGACACGCAAAGCGCCAAATCCCATCATCTCCGGGTTGTAATAATCGGAAAAACTGAAACTGTGGCAACTGGCGAGCCAGCCATGGTTGGCGATGCCGCGCCCGTTGGCCTTGTGAAGAACCTGTGGCATGAGAACTCCTTACTGACAAGGAAAGTTCTATTATGCCCCATCCATGCCGATTCCGGCAAGTTTGGCCCCGCAATCCGGACATCCCCCCTGACTGGTGACGAGATTCCTGCTCAAAGAGAAGCCGCGGCGTTCAATCAGCTCCAGGCCACAGGCCGGACAGGAAGTTGGCACCTCACCGGCCAGGTTGCCGGGATAGACATAGCGCAGGCCGGACGCCTTGCCGATGTTAACGGCCATATCCAGAGTTTCCGGCGGGGTCGGCGGCAGGTGGCGCAGATGATACTGAGGAAAGAAACGGCTGACATGCCAGGGGACGTCGACACTGAGGCGAGTCGCAATAAATTCCGCCAGTTGTTTGAGTTCCTCAGGGTCATCGTTGATGCCGGGGATGATCAGGGTGGTCACTTCCAGCCAGATCCCCGACCTGTGCAACGCGATCAGATTATCGAGCACCGGCTGCAGGCAGGCCGAGGTGTATTTACGGTAGACAGCACCGTTGAAACACTTCAGATCGATATTGGCAGCATCAAGATAGGGGACGATCATCTCCAGCATGTCAGCGGTCATATAGCCGTTGCTGACAAAGACATTGGCGATCCCTTCCGCTTTGGCCAGTCGGGCGATATCCAGACAGTATTCGAAAAAAATCGTCGGCTCGGTATAGGTGTAGGCAATCGACCGGCAGGCGGTAGCTTTTGCCGCACTGACGATCTCTCCGGCGGTCATTTCAACACCGGCGTTGAGTTCTTCAGCACAGGACGGCTGAGAGATATTCCAGTTCTGACACCATTCGCAACGCATGTTGCAGCCGGGAGTCGCAATCGAAAAAGATTTACTGCCGGGGTAGAAATGATAGAGAGGCTTCTTCTCGATCGGGTCGATATTACGGCTGATCGTCCGTCCGTAGGCGCTGGTGTAGAGGATGCCACTTTCGTTGTAGCGAACCTGACAGAGGCCACGCTGCCCGGCGGCGATATTACAGTGATGGGCGCAGAGATTACATCTGACCCGCTGTTTGTCCAGCTTGTCGTAAAGCAAAGCCTCATGCATGGCGGCCTCCGTTACAGATCTGCAATCCGTAGTACCTTGGCCCCGCGGACATGGCGCTCTTTCAGGTCGAGCAACGCCCGGTTGGCCTCATTCAGGGGAAACTCTTCAACAGTCGGAACAACTGGAATCTCGGCGGCCAGCTTGAGAAACTCACGGACATCATAAGCCGTGACATTGGCGACGCTCTTGATCTCCTTCTCCAGCCACAGGTCCACAGGATAATCGATTTCGCTTAAGCAGGCACGATCCTGATGTTCTTTGCGGATCGCGTTGATCACCAGTCGCCCGCCAGGCTCAAGCATGCGCAGGGCACTGACCACAGGTTTCCAGGCCGGGGTGGTATCGATCATAGCCGAAAGCGCCTGTGGAGGCTGATCGGCACTGTCGCCAGCCCAGTCCGTGCCCAGATCGAGGGCGAACTGACGCTCCTTGTCACTGCGGGCGAAAACGTAGACTGGCAACTCTGGATAAAGATGCCGCGCCAGCTTGAGAACCAGATGGGCGGAACCACCGAAACCGGTCAACCCCAGGGCACTGCTTTGGGCATCGACATTGGCCAGCCGCAGTGAACGAAAACCGATTGCTCCGGCACAGAGCAGCGGGGCCGCCTCAGTGGCGCTGAAGCGCGGCGGAATCGGATAGGCGTAGGATTCCGCAATCACCATATATTCGGCATAGCCGCCATGGGCATCGCGCCCGGTCGCGCGGAAATCCGGGCAGAGATTCTCAAAACCGTTCAGGCACCAGCGACAACTTCCGCAGGCCGAATAGATCCAGGCCACCCCGACCCGCTGGCCGATCAAGCTCTTATCCACACCCGCGCCGACCTGATCGATGCGACCGACGGCCTGATGCCCCGGGATGATCGGCAGGACCGGCGGCGGGGTGCGCCCCTCAATCTCATCCAGCTCGGTATGACAGACACCGCAGGTCTCGACCTGAATCCGCACCTCCCCAGCGGCAGCCTGAGGCCGGGGAAAATCGACCAGGCGCAAAGGTTCCTTGTTGAGGGACAGATCGCACAATTTTTCGAGAATCATCGCCCACATAATTTATATAGTTTCTCTTTTCTCAAGTCGGAATAAATGCCTCCCACATCAGCATTTCTCCCTCGTCCTTTCAACCAGCCAGCGGCAGCAAGGAAAACAGCCAGGATAAAGCCGACAAGGTGGTCTTGGGGAAACAGTTTAAAACCATCAGAAACAAACAGCGCGTTTCCTGACAAAAACTCGTAAGAGATCTTTCCAACTAACAGCACAAAGACTGTTGCCCAGAGAGAACGGCGACTGTCATAAAGCATGCCGTCTAGGCAGACGTAACTGACAAGAGCCACAGCCAGTCCTGAGGTCCCAGCATATAAGAGCACATCCGTCCGCCACAACAGGAGCAGATGGCTCAGAGAAAACAACAGAATCAGCCAGAGCAGCACAGATCTGCTTGTCAATTCCAGCAGAACGCCCCAGACAAGCACAACGACCAGGTTCCAGGCTAAATGTTCAACCGAGTAGTGACATAAGAACCCACTGAAAATACGCCACCAGTCTCCGGCCTGAACCGCTTCTCTGTCGTAGATAAGCACCATTGACAACGGGGAAAAGTGTACAGCAAAAAGCCCCAGTAGCAAGCCGAGCGTCACCCAGGGAAAACGTTTCAGCTGCGTTTGCGCCATGACAAAATCCCTGCAACACCGCCGATAGCAGCGACAATGAGCGCCATCCATGGCGGGAGACTGCCCCCATGCCCCTCACGATAGGTCACCTGATAGCGCTCCGGCTGCTGCTTGACCTTTTCTTGAAATTCTGCCAACTGAACCTGCAGATTGGCTATCAGGCTTTCGCCAGCAAGCGCGAAGCCCTCAGTGGAATCCTTGCGTAACTGCTCTTCCAGGTTGACTGGAGTCGCCTTGCCTTCGATAAAGCTGGTCCCCGGCGCCCGGAACAACAGGCTCCTACTTGGAATGTGAAAAACGGCTGCATCTATCAGCGTATTGGTCGAGTTCTTCTCCCCCTTGACCACATAAGTCCCGACGATCGTCCAATAGGACAGCGACATGAAACCTTCATCGATATTCTGGACCTGATCGTAAGAGACCAGCGCAATAACATCGAGCATGTACATATTGCGGATCTGACCAAGGTTATCAAAACCACCTTCCGTCGTCAGATAAGCGCTCGGTATCACTTCGATGCTCTCGATGAAATCTTTTGCCTCAAAGGCAGCTGCGACCTCGTCGAGAAGTTCAACTCTTTCCCTCTCGCTGAGCGGGACACTATTCGGAATTCGGCCGCTCCACGACCAGAAATGAGCACTCCCGGAAACTCGCTGCTGAGGCACGAAAGCTATACCAATTTTGAGGGGAACATTCAGGGAAGGAATTGACGGTTCCACCTGGGGCTGACGATCCGGATAGAGATAACCCATCAGGCTGCTGGAATAATGCCTTTTCCCGGCACAGCCGAACACCAGCAGAACAACCAAAAGTAGCAACAGGTAACGCTTCATTGCGGATCCCTTTCGCCAAAGTTGTCACAAAAATCAATTAGATAGATAAGTTATTACAGTATATCAGAATATCTATCTCGATATGGCTCCAGCCATGCTTTTGTCGTCAACTTGACGCTGCCCAGCGAAGGCGCAATAATCAGGGCCGGCAACAATCGGCTCTAACCTCTAAAGGAAATCGCATGGCCGGAACCCGTTTACTTGCTCTGCTCGATGATATTGCCAGCCTGCTCGATGACATCTCGGTGATGTCCAAGGTTGCGGCAAAAAAAACGGCCGGGGTCCTGGGTGACGATCTGGCTTTGAACGCAGAACAGGTCTCCGGCGTGCGTGCCGACCGTGAACTGCCGGTTATCTGGGCCGTGGCCAAAGGATCTTTGCGCAGCAAGCTGATTCTGGTTCCTGTCGCACTGCTTATCGGCGCGTTCGCTCCCTGGCTGGTAACCCTGCTGTTGATGGTGGGTGGCCTCTACTTGAGTTTTGAAGGATTCGAAAAGGTTTTCCACTGTTTTTTTCATCGCCATCTCGAAGCTGAAGAACAACAGCTCCGGATCAAAAAGCTCGGCGCAACCAAGACCGACCTGATGGCCCTGGAGAAGGAGAAGATCGAAGGCGCAATCCGTACCGATTTCATTCTCTCGGCCGAGATCATCGTTATCGCTCTGGGCTCGGTACAGGATGCCAACCTGCTCTCGCGCATCATTGTCGTTTCCCTGATCACCCTGATCATGACCGCCGGTCTCTATCTGCTGGTTGCAGCCATTGTCAGACTCGATGATGCCGGGCAGATGCTGCTCGAGAAACATGCCGAACAGGCCTGCGGACAATTCTGTCTGAGCCTCGGCAAGGGACTGCTGAACTTTGCACCAAAACTGATGAAGGGGATTACTCTGATCGGAACCCTGGCCATGTTTCTTGTCGGCGGCGGGATTCTGCTCCACGGCCTGCCGTGGCCCCACCATTGGAGCGAATATATTTCTGAAACGATCCATCAGCTTCCGGCGGTGGGGACTTTCTTCTCCTCCCTGTCAACGATACTGCTCAACCTTGTTACCGGTTTAATTGCTGGTAGCATCGTCATGCTAATTGTCTCTATCGGAAAAAAACTGGTCCACTCCCGGTTTAAATGATAAGACAGCCTCTACCTCACCAAGATGTTCTTATTCGAAAAAACAGGCAAAACGGAAACGAAAAAAGGCAGCCTGATAAAACAGGCTGCCTTTCAAATATCGTCAAGATTGGATGGTAGGCGCGGACAGGATTGAACTGTCGACCCCTACCGTGTCAAGGTAGTGCTCTCCCACTGAGCTACGCGCCTCCAATCGTTGTGGAGGCATCTTTTAGCAAAAGCGCCTGCACCCTGTCAAGCACTATTCTTTCTTTTTTTAAATCAACAGGCCAGCCGGTATCCTTTAACATTCAGATAATGGATGATATTGAGCATCTGTTCGACGCTTTTCTCATCCGCTTCGGCCCCGGGATGACGGACCTTGGTCGAAGAGAACACCCCCATCCGTTTGAACATATGCTTGCGCAGGGAGATGCCGATCCCCGGCTGAAATTCCCAGCGCGTCAGCGGCAGAAAATCGTAGAAAAGCTGGCGCGCTGCATCCCACTCTCCGCCCTGAGCGTGGTTGTAGAGCTTGACCAGCAGCTCGGCGTAGACGAAGCCGGTCATGATACCGACCGCCCCCAACTCCAGCTCCTCTAGTGCGTAGTTCCCTCCCAGTGCGCCAAAGACCTTGAGTTTCTTGCCGACACTCTTCTGCAGGGCCTGCATCTTCACTCCGGTCGGTGGCTCCTCGAGCTTGATGTACTGGATATACTCGGCGCTCTCAAATATTTTACCGATCAGCTCGACCGTCATAGTGATGCCGGTCACGGCCGGATAGTCATGAATAATGCAGGGGATCTTTGCCGCATTCGAAACCATCTGGTAATACTCGAGCAGCGGCTTGTCCTTCTGCACCCCGTGCGGCCCGAGCAGCAAGGCGTCCGCCCCCAGCTCTCGGGCCTTTCCCGCCATCAGCATGGCCGGGTCGGTCGCCACCGCTCGGGTGCCGACGATCAGCTGCATTTTATCCGGCATCAGCTCGCGATAGAGGGTTATGATCCGCTCCCGTTCCAGCTCGGTCATCTTGGGCCCTTCCCCCAGGGCTCCCATGATCGCAATGCCCTGAACCTTCTTCTTCACCATGCAGTCAACCAGCCGCTCGATACTGACGTAGTCGACCTCACCGTTATCAAGAAACGGCGTCGGGACAATCGGATAGATTCCTTTGAGTTCCATAATCAAGGCTCCAATATAACGGTATCAAATGCTAGAGAATACTGACGGCTGCGCCATTGATTCGTCCTTGCAACAAACTTTGAGTATACACCATTTGCCGTAAGGTATTGAAACCTGACATTACCCCATCCCTGTTCAGCCGAAAATTTTGTGCTGTCAGTAGAGATGGGCAAAACAACCCACAATGAATGATCACTATCAATGCGAGTGGCTTCTATGAAAAAAATCCGTTTGCGCTGCATGGATTCGGCCTCGGCGGATCCTGGCTGATCTATAGAACAACTCTGGTTGAGGTCGATCAGGTGAAGAACAATTACGTTTATTATACAAAACCTGTAGCCAGGGCCACATTCGACGTCCTGACAAACGGGAACATCAACAAATAAATTGCACTTTTTCCGTTATTCGCAACAACACCTTGCCGCGAATAATCCGCTTAAGTTCTCCCCTATTGTGATTTTCGCTCCACCGGCCCAGGTAAGATTATAAGTTTCGTGAAATTCTCTCGACATGCCGATTAATATCGGTCTAATATTTTATTTTTATTAAAAGATCTTGATGCTTGTGCCGTTGATTTAGAATCTTAATTTCTCCGGCCAAAAGGATTCTTTCTTTTGGCCGCAATTTTAGAGAATAGGCTAATGTCCGTGGTAGAGCGACTGCTATACATCTCCAACCTGTTCACAGGTTCTATGTGGCTCAAGGCTATCAGACGCGGCTTTATCGCCCTGTTTCCCTTTATTCTCTTTGGCTCCCTGGCTTTGGTCTTTACCCAGTTCCCGATCCCGAGCTATCAGCAGTTTATGCTGAATAAATTCGGACAAAACTGGAAAATATTCGGCGACCTGTTGACCAATCTGACCTTTGGACTGTTCGGACTCCTGCTCTCTTCGGCAATCGGTTACTTCATTGCCTGCTTCCGGGCTGAAAAGCACCCTATTATCAATCCTGCCCGTGTATCACTTGTCTCAATGCTGTCATTTGTCATTATCGCCGTTGATCTTGAATTTCACCCTTTCCAGGAATGGCTTTCGGTCAATGCCCTCAATCAGTCAAACATCTTCCTGGCAATTATGACCGCAATCATTGCTTCAGAATTATTCATCTGGCTGCGTGTATGTCTGAAAAAAGCTAGCCGGAAGCAGAATAACAACCCGGATATCGACCTTCAGGAGTCATTTGAAGTATTTATTCCGATTGCGGTAACACTTCTGTTTTTTGTTCTTTTCAGAGCTCTTATGACTCAATTACAGATTACCAATATCAATGAATTCATCTCCGGAGCCCTGACCACATTTTTCCGCAATATTGAAATACCCTTTGTTACTGCACTGCTATTCACAGCCTTATCTCAGACTCTCTGGTTTTTCGGGCTGCATGGTAACAATATCCTCTACCCGATTATCAACGGCCTGTTTACCGACAACCTCAATGAGAATATAGCGGCATCCCTAAACGGCGCACCGCTCCCCCACATCATAACCACACCATTCATGGACTCCTACACAATGATGGGAGGCTCTGGAGCGACAATGTGCCTGCTGATTGCTCTTTTTCTCGGCTTCAGAAAGCACCATTCGCTCAAACTTGCCAAAATCTCGCTCCTGCCATCACTCTTCAACGTTAACGAGCTATTGACCTTCGGCTTGCCGATCGTTCTCAATCCACTTTTTCTGATTCCCTTTATCTGCGTTCCCGTCAGTCATCTGATCATCGCTTACATTGCGACAGACATTGGCTTTCTACCGAGAATCAGCACCAGTGTTCAGTGGACGGTGCCTATTTTTATCAGTGGCTATCATGCCACACATTCATGGGTGGGCATTCTGATTCAGGCAATCAATCTGGTGCTTGGAACGGCTCTGTATTTCCCCTTTGTTCGCCTCCATCAAAACAAGATAGAAAAAGATTTTCTCAGTGATTACAATGCGTTGCTAAAACTTGTCGCAACTCAAAACCCGAACGAAAAGCTCAGACTTCTGACGCGCAATGATTCACTGGGGCAGATCGCCCGCTCACTGGAAGAAAATCTCGCCAGTGCACTGAAAAAAAACAAGATATTCCTGGTGTATCAACCACTAGTCAATGAACAGGGAAAGGTTACATCGGTTGAATCTCTCGCGCGTTGGAAACACCCGCGCTTCGGTCTTATTTCCCCCCAACTGTTTATTTCCATTGCCGAAGAAGCAAATCTGATCGACGACCTCGGCCTACAGACCATGGAAATGGCGGCACAACAATTGGCACAATGGCGGCTTATGGGATATGTCGACCTTCGCATCTCGGTCAATCTTTCTCCACAACAACTGAAGAATAGAAGATTACCAGTAAAGTTTTCTGAAATTGTCTGTCGACAGGCCCTAGCACCTGAAAATTTTGATCTGGAAATTACTGAAGGGCTTGAACTCGGTACCGATTCTGTAACAAGTGACAACATCAAGGACCTGTCAGAATCAGGCTTTCATTTTTCAATCGATGACTTCGGTATGGGCCACACATCACTCTTGTACATAAGGCATTATCAGTTCAGTAAAGTTAAAATTGACGGCTCTCTTATCCGTAATATTGATCGGGAAAAAGATTGTCAGGATATCGTAGCGGCTTTGGTTTTTCTGGCGATGTCTCAGGATTTTACGGTTGTTGCAGAATTTATCGAACGTCAACAGCAACATGAAATTTTACGTAAACTCGGCTGCCATGAATATCAGGGCTACCTGATCAGCAAACCACTGTCACCCGAAGAGTGTCAGTCGTTTTTCAGAGAGCACGGCATAAGCCATCAGGAAAAGATAAGCAGTTTGAGTTAATTTTGTTCTAACTGCGTCTAAATCAAAACAAGCCCCCGACTGCAGTTTATCTGTAAACACCCTTTAGGGGCTATGTAAACATCCGCCTCTAGTAGGGGCCATACCGCGTACCTAATTATCACCTTTGCCTGGTCCTCCTAGTAAACGATCTATCATGTCTTCAACAGAAATTCCTGCAGAAAACCTCCCATGAACATGAACATTTGACAGAAATGACTAATTAGGTTCGTAAAAGTGCTTATGATATTGATAGACAAAGGACCACCTAATCACAAAGCTTTGCCAAAACGGCCTGAAAAGGCTTAATGGTGTCCACCTGCTCTGCGTCTCCTGCTGGATCAGTAGCGCTTTATCTTTCACTCGCTCTATTTTCTGAAATATTCGGTCTCCGGCGGTACCGCTCTCTACGGTGTCAACTAGAACATTCACCATGTTGAGATGCTGATCATCGCCATACCCGATGCGATCGGCAGCCTGCTGACCGGACTTGCCTATTCACTCTTCAGCCACTGGGGGTTCTTCAAACAATACTAAATCAGCTTCCAGTGATTGTCACGGTTGCCATTATCCTCTTCGGGAGGATCTTCCTCGGTCCCTGGAAAACAACAATGATGGAGATCTCAGGTAAGCTCGGGCTTGCGGCCCTGAGCGACCCGGCCGGCCGGCACAACCAACGCATGAAGCTGATTTTTGGCTCTCTACAAGCAACAGTTCTTGTCGTTGCCCTGTTTGTTTCAATCTTCAGACACAAGAGCTCTGAATAGCGTCCTCCCCCTGTAAACTTCTTTATATTGACAGAAGATCAATTTCTGCTAAAAATATCTCATCTTTTTTAATTAAATAGAGAAGTAGAAATGAAAAGTTACTTTTTGAAATTATTGATTTTATTTTTTTGTACCGGGATCATATCCTCATTTTCAGCCGATGCCGCGGTACAAAGTTCAAAGCTGATCGGCAGCCTCTACTCCAGCCTGAACGGTTCGGATCCCGAGGATCAATATCTGGCAGCGCTGTTTCTCGGAGAACTGCCTTTGAGTGACGGGGTACCGACAAATGAACTGGATCGCCAACTGGGCCAGACAGAGGACAGGTTCCGGCGCCTGCTGCTGACCTATATTCTAGCCAGACGGACCGAACAGAAAAATTATGAAGAGAGCTTTATCGATCTCTATCCGAGCGGAGAAGAGCAGCATACACTCTGGGATCTCCAGGAACGCAACTTCCCGTTTGATGTGGCCTCGCCCCTGCAGTCCTATCTGTTTGAACTGTCAACCAACAGCGACAAGGCCCTGATCAAACTGGCTTCGGGCATCCCCTTTGCCAGGGGGATTCACTCAGAAATTCTCTCCTCGCAACTGGTCGAACTGCATTCCTATCAGCCGAACAGAATCGACCGGCTCCTGGCTGCCTGGCCGCGCTATATCGAATATATCAGGATGGCGGAACAGTTCTGATTGACTGACAAGCGTCGGCATAAGATCATGGTGCAACCAGAATCTCTTCGCGGGTCTTCTGGTAGGTTTCCAGATAGGGGCCACTCAATTCAAGCGCTTTGCTGATGGTCACCAGGGCATCATCCCTGGAACCGTTGGCAGCCTGAGCCAGCGCCAGGTTATTCAGTACCGGGCCACTGGTCGGCCGCAAGGCTAGCGCCTGCTCCAGAGCTTCTACAGCACCAGGATATTCCGCCTGGGCATAAAGATTGTTGCCAAAACCGAACCAGGCGGCAAAGCTCTGCGGCCACTGAAGAGTTGCAACCCGGAAGGCCTGCCCGGCTTCCCGGACCAGACCGATCTGCTCCAGAGCGCTGGTCGCACCAAGATAGGGCAGTTCCTGCGCCGTGGCTGGCAAGATGCCGGGAACCAGAGCGACAAGCCCCCAGTCATCGGCCCTCTTCCAGGTGTTGGCAAAGACAAAGGTCGACATTACGGTCAACGGCCTGTCCGCAGAGTGGAGCAAAACCTTCTTCTTCAAGCGATCATAACCGACAACCACGGCGTAATGCCAGCGCGGAACCCATGACAGGCCCAGGTTCTGCAGAATCAGAACGGGATGACCTGCTTCCAGTTCAGCGACCAGCTCGGCAAAACCCTTGATCTGGTAAGCGAGCAGACCATGACGACGGATGGCCCCAAGCAGCGCAGGCTGGATACTGCCGCGCAGATCGGGAGAGTAAACCTGGTCGATCAGTTCCTGCATCTCGAAAGCTTTGTCGTTGTGGCCCAGCAGCATGGCAACCGCAGCAGGACCGCATTGATATTTCTGCTGCGCCACGAAGGGCACATCCGTCAGAACCAGGCGGGAAAGCTGCGCATCCGCCTGCGAAAGAAAATCGGGCCCGGCGCAGGAAACCAGGCCCAGACAGAGACAGACAAAACCAAGCCAGAAACAGCGGAGGGTTCCTGGCTTGGTTAAAGGCGTGCGCATAATTCTCAGCGAATCGGACGGGTAAAGGAGAAGACCTTGGTATAACCGAGGATATCCGTGACAAGCAGAACGACAAAAACAAAGACCACGGCGCCAACAACAGAGCCCAGCCCCGCTCCGGCCGGCAGCTTATCAATCTGACCGGCAAGCTGGCTGATTTCTTCGTCTGTCAGCGCAGCAACCCGCAACCTGACCTCTGCCGGCATCACCCCCTGGGTCAGGATGGCCCGCTCGACGGCGTCGCGCTCAAGAAATGTCATCACCTTGGCCCTGTCAGCCAGATGCTGCTGCTGACTGACAAGCTCCTGAGTGCCGATCATCCCGGCCTGGGCCACACTGAATTGCCAGCACATGGCGGTCATGGTCACAATCAGAAAGGAACAAAAGGTTTTTTTGAGCGACGGAAACTTCTGAGTAGTCATAGGTTCTCCTTTGCCATCATGACGTGAAAACATACTTTCAATTTGAATTGCAAACAGCCTCAATATAGCACAAAAGGAGATACTTTTCTCATTCTGCTTCCGTCTAAAAATATAAAATCCCGCCCAGATATTCCTTTTCTTATTGGAACCGGATATTCTAGAACGGATTCTTTTTTCAGCCCATGGGCCATGAATAATCCGATGATGAAATCATTTCACCAAATTCTTTTTTGGAGCCTGTTTATCAGCCTGCTGCTCAGTGGTTGTGCTGTCAACAGAACCAAAAGTCCGACTGACCTGACGACCCTGAACCAGGATCCACGCGCCTATCTCAACCCAGATAACGCCGACCGACCAGTGATTACCGAAGCGCAGCAAGAAGCTCTGGCGGCACACTATCGCGTGCAGTTCTTCAAGCCTTGGCACAGTCGGGCCCCTCTCCCTGAAACGGAGTACCCGTTCTGGGCCATCGACTGGCTGCAGGAGGCCAGGCCGTTCGATATCAACCTGCAACCGGTTAGCGGCCTGCGCAAACGACAGCTGATCGAACTGGCCGACCGGCCACGCTACCCGAGCATGTCGCGTCCGGCCATCACCATCCGCAAAAGCATCCTGAGGGCACTGCCGACCTACTCACCCATGTTCAGCGACCCGCAGCGTGCCGGACAGGGTTTTCCCTTCGATATGCTGCAGCACAGTTCAATCGCCTTCAACACCCCCGTTCTGATCTCTCACAGCTCGACAGACGGTGCCTGGTACTTTGCCGAGACAACCGCCGTGTCTGGCTGGATCCCTGCCAAGGACATCGCCTGGGTCGACACCGCTCAGATCTCTCAGGTCGAAGAACTGCCAATGATCAGCGTCATACATGATCACTCCCTCCTTCACGACAATAAGCAAGGACACTATCTGGCAAGGGTTGACACCGGAGCCCTTCTGCCACTGCAGACAATGGCTGACAACGGATTTTCTGCTTTAGTGGCGACGGGAGATAAAAACCAGCAGGCCGTTCTGATCGGGACACAGTTGAGTATAACTGACGCGACCCACTTTCCGCTGACGGCGACAAGACGCAACATGGCCGAGCTGGCCGCACCATTGATGGGGCAGCCATACGACTGGGGAGGTCGATACGGCTTCAGGGACTGCTCTGCAACAACCCGGGATCTGCTAGCCCCGTTCGGCATCTGGCTGCCACGCAACTCTTCCCGACAAGCTGAAATCGGTAGTGTCACGGACCTGCAGGCACTGTCAGTCGCTGACCGCGAACAACGGATTCTTGACGAAGGGATTACTTTTTTCAGCCTGCTCACAATGCCCGGACATATCATGCTCTACATTGGTGAACAGCAGGGGCAGGCCCTGGTTCTGCATACAACCTGGGGGCTGGCGACCAAAACCCTCTTTAGCCAGGAGCAACGCTGGATAATCGGAGCAACGGTCATCACCGGGCTGCAGCCAGGCCAGGAACAGCGTGAGCCCTTTACCAGGATCAAGAACCTGAGATCGTCAGTGGAAAAACTGACCTTTCCGGCGGGGGATAAAAATAGTGAAAAATAACAGACCGTCCGTGTCTAACACTCGGACATTTTTATTTTCCCCTGAAGCACTCTATTTAATATACTTGCTGTAATAGCTGTCCAGAGGCCAAGAGAGTCTATGAAACCAAAACGCATCATTCTGGTTCGCCACGGTGAATCCCAGGGGAACGCCGACCCGAACTTCTACCGGGATACTCCCGACTACACGCTCAACCTGACCGACCTGGGACGCAGGCAGGCGGAAAAGGCCGGCAACAAACTGAGTGACATCATCGGTGAGGGAACGGTGCGTGCCTATATCTCCCCCTGGTATCGCTCACGCCAGACCTTTGAGGAGATCGCCAAGGTTCTCGGTGACAGAGTCACCTCGACCATCGAGGATCCGCGGATCCGGGAGCAGGAATGGGGACATTTCATCGACCCGGAGACGATTCCCGACCTGGTACGGACGCGCAGATCGTTCAGCCTGTTTTACTACCGCATGCCCGACGGCGAATCGGGTGCCGACGTTTTTGACCGGATCAGTACCTTCATGGAGACCATGCATCGCAATTTCGAACGTGAGGATTTCGCCGACAACGCCCTGATCATTACCCACGGCATGACGCTGAGAATCTTCCTGATGCGCTGGTTCCATTGGTCGGTCGAATATTTCGAGACCCTGCGCAACCCGAAGAACTGCGATATCATCGTCCTGGAACTGCAGGGCGACGGCCGCTATGAGCTGACTACCCCTCTGGCAACCTGGTGTCCGATCCCTTTTTAGACAAACACCTCGCAAAATATAATCAAGGATTGTTTCAACAGATTTCCATCAAAACTCCGCACTGCGGAGTTTTTCCGGTTCTGCCCGTTGATGGGCTTGCCCATCTTGGGGCGCGTTGTCAGGTGCTGGTGGGAGGCTACGCAGAAACGCAGAATCACTTTCGACATATTATAAAGAGCGTTTTTTGCCTACTTTTTGAAGCTCTGGTCAAAAAGTAGGGCGGCGTACGGGGCCGCGAACCCGTGGTTTTGATCTTGATGTGTTCTGAATTAAACAAGGCAAAACCGCCGGTTCTCACACCGGCAGGCGACATACTTTTCTTTGGTCGCAAAGAAAAGTATGCCAAAGAAACTCTTTGAAAACACTGACGAAAATTGTTTCGAGAACTCTTCGTAGCCTTTGGGCTGCTAGTCTCTACACGCTCAGACGAGGCGCTTTGTGCCTCGAATTCGCGCCATCGCAAAGCCGGTTCCCGGCTTGGATACATGGAACAAGCAAAGAGCTAAAAACAAGAATAAAGAGCAGTGGAACACGTCGTCTGAACTCTGAAAAGTTACTGTTCCTGGTGCTTCTCAGCAATGATCGACCGATACAACTCCAGATACTGCCCCGCCGAATAGGTCCAGCTGAAATCCTGCTGCATCGCCTTTTTGACCAGCTGATTCCAGCGCTCCCGATCAAGATAATAGTTCAGCGCCCGGTCGATGGTGGCCAGCAGCTGCCAGGGATCGGAATCATTGAAGACGAAACCGTTGCTGTTCGGCTCACCGGTATCGATATCGATGACCGTGTCGGCCAACCCGCCGGTATGCCGGGCGACCGGCAGTGCACCGTACTGCAGGGCGATCATCTGGGTCAGCCCGCAGGGTTCGTAGCGGCTCGGCACCAGCAGGATGTCGCTGGCGGCAAACACCCGGTGTGACAGGGCTTCGTTGAAGGTCAGGCTGATCGCCACCTGGCCACTGTGCCGGTCCTGCTGGTCCTGCCAGAACTGCATCATCTGGCGATGGCCAGAACCGAGCAGGACGAACTGCAGGTTGCGATGCAGCAGCTGCGGCCAGATGGTCTGGATCAGATCCATCCCTTTCTGCGGATCGAGCCGGCTGACCACGGCAACCAGCGGAACATCGGCATCGATCTTGAGCCCCAGCTCGCGCTGCAGCGCCTCCTTGCAGCGCACCTTGCCGCTTAAATCGTCGGCGCTGAAATGATGCTTCAGAGCGTCATCCTGCTGCGGATTCCAGATCCGCCCGTCGAGACCGTTGATGATGCCGTGCAGCAACTGGCTGCGGTCGCGCAGCAGGCCATCGAAGCCGTGGCCGTATTCAGGCCGTTGGATCTCCTCGCAGTAGGTCGGCGACACCGTGCTGATCCGGTCAGCGTAGCAGATCCCCCCTTTGAGCGCTGAGAGGCGGCCGAAGTATTCCATGCCATCGGCACTGCCCATCTCGCCCGGCAGTTCGAGCTGATCGAGCAGCGCCATAGGGAACATCCCCTGATAACCGAGGTTATGAATAGTCAGCAGTGTGCCGCAATAACGGAAAAAATCCTGGTTGCGGTAGCTGGTCTTCAGCAGTCCGGGGATAAGACCGCTCTGCCAGTCGTGCAGGTGGATGACGTCCGGGCGGAATTCCTGCAGCTTGGCCAGTTCCAGAACCGCCTTGGAGAAGAAGCCGAAGCGCAGGCCGTTGTCGGGATAATCCCCGTCCGCATCGCCGTAGGGCGCATCCCGGTCGAAAAACTCCGGGGTATCGATCAGCCAGTATGGCACCCCGTCAAACACCGAATACTTCAGACCGGCCCGGTAGGGCGCCCCCTGCAGGCGGATCTCCACGCTGCGCGGCACGCGGGCCAACGGAATATTCAGCCGTTCGGCGCTGCGATAACAGGGGATGACAACGTGAACATCATGCCCCAACTGACGCAGCGCCCGTGGCAACGATCCAACCACATCGGCCAGCCCGCCGGTCTTGGCGAACGGGGTCGCTTCGGAGGCGACAAACAGGATCTTAAGCCCATCAGGAGTGGATGGAATCGGCTGTTCAGTAATTTTCACGCTGTCGAGCGCCTTGAGCAGATAATCGGTCTTGCACGAACAACTACTGGCCAGCTCGGCCAACGGCTGCAGCAGGGTCAGGCTGTCTCGTACCGTATCGACCTTGCCATTGCCAGGCACGACCTTACGGCTCAGCAGAGCCAGCTGCAGCTGGAGCAGAATCTGCACGAGCAGACGGAATTCTTCGTAACCGAACCAGTCGGTGTAATCGTAATAGTTACACTTGAGCAACTGGCGGATGGAACGGAAGGAAAAGAGCTGTTCCAGCAGACGAGAGAGACTGGCGGCACAAAGCGGCAGACAGCTTTCAAACAGGCGCATCAGCTCAAGCCGCTCTTCAGCCCTGAGCTCGACCTGGAAGCCTGAATAGATCAGAATCTGCAGCAGCCATTCCGGATCGAAACAGACCTCATCATAGCGCCTCAACAGTCGGCTGACCTGCCCTTCAAGTTCACCATCGGACTCCGGCTTATTTTCCAGCAGGGCCCAGCAGGACTGCCACAGATCTTCAATAAGCAGGGCATCCCGTTCTATGAAAAGGTTCTGCCGCCCCTGGTTGCCGAAACGCTGCCAAAGAGTCTGCCAGCGACCGTCGCTATCGTGGAGGGCTTCAAAGTCACTCAATACGCAATGAGCATAAGGGCCCAGATGAAAAACTCCCCCTTCACCGAGCGACTGAGACGGCTGTAACTGTTGCAGACCGCTGACCCGGTCATGGAGCAGCACGAAATCGCCGGAACAGTTGATGGAACAAGCCTGCTGAACGCTGATGCCGGCCCGCCCTTCCATGGCTACAGGGGCGGCGACCCGTCCGGCAATTGATTTGGGGGAATTGTTACAGAGGATCAGCACCCGCTCATCGCCGAGTTGGTTGCTGTAGGCATAGACATCCTCTTCGACACCATAGGTCGAGACAAAATCATAGAGCTGAAAGGCTTCGGAACCGCTGAACAGCGCGCGGCGCCTGAGCAGCGGAAAGAGTTGCCGACGATGGCGCTCGATCAACGCATGGTTCGGCTGCTCGTCCCAGCGCGGCGCCAAGTATTCCATACCGTACTTTTCGGTAAAACCCTCGATCTGCCCGTGGCCGAACATCGGCAGCCCCGGCATGGTCGCCAACAGGGTCGCGACGCAGAAATACTTGTCACCGTCACCGAACTGTTCGATGGCCGGTTTTTCGTCCGGGTTGCTCATGAAGTTGACAAAACGCTGGAGGATCGCCGGATCGAAGGCGAGAATATTCTTCAAGGTCTGGCGGTACTTGGCGTTGTCCTCATGCTTGAGCATGTTCATGAAAGCACTGTTGTAGACCCGGTGCATCCCCAGAGTACGGACGAAATAACCTTCCATCAGCCAGAAGGCTTCCGCCACCAGCAGGGTATCCGGCGCCTCGGCACGGATGCGGTCGACCAGCTCACGCCAGAATTCCTCGGGGAAGTGACGGTTGAACTCTTCATGGCTCAAAGCATGATCTTCACGCGACGGCACCCCGGCCCCGCCGCCGGGCAAAGGATACCAAAGTCGCTGAAAATGACGCTTGGCCAGGGTCATGGCTGCATCAAAGCGGATGATACGGAAATCTCTCGCGACCCGGATGATCAGCTGGATCATCGCCTCGCGCACCTGCGGCAACAGATAGTTGAGCTGGGCCGTGTCGTTCCAGGGGAGATGGGTGCCGTCGTTGCCGTGATAGATGAAGCGCTCCTCTCCGCTGAAGCGATTCTGATAACGGCAGACGACGGCAGCTTCGCTGTGATCGAAATATCCGTCCTCAATCTGAATGGAGTAACCGGCATCCTCACTCAAGTCAGGGCCACTGAAGCGATAACCGGGATAGGGAGGATGCGGCAGCTGGATGAACCAGTCCGGGTGTTCGTGTATCCAGGCCGATTCGATACCGGTATGATTGGTAACAACGTCGCAGGCCAGGTCGATGCCGCGCGACTGACAACGGCGGCGCAGCTGAGCTAGAGCCCCTTCGCCGCCGAGTTCAGCGGCGACCCGGTAATCGTCGATCGCATAGGCCGACGCGGCAACCTGAAGCTGGCCGCAGAGATTCTTGATCCTCAACGATGCCTTGGAACGTTTCCAGATGCCGATCAGCCATAGGCTGGTGAAGCCGCTTGCCGCCAGCTCATCCAGCTCCACATCCGGAATCTGGTCGAGGGTGCGCACCTCACGCCCATACTTGCGCGACAACTGCTCCAGCCAGACATAGGTCGATTTGGCCAGCAGCACGGTACGCGGCATCCAGTCGGTATCCAGGGTAAAATTGACGTACTCCTCATCCAGGAAGGCTGCAGGATTGAGGGCTTCGAGCTGCGGCTCGCCGGGAAAGTCGGGGATTACCCCTTCCCGCTCATACTGGATGAGCGCCGTGGAGATCCTGGCCAGCAGCTCATCCGGCAGGATCCCCCCCCAGATGTTGCGCAGCAGTTGCAGCTGTTCATAGAGGGTTCTGGCCCGACGCAGAGGGGCCAGCAGCCGTTCGAGCAGGCGATTCGACTGACCGGCAAAACCGTCGTCGACATCGGGAATCTCCAAGTCGAGATCCAGCAGGTATTTACGATAACCGGTCAACCGGTTGAGCTGTTCTTCTTCGGTGGCAAACAGCGCTGATGCCGTCTGCAACGCCGGATTATCCTTCTGGATGTAGAGCAGCAGCAGTTCGAGCAGAACCTCCTTGAGCTGCTGGCGTTGCATGACCAGGTGCTGAAGATCTTCTGTGGCACAGCTTTTCAGTTCGACAGGAACAGCCGGAAAGCCCTTGACGTAGGCAGGAAAGGCCTGTTCTAAAGGTGCCAGATCGAGTTTTTTTCCGGCAATCTCCAGCTGATTGCGGTCAAAAAAACGGCTGTCGCGACGCTCAAGAAAAACCCTGGCGATCTGTTTTAGAACCAGGTTAAGGGTCCCCCACAGCTCCAGCTCCGCAGCCGTCAGCGCGTCGGGTGAAAACTGGCGCAGGTAATCGGCCAGCAGGTGGCGGAACCAGGTCTTTTCCGGGCGCGGATCGCGGGCAAACTGTGAGGTCAGATGGGTGCTGTCCCAGGAGTGTCGTCCACATTGGATTCCCAAAGGATAACAGCCTTCAGGAAATATGATTTCGGTCATTATCAATCCTCGCGTACTTTAACCTTACGCATGTAGGTCGCTGCCTCTTCCGGAGCGGTCGGATTGATATGAAACCCGGATCCCCATTCAAAGCCGGCTTTTTGAGTCAGTTTCGGATGAATTTCAATATGCCAGTGATAATAGTCGGCCAGATCGGACGAATCGCCACACTGCCCGACCTGACGATGGCTAGGCGGAGCGGTATGCAGACTGAACGAATAGGCCGGATCGCGCAGCACCTGGCGCATGCGCAACAAGGTAGATCTTAACACGCTAGCCAACTGCTGCAACTGCAGATCACTGAGTTGACAGAAATCGTGCATATGGGTCACTGGAGCGATGAGCGTCTCAAAGGGAAAGCGTGAAGCATAGGGAGCGTAGGCGAGAAACTTGCCGTCATCGATGATGATCCGATCCTTGGCCTTGCGTTCCTGGCGCAACAGATCGCAGATCAGACAGCGCTCCTTACGATGGTAATGAGCCCTGCAATTATCAAGCTCTTTTTTGATCAACGGCGGCAACATCGGCACCGCGATCAGCTGAGAATGGGAGTGACTCAGCTTGGCCGAGGCCTCGCGGCCGAAATTCTTGAAAACATAGAGGTAACGCAGGCGAAAATCGTTGCGCAGGTCAAGCATGCGCGAACGGTAGGCTTTCAGCACTTCGGTCAGATGCCCCACACTCAGGTCCGCCATCTGGACATGATGCTCTGGCGCTTCGACAATGACCTCATGGGCACCGATCCCGTTCATCAGGTCATAGAGGCCTTCGGCCCGGCTGTCGAGCTCTCCCTCAACCTGCAGCACCGGTGAACGGTTGGGAATAACCCGGACCTTCCAACCCGGCTGGTTGGGGGCACTGCCGCCCGGCCGCCAGGAATAGAGTTCAGGAGAAGTCAGGTTTTCACGCCCGCTGCACAGTGGACAATCATTGTCGCTCTCTTCGGGTTGACGCAGGGTAAAATCCTGTGGCCTCCGACTGTGCCCCTGTGTCAGTATGATCCATTCGTCTTTTAGTGGGTCCCAGCGCAACTCAGACACAGGCTCGCGTCCTTTCCTTCTTTGCTCCGGAATATCGGCATATCCGGTTCATAAGTTCAGTCGCCCTCAGCATTTCAGACCGACCAGTTTTCTTCGTCAAGCGCATCGCCGCGATAGCGCAGGCTGGCATTCCCCTCACTCGGCCAGCGACCATTCTCGCGCCCGCCGGACAGGGCATGACAACTGATATTGACGGCCTCACTCGACTTGAGTTCCAGGGCAGCAAGTGGCACGGCCATCTCCAGAACCTCTCCACAGGCGGCGAGACCTGCGGCAATTTTTTCTCCCTGATGCATCACCTTCAGCGACTGATCGGCAAAGGAGAACTGGACCTGGTGCATCTCTTTGGAAGAAATGCGGATTTCAAACAGCCCGAGGCGCCCGCACAGGTGCTCCAGCAGATGGGCCTGGTCAAAGCGCAGATAGAGATAATAGTTGTCATAGCCATAGTGCAGAGCATCCAGTGTATCGCGACTGGAATACATCGAGCCTCCGGCCCCCAGATCAATCCGCCCTGCTGCCAGCCACTCGAAATAATCACCGATGTCACCGTCGATGTGCGGGGTGAAACAGGCCGTCGGTTCAAAACCGGCCGTCTGTTTCTTCACCGGCTTGATCGCCTGGGTCAGTCGCGCCGGAACGGGTAGCCCCTTGGTGTGGTAGAGCCCTTCCAGATGCAGGCGGAACAGCCGGTCAAAGATATCGGCCTGCGCCGTGACATGTTCGTCACCATACCACCAGAACCAGTCGCTTCCTTCGGCGCGCAACAGTTCACGGACCAGATCGGAGAGCGGAGCCTGAGGATTCTCCAGGGCTATATCGACCTCGGTATCGATCGATTCGGTCCGCACCTGATGAAGCAGCTCCCAGGCCAGGTTTTCTTCAGGGTGACCGATCCAGGTGGTAAAGTCGGAACGGATCCAGGATCCGGCGGCCAGCCGCTTCAAGGAGACCGGCTCACTGCGCGACAGGGCATCACTGATGGTCGTCATCTCCAGTTTCGGATCATTGTTGATGCGCTGATAGAGGTCACGCAGAAAGGGATAACCGTTGTCGGGATAACGCTCCCAGCAATTTTCGCCGTCGAGGATAATGGCGACGGTTCCGCCTGGAGAGTGCAGCGCTATCGAACTCAGACGCTGATGCAGGTCCTTGAGCGCATCCTCGGTCTTCCAGGCGGCATAGAGAAAACCGATCCGGTCGGAAATCTCCCGATCGCGGAAGAGCATCGGCAGCCCTTCGAACTCGTAAACCTGGTAGAGTTTGTTGCGCGGATTGAGACCGCCGTCAAGGCTGCGGGCCAGAATATCCTCATCGGTCGCCGCCCACTGGGCACCCTCCTCATATAGCAGGCGAGCCGCAGCTTCCGAGACCGCTCCCTCTGCCGGCCACATGCCACGCGGCCGGTCGCCGAAAACCCTTTTCCCCGTATTAAGCCCCTCGCGGACCTGGAGTCGCGCATCCTGCGGGAAGCGGAAGGTCACCGCAGGAATCGGCAGCGCGGGGCTCGGCTCGTTGGCGGTGCGCAGGTCACAGAGCAGCGGCAGGATGGGGTGCGCGTAGGGCGTGACCGAAATCTCGATCAGCCCCTCCTCTTCCAACTGACGATGAAAATCGAGGACCCTAGCGATCTCAGCATGACAGAATTCCAGCAGCTGCAGCTTCTGAACCTGACTGAACGACTGCTGCTGACGGATCAGATCCTGCACCAGCGGATTCTTGCGGCGCAGATGGGAACCGGTCCAGGCGAGCAGAAACCAGACCTGCAGGTCGAGCAGGTCCTGGTCGGTATAACGCTCGATATCCTGATCGTTCAGGTTGCCGCGCTGCTGAAAAAGCTGATGATAGCGACGGTTGGCGTAGACTTGAGTTTCGATGTTGACAGAGAAGAAGTGCTCGACCAGAAAGCGCCGCTCGGCCTGGCTGAACGACTCGGGAAAACGGGTCACCAGATCGAGCCAGCTGTCACGGTCGCTGCCGTTGGCATAACGCTCGAGTTGCTCGATCAGCGAAGGGACCAGGTTGACCGTGACCCTGGCGCCAGTCTCAGCGATGGTTTCGAGCATCTCGGTATAATCTTTGAGCCCATGCAGCCAGGTCCAGGGAAGCAGAGTCTGCCCGCTGATCGGATCCCGGTAGTCGGGCTGATGCATATGCCAGAGGATACAGACCTTCAAAGCGTTCGCGTCGGCGACAGCTCTACTCTCTGAGTTTCTCATGATATCCATACTCCGTTCGCTGACAAACAGATTCCAGAAGGAAAGAATACAATCAGCTGAAAAAAATGTCAGCGTTTAGTTTTACCAGGAGCGATTCACACTCTGATCCAGAATTCATATGGCCCCGGACATTCTCTACAGTTTAGCAAGTTTTCAGCGTTGTAGCAGATAGTGACCATTCAAGCCTTAAAATATAGCAGCTCCGCATCTAAAAGCTGTGCTGTTTAGACGGAAAGGGCCTGAAGCGACAGTCATCTTTGCTCAAGCTAGTCAGCAGAACTGTCTTTGACCCGGACTCCTGCGTCCAGGCCGGCCGCAGGATAGAGCACAACCCGTTCCCCTTTTTCCAATCCACCAAGAACCTGAGCGTCCGTGCCGTTATTGCGGCCGATTTTGACCTGACGCAGGTCTGTCCTGTGGGCAGAAACAACAAAAACCGCCCACCCCTTTGCATTACGGAACAGGGCACTGGCCGGAACAACCAGGGCGTTCTGATCCCCCCAGACGATGATTCTGACCTCGACTCGAAAACCGTGACCGAGCCCTGGCGCTTGTTCGAACCCGGCGGAAAACCGGACAACGACCTTGACCCGCTGCTCCTCGACACCGAGGGCGGAAACCTTGGTGAAGCCCGCAGGCTCGACCTGAGTAACCGTCCCGCGCAACCGCCCCGCGCCGCCCCAATCGAAGATCTCGACCTGTTGCCCCACAGCCACCCTGACCGCATCGGCGGAAAGCAGCTCGACAACAACCTCAAGATCCTTGTCGATGTCGCCGATCTCCATCAGCGCCGTTCCGGCCGGCAACCAGACTTCACTCTTCTTCAGAAGACGTAAAACACGGCCACTGACCGGCGCCAGGATCAAGGTTGGGGGCGAATCGGCCTCTATCTCCACGGACTGATCGCGGTAACTCTTTGCCAGAGCACGAACACGGGCCACTTCGGCACGTTGCCGATCGATCGCCGCATCAGCATCCTGCAGTGCAGCAACTGTTGCCTGAGCTTCACGAACGGCATAATCAAGGTCGGTCTTGCTGACCGATGCCGATTTGACCAGTTCCCGCATCCTCAGCAGCTGACGGTCGGCCAGATCACGATCGGCCAGGGCCCGTTCGCGCCCGGCCAAAGCCTGGCGCAGGCCGGCTTCCGCAGCGTCAACGGCGGCCCGGGCCTGAGCCAGGTCCCGTTCATTGAGCGGCGCAACGGCAGGAGGCAGCAGGCTGCCGAGCAGAGTCTCACCGGCAATCACCAGGTCCCCGACCTCGACGGCGGTCCTGAGCAGGCGGCCGGAGACCGGTGTTGAAACGACATAGAGCTCGCGAACCCGGGTGCGACCTTCTTCAGTGATGGCCATGGTCATGGAACGTCGCTCAACCAGCCCGGTGTCAACCGTCACCGGTCGCGGCCAGAAGGCATAAACCAGGACCACACAGATGATGAAGGCACTGCTCAGACTGATGAATTTTCGTGAAATCTTCATAGCTGGCGTTCCTATTCAGACGTTTTCAGGGCTGAGACCAGATCCACTTTTTCCATGTCGCGCTGAACCAGCCAGCCGGAAAGCGCGGTGGAAGTCAGAATGACAAGAGCCGCCGTCGCGTAACTCGCCGGTGAAAAACAGAGAGGAATCTGGTAGAGATCGGTACTGTACGCAGCAGCGACTAGCGCAGTGAGATAATAACCGATCAGCGCTCCGGCAGGCAGAGCCAGAAGCACAACAAGCGCCAACTCCCCGAGCAGCACAAAAGCGCTCTCCCCTCTGCTGAAGCCGACAACCCGGAGTATGGCGAGATCGTGCGCTTGTTCCGCATAAGCGATCCGGGCTGCACTATAGACGACACCAAAGGCAATAACCGCGGCGATAGCCGCCATGATAAAGCGCGTCGCCCCGGTACTGCTGTCCATCTGCTTCTGCAGTGCGGCCCTGGAATCGCGCTTCAACGAGACCCCGGCCACGGCCGGCAGTCCCTTCAGCCTGCGATAGATCTCCCCACTGCGGGAGGAATCGATCCTCAGGTAAGCCGCGGAGATCCGCTCCGCCTCACCGAGAGCCCGGCTGATCGCTCGAATATCCATAAAAGCCGGTGCCCCCAGCAGGGTCTCCGCAACTGCGGCGACCGGAATCTGTAGCTGCTCCCGTCGCCCCTCCCGGACCTCGACCCACACCAACTCACCGGGACTGACATCAAGAATCTCTGCCAGTGGCCGGGCGAGCACCAGCCCCTGCTGCGGCAGCCTGATACTAGCCATGTTTTTATCCACTGCCCGGTTCAGCTGCGCCTCAGCCTGCAAGGCCGTGATCACCCCCCGATAGCTGTTCAGACCGTGGCGAAACACCACAGAAACACTGCGCAACGGTTCAGCCTTGATCACACCGGGGATACTCTGCAATTCATAGAGCGCGCTCTCGGACAGGGCTTCGCTGAAACTGACCGTCACATCACTTCGGTCAATGACATCAAAATTCAATGCCATCATCCGTTCAAATCCAACCAGGATACCGGCCATTGCCACGGCTAGAGCCATCCCCGCCGCGATCCCGACAATCGCACCCAGCATCCTCACCGGTTGCCGCAGGAAACGGCGCAGGACCATGCGACAGGGCTGATCAAAGGCTGCAGCAAGCCGCCTGCCGCAGCCCCCCAGACGGCTGTAATCCGTTGGCGCCGGAGGCCGCATCGCCGAGGCCGGGGCCAGCCTGAAAACGCGCCGCAGGATCAGTACCCCACCGGCCGAGGCAGCTCCGACACTGACCAGAACCGCCGTGATAAATGAACCGGGGTTGAGCTGAAAGAGCAGAAAAGGAAACCTGAAATATTCGAGGTAGAGATAAATCAATGCCCGTCCGGCGACGATCCCGGCCAGACAGCCGAACAGCGTACCGACAATGGCAATGCTGAGAATCATTCTGAAATAATGCAGACCGACCTCCAGATCGGTATAACCGAAGGCCTTGAGCAGACCGATCTGTTCCCGTTCCGCCTGAACAATACGAGAAACAACGATGTAGAGCAGAAAGGCTGCTACAGCCAGGAAGATAGGCGGCACTGAGCGGCTGGTCGCCCGCAGACCGTCGATCTCATCACTGATGAAACGGTTGGAGCTCTGCTCTTCACGTCCATAGGCCCCGAGTCCGCCGTAGGGTTCGAGCAAGCGATCGACGGCCCTGGCAATTTCCGCCTGGCGGGCCTGGGCACTGAACGCCACCAGGGCTTCGTTGAAGGCACCGTCCATATCGTAGACCGATTCCATCAGCGCCCGACTGGCCCAGATCACGGCATAGCGCGAAGCGTCCGACATCAGCTCCCCGGGTGCCGTCGTATAGAGGAACTCAGGAGCCCTGGCCAGGCCGACGATCAACAGGTGCCGGCGGACGCCATTCATGGTCACGGTCAGACTGTCGCCGGGAGCAAGCTGGTGAGCCGCAGCAAAACTGTCGAGCAACAGGATCTCATCGGCCTGATCGCTTAACTGGAAACGCCCGCCAGTCAGGCAAAGATCATTGAGTGTCGTCTCGTTCTCGCCAGACCGCGAGATCGCCTGGGCCTGAAACGGCACATCACTGTCCGGCAGATCGACAAGGGCACGGCCGACCACCCGCCCTTGCACCCTGGCTACGCCGGGGATAGCGGCGAGCCGTTCAAGTACAGGATTCGGCGCCCGCTTGACCGGCGCAAAAAGATCGGCAAACCGGTAACGCTGGTAATAGGCCCGCCGGGTCTCGTCGAGGGAAGTCACCAGGCCGGACATCATGACCAGCAGCAGCACACCGACGCCGATCACGGCCGCGATGGCGCAGGCCTGCCCCCTGATCCGCCACAGATCCCGCAACAGTTTTCGGTTCAGGGCAATCATAGGCGTCACCACTCGATCTCTTCGGGGTCCAGACGGACCGGGTTGACGACCGCCTTGCTGATCGAACCATCGGCAAAATTGATCACCCGGTCAGCCATCGCGGCCGTCGCCCCGGCGTGGGTGACAATCAGCAGCGTCGTTCCCAACTCTTCGTTGACCTGTTTAAGAACCTTGAGCACGACCCGCCCGGTGGCACTGTCGAGAGCGCCGGTCGGCTCATCGCAGAATAGCACCCTGGGCTGCTTGGCGACTGCGCGGGCGATGGCGACACGCTGCTGCTCCCCGCCGGAGAGCTGGGCCGGAAAATGATCGGCCCGCGGCAAAAGCCCGACCAGGTCGAGAGCCTTATCGACCGCCATGGGAGAACGGGCGATCTCCGTAACCAGTTCGACGTTCTCCCGTGCGGTCAGACTCGGCATCAGGTTGTAAAACTGGAAAACGAAACCGACATGTTCACGGCGGTAGAGGGTCAGCTGGCTATCCGTCATGGCGCTCAGTTCCTGATCGCGGAACCAGAGTTGCCCTGACGTACCACGGTCGAGCCCGCCCAGAATATTCAGCAGGGTCGACTTACCGCTGCCGGACGGTCCGAGCAGGACCACCAGTTCCCCGGCCGGAATCTCCAGATCCACCCCGCGCAGGGCATGAACGGCCGCAGAGCCGCTGCCGTAAACCTTTCTCAGGTTTTCGGTCAGAAATGCCGGCCCAAGGTTTTCTCCCCGGAAAGTCGTCATTCCGTCTGCCTTTCCCGCCCCTACGGAGCAAAACAAAGCAATTCTTGTTAAATTTTAGCGCAAAGCAGGCTTATCAGCTGAATTTTGAAGGAAAAAGAATCATTGGCCACGTTATGAGGCTTGCTCTTGAGAGAGCTTTACGGCATAGTGCCGCCCATGCGTAAGAAAGCTTTCAATCTCTATTCGACCCATCTGAAGCAGACCTTTGGCGGCCGCGTCCACAAAATCTCTGTCGATGCCGGTTTCGGCTGCCCCAATCGGGAAGGAGGACGTTCCGCCAACGGCTGCATCTTCTGTGACCCGAACGGTTCCGGTGCAGTCGGTATCGACCGCAGCGGTCCGATACCGGTGCAGATCGAAAAGGCCAAGGAGCTGATGCGGCGCAAGTACCGCGCCAAGTGGTTCATCCCCTACTTTCAGCCGTTCTCCAACACCTACGCCCCGGTCAATGTTTTGCGCGATTACTACGATCAGGCCATGGCCGTTGAGGATGTCGTCGGCCTGGCGGTCGGCACCCGCCCCGACTGCCTGCCGGATGAGGTTTTGGACCTGCTCGCCGAGTATCACCGAAAAACCTACTTCTGGCTGGAAATCGGCCTGCAGAGTATCCATGACAAGTCGCTTGAGTTTCTCAACCGCGGCCATGATTACGCCTGTTTTCTCGACGCCTACCGAAGAGCCAAGCAACGCGGCATCAAAATCTGCGTCCATGTCATCCTTGGCCTGCCGGGGGAAAGCCGTGAGGATACCCTGGCCACCGCCCGCGAGATGGCCCGCCTCAAGGTTGACGGCATCAAACTGCACCTGCTGCACATCCTCGAAGGAACCCGCATGGGTGAGATGTTCAAAGCGGGAGAGATCAGCATGCTCAGCATGGAGGAATACGTCCGTCTGGCTGTCGATTTCATCGAACTGCTGCCGCCGTCGACCATCATCCAGCGCCTGACCGGCGACGGCCCGCGCGACCTGCTGCTCGCCCCGGCCTGGTCACTGAACAAGTGGGAAGTGCTCAACGCCATCGACGACGAACTCGAGCGACGTGGTTCCTATCAGGGAAAATACTATCAGGAATAACTGACAGCAGCTCGACAATTGACCTAAGACATTGTTATCACTAGAAAATAATCAGGAAATCATAAAGAAAAGTGGATATAAAAAGACCTACGCCCCACTTCTTTAAAAGCAGGGATCCTGAGTGGAAGAATGTTTCCGTTCAGTTGAGGGTGCTGGTGACTTCTGAGTTCGCATCCACCGACTGAGGTGCCGGGGTTGCTCCGCTCCAGGAAATCAGAAGTAACGAGGCCCAAACAATGCTGACAAGGATTACAATTAATTTAAACATAGGGCGAAATCTAGCAGACTCAATATAGCGAATCAACAGCTTTTTCGTAGCTAATGAATTTTACACCCACGGCTGTTTCATGCTACCCTGTTACCGGTTTGAACGTACCCAACAAAAATCTCTAAGATACCAATATCCAGAAGTTTTCTATGTTTGACCTGAACAGTCTCAATCCACAGCAAAGAGAAGCTGTCATCCATCGGGAAGGTCCCCTGCTGCTCCTCGCCGGTGCTGGCTCCGGCAAAACCCGGGTTATCACCTGCCGTATTGCCCATCTGCTTGAATCCGGCGTCCCTGCGGAACAGATCCTGGCGGTGACCTTCACCAACAAGGCTGCCAAGGAGATGAGCGAGCGGGTTCAGGAGATGGTCGGCAAGACGGCCTGCAAAGGGATGGTGGTTGCGACCTTTCATGCGCTCTGCGTCCGCCTGCTGAAGAATCATATCGACCGGCTCGGCTTCAAGAAGAATTTTTCGATCTACCCGGCCAGCGATCAGCAACGGCTGATTCGTGACCTGCTGCGCGAACTCAGTTCAGAGAGCAGCGCCAAGGATGCCGATGAAGTCCTGTGGCGGATCAGCGCTGCGAAAAACCAGTGCCTGCTGCCAGAGCAGTACAAAGGGAACGAACGCGACCCCTTCTCGCTGGTCGCCGCTCATATCTACCCGCGCTATCAACAGGCGCTCAAGGCGTTCAACGCCGTCGACTTCGACGACCTGCTGGTCTTCGGCGTACGCCTCTTCGACGAGAACCCCGACCTGCTCGAACATTACCGCCAGCGTTTCCAGTTCCAGATGGTCGACGAATACCAGGACACCAACCCGGTCCAGTACCGGCTGCTGCAATTGCTAGCCGGTGGACACGGCAACCTCTGTGTCGTCGGCGATGACGATCAGTCGATCTACGCCTTCCGCGGAGCCGATGTCAGCAACATCCTCGATTTCGAGAAGGACTTTCCCGGCGCCCAGACAATCAAGCTGGAACAGAACTATCGCTCAAGCGGCAATATCCTCGCCTGTGCCAACGCGGTCATCAAACAGAACCGCAAGCGGCGCGACAAAGCGCTGTGGACCGCCGACGGCGACGGTGCCGACGTCGAATACCTGCTCTGCGAGGACAGCGAGGACGAAGCGCGCATGGTCATGGAGCGAATCCATACCGAGATGGCCCGCGGCAACTTCAGCTACGGCGACTTCGCCATCCTCTACCGCACCAACACCCAGTCGCGTTCCTACGAGGAGCAGCTCAACTACGAGGATATCCCCTTCGTGCTGATCGGTGGCCAGCAGTTTTTCGAACGCAAGGAGGTCAAGGACGTCATCTCCTACCTCAAGGTTATGGTCAACCCGAACGACGAGGTCAACCTGCTGCGCATCCTCAACTACCCGAAACGGGGGATAGGCGAAAGCACCGTCGACCGGATGATCCGTTATTCCTCGGAACACAACATACCGCTCTGGAAGTTGCTCCACCATCCTGAAGAGGTCGGCGAGATCAACGAAAAAACCCAAGCCGCCATGCTTGAATTCACCGATCTGATCCGCCGCTACAGCCAGCTGTTCAGCAAGTCGCTGCCAATGGTCGACACCCTTAAGGAATTTCTTGCCGAGGTCAAACTGGCCGATGAGATCTACCGCCAGGAGAAGGACCCGATCGTTGCCAAACGGCGGGTCGATAACCAGGAGGAGATTGTCAACAGCCTGGCCTACTACCTGGAGCGCAGCGAATACCCGAGTCTGACCGGCTTTGTCGAGCGCATCTCGCTCTCTGACGACGACCGCCCGGGTAAGAACGACAAGGAGAGCAAGCTCGACCGCAATGCCGTCACCCTGATGAGCCTCCATTCGAGCAAGGGACTGGAATTTCCGGTGGTCTTTCTGGTCGGCATGGAAGAAGGTTTCCTGCCACACAAGAAATCGATCTATGAAACCTTCGACATCGATGAGGAGCGACGGCTCTGCTATGTCGGCATCACCCGGGCCCAGAAGCAGCTGGTTCTGCTCGGGGCGCGCCACAGGCGCAAATATGGCAAACTGGAACAACGCGAACCGAGTCGGTTCTTAAGCGAAATCCCCAAGGATCGCCTGCGCGTTCCGCAACGGGAGAAACCGGTGGCCAGCACACCGGAACAGGAAGCCTTGAGCGCCAGCAACTTCTTCAGCAACATGAGCCAGTTGTTCGGCGATTAATTGAGACGTTGTCCACAACAGGAGAAAAGAATATGGCCCTAGTTGAAGTGAGTTTTCCCAAAGGAGTTCAGGTTCAGGCCAGTATCGGTGAATTCGATATCCTGACCGACCAGCCGCTCTCAAGCGGTGGCAACAACGAAGCGCCCGCCCCGTACGACTTTTTCCTCTCCTCCATTGCAACCTGCGCAGGATTCTATGCGCTACGCTTCTGCCAGGAGCGTGATATCGCCACCGAAGGTCTGAAACTGGAACTCGATATCGAACGCAACCCGGAGACCCGCACACTGGAAAAGGTCAAGATGGTCATCACCACCCCGCAAGGGTTTCCTGAGAAATACAAAAAAGCGCTGATCCGGGCAGCGGAGCAGTGTTCAGTAAAAAAAGCGCTGAGTCGCCCACCGGAATTCGAGACCAGCGTGATCTAAAAAAAGATTGTTACATACACAGACATGCCGGGAACCGGCATTGCGATTGCGCGAATTCGAGGCGCACAGCGCCTCGTCTGAGCGTGAAGAGAATAGCAGCCCCAAGGCTACGAAGTCAGACTGAAACAATTTTCGTCAGCGTTTTCAACAAGTTTCTTTTGCATACTTTTCTTTGCGACCAAAGAAAAGTATGTCGCCTGCCGGTGCGAGAACCGGCGGTTTTATCTGCCGAATTCAGCAAATCTCAAAATCAAACCTCGGGGTCGCGGCCCCGAACTCCGCCATACTCTTTTGTCTTGCCACAAAAGAGTATGCAGAAAAAGGCAGTTTTCACATTGTCGATAGTGTTTCTGCATCTCTTCCGTAGCATCACACCAGCAACCGACAACACGCCCAACGATGGGCTTTGCCCATCTAACGGGCAGAACCGCAGAAACACCTTTGGTGTTTCGATGTATCGGAACAAGCGGCGTCAGTCACCACCGACCTTGATATCGACGACTGCCTGAAAACCAGACTCGGTCTCAGTCACATCGATCGAACGGATCTTGGTCCCGGCATCGGAGATCAGCAGGCTGACCCCTTCGGCAATGCGTGCCTTGGTGACTACATCCTTGGCGTAACGGGTCAGCTTTTTACTCTCGACCTTCATGTCGTCATTCAGCGGAATACCGTGCTGGGCGCTGGCGCTTTCGAGCAGCAGGTTGATGTCGTCCTCGGAGATATACTGGCCGGAGAGATCCCTGATTCCGCCGACGGTCAGTTCATCGGCTTCGGAGAGCTGCTCTTCGAGTTGACGGCCAAAGGCAAGGGCATCGGCCGGATTGTCAACCTGGCCGGAGATCGCCTTGAGCAACGCCCCCGCCGCCTTGGCACAGACCTTCGGGGTCTCGCTGACCGAAGCTTTGAGGAAATCGTCCATCCAGTACTTGGTCTTCTGCCCCAGGTTATCGACGACAAAGACCTTGGAACTGTCGGCCAGCACGACCGCCCCCTTCTGGACTTTTTCCAAAGGCACACCGATCCGTTCATCAACGCGGATCGCGCCCTGTTCATCGCTGACATCGAGGTAGTTGCTGCGGCTTTCGACCCGGAACAGGCCGAGCCCCTGCAATGGACCGTCATCCCCTTCAATCCCGTCGAACAGGATTACCAGAAACTCACCGCCGCCGATGTTCGGATGGGTCGAAGCGCTGTAGAGATGACGGGCAATCGCCTCGCTACTGGAAAGAAACGCATCGGCATCGTCAAAGATCATTGCTGAATAGTGGTGCACCAGGTTCAGGTTGATATCCGACTCATGAAACAGGTGATACTGCTGGCCACGGCGCATGACCGGAGCCAGAAAGCTGCTCAGCAGCAGCTCATCCAGCGCCTCGCTGCGCGGGCTCTCGGCCGTCGATATGGAGACCCCATCCTCATTCAGCTTGTTGCCAACCTGATGAACGATAACCTTTTTGACTTTCGCAGCACTGATGTCGAACATTCTCATTCCTCCACTTTCGGGGCCTAGAGACCCGTCTCCTAATGACCGAACCCAACTACTGACTGAGTCACAGCCAGAGACACATTTATCGAAAAGGGGGCGAGTCTAACCCTGATTTTTTTATAAATCCAGACTTGAATATTTTTTCAAAGTGGTACCCGTCAGAAGCGCCATCGGGGCAGCAAAACTCAAAGGCTCCCCCCTCAAAGCAGGAGCCTTTCGCAACTAGCTAAAGAAAACAAGTTAAAACGGCTTTTTCGGCGCAACGCCTTCCTTTGCATAAGCAGCCACAAATTCCGGCAGTTCATAGACTTCACCAAGCCAGCGTTTGACGTTTTCGCCCAGGACAATGTCGAGTTGCGGGAAATGTGAATTCCAGGTGGCGTAAACCGCTGCCATGTAGTCAGGATGGGAGGGCTTATCGCCAAGGACAAAGCGCTGGTTTGCCATTCTCTCATTCAGAATCGCCCACAAACCGGAGACCCCCGCCGCCATCTGGACAGACAGCTTTGTTTTGGCCTCGTCAGGAAGATCCGCCTTGAACACGGCCACAAAAATCCGCGAATAGGCCGGATGCAGGGTTGAGTAATCGAAGTTCAACCACTGGTAAAAGTCAGCGCGGAGTTCGGGATCTTTCGACAACATATCGTTATCGTGCTTCTCCAGCAGGTAGAGTGCAATCGCGGCGCCTTCGGCGATGACCTTGCCGCCTTCAGTCACCAACGCCGGGACCTGATTGGTCGGCACGATTTTCATATAATCGGCAACATCCCCGCGAGGTACCAAGCGGTAATCCACACCAAGTTTTTCAAGCAGGACAGCAATTCCAGTCGAACAGCTGCCCGGTAGCGTATAGAGGGTATACATAAGAGAATTCCTTTCTGAGTTTGCGAAGTCTTACCAACTGATTCTAACTCGCCACTATTACAGAAGAACAGTCCCTCTGCCGAATAAATCCAGATGAACATTCAAAAGATCAGAACTTAACTCTTATTGATGATATTTGAGGCAGCCCAATTGGCAACAATCAGGGAATAAACTGATTGAGTCCCATCAATACAAGAGCACCAAGAACAAAAATCCCCCCCAGCACAATGAGGACCTCCCGTTTCTGTCGACTCGACTCCTTCAGAAGCCGCGACCAGACCGCATCACTGTTCTGAGGCCCATCCAGAGCCTGAAATAATTCTAGAGCTCTTTGCGGCGGCAAAAATAAAATTCGCCCCAGATAGCAGAACGCCAGACGTTCAGTCAGAGGAACAACCAGAATGTCAACCCGCAAGTTTTTGATCCTCCCGGCGACCACTGGGTATGCCCGCTGCACCACTGCCGTCAGTCTTTCTCTGTAAACCAGGCTCGCTGGAACATCCATCATAGCGACCGGGTAAACAGCGTCGCAGGCAGACGCTTGTACCAGACATTCATCGTTTCCAGTCCGCCGGCTATCTGGGTGTTGTTCGGCAGAGTTCCACTGAAGATATAGCCACTCCTGGCAAAGGTGATATTCATGGCGTAGGAGTAGGCCCGGGCAATGGTGTAGAGGGTCGCAATCCCCTTCTTCTGCATCTCCGTTTCCATCCGTCCGAGTAACAGCCCGGCCAGCCCCAGCCCCTGATGCTCTTGGGCGGTTGCAAAATCGGTCATCTCAGCGTTGCCCGCCGCAACATCAATTTCAGCCGACGCCAGGGCAACAAGCCGGGAATCTCGCCAAACTCCGTAGTAACAGACATGGTCGAGGGATTGACGCAGATATCCAGGATCGCTGATCGGAAAGGGGTAACTGGTAAAAGCCTGCGCGTAAAGGGCAGCCGCGTCATTCAGATCTTCGCCACCCAACTCCCGACAGCTGTAACCGAGAGCTTTGACCGCAACGCTAAGCCCTTTCTTCATCTTTGCCTTATCGATAACGTCAGCAACCAGCTCAGGACGCTTTTCTGCGGCTCTGCTCCTGCTCAGATACTTACCAAGAAACAAGGCCTGGTCTCTCCGATAAAAATCGGGGACAACGGCTTCAACCTGATAGCCCCTGGCCAGGAATGTTTCTTTCTGGCGGACGGAGACCTTGGCAAAAATCTTCGTATAGCCCTGCTCCCGGGCCAGCGCATCGAGATGCTCCAGCAGCTGCTCCAGATCGTCATCGCCAACCTTCATCAGGTAAACCCGTTGATTCGACGGTCCATGCTGAAGCAGTGAATTGCCTACGGTTTCAATGCGATCAATCATCGCTGCGCCTCTCAAAACGTTCGGTGTCTGTAGGCGTCAACGAGATCGTCGTATCGTAATCGGCCAGCAGCTTTTCGATCCCTGTCGATTGACATTCGTCGGCATCCTCCAGCTTCAACTGCAGATGACAATCGTCGCAGTTACGGTCACAAAAATTGGACTCATACTTTTCCGGCTCCTGATAGGTGGTGATGACCCCTTCATAATTACGCAGCACAACCTTGTTAGTGCTCAGTGAGATCAGGTAGTTCGGCGTCAGCGGGATCTTGCCGCCACCGCCCGGGGCATCGATCACATAGGTCGGTACGGCAAAGCCGCTGGTGTGGCCGATCAAACTCTCCATGATCTCGATCCCCTTGCCGACCGGGGTGCGGAAGTGGGACAGCCCCTCCGATAGATCACACTGGTAGAGGTAGTAAGGCCTGACCCGGTTTTCGACCAGCTTCTGGACAAGTGATTTCATGATCCGCGGGCAGTCATTGACCCCGGCCAACAGCACCGACTGGTTACCAAGCGGGATCCCGCCATCAGCCAGCTTGCCCAAAGCCTCACGCGATGAGGAGGTCAGCTCGCGGGGATGATTGAAATGGGTGTTGAGCCAGAGCGGCTGGTGCTTTTTCAGCATGGCAACCAGTTCATCGGTCACCCGGTATGGCAAGACCACCGGCATGCGGGTACCGATGCGAATCACCTGGACATGCTCGATCTTGCGCAACTCGGTCAATATCCAGTCCAGGTAGTCATCACTCAGCATCAGCGGATCGCCGCCGGAGAGCAAAACGTCGCGGATGACCGGGTTGCTGCGGATATATTCGAGGCCCTCACGAATCTGCTCCCGCCCGGGAATCGAATCTACATCCCCGACCTTGCGCTTGCGGGTGCAGTGGCGGCAGTACATGGAACAGATATTACTGATATGAAACAGGACCCGGTCCGGATAGCGGTGGGTGATCCCGGCGGCCGGGCTGTCCTTATCCTCAGCCAGAGGATCGGCCATGTCGCACTTGCCGATCTCCAACTCTGACGAAGAAGGGAAAGCCTGCAGGAACACCGGATCGTTGCGATAGTCATTGGCATCGATCAGGGACAGGTAATAGGGGGTAATCGACAAGGGAAACTTTTTCAGCGTCAGCGCCACCTTTTTGCGTTCACTCTCGCCAAACCTGATACCGAGCAGGTCTTCGAAGGTGCCAACTGCCTGAATCGAGTTTTTGAGTTGCCAGCGCCAGTCTTTCCAGTGCGAAGCCGAAACCGGCTCCTCGGCCATCTGTTCCGCCAGGTTCTGTTGTCTTGTATTGTAAATAGCCATAAAAATATCCTTACACTGCTTTATATAAAATCTTAATCTTGTAGTTATCAGTAACCAATGAGGTTGTGGTTCACAGTTCGAGCTCCGGCAGATCGTCAAGCCAGCCGCCGCTTTCATTCAGCTGGCGTACCAGCAGCCGCGACGATTCGTCCTGCTGCCCCGGCCGGGCATGCAACTGCTTGAGAATCAGCTTGTCGCCACTGCGCCCACAGATCTCCAGTTTGCCGATGTCGTGACCGATGATAAATTTGAAGCGCTTGCCGTAGCCGTCAAGCCGGCGCCGAGCGTCATCAACCAGATCCACACCTTGCTTGAGAGGCACCTGGAACTGATGACGAACCCGCTCGACCGGCATGCACTGGTAAAGATAGTAGGGATTGACGCCGATCCGCAGTAGCCCGTCCATCAACTCGGTCAGAGCCTCGACGGAATCATTGACGCTGCGCAGCAGCACCGCCTGGTTGTTGACGATCACCCCGGCACTCCTCAGTCGCAAGACCGCCAGAGCCGCCTCCCGGGTAATCTCATTGGCATGATTGAAATGGGTCGGTACATAGAGGCTTTTGTCGCAGCTGAAGTCAGCCAGCAGTTCAATCAGCTCATCCTCCCAGAAACGCATCGGGTAGACGACCGGCGCACGCGACCCGATCCGCACATAGTTGAGATGATCGAGTGAACGCAATGGTTCGAGAAGCTCGGCCAGCACCTCGGTCGGCAGCAGCAGAGGATCTCCGCCGGAGATGACGACGTTCTTGATCTCCTTGTGCTCAGCGATATAGGCCGCCGCCTGACGGAAATTTTTCACCGTCTGATCATTCGGCAACCCGACCATCCGCTTGCGGAAACAGTGGCGGCAATACATCGAGCAGTATTCGGTTGCCACGACCAGAGCGGTATAAGGGTATTTGTGCAGAATGCCGTTCCCTTTGTCATGCTTGTCATCACCGTAAGGGTCACCCGTCGTCTCCCCCATATCCCCGGCCAAGATCAGTTCATCGGCACTTGGAATTGCCAGCTTGCGGATCGGGTCATCAGGATCGCTTGGGTTGATCTGCTCCAGGTAATAGCGCGGCACGTTCATCGGGTGACGCGCTTCAACAGCCAACAGGCTCTCTTTTTCAGCGGCGCTGAGTGGCAGATAGTTCTCCAGCTCAGAAACGCTGGTGATATTGTTGACCAGTTCGTCCTGCCAGCTCACTTCAGTCCAGTCGATAGCGGCTGTTTTGGTCGATAACTGTTCGTGCATAGGTGCTCTCCTTTGGCTGTGCCTGTTTGTGGCAAATCAAAAGTGGCCCGAAAACTCCGGAGACATCCGGAGAATTTTCAGGACAGGCACGTGCAGACGAGAGACAACGACAGATAAGATACGGAACTGATCCGTATATCCGGGCATGAGGAAAAAAGGCAACAACGTGCCTGAAAAGAAATTCAGAATAATTGTTTTTTTTTAAGGACAGGGCCACCCGCACCCGGTATTACGACGGAACGCCGAAATCCAGTGCTGCCCTGATGAGAGAGGGTTCGTCCCCTGTTTGCCAGGGGCAAGCAGGATCCACCTCATTTGCGGGTCTATGGTCGTCAACGCACAGTGAGTACGCCGCCATCAACCCGCAAACCATAACAAAAGGAAGAGCAAAGCTCAAGCCCCTCCCCCTAAATACCTCAGGCGACACCAAACAGACTCAGACAAACCAACGTCAAACAGGCAACGATCAGCCAGAGCAACACACCCTGAAATAACGGACGGGCACCGACTCGGCGCAGCAGATCACGGCTTAAGCCAGCGCCGATTAGAAATAGGGTAACAACCAGCAGCTGCCGGGCAACACCGGCGAGAAGATGCCAGGTTTCCATGAATTGCGGCAATAAACTGCTGATCGCCGCGGCTGCAATAAAACCGAGAATGAACCAGGGCATCGCCCCTTTTCCCGCAGCCCGGTTACGCCAGGCGACAATCAGCACGAAAGGGGTAATCCACAGAGCCCGCGAAAGCTTGACCGTGGTTCCTACCGCCAGAGCCTGACTACCGTACACCGAAGCGGCGCCGACGACGCTGCTGGTATCGTGGATCGCCATTCCGGCCCAGGTTCCGAACAGTTCCTGACTCAGATGCAGCTGATGACCGATGAAGGGAAACAGCAGCAGGGCCACGGCATTGAGGGTAAAAACAGTAGCAAGAGAGACCGCGATCTCGTCATCCTCGGCCTTCAAGACCGGTGACATCGCCGCAATGGCGCTGCCGCCGCAGATCGCCGTGCCGAATGCAATCAGGGCAGCCGTAGTCTTTTTGACCTTGAACAGCCGGCCCAACGAAATCCCCAGCAGCAGGGTGATGCAGATCCCAACAAAGGTATAGAGGATCGAGGCCCGTCCCGTTGTCCAAACCTCACCAAGGGTCAGTCCGAAGCCTAGGCCGACGACCGACAACTGCAGCAGCTTCTTGCTGAAACGAGCCGCCTGTTTGGGCCAGGGGTTGCCTAGAAACAGACTGATGGCGATGCCTAACACCAGACCGTAGGAGGCGTCCATGAATGGAAACAGGCAAAGAACGGCACACAAAATGAACAAAATTTTCTGGTAATGAAACTGCTGCACGGTAATGACTCCAAAATGTTGCTAAGGGGATATCGCACCGCAGGTGCCAGTCCCAACGCTTTCATTGCTTGTTCCAATCATCCAAGCCGGGAACCGGCTTTGCGATTGCGCGAATTCGAGGCGCGTAGCGACTCGTCTGAGCGTGAAGAGAGTTGCTGCCCAAAAGCTACGGAGCCAGACAGAAACAATTTACGTCAGTGTTTTCAAAGAGTTTCTTTTTCCGCCCTTTTTCTTTGCGATCAAAGAAAAAGGGTGCCGTCTGCCGGTACGGAAGCCGGCGGTTTTGCCTGTCAAATTCAGAACCCTTCAAAATCAAAACCTCGGGGTCGCGGCCCCGAACGCCGCCATACTCTTTTGTCTTGCCAAAAAGAGTATGCAGAAAAGGACAGCTCATATTGTCGACAGTGTTCCTGCGTTTCTTACGTAGCATCCCACCAGCACCTGACAACGCGCCCAACGATGGGCTTAGCCCATCTAACGGGCAGAACCGAAGAAACACCTTTGGTGTTTCGATAAACAGAAACAGACACCGGAGGTTTTAGTCCTCATCGGATACGGCCAGCCTACTCCCAGCCAAACATAAATAAAATTTCAAAATTTTTATGCAAACCATCAGTAGAATTGATATAAAAAGACATGGCTATCACTCTCAGACAACTCCAGATCTTCTGCAAGGTCGCCGAACTGGCTAGCGTCACCAGGGCGGCCGAAGCCCTGAACCTTACCCAGTCGGCGATCAGTATGTCTTTGAACCAGCTGGAGAACCATGCCGACAGCCCGCTGTTTCTGCGCCAGAGCAACAGGATCATTCTCAACGACCGGGGACGACAACTTCTGCCACTGGCCCGCAATCTCCTGGCCCAGCAACAGGAAATCGAGATGTTTCTCGATAAATCGCTGCGTCAACCAATCGGCACCCTGCATATCGGAGCCAGCACCACCATCGGCAACTACCTGATGCCGGGGCTAATCGCCGACTTCACCAACAGGCATCCCGGAGCAAAGATTCAGCTGCAGGTCGGCAATGCAACGCAGGTTGAGAACGGAGTTCAGAGCGGAGAACTCGATCTCGGTCTTAGTGAAGGCTACCAACAGATTCCCAGCCTGAATGCTCAGAAATGGCGGGATGACGAACTGGTGATCATCACCGGTCTTCTCCATTCCTGGGCGATAACGGGAACGGCCAGCAGAGAAGAGTTGCAGGCTGGTCAATGGATCATGCGGGAAAAGGGCTCGGGAACCCGCGATGTCTTTGAAGCGGCACTGAAAAGGGAAAACTTAAGCTGCGAGATCGCCCTCGAACTGGGCCACACCGAAGCGATCAAAAAAGCGGTTGAAGCCGAAGCCGGCTGCGCCTGTCTGTCGCGCATGGCCGTCCAGCGAGAACTGGATCACGGCTGGTTGGTCGAAATCACAACACCGCTCTTCCTCAAAAGGGATCTGATCATTCTGAGCAGGGAAATGGATCATCGTTCTGTTTTGTTTCGTACTTTTCTCGAATCGCTGCACCAGAACAGCTGACATACCGACGCGCCCTCATCCCAAGCATCAACCACTATCAAGAAGGCAGGGGCATCTGCCCTGCTCCTGCTCAAGCCAAACGATCTGAATACTGACCTAGCCGCATATATTAATGTTTACAAATAATACCTCGCTCATATATATTCAATAGCAGAACAGTCAATTCATTATTCCCGCGCATGACGCTTATAAGCCTCCGGGTCATTACAGACCCCCAAAAATCGCGGAGACCCAATCGGTTCGGAGTTACAACAATGTCAATCATACCGACAGAACGGCAGCTGGAGCAATTAAGGCAGCATCTCTACCCTTTCGTCGATTTCACGCCACAGGCCTGGGCACCAACCAGAGAGTTGTTCAAGTTCCGTCAGTTCGGAGCAGAAACCCGGATCGTCACTGCAGGAACCAGTGTCTTTGAAATCGGCTTTCTGCTCTCCGGCCTGACGCGTTACTACTACACGAACTCCGACGGCCACCAGTTGAATATTGACTTTGCATCTCGTGGACAGATGCTGACTAGCATCAGCGCCATCTCAACGGGAAGCCCGTCCCCCTTCTTCATCGAGGCGATGGAACCCTGTTCGGCCCTGTTCATCAAACAGAAAGACCTGCAGAGCCTTAGCAACAGCTACGGCGAGTGGGAACGCCTTTCTCTGCTGCTGCTGCAACAACTGGCAATCAAGCAGGAGCTCAGACAGGCAGACAGGATCAGTCTCAGCAGAGCAGAGCGCTACACTAAATTTTTTAAGGAATTCAGCACCATTGCAACAAGAATCCCGAATGAACATATCGCCTCCTTCCTCGGCATCAGCGAAGAGGAACTATCTGCTATGCGCCAGCATGTCTAATGAGTCTAAGTCGAGGTCAACGACAATGACCTGTCGTTGACCGGACCTGTGCCTTGATATGAAAGTAAAAAAAACGTCCATTGACGACTCCGCCTCCGGCTCAATTTTCTCTACCAAAATTTAAAAACTGCGCTAAACTCCAGCCCATGAATAAGACGATGAAACGATTCAGGGAGCTACCCCCCGGGGGAGCTCTGATGCTCTACTACGCGCTGGCCATTCTGCTCGGCGCCATTCTCCTCAGCCTTCCGGTTGCCTCCCAGGGAGCCAGGCTTCGTTTTCTGGATGCACTGTTTACCGCAACATCGGCCCAATGTGTCACCGGTCTGGTTGTCGTAGATACAGGTTCACAGTTTTCACTGTTCGGCCAGTGGGTGATCCTGGCCCTGATCCAGATCGGCGGACTGGGCATCACGACCTTTTCCGTCTACCTGTTCATCTATCTGCGCATCGGGGTCAGCGTCCGTGGCCGCTGGATCATCAACGAGACCCTGATGCACACGCCGATCGGCTCTTGGCGCGAGCTGCTGCGCGACATCTTCCTGATGACCATCATCATCGAAGGGATCGGCACCCTGCTGCTGGCCTGCTCTTTCGTTCCCCAGATGGGATTATGGAAAGGGCTCTACAGTGCCCTGTTTCACTCGGTCTCAGCTTTCTGCAATGCCGGCTTTTCGCTATTCCCGGACAGTGTCACTTCCTACCAGAGCAGCCCGCTGGTCAACCTGACCCTGATGCTGCTTGTCAGCTTCGGCGGCATTGGATTCCTGGTCATCCGGGAGATCTATCATGAAGTCATCAGTCGTCTAAAAAAGAGCAGGCAACGGCGCATGCAGTTCTCCCTGCATAGCAAGATTGTCCTGATCACCTCTGCCGCGTTGACCTTCGGCGGTGCACTGGCAATCTGGCTGATGGAGAGAGGGGGATCCCTGACTTCTCACAGTTTTGGCGACAGCATCTGGATTGCGCTGTTTCAATCGGTCTCCTGCCGGACTGCCGGCTTCAACAGCATCGACCTCAACCAGTTCCATGTCGCGACCCTGTTCCTGATGATCTTCCTGATGTTCATCGGCGCCTCGCCAGGCTCATCAGGGGGGGGCATAAAAACGACCAGTCTGGCGCTGTTCATTGCCGTTTTCTACAACCGGCTCAGAGGCAACAGCCACATCAGCCTGTTCCGAAGGACGATTCCCGAAGAGGCGATTACCAAGGCGCTGGCCCTGTCGATCATGGCGATCATCCTGATCGGCATCGCCCTGTTCTGGCTGTTGATTGCCCAGACCACCGATGTCGCTCACGAAAACAACCGGATGTTCTTGAGTTACATGTTCGAGACCTTTTCGGCGTTCGCCACGGTCGGCCTGTCGACAGGTGCCACAGCCCAACTGAACGCGGCCGGGAAACTGATCATCATCCTGCTGATGTTTATCGGCCGGGTCGGCCTGCTAACCATGGCCTTTGCCATCGCCGGCAGAACCAACAAGAACAGCGGAAGATACGCGGAAGAAAATATAATGATTGGTTAGTTCCCGAATCTGGACCTAACCAACTATTGGTAAGCATTTACCAAGGAGATTTAGCGTGAAAAAAAAATTCTGTGTTATCGGCCTCGGCAACTTCGGCTATCACGTCGTCGACGCCCTCTATGAAGCCGGCCACGACATCATCGCCATCGATATCGACAAGGACAAGGTCCAGGCCGCCAAGGACATCAGTTCCTACGCCATTCAGGGCGACGCCTCGAGCCGGGAGTTCCTGAAGAATCAGCAGCTCGCCGACATGGACGCGGTCGTCGTCTCGATGGGGGAACGTTCACATATCTCGACCCTGGTCACACTCTATCTGAAGGAACTGAAAGTCAAGCGGATCTGCGTCAAGGCGCAGAATGAGGATCACGGCAGGATCCTCGAAAAGGTCGGCGCCAACGAGGTCATCTATCCGGAGAAAGACATGGCCCGGCGGATCGCCCACAACCTGACCACCCCCAATATCATGGAGTACATCCCCCTGGCGGAGGAATACTCCCTGTCAGAGACCGAACCGCCGAAGCATTTTATCGGCAAGACCCTGATTGAACTCGATCTGCGCAAGCAGTACCAGTTGACGATCATCGCCATCAAGGATGTCCTGACCGATGAATTCATTCCAGCCCCGCCGGCGAACCATGTGATCAAGGACAGCGATGTGCTGATCATCATCGGCAAGGGGGAAGACCTTGACAAGGCGATGCAGAGCAAAAAATGATGGGCAACGACGGTTTGGGTTTTTATTGAGATCTGCTATATAATGGCGTAAACACACTCTTTCTATAGGAGCAATTGAGAAGCATGGAACCGACAAATCAAGATTTTACCTTTTCAACCGATCAGGCCATCGTGGCAACCAACTCCTACCTTCCCAAGGTCTACCTGTGGATGACCATCGGCTTATTCCTAACTGCAATTGCCTCATTCATGACCCTGAGTGTCCCTGCAGTGCAGCAACTGGTCTTCGGCGGCCGGATGAACTTCCTGATCCTGATCATTGTCGAGTTCGGCCTGGTCATGGCCCTGTCGACGATGATCAACCGGATCAGTGCCGCGACGGCGACAACAATGTTTGTTGTCTACGCGTTGCTCAACGGCATCACCTTCGCGGCGATCTTCGCCATATATACGCGCAGCTCAATCGTCAGCACCTTCGTGATTACTGCGGGAACCTTCGGCGTTATGAGCCTCTACGGCTACGCGACCAAACGTGATCTGACCGGCTTCGGCAACTTCCTGATGATGGGACTGTTCGGCATCATCATCGCCTCGGTGGTCAACATCTTCATGCACAGCCCGATGATCACCTGGATCGTCACCTATCTCGGCGTCTTCATCTTCGTCGGCCTGACCGCCTACGACACCCAGAAGCTTAAAAGAATCGGCGCCATGGGCTTTGCCGACAGCGAACATCAGAAAAAAGCGACGATCATGGGTGCCCTGACCCTTTATCTTGATTTCATCAACCTGTTCCTGATGCTGTTGCGGATCTTCGGCAACCGCCGTTAACAGCAACTCACATCAATGAATTGGAAAAACGGTATCATAGGGTACCGTTTTTCTTTTTGATGACCGGAAGGGAAAACATGCGTCTCAAGAGGAAGATAAGGCGTCTGCTTATGCTGCTGATCTTTATCCTGATCTGTTTGGTCCTGTTCGGCTGGTGGCATACTGTCAAGCCATTACCTCAAGGGCTGAACAGCAGTTTCACTGATATAGAGACCCCCGCCTCCCAGGTCAGCTTTCTGGCCGACCTCAGTTACCTTTCTCAAAGCGGTGAGCCACAGCGCCAGGAGCAGATCTTCCCGACCCTGTTCAGGCTCATCGATGAGGCGGAGCGCTACATCCTGCTCGACATGTTCCTCTTCAACGATCAACAGCGCCGCCAGCAACCACAGCGCAACCTGGCAAACAAACTGGTTGATCACCTGATCGCCCGAAAAGAGCAGCGACCGGAACTGATCATCGACCTCATCACTGATCCGATCAACAGCGCCTATGCCGCCCTTCCTGCAGCATCGCTACAGCGACTGCAAGCGGCCGGAATAGAGGTGATCACCACCGACCTGCTGCCACTGCGAGACAGCAATTCGCTCTATTCGCCTCTCTGGCGGCTGCTGCTGCGCTGGATTCCGGCGCGTGGCAAAGTGCTGGCTCACCCCTTTGACGGCAGTGCAGAGAAGGTCAGTCTGGCCAGCTGGATGTCGCTGCTTAACTTCAAGGCCAATCACCGCAAGGTTGCAGTGATCGATCAGCGTGGCAACCTGGTCAGCCTGGTTTCATCGGCCAATCCCCACGGCGGCAGCAGTGGCCATTCCAACATTGCGATCCTGATCAAAGATCCACAGCTTGCTGTACAGTTGCATGAGTCCGAACAGGCAGTCGCACGACTCTCCGGTCAGCAGCTCCACCTGATTCCACAGGCCGCCAATACACCGAATCCAGCTCCAGAAGAAGGTCGTTTAACTCTTGCGCTGCGCACAGAAGCGGCCATCAGCGATACCCTCTGCCAGCAGCTAGCCAGCACCCGGAATGGAGACAGAGTGAAAATGGCCATGTTCTACCTCGGCCAGCGCCGGATCGTCAAAGAACTGATTGCCGCGACCAAGCGTGGCGTTGACATCAGCATCATTCTCGACCCGAACAAAGACGCCTTCGGCTATAGCAAGAACGGGGTCCCCAACCGCCCTGTCGCAGCCGAACTGATTAAAAAGACCGACGGGAGAATCAAGGTCCGCTGGTACCAGACCCACGGCGAGCAGTTTCACAGCAAGCTGACCCTGATCGAAAGAGCAACGGGAGAGTCACGACTATTGGCCGGCTCCGCCAACCTGACCAGGCGCAATGTTGGCAACTACAACCTGGAAAGCAACCTGCTGATCAAGGGTGACAGCTCGTCCCAACTGATGATCGATGTCTCCGCTTACTTCGAACGGCTTTGGTCCAATCAGGACGGCATCTATACAGCGGATTATCAGAACTTTGCCGATACCTCTCCGGCCAAAAAGATTCAGTATCGTCTGCAGGAATGGACCGGGTTGGGAACCTTCTAGTGTCCAAGGCTGTTAGCCCCTTCAGATCATGCTGAGCAATTTTGTTTGCAGCCAAGGCGCTAACGCAGTCATAACTGTAGAAACACAACGCAGAGAACGGACTAACGACAAGAATTGACGGATGGAATGAGCTTCACGAGACCCTAACGGATAAAAAAATGTCAAAGGCTGCCACAGCAAGCAGCCTTTGACCAAGTGAGGATGGTGTGCACTTCACGCAAATATATTGCAGTGAATCATATAATTCAGTGATAACAGATCTTTTATGCGATCTGGCGACTGCCATTCCCCGCGACTGCCTCATCGGCTGCAGGAAATTTCAGCAACAGAATCGCGATCCCGCCGACAAAAGAGCCCGCGGCCATAATCATGGCAACTGTCCCCAATCCGGCACCGGAGGAGAACAGTAAACCACCGGCGATCGGGCCGAGAACCGCCCCGCCACGTCCCAGGCCCATGATCAGGCCGGTACCGCTGGAGCGCACCTTGGTCGGGAAGACATGAGCGAACAGGGCATAGATACCGACCATCGAAGCCTGGGCAAAGAAACCGGCGCAGGTCGATGCAACCTTGAGGGTACTGATATCTTTGGAGTAAACACCGAAGAAGGTGATACCGGCTGCAGTCAAAAAGAGCGCGCAGATAACCAGGGCACGAATCGGCACCTTCTTGGCCAGGATCCCCATCAGGAAGGCGGCGGCCAGACCACCGATATTAACCCAGACCAGAACCCCACCGGCGAGTGGTGGCGGATAACCCATATCGACGACAATCTTTGGTACCCATTTAAGGAAGAAGTAATGGGTCATCATATGTGCAAAGTAAGCAATGACCAGGGCCAGAGTTACGAAACGGAACTCTGGGGAAAACAGCAGTCCATAGGATTTGGGCTCTTTCGTTGTCGCAGCCACGATTTTCGGCAACTGGGAGATCTGCGGTTGGCTCATACGTTTGAGAGTTTTGTTGATCTTCTCAAGGGCGCCAGCCGGTTGCTGAGCGGCCAGGTAACCGACAGATTCAGGCAGCAGAAAAATGGACAGGACAAAACAGGCCAAGGTGGCAAGACCGCCAAAGATGAAGATCGAGTGCCAACCGTAGGCGACCATCAGTTTTGAAGAGATCATGCCGCCGACGATAACGCCTAACGGGAAGCCGCCAGCCATGAAGAGAACGGCCGTGTGCTTGCTGCGTTTGTTGGCATATTCGGCGACCAGGGAGTTGCAGGAAGCGATCAGACCGCCGATCCCCAGCCCGGTAATCAGACGAAACAGGGACAGTGAATAGACACCGGTCGACATGCCAGCAGCGAGCATGCCGGCACCAATAACAATCAGACAACCAAGAATCAAGGGACGACGACCGAACTTATCGGCCAAACCGCCGCAGACGATCGCTCCGAATGCCATGCCGATCAATTCCATCGACAAAACGATGCCAAGAGCGGCACGCGTAATCCCCCAGTCCGAGGTAATCCCTGGAGCAGAAAAAGCGATGGACAGAACGTCGAAACCATCCAGAGCATTGAGTAACACGCACATGGCCACGGCCACGAACTGCATCGTGGACATGGGGTTTTCATCTAAAATCTTTTGTGGATCGTTGTTCATCTATGAACCTCCCAAATGAAATTTAGCGATTGCCACCCGGAAAATGGGCAGCGACACCTGAAAAACCAACTACGTTTTCGCAAAACCTCCATTTGCCTCATCTCCACAAGAAATCAGGTGTGGCAGAACAGCCTGAACCTCTTCTGTCGTTGCCCTGTTGTGACCTAAGAGCTGAGATGATCTCGAAACGGAAGCAATGCTAGCAATATTGCGCGGCTTTTTATATTGGCAGTACTTACAAAAAATCAGCGCTTTTCTGTGTATTTTCTACAGCTAAACAAAATCAGCGACTTTTTCGGGCCTTGGAAGCCTAAAAGGGGGCTGACAGAAGCCTTGTGCAGCCCCCTCGGACACGCCGTCATGACTGCAGTTATGCCGCCATCCACTCCTTGCAGAGACTGACGCCGACAACAGCATCGGTCGAAAACCCGTCAGCTCCGACAAAGTCACAGACAGTCTGATCAAACTGGCCACCGCCAACCATGACCTTGACAGAATCGCGCAGCCCTTTTTCTTTCAGTTTGTCGACAACGGCCTTCATCGGATCAAAAGCCAGGGTCAGCAGACCGCTCATACCGAGCAGGTCGGGTTTGATCTCTTCCACCTTGGCAATGATGGTGTCTACCGGAACATCCACCCCCAGGTCGATCACCTCAAAGCCACTGAGCCCCATCATCATGCCGTAGATATTCTTGCCGATGTCATGGATGTCGCCTTCGATGGTGGCCAGGACCATGGTGCCGATCTTACTGTCTTCGACCTCTTCGCTTTCGTCCAGGTAGGGCTTGATCAGTTCGGCGCCATCGTTCATCATTTCGCCGGCCATGATCAGTTCTGGAATGAAGAATTCATTCTGTTCGAAACGTTTGCCGATTTCGGTCATGCCATCCTGGTAGGCGCGGAAGATCGCTTTTGGATCTTCACCTTTTTCCAGCAGCTCTTTTGTCAGGCCGAGAAACGTATCTTCTTCCATCTCAACCATTGCATTGATCAGTTCTTGCATTGTGACTATCTCCTCTTACTGTTAATACTTGCCGAAGTCCTTGCCGGCCTGCATAAAGGCGTGCAAGTTCTCTCTGTTCACTTCGTCCATGGTGCTGCTGATGCCAAGGATATAACCGCCATTACCGGCAGCCACTTCGAGCATCTTTTGGGTTTCGTCACGGACTGAATCGACAGTGCCGGTCAGAATTTGTGAAACCGGGAAACCGCCGGCGATGCAGGCGATTCCTTCAAGGGTCTGACGCGCCTTGGCCATATCGATCTTGTCGAAGTAGTAGACACAGCGCCCTTTCGGCACGTCGCTCAGGTATTTCAGGCGCTCGTTGTAACAGCCCTCAACAAAGCAGAACGGTACACAGCCTTCCTCAACCAGGCCTTCCATCAGCGCCTTCATGAACGGCCAGTAGAATTTCTGGAACTGCTTGTCAGACATGAAACCATCTGCGCCCTTGTGCAGCGGAATGAAGATGTTCGGGTTTTTGCTGGCCTTGAAGCTGTCGACACCCATCTTGATCATCAGCGGCAACAGCCGCTCACATGCTGCCAGAACCTTGTCCGGGCGGCGATACATATCCATCATCAGGTGGGTGGTCCCTCTCAGGGTGTCTCCGAGCATGTCGAATGGAACCTTGGTGCTACCACCAAACAGGAAGGGATAGCCCGAGGAGAGGATGCTCTTGATGTGCGGACGCAAATTGGTTGCCCACTCATAGTGCTGCTTACCTGCCTCAAGCAGGGCCAGCACCGCTTCACGAACCTGAGGGTCACCGAAAGAGGTGAACAGGTTGTTTGACAGGGTGATCTCCTGCAACCCGTAGAATGTTCCAATATTTGCAATCGCCTTGAACTTGCCGGCGATCCTCGGCATATAGACCCGGAACATGAAGTCGGTGGGATCCTGAATCAGATGATCGTACTCATCGACGGTCATGTACTCTTTCTCGACAAACTGGGTGGCGCTGTTGTCGTCCAGACCGCCGCCCGCCCACTTGTAGAGGCTGTAATCCATGGCATCCAGGGTCGGGCCGTAGCTGCACTTGGCCGGCATGTTGGCCGCATCGGCATCAAATTCATGGGCAAAATCATGGAAGACCTTGCCAAGGACATTCGCATCGTACATCGCGTCTTTGGCCGTCACGTTGTAGAGAACCATCGGCGCCCAAGTCACGAATGGGGCAATAGGAACCCGGTCCGGGGTCTTCTGTAACTGAATGGCGTCCTTGATCAGGGTGGTGCGGTACTGATAGGCGGCCTTGGCCTCTTCACTATCAAATTCTATTCCGGCACCCGAGGCCCATTCCTCCAAATGTTTAGCTTGTTTGTCTTCCACAACTGTCTCCTTTCTATGAACAAAATGCATGCCCGGCAGCAGAACCTTAAAGCTGTTCTTTTTGGTGTGTTGCACTGCCTGAGCGTAACGGCTTGTTTTTTCACGGCATAGTTGGCAACAAATTGCGTGTTTTTTCAATTGGAGGAAGTTCAAATTTTTACGACTGTTTTTTGGAGGATTTTGAAAAGAATAGATTGCGCCCAAGAGACAGGGGAATGAGCAAGGGGAGATCAAGTGCGGTCAAAAGCTCCGGATGCTGGAACATAGATCGGCCCAGTCCCTGCAAAAGTCCGGTTTCAACCAATCCTCCGGGAAATACCGCGGAGGATGTCCGGACGACCGTTTGTGCCAGTCAACTAGCTGTCAGGGCAGGAAGAAATCGGAAACTAAGGAACCGAGGAAAGATCATGCTCCAGATCAAAAGCTTTCAGGGCGAGCAGCAGTTTCAAACGCGTTTCCGGATCATTCAGCTCGAGGCCAAGCATCGCTTCGATCCTTTCAACATGGTAGAGCACGGTATTTCTGTGCATGAAGATCCTGTTGCTGGTTTCCGTCGCCTTGCGGTCACACTCTAGGTAGCACTGCAGCAACCGGACATTCCTGGTCCCGTGGTTCAGGTCGTACTCATGCAGCTTGTTCACAGCGCCAAAGGTCGCACTGTTGGCAAAAATAGCAGGCATCTTGTTCAGGCAGTGCTCAATCATCCAGTAGTGATAAAAGTCCTCGATCCTGTAGTTGTTCGGCCCGGAACTCTTCTTCTGGGGATGTCTCTCTTCCTTGAACTTTTTACCAAAATCGATGGCGACAGTGGCCTGCACATAGGCGGTATTCAGTTCCATGATGTTGCCGAACTGATTACTGATGCCGCACCGGGCGGCCTGCTTGCCGACGGTCTCCCACAGCCAGCGTAAACGCCGCTTGCGTGAAGACTCGATGTCCGCATCCTTATAGATATTCAGGATCAGGATATTGTGGTGATAAAGAATGACTTCGGCGTCAGGAATCATGCTGTTGAGCAGCATGATAGCCCTGTTCATCGGGGCATTGGCTCGATCACTGAGAACCAGCTTGAACAGGTCAAAATAGCCGTCAAAGGGAATTTTGGTGTATGCAGAGCGAGTCTTCACCTCTTCTTCCTGGATATTGTCATTCTCTATCAGATCGCGGAACAGGGACTCGGTCGGTTTGTGCCCGCCATGGAGAGTAAAGGCACGATCGAGATAAATCTTGACGTATTCAAGCATCAGGTTGAACAGGTTGCGCAGACCGGCACTGTACTGCCTGTGATGACAGATCATGACGACGATATTGGAAAAGGGAGCAATGTGATGGTAGACCTTCTTGACGATCGTATATTCGGAAGTCAAGCGATCTTCACTGACCTGAATATCATCCCCCCCGCTGAACTCTTCGATGCGGCGAATGACCTGAAAGCGGGCCAGCGACTCCTCGGTATGATAACCATGCTCGACAAGCCGGTTGGTGATTTCATCATCAACCCGGATGTTGCGGGTATAGGCGAGCAGCTTGAAGGTCGAATCGAGGACAACGATATGGTTGCCGATTACCGCTTCGCTCATTGCCAGAATGGACTGCAGCCCCCTGTCGTGCAGAACGGCCAACTGCATTTCCATCACCCAGTTATTGATCCGGGTAAAAATTTTCTGAACGCTGTTGAACAGCTCCTTCAGGGTAATATTCTTGCGGATAACAACGGTGTTCTTCAACGACTGTTCATTTTCCCGATCATCCACCAGCCGATCACGGATACAGATAAAATAGGGAGAACCTTCGATCTTCGGCATTTCCAGAGCTTCACTGAGCAGACAGATAACCAGGTTGTCCGGCGAAAGACCGGGGGAATTGGGGATCAGCAGCTCGGCATGACAGAACTCGGGATTATCGTTTTCCTGCAGATAATCCTCATAATCGTAGTTCAGCTCTTCGATAATCAGCTTAATTGAAATTTTCATACGGCCAGATCCTCTCCGTCCCCGACATCAGCATTGAGCCACAAAACAAGCTGTCCTCTGCCTGCGCATAGACAGATATTAACAGCAATGCAGACCGGGGTCCTTGCTTTTGCAGAAACCAAGATCTAAATAACTGATATTTTTGAATTATTATCTTAGTTTAAGATATAATCGCGACTAGACCGCAGTCAATAAAATATACTAGAGAATGAACAGAGAGGGGCCAGGGCACAAGGTGTTTTTTCCGGAATGGTCACGAGTCGAGATGACAAAGGCTCAGCACTGTTCGTGACAGCTCTGAGCCAACCAAAAAGACAAAAGCCGATCATGTTCCGAAACAGTCGGTCCGGAACATAATCGGCTCAAGATCATCAATCCATATAAGGACTTACGAAGTGCTCTTCTTCGGCATCCTTGATGCGCTGTTCAACGTAGGCGATAACTTCCTTGCCGGGCAGCCCTTTCGCCTCGCAGTCGGCAATATAGGCATCGACTATCGGCTGAACCTTGGCCCGCCATCTCTTCGACTCGGCAGCCTCGATCTCAACGATGGTATTGCCCAGCTTCTTTTCAAACTCGATTCCGTTTTGATCATAGTCAGCCCAGGCCTGGCCGTGCTTCTTGATGTACTTGAGGCGCAAAGAATCGATGGCCTGCTGAACCTCGGGATCAAGGCTATTCCAGACGTCCTTGTTCATGGCGACAAAGAAACCGAGCGAGTAAGCGGTATCCTTGGCTACGATGGTCATATCGGCGACTTCGGCGAGTTTCCAGTCGACGCTTGCCGAAAAATCCCAGACCCCACCGTGGACAACGCCCTTTTGCAGCGCCTGATAGAGTTCCGGCATCGGCAGGGAAACCGGAGTCGCTCCCAGGGCTTTCAACATCTCGGCAATCGGCCCGTTGGAGCGGATCTTGAGCCCCTGCAGATCCTCCATTTTGGAGACACTGCGCCCTTTGACGTGTATGTAACCAGGCCCAGTGGCATGAACATAGAGGAGCTTGACGCTATTGAGTTCCTGTGGAGCGAATTTGTCAACAACCTCGTTGATGATTGCGGTTGCTACCGGTCCGCTCGGATAGCCGAGCGGCAGGTTGATGAAATCCATCACCGGAAACCGCCCTCTGGTGTACTGCAGAACGCTATGACCGATACTGACCATCCCGTTTTCCACGCCATCATAGGTCTGGGGTAATTTGATCAGGCTCTGCCCCGGATAGAGATCGACCTTCACCTTGTCGCCGACCATGTCTTCGAGTTCGGCAATCCACGCCTCGGTGATACGCGTATGAACCGCTGTCGGACCGTGAGCCGCACTGAACGACAGCCTGGTTTCCTTGGCCAGAACAGTTTGCGGCAGGGTCAAGCAAACCGCCAACAGCAGCACTGAAATTAACCTTCCTGAGACCTTCACGTTTCCCATCATTTCCTCCCGTCTATTGATTGTTATAACACCATCAGAGATGGCACCTCAAAACATCAAAAGCCCTCAACGCCCGATTGTGACAGAATGGACGCAACAGATATGGCAGTAAGATCAGATCGCCTGCAACAGCGATTGCGACCTGGCTGAAGAACAGGGGGGAGCACTAACTCCCCCCTCTCAATGACAGGAAACTGGAGGGAGTAGCTTCCAGCCATCAGCTCACGTTTGCAGGACCATCATCTGCAGTCTACAGGTATTTCACACAGCCCGTAGATGGAACTAGATATATAGATAAAAAACGAAAGATCTCGATTCCGAGGGACTTACGATAGCAATATTGAAGGGCATTTCCTATTGGAGAGACTCATATAAATACACAGGCCATTTGTATGTTTATACAGATAAATCAACTCAAAGCTAAGACATCCCGGACATCCGCCGAGAAGAGGTCGCAAAAAGCCAAAAACACATAATTTCACTGATATTACAGTCAGTTATTTCGATAAAAAGCAATTTTTCCGAAAAATGGCCTAACAACACACTGGAGAAAATGACAAATTCCCATCGGTTATTTTGACAGAAGTGACAACCTTCAGGCACCCGCGGCGGTGAACTTCACTACCAGCCCGTTAACAGGGGAGGCGCAAGACGCAATCGCTCACAAATCCTCAGAGCCAGCCAATCCCGAGAGGATGGCCGCATGATCAATGATATAGCGGGAGATACTCCGCCGCGGTGGCAATTCGGGCAGCGCGTCAAGCTTGAACCAACGGGCGTCCTCCAGTTCCTGGTCATTGAGGTTGATCTCGCCACCGGCATAGTCGGCGACAAAGCCGCACATCAGCTGGCTGGGAAAGGGCCAGGACTGGCTGCCGACATAACGGATATTCTTGATCCGGATATTGGTCTCCTCCAGCGCTTCGCGCTCCATCGCCTCTTCGAGACATTCGCCGAAATCGACGAAGCCGGCGATCAGGCTGTAGCGGCCGGCCGGCCATTCCGCCTTACGGGCGAGCAGAAATTCATCGCCGCGCACCACCAGACCGATGACACAGGGATGGATGCGCGGGTAATGACTGACCCCACAGCCGCTGCAGATCTTGCCCCATTCATCGGCAATACGCGTCATCGGCTGACCGCAGTCACCACAGAACTGGCTGACCTGTTCCCAGTGGGCGATCGCCGAACCCAGACCGGCTAAGCTGATCAATGCCAGATCGATCTCGACGGCTGAGCTGCGCAGTGACTGGGCGATCAGAGAATCTGGCGGAGCCTGCCCCCTTCCGACCACCAGCAGACGGCAGGGCTCCCCTTGCCACTGGCCGATATACAAGGGCGCATACTCACCAGCTAAAGGCTGGTTACCAGTCGGGAGCATGAAACCGGCCGTGTTTTCGACAAGATAGACATTTCCCTGGCCGACCACCAGCCAGACGCCGGTTCCGCCGGGATCCTGATCGGGGGCTTTGAGCTCAAAATTGTCATCCAGGCAGCAGCGATTAAACGGCAGGTCACGAGCAGATAGAGCGTCCATCAGAGTGCTTTCAGCAGTTGGGCATAACGCAGAATGGCGAGCTGGGTCTTCGAATCGATGATCGTGCCGTCAGTAACCATCTCAAGAGCCCGCTCCAGACTAACCCGCTCCGGCTCGATAAACTCATCGGCTTCCAACGCCGTCTCGACGGCGGTCATCCCCCTGGCGATAAACAGATGAATCTTTTCGGTACAGTAACCAACGGAACTGTAGACAAACCCCAACGACTGCACCTCGGAAGCGAGCATGCCGACCTCTTCCTGCAGCTCGCGGACCACTGATTCAGCTGCATTTTCCCCTTCTTCCAGGCGGCCGGCAGGAACCTCGTAGAGATAGTCCTGAGCTGCCGGACGAAACTGACGGATCAGCAGCAGGCTGCCATCGTCAAGTACCGGCAGAGCGGCGGCACCTCCCGGGTGCTGAATAATCTCAAATGTCGCCTCACGCTGATCAGGCATGAGGTGGGTCTCCCGCGCCAGATCGAGGATCCGGCCGCGATGAATGATCTCTTCTTTCAGCTTGCTCACATCTACCACCTTTTTCTATTCGCGCGTCAGCTCAGCTGCTGACGGAGATAACGTAACAATGCGCTGTGGTCACCGCGCTCATCATAAGGCCATTCCTGGTCGCCGCGATCAACGACCCAGGTATCGACCAGAAAGGCCCGCATGCCGACGGCAACTGCGGCCAGGTCGTGATTGATGTCGTTGCCGACCATCAGGCATTCCTGCGGTTCAAAACCGAGCATCCCTGCGACCGCCTTGAAATACCCGGCCTGCGGCTTGCAGTAATAGCTGTTCTCAATACTGCTGATATGCACAAAAGATTCGCTCTGCAGCTCACCCCAGGTCATGCGAGCCTCGACCATCTGCTTGGGAAACACCGGGTTGGTCGCCAGGACCAGCGGCACGCCTTTGCTTTTCAATTCTTCGACAATACTGACCGCCAGAGGAATCGGCTTGACCAGCCCCTTAAGTCCGGCCAGCCCGTTGTTGATGAAATCGTCGAGAGCACCCCTCAGCGGTTCCTCTTCGATGGCGACCTCCGCCTGCATCCGGGAAAAAAAGCGCTGCTCATTGGTCGCAACCCCGTCACCGGTGACATGGATCAGCTCATGAATGATCCGCCCCATGGTTGGCGCAAATTTTTTCGGTTTCACCCAGGTTTTACAGAGGCTGGCCAGGCTGTCCACATAACGAACAACAAATTCATTCATCTGCGCCCGTATCAGCGTGCCGTCAAGATCAAAAAGAACCGCCTTGACAGGCGGTCTGTTATTCTGCGTCGTCATGCCCTCGTCCCGATCTGCAATTGCATCATAACTCTCACTACCCGTTCACTTCTACCACAGCGGCCCGGACCTTCCAACTCATTATCTGAGCGGACAAACTTGACGAATCAAATTTTCGTCGGTAAAAGTTTAGTGGGACTAAACAAGCTGGTTTTCATCCGGCAACGGCCCTTTTCCGCTGTGGCGGCGTCAATCTGCGGGTTTTCTTGTGCGGCGTAAGGTACTACGCCTTAAGCACAACCCCTTGATTTCCTTGCCACAACAAAAAATTGCTCGTTTCCGATTTGAAAACTTACGCGTTGCCCTCCGGAGTTTCCGGATGGCAACAAGCTAGGGAGCGCTTATGGATGAATTCAGAGAAGAGGTCAAAGAACTGCAGATCGGCCGAACCATCCGCCACTTCAGACAACAGCAGCGGCTTACCCTGCAGGACCTGTCTCAGGAGACTGAGCTTTCGAAACCCCTGCTGTCGCAGGTCGAAAATGATCAGGTTATCCCCCCCCTGGCGACCCTGCTGCGCATTGCCAAGGCGCTCAAGGTTCCACTGCAGACCTTTTTTGAAGAGAATGACAGCAGCCAGAAGTGCCAGGTAGTCAAAGCCGGCCAGGGGAGCCTGCAACCACGCCTCTCTGACCACAACGCGCCACTGCAGCCGTACGCATATCATTCTCTGGCTTTCGGCAGAAAACACAAGCACATGGAACCCTTCCTGGTGGAATTCGATCCAAACCCGGAGGTTCAGCCGACACTGGTTCAGCACCCCGGCGAGGAATTTTTCTACATCCTCGAAGGGACTATCGAGCTGATGCACGGTGGCAAAAAATATCTTCTCGAACAGGGGGATTCAGTCTATTGGGATTCCAAGGAGCCCCATTGCCTCAAGGCGGTTGGCGCCCAGGTTGCTCGCGGGATCGCCGTCCTCTACCCAAGGAACTAACCTGACTCAGGAAGTGGGAGCTCAGTTGCTTATAGCGCTGCTCCATGCAGTGATTCAGGTTTAACGCTCTGCTGACTTTCAGAGCACGACAAATTTGGTACTATTGAACCTTATCTATCTTCCAGGAGGCACAAAATGGCTAAAATTGGAGTTATTCTTGCCGGATGCGGCGTTTACGACGGCAGCGAAATTCACGAAGCAGTGATCACCCTGCTGGCCCTCGACCGGGCCGGGGCCGACATTGTTATGATGGCGCCCAACGTTGACCTCAATGTAGTCAATCACCTGAGCGGTGAAGAAGCCAAGGGGCAAACCCGCAACGTCCTTGAAGAGTCGGCCCGGATCGCCCGCGGAAACATTGTCGACATGGCGACGGTCAAAGCTGATGGGCTCGATGCCCTGATGATTCCAGGTGGATTTGGTGCCGCGAAAAATTTGTGCAACTTCGCCGTCAAGGGCGCCGACTGCGATGTCAATCCGGAGGTTGCCCGCCTGATCCGTGAGATGGCGACAGCCCACAAACCGATAGCGGCGGTCTGTATCGCCCCGGCGATCCTGGCCCGGGTCCTGGGAACTGACAAACTTTCTCCCCAGTTGACCATCGGCACCGATGAAGGAACGGCCGGAGCCTTAAGCAGCATGGGCGCTGAACACATCAGCTGCCCGGTCCGCGAATGCGTCATTGACAAGAAAAACAAGATCATCACCTCGCCGGCCTACATGCTGGCCGGGCGGATCAGCGAAGCGGCCGACGGTATCGAAGCTACAGTCAAAGAACTGTTGGCCATGATCTGAACGACCAGACCGAAGTGAGAAAGAATCGTTACCAGAGTTGTAATCATTATTCAATTCTGGTATCGTCCAGCAATCTTATTTTTCTCGAAGGAGGAACCGATGCAAAAGTACCGTTGTGTTGTTTGTGACTACATCTATGACCCTGAAGTTGGCGATCCGGATAGCGGTATCGATCCGGGAACCGCCTTTGAAGACATTCCGGAAGATTGGGTCTGCCCTCTCTGCGGTGTCGACAAGAGCAACTTCGAGCCTGCATAAAGCGATTGACAGACAGGACCGAAAAACCCGATTGTACAATGACAATCGGGTTTTTTTATTTTCAACAGTACTTTAGTTCCACCGCAACAGCAGGACAACAGATCAATGTCGACTGAAAGATTACGCAAACCGGACTGGCTGAAGGTGAAATTCCCGGCCGGCAAACATTTCGCCAAAATCGATCGTTTCCACCGTCAGCATGGCCTCCATTCGGTCTGTCGCAGCGCAGCCTGCCCCAACCAGGGCGAGTGCTGGAGCAAGGGAACCGCAACCTTCATGATCCTGGGCGACCAGTGCAGCCGTCATTGCCGCTTCTGCAATGTCACCAGTGGCAACCTGCCCGCTCCCGACCCGCAGGAACCGGCCAAGGTCGCGCAAGCGATCGCCGAGCTGGAACTGAAACATGCGGTCATCACCTCGGTCACCCGCGACGACCTGGCCGACGGCGGAGCAGGCCACTTCGCCAGCCTGATCCGGGAAATCCGCAAGCGCTGTGACTGCCGGATCGAACTGCTGATCCCCGACCTGCAGGGTGACTGGGGTGCCCTGGAAATCATCCTTGCCGAAGGGCCCGATATCCTTGGCCACAACACAGAGACGGTGCCACGCCTCTACGCGGAGGTTCGCCCAGAGGCGGTCTATGAGCGATCGCTGCAACTGATCGCCGAGGTTCACCGGCGCCACCCGGAGATCGTCACCAAGTCCGGGCTGATGCTCGGCATGGGGGAAACTGAAGAAGAGGTCCTCCACGTCATGGAGGATCTGCGCAATCATCATTGCCGCCTGCTGACCCTGGGCCAATACCTGGCGCCGACCCGCCAGCACTATCCGGTCCAGCGCTTTGTAACCCCAGAGGAATTTGCCGTCTACGCCCAAAAAGGCAAAGCACTAGGCTTCGACCATGTCGAAGCGGGCCCGCTGGTTCGCTCTTCATACCATGCCGAAGAACAGTTCAACTCCAGCCAGAATTGAACTGACGCATCCCCTCCCCGCGTAACAAACAAAAAGCCCTCGCACATCTGTGCCGAGGGCTTTTTATTATTATTTTGTAGTAGTGATCGAATCAGATCAGGCCGTGACGTCCAGGTTCAACCCTTTCCCGGTCTGTTCAGCGATCTCGAGGCGCATTTTTTCATTTTCTTTCATCTGGTCACTCTTTTCGCTGGTCTTGGCAAAAGCATCATAGCCATTTTGCGTCTTGATCTGCGAACCATACTGAGCGGCCGTATTTAACGAATTGGAAACATCCATAGCCAACTCCTTTCAGCTATCAGCCTGAGCGTAAAACTAACAAACCGCCAGCGCTCCTGTCAAGAAATTATTTACCACCTCTAATATTTGATAATTTTTGTCATATTTATATAATTGATTGCCCACATTGGATTGCAGCAAAAATCCGCCTGCTCTATACTCTTTCAAATTCATATATTTAATTTGACGCGTCTCAACCTATGACCTATAGACGATTGTGAGCCGAAAATGAGCATTGTCGAACATGTCAGTCCCCAGTGGCTGGAAAACCAGTATCAACTCTACAAGGAAGATCCGCAGCAGGTGACAGAAGAGTGGCAGGCCTTTTTCAAGGGCTACGAACTCGGCCTGGAAAGCACTCCGTCCACAAGTGCTGACCCGAAGCCGGCCGCCGTTCAGTCGATGATCCGCCGTTACCGCGAACTTGGCCATATCTATGCCTGCGTCGATCCGCTGACCCCCTGCGAACTGGACCACCCGCTGTTCCGGATTACCGAGTTCGGACTCGAGGAAAATGACTTAAGCCGCAGTTTCGCGCCGGCCGACTTCATTCTCCAAGAAGCGCCACTCAAGGACATCATCGATGTCCTCAAACAGACCTACTGCCGCTCGCTGGGGATGGAGTATATGCATATCTCCATTCCGACCGAGCGGCAGTGGCTGCAGCAAAGGGCGGAAGAAACCCGCAGCCGCAGTGAATTCAGCCGCGCCAAAAAGCTTGAGATCCTGACCATGCTGCAGCGCGCAACCAAGTTCGAAACCTTCCTGCACCGCAAGTTCATCGGTCAGAAGCGCTTCTCCCTCGAAGGGGGCGAATCGGTCATTCCACTGCTCGAGCACATCATTGAACAGTCGGCAGCCCTTAGCCTGCAGCATGTGGTCATCGGCATGGCTCACCGCGGCCGTCTGAATGTTCTGGCCAATATCTTCCGCAAACCGTTGGAGAACATGTTTGCCGAGTTTGCCGACAACGAGCGCTATCACATCGTCGGCGAAGGGGATGTTAAATACCACAAGGGCTATTCCAACGACCGCTACTATACGGACGGCACCTCGGTGCATATCTCGCTGGCCTCCAACCCGAGCCACCTCGAAGCAGTCAACCCGGTTGTCGAAGGCAAGTGTCGCGCCCGGATCGACCGGATCGAGGGGGATAGTGAACAGCTTGTTCTGCCGCTGCTGATCCACGGCGATGCCGCCTTTGCCGGTCAGGGAATGGTCGCTGAGTGTCTTAACCTATCGCAGTTGGCCGGCTACAAGACCGGCGGCACCCTACATGTGGTCATCAACAACCAGATCGGCTTCACCACCATGCCGGTCGATGCCCGCTCGACCTGCTACCCGACCGACATCGCCAAGATGCTCGGCGCACCGATCTTCCATGTTCACGGCGACGACCCGGAAGCACTGCTTCAGGCAGCGACCATGGCGCTGGAATACCGTCAGCAGTTCCGCAAGGATGTCGTCATCGAGGTCATCTGCTACCGGCGTCACGGCCACAACGAGGGGGACGAGCCGTTCTTTACCCAGCCACTGATGTATGAAAAGATCAAGAACCATCCGCCGACCGCCGACATCTACAAGAGTCAGCTGCTGATGGAAGGATTCGCCAAGGAGGAGCTGCAGCAGATCGAAGATCAGGTCGACAACTTGCTCGAGAGCGCCCTCGAGCGCGAGGTCTGCCCGCTGCACGAAATCTTTCTCAAGCAGTGGTCGCACATCAAGCGTGAATTTAGCTTCGCTTCGGTGGCAACCGGGATCAGCAAGGAGACAGTCGATGACCTGATCGCCCAGCTAACGACCATCCCGGAGGATTTCAGCGCCCACCGCAAGATCGATGCCCTACTCAAGAAGCGACTCGCCTCGGTCAGCGAGGACAGCGGCATCGACTGGGGTACCGGTGAGGCTCTGGCCTTCGCCAGCCTGGTCAACGAGGGGACCTCGATCCGCCTCTCCGGTCAGGATTCACGGCGCGGCACCTTCAATCACCGTCACGCCACCCTCTACGACACCCAAACGGCACGTGAATACACCCCGCTGCAGAGCATCGCCAGCGCAGCAGGCAGCCGCTTTGACGTTTTCAACTCGATGCTCTCGGAAGTGGCTGTCCTCGGTTTCGATTACGGCTATTCGGTCGAAACCCCCGACGACCTGACCATCTGGGAAGCCCAGTTCGGCGATTTCGCCAACGGAGCCCAGGTGATCATCGACCAGTTTATCGCCAGTTCGCTGGCCAAGTGGGACCGCCCCACCGGTCTGACTATGTTCCTGCCCCACGGCTACGAAGGGCAGGGCCCGGAACATTCCAGCGCCCGCATCGAGCGCTATCTGCAGCTCTGTGCCGACAACAACATGCTGGTCGTCAACCCAAGCACCCCGGCCCAGCTGTTCCACCTGCTACGCCGTCAGGTCCGCGCCAGCTACCGCCGGCCACTGATCGTCGCGACCCCGAAAGCAATGCTGCGCCACCCGGCCTGCTCCTCAAAGGTCGCCGATCTGACCAGCGGTTCATTCGAGGAGATCATCGCTGACGATCTCAACCCGAAGAACTGCAAACGGATCCTGTTCTGTAGCGGTAAGATCTATTTCGAACTGCTCCAGCAGCGCAGCGATCTTGGTCGCAGTGATGTGGCGATTGTGCGCATCGAGCAGCTCTTCCCACTGCACAGCGAGCTGCTCAAGCAGATTGTCGCGCCGTACCGCAAATCGACCGAGTATTTCTGGGTTCAGGAAGAGATCGGCAACGGCGGTGGCTGGGACCACCTGCGGCCGCAGCTGCGTGAACTGCTCGGCAAGGAGCCGGTCTATGTCGGCCGCAAACGCTCGGCCAGTACCGCCGTCGGCTCGCACCGGATCCACAAGATCGAGCAGCAGCAGATCCTCGATCAAGCCTTTGCTCCATTGTCATAATTTTCATAAATTGAGAGGTTGTCATTATGGATATTGTTGTCCCACAGGTTGGAGAATCGATCGTCGAAGCGGCCATCGGTGAATGGTTCAAGAAAGATGGCGAGTACGTTGAAAAAGACGAGCTGCTGATGGAACTGGAGACCGAAAAGGTCAATGTCGAAATCATCGCCGAAGCCTCAGGGGTCCTGAAGGTCATGGCCCAGACCGGTGACGTCGTCGCCATCGGCGCAACCATCGGCCAGATCGACGAGAGTGCGGCGAAACCGGCAGGAGCTGCTACACCAGAAGAAAAGGCTCAGCCAACGGCAGCTCAGGCGGAACCGGCTCCGGCTGCACCTGCCAAGGGGGATGCGCCGATGAACCCGGCGGTACCGAAGATCGCCGCCGAACGGGGCATCGACCCGGCAGGCCTGACCGGCAGCGGCCGTGACGGCCGCATCCTGGTCGACGACATTCCGGCCCAGGCGCCGACTCCACCGGCAGTGACAAAACCAGCCGCCCCTGCCCCGGCGGTCAAGCCTGCAGTTGCTGCAGCCGACGGTGGTGAACGGATCAAGCGCGTGCCGATGAGCCAGATCCGCAAGAAGATCGCCGAGCATCTGCTCAAGGCCAAGCAGGAAACAGCCATGCTGACGACCTTCAACGAAACCGACATGAGCAAGACCAAGGACATCCGCGCCCGCTACAAGGAGGCCTTCAAGGAGCGTCACGGCATCAACCTCGGCTTCATGTCGTTCTTCGTCAAGGCTGCTGCAGCAGCGCTTGAACTTTACCCGGAGGTCAACGCCAGCATCGACGGCAGCGACATGATCTACCACAACTACATCGACATCGGGGTCGCCGTCGGCAGCAAGCGCGGCCTGGTGGTTCCGGTCATCCGCAACGCCAACCTGATCAGCTTCCATGAAATCGAAGCGACCATCGCTGATTTCGCCAAGCGCGCCCAGGCAGGCAAACTAACCCTCGATGAGCTCGAAGGCGGCACCTTCACCATCAGCAACGGCGGCGTCTACGGATCCCTGCTCTCGACCCCGATCCTCAATCCGCCGCAGAGCGCGATCCTCGGCATGCACGCCATCGTCGACCGCCCGGTCGCCCGTAATGGCGAAGTGGTCATCCGACCGATGATGAACCTGGCCTTGAGCTATGATCACCGGATCATCGACGGCCAGCAGGCGGTCGGTTTTCTCAAGCAGATCAAGACCTATATCGACGATCCGGAAACCCTGCTCCTGAAACTCTGACCGATCATCCGCAGGATTCAACCCTGCATGAAGGAGAGAAGATGTCTGAAAAAAATTACGACCTGATCGTTATCGGTGCCGGCCCTGGCGGCTACGTCGCCGCTATTCGTGCCTCTCAGCTCGGTTTTTCCGTCGCTGTGGTCGAAAAGCGCGCCACCTTAGGCGGCGTCTGCCTGAACGAAGGCTGCATTCCGAGCAAGGCGCTGCTTGAGTCGAGCGAGCATTACGCCCGGGTTCAGCATGAACTGGCCGATCACGGGATCGAAGTCACCGGCGCCAAGCTGAATCTGAACAAAATGATGGCGCGCAAGGAAGAGATCATCGCCAAGCTGACCGGCGGCATCGCCGCCCTGTTCAAAAAGAACAAGATCGATGCCGTTTCCGGCATAGCCACCCTGCTTCCGCTTGACGGCGAGCTGCGCAAGATCAAGGTCAGCGGCCCTGAAGGGGAAACACAAATGGCGGCGAAAAGCATCCTGCTGGCGACCGGCAGTGAAGCCTTCGAACTGCCCCACCTGCCCTTTGACGGCAAGAACGTCATCAATGCCCGCGATGCCTTAAGCCTAGATGCCGTACCGAAACGTCTGCTGGTGGTCGGCGGCGGAGTCATCGGCCTGGAGATGAGTTCGGTCTGGAGTCGCCTCGGTGCCGAGGTTACCGTTGTTGAGATGCTGCCGCAGATCCTGCCGGCGATGGACGGCCAGATCGCCCAGACCCTGCAGCGCAGCCTGAAGAAACAGGGGATCGAGATCCTGCTCAAAACCAGACTGGAGAAAATCGATATCAAGAAAAGCGCGATCACCGCAACCTTGAGCAGTGAAAAAGGAGAAAAGGATCTCGTCTGCGACAAGGTGCTGGTCGCCACCGGGCGCCGCGCGGTAACGACCGGGCTTGGCCTCGATGCCGTTGGTCTGGAAACCAATCGGCAGGGGCAGCTCGAAGTCGACGCCAACTACCAGACCAAGGTTCCCGGTATCTTCGCCATCGGCGACCTGGTGCCGGGTCCGATGCTGGCTCACAAAGCGAGCGAAGAAGGGGTTGTCTTCGCCGAGCGCCTGGCTGGTCATACGTCAGCCGTCAACTACGACATCATTCCGGGGGTCACCTATTCCTGGCCTGAGGTCGCAGCGGTCGGTAAAACCGAGGAAGAGCTCAAAGAAGCCGGTACCGAATATAAATCGGGGAAATTCTTCTTTGCCGCCAACGGCCGGGCCTTGGCCTCCGGTATGAGCGAAGGATTTGTCAAGGTGCTGGCCACCCCCGACAGCGGCCGCCTGCTCGGCGTGCATATCATCGGCCCGACCGCCTCGGAACTGATCGCTGAGGCGACTGCCGTCCTGTCGTTCTCCGGCAGCATCCATGACTTGGCCGTCACCTGTCATGCCCACCCGACCCTGGCCGAAGCATTCAAGGAAGCGGCCCTGGCCGTCAACAAAGAAGCGATCCACGGCTGAAAAAACAGGATCGCAACATCCGGACTGTAGAAAACTTGACAAGCCTGTTGAGAAGATGAACAATTCCTGCACAAAAAACGGGGTAGCTTGACGCTACCCCGAATCGTTCCGCTGCGGATCTGTCTGCGTCTCTTAAATGAAAATTCAAAAAAGCTCTGAAAGGTTGTGTCTGTGAAATCTCTTAAAAAAATCGTCATTTTCCTCATTATCATTGCCATCATTGCCGGTGGAGTCCTGTATTTCCGCGATACGGCCCCTCCGCAAATCACCTTAACTCCGGGCAATGGGCCGGTTTCGGCAAAAACCAAGCTGTTGCTTTCGCTCGCGGATGACGGCATCGGCCTGAAAACTGTCCAGGTCAACGTCCTGCAGGGGAGCAGCAGAAGATCGTTACTGGCCAGAGATTTCCCTGAACAGACCGCATCTGTCGACATCGACCTTGACCTCAGCGCCCTGCAACTGGCCGATGGCGGCCTGCAGATCGAGATCGTCTCAACCGACCGGGCGATCTACCATTTCGGCAAGGGGAATACCAGCACCCAGCTTTACAGCCTGACCTACGATACCCGCGCTCCGATCATCTCGATCCTGAGCAAGGCCCACAATTTCACCCGCGGTGGCAGCGGCCTGGTCACCTTCAATCTGAATGAAGATGTCAGTATGGCCGGCGTTCAGTTCGGTGAGTTCTATTTTCCGGCTTACCAGCAGGACTCGGGGGCTTATGCCTGCCTCTTCACCTACCCTTACTACGTCAAGGAAAAAGACTTCATTCCCCGGGTTGTGGCCAAGGACCTGGCCGGTAATGAACGCCAGGCAGGTATTTACTATCGCGCCAACTACAAGAGCTTCCGTGATCGCAGCATCAATATTTCCAAGTCTTTTCTCGATCAGAAAACCCCTGAATTTGAGGTTCTGGCCCCAAATGCCACAACGCCTCTCGAAATCTTTCTCTATGTCAACACAGAGATCAGGAGACAGAACCGGGCCAAGATGGTCGAGTTGAGCAAGCAGTCATCACATTCTCCGCTCTGGGAGGGGGCCTTCGGCCGCCAACCGAAAGCTGCGACCCTGGCCCTGTTTGCCGACCACCGCACCTACTACTACGAGGGGAAGAAGATCGACGAAACCTACCATCTGGGCTATGACCTCGCATCGGTCGCCCAAGCGGAAGTTGAAGCCGGAAACAACGGAGTCGTCCTGTTTGCCGATTACCTCGGGATCTACGGCATGTGCGTCGTCATCGACCACGGTCTCGGCCTGCAAACCCTCTACGCCCACATGAGCCAGCTCTCGGTCCAGGCCGGTGATACGGTCAGCAAGGGGCAGGTTATCGGCCGCAGCGGCGCAACCGGCATGGCGGGTGGCGACCATCTCCATTTCGGTGTATTTGTTAACGGTGTCGCCGTCCAACCGGTCGAATGGTGGGATGCCAGCTGGCTGAAAAACAATATTGACAGTAAGCTTTGACCAACGGCTTGACAGGTCGATGGAAGTTGTCTAGATAATGATTCTTTTAACCAATTACCGCGCTCAAGAAAGGTAGAAACCGATGAAAAAAACTGCTCTTTTTCTGCTGTTCGTCCTGGCTGTCTGCTTTTGCGGAAGTGCCTTGGCGGCGGAACCGGTCAAGGACATCAAAGCCGGATTCATCTATGTCGGACCTGTCGGTGACGCCGGCTGGACCTACGCCCACGATCAGGGGCGCAAAGAGATGGAAAAGCTCTCATACGTCAAACCATCGACCATTATTGAATCGGTTCCGGAAGGTGCGGACTCGGCCCGGGTCATCAACGGCCTGGTGCAGCGCGGTCACAACCTGATTTTCACCACCAGTTTCGGCTACATGGATGCCACCATCGATGTCGCCAAGCGCAACCCGAACGTCATCTTCATGCACTGCTCCGGCTACAAGTCCGCAGCCAACGTCGGCACCTACTTCGGCCGTATGTATGAGCCACGCTACCTGTCCGGTATCGTCGCCGGCAAGATGACCAAGAAGAATATCATTGGCTACGTTGCCGCCTTCCCGATTCCGGAAGTTATCCGTGGCATCAACGCCTTCACCCTGGGGGTCAAAAGCGTCAACCCTGACGCCGAAGTCCGCGTCGTCTGGACCCAGACCTGGTTCAACCCGGGTACTGAGCGTGACGCCGCCGACAGCCTGCTTGATGTCGGTGCCGACATCCTGACCATGCACCAGGACGCACCGGCCACCCTGCAGGCCGCAGAAGCTCGCGGCGCTTATGTCATCGGCTACGATACCGACATGCGCAGCTTCGCCCCCAACGCCTTTCTGACCGCTCCGGTCTGGAACTGGGGTTCCTTCTACACCAAGATCGCCGAGGAAGTGCATGAAGGCACCTGGAAATCCGAGCAACTCTGGTGGGGCATGAAGGAAGGGCTGGTCGAGCTGGCTGATTACAGCGACAAGGTGCCAGCCGATGTCCGCGCCCTCGTTGCTGAGAAGACTGCGGCGATCAAAGCAGGGACACTCCATCCGTTCGCCGGACCACTCAAAGATCAAAGCGGCAAGGTCGTCGTCGCCGCCGGCCAGATCCCGAGTGATGGAGATCTGCTCGGCATGAGCTACTTTGTCGAAGGCGTTAAGGGCACCATTCCGAACTAGTTTTCATCTGGAGTTTCCGGATGGTAACGAACTAATCCAACAGATCCGGTGGGGCGTGTCAGGCTAACTGATGTGCCCCCACCAGCTACGGTACTTATGGCTGATCTTCTTCAGTTAAAAAATATTCGCAAGACCTTTCCCGGGGTTGTTGCCCTTGATGACGTATCGTTCAGCGTCAGCGCCGGTGAGATCCATACCCTGCTCGGTGAAAACGGCGCGGGAAAAAGCACCCTGATGAACATCCTGACCGGGCTCTACCACCCCGACCGCGGCCAGATCAGCATCAATGGAAAACCGGTTCAGTTCACCAGCCCGAAAGACTCCCTGGCCTGTGCCATCGGCATGGTTCACCAGCATTTCATGCTGGTCCCGGCCCATTCGGTATTTGAGAACATCCTGATCGCCCTCTCAGATGTCCCCAACCTGTTCAAACGCCGCCACTATCGTCAACAGATCCAGGCCCTGATCGACGAGTTCAATCTCGAACTGGATCTAGACACACCGGTCTGGCAACTGTCGATCGGGGCTCAGCAATGGATCGAACTGATCAAACTGCTGCTGCGCGACTGTCGCCTGCTGATCCTCGACGAGCCGACCGCGGTTCTCACCCCACAGGAGACTGACCGGCTGTTCGCCGTGCTGAAGAGACTGCGCGATCAGGGGAAAAGTATCATCTTCATCTCGCACAAGATGCGCGAAGTCATGGAAATCTCCGACCGGGTAACGATCCTTAAAAAAGGCTGCAGTGTCGACACGCTGCCCCGCGGAGAGTTCGACGAGAACAAACTGGCCAGCCTGATGATTGGCCAGGACAAGATCCCCGAATGGCAGAAAAACCTGCAGATGTCGGATGAGATCATTCTCGACATCAGGGGACTGTCGGTCCGCAATGAACGTGGCCTGTCCGATCTCGATGCCTTCGATCTGCAGCTCAAGAAGGGAGAGATCCTCGGCATCGCTGGTGTCGCCGGCAACGGCCAGAAAGCCCTGGCCGAAGTGCTGACCGGGCTCAAAGAGGCCAGTCACGGGCAGATTTTCGCCGGAGTGCAGGACATTACTCACAGTAACGCACGCTATTCCTATATTGCCGGCATTGCCCACATCCCGGAAGACCGCAAGGCGGTTGGCATTGCGCCTGACATGAGCGTTGACGAAAACCTGATTCTCAAGAGTTTCAAAAACGGCGAATTCTGCCGCTGGATTTTCCAGGATCGCAAAGCGATCCGCCAGAACGCCAGAAACAAGATCACCCAGTTCGCCATCAAGAGTGGTCCGGACGGCACACCGGTACGCTACCTCTCCGGTGGCAATATCCAGAAGGTCATCATCGCCCGTGAGCTCTCGGAAGATCCCAAGGTGCTAGTCGCCCTCTACCCAACACGCGGCCTCGATATCGGCAGCGCCGAGTATGTCCATAAAGTCATCGCCGATGGCGCTGATAGGGGCATGAGCACCATCCTGATCGCAGAAGATCTCGATGAGCTGTTCAAGCTGAGCGACCGTATCGCGGTCATGTTCCGCGGCCGGCTGGTCGGCTATGCCGATCCGCGCAGCGCATCGCGCGAAGAGATTGGCCTGATGATGAGTGGTGAAGCAGGAGGAGCAGCGTGAAACTTGTTATTGAACGTCGTGAAATTTCGACCCCGCTGTTTCGCTTCAGTGCCCCGCTGATCTCAATCCTGATTGCCCTGTTCATCGCCGGTTTCCTGCTCTATTTCGGCGGAGTAAATCCGCTGGCAGCCTACAAGGAGATCATCTTCAGCGCATTGGGTTCGGTCTACGGCATCTCCGAAACGCTTGTGAAGACCACCCCACTGATCTTCACCGGGTTGGCGGTCAGTATCGCCTTCCGCATGCAGATCTGGAATATCGGTGCCGAAGGTCAACTCTACATGGGAGCGATCGGCGCAACCGGAATTGCCCTCTTTTCAGGGATCAACAATCACTGGCTGATGCTGCTCGCCATGTTTCTCGCGGCCTTCTGCTGCGGTGGGCTGTGGGGTGGCGTCGCCGGTTTTCTGCGGGCACGCTGGCAGGTCAACGAGGTCATCGTCACCCTGCTGATGAACTATATTGCGATCTTTTTTGCCGACTACCTGATCTACGGCCCCTGGAAAGACCCCAAAGGCTTCAACTTTCCACTGACTGCCCAGTTCAGCGACAGCGCCCGGCTGGCCTTCTATTTCGATACCCGGCTGCACAGCGGCTTTATCCTGGCTCTGGTCTGCGCCATCGCCATCTACCTGTTCATGGAGCGCACCGTCTGGGGCTACCAGATCAAGGTCATCGGCAGCAACCCGAAAGCCGCCCATTACGCCGGGATGAAGACAGCGACGGCCATCTTCATCGTCCTGTTTTTAAGCGGCGCGGTCGCCGGGCTAGCTGGCTTCAGTGAAGTCGCCGGACTACAATACCGCCTCCAGAACGGTCTTTCCCCCGGTTACGGCTACACGGCAATCATCATCGCCTGGCTGGCCAAGCGCAGCGCCATCGGGGTCGTCATCGTCTCCTTCCTGATGGGGGTCCTGCTGGTCGGCGGCGACAGCCTGCAGATTTTCTGGCAGCTACCGGTCGCCTTTGTCTACGCCTTCCAAGGGTTGATCCTGTTCTTCCTGCTGGCGTCCGACTTCTTCATCATCTACCGGCCGCGCCTGATCAAAGGAGGTGCCCATGATTGAGATCCTGCTTGACGCCACGGTCAGGGCCGGCACCCCGATCCTCTTTGCGACCCTCGGTTGTATTCTCAACGAGCGTTCCGGTGTCTACAATCTGGGGATGGAAGGGCTGATGCTGATCGGTGCCCTCTCCGGTTTCAGCGCCACCTACTACAGCGGTTCCCTGCTGATCGGCGTCTGTGCGGCCTTTGTTGCCGGCTTCATCGCTGGGGCGGTGCATGGCTTCATCTCGGTTCAACTGCGCGGCAACCAGATTGTCAGTGGCCTGGCGCTGACGATGTTCGGCATCGGCATCACTGCTCTGTTCGGCAAACCGATGGTCGGCCAGACCATAAGCGGCTTCAAGCGCCTGGCGATTCCCGGCCTGTCCGCAATACCCGGCATCGGCAAGCCGTTCTTCAACCAGGACCTTCTGATCTACCTCAGCTTTATTCTGGTCATCGCCATCTCGCTATTTTTCTACCGCACCCGCTGGGGACTCTCGCTGCGCACCGTCGGTGAGAATCCAGGGGCCGCCGATACCTGCGGCATCCCGGTCACCAGGTACCGCTTTCTGGCGGTGGCCATCGGCTCCGGCATCTCCGGCCTCGGTGGCGCTTACTTAAGCCTGGCGATGACCCCGATGTGGATCGAGAACATGGTCGCCGGACGTGGCTGGATCGCCGTCGCCCTGGTCATCTTTGCCCGCTGGTCAAGCCCGCGCGCCCTGATCGGTGCCTACCTGTTCGGCGGTATTACCGCGCTTCAGTTGCGCTTTCAGGCCATGGGCACAACGGTCAGCGCCCACATACTACAAATGCTCCCCTATATTTTCACCATTCTGGTGCTGGTGATCGCCACCCTGCGCCAGCAGAAGGGCGCCAGCCAGCAACCGGAAAGCCTTGGGATTCCCTATGACCGGGAGGATCGGAAATGACAGCAGCTCAGCTTTTGCTTGAACGAATCAGAAAAGAAGGCGACGTGAACGGCGAGGTGATCAAGGTCGATCTGTTTCTTAACCATATGGTCGATACCGGCCTGATCAATGCACTCGGCAAAGACCTGGCTGATCGTTTTGCCACCAGCCAAATTGACAAGATCCTCACCGCGGAGACCAGCGGTATCATGCTCGCCCAGGCGATTGCCGAAAAATTGAACCTGCCGTTCATCTATGCCAAAAAGAAGAAACCGCTGACCATGCGGAGTTTCTATGCGGCAGCCAGTTTTTCCTTCACCAAAGAGGAATCAACAACTCTCTACGTCTCCCGAGAGGTTCTGCAGAAAGGGGACAGAATCCTCTTTGTCGACGACTTTTTCGCCAAGGGTTCAACGCTGAAGGCCGTGGAAGAGATCATCTCTCAAGCGCAGGCCGTGCTGGTTGGCAAAGCTGTCATCATCAATAAATCCGACCGATCAGATATCGAGTCAATCCTCAATTTCAGCGACCTGGCGCGCTGAATAATAGAAGAAACACCAGCTGGCGACCAAGCCAGCCGTACACCATTTCCTCCAAGCCGCCGCAAGCCGGGCGGCATCTCTATAAATATTCCCTATAGGTCATATAGTAACAAAATATTTTTAATAGCTTACCAATTCAGTTATACATTCTACATAAGATATCATTATTCCACTAAAAGAAATACATATCGGAGTCAATCATGACCGTAACACAATTTTTGGCAGGCACTGCTTCCACTCTGTTTTTTGTGGGAATCTTTGCTCTGATCGAGGTTGGCATCTTAAGCATCTGGATCAGTTCATAACCAACAGGCAACCGGCTTGCAGACAGAACTGTACAGAAACTTAGATAAAGGAGAAAGAACAAGAAAGGAACCAATCATTTCACAGGAACATCACCGGCTCCGGCCTCACTGATTGTTGCAACACTCGCTCTCATTGCCAGCGTTGCCTGACAACGACTCAACTCAGTAGCCAAACACCGCCGACCGGATCACGGAAAAAGACATATATCCACCACCGAATTACATATAGTGGAGCAATGTTGATATTATAGAAATTTAGTATTGTCATTAGCAGGCGAGGTAGACTATATTTATTTACATATAAAACAACGCTGCTTCCCTATCAGAAACAAGGAGAATCGATATGAAAGCATTCGCATCCTACTTAGCATCCATGACCTCTATCATTGCCATTGTCGCTGTCATTATGGTGATCAGCTACGGCACCTTTATTCAGTACGTCTGATAAAGAAACAAACAGTTAGCAAAACAATGCGTCCGTTTATGACTTTCAGTGCAGGCAGTCAACAGGCGCAATAAAAAGAGTAAAGTCTCTATCGATGAGACTCGACATACACAAGCATTCACAGGTTCAGTAGCCAACATGTCCGGCAGCTTTACTCTTTAATCTCAACAGCCGGTCACCCCTCCCCTATAACCTGTTCAAAGATAGAAAAAACCAAACGGTCGCTCCTCCTCAGGGCGGCCGTTTGGTTTTTCAGTCACCGACTCCTTTCCCTACAAGCTGATATTTTCCCAAACTGGCACTTGCCTTGCACTGCTTAATGGTTCGGAGCCTATTGATTTCCAACAACAGGAGAGAGAGTCGTTATGAATCTACTCATCTTCAGCGATCTGGACGGAACCCTGCTTGATCATAACAGCTACAGCTGGAAACCGGCGCAGACGGCTCTGGATCAACTGAAGCGGCTCTCTATCCCGTTGATTCTGTGTACCAGTAAAACAGCGGCGGAAGTTGCCAACCTTCACTCAGAACTGGAACTCGATACCCCCTACATCGTGGAAAATGGCGCGGCGATCGTAACCGATCCACATGCAGAGGATCCGACCCATGGTGCCTTTTATTTTGGCAGGAGCTATCAGGAACTGACTTCTCTGGTGCACAGAATCAGGCAGGAAAAACAGTTCGACTTCACCGGCTTCAGTGATATGAGCGCCGCAGACGTTGCCGCAGCAACCGGTCTGACGGTTGAAAACGCCGGACTGGCTAAACAGCGACTGTGCACCGAACCGCTGCAGTGGCAGGACAGCGAAGAAGCCCTGAAAAAGTTCAACCACAAGCTTGGGCGTCATAACCTCAGACTATTACGCGGAGGGCGCTTTTACCATGTCCTCGACAGTGGCGCCGACAAGGGGGCAGCCCTGGCCTGGCTGCGCTCCTGGTATCTGGAGCGACATCCGGCCAGCAGCTTGACAACGGTCGCTCTCGGCGATGGCCCGAACGATGAAAGCATGATGGAAGCGGCAGATATCGCTATCGTAATCCCGGCTCTCAGCGGGCATGCGGCACAGCCTAAAGCACGCAAGATGATAACAGCCCCAGAACCAGGTCCGGCTGGCTGGAATAAGGCAATAGTTTCACTTCTGAAAATGTTCTCTGTAAAAGGAGCCCGCAATGGCTGATTTTTTCCAGAATGGTGTCATAACAACCCTGCACAACCTGACCGATCGCCCCCTCAAGCAACTGGAAGTCGATCTTGAACGGTTTTCGACGCGCCGGCCGATGAGCCTGGTTCTGCCATCGCTTTTCTCTGAGCTGGAAGGTCCAGCTTTAGGCCCGATCCTCGATGACCTGAAGCACGCCAGCTACCTGCGTGAGATCGTCATCGGCCTCGACCGGGCCGATGAAAAGCAATTCGAATATGCCAAAGAATACTTCAGTCGCCTGCCGCAGACCTACCGCATCCTCTGGAACGACGGTCCGCGCCTGCGCAAGATCAACGAGATGTTGGCCGCTGAAGGACTGGCTCCGACCGAACGCGGCAAGGGGAGCAACGTCTGGTACTGCTTCGGCTATGTCCTGGCCTCAGGCCGTAGCCGCGCCGTGGCGCTGCATGACTGCGACATCGTCACCTATTCACGAGAACTTCTGGCTCGGCTGATCTATCCGGTCGCCAACCCGGCCTTCAACTACCAGTTCTGCAAGGGCTACTATTCGCGTATCGCCGGGGGCAGTCTCAACGGCCGGGTCTGCCGTCTGCTCGTCACCCCGCTGATTCACTCCCTGCAGAAGTTGGTCGGCCATTCCGATTATCTCGATTACCTCAACAGCTTCCGCTATGCCCTGGCCGGCGAGTTCTCGATGCGTACCGAGGTGCTCACCGACCTGCGTATACCCAGCGACTGGGGACTCGAGATCGGGGTCATCTCCGAGATGCATCGCAACTATGCGACGAGCCGCATCTGCCAGGTCGATATCGCCGATGTCTACGATCACAAGCATCAAGATCTCTCCCAGGAGGATCCGCAGCGCGGGCTGTCGCGCATGAGCACCGATATCATCAAAGCAGTCATCCGCAAGCTGGCGATCCAGGGGAACGTCTTTTCACCGGAGAGTTTCCGCACCCTGAAGGCCACCTACTTCCGTACCGCTCTAGATTTTGTCGAACGTTACTACAACGATGCCACCATCAACGGGCTGAAGGTCGACCGGCACAAGGAAGAGAAGGCAGTTGAGCTGTTCGCCGAAAATATCATGCGCGCCGGAGACGCCTACATCAACTTCCCGATGGAAACCCCAAACATGCCGACCTGGAACCGGGTGCAAAGCGCCATTCCGGATATTCTTGACCATATCTACGAAGCGGTTGAAGAAGACAACAAATAAAAAAACGGCCGGATGGGTCTAGCGAACCATCCGGCCATTTTCAACCTACGTCTTTACTGAAGAAGCTCCTAGCAATGCCTGTTCCATGCACGTAAGTCGGAACCCGGCTTTGTGATTGTACGAATTCAAGACGCAAAGCGTCTTGTCTGAGCGTGAACAAGGCTTCAGCCCAAAGGCTACAAAGATAAGAAAACACAATTTTCGTCAGTGTTTTTAAAAGAGCTTTCTTTTGGTTCATTTTCTTTGTCGCCACAAAGAAAATGAACCCGGCTGGTGGGCCGGGACCCGCCGATTTTAGCCAATATCAAACAAAACATTAGAAGAGCAAAACCACGGGGTCGCTGCGCGACTCAAACTCGCATCACCGCAAAGCGGGAAGCTATGCTTACCGCTTGATATTTTCGGAAACAATCGACTAAAAACTATTTGCCAGCTCACCAACAGTGATTGCGAACAACTGTGAACGATTCCATCTCATCAGCACCCTGAAGTTCTGATAAACAAGATAAGCTCTGCCTTGCGGACCGTCTGGCATAATTAGGGATGCCTCCATCGCCGAGCGCGGCAAATCTGCCCCACCAAGGGTTTTAATTCCGAACTTGCGCCAATAGGAGAGCGGCTGGCGGAAACTTAACCCTGCCTTGGACGAATCAAACCCGGCAGGCACCGTGACCCGGCGCCCCCAACGTTGCCCCCTGACCCAGCCGGCCCGGTCAAGGAAATGAGCCGCAGAACCAAGCGCATCGGGAAACGACCGCCACAGGTCGATCGACCCGCTATGGTCTTCATCAACCGCCAGGTTTCGGACACTCGACGGCATGAACTGGAACTGCCCCATCGCCCCCGCCCAGGAACCACGCAGCTTGGCAAATGGCACCACGCCGTCATCGACCAGCTGCAGAGCAGCAAACAGCTCTTTTTTAAAAAAACGAGTACGGCGCCCCTCATATGCCAGCGTCACCAGCGACTGAACCAGCGGCAAGTCACCTGTATTTTTCCCGTAATGACTCTCGATTCCCCACAGAGCCACCAGGACCGTTCGCGGCACACCGTATTTCCGTTCAATACGGCTCAGCCAGGTCGGATAGGTTTCCAGCTTTTGACGACCGTCACGTATACGGTATTGATCGATCTGGTTGCGCAGATATCTTTCGAGGGTCAGCTTAACTTCCGGCTGATTACTGTAGTGGTGCAAAGTCTTGGGTTTGGGGGCTTGAATATCTTTCAAAGCCAGGGCAACAGTTTGCTCCGAAATCCCCTGCTCAAGCGCCTCAACGTGCAATTGATCGAGAAATTCCTGGAATTGCGTTTTTTCCTGCCCGGCATATAAATAATCCGTAGGCGGGATGAAAAATGTAAGACAGCTCAAAAGAAAAATCGTGGCAAAGGAGGGCTTTTTGATCATGGATGGTCCTGCTAATAATCGCTTTTCATTTCAAGTTATTCAGGTTGTTACCCCTTCTTGCCAAGCAAAAGAGGGATTCGAGTGTGGACATTATAACCGAAGATTCGTGATGTTAAATAAGAATGGATAAAATCCGTCATTTTAAAGAACGCTGTGACGCCTGAGTTCCCGTTACTCACGATTGAGATCGGGATATTCCATAAGAAAGCGCAACCAGTCCTTGACCACCTCATATTTGGGTGGCTCCTCCCCCTTGACAACCCGGAGAAACCGCTCCTGCTCCGGGAAGAAGGGCTTAAGATCTCCTTGCGAAACGGCCATCCAATACTTGCCAAGCGAATGGATGACATAACGACCGACTGGACTATAACCGTCAGACAGCTCCACCTTGTAACCACCCTGGCGCAGAACCACCAGATGAGATTCCGGATAGAAGTTTTTCACCCGATCCATACAGTCAAAAAGATAAGCGATCATCTCTTCATCATCCAGAATCCCCGTATGACTGCGGTCAAAGCCGAGTTGAGTAGTCGCCTGCTGCTGGGCCTCAAGACGCAATTGGCTTGATAGTGGGACCACACCGTCGCTATTTTTGCTGATTTTCAATCGTGCCGGATTGTCGTAGGCATAGAGAAGTTGATGCTCGATGCTTTTCGGCAGCGGCTTTCTGAAGAGGCTTTTGATGAAACGGTTGTCCGGGTTAACGTCCCGCCACGAAGGAAGCACGATCAAACCATGCTCTTCTCCCGCAGCTGCGGCCGGGTGACCGCCAAAGGGAGTGGCGATGGTCACCATCAGGTCGATCTTGTTCTGCTTGCTGTTCTCCTCGTACCTGTTCAAAGCCTCTCTCACGATCAACCCGCCCATGCTGTGGGCAACGATAATCATCGGCATCTCTCGTAAGTGGATCACTTTGCCGGAGATAAATATCCTATGAAATAATTCGGCCAACTGGTCCAGGTCGCCACCGGAGGGGTAATAAAAAAACCAGGGTTTATAACGCTCCCGGTCAAGCTGTTTGACGATTGTTTCAAAATCGCGGATAGAGCCGCCTATGCCATGGACAAAAACCACAGGAATCTTGAAATCAAGGTCCTCTTCTAAAGCATAAAACATCGTCGGGGCGTTTTCCAAAAATGAAGCCGGATCATACATCCCCAAGGTCGCCATGTTTTCGGAAAAGATCGGATCGGAAAAACTTCGTATCGTGCCAGCGGGGAAGAAAAGCGACTGGTGGGGCACAACGGAATTCGGCCGAGAAAACGGCTCTACCCAATCAAAGTTTCGGGGAGAGGTTAAAGAAATATTGACGTGATCCAGAACCTTCTCTTCAGAACCCTGCGGAGTCAAAGCGATTGTTGTCTGGCCGATCACTTCTGTTTGATCGAAAACCTGATTCAGGTCGCTATCCGCGAAGACCAAAAGCTGGTAATCGCCTGCCGGCAAATTCAAGCCAAAATGGGTTCCCGCCCCAGCAGAGTACATGGTGTCGACACGTTCATTCAGTTTGTATTTGCTTGAATAAGCGGCAATGGCGAGAGGGATCTTAGCGTATCGCCCCTCTTCGTCGAAGGTCTGGCCAATCACAAAATAGGTCTCCCTGTCGATCATATGTTTCAGGTTGACCTGGCGCGGATCGGCATTTTGAAGCCGAGCATATTCGGCCTGAATCGAAGCATGCTTCATATATGAACATGAACAGAGAGCGCAGAATAAAAACATGCAAAGCATAATATTTTTCATACAACGCCCTCCCGGGTGAGTCTGTTGTAGTGCCTTGTTGCGCTCTGTATCATTTTGATAATGAAAATAGCATACAGGATTGACCCCTCCATAATTTTTTTGGGATGTCTGCTATTGCGGAGGAAAGGTCCGATATGGCGAGTTGCTAATCTTTTCCCGCAGATTCAATCTTTACAAGCCGGTTCCCTTCAAATACCAGGCTATAATATTGATTATTCTCTTTAACGATCCACTCTTCAACTTTCATCACCCTGATTCTGTCCCCACCCTTTTCCTGATTGATATAACCGATCACTTCTTGTGAAACGGGTTCACCACAGGCAAGACGGACCTGATTTTTCAGATCACCGACAGACGCAAGGTTACTCCTACAGCGAAGGGCTAAACATGGCTTAGCTATAAAAAAAGACAGTACGATTGCTGATAAAAAGATAACGTGTCCGGACATAATCACCCCTCCATTTTTCGTGGGTAGCTCCGGACCCCAACGGTTCATGACGACCAGCGCCGAGAGGTTTTGGCCACCACCAAATTTCAGGTTACTTCTCGAAAAAAAACTCGCTCATTCCGCCGGTTGATTAAATTGATTCGTCTCTTTTGCTGACCTAAAAAAGTTTACTTCCTATTTTTGCGGTGACTGCGGGGAAAACAAAAGTGGCTTCGCCGCTTTCAGCTTTAGGATATTGAACGCCAATGACTAATGCTTCAGAAACGACGTCACCCATTTTCTTGGGTTCAAAATTCAACACACCGAGAACCAGCCTGTCTTTCACCTCTTCTATGGGGTGCTGTGTAAAGCGACCATAGCTTATGCGTTTTCCATATTTTCCGAAGTCGATCGTCATTTTATAAGTTGGTTTATGTGTACTTTTTTCGAGTTCAACTTCGATGACTCTTCCAACTCTGATATCGAGCTTATCGAATGATTCTTCGAAAGAAACAATCGGCTTTAAATCTTTCGCCATTTACGATCCCTTTCATTTTATCGTTATACCTATGCTCAGCCTGAAATTGCTGTGACTGGCGGAACGATCAGTGCTTCCTTCGCCACCGATCGAAAGACCGACTACTTTAATGCCACCGTTCACAAAGGCTTTCTTTTCATCTGCAACTGTAACCGCAATGTCAAATTTAACTTCTTGGATAAAGTGAGGAATTAATGTCCTTTGTACTGCCCCAGCTTGGATTGATGGCACCGTTAATCCCGTTTTCAATGGTTTGCTTGATGGCCATATGCACACCCTCTTGAATCTCACCAAGAGTTGCAGCAATAAACTCTTTAAGTTCCATTTTATAACCTCACATCTATTGGGTATAATGGTTTTGATATTTTTCTACCTATTGCGTTATCAAAGAAGCAAATATGGGATATCGCCCGTATTCTCATTTTTCACTCTAGCCATAACAGGCGCCTGGAAAACTTTCCGCTAATCTATCCAACGCAAAAAGGCCGTCACCTACATTCATATATGTAAACAACGACCTTTCTAATACTACTTCAATTTCTCACGATTAATCGATAACCTCACGAGAAAAATAACTTTTTACAATCTAAAGTAAATAATAACTTAATTCAACTGGCCCAACTAAAACTCAAGCCCCCTCCTCTGCCTGGGTCAGCCATAGCACATGGTATGGCGGCAGGCTGATTTCTCCCTGATCGCCGACCACCTCTTCGCCGGTCAACAATCCGATCCACTCGCCTTGCAACGGCCCCTTCAGGGCATCACCCAGATACAAAATCCGCAATTGATCGGTCAGATTATGTACAGCAAGAATTCGCTGCTTGCCGTCGAGACTCTGGCGCCAGAAAGCGAACAGGCTGTCGCCGAGGTGAACCAGCTCCTGGCGGGCATCAGGGTGGAAGGCCGGCTGTGCGGTGCGGATGCTGGTCCGGCGGCGCAGTTCGTTGAAGACGATCGACTGGGTCGAGGTTGGATCGTCGAGCAGAGCTTTGAGCCGGTCTTCATCCCAGCAGTGACGGTTGATCATCCGCGCTCTGCCGCTTTTTTCGACACCTTCATAATCGTTCGGCGTGGCCAGCAGACTGTGGATATAGAGCGCCGGAATTCCGCGCAGGGCCATCATAAGGGTCTGGGCGAGCAGGAAACGGGCAATCTGCCAGCTGTCCTCCCCCATCCAGGTCCCCTTGAGGGCGTCGAAATAGGTGATGTTGATTTCGTAGGCACTTTTGCTGCCGTCATCCCGGCTGCGGTAGCTGATCATGCCGCCGAACTTCTCCATGCCGTGCAGCAACAGATCGACCTCCCCTTGCGGGATCAGACCTTCAAGGGGGCGCATTCCGATGCCGTCGTGGGAAGCGGTGAAGTTGAGGAAAGTACAGCCAGGCGGAGTCAGGCAGCTGGTCCGCGCCCAGTCGTTAAGGTATTGCGAGGTGCCGCGAAAGAGCCCGTGCAACAGCAGCGGCGCCAGACTAAACTGGTAGACCATGTGTGCTTCGTCACTATCGCCGAAATAGCTGACGTTCTGCTGATGCGGCACGTTGGTTTCGGTCAGCAGCACGGTTCCCGGTGCGGCAAGATCGACAACATCGCGCAGCAGACGCACCGCCTCATGGGTCTGAGGCAGGTTGATACAGCTGGTTCCGTACTCCTTCCACAGGAAACCGATAGCATCGAGACGGATAAAACGGGCGCCGTTTTCAAGGTAGGTCAGCAGGATCTGCAGATACTCGATTAGGACCTCCGGATTGGAAAAATCAACATCGACCTGATCGGCGCTGAAGGTTGTCCAGACATTCTGCTCCCCGGCGGCGGTAGCGACCAGGGTCAGCAATGGCGTCGCGCGCGGCCGGACCACCTGGCCCAGATCGGCGTCGACCGGCGGACAGATGAAATACTTGCGCCAGGGGTGCTCGTCCTGCAGGAACTTCTGAAACCACTGGTGCTGACTGGAGATGTGGTTGATGACCAGGTCGAACATCAGGTCGAAGTTGCGGTCGATCTCGGCAACATCGTTCCAGGTGCCGAGCCGTGGGTTGACCTGCAGGTAATCGATAACGGCAAAGCCATCGTCCGAGCTGTAGGGAAAAAACGGCAGCAGATGGACGGTGCTGACTACGCCTAAAAGATTATCGTTGAGAAAGCGGTTGAGGGTCTGGAGCGGCAGGCTGCCTTCGGTGCGGATTGAATCGCCGTAGCTGATCAGCATGACATCCTGCTGATTCCAGTGGCGATAGGGGTGGCGGCGGCCGAGATAGATCTGATACTGATTGATAACGGCCATGGTCCGGCGAAAAAGATCTTCACCATCGCTGTCGGGATACAGGAAGGCAAGCCGCTCCCTGATTCGTTGCTGCAAAGTCGAATGTGAGGCGATCATAGGCAAACCTTTCGGTCAATGAATAAAATATGACCAAAAAACTTGCAGAAAGCAGGCCAAGATATCATCATACTGCGCTATTCCGCATATCCTCAGTTGGCATCTTTCCTGCTTATATCATGCTGATCATTTGAGAAATTTATTGACCAATCCTTCTTTGTAGAGATGAAATCGATCATGGCGGATCAAGATCAAATACTATTCAGAGCACTCCTCGATGTCGGTAAGGAACTGGCCTCTATCACCAATATCGACAGCCTGTTGCCAAGAATACTGGAGATCAGTCGCGAGGTTTTCCTCTTTGACAACGCCATTATCCGCCTAATCAGCCCCGATGGTCAAAAATTGGAAACAGTTGCCTCCTACGGTTACAGTGACGATGCAGTCACCGAGCCGATCCTGCTCGGCCAAGGGGTCATGGGCAAGGCAGCCAAGTATGGCCGCCCCTACCTGATCAACAACTTAAGTTCAGACGATGACTATATCCGCGGCATCGATGCGGCCTGCTCCGAACTGGCCGTGCCGCTGATCGCCAGGGAACGGGTCATCGGCGCCTTTAATGTCGAAAGCACCAAATGCGAGGCCTTCACCGCAACCGACTGCGACGCCCTTTCTATCCTTGCCGGACAGGCCGCCATCGCCATCGACAACGCCCAGCTCTATAGTGCCCTGTGCCGCGTTTCTCGTGAACGGAACAAACTGGGAAATCTCAACCAGCAGATCCTAGCCAACGTCAGCCTGGGCATCTATACAATAGACACCCAGATGCGCATCACCTCCTGGAACCAGAGCATGGCTGAAATCAGCAAGATCCCGGCCGAGGAAGCCATGGGCAAACCGCTACTGCAGCTGTTTCCGACTCTCGAAGAGGAAGGGGTGGCCGAACGCCTGCGCCGGGTGCTCAAGACCGGCAAAGCGCAGAGTCTGCGCTTGCTGCACCGCGGCAGGACGGGTGAAAGCCGGCTCCAGAAGCGCCGTCTGGGTCCGCTTAAGGAAGGGGACAAAACCACCGGGGCGATCGTCGTCGTCGAGGACATCACTGAATTTGAGCAGCTGCTGGCCCAGACCATCCAGTCGGAAAAGTTGGCCGAGGTCGGTCGCATGAGTGCCGGCGTTGCCCACGAAATCAACAACCCCTTGGCTGTCATCGGTTACGCCTGCCAGCTGCTTCAGGAGGAATGTGTCTATTCCGACGACCAGCAGGAGCTGCTCGAAAGGATTGAGACCGAGGTCGAGCGCCTGCAGAACCTTACCTCAGAGCTACTGACCTACTCCGGCCACCAGGACGATAAACGCAAGCTGGTCAATATCAATGATACGGTCAAGGATGTCATGGCTCTGCTGCGCTACGAACTGAACAAATCCCATACCTCACTGCAGAATGAACTGGATATGACCCTGCCGTCGATCTTCATCGACAAGAACCGTTTCAAGCAGATCTTCATCAACCTGATTCTCAATGCCGTCCAGGCGATGGGGCCCCATGGACAGATCTGCATTCGCACCAACTGGTCACAACTCGACGGGATCCAGATCGATTTCTGCGACAATGGACCAGGCGTCCCGGAAGACCTGAAAGAACGGATCTTCGAGCCCTTCTTCACCTCCCGCAAGGACGGAACCGGAACCGGGCTTGGGCTCTACCTATGCCGCAAAATCATCGCAGAATACCAAGGAACCCTGGAGGTCAGCGACAATCCAACGGGCGGGAGCTGTTTCTCCATCAAACTGCCAGCTGTCTGCCTGGAACTCTAAAGCTGCTCATTTTTTCTTCAGCACAGCAACTGCCGGAATAAATAGACACCATCACTCCTCTGTCACCGGGTGCGACCGCAGCCATAACCCACAGTTCTAGGTTGAAAACACGACAGCAGATCAAAAAATACTCTAATCTACAGAAGCTATCTAATTAACAACACTAAAGTGCTGATATTCATCAGATCAACAACCCCCACCTCCTGACCGGCATACCAAGAAAACAACAGTAATCTCAACCAGATCCAGCTCTGAATAAGTTTTTTTCAAAACTGACCAAACAATCATCATCACTGCCTAAATTTCATCCAAAAATCCCCATAACCGCGATGGGAAACTGCCATTTTCTATCGAAAAATATTGGCACATCCGATGCAGTAGTATGTCTTCAACTGTTTTTATTTTTTCCTCTTTTCGAGCAGAAGGAGACTGCAACAATGAAAAAGGTGGAATGTATCATTAAACCGTTCAAGCTTGACGACGTCAAAGCGGCAATCTGTGACCTTGGCATCAACGGTATGACCGTTAGCGAGGTTCGTGGATTTGGCCGCCAAAAAGGCCACACCGAACTCTACCGCGGCGCTGAATACCAGATCGACTTCATTCCGAAGATCAAGATCGAGCTGGTCGTTGCCGACGATCAGGTTGAAAAACTGGTCGAAGCTGTCCAACGCGAAGCCTGCACCGGGCGTATCGGCGACGGCAAGATTTTTGTCAGCACCATCGATCAGTCGATCCGTATCCGGACCGGCGAATCGGGCGATGACTCTCTGTAATTTTTATTCATCACATTAAATTCTATTCACAGGAGAAAGTAATCATGAGAAAGGTGTCCCCTTTTCTGGCAGCTGCCTTCATTCTGATTCCAGCGCTCGCCTTCGCTGATGAGCCGATGACTGCAGATGCCGTACAAAACAACCTGAACTTTGTCTGGACGCTCGTCGCAGCATTCCTGGTCTTTCTGATGCAGGCCGGCTTTGCCATGGTCGAAGCTGGTTTCACCCGCGCTAAAAACGCCTGTAACATCATGATGAAAAACATGATGGACTTTTCCGTTGGTGCCTTGGCCTTCTGGGCTGTCGGCTTCGGTATTATGTTCGGTACCTCCAGCGGTTGGTTTGGCACCAGCGATTTCTTTTTCAGTGGTGCTGTCGGTGACGATGCGCCATGGAACTTCGCGTTCTGGATGTTCCAGGTGGTCTTTGCCGCAACTGCAGCCACCATCATCTCCGGTGCCGTTGCCGAACGGACCAAGTTCAGCGCCTACATGGTCTACTCGATCTTCGTTTCCGCACTGATCTATCCGGTCTTCGGCGGCTGGGCCTGGGGTAGCCTCTACCACGGCAGCGGCTGGCTTGAAGGCCTCGGCTTCATCGACTTTGCCGGTTCCACCGTTGTTCACTCCATGGGTGGGTGGCTGGCTCTCGCCGGCGCCATCGTTGTCGGCCCACGTATCGGCAAGTTCACCAAGGAAGGCAAGGTCAAGCCGATTCCTGGTCACAATATTCCGATTGCCGCCCTCGGCGTCTTCCTGCTCTTCTTCGGCTGGTTCGGCTTCAACCCGGGTTCCACCACTACTGGTGATTCCTCTATCGCCCTGATTGCTGTCACCACCTGCCTGGCTGCTTCCGCCGGTGCAGTTGCCGCCATGCTCTTCACCTGGATCAAATTCGGCAAAAGCGATATCGGCATGACCCTCAACGGCTGTCTCGCCGGCCTGGTCGGCATTACCGCCGGTTGCGCCAACGTGTCCCCGCTGTCTGCTGTCATCATCGGCGCCATTGCCGGTATCCTGGTTGTTCTGTCCGTCATGTTCTTCGACAAGATCAAGGTTGACGATCCAGTCGGTGCCGTTTCCGTTCACGGTGTCTGCGGTGCCTGGGGCACCCTGGCTGCCGGGCTGTTCGACAGCGCTGGTTTCTCGCTGCACACCATCGGCGTACAGATCGTCGGTATCGTTGCCTGCTTTATCTGGGCCATGGTTGCCGGTCTGATCCTGTTCAAGGTCATCGACCTGATCATCGGTATGCGCGTCAGCAAGGAAGAAGAGATGGCCGGCCTCGACTTCTCCGAGCATGGTGCCAATGCCTATGCTGACTTCCAGACCTACAGAGCCGGTTCGATGTTCACCTCTGACGAAAAGTAAGGTCCTCTCTATCAGTTGATCATTAAGGGCGCTTCATTACGAAGCGCCCTTTTCTTTTTAAATAATTCGGTTCTGCCCGTTGATGAGCTGCTCATCTTGGGGTGCGTTCCTTGCGCTGGTATGAACCGTCAGAAGTTGGAACCAGTAACTTAGGCCGTTATTAACAAGTTTCCTTTGCGCTCAAAGGAAAGGGCGTCGTCTGGCGGAACGAGACCCGCCGTTTTTGATTTTTGAAGTTCCATGCAAATAGCAAAGATCAAAATCACGGGGTCGCATCCCTGTATGCCGCCTTACTTTTGACCCGACCTCAAAAAGCAGGACCCAAACGCCCATTTAATATGTCGTCTACCCGTCTACATCTCTTCGTCAGTTCACACCAGCACCTGACAGCACACTCAACAATGAGCAAGCGCATTGAATGGACAGAACCGAAAACTCCGCATTGCGGAGTTTGAATAAAACAAGTTGTCGAGAGATCCGCATCCTGACTCAGTTTTAAGCAGTCGGTAAGCACAGCACAACGGCTCTGCTTATTTTTCGTGCAGAAATAATAAAATCCTCAATTAACCAGCGCAATTTCAACATAGTAGACATTGGCACACTAGCTGCAAATACCAGACAAACTATTATTTGTTAATCCCTCAACAAGGAGTCCTCAGGATGAAAAAAGTAGAATGCATTATCAAGCCGTTCAAGCTTGACGACGTCAAGGCGGCGATCTGCGATCTCGGCATCAACGGCATGACCGTCAGCGAGGTTCGTGGTTTCGGTCGTCAGAAAGGTCACACCGAACTCTACCGCGGTGCCGAGTATCAGATCGACTTCATTCCGAAGATCAAGATCGAACTGGTGGTCGCCGATGATCAGGTCGAAAAACTGGTCGAAGCGGTTCAGCGCGAAGCCTGCACCGGACGGATCGGCGACGGCAAGATCTTCGTCAGCACCATCGATCAGTCGATCCGCATCCGGACCGGCGAATCGGGCGACGATTCCCTCTAAGCAACGACACGCACGTTATTCAAAGACGATTACTCAATAAGGAGAACTAAACCAATGAAGAAAACAGCCCTGCTGCTCGCCGGTCTGCTGGCCCTGCCGGTCCTGGCTTTCGCCGAAGTCAGCACCGATGAACTCTCTTATGTCCTCAACACCTTTTCCTTCCTGGTCATGGGTGTCCTGGTCATGTGGATGGCCGCCGGTTTCGGCATGCTCGAGGCCGGTCTGGTCCGGTCCAAGAACGTCGCCACCATCTGTCTGAAGAACATCTCCCTGTTCGGCATCGCCGGCATCCTCTACTACCTGATCGGTTACAACCTGATGTACGCCGGTGTTGACGGTGGTTTTTTCGGCAGTTTCGGCCTTTGGGGCGCAGACGACGCCGCAGCCGCAGCCGGTGACTTCTCCGGCGGTTACGCGGCCGCTTCCGACTGGTTCTTCCAGATGGTCTTCTGTGGTGCCGCCTGTTCCGTTGTCTCCGGCTGTGTCGCCGAGCGGATCAAGCTGTGGGGCTTCCTGATCTTCTGTGTCGTGCTGACCGGTATCATCTATCCGATCCAGGGTTCCTGGGGCTGGGGTGGCGGCTGGTTGTCCGAAATGGGCTTCCTCGACTTCGCCGGTTCGACCATCGTTCACTCGGTCGGTGGCTGGGCGGCCCTGAGTGGTGCCATCATCCTCGGCGCCCGTAAAGGCAAGTACGGTAAAGACGGCAAGGTCAACCCGATGCCAGGTTCCAACATCCCACTGGCCACCCTGGGTACCTTCATCCTGTGGATGGGCTGGTACGGCTTCAACGGCGGTTCGGTTCTGGCCCTGGGCGATGCGGCCAGCGCCATCGCCATGTCGAACGTCATGGTCAACACCAACATGGCTGCCTGTGGTGGTATGGTTGCCGCAATGATCCTGGTTCAGATCCTCTACAAGAAGGTCGACGTCACCATGGCGCTGAACGGCGCCCTGGCCGGTCTGGTTGCCATCACTGCCGGTCCTGACACCCCATCTTTGGGTGCTGCGACCCTGATCGGTGCCGTTGGCGGTATCCTCTGCGTCCTGGCCGTTCCGTTCTTCGACAAGCTCAAGATCGATGACGTTGTCGGCGCCCTGTCCGTCCACCTGGTCGGCGGTATCTGGGGCACCCTGGCGGTTCCGATCACCAACTCAGACGCCAGCTTCGTCACCCAGCTGATCGGCGTTGTTGCCACCGGCGTCTTCGTCCTGATCACCGCCAGCATCGTCTGGCTGGTTCTCAAGTACACCATGGGCATCCGCGTCAGCGAAGAAGAAGAGATGCTCGGCTGCGACTCTCAGGAGATCGGTATGGAAGCCTACCCGGACTTCCAGCGCGTCAGCCAGAACCGTTGATAAAAAAGGGCTGGAAACAGCCCGACAGTACCTGGACTTGTAGCTTAGCAACATTTGTCAGACCAGTGCCTCCGGTTCGCCGGAGGCACCCCTTGAGCCGATTGGCTATGAGGATATGTTATGAAAACAGCTCTGGTAGTCGACGACGAACCCTTGATTCGTCGTCAAGTTTCAAAAGTTCTGGCCGATTATGGTTTTGACGATATCTACGAAGCGGAAAACGGTTCTCAGGCCGTTGCTCTGGCCGCTACCCACCGTCCCCTACTGACCGTCATGGACGTCTCCATGCCGGTGATGGATGGTGTCGCCGCAGCGGACAAGATGAACCGTGACCCCAGCGGAGCAATTGTCCTGCTGACCGGGACCATCGACAGCGACACCGTCGGTAAAGCCCAGGACGCCGGAGTCCATCAGTACCTGATGAAACCGTTTAAGGAAGAGCAGCTGAAAATCTCGGTAGACCTGGCAATCCACCAGTTCATCGAGCTGTCCAACCTGCGTGATGAGGTCTCAGCCCTGAAAGAGACCCTGGAAACCCGCAAACTGGTCGATCGCGCCAAAGGGGTGCTGATGAACCAGGGGATGAAGGAGCCGGAAGCTCACCGCAAGATCCAGAAACTGGCAATGGACAAGCGTAAGAGCCTGCGTGAAGTTGCCGAAGCGATCCTGTTGATGGGGAGCTGATCAAACCGTGAGCAACCACATCACCCCGATCAACCTCTGCAACCTGCCGCCCTGGTCGATTGCCTCGCATCACTACAATGCCAGACCGCAGCGACTGGAGGTTCAGGGGGCCCGCCATATGGGCCGGTTGCTCTTTGAACAGCTCGACCAGATTGACGATCCGGAACAGCGGGCGTTGATCTTCCATGACTTCATGGATGTCACTTTTCAGCTCCACCAGTGGCAAAGGGAAGAGTCGCGCAGCAGTCAGAAAAGCCTGAAGAACAGCTATCTGCGCTTTTTGCGCGGATGGCTGTTCGACAGCAATTCTATCGAAGGGGCGGTCCTCAAAGGTTGGGTCGAATCACGTCTTGGACTGGTTCCGACCTTTCACAAGCGGGTGATCCCCGATCAGAATTCAGAGGAGTATTTCCTCTACACGGTCGAGCGCATGAAAGGATCGGCACGCACCAGCGCCATCTTTTCGCAGCTCGACCTGCTTTATGAATTTATCCAGTATGAGCTGGAACGCCAGATGCCGGACACGACCTATCTGTCGCTGTTTCGTGGTGTCTACGATCTGGACGAACACAGCATTCTGGACAGACACAGCAACACCAGGTTCCTGATCCGCCTGAACAACCTGAACTCCTTTACCAGCGACTATGAAAAGGCCTGGGAGTTCGGGTCCAGGGTCATCCGGGCCCAGGTTCCGCTGACCAAGATATTCTTCCTCAGTGGCTTTCTGCCGAAAACCCTGATGAAAGGGGAAGATGAATACCTGGTCATCGGCGGCGACTACGAAGTCGAGGAGATGCGACTCTGATGCTTACAGCTGAAGAAATACAGAATCGCGCCCTCGCCTCTTTTCTCGGTCTGGCACTCGGCGATGCTCTAGGGGCGACAACAGAATTCATGTCACCGCCCGAGATTGCGGCCAAGTACAAGAAGCTGCGCAAGATCGTCGGCGGTGGCTGGCTCGGTGTCAAGGCGGGGCAGGTCACCGACGACACCGAGATGTCGCTCTGTATCGCCCGCGCCGTCGTCGACAGGCAGGAGTGGTCACTGAACCAGATCGCCGATAACTTTGTCGACTGGATGAGAGGCAAGCCGATCGACATCGGCGCCACGGTCCGCAAAGGAATCCGTCAATACATGACCAACGGCGACTTGGAGATGCCGATCAACGAATGGGATGCCGGCAACGGTGCCGTGATGCGCATGGCTCCGGTCGCCCTGTGTAGCTTTGGCAGCGAAGAACTGATGAAAAAATGGTCACTGGAGCAGGCCCACCTGACCCACAACCATGTCCTCTCCGATGCAGGCTGCATCTGCGTCGGCAAAATGGTCCACGCAGCCTTAAGTGGTGCCGATCGCTTTCAAATGCATGCGATCACCCGTGAGCTGACCGGTGAATATCCGACCTTCCGTTTCAACAGGTACAAGGGGCAGGCGTCAGGCTACGTGGTGGAAACGCTGCAGACCGTCTTCCACTACCTGTTTGCTACGGCGACCTTTGAAGAATGCCTGGTCGGCGTCGTTAACCAGGGGGGGGATGCAGATACCACCGGCGCCATCGCCGGCATGATCGCCGGGGCTTTCTACGGCCTTGATCAGCTGCCAAAAGCCTGGTTGAAAAAATTGGATAAACAGGTCCAGCAAGAGATTTGCGAACTGACTCCGCAACTGCTGGCACTTTCCCCATACGGGGCAACACGCGACACCGATAGTGCGCCTGACGCAGACTACAATCGTGTCCCATAGATTTACAGGAGTTTTACCATGTCTTGTCAATGCTCGATGATCCCGATCGCAGAAGCCGCCGCCCAGATGGAAACGACCGAACTCAATGTCCTCATGCACGTCAAACGCGGACTGATCGGCGGTGAAGAATCTGACGGCGAATGGTACATCAACACCGAAAGCCTGATTGAGTTTCAGGAAAAGAACGGAAAGAAAACAACAGTCGTTGCCCATAAAAAGTGTGGTGGTTGCAACGGCGGATGTTAAGGAGCAAGGATTATGGGTATTCAGATTAAGCCATCCGATCTCTATTATAAATATCCACGCATCAAGGAGACCCGCGAAGAACCCAAGTTCAGCGGCAAACCGGACCCTTACCCCTTTGAACGGGATGACCAGTACGAAGTTATCCCGATGTTTGAAGCGGTCATGGATGAACTGAATCTGGACGATGCGGCCGCACTGCAAAAAATTGAAGAGATCATGATCTACGAGATGCCGGTCTTTATCCGCACCCGTGAAGAAGTCTTCGATTACCTGGTCGAGACCGTCAAAGGACTGATGCGGATATGAGCCACCTTCAGCTGATTGAAGGAGATCTCTGGGATTTCCATCAGCAGGGGGAGGTGATTGCCATCACCATCAGCGGCCAGTTGCGCAAGGATGGCAGCTGCGCCATGCCGCGCGGCTGTGCCCGGCAGGCGGCCGACCGTTTTCCACAGCTGCCCCATGTTCTGGGTGAACAGCTTAAACTTCACGGGCTGCATGTCTTCGATCTTGGACACCGGATCGTCGCCTTTCCGGTTGAACGGACCACCTTTGAAAACCCGGACCCGGCCATCATCCATCAATCCTGCCGGGAACTGGTTGAACTAACCAACTACAAGAAGTGGCCACGGGTTATCGTCCCTCGCCCCGGCTGCGGCGGTGGAGGCATGCTCTGGAGTGAAGTTGAAAAGATACTGGAAGCTTACTTCGACTCACGCTTCCTGATTATAGGTTCATAGGTTTACAAGGAGAAACAACATGATTAATTGCGCCCAGAGCGGCAACACTGTCATTGTCCATTATATTGGCACACTCGATAACGGCTATGTCTTCGATAGTCGCGATGACAATGATCCACTACAGGTGACACTGGGGAACAACGAGATCTTTCCAGCCCTGGAAAAAGAGATCATCGGCATGCAGCTGGGTGATGTCAAAAACATCCTGATAGCGGCTGCCGACGCTTATGGCCCGCGCCTCAAGGAAAATATGATCGAGGTCCCGCGCAGCAGTTTTCCTCAGGAGCGCCCTTTAGAGGTCGGCAAAAAGCTGAACATCCAGTTTGCCGACGGCACCAACAAAGCGATGATGATCATCAAGGTTGAGGACGAGAGTGTCACTCTAGACGGCAACCACCAGCTGGCCGGCCTCGACCTGACCTTCGCCCTGAAACTGGTCAAGATCCTCGCATAAAATAGCAAAGTGCTGACAAAGTCAGCAGCTGCTTTTAAAATCATCAAAATAATACAATTCGATTCTGCCCGTTTGAGGAGCCTGCTCCTCATCGGGCGTTTTCCGTTTATCTAGTATGTCCAGACAGTCATGAGATAGAGAATCTTGCGCCAGTTTTTTAAAGAGTTTTTTTGCCTCTTTTTTTGAGGATTCAAAAAAGGAGGTCGCCTGCCGGTGCGAGAACCGGCGATTTTGAATTTGAGCTTTTATCTATAGCCGAAGGGCAAAACCGCGGGGTCGCAGCCCTGTACGCCGCGCCCCTTTTTAACCAGAGCTTCAAAAAGGTGGCAAAAAACGCTCTTTTCTATTCGTGCTCAAGCCTTCGTCACGACATGGGTTAGCACCAGCAACTGACGACGCGCCCCACGATGAGCTCGCTCATCAACTGGGCAGAACCGAAAAACTCTGCTCTGCAGAGTTTGATATAAAGCAGCGCGGACAAGCTCCGCTTATCATGGTCTGCAGCGTATTGGGTCATTGGTTCATTTTTATGCATAAAAACTGCTCAGACTGACCAAAAACTAAACAGGGTCATAGCGCAAAAAGAAAACTTTTTTCCCGGCAAAACCGAGAAAACCACCTAAAGAAAATAATTTACGAGCAAAATCAATAACTTAAACTTTATCTCAAAACTTGGCACAGGCTCTGCAATAAGAGGAAGACAGAAAGACACAAACAACTTATCTAAGAGTTACATCGCTGTAATTCACACCACTCAGGCAACGAAGCCCGGAGATCAGTAACGGATGACAATCCGCCTAAAGACTCCGGGCTTTTTTTATCTGATTAATTTCCAAGACGCGAAAAAAGAGATCAAGTTGCTTTCTGGCTCGTCATCGTAAAACCTGCCATGGCCAGAAGCAGTTCATAACTAAACCATGTTTGACCGGTCGGTCCAAAAGGCTGCAGACACATCAATGGAGATGCCGCCATAACAGCACTTTTTGGAACGGACCAAAACACGAAGGACGGTTATAAGCATCCGTCCAAACAAACTCACAGGAGGAACAGAACAATGGCTGAAAAGAAGATGAGACAAATCGCTATCTACGGCAAAGGCGGCATCGGTAAATCCACTACTACCCAGAACACTGTTGCTGGTCTGGCATCCCTGGGCAAGAAGGTCATGATCATCGGTTGTGACCCTAAAGCCGACTCTACCCGTCTGATCCTGCACGCTAAAATGCAGGAAACCGTTATGGACAAAGTTCGTGAACTCGGTACCGTTGAGGACCTCGAGCTGGACGACGTTCTGAAGTACGGTTACGGCGACGTTAAATGTGTTGAGTCCGGTGGTCCTGAGCCAGGTGTTGGTTGTGCCGGCCGCGGTGTTATCACTGCTATTAACTTCCTCGAGGAAGAGGGCGCTTACACTCCTGATCTCGACTTTGTTTTCTACGACGTTCTTGGTGACGTTGTTTGCGGTGGTTTCGCTATGCCTATCCGCGAAAACAAAGCACAGGAAATCTACATCGTTGTTTCTGGTGAGATGATGGCTATGTACGCTGCCAACAACATCTCCAAAGGTATCGTTAAATACGCTTCTTCCGGTAGCGTTCGCCTCGCTGGTCTGATCTGTAACAGCCGTAACACCGACCGCGAAGCTGATCTGATCGAAGCTCTGGCTGCTAAACTGGGCACCCAGATGATCCACTTCGTTCCACGTGACAACCAGGTCCAGCGTGCTGAGCTCCGTCGTATGACCGTTATCGAGTACTCTCCGAACCACAAGCAAGCTGACGAGTACCGTACCCTGGCTCAGAAAATCGCTGACAACAAGATGTTCGTCGTTCCGACCCCACTGGAAATGGAAGAACTCGAAGACCTGTTGATGGAATTCGGTATCATGGAAGCTGACGACGAAGATAACGTTGGCGTTGCTGAAGCCTAACATTTAATTCAATGCATACTCAGGTTCGCGGGCAATTCCTGCCCGCAACCTGACACGACACACGTTGATTCTGTGAAGGAGCGACACATGGCAGAAAGAAAACCCATTGAGGGTGTAACTATAGAAAAAACCGAGGCATTGATTAAGGAAACTCTTTCCTTCATGCCAGAAAAAGCAGCTAAGAAGCGCGCACCTCACTTGGGTGCAAACGAACCATCCGCCTCTCCTTGTGCTGTTAAATCGAACCGTAAGGTTGTCCCTGGCGTTATGAGTCAACGTGGCTGTGCCTACGCTGGTGCCAAAGGGGTTGTCTGGGGTCCGATTCGTGACGTTGTTCACGTTTCTCACGGCCCTGTCGGTTGTGGTGTTTACAGCTGGGGTACCCGTCGTAACCTGATGCAAGGTATCCCTGGTGTTACCTCGTTCCCAATGGACTTCACCTCTGACTTCCAGGAACGCGACATCGTTTACGGTGGCGACAAGAAACTGGAAAAACTGCTCAAGGAAGCTGACGAACTGTTCCCACTCTGTAAGGGTCTGTCGATCCTCTCCGAATGTCCAGTTGGTCTGATCGGTGACGATATCAACGCCGTTGCCAAGAAGATGGAAAAAGAGCTCGGCAAGTTCGTTATCCCTTGTAACTGTGAAGGTTTCCGTGGCGTTTCCCAGTCTCTGGGTCACCACATCTCCAACGACTCGATCCGTGACTTCATCATCGGCAAGAAAGAATTCGATGGCGAAATCGGACCTTACGACATCGCTCTGATCGGTGACTACAACATCGGTGGTGACGTCTGGGCTGCCAAGCCGATCCTCGAAGAGATGGGCCTGAACGTTAAGTCGATCTGGACCGGTGACGGCGAGATCGAAAAGATCGCTTCGACCTACCAGGTCAAACTGAATGTTATCCACTGCTACCGTTCCATGAACTACATGTGTAAGGTTATGGAAGAGAAGTGGGGCATTCCTTGGATCGAGTACAACTTCTTCGGTCCAACCAAGATCGCTGAAAGTATCCGTGCAATCGCTGATCGCTTCGACGACACCATCCGTGAAAAAGGCGAAGCTGTTATCGCCAAGTACACCGCAGAGATGGAAGCTGTCATCGCTGAGTACAAGCCACGCCTCGAAGGCAAAACCGCAATGCTGTTCGTCGGTGGTCTCCGCCCACGTCACACCGTTGGCGCTTACGAGGACCTCGGCATCCAGATCACCGGTTCCGGTTACGAGTTCGCTCACCAGGATGACTACGATCGTACCGCTCCAGAAATGGCTAAAGGTACCCTGATCTACGATGACGTCTCCGAGTTCGAGTTGGAGAAATTCGTCGAAGAATTCAAGCCTGACCTGATCGGTAGTGGTATCAAGGAAAAGTATGTCTTCCAAAAAGCTGGCATTCCGTTCCGTCAGATGCACAGCTGGGACTACTCTGGTCCTTACCACGGTTATGAAGGGTTCAAGATCTTTGCCCGTGACATCGACATGGCAATCAACTCGCCAACCTGGTCTTTCGTCAAGAGCCCGTTCTAATTGGTCGAATAATTACGAGTACTCCGGTGGCAGTTAGACTGCCGCCGGGATCGTTAAAGTTATAAGGAGTATCGCGATGAGCGAAGCGAATTTTTCAAAATCATTGACACACCACTCTGAAGAAGAGATCGAGAGAGTAAAAAACTGGATCAACACTGAAGAGTACAAAGAGAAAAACTTTGCCCGTGAGGCCCTGGTTGTTAACCCGGCTCACGCTTGTAACCCACTGGGTGCCCAGATGGTTGCTCATGGTTTCGACGGCGTTCTGCCTTTCGTCCATGGTTCCCAGGGTTGTGCATCCTATTTCCGCAGTACCTTCAACCGTCACTTCCGTGAGCCATCTGCTGCTACCTGTAGCGCGATGACAGAGGACGGTGCTGTTTTCGGTGGCCAGGCCAACCTGTTCGAAGCTCTGGAAAACGCATACACCCTGTACAAGCCGAAGATGTTCGCCATCTACACCACTTGTATGCCAGAGGTTATCGGTGATGACCTGCGTGCTTTTATCACCAACGCCAAGCTGCAGGGCCATATTCCGGAAGAAGTTCCGACTCCGTTTGCCAACACCCCAAGCTTCAACGGCACCCACGTCAACGGTTACGATGCTATGCTCAAGTCGATCCTTGAGACCCTGACCGAAGGTAAAAAAGTTGAAGGCAAGTGCACCGGCAAACTGAACCTGATCCCAGGTTTCGACGGCAACATGGGCAACCTGCATGAGTACAAGAAATATCTGGAAGCTATGGATATCCCTTACACCATGCTGGCTGACACCACCGCTCAGTTCGACGCAGTCTGCGATGGTAACTACAAGCTCTACCCAGGTGGTACCGACCTGAACGATGCCGCAGAAAGCATCAACGGCAAGGCAACCATCTCAATGATGAAATACTGCACCACCAACACCCTCAAGTGGATGGGCGAAGCATTCAGCGGCGAAGTCATGACCATGGACTTCCCGATGGGCATCAAGAAAACCGACGCCTTCCTGATGAAGCTGAGCGAAACCTTCGGCAAGGAAATTCCAGAGTCGATCAAACTTGAGCGTGGCCGCGCTGTTGACGCCATGACCGACGGTCATCAGTACATCCACGGCAAGAAGTTCGCTGTTGCCGGCGACCCGGACTACCTGCTCGGCATCGTCTCCTTCCTGATGGAACTGGGTGCGATTCCTCTGCATGTTATCTGCTCACGTCAGACCAAGAAGTTCAAGAAGGAAATGGACGCGCTGTTGGCTTCTTCTCCATTCGGCCAGCAAGGTACCTGCTACATCAACAAGGATCTCTGGCATATGCGCAGCCTCTGTGCAACTGATCCGGTCGACGGCATCATCGGTGATACACACTGTAAGTGGGTTGCCCGCGATATGAACATCCCACATTTCCGTATCGGTTTCCCGATCATCGACCGTATCAACCTGCACCGTACTCCGGTTATCGGTTACAACGGCGTCATCAACTTCATGACCCAGATCTGCAACAAGTTCCTCGATATCAAAGACGAGACTTGTGAAAATCAGTGGTTCGAGATGATGCGCTAAGCACAAAAAGCAGTAAAACGCGAAGGCGTAAACATCTGCCAGATGGAGCAGAGTTATGATCAGAACTCGTAAACTTCAGATCATAGATCAGAAGAAAGACCCAGGAGCTTATATGAAAGTCGCATTTGCCAGCACAGACAAGATCAATATCAACCAACACTTTGGTCGTGCAGAAGAGTTCTACATCTGGGAAATTGGCCCGGAAGATGCAGAGTTCACTGGCATCATTCAGGTCAAGACCGAAGGTGCTGACGAAGGCGAACGGATTGAAGCTCGCTGCTCCAGCCTGGCCGATTGTGCCCTCGTTTATGTAGCAGAAATTGGTGGACCAGCCGCAGCGCGGCTGGTCGCTAAGAAGATCCACCCCTTGAAGAGCAAGGAAAGAGCGCCGATCAAGGATACGATTGAAAAACTGCAAGAGGTCCTGCGCCAGACTCCACCACCCTGGCTGCGCAAGGCCATGATGAAAAATGCATCAGCAGACCAGCCTGCCTGATGAAATTAGTAACGAGTAGATCATTTAATCAAGGAGATAAGTGATGGCCTTATTGACCGGCAAAAACAGAGGGGGCAAGTCCTGGACCCCGACTTTCGCGGACAAGATCGATGAAGAAAAGTGCATCGGTTGCGGACGCTGCTTCAAAGCTTGCTCACGCAAGGTTCTGGCCCCTAAGGATGCTTTTGATGAAGAGACCGATACCTACCGTATGGTCATGAGTATCGAAAACCCGGACAACTGTATCGGCTGTGCAGGTTGCGGCGTTGCCTGTCCGAAAAAATGTTACACCTACATCACGCTTGAAGCTTAAGCCTACGTTTTAAGCTATGAAGATCGCAGTTGCCACAAAATCGGGAACCGAAATCGATCAGCACTTTGGTCATGCAGAGCGTTTTCTGATCTATGACTACAGCAATGATTCTTACGAGCAGGTGGATGAAGTTTCAGTAGACAAATACTGCCAGTTCGATCCGGACAACCCGTTCCGCCATCGCCAGTTTGACGGCATCGTCAAGGCGCTTAGCGGCTGTCAGGCCGTGGTAACGGCCATGATAGGGCAACTGCCAAGAGAAGAACTGTTAAAAGCCGGCATCCTGCCGGTGACAACCTCTGCCGAGATCGCCCCAGCGCTGAAGCTGGCCAACGATCTGGTCGAGAAGTACCAAGAATCAAAATAGCGGGGCGTTTTCGCCCCTCTTCAAAAGTCCCTGAGCTGCAATCGCCAATGGCAAGGGCAATACGCAATCCTGAGGTGTGTTTTGCCCTGAATTTTTAAAACACGATCCTCGCTTCCAGAGGATTTCCAATAGATCCCTCCAGTACGACGAAGTGCCGGAAAACAGCAGGCAACAACAATCCGAAATTTTAGCCTGTGAGCGACGTCGCTCCGACTGAAACAACCCGTTTTCGACAGGAGAACTGTTATGGCTGGCACATGTCCCATGATGAAGGCACAAAGACAAACCGACCACCCCTGCTTTGGTGGTGACCACAATAAAGCTGCACGCGTTCACTTGCCTGTAGCCCCTGGCTGCAATATCAAGTGCGGCTTCTGCGAACGCAAGTATGACTGCGTCAACGAAAGCCGTCCTGGTATCACCAGCAAGGTTCTGACCCCTGAGCAGGCGCTCAGACGTGTCGAGCTGGTCAAGCGCCATATGGAAAAACAGGATGGTCCAAGCCTGAAAGTCGTCGGTATTGCCGGTCCTGGAGATCCCCTGGCCAACCCGAAAACCTTTGAGACCTTCAAACTGGTGCGCGAAGCCTATCCGGACATGACCCTCTGTCTGTCGACCAACGGCCTGCGCCTGCCGGAAAGCATGGAGCAGATCAAGGAACTCGGCATCCACAGTCTGACCGTCACCATCAACGCCCTGACCCCGGAAACCGGAGCCAAGGTCTACGAATGGATTCGGTACGAGCATTTGAAACTCGAAGGGGTCGAAGGAGCGGCCTTCCTGCTGGAGAAACAGCTGGCGGGTGTCAAACTGGCTGCTGAAGCCGGGCTGATGGTCAAGGTCAATCATGTCTACATCCCAGGCGTCAACGACCATGAAACCCTGGATCTTGCCGTCAAGGTCCGTGAACTGGGTGCGACCATGATGAACATCATGCCGATCATTCCGGTTGGCAAGTTTGAAGGCATCGAAGCCCCTTCGGCCCTGACCATGGATATGGTCCGCAACCAGGCAGAACTCATTCTTTCCCAGGCTCGTCACTGCAAGCAGTGCCGTGCAGATGCTGCGGGTCTGATCGGCAAGGACATCGACCTCGAAGCTCTGGAAAAACAGGCTATCTGATAGCCGCAAGAAACTGCTCTTCCTCCCTCCTCGTAAGTGCAGTCGTAACACAAGAACAAGAAAACAGCCATCCGTAACACCCTCCGGCCGCCATTTGGCGGCCGGAACCTTTTTAGCTCATATCCAATAAAATAATAAATTCGGTTCTGCCCATTAGATGAACTTGTTCATCGTGGGGCGTGTTGTCGGTAGCTGGTGCGAACCTACGTAGCGGCGCAGGCTCAAAAACGACATATTTAAAAGGGCGTTTTTGCACCCTTTTGAGGCCCGGGTCAAAAGGGTGTCGCCGGCGGGGGCGAGACCCCGCGGTTTTGATCTTGAAGCACCTTGAATTTCAAAGGTAAAAATCACCGGTTCTCGCACCGGCTGGCGACATACTTTTTTGAATCGTCAAAAAAGTATGCAAAAAAACTCGTATAAAAACACTGGCGAAACTTGTTTCTGATGTTCTTCGTAGCCTTTGAGCTGCAACTCTCTACAGGCTCAGACAAGATGCTTTGCATCTTGAATTCGCGCAATCGCAATGCCGGTTCCCGGCATGATGAATTTGAATAATACGTCGAAACAGCCACAGGCTGTTTCTTCGGCTGAGCCTGGTTAAATAACAGGCTCAGCATCGAGTAAAACCGGATTAAAGACAGAGGTAAATCGGGTGGTCAGTCGAGTGCCTTCAGAATCGCATCGACGCTGGCCTTGGCGTCACCAAAGAGCATTTTGGTGTTCTCCTTGAAGAACAACGGATTCTGCACCCCGGCATAACCGGTTGCCATCGACCGTTTGAACACCACAACCTGCTTCGCATTCCAAACTTCAAGCACCGGCATGCCGGCGATTGGGCTGCCCGGTTCCTTAGCGGCCGGGTTGACCGTATCGTTGGCACCGATGACCAGGACAATATCGGTCTGTTTGAAGTCCTCGTTGATCTCATCCATCTCAAGAACGATATCGTAAGGCACCTTGGCCTCGGCAAGCAGGACATTCATGTGCCCGGGCAGTCGTCCGGCGACCGGGTGGATGGCGAAACGCACCTCGATCCCCTTGGCTCGAAGCTTCTTGGTGATATCGGCGACCGGGTACTGGGCCTGGGCCACCGCCATACCGTAACCGGGGGCGATGATGACACTTGAAGCCGAACTTAAATTGTCCGCCAGTTCCTCGGCACTGGTCTCGAAATATTCGCCCATCTCCCCTTCTGCCATAGTCCCGCCGGCGGTGCCGAAGCCGCCGAGGATGACGCTGACAAAGGAACGGTTCATCGCCTTGCACATGATGTAAGAGAGGATCGCCCCCGAGCTGCCGACCAGGGCACCGGTGATGATCAGCAGGTCGTTGGAAAGCATGAAACCGGCCGCAGCGGCCGCCCATCCCGAGTAGGAGTTGAGCATCGAGACAACAACCGGCATGTCGGCCCCGCCGATCGAGGCAACCAGGTGATAGCCGAAGACAAAGGCGATCAGAGTCATGATGAACAGGGCGACGATGCTTCCGCACTGCATGTAGTAGATCCCCAGAGCAATCGATGCGACGACCATGACGATGTTGAGCAGATGCTTGGCCGGCAGGACCAGTGGCGCACTGCTCATGATCCCGCGCAGCTTGGCAAAAGCGACAATCGAACCGCTAAAAGTCACCGCACCGATGAAGATACCGAGGAAGATCTCGACATTATGAATGATGCTTTCGCTGCTGCCGAGCTGCTCACTGATGCACACCGCCAGCCCGTTGACCTTGTCGGCCAGGCTGCACAGATGCGCGATCTTTTCCTTGAGCTCAAAGGCGCTGGAGAAACCGACCAGCACCGCCGCCATGCCGACAAAGCTGTGAAGCATGGCGACCAGTTCCGGCATGCCGGTCATCTCCACCTTGAGTGCCAGGCGGACACCGATGGCGGCACCGATGATCAGCGCCGGAATGAGCAGCCACAGGGCGCTGATGCCCCCCTCACCAAAGCTGCCGAAGCCATGGGAAAACAGGTTGAGCAGAACCAGCAGCATGGCAATAAGCATCCCCAGGATGCCGTAGAGATTACCGCGCCGGGCGCTCTCCTGGCGGCTCAAGCCGGCCAGGGAGAGGATAAACAGCAAACCTGCAACAACATAGGAAGCGGTCAATAATCCACTGGAAATCATCATGCCTTGCCTCCCTGGTCATCCTTCTGGAACATCTTGAGCATGCGCTGGGTTACGGTAAAGCCACCGACGATATTGATAGTGGCGATCAGTACGGCGATCGACGAAAGAACAATGATAATTGGATTGTTCGAGCCCATCTGGACCAGACCACCGACGACGATGATTCCGGAGATGGCGTTGGTGACGCTCATCAGCGGGGTGTGCAGTGCATGGGTGACATTCCAGATGACGTAATAACCAACCACACAGGCCAGGACAAAGACCGTGAAGTGACCGAGGAAGTCGGGTGGGGAAACATGGGCGATCCAGGCGAAGATCAATGCGCCAATGACTGCCAACAGCGGTTTAAGCCATGGCTTAGGCGTTTTGCTTGCGACCGCCACAGGTTCGACGGCCGGTGCCGCGGCCGGCTGGGCCGAGACCTTGATCGGCGGCGCCGGCCAGGTAATTTCGCCAGCTTTGACAACGGTCACCCCGCGGATGACTTCATCGTCAAAATTGATGTCGATCTGGCCGTCCTTGCCCGGGCAGAGCAGTTTAAGCAGGTTGACCAGGTTGGTGCCGTAGAGCTGGCTCGACTGGGTCGGCAGGCGTGAGGCCAGATCGGTGTAGCCGATGATGGTCACGTCGTTTTCAACCACCACCTCCCCTGCTCTGGTCAGTTCGCAGTTGCCACCGGTCGCCGCCGCCAGGTCGACAATGACACTGCCTGGCTTCATCGACCGGACCATGTCGGCAAGAATCAGTCGCGGAGCCGGTTTGCCGGGAATCGCCGCAGTGGTGATGATGATATCGACCTCTTCGGCCTGTCGAGCGAACAGTTCCATCTCGGCCTTGATAAAAGCCTCGGACATGACCTTGGCGTAACCGTCACCGACACCGGCCTCTTCCTCGAAATCGAGTTTCAGGAAGGTCGCCCCCATCGATTCGATCTGCTCGGCCACCTCGGGGCGGGTATCGAAAGCCCGGACCTCCGCGCCCAAACTGCCCGCTGCGCCAATGGCCGCCAATCCGGCAACCCCGGCACCGATGACCATCACCTTGGCCGGCGGAACCTTGCCGGCGGCGGTGATCTGACCGGTAAAGAAACGCCCGAAGTGATGAGCAGCCTCGATAACCGCACGATAACCGGAAATGTTGGCCATCGAACTTAAGGCATCCAGCGCCTGAGCCCGAGAGATCCGCGGGACGCAGTCCATGGCCATGACATTGATGTTACGCGCGGCCAGGCGCTGCATCAGATCCTCGTTCTGGGCCGGCCAGACAAAGGAGACCAGAGTCCCCCCCTCTTTGAGCCAGTCCGCCTCGAATTCACCGCTTGACGGATCGGCTAGCGGGGCGTTGACCTTCATGATGATATCGCACGCCCCCCACAGTTCCCTGGCATCCGCGAAAATTTCGACGCCAACAGCACTGTAGGCCTGATCGGTGAAACTCGCTGCGCTCCCCGCCCCGGATTCCACAGCGACGGAAAATCCGAGCTTCTGCAATTTTTCTGCGGTATCGGGCGTCAGGGCGACGCGTTGCTCCCCAGCCAGCAGCTCTCTGGGAACACCTATTTTCATCGGCATGCAGACCTCCTTGTCCGAAAAGTTGAGATACGCTTGCGAACCGGGCAACAGATTCCCTCATCGCTTTCTTCATGATAAGCCGAAACGCAGACAGACAGCAAAAATGCGCCCGAAATAATTGAGAGTTAAGTTTGCAGCCCGTCACAAAAGCACTACAACCCGCAATATATCCAGACATTTGCGGATCAGCAAATAGATGTTTGCCACAAGTCCATAACTTTTTGTTATTGTGCTATAGATCACGAACAACAGGATCAGGCTCTCTCCAGGAGAGTTTTGTCATGCAATCACGTGTCTTACGCCACTTTCTCGCTGTTGCCGAGCATCACAACCTGACTGCCGCCGCAGAAGCGCTGCATATCAGCCAACCGGCCCTGACTAAAAGTATCAAGCAGCTGGAAGCCAGTATCGGCAGTCCGCTGTTCGAACGACATCAGAAAGGGGTGCTGCTGACAAAAAAGGTTAAAATCCTGCTCCGTCGGGCGCGGCTGATGGAGGTTGAAGCAGCATGCCCTCGCTGAGATCAGCGCCATGCATGAAGGAATAGCCGGCACCTTGCGCATCGCTGCCGGTCCGGCCTGGGTCAGCACCATCCTGCCTCCGGTCATCGTCAAATTCAACCAGCAGTATCCGGGAGTCAAGATTGACCTTGAGCTCGGGGTTATTGACACCATCGTTCCGGCCCTGTTCAAAGAGGATATCGACCTGGCCTGCAGCACCCTCGACTTCCCTTCCCATCCTGAAATCCACAGCGAGACCCTGATTTAGATCAGACACGCAGTCGTTGCTGCCGCTGGCCACCCCCGCCCCGGAAGCAGCAGGTTCGTGCACATGATATGGCGGCCTACTCCAGGGGCTTTCTGGCCCTTGACAACGTCGGCTTTGCCCTCATCGGCGCTGACTTCAGGGCCAACGGCCTGGAGCCGCCGACCCTGGCCGTCGAAACCCACAGTCTGGCTATGATGAAGATCGTTCAGGCCGGTCAGTTTCTGGGCCACCTGCCGCATCCGATGTTCGCCGATGCCGCAAAATTCGATCTGGTCCCCGTTCAGCATGAAGGAACCTTCTGGGAATCGTCGGCCGGCATCGTCACCCGCGCGCCCCCCCTACCCCAAGAACATGGTTGAAAGCTTCAAGTCGATCCTCAGAGAGCACCTGACACTATGAATCCGCTCCCGAGCTGAGCTGAAATCGGGAGGCCGCAGCCCCCAGCATGCCGAGGCTCCAAATCGACAAAACTGCGGCATGACCATCACTTTTTTTGATACTTCTATTAAAATAAGTCATTTCACAAAGGCCCATTTCTCCACTACTATTTTACTTAACCTCTTTTTCATAGGATGGTTCTCTGGTCATAAGTCGATTTTCACGCAGCTCTGAATGAAAATAATAAAGGGAACTGTGCGGTTCTGGACGGTATCGCTCATCCGCACCGACATGGTCCATGCTCGTATGATGGGTTGAAGAAAGATTCAAATATGATAATATTCATACATTATTTTTCTGCCGATCCAGTGCATGCGCCACTCGACTCGAGCGGATCAGCGGCTTTTTGATTGACAGTAAGATTGAGCCTATCCTACAAGGGGAGGCGTAGCGATTCTCAACATATGGAATCGCATCAGAGCATATCCGCATACTTCCTCATTTGATATGCCTCTGCGTTCTGTTACTTGTTTATGTGCCCACAGCTTCAGTCACACTGAAGCTATCGAGGTAGGGCGCTATTGTAGACTCATGAAAGCGTCCATGTTCCCTGGGCCACAAAATGCTGAAATGCAGCTTCTGATTTTTGCATTACTGGAATCTACAGCAGGCTCTGCTGAGTTCCATCGTTCGCCCGCCATCGTCTTTGTGAGTCACAAATCTTTTACATCTGCCCTTTATGGGTAGCTTCGAAGTCCATTGTTTCATTATCTGCTTTTGGGGGTTTTATGAGCTGTTCCTGTAACATTCAGCAGCAGGTGGATGCCATCATTGCCCGTATCGGTTCCGGACCGGATAAGGCAATTCCTCTGCTCCAAGCTGTGCAAAATGAATTCCGCTACATTCCGCTTGAGGCGATCGAACGGATTGCCGCCCGCACCGAGATGACCGAAACCCGGCTCTACGGCGTCGCCACCTTCTACTCGCAATTTCGTCTGCAACCGGTCGGCGAAACCATCATCAAGGTCTGCCACGGTACCGCCTGTCATGTCGCCGGTGCCGAAGGGGTCACTGAAACCATCGAAAAATGGCTCAACATCGCGGACGGCGAAACCACCTCTGACGGCAAGTACACCCTCGAGTCGGTCGCCTGCCTCGGCTGTTGTTCGCTGGCCCCGGTTGTCGCTGTCAACGATGAGATCAGCGCCCATGTCGACCGGACGGCGGCAGGCGAACTGATCAATCGCCTGCAGGGAGGAAGCGATGAGTAAAGCTCAGAAAATCTCCGTCGGCATGAGCAGTTGCAACATGGCGGCCGGTTCCCGGGCACTCTACGACATCCTCGAACGGGCCGACCTGGGCGTGGATATCGAGATCATGGGCTGCCTGGGCATGTGTCACGCCGAGCCGCAGGTCCAGATCACCGATGCCGACGGCCAGGTGTTCCTCTACCACAGCCTCAACCCGGCCAAGATGGAAAAGATTGTCGCCGATCACCTGCGTGACGGCACCCCGGTCACCCCCTGGCTGTTCGATGCCACCCAAGGAGCCGGAGCCGCCCTGATGGAGAAACAGCAGCGCATAGTGCTGGGCAACTGCGGCTCCATCAACCCGGAGAGTATCGACGATTACCTGGCCCGGGATGGCTATCAGGCACTGAAAAAGGTACTGACCCAGAATGATCCGCAAGCGGTCTGCGATGAAGTGCTAGCCTCTGGGCTTCGAGGCAGAGGCGGGGCTGGTTTCCCGACCGGGATGAAATGGAAGTTCGCTCTGACCGAACAGCGCGACAGCAAGTACGTCATCTGCAATGCCGATGAAGGGGATCCGGGAGCCTTCATGGATCGCAGCACCCTGGAAAGTGATCCCCATGCGGTGCTCGAAGGAATGGCGATTCAAGCCTTTGCCACCGGGGCCAACGAGGGGTACATCTACTGCCGGGCGGAATACCCGCTGGCGGTCGCCCGCCTCAATACTGCCATCATCCAAGCCGAAGAACGCGGTTATCTCGGCTCAAATATCTTTGACAGCAGCTTTTCACTCCATCTCCATGTCAAGGAGGGGGCCGGAGCCTTCGTCTGTGGTGAAGAAACGGCCCTGATGGCTTCGGTCGAAGGGGAACGCGGCATGCCGCGCCTGCGCCCGCCATTCCCGGCGCAGTCCGGTCTGTTCGGTAAACCGACGACGATCAACAACGTCGAGACCCTGGCCAGCGTCCCCTGGATCATCCGCAACGGAGCTGACCAATATGCTGCTATCGGCACGGAGAAATCGAAAGGAACCAAGGTTTTTGCCTTGGCGGGTAAGATCAAGCGAGGCGGCCTGGTCGAGGTACCGATGGGCATAACCATCCGTGAGATCGTCGAAGGGATCGGCGGAGGCACCGGAACCCAGCGCAAGATCAAGGCCGTGCAGATGGGCGGCCCCTCAGGTGGCTGCATTCCGGAAGAGCTCCTCGATACCCGGATCGACTATGACGAAGTCAGTCGGACAGGCGCCATCATGGGCTCCGGCGGCATGATTGTCCTCGACGAAACCACCTGCATGGTCGATGTAGCGCGCTACTTCCTCGATTTCACCCAACTTGAATCCTGTGGTAAATGCACCTTCTGCCGGATCGGCACCCGACGCATGCTGGAGATCCTGACCCGGATCTGCGCCGGCGATGGTGTTGCAGAGGATATTGATCTGCTTGAAGAACTGGCGGCCCAGATCAAGGACACCAGCCTCTGTGGCTTAGGGCAGACGGCCCCGAATCCGGTACTGACCACGCTGAAATATTTCCGCGAAGAATACGAAGAACACATCCATGACAAGAAATGCCGGGCCGGTAAATGCACCAGCCTGTGCGGCTACGAGATCAGCGACGCCTGTACCGGCTGTACGGTCTGTTCCGTTAAATGCCCGGTGGGCGCCATTTCCGGAGAACGTAAAGGAAAACATGCCATCGATCTGGACACCTGCGTACGTTGCGGGGTCTGTCGTGATGTCTGTAATTTTGACGCTGTGAGGGTGATATAACCATGAGTGATGTTGAATTTACCTTAAACGGAAAGCCTTGCACGGCGACTAAAGGCGAGACCATTCTCGCAGCCGCCACCCGGGCTGGTTACAGTATCCCGACCTTCTGCCACCGTGATGACCTGAAACCATTCGCCTCCTGCTTCGTCTGCGCCGTCGAGGTGGAAGGACGCCGCTCCCTGGTCCCCTCCTGTTCTACGGAGATCACCGCGGGGATGGTCGTCAATACCGAAAACGAGCGGGTCCAGAAGGCCCGCAAGACCTGCCTCGACCTGCTCCTTTCGGACCATGTTGGTGACTGCCTCGGCCCCTGCATGACCACCTGCCCGGCCGGCATAGACATCCCTGGCTTCGTTAATCATATCGCCAACGGCCGTCATCGTGACGCGCTCGAACTGATCGTCAACAACATGCCGCTGGCCGGCTGCCTGGGCCGGGTCTGTACCCGTCCCTGTGAAGAGGCCTGTCGCCGACAACTGGTCGAACAACCGGTGGCGATCTGCCAGCTCAAACGTTTTCCTGCCGACCTGGCTGCCGAGCAGGGCTGGGATATGACACCGACGCTGCAGCCTTCGATCGGCAAAAAGGTCGCTGTAGTCGGCGCAGGTCCGGCCGGCCTGGCAGCCGCCTACTACCTGCAGATGTTCGGTGTCGACTGTACAGTCTACGATGCCCATGAGGCCCCGGGTGGGATGATCCGCTACGGAATCCCGTCCTATCGCCTGCCACGCAACGTCATCGACCGCGAGGTTGCCGTTATCGAACAGATGGGCGCCCGCTTCAGCTACAACACTACACTCGGCAAGGACGTGTCTCTAGACCGACTGCGCGAGGACTATGACGCCGTATTCCTCGGTATCGGTGCCCAGAAGGCCTCCAACATGCGTACACCAGGAGAAGATTTGCCTGGAGTTCGCAGCGGTATCGATTTTCTCGCTGCCGTGTCACGCGATGAAACCCTGGCCATAGGCCGCGAGGTGATTGTCGTCGGCGGTGGCAATACCGCCATTGACGCCGCCCGTACCGCGCTGCGGCTGGGGGCCGAATCGGTGACTATCCTCTATCGGCGTTCAAGGGAGCAGATGCCGGCCTGGGATGAAGAGATCGAAGATGCCCTGCACGAAGGGGTCAAACTGGAGACGATGGCCGCACCGCTCGCTGTTGAGGCCGCCACCGGACGCCTCAAACTGACATGTCAGCGCATGGAACTGGGTGAACCGGATGCCTCAGGACGTCGCAGCCCGGTACCGGTCAAGAATTCGGAATTTTCACTGGAAGTTGACGAGATCATTGCCGCGATCGGTCAGAATGTCGATTCGTCGATGATCTCGGGAGTTGAGCTGACCCCCTGGGGATCGCTCAAGGCAGACGAGAAAACCGGCCAGACCCTGCTGGACGGGGTCTTTGCCGGGGGCGACTGCGTGACCGGCGCCGATATTGCCGTCAACGCCGTTGCCGCCGGCCGCAGAGGTGCATTTTCCATTCATCAGTACCTGCTCGGTGAAACGGTCGTTGGCGATCCACTCGGCTATATCCACAGCATGGGCGAACTGACTGAGATTCCGCCAGAAGTCACAGCCCCCTACGGCCAGCAAAGCAGAGTTGCGATGCCAAGGCTGGCTGCGGAAACCCGTGCCAGCTGCTTTGAAGAGGTAGAAACCGGCTTTACTGATGAGCAGGCAAGAGCCGAAGCGGCACGCTGCATGGAATGTGGCTGCCGCGATGCCCATGAATGCACCTTGCGTGGCTATGCAACCGACTACGGCGCAACCGGTACACGCTTCGCTGGCGACAAGCGCAACTACCAGCGTGACGATTCACATGAGCTGCTGGTCTACGAAGAGCACAAGTGCATCCAGTGCGGCTGCTGCGTCAGGGCCTGTGATGAAATCCTCCAAAGTCCCTGCCTTGGTTTTTTCGGTCGCGGTTTCGACGCGCGGGTCAAACCGGCTCTCGACAAACGACTGGCTCTGATCAACAGTAAAGAGCTACCGCGCCTGGCAGCATATTGCCCGGTCGGAGCCCTGACCTTGAAAGCTGATTCTGTTGCAACTTTACGTCCCGGTGCATTTCAGCATCGTGAGGAGGTCTGACATGAATAATCTCGATTCGATCGATGCTGCGCTCGACTTTGCTATTGCACGTGAACAGGAAGCTGCTGATTTCTACGCAGAGTTGGCCAAGATCACGGAGAACCCGACCCTGCAGAAGACCCTGACCGCCCTCGTCGGGGTTGAAATGGGACATAAAACCAAACTGCAGGCTGCCAAGGCCGGCGAAGCGGTGATGAAAGGAACCTCTGAGGTCGTTGACCTGAAGATCGGCGACTACCTGGTCGATGTCACCCCGACCCCGCAGATGAGCTACCAGGACCTGTTGATTGTTGCCATCAAGCGGGAAAAAGCCGCCATGGATCTCTACAACGACCTGGCCGACAGGGTCTCGGATGTATCACTGCAGACGCTCTTCAAGCAGCTGGCGCGCGAAGAGAGCACCCACAAACTCAACTTCGAAACAGCTTACGACGAGCACTTTCTCTCTGAGAATTAACCTCAGCCCTCATAACAAAGAGCCCGGATTCTCTAATCCGGGCTCTGCCATGCCTGCTTCACCAGTCAAAACTCCGCACGCGGAGTTTTTCCGGTTCTGCCCATCAGGGGAGCGCAGCTCATCGTGTGGCACGCTGTCAGTTACTGATGAGAAACTACGAAGAAAACAATACCAGCCTTCGTCAGCTTTAAAAGGCTGCTTTTTGCTTACTTTTTTCAACCCGTAAAAAAATAAGGCGCCGGCGGGGGCGCAACCCCTCGACTTCGCCTATAAAATCCAGGAACCCAGAAGACAGAATCGGCGAGTCCCGGCCCGTCAGCCAGGTTCATTTTCTTTGTCGCGACCAAGAAAACGCAACCAAAAGAAAGCGCCTCAAAACACTGACGCAGTTTGTTGCCGGCACTCTTCGTAGCCTTGGGGTTGCTATTCTCTACACGCTCAGACGAGCCGCTACGCGTCTCTAATTCGCGCAATCGCAAAGCCGATCTACGGCTTGATTAACTTGGAACAGGCATAAAAAAGCCCCTCTTCCTTGCGGAAGAGGGGCTTTTATGACTGCGAGGGTAAAGCAGGGATTAGCCTGCAGTACAACCACCGTCAACGTAGATGATCTGGCCGTTGATGAAGTTGGAACCTTCGGAAGCCAGGAACAGAACCAGACCGAACATGTCGCTGGTTTCTGCAACGCGACCCATTGGCAGACGAGCCAGGAATGGAGCGATACGCTTAGGATCTTCACAGATTTCCTGGGTCAGTGGAGACTTGACCAGGGTCGGAGCGATAGCGTTGATGTTAATGGAGAAACCTTCTTTAGCACCTTTGAGAGCCCACTCGGTAGCGATCTGCTTGGTCAGGCTGTCAACAGCGGCCTTGGAAGCGGAGTAAGCGGTGTAACCGTCTGGGTGACCACAGAAGCCACGAACGGAAGAGGTGTTGATGATCTTGCCTTTGCCCTTGGTCATCATGTACTTACCGAAAGCCTGGCAAGGAATCAGGGTACCAAGAACATTGACTTGCTGAACCTGCATGAACTTGTCAGCTGGCATGTCGGTAGCTGGAGCGCGGAAAGCCATACCTGCGTTGTTGACCAGGATGTCGATGCGACCGAACTTCTCGTCGATAGCTTTAACCAGAGCTTCCTGGCTAGCCATGTCGGTAACGTCAGAAGCGATAGCAATACAGGTACCGCCGATACCCTCAACAGACTTAACGGTTTCTTCCAGAGTTGCCATGTTACGGGCAGTAACAACAACTTTAGCGCCGTGCAGAGCGAAAGCCTGTGCGTAAGCAGCACCCAGGGTACCGTTACCACCGGTGATAACTGCGACCTTGTCTTTCAGGTCAAAAACGTTCTTTGCGAAATCGTCGCTCCAAGATGCGGTCATAGCCATGGTTTAATCCTCCTGTTGGTTAATTGATCGTCATCCAAATTGATAGCCGAATCAATTAAGTGGGTTAAAAGCAAAAACTAGCGGTTTTGCTCAAGATGAAATTCTCTCATTCGGGGGAAACCGGATGAAAGAGTGGAAATCCGAAAGCCTCCTGCAAACAGAAAGCCCAATGCGGCATTAGACGACAGGTGTTTTCTCCGCCTCATCCTTGAGCGGTCGATCAATAAAACCTGTTTTTATGACATGCTCAGCTTTTCAAGCCTGCCAATTATAGTCTTTTTACCGGATGATGCAACCGGAAATTACATTATGACATCAGGAAAGAATGCCTGTTTAAGCGCCCTCGTACTGCCCAGAAACACACCGATCCCTGCATCTGTCTACAGCGTTGAACTCAAAGGTACGAAACAATTTCCTCATTGGAAAAACGGACCTTCCTCCCCTTGCCACAATGGCTATAGTCCTCTTCACTGCCGATCCCGACAACTGCGGTCACCACGACCTCGAGCCCCTGCTCATGAAGCCCCATGAGACGGGTCATCTCGGCTGCATCAAAACCCTCTATCGGGCAGCTTTCCAGCTCTAGCAGGGCGCAGCAGGTCAGAAACTGGCCAAGCTGCAGATAGACCTGATTCTCCATCCAAGACTGCCGGTGCCCAAGATCCTTTTCCACCAGAATATTGTTCTGCATCTTTTCACGCTGGCGTGAGCCTGAGCCGTCACCACGGACCTCATCGGTCAGACAGATGACCTGCTCAATATCCTCTGCAGTAAAATCTGTTTTGCGACAGAAGACAAACAGGTGCGAAGCGTTGATAAACTTGGACTGATTATGAGCCTTGGCGGTAGCCGCCAGCTCAGCTTTTCGCTGTTTGTCAGTGACGATGAAAACATGCCATGGCTGACTGTTGAGGGAAGAAGGAGCCAGATGCAAGGTATCAATAACAGCCTGGACTTTTTCGCTATCAGCCATTATCTCAGGGTTGAAGACCTTGGTCGAAAACCTTTTTGATAAAGCCGTCCTGAGGATATTGTGCATGCAGTGACTCCTTCTGGCGATGAGGTTAGCACTGCCCCAACGGAGCAATCAGAATTTGACTATTTAACCTCAAACTACCATGAGAATCAACTCAGCTGCGTACAGAAAACCGCCCCACAAGCGAACGAATTAACCAGTTCAACCGGAAGCAAGGTCGACAAGAAGTTCTCCGGTGCAATCAGTTCAGAGTGTTCAAGCCACCCTGCTGCCTACCTTAAGCGTCACGGTGACAGAAAAACCGCGCGGTTCAAGGTTGGCCACACTGATGTTCCCATCACAGCTGTCGACACAGGACTTGACGATAGCCAGACCGAGACCGGTTCCGCCCAGATCACGGTTTCTTGAGGCATCCGGCCGATAAAAGGGCTCGAACATCTTCTCAAAATACTCTTCAGAGACCCCAGGGCCGTTGTCCCGCACCTCGATCTGCACCAGATAATCCTTCTGCGTGGCTGAAATCGTGACGGGCCCGTCTTCTCCGGCATACTTGACTGCATTGCGGATCAGATTCGAGATCGCCCGCAGCAGCAGATCGGGGCTGGCCAGAACATAAAGAATCGGGGGTACCCTGACAATAATCTCCGTTGATGGGTGGAACTCCCTCCTGACTGCGGTTTCGATCAGAGGCAGCAGCTGAACCGATTCCAGATTGACAACCCTGGTCGCCAGGTCGATGCGCGTCAACTCAAGCAGTTCCCGGCAAAGCTCGGACATGTGATTGACGTCTTCCATGACCTCCTGCACCCGCAGCTTGTTGTTATCGTCAACGCGCTGCTCCAAGGCCCCCAACCCGAACTGAATGCGCGCAATCGGCGAGCCGAGTTCATGGGCGACATCCCCCATAAAGCGACGCTGCCCCTTGACAAAATCCTCGAGCTGACGACTCATCCGATTGATTGCCTTGCCCAGACGGCCGATTTCATCCTGGCGTGTTTCCGGGATAGCGACATCAAAGTTGCCGGTAGCTATCTTTTCAGTGGCTCGCATCATCCGCCCGAGTGGCTGGGTAATATGACGAATCACTGGAATCCATAGAACGATTGAAATCAAACCGACGACACCAAAGATCATCAGCCAAGGCATTGGGTCAAACAAAAAGCCGTTGCCCGTGACCGAATCAGATACCGAAGCAAGCATGGCCGGCGTCATCCAACGCTGGTCTCCGTAAGGGACACTGACAACCACCCCGGTCCAGAACAGATTGGGATCCTCGGTCTGCATCAACAGGTCGGGATGAATCGGGTTGACCTCAGGCAGCAGCGGCACCTTCTTCCCTTCTGACTGCTCGCGCTGCAAGGTCCTGGACTGCTCAATGGAGTAACTGACCTTCTTTTGGATCGCCGGATCAGGGTCGAATTCAATCGAAGAAAAATAGGTCCCATCCTCGAACATCAGAACCAGATCAACCTGATATCCCACGGCAAAATGCTTCAGAGTCTCATTCCAGTCACGCTCCGGAGTTTCGGCCAACTCTTCGGTGATCAGCATAAACGCTTTGCGCATCCGATCATGGCTCTGAAAACTGAGGATATCGTGAATGATGATCTGGTGATTAAAAACAGTGGAAGCGACAATCAGGATAATCGGAAGAAACGTCAGGTTCAGAAACAACCAGAAGAGAATCTTGACAAACAGAGAGGACCGCGGTGACATCATCGACAGCTACGCATCTTTCTTGAACAGGTAACCAACCGACCGGATCGTCTGGATATAGCGGGGATTACGAGGATCTTCACCAAGCTTGCGGCGCAGAGAAGAGATATGGACATCAATCGAACGGTCAAAGACATCATAATGACGTCCTGCAACCGAATCAAGCAACTGATCCCGGGTCAGGACTCTGCCGGCGGCTTTGGTCAGATTATAGAGAAGGTCGAATTCGATCGGCGTCAGGCTGAGATCCTCATCATCCAAAGTGACCGAGCGAGAATCCGGATCGATTTTCAAAGCTCCGAAAACCATGTTGCGTTCATCATTGACCGGAACGGCCTGCTTCTGATAGCGACGCGTCACAGCCCGTAACCGGGCCAACAACTCCCGTGAAGAAAAGGTCTTTGGCAGATAATCATCCGCACCCATTTCCAGTCCGACAATACGGTCCGTTTCTTCATCCCTGGCTGTCAGCATCAACACTGGCACATCCGATATCCGTCGCATCTGCTGCAGAGTTTCAAAACCGTCGAGACCTGGCATCATGACATCCAGAATAACGGCATGGTATTCTGACTCTTTCAACATCCTTAAGCCCTGCTGCCCGGTGTGAGCAGCATCGACCCGATAGCCCATAGGATCAAGGTAATCCCCTATCAAACGGCAGAGCTTGGTGTCATCATCGATCAGTAGAATCTTCATTACTGTCATAAAGGCCTATCCCTGTGATTTAACGGAGTTCCTTAACTTTACCATTTTTCTTAGCATTCCACCTGCAACCAGGCCAGACGATTTACAAAAACTTTACATTTCTTTTCAACTTCAACAAAGCACCTTTAAATATTTGAGATATAAGGACGATGCTGACATCAAAAGCACTCAGCAGTCAAGTAATTCAACCGGGGAATCGAATCCTGCTCCCCACAGGGAGCAGGATGTTTAAATAGCCTTAAATTAACAAGAAGAAAACCACATAAACAGACAAACCTTTCCTTAATGAGGAAAAATGTTCACTAATTGAAGATTTTCATTTTACTTTATGGGTTGCCATTTTTGTACGGGAGGAAAAAAATGAGCATGGGAATCGACTGGCTACTGATTTTAACAGCACTGGGCATCATCGCCGGAATGATATTCATTTCTTCAGTTCTCATCGTCATGCTCCGAGCGGCAAAAGACTGCGATTCATGAATCACACGGGATAAAGAACGCAATCCCGTCTGTGACAAAACAGCAGAAATGCGTCAGCGTTCACGCACCCCAACCTCGTTTGCTTGCTAATTGGGGCGGAATCTGTCCGCCCCGCTTTTTTTTGGCAACGCAGGTTATTTCTGAAAGCAAGAGACCGGAATTGTTACACGAAACACAGAATACGACAGAACGTACAGAGAAACCGAACGCCCTGGAAAAACTGACCAAAGTTCTGGCCTTCTTTGCTGAACAGAAAAGCACTGCAGGAACACTGGAAATCGCCGAGCATCTCCGATTGAACAAGTCAACCGTCAGCAGAATACTGATGACTCTTCACCGCGAAGGCTTTCTGATCCAGAATTTAGATACCAGACAATACAGCCTCGGACCGATGATCTCCCGGCTAAGCAAAGCGATCAATCAGAGCCTCGATGGACAAAGCACCCTGATCGCACAACCATTCTGTGATCAACTTCGCGACGAAGTTTCGGAAACCGTCCATTTCGAACTGCTGGCCGGCAATCATATTTTCCTTGCCTATGTTGCCCGCAGCCCTCAGCCCGTATCAGTCTCTCTGACCGTCGGCGACAGGGTCTATCCGCATGTTCACGCAGGAGCCAAGTGCATTGCGGCCTACAGCCACCCACGCTTGGTGTCAACATGGCTGAGTCAGCCACTTCCCCGCTTTTGCGCGAATACCAATACCAATCCAGATCAGCTTTTCAAAGAATACAGCGATATTGTCCTGTCAGGTCACTCAGTGGACGACAGACGTCACAACAGGAACATATACGCAATTGCCGCTCCGGTCTTTGACAGCAATGGGCGGGCTACGGCAGGAGTCGTCGTTGTTGCCCCCTACAGCAACAAAGAACACCTTGATGATGAAACGACAATCAGAAGAACGCGTCAGACAGCCAAACGCATTTCAGAACGACTCCTCTGTCCCGGCGATTATGAAGAGATATGTAATACGTACATTAACAATCCACACAGTTGAATTACTGGATTCACCTGCCACGCCGATTCACAATGAACACACGATTTCGTATAATCAAATCGGGAAATCTCAGATTAGGCTATTCACATTTTCCTTGATTTGCAACTCAACCATACCCTATTGTTAGCTACCGCACAGAATTAGTACGTATAAATTATTGTCCAGGATTCTGTCTGCTGCCAGCATCGACATGGTCCATTTTGTATTTGTCTACACTAACGGAGGGTCTATGAAGGGAAGAACTGCAAACATTATAATCTTGCTGAGTATCCTCGTCTGTCTTGCCTGCATTCTACAACCAATCCGCTCCGTAGCCGCTCCACGCACCTTGACCTATGCTGCTCACCACCCTGAAGCAGACGTCCATTGTCAGTTAATTAAAGAATGGATTCGCGAAGTCGAATCCCGCACAAATGGCAAAATTTCCATTCAATTTTTTCCCGAGGAGTCAAAGGTCAGTGGTCCCCAGACCTACAATGCTGTCCAGCATGGCTATGTGGATATCGGCTTCTCGGTCATGCAATATACCCGAGGACGCTTTCCCCTCATGGATTTTATCGGCCTCCCTCTAGGCTTCTCCAACGGCCAGATCAACACCGCCATCATTAATGAAGTTTATGAGAAGTTCCAACCTGCCGAGTTTGAAAACGTCAAAGTCATCTTCCTGATGTCGCCAGGAGCCCACTATCTGCATACTAAAAAGCAACCCGTGACCACAGCAGCCGACTGGCGCAACAAAAAGATTCACTACCTCGGCGATGCGGACCAGATCATAACAACCATGGGCGGAATCCCTGTTTCGTTACCGATGGGCAAACTGTTCGACGCCTTGCTTAACGACAAAGTCGAAGGTGGGACCTGGGACTTCGCCGCAGGCCAGAACTGGAATTTTGCCGAAGTCGCTCATTATGACATTATCTGCGATCCGATAGCCTTTTCGACAGGCCTCTACGTCATCATGAACAAACAAACCTGGGAGAGTCTTGACGATGATGTCAAAAAGGTCATCGACCAACTCAGCCCCATCTGGGCGGCCAAACATGGCGAAGCCTGGGAAAAAGCCTCTCAACGAGGCTTGGCATACAGCAAAAGTCTTGGCAATGAGATCATCACCATCGACCCTCAAGAAGCACAGGCCTGGCAGAAGGATGTGCAGCCTGTCATCGACAACTATATCAACAAAACCCAAAGCAAGGGCATAGCGGGCCAGGAGGTCATTGACTACGCCCGAAAGCGTCTCGAGGATGCAAAAACAGGAAGATTCTCAAGCCCTTATCTCGGGAAACTTCAGTAGCAAAGATTAACTACGCCAAACATGCAAGCATTCCAAAGGCCGGAGCTCTTCCGGCCTTTTTTTGCGCAACCACGCCCCACGCCACAAACTATGTTATTATGAAAACCGATATCAACAAAGGGGGTGCTTATGCAATACAGAATATTACTACTCTGCTGCCTGACGATGTTTCTTTGTGCTGCACTGATCACAACAGCCGTGGCCGAAGATGCCGACAGAATTTCGGTCTCGGAATTGATAAGCATGCAAACAACGGAACTGGTTGTCATTATTGATACCCGCACACAAAACCAATGGCAGAATGCCAAAGGTAAAATTCCCGGTGCCATTCGCCTAGAAGGACCGGCCGATCTGCAGAGGATCCGCTACGATGTCGCTCGCCAGACCGCCATTGTCACCTACTGTACCTGACCGAACGAAGCGACCAGTGCCAGGATGGCATTGCTGTTGAAACAAAGTGGTTTTGAGCGGGTATGGGCCCTCAAAGGCGGTTATCAGGCCTGGGTGGACGCCGGCGAGGAGATTGAAGCGAAATAATGATAGACTGAAAGTGAACCCGTTTTAGCACCGCGACCCTGCGTAGAAAAAAGGAGATCCGTTATGACGGAATGGAGCTGTGACAACCCCGAAGAACATTGCGATCTGCATGTCTGCCAGTTCACCGCAAACCCCAGACATCCTGACCTGGAAAAGATGTTTGAAAACCCTCGCTATGTCTGTACCAACTGTGGTGCCAAAGTTCACGATGCAAAAAATGTCTGCTGCCCAAAAGAGCTGTAAAATGCCTGTTTGGGCTCTTGTCGTAAAAGCCGCATGGAAAACATGCGGCTTTTCTTTTGTGTCCTGAATAGCTCAGATTTAGTTTTCTAATCCAGAAAAATACACCAATTGCTTTTTTAAAGTACTCAATGTTCATTATTTTACATTCTTCATCATTAGTAATCATGTTTATTTTAGCACGACGGGAAAAAAAGGAACAGAGCAGGCAGCCGAAGAAGCAAATTGACTCACAGTAAATTAAAGGATAACTTCACAATATTCAATGACATTGTCTGTCTGCTGGCATGGAGGAACTATGGCTCACCATACTCTGAAATCAGGATATTCCAGCCTTGTCGAGCGCCTGAATCGCTTCCCCCAGGGGGCACCGCCTTCACAGACCCTCTACCGGATTCTCAGCATTCTGTTCAGTGAAAAGGAAGCTGAACGGGTTGCCCAGTTACCGATCAAGCCTTTCACTTTGGACAAGGCCAGCCAGGTCTGGAGGCTCAGCAGACACGAAAGTCAGAAAATCCTTGATGACCTTGCTGGTCGCGCCATTCTGGTTGACATGGAAGTCAACGGCCAACAGTTCTATGTTTTGCCGCCGCCGATGGCAGGATTCTTTGAATTCTCTCTGATGCGAACCCGGGGAGATATCGATCAGAAAGCCCTGAGTGAACTTTTCTATCAATATATGAATATCGAAGAAGATTTCATCCGGGATCTCTTTACCGAAGGGGAAACCCAGCTGGGGCGGACTTTTATCCACGAACCGATTCTCACCAGCGATAATGCGCTTCACGTTTTCAGTTATGAACGCGCCAGTGAAGTGATCAAGACAGCCAGCCATATTGCCATCGGAACCTGCTACTGCCGGCACAAGATGCTTCATATTGATAAATCATGTGCTGCCCCGCTCGATATCTGCATGACCTTCAACACTGCTGCAGCGTCGCTGATCAAGCATGGCCACGCCCGCAAGGTAGAGGTCAACGAATGTCTTGACCTGCTCGGCCAGGCCTATGAGCACAACCTGGTTCAATTCGGTGAGAATGTCCGCAAAGAGGTCAACTTCATCTGCAACTGCTGTGGTTGCTGCTGTGAGGCAATGATTGCGGCACGGCGCTTTGCCATCATGAACCCGGTTCATACGACCAATTTCATCCCAGAAATCAACCAGGAGAATTGCACTGACTGCGGCAAGTGTATCGACATCTGCCCGGTCGAAGCCCTGGCCATGACCTCGGCCAACGATCCGCACCAGCCGAAACGCCGCCAGTTGACCCTGATCGAACAGCGCTGCCTCGGCTGCGGACTCTGCGTCCGCAATTGTCCGGCGCAGGAGATCGAGATGACCCCCCGGAAAGAACGGGTGCTGACACCACTGAACGGTATCCACAAAGTCCTGGTCATGGCCCTGGAAAGAGACAAGCTGCAGGATCTGATCTTCGACAATCGGGCTCTTTTCAGCCATCGGGCCATGGCGGCGGTTCTTGGCGGCATCTTGCGCCTGCCACCAGTCAAAAAAACTCTGGCTATCAAACAGGTCAAATCGCGCTATCTGGAAGCGATTGCTCGAAAACTTCCTTACTAAGCAAATACCATCAGGCTCCTGCGACCTGACCAAAAAACCAGCTACGGCATTTTTTCTGCTCAACAATTCAGCTGTTCATCGGTTCAGACGGTGCGTTTAATGGCTTCATTCAGCATCCGTACGACGTCGTAACCGCCAATAAATCAGAATCTTCTGTGCAATATCAGTAAGCATATTTACGATTTATTGCTTTACCATCGACACGGCAGCATTTTTGCAGTATGTAAATAGTAGTGAAGGACAGCAGACAGGATATTTTCTCAGAAAAAACCACAGATTCTGTCTGCCCTCTAGTTTAATCACTTTATCCAGGAACAGAAATAGTAACGCTATGCATGAAGTCGGCATCACCCGCAACCTTTTAGAAATTGCAGAAAAAAACCTGCGCAATTCCGGCCATCAGAAAATCCTGTCGATTACAGTTGCTGTCGGTGAACTCAGCGGAGTCATCGCCGAAGCGATGGAATTCTGCTTTGAAGCTGTCACCATCGACACCCCCCTCGCCGGAAGCCGCCTTATCATTGAACGGATTCCCGGCCGCAAAAGCTGCCTCGACTGTCATGCCGAATTTGCTGCAGATAATCAGACCTTCAGCTGTCCGCAATGCAACAGTTGCCTGCTGCAGACGACCGGCGGAACGGAACTGAGAATCACCGAAATGGAGGTTGAATAACCATGTGTATCGAATGCGGCTGCGCTAGCCACAGCCATGATCATAGCCATGATCACGACCATCACCACCATGACCATGATCACGACAGCAAGACCATCAGAATTGAGGAAGATCTGCTCGCCAAGAACAACCACCTGGCAGCGCACAACCGTGAGCATTTTGCTGCCCACGGTATCTTCGCCCTGAACCTGGTCAGCTCCCCCGGTTCCGGGAAAACCACCCTGCTCGAGAAAACGATCTCCCTGCTCAAGGATGAGATCAGCTTCGCAGTTCTCGAGGGGGACCAGCAGACCAGCAACGATGCCGATCGTATCGCTGCGACCGGCGCCCCTGTGCACCAGATCAACACCGGTGCCGGCTGCCACCTCGACGCCCACATGGTTGGCCACGGGGTCGAACATTTTGACCTCGATGCCACAGATATCCTGATGATCGAAAATGTCGGCAACCTGGTCTGCCCGGCGGCCTTTGACCTGGGAGAAGCCCACAAGGTCGCAGTTCTGTCCGTGACCGAAGGTGAAGACAAGCCTCTCAAGTATCCCCAGATGTTCCAGGCTGCCGATCTGATGCTGATCAACAAGACCGACCTGCTCCCCTACCTCGACTTCGACCTTGAAGCCTGCAAAACCGCTGCCCGCACTGTCAATCCGCAGATCGAGATCATCGAGCTCTCCTGTCGCAGCGGCGAAGGGCTGGACAGCTGGTTTGCCTGGCTTAAGCAACATCTGGTCAAGAAAGGCTGAAACACTATGTGCCTAGCAGTTCCCATGCAGGTGATCGAGATCAATGATGACAATGCCGTCTGCGAAATCGACGGGGTCAGACGCGATGCCAGCCTGATGATGATCGATGGTGTCGAAGTCGGTGATTTTGTCCTGATTCACGCCGGTTTTGCCATAGAAAGGATGGACCAGCAGGAAGCGGAAAAGACCCTTGAGCTGTTCCGCGAAATCCTGGCCGACGGCGAGGGACCTTGAGGAATGGACCAGAACGTTTTCCGTGATCCCGAGATCGCCCGCCAGTTCATCAAGCGTCTGGAGCAACAGGCCGAGGGACTTCCCCGCCAGGTCACCCTGATGGAGGTCTGTGGTACCCACACCATGGCGATTCATCAACATGGCCTGCGCTCGCTGCTGCCGAAACAGGTCAGACTGGTGTCGGGCCCGGGCTGCCCGGTCTGTGTCACCCCGGTCGGCTATATCGATCATGCGATCGCCCTGGCGCGGAAACCCGGAATCAGCCTCGCAACCTTTGGCGACATGGTCCGGGTCCCAGGCTCAACGACCAGCCTGCTCAAAGAGAAAGCCCGTGGTGCCGATATCCGTATCGTCTATTCGCCGCTGGATGCTGTCAAGCTGGCCCAGAACAACCCGGACCGCCAGATCGTCTTCCTCGGCATCGGCTTTGAAACCACGACACCGACGGTCGCCGGTGCCATAGTTCAGGCCCAGACTCTGGATCTGCCGAATTTTTCCGTGCTCTGCGCCCACAAGACCATGCCAGAACCGATGGCCGCGCTGACGGCTGACAAAGAACTGCAGGTCGACGGCTATCTCTGCCCTGCCAATGTCAGCACCATCATCGGCGTCGAGGCCTATCGCCCGTTGGCCGAAGAATACGGGGTCTCCTGTGTCGTCACCGGCTTCGAACCTCTCGACATTCTGCAGGGGATCAGCATGCTGCTCAAACAGTTCAGCACGTCAGTCTGCACAGTGGAAAACCAGTACCGCCGCTACGTCAAGGAACAGGGCAATACCAAAGCCCAGGCCCTGATCGCCAAGGTCTTTTCCCCCTGTGACAGCCAGTGGCGAGGTCTCGGCCAAATCCCCGGCAGCGGCCTTGAAATCAGAGCGAAATTTCACGACTACGATGCGGCGCGTAAATTCACCGTTGAGATAGAACCTCCCCAGGAAGCCAAAGGCTGCTGCTGCGGTGAAATACTCAAGGGCAAGCTGGAGCCACGTCAGTGTCCACTGTTCGGTAGCCGCTGCACGCCGGAGAATCCGGTCGGCGCCTGCATGGTTTCCAGCGAAGGGACCTGCGCCGCCGAATACAGATACGGCTGCTGAGCAGCCAGGATAAAACGGACAACAGTATGCAACAGGACATCATCCTTCTCGGTCATGGCAGCGGGGGCAAACTCAGCCATCAACTGCTTGACGATCTGATCATCCCGATTCTTTCCGGTGTCGCCCAGCAGGATCAAAACGACGCGGCGATCCTTCACAGTCCGGGGGCGAAGCTTGCCTTCACCACCGACAGCTATGTGGTCGACCCGATCTTCTTCCCGGGCGGCAACATCGGCGACCTGGCCATCAACGGGACCGTCAACGACCTGGCCATGAGCGGCGCAAAGCCTCTGGCGATCAGTGTTGGTTTCATCCTGGAGGAAGGGCTGCCACTCTGTGACCTGAAAACCATTCTGGAAAGCATGAAGAGTGCAGCCCTGCTAGCCGGTGTCAATATCGTCACTGGGGATACCAAGGTTGTTCCGCGCGGCAAAGCCGACAAGATCTTCATCAACACCTCGGGGATCGGTTACTTTACCCGTGATATCTCGACGGCCGGCAGCAATGCCAGAGTAGGCGACAAGATCATCGTCAGCGGTACGATCGGAGATCATGGCATGGCAATCCTCGCTTCTCGCGAGGGGCTCGAACTTGAAAGCGCCATTACCAGCGACAGCGCGCCACTGAACGGCATGACCGACGCCCTGCTTGAGCAGCTGGGAGACCAGGTCCATGCCCTGCGTGACCCGACCCGTGGCGGAGTCGCCACCACCCTCAAGGAGATCGCCCTGCAGTCGGCTGTCGACATCGAGTTGGACGAGGCCAGCCTGCCGATTCGCAGTGAGGTCAGGGGAATCTGCGCGATCCTGGGCCTCGATCCGCTGTTTGTTGCCAACGAAGGAAAGATGCTCGTCGTTGTCGCTGCGGAGGCTGCAGGAGCGGCTCTCGCCATCCTGCGCGAGCAACCCTCTGGCGATGAGGCGGCAATCATCGGTGAAGTCACTGCGGAATCGACCGGCAGAGTCGCTGTACGTACCGCCATCGGCGGCCGCCGAGCAGTCGACATGCTGTCCGGAGAACAGCTGCCGCGCATCTGCTGAAAACGGACGGTGTCATCTTGACTGAACGCTGGCACATCGACATAGAAGGGATCGTTCAGGGGGTCGGCTTTCGTCCCACTGTCTACCGCCTGGCCCTGACCCTCCGGCTCGCCGGTTGGGTGCTCAACGATTCCAACGGGGTGCAGATCGAAATCGAAGGGGCAGCAGAGATCCTGCACCGGTTCAGTGCTCAACTGCAGGCTGAACTGCCGCCACTGGCGGTCATCAGCAAGCTACAGACCAGCAGGATCCCGCCTCAATACGAATCAACTTTCAGCATCCGCCACAGTGAACAGCACCAGCAGACAGCGGCCCAGATCGCCCCAGACAGCGACGTCTGCCCCGACTGTCTGAAAGAGCTGTTCGACCCGCAGGATCGCCGTTACCACTACCCCTTTATCAACTGCACCAACTGCGGCCCCCGCTACAGCATCATCACATCCATCCCCTACGATCGCTCCAACACAACCATGGCCTCTTTCGCCATGTGCCCGGTCTGCCTCGGGGAATATCAAGACCCGACAAGCCGGCGTTTCCATGCCCAGCCCAATGCCTGCCCCGACTGCGGCCCACAGTTAGCGCTGCTCGATCATAACGGGGATCTCCAGCCGGGAGATCCTCTCGAAGGAGCCAGCGAATATTTGAGACAGGGAAAAATTCTCGCTATCAAGGGCGTGGGCGGCTTCCACCTGGCAGTTGACGCCAGCAATGATTCAGCAGTAGCGGAATTGCGGCGAAGAAAAAATCGAGATGAAAAACCCTTCGCTCTCATGGACTACGACCTAGAGCGAATCGCCGCCTATGCCGTAGTCGGTCCGTACGAAAAGAAGCTGCTGCAAAGTCCGGAACGACCGATTGTCCTGCTCAAGCAGAAGCAACCTCATTCGCTGTCACCTCTGCTTGCCCCGCGCAACAACTATTTCGCAGTCATGCTTCCCTCTACGCCGCTCCATTACCTGCTGCTGGAACAGCAGCCGACCCTGGTCATGACCAGCGGCAACATCAGTGATGAGCCGATCGCATTTGAAGAGGACGATGCCCGACAACGGCTGGCATCGATTACCGACTATTTTCTGACCCATAATCGCCCGATATACATCCGCTGTGACGATTCCATTGCCCGGGTCATGGCCGACAAACCACTATTGCTGCGCCGGTCACGCGGTTTCGTTCCCCGTGCTCTCAAGCTTCCCGGGCAACAGCCCAACATTCTTGCCCTTGGCGCCGAACTCAAAAACAGCTTCTGCCTGACTCGCGATAACCAGGCATTCTTAAGTCAGCATATCGGCGATCTGAAAAACCTGGAAACGCTGCAGTCCCTGCGCAGCGGAATCAATCATCTCAAGCAGCTTCTCGAGTGGCAGCCACAGGTCATCGCCTGTGACTTGCATCCCGATTACCTGTCGACAGCCTACGCCAATGAACAGCAGGAGCTGCCAGTCGTTCAGGTTCAGCACCACCATGCTCACCTGGCCAGCGGCATGGCGGAAAACGGCATCACAGATCTCTGTATCGGGGTCATCTTCGATGGCATTGGTTACGGTGCCGACGGACATATCTGGGGGGGGGAATTCCTGGTTGGCAACCTGGGCAGCTATCAAAGGGTTGGCCACTTCGCCTATCTGCCTCTGCCGGGAGGCGACGCCGCCAGCAAGCAGCCCTGGCGTATGGCGGTAAGTGCCCTGGCCCATTGCTACGGTGAAGAGATCCCGCAGCTGCCATTTCTGGCCGATATCCCGCCGTCCGCTCTGAAGTTGGTCAGGCAGATGATCAGACAAAGGATCAACTCCCCGCTGACCAGCAGCTGCGGGCGGCTGTTCGATGCAGTGGCGGCGCTGGTCGGCCTGCGCAACGAGATCAACTATGAAGGGCAGGCGGCACTTGAACTGGAAATGGCCGTTCCCCAGCAGCCTGATTTCCAGCCCTACCCCTACACAATCCAGAGCGAAGCGGAACTCTTCATCTTCGACCCATCTGTCACGCTGAAGGCCATTGTCGCCGATCTTCAGGGACAGATTTCAGCAGGCAGCATCAGCGGCCGCTTTCATGTCACGCTGGCTCACATGCTCTGCGATATCTGTCAGAGAATTCGCAACCAGAGAGGAATCAACCGGGTAGTCCTGTCGGGAGGTGTTTTTCAGAATCGACTGCTGACGGAACTAGCGGTAAGTTTATTGAAACCGCGTGAATTTGAAGTATTTACCCATAGCCTGGTTCCGCCTAATGATGGTGGGATTGCCCTGGGCCAGGCGGTCGTTGCCGGCCACCTGGCCCAGGGCGCAAGTTCACTCCCCATCAAGGGGTAAAACGGAAGACTTCGGGGAATTCACGTTCAACCGTTCGTTGGTATTCGATATCCGGCGCACCAAAAGACATGACAAAACCCAGAAGGTGATCTCTGGGAACGCCTAACCGGTCCCGCAGTGCCGGAACGACATCGTCAATAGCCCATTTGGCATACCCGTTCCAGACGGTTCCAACCCCCAAGCTTTGCGCAAACAGATCAAAGTAGGTCAAAGAGATCAAACAGTCGGGAATTGGTGTCACACAATCGTTCGGCGCTGTTGCAACAAGCAGATGCGGTGCCCCGCGAAAGATGACATCCGTCTTTTTCTCAAACCAGAGGTCAGCGAATTTTCCAAAGAAAGCATACTTCTCTGACAGGTCACCTCGCCTGAAAAGCGCAGCCAATTCAGTGTAAACCTCATTGCGGAACACATCCATAGCTTCTTTATTGTCGATCAGACCGAAGCAGACTTCCTGGCAGTTGACGCCGGTCGGGGAATGGGCAGCAACCTGAAGCAGGCGTTCAACCAGTTGAGGATCAAGGTTTTCTTCGCGGTAATAACGAACCGAGCGGCGCCCTTTCATGAGGAGTTCCAGCTTGTCCGGAGATGGCAGGTTGCCCTTCAGCTCAATACTGTCCTGAGGGTTATGACCAAGGATCGACAGGGCTCCGGTCGGGCACACCGCCAGACAGTGCTGACAGCCGATACAGCCAGCCTCCTTTTCTCTGATAACGCTGGGGAACAGATTGTCCATGGAAATGATATCCACAGGGCAATCCTTGGCACATAAGCCACAACGGATACACTTCTCTTTATCGACTTGAAATTGCAGCATAAACCCTCTCCTTATTCACTCCACCAGACACGCTTCTTAGCCGGGATGAAGACAGACAGCGTTATACCACATCTTCCATTTTGTGACTCGTCACTTTTTATTAAAAAACTGAAAAAGTGTCGAGTCACAAAAGCCCCGCAAAATTGATCAATAAGCGACACAAGGCCCCCGGGACGAGGCGGCCTTAAGTTCGGTAACAACTTCTGCTCTGCGCGTGCAAGGAAATCAGAACTGTTAGCCGTGACATTGAAGGACTGTCGAGTTCTGCACTCGCAAAACAAAAGAATCCTGCTTCAGCAACCGTCGAAAAAGAATAACTTATGTAATTTTTCTTATCTTTATAATCACTTTATAGCTTACCAAGGTTAGGATAAACTCTCAGCGACAGCTTAGACTCAACAACTTGCCTGAGTAACTGTTCCGATAGTTGATGATATCAGCAGCCTCTGGACTTTGGCAGGTGCAGGTCCGCATCTGCCCCCTCCACAAAAACACTTATGAACTGTGTCATGACGCAACAGGAAAGAGGCGAAAAGACAAGCGATTATCGAGCACAAAATAGCGCGGCAGAAACCTCTGCCGCGCTTTATGCTTTTTTAATCAGCTAAAATAACTTTTAGCCCGCAAGTTAGTTCATATATTTGCTTTTGAATTTACCTGCCTTGGCGTCACTCAGGCACTTCTCAACGAACTTGATGACCTCAGTGCCTGGCAGCCCCTTGCTTTCAGTATTGTTGATGTAAGCGTCGATAACCGGCTGCACCTGCTCTCTCCAACGTTTGGCTTCGGCCGGATCGATGGTGATGATGTTACGCCCCAGCTTTTTGCTGTAAGCCAGACCACGAGCAGAGGCGTCATCCCAGGCCTGTCCATGCTTGGCGGCCCAGACAGGTGCCAGACTCTCCATGACCCTCTGCACATCAGAATCGAGACCTTCCCATTTTTCCTTGTTCATGATGACAAACAGACCGGTTGAGTGGGTGATGGTATCACAGATAATGTCGTTATCTATGACCTCGGCAAACTTCCAGTCGACACTTGCTGAGTAATCCCAGAGTCCCCCCTGGACGACACCGTCCTGCAGGGATTTGTAAAGTTTCAGCATCGGCAGGGAGACAGGGGTCGCGCCCATCGCCTTGACAATTTCGTCGGCAATTCCGAGGTAATGAAACTTCTTCCCTTTCCAGTCCGCAACCTTGCGAATTGGCTCTCCCACAGTATGCAGATAGAAAGGTCCCGGCGCCATCAGGTAGAGAACCTTGACCTTGTCGAATTCTGCCGGCTTAAATTTATCAAAAACCTCGTTGATAATTGCGGTATTGACTTTACCACTGGGATAGCCGAGCGGCAGGTCGATAAAGTCCAGCAGTGGAAAACGGCCACGCGTGTATTGCATAACCGAAAAGCCGATATCGACAAAACCATGCACAACCCCATTGTAGGTCTGGGGTCCGCTGATCTTGGATTCTGAAGGGAAAAATTCAAATTGGACCTTGCCGCCGGTTCTTTTCTCGATCTCCGTCATCCACTCGGTCAGCAGTTTACTTTGAACGTCCTCCGCAGGATGATGACTGCTGAAGCTCAAAGTCACACTGGCAGCAGAAGCAGCCTGAGGGATCAGGGCCGAAATGGCAAAGAAAAAAAGTAACACAATCTGGCATAAACAAACACGATACCCTCTCATGACACACCTCTTTTGAAGAAAAATCCATTATTCGCTGTGAGGGTAAAAACTGAGACAATGAGTTGGTTCTTATAACTCATCAAACAGGAAGCGGTAAAACATCCCCAATTCATTCGTGGCAGAATGAGCCAAGTCGGATAAGAGCCCCCCCAATCCCCTCTACTCGTCAAACACTATAATTCAGAAGAGCGTTTACGAACAATCGACAAGAAAATAATAATTCTTATTTAAACTTAATTTTTTAAAAATTGAAACCAATAAATTGGGATGGCAGACCCGAGCCTGCCATCCCAGTTGAAAATCATTGCATATATTTGCTTCTGAACTTTCCCGCCCTGGCATCAGCCAGGCGTTTATTGACATATTCGAGAACTTCTTTGCCCGGCAAGCCGCGGCTGACCGTATTGTTGATATAGTCATCGACAACCGGCCTGACTTTTTCTTGCCATTTGGTAGCCTCGGCCCCCTCGATCACGACGATATTCTTATTCAGGCGCCTGGTATAGGCCAGTCCCCGCTCATCAGCATCGTCCCAGGCGGCGCCATGTTTTGCCGCCCAGCTCGCCCCCAGCTGTTCCATGACATTGCGGACGTCAGGGTCAAGGCTTTGCCATTTTTCCTTGTTCATGATGACAAAAAAGCCGAGCGAGTAAGCGATAGGCTCACAGACGATATCATTGTCGATCGCCTCAGCCAGTTTCCAGTCGACACTTGCCGAATAATCCCACATCCCCCCCTGAATAACCCCCTCAACCAGGGCGTTGTAGAGTTTAGGCATCGGTTGCGAAACAGGAGTACCGCCTAGCAGCTCAATCATTTCGGCAGTTGTACCGCTCGACCTGATCTTCTTGCCCTTGAAATCGTTCAGGGCCCGTATCGGGGCACCCTTGGTATGGAGATAGCCGGGACCTGGCGCATGTAGGTAGAGAACCTTGACGTTGTCAAATTCTACCGGATGAAACTTCTCGTAGACTTCATTGAGAATGGCGGTGTTTACCTTCGCATTGCCATAACCGAGCGGCAAGGTAATAAAGTCCATCAGTGGAAAACGGCCACGGGTGTACTGCATGACCGAAAAACCGATATCGACAAAACCATGAGAGACGCCATTATAGGTCTGTGGCGCTGAAATCTTGGTCTGCCCAGGGAAGAATTCGATTTCGACCTTGCCATTGGTCCGCTGCTCGACTTCCTTGATCCATTGTTCGATCAGCTGACTGTGTACATCCTTGGGCCCGTGATGACCGCTGAAAGTCAATTTGACCGGGGCAGCACATGCAACAGAGGCAAAAACAAACAACAGCAGACAGAGAGTTGCAGAGATTTTTGTTCGACTCATGACACACCTTTCCAGGTTAAAAATAGGCCTCAGGCCATCCCCCGAGATCCTCCCCCCTCCGCTATTTTAGTTCAAATCTGCCCCTTTGCAGATCAGAATTGGCAGTTTTCGGCGTTCAGCTGGACACGTCAATTCGGGTCGGCTGAACGTCTTTTTTCTGCGACAAGACGATTATGATAAATTAAAGAGGACCAACAATCAACTTTTTCTACGTAATTTCAAGCATAAATGTTTTTTATCTAAAAAATCCTACGCGACTTGGCAACAATCTGCCCGTCTTCAATCAGGATGATCCGCTGAGTCAACTCGGCATAAACCGGATTCTGTATCGCCATAACAACAAAAAGGCCCTTGCTATGCAGCGGCTCAGACTGGACGGGACAGAAAAGCTGATCAAGCAACTGAGAAGCCAGAACAGCGCTATGCTTTTCCGTAAAACAGTAACTATTCTTCAGCACTTGAGCAGAATTGCAGAGATCATCACTGACAAATCAACAGGTCGCTACCCGCCGGAAAAACTAAATCACCTTGCGGCCGGAGCCATGGTCAAAGTTCCACAGATGCAAGCTCGCTCTGCCATAGATGCCTGAGAACAATAAATTCAGATGGTCAGCTTGCGGTTATCAGATATCGACTCCAGGGTCCTAGGCGTCAGGAAATCGGTCAGCCGCCACCTTAAAGAAACAAACTGATAGCCGGAAAAGGAATCGGACTTGTTGGTATAGGCGCCTGTCAACATCCAGTCGCCGTCCAGGGACACAGTTGAAGGGTAACCACAGTCTGTTGTCTCATCCGGGAACCTGTACAGGACAAACGGGGCACCCCAGTTTCGGCCCAGATCCGTTGTGCAACGAGCGCCGATTCCCATCAGCCCCTTATTGCGGATTCCGTAAGTCAGCAAGAGTCCTCCGTTCCCCAATCTGAGCAAATGCCCCGGATGCTGCATAGGCAAGGTCAGAGCTCCATGATCGATCCAGACACTGGTCCCTTCAGCACAGGTAAACAAACGTAGATGATGGTCAACATGAGTTCTGACGACGGCAACAAAACCTTCGGCAGTCTCAATCAGGTAGGCTTCGTTGGTATCACCATTACCGACCTGACTATGCCTGTTCCAGCTCAGGCCTCCATCACCACTCTCGATTACCCAGGTATAACTAGGACGGCCCTGCCCGAGGCTGCGATAGACAGCGGCATAGAGCTTTCCATGCTGTTCCACGATAGCGCCGTATGCAACGCAAGGCGGTTCGACTCCTTCCAGCAGAAGACTGCTTCGCACTTCCCAGGTCGCGCCATTATCTCTGGAACATGAATGCCAGAGAGGCTCGAGCCTAACGAACGCACCGTCAGCCACGCTAAATCCCGTCGACAACAGATCAATAGTTCCGTCGTGCCGCACGCCACAGCAACTGTGCATTCTGTTTTGCCCAGGCGGAGCCTCTGCAGCCGTTGACAGTCTGCACCAATGCTCCCCCTGGTCCGTTGTAGCCCAGAAATCGAGATCGCCTTCAATAGTGCCATGAGCCGCAGCATTGAATATAACTGCCCCGATTCCCTTCTCACCAAAACGAAAAAGATTGGGCCAGGCACAGACGTTTTTTTTAATCAAATGAAATTTACTTGCCATATTAACATCCAAGGAGACAGGTTATTTGTAGTCTGACAAGAAATCGTTGAAACGGCAATGGTGGGAACAGTTCATGAGCGGAAGACAAAACAAAAGCGAGCAACCTTGCGGTTAACTCGCTTTTGGATTTTTATGGCTCCCTCTGCTGGGCTCGAACCAGCGACAATCTGATTAACAGTCAGATGCTCTGCCAACTGAGCTAAGAGGGAATGTGTGTTGCGGGAACGGAATATATGGAAATCGCCCCCAACTGTCAACACCTTTTTTTATTTTTTTTAGCCACCCTTTTTCAGATCATTCAGAACCAGCTTGGCGACCGCCTTGAGCGTTTCGAAAACACCCTCTCCGGTCGTGGCACAAGCCTCCAGTTCCGGCACCTTACGCGGGTTCAGCAGACCGCTCAACTCTTCAACCGAAGAGACGTTAGGCAGATCACGCTTATTATACTGGATGACAAAAGGGATCTTCTCAATATCAAACCCCTGCTCTTCAAGATTATCTTTGAGGTTCTCCAGGCTCTCAATATTGGCATCGAGACGCTCTTCCTGAGAATCGGCAACGAAAACGACGCCATCGACCCCCTTGAGGATCAGTTTCCGCGACGCGTCATAAAAAACCTGCCCCGGAACCGTATAGAGATGAAAACGGGTCTTGAACCCCCGAATTTCCCCCAGAGCCAGAGGCAGAAAATCAAAGAACAGGGTCCGCTCGGTTTCGGTAGCCAGAGAGATCATCTTCCCTTTGGCTTCCTCAGCAGTCTTGTTATAGACATATTGCAGGTTGGTAGTCTTACCGCACAGACCAGGTCCGTAATAAACGATCTTACAGTTAATTTCTCGAGATGCGTAATTTATAAAGGACATCCTGCAAACCTTGCTTTAGTTGAAGAGGTTGTCGATATCGTCGTCAGTGATTTCCGCAAACGGACTGGCCACATTTTTGTCGGCTTGTTCGGTCGCCTTGAATGCCAGCTCTTCAAAAATCATCGCCAACTCGATACTGGCTTTCTTGACTCGCAGACGGACCAAGCCAAGAGAGCTGCGCTGATCAAATATGACCACCAGGATGACCCGGCCACCAACGATCGATATATGAATATTGTCCTTTTCGCCCTCATGAAAAAGTATGGAAAACTCTTTTTCACCAATCAGCTTGGCAAGTCCGCCAGTTGCCGCAATATTACCAGCGGTCAATGACGCCAGGCTCGTCGTATCCAGGTTTGCCGTTTCTCCGCTGGAGGCGATTAACTGGCCATTTTTATCGACAAGAAAAACAACTTTCGAGTTCGCTTCACGAAGAAGTTTTTCCAGCAACACCAGTATTCTCTGGTATTCCTCATCGTACATCACTAAAGAGGATTGGGGGCCAAGCATAGATGGGCTCCTTTATTGATTTAATTGGAATTGGACAACTTTGTATATCATTTAAAAAGTCTCATATCAAGAACCTAATCATAAATTTTTAAATTTTCTTCATCTTTAAAATTATGTATATTTCATCCTATTGTAACGTCGGCTAATCAGTCAATTCTTCATACCTGTACAAACAGGGGTTACCCAGCCAGCACCAAACAAATGGTTACTGCCTGGAGACTGCTAACCGCCGACCCCCATGGCGTTTCGACCCGTTTCAATACCAAGGACAATTGAACAAGATGCAGACCAATCATTTCGAGCTCCCTGTCGGCCTGCGCCGCTGGAACCATTCAGGGGCCGGAGCTTTACACCAGGCAGAAGGTTTTGAGTTCAGCCTGCTGGACGATTGCGACAATGCCTACCGCTTCACCGTGGCCGCAACAGCGTCAAAAATCGGTACAATTTTCAGCGACTTTGCAACCCACCTTCCGGAGGAAGCGTTCTTCATCCTAGAATTCTACCCTGACGAATCTCTACTGTTGCGTCCCAGCGGTTCTACTGAGCGACCTGCACCCTGCGTCTTCTACTCGCCCTACCTGCCAACCGAGATGATTCTCAGAACCATCGCCCCCTACCTGAGCCGCATGGTTCATGATGGCTTCGTTGGCTTCGGCCTGGCGAACAACCGCAAGGGGCTTGAATTCTTCTGCTCGGAAGAAAAAGTTCTGACATTTTTCACTGACAACCATCTGCGCCTCAGTACCTTTCTACACAAACACAGGATTACCCACCGTTCACCGCTGATCCTGTCTGCGGATTTCGGCCATGACCATGTGGCCCTGCTCGGGCTGCCCAAGAAACAACTTCCCGCAGATCTGAAACGCCTCTCAACCAGCGATCTCGACTCTGCACAGTTCTGCAGTGACCTCGTTGACATGCTCGACATGTATGAAGTTGAAGAGGGACTTTCCTTTTTCCTGACCAGAAAAGAGCAGGAACAGATCAGCGAACTGGTTCAGGCCAAGATACCCGATCACGAACTGGCAAATTTTGAATTCGGCGGACTGCTGCTCGATTGGAGCGACTTTGTCAACGAGTGTGAAGACGGCTTTGACGGCGACCTCTGGGAGTATCGTCAGGGGCTGAAAATTCGTGATGCTATTCAGCTGGTCATAGAATCGGCGCCCGACAATCTTTCCGACAAGATCCACAATATCGTTCATGACGCAGACAGCAATTTCCAACGCATCCTGACGGATAATAGCAAACGCCTTGATCCAGCCAGAGAGCTGCAGCTTCAGAACGAACGTTTCTGGTATCAGGGAATCATCAAAAAACAGGGCACGGAACTGCGGCGTGACCTGATTCGTCATGGCTGGTTCAACCGCTGACCGATGATCCTCCTTCTCGCCGCCGCACCGATTGAGACAGTTCTCATACGCCAGCAGCTTCAGAGCAATGGTAATACGGAGACATTTCCCTATCTAACCTTTGCCGGCTATACAGGCGGCAGCAAGCTACTCCTTGCCCACGGCGGCATCGGTGCAGCGACCATGGCAATCCAGGCAACCCGCCTGCTCTCTCACTGCCCTATCCGCAAGCTGATCCTCTTTGGCTGTGGCGGCGCCTACCCGGGCTCCAATCTCTGTCTCGGTGACATCGCTCTGGCCTGCAGCGAAACCTTTGGCGACTTGGGCAGCCAGAGCACAGATGGCTTCATCCCGCTGCAAAAGATGGGCATCCCCCTGCAGCCCGAGTTCACCCCTCCTGCAGAGCAGACCTTCAAGCTCAGCTCCGAGCTGCTCGACTGGGCGGCAACAATCTTGCCACAGGCAAAGTCCGGTCCGTTCGTTACGGTCAATTGCTGCAGCGCCAATGAGGAACTCAGTCAGCAACTGCGCTATCGAACAGGAGGAATCTGTGAAAATATGGAGGGGGCGGCGATCGCCCAGCTGTGCGAGCTTATGAATATCCCGATGCTTGAATTACGTGGCATATCGAACCCGACCGGAACCCGCGACAGCAACCAGTGGAACCTCAAACTCGGTGCGGAAAGCGCCCAACAGGCACTCCTGAAACTGCTTCAGGAATGGCCGCCGACCAGCAGGTAAGCAGAATGCATAAACTCTCCCTGGGGTACTCCCCCTGTCCGAATGACACCTTCATCTTTTACGCACTGGTGCATGGTCTTGTCCCCACTCCCGGGATCAGCATCAGAGAACGCCTGGAAGATGTCGAAACCCTCAACCAACTGGCTTTGAACTGCGCCCTCGATCTGACCAAGATCTCCTATCACGCTTTCGGCCACCTGCGCGACGATTATATCCTGCTGCGCAGCGGAGGAGCACTAGGCAGAAATTGCGGTCCGTTGGTTATCGCTCGTGAGAACACCGACATGACCCGGCTGCGTGGCAAAAAAATTGCCATCCCCGGCCAGCTGACGACGGCCAACCTGCTTCTGCAACTTTACGGCGAAGGCTATGAAGAAACCCAGATCATGCCTTTTGACCAGATCATGCCGGCCCTCAAGCAGGGAATTGTCGATGCCGGAGTAATCATCCATGAGTCCCGCTTCACCTATCAGCAGCACGGTTTTTCCAAGGTTCAGGATCTCGGCGAATGGTGGGAGACAGAAACCGGTTGCCCGATTCCTCTCGGAGGGATTCTGGCCAGACGCAGCCTCGGCAATGAGCTGATCCTAACCATTGAAGAGGCGATCCGCCAAAGCCTGAACTACGCCCGGAACAATCCTCTGGAAACAGCAGACTACATCAGAGACCATGCCCAGGAGCTGGAGAGCAGTGTCATCAACAGCCACATCGGCCTCTACGTCAACGACTTTTCTCACGATCTTGGCCCGCAGGGGATTGCAGCCGTAGAAACCTTGCTGCACAGGGCCGAACAGCGGGGCCTGATTCCGGCCTCATCCCACCCCCTGTTCTGCGCATAAAAAAAGGCGGTCATCACTGACCGCCTTCTTATCATCAAAAGCCTAAGCTTCAACCCTGCACATGAACCGCCTTGATGAAGCGCGCAGCAACAGCCTCACTGACCTTGTCCAGGGTATCTTCAGACACCAGCGAATCAACAGACAGGACGACCATCGCCTCACCGGCCTTTTCAGTCCGGCCGAGGTTCATGTTGCCGATGTTGACACCTGCTTCGCCGAGGATGGTTCCGATCTTGCCGATCAGCCCCGGACGATCTTCATAGTTGACGACCAGCATATGCTCTTCCGGCTGGAAATCGATCGGGAAGTTACGCATCTTGACAATCCGCGGCGTCCCTTCGAACAGGGTACCGGCGATCGTCCGCTTCCCTTCAGGGCTCTCCAGGGAGATGGTGATCAGGTTGGAGAAGGATTCGGTTTCCGTCGAACGGATCGACTCATAGTCGATGCCCATGTCGCGCGCGATAAGGGTCGCATTGACCAGGTTGACTTCCTGCTCGGTACAGTGATTGAGCAGAGCAGCCAGACCGCAGACGCTAAGCGGCGCGCAGTCAAAGCGGGCCAGCTTGCCATTGTAGGTGAAGGTAACTTTGTTCGGATTCGGAGGTGCCAGCTGCGAAATGAAATTGCCCAGGATCGAAACCAGCTTCATGAACGGTTTCATGTGCTCCATCAGATCCGGATCGAAGCGTGGAATATTGACGGCAGCTTCAAGAGGACGGCCGTCAAGGTAGTTGACCAGCTCCTTGCTGACGTCGACGGCAACATTCTTCTGCGCTTCAAAGGTGTTGGCGCCAAGATGCGGAGTGACCAGCATGTTCGGATGCCCGATCAGCTTCTTCAGGGTCTCACTCTTAGGCGGCTCTTCGCTCCAGACGTCAAACGCTGCCGCTGCACACTTGCCGCTCTCAAGGGCTGCCAGCATGGCAGCCTCGTTGATGATGCCGCCACGCGCACAGTTGACGATCAACACGCTGTCCTTCATCCCCTCAAAGTGATCCGCGGTAATCATGTTGCGGGTTTCATCGTTGAGCGGAGTATGCACGGTAATGATGTCGGAGAAGCGGATGATATCCTCAAGCGGAACCAGTTTGACACCGAAATCGTCGGCACGCTTTTCTGAAATATATGGATCGTAGGTGATGACATCCGCTTCAAAAGCCCGGCAACGGGTTGCTACCCGGCCACCAACCTTACCAAGCCCGATGATCCCGACTGTCTTCCCCTTCAGCTCACGACCGGTAAAGGGAGCACGCTTCCAGTCACCGCCCTTGAGGCTGGCATTGGCTACCGGGACATTGCGGCACATCGAAAGCAGAATGGCCATGGTGTGCTCAGCAGCCGAATTAACATTGCCGTAGGGTGCGTTGACAACGATGATCCCCTTGCTGCTGGCCGCATCGACATCAACGTTGTCGATACCAACACCGGCACGGGCGACAATCTTCAGATTATGGGCGTGATCAAGCAGGGCCTGATCGACGTTGGTCCCGCTGCGGGTAATAATCGCTTCATATTCGCCGATAACCTGATGCAGTTCCTCAGTCGACAGACCGAGCTTGCGATCAATAGTAATCCGCGGATCTTCAAGCAGAGGGGCAAGCCCGTTATCGGAAATTTCGTCGGTAATTAAAACTTTCATACTCGACCTTTCTATCGTCGTAGATCTGCGATGAACAAAATGCGTGAAAAAGGCGGATTTTAGGCGGATATCCCCCCAATGTCAATCTTCGAAAAACGCTTGCGCAAAATTCAGGGAAGCAGACGGACCTCATCGACGTAAATCACTCTGGGGCGCTCCAGTTTGCCGACAAAAATACCCAGACTGGCTACTTCACTCAAATCGAGCTCCCTGTTGCGTGGTGCCTGCCGCACATCGGCAAGAGGCACTATGAGCTGGTTCCACCCCTGGTGCAGGTTGAAACTGTTATTATAGCGATCAGTATAGGCGTTGTCATGCCGATGATCGTGAATCCTGAAATGCAGGAGCAGCAACTCCTTTTCAGGATTATAGACCTGTAACTCGACATAACGGAAACCCTCCCAGCTACTACTGAAATCTCCAAGCCCCAGGCCGGAATAGCGCTGGGTGGACAATTCAACCCTCATGGAAAAACGACCACTGAATGCGACCGTCCCATCAACTGAACGGACCGCGCTGCCGCTCCAGCGGGAGATCTCCAGCGGCGTCTCAAATCCACAGAGCAGCGGAAACTGATTCAGTTCGACGGATTCATCGTAAACAACCTTTGCCAGCGGGACGAAACTCCAGACCAACAACCCCAGAGCGATAGCAGAAAACAGCAACAGGGTGCGCCTGGTTGTTACCTGCCAGCCCCAGAAGTAGACCAGAAGACCTACCAGACACCCGATCAGATCATGACAAAGGTCCAGCCAGTCACCATCCCTGCCGATCTGGGTCTGAATCAATTCGACGGCACCACCGACCAGAAAGGTAAAAACCAGAGCAAGAACCAACAGGAAGAGAAACCGGCTGTCTTTTCGCCAATAGGCATAGACAAATGCCCAGAGCCCGAAGCAGACGATATGCCCCAACTCCCAGAGAGCACCGAAGACCCGGCCGGAATCTCCGACTGGCCCGCCGACAAAGAGCAAGGCGGCGCAGCAGCAGGCTAGCCCAAATAGCAGATAGAAAAAATATGGATAGCGCTGTCTCATCATTTTCATGTCAAAAAAATCGACATTTCCGACTTATTCAACACCCTCTTCAGTTTCATGACAACCGGAACACACCCGCATACGATTTACATACAACAAATTTCAGATCAAATATTGATTCATATCAAATTGTTGCTAGACTTAAATTAAGACATAGTAAAAATTAATACATATCTAACGGCATATTGATTGCATCAATAAGGGCAACATGACAAAATAAACCACAGCAAAACAGTAAGATGAGTCCTACGCCCCCCCTCGCGTAGCCACAGAAAAGCCCAAGGAGGTCCAAATGAAAAGCCAGACCCAGTACAGTCCTGTACGCGGCCACCAGCGCTTCAAGGCAGCTGACCGGGCATTGGTTTTGGTCAATCACGGTCCAGATACCCTCCCCTACCACATCATCGATATCAGCCTTGGTGGATTGTCCTTCCGTTATCTTGGCCAAAAACTCAAACGCTCCGAAATTGACCAGATCAGTCTTTACCATGAAGCAGAGCTGATTGTCGAAGACATCCCGATCAAAGCGGTTTCCGACTATCGACTACAGGACAGCCTGGTTCCAGTGCGGCGCGGCAGCGTCAGCTTTGGCGAACTCGACGAGGAAAAACTGCAGAAACTTGAAGATTTTATCACCAGGTTCACCGTCGCGCCGCTGAAGATTGCCAGCTGACCTGCCAAAGACAAAAAGCTGAGACGGTTAGGCTCTCAGCTTTTTTTGTTAACTTTTCCGACAAATCTCAGTTCTTCGCTTCGAAATCACGCATGAAGGAAGCCAACTTATCGACACCAGCCATCGGCATCGGGTTGTAGATCGAGGCCCGGACACCACCGACACTGCGATGACCCGGCAGAGCATAGAGTCCGGCCGCATCAGCTTCAGCCAGAAACTTCTTCTCGAGTTCTTCACTCATCAGGCGAAAGGTGACATTCATAATCGACCGATGGTCGGGATGAGCAACCGCCTGATAAAAATCACTGGCGTCAATGACATCGTAAAGTCGGGCAGCCTTCTGCTCATTGAGCTTCTCGATGGCAGCTACGCCCCCCTGCTCCTTGAGCCATTCCAGGACCAGCTTGATGGCGTAAATCGCAAAGGTATTGGTCGTATTGGTCAGGGAATCATCCTTGGCGGCCTGGGTATAGTTCAACAGTGTCGGCGTCTGCTTGTCGGCATAACCGAGCAGATCATCACGAACAATAACCATGGCCATTCCGGACGGACCGAGATTCTTCTGCAGGCCGGCATAGACAACGCCGAATTGATTGTAATCAATCTCACGGGACAACAGTTCCGAGGTCATATCCGCGACCAAGGGAACCTTGCCGCCATCAGGGAAACGATTCCAGCGCGTTCCATAGAGAGTATTGTTACCGGTCAGATGCAGATAGGCTGCATCCTGCTCAATCAGATCAATTGAAACTTCGGGCACCCTATCATAGCCGTTCGCCGCACTGCTGGCGATCGTTTTGACCTGACACAGTTCCTGTGCATCCTTGGCTGCGACCTTGGCAAAATTTCCACTCTCTATATAGAGACACTTGCGCGACTCGGAGCGACCGGCAAAGTTCATCGGCAAAGCAGAGAACTGCATCCTTGCTCCGCCATGGATAAACAGGATCTGATAGTTGTCCGGCAGACCCGACAGTTCGCGGAACAATGACTTGGTCTGTTCAAGAACCTGCCCAAACTCTTTGGAGCGATGACTGATCTCAATGATGGAAACACCCATTCCCTGATAATCGAGCCACTCCTGCTGAATCTTCCGCATGACCGGTTCCGGCAGCATTGCCGGACCGGCACCAAAATTATAAACCTTTTCTGCCATCTGTCTGTAACCTCTATCGATCGCTAAATAATGCCCTGACTCTACCTATTTGACAATTTTCAGATGAGAACCACCCGGAGCTCCGCCGCTCGGAGGTTCAGGTTCGCGCTCCGGCTCGGGCCCGGAATCATGGTCCCCTGCAGCATCACCACCGATATAAGGCAAAGTGCCATCCTGCAGCATCTGACCGACAGAATTGGCAATCGTCAGACACTGCTTCATGCAAACCTTATAAGCCGGACACATCTTACAGTCCGCCTCTCCAGCAGCAGCCTTAAGGCTGTGGACAAGCAGCTCGACACTTTCGAGCTGCGACAGGGGGACAAAATACATAAACACCTCTTTTTTAGTACCTGGATCAATGTGTAGAGCAGCGACGATAAGCACAAGTCATTGCCGCACCTGAATTTTCAAAAAATGACCGCCGAATCTTTGAGTGCAACTCACATTTTTTGAGAACTCATTCACGACAAGCACTCGCACTACTTTTCCGCCGCCCACTCACTGACTCAAGTAGTATCTACAGGGCCAGCTCCCGATCGGCGGCCTCGACAAACAGTTTCAACTTTTCCATCATGGCGCGGAACTCTTCCGGCCGCAGAGACTGAGGACCGTCACTAGCCGCCTTTTCAGGACAAGGATGAACCTCAACCAGCAGACCGTCCGCACCAGCCGCTGCGGCAGCATAACACATCGAAGGAACAAGATGTGCGTGACCCGTCGCATGAGACGGATCGATCATGACCGGCAGGTGAGTCTGTTGCTTGAGAACCGGCACGGCCGAGATATCCAGGGTATTACGGGTCGCTGTTTCAAAGGTCCGAATGCCACGCTCGCAGAGGATAACACGACGGTTCCCTTCTGAGAGAATATATTCGGCGCTCATCAGAAATTCCTGAATCGTCGTCGCCATGCCGCGCTTGAGCAGGATCGGCTTGTCAATCTGCCCCAGCAGTTTCAGCAGTGCAAAGTTCTGGGTATTGCGTGCACCGACCTGCATAATATCGGCATACTTGGCTACGGTTTCAACATCGCGCGGGTTGACGACCTCGGTCACAATCGGCAGGCCGGTGATATCTCGGGCTTCAGCCAGCAACTTCAACCCCTCCTCTTCCATCCCCTGGAAGGAGTACGGACTGGTCCGCGGCTTATAGGCACCTCCGCGCAGCAGTCTGGCTCCGCCTGCCTTGACCGCCAGTGCAGTTTCGCAGATCTGGTCATGGCTTTCAACGGCACAGGGACCACCAACGACGATGAACTCCTTTCCGCCGATGGACAGGCCAGGAACAATCTCGATAGCAGAGGGTTCCGGTTGAACTTCGAGGCTGGCCAGTTTGTAAGGTTTGAGAATCGGAACAACATGCTCAACACCCGGCATCGACTCGAGAATCGTCAGCTTTTCCTTGCCACGCTCTTCACCAACCGCACCGACGACATTGCGGATTTCACCATGAATGATGTGCGGCTGATAGCCCAGCTCTATGATCTTCTTTGAAACTGCGCTCAGTTCGGCCTGACTGGCCCCCTTCTTCATAACAATAATCATCGTGCTTATCCCTTTCGTCTTGGTTAAGGAAAGGCAAAAGGCCCCCGGTTCTTCCGGCGGCCTTATCATTTTTTTCGATGATCCTGAAAATGAAAAAACCATGGAAGAAGCGGTTTGCCGTTCTGCCATGGTTTATATTCTTAAGTGTCGTTTCTAGCTCTTACGCACTCTCACCCCTGGCAGACGGCTTAAAAAAACCGAAAAACCAAAAATAAAAGCTAAAGTAAGAAACGTTGAACAACATAATAACTTAATCCCTTTCGTTACGGCGAAGCTTACACAAGCAGTCCACTGCTAAGCAAGAAAAAAAAGTTAAAAAAAAACTTCGCAATTTTTCTTGACTCTCACCGAGGCTTTCGTTATAACCACCTTCGCTTCGCCCAGATAGCTCAGTCGGTAGAGCAGAGGATTGAAAATCCTCGTGTCGGCAGTTCGATTCTGTCTCTGGGCACCATTTTCATAAAAAAAGCAGTGACTTACACGGTCACTGCTTTTTTTATTTTCTTCACGCACCTTTCGCGCACTTCCTGTGCTAATATATGTCAGTTCAATGCTTATTTATGGGTGTGCTTATGAACTCACATCAAATAACTAATCCAGCTGCAATCAATATTACTAAAGATGACCGCACGTTATGCAATGGCGCAGTAGTACTTTTTAAGCGTCCACGCAGCAAAAGATGGCAGGCACGTATACGCAGGCAAAGTGGCGAGTGGATCGACAAAAGCACAGGCGAAAAGGATTACTGTGCTGCATCTGCTAAAGCCGAAGAGATGTACAGAGAACTAATGTATGCGCAGAAAACGGGTAAGATTGACGTTACACGCAGGTTCTCAAGCATTTGTAATCTTTGTAAAAAAGAGTTGCTAGCCGAGGCAGTACGCACCAACAAACAAAACCCCAAGAACTACGCACAAGTTATCGATAAATATATTCAGCCAATTCTCGGCAACTACTTATGTCACAACATCGATACAAATGCATTGGTAATGTTTTCACAAAAACGTGCTGCAATGATGGGACATGTACCAACGCAGTCGACTGTAGCGACACACAACTCTGCGCTTTCCTACCTTTTCAAAAAGGCAAAAGCAAAGGGCTTCATCGAATTTATACCGAAAACAATAAATGACGGCCGTGACAGTAAAAGAAGGCCGTATTTTAATGACGCCGACATGCGCATACTCAATGCAAATATGCGCCATTATGTTAAGCACAATCAAAACCTCGCAAACCAAAAAGGTCGCAATGGCATTGAAACAATATCACTTAAAACGCTTTGGATACGCGAGCTTTTAAGAGATGTAGTTTTAATACTTGTCAATACAGGAATGAGGCCAGGCGAAGAAGTATTGAATTTAAAATGGAAAAACTTGCGTATCGTAACACAGCATGACAAGCAAAGTATTCAATTCTCATTACCACATAGTAAAACCATAAAACGTGTAGTTATAGGCTATGAACCGGTCATACGTGCAGACGGGAAAAAGTATGGTTGCTGGAGTGCGCTGGAGCGAATAAGAGATCGATTTGACAATTTAAAAGACTTGGATTGGGAAGAGCTAACAACTGTTGATGAGTACATTTTTCGCTATCGGGATGGCAGTCGAGCTATACAAGAAAACTTAACCAAGGCATTCAAACACATGCTTAAATGGATAACAGTGCCAGGGCAACCTGACGGGCTGTTGAGGGATAGCTTTGGCGAAGAGAGGACGCTATATTCATTAAGGCATACGTATGTGTCGCGTATGAGATACAAAGGAATAAGCTTTGATGATATAAGCGTACAAGTCGGCACAAAGGTTGATACGCTGGAAAGGCACTATAGCCATTTCACAGTTAGCGACAATCCTAACAAGTATGCAGGGCACGAAAGACGGGCAGAGAAAGAAAAACAAAAAGCCGCAGAAGACAACAACATGATAATTAAGCAGTTACTAGAGCAGAACGCAAAGAAGGATGAGCAGATACAACAACTACTGGAACAGTTATTAAACAAAGAGAATGGCAATTAAACATGGCGTTATTGTTGTGTCAGATAGCATGTGAAGTGCTAAGTTTCACTTATGCATTGTCGAAGTATTTTTAATGGGATGACTTACTGATACGGATTTATCTAGTTGATATTTTTTTAAGGAGGAAGATAAATGACTAACAATGCTATGTTTCATAATGAACATCAAATTATGAAAGCTGTTTACGATCACTTTTATAATAAAATAGACGGTAATGGTTCTATACCAATCGACCTCCGCGCACCTTCGTTAGTTGGAACTGTTCAAGACGATCCATTTGATTGTTTAATTGAAAGTGAATTACAGCAAGCTTTTCCTTCGTTGGAAGTGGTTAGTTCAGGAAAATTGACTACTCCTGATATAATTATACGAGATAAAAGAACAGGTGTGATAGTAGGCATTGAAGTTAAAAAGCTAATACAAAAGCCGAATGGTGCAGATTCGCGCGGGTTAACAATGGACTATAATAGTTGCTTGCCTTGCGGAACTGCATTGATAAAGGTAGGCAATGCAACGACAGACATTCCTTGCTATTACCTCTATGCTCTTTTAAGTAATGATAGTACAAGTATTGTAACGTTTATACTTATGCATGGTGATTTTATTAATTATGATTTTAATTTACATAAACAGGCTAAGGTTGCTAATCAAACTGAGTATAACCACGGGCCTTACGGTGAAGGTTCAGTGCGTCATCGTGCTATGTACACATACCCAAATCCATTGAATTACAAACTTAGTTGCTTTCATACGAGAAAAGTGTTAGTTGCCAAAAAGCTTGATTGTGAAAACTTGAAGTTAACAGAGTTTGTAACTGAAGAAGTATCTAGGTGTGATATTTATGACAACACTTTTATGTATAGCATAGTTGATAATGGTAAAAGTGACAAAAATGTTAGACCTGTGCAAATAACTGATATTTTTGCAGCTTGCAAGGCAAGAGTTGCTAAAGAGCGTACAAGCTCTTCAATGCCTATGTTAAGTGAGTGATATGAAACACGTTATTGAAGATTATTTTCCTTTCGAAACGATTGATAAGATAGCTGAAATTGAAAGTTATCGAAAAGAAATCAATCGACCTATTTACCATATTCATAAGTGGTGGGCAAAGCGCTTAGGTAGTGTGTTTCGTTCTATAGTTTCAGGCGTGCTAACGGAAGGGAAGTGGAAGAATTTTTATGATAATCAAAAATTTTGTGAAAGTGTTGTTTTAGATCCTTTTATGGGGTCAGGAACAACACTTGGTGAGGCTGCTAAGCTTGGTGCAAATGTAGTTGGATGCGATGTGAATCCTGTAAGTACATTTCTTGTAACGCAAGCACTGACTAATATTGATATAGGTGTACTTAAAGCCGAATATAAAGCTATCGAAAATGACGTAAAGAGTCGAATACAGTCTTACTACACTACTAGAGTTCCAGGTTCTGATGAGTTGACTCCAGCGTTATATTATTTTTGGGTTAAGGTAGTTTCGACACCAGATGGAGAAGAAATTCCACTTTTTTCAAGTTATGTGTTTAGTAAAAACGCATATCCTAGTAAAAAGCCTGATTCTCAAATTTTATGTCCGTCTTGTGAGTCTATATTTATCAGTAAATATAACGCAACAAACGTTGAATGCCCTTGTTGTAGCTACAGTTTTAATCCGCAGAATGGGCCTGCGCACGGGTCTAAGGTGACTGATAGTGAGGGTAGAGAGTATAAAATTAAAGATTTAATAAGCAGGAATGATTCACCGCCTAAACATAAGCTTTATGCAATTTTAGCGATGAATGGCAAAGGTGAGAAAGTTTATATAAAGCCAACATCGTATGATTTTGAACTTTTAGATAAGGCTGCACATGATTTTGATTTATTGAAAGACAAGTTGCCTATTCCATCAATGCCAGTTAGGCCAGGTCACAATACGAATCAAGCACGTGGATATAATTACCTTTACTGGAGCGACTTTTTTAATAGCAGACAGCTATTGTGTCTCGGTGTTTTGTTAGAGCGTATTTTAAAAATTGATGAAAAAGTCGTGCGAGACCACTTTGTTTGTTTATTTAGTGGAATACTAGAATTTAACAATTTATTTTGTAGTTTTAAAGGGGAGGGTACTGGTGCTGTTCGACATATGTTTTCTAATCATATTTTGAAGCCAGAGAGAACTCCTTTGGAGAATAGCGTATGGGGTGTTCAGGGTAAGAGTAGTGGAACATTTACTTCATTGTTTAATAGTCGATTGATAAAAGCAAAAACATACCTTGATGAGCCATTCGAGCTTTTTGTTGAAGATGACGGTAATAAGAGATCATCAAGGAAAATTGTGTGTAGTGAGCCATTAAGGTTGAATGTTGTTAATTCATGGAAAGACTTTAAGTCTAGTAAGCAGAGTGCTTTAGTATTGAATGGAGATAGCTCTAAGTTACCTTTGCCCGATGAATCAGTAGATGCAGTAGTAACAGACCCACCTTACTTCGACTTTGTGCATTACAGTGAGTTGAGTGATTTTTTCTATGCCTGGCTTTCAAGAGCTTTGAAAGATGACTATGATTACTTTGCGCATAAAGATTCATCCCATGCAAATGAAGTACAAGATAAGGATAATGAAAACTTTACAAAAAAAATATGCGGCATATTTAAAGAATGCAACAGGGTATTAAAAAACGATGGTCTTTTATGCTTTAGTTATCATCATTCAACAATTGATGGTTGGATGGCTGTTTATAATGCAGTAACAGAAGCTGGGTTTAATATTGTTGCAGCTCATCCTGTCAAAGCCGAGATGTCTGTTGCGAGTCCCAAAAGTGCAACTAAAGAACCGATCAATATTGACTCAATTTTAGTATGTAAAAAAGATGTGGGAACGAATGTAATAGCTAATCCAAGTAAAGATGTTTATAAGCTTTATGAATCCTATATTCGTCGGTTTGCCGAAGTTGGAAGGGTGTTAAGTGCTGGAGATTGTTTTGTAATCGCTTGCTCTCAGGCAATCTCTATTGCATCTATTAATAATATGGATGCCGAAACAACAAAATCATTTCTTGTTAAAACTCAAGCGATGTGTTCAACCAACTTTGCTGCTTAAGGTTTATTTAATTTTTGAAGTTTTTGTTGAGCTTTGCTGATTTTAAAGCGAGCGGCTGCTTTGTCTGCTGACAGCTTAGCTTGCTTTGCTGCTTGTTGTTTTAGTTCAACGCTACGTTGTTCGGCGCTGCTAACGACTTCTTCAATACGCATGTAAATGCCTCCTACATGCTTATTTATTCGTTTATGTGTTATATCAACTCTACAGCGCTGCGCATAGTTTCGACATTCGTATCCACATAACGCATAGTAACCTGCCAGTTCGCATGTCCCGCCAATTCAGCCAACACACGCACACCTACGCCCTTCGCTGCTAAATTTGTTAAAAATGAACGTCTACCTGAATGTGATGTTGCGCCTGTAATGCCTGCTTTCTCATACAAGCGCCTTAGATGCTGTGTCGCTGTGTTTGCTGAAAAACGCTGGCGCTTTTGCGTAATAAATAAAAAAGTTTGCTGTGCGCTGAATTTGGCGTCTGCAAAGTACGTCTTTAGTTGCTTCTGCATTTGCTTTGGCAAAAAGACAGTACGTGAGCGTTTGTTTTTTGTCCGCTTCGCATCAAGTGTAAACTCGCTGCGTACTGTGCCATTGCTTTCAATCACGTCATCAATCCGCATACTCGCTAATTCCGCTACACGTATACCTGTGTAATGCGTCATCATCAACATCGTTACATCACGTTCAGCATATCTGCTACAAGCTCTCGTCACATCTAATAGTTGCTTCAGTTCTGCTTTTGTAAGTGCCTTTGCTTGTGCCATCTTTGCCTCCATAATGTAATGTTTTATTTCTTATATAATATTTTCTTACATTTAATTCGTCATCCCCTTTTTGTCATTTTTGTTTTTTATGTAAATACAAGTGGTTATGCGTAAATGTAATAATTTTATAGTTTTCTTATGTTTTGTTTGTAACCGCTTCGCAGTCACAAACGCTATCACCATTTGCTCGTTTCGCTTACGCTCTACGCAAATAGCTCAGCGTCTTTCAACTTCGTTCTGGTTTTGTACGTTTTGCGTTTTAAGTCTTAACAGTTTTGGCTGTATAGGAATTTTGACAATAGGATGAACATAGCGTATTAAATTTTAAAACACTTCGGTACAACAACATATTAAAGCGCATGGGAGGTATAAGCGTAGCCCGTATTACACATGCTTATTTAAAATCAAAATTACAACATTCAACCAGTAACGTATTTTTGTTTAAGTTATCCAGCTCTTTCCAGCCGTATCCATCTCGCCCGTCTTCTGCGCCTAAGTTGTCCTTCATCACCAAATTGTAGCCTCTCATAATTTTCTTAGCCCATAGCTGTACGCTTAAGCACCAAATCTTTTCGTAGTCGTCTTCTACTATGCCTTTTATAAAAAAATGTATGTGTGTGTTTGTTCGTGTTCTGCCTGTTTCAATAAAAGCCATTCTTTTAAGCCTAATTCCGTTCCTGTAGTCTTCGCGCTTTATAATTTTTCTGTCGAGCATGTTGAAAAAATATCGAGCATCCTTATTAGCAGCGTCTTCACTAATAGCAGTTCCGTCGTAATATGTTGCTGTACCAAACAACCAAAATTCACCCTGCGCAACCCATTCTCTGCCTTTCTCAACAATCTGCTTACGCAATTCTTCGTTCTTGTAATCATCCATATCATTCCCTTCTGCTGCTAAATAACAGTGCGACATGTTAAGCAAGCACAACGTTATTTAGTTACTTAAGGAGAAAAGCATGGAGAAAACGGTATTAAATGAAGTGTTTGAATATTTGAAAGAGATAAGAGCAGTTGATACTGAAAGTGAATTTAGTACTGATTGGCTCGGTAGGAGTGAGAGCTATATGCGTAGCTTGCGACATAAGAGAGTGCAGCCTAGCATTGGCACGTTAGCGATCTGTGCGAGCAAACTCAGCTATTACGGTAATAGATTGAAAGAGGGGCAAAAGCACTTGGAGGTTTCTGACAGGATGTTGCAGCTGAGTGAAGCCTGTAATCGACAGATTAATGATTTTGGCATCGAAAGGTGGATGATGGAGGCATAACAGAAATAGGTATATAGCTGTTAAATTTTGGACGTGCGAAAAATTGTAGGGAAGTACTTAGGATTTTGGCCTGGTGAAATTTGACCCCATGACATGCAGATTGTGGAATCGTTACTGCATTAACAAAAAAATACCCATATCGAGTCAAAAACGCAGTTTTCTTTATTGCATTGCTGTCAATAGCCCTATCTGCCTGACGTGTATAGCGAGACATGCATAAAATGGTAATTGCAAAATAATTGTAGATCGGGTTTTGTTTGCTATGATAAATTATCGTTAATTTTGTTTGCATTAACAGACACCTGCAAAGGAGAGTGCGCATGTCTAACAAATTGATGGAAAAACTGTCGAAGATTGTTGCTGAGGGTGGAGCACGTGCTGAGTCTGAAATTAAGAGAAGAGCAAAGAAGGTTGATCCAACAGACGCTGCACGTGACTATTTTATTGAAAAAATAAATGAAAACATTGCTGTGTGGAAAGCAATTAATGCGGATGAGGAATTGCCCGTACATAAGTATGAAACAATTGACAAGAAAACAGGTATGAAAAAAACACGTAAATATTCAAAGTGGTTTAAGAAGAATGAAGATAAAGATACTTATGAATTGACTCCGTGTTATGGATTGCGTCCAATTAAAAACTTTTTCGGCGATGGGTTACAAACGTATGTTGGAATTAAAGATAAAGAGCTTTTGCCATTGTTAGAGGCATTAAAAGAAAGCGCAGAGACTAATGAGCTTGACGAACTTTTGCTGATGGCACGTGAAGAGGCAAAGGTCAATAGAGCCGGAAAAAAGTTATAGCAGATACAAGCAAACTTCTTATTGATATTGTTGAACACACTTTCAATGCAATCAATACAGAAGCTGTTGTGTTTAGGTTTGATAAAAAGAATAGGGTTTATGCATATGACGAGATGAAAAGGACTGTTGTAATGCGAGGGGACATTACAACTGGTTCTCATTTGAAGGGTGAGTTTGAGTTAAGTAATGGAAAAGGTCTTTTACGCCTTTTGCAGAGGAAAAATGTAAGCATCTCTGCGCACAATGAAAATATTAAAGGTACGACAAGTGGTCTGACATTTTTTAATAGCAAAACAAATGTAGAAACAGAATTTTACTTTGATAAACGTGAAGAGAGAAATACTCAAATAAACCTTTTCAATCCTGATAAGTTTGACTATCAAGTTGTGTTTGATGTTGACGAACATTTGTATGAAAGGTTTAAGTTTCAGAAGAATGCAAGTGAGGCGAAACAGTTTTACATAAAAAACGACAAGCAGAACATAAGTATCATATTCGATTATGGTACTGGGCCAGATGGTGAAATTGTAGTTAATAACTTTCATAAAAATGAAGATTTGGATGGAAGTAACGTTTGGCGTTATCCTACTGATGTTGTTTATAAAATTTTATCGAAAATTCGTTCCTGCTTCATCTGTTTCGCTAGTAACGGTCATTTGCGTATAGTTTGCAGAACAGAATATGCAAGATACTCATATGTTGTCCCTGCGTACACATTATGATTTCAATTATATAAAAACCGGATGACAAGCTCCAGCGTGTGACCACACAATGCAGTTAAACACACAAAGGAGGCTTTTATGTCAGTACTAAATTCATTCAAATTCGTAATGTACGCACCTGCTAACAACAACACTGTGGAGGCAACACGTAGACGGAAACTTGTTGCTAAAATTGAAGAGCAGCTTGCACTTGCTGCTAACTCCGACTATCAGCCAACTAAAATCAAACGTGTAAAAGATGCTGAGGGTAACGTTGAAAAGGTTGAGGTTGCAAAACGCATTAAGCGTTGGTGGAGTGCTACTGCTGATGGTAAAATCAACTTAACCATCCGCTATGGCAGCAAGCCAATTCAGTTTGCCAAAGATAAGAATGCAATTGAATTGGAAAACGAGGAGCAGGTAGCGGCAACTTTGCTGAAAGTGAAGGAGGCTGTACAAGCAGGTGAGTTTGACGATCTGATTAAACAACATGCTCAATATGGCAGGCAGTTAAAGAGCAAAAACGGCAGCAAATAGGTTGCGCTGCTATGTGTATTCGATATACAAATAGAAGACCTAATGATTTAGCGCATTTTTTCGCGCACCTTTTTAATTATTTGATTTTGTTAGAGAATTTACCGACTTGCTACTTTGAAAATCCTCGTGTCGGCAGTTCGATTCTGTCTCTGGGCACCATAAGAAATCAAGGGGTTACATCTACGATGTAACCCCTTTTTCTTTCCTGAACCCGAAATATGAAGCAAACTCCCCCTTCTAAACTTCACTACTCCGAATGAGAAGAGTGCCGATTTGAGATAAAAAATAAGCAATATTTATTTTTTTAACAAATCAGAAAGTTATTTCACCAACGTTCAAAGATTCAGCAATATCAACACTCTTCACTATTTTCCCTTCTACGGAAAGAGTGTATTCTCCCGGAACAAGACCATCGAATTTGAACTCGCCAAAGTAGTCTGTTTTTTGCTCACAGGTTTCTCCGTTACATGCCAATGTCACCGTAGCATCCTCCCAGGCATCGTTGCCCTTGAGTATTGCACCGGAGATGAAATGTTTCACAAAACGGTGATAGTTTTTATAGTAGACATTTCCGTTACAGTTCAGTTCAGGTCGGTGATTTGACAGCCCTTCCCTTTCGACGAAATCAGCCATCTCGCCAGGCTCCATTTCGTAAAACTGGATTGCAAGAGTCGGACAGGAATGAGAACAGCGAGGGATCGCTTGTTCCCACTCCCGATCATCGAGTAGATGTGCACACATGGTACATTTCTGAGGAACATCCTGCTCTTCATTCCAATAGATGGCACCGTACGGACAACTATCGACAATCTCCTTCTTCCCTATTGCCTTTTCTGTGTCGATCAGGACAATGCCGTCATCACGCCGGCTGATACAGTCCGGATAGGCGTTGACACAAGGAGCGTTGGCGCAGTGCTGGCAGGGCATCGGCAGAAAACAGACATCCATGCGCGGCGCCTGCCCGCGTTCGACGCTCAGTATGTTCATCCAGCGATGACCGTGGCGGGGCTGCTCACAGCTATAGGGGGGCCAGGCATTGTCGACATGCTCGTCCTTGCAGGCAATAAAACAATTATTGCAGTCGTGACAATATTTGAGATCGATTACCAGGTATTTCTGCTTCATGCCTTGGTCCCTCCCTTCCATTTTTCGATTTCAATAAGCGCGTGGCCTGGAGCCATACCGCTTGCACATTTCGACAGGAATCGTTTCGGGGTCAATATATTGATACAGCCGCCACGATCCAGAGATTCTCCAGGAGTCCCCAGCGGATCGTATTCAGCAGAAGACTCATAACAGTGACAGGTCCCGGGAAGCACGCGCTCCGTGACTTTTGCAGCAAAAAGGACCTCGCCCCTTTCATTGAAAGCCCGGATGATCTCACCATCGCTGATGCCTCTGGCATCGGCGTCTGATTTATTCATACGCATAATCCAGTAGTAATGGCCGTCGATCAGAACTCGGTGATCTTTGATATCATTCTGGAAAGAGTCTTTGCCATCTCCCATGGTATGGAAGCTGAACCGTGGATGCGGGGAGATGACTGCCAACGGGTAGTCTTTGAACCGCGGCGAATGGTGACCTTCCCACGACTTCGCATACATAGGCATAAGAGGTCTTTCCGTATCGTCCGTCTCATAATGACCAAAACGCTTGAGGCTGTTGGAGACGAATTCGATCTTCCCGCTCTGGGTTTGCAACCCCTTGTTCTGAACCTGGTCGGTTGGCCGGATTCCTGTGAGCCAGCCCCGGATATCCTGCTCGCGCCCCTCGGCAAACCAGCGACTGCCGGGAGTAGACGGGGCTTTATTGTCGATGGGGACGATGTAGTAGCCTTTTTCCAACAATTCTTCCCAGGAGATAACCTTGGGAAGATCAGAGGCCTCGTACATCTGCTTGACCCAGTCGAGATCGCTCTTTCCTTCTGAAAACATATCACCGGTTCCGAGACGGTCGCAGATCAGCTTAAAGATCTCGTAATCAGGCTTTGATTCACCCAACGGTTCGATACATTTTTGTTGGAGTATGATGGTCCGGTTGTTGGCGATGGTGTGGGAATCAGGATTGTACCCTGAATTGCTGGCCCACTCGCCGATATCCCATCTTTCAAAATTGGTACAGGCCGGGAGAATGATGTCAGCAAAACCGACCTCACCTTCAAACCAGATTGACTGGCTGACAACAAAAGGGAGCTTTTTCGTCCTGTACATCTTGGCATAGCGATTACTGCCCCCCATGGTTCCGATGTATGAACCGCCGTACTTATAGAGCATCTTTATCCGGGAATAGCCATCGGCAGGATACTTGAATTCGTGGAACTGCTGTTCGATGGAGCCCCCGACAAAACCTTTGCCCCGCCAGGTGATGGTTTCATCTTCAAGGATCGATTCGGGAAGAAGATAACGGTCGATATGAACGCCCGAGGGATCGCTGATATTTGAGGTCATCGGTCTGGAATTGACCGAGTCGAACATCCGATAGGCAAAATAAGCCCCGGCCGCAGAGCTCAAGGAGTCGCCACCGATGCCGCCATCAGCATAGCCGGGAAAATAAAAATCCGAATCCACGGGGACGCCCTGAGTGGTACTCCAGATATTTATTCCGGGTTTGCCAAAGCCCTGCATGGCAATGAGCGCCACCATTGATCTGGCCCATTCCATCCCGATAGCGGTTCTGCAGGCACCTCCCCAGCCGCCAAGGCCGCCAGCCGCGAGCATGGTCTTGTGTTTGGCCCACTCGCGGGCAAGGGCACGAATTTCAAAGGCCCGGATACCCGATTCCTTCTCAGCCCATTCCGGGGTCTTCGGTTCACCGTCACTTTTTCCCAGGACATAATCTTTCCACTGGTCAAAACCAAAGGTCCGCTTTTCGACGTAGTCCTTATCGTAAAGATCTTCGGTTATCCATGTATAGGCGATGGCCATGGCCAGGGCGACATCGGTACCGACACGGGGCGCTATCCACTTGGCGTCCATCAGGGCAGCGGTATGGTTATAATACGGATCGATAAATACCACCTTGCAGCCGAGTTCTTCCTGCAGCCAACGCCGCCGGACAGTACTTTCATGGGCACCGTAAATACCACCGGTCGTTTCAGGGTCACTGGACCAGAAAACGATCATCTCGGTATTGTGCAGGGCATCTTCAAGGAGGTCGATCTGTTGAGGGTTACCGAGGCGTGAGCTCATCCCCCACATATGCATCGCCCCCCAGTGCCACCCCTCCCAGCTGTCGGGATTATGATCAACAAGGGCAAACCCCGCGGAATTCCAGAAGCGCTGCAAGGCACTATGGCGATATCCTACATTCCCCCACATATGGTGAGAACTGTTCGCGAGCATAATCGCGCCTGGACCATATTCCCGCTTGATGCGGTTGACCTCGCTGCAAACAATATCCAGGGCTTCATTCCAACTGATCCTTTCATAGCCGGACTCACCACGCTTTTCTTCGTTTCTTTCACCATTGGGATCAAAATCGACCCGTTTCATCGGGTAGAGGATACGGCGGTCAGTGTGGATCATCGATTTGAAACCTGCCGTGTAGGAATTATAGGTGCTGCGCCGGGGAGCGGTAAAAACCTTCCCCCGAGCTTCCACCTTCCATGAGGCAGCATCTTCATCAGTTAGATCTATGGGGGTCATGCGGACGATTTTATTTTTTTCCCTATCCACATAAACAAAAACTGGACCTCCCGTGGTTAATTGAGTTCTCCGAGACAATTTTGCCATTGTGTTCCTCCATAAATGAACATCATTCTGGATCAGTGGGGCAGCCGTACGACACTTCCTCCGATTTAATGTACATTCCAAGCATTAATCGAAAATCCCTATTACTTTGTGTGATGCATTTATTTGTGTGGCGCGGTTGATTTTTAACAATCATTCCATTTTGGCATATAGAGGATCACTTGTTTGGGAGGAAGAAGTATGCCAGATCATTGCAATGTGTAGCGTAGCGGGGAGCCGCTGCGTTGCGGCTCCCCTTGTCTTTTGGGTGATTACTTCTTAAACATCTTGATATCGCCGACGTTGAGGTCTTTTTCACTGACATCAACCGGGCTTAGGAACTGATCGCGGAAGCCTTCCTTTTCGATCAGCAGGGAGTATTCCCCCTTCTCCAGCTTGTTGAACCAGAAGTCGCCGTAGCTGTCGGTTTCGGTGGTTTCTACAGCACCTGTCGTCAGGTTGGTGGCGGTGATCTTGGCGCCTAAGGTGCACTTGTCTTCAGCCGGATCATAGACGGCACCGGCGATGAAGCGCTTGGGCAGGCCGATGTAGAAGACCCGTGGTTTGACGTCGGCTTCAGGCTTGAGTGGTTCGGCCTGGGCGATCAGCGCCTTGATCTTCGGATCGTCCTCATCGCCAAAGACCATAGCATCGGTCGGGCAGGCGTCGACACAGCGCGGGATCTCGCCGACATCGAGCAGGTGGGCGCACATGGTGCACTTCTGCATGATGTTCAGCGAGTCGTTGAAGTAGAGGACATCGTCGTAAGGGCAGGCCGAGATGCACATCTGGTGACCACCGCACTTGTCCGGATCGATGATGATGATGCCGTCGTCGCGCTTATAGATCGCTTTGTTGTTACAGGCATCGATACAGGGGGCATCTTCGCAGTGCTGGCACATGGAGTGCTCGTAGGTGACCCGAACTTTAGGCACCTGACCACGGACGTTGTCCCTGATCTTGTTCCAGAACTGGCCGGTGTCGGGCTGGGGCTTGGCGATCGGTGACCAGTCGTTGCCGACATGTTCGTCCTTGCAGGCCACCTGGCAGTTGTAGCAGCCGTTACACTTGTTGTAGTCGAGAATCATCACCTTGCCCATTATTTACCTCCTATCACTGCATCAATGCCAGGACCGGCCGTCGGGTGGAATGGCCGCTCAAATGCTTCAGGATATTTGCGTTTCAGACCTTCAAGGTCGGTCTTCTCGATATCGACCAGGAAGCCGGAAACGGCGTGGCCGACGGCATTCTTCGAGGTGACGTTACGCGGGACAATGGTGTTGATCGCGCCGCCGCGGTCGATCTCACCCGAAACGATCGGATCCCACTTGGCGCCGTGGTCAATGTAGACGACGCCCGGCATGATCCGCTCGGTGACATAGGCGCCGGCGAGGACGGTGCCGCGCTCATTGAAGATCGAGACGATGTCGCCATTCTTGATGCCGTACTTCTCGGCAGTCTGCGGGTTGATCCAGGTCGGATGGTACTGGTAACCGTCAGGCCCGGTGACCTTGCAGGTCTCAATCTCACGCAACCAGGTGATATCCTCATGCTGGGAGTGGACGCTCCAGCGCGGGTGGTTGGAGACGACCAGCAGCGGGTATTTCTTGCCACGTTCGGTTTCCAGGGTCTCTTCGTGGAGAGGACCTTTGGGGATCCACTTCGGCACCGGTGGCCGTTCGATATCGTCCGGGAAGTGTTTTTTCAATCCGGAGGCTTCGAATTCGAGCAGCCCGCTCGGGGTGGTCAATGGATACTTCTTCGGATCCTTGTAGAAGTTGTAGAAGCCGGCCGGAACTTCTTCCCAGTTTTGGGCGGTCGGGACCACGTAGTAGCCCTTTTCGTTCAGCTCTTCCCAGCTGACCAGGTCAGCACAGCGGGAGGTCTCCCAGCCGTACTTGATCAGTTCGGGGATGGTTTTGCCACCGGTGTACTCTTCGAGCAGGCCAAGACGTTCGGCGATCATGCAGGCGATCTCGTAATCGGAGTAGGACTCGCCCAGAGGTTCGATACACTTGTGCTCAGGGAAGAGCAGGTTGTACTGGCCGCTGAAGATATCGGCGGCGATATCGTCCTCTTCCAGCTTGGTGTTGACCGGCAGGATGATGTCAGCCATGTGACAGTCGTTTTCCATCCAGGGGTGCTGGGCGAAGATGAACTCGATATCCTCGTGGCGCATCGCCTTGATGTAGTCGTTGCCGGCGTTCCAGCAGGTGATCCAGGATGGGGAGTCGGTCCAGACCATATGGATCTTGGAGCAGCCTTCGGCCGGATACTTGTAGTGGACGAACTGGTTGGTGCGGTTGGCGGTCTCCGACTCACAGCCGTACCAGTCGCACTCGCCTTCAAGGATCGCCTTCGGAATGAAGGTTTTGGGCAGGAAGGACGGATGGTTCGACTCGTCCGGGTGGCCGCCGGTGTAGGCCTTGCGTAAGTTCGGCACGCGCAGCGGCTTCGGCTGGGCGTACTGGTCCGGCTTGTCGAACAGGCCCCATTCGATCATCTTGCACTGGTTCTGTCCCGGTTTGCCGAGGCCCTGCATGGCCAGGCAGAGGCCCTGCAGACGGGCCGGTTCGGTCGCGTAAGGTCCCCTGATGCCAGGACCGCCGTTCCCGATGACAACGGTGGTGCGCTTGCTCGCCCACTCTTCGGCTAAGGCCTTGATGGTCCGGGATGGCACGCCGCACTTCTCGGCGGCCCATTCGGGAGTTTTCGGCACGCCGTCCTCATCGCCCATGACGTAGGCTTCGAACTTGTCGACGCCGATGGCGTGGGTTTCGAGGTATTCCTTGTCGTAGGTGCCATGCTTGAACCAGTGGTAGCAGATCCCCAGGTAGAGGGCGGCGTCGGTATTCGGCAATACCGGAATCCAGCGGTCGGCATGGACGGCGGCGGCGTAGTTGACGTCAGGACAGATGTAGATCTGCTTGATGCCGAGCTCGGTGTACCAGTAGCTTAAGCGGGAAGGAAGCTGGCCCTGCCAACCCCAGGGAGTGGTTTCCTGGTCACAGCCCCAGAACAGCAGCAGCTCGGTATTCTGGGCGACATCGTAGAGCAGGTTGCTCTGTTGCCCCTGGCCGACCGGCTCGCAGCCCCAGAAGTGCTTGCTGCCCCACCACCAGCCTTCCCAGCTGTCCGGCTGACGGATCTGCAGGGTGAAGCCACCCCACTGGCGCAGCAGCTTGCGGCCGGCACCGTGACAGGCCTGGACGACCTTGTTCTCGCCGTGCTGGTCACACTGGTAGAGCAGGGCGGTCGGGCCGTAGGTGGCCTTGATCCGCTCCATTTCACTGACGATGATATCGAGGGCTTCATCCCAGGAGATCCGCTCGTATTTGCTCTTGCCGCGGTTTTGAGGATTGCGCTCACCGTTCGGATCGAAGTCGACCCGTTTCATCGGGTAGCGGATCCGGGCCGGGGAATAGACACGTTTCTTATATGCAAGGGAATAGGGAGGGAGAAGGGTTTTCATGCTCGGTTCAAAGGTCTTGCCGCGAGCTTCGAATTTCCAGGGGTTCATATCCTTTTCAGGATCGTATTTCCAGTCATAACGCATCGGTCTGATACGCAGGATCTTGCCGTCCTTGACATCGACCATCGATGCATTGGAGCCGTTCTCGGGAACACCGCAAAAGCTGATATCCCTGATCAGCGTTTTACCTAAGACATCTTCTGGACCTTTCTTAGCCATACATCCTCCTTACTGTTATGTGGTTACCTAATTGAATTACGACACCGACAAACCATCTTCGTCAGACAGACTCCTTTCAGATTTTTTGGGCAGTTAACAGCACTGACCGAATAAATTTCAATTGGTTTTGCAACAGTTAGTGTGCTTACCAAGAAAGAGTATAGGTACAAAAATAGCCACATACTTTGCAGAAATAACAAATTTATTGCAGAAGCTAACTTTTAGTTATTTTTCTGATTTTAAACTGAAAAAAGTCATAAAATTCATTGGGATGAATAACAATTTCAGATAGATCGACAAATCCCCCCGCCGTGATCCGCGAGGGGATTAATACGCGAACTTCCCGCTGGCATACAGCCAGCATTCGCTCTAAGGGGATGGAAAAATGAACCTGCTGGGGTTAAATAAATTCCATAAATTAAAGTATTTATTTTTTTGAAAGATGGAATTTTGTAAATTTTTTAGGAGAAATTCCAAATTCACTCGTGAATGAACGAATAAAGTTTGAATAGTCATTAAAACCACACTGATAACAAACATCCGTTACGGATATATCTTTCTTTAAAAGATCTCGTGCCTTAACTAACCTCATTTTCTTAATATATTGATGTGGAGCCATCCCCATTCTTTTTTTAAACTTTCTTATAAGATAATGCTTTTCCAAACAAAATTCTTCAGAAATAGAATTTAAAGAGAGATCTCCTTCAATATTTCTGTCAAAATAGTCAAGAATGTCAGATATTTCTGAATCGCTACAAATATCTAAATATTTAGACTTATCTTCAGAACTTACCTGCGCTTTATTAAAAAAAACCAAAAGCTCAATCAGATAAACAACTTTCAATACCTCATCACCAGCTTCGTGGCCATAATATGCAGCCTCCAATCGATCAAGAATCTCTTGAAGCTTATCCCTCTCGTCCTTCTTAAAGCGTAACAGGTGGGATTTTGCTTCGAAGTTCCTCTCAAAGCAATTCGCCAAAGACCTTCCTGCAATAACATTATTATTAACAAAATCAGGGTCAATGAGGATAACTTTTCTTTCATACCTTGTTTCTTTAACATCTAATGATCTGCTCATCTTATGCAATGTTTTATTGTTAAGAAGAACAATATCACCTTGACGCATGTTATAGATAACACCATTAGCATGGTAAGTTATATCACCACTTATATAAACGTATATTTCATAGAAATCATGATAGTGATAAGCAACATCATCAAAATTATTATCTATATAATGAATAATTTCAAAATCTGTTGAAAGTGGATTTATTCTTTTTGCATGTGTAGTTGCATAATAGTTCAATTGCATACCTCTATGAAATATCCAATAACTTTTTTTCTACACTTCTACCGCAAATCCTTATCATTTTTTGCTAACAGTACGCCCTTGCATTGACGTCGCCGCCCAGGACCAGAGAAAGAAAGCCGAGTGAAAACCGATCAGAAACAGAACTCTCGTCGAATTCGTCAATAACATCTTAACGGTCATAGATGCCTCCCTAAAGTGAGGTGTCAATCCAGTCAATGATTCACAACTGTGACTGACATGTTATCCCGTTGAGAAATGTTGCCTTCTTGCTGACATTAATATACCGATCAGATAGTCCCTATTCTTTGCATTAATTACAAAATTATTGCGAAAAATGACATCTACCAGAGGGAGGCTTTTATCATACTGAAATCATGGATGTTTTTTTCGAATATGAGAGATAGTATCATCATAAATATTAATTCCACTTCTAAAGCATACACTGACAGAATTACAGGAAACCGGCGTCAGCCTAAATTATTATCCTATCCTGCACGATCTAAAAATCCTTATGTCGGCAGTTCGATTCAGCCACTGTGTAAAGCTCCCTCTTTTAGGGCCACCGATTCATAGAGTTTCCCGGTGATCTATTGCGCTTCCAAATATTCTTTTGGCGTCAGCTTCCCCAGTGAATCATGGGGCCTGATTTCGTTGTATTCGATAATCCATTTATCGGTGACTTCGCGAACCTCAGACAAACGATGAAAAACGTAATAATCCAGAATCTCATCACGAAAGGTTCGGTTGAAGCGTTCGATGTATGAATTCTGAGTTGGCTTGCCGGGCTTGATGAATTCTAGCTCGACATTGTTGTCTTCAGCCCAGGCCGACAGTTTCAGCGAAATAAATTCTGGACCGTTATCCATGCGTAGCTTTGCCGGATAGCCTCGCCAGGAAACGATCCGCTCCAGCGTGCGAATGACCCGCTCTGCAGGCAAATTTAAGTCGACTTCGATCGCTAGGGCCTCGCGGTTGAAGTCGTCGATCACGTTAAAGGTCCGAAATCGACGCCCACACCAAAGGGCATCACTCATAAAATCTATGGACCAACAGTGGTTGGCCTGAGCAGGCACCGACAGGGGCTGTGGATTACGAATCGGCAATCGCTTCTTGCCCTTACGGCGAAAGTTCAGCTTCAAATGGCAATAAACACGATGGACACGCTTGTGGTTCCATCTGTGCCCCCGCCGACGAATAAGATCAAAAAGCTTGCTAAACCCATAGCGAGGGTATTTTTCGGCAAGTTCCTGAAGTAGCTCGATAACCAGCTGATCCTTGTTAGGCTTCGGCCGATAACTATAGACCGATCTACTCAAGGATAATGCATTGCAGGCAGCTCGCTGGCTCAAGCGATGCCGCTGTCTGGCGTAATCGACCAGTTCACGCTTCTCCGTCGGCGTCAGAGCTTTTTTTCGATGATATCTTTCAGCGCTCTGTTTTCGAGGCTGAGATCGGCAAACATCTGTTTGAGCTTGCGGTTCTCTTCTTCGACTTCTTTGAGGCGCTTGATATCGGAGGCTTCCATGCCGCCGTATTTTGATTTCCAGTTGTAGTAGGTCGCATCGGAAATGCCGTGTTCACGGCAAACATCTTTAACGGTTCGACCGGCTTCAACTTCTTTGAGAATCTTGACGATCTGCGTTTCTTTGAATCGAGTTTTCCGCACTGGTGTGCCCTCCCTTGACTGATCGAGTATGCGGGAAAACTCTAAAAATTGCTGGCCCTATTTTAAGGGATGGTTACAACTGAGCATCATAAGAAATCAAGGGGTTACGTTTTCAACACAACCCCTTTTTCTTTACCAAAAATAAACTGCCTGCAAATACGCTCCCCTGAATTCCTGCTAAACTGAATTTGATATATGATTATCATTAAATCTGTATCTGCTTACATTTTTTGCCTTGCTACGAACAGCCTCCGAATCCGACTGACAGCATATCAGGTCTCAAGAAAGGAGATTCGCTATGAAGAAGATTGTTGTTCTACTGCTTGGTCTCACCCTGTTTGGCGGTCTGTGTTCAACAGTTCTGGCCGCGGACAAAGTTAACCTGTACGCCAATATCACAGCTATCGAACCGATCATGGCAGACTTCAATGCCGGACAAAGTGAAGAAGAAGGGATCTATACCCGGATCTCGACAGCCAAGTACCTTGCCACGGTTCTGACCGAATTTTCCGCCGGAAAACTTCAGGCCGACGTTCTCCAGGGGCCACTGCCTATCCTCCAGATGCTCAAGGAAAATGGCGTACTGGCCCCCTACAGGTCTCCTTCGGCCGCTGGCTACCCGGTCTGGGCCAATGAAGACGATACGATCATCCAGTTCGGCATCGAATATGTCGCTCCCATCTACAACAAGGAACTGGTCAAACCGGAAGACGTGCCCAAAACCTATATGGACCTAACCGACCCGAAATGGTTTGACAAGCTGGTCATGCCCGATCCTGCGTCACACGCAACGACCATCTCCTGGCTGGTTGGCCTCAAGGAAGCCAAGATCTTTGGTGACGATGACGGCTGGAGGAAGTTCCTCAAAGGGCTTGCCGCCAACAAACCGATGTTCGTCAAATCCTTCGGCCCCTCACCGGCACCGATAGAAAGCGGCGAAAAGCTGCTCGGTATTTCAATGCCTAAATATATCATCACCAAAGCTCCGGCTCCGCTCGACTGGGCGCGCGTTGACACCCTGTTCGGCACGACCCGGGCCATGGCCATAGCGGCCAAAGCCCCGAACCCGGACGGTGCCAAGCAGTTCGTCGATTACTGGCTGAGCAAGCAGGCGATGCAGTTGCTGGCCGACAAGGTCGGCGAATATGTGCTCACCCCCGGTGTCTACCCGCCGATCGACGGCATCGACAAGGTCAAGGTGCTGCCGATCCGCGAGCTCTCGGATGACGAAATCAAGCACTGGGGTGACGAGTTCCAGAAGATCTTCTACTAACCCCTCTCTTCTCGTGAGAGTCTGATTGCGGCCGGAGCCGGTCTCTCTGACTCCGACCGCACACACTGAGGTCTTATGGAAATTCGCATTCATGACCTGGAGAGAACCTACCATTCCGAAGGAAAGCAGATCAGGGCGCTTGACCATGTGAACCTGACTATCCCCGGCAACCAGATCTTCACCCTGCTCGGCCCCAGCGGCTGCGGCAAGACGACCCTGCTGCGCTGCATCGTCGGCCTTGAGTCTCCGGACGGCGGCGAGATCCATATCGGCGACGAGCTGGTCTGGTCGAAGGAAAAGAACATCTTCATCCCACCCGAGCGACGCGGCCTCGGCATGGTCTTTCAGACCTACGCCATCTGGCCGCACATGAATGTTTTTGACAACGTCGCCTATCCACTGCAGACCCGCAAGATGTCCAAGGAAGAGATCCGCCGCAAGGTGGCTCAGGTGCTCGACTTCGTTCAGCTATCCGGGTTCGAGAAGCGCCCGGCGACCAAACTGAGCGGCGGCCAGCAGCAGCGCGTGGCCCTGGCCCGCGCCCTGGTGGCGGAGCCCAAAGTCATCCTCTTCGACGAACCCCTGAGCAACCTCGACGCCAAGCTGCGCGAGGAGACCCGCAAAGAGCTGCGCAGCTTCCTCACCGAGCTGCAGATCACCGCCATCTACGTCACCCATGACCGCATCGAGGCCCTGGCCCTGTCCGACCAGATCGCAGTCATGCGCGCCGGCAGGATTGTGGAAATCGGCGAGCCGAAGAAAATCTACTTCAATTCAGACAGTCAGTTCGTCGCCGACTTCATCGGCCGTGCCAACCTGATCAGGGGCAGGATCCGGGAGCTCGACGGCGACCACGCGTTGTTCGACTCCGAAATCGGCGAGGTACGGGCCCTGAACAATCAACAGCTTGAGGCTGGACGGGAGGCTTTTCTCTGCGTTCGGCCGGAGTTCATCCATTTGGCCAGAGAACTAAAGGAAGGAACGAACAGCTATGGCGGCCAGGTAGAAACACTGGTTTTCATCGGCGAAGCCTACGAGGGTGAGATCCGCATCGGTGAAACGCTTCTCACCACCACCGTCGAACCGACCGCAGATTTTCATCAGGGGGACAGCATTACCGTATCCTTCAACCCCGATCACTGTTTCCTGCTAAAGTCATAGGTCCGCTTATGTTCAAAAAACCGACTCTGACCACAACCCTGATCATCATCGTCGGCTTCCTGACCCTGTGCCCGGTCGTCATGCTGCTGCTCGGCAGTTTCTCTCAGGACTTCGTCAGCTTCGGCCAGTTCACCACGCGCAAGTACATCAGCGCCTACAGCGACCCCGATTTCGCGGCCATCCTGGTCAACACCGCGATCTTCACCGTCGGCTCGGCGTTCCACGCGACCCTGCTCGCCCTGTTCCTGGCCTACGTCAACACCCGCACCGACCTGCCGTTCAAGTTCATCTTCAAGATCATCTCGATCATTCCGATGATGATCCCCCACATCCTCTTTTCCGCCAGCTGGGTGCTGCTGCTCAATCCGAGCAACGGCATCATCAACCGCCTGTTCATGAACCTGTTCGAGGTGCGCCACGCGCTGTTCAACATCTACTCCCTCAAAGGAATGATCCTCGTTGAGGGGCTGCTCGATCTGCCGATCGCCTACCTGATCATCGCTCCGGCAATGAGCGCCTTTGATGTCTCCCTGGAGGAATCATCAAAGGTCTGTGGCGCCTCCAACCTGCGCACCCTGTTCAAGGTCACCCTGCCGGTCCTGCGCCCGGCGATCCTCGCCTCGGCGATCCTGGTCATCGTCAGGAGTCTGGCTTCCTTTGCCGTCCCTTCGGTGCTCGGCATGCCGGGAAGGATCTACGTGCTCTCGACCCACATCTACCGCAACATCTCCAGTGGTTTTGCCGCCGACTACGGACTCGCCGCAGCAATCGGCATGAGCGCCCTCATCGCCTCGATCACCCTGATCTACATCTACCGCTACCTGACCGCGGAGAGTGGCAAGTTCGTCACCATCTCCAGCCGCGGTTTCAAACCGACCCTACTGAAACTGAAGAAGGGGAAATACCCGCTGCTCGCTATCGTCGCCATCCTCTCCTTTATCCTCATCCTGCTGCCAGTGCTGGTGCTGTTCTACATCTCCATGCTTCCCTATTCGATGCCGCCGAGCGCCCGCGCCTTCTCGCTGATGTCGTGGAACAACTGGATCGATGTCCTCAAGGATCCTGCTTCACTACTTTCGCTGAAGAACAGCCTGTACCTCGGCGTGGTCGGTGCAACCCTGGGGACGATCCTATCGATCTTCGTCTCCTATGTTATCGTCAAGGTCCGGACTACAGCATCAGGGTTTCTCGAATCGCTCAGTTTCCTCTCCTTCTCCTTCCCCGGCATCGTCATCGGCGTCGGCTTCATGTGGTTCTTTGTCCGCACCCCGCTCTACGGCACCCTGACGGCGCTGCTGATCGGCTACATCGCCACCTATCTGCCGTACGGCATCCGCCCGCTCTCCAGCGCCTTTATTCAGATTCACAGCACCCTGGAGGAATCATCACGGGTCTGTGGCGGCAGCCCATTCTATACCCTGCACCGGATCATCATACCGCTGCTCATCCCCGGTATCGTTTCCAGCTGGATCCTGATGGCCAGCATGTTCCTACGCGAACTGACCCTCTCGGTCGTTCTCTCGCGCCCCGGCACCGAGGTTCTAGCTGTCCAGATCCTGCGCTTTGCCGAAGATGGTCTGTGGGGCAGGCTGTCGGCGCTGGGGATCATCATGATTTTTATCTCGTCGCTGCTGGTTATTCTGGCGGTGATCCTGGGGAACAGGTTTTCGAAGCTGGAGGTTGTGGACAGGTAAATGAGGGAATCAAGTTAATCAACTGACAGGTTGCTGCCAAAGTCAGCTTCTGCATTTAGCATAATTCGATGTTGCCCGTTTGAGGAGCTTGCTCCTCATCGGGCGCCTTCCGTTTTGCTGGCATGAACGGTTGGCAAACTGAATAATCAATTTACGTCAGTGTTTTCGGGGGAGTTTCTTTTGCACACCTTTCTTTGAGATCAAAGAAAAGTGTGTCGCCAGCCGGTGCGAGAACCGGCGATTTTGATTTTTATGGCTTTCAAAACAGTCGAAAACCAAGACCACGGGGTCTCGGCCCCGCACGCCGAGTTCCTTTTGGCTGTGCTCCCAAAGGAACCAAAAAATCCTTTTTATATGTCGTTTTCCAGCCTTCATCTTTTCATAGGTTTTACACCAGAAACTGACAGCGCGCCCCACGCTGAGTAGACTCAGCTAATAGACAGAACCGAAAAAACTCCGCGTTGCGGAGTTTTGACAGAAACCGGTTGAGACTGGCTGCGACACAATCCGGACATTGCCAGCAGGTAAGAGGGCCGCCTTGCAGCGGCTCCCTTACCTGAATGTCAATCAATTATCCAACAAGAGCCAGCAGCACACCGGCAGCCACTGCGGAACCGATAACCCCGGCGACGTTCGGGCCCATAGCATGCATCAGCAGGAAATTCTGCGCATTCGCTTCCATCCCCAGCTTGTTGGAGACCCGGGCCGCCATCGGCACCGCAGAGACGCCTGCAGAACCGATCAGCGGATTGATCTGCTCCTTGCTCAGCTTGTTCATCAGCTTGGCCAGCAGCACGCCGGCAGCCGTACCGATACAGAAGGCCATCAACCCCAGGGCCAGGATCCCCAGGGTATTGGCGTTGAGAAACTTGTCGGCCGCCAGCTTGGAACCGACCGCCGTGCCGAGCATGATGGTGACGATATTGATCAATGCGTTCTGAGCGGTATCCGACAACCGGTCGACCACGGCACTCTCCTTCATCAGATTGCCGAGCATCAGCATGCCGATCAGCGGCGTGGCCGACGGCAGCAGCAGAATACAGATGATCAGCACCATCAGCGGGAAGATGATCTTCTCGGTCTTCGAAACGTGGCGCAACTGCTTCATGGTAATGGCACGCTCCGCCTTGGTGGTAAACAGGCGCATGATCGGCGGCTGGATGATCGGCACCAGCGCCATGTAGGAATAGGCGGCCACTGCCACCGCCCCCAACAGGTTGGGCGACAGCCGCGAGGTCAGGAATATCGAGGTCGGCCCGTCAGCGCCGCCGATGATGCCGATCGAAGCGGCATCCCGCAAATCGAAGCTGATCAGCCCACCGGTCCAGTGGGTCAGCGCCAGGGCCCCGAGCAGGGCAATAAAGATCCCGAACTGGGCTGCGGCTCCGAGCAGAGCGGTCTTCGGGTTGGCCAGCAGCGGGCCGAAATCGGTCATCGCCCCGACCCCCATAAAGATGAGCAGCGGAAAGACTCCCGACTCAACGCCGACCACATAGAAATAATAGAGAAAGCCACCGGCCTGACCAAGGATCGGACCATCGGCGATACCCGCCACGGGGATGTTGGTCAGGATGGCACCGAAACCGATCGGCAACAGCAGCAGCGGTTCGAAGCCTTTCTTGATGGCCAGGAAAATCAACAACAGGCCGACCAGGATCATGACAAACTGCCCCGCCCCTTCCGGCAACAGACGCGAAGGCTCGTACCCCTGGGCTTCGGCCGCTTCGACCTTTTGGGTCAGTGCGGCAAGCAGCTCATCATCAACACCATGAGCCTTGTGGATTGTCTCCATTGCGCCCTGAAAGTGTCCCGCTGAGACTTCCGCATCGACTGTCTGGACCAGAATGGCCCGGTATTCTGCGGCCTTTTCCTCTGCCGTTTTGGGATGAATAAATCGGTAGATTCCGGTTTCTTTCCAGAGTTTCTGAAAACCGCCACCAACAGATAGATGCCTGACCGTTTTGTCTCTTTCGACAATACCGGTATCACCTTGGGCCTGAGCCAGAACCACGCTCCCCAGAACAACGCTGGCGACAAGCAGGATGGTTATGAATCTCTTCATAAGACAGACTCTCCGTTCGCGGTTCGGGTTAGTTGATCGAAGCCATCGCCTGGCCGGCGACAACCTGATCGCCAACCTTCACAACAAGCGAAGAGATCGTCCCATTTACTGAGGCCTTTACGTCGAACTCCATCTTCATCGCTTCCACTACGAAAATGACCTCGCCCTCATTGACATGAGCCCCGACATCAAGGTTAACCTTGATGATTTTGGCATTCATCGGCGCAGAGACTTCGACAGAGTCCGCTGACTCATGGGCAACCTGTGCCGCGGCGGATGACTTATCACAGTCACAGATGGCAAAATCGTAGATCTTGCCGTTAACACTGGCCTTGTCCCCCTTCATCTCGACTGCGTATTCCCGGCCACCGACCTTCACCATATAGCACCCGTCACCACCCGGCGCTGCGGGCATCTCCTCTTCCATGCCCAGGCCCTTCTTACGTACGCCGTTGATCTCGGCCTTGCCGAGCAGGAAGTCGATCCCCTTCTGCTTGCAGGTTGCGGCAATGAAAATATTTTCGTCCGTTTTCTCAATACCGTTGTCCTTCAGCAGTTTCTTCGCCGCAGAAACGCCCTTGTTCGGATCACGGTCGTTGATATCGACCGGATTCTCGGTGGTCGGCTCGAGCTCCATTTTCTCGGCGGCGATCCTGACGATTTCAGGGTCAGGAGAAACCGGCGTCTTGCCGAAGTAGCCGAGGACCATCTTGCCGTAGCCTTCGGCGATCTTTTCCCAGGGACCGAAGATCACGTTATTGAAGGCCTGCTGAAAATAGAACTGCGAAACCGGGGTGACCGAGGTGCCGAACCCGCCACGCCTGACCACCTCCCCCATGGCTTTGATGCAGTCTTCGTATTTGTTCATCAGATTATTATCGCGCATCATCTGGGTGTTGGCAGTCAGTGCGCCTCCCGGCATCGGCGACCAGGGGATCATCGGCTCGACCGCCTTGGCCTCTGGCGGGAGCATGTAATCAATCATGCATTCCTTGAAGATTGTCTCCGCGTGCATCATCTTGTCGATGTCGATATCGAGCTCGTAATCTTCACCACGCAGCGCATGCCACAGGGTCGAAACGTCAGGCTGACAGGTTCCGCCGGAGGCCGGGGCCATGGAGCAGTCGACCTGATCGGCACCGGCCTTGATCGCGGCAAGATACCCCACGGTGCCAACACCGGCGGTTTCATGTGAGTGAAAAACGATCCTGCAGTCGCCCGGTAACATCTTGCAGGCCATGGCGATCGTGTCATAGACCTTGCGGGGCGCCGAGGTTCCCGACGCATCCTTGAAGCAGACACTGTCAAACGGGATCTCGGCATCGAGAATGGCCTGCAGGGTCTTCTTGTAAAACTCGACGGTGTGCGCCCCCTCACAGCCAGGCGGTAATTCCATCATGGTGACCACGACTTCATGCTTGAGTCCGTGGGCCTTGATCGACCTGGCCGAGTCAATCAGGTTATTGACATCGTTGAGGGCATCAAAGTTGCGGATCGTGGTGATGCCGTGTTTGGCAAACATCTTGGCATGCAGATCGATAATATCGCGCGACTGTGAATCTAGCCCGACGACGTTGATACCACGGGACAACGTCTGCAGATCAGCACCCGGCCCCGCTGCCTCGCGGAACTTGTCCATCATGTCGAAGGCCGACTCGTTGCAATAAAAAAACGGTGCCTGAAAACGGGCACCGCCACCGGCCTCAAAATGAGTCTGTCCAGCTTCAACGCAGGCCTTGACGGCCGGCAGAAAATCTTCGGTCAACACGCGCGCACCATAGACAGACTGAAAGCCATCACGGAACGCGGTGTTCATGATATGAATCGTTTTCTTAGCCACGGTCTTCCTCCTGGGGTGTGGGAGTTACAAAAAGATTTATCCGCGCTTGGCTCTTATGGCAGCCAACGCCACGGCAATTTCAACATCAGGATTGACGGGAGTCGCTTTTTTAGGAACTGAGGGTTGTTCTTCAGGGAAGAGGTGAGCATACCTGCGGAAGAATCCTGCAGAGCTGTTGATGGACAGGATCATCAAAACAAGAAATGCAAATACCGTTGCCATACCGATGACCATGAGCACAACACCTTGAATCAGAGAATCCATTGCTTAGTGACTCCTTTGTCTGAACAAGCATTTAAAAACAGCGTATCAGAAAATAAATAACAACTTAAAATACAAAAAACGCGGACAAGAAGAAAGACAAAAGCCCCCTAATTTACCAAAAAAAGAAATACGTCATAAGTTCAAATATTTGCAAAAACTACAAATTGTCAAATTTAACTCAAGCCACAACTGAATCCGCTCAGAAATAATGCGTGACAGCGTTTCATTTTATCAACCTGTATACAAAATACAATAAGTTCTTCTCCACGCCTTCCAGTTGATTGAAATATTTCTGCGGCATGATATAAATCAACAGACAATCATGACCACAAAACTCCCATTTACCATGGAGGACGATCCATGACTGATCATCAGAACGGTTCTGCTGCCATCTCCCCACCTCCCCGCGTCAGTGACGGCGCATACTACCCGACCCTTGCAAGTTATCAGGAGATGTACACCGAAAGCCTGAAAAATCCTCAAACCTTCTGGGCCAGTCAGGCTGAGGCCCACATCGACTGGTTTCACAAATTTCACCAGATCATGGACTGCGATTTTTCCAGCGGCATGATCTCCTGGTTTCTCGGCGGCCGGCTGAATGTCTGCCACAACTGTGTCGATCGTCACCTGGGTGCCCGCGGTGACAAAACTGCCATCATCTGGGAAGGTGACGAACCGGGCAACACGCGTTACATCACTTACCGGGAACTGCACCGTGAAGTCTGCCGGCTGGCCAACGTCCTGCGCCACAACGGCATCCGCAAAGGGGATCGGGTCGCCATCTACATGCCGATGATCCCCGAAGCCGCCTACGCCATGCTCGCCTGCGCCAGACTGGGGGCGGTGCACAGTGTTGTCTTTGCCGGATTTAGTGCCGAGGCGCTGCGTGACCGGATTCAGGATGCCCGCTGCAAAGCGGTGATCACCGCCGACGAAGGCTATCGCGGCCGCAAAGTCATACCTCTCAAACGACCGGTCGACGAAGCGGTCATGGCCTGCCCGACCGTGGAGCATGTCTTCATGATCCGCCACAGCGGCAGCAAGGTCCCCTTCTATCCGCCGCGAGATATCGACCTGGGCGAAGCGATGAAAAGCGAACGCCCCTACTGCCCGATCGAGCATGTCGACTCGGAAGACACCCTGTTTCTGCTCTACACCTCGGGCTCGACCGGCAAACCGAAAGGGATCTCCCACACCAGTGCCGGCTACCTGCTCTACACCATGATGACCCACCGTTATGTCTTCGACTACCGCGAGGATGACATCTTTGCCTGTGTCGCCGACATTGGCTGGATCACCGGCCACAGCTATGTCGTCTATGGTCCGCTGGCCAATGGCGCGACCACGGTCATGTTTGAATCGATTCCGACCTATCCCGATGCAGGACGCTACTGGGACATGGTTGAACGGCTCAAGATCACCCATTTTTACACCGCCCCCACGGCGATTCGTGCCATCGCCCGCGAAGGAGATGGTTATGTCAAAAAATATGACCGCTCCAGCCTGCGGGTCTTAGGCTCGGTCGGTGAGCCGATCAACCCGGAGATCTGGCAGTGGTACTATGAGGTGGTCGGTGATAAGCGCTGCACTATCGTCGACACCTGGTGGCAGACCGAAACCGGCGGCATCCTGATCACCCCGCTGGCGGGGGCAATCCCGACCAAGCCCGGCTCGGCGACCTACCCCTTCTTTGGCATCGAACCTGTGCTGCTCGATGATCAAGGAAACGAGCTGCATGGCAACGGCGTTTCCGGACTGCTCGCCATCAAAAGCCCTTGGCCGGCGATCGCTCGGACGATCCAGGGCGATCACCAGCGCTTTGCCCAGGTCTATCTCGACCCCTTCCCCGGCTACTACCTGACCGGCGACGGCTGCCGCCGCGACGAGGACGGCTACTACTGGATCACCGGCCGGGTCGACGACGTCATCAATGTTTCCGGCCACCGCATGGGCACAGCAGAGGTCGAGAGCGCACTAGTCACGCATCCGGACTGTGCCGAAGCAGCCGTGGTCGGCTTCCCGCACGAAATCAAGGGGCAGGGGATTTTCGCCTACGTCATTCTCAAAGAAGGGGTTGTTGCCGACATGGAACTGATCGGCGCACTGCGCAACGAGGTCCGCACCCATATCGGAGCGATAGCGGTGCCGGATGAGATCCTCATTACTCCGGGCCTGCCCAAAACCCGTTCAGGAAAGATCATGCGCCGGATTCTGCGTAAAATTGCCGCTCAGGACACCAAAGAGTTGGGCGATATCTCGACCCTGGCCGATCCGGCAGTAGTTGACATGCTTATTGAAAAAAGGGAGCAACTTTAATAACTGGATATACAGAGCGAGCGGATCGACGCCATTGCCGATCCGCTCGCTGTTTACAGGCCCACCCTTCCTGTCAATGTTCCATGGCATAGCGGGCGGCTTGGGCCCCGGCAATACGACCGAAGGTCACAATATCTGAGATAGCGTTACCGCCAAGCCGGTTCGCACCATGAACGCCACCGGTCGCTTCACCAGCAGCATAGAGACCAGCAATAAACTGACCGTTGATCCCCTTAACCCGGGTCGCGGTATCAATCACGATGCCACCCATGGTGTGATGCACTGCAGGGGTAACCTCTATCGCGTAGAACGGGGCTGAGGCGAGTTCCCGCGGCAGGTTGGGACGACCAAACTGATCATCTTTCTTCATCTGAACAAACTGATTATAGGAGGAAAGGGTCTGCTCCAGGTTCTGTTCCGGCATACCGACCTTGGCTGCAAGTTCGGCGATACTGCTGCCCTCCAGAACAAACTGCAGATCGATATAACTTTCGATTTTCTTCAGGCTCTTACGCACCGAATCGTCAAACACCAGATAGGCGCTCTCCCCCTTCTGGGCAAGGATCGCAGCGGAAGCCTTGTCGCGGGTGGTGATCTCATTGACAAAACGCTTGCCGTCTCGGTTGACCAGAATAGCACCGTTACCGCGCACAGCCTCGGTGACCATGACACCGCCAACCGGTGAATAGGTCGGGTGCGCCTGGATGTACTCCAGATCACGGGTCGCGACACCGGCCTGCAGTGCGACATCAAGTCCGTCACCGACAGCGCCCGGATGGTTGGTCGCGCTGAAACCTTTCAGCTTCGGATCATACATGGACACGCGTTCGTTGTTTTTGGCAAAACCACCGGTGGCCATAACCACGGCATCAGCCTTGATGACGTAATAGCCGGTGATCTTCCCATGCACCAGAACACCGTCGACCTTGCCGGATGAATCCTTGAGCAGCCGCACAACCCTGCTGTTGAGGCGAATATCGGCGTTTCGTTTCACCGCATTGTCCCAGAGCACCTGGGTCACATGGGCTCCAACACCGGCCCCGCCGGTTGGACGGTGGCTCCGGTTGACGCTGGCTCCGCCCATCCGTCCGACATCTGCGAGATCGGCCCCCATGGAAATCAACCAGTCTACCGAAGCGGATGAATTATAGGCCAAAACCTTGACGAGTGCCGGATCGTTAATGTTACGCCCGCCCTTCATCGTATCGTCGATCATCGTCTGCCTTGCGTCTTTGATATTCAGCTTGGCCTGCGATTTTGTTTCAGCAGCGTTCATGCCTCCGGCTGCGAGTTTGGCATTCCCCCCGGCAACCGGCTCTTTTTCGAGAAGGATAACTTTCACCCCGGCCTCGCGAGCAGAAACGGTGGCCGACAATCCGGCCCCACCGGCCCCGACAATAACCACATCCGTTGATTCACGCGGCCCGGCGGCAATAGCCTTTTCCTGTTCCTTCATATCCTCATCGATCGGGACAAACCTGCGCTCCCACTTGCCGGCAAAAGGAATCTGATGATCGAAGCTGTGACAGGCATCACAGTAAGATACCGATTTTTCATGGCCGTTGTGACAGGCCGTACAGGCAATGGCACCGATCAGGTGTGAACGGTGAGGGGAAACACCGCCACTTTCACCGACCTCGGCAAGATCTTTCAAGGTTCCGTGACACTCGACACAGCGCTCATTCTCATAGGTCAGATTATCGTCCGTCGGCTTGGCGGCCGAACTGTGACAGAGGCTGCAATTACCGTCCATAAGGTGAAAATCCGCCAGGACCTCTGGAACCTGGGCTTTTCCAACCTGCCCCGCAACCTGATCCGTTTTTTTACTGCACCCCCATAAAATCGCAGCGGCTAGAAAGATTATCAGCCCGCAGACAGATACTTGCTTTGCTCTCAAAAACATAACGACCTCCAATCTCAAAGGTTCCAGGCTCGACCGACCCATGTGGCGCAACATCACAATCCAAGAATATGAGACCTATGCGTGGCAGCAGAAGAAAAATCGAGACATAGAGGAATAGCAAATCAGAGAAAAGGACCAACTTCAGAAGGGAGCCGCCCCAATCCGTTGGTACCCGTTACAGCTTTTTGACATTATATCAGCCGGCATCAGCAATTGCAGACTCACGGGGGTATTTAACTTAAAAACAGCGTATTTTCCGCCAGCTTAACAATCCACGTGACGCATTTTCAAAACATTTACCTCGCCTTTACATAGCTACAAACGTCCTTTACCTCTGCACTGTACAAATGCACAACGAACAAACCGCGAATAATGCACTCAGGAAAATCGCAGGTACCTCTTTCCTCTTCACCGTCAGAAAGGGAGGTGCGGTCAAGGGAGACAGGATCCTGAATAGATGTTCGCAACGGTCCCAAAATCAACCGGAACGTTTAGAGCTAACAAAAAGGAGAAAGTATGAGTAAGCAGAAAAATTCGGTATTCAATTTTGGCAAGGCAGGCTGGGGCACCATCATCTACTGCCTGTTCATGTTTTTCTTTTATGTCGGTATGGTCAACGACGGAACCAACGTCATGGCACCGACTGTCGCTGAAAATCTCGGCGTCAACCTGGGCACCATCATCCAGATGAACGGCTATGCCGGTATCGTCGGTGTCATCGGCTTCATCATCGTTGGCCAGCTCAACCGTAAATTCGGTCCTCGCGCAACCTCTTCCGTCGCCACAATCATTTCCGGTATCGCCTATATCGCCTGTGCCAATGCCACCAGCGTTGGGATGTACTTTGCCTTCATGTGTGTCGTCGTTACCGGCATCATGTCAGCAGGCTATATCTCCGGCGGCACCCTGGTTGCCTCCTGGTTCCCGAAAAAGAAGGGAATCGTCATGGGCTATACCACTATGGGCCACAACCTGGCATCCGCTTTTTACGTCGCCATCCTGACTGGCCTGGTTGCCACCTTCGGTAACATTACCGGCGGTAGTATTCCAATCGGCATCGCAGCCATCATCCTTGGTGTCATCGGCGCTATCGTCATCCGCAACACCCCGGTTGAACGTGGCATGAATCCGGACAACGTCTCTGACGAAACCTACCGTGCTGAGTACTACTGTGATGACACTCACTGTGAGCCAGGAAGCAAGTCTTCTGACGAATGGACAGTAGGAAAACTGCTGAGCAAACGTGAAACCTGGCTTGCTGCGATTACCACCGGTGCCTTCCAGATCTGTTCTGTCGGTGTCATGGTCCAGCTGGTCACCCGCAACATCCGTGACTTCGGCATGCCACTGGGTAAAGCCCTGGCCCTGATGACCGTCATCGCCCTGATCGGCGTCGTCGGTTCCTGGCTGATCGGCATCATCGACGACCGCATCGGCACCAAAAGAACCATGCAACTGTTCGGCCTCTGGTACGCCGTGGCCCTGACCCTGAACTTCATGTCTTCATCAACCGGCATCGCTTTCTACCTCTCCATCTTCATGATCGGTATGGGTATCGGCGGCTCAGCCAACTTTACCACCTCGCTGCCAACCTCGATCTTCGGCCGCCAGGGATTTGACCAGGTCAACGCTGTTATCTTCCCTATGCAGGGCCTTGTCACCGCACTCTGCTTTATCGTCAACGGTATTGTTACCAATGTCATCGGCAACCTCTCCGTCGCCTATATGATCTTTGCCGGGGTCGCTCTGGTGAACGTTGTCCTGGTCTCTGTCGTCAACGAACACAAGTACAACAAAGACTGGAATGCCGGCCTCAAAGGTGCAGATGAAGACGCTACTTACGAGATGAAAAAAGCGGCTTAATCATCCCAAGTGCTTTTACACACAAAAAGGCCAGGTCTTACGACCTGGCCTTTTTGTTTTGCGTGTCCGTCCCCTCCTAGCGGACCAGCTCTTCGCGAATGGCGCGAATCTCTTTCGGGCCGGTTCGACAGCAACCGCCGATGATACGGGCTCCGGCGGCAAACCATTCCTTGGCCATCGCGGCGAAGTTTTCAGCCGGTGCGGCAGACCAGCTCTTGCTCAGGGGATCGTAGATTTCACCAGAGTTGGGATAGACGACAATCGGTTTCTGCGTTGCGCTGCGGATCTCAGCGATCAGCTCGCTGACATAGCGTGGCTCGGTACAGTTGATGCCGATCGCCCCGACCTGCTCGTAATCATCCAGCCAGGAGGCGCAATCACGAAGTTTCTCCCCCTGACGGGTATGGATCCCGTCCCTAGCGCTAAAACTGATCCAGGCGCTGGCCTGCGGAACTTCACTTAAGAGCCGAACCAGAGCCCTCGCCTCCTCAAAGCAGGGGATGGTCTCGCAGGCGAGCAGATCGGCCCCGGCGGCGACCAGGGTCATAAGGCGTCGGCGGTGAAACTCGATTAGCTGATCTTCGTTCAGCGGATAGTTGCCGCGATATTCGGAGCCATCAGCGAGAAAGGCGCCATAGGGGCCAACCGATGCCGCAATCAGCGGGCACTGCCTGATGGTCTGATCGGCTTGCTGCCAGAACTCATCGCGCGCCTTACAGGCGACACTGACTGCCCGCTGAATAAGTGCCTCAGCCTCCGAATCACTCAGACCGCGCGCCATGAATCCTTCATAGGTCGCCTGATAGCTGGCGGTGATGGTGCAGTCCGCGCCGGCGTCAAAATAATCGCGATGAACCGCGGCGATCAGTTCCGGCTGTTCCATCAGCACCTTGGCTGACCAGAGAGGATCATTCAGGTCACAGCCGCGTTTTTCTAGCTCGGTGGCAAAAGCGCCGTCAAGAATGATACAGGGCTGTGCGGCTAGTATATCGGTAATTCTGCTCATCAGCTCTCCTACTTTCGCTGTTATTGGCAATCTTACAAGCCGTAGTTTTCCTCAAGAATCCTCAATACCTGCCGTTCGTCTTCGGCGGTCAACTTCAGACCGCGCTGTTTCATGCCGTGAATGACCTGCCGCCAGCCTTCTGGTGTGCGCCGTTGGTGATAGATCTGCTGCGTCGAATGACAGGAGCCGCACTTGTGTTCGAGCAACGGCACAGGTTTATCACAGGCACTCAGTGTCAGCAGCCCGAAAGCAGCCAGAAGCCTTATCAACATATGCACACAACCTCCTGTTTTTGCGCAGTTATTTGACAGCCCACATTATTCTGATAAATTGATACTAGCCCATCATTTTGCGTCAAGGAGGAACAGATGACCGAGTTCAATGAGATCCTCTCCAACAACGGCGTGTCACGAAGAGACTTCCTCAAGTACTGCTCAGCTCTCGGCGCCTTGCTCGCCCTCCCCGGGACATTTTCCGCAAAGATAGCAGCTGCCATTGAAGATGACAATCGACCGCCGGTTATCTGGCTGGAGTTCCAGGACTGTGCCGGCGATTCCGAGTCGCTGCTGCGCGCCAATAGCCCGACAGTAGCCGATCTGATCTTCGACTACATCTCCCTCGATTATCAGGAGACGGTCATGGCGGCGTCCGGCCATCAGGCCGAAGCGAGCATGCAGGCGACGCTGGAACACTACAAGGGCAAATATATCTGCATCGTCGAAGGCTCGATCCCGACCGGGGCCGGTGGCGCCTTCTGCACTGTTGGCGGCCGCTCAGCCGTGGATATTATGAAAGAGGTCGGCAGCAACGCAGCAGCAATCATTGCTGTCGGCACCTGCGCATCCTACGGCGGTATTCCGGCTGCCTACCCGAACCCGACCGACGCGGCCTCGGTCAGTGACATCCTGAATGGCAAGACGGTCATCAATCTGCCAGGCTGCCCGATGAACGTCGACAACCTGACGGCCACCATCGTCCACCTGCTGACATTCGGCTCACCACCGGCCCTCGACAATCTCGGCCGTCCCAAATTCGCCTACGGCAAGCGCATCCACGACAACTGCGAACGGCGCGCCCACTTCGATGCAGGGCAATATGTCCAGGAATGGGGCGACGAAGCCCACAAACAGGGCTGGTGCCTCTACAAAATGGGCTGCAAGGGACCGGAAACCTTCCACAACTGCCCGACCACGCGCTGGAACGGCGGCACCAGCTGGCCGGTCATGGCTGGGCACGGCTGCGCAGGGTGCAGCGAACCTGGTTTCTTCGACACCATGATGCCGATGTACAAACGCCTGCCGAATGTGCCGGGCTTCGGAGTTGAAGCCACAGCCACCAACATCGGGGCTGGTGTGGTCATCGCTTCTGCCGCCATCTTCGGCACCCATGGTGTGGTGACCGTGGCCAGAAACTGGAAGCAGACCCAGACCGCGAGACATATGTCGAAAAATATCGCTGAAACCACTGAGCAGGATGACCAATAGGGAGGGTGCCGCTTATGTCGAAGAGAATCGTTGTTGATCCAGTCACCCGTATCGAGGGGCACTTGAGGATTGAAGCCAAAGTGGAAAATGGCGTCATCGTCGATGCCTGGTCAAGTTCGACCATGTTCCGCGGCATTGAGCGTATCCTCCAGAACCGCGACCCCCGTGATGCCTGGTATTTCGTTCAGCGCTTCTGCGGAGTCTGCACTACGGTTCATTCCCTGGCATCGATCCGCGCCGTTGAAAACGCCCTGCAGATCAAGGTTCCGTTCAACGCCGAGATGATCCGCAACATCATAGCCAGTGTCCAAGCGATTCATGATCATATCGTTCATTTCTATCACCTGCATGCCCTCGACTGGGTCGATATCGTCTCAGCCCTTGAAGCCGATCCGGTCAAGACCGCAGCGCTGCAAGGCGCCATCTCAGACTGGAAGTTCTCCGGTGCCGATTACTTTGCCGGCATTCAGAAACGGGTGGCCAGCTTCGTCAAAACCGGCAAACTCGGCCCCTTTGCCAACGGCTACTGGGGTCACCCGGCAATGAAACTGCCGCCTGAGGCCAACCTGATGGCCGTCGCCCACTACCTGGAAGCGCTGGAGGTTCAGAAGGAGCTGGTCAAGATTCACGCCATCCTCGGCTCGAAAAACCCGCACACTCAGACCTTCCTGGTCGGAGGGATGGCCGTACCGATCGACCCGAACAGCCAGAATGCCCTGAACGCCGACCGGATCTCACAGATCCGTCAGTATCTGCAGATGGCCAAGGAGTTCATCGACAGGGTCTACATTCCCGACATCATCGCCGTTGCGCCCTTCTATCTCGACTGGGCGGCCATCGGTACCGGCCACAAAAACTACCTTTCCTACGGCGATTATCCTGACGACCAGCGCGGTTATCCGGAGGGCCCATGGTTCCCGGCCGGAGTCATCCTGGGCGGCGACCTGAGCAAGGTTCACCCGGTCAGCCATGAGAAGGTCACCGAGTACGTCACCCACTCCTGGTACGAGTACGACAGTGGCAACGACAGCAGTAAGCATCCGTGGGACGGCAAAACCGAATGGAACTACACCGGGCCACAGCCACCCTATGAGTATCTCGATGTCGACAACAAATACAGCTGGATCAAATCGCCGCGCTACGACAATCAGGCGATGGAGGTTGGCCCTCTGTCGCGCATGCTGATCGGTTATGCCACCGATCACCAGGACATCAAACCGGCAGTCAGCGCTCTGCTGCAGACCCTCGGGGTCGGGCCGGAGGTCCTCTTTTCGACCCTCGGCAGAACGGCCGCGCGCGCTGTAGAGACTCAGCTGATGATCAACAAAACGTTCCAATGGCTTGACATGCTGGTGGCCAACATCAAGACCGGTGACTTAAGTGCCCATAACGGTGAGAAGTGGGACCCTTCTACCTGGCCGAAATATGCCAAGGGCTACGGCTTCCACGAAGCGCCACGCGGCGCCTTGGGGCACTGGATCGTCATCGAAGACAAGAACATCAAGAACTATCAGGCAGTCGTCCCTTCAACCTGGAACGCCGGGCCGCGCGATGCGGGAGGAACCCGTGGCCAGTATGAAGAATCACTGATCGGCACGCCGATCGCCGATCCGGAGCGACCGCTGGAGATCCTGCGCACCATGCATTCCTTCGATCCCTGCCTGGCCTGCGCCGTCCACCTCTACGACACCAAGGGCAAGTTGAGGTCAAAGGCTAAGATTCTCTAACTTCGGGAGAGAACGCTATGGCAGAGAAAAATCAAGCACCAAAATGTGACTGGCAACCTGAATACAAGTGCGCCGCGCGCCGCTTTCTGTATATCTGGGAAGGACCGATCCGGATCATCCACTGGGTCAACTTCTTCTGCATCATTATCCTCTCGGCAACCGGCTACTACATCCACGATCCTTTCATTGTTGCCGGTCGCCACAGTTACCTGATGGGCGAGTTACGCACCGTTCACTACATCATCGGCGTGCTCTTTACCGTCAGCGTCCTCGGCCGTCTGTTCTGGTGGCTGACCGGTGACTTCTACGCCACCTACAAGGCCAGCCCCAACCCGCTCAACAAGAAGGATCGCGACACCTTCTTCACCTTCATTAAGTACTACACCTTCCTCGGCAAGGATACGCCGCACATCCTGGGGCATAACCCGGTCGCCTTCGTCGCCTACACGGTGCTCTTCGGCCTGTTCTTCCTGCAGATCTTCAGCGGTTTCGCACTCTGGGGGCAGGCCAACCCTAATGGCGTCCTCCATGCCCTGACCGGCTGGATCTTTCCGCTGATCAGCAATCAGTGGCTGCGCTTCTACCACTACATCCTGATGTTCCTGATCGCCGGTTTTGTTATCAACCACATCTACAGCGTCGTCCTGTTCGACTTCAAATCGAAGTCGGGCGAGGTCAGCTCGATCTTCTCCGGCTGGAAACCGGACAGACGCCACTGATATCGAGGGACTATGGAAACGTCTACGACACCAGCCAACTTTCTTGTCCTGGGGCTAGGCAACCTGCTGATGAACGACGACGCAGCCGGACTCCAAGCGCTGTTTGAACTGCAGAAACGGTTCCCCAACAGGGAACATTTTCAGACCTTCGATGGCGGCACCCAGGGCCTTTCTCTGCTGCACATCATCAGCTGGGCCGACAGCCTGCTGCTGCTCGATGCGGTGAATATCGGCGAGCCGCCGGGGACAGTGGTGCTGATCGAAGGGGATGATATCGACACCGTCATGGAATCGAAGGTCTCTCCACACCAGGTAGGTCTCCAGGATCTGCTCGCTACCGCAGAACTGATCGGCGACCGCCCAAAAACCGTCAGACTGATCGGCATCCAGGCCCAGAGTATCGAGATGGAAATGGAACTCTCCCCTGCCGTTGAACAAGGGTTGGCAAAGATGATCAGCTATGCCGACCAGCTAATTCGCACAGAGCTGGAGAAACAGACTAAAAGTTAACTACTTAAAACACAAAAAAACACCGCCCCCCTAGCATTGTTCGCTCCTCCGGCATAACATTGACCTTATTGGTCACCTTTACCAAAAAGGAGCAAACAATGAAAAAGCTGTTGATGACACTTCTGTTACTGGCAGCATCATCCCCCCTCTATGCTGCCGGCCACCCCGTCGACTACCAGGTCAACGGAGAAACCTTTGCAGGCTACTACACCTCCCCATCACCCGATGCCCCGCTAGTGATCCTCATCCACGACTGGGACGGACTGGGCGACTATGAAATTAAACGGGCGGAAATGCTCGCAGAAAAAGGCTATGCTGTGTTTGCCGCCGACATGTTCGGTAAACAGAATCGTCCCCAGTCGGTCGATGACAACAAGCGACTGACCGGCGCGCTCTATCAAGATCGCACCCGCATGCGGGCCCTGTTGGAAGGAGCCTATGACGCGGCAAAAGCTCAGGGAGCCAGAGTCGACAATGCGGTGGCCATGGGCTACTGCTTCGGCGGAGCGGTCACCCTGGAGTATGCGCGGAGCGGCAAGGAGCTGAAAGGCTTCGTCACCTTCCATGGCGGACTGACAACCCCCGAGGGGCAGGACTATGCAAAAACCAAAGGATCGCTGCTGATCCTCCACGGTACAGCAGACCGCTCAGTGACCATGAGCGATTTCGCCTCACTGGCCGAACAGCTGGAAAAACAAAAGCTTCCTCACGAAATGATCACCTACAGCGGCGCGCCCCATGCCTTTACCGTCTTCGGCAGCTCGCGCTACCACAAGGTCGCAGATGAAAAATCGTGGCAGCGGTTTATCGAGTATCTTGATGCCACGCTGAAAAACAGCTAACCCTTCTCCACTGATTCAGCTGCAAAGGACGCAGCACCAACGATCCCGGCCTGATTGAGTAATTGGGCCGGGATCACTTCCGCCCTGGCCTCCAGGTAGGAAATGAACTTTTCGCTCTTGCGGCTGACGCCGCCGCCGATGATGATCAGATCAGGAGAAAGCAGCCGCTCACTCATCTGCAAGAAACGGTTGAGCCGCTTACTCCAGGCTTTCCAGCTGAGCTTCTCCTGCTTGCGGACGGCTGCTGCAGCATAGTGTTCGATCGGCGCCCCTTTGTACGGCAGGAAACCAAGCTCCAGGTTGGGAAACAACTGCCCCTGACGGAAGAGAGCCGAACCGATCCCGGTACCCAGAGTCAGGATCAGGACCGACCTCAACTGGCCGACGCCACCCCCGTACCTCATTTCGGCAATCCCGGCGGCATCGGCGTCATTGACGACCCTGACGGGACAGCCGGTGGCCTCCTTTAACAGCGTCTCGACATCCACCCCGATCCAGCCGGCATCGATATTCGCGGCTGAAAAGGCGACCCCATGGCGAATGATCGCCGGGAAACCGCAACCGATAGAGCCCTGCCACTCCAACCTGGTCACCAGTTCGGCAACCGTCCCGGCAACAGCCTCAGGGGTTGCCGGTTGCGGGGTTTCCAATCGCAACCGTTCGGAGATCAACTCACCGCTCTGCGTATCGACAATCGCCCCCTTGATCCCGCTCCCGCCTATATCAATTCCGAGAACCTGCATAAAATCTCCATGTGTAATTTAAATCACTACATCCGGCAACTCTCGTCCTGACAATCGCTTGCCTTGCGGGGCAATAGATGACGATTGCGGGCAAACAGATGGTAACCACCCCTGGCCAGCAGATTGATGCCGGGAAAACCGACCAGCACACTCAACAGGCGCGGCGCGGATCCCGGTGGAAAAGCTTCCCATATAGCGATAAAGGCGTCGACCCCGAGATGGAATTGACCGGCAGCATCGCGCACATGCAAAACGTTCATCAGCTCTTCCCTGCTCTTACCGATCACTGCGGGATCGAATTCAGGAGCAGAGATGTCGATAAACAGCAATCGCCCATCATGGTTGCGCATCCGGTAAGACGCCATCTCGGCCGAACAGACCCGGCACGAACCGTCATAAAATATTTCCAGAGGAAAAACTGGAGTCATAATCTAGCTCCTTTGCACTTTACTTCTGGACCTATTTTACCAGAGACATCAGAGCTGAGGCCAACTCACGAGAATAATATCTTGAACAGACGAGTGACAGTACATGACGCGCCCATGAAAGAGCATCAACAAGCCAAGATGTAACAAAAAAATTGAGGAAAATGTTTTTTTCGGTTGCAGTTCATTTCGGAATATTGTAAGTTGCGCTCCGCTTCAACGCACAAGGCTTCTACGGGGCTGTAGTAGAGTCGGTTACAACGCCGGCCTGTCACGCCGGAGGTCGCGGGTTCAAGTCCCGTCAGCCCCGCCATTATAGAAAAGCATCTGGTTGTTTTCAGCCAGGTGTTTTTTCGTTTTTACGCAATGAATACCAATCCGCCAAAGTTATAAGCGTTGGTCTGCCAAACTGTCTGAGCGCAACAACCGCCCGGAACGAAGTTCATACTTTGATTTTTGGGTTGCAGTTCTATGCAGAATATTGTAAGTTGCGCTCCGTTTCACCGCACAAAGTTTCTACGGGGCTGTAGTAGAGTCGGTTACAACGCCGGCCTGTCACGCCGGAGGTCGCGGGTTCAAGTCCCGTCAGCCCCGCCATTATAGAAAAGCGTCTGGTTGTTTTCAGCCAGATGCTTTTTTCGTTTGGACCCATAGGATCTACTTGCCGCTGCCTTATCGAGAAATCCAATTGACATAACCACTTAGATCGACATAGCCAATTTGTCGTGCCTATTTCCTCATGCTATAAACCCCAGTGAAAAAATTAAATTGACGATACCTTTCTATAAACAATAAATCTGGAGAATGGGAATGAGTGCAGATTACACGGAAATGTGGACGAAATTGGGGCTGAACCTTGAGGCTCACGATGCGTTGCTGAGCGTTTTGTCCAAAGGATACAGCGACATCTTTCAAACCCAGCAGAACCGCCCCGAGGGGATGCAGTACTTCGACTTCGTCATGAGTGAGGTCCACGGTCTGCGGATCAAGGAACTGCTGGATGAGCAGGAATCCGGCCGCAAAGTCATCGGCTCCTATTGTGTCTTCGTCCCGGAAGAGATTGCCCTGGCGGCCAATGCGACCCTCGTCGGCCTCTGTTCCGGCGCCGATTTTGCCGTGGAAGAGGTGGAAAAGTACCTGCCTCGCAACACCTGCGCCCTGATCAAATCATCCTTTGGCTTCAAGCTCGGCAAGGTCTGCCCCTACCTGGAAGCGGCCGACATGATCGTTGGCGAGAACACCTGCGATGGCAAGAAGAAAGCCTACGAAACACTGAAAACCCTGGCTGACAATGTCTATGTCATGGATCTGCCACAGGTCAAATCCGAGCTTGGCAAACAGCTGCTCAAGAAGGAATACTATCAGTTCAAAGCAAGCGTTGAAGAACTGACCGGAGTAAAAATCACCGAGAAGTCGCTGGCCAATGCCATCAAAATGGTCAACGCCAAACGCAAGGCCCTGCACCGTCTGGCTGAGCTGAGAAAGGCCGGCTCGGCACCGATTTCAGGCCTTGACGCCCTGCTCGCCAACCAGGTGTCCTTCTATGACAACCCGCAGCGCTTTACCGATTCGGTCAACGCGATCTGCAATGAACTGGAAGAACGGATTGCTGCAGAAAAGGGAGTATTCGCCAAGAACACCCCGCGCATCATCATCTCCGGCTGCCCTCAGGCAGTGCCGAACTGGAAACTGCCGGCCATCGTCGAAACCTCAGGGGCGGTCATCGTCGGTGAGGAATCTTGTGTCGGAGAACGGGGCATGAGAAACTTGGTCGATGAATCAGCAACCTCGATTGATACCATGATGGATGCCCTGGTCGACAGATATTTCCAGGTTGATTGCGCCATTTTCACTCCCAACACCGAGCGCCTCGACCACATCAAGGAGATGGTGGAAGCCTACCAAGCCGACGGTGTCATCCACTACGGCCTGCAGTTCTGTCAGCCGTACCAGATGGAGGCCATCCCGGTCGAAAAAGCTCTTGAACAAGCAGGCATCCCCTGTCTGCGTATCGATACCGATTATTCCATGGAAGATATGGGACGACTCAAAACCCGGATCGAAGCCTTCATCGAACAGCTCGGCTGAGTTGCATCCAAACCGCTTCGTTGATCATAACCAGAGCCCTGCAATTGCACTGAATTGCAGGGCTCTAGTCTTACGCTGAACAGGACAGACCATGCCATTTGCCGGTATAGACATAGGATCACGCTCGATTGAACTGGTTGTTGTTGACGACCATGGCGAGGTTACGGAATTTTTGACTGCAGATACCGGTTTTGCCCCCATGGAGCAGGCGGGAAAGATGCTCGGACAAGTAAGTTACGATGCGCTCACGGCAACCGGCTATGGCCGGACCCTGATGGAAATCTCCTTTAATGTCCAGACCGTCACCGAAATCAAAGCGCACGCAACTGCCGTCCATGCCCTGTTTCCTCAGATAGAAGCAATCATCGACATCGGCGGACAGGACAGCAAAGTCATAGCCCTGAACTCCAAAGGCAGAGTCCAGAAATTTGAAATGAACGACCGCTGCGCCGCCGGAACCGGAAAATTTCTTGAAGTGATGGCCAAGAACCTGGGCTACAGCATCGAAGCATTCGGCAACGAGGCTCTGAAGGCAACGAGCAGCCTGGTCATTTCGAACATGTGCACCGTTTTTGCCGAGTCGGAAGTCACCTCGCTGATCGGGAAAGGAAAAGACCGCAACGAGATTGCCCGCGGCCTGCACGAAAGCGTCGCCAAAAGAACCGCAAGCATGCTGAGGCGAATCTCAGACAAAACTGAAGTGGTCTTTACCGGTGGGGTGGCACAGAATGCCTGCATGGTTGCACTGCTGGAAGAAAAGCTGGGGGGGAAGGTCATCGTTCCACAAAACCCGCACAGCATGGGCGCCCTCGGAGCAGCATTGCTGACGCTAAAACAATTCCAGGACAGTTGACGCTTGATCAGTGGCCAGACTAACCATAAATTTTCCGCATCAGCAGGCTGACCGCCTCGACCGCCGGTGACAGGGTGCGATCTTTGAGCGTTGCCAACCACAGCTGACGGATGATCGACAACCCTTCGATTTCAAGTTTGAAAAGATCCCCCCGCTCCAGTTCGCTAGCGATCGACAGATCGGAAACAAAAGCACATCCGCAACCGGCCGCAACCGCCTGACGTATCGCTTCATTGCTTCCGAGCCGGGCAATGATGTTCAGTGATTCGGCAGAAAACCCAGCACTGTAGAGTTGATTCTCAAGGGTCTGAAAGGTTCCTGAGCCGCTCTCCCGCACGATCAGCGGCAATGTCCCAAGCTCGGTCAGGGGGATGGTATTGCGCTCTCGGAGAGGTGAGTTCTGACCGACGATCAATACCAGATGATCCTCCATCAATGGCCAGTAGTCCACCCGCTCCGGTTCCATCTGGCCACCGACGATAGCCATCTCGATCTGCCCTGCAACCAACAGGTCGGTCATTTCACGACTGTCGCCACTGCGCATATCGAGCCTTATGCCCGGGTATTCACTCTGTAGCAACGGCAGAATTTTCGGGATCAGGTAATTGGCCGGAATGTTACTGGCACCAAGAACCAACGTTGCCGATTCCAGGCCGTGAAAGGTCTGCATACCGTTATACAGCGCCCGGTATTCGGCAAGAATTCTGCGCGCATGAGAGAGAAAGACCTCTCCTCCGGCAGTCAGAAATATTCCCTTGCTGGTTCGATCAAACAGACGGGTATCGACCTCCTCTTCCATAGCGGCAATATGCTGACTGACCGTCGACTGCGTCAAAGAGACGATCTCAGCACCACGCGAAAAGCTTCTGGTTTCGGCAACAGCAACAAACAGTTCCAACTGACGTAAGGTCATGCACGACTCCCATCGAATACTTCAATATTGCTCAGCGTTTTTCAATGATCATCTTTCCGGCAGACAGCTGTCAACAGAATAGAGAATTTGTGCCACTATGATCGTCGACTGTAACAATTCGAGCCACATTTCAGACAAAACACAGTATATTTACAGACAGTCCCATATTTTACCGGGGCTCTGCTATTTTTCTGACGAGGAGAAGACAATGCGAGCAGTTCTGCTGGACAAGTTCGGCCCTCCTGAGGTCATGCGTATCGACAGCATTGCCACCCCTGTTGCCAATGACGAAGAAATCCTCATCAAGGTCGCAGCGACCAGCATCAATCGCCCGGACCTCGTACAACGCCAGGGCCACTACCCTCCGCCACCCGGAGAGTCCGGCATCCTTGGGCTGGAGGTCGCAGGAACCATATCTGCACTCGGCAGTGCTGTTCGCAACTGGCAGATTGGAGACCGGGTCATGGCCCTGGTTGGTGGGGGCGGATACGCGGAATACGCCCTGGCCCGAGCCGACCACCTGCTGCCAATCCCCCAGGCCATGAGTTATGTCGAAGCAGCCTGCATCTGCGAAAGCTATCTGACCGCTTTTCTCAATATCTTCCAGTTAGGCCACCTCGAGGATGGCCAGACAGTCCTCCTCCACGGTGGTGGGGGCGGCGTCTGTACCGCCGGTATTCAGCTGATCAAAACCCTCTATCCCAGGTGCCGGGTGGCCGTAACCGCCCACCCGCTCAAGATAGATCGGGTCAAAAAACAGGGAGTCGACCTGGTGATCGATTACACGAAAGCTCCCGATTTCAGCCAGGAGATCAAGGATTTCACGGCAAAACATGGCGTTGACCTGATCCTCGACCATGTCGGCGGAAGCTATCTGCAGAACAATATGAATTCACTGGGTTACGCTGGACGCCTGGTTGTCATTGGCGTCACTGGCGGCATCAGCGGCGAACTGAACCTGGCACGCATGATGGTCAAACGCCAGCAGATCATCGGCTCGGTCTTGCGCAGCCGCCCATTGGCGGAAAAAGCAGCACTCATTGCCGACTTCCGACACAGAGCTCTGCCGGCCTTCGCCAAGCGCCGGATTGTTCCTACCATCGACAGGATTTTCCCCTTTGAGGCTGTAGTCGCAGCCCACCACCATATGGAAGAAGACGGCCATTTCGGCAAAATTGTCCTTGAAATTGATCCTCTGCTTTGCCATTCGAAAGGATAAAGCTATTCGCAAGACAGTCATAGCCACATCTCTCACTTTTGTCACACCGGGACACGCCAGTCCCGTGGCATCTGATTCACCAGCCACTCCAACCGGTCATTAACGCTGAACTACCGTTCGGGGAGTTTATACTACCGTTCCCGCCCACTACCTGACCCTTTAGCCTTAAGTACCTTCACTCGAAAACAGCAGTTTTATAAACTGCTATTATTGATAGAGACACTGACCTCAATGACCGAGGCAAAGAGCGGAGAAGTTTTATGGTTGTGAGACTGGTAACCAAGCTGGACCAGACCAAAGCCCGGACACTCATCGAAGCCCATGGATTACGCTACGAGGATGACTTTGACGTCCTTCTGGGAGTATTCGAGAATGACGAGTTAATAGCGACAGCGGCTCGCAAAGGTCCTGTTTTCAAAATGCTCTGCATTGATGACCGCTATCAGGGCGTCGGGCTGCTTGGTGAACTGATCACCGAACTGATCAACAGCTGCTCTGGTACCGGCATCGAGAACTTTTTCGTCTTCACCAAACCGGAACACAGTCTATCGTTCCGCCAGTTCAGTTTTAATCCGCTCGTCAACCACCAGAAACTCTGTCTGCTTGAGTATGGTCATGGTTTGCAACGTTATCTCGACTCTCACCGGGCTCTGATCAAACCTGGGAACAACGGTGCCGTCGTGGTCAACTGCAATCCGTTCACCCTGGGGCACCGCTATCTGATAGAAGAAGCTTCCCGCCAGGTTGATCATCTCTATGTCTTTGTGGTCAGCGAAGATCGCTCAAGCTTCCCCTTCGACATTCGTTTGCATCTGGTTCGCGAGGGCGTCAGCGATCTGGACAACGTCAGCGTCCTCGACACTTCCGATTACGCCATCAGCCAGGTCACCTTCCCCGGCTATTTCCTCAAACAGGATGACGATCCAGAAACGCTGCAGATGGAAATAGACCTGATGCTCTTTGGCCGCCATATTGCTCCGTTTTTCAGCATCGGCAAACGCTTTATCGGCACCGAGCCCTACTGCGTGACAACCCGGCGCTATAACGAAATCATGACCAAAGTCCTGAAGAACTACGCCGTGGAGACGGTTCAACTCGAACGCAAGCAGGTTGCAGACGAGGCAATCAGCGCCTCCCGGGTGAGGGAAGCCTTGAAAAACGGGACGTTTGATATCCTTGACCAACTGGTCCCGGACACGACCTTGAGATACCTGCGTTCGCACCCGATGGGAGAGCAACTGAACAGCCATAAATGCCAGGGGAGACATTGATGAAAATAATCCGCAAGGTACAGGCAGGAACAATGCAGTCGAGCGACCTGATGGTCTTTCTCGAACCGGCCGAGGATCTTCAGGTCGAGATTGAATCGACGGTCAAGAAACAGTTCGAACATCTGATTCTGGGGCGGGTCCAAGCCATCCTCAAGCAGTTTGAAATTGAACAGGGGCACATCCGGATCAACGACCGCGGTGCCCTTGATTACGCCATTGATGCACGTCTTGAAACCGGCCTGAAAAGAGCCTGCGAGTAGGAGATAGTCATGCGTGGAGCCTGGTGCAAGGAATGGAATCAGGGACGGCGCTTTATCATCAAGATTGCGCCCGGAGAAAAAATCGTCGAACGGCTGCGCCTGCTGATCAGCGAGGAAGGAATCCAGAACGGGGTTATCGTCTCGGCAGTCGGCTCGGTGACGAATGCCCATTTCCGTGGCATCAAATCGGGCGCCAAGCGGCCGATTACCGAACCGCGCATGCGTCAGCACCTGATCGAGGGGCCTCTTGAACTACTCGGCCTGGAGGGCAACCTGATTCTAGCTGACAGCGGAGAAGTTGATTGTCATGTCCATATCCTGCTGGCCAAAAGTTCCGGGGAAGTCCTCGGCGGACATCTGTTCGATGCTGAAGTTTTTGCCAGTTGTGAAATTTTATTGACCGAAATGCTGGTCCAGGGCATCGAGCGCCATGCGTCTAAAGTCTCCGGAATCCAGACGATCTTCTTCAATCAGGATGAGCCATGAGCGAATTTCAATTACGTCGATCCCTGTTATACGTTCCCGGGAATATGCCCTCCATGCTGCAGAACGTTCCGATCTTTCAAAGCGACTGCGTCATGATCGATCTTGAGGATGCCGTCCCCTACAGCGAAAAGGACGCGGCCCGGATTCTGGTACGTAAATTTCTCGACAGTTACCCTAGTCACAACAAGGAGCTGTTTGTGCGCATCAACAGTCTTAAAACCAAATGGTGGCGTCAGGATCTCGACACGGTGCTCCCGGCCCGGCCCGACGGAATTCGCCTGCCCGAAGCCGACATGCCGGAGGTCGTCGAACAGCTCGATACCCTGCTGACGGAATATGAGGAAGCCCTCGGGCTTGAAATCGGCCATTTCAAGATCCTGCCTTCGATAGAAACTGCCGAGGGTGTCATCAACTGCATCAGAACGGCAAAAAGTTCTTCACGCCTGATCGGACTGGCCTTCGGCGCCGAAGATTATACCGCCAGTCTCGAAATTGAACGAACCAAGGGAGGAGAGGAATTATTTGCCGCTCGGACCCGGGTCGTCTGGGCCTGCAAGGCGGCTGGCATTCAGGCCATCGACACCATCTTCCCGGATGTCGACGACATGGACGCGCTGCGCTGCGAAACCGAGCTGGTCAAGTCGCTCGGTTTTTCCGGCAAGTCGCTGGTCAACCCGCGCCAGATAGATATTGTCCATGAAGTTTTTGTCCCGAAACAGGCCGAAATCGATTATGCCCTGCAGGTCATCGACGCCATCAAGCGGGCTAGGGAGATGGGAACCGGGGTTATCTCGCTCGGTGGCAAGATGATTGATGCGCCAATCGTCAAACGTTCGTTTAAAACCCTCAAGACGGCACAGGCACACGGCCTGATCGATATCGAACTGGATGAAGAGGTGATTTATGGTCAGAAATAGCCTCGGTCGCCTCCTGCCGGAAAGCTTTGCCGGTCGTCAGGTGATCCCCTTTGAGGATCCTTTCAGCTATAAGCCGCAGGGCAACCATACCAGCCGCCCGTTAAGGCGCCTGAACCCCGGCTATAACAAATTGCTCGGCAGCCTGCGTGAAGCGATCGAAGCCGCTGGACTCAGGGACGGCATGTGCATCGCAACGCATCACCATCTGCGCAACGGGGATGCCCTGCTCAACCAGGTCGTCAGGGAACTCGATGCCATGGGACTCAAGGGGATCTGGATCGCATCAAGCTCGGTTCATCCGGTCCATGCTGAAATCATTCCCTATATTGAAAAAGGGGTCATCGCCGGCTTCGAATGCGGTGTCAACGGCCCGATCGGTGAGATGGTCTCAAAGGGGGAGCTAAAGAGCCCAATCATCGTCCGTACCCATGGCGGCCGGGCCCGTTCGATCATCACCGGCGAAGTAACCGTCGATGCGGCCTTCATCGCCGCCCCCAGCTGCGATGCTTACGGCAACATGAACGGCCACTTCGGTCCTTCAGCCTGTGGCAGCCTCGGCTATGCCCACACCGATGCCCAATACGCCAAACAGGTCATTGCCGTGACCGACAACCTCTGTCCCACGCCGATAACCCCGGTATCGATTCCTCAGTCACTGGTCGATTATGTCGTCGTCGTCGATTCTCTCGGTGACCCGAAAAAAATCGTCTCGACAACAACCCGGGTCACCCGTGACCCGGTCGGACTGCAAATTGCCAAATATGCCGGGCAGGTGATTGAAGTCTCCGGTCTGCTGCAGGATGGCTTCTCATTTCAGACCGGGGCGGGCGGAATCTCGCTGGCAGTCGCCGAGCAAGTCCGCAGGATGATGAAAACTGGTCAGATCAAGGGGAGTTTCGGCTGCGGCGGAATCACCGGCTATTTCGTCGACATGTTGGAAGAGGGGCTGTTCCGCTCTCTTTTCGATGTCCAGTGCTTCGACCTGAGCGCAGTCGAATCGATCGGTAAAAACCTCAATCACCAGGAGATGAGTGCGGACACCTACGCCAACCCGTTCAACGCCGGGGCCATGGTCAACCTGCTCGACTGTGTTATCCTTGGAGCGACAGAGGTCGATGTCAATTTCAACGTCAACGTCAACACCGAGTCAAACGGCTACCTGCTGCACAATACCGGTGGACACAGTGACGCCGCCGCCGGCGCCAAACTGTCGATTATCACCGCACCATTGATGCGTGGGCGACTACCGATTATCAAGGATGAGGTGACCACCATCACCACCCCGGGCCGCACTATCGATGTCATCGTCACCGAACGCGGTATTGCCGTCAACGAACACCAGACTGAGCTAAAAAAAGAACTGCTAAAGAGACGGATTCCGGTCAAGGACATTCACGACCTGCACAAAGAAGCCTGTGCCATCAGCGGCCAACCCAAACCACTTGAGTTCAGCGACGAGGTTGTGGCGCTGATCGAATATCGCGACGGGACTATCATCGATGCCGTACGAAAAGTTAAAGAGTGATATTCTCAGGGCCCGCGATCAGCGCCATGAAACGCTGAGCGGCGTGAGTGCATGTTTAAAGCAGGGGTCGGTGATTCAGCTGGCCTTGAATATTCCAGGGGCGGACAAACGACCGGCCGGCAGTAATGAACTGTTGCGCTGGGGAGCAAAACAGCTCGAAAAACGTTTTTCGCAACTGTCGCTGGAATATTTTGACGTCGATGCCCTGGGCCCCTGGGCGATCTTTCAGACTCTGGCCGAAGCGGCGCGGGTTAAACGCATCTGTTGCGAACTTGAAGAACAACAGGACTTTGCCCGCTTGATCGATATCGACGTTTTCAGCCGAGACGGACACACCTATGATCGCCAGGCGTTGGGCCTTCCCCAGCGCCGCTGCCTGATCTGCGACAGCCCGGCAAAGGAATGCATGCGGGCCGGGCTCCATACCTTTGAACAACTGAAAGGACGTTGTGAAGAACTTTTGTCACCCTTCAGAGCCTAAGCGGCTGGCCGCCTTTCTACTGGATGGACTGCGGGCCGAACTTTACCTGACACCGAAACCCGGCCTGGTTGACCTGCGTAACAGCGGTTCGCACAAGGATCTTTCCCCGGAGCTGATGATCCGCTCTATCTGCCTGATGGAAGACTACCTTGATCAGCTGCTACAGTCTCTTGAAAAAGGGGTTGTTATCAGCGAACTGAGAGCCATTGGACTTGAAGCAGAAAAACGGATGTATCGCCAGCTGAAGACCAACTGCCACAGAGGGGGCATCTTCCTCTGCGGCTTGCTGCTGGCTGCCGCCCACCAGGCCCGGGACTGCACCCCGGAGAACCTCAGAACTGCCGTGATCAGTACGGCTGAAGCTCTGTTTGAGCAACAACCGCCGAGCCTCAGTCATGGCCAGGCCGTGCGCAAGAGATATCCGAGGGCCGGAATCATCGCCGAATGTCTCGACGGCCTGCCGGCGCTTTTCGAAATCATTCTGCCAACATTCAGAGAGCGTGGGCTCACTGACGGTTACAGCGCGTTTTTGGTCATGGCCAGGCTGATGCAGTACGTTGAGGATTCAACGACGATCTTTCGCGGTGGAGGCGCAGGGCTGTCGCAGTTGCGCTCTTCCGGCTACCAGCTGGAGAGCTGCATTTTATCCGGAGAGGATCCGGCCCCATTGCTGCGCCGGCTGGATGACGAATTCCGTCGGAAGAATCTGACCATGGGAGGAGTTGCGGACCTGCTCGGTCTCGGTCTCGGTTATTCGGGTTTTCTGAAAAGCCGCGAACTTGATCATCACACTAACTGTGCAGCAAACAGAACAACGCTGTCATATGCCCCAGAACAGAATGAAAGCCTTTCCATCTCCATGGGCTGAAGTACCCGATCCAGTTCTCCACAACCAGATCATTATGTGAAAACTCGTTTGCCTGCCCCACATAAGTCTTCAACAGAGTCAAAGAATATTTGACTATCAGTTTGGACAGTCGCAAAAAAGAAGCGGCCACTCCGGAAAAGAGTGGCCGCTTCGCTTAGATCAGATTTATTTCAGCAGGTTACTCCATGCATTCCGGCATTTCGTCAAACTGCAGGTAGGTGTAAATCTGCTCTGCTTTTGGCGCGATCTTTTCCTGATAGACGGCCAGATATTCAGCCGGTGTCGGAAGCTTGCCTAACAGGCCCACGACAGCGCCAAGTTCGGTTGAACCAAGATAAACCTGTGCTCCGTTACCGATCCGATTCTCGAAGTTACGGGTCGATGTCGAGAACATATTGACACCATCGGGAACCCTCGCCTGATTGCCCATACAGAGCGAGCAGCCGGCAATTTCAATCCGCGCACCGATATTACTGAAAACGGAGAAGACCGCTTCGGACATCAGCTGCTTTTGATCCATACGAGTTGGCGGACAGACCCAGTTACGCACGGCGGTATTGAATTTCTGGCCTCGCCAGATCTCAGCTGCGGCACGGAAATGACCGATGTTGGTCATACATGAGCCGAGGAATACATCCTGTATCGGGGTGCCGGTCACCTCGGAGAGAAGCTTGACATCGTCCGGATCATTCGGGCAGGCGAGAATCGGTTCGGTAATCTCAGCCAGATCGATCTCGATAACGGCAGCATACTCGGCATTCTTATCCGCTTTGGTCAGCTGAGGATTCTTCAGCCATTCGTTAACCGCATCAATACGGTTACGCAGGGCTTCGGCACCGCTGTAGCCATCTTCGATCATCTTTTCCATCAACGCGATGTTAGAACGCAGGTAGGCACTGACTGTCTCAACGGAAAGATCGATACAACCTGCAGCCGCAGAACGCTCGGCTACGGCATCACACAGTTCGTAGGCCTGCTCGACAGACAGATCTGGCAAACCTTCCATTTCAAGGATACGACCGTTGAAGATGTTGATCTTGTTCTTTTTCGCAACGGTGAGCAGCCCCTGCTTGATCGCCCAGTAAGGGATCGCATTAACGGCGTCACGCAGAGTAATCCCCGGGTTGAATTGCCCCTTGAAGCGGACCAGAACCGATTCCGGCATGTCGAGCGGCATAAAGCCCATGGCTCCGGCGAAGGCAACTGCACCGGAACCTGCAGGAAAACTGATACCGATCGGGAAACGGGTATGACTGTCTCCGCCGGTACCGACAGTTTCAGGAACCAGCAAACGGTTCAACCAGGAGTGAATGACCCCGTCACCCGGACGCAGAGCCACGCCACCACGCTCGGCGATGAAATCCGGCAGAGTCTTATGCATTTTGACATCTGCAGGCTTCGGATAGGCCGCGGTATGACAGAAGCTCTGCATGAACAGAGGGGTCTGAAACTTGAGGCAGGCCAGTTCTTTCAATTCGTCGGAGGTCATCGGGCCAGTGGTATCCTGGGAACCAACGGTGGTCATCTTTGGTTCGCAGGCTGTTCCCGGCAGAACCCCCTCGACGCCACAGGCTTTGCCGACCAGTTTTTGCGCCATCGTGAAGCCTTGCCCCGGTTTCGCTTCCGGGTTGACCGTCTTGAGAAAAATGTCAATGGCCGGCATGCCCAGAGCAGTACGCGCCGTATCCGTCACCGCGCGCCCGATAATTAATGGAATACGGCCACCGGCCTTGAATTCGTCGGCTACTGTATCCGGCTTGATGCTAAATGTCGCAAGAACCTCCCCGGCCGCGTTGGTAACCTCACCTTTTGAGGTGTTGATCGTAACAACGTCCCCCATGTTCAGGTTGGTCACATCCATGACCAGAGGCAAGGCGCCGGAGTCCTGAGCTGTGTTGAAGAAGATCGGTGCGATCGCTCCACCAATAATGATACCGCCGGTGCGCTTGTTCGGCACACATGGGATATCATTACCGATGTGCCAGAGAACCGAGTTGCAGGCGCTCTTACGGGAAGACCCGGTACCGACGACATCGCCGACAAAAGCGACCTGGTGTCCTTCTTCCCGCCATTTGGCGATCTGTTCAATACCGCCGGGGAAACGGGTTTTTCCCATGGCCAGAGCATGTAACGGAATATCCGGGCGGCTCCAGGCATCACCAGCCGGTGAGAAATCATCAGTATTGATCTCACCGTCCACCTTGAAGATCTTGACAGTGACAGTTTCGGGAACCCCCGCCCTGTTGGTGAACCATTCGGCGTTGGCCCAGCTTTCAACAACTTTCTGAGCAGCAGCATTGGTCTTGGCCAGTTCGATAACCTGATCGGCCGCATCATAGACGTAGGTCAGGCCGGACAGAGCGCAGGCAGCCTCATTGGCCAGAGATGAGTCACTCAAAGCCTCAATCAGCGGCTGGACATTGTAACCACCGATCATGGTACCGAGGATCTGGATCGCTTTTTTCTTGTCTATCAACGGCGAACTCTTGCTACCCGCCAGGATCGCAGCCAGGAAACCGGCTTTAACTTCGGCCGCCGGATCGACGCCAGGGGAAATCCGCTCGGTGAACAGTTCGAGCAGAAACTCTTCCTTGCCGACTGGCGGATTCTCCAGCAGATCGCAAAGGTCAGCCGCCTGCTCAGGGTTCAATGGCAGTGCGGGTACCCCTTGAGAATTTCGCTCTTCTTTATGAGTCAGATAAGCCTCAATCATACTCTCCTCCAATATATGTCTATGCTTTTAGAAATGGCGCAGATAACTCGCTTTACTATCAGGTCAACAGTGGCCGACAGAAATGTATACTGTATACAGAAACAGGGCGTCTGTCAATTCTAGATAAGAATCGATCCAAAGCGAGTGGAGACGGGTGAGGGGCAGGTTTGAATAATGACATTATCGCCCAGACGAACAGACCTGCCCCCAACGGATCGGGAGAAGGATAATAAATGGCTCAAGGTCAAACGAGCAAGAGAAAAACCTAATTGCCCTTTAGCAACTGTCTGAAAATCAGACTCTCTGAATGCCTGCGTTCCTTTAATACGTGCCAATATTATTCATTTTGGGAATACCAAGATACCAAATAACGATTTACTATTTACTTAAATAACAGGTATTTTAATTAATTATAGTGCTGCCACACTCATAACCACTTAAAAGGGGAGGATTTTCCGCATGACTCAAAAGAAAAAAAGCTTTGCCTACGGCTGGGGACTGCAGGTTCTTGTCGCTCTGATGTTTTTTTTCTATGCTGGTCTGGCGGTCGACGGCCAGAACATCTCGGTTCCTGCCTTTGTCCAGGCTCACGGCTGGGATTATGGAACCATCCTTTCGATTTCGACTCCCGCCAGTTGGGTAGGTCTGATCGGCATCATCTTCTTTTCCTGGCTGGTCGACAAAAAAGGTAATCGTTTTGTCATCCCGCTGTCCCTGATCGGCTCCGGTATTGCCTGTTTCATCTATGGGCAGGCGTCAAGTGTCGCCATGTATGCCGTTGCGGTCTGCCTGGTCTTCTTTTTCACCAACGGTTTCGGCAACGTCTGTACTGGCGCCCTGACCTCCAGTTGGTTCCCGCGCAAAAGAGGTTATGCCCTCGGATGGTCGTCGATGGGCATGCCGCTGGCGACAGCTCTGTTTGTGCCGATCCTTGCAGTGCTGATCGGCAAGTTCGGTATCGCCGGGGCCTTTTCGATCTTTGGTATCGTCGTCATCATCCTCGGCATCATCTCGATCTTCTGGGTCAAGAATACTCCGGAGGAGATGGGACTCTATCCCGACGGCGATGATTCCGGCCTCGAAAACCTGGAAAAAACCCGCCAGATCGCGGCAACTTACAAATCCGACTGGACCGTAGGTCGCCTACTGGCCAACAAGACGGTGTGGATTCAGAGCATCTGCTACGGTCTGCTGTTCCTGACCACGATCGGTCTGGTCAGCCAGATGATCCCGCGCATGATCGGTCTGGGACATACCCAGAAATTCGGCCTGATGATGCTCTCCCTCGCCGCAGTAGTCGGCATTATCGGCAGTATCGTCTGGGGCCTGATCGACCTGAAAATCGGGACCAAAAAATCGACGATCGTCTACGCCATCTGGTATATCATCGCCATCATTGTTCTGCTCGCCTCGACCAAAAGCATCCCGGGAACCGTCGTCGGTATCTGCATGGCCGGCTGGGGTATCGGTGGTATCGGCAACCTGCAGCCATCCATGCTGGCCCAGACCTTCGGTCGCTGGGACTACGCTTCGGCATCACGGGTGGTCAACACCATCGTCGGTGCGATCCGGGTTCTGGCTTTCGGCCTGATCGGCATCACGGTCAGCAAAACCGGTTCCATCGACAAGGCCTACCTGTTCCTGATCGTCGGTAACATCATCGCCCTGATTCTGGCCATCGTCCTCGATGACAGACTGATCGGCAAGGACATCGCTATCGATTACGCGGACAGCACTGAAGAGGTCTGTGACACACCACCGGTGGCTTAAGACCAAGCCGCGCAGAAAGGAAACTGAACATGGCAAAAGTACCCGCATCCAACCTGGATAGAGAAAAGAGCTACTTCAAGTATTATTTGGAAGATCTCGCTGAGGGAGACCCGGAAAAATATAAAAAAATCGAACGCGGTCCCCTGGATAATGCCATAGCGCCGCGTATCGAGAACCGCAATGACCTGTTCAATCCAGGCTATTTTCCAGAGGAGTTCGGGCTCTGGGCTCTGGAGGACGGCACCGTCGTCATTGCCAACCACACCCAGTTCCCCGGCGTGACCGGCGAGATGTTCGACTGGTGGTTCGCCTGGCATCCGATCGACCGCCTGCGCTACGCCATCTGGGACAGCGAAGATCATTATGATGTTCAACTGGCCGATCCGGCCAAGGCCCGTGACATGAGCCTGTCGATGCGCGAAAGGCATTGGGGCAGTATTCACAAGATCTGGGAAGATATCGGTACCGGCAACGTTGATCTGCTGCAGATTCATTTCATGCGCCCGAGCGATATGGGCTATGACGAAAGCAAGATCGACACCGAGGCCTGCAACGCCTTGGTCTGCGCCAACTGCTTCGCTTACGGCAACGTCCAGCATCCTGACGTGCCGGTCGTCATGACCCACTTCCTGCGCCCGGTTGAGGGGGGCTCTGAGCTGCGCTCCCGTTTCTGGTTCGGCTGGCAGATCATCGACGGCAAGCCGGTTAAAATGATTCCTGACGGATTCAAGATCCCGGTTCAGGGACCGACCGATCTGCTCGGACACAATGTCAAGGAGTTCGCCAACCTGGCGGCATTGTTGCCGAAGGTCTATGCTGAAGAGAAGGATAACTGGTTCTGATCCATTGCCCAGGTGCGCCTCCTGAGCGAAGGACGCGCACCTGCCCCCTAGTCTCCTGTGCGGCTAGTCCTTTCCGATGATTCTGAACGATTTTGTTCGCTGCCGAGGCGTGTTGACACAGGCCTAGCAGTATAGCTAAGCCGAGGAGACACAACGCGGGCAGCGGACAAAAGGGCCAGAATTAGCGGAAGGAATTAACCACACGGGACACTATCTGTGGATGATCTGCTTATCCTCTGCAGAACCAGCAGCATCTAGGCGATGCTGGTGGCTGCTCCTGAAATGGAGATCCGCTGCGAGCGGAATTTTCCGCGCGACTGTTTCAGCAAGATCCTCTTTCGCCAACGGGTGTCCCATCAGGTAACCCTGACCGAAATGACAGCCTTCATTGCGCAGAAAATCAAGCTGACTGAAATCCTCTATTCCTTCAGCGACAACCTCCAGGTTCATCGTCCGGCCAAGGGCAATAATCGAATTAACAATGGCCTTGTCGCTCGTGCTTATCTCCAGATCACGGACGAATGACTGATCGATCTTCAGACGGGAGATCGGGAACTGCTTCAGGTAGCCCAACGACGAATAACCAGTGCCGAAGTCATCGATAGCCAGGTGTACCCCCATTTTTTTGAACTGCTCCATCTTACTGATGGCATCCTTGACATTATCCATGACGGTCCCCTCGGTAATCTCGAGTTCCAGAGATCCGGGAGCCAAACCGCTCCGATACAAAGCCCTGGCGACGGAACCGACAAGGGAATCATCACGGAACTGTCGGGGGGAGATATTTACCGCAACACTCAGAGGAATCTGCCACTTCTCCTGAAGGTTCTTGATCGTCTGGCAGGCGCTGACCAGAATCCAGTCCCCGATCGGCACAATCGCACCAATCTCTTCAGCCAGGGGGATAAAATCAGCCGGGGAAACCACTCCCAAGTCTTCGTTCTCCCAACGCAGCAAAGCTTCAAAACCGATAAGCTGGCCTGTTTTCAGGTCATATTGCGACTGGTATTCCAGACGGAACTCACCCCGTTCCAGAGCCTTGCGCAGGAGATTTTCCATCTTCAGGGACGCGCGACTGAGACTGTTCATCTCAGGGGAGAAAAACTGGAATCGGTTACGACCGTCATATTTGGCCTGATACATGGCCGCATCAGCAGCGCGCATGAGGCTGTCAGAATCCGTCCCGTCTTCAGGAAAAAAACTGATCCCCATGGTCGCGGTGACATGCAGCTGGAGACCTTTTTCTTCAAGAGGCTTGGCCAGTTCTCTCAACAGTTTCTGGACGAAGCGGCGCAGATCGTCATTCTTTTTGACCTGTTCCAGGATAATAACGAACTCATCACCGCCGAGTCGTGCCAGAGTATCGGATTCCCGGACATGACTTTTCAGGCAACTGGCCACATGCGAGAGGATCTTGTCGCCAAAATCATGGCCGAGCGAATCATTAATATTCTTAAACCGGTCGAGGTCGATAAACAGGAGCGCCAGACGAGACTGGGTTCTCCGGCAGCGGGCCAGAGCATGCTCCAGGCGAGCCTGCAATAAGCGGCGGTTACCCAGCTGGGTCAGATGATCGTGATGAGCAAGAAAGTCGAGTCGACTTTCATTCTCGCGCAACTCAGTTTCTCGCTTTTCGATTTCACCCAACATGCGGTTAAAACCGTCGAACAGCTGACCGATTTCGTCATTGGCTCGTTTTTTCACACGGCGGCTGTAATCTTTATCCTGCGAAACCTGATCCATCGCCCTGGCTAGAGTCGATACCCGGTCGGTAATCAGACGCTGTAAAGAACGGGCAATCAAAAGTGCAATCAGAGAATAGACGAGAAATGCAGCCCCGCCAATAATGACATAATGCCACATTGTTGAATAAACCGGCGCCATATTGGCCCTGATCGCCAAATAACCGAGGGTTTCATCATCGAGTCGCAGCGGCTCGACCAGATCAAAATACGAAGCTCCAAACTGGTGACCGTATTGCCGGCCGGCAAGATCAGGCAACTCCAATCCATTCGCCGCAGAAATCGAGGTCACAATCTGCTGATTCTCATCAAAAATAACTGCCGATGAAAATTCCCTCTTAAGAGGAACGATGGCAAGAATCCTGTCAAGACTGTCCAGATCATGCATCTTCAAGGCCTGAGCACAGTCTTCCTTAATTTCGAATGACAGCAGCAGAGCGTCTTCGAGCAACTCCTCGCGCAGCCTGCCCCACTGAAAGAACATCGAAGCCGAAATTGTCAGGCACAGAACAAAACAACTCGTAAAAGTAATCAAAAAGGTCAACTTCCCTCTCAGGGTCAACCCTTGGAAAAACGATCTAACCACCAGCAGCTCCATTTTGACCAAAAAACGGACTTTCGGTCCCCTCCTCCGGAAAATACCGGAATATTCACGGAGAAAAAACTAACATCCTCCTAACGAAAGCCTCACACAATGCCATATCAGTCAAAGAAAATCCAGATTTAGAACCGGCCAGCGCCCCAAGCTGCACTTCGCAACATGCTGACATTAAAAGACAATACAGCGACACTCCAATATATACAGGCGGTTAATCCCAGAAAATGAACACAATCAATTGCTCAAAATAGTCACTCCACCCCTCTCTGCGGCAGCGTTTCTTTGATGACCAGATCTCTGAAAGCAAAAAAGCCGCCGGAAATACTCCAACGGCTTTTTTAAACCTGACCTTTTTTTCGAGCAGATAAAAAGACTCAGCGTTTCAAATCAAACCGATCCGCGTTCATAACTTTCACCCATGCTTTAACAAAATCATGAACAAATTTCTGCTGGTTGTCATCCTGAGCATAGACCTCGGCATAGGCACGCAGAATGGAGTTGGAACCGAAGACCAGATCGACACGCGTTGCCTTGTATCTGGTCTCGCCGGTCACGCGGTCGACAATGGCATAGTCCTCTCCGCCAAATTCCCACTTGTAGGCCATGTCGGTCAGAGTGAGGAAAAAGTCGTTGGTCAATGTTCCTTCGCGGTCCGTGAAAACACCATGTTTGCTGCCGCCATAGTTGGTTCCCATCACCCGCATACCGCCGATAAGAACGGTCATCTCCGGTGCCGTAAGCCCCATCAGCTGGGCCCGGTCGAGCAGCATTTCCTCCGGTGCCGGGATAAAATCCTTCTGGATGTAATTACGGAAACCGTCAGCCAGAGGCTCGAGGACAGAGAAGGATTCCGCATCGGTCATGGCATCGGTAGAATCGCCTCGACCAGGGGCAAATGGCACATCGACAGTAACACCGGCAGCTTCGGCAGCCATTTCGACACCGACATTACCGGCCAGCACGATGGTATCTGCGACAGAAGACCCCACCTGAGCGGCCAGCGGCTCAAGAACTGCCAGTACGCGCTTCAGACGTGCCGGTTCATTGCCTAGCCAGTCTTTCTGCGGGGCCAGACGAATTCTGGCTCCGTTGGCGCCACCACGGTTGTCCGAACCGCGGAAGGTCCGGGCGCTGTCCCATGCCGTGCTGACCAAATCGGCAACAGACAGACCGCTTGCGCGAATCAGGCTTTTGAGATGACCGATGTCGAACTGGGTATTGCCGCTCGGAACAGGATCTTGCCAGACCAGGTCTTCCGCAGGAACATCGGGGCCAAAATAGCAGCTCTTGGGACCGAGATCGCGATGGGTCAACTTGAACCAGGCACGAGCGAAGCATTCATCGAAGTAATCTGGATCGGCCATGAACTTTTGACAGATCTTATTGTAGATCGGGTCAACCTTCAGAGCCATATCAGCATCGGTCATCATCGGCATGGCACGGATGGAAGGATCCTCCGGATCTGCCGGCATGTCGTCTTCTTTGATGGTCACAGGTTTCCACTGCTTCGCCCCGGCCGGCGACTTGGTGATTTCCCATTCGTGGCCGAAGAGCATGGCAAAATAGCCCATATCCCACTTGGTCGGGTCTGTCGTCCAGGCCCCTTCGGGACCACCGGCAACGACGTTACGACCGATGCCCCGCTTGCCTTTCGGCATCCAGCCCAGGCCTTGAGCCGTAATGTCGGCATCTTCCGGTGCCGGACCGACATTGTCGGCCGATTGCCCGCCATGACATTTACCGATGGTATGGCCACCTGCGGTCAGAGCCACGGTTTCTTCATCGTTCATCGCCATCCGGGCAAAGGTCTCGCGCATCTGATAAGCCGTAGCCTGGGGATCCGGATTGCCGTTGACCCCTTCCGGGTTGACATAGATCAGCCCCATCTGCACGGCGGAGAGCGGGTTTTCCATGGTATCGGGCTTGTCGACGGCAGCATAGCGCTCGTCGGAAGGTGCCAGCCACTCCTTCTCAGCGCCCCAGTAGGTGTCCTTTTCCGGGTGCCAGATGTCGTTGCGGCCAAAGCCAAAGCCGTAGATTTTCAGCCCGGCCATCTCGTAGGCGATGGTCCCCGCCAGCATGACCAGGTCAGCCCAGGAAATCTTGTTGCCGTATTTCTTTTTGATCGGCCAGAGCAGGCGACGCCCCTTGTCGGTATTGGCGTTATCAGGCCAGGAATTAAGTGGAGCGAAGCGCTGGTTGCCGGTATTGCCGCCGCCGCGACCGTCCTGCAAGCGGTACGAGCCGGCAGAGTGCCAGGCGACCCGCGCCATCATTCCACCGTAAAAACCATGGTCGGCAGGCCACCAATCCTGACTATGGGAAAGCAGATCGCGAACGTCCTGTTTCAAGGCCGCAACATCCAGTTTTTTGAGTTCTTCATGATAGTCGAAGTCAGCGCCGAGTGGATTTGTTTTGGTGTCGTGTTGATGCAGGATATCCAGGTTGAGTGCATTCGGCCACCAGTCGGTATTCGATGTTCCGGCGAGAGTATGGCTACCATGCATCACTGGGCATTTCCCTTTGCTAGTCATGTCTGTCCTCCTTTAGGGTGGGTAAAAAATACACTTTTGGGCGTTGTGAAAGATGACCTCCATATTTTCAATCCCGAGCCCCCCCCGAAGCTTAAATTCTAGCCCTCTTTTTCTATCAGTCCAGCTATTTAGATTTATTACCTATAAAGAATAATTCTTATTTATAGACTAAAAAAAGGCAAGTGCTATTTTTGTAAACAATCGTTACAGATGCCGTAAAGAACAATATCTTTCCTCTCGATACTACCCCATTGCTTTACCTGTTCAGGCAGATCGGCAGAATCAAAAATTTCCCATTCGAAATCGATAATCTTATCGCACTTACGACAGATAACGTGATGATGATCCTGAAAGAAAGCTTCGAAATGAGCATGACTTTCAACCGTTTCAACTCGGATGGCAACTCCCAGATCGACAAAGGTTGCCAGGGTTCGGTAGACAGTATCAAGCGACAGCGTTGGCAGGCGTTTCAGCAGACGTTGATGGAGGCGTTCCGCAGTCGGGTGATCATCGGATTTGACCAGCTCCTTGAAGATCTCAAGGCGCTGGGGAGTGAGACGCAACCCATTCCCCCGGCACATATCTTCAAACAATTGCAGACGTTTTTTCAGAACCATTTCCATAACAATTTTTCCAGGAAGACAGCAGATATTGAATTATTACCACCACGGTAATCTATTGTCAACATTCCGCCGCCGCCGTCTGTCCCGGACTATAACTGAAACAACATCCTTTATGCGAGCAATATGATTGACTCTCTCATATTAATTGCGGTAGATATGCATACCACAACGCCGCTATAGCTCAGCTGGTAGAGCAACTGATTCGTAATCAGTAGGTCATCGGTTCAAATCCGACTAGCGGCTCCATGATTTCAATGGGTTAGCATGATTCATGCTAACCCATTTTTGTTTTCAATTCCGGACAATTCCGGACATGCTTATCATTCTTTTGGATAAGTCTCTTTTACTGCCAGGCACGCGGTTCGATAGGCCTCCAGGGCTTCGGTATCATTTTTGACCCAGGCATCGAGAAAAACAGCTTGCGATGGATATGCGGCCTGTCGAAGTTTAACATAGTTTTTCACCTTCCATCCATCAACATCAACACTAACCGCTGGCCTTACCCATTCTTCTTCCGCAAGGTACGGATACTCTGCAACCAGCTCAACGGTACGCTCATCCCTGATCTGGTTCGGGCTGTAGGCTTCGCTGATCACCTCTTCCGTTTCGGGATCAATAACAGCCTCAACATCCGGCTGATCATCCTGCGCCTTGAGAGCACCATATTCTGCTTCTGCGGCGAGGTATGGCTGGATGGCTATTCCTGTCAGGTAACTATCTACGAATTTATCAATCACACTGTCCGGCTTGCCAAGAGTAATAACCCTGTTCACATCCTCAAGCGTCTTATACATCAGAAAATCCTCCCGCTGATTCCAACTCGCCAATAATAGAAACTGTGTGAAGTCCGGCGATCTACTGGAACATAATACTCGCTGTAGATCTGAAGCTTGTCACCGATCAGGTCGAACGTCCCACCGTTACGCACCGCATACCGGAATTTTTCAGGCTTCCACGCATCGGGGTTTGTCCAGTAGTCATAGTCAGACCCCCACCATTCTGTCGAGTGCCATTCCTGTAAGCCGTAGGTGATCCCCGCGACATAATAGGTCAAGCGGCCAAGGGTAATGGATGGCTTGATCTCAAGGTAGTAGCGTTCGGCTAGAGCCTGCTCCCATCGCCCATTGATCGACTCATGATGAGGAGGATCAATAGCGGCGATATAATCAAGGTGAAGCTCTGCCGCCGAACAGGTCAGCGGCAAGAGCAGAAGTAAACAGAGAATCAATTTTTTCATGGCTTATTCTCCGTCACCGATATAGAACGGCAGTTCGATCCGCTTCTGCCCGATCAAGACAGTATTCGCGTTGTCATCCGTTGTTGTGCTTACCCCTGAAACGACATTGAATTTAGAGTCATCGCCCCAATCCGTATCGTAGATCATCTCCTTGAACAGAGTTTGCAGGAACAGCTTGCCGTTTTCTCTGGTGAGGTACGGGAGGACTTTGGCAGCGGGGCTCGATGATGTTTCTTGAGTGACTGCCAGATTTCCATCATGGCTTGGTTGACGTACACCAGTTGACGTAATAAGCAAATCACCCGACATTCCATAGGTGTTCAACTTTTCAATGCTCGTTCTACTTGAAACAGGTATTTTAGAGATTAAATCGGTCACAAGGTTTGCACCGAGAGTATTGACGGAGTAGTTCCCTGCCCAGACATCCCCCAGACTCAAAACCTCGGCGTTATCCGCAGTTTCAAATGGGGAGGCTTCGGTGAGATAGAAGTGCAGAATTAATCTTCCAGTATTTATTGAGTTCGTATGTGAGTTACTACTACCTTCAACTGATGATTGATAAGTTGATGTGAAGTCGGTCCATGTAACTCCATTATCAGTAGACACCAAACCAAGAAGGTAATCTTTTACCTTCCGACTCATCTTATAGGTCTTACTCGTTCCATCCGGTATCAGATCCTCCCCATTTTCACCAACCAACAGCGGAGTCCCCATGATACCGTTGGTTATCCATTCTAAAGGATAATTCGCAGGATCTCCAATGATGTCACACTGAAGATCGGCCTTCCTCTTACTAACGGTTACCTCGCAGATAATGAAGTCATAGACCGCAGCAGTTGTAAAATCAGCTGTGACATTGCCATAACGCGGATGGAGGTAAAAACTCGTTCTGGGATCGGCAGCTGAATAGATCCGAACGCACTCATACCACTGCGAATCACTTTTGATATACATCTTTGCGTCTTCAGCAAAAACCCAAGCAGAGCCATAGGTCAGTGCGAGATTTTGAGTTGTATCCCTGATTTCTACTCCAATAGATCCCCACGCGGTTGTTGAGGTTAATAGACTGGCTGTTATTGTTCCACTCTGGGCAATTCTGAATCCAGATGCCCACCCTCTTACTTCCCCCGCAACCAACCGATTAAACTCCCGTTCAAGGGTTCTGTTTAGATCTGTGACTTTATGTGCGGAAGATCGCAGGTCGAGCACATCGGATTCGTAGATTGCATCGTAGTATTTACCGTCTGGACGACCTGAAAGGACACTAGAGATGTAGCCAGACCCGGTATAATAACCAACATTTGAAGCTGATCCCACGGTGAAACAATCGTCAACAGAAGTGAATCCTCCAGACTGCTCGTAAAACATATCTTTATACGTACCGCCAATATACGTGTAATGACATCGAGCTGATCCATTCGGATTCCACACCGGATGAAACGCTCCTTGATTACGCCGAGATACAAGGGCAATCGGAATGGCGAAGCAGAGTCCTTTGTAGGCAAGCGTAGTGTATTCATCGACTGTCGTGTATGAGCCTATCGTGGCAGAGTCATCACCGTACAGATATGAGTTGGCGTTCTGACTATCAACATAGGACTGATTCCCAGAGGTAAACTCTCCGACAATAGATGTCAGCATCCCCTTAGCCATAACCCGTTTTGAGTTGCTGTTGTCCAGCCAGAGGAAGATTCCGCCGTCACGAACCAAAGTCATATCAGAACTTGGACCTTCAACAACCCTGATCCGATACCTGACCTGTACATACTCCCCGTCCTCGGCCAGATAGACGTTGTTCTTCGGATCAGAGACAAAGAGTTTCTTGTTGGTATCCGACATGGTTGACCAGACCAGACCTTTACCGATGAGTGCCGATGATGCTTGCCAATTACCGAAGAGGCTGTAGGTAGCGTAACCAGAGAAACTGCCGTTGACCGTGGTTAGCCCTGTGGCTGGATCTGTAGCAAGAAGACTCTGTACATTGCCATAAGGGTAAACGATGTATTTGTCGGTGACCTTCTCATGCCAACACTCAAGAAAGACAAGGTCTTGCCTTTCGAGCAGATCTGAGGTTGACGGCGCAGGCGGTAAAAGAATTTTATTCGTAAGTGCTAAATTTGAAGAATTAACCCAAGACATATGGAGTGAAACCCCATTAACGTTACATACAGGATAATTCGTTCTTGAAGATCCAGCGTTATTCGCATGGGCCGAACCAAGGTAAAATTGATTTGCCACTAATGTTGGGTACACAAACAACGAATCATTAATCGCTGAGTACCCTGCCTGATTAAGCCATTTCCCCCATTCAACAAAACCACTCCCCGCGAACTTATCCCGCCGATCAGCGGTCCTTGACATGAAGTCGGCTTCCGGAATAGCAAAGCGGGACAGGTCAAGAGTCAGCAGGTTGCCGTCCATTTCCTCATGCAGCAGAGCGGCGCCCTTGGCGGCCCTGGTTAAAATTCCTGTCATAGTCTCTCCTTTAAGCGATCACGGTCAGTGCGATGGTGTCGCATGTGTCATGGTTGCCCGGGGCGAATGAGGCCTCGGTGATCTGGCCGGTCTGGCTGGCGAGAAAGTCGAGCTGGACGACGTCGGCGAACTCGAGCTCGGCATGGTCGAGGTAGACCTCGAACTGATACTGCCAGTGGCGCACGGCGTAGTAAGCCAGGTAGAAGGCCAGCAGGCTGGCGGCCATGGTGGCGCTGGTGACGAAGTCGAACTTGAACAGGCTTGGCTCTTCGCGCTCGCCGTAGGTCGCGATGCTGGCCGCGTCGCTGCTTGTGACCGCGCCTCGGTAGGCTGAATCGCCGGAGTCGGTCCAGTCGCGGTCATAGAGCAGATTGATGGCGTTGACGATCATCGATCGGGCGACCTTGGAGCGCTGCAGAACCCGGCGGCCGTCGTCCTTGAGACGGATTGCAGTAATCTGCTTGGTTACGGTCAGACTGTCCGGCCGGACAAACAGGCGCGGGCCATCCGGAGTCAGGCGGAACCAGGAGCGCAGCTGGAAAGCCCAGGCGCTGAGCCAGTCGATGGTGCGCTCGTATTCGGTGATGACGCCATTCAGGGCGTAGCCGTCCGGCATGGTGCCGACAATCAGCAGATCTGAGAACCCTGCAGGCGCGAGCAGCTCGTCGAACTGTTCGGAAATGGTGGCCGATCTGGTGACATAGGCCAGCACCTCATCGCCGATCAGGGTGTTGGCGGTTGAATTTCCTGAGATGGTGACGGTACCCAGCTTCGTAACGCTGCCAGTCTTAATGACGGCGCCACTCTTGGTCACCGTTCCGTCTTTGGTGACGGTTCCGGTTTTTGTGACCGAGCCAGTGACCGTAACGTCGGCGGTCGCTTCGCTGGTGTCGGTGCTGTATTCGACCTCGATCCAAACGTCCCAGAGGGCGATATATCCGGTGGTTAATGGATAGCCCTGGATCGACATCGTCTCTGACTGGATCTGCGACCAACTAGAGACCGATGTCCAGCTTGATATCTTTGTGGTTATCTTGGTCGAGCTGCCGCTCACCGTACGGCCATCAAGATAAAATCCGTGGTTATAGGTCGCGTGGCCGTGGGTCGCGCACCAGCGGAAGCGGACCGGTGTCCCTGTATAGCCGAGCGGCTTGACAAATGAGAACGTCGCTACATTGCTGACATTGGCCTTGACCGCGTCATAATTGTCCAGGTTTCCGTCGTGAGAATTCGACGGGTTACCAAAAACCCAGTTGCTTTCACTGGTCTCCAATCCGTCCGGGTTAATGGCGACAATTATCGTGGATCCGGTATGTTCGTGGCCGCTGTCCGAAGCGTCGATATCGTCCGACACGGCGATGGTGTCATAGACCGAGATCGCGTCCGAAATGCTGACAGAATCTGTGACCTCGATCGCATCATCAACGCTGATGGTATCGGAGACCAGCAGATCGACCGCCTGGTCAACGGTGATGAAGCCAGGCAGCACGATCACCGCCTTGCCGGGGTAGTCCGGATGCTCATCGCCTGTCTGGCCGGTGTAGACAGTCGCCACCTCGGTGATATCCAGCTCGGCATCGCCGACCACGCCGACAACCTTGTCGATCGAATCGACCGGCACATCGCTGGCGATATAGTCAAAGGTGTTGAGCGCCTCCCAGATGGCCGCCGCCTTGGAGTGGCTGGTGGCGATCGATCCGTCATAGCCACGGGTCACGGTCAGGGTGTCGCCGTCGACCTCCGTGACCAGGACGGTCTCTGAATCGATGATCAGCACGCTGTCGACGGCAAAGGTGCCCGCGTCGGTTACAGAAAAGCTGGTTGCCGTGGCGCTGATCGCGCTGGAAATATAGGTCACATGGCCGGAGAGCACGCAGACGGACGGCACGCGGCCGACCGTGCCGAAGGGAATGGGGATCACCTTGCCGATATCGTCCTGGTCTGCATAGGGGTAATCGGCCACCGTGAGCTTGTTGCCGACATAGCCTTCGAGGCGACTGGTGCCGTCGATCAGCGTGATACTGACGCTGGTCTCGTCCGGCTGGGAGAGGTCATCGATGAAGCCGGAGAAGATCGCCTGGGGCGGATCGGTCTCATCATCGAGGTTGCGGAACCAGAGGTAGAGGACTGCGGGCGACTCTTCAAGCTCGTAAGTGGTGGCCAGATCGACGATGTTGGGGCTGGCGTCAGGATCGACGAGCAGGTCGATGCCCATATCAGCCTGGATGATCTCATCGAGGCGCCCGCTGTTTAAGCCTTCCGACAGTGCGCCCCACTTGCTGATCCATGGCTTTGTCGTCACTCCTCCGTTCCACGCGGGAAACGTCTCTTCGGTATCGCTGAGATAATAATCGACACCGCCGGCGGTGATTTTCAGAATCCATAGCGGGCTCGATCCGGACAGGGCGTTTTTGGCGGCGGTGAAATTGGCCGGAAAACTTTTCATAGGGCCTCGTCAACGAGCAGGTCAAGGGTCAGGCTGTAGCGGTCCGGGCCGGTCTGGGTGAACTGGAGGCTGCTCTGCGTAAAACGCGCCGTGCGCGTGATACCGGCATGATCTGTCCAGCTGAAGGGATAGCGTACCCCTTGCACCAGGGCGAAAAAGGCCAGCAGACCATCAAGCACAGTGGAACTGATCCTGGTGAACGCCAGGGTATATGCTCCGCGCTGGACGCTGCTTTTGTCATAGACCACAGCGCTGCCGTCTGAATAGCGGCCAAGCGCCTGGTGGCGGCTGATCTGCTGCCCGTTGCCAGACTTGACCGGGTCGCAGTTAAAAGCGAGGACGGTGCCGGAATAGGAAAACTCGGTCATGACATCACCCAGAGCGAGATCTCAACCCGGTGACGATCTGGCGCGACTTCGCTGGTCCAGATCTCCGGGCTGGCGAAACGGACGTTGACCTGCGATCCGTCAACCAGGGTAAAGACGAAGGTCTCGGCCATCCCCTTAGCGACTCGCTTGAACCAGTCGCGCAGGCGCTCCAGGTAGTAGGTCAGCATGCGCGGCCAGACAATGGTCAGGGTGCGATCGCTGGCAAAGACCTGGTAGCCGAAGGTATCGCCACCGGTGTTCTGCGCACTGGCCTGGACCAGAGCCAGAGTCTGCCCCGGGCGCTGATACGGCTGGTCAAACTGGAGAGATTCACTGCCCAGGGTAAATGCGCAGAGGCTGCCCGGCTGGCCGAAATAGCCATGCAGGCAATAGCCCGGATCAACATAATCGCTCAAAGCGAAAACTCCCGGCAGGCAACAACCAGGACACCGTCACCCGGGCCATCGACATAGGCGGCATCGGTGTTCAGCTCATTGGCCAGCGGCGACAGGGTGGTCAGGATCTTCTTGCGATCGGCGCAGGTTTCCTTGTGCTTGCACTGGGAGCAACGGGCATCAATAGTCCACATAAATGGATCTCCTTTATCAGGCTGCGCGGTAGCGCGTTTTCATCAGGTTTAAAATCTCCGGCATAGCCTGGCGGGCCAGATCGCGGGCGCTGCTCTGATTGGTGACATTTGGCAGCACAAAGCTGACGTCACCAAACGAGACGTTGCCGCCGGCCTGGCTGGCCTTGGCGGTCTCGCTGCGCGTGCTGACCGACTCGCCGCGGTGCAGCTGGTAATAGCCGGTTTCCGGAACGTAACTGGTGCCGGTTGCGTAGCTTAAGTTTGGAAAGAGCTTGGTCGAGTTGGTCATTTCCGAGTCAGACGTGGAGGTCGTGCTGGAACCGCTCGACAATACCCCGCCATAGTCCATGCTCGATGCGTCCATACTGCTGAAAAAGCTATCGATCTTGGCAATGGCGTTCTCGACCCAAATGGTCAGCTGGGCCAGCGCCTTGGCGACCAAACCGACCGCGTCATAGACCCAGCCCGCCGCCGTGGCGACAGCCTTGAAAACGGTCTGGACCCCTTCGGCGAACTGGACGATCTGCGGCTTGTGAGTCTCCATCCATGAGGTCATGCTGGAGAGCGCCTCCATGGCCATCGGTGTCAGTTCTTTGCCGAGAGAGATCAGCGTCTTGCCGAGGCTGTTGTCAAAGGCCTCTTTCACAGCGGCAAAGGTGCCGCTCCATTCGGCAAAGGCCTTCTGCGTTCCGCCGGCTGATTTTTCGATATCGTTCAGGGTCTGGTTATAGCCTTCGAACTCATTAGACAGCAGCGGTCCCAGGCCGATCAGTGCCTCCGTTGAGCCAAACAGTTTCCCCAGGCCGACACCTGAGCTCTCGGAATACTCCTTGACGCTCTGCAGGACACCGGCCAGACCTTCCTGCTCGATCGCCAGCGCGCCGCTCTCGTAGCCCATGGCCTTGAGCGCCTTTTCCATATCGCCGGTTGGCTTGATCAGGCTGTTAAGGATCGCCTTGTACTGGGTCGCCGCCTGGCTGGTTGAGCCGGCGGTCTGGGTGATGCGGCTGAACATCGCCGCCATCTCCTTGCTGTTGACATTGAGCTGGGCCGACAAGCTGGAGACATCGCCAATGACCGGGACCAGTTCGGCAAAGGTGGTCTGGCCGTTCTTCTCCATGGCAAAGAGCAGATCGGATGCTTCGGTCGCCGTCTCGATCTCTCCGGAAAAGCCGGCCATCAGCTTGGTCAGCCCCTGGATGGTCTGCGACTGGTCGACGTGGGCGGCCTTGCTGGCCTTGGCAGCCACGGTGAGCAGATCCATCGCCTTGGCCGGGTCGGTGACACCGGCGGAGATGGTCTGATAATAACCCTTGACCAGTTCGGTGGCGCTGCCAAGCTCGGGCGGCAGGGCCATGATTTTCTTTTCAACCTCGGCCAATGGCTCATCGGTGACCTTGCCCAGGTCAACAATGGCGCTCTGAAACTCGGCGTATTCGTTGACGGCCTTCTTGCCGATACTGATCGCCGCAGCTCCTGCGGCGGCAATAACACCGACCCCGGCGGCGATCTTGAGGCGGTGCTGGTTGAACTTTTCACCCAGGGTCATACGCTTGCCGTACTGATCCTCATCGATGCGGAGCAGTTCTGCACCAAGGGCTTTTTCAGCGCGCTTGAGCTCGTCGCTGGTGGCGATGCCGCTGGCCTTGATCCGTTCGTAAGCGCTGGTCGCGGCCTGGCGCTTCTTGTCAAAGGCCAGGGTGCTGGTCGTCCCGAGTTGGTTAAAATCGCGCTCCAGGCGGTGGGCGACATCGCTGCCGGTACGCTGCAGTTCGCGCATGGCCTTTTCGGCTCTTTCGACGTTGCCACCGACCAGCAGTTTAATGTCTTTGGCCATGCTCGCTTCCTTTCGGTGCCATTGCCTTGAGTTCGTTCTCGATCACAGCCAGCAGCTGAAGATCGTCCAGATCGGCGCCGTACATCCGGCAGATGGTGCCGGGGTCGACCACCGGGTGCAGGCTCACCAGCAACCCGCGTAATTCCATGACCCGCTGCCCCGCTTCACAGAGCTGCGGGATCGGGCAACCCCGGTCGGTCATGCAGTCCGGGGTGAGTCCATCCACCTCCTGCGCTTCGCTGCAGGCCTCGCAGCTTACGCCTGGGAAGTCTGCTCTTGCGCGGAGGTGGGCAATCAGTTTTTTTCCGTTGCGGCCTTTTCCGCCTCAAGCATCCGCTCCAGGCTCAAGGGTGCATCCATGACCAGCAGGCGGAACTCGGTGCATTCGCTCATCAGGTAATCGATATTCTCAACGCTGCAGGGGTAGGTCTCGCCGTTATCGGTCAGGCCACGCCAGTCCTTGACGATAGCGCGGGCCAGCAATGATTCAAGCTTTGCGCTGTCAAGCTCTTCGGTTTTCTGCTTGGTGCGCGGGTCGAGGCTGGTCCTGAGCGCCTGCTTGCGGAGCTGGTTGTAATCGCCCTGGCTCAGGTACTGGCAGAGCACCTCAACGCCGTCCATCATCGGCAGCCAGACTTGCAGGTCTTTATTTTTCAGTCGGGAAATATCCATGTCATGTCATCCTTTCGTGTTGTTAAAAATTGGGGCTGCGTCCAGCCCCTGATTGCATCCCAGGGAGGTATGGGTTATGCCAGCGGGTCAGTGCTGCGCTGATTCACGCCGCTGATCCTGAACGGCGTTGTCAGGCCGGTCATGCCGGCCGGGGCGGTGGGCACACCGTGGCAGATGAATTCGACCGGCTCCTTGATGATCCCGGCCTCATCGACAACGTCGACGCTGTCATACTGCAGGTGCGGGAATTCGAGCTTGATCTGGCGCGCGATCGCGCCCTCGATCACGGCCCCGGTGAAGGTCATATCCAGTTTCTTGCGGGTGTCGACATCGAGCTCATCGAGGCGGGTCTTGCCGGTATGGTACGGAAAGCCGAGCTTGAGGCGAACTTCAGGCAGACCGTTGTTGACAGGCTCATCGATGACATCGCGAGGAGCTGAGCCGCCGGTGGTCAGCTGGCCTGAAGCAACCCCCTGCAGGTTGCGGGTTGCGGTCAGCTCGAAGCTGTTGGGGTAGATCGCATCTCCGGCCGCCAGGGCGATATCATCGCGGCCGTTCATGCGGAACACGCCTTGCGCGAAGTGGACGCGGTTCTCGGTTTCGGCGATGGTTACAGAGGCAAAGGTTGTGTCGTCGTTGACTCCGTCGCGGACGCTGTGATCGCCGACACAGTTGGCGACCAGAGACAGCGGCTTTCCGCGCTCGCCAGAGAGGGTCAGGCCGACGACCTTGAGGCTGCGGACTTCCTCGACGTAGTTCTTCCAGTGACGGACAAAGGTCGCGAACAGGCCGTCGACGTTGTCCTCCAGGGCGTACTCATAATCGTAACTGGCCGCGCCACCATCGTGCAGAGTCGGCGTGCCGGCCAGCCCCATGAACAGGGCAAGGAGCAGATCGCAACCGTCGTAACGCAGGTAGCCGGACAGATCGCCGTTGACGTCGACCTGCCCCGGTGTGCCGTCCTGAGACCAGAAAAGCCCTTGGCTGTCGTCCACCTCAATGGCGGCGTTGCCTGTCTTGATCCCGGTCGGCAGCAGCAACAGGCCATCACCGGCCCCGGCGGCAACAGCCGTTCCCCAGGTTGCGCCCTTTTTCAGGGCATATTTCATTTCTACGCCGGATACTCCTGGCATGACTGACCTCCTCTATTTATTCGCTTTGTTTTGCGCTGCAGCATTCCAAAAGATCGGCCAGCGCTTCATCCTGGATCAGCCAGCCGCTGTGCGGGGCTGCTGCTCCGGCTTCAAGTTTTACCGCTTCACTTGTTCCTCTGAGATAGACGGTGCTGGTTGCGCAGCTTGTCAATGCGAGCAGAGACAGCATCAGCATCGCCAGAGACAATCGCTTCGCGGTCTTCCTGGATCTGCTTTTCAGCACGACTCTCCTCCCTCTTCTTCACGGCGGCCGGAGAGAGCAGCCAGCCGATCACGGCGGCAATGATCTCGATGATCGACCGCATCGGTTTATTTGCTGTCGTTGGCCCCGCGCTCCTTGAGGATCACGGAGACCAGGCCAAACAGGGCGACGCCGACGGTGACGACGGCCGCGCTCATATCAGGCGACAGGGAGACACCGAGGCCGGTGATAATGGCGATCAGGCCCTGCCAGGTGGTGGCCTCTTTGAGACGATTGAGCAGATAGTCCATGACTTAACTCCTTTGCTTAAAAATGTTCGTAAATGGTCAGGTGGAACGGTTCGCGCCCGACCTCCCGCAAAAACTCTTTAAATGTCCAGCCGCTGTTCAAAATGGCGCGCTCGCCTTTGAGCTTGCCGAAGTGCTCACCGAGCAGAATGCAGCCCTCGGTGTTGGCGGCAACGTTGCCAGCGTGAAAGAGGACATGGGTCCGGCCCGGGACGTTGGTCACCTCGAAGGTGCCGCCATGGGTCGGTGATTCGACAGGCCGGCAGATATACTGCTGGGCCGGAATACTGGAGACACTGACCTGGTTCTCCCGATCGGCGGGCTCAAGGGTGCAGCAAAACACCTGCTTGTTGATGCGCAGCACACCGAAGGTGCCGGATTCAGACTCTTCAAGACGGATCAGTTCGACGATCTTCATTCTTCAAAATCCTCTCTCATGCTGAGCCGGTGCAGCGGGTCGTATTTCCTGCGGCCGCCGTTGCCGTGCATCGCCTCGCAGCGCCCTTCAATGCTTGAGAGGCGATGCTCAAAATTATCGGTCTTGTCGAAGACCTTGCCGATCAGGGTCTTGAGGCCTTTGACCTCCTCCTTGAAATCGGCCAGGATCTTGCGCAGACTCCAGAGGAAATATCCTCCCAACAAAACAACGGCCAGCTTCAAAAACCAGGCGTCGACACTCCCTATCAAACTGGTCATCAGATCTCCCCGAACAAGGTGACGTAGAGCAGGGTTGCATTGATTTCGACAAAGCCCAGGAAACCGTTGTTACCGGCGCGCTCGACTGTACTGTTACTGGTGACACTGCCGTCATAGCCTTCGCTTAAGCCACCCAGGTACTGATCGACTTTAAGCGCCTTGACGATATCCTGGCGCAGCTTTGAGCCTTGCGCGCCTGCGGCATCGTCGGCGATGAAGGCCTCGATCTTGAACGGCAGCAGGTGGTTCTCTTCCCCCTGGCTGGGGGCCGGATCACCGTCAAGGCTGTCGGTCACTTCTCCCGGAAAAAGAATGATGCAGGGCTTCTCCGGATCCTCGGTCATGTATTCGTGCTGCCGCCAGACCTTGAGGCCGGCGTCGGTGTTGTAACCGTTGACGATCTGGATCTGCCCCAGGGCAGAGAGCAGCGCGGCAATGATCAGGTCATATTTCATTTTTTCACCAATCCGACCAGAGACAGTCCGGAGTTAGCCGGGACGAAATCGCCGTGGATCTTGTATTCAATGCCGGTGACGCCATCGATCAGGGTATGGGTGCGGGTGACGCCGTCCAGATCGCTCTCTTTGCAGCGGATCGACGGCAGCACCAGGATCTGGTCAGCCTGGCCGACAAACTCAGTGGCCCGCCTGAAGATCCCGCGCAGGGTCTTGACCTCAACGCCGGAAAGCCGCACCGAGTATGTGCGGGCCTCAAAGGTGTCGAGGAAGCTGTCGAGGTCGTCGTCGGTGAAGGGCATTATTTATCAACCTTGACCCAGCCGAGGCGCTGGTGCTGTTCGACCTGCCGCGGGCTGATTGCGATGATGGTGCCGTTCTTCTCGACCTTGACCAGCTTGCTGGCCGCTTTGTTACTGGCTGTCGTTTTCGTCTGTGTCATGCGAAACTCCTCAAAAAACGCCGGGCGGACCCGGCGTTTTCAGCTTAAGGTTTACTGACCAAGCAGCAGGGCCGTATGTTCCGGTACCGCATTCTTGACGCCCCAGGCGACACCAACCTCGAACTGGTTGGCGTGGTAGCCTTTGTACTGGGCAAAGCGGAACGGCAGGCCGGTCACCGGATCCTGGACGATCAGCTCGTCACTGGCCATATCACCGCCCTCTGGCAATTTAGGCAGACGGGCCAGAAGATGAATTGCGCTACGCTTGAACGCCATATTGCGGGCACAGACACCGACGACAACGACAGCGTCACCGTCAGACAGCGCATTGACCAGACCAGGAGCGGCGATGGTGATGTCACCGGCTGCGGCCAGACCACTGGTGACAACGTACTTAGTCGCCGTGTCGCTGCCGATGGTGATGACGTCGCCGGCCAGGATGGTCCCGGTGCCGGTTTTCAGGGTGATGGTTGTCGCTCCGGCGGCATGGGCCCCGTCGGCGACGTAACCGCCGGCGTTGTTTCCAACTGCGGTGACACTGACGATCTGAGCCGATTCGCGCAGGGAGACGCCGTAAGGGTTGATGAGCGCACCGCTCTCAAGCATCCCGCTCCCCTGGAAGGAAGACAGGCTCACCAGAGTCCGCAAGGATGCGCCTGCCGTGGTGTTGAGGACACACTGCAGATCGTTTTCCCCTGCGCCGTTATCGACCAGGATCTTGCGGACCTGGGCGACTTCGCCAAGGTTGCTGGCAAACAGGGCGGCCGGGGTTGTGGCATGGGCGCTGTAGGCGCGGCTGAATGTCGACTGCAAAGCGGCCAGGTCGGCTTCTATCAGGTTGCGCAGACGGCGGATCGCCTGGGCGATCTTGTTGTTCTGGATGCCGTTTTTTGCTTCCATACCAAGCTTGGCTTCGTCGTCGCCGGTCCAGTAGAACGGCACGGATTTGGCCTTGGTCAGCTTCATGGTCCCGGCGTCGGTTGTTTCATCAACCAGCGCTGGCGGGGTCGCTCCTGGGGTGATATCGCGCTCGGTACCGATCGAGGTGATGTCGTAGCTGATATCCTGATTGAGCGCGGCCTGTTCGGCCTTGCCATTGACGGACACCGCGCCGATCAGCCCGGTCTGCTCCTGGCTGACGTTGTCGACGGTGTCATAGATGTACTGGATCAATCCGGTGAGTGTGTTGGCCATGGTTGTTCTCCTTTAGCGCTGGTTATTCGACAACCTGGCCACCGGAGCGGATGAACGCCCCCTGTGCTGCCTGGTCGAGTTTTTTGAAATCTTTTTTCGCCATCTTCTTCTGCCCCTGGCCGTCGTCGTTGGATGCGGCAACCGTCTCATTGGCTTCGTCGTCCATGCCAGCTGCGGCAGTCTTGACGCGCTTCTGCTCAGCAGCAACGATCGCCATGGCGGCATCGGCGGCGCTGCTCTGGCCATCGAACGCCATGGTCTCGATCAGCTTTTCATGGCCTGGTACCAACTGGGCGCGGACATCGCTGATGCGCTTGCGCTCGTTTTCGGCCCCTGCGGCCTGCGCTTCTGTCAGCTGGGCCTGCAGTTCGTCCTGGGTGACCATCCCTTCACGGGCTTCGGCAGCGATTGCCGCAACCAGATCAGGATGATCGGCTTTGAGTTTTTTCAAATCCATTGCCTTCTCTCCTTTGCTTGCGGGCGCGGCCTTGGCCTGTGCCCTGGTTGATAAATCAAACGTCTCGGCCAATGCGGCGGCGCGCTGCAGGTCTTCCTTGACGGCGTTGACCTGGCCGGCCAGCTTGGCCTCAAAATCGTTAAAGACAACGCTGGCGGTGGCCATAGCTGTCTGCTTGTCCTGCTCTTCGCCGGTGGTGATGATCTCGTCGGCAAAGCCATGCTCGAGCATCTCCTCACCGAAGAAATAGGTTTCCTGGTCCATCAGCGTGCCGATCTCGCCAGCATCCTTGCCGGTGCGCTTGGCGTAGGCCTTCCCCAACATGGCCGACATCGACTTGACCACCGCGCCATACTTGAGGATGGCATTGTGATCACCGAGCACACCGCCGCGGACGTTGTGGATCATGTAGATGGCGTTGTCTTCGGCGACGATACGGTCAGCCGCCAGGGGAATATAGGACGCCATGCTCATGGCGTAGCCGGAGAGGCGGGCGACGGTCTTGCCGGTGTAGTTGCGCACCAGGTTGTAGATCTCCAGCCCTTCGCTGACCAGGCCGCCAGGACTGCTGATGACCAGCTCGACATCATCGCCGTTGGCGCTTTTCAGCTGATCGCGGATATCGGCGGCCATGACGTCCCAGCCGATGACTCCTGAGATTGCTATCTGTTTCATGCGGTCTCCAGATCTGACCCGCCGTCATCGGCCGGGTCGACAAGTTCTTCGTATGTGCTGATTTTGATTCCCGCCTTGCGCAGGGCGGCGCGCTCCTTGAGCACCTGGGGCAGCTTGTTTTCCCAGGGCGTGCCGGTGAGCTTGCGCGATTCCTCATCGAGGGTGCTGACGGTCAGCTCCACCCGGCGGGCGGCGGCGTTGATCGCCTTGAGTTCGTCGAGCTGGCCCTGGGCGTCACCGACCCAGCTGGTGCCGAGCCAGGCCTTGCGCACCAGCGGGTCGCTGAAAAAGCCGGGTGCGCTCAGGCGACCGGCGGCGACAGCTTCGCTGATGACGGCTTCATAGACCGGCTGGCAAAGCAGGGTGATCAGCCAGTGACGGCGGCGGTTGAAATAAGCCCAGGCTTCGATCATCGCGGCGCGGGCGGCGCTGTAGCTGGCGGTAAAATGCTTGACCAGAAGCTCGAATGGCAGCTCCAGGGCGACACCGATCTGGCGCAGGACGGCCATCATGAACGGATCAAAGGCCGGGTTCGGCCGGCCGGGGTTGACGGTTTCGATCTTTTCGTCAGGCATCAGCCCGACAACCGATCCATAGCCAAGCTCCAGGGCGGTGGTGTCGACCTGGGCGGACGGATCGCCGTCGGGGTTTTCACTGTTGGCGGCCGGGCCGAACTTGGCTTCGCCGCTTTCGCTGGTGACAAAGACGGTGAGCATTCCGGAAACGACGGCGGCCATAATTTCGGCGTCGGTGTAGCGGCCTAACTGCTTGATCATCTCGACGACCGGAGCCAGGTATGGCACGCCACGGCTCTGGCCGGGGCGCTTTTTGTCAAACAAGTGGAGCACCAGCGGCCGGCCGGTGTTTCTGCCGAAGGCCTCCAGCTTCTGCCAGGAGAGCTGCTTGCGATTGCGCCAGAAGCGACGGCTGCCCGGATGGCAGTTGACAACGTGGTAGCGGACCGGCGCACCGGTGTTTTCGTCCTTCTCGACGCCACCGGCCAGGGTGTCGCTGTCGGCGGCAAAATCGGCGTTGCAGACGCGGGCTGCCTCGATCAGGTTGAGTTTGGTTTTGTAGGGGGATCCGGGGCGCGAAACGCGCGCCAGGTTGACCAGCAGATCACCGTCCTCGAGGACCTTGAGAAAGATCAGCCCCTGCTGCAGGGAAAACGGCAGCTGACGCTCCAGGTCAAACTCGATGGTCTCGGTCGCCAGAAGGTATTCGCGTTCGGCCTGCTTTTCCCAGAGGTCTGCCTGCTCAGGCGACAGACGCAGGACATCGCGGTCGATCTGCGGTTTGACCTTGAGGCCGGTCCCGACGACCTTGGTGATATTGGTATTGATTGCCCCGGTTGCGATCGGGCTGTTGCGGTACATCTCCTGCGATTCTTCGCGCAGGGTCTGCAGATCCGGCAGGATGGCGCCATCGGCGTCCATCTCTCGGCGGCTGCCCTTTTGATTGGCGCGGCGGGTCTTGTCGGCGGCGGTGTAACCACCACCCAGGGCCATGGCGGCGCGGGCCTTGTAGCGGGAGGCTCCGGCCTGTGGGTTGAAATAGTTGACCAGCTCGTCAACCAGGGTCACCGGGACATCGACGGTCGTTTTGCCGATGGTGAGTTTTTTGTTGAGCTTGCTCATCGCGGGATCACCTCGGTAACGGAGAGGCGACCGGCGCGGGTGAGCTTTTTGATACGAGCATCCCAGATAGCGATACCGTTCTGAATAGCCGGAAGATCGGCAAAGGTCATCTTTTCGCCATCAACCCAGACCTCTTGGTTTTTGAGGACCTTAGTTTCGGCGTCGAGATATTTTTGTAATTGCGTTTCGCAATGATCCAAAGTCAGACCGGCCATAATTCCTCCATAGGTTATGGCCGAGTCTGAATCAGGTAAGAAATGTTATCTAGGGGGCATTGTCTGGCATTGTCGGGCATTGTCGCAGAAAACGACATCAGCCCCCTTTCAAAGAGGCCAGCTCCGCACTGGTGTCGATCTTCATCCGCCGAACGTAATCGCGCAGGTCGCTGGCCAAAAAGCGCATGTTCTTGTTTGTGGTGTTGTCGTTATAGGCTTCGATCTTCTTCTCTTCGACCCGGCGCTCCAGGGTGCGCGGGCTGATCGCCAGCATGGCGGCGGCTTCGTCCTTGCCGACCAGCACAGTCTGGTCGAGGATCTCCCGCTTGTAAGCTTCGATTTCCCTCCTGGTAATTCTCTCTCTCATAATGTCACCCCTTTGCTGTACACCCGGCGGCGGGTGCGTGGTTGCGGTTCTGTGGCAATCGGTTTTTCATCAATAATTGGTTCAAGGCCTCTAGCCAGCGCCTCCCAGTCAGGGTTGATATAGGTCAGCAAGGCATAGGAATAGACCTCGAGGTCAAGTTCTTCGTTGCGGACATGGCCAGCCTTTTTGACCCAGAAGCGTTTTTTGCGGCCGTACTTATCGCGCTGGTCGACCGGCTTTTCGCTGGTCAGCTGCTTGACCCGCTCGTAGTCCATATCGAAACCCAGGTGCATGAAGCCGGGGCCGTGTTCTTCGTTTTTCATGCGGGCAAAGATGTCGTTCTTGGCGATGGTGGTGTTGATAATAAACAGCGGAATCTCTCGTTTCTTTTTCCGGGATGGCGGACTCCAGCGGATCAGCGGCGCGTATGGATCTGACGCGCCCTTGATACCGAAGAAACCGCGCTGCACCTTACCTTTCAGGTATTTATAGGCTTCTTGAGTATGGTGGCCGCCGGTATCAACGCCGGCCCCGGTGATCTTGAGGCGATGGCCGGACTCGTGCAGCCATTCGCGTTCCAGGTATTCGTCGAGCTGCTGCCAGATCTCCGGCTTGCTCGGATCGCCGGGGATGATATGCAGATCGATCCGCCAGCTCTCATAGCCTGGGCCGTAGGCGTTGACCTTGACCTCCAGGCGGTTGTCCTGCTGATCGACGGCGGCGATCAGGATGCAGGCGGCCTGCGGCACGCGCCACTCGGCCCCGTCCGGGAAGAACTGGTGACGGCGGGCATAGAGTACGTCTGTGTCGGTCAGCTCATCGGCAGAGATTCCGGAGAAGCTGAGGCCAGCCCAGTTGTTGTACCAGGCCTGCAGCTCCTGGTGTTTGTCCTGGGCCTCAAGCCACTCGGCGACGCAGTCGGAGAGGGAGCGGAACGGTGTCACCCAGGCCGGGACATGGACTCCGACGGCGTAGGGGAAGGCAATATCGTCATGACGCGGCCGCAGCTCGGCATGTTGCAGGGCCTGGTCGCGCTCGTAATCTGACCACTGGGCCTGGCAGTGGCCACACTCGTAGGTAGCCAGACGCTCACGGCGGATGCGGCGCGGATCCCCTTCGATATCTCCTTCGATGGTCTGCTGACCGGGCCAGCGGAACTGGTCGAAGGCCATCGGCTGAAAGGTGCCGCACTCCGGGCAAGGGACATGGACGTCATAGATGACGTCGCACTCCTCCAGGGCGGTGTCGACCGGACAGCCCTCATCGGTGGGCGCGCCGTACTTGATGACCTTCTTGCCGAATTTTTCATAGGTAGCGGTTCTGACTTCGGCCTCTTTGATATTGACGACGTTTTTATATTTGCCGATCTCATCGAGCAGCACCCAGCGGTAAGCATCGGAGGCCAGGGAGACCTGGGAGGTGGCCCAGCCGATCTCGATGCTGGCCCCGGTCTTGAGCTTGTAAGCATAGATGCTGGAGTCGTCCGGGTTGTCGCTGATCAGCTCGGAGAGGCTGGGGGAATCCTCCAGCAGGGGGAAGATCCGGCTCTTTGAGTGCTTCTTGACGCTCTTCTCATCGGCCAGAACCACCAGGGCCGCGTCACCGCCGTTGGAGTAGTCGATCTGCTGGCCGAGAAAACTATAGACAGCATCAGAGATGCCGGTCTGTGAGCCCTTGCCAACCACGCCGACCCGCACATGAGGCTGAGCAAACAGGTCCATGATCAGCGCGCCGACCGGGTTGTTCTTGTTCTGCCATGGTCCGGTCTTGGCCCCGCGACGGATCCGGCGCTGCTTTTCCGACCAGACAGACGGTGGCAGCTTGACCCGCTTCTGCAGAACACGGCGCTCAGCAGGCCGCAAGCGGTATGTAAGGTTTTCGGCTGTGTTCATAAAATCATCTCACGCTTAAGGCGCAGAGGGCGCTGAGTTAAATGCAGTCTTTCACGTTTTGTTATTTTTTCTTTTTTAGTGATTACCGGACGTTACGAGCAATAGCCGTGTTTAAACACGGCTATTCGGCCGTCTAATACTTGTTAGCTGAAAAGGTTGCTCTGCTTGTAGCGGTAGAGCTCGTCATTTATTCCGCGTGGACCCTCTCTATCGAGAAGGTATTCGGTATTCTCCTCATACCAGCCAAGATTGCGCCTGGCTTTCTCGATCGCTTCCCACGAAACAGGAATGTTTGCTTCGCCTTTTTTGCGCATCTCCCAGCGGCCTGGCATTGTCACATACTCACGGTCGTAAAGATGCCAGAGTTCCCAGCCATTCATTAACCTGTCTTTGATCTCACTTCCCTTCTCAATCATTGGAATATCATCTCCGTTTCAAGAACCAGCTAACAAGCCAATCAACGCCGACTGCCTACGGCAGCGGGTTATCTTTGATCGTTAGGTGTCAAAACACGTATATTTCTACGCCTGGATTTTCTTCTGTCGGATCGTTTCCGTCATCAGCGTAAACAGATATAAAATCAATCTCGGAGTCTCCAGTTTCTCGGTAAGTTTTTACTGGAAGATCTCCATGGCCTTCCATGACCCTGCTCAACTCAGCAATCAGTTCTGATACTTTCATGCTTTCCTCCGCTTTCTCTGCGTTCTCTGCGTCTCTGCGCGAGACTGGTTTTCAAACCCCAACAAACCCATCAAAGATATCAGCCAGCAAATCCAGATCCTGCTGCAGCCATCCAGGCTGGCGGGCGACGATCTCGGAGCGCAGCTTTTCGTCCTTGACCGTTTTCAGGATGTCATTGAGCAACCCCTGCAGCCGATCGGCGGCACTGTTCTCCAGATGGCGACGAAACCCGGCCAGGATCATGGCGTCGCGCTGCTCTTCTTCGGCCAGATTGATCAGCTCGCCGCGCTTTTTGGCGTTCTCCAGTTCGATCTTGTCGGCCTGCTCTTTGATCAGGCGCGCCTTGAGGTCGAGCTGCGGGCCCTGCGGGAGTGTTTTCACCAGGTGCATGCGGGCGTATTTTTCCAGCTGGGCCAGGGTGATCTGCTTGACCTTGCCGTTACGATAGCGCTCAGCCTGGCAGAGTCCGTCTTTCAGGTGATTACCCAGGGTCCGTTCCGTAAGACCGTATCCCTCATCCTCAAGCCAGCGGTGTGCAGCGGCGACACTGGTGAAAACCTCGCTCATCGGCTGGCCTTATCGCAGGTGTTTGCCATACCAACGGCGTAATAAGGGATCCCCCCATAGGTACATTCGAGCTTGCCACTCACCGCTCGAGGCTGGGAATATTTGCACTGCCAGCAATGGATCTCTTCTTTTTTTGCTTTTCGGTAATGTGTGCTTTCGCTCATTTCTTCTGCCTCCCTCTCCCAGGCCTTGTCCTGATCCCGGCCTTGGCTTCCATTTTCGCCAGGGCCAGAATGCTCGGCTTGACCTCATCTGGTTGATTTTTGTAATCGTGCATGTTGAGCACCAGAAGCTCTTTGCGGCTGACCAGCATCAGGTTATCAAGGTCGAAATTCCTGTTGTCTCCATCCTTGAAGATGATGGTCGATCCGCGCTGTTTTTTCCCGTGAGCCATCTCCCAGAGCCAGACGTGCTTTTGCCGGTAGCGGGTCGGATAGCCGGTATGCGGGTTTTTCTCCAAGACCTTGATCTCGACGTAGCCGTCTTTGCTGATCCTCTCCGACCAGAGCCGGCGCGTGTTGTGCGGCTTGTGACCCTTCTTGAAGCTGGTCCGGTTGGCGCCCATGTAACCGGTTTTTCCCTTGTTCCAGCCTGGCTGCCCTTTTTCAAAACGCCCGGTGCGCGTATGCTGGCGGATCTTGTTGTTTGCCAGAGCGCCCTTGAGCTGACCGTCACTGATTTCGCAGCAGAAACGAGCATTGAACGCTTCACGCAGTTGCGGCCTGGTCAGGTCCTGGTATTGCTCACGCAGCCAGGCGATCTGTTCGTCAGTCCACTTGTGCATCGTCTTCAGCCTTGATGCCGATCATCGCTGGTAGCGTACGGACACTTTCCCCGAGGGCCTTCTGCGCATCGAGTGCCAGCCTGGCGTTGTCGATGATGCTACGGGCGATACCGCCGACAGCGCGGGAGCGCTCGATCTCTTCAGTGAGTTTTTCGCCGATGGTCTCTTCATCACCCAATCTTTCGAGCTGGGCGAAGAGGTGATTATTCAGATCGATCAGTTTGTTTTTCACGCGACATCCTCCTGGTTGTAATTTTACGAAAATTCCAAAAATCCCCTGATCTCATCTTCCATCTGCCCCAAAAACTGCTCGGCAAAGACAAAGGCCTCATCTGGCAGATGGCCGTGATAGGTAGCATCGAGCTTCTTAATCCGCTCGATGACAGCCAGCGCCTGGTTATGTCTGCGGGTATTCGGCTGGCACTCGTTGGCGATGGCGGCCATGATGGTCTCGGCAAAGCAGATGAGGATGACGTGGCGCTGGTCCTGTTTGGTGATCATCATTTACTGCCCCCTTGCTTTTTGGCCTTGGCGGCCTCCTTGCGCTTTTTGTTGCAGGCGCTGCAGAGCACCCAGGGGAGCTTGACGCCCTCCTCACGATGACGGCGGACATCCTCGGTGTAGAAGCGTTTGCGCATCTCTACCCCGCACCAGGGACAGTTGACGGCCAGCTCGGTTTTTGTCTGGCTGGGCCGACTGAGCAGCCCGGCATCGCGCAACACTTCGGATATGGTTTTGCTGGTCCGGTGCAGCTGCTTGGTCATGGCGGCGATCGACGCGCCGTTTTCATAGAGGCTGATGATCTCCAGTCGCTCCGGAGAGGTCAGGACCAGTTTTTTTCCTGTCGGCTTGTTCTCAGAACGGCCGTCTTGTTTCTGGCAGCCTGGCTTGCAGATGCCGAGGCGCAGCTTTGCCTTGCAGCTGCTCTTGTGGATGTTGAGGTCACCAGGCAACAGCGGGCAGTGCGCATCATAGCCGGCAGACTGGCGCTCTGGGCAGAGGTTGACACCGCGAGCCTGCATCATGACTCGACCCCTGCCAGACGATCGGCCAGGCGGATGAGCTTCTGCTCTTTGGCCTGGTCGACAGGTCCGTCTCCGATCATCATGCGCAGCTGGGCGATCATTATTTCAACATCTGCGACCTCTTCGGCCATGTTGTGACTGCGGCCGCGCAGGTGATGGACGATAGAGGTGGTGAGCTCGGAGCATTCCTCAATGACCTGGATCATCTGTTTTTCTGGCCCAAAGGTCTTGATCGCCTGGCTGTAGATGGCGGTTTGCTGGTCGGTTGTCATTGGCTTTGCTCCTGGTCTTTTTCGGCGGCCAGCTGGACGTAGTGGGCCATTTTCAGAAAGTCGAGTTCCTGCTGTCCCGGGCGGCTGTTCTTGCCGTGGCGGTTGCGGTATTTCGACAGCTGCTTGAGACAATCCTCGACAGTCCATTCGGTGACCTGGTCATCTCCGGCGTCACCGTACTGCGGGACGGTGTACTCTTCGATATGCTGCTCGACCTGGTCGGCAAACTTGCGCCAGGCGATCGCGCGCTGGCTTTTCGGTTGTTTTTTACATTGGCACATGCTGCCCTCCGCTCAGTTGGCCCGCAGCGCAAACACGCCGCGACAGTAAAGCTCATGGATGATCCTGGCTTCGTGAAGGGCGTCGTCGGCACCACGATGCAGCTCGACATAGTCTTCGTCCGGGAAAAACTCCGACCAGGCTTCTTCGACTTTCGGCCACTTGTACGAGCCGTAGCGGACCGGCGGCAGCTTGCAGATCGGCGTCGAGAGTTTCATCGGGCAAGGGAGCTCGACACCAAAGCGGACACCGCGACTCTTGAGGAAGTCAAAATCGAAGGACCGGTTATAAGCCGTTGCTCCTGCAGGATGGCATTGACAATCTCCTGGATCTCCGGCAGCAGAGCATCTAGCCCTGGCGCAGCGAGGACCTCTTCGGCCTTAAGTGTTGAGTTTTTGAAGATCCAGCCGAGAGGCTCCTCAAAGTGACGCTCCGAGAGGATCGACTCCCGGCACAGGGAATCGAAGACGATCGCCGTGTCTCCTGTCGCCAGATCAAGCTCGACCATGCCGACCTCGACAATGCTGCCGCCTTGTTTCTGAAAGCCTGTTGTTTCGATATCGATGACTAAAATTTTATGCACTTGGTTTTCCTCCATGTTCTTTGTGTTTAAATTCACATCCGCGCGGCAACTGGTACGAGGCTGACCTTGCCCGGGATCACATGACCATTGCCGAGGATCTCGCTCGGCCCGATCGAACGCTTGAACGCCACACCGCAGCTGGGGCACTGGTACTCACCGCGCGGCAGATCTCCGTAGATCAGCGTCCTGGTCCAGTCGTCGATATCGGCCTGCTGGCCACAGTCTCCGCATGTGATTTTCATCCAGGGCATGACTCAATCCTTCTGCAGATCAAACCGAGAGAGAAAATCCCTCAATTCAATCCATCCTGGCGTTTCACCATAACGTTCTTTCACCAAAGCCTCGAACTGGTCATGGCAACTTCCTTTGCAAACAGGATAAACTCGCGCGATATCACCGCCATCAACAAACCCGATAACAACGGCACCAAGGCCAAGGTTTTCAATTTCATTTCCACACTTAGCGCAAACAACAACAGGGACTAACCTATCTCCACTTAATTTCACCCTAATCATGATCTCCTCCTTGTCTTCTCTCCAAAAATCAATTTTTCCTTTTCAACAATGCCGGGCCCAGGAGCGTCATAATCCCGATCGCGATCAATCTCGCCAGTGGCCTCGATGGTTCCGCCAAAAATCTGAGCAGCACTATTGATCAGCCCCAGGACGTCCCCAGTCTCATTGGCCAGGTACTTGATGAAGTGCTCGGTCCTGCCACCTGACTTGCGATAGATCAGCGCCTGTTCTGATTGGGCCTTGGTCAGCGTGGCCGCGACCATCTTGTCGATCTCGCCCTGGGTGAAGACCACGCCGTCAGGATATTTTTCGCGCAGGCGGTAGACCTGGCGGGCATCCTTGGTGACGACATAGAGCAGGCCGTTGATGGTGCGGCCGGTGATATGGTCCGGGCCCGGGCGATGGTCATCGAGCTTGGTGATTTTCGACTCTGATTCAGACTGCCCCTTCGGCACCTTAAACACCGGAGGAAGACCTGACAGCACCCAGGCGCGCACATCGCCGCCGGTCTCGAAGTATTCGCCCGGATCTTTATCGCCCGGGACCGGCCAGCGCACCGCACGGCGGAACTGATCGAGCCACCACCTCGAGGCCTCGCCGCCTGGGTTCTCCGGGAGCCCTGTCTTTTCATTGATGCGCGGCTCACAGTCGAGGGCGACGAGGATCGCCAGGGCGTTCTGGCAGGCATTGAAAGCCCAGTCTTTCGGCTTGGCCGAAACGGTGCCGAGCGGCAGGGTGCAGATATCGAGATCACGGCACTGCCAGCGGACCATCAGGCCGTCAAGATCGGACTCGACCACCACGACCCCGCGCGCGTCTTTGGGACCGATCACCGGCACGTCGTTGCCTGAGCCTGGCACCCAGTAGTAACGCGGATCACCAGGGCGCGGATCTATGCGCCGGATTCTCAGGCGGTGCGGCTGGCCATCGGCAGCGAAGAACGGAATCAGGATTCCGGCCGGAAGAAACATCTTCTTAGGCTTGCCGTCGCCTTTAAGCTCGGTCGGCAGCCCCCAGGACTCACGCTCCGGGTAGCGGTTCTCAGGCAGCAGACCGAGCTTGAACTCTTCGACGGCACCGATCGGCAAACCACGGTTGGCCAGGTAGGCCATGGTCTCCAAATCCTCCATCAGCCGGGCGTGTGATTTTTCGATCAGGGCCGCTGCCTGGGCCTGCCATTTGTCCTGCGGGCTGTCGGCCTGGCCGGGAACAAACTGCAGATTTTCCGCCTGAGCTGGGAGCGTCAGAGATTCCCGCTTTTTCTTTTGCGGCGCTTCGCCGTTGGCCTTGGCTCCCAGGCGGCAACCGTCCCACGCCGGGCAACTGCGGTTCGTGCAGGACTCACTGCAGGCCTCATGGGCATCGGGGCAGCTCATGCCGCCGAACTGGTGCAGGAACATGACGGTATTGCCGCTCATCTCACAGCCCCGGCAGTACCAGCGGCCACGCTCCGGCCAGACCATGAAGCGATCGGATCCGCCGCAGCTCGGGCAAGGCCCGGCCCATTCCTTGGCGCTCTTGCGCTTGAGCTGGGTGTAATTTTCGGCAATGGAGAGCAGGTTCATGGAATTACCCAAGCTCAATAATTTCAAAACGCAGATAAAAACTCGGATCTTCTCTGTAAAAGTCTGGCAGTTCAGATCCAATAAGAGTGAAAATCAGGCGCGGCGGAGTCACCAGGAAGGTCTCTTTTTCATAGGGACGACGGCACAGGACCGGATCACCAGAAATAAGCCGCTTAATCCGAAAAGCCTCCCTTTCGCTCGGGACAGACGGAAGCCCCTCAACGATCAGAACATCAAGGCCGAGACCAAGCACAGCACGCAGTCCAAGGTCATGCTTAATGTCATTAAAAAAGGCATAAGCAAACTTACCACCGATTTTCCCGGCCTCCTCCTCAGCCCTCTTTGTCTTTCCAGATCCAGCAGCACCAACAATGACAATTGTTTTTTGAAATGACATAAAAACTAACCTTTCGCTGGTAGGAAAAAATATCCTGGTTAAAAATCATCCTAAAATCATCATCCTGTATTTAACTATCTATTATTCTTATTCTTTTTCTACAAACAGGACAAAGGGACAAAATATCCGATAGAACTAAAAATATTTTTAATAGGGCTATTCTCCCCTATTGGTTGTTACGCGTCCGCGTATGTACGTACGCGGGGAAATTCGTCCTTTTGTCCTGGTTGTTCCGTTTTCCTTAATAACGTCAGTTATTTAATTGCCATGACGAGGGCAGGACGAAATAGGACAGCAGGACGAAAACCCCGGACCCCTCTATGGAATCCTGGCAGAGAAAAACCATCCATCCTCAATACTGGACCTCCGTCACTGGGAGCTTGACGCCGTAAAGCCAGGTGTTGCCCCCCTGCTTGACCTTGTGATAGCCCTTGCGCACCAGTTCTTTGCCGACCGCCGTTTTCCCGGGGATGTAGCGGGTGTTGTCGCTGACCTCGTCCTTGTAGTAGGTCTCGAACGCCTTGTAGAAGTCCTTGAACTGAATCCGGTATTCCGGATCGTCATCGATGCGGATGCAGTTCTCCAGGAAGCTGCCGACATGGTCCTCGCTCTTGCGGTGTTCTTCGGCATCATCAAGGATCGACTGGGGCGGCGTGAGTCCGTACTGCTGGTATTCCAGGCAGGCGCGGACTAGGGCGGCCAGAATGCCTGGAGCCTGTTCGCGCAATTTGCGCGGTAGGTCTCCGTCCTTCGGCCTGAAAAAGTCGGCGTTCTGCGGGTCTTTTCTCTGCTCGGCGGCGACATCGTCAACGTAGCGGAGCCGGTGCGTGATCAGCCGGATCCGGCGCTGCAGGGAGAAGTCGGCCAGCAGCCCCAGGGGAAGATCATTGGTGATACAGATCATCTTGTGGGTCGGGTCGAAGTTGGTCTCTTCGCGATCGTGCGGTGATCGGCCGATCAGGGTGTCGCCACCGGTGAAGCGCTTGAGGTTGGCGGCTCCGATCCGTCGGTTCTTGTCGGTTTCTGAGGCGATGACCAGGCGGCGGCCGTAGAGCGAAATGATATCGGCGGACGGTCCGGCCGTCGGCCTGGGGTTTTTCTGCTCCAGGATCAGTTCCGGATTGATCGACCAGGCGAGCGGGCCGAGTAGATAATGGATCAGCTCGACCAGCGTGCCCTTGCCATTGGCGCCGTCACCGACGAAAAAGAGGATGATCTGCTCGGTGGTCATGCCGGTGAGGCTGTAACCGAGATAGCGGAGGATGAACTTGGCCTTCTCCTCGTTCTCTTCGTAGATCTCCGGGAGGAAACGGTCGAAGTCAGGCGCTTTGGCGTTTGGGTCGTACTCGATCGGAATGGCCCGAACCAGAAGATCATCGGGGCGGCCCTTGTGCAAGCGACCGGTCTCAAGGTCGACAACGCCATTCTTACAAGCAAGGAGCATCGGCTTTTTATCGAATTCGTCCCCACGGACAGCCAGACGGCCAGGAACACTATGCGCCCACCAGAGGCACTTTTCCGCAGAGACCTTCTTGCGCAGGTTTCCCGATCGCTTGAACAGGTTGGCCCGCTCGTCCTTGAGCTGCTTGATCTTCTGCTCAAGGTCAGCCTTTTTCAACTCTGCTGTATGCTTGGCCCCGGCGTCATCGTTCCGATCGGCGCGATCGGCGTCTTCTTCGGCCTTTTTCAGGTCGCCCTCAGCCTCACGGATCTGGTCAGTCAATGGGGCACTGATATTCTCGTACTGGAGAGCAACCGACTCGACACCTTCGACCACCCGGCCCATGATATCCGGCTCCCAGTAATGACCTGCCCAGTTGAACCAGCGGCCCTGGATCTTGTTGTAGAGATATTGCCCCTGGTGCATCGAGCAGAACATCAGACCATCGCCGCGCTCCTGGTTACGGATGGCATCATGAACAAAGCGCGGATCTTCATGGGCGACATACTCTTTCTTCTCCGGCTTGCCGGCCAGGTGCGCGGACTCTTCAGCCACACGCGCATCGACCTGGTCGCCAATCTCTTTGATATCGTCCGCCATCAAACAGACTCCGCCAGGCGTTTGATCCAGTCATAAACTGTCGTCCGACCGCAGCCGGCCTTCTCGGCGATCTCCGCAGGCGGAAACTCAAAGCCGATCAGAACCAGGATAAAGACAAACTGCTGATCAGTCAGGCTCGACCCCTCCAGGAGCGTACCGGTGCGCGGGCTGTTTTTCGTTCCGCATTTTTCACAAGCAACCCCTCTACCGGACCGCAGGCGCTCGACCCGCTTCTCATCAAAGGCCACCCCACAAACCGGACAGCAGGGGGCTGCCCCGCGCAGCTGGTCAAAAATCCATTCCCGGCAGGCTGCAGCATCCAGCAATGCCGGGGAAAAATCATCAGACGCAGCAGCGGACAAATTCACACCCGCTCCGCCTTTTGCTGAAAATCCATGATCCATAACCACTCCTCACATCAGATAAGAAACAAGCCCCTGCCGAACAAAGTGAAAATCGGAAAGGCAAAAAAAGTTAATTCATAGAGAGTTTCTGCGCGCTTGCCCGCCCGCATACGTCCAGATCCCAGTGAGGACCCGCGCACTCACGCCAAGCCCGCTTGCTGAAGTCGCCACTTGAGTTCATGCTCGAAGGTGCGCTCGATGTAGTCCATCATTCCCTCCTCGAACTGGTCGGAGACCTCATGACTCTCGAACATCGAGGCCGGAGAGATCACCGCTTTTGCGTCGATCGGATAGCGTCCCTTGCCCTTGCGTCTCAAGACCATGGTGTGACCGCTGCTTGCTGTCTGCATGAAGGCGTTGGTCAGCCTGGTCTTCTTGCCGCGCAAGACTGTGACCTGAACGCCCTGAAACTTTGACCGACGCTTCATCGCCTTTGATCCAGATCGCGTCACCTTCCGGCTGCCCGAGTACTGAGTCGCGCCGAAATAACTGAGCGACAACGACATGCCCTTGACCGTCATCTCAAACGATTCGTAATAACTGTCACGACTGCCGGCCTTAATCCTTAGCTTGTCGTCCAGGTGCTTCTTCTTGATGTTCCACTTCTCGCGGATCAATCCACTCATCCTGCTGCGGGCATGACGGCGGGCCTTGCTCATCGTGCTGTAGATCGCCTTCTTGACAATCTCCCTAGCCTCATCGCAGGCCGCGTCAAGAGCGTCCTGGAAGACGTCAACGTCGAACCAGATCAACTCATCTCTGGCCATGATCAATCCTATTTTGTCTCTCACTCCCTAGGGGGCGCGGGGGATTCAGGCGTACAGGTTTAGCGATGACGCCCTCGATCCCCCGGAATAGCCGCGGCATATGAGCATCACACTCGACTGCCGGCAATCCATGAGCCCAGGCAAGCAGGGCGTGACGATGAAGGGATGACTCGGCAACGCAGAAAAGACTGTGGCGGCATGTCTCACAGTGAATGAAGATCGGCTCCCTGGTCATTGCTCAACTCCTGCAACAATCAGATCCTCCTGATCGATACCGAGGACATCATCAACAGTCTTTGCACCTGGCAGGTAATGCCAGCCAGCGACAAGGACAACAAGACAGACAATAAGGGAAAGCAGACTCAACAGGCGCGAATGTGACTCGCAGGCCGTACAACGTCCCGCATGTTTATAATCAACCATGGCTCAATCCCTCTCTTGGCAAAACGATTTCAAAAAGTCCCCGACGGCAGGAGGCTACCGCCGAGGCAATGAGCGCCATCCCCATGGGTAGGTCTGGCTAGTGGTCGTACCGGTCTTTCCCGGCCGTCATGGACCTAACTCTTATGCCGGCGCGCCAGGTTCGCCTTGCGACGCATATCTGCCTCCTGGCAACGCTGGCGGAAGCTCTTCGGTGCATCAGGCATTGGCTTCGGCTGCTCTGGCTGATCCACACCAAGCAGGAGGGCCAGCATCCCCTCAATCCGATCGAGCTGCTCTTTCAGCTGCGGATCGCTCATGCCGCTACCCTCCGATATCTCGCAATCAATCGCTTCACACTGGCCCGATATTCGGACTTCTTTTTCTTGCCGCCCTCTGCCCGATACAGCGCATAATCCAGCCCTATACAGGCAATCAACAGCCTGTGTTCCGGGTTGCCGCAATCGCAGGCATCAGGATGAAGAATCTTCATCGCCCTACCTCATCTCTTGACGGATCATGATGTCCATGTTCAACGCATTTTCTCTGTTGGCTGGCGTAGATCGCATCAAGCCAATCCTTATCGATGATCGCCGCCGCCAGGAGCTGAAACTCAAGGATCTCAACTGCCCTCTTGACGTCGACGATCTGCTCCATCTTGGACTTGAAAATTTCATCAAACATCGGCACCCGGCGCGGATCCTTATTGCTGAATACCTCGGCCATCACTTCGGCCGCATCACGGCACTCATCAGCCTCACGGGCCAGCCTGGTAAAAATCACGGCTGGTTCTGTTCTGATATTGTTCAGGTCTGGGAAAATCTTAGGGAGAATGCGCTGATAGACTGGGTTGTTCTCAATGTAGAAAATAAGGATGCTGTCATCGCAAAGAGCTTCAGCAATCTTGATGACCAGGTCAGGGGATGGGCCATTCTTTAACTCATGGCGCTCGATCTTACCTATAGCAGCCCCAGTCACTCCAACCATTGCGCCGAGATCGGCAGCCGTAAGACCAGCTTTTTTTCTAGATTTTTCTATTTTCTCACCGACCACAACGTCCTCCACTCGATTTTGTGACAGCTTTGCACAACTTTTTGTAGTGGTCAAGATATTTTCGTTTGATTTTGTTACATGTGGGGCCGAACTGGTGGCCTAAAAAGGCTATCAAGACTAGAAAAATCGTCGTTTCATTCTATTTTGTTGTGGCCGTTCTTTTTTGTTTCATTCTCTGGTAGATTTCAAACATGAATTACGACCTTGCCGAAATAGGAAAAAGAATAAAAGCCTGCCTAGACAAGAGGGAAGACGTATCCAGGGACGACCTTGGAAGACTTCTAGGGGTAGGTGCCGGAGCCATAGGACGATACGTCCGCGGAGAGGCCGATCCTGGTTCGATTGGAATAGCCAAAATTGCAGACTTTTTCAAAGTCAGTGTCGTCTGGCTGATCAGCGGAGAAGAAGATAAAACATCACCTGTAGAAATTTGCTCAGAACCAAACGCAGAATACGGCGGCAGAAAGATTCACCTCAGCAGAGAAGAAGCCCAGATCATCACTTATCTGCGCGACATGCCGAGGGAATACAGAGATCAATGTATCGAAGATATCCACAATGACTGGTCAGAAACGAAAGATTTGTTGTGACATAGTGTGACGTTACTATTTAGTAACCTGCGGCGGCCAACTCTACCCAAACCGCAGGAGGACTAAATATGAAACTGACCGAGGAAGAAATAGAGCTGATCAATAACTTTCGCAAAGCAAGTGACAGGCACCGCAAAACACTGAGCAGACGCTCACGGCAATATGCCTCCACCACTGCTTCAGCCAATCAAAATTCAAGCACCAGGATCAGCACATGATGTGATCCACCACGAGAGGGGGAATATGATTTCCAGAGCTATCGTAACCGCACTTACATTCCTGGCTCTCATTCCAGCACTGACAGGATGCGGATCCAATAGCAACGCAGAAGAACTCTCCCCAACTCTCAGTCAGATTCTTATTGGCACCTGGCATACACAAAGCTTCAACCAACGCTCGACAAGCCCCTATTCTGAGACCACATCAGAATTCACCGGGCAAACAGGTACACTTTCGATCTATTCGGATCTGGAAGGCATGACCGCCGAGGTTGACGAAGGAACGGTCGGGATATTTGACGAATGCAGCTCTGACGGATGCGATGAAAGCATTTTTTCTATCGACATCATTAACGAGCAAATCATAAGGGCGACATCACCATATTCAGGTGAGCTTCATACATACATCACCCCTGTCAACATTGGTGAAAATTCCATGACGCTTCTTTTCGATGATATCGTCGTTACGATGAACAGGATCTAAACAAACCAAGGAGAGGTGAACATGGCACTCATTGACTGCCCTGAATGCGGTAAGCAGGTTTCTGACGCTGCAGCTCAATGCCCAAACTGCGCTTATCCGATTGCCAAACCAAAACCAACAAAACAGCAAAAGTCAGCAGAAAAGCCCAAAAAGCCTTCTAAAAAATTAGGCTGCTTCGGTACTTTTTTTATCATCATTATTGTTCTCATGGTCATTGGCGCCATAAGCGGAAATGATGACAAAAAAACTCCCGAAAAACCTATTATTAAAACAGCGGAACAAATCCGCCAAGAAAAGCTCGAAAACTCATTTAGCGCATGGGACGGTTCGCACATTGCCCTGACAAAACTGATCAAGCAATCCATGAACGACCCAAAATCATATGAGCATGACAAAACAGTCTACTGGGACAAAGGTGATCACCTGATTGTCAGAACCGACTTCAGGGGGAAAAATGCTTTTGGCGGAGTCGTCAGAAACTGGGTAAAAGCAAAAGTATCAATCGATGGCCAGGTTCTTGAGATCATCGAAGAGGGACCATAATTCTATCCAAGACCAACAATATGACTGGAGGAATACCATGGACGATTACCATATCACCAAACAAGGCAACAAGTGGGCCTTCAAAAAAGAAGGCAATGAACGCGCCACGAAGACTGCAGAGACAAAACAAGAGATCATCCAGAAAGCCAGAGACTACATGTCCGACAAAACCGGATCCGTGAAAATCCATAAAACAGACGGAAAGATCCAGGAAGAGCGGACGTATCAACGCAAAGATGACCCTAGAAAGACTAAGGGCTGAAATTATCAACCAAAGCACGACGAAATAACGGCTTGGGTGTTGATCAAGTCGAAAAAACTGACAAAAACCGGAGACCATGTAATGACAATACCCAAGATAAAAATTACAAACGAAGAAGACGCCTGGAAAGCATTGGAGGAAGCCCTTAAAGAAGAAGAACACCTTTACCCTGTCGACTTCACTTTTGACAACTGGCCAAAAATTGACATTAAACTCGACGGTTCTCTTTACCAGAGCTCCCTTACTAGCCAATCAATGGAAGGCCTGATTGAGTTTCAAAAGCATATCAATAGGGTCTATGCTCAAATCTGCTACGAAGGCCCCCCAACAAAATTAAAAAATGAAGACAAAAAAGAACTTGAAATCATATATAAAATAACCGAAGGAAGTACTGAAGTCTCTGTTGACTTTACTCAAGCAGCAGTACGAATGGCAGAAGGGTTGGTTACCAAAATGTCTGGCACAGAGATGACTATAACGATATTAGGGCTTGCCATCATAGGGGCATGCGCCTACGGATTTAAAAACTACATCACCCGACAACAACAAGACAAAATTGCAGATGCCCTGATCTCACAGAACAAAGAAGAAACAAAAAGAACTGAACTTTTAACAAAAGCGATGTCAAGGGTTCCAGTATTAAAAGAAGTTCAAGAAGAGGCTGATGAAACATACAACAAAGTACTTCGTGGAGTTCAAGAAACAGACACTCTGACAATTGATGGTCAAATTTACGAACATGAAGAAATTAAATCAATCGTAAGAACTCCAAGATCAAAGTCAATTGAAGCTCAACTAAATGGAAATTATAGAGTTGAAAAAATAGACAACTCTACAGATGGTGAATTTAACGTTTTTGTTACTAACAAAAAAAATGAACTGTCTTTCAATGCTAGACTGGAAGACGTCTTTCTCCACAGGAAAGAGGAATATAAAAAACTTCTCTCAACTGCCATAATCGAACGAACAAACATATACCTGAAAATAAATGCCAAGATCATAAGAGAGCAAGTTGTCAGCGCCACAATAGTCGGTGTCGAACAAGAAAAAACTACTGACTTACAATAATGTTATGGCAGTAAGAAAACACCCGACTAAAGGCCCAGGTTGGTGGCAGATCCGCATCAGTCATGGCCGCAATGGCAAAGAGGAAACATTCCCCTACGAGGGAACTGAACTTGAGGCCTTGGCCTACGAGGCGGAGCTGCGCGGCATCCCCCAGGAGTCAGCACATCAGCGCCTGAAAGACATTATCGGCCGGTTTCTGGACTGGTACACCATCGAGAAGGCCGCCAGGACCGTCGATGAGGCCGGCAAGACCCTGCCAAAGGTCATCGCTGCCCTGAACAATCAATACATAAACCTGCTGCGCCAGAGCGATTACAACCGCTACAAAGCAAAACGCTTGGCCGACGGTGTCACCAAAAGAACGATCAATGCTGAGTTGTCCTACCTGCGCAGCTTGCTGAATTTTGCCAGCGATGGACTTAAGCTGCAGATAGGTGAGCTGCCTAAGCTCTACACCAAAAAGCAGACACTGCCGCCACCCAAAACACCATTAACGCCGGACGAGCTGGCCAGACTGCTCAACGAACTGGATGGCGACAAGCGCACGATCGTCACCCTCTACACCTACTGCGCACTGCGGCGCACCGAGGCCCTGCAGCTCAAACGGAAAAGCGTCGACCTGGAGGCCGGGCTGATCCACGTCACCGGCAAGGGGAACAAACACAGGATCGTGCCGATCATCGGCCAGGATCTCCTCGAGCAGCTGATCGAGGTCTGCCGAGACAAGAAAAACGATGACTATCTGTTCATCAACAAACGCACCGGTGAACCATACCAGGATCTTAAAAAAGGGCTCAAGCTGGCAGCAGAGAGGGCAGGAATCACAAAGCCGGTCTGGAATCACCTCATGCGTCACTCAGGAGCGACAGCGGCGATCCAGGCCGGTGTCGGCCTGCGCAGCCTGCAGGCCATGCTCGGCCATAGCGACATCAGAATGACAGAGGTCTACACCCACATGAGCGCAGACCTCCTCAAGATCGAAGCCAGCAAGATGGCCGAGCTCCACAAAACAGCGTCCGGAATGTCGGGAACAAAGAAAACAGAAAAGAGCAGTAAAATTAGCAAGTTAAAAAAGAGAATCAACAATTCGTAATCAGTAGGTCATCGGTTCAAATCCGACTAGCGGCTCCATAGAAATCAAGGGGTTAGCTACTTCAGCCGACCCCTTTTTTTGTCCGCTCTGAGCATCGCCTCTTGGGTCAATCCTGATCCTTCTTCACCTCAACCACCGTCTCCTGTCCCATGCATTCGAGCAATTTCTGCCGGTCCGCTGAGAGCAGCTGAACAAACTCCACCCCGAAACCTGCTTCGAAATGACGAGCAACCTTCCCCTCGAATTCAAATCTGCACTCCTGCATCTTCTTATCGCAAAGGGCAAACCTGAGGAGCAGCTCCGAACCCACGGCAGGCAACTCCTTGGCGGTCGAGACTGCGCACCCCCCGACTGAAACATCCTGCAGTGTCCCGTAGCGGGTGGCTCCATTGTCCACATATTCGACAAATTTCTTCTGCAGCTTAAGGCGGATATGATGACGGGTCGCTGCATTATCGATAAAGGCCTCGGCCTCTTCCGGGGTGTTGACATAGACAGCCTGATAGCCCTGGGCACGCAGGGCCATATTCATAAACTGGGTACGCGACAGATGCTTGTCGCTGACCACCCTGACAACATCCTTGACTCCTTTGGTCACAAGGTACTGCATGATTTTTTTGACAACGGAAATCGCTTCGAGAGAGCTGTAGCGACACTCTCTAAGATCAAGAATGAGCGAAAAGCCGGGTTTGAGATCGGCAACCGCAAAGCGGACCTCTGTGAAATAGCTGTTGATGTCGACCTTCGAGATGTTGCCACACCAGGAGCAATAAATACGGTTTTTCTTCATATCAACCCGTACATTTATCTTCTTCTGGATCACCGACACAGCTCCTATATCTGACCGACATCATTATGGCAATACGCAATTATTATACACAGCTAATCTAGCAAATCAATCTAAACCTCTCCGGTCTCCGAAGCAACCCCTTCTGCAACTGAAATCCCTTTAAAATAAAAATCCCCCGTCGCCAGCGACGGGGGATTCATTCGAATTTTTTGCAGCGTTGGTCCAGCAGATTTCTCGTGAATCTTCAGGACCTGATTTGGTTCAGTTCATGCTACTCAGCCTTTTCTTTGGCAACAGACGCCACCTCATGCAGATCAGCTGTCGTTTCTTCGGCAATAACGGTTCCTGCTTCAGTCAACTCTTCTGCAGCCTGAGCAATATCCTGGCCAGCGTCAACGGCCATCTCAGTTACTTCGCCGACTGGCTCGACACTCTGCTCTTCTGGCGCAGCAGGAACCTCAGCGACAGATTGTTCCGTTTCCTGCGCCGGCGCCTCTGCCGTCTTTGGGGGATTGTTGCAGCCGGTAAAAACCAGCGACGCAACACAAACCCCTGCCGCCAGCAGCAGGCAGATGTTCTGATTCAACTTTTTCATTTTCACTTCTCCTTCACAATTTAAATTTCGAACGGCACCATGCCGGTCATGGGTCGCAGATATTAGCACAAAACGCCCACCTTGCTAATGAAAAAGCAACAACTACACATACATACAGTCTTTTCAGCTATTTACAACCTTTAAAAAACGTTGAATCAGACATGATTCAACAATTTCAGCTCAGCCGGATGCGGATTGAGATAAACCTGCTCCTTCAGGAAGGATTGATCGTACTTCCGAACAAAGTGATTCAACAGGGTCATGGGAACAATCAGGGGCAATAGCCCCTGCTTGTATCGCTCTATCAACTCAAGCGTTTCTCGCTTTTCATCGGCACTTAGCTGATCCTTGAAGTAACCGAGAATACGCTGCATGACATGAGCATGCTTTTTCGGCGTTGTCTTGAGTTTCAACACCTGCATCAGCAGAGTCTGGTAGGCACCAAACAGCATACTGGTTGACAGCCCCTGATGCTGGCCGATCAAGTGTCCCATCTGTCGCGCCAGCTTTTCGCTGTGCGCTAGGAGCAGTAGTTTGTGGCGACTGTGAAAATCGACCAGCGCTCCAACAGACAGACCGGACTCCATGGTTTGCCGCCAGCGCTTGAGGGTGAAGATTGCCGCTACAAAGTTTTCGCGCAGACGGGGATCATGCAGTCGCCCCTCCTCTTCGGTCGGCAGCAGAGGGAAGGTTTCGAGAAAAACGCGGGCAAAGATGCCGACACCGACATTGCGCGGCACCCCTTTCTGGTTGTAGAGCTTGACCCTTTCCATCCCGCTGCTCGGTGATTTGGATTTAAACACAAAACCGTCAAGGTTTTCCTGGCGCAGCTGATCGACCTTCTGTCTTGCCCAGAACTCCATACGCTCGGTGATGTCACCACCACTGCGGGAAAAGACCAGACGCACCTCCTCCTTGTCGTTCAACTGCAGGCGTAACGTTTCACGCGGGATCGGTAGTCCGACCTCAACTTCAGGACAGACCGGCACATACTCAACATATTCGCCAAGCACATTGGCCAGATAAGAGTCAAATTTATGTCCTCCATCGTAGCGAACCTTAGCTCCGAGCAGACAGGAACTGATACCTAAACGAATTTTTTCACTCACAGAAGCCTCCTTTTCCAAACTACTACCAAGTCTAACAAAAATGAAAATTGCTGCGCAAACTTGCAATTGCCCGTGGATAGGGCACTATCAAAGAAAGCGGGAGGCAAGCATGACTGAGCAGACTTCAGCGGAAATCCTGGTCGCCGGAGCCAGCGGCTACATCGGCGGCAGGCTCGTCCCCCGGTTGCTGAATACCGGGTACCGGGTCAGGGCACTAGCACGTTCACCGGACAAGCTGGGCAGCCGCCCATGGGCCGGGCATAAGAACCTGCGCATCATCAAAGGCGATCTACTCGACCGGGATTCGCTGGCTGCGGCCATGCGTGGCTGCCGCGCAGCTTACTATCTGATCCATTCGATGAACCCCGCGGTCAGCGATTTTGCCCGAACCGACCGCCTGGCAGCGGAGAACATGGCCCGAGCTGCGGCCGAGGCAGGCCTGCAGCAGATCATCTACCTCGGCGGCCTTGGCGACGAACAGTCGCAGCTCAGCCACCATCTGCGCTCACGCAGTGAAGTCGGCCAGGTCCTCCAGGCGGGACCGGTCCCGGTCACTATTCTCAGGGCGGCGATGATCATCGGTTCCGGCAGCGCCTCATTTGAGATACTGCGCTACCTGGTCGATCGCCTGCCGGTGATGCTTACCCCAACCTGGGTCGATACCCCCTGTCAGCCGATCGGCGTCCGCAATGTCCTCTACTACCTGACCGGCTGCCTGAACAAGCCGGAGACCTACGGGCAGACCTTTGATATCGGCCAGCAGGAGGTGACGACCTACCGCCAGCTGATGCAGATCTACGCCGAGGAAGCCGGTCTCCCAGCCCGCCATATCCACTCACTGCCGATCCTGACGCCCCGTTTCAGCTCATACTGGATCCACCTTGTTACACCGATCCCCGCAGCGCTGGCGCGCCCACTGGCGGAAGGCCTGCGCAACCCGGTCATCTGCCGGGAGAACCGAATCAGGGAGCTGCTTCCGCAGGAGCTGTTTGACGCACGCAAGGCGATCCATCTGGCCCTGGAGAGGATTCGCCAACAGCAGGTCGAAACCTCCTGGTCCGACTCCGGTCTGATGCGCCCTGCGGAATGGAGCATTCCCGGCGATCCGGCCTGGGCCGGGGGGAGTGTTTTCGAAGATATCCGTCACGCTGTCATCGACGGTACGCCGGAGGAGATCTGGCCTTCTATTCAGGCGATTGGCGGTGAGGTCGGCTATTATTACGGCAATTGGCTGTGGCGTATTCGCGGTGCAATCGATCGGCTGATCGGCGGCGCAGGACTTATTCGCGGGCGGCGCAGCAGCCACGAACTCTATACCGGCGACGCGGTTGATTTCTGGCGGGTCCTCAACATCAAGCCGCCGGGGCTGCTCAGTCTGGTTGCGGAAATGAAATTGCCCGGCAAGGCAATTCTGTCATTTCAACTTTACCAGCTTGATTCAGGACAAAGCGAACTTGTCCAGACCGCCCGTTTTCTGCCCAAAGGACTCTGGGGGCTGCTCTACTGGTACACTGTGTCACCGGCTCATCACTTTGTCTTCAACGGCATGATCAAGGGGATCGCCAGAGCGGCTGGCCGGCCAATCAGTTCCGGCCCCGCCCCTTTGAGTAAACAGCGTGCCCCTTCTCGCTCCGAACAGCGGTGAAGTGTTAATCGAAGAAGGCGTTGACGATCTGGCGGAATTCCTGCTCCACCAGGCGCACGGTCGGACCGATAAGGGCCAGATCAAGTCCGAGTTCATCCCAGGCTTTCTGCTGAAGCTCAGGCACCTCGTTGACCAGCAGAATTTCGTAGCCACAGCCATGGGCAAACAGATCGGCGACATGAATGACACAGGATTCGATCGAATAGTTGGCCAGGCGCGGCGAATGATGGCCACCGATCATCCGCACCAACGGTGCAGGGAGCCGCCACTTGCTCGCCAGGGTTTTGCCGACGATGGTATGGTCCAACTGGAGACAGAGCTGCTCGGCACGGTACATCGGCAATCCCTCTTCACGGGCACGTTGTATCGCGGCAGCATACTGTTCCGGCATGCGCTCGACCATGATCAAGCGGCCGATATCATGTAGCAGGCCACCGGTGAAATAGCCCTCGATCCCATCCAGCTTGAGATGATCGGCGATAATCCGCGCGAAAAGAGCGCAGCGAATCGAGTGTCGCCAGAACGAATTCATATCCATCAGCTCTGACGGAATACTCTGGAAATTTTTGATCAGGGTGACACCCAGTGCGAGAGACGAGAGTTCGTTGGTTCCGATCAGTGAAACAGCCCGTGAGACCGTATCGATCTTGCCGCCGAATCCGTACAGGGGGCTGTTGACCAGACGCAGCAGACGCAAGGTCAGGTTGGCATCCTTGCTGATCACATCGGCGATCTTCGCCGACGAGACCTCCGGACTCTCGATGACTTCAAGAACCCGGTTATATACCGAGGGCAGCGAAAAAACGTCTATCTCCCCTTTCAACAGTTGAGGCAGGGAGAGCGGTGCCATCCCCTGTTTGAACTTGGGTAGCTCGACATAGCTCGGCAGGGTCGGATCCAGACCACGCTCCAGGCGTCTGGCGAACACCCAGAGGGCATGACGATACAAGGTTGCCAGAGGCTCACTGCCGATATCATTCAGAATGAAGCGGCGCAGCAGGTAACCACCGGCCCGGTCGACAAACTCCCGTCCTGGCTCCTGCAGCCGGGCATATTCTTCACTGATGCTTTCGTCAGTGATAGAGGCCTCAATGACCCCCCACTGTTTCAACTGGGTCAGCTGATCCTTCTGCAAGGTACAACCAGCGGCCAGAACGAAACGTCCGCTGACCGTATACAGATCCTCGGCCAGCACCATCCCCTCTAACAGATCGTCAATATAAATCAGAGCCAAAGCGATTATCCCACTTGCGCTAGCAATACAGTTTATCTACCCATATCAACAGAGTATAAAAATATTCGAAACACATTGCAATTCCATCAAAACATTCCGAAAAGACTCTCAGAATCACCGGCAAAAGCCAATTTTTTTATTAAAAAACACTCTTTTCTCTTTTTTTCCCGGTATACTCCTTCAAGAAATTCCTGAAGCCGCCTTGACATATCGCTGTTTTTGCTATGCCCTGCGAGCCATTCGATGATGATTGTTGAGACCAATTTTTCAGCCAGTCAGCCAGCCTTGAACGTGGAGGAACCCCGTTCTGCGGCCGATTCATCACGCCATACCAAAAGCTGCGCGTCAACCTGGCAGCAGAACAGCGACAACCTTCTCTCCCTGCTGGACAGCGGTGAAGACATCATCTGGACTGTCGACAGGGAGAAAAAACTGCTTTTCGCCAACAAAGCTGCCCAGGCAGCTTTCGCCATCCGCAGATGCATCGAACTGACGCCCGGCATGCAGGTCGACGAGATCTTCACCGACATCAATGCCATATTGTTCGACAAGCTTTATGACTCAGCCCTCAGGGGACAGACCCTGCGCCTCAATTTTTCAACAGATGACCAGCGTGAATACGCGACAACGGTCCAACCGGTTAGAAAAGCTGATCAGATCATCGGCATCTCCGTTTTTGCCAAGGATATCAGTGAGGCCGTCAAGCTGCAACAGGAGCTGAAACTGATTGATACGCTGGTCAACACGACTCACGACCCAATCGCTCTGCTCGACAGCAGTCATCACTTTCACTACACTAACCAGGCCTATCAGGACTCCTTCAGACATATAACTTCAGACATGGTCGGAATGTCACTCGAAGACGTCATGGGCACCGAACATTACATCCAAGTCGCCAAACCCCATCTGACGAGAGCGTTCTCCGGTGAAAACATTCAGTTTGAATTCTGGCATAATGCTAACGAGGAGAAACGCTTCCTTTCCGTATCTTTTTCACCGCTGTTTAATGACACAGAGACCCCCGATCTGATCGCCATCATCGTCCGCGACCTGACCGAACTGAAACGGGTTGAAGACGACAGACAGAAGATCTTTGAGCTCTCTCTCGACATGCTCTGTATCAGCAATTTTGCCGGGCACTTTCTGGAACTTAACCCGTCCTGGCACAGAACCCTGGGTTGGAGCGTAGAAGAGGTCAAAAGCAAGGACTGGCTGGATCTGGTTTTCGAAGATGACCGGGAGGTCAGCCTGTCTATTCAGCAGCGCCTGGCTAATGGCGAAAGTGTCATCGGCTTTGAAAATCGCTGTTATTGCAAGGATGGCACCCTGCGCTGGCTGTCCTGGAGTTCTTCTCCGGAAAGAGAACAGCAGAGGGTCTTTTCGGTCGTCCGCGACATCACCAATCAAAAGCAGATCGAAGATCGGCTGCGCCAGATGGCGACAACCGACCCACTGACCGGTGCCAGCAACCGCAGACACTTCATCGAGAGAGCGATGGCCGAACTGAAACGCTCTCATCGCCACGGCACTCCCTTGGCCGCGGTGATGCTCGACATCGATCATTTCAAGCGCATCAACGACACCTATGGCCATGATGTTGGAGATGAAGTGCTGAAAAGAATGGTCAACTGCTGCCAGCAGGAGCTGCGGGCGTCTGATATTTTCGGCCGTTTCGGCGGGGAGGAGTTTGCCGCGATCTTGACCGATTCAAACGAAGACACGGCCCTGCAGGTCTGTGAACGGTTGCGCCAAAGCGTTGCCGCCTTGAGAATTCAGCACGCCGGCTCAACGATTTCCATCAACATCAGTATCGGCGCAAGCATGTACAACATCAACGACATCAATATCGACGGTCTACTCAAACGCGCCGACGACGCCCTTTACGAAGCGAAACGCAAAGGGCGAAACTGTGTTGTCATCTCCTAACGAATCAGAAATCTCAGTTTTTGGGTACAACCTTCTGGAGTTTCCAGATTTCCCTGTTATAGTCCGCCATCGTCCGGTCGGTCGAAAATTTACCTGACGCCGCTGTGTTGAGGATGCTCATCCGCGTCCAATGATGTTCATCCAGGTAGGCCTTGGCGACCTGCTCCTGCGCCTCGACATAGCTGGTAAAATCGGCTGCCACCAGCCACGGATCATGCGGGCTCAGAATGGCCTCCAGAATCGGATCGAAGATCCCCGCTTCGAACTGGCTGAAATGACCACTGCGCAACAAATGCATCACCTGGGAAAGGTTCTGATCGGCGGCAACAATCGCCGCCGGATCATAATTTCTACGGGTCTTTTCAACCTGCTCAGCAGTCCGGCCGAAGAGGAAGAAATTCTCGGCGCCGACTTCCTCGCGAATCTCGATATTCGCGCCATCCAGAGTACCGATGGTTAGTGCGCCGTTGATCATGAACTTCATGTTTCCAGTTCCCGACGCCTCTTTCCCGGCAGTGGAAATCTGCTCGGAAAGATCGGAGCCGGGGCAGATCGTCTCCATCGCTGAAACGCGATAGTTGGGCAGGAACACGACCTTGAGCAGTTCACCCACATCGGCGTCGCTGTTGACCATCGCCGCGACATTATTGATCAGCTTAATGATCAGCTTGGCCATGGCATAACCGGGTGCCGCCTTGCCGCCGAAGAGTACGCAACGTGGCGTCCAACCTTCGGTATCGCCCCGCTTGATCCGGTTATAGAGATGGATCACATGCAGAATGTTGAGCAGCTGGCGTTTGTATTCGTGAATCCGCTTGACCTGGACATCGAACAGGGCATCGGACGAGAAGACCACACCGCACTCCTGCAGGACCATCGCGGCCAGGCGCTCCTTGTTGTGCCGCTTGACCTGGCGCCACTGTCCTTGGAAGGCTTGGTCCTCGGCTAAGGGGGCCAGGCGACTCAGTTCCGACAGATCGGTGATCCAGCCACTGCCGATCTTGTCACTGATCAGGGTGCTCAGATCGGGGTTGGCCAGGGCCAGCCAGCGCCGCTGGGTCACCCCGTTGGTCTTGTTGTTGAAGCGCTCCGGCCAGAGTTCAAAGAAATCACGGAACAGGCCGCTCTTGAGCAGTTGAGAATGGAGTTCCGCGACACCATTGATGGAGAAGCTGCCAACGATCGCCAGGTAGGCCATGCGTACCTGCGGATCGGGCCCCTCTTCGATCAGCGACATACGCCGCTGCCGGTCGTTATCACCCGGCCAGTGCTGGGCCACTTCCCGCAAGAAGCGGGCGTTGATTTCATAGATGATCTCCAGCAGCCGGGGCAACAGCTGCTGAAACAGACGGACCGGCCACTTTTCCAGCGCTTCGGGCAGCAGGGTATGGTTGGTGTAAGCCATGGTCCGGCTGGTGATCGCCCAGGCCTCGTCCCACTCCAGGCCATGCTCATCGAGTAACAGGCGCATCAGCTCGGCGACAGCACAGCTGGGGTGGGTATCGTTGAGCTGAAAGCAGTTCAAATCGGCAAATTCACTTAAATCGGTGCCCTTGGTGATGACCCACTTGTCGAGCACATCCTGCAGACTTGCCGAGGCGAGGAAATACTGCTGACGCAGGCGCAGCTCCTTGCCACTTTCGCTGGCATCGTTCGGATAGAGGACCATGGTGATCTTTTCCGCGTCGTTCTTCGCCGCGACCGATCCCGGGTAATCACCGGAGTTGAATTCGTCCAGGTCGAAATCTTCGGTGGCAGCCGCTTTCCACAACCTCAGGGTATTGACCGTACCGTTTTCATAACCGGGGATCGGCACGTCGTAGGGAATCGCCTGAACATCACGACTGTCGACCCAGCGCACCCGCTGACGGCCGTGACCATCGTGATAGAACTCGGTCCGTCCGCCGAACTTGATCCGCTGACGATATTCGGGACGCTTAATCTCCCAGACATTGTCAGTTTCAAGCCAGTGATCCGGCTCTTCGACCTGGAAACCGTTCTCGATACGCTGCCTGAACATACCGTATTCATAGCGGATTCCATAGCCCTGAACCGGCAACTGCAGGGTTGCGCAGCTGTCGAGGAAGCAGGCGGCCAGCCGGCCGAGGCCGCCGTTGCCCAGCCCGGCGTCCGGTTCGATCATCTCCAGTTCCTCGAGATCCAGACAACGCTTGGCCAAGGCGGTTTTGAGCTCGCCGCTGAGACCGATATTCAGCACAGCATTGCCCATCGCCCGCCCCATAAGGAATTCGAGAGACAGATAGTAGGCCCGCCTGCAGTTGTTCTCTTCGTAGGCGTAACGGGTTCTGGTCCAACGCTCCATAAGCCGGTCGCGGACGGTCAACGCCAGCGCCTCATAGGCGTAGTGAGTCAACCGGCAGTTCCGGTCACGACCCAGGTTATAGGTGTAATAGCGCCTGAAATCATAATCGAGGGACTCGGCATCGTCTGCCAGAGGTGGCAGAGCCGTTAAACGCACACTGATGTCATTGGTCTTGAAGCGTTTCAGATTCATGGTTTCCGCCTGTCTTAAAAAGAGGACGCCCCCGTAGCTCATCGCTGGCAAATGGGGAAATCTTGCTGCAACAAGTATAACGATAGCACATCCCGCTCTTCATGAAAGCGTGGGGACTCAGATTAACCAAGTTCTGACAGAGGCCTTTCAGTAAACCGCAATTACCATCAGTGGGCCTGCGCCCAGTTGGCCCCCTGACCGACATCGACCTTGAGCGGCAGGTCCATCTCGACGGCATGCTCCATCTCCTGACGAATCAGGGCGATCACCCTGTCCAGCTCCAGCTCCGGGACCTCGAAGACCAGTTCATCATGGACCTGCAGCAGCATGCGGGTCTGCAGCCTTTCTTCACGCAGGCGCTTGTCAATTCTGATCATCGCCACCTTGATGACGTCGGCGGCACTTCCCTGAACCGGGTAGTTGATTGCGTTGCGTTCGGCATAACTGCGGATAGCACCATTCTTGCTGTTGATCTCCGGCACGGCACAGTGGCGTCCGAGCAGGGTCGTGACATACTGGTACTCGCGGGCCTCCTGCTTTTTCTCTTCAAGGAAGTTGAGTACGGCGGGATAGCGTTCAAAGTAGTGATCGATGAAACTCTGTGCTTCGCTGCGACTGATCCCCAGATCCTTGGCCAGACTGAAGGCCCCCATGCCATAGAGCACCCCGAAGTTGATGGTCTTGGCCTGACGGCGCATCTCGTCACTGACCATTTCAGGAAAAACGTTAAAGATCTCCCCGGCGGTCCGCTTGTGAATATCCTCCCCGGCGGCGAAACTCTCCTTGAGCGCGGCGACATCGGCGAGATGGGCCATAACCCGCAGCTCGACCTGGGAGTAGTCGGCCGAGACCAGCACCCAGCCAGCTTCCGGCAGGAAGGCTTCGCGGATGCGCCGCCCTTCGGCGCTGCGAATCGGGATGTTCTGCAGATTAGGATCACTCGACGACAGGCGGCCGGTCGCGGTCACCGCCTGATTAAAGGAGGTATGCACGCGCCCGGTGCGGCGGTTAATCAGTTTCGGCAGAGCATCGCTGTAGGTGTTCTTGAGTTTGCTCAGAGAGCGGTAGTCGAGAATCTTTTTGGCGATCTCATGCTCTTCGGCCAGTTTCTCCAGGACCTCGACATTGGTCGACCAGCCGGTCTTGGTCTTCTTCCCCTTCGGCAGCCCGAGCTTTTCAAACAGGACCTCGCCCAGCTGTTTCGGCGAATTGATATTGAACGGGCCCTGCCCCAGCTCATGAATATCCTTTTCCAGCTCGACCAGCTGACGGCCTAGCTCGTCTGACAGTTTTCCGAGGAAATCGGCGTCAACCCGGATGCCGGTCCACTCCATGCGGGTCAACACCTCAACCAGCGGCATCTCGACCTTATAAAACAGCTGACGGCGGGCATCGTCCGGCAGCTCTGCCAACAATTTTTCGGCCAGCTGCAGGGTGATGTCGGCATCCTCCGCGGCATACTCTGTCGCTTTTTCGACCTCAACCTCGCTGAAACAGATCTGCTTCTTGCCAGTGCCGGCAACCTCGGCATAGGGGATCATCTGGTGGTTGAGGTGCTCCAGGGCCAGGGCGTCGAGACCGTGGGACTTGGCTTCGGGATAGAGTACGTAGGAGAGCACCATGGTGTCGACGGCAACACCGGCCAACTCGATTCCCGCTCCGCGTAGGACCAGGGCATCGTACTTGATGTTCTGGCCGATCTTTTCAACCTTTGGATCTTCCAGGAGTGGACGCAGTCGCTCGATAACCAGGTCTTTATCCAGTTGCTCCGGCACCCCCAGATAACGGTGGCCGACCGGCAGGTACCACCCCCTGCCGGCTTCGACGGCAAAGGAGAGTCCGACCAGTTCGGCTGCAACGGCATCGAGGCTGGTGGTTTCGGTATCGAGGGCAAAACGCCCTGCCCTGGTCAGCTCAGCCAGCAGTTTATCGAGCTCGCCTTCAGTGAGCACCGCCTGATAATTGCCATCCTTGCGCTCTGCAACAACCTGCGGGGCGAATTCTTGCATCAGCTTGGTAAACTCCAGATCGCGGAACAGCGCCTCAAGTGCTTCACGGTTCGGTTCTCCAAGCAACAGATCGTCGTAATTGATCTCCAGCTCCAGATCGTAAACCAGGTCGGCCAGCTGGCGCGAAAGGCGGGCCTGATCGGCAAATTCACGCAGGTTCTCCTGGCGTTTTTTGCCTTTGACCTGATCGATATGACCTAGCAGGTTTTCGATGCTGCCGAACTCCTGAATCAGCGTCGCCGCGGTCTTCTCACCAATTCCGGGAACTCCTGGGATATTGTCGGAGGTATCGCCGGCCAGACCGAGCACCTCAAGCACCTGCTCGGGTGGAACGCCGAAGCGCTCGACAACCTCGTCACGGCGGAAGACCTTCTTCTTCATGGTATCTAGCAGGCAAACCCGCTCGCTGACGATCTGCATCAGGTCCTTGTCACCGGTGACGACGGTCACGTCAAATCCCTGCTGTTCGTAACGCCGGGTCAGGGTGGCGATGATGTCATCGGCCTCATAACCGGGCATTTCCAGGCAGGGCAGGTTGAAGGCCTTGACCACCTCCTTGATCAGCGGAATCTGCGGCACCAGGTCCTCCGGCATCGCCGCCCGGTTGGCTTTGTACTGGGGATAAAGCTCCTTGCGAAAGGTCGGTCCCTTGCTGTCAAAGATCACCGCGACATGTTCCGGAGCATATTCGCGCAACAGGGTCAGTAGCATGTTGGTAAAACCGTAGACGGCGTTGGTCGCCTCCCCCTTGGAGTTGGACAGATGGCGGATGGCATAATAGGCGCGATAGATATAGGACGAACCGTCGACGAGATAGAGCTGTTTTTGTTGAGCAGTCATGAGGACCCTTTCGCAGGAAAATAAATTTTTCCGATTATTCCACAGCCTCTCTCAAAGGAAAAGCCGCAAGCTAGTTTTCATCCGGAAACAACCCTTTTCCGCCGTAGCTGCGTCAATCTGCGGTTTTGCTTGCGCGGTGTAAAGTACTACGCCTTAAGCACAATCCCTTGATTTCCTCGCCACTGAAGAAATGGCTCGTTTCCAATCTGAAAACTTCCACGTTGCCCCCCTCCGGAGTTTCCGGAGGGGGGCAACAAGCTAGCACTGCGCAGTTTTTCCAAAGTATGTTATCTTGACAAGAAAAAAGGGTTACTAGTAATTTCAACTATGAGCTTTTTGCTCAGCTCCGTAACCGGTTTCCCAGCAATCTCAATGGAGTAGCCATATGCACGATAATTTTGAAGATCACGATGAATCCATCGAATACGAAATAGAAGTTGAAACCGATGCCGATGTCCATGCCGTTCCCGATGACGGTCTGGTTCTGGCCCGCGACATGCTGCCGTCACGCCTGCCGATCATTCCGCTGCGCCCCCGTCCGGCCTTTCCTGGAGTCATCATCCCGCTGACCGTTACCGGTGCCGCCCGTGTGAAGACCATCAAGCAGGCAATGGAAACCGAATCGCAGTCGATCGGTCTGGTCATGGTTCAGGATCTCCACGCCGACGATTCGACCACCAACCTGCAGCAGGTCGGGGTCGCGGCCAAGATCCTCAAGTTGATTCACACCGATGACAAGAGTGCCCATATCCTGGTCAACAGCCTCGAGCGCTTCAGCATCGAAGAGATTCATAACGTCAACGATATCATCTACGCCGATGTCGCCTACCTGCTGACCGCCGAATCGCGTGATGACGCCGAGCTGCAGGCCTATTCCATGGCGATCATCTCAACCCTCAAGGAACTGGTCCAGATCAACCCTCTCTACTCAGAGGAAATCAAACTTTTCCTTGGCCGTTCGAGCATGGATGACCCGGCCCGCCTGACCGACTTTGCCGCCAACCTGACCAACGCCGATGGCTTCGAGCTGCAGGACGTACTGGAGACCTTCGATGTCCACCGGCGGATCGACAAGGTTCTGGTGCTGCTCAAGAAGGAGCTCGAAGTCTCGCGTCTGCAGACCAAGATCTCGCAGCAGATCGAGGAAAAGGTCTCCAATCAGCAACGCGAATTCTTCCTGCGCGAACAGTTCAAGGCGATCAAGCGCGAACTGGGGTTGGAAAAAGAAGGCAAGGAATCGGAGATCGAGAAATATCAGCAGCGCCTGAAAAAACTGACCCTCAACGACGAAGCCCAGAAGGCGGTCGACGAGGAGATCGAGAAGTTGTCACTGATCGAACCCTCCTCACCGGAATACAATGTCAGCCGCAATTACCTCGACTGGCTGACCATCCTGCCCTGGGGCAGGTTCAGTAAGGACTCCTACGATCTCAAACGCGCCAAGCGGGTGCTCGACCGTGACCACTACGGCCTGGAGGACGTCAAGGACCGGATTCTCGAGTTCATCGCCGTCGGCAAGATGAAGGGGGATATCTCTGGTTCGATCCTCTGTCTGGTTGGTCCCCCGGGGGTCGGCAAAACCTCTATCGGCAAGAGCATCGCCGATGCCCTGAAGCGGAAGTTCTATCGTTTCTCCGTCGGTGGCATGCGTGATGAAGCCGAGATCAAAGGCCACCGACGCACCTATATCGGCGCCATGCCGGGCAAGGCGATCCAGGCGATGAAGAGCGCCGGCACCGCCAACCCGGTGCTGATGCTCGATGAAATCGACAAGATCGGCGCCTCATTCCAGGGCGATCCGGCCTCGGCACTGCTCGAAGTTCTCGACCCGGAACAAAACGGCGCCTTCCGCGATCACTACCTGGATGTCCCGTTCGACCTGTCGAACGTCCTGTTTATCGCTACGGCCAACCAGCTCGACACCATCCCGGCGCCGCTGCTTGATCGGATGGAGATCATCCGCCTGTCCGGCTATATCCTCGAGGAGAAGCTGGAGATCGCCCGCCGCTACCTGGTTCCCAAGGCGCTGGAGAATCACGGCCTGACCCGCGACCAGATCAGCATTCAGAAAGCGGCGCTGGCCGATATCATCGACCGCTACGCCCGCGAGGCGGGGGTGCGGAACCTGGAAAACATGATCAAGAAGATCATGCGCCGGGCAGCCCGGGAGTTCGCCGAGGGACGGAGCGACAAAATCACCGTCGGCAAGAAGGACGTCGAGCATTATCTCGGCAAGCCGATCTTCGCCGAAGAGGAGCTGCTAAGCGATGCCCCGGGGGTTGTCACCGGTCTGGCCTGGACCCGTATGGGTGGTGCTACCCTGCAGATCGAAGCGACCGCGATGAAGAGCAAGGGCAAGGGGTTCAAACAGACCGGCCAGCTCGGCAAGGTCATGGTTGAAAGTTCGGAGATCGCTTACTCCTACGTCATGGGCCACCTGCAGGAATACAAGATCGATGAGGACTATTTCGACACCCACTTCATCCATCTGCACGTTCCTGCTGGAGCGACGCCGAAGGATGGCCCGTCCGCCGGGATCACTATGACCACGGCGCTGCTGTCGATGATTCTTGAGCGCCCGATCCTCAAAAAACTCGGCATGACCGGCGAACTGTCGTTGACCGGCAGTGTCCTGCCGATCGGCGGCGTTAAGGAGAAGACCATTGCCGCCCGCCGGGCCGGGCTGACCACTCTGATCTTCCCCTATGAAAACAAAAAGGATTACGACGATCTTCCCGAGTATCTGCGTGAAGGGATCGCTGTGCATTTCGTCAAAAAGTATCCTGAAGTCTTTAAAATTGCATTTCCGGCGAAAGCCTGATCTTAAGGAGGGACCAATGACTGTTGAGGAGATCAAGGCGGCCCTGCTCGCCTTGAGCATGGAAGAAAAAAAAGCCTTTGTGCTCGGCACACTGCCGGAACTGAGCAAAGACCTGATCAAGGAACCGGGGTTCATGCTTCAGCTGTTCCCCGTACTGCTGGGGATTCTCAAAGAAAGTGGCATGGACCTGCAGCAGCTCATGCAACTTGCCAGCATGATGCAGCAGAATCAGTAGCAGGACTGGCCGCAGTTGACATCGGCGGATTTGCTGATATGTCTATTCTATGCGACCAATAACCAAATGACCAAGGAGGCCAAATGAAAACGACTAGAACACTGATCGCGAGCGCAGGACTGGGACTTCTCTTTCTTGCCGGTTGTGCATCGACCGCCACTCTGAACGAGACAGACCAGACCAAACTGGACCAGGCCCTGCAGGCCAGCCAGCAGGCTGAAACCTCGGCAACTAGTGCTGCCAGTTCCGCGCAACAGGCAATGTCGGCCATCGACCGCGCTGAAGCGGCCGCCAAACGTGCCGAAGCTGCAGCAGCCCGTGCTGAAGCAGCCGCCAGAGCGGCGGAAGCCAGCGCAGCTAAATCTGCCAAGGCTTTCGAACTGGGCCAACAGAAGTAACCTGCTTCACCATTGCATATAAAACGTAAAACGCCCGACCATTCTGGTCGGGCGTTTTACGTTCCCTACATATCAAGCCGGGAACCGGCTTTGCGATTGCGCGAATTCGAGGCACACAGCGACTCGTCTGAGCGAGTAGAGAATAGCAGCCCAAAAGCTACGATGCGCGAAAGAACAACTTACGTCAGTGTTTTCAAAGAGTTTCTTTTTCCACCCTTTTTCTTTGCGATCAAAGAAAAAGGGTGACGTCTGCCGGTACGGGAACCGGCGGTTTTGATTTTATTTGCTGTCGACTCCCGGAAACAATCAAGATCAAAACCTCGGGGTCGCGGCCCCGAAGCCGCCTGACTTTTTGGCCGGAGCCCCAAAAAGTCAGCAAAAATGGCTCTTTAATATGTCGTTTTCCAGCCTTCGTTTCTTCGTAGGTTCACACCAGCAACTGACAACGCGCCCCACGCTGAGCAAGCTCAGCTAATGGGCAGAACCGGAAAAACTCAGCAATGCTGAGTTTTAATAAAGGCAGTTGAAACAAAGCCGAAACTAATAATCCAGCCAGTCCAGCAGGATATTCCAGAGCCGCTGCGGTTTGAGAGGCTTGTCGACAAAACCGTTCATCCCCGCTGCCAGACATTCATTTTTGTCGAAGGGGGAGGTGTTGGCGGTCATGGCGATAATCGGTATCGACTTGTTGTTCAGATCATGGCGGATCTTTTCCGTAGCCGTAATACCATCCATCACCGGCATCTGCACATCGGTCAGGATCAGGTCAAACTTCCCCTCGGAGAGCCGCTGCAGGGCGATTTCACCATTTTCAGCCACGGTCACACTGATTCCGGCTTCTTCAAGCAGTGCCTGTGCCACATCCCTGTTGATCTCATTGTCCTCAACGACCAGAATCTTCGCCCCGCCGCGATCCTCGATGACATTGCACAACAGCCGGAAACTTATGTCGCTGGCTGCCCCGGACGCAGTCATGTCCAGCTGTTCCCCTTCCTGCAGGCCGACCTGGGCGGTGAACCAGAAGCGGCTGCCCTCCCCCGGATGACTTTCGACACCAACCTTGCCACCCATCAGTTCGGCCAGGCTTTTGCAGATCGCCAGACCGAGCCCGGTTCCGCCGTAGCTGCGTGTTGACGACATGTCGAGCTGTTGAAAAGATTCAAACAGCAGCGACTGCTGGTCTTCTGCTATCCCCAAGCCGGTGTCCCGCACCTCGCCATAGAGAAGAATATTGTCGTTTGCCTGTTCCTGCACTTCGAGCTTGAGAGCAATCTCTCCCTGCTCGGTAAACTTCACTGCATTGCTGCCGTAATTGAGCAGAATCTGACCGATCCGCAGTGGATCGCCAAGCAGCTGACGCGGAACGTTGTCAGCCACATTGAGCACCAGGCGGATATCCTTGTCGCCGATCAGTTCCCCAACCATGCTGGCAAACTGCTGGACAACTTCATCCAGGTTGAAGGGAGAGCGTTCCAGGGCCATCTTGTTCGCTTCAATCTTGGAAAAATCGAGGATATTGTTGATCAGCTGCAGAAGCAGATTGCTCGACGATTCGATTTTTTCCAGGTATTCACGCTGACGCTGCGACGGTTCGTGCTTGAGCCCAAGATGAGTCAGGCCGAAAATCGCATTCAGCGGGGTTCTGAGCTCATGGCTCACCGTTGCGATAAACTTGCTCTTGACGCTGTTGGCCTGCTCGGCGGTCTGTTTGGCCAGAACCAGAGCGTCGGCACGCATATCGAGTGCATGCTTCATACGGTTGAAGTTCCTGCTGAGCCGGTCTACCTCCCTGATGCCAACCGGTTTCAGTGACTCCACCTCAAGGTTTTTACCGAGGTCCTGGGTCACCTGGGTCAGGGTTTCAAGGGGAGCGGAGATCGTAGCAGATAACTTGCGGGACTTGCGCATCAGATAGAGAAAGAACAGCATGTAGAACAGGGCCATGACCAGGATCGCCCCATACCCCAATCGGTTACTGAGTCTCTTCAGACTGATCACGGGACTTAAAACCCTGTCCTTTTCGATAAAGGTCAGCAGACGCCAACCCGTCTCAGCGACCTGTTCCTGCCGAACCAGGTAATCGATCCCCAGAAAACTGTAGGTCGCCAGCCCCAGGGACTGTTCAAACTGCTCTTTGAACTGAGCCTGAGAATTTTCATCTCCCAAACCCAGCAGGTTGAACTCCTGCGGCTTCGCCACTGTCGTTTTGATATTCTCCTCATAGATATGTTCTTTGAGCTCATGTAACCCGAATAGTGACTCCAGAGCCTCCGGCATGGCCAGGATCACCCCTTCGGCATCAACCAGCATGGCGCTGGCCTGCCAGGGCATCTGCAGGTTGAGGATCTTGTCAACAAATGAACTGATGGTGACATCCAGACCGCTGACCCCTTCGAGAGTCTCATCCCGATAAATCGGTACGATCGCCGAAATCATCCACCCCTGTCCGGCCGGATCGAGGTAGGCGCCGGTCCAGACCGGGGCACGGGCCGGATTGCGCGAAGCGTCGGCCAGGTAGTAAAAATTGAAGTCCTCCATATTGATCGATGCCCCGTATTGACCGGGGGCATCCGGCATGAAGGGATAAAGGCGGTTCATATCATCGGCGGTATTCAGGTAAGCTTGGGTGACCAGCGGGTTGTTGTCCACGATCGACTTCAGCAACGGATCGAGGACCTCGCTGCAACGCGCCTTTTTGCGTTCGGCATCACCAATATAGGTACTGCTGGCATAGTAAAGTGAGGCGCCGCCATTATCCTTAACCTTGAAATAGGCGCCATTCTCATGAGTCGCAAAAACCGGTTCAGCCTGAGGCATCACACAACCCGACACTCCGGCAAAAAACCGCTGATGATCGTCCTGCATGATCAGGGCCAGCCGGGAAATCTCATTCAGACGAATATCGATATTAGCGACTTCGCGTGCGGTGATCTCATGAATTTCATTCACTGCTTCATCAAGCAGCAGCTGTTCGTTACGAGAAGAGATATAGAGATTGACGCCAAAATAGAGCAACAGCAGCACGAGTTCGATAACAATGATCGGAATCAGCGCACTGACCAGGTAGCTGCGATAAATCAGCGAATAGATGTTGGAAGATTTGTCCATTCGTCTTGCGCCAACCTGTTGTCTGACAATTGGATAACATGCAAGCCAAGGATTAGTTTCTATTTATTATATTGAACATCCCCCCCCAGTCAAGTGAAGAGTCCGCCCAGGATCATTCCGACACCCTCAGCGGAATTCCATGGGCGGCAGCAAGCTCCTCTTCAATCAACTTCCGGTTCAGTCTCTTCCCGGGACCTTCTGCCTGCAGCTTTGCCACCACCTGCGCAACCGACAGACCTCCTTTTCCCAGATAATCCTGATGCACCTCAATCAGAGCCCGAGTATCTTGCCAACCGATTTTGACCGGTTGATATATCAGCCGCACCGGCATGCCGATCGTCACCCGTCCGGCCAGATCTTCAATATCGGCCGCATAAAGCCGGATACAGCCATGACTGACGCGGCGACCAATGCCAAAGGGATGATTGGTGCCATGGATTCCGTAGCCGGGCAGAGAAAGACCGAGCCAGTAACGCCCGAGGGGGTTCTCCTCCCCTGGCGGAACAATCACCGGCGCCTCGGGATTCTCCTGGCGCAATGCCAGTGGACGTGTCCAGGACGGATTCTCGATGATACTGCGCAACTGATAATCGCCCAGCGGACTCTCCCACCCCTCCTGGCCCAGGCCGATCGGATAGATGCGGATAAAGTAATCATCCCCCTGCTGCCAGAGCAGGAAGAGGCGATATTCAGCCAGGTTGACCGTAATGCCTGGCTGCAATCCTTCCGGAAGCAACAGCGCATAAGGCAAGGTCAGCTGAGTCCCCGGTTCCGGGGTCCAGGGCGACACGTCCGGATTCGCCTGAACCAGCCCCTGGTAGGAGAATCCGCCACGGCGGGCGATCTCGATCAGGCTCTCTCCGATACCGACAAGATAGACCCTGTTCTCGCCGACCACCCCCCGGTAGTTGTCATGAGGCAGGCGGGCCTGAGACTCAAGGCGTGGTGACCAGGCCCAGGTAGGCGTCGTGAAAACCGAGAGGAGAAGAGTCAATAAAACTAGAGATTTCAGCATAGGTTGACTGCGATCCAAAAACTGCCGCACCATGCGGGCAAAAGATTGACCTTGAGCGAAGCGATCTGCTAGATTCGACCCCGCTTCGAAGGATCCGGAGAGAGGACATCCCCCCCCTCCCGGATTCATAAACCGATCAGCAACGGAGAAAACAAAAATGCGTATTCTTTCGGGTATTCAGCCATCCGGCGCCCTGCACCTTGGCAATTTTTTCGGCATGATGAAGAAGATGATCGAGCACCAGGAACAGCAGGAACTGTTCTGCTTCATCGCCAACTACCACGCCATGACCAGCGTCATCGATGGCAAAGCACTGGCGACCGGCACCCTGGAGGCGGCGGCCAACTTCCTGGCCCTGGGCCTCGCCCCTGAGAAAAGCACCTTCTGGGTTCAGTCCGATGTTCCGGAAGTTCAGGAACTCGCCTGGGTCCTGTCCAACTTCACCCCGATGGGGCTGTTGGAACGCTGCCACAGCTACAAGGACAAGGTCGCCCAGGGAATCAAGCCAAACCACGGCCTGTTTGCCTACCCGGTCCTGATGGCCGCAGACATTCTGCTCTTTCAGAGCGAAAGAGTGCCGGTCGGTAAAGACCAGAAACAGCACCTCGAAGTCGCCCGCGATATCGCCATCAAGTACAATAATGAATATGGTGAAGTCTTCACCCTGCCCGATCCCGAGATCGACGACAATGTCGCCACCGTTCCAGGTCTCGACGGCCGCAAGATGAGCAAAAGCTACGGCAACACCGTTGACCTGTTCCTCGACGAAAAAGCGCTGCGCAAACAGGTCATGCGCATCGTCACCGACGCGACACCGGTCGAAGAAGCCAAGGATCCGGACAACTGCAACCTGTTCCAGATCTATCGCCTGTTCCTCGACGAAGCAGGACTCGCCGAGCTGCGTCAGCGTTATCTGACCCCGGGCCTGCGCTACGGCGACGTCAAACAGGAACTGTTTGAAACAGTCCGCGACTTCTTCGCCCCTTACGCCGAAAAGCGCAATGCCCTGCTTGAAGATAAGGACCAGCTGCGCAAGATCCTCGCCGACGGCGCCGACAAGGCCCGCTACGTAGCCAACAAAACCCTGCGCAAGGTCCGCAAAAAAGGCGGCTTAGCTTATTGAAGCGTTCGATGTTCGGAGTTCGACGTAGTAGAATTCTCCTCGAACTCCCCAGACGCCGCCAATACCAATATAGTTTTAAGATTGAAAACGAGAAATTTTTCGTTGTAGCAAGGAGATCAAGGAATGACGCGGAGGCGTACTCCAGTACGCCGCACAAGTTATTCCGCAGCTCGACGCCGCTACGACGGAAAAGAGCCGTTTTCAGCTAAAAACTCCGTTTCCCGGGTAAAGGTGATGAACGCCATACCCGGGCGACGGCTTGCTTCGCGCATAGCGAAGTGAATCCCTTCAAAATCCCATCCCTGACGTGTCCAGTCATTTAGAATATCTTCAATACTCTGGTCATCGACCTGACTTGTTTCCACCACTTTATAAACCAGCATGCTATAATCAACTCCGTCGTTTCGTCCACAAATCAAACCGATCCGGAACCTCTATGGCCCAGAAACACTACAACTTCAGGCTGAACATCAGTGCCGACCAGTACCTGCGTTATTATCAGGGCGCCGCCAGCAACGTTCAGGTGCTATCGGAATGCGGCAATCGCCTGCGTTTTCCAGCCTCGCGGCTGCGCCCCTTTCTGACCAGAACCGGAATCTCCGGCCACTTCAGGATCACTATCGACGACAGGCACCGTTTTGTCGGCCTGGAAAAACTCACCTGAAAAGAAAATAGCCCCCGGCTTGAAAATACCCGAGTAATAAGGTAAAGTTTACATATGGCAACAAACTTTGGCGTGCTGACTTATCCCTCCTGGTCGGCGCGCCGTTTTTTGTTCAGCTCTTCATATCTCTCTGCAGCTCAGTGACCCGTTCAAGCAGTGCCGGATGGGAAAAGTAGAAGGCGACATAAAGTGGATGCGGAAACAGGTTGCTCAGGTTTTCTCTGGCCAGCTTGACCAGCCCGCTGGCCAGGGTCTGGCCATGACCGATGAGACCGATGGCAAAATTATCGGCCTGGCGCTCCTGACGCCTGGACAACCAGCTGCTGACCGGCTTCCAGAAAAACCCGATCTGCATTTCCAGCCAGATCAGCAAAAGCAGCTGGCCTGCAAACGACAGCTGTTCGAGACCGAACCAGCCCGGCAGAATCTGCTGTCGCAACAACCAGAAGGCGAGCAGGCAGCAGCCGAGAATCACCAGCTGGCTTTTGACCAGGTGTTTCCACAGATGGCCACAGCGCCAGTGCCCCAGCTCATGAGCCAGCACTGCCAGGATTTCCCGGTCATCAAGCTGCTCCAGCAGGGTATCGAAGAGCACCACCCGTTTAACCTTACCAATCCCGGTGAAATAGGCATTGCTATGCCCGCTCCGTTTCGAAGCGTCAACCTGCAGGACCTGACCGGCCTCGATGCCGACCCTCTGCAGAAGAGCCCTGACCTCATGATCCAGGGACTCCTTGGTCAACGGCGAAAACTTGTAAAAGAGCGGCTCAATCAGATAGGGGGAAAGATAGATCAGAAACAGCGAAACAAGAGCCCAGAGCAGCCAGACCCACAGCCACCAGCTATTCGGCAGCAAGGCGACCAGCAACAGGCCACCGCCGCACAGAACCAGGAACACCGGGACACCGACCAGTAGCCCCTTGACCAGATCAAGGCACCAGAGCTTGAAGCTCATCCGGTTGAAACCGAAACGCTCTTCGAGGACGAAGTTGCGATAGAGGGAAAAAGGCAGCCCGAGCAGCCCCTGAGCCAGCAGCAAAACAGCAAAAAAGCAGAGACTGGAGAGCACAAACGAATCGCTCCGCATGCCGATCAGGCGGTCGTACCAGGGCAGAACTCCGCCGAACAGAAAAACCAGGGTGATGATAACGCCAAACGCCTCTTCAACAAAGCCAAGCTTGTCTCCAGCCAGTGAATATTCGTCACTCCTGTTCATTCTTTCCTGATCAATCTGTTCTTTGAACAGGGCAGGAAGTTCGTGTTTATTGTTCTGACGGTGTCTGAGGTTCACCCAGTCCAAACCGAAGCGCAAGACCACGATCAGCAGATAGAAACAGAGCAGTCCGATCTTCACGCACCTCCCTCCGGCCGCTTTCTCCGCAACAGGTCTCCTGCGCAAGCCCAGCTTGGCAGGTCGAGCAAGAGCTGGGAGTTGGGCTGCCCGGCGGAAAGCAGCTCCCCCTTCAGAGAGCGGATTTCGTTGACAGTGAATTTTTCCTGGCGCATGCCTGGCCCGATCAGCTCCAGTTCATCACCGAGCAGAAAGCGGTTGCGTCCTTCCACCCAGAGCCCGGCCTCCCCGTTACGGACAAAGCCGACAAAATCATGGGTCCGGATATAATGCGTGTCCGCGGCGTGGATCTTGGCGTCGTCCATGCCGAAGAGAAAACCGGTATCGTAGGGGCGGTGGCTAACCTTTTCCAGCTCTTCACGCCAGAGAGGGTCATGATCCTGCGGATCGGCATACAGACGATCGATGGCATCGCGATAGACCCTGGCCACCGTGGCAACATAATAGAGACTCTTCATGCGCCCTTCAATCTTGAAACTGTCAACCCCGGCCGCCATCAGTTCGGCAAGCTGGTCGATCAGGCAGAGATCGCGACTGTTCATGATGTAGCTACCGCGGCTGTCCTCTTCAATGGAAAAACTCTCCAGAGGTCGAGTCTGCTCGACAAGGGAATAGTTCCAGCGACAGGGCTGGGCGCAATCTCCCCGGTTAGCACTGCGCTGCAGCAGCGCAGCCGAAAGCAGGCAGCGTCCCGAATGCGCCACGCACATCGCGCCGTGGACAAAACATTCCAGCTCAAGTTGGGTAGCGCCAGCAAAGGCGCGGATATCATCAAGGGTCAGTTCCCGGGCCAGGTTGATCCGGCTGACCCCGTTCAGACGCCAGAATTCAGCCGCCCGCGGATTGCAGTTGTTGCTCTGGGTCGAAAGATGAACAGGTCGTTGCGGATCGACCATGCGGATCGTCGCCAGGGCTCCCGGATCGGCGACGATGTAGGCATCGAGATCGATCGGCTGGAGTACTTCGAGCAGATTTTCCAGCGCGCCGAATTCATCCGGCCTCAAAGAGGCGTTGAGGGTCAGGTAGAGCTGCACCCCGGCATTGCGGGTCAGCTCACGGGCCTGACGCAAGTCTTCGATGCTGAAATTTCCGGCATGGGCCCGCAGCCCAAAATCTTCGGTTCCCAGGTAGACGGCATCGGCGCCAAAGCGCACTGCGGTCTTGAGTTTTTCCATATCCCCGGCCGGCACCAGCAGTTCCGGCTTGCTAACGTTATTTTTACGACTCATCGAATCCCATCTGTCCTGTATAAGTAAAAAAATGAGGATACCACAGATTCTATCCTGTGCGGCAATAACAGATTCTGCCAACTCCCCCTGGCAATAGCACGAATTCACAATCAATGACGAAGAATATGATTCTATATTCGATAAAACAGGGTAAACTCCATGAGGATCTTCGGAATAGCTCCTAACATTTGGAACTTTCTCATTTTTGCAACTTGACAACTTGTTAAGAAAACTATAATTTTTTAACTTGATATGCATTTTTTTCGCATGGACTAAATAAAAACTATGAAACCACATCACTTTGCGATACTGAAAAGCGCACCGATCCTGCTTCTGGCAGCCATTTTCATCAGCTCCTGCGCTCAGCCGACAAGCATGACCATGGCGCCATCAACCGCCCTGAAATCACAGCTCGATAGCATCAAAGAACAGCAGCAGATCCAGGCGGCCCAGCTGCGTGATCTGCAACAGCAGCTGATCCTTCTGCAACAGGGCAGGCCTCAGTCCGCCATGCCAGAAGCAGCCGGCAATAGCCCGCAAACAGAGGCACCGGCAGTTATGCTACCTCTGGCCACAGATTCTGCAGCTCTCTACCTAAGCGCCTTTTCCGATCTCGCCTCAGGCAAGGTCGAAGCTGCCGAAACCGGTTTTACCGATTTTCTGACCTCAAATCCTGATCACCAGTATGCAGCCAATGCTCGCTACTGGCTGGCCAATGCCCAGATCGCCCTGGGCAAAACCGAAGCTGCCATCAACAACCTGAAACAGATCATCGATGACCCGGCGGCCTCCAACAAAGCCCCGGCAGCCCTGATGCAACTGGCTCAGGTTTATCGTCAGCGGGGTTATAACCTGCAGGCTGATCAACTGCTAAAACAGCTCGCCAGCCAGTATCCGGACAGCCAGGAAGCGCAGCACCTGAATCGCAGCAACAGCATGATGAATTGATGCTTTTCCACGTTTTGAGAGGGCTCACATGACACAGACATTTTTTCGCTGGTTGACCTTACTGGCACTCCTTACGATGGTTGTCGGTCCGCTTACCGCGTCTGCAGATGAAGGACAGATCTACACAATCAAAAAGGGAGACACCTTGTGGGACATCTCCAAACGCTTCATCGATGACCCCTACTACTGGCCAAATGTCTGGGCCAATAACCCTGACATAACCAACCCGCACCTGATTTTCCCGGGTCAGCAGATCCGCATCATTGATGGTCGAATTGAAATCATTCCGGCTTACAGGGAGGCGGCGGAAACTCCCCAGGCCCTCGACCAGGGACAACCGGTTGCGGTCAACCCCGAGCAGCAGATGATCACCATCAAGTCCAGCGGAGCGGGCACCGGCTTCATCCTGACCAGCGAACAGCCCCTGGGGCTGATCGTCGACTCCGTCGATAACCGGGTCCTGTTGACAGAAAACGACATGATCTTCATCAAGATGAAAGATCCTTCCCAGGTCACTGTCGGCGATACCTACGGCATCTTTGAGCGCGGCGAGCAGGTCAAGCATCCCATGACCAGCAGGGTTATCGGCACCAAGATGCAGAACCTCGGCTATATCCAGGTTACCAGCCTGACCGGCGAAACCGTCTCGGCCAAAATCGTCAAGTCCTACCGGGAAATTGAACGCGGCGCAGAACTGTTCGAGTATGTCCCGCTGAACAAAGAAGTGGTCATGACCAAGAGCGAGGCGACCCAGCAGGGGCTGGTCATCGCCAGCCGCGATGAAAAAGCGACTCTCTCCTCTGGCGATATCCTCTACATCAACCTCGGCCGCGAAGAAGGAGTCGCCAACGGCAATCTCTTCTACATCTCCCGGCCCCGTCAGGTATCCGACCAGCTGCTCAAGCAGGCCGGCAACCTCGAACTTCCGGATGAGGTTCTTGGTGCGGCGGTCGTCATCGATGCCAGAGATCACAGCTCTTCGGCGATCATCTTCAAGAGCGTCAATCCTGCCTTTATCGGCGACACAGTCACCATGGCCGGCGAATAGGCACACCGCTATATAACGAATCGAGACAGGGCTGAGTTTTCAGCCCTGTTTTATTTTGCCTGGCGTGACAGGACACTATTCATCGGAGGGGAAGAAAAATGACGGCAGAACATCTGGCCCTGCTCAGACTGCACCTGACGCCACAACTCGGCCGCAGTGCCCTGTTCAAGATCCATGAACGGTTCTCAACATTTAGCGCAGCAGTCAAGGCCACGGCAGCCGATTGGCTTCAGGCCGGAATCCCCCAGCCCCTGTTTGACAACCGGCCAGACGAACAGAACAAGATCTTTCTGAAGGCACTCACCACAATGGATCAGCTGGGCATAACTATCTGTTCATTCTGGGATGCGGATTATCCGCAACTGCTCAGGGAGATCTTCGACCCTCCGGCGCTGCTCTATATCCGTGGTCAGCTCCCCAAAGACGAATGTCTGGCGATCGTCGGCTCGCGGCGTGCTTCCGCCGCCGGGCAGGTGATTACCAAAGAGCTGGCTGCGGATCTGGCCGGACATGGGACCTGCATTGTCAGCGGGCTGGCCCGCGGCATCGACAGCGCGGCCCACCGGGGCGCCCTGCAGGCCAATGGGCGGACAATCGCCGTACTCGGCTGCGGCGTCGATCAGGTCTATCCACCGGAAAACGGCTACCTATACAACGAAATCCTGAGAAACAACGCCATTATCAGCGAGTACCCACCCGGAACCCGCCCCTTGTCTGGCCACTTCCCCGGCCGTAACAGGATCATCAGCGGGCTGAGCAGAGGGGTCCTGATCGTCGAAGCTGCAGAGAAAAGCGGCTCCCTGATCACCGGTGACTTCGCCCTGGAGCAGGGACGCGAGCTGTTTGCCATGCCGGGTTCGATACAGAGCCCGAACAGCAATGGCACCAACCGGCTGCTGAAACAGGGAGCCGCTCTGGTGACCGAAAGCAGCGACATCCTCAACCAGCTCTGGCCAGAGAAACAACTAAAGCAACGAGCCCAAGTTGTCGATAGCCAGACAGAAGAGCTTGACGCCGTAAATCGGAAGGTTTATCAGCAACTCTCCGGCGATCCGCTGCATAGCGATGAAATAGCACATAAATGCGGCTTGACTCCCATGGAGCTTTCCGTTATTTTACTCGACCTAGAACTCCGGGGGGTTATTCAGGCCCTTCCCGGTGACTTTTTTGTCCGTTGTTAATGCTTGAAAAATCAACGGAAAAGCGAATGGAGTTCCCGTGCGTGAACGCGTTCTGGCAATCGTCAACCTGATTGCCCAATATGTTCTCGGTGCCGAAGATGCTCCGATCAGTGAACAGGAACTGGTCGCCGAGCTCTTGTCTGTCGGCTACAAGGCGGAGGAGATTGACGATGCTTTCTCTTGGATGGAAGCCGTTGCCCTGCGCCCAAAAGCACCTGAGGATGACGATATTTCGCTTATAAATCCGACAAGTTATCGAATCTTCAGCCTTCAGGAAGAGCATCTCTTAAGCCGCGAAGCGCGTGGTTTTCTGGTCAAAGTTCGCGCCATGGGCCTGCTCAGTGACGAGGCTGAAGAAGAAATTATCGATCGCGCCCTGCGCAGTGCGGAGGACCCGATCAACGAACTGGAGATCAAACTGATCACCATCATGACCCTGCTGTCTCGTTCCAACAGTCTCTGGTCTCGGGAAATCGACTGTTTTCTCGAAAACGACTGGGCACGTATCTACCACTGAAAACAGGGTTGCGCACATCATGTATGGCGCAACCTTTTTTGTTTTAGGTCTATGAAGTTTCTCGTTGTGCATGAGGTAGAGCAGGATTTCAGAGGAAAATATGGCTAAATCACTGGTTATCGTCGAATCGCCAGCAAAAGCAAAAACCATCGAAAAATTTCTCGGCAAAGGCTACAAGGTTCTTGCCTCCTATGGTCACGTCCGCGCTCTTCCGAGCAAGCAGGGGTCGGTCGACACCGCCAACAACTTCGAACCCAAGTACCATATCCTGCCGGACAGCGCCAAGCATATCAGCCTGCTGAAAAAGGAGGCCGCCAAGTGCGATGAACTGATTCTCGCAACCGACCTTGACCGTGAAGGGGAAGCGATCGCCTGGCACCTGCTTGAGGCACTCGGGATCAATGAAAACGGGACCAAGCCGGAGGTCAAGCGGGTCACCTTTCACGAGATTACCGAATCGGCCATCACTGAAGCGATGGCTCATCCTCGTCAGATAGCCAGGAACCTGGTCGACGCCCAGCAGGCCCGCTCGGTTCTCGACTATCTGGTCGGCTTCAATCTCTCTCCTTTCCTGTGGAAGAAGATCCGCTACGGACTGTCTGCCGGTCGCGTTCAGTCGGTAGCCCTGCGCCTGATCTGCGAACGGGAAGACGAGATCGAAGCCTTCGAGCCGAAGGAATACTGGACCATCGACGGACTGTTCGCCACGGCAGCAGACAGCCGCTTCAACGCCAAGCTGCAGGGCTGCGACGGGAAGGCTCTCGGCAAATTCGGCATCAGCTCGGAAGACGAGGCCAAAGCGATCCTCGCCGAACTCGCATCCTGCAGTTACCAGGTTGCCAAGCTGGAGAAAAAGGAACGCAAGCGCAACCCCGCGCCACCATTCACCACCAGCACCCTGCAGCAGGAAGCCAGCCGCAAACTCGGTTTTTCTGCGCGCAAGACCATGACCGTCGCCCAGAAGCTCTATGAAGGGATCGATGTTGGTGACGGTGCCCACGGTCTGATCACCTACATGCGTACCGACTCGGTCGCCCTCTCGACCCAGGCAACCGATGAGGCGAATGAGGTGATCCGCAAGCATTATGGTGACGAATTTGCCCTGAAGAAGCCGCGGGTCTTCAAAAGCAAGAGCAAGAACGCCCAGGAGGCCCACGAAGCGATCAGGCCAACCTCTATCGCCCGCCTGCCGAAGGAGGTCAAGGCTTACCTGACCTCGGATCAGTACCGCCTCTACGAACTGATCTGGAAGCGGACCGTCGCCTCGCAGATGACCCAGGCGATCTTCGATGCGACCAGCGTCGACATCGCTGCCGGCGAACGTTACAACTTCCGTGCGACCGGCCAGGTGATCCGCTTTCCCGGCTTTATGGCACTCTACATTGAAGGGACCGACTCCCCTGACGATGAAGAACAGGAAGGGCTGCTGCCGGCCCTCAATGAAGGGGAGCCCCTCAACAAGGAAGAGCTCACCCCCGAGCAGCACTTCACCCAGCCGCCACCGCGCTTTACCGAGGCGAGCCTGGTCAAGACCCTGGAAGAATACGGCATAGGTCGCCCATCGACCTACGCCAGCATCATGAACACCCTGGTCACCCGCAAGTACGTGCGCCTCGAGAAACGTACCTTCTTCCCCGAGGACACCGGCCGGGTTGTGACCAAGCTGCTGACCGAGCACTTCAGCCAGTACGTCGATTACGATTTCACGGCTGAACTGGAAGAAGAACTCGACTCGATCTCGCGTGGCGAACTGGCCTGGATTCCGGCGATCCGTCAGTTCTGGGATCCTTTCATCTCCCTCTTGCGGCGCAAGGACCAGGAGGTCAGCAAAGCTGACGTCACCACCGAGAAGACCGACAAAACCTGTCCAGAATGCGGCAAGGAACTGGTCATCAAACTGGGCCGGTCCGGGCGCTTTCTGGCCTGCAGCGGCTTCCCCGACTGCCGTCACACCGAACCGCTGAATGGTGAGGACAAAGAAGCGGATGAGCCGGTCTTCTCCGAAGAGACCTGTGACAAGTGCGGTGCCCAGATGCTGATCAAATCGGGCCGCTACGGCAAGTTCCTGGCCTGCAGCGCGTATCCCAAGTGCAAAAACATCCAGCCACTTGAGAAACCAAAATCGATGGAGATCACCTGCCCCCAGTGCGGCGAAGGGGAATTGATGGAAAAGAAGAGCCGTTACGGCAAGATCTTCTATTCCTGCAACCGTTACCCGCAATGCAAGTACGCACTGTGGAATCCACCTAAAGCCGAAGCCTGTCCAAAATGCTCCTGGCCAGTCACCGAGATCAAGACCACCAAGCGTTGGGGAACGGTGCAGCGCTGTCCACAGGAAAACTGTGACTGGGAGAATGTCCTGATTCCGCCTGAGAAGAAGGAACCGGCGAAGAAAGCACCCGCAAAGAAAACAGCGACCAAGAAACCGGCAGCGAAAAAAACTACCAAAAGCAGTTCCTGAACCAGTTGGAACTGAGGTATCCTTAAACCGGTCGGGGCCCTGCCCCGATCGGTTTTGCTTTTCCTATTTGAGTATTCTCTATGCATATCATGATTATCGGTGGTGGGCTCGCCGGCTGCGAAGCTGCTTGGCAGGCAGCCCAGGAAGGGTGCAGCGTCACCCTCTACGAGATGAAACCGGAACGCTTCTCCGAGGCGCACCAGAGCGACAAGCTGGCCGAACTGGTCTGCTCCAACAGCCTGCGCGGCAGCGGGATGAACAATGCCGTCGGCTGCCTCAAGGAAGAGTTGCGCCGCTGCGGCTCGCTGTTCATCGAAGCTGCCGATGCGACAGCCGTACCGGCTGGCGGCGCCCTGGCTGTCGACCGTGACGATTTTTCCAACTACATCAGTGCTAAAATCGCCGCCCATCCGGCGATCGAGGTCATCCGAAAAGAGGTCACCGAACTGCCTGAAGAAGGGCTCACCATCCTCGCCAGCGGCCCTCTGACCTCCGCAGCCCTGTCGGACAAACTGAAAACACTGACCGGTGACGAACACCTCTATTTCTACGACGCGATCGCACCGATCATCGAAGCCGACTCGATTGATTTTACCAAGGCCTGGAAGGCCTCGCGCTATGACAAGGGGGGGGATGACTACATCAACTGCCCGCTCGACAAGGAGCAGTATCACACTTTCGTTGAAGAGCTGCTCAAAGCCGACAAGGTTCCCGCTCGCGACTTCGAGAAACTGGTCCACTTCGAAGGCTGCATGCCGATCGAGGAGATGGCTTCGCGCGGCCCGGAAACCCTCGCCTTCGGACCGATGAAACCGGTCGGCTTGGCCGACCCGCGGACCGGCAGGCTCCCCTATGCGGTTGTCCAGCTGCGTCAGGACAACCGAAACGCCTCACTCTATAACCTGGTCGGCTTTCAAACCAGAATGACCTACCCTGAGCAGAAACGCATCTTCCGTATGATTCCAGGACTTGAAAACGTCCGTTTTTCACGGTTGGGCAGCATGCACCGCAACACCTTCATCAACGCCCCGAAATGTATCAACGAGCAACTGCAGTTGAACGCCCGGCCCGACATCTTTGTCGCCGGCCAGGTCAGCGGTGTCGAAGGTTACGTTGAATCAGCCGCCTGCGGCTTTCTCGCCGGAATCTTCGCAGCCTACCATCTGCGCGGCGAAAAAGCCCCTCTGCCTCCGGCAGAGACAGCCTTTGGTGCACTGCTGGGCCACCTGAATCATGCAGAAAGCGACAACTTTCAGCCGATGAATATCAATTACGGGCTGTTTCCCCCGCTTGTCCTGGAACGCAAAATGAAACGCGCCGATCGCCGCCTGGCAATGGCCGAACGCGCCTTAAATCTGCTTCCCGGGTGGTGGCAGCCGATCGTCCAACGTCGTTCAGAAGCTGGAGAGACTCAATGACCGAGCGTATCGTACTTGCTTCAACATCTCCGCGCCGCCGCGAGCTGTTGCAGCAGATCGGTCTTGAGTTTGCTGTAGTGCCGGCCGATATTGACGAAACGGTGCTGAGCGGCGAAACTCCTGAGGGCCATGTGGTGCGCCTGAGCCTGGGCAAAGCTGCTACCGTCTCCCAGCGATCTGAGGTTGACGGGCGCTGGTTCATCGGCAGTGACACCATCGTACTGCTTGATGACCAGATCCTCGGCAAACCCAAAGACGCGGACCACGCCAGAACAATGCTGCGCCGGCTATCTGGCCGTGAACATCAGGTTCTGTCCGGCTTCGCCGTCATCGATCGCAAACAACAGCGTCATCGCTGCGAAGCGGTCAGTACCAAGGTCGTCTTCCGTGATTTGACTGACGATGAAATCGAACGCTACATCGCCACTGGGGAACCGGCCGACAAAGCGGGGTCTTACGCTATCCAGGGGCTGGGGGTCTGTTTCGTCGCCGCCATTGAAGGCAGCTACACCAACGTGGTTGGCCTGCCCCTTTGCCGCCTGACCCTGGCCCTCAGGGAACTCGGTGTTCCGCTGTTCGTCTGACCCGGAGTGTCTCTATGAATCCGATCGCTGAAAATATCGCCCAGATCCGTAAACGTATCGATCAGGCCTGTCTGCGCAGTGGTCGCAACCCAGCAGAGGTTCGCCTGATCGCTGTATCCAAGGTCAAACCGGCAGAGCTGGTTGACCAGGCATACGCTGCCGGCCAGCAACTGTTCGGCGAAAATTACGTTCAGGAATTCTGTGACAAGACCGAACAGGTCATGGTTCCAGTCACCTGGCATTTCATCGGTGCACTGCAGACCAACAAGGTCAAATACCTGCGTGGCAAGGTTGAGATGATCCATTCCGTCGATCGGCTGGCGCTGGCGCAGGAGATCAACAAGCAATGGGCAAAAATTGGAAAATTAGTCGACATCTTGATTCAGGTCAACGTTGGAGACGAATCAAGAAAGGCCGGATGTTCACCAAATGAACTAGTTCAACTTGCAAAAGACATTTCAAAACTTGAAAATATTAGAGTCAAGGGGCTGATGTGCCTGCCTCCGTTCAGTGATGACCCGGAGGAGGTACGCCCCTGGTTCCGCCAACTGCGCCAGCTCAAGGATGAACTGGCAGCGTACAATCTGCCAAAGATCGAAATGGCAGAGCTGTCAATGGGGATGAGCGGTGACTTCGAAGCAGCCGTCGAAGAAGGGGCAACCCTGGTCAGAGTCGGCACGGCAATTTTCGGTGACCGCAGGAAACAAGATTGAGATGCCCATAATGTTTGATTATCTGCTTTTCGACCTCGACGGCACCTTGGTCGATTCGGTCCCGGACCTCGCCAACTCGGTCAATCTGCTCCGCCAGGAACTCGACCTAGCGCCTCTAAGCGTCGAACAGACCGCGGCAATGGTCGGCGATGGCGCCTCGGTCCTGGTCCAGCGTGCCGTCGGCGAGCTGTTTCGTCCGCAACTGACAAAGCGTTTTCTTGATATCTATGCCGAACACCTGCTTGACGAAACCCGTTGTTTTCCCGGCATCCAAGAGCTGCTTTCCCGCTACCCGGCAGAGCAGCTTGGCGTGGTCACCAACAAACCCTACCAGCTGTCGATCGATCTGCTTGAGGGACTGGGACTGACAAGCAAGTTTGGCGTTGTCATCGGTGGTGACAGTCTGCCTTGCAAGAAGCCGGATCCCGAACCGGTCCTTGAGGCGCTCAGGGTTCTCGGTGCAGAGCCACACCGCTGCATAATGATCGGGGACCATCATACCGATCTCAAAGCCGGCCAGGGTGCCGGAGTTGCGACTTGTTTCTGCTCCTACGGCATGGGTAACAACGGCGGCTTAAGTTCTGACTACCAGGTCGCTGAAGCTGTGGAACTGCTCACCCTATTCCCCGGATAATCCGTGACCGACAAAACTATCACCTACAGTGAAATTTCACTGTTTTTCTTCCCGCTAGTCCTGAATGTTCAGCTGATGAGCATTTCCCACACCATTATCAACGGCGCCCTGGCCAGACTCGACAACTACGTCACAGCACTGGCGGGGATGTCGGTGGCGATCGTCATTCACCTCTTTATCGCTTCAGCCGCATTTCAGAACCACACGGTCACCATCACCATGGCCCGCGGAAAAAAGTCACTGATCAGTGTCATCCTGTTCATCCTGATGACAGCCTGCTACATCTCTATCCTGCTCAACCTGATCGCCTATTCACCACTCGGCGAACTGGTCATCGTCAAACTGATGGGCGCCTCTGACGAGGTTGCGATAGAAGCTCGCAACGCCATAAAACTGCTGGCAATCCTCCCCTTCTTCACCGGCTTTCGCTATCTCTGCCAGGGGTTGCTGATCCGGGCTCGAAGAACCGGACTGGTCTCTCTGGCCACCGGGATTCGCGTCGTTGCCCTGTTTCTCTACCTGGCAGTCGGTCGGCTCTGGTTTTATGGCGCCCAGCTCGGCGCCTTTGCCCTGGTCAGCTGCGTCATCACCGAATCGCTAGCCATTGCCTGGCTGGCCTGGGGCGTCCGTCAGCCGTTTACGCCCGACGCCGAGGAGAAGAGTTTTACGGAAATCTTCCGCTATGCCCTGCCGCTTGCCTATTCCTCCTCTTTACAGCAGACTATTCCGCTGCTGATCAGCGCGATTATCGGCCGCTTCAACGACGGCACCCTGGCCCTGGCCGCCTTCGGCGTTATCCGTGGCTTTATCTTTCTGCTCGCCGGCCCGATGCGTAACCTGCAACAGGCCTATCTGACCCTGGTCCGACACAGTACCGACACAAAAAAATTGCTGCGTTTCAGCCTGGCCACGGCGATCGTCATGGGCTGCCTGGTGCTGCTCACGGCCGGCCCGCTCAACACCTTGGTCCTTGGACGACTGCTCGGTGTTGAAACCGACCTGCGCCACTATCTGATCACCGGATTGGTCTGCTGCAGCCTGTTCCCCCCGCTTTATGCCTTTACCAATCTGTTGCGTGGCTGGTTTTCAGCAACCGGCAACACCGGTAAGCTTGGCTCGTCAACTATGCTCAAGTGCGCATTTCTACTACTTTGCTGGTGGCCGCTGTTGCACTGGCCATTAGCGGTACCCGGCATCATCATCGGCATCCTCCTGCTGCTGCTGGCCGAACTGATCGAATGCAGCTACCTTTTTCTCCAGCAGCGCCGCTTCAGCAGTAGAAAATAGTTCAATGATCCGGCCTCCCAGGACCAACCATTGATATCTTCCAGCTGACCCGGAACCTGCAGAATCGCGCTAAATGGCCGTTTTTCGGTGACAAAGCTAGTTATCTTGTGATTTAATGCGCGTTCTAAAAACCCAATACGATGTGTAGACTTTTAAAGGAGTATGAAATGTACACCTGTTCCGACCTGAAAAAAGGGCTGAAACTGATGATCGATGGTGACCCGCACGTCATCGTCCAATACGATTTTACCAAGCCGGGCAAAGGCCAGGCTCTCTATAAATGCAAGCTGCGTAACATGATCACCGGCTCTCTGTTCGATCGCACCTATCGCAGTGGCGAATCGTTCGAACCGGCCAGTCTGGAAGAACGCGATATGCAGTATCTCTACCAGGATGAAACAGGCTACGTCTTCATGGACAAGAAGAACTACGAGCAGATCACCCTGGACGAAGGGACTCTCGGTGACGACAAGTACTTCCTGATCGACAACATGGACGTCAGTATCCTTATGCACGGCGAACGAGGCATTGGTATCAGCCTGCCGAACTTCGTCAACCTGCGCGTCACCCAGGCCGATCCATGGGTCAAAGGCGATACCGCGGCAGGCAACAACAAACCGGCGACCGTGGAAACCGGCTACACCCTGCAGGTGCCTTCCTTTGTCGAAAACGAAACCCTGATCCAGATCGACACCCGCACCGGCGAATATGTAACCCGCGTCAAGGAATAAGTCGTGGAAGCAAACTGGCAGTTGAGCAGAAAACGCCAGACCCTCGAAGCCAGAGCCCGGATCATTCATCAGATCCGGGCTTTCTTCATGGCATGCGACTTTCTCGAGGTCGAGACCCCGCTGCGCATCCCGGCTAATGCGCCCGAGTTCTATATCGATGCCGTCCCGTCCGGTGACTGGTTCCTCCAGACCTCGCCCGAACTGTGCATGAAACGTCTGCTCGCCGCCGGCTATGAACGGATCTACCAGATCAGTCACTGCTGGAGAAGCGGGGAAAGAGGCCAGCGCCACCTGCCCGAGTACAGTATGCTCGAATGGTATCGCAGCCACTGCGACTATCATAGTTTGATGGATGATTGTGAAGCACTGATTTCAGCTCTTGTACCAAACCAAACTCTGGTCTGGCAGGGGCAGAGCATCGATCTGACACCCCCATGGCCGCGGCTCACCGTCGCTGAAGCATTCGATCACTACGCACCGTTAAGACAGGAACAGGCTCTTGACCAAGGGCTCTTCGATGAAATGATCGCCCTGCATGTGGAACCGAACCTGCCAAAGGACAAGCCGTTGTTCCTCTGCGAATACCCCAGAGAACACGCCGCTCTGGCCCGTCTCAAGCAAGACAATGACAAGGTCGCAGAACGTTTCGAACTCTACATTGGCGGCATGGAACTGGCCAACGCCTTCTCCGAGCTGACCGACGCACATGAGCAACGGGCACGATTCGCAGCAGAAGAATCTGCTCGGCGTGTAGCAGGCAAGCCAGCCTACCCGTCTCCCGAACCCTTTCTCTACGAACTTGCAGCCATGCAGCCTAGCGCCGGGATCGCCCTGGGCTTAGACCGCCTGGTAATGCTGCTCTGCGATCTGGATGATATTTCCGACTCCGTCTGCTTTACACCGGAGCAGTTGTAGCAAACTACTGTAATCAGTCCTTGTGTTTGGTCAAAAGCGACCAGATGGGCTATAGTCTTTTGTGAACCTGGCACTTGCTGATTGCCACAGGGTTCGACGCTACAGCAATTAATGAGGAGTTCAATGGAGTTTTTAGCCGACAATCCGACAGTCGCTCTGTTCCTGTTACCGGTCCTGGTTTTTCTAGCCAGAATTCTGGATGTTTCGATCGGCACTCTGCGAATCATCTTCGTTGCCAAGGGACTGAAGTACTTTGCTGCCGTGCTCGGCTTCTTTGAATCACTGATCTGGCTGTTGGCGGTTGCCCAGGTCATGCAGAACCTGACCTCCTGGCAGACCTATGTGGCTTTTGCCCTTGGCTTTGCAGCAGGGAACTATGTCGGCATTGTTCTCGAAGAGCGCATAGCCCTTGGCAATCTGCTGATCCGGGTCATCACCCGCAGGGAAGCGGATAAGCTCGACTCCGTTCTACGCGAGCAAGGCTACGGGGTAACGAGTGTCGATGCCGAAGGGACTGATGGTCCGGTCAAGCTGATCTTTACCATCGCCAAACGCAGAAACCTGGCAAAGATTCTGACCATCATCAAAAAGTACAATCCAAACGCATTCTACACCATTGAGGATATGCGCTTTGTCAAGGAGACCAGCTTACCGCCTATCGCAAGAAGAAGTCTGCTGCCCAGCCTGGCAATCAACAGAAGAAAATAAAAAAAGGCCGACAAAAGCCGGCCTTTCCACAATTTCATTTGGTTATTTTATCAATCTATTCTGGCATTGTTATTATGGCGTGTTCTGTTTGCCAGAATAATCGGATCAATCATCTCTCCGCAGGATGTACACTTCCAAGCGTCGAAAGCCCGGACAAAGTCATAATACTTTTCTGAGTACATTCTTCCTTTGCATTTTGGACATTTCATCGTGACCTCCTGTCAGCAAAAATTAAATCAGCAACTTTTCATTTGGTAGCAAGTCAACTATCTACACAGGACATGCCAAGTTCTGTACGATACTTCGCCATGACCACTTTCAAAAATAAGAAGTAGCGCAAAAACAATAGGTTAAATAGTTTAAATTTATAAAAAAAGCTGTAAAATCAAGAGATTCGTACAGTCGTACAAGTTTCTTAAATGACCATTACCGACTGGATCGCCAATATATTGACGATCTTTGAGATGTGAAAAGCTTAACGAAATTTCGCAGGAATAGTATTCACAGATAGAAAACAGTGGAATACGCAGAAATACTGAGCTGGCCAGAAGATCGTCATAAATATGACGATCTTCTGGCCAGGCGTTAGAAATTTGACGAAGCTACAAAAAAAGAATACGGCGCATTTTTCCTTTAGGCCTGAAGCAGGAGCAAGCAAAGGAGCAGTCTGATCTCCGAAGCACTGAACAAGGATGCCGACGAGGAAATTTTCTATCCGACGCTTGCCGCAGAAAGTCGTTGATCATGAGCTGATCAGAGATGATCCTTATAGAGCTTGTAGGTCAGCGCATCCGCCAACGCCTGATAGGAAGCATCGATAACGTTACTGCTGACACCGACCGTTCCCCAGCGCCCGTCATGGTCGCCAGACTCAACCAGAACCCGGATCACGGAATCGGTCCCCTGGCTTGAGGGCAGGACCCTGACCTTGTAATCGAGCAGTTTGACATCGGCAATCTGCGGATAGAAGTTGATCAACGCCTTGCGCATGGCCGCATCGAGGGCATTGACCGGACCGTTACCATCTGCTGCGGTATGCTCGACCTTGCCGCCAACCTTGATTTTGATCGTCGCTTCGGAAACCGGCTGCTTGTCATTCTCACGCAAGGTGTCGATAACCCGGAAGGCAGAAATTGTGAAAAAGTGTTTGAGCTTCCCCATCGCCTTGAGCATTAACAGCTCAAAAGAGGCCTCTGCCCCCTCGAACTGGAAGCCCTTGTTCTCAAGCCCCTTGATATCTTCAAGGATCTCAAGGGTGACCGGATCTTTGCTGTCAAGTTCGATACCGCATTCTTCGGCCTTGGCCAGAATATTCGAGCGTCCGGCCAGGTCCGAAATCAGGATGCGGGTCTGGTTACCGACCAGTTCGGGACGGATATGCTCGTAGGTCTCCGGATGGCGCTGGATCGCCGAGACATGAACGCCACCTTTGTGGGCAAAAGCCGAATTACCGACATAGGCCTGATGCTTGTTCGGGGTAAGATTAGCCAGTTCGTAGAGGTAACGCGAAGTATTTCTCATCCTTTTTAGAGCGTCCTCTTCCAGGCACTCCTTATCCATTTTGAGCTTAAGTGCCGGGATGATCGAACATAGGTTGGCATTCCCGCAGCGCTCACCAAAACCGTTCATGGTCCCCTGAACATGGATGGCGCCGGATTCGATAGCGACAAGCGAATTAGCCACTGCACATTCACTGTCATTGTGAGCGTGGATACCCAGCGGAACCTTGATGACCTTCTGGACTGCGGCCATGATCGCCGAAATCTCCTGCGGCAGGGTTCCACCGTTGGTATCGCAGAGCACGATACAATCGACATTGGCCGCGGCTGCCGACTCCAGAGTCTTCAGCGCGTAGTCAGGGTTTTTCTTGTAACCGTCAAAGAAGTGTTCCGCATCGTAGATGACCTCACCGATCCGGCCTTTCAGGTAAAGCAGAGAATCATGGATCAATTCAAGATTCTCCTCGAGGGAGATCCTCAACGCTTCTGTGACATGAAAATCCCAGGTCTTACCGAAAATGGTAATGACATCCGGTTCTGCATCAAGCAACATACGGATATTGGCGTCATCCTGCGCAGCAACATTGGCCCTGCGCGTCGATCCGAAGGCGGAGATCTTGCTGTGACGCAGTTTCTCTTTTTTTATCGCCTGAAAAAAATCGATATCCTTCGGATTCGAACCGGGCCAGCCGCCTTCGATATAATCGATCCCCAGCTCATCGAGACGCTTGGCGATCAGGACCTTATCCTCAACCTGAAACGAGATATCCTCGGCCTGAGTTCCATCTCTCAAGGTTGTGTCGTATAGCTGTACCCGGTTCATCAATGACTATCCTTTTTGCAGTACTTACTCTTCTTCATTATCCTGGCGATCGAGACCAAAGGCCTGGTGCAGCACGCGAACAGCGAGCTCGGTGTATTTGGAATCGATAATACAGGAGGTCTTGATTTCACTGGTCGAGATCATCTCGATATTGATGCCTTCGCGGGACAGGGACTCGAACATGGTGCTGGCAACACCGGAATGAGAACGCATCCCGACGCCGACGATCGAAACCTTGGCAATGCTGGTATCATGGCTGACTCCCAGGGCGCCAATCTTCGGTGCGACCTCTTCAATGATCTGCACCGCCTTCTTGCAGTCGCTCTTCGGAACGGTGAAGGTCATGTCGGTGGCACCTTCCTTGGAGACGTTCTGAATGATCATATCGACGGTAATATTGTTGTTGCTCAGTGGAGTGAAAATCTGCGCTGCGACGCCCGGCTGATCCGGCACACCGAAGATGCTGATTTTTGCTTCATCCTTGTTGTAGGTAACACCTGAAACCAGTACGGTCTCCATCTCTGAATCCTCCTTCATAACGAGCGTACCAGGCCTGTCGTCGAAGCTGGTGCGCACATGAATAACGACGTTGTATTTTTTAGCAAATTCGACGCTGCGGATCTGCAGGATCTTGGCCCCCAGAGAAGCCATCTCGAGCATCTCCTCGTAGGAGATCCGGTCGATCTTGCGCGCTTCGGGGACAATTCGCGGATCAGTGGTATAGACCCCGTCGACATCAGTGTAGATCTCGCAGACATCGGCTTTCAGTCCTGCGGCAATCGCCACCGCCGAGGTATCAGAACCGCCACGGCCGAGCGTGGTGATGTTCCCTTCTTCGTCAACCCCCTGGAACCCTGCAACAACGATGATGGTACCGCTCTTGAGGTCTTCACGAATCTTCTTGTCATCGATGCTCTTGATGCGTGCCTTGGAATGAGCGCTGTCTGTGAGCATCGGAATCTGGTCACCAAGATAACTCTTGGCATTGTAACCCATCGACTGCAGACACATTGCCAGCAGGGCGATGGTCACCTGCTCACCGGTGGAGACCAGGACATCGTATTCACGCTCGTTGGGGAACTCACAGACCTCTTCGGCGAGAGCGACGAGACGATTGGTCTCACCCGACATGGCCGACACGATGACAACGACATCGTTGCCGTCATCATAGGTTTTGGCCACCCGGCGAGCCACGTTACGGATACGCTCAACCGTACCAACCGAGGTGCCACCATATTTCTGAACTACCAGGGCCATAACTTTTTTCTTCCTCCTTATCAGGAAAAACCGACAAAAGCATCGCTAATGTCGGCATTTAGACGCTAAAGCAAGCCTAAAAGAGCCACTTAAATAACAGGATTTCACCTGCTGGTCAAAAGCTTTTTCGTCTGCCTGCTGTTACGGGTGTCAGCTCACCAGACTAAAACCGTTCAGCTCCGAGCGCAAGAGATTCAGCAGGTTTTCTGCCTCTTCCCCTTTGGCCTTCAGCCGAATCGAGCGACGCTGTTCCTCAACTGGCGTCAACATGAGCCAGAGGCCGTCAACCGAGTCATCTTCCAGTCGCTCCGGCCACTCAATCAGCGCAACACCTGCGCCGAAGGCGAACTCATCAAAACCGATTTCGAGTAACTCATCGGGATCACTGAGCCGGTAAAGATCGAAATGATACAGATCGAGCCGCGCCGGATAGTGATTCATCAGGGTAAAGGTCGGACTTGTGATCGGCACATCCTCGGGGACCCCGAGCCCTCTGGCGATGCCGCGGGCGAGGACAGACTTACCCGCACCGAGAGTCCCCTGCAGCATGATCGGCAGGGGACCCGGCAGGAGCTGTCCAAGCAGATAACCGAGTCGCAGGGTCTGCTCTTCCGACTCGGTGACGATTTCAATGTCGTACAACCTACATCTCCATCGAACGGATCAAATCGAGACGGGCGACAACGCCGACCATCCGGCCGGCGTCAATGACCGGCAGCAGATGAACCTTTTTCTGGCTCATCAGTCCAGCCAGCTCACGCACATCCGTGTCGGGCGTACAGGTCACCGGATTTCTGCTGCAGATCTCGCCGACGGTCGTCGCAGTGATCCGGTCGACCTCATGCTTGAAATTCTTTTCACTCTCAAGATAGAACACCCAGTCAAAGAGGGCGATAACCGTCGGGATATGCAGAGGCTTCTGCTGTTCGATCAGATCGGTTTCTGAGACGATACCGATCAGTTTGCCGCTGCCGTCGAGGACAGGAAACGAACTGTGCCCGCTGGAAACAAAGGTTTTAGCCAGGTCTTCAATACTGGTGTCGGTTGTGACTGAAACCACCTCTTTGGTCATGATGTCGCGTGCTGTCAGCATGGGGCGTCTCCTTTCTCAAGTTCCCTCCGGGCTTGTGGCAACTGCAGAAGCAGGTCTGATGCGGCCAGGCCGGCCGTACCCAGCTCATCACTCAGACGCTCCGCGGCACGGCCATGCAGCCAGGCTGCCAGACTGGCCGCTTCAAAAGCCGGCTTTCCCTGGGCCAGCAGGCCACCAAGCAGGCCGGTCAGGACATCTCCGCTACCGCCGGTCGCCAGTCCGGCGTTGCCAGTTACATTAATATTAACACGGCCATCCGGTGCGGCAATCAGGGTCCGTGCCCCCTTGAGGAGCAGGACCACCTCATGCTTTCGGGCAAAGGCGGAGGCCAGTTCAAAACGGTCCGCTTCCAGCTCGGCAACCGAGATCTCACACATCCGCGCCATCTCGCCGGGATGCGGGGTCAGCACCAGGGATCCAGTCTTACGCCGCTTCAGCAGATCAAGCTGCCCACAGAGCAGGTTCAGGCCATCGGCATCGATCACCAGGGGAACATCGAGCGAAATCAGCAGCTCGACGAGCAAAGTTCTCAGCCCTGAAGACTGACCAAGCCCCGGCCCGAAAGCAAGCGCCTGGCGCTCAGCGGCAAGCTCAAGGATCCTGGGAACCGCCGATTCCTGCAGAATTCCCTGCTCGGCCGGTAACGGCACACTCATCGCTTCGGTCAGTTTGACCTCGATGATATCATGAATCGGCTCGGGCACGGCAACCGTGACCAGACCACAGCCACTGCGCACGGCGGCGTCGCCAGCCAGGGCCGCCGCACCGCTTTTGCCGGTCGAACCACCGACCACGAGCAGGTGGCCGAAACGCCCCTTGTGACCGGTGACCGGTCGGCGCGGCAAGAAAGCCGAAGCATCTTCATCCTGGATGATTCGGACGTGACTTTCCAGCCGTGGGCGGCCACTGTGCGGAATACCAATATCGACCAAGTGCAGTTCGCCGCACCGGGCTGCACCGGGTTGACTGCCATGACCGATCTTGGCCCGATCAAAGGTCACAGTGACATCGGCCTGTACGGCCAGACCACAGATCCGCCCCGTCGAGCCATCGACCCCGGAGGGGATATCGACCGCCAGGACCGGCACGTCGGCCGCATTGATGCAGCGGATAGCGGCCGCCTGAACGCCCTGAACCTCAGACTGCAGGCCGGTACCGAAGATGGCATCGACAATGATGTCCGGGGAGCTTTCGACAAAAGACTGTTCCAGCTCATCCTCATCGGTCATGAACAGCAGACATTCGGGATGCAGGCGCTGCAGCACCTTGAGCATCAGGGCCGCATCGCCGCTGATCTGTTCAGGCCGGGCCAGCACGCAGGTTGTCACATCCCAGCCCTGATCGGCAAGGATCCGGGCAATGACATAGCCATCACCGCCGTTGTTGCCCTTGCCGGCAACAATCAATACCGGTCCGGGAAAGAGTTCGGCAAATTTCTCGACAAACACTTCAGCGCAATAGCGGCCAGCCGTCTCCATCAGAGCTGCTCCGGGAATCCCCAGGGTCTTTATCGCCCATTGGTCGGCAAGCATCATTTCTCGGGCAGTACAGAGTCGCATCAGTCCTCCAGAATCACCGTAGCGACGGCATAATCGCCGTCATGAGAATAACTGAGATGAGTCGTACGGATGCCGCGTTGCTGCAGCAGTTCAGAAGCATACCCGCTCAGCAGCAGAGACGGACAACCAAGCGCATCGCGCCTGACTTCGATCTGCTGCCAGGAGAGACCGTCGCGCAGACCGGTTCCCAGAGCTTTGAGAAAGGCCTCTTTGGCGGCAAAACGGGCTGCCAGATAGGGCGCAGGATCGCGCTTGGTCAGACAGTAGTGACGTTCCTGAGCCGTGAAGACCCTCAGCAGAACGCCATTGTCAGGGTCTACGAACTTGCGAAAGCGCTCTATCCTGGCCAGATCGGTGCCCAGGCCACGGACGGCCACGGGTTATTTCCTGACCAGAGCGCACATCTCGCGCACAGCCCGCTCAATGCCAACCAGGGCTGCCCGGGCGATGATACTGTGACCGATATTGAACTCTTCAATATCGCCGAGCTCGACAACCGCCCGAACATTCCGATAATCAAGGCCGTGCCCTGCGTTCACCCCAAGCCCCAGCCGCCTGGCTGCTGAAATAGCCATGGCGATCCGCTCCAGCTGTGTTCTGCACTCGTCCGGAGTCGCGGCTTCACAGTAGGTTCCGGTGTGAATCTCGATATAGTCGGCACCAACCCGATGACTGGCCTTGATCTGCTCGATGTCAGGCTCGACAAAGAGGCTGACGATGATGCCGGCCTGCTTGAGCAGGGCGATGTTCTTTTTCAATGAATTCTGCAGCAGGGTGACATCGAGCCCCCCTTCCGTGGTCAGCTCATGGCGCCCTTCCGGAACCAGGGTGACACAGTCAGGCAGCACGCGCAGGGCGAAGGCCACCATCTCATCGGTGACAGCCATTTCCAGATTGAGGCGGGTCTTCACTGTTTTGCGCAGCAGTTCGACATCCCGATCCTGAATATGGCGCCGGTCTTCACGCAGATGAACGGTTATGCCATCGGCTCCGGCCAACTCTGCCAGAGCAGCTGCAGTGACAGGATCCGGCTCACTGACCCCGCGAGCCTGACGGATCGTGGCGATATGATCAACGTTTACGCCCAATTTAGGCACAGAGTTCTCCTTTTTTCTAAGCGCCGATTTGCGCTTTGACACTGTCGGCAATCATATCCGCCAGCACTTCAATCCGCGACTGATTCGGACCTTCCAGCATGATCCGCAGCAAGGGCTCGGTACCTGAATAACGGATCAGCACACGACCATCGTCACCAAGTTCGGTCTCAACCTCATCGATGACTTTTTTGATCGGTGCGATATCCTTCAGGTCCACCCGTTTGCGCACCCGGACATTGACAAGCACCTGTGGCAGGGCAGTCATGACCTGCGCCAGTTCAGACAACTTCTTGCCGCTGCGCTGAATGATTGCCAGCACCTGCAGCGCTGAAAGGATGCCGTCGCCGGTGGTGTTGTGGTCGAGAAAGATCATATGTCCCGACTGTTCCCCGCCGAGATTGTAGCCTTCCTTGAGCATCTCCTCAACGACATAGCGGTCACCGACCTGGGTTCGCACCAGTTTACCACCGGCTTTCCTGATGGCAATCTCGAGCCCCATGTTACTCATGACCGTAGCGACAACGGTCTTCTTGTTGAGCTCACCAGCCTTGAGCATTTCGGTTGCACAGATCGCCATGATCTGATCGCCGTCGACCTCATCGCCATGTTCGTCGACAAAGATTACCCGGTCGGCGTCACCATCCAGGGCAATGCCCAGATCGGCACGAAACTCGCGGACCTTGGCGGCCATAACCTCCGGATAGAGAGAACCACAGCCATCGTTGATATTGGTTCCGTTCGGGGCCACCCCGAGAGTGATCACTTCAGCCCCCAGCTCCTTGAGTACGGCCGGAGCCACCTTGTAGCCGGCCCCGTTGGCGCAGTCGAGAACGATCCGCAGTCCCTGCAAATCGAGATCCTTGGGAAAGGTGTTTTTGAGAAAAACGACATAACGGCCGATTGCGTCATCGATACGGTAGGCCTTGCCGACCTCATCGGCAACCGGACGCAGGTCATCGATGCGATGGTTGATGATCAGGTCCTCGATCTCGATCTCCATCTCGTCCGGCAGCTTAAAACCTGTATTGGAGAAGAATTTGATACCATTATCCTGATAAGGGTTGTGCGACGCGCTGATGACAACCCCCGCATCGGCACGCATTGACGAAGTAATGAAGGCAATGCCCGGCGTCGGCAACGGGCCGACGATCATGACGTCAACCCCCATGGAGCAGATCCCTGCAACCATGGCATTCTCCAGCATATAGCCGGAAAGCCGGGTATCCTTGCCGATGACCACGGAATGGCGGCGATTCTTGTCCTTCTTGAACACATAGGCTGCAGCGCGCCCCAACTGCATGGCCATCTCGGTCGTCATCGGGTCGATGTTGGCGACCCCACGCACGCCATCGGTTCCAAATAGCTTTTTCTCGTTCTTCATTCTGTCCCACCCTCTTTGGCATCAGTCATTGCAGCGGGGTCAGCCTCCCGCAGGTAATTTTCATCAACATCGATCTCAACCTGAACCTCGGTTGTTTTTTCATCCTTCAGGTAGGTATAGGTTCCCCGGTGCACCAGCGGCACGATGAGCGAGAATCCCGCATTGACCCCTTCCAGATCAATGACGTCGGTTGTAACACTGGTCACGTTCTTCAGTTCGGTCTCAGCGCCGGCCAGGGTCACGTGGTCCGGCAGCAACGAGACCTTGCCGAGCAGATAGCCTGGTTCCAGAGTCCCGATCAGCACCGGCTTGATCGGCACCTCCTTCTCCTGAATCCGCGCCAGGCGCAGATCGATAAAGGAGGGGGACAGCCGGGTCACGCGCAGGCCGTTGGGCAGGTTGAGGCGTTCCTCGAGACGCTTGAAAGTCGTCAGGCCCGGCTTCAGATCGACCAGATCGACCACGATACTGATGTCGTTCGGTGTCACCTTCATCAGCAGGGTGCGCGGTCCGCTGACCCGGACATCGACCTGGCTTGGTACCTCATTGGCGATCATCAGCCCCTCTGGAATGTTCTGCATTTCAAGAGGGACGAGAAAGCCGACCTCAAAGCGCCGTTCACCCATGATGAACATCCACAGCAGCAGGGCGAAAATCAGGGACAGTAATTTAAATGTCCAATTTTCAGTCAACAATTTGAACATCTGATCAGCCCTTCTTTTTCTTCAGTTTTACGCGGCGCGGTTCAAGAAGACGGCCGAGAACCTTTTTCAGACTGGTTGCATCGAGATTACGGGTCATGCCGCCGTTGACAGCGACCGAAATCTTGCCGGTCTCCTCCGAAACGACGATGGCAATGGCATCGGCCAGTTCGGTCAGACCGATGGCAGCACGATGGCGAGTGCCAAGGTCCTTGTTGAGGTCGCTCCCCTGACTCAACGGCAGGAAACAGCCGGCCTTGGTCAGCCGCCCCTGCTGCAGAACCAGGGCGCCGTCATGAATCGGCGATGACGGCATGAAGATCGCTCTAATCAGGTCGCTGCTGACTCTGGCATCGATTGCGGTTCCCGATTCGAGGATATCGTTGATCCCGGTCTCCCTTTCGATGGCTATCAGAGCGCCGATCTTACGGTTACCGAGCGCCATGGCCGCCTTGACCAGTTCATCGATGACAGCAGAGTCATGGACCGAGGCGTTGCCCCCCAGAAAAGGGTTACGCCCGACGTGCATCAGCGCCCGGCGGATGTCATTCTGAAAAATAACGACAATGACCAGAATAATGGACGAGAGAAAGTTACTCAGAAACCAGTTGAGGGTATGCAGATCGCCAACCCGGGAGGCGATATAGACGACCAGAATGACGGCGAGGCCGAGCAGCATCTGAACAGCCCGGGTCCCTTTGATCAGCAGGATTATCCGGTAGATGATAAAGGCAACGATGCAGATGTCGATAATATCGAGATAACGGATATTTGTAAAAACATCGAGCATGAGGTCACCGCACTGTCAATTCAAATCAGCCTGAAGGAAAGAAACATAAAATCAAATCAAGGAAGTCGACACTCCCGAATGGACCACGCGACCGCTGCCGCCTGACTCGCCGAGGCAACGTCATGGACCCGATAAATCTGGATCCCCTGCTGGACCCCGAGGGCAACAGTCGCCAAGGTACCGACATCACGCTGCAGAGGATCGTCCTGTTCAAGGATAGCACCGATAAAGCTCTTGCGTGAGGTCCCGAGCAAAATCGGATAACCCAGCTCATGAAACCTGTTCAACTGCTGCAACAGCTCGAGGTTGCCGATGACGCTCTTACCGAAACCGATGCCCGGATCGACAGCCAAGCGATCCTGCGGAACTCCGGCGGCAAGAGCCAGGTCGATACTCTTGTGCAGATAGGCGACAACCTCGTCGAGCAGGTTTGCATAGAGAGTATCATTCTGCATCACATCGGGTCGTCCGCGGGTGTGCATGACAAAAAGACCGGCTCCACTTTCCGAAGCAACCCTGGCCATCTGATCATCAAAGGTCAGACCGCTGATATCATTGATGAAGTGCCCACCGGCAGCCAGCGCGGCACGTGCAACTGCAGACTTGGTCGTGTCGATCGACAACGGCAGATCAATTTCACGGCTCAGCAGCTCGACAACCGGGATGACCCGCTCGAGCTCTTCGTCGATACTGATCTGGCGAGCTCCGGGCCGGGTGCTTTCACCACCGATATCGAGCAGGTCAGCTCCGTCCTGCTGCATCCTGAGAGCCTGGCGCAATGCCGCTTCCGCCCCCTGATAGCGCCCGCCATCGGAAAAAGAGTCGGGGGTGACATTCAGGATCCCCATGATCCGGGGGCGAGTCAGATCAAGCCGACACTCCCGTCCGTTCAGCCATTTTGCCGGCTTCACGCGTCGCTCTTTTCTTCCTCCACAGGCGTTTCTGCAGGTGCCGTTTCAGGTTGCGGCTCTACAGCGGTATCAACCGTCTCGGCCACGGCAGGCTCAGCAACAAAATCGCGCTCTTCGTCAGCTTCTTCAGCCTTGGGTTTCAGATAGTCCGGAGCTCCGGCAGGAAACACAGCACTGATGATCTCATCGGCGTCCAGGGTCTCTTTTTCCAGCAGCAGTTCGGACAGAGCAATCAGTTGCGGCTCGTTGTCCTTGAGCAGTTTCTGGGTAATCTCGTAGTTCTCATGAACGATGCGGCGGATTTCGTTATCGATGGCAACCGCTGTCGCTTCACTGTAGTTCTTGACATGACCCATATCACGACCGAGGAAGACTTCGCCCTCCTTCTCGCCGAAGGTCAGCGGGCCGATCTTATCGCTCATCCCCCACTCGCAGACCATCTTGCGGGCAATGGTGGTGACCCTCTCAAGATCGTTGCTTGCTCCGCTGGTCACGGACTCGAAGGTGATCTCTTCGGCAACCCTGCCGCCGAGCATGGCGCGGATGCGGATATTGAGCCCCTTGGCCGTTTCGTTGTATTTCTCTTCGGCCGGCAGATACATGGTCACACCCATGGCGCGACCACGCGGGATGATCGAGACCTTGTGGACCGGATCGGAGCTGGGAGTCAGCAGTGAAACGAGAGCATGGCCGGCTTCGTGATAGGCGGTCACCCTCTTCTCTTCCTCGGTGATGACCAGTGAGCGGCGCTCCGCCCCCATCATGACCTTGTCCTTGGCCGCTTCCATATCGTCCATGTCAACCATGTTCTTGTTGGCACGAGCAGCCAGAAGCGCCCCCTCGTTGATCAGGTTGGCCAGATCGGCACCGGAGAAGCCGGGGGTCGACTTGGCAACGACTTCGAGATTGACGTTCTCAGCCAGCGGTACCTTGCGAGAATGAACCTGTAGAATCTTGAGACGCCCTTTGACATCGGGGCGGGGAACCACGACCTGACGGTCAAAGCGGCCCGGACGCAGCAGCGCAGGATCGAGAACATCGGGACGATTGGTCGCAGCAACCAGGATGACTCCTTCGTTCGACTCGAAACCATCCATCTCGACCAACAGCTGATTAAGGGTCTGCTCTCGTTCGTCATGACCGCCGCCCAAGCCCGCACCGCGATGGCGGCCGACGGCATCGATCTCATCGATAAAGATGATACAAGGCGCATTCTTCTTCCCCTGCAGGAACAGGTCGCGCACCCTGCTGGCACCGACACCGACGAACATCTCAACGAAATCGGAGCCGGAAATGGTAAAGAACGGGACTCCGGCTTCACCGGCTACGGAACGGGCAAGCAGGGTTTTACCGGTACCCGGAGACCCGACCAGCAAGACCCCTTTAGGGATCTTACCGCCCAGCTTGGTAAACTTCTTCGGATCTTTGAGGAATTCGACGACCTCCTCCAGCTCTTGCTTGGCCTCATCGACGCCAGCAACATCCTTGAAGGTTACCTGCCCCTGCGAATCGGTCAGCAGCTTGGCCTTGCTTTTACCGAAACTCATCGCCTTACCACCGCCCGACTGCATCTGGCGCATGAAGAAGATCCAGACAGCGATCAACAGAATGATCGGCCCCCAGGAAACCAGCAGAGTGAACCAGAAGCCCTGGTCTTCGGCCGGCTTGGCCTCGATGACAATCCCTTTCTCCTTGAGATCGGGGATCAACTGCTCATCCATCGGTGCGTAAGTTTTGAACTTCTCACCATCCTTGTAAGCGCCACTGATCTGGTTGCCCTGGAAGGTGATACTGGTCACCCGCCCGTCGTCGATCGCGCTCAGGAATTCAGTATAGTTGATCTGGTTCTGGTCAGTATCCTTCTGCGTCATCATGTTGAACAACATGATCATCAGCAGTGAAATGACCAGCCACAGAGCTAAGTTTTTCTGAAATTGACTCACAGGACCCCCTATGACGTTCCATTTAAGGCTAAAAACTTCTTGTAATTAATAAAAACTAGCTGAAAAACCTACCATAAAGAATACAGCCTCACAAGCCTTTTGTCCCCATTTTCAAGGCATCCGGCACAGCTCAAGGCGGATTATTTTCTGACTCTGGGCGGTCACCGGAGCGTGCGCCGAACGGCGCAATCCTGCAACCCAGAGAATTTCGCCGCCACAGGTCACCAACGGTATCTGGCGGCGTTCCTCCAGGGGAATTTTAAGATCGCCAAAAAGACGCTTCAGACGCTTGTGGCCGGTCATTCCCAAAGGCTGAAAACGGTCGCCGAAGTGCCAGGTGCGGACCTTAAGCTGTCCGTCTAATTTAGCCCAATCGAATTCCACCGCACAAGAGGACTCACCCTGACTTTTTTCAACAAGCGACGCATTCAGCCGCCACTGACCGCTCCAGACAATCTGGCCGGGAACGGCCAATCCCGACTCGACACAAATCACCTGCTCCGGTTCATGGCTTCTCAGCCAGATACTGTCATAACGCCGGGCCACCCACAAACCGGGAAGATCGAGCTGCGCCTGACTGCGCTCGCCCTGCAACAGTTGATCAAGCTGCTGCAGGTGCACCGCCTCGATCCCCTGCAGACCACCACGAACCAGGCTGATAGCATGGCGGCAGACCCGCCCCCTCACGGCCGGATGCAGCTCCAGCAAACCTGGCCGAGCAAGTTCCAGGCCGTCACCGTCTGAGATCAGCAGCTCCGGAAAAATGTTCGCCACCTGCGTGGAGAAATAGTCCTCATCAGCCTGAACCTGGCCGACGAGCGACTCAACACGTCCGGCAAAAGCGGGATTTACGGAAAGCAACCTGGGAAGCACCTCATGGCGGATCAGGTTACGCTGATAACCGGTATCCCTGTTGCTATCATCCTCGCGCCAGACCAACCCATGCTCCTGCGCATAATCTTCAATCTGCTGACGGGTGACGAACAGCAGGGGACGCCACCAAACCCCGTCAAGCCCCCTCATAGCTGCCAACCCGGCAACCCCGGTCCCGCGAACCAGGCGCAACAACAGGGTTTCAACCTGATCCTGCTGATGATGGGCCAGCACAATCCGCTCAAAACCATGCTCCGCCCGCAACTGCTCAAAAAAATTTCGCCGCTGATCGCGCCCCGCCATCTCAAGGCTGACACCAGCCTCTCGGGCAAGCGCCGGAACATCTGCGGCTCGGCAGAAACAGCGGACCCCCAAGCGGTCACACAGATCGATGACAAAATCGACGTCAAGATGACTGGTTACTCTGATTTGATGATCCAGGTGGGCAACCGCCAGTTCCAGTCCGCACTCGGCAGCCAGAGAGACCAGAAGATGGAGCAGCACGACCGAATCGACACCTCCGGAGACGCCGACAAGAACCTTGCTCCCCGGAACGGGAAGCGTTGAACGGACAGCAGCGACAAGGGATTCAGCGTGCACAAAAGACCTCAGTGAAGGAAATCGGACAGCATGACTATAAACGAAAAGGCCCTTCCTGAAAACAGAAAGGGCCTTTTAAAATGGTGGCGGTGCAGAGATTCGAACTCCGTTTACCTAATACCCAGAAAACCCGCCCTCAGTTAAGATCAGTTGTACCCGTTTTGTAGCATTTTATGTAGCAGTTCTCAACCCACTTCGCCTAGGGGAATGATGACCGTATCGGTAATAGATCGCGGACACCATACCTTAGTCCTGCCACACAAGCCACAAACATCAAAATCCCCGTCTTGCAACTCTCCCTCCCAGCACTCTCAGCCGTATACATTCTGAGCGCCTAATACTTCTACCGCCCTAACGCCACATAAACACTATGAAGAGGTCCGGAATAATCCGAGCCGCTAATAATATCGTCCCGATTCAGGGACAGACCTAAGCAGGAGGCAACATCTATGACGAAACGATACATACCGAAAGTGACGAACGACCCTGAAGCAATCGCCCTGAACCGCATGCTCGACGATGTCCGCTACGGCATCGAGATTGGCCGCTGGCTTCTCGACCTGTTCCTCTATCGCTTTAAGCGCAACTCGACGCTTTTCCGAAGATGGATACGGGAACACATCGACCGCGATGAGCAGACCCTCATCAGACGAATGGTGCTGGCGCAGAACGAAGAAGACCTGCGCTCATCGCGTATCATCCGCCTGAAGGAAGCGTACGAGCTCCTCGATCTAAGTGGAGCAATCACCTTCGAACGCATCAGGCCGTTCAACTGCTAACCCCACCTACTCTCTTTCCAGCCATCCGCACGGAGTCGAAGACGATCTTCTGCGCAAGCCCAGCCGGTGTCTGTCGCATCTCCGACTGGGCTTTCATGCCTCTACTGGTCCCAGTACCTAGTTATGCATACTCACACACTCATCTCATGCGACCCATCAGAAAGAACACGCTTGCGACGAGACCAGATCACCCAGTATCCCACCGGACGACTTACCTACGGATCTAATCAGACAGTTACCATTACAAACAGATACGACATCCCACCTAAACCGATAGGCGGCAAGCGAGGAGGTGTTACCAAATTCAGCACAGCCGCACGCAGTCGACTGAAGAGTAGGCTCAACAACCTCGACTGGCTCGCAGGTTACCTCGAAGACGCCAAAGGAGCCGCCTCGGGTCGCAGCTTCTTCGTTTCACTCAACTGCCCCAAGAATACTTCGTATACACAGAAAGAGTTCACAGCCCTGAGATCACATTTCTTCACCATGTTGACCCGCAGATACAAGAATGAAATCCATGGCGGAGTCTGGAAGGCAGAGTTACAGCAAGACGGAACTCCGCACCTGCACATTATCTTGTTCTTCACAGAAAGACAGCAGCGGTCAGAGCTTTCCAAGTTCATCTCTACCGCGTGGACAAAGGTAACCAAGTGCAACGATAACTGCTTTATAGCTTCAGCAGTCGACGTACAAGCCTGTTACCGCAGCTTAGACAGCATCGGTTGCCCGAAGTTGATCGACTACATGGCGAAACCAGTAATGAGAGCTGGTCAAGAGTGGACCCTCGGCCGCATCTGGGGATGCTACAAAGAAAAGTATCTGCCGACCTGCGAAACTGTCATAATTCTTAGCGAGGGAGAACTCACCGAACTCAGCAAAGAGATCATGATCTCCTGCCTTAAAGAACATCCGACTGCAGGCAAACACCCGAAAGTACAGAAGCTCACCTCAAACTGGAAGGGATGGACCCTAGATCTAAATCCCGGAGTTACTGAAGAAGTTGTACAAGAGTATCAGAGACAACTTACTAAATATCTTGCATAGAATTTATCAGGCATTAATCATCTTGTGGCCTAGTCCTTAATCTCTTGACTGTTGTGAGCTGATAGAATCCGCTCAATGTTCTTAGAAAACTCAGTAGTATCAGCAAAGTAGTTAGGATACGCTTTTTTTAAACCTCGCACAGAGTCCGCTGAAACCAAAACAACATCTCTCTGCCTATCATTCCTTATTCTTTTTTCGAAATCAGCATACTGTGCCGTAGCTGAATCAACATCTATATGGCTAAATATTTGAATCTTCTGCTGGTCAATTTTCAGAAGTAATAAGAAATATGTGAATGTATTATCTGTTGAGCGATTTAGGTGCTGATTGAGATGCTGAGTAGAGACAGCAAACGCTTTCAATCTTGGCTGAACTCCCAACTTCTCAATAGATTCAAGTAACCTTTTTCTATCCTTGGTATTCTTATTTTCTATAAGAGTCTTATGCTCAATATCAGAAAAAGCAACACTAGCCAACCTAAAGAACTCTAGCCAATCCTCTGCCCCCTGACTCGCCTTCAAACCCTGTCCCGTAAATGTACCGACAACCTCTACGGCAGTGGCCCATGAGTGTTGAACCTTACTTCTAATCTGCAACTCTACTGAATGACTTGAATATTGTTCTTTTTGTCCATTATAACGATAAACAAGATGTATTCCACGATACCCTGATGGCTTTGGATCTTTGATGTAATCACGCTCTCTTCTCAGGATATTTCTAGTCCGACCTTTCACAATAGCGTTCTTTACTGCATAGACTTGACTAAGATTAGAGACAACAATCCTACATCCTCCAATGTCTTCCATCCTATCTAACTTCATTCCACTTTCACGCATTAGCTTTGAAATAATTGATGGAGCCCTCTTAAGTCGCCTAACAACTATTGCCTTTGGATCAATATCCATTGCTTTTTTTCTGTAATACCCCAGCATTGATTGAAGAGGGTAGGCGTGCGATGCCCTCCAATTATCCAAAACTCCATACGCCCTCAAAAAGTCTTTTGGACTAAATTTAACCGTTTCTAGATTGGCTAAGTAATCACCCGATCTACGGACTTCTTTCTTTGAAAAACTCAATTCAACCCAATCCACCAAAACACCTCTCAACTATTAAAAAGTAAGCCTCCTCATATATATATCCAATAGACAATCCATTGTCTTCAATAATCAAATCAACCGACTTCCCCATAATTGACAATTTACCTCCATGGGCTTATCATTAGACTAAACGAACGATAAGCCTAATGATACAGGAGTCTACTACATGGAAGGCAAGTACGTCGCTTACTACAGAGTCAGTACAGAGAAGCAGGGGAGATCAGGCCTCGGCCTCGAAGCGCAAGAGAAAGCTGTTCAAGAATACCTGAACGGGGGTGGCTGGAAGATACTGGCATCTTTCAAAGAGGTAGAGAGTGGCAAGCACGACGACAGACCCGAACTCATCAAGGCTCTAGCTTACTGTAGGTCGACTGGAGCAACCCTACTCGTCGCTAAACTCGACCGCCTGAGTCGCGATGCTCACTTCCTGCTCGGACTCCAGAAGGCAAGCGTACCCTTCGTTGCAGCCGACATGCCCCAAGCCACAGAATTAACTGTAGGCATCATGGCTCTGGTAGCTCAGGAGGAACGAAAGGCGATCAGCGCCAGAACTAAGGCCGCACTGGCCGCAGCCAAAGCCAGAGGCGTGAAACTCGGAACAGACAACCTTACGGCAGAAGGATCGTTAAAGGGACAGCAGGCATCTCGCAAGGTCCGTTCAGCGAAGTCCGATCAGTTTGCCGCTGTGACACTGCCGATCATAGAGGAGCTACTAACCGAGTACCCAAGCCTGAACAAGGTTGCCGAGCAACTGAACAGCCGTGGCATCCTCACAGCCAGAGGAAATACCGGCAGTTGGACAGCCGCCGCTGTCAGTCGAATTATCCAGAGAACCCAGAAAACTCCCTAGGTTACCCCAGCCTCCCACTGAGATCGTGCCTTACAGGACCTCTCAGGAGCCCTACCACAGACAATCTAATGGCAGGTCGGGGCGGATACTGGATTCTGGCATATACAATGCTTTTTCCCCTACCCCTACCCCGCGATAGAAATTTTCGGATAATTATATAACTGGGTCAGTGCCAGTCGTTCCAACAGCCCAGCTGCTCAACAAAGTCCACACCGTAATCAATACGATTGATCTCCTCAAGCTTTGCAGCCACTAACTGTTCCTTCGAATAGCGTTTAGCTGCAATAGTAACCTTAGCATGTCCCATTAAGTCTGACAGCATCCGATCAGTGATTTCCGTATGGCCGAGGGCAGTTGCATAGGTATGCCGCAGAGAATGCAGAGATTTATTAGGAGCTGCATCGATGTAAACATTTTCAAAGCCCTTATAAGAACCCTTCTGACCGTTATACCAGCTTCCAACGCCACTACCGACCTTATTATTATCTGACCTCTTCGGCTTCAGCTCAGGAAACAACTTCTTATGCCCAGCGTCTTTCATCTGCTGTAAGTAATCCATGAATCCCAGCCCTAGTATGGTCTGATGCAATGGCTGCAGACGCTTGGCATTTACATTCTTTAGGTTTTTAACTCTCTTACCCTCATCATCATACCAGTCACAATTAGCACACCAGACACCACCGACCTGAACAATGTCAGTCACAAGCAGCTGACTTGCTTCCTCTAAGCGGAACCCACTGAACAGCGACATGATCGGCACCCAGAAACGACTCGGCCAATCCATGAAGGTCTTATTCCTCAAAATTTTCCCTGTACGAGTCACCTTGGTTCGTTCGGTCACAAGTCCGCTCGCCATGTTCCGAACATCATCAGAGGAGTAAGCATCTTTCTGTTCCGACTCCTTACGCTCGTCCTCTACGACGAAGGTGTGATCTAATGCGACATCCTTTCGGTTATACTCCCGCGCATACAGCCACTTCGTGAACGACTTCACCTGACGCAGCTTATTCTTGATCGTCTGACCGGCCATAGGAACAACGTCAGAAAGACTCAGGATCTCTTTGACACTCATACTCTTATACGGCTCAGACTTGTTCAAATTCACTGGAAGCTTTTGCAGGGTCTTAAGGTAATAATCGATATGCTCAATTGTCAGCCTGTTAGCAGGCATGTCCCCGACAATTTCGATAAACAGACTAACCATACTACGGTAACCATTAGCCGTCTTGGTATTCGGGCGTAAGCTTCCCCGTCAAGTCGACAGTTGAAAAATAGAGTTTCCAGCGTTCTTTGACAGATATTCAACAGGCGTCAGATCCCCGAGGGCATCGTGCGGGCGCTGCTCGTTGTATTCGATTTTCCACCAGTAGGTGGTTTCCCGTACCTCGTTCAGATTGCGGAAGAGGTACAGGTCGAGCACTTCAGCCCGATAGGTTTTGTTGAACCGTTCAATGTACGCATTCTGGTTCGGCTTGCCGGGTTGAATGTACTGAATCGTCATTCCGCGCTCTTCGGCCCAGGCGATGAATTCACCGCTGAGAAACTCGGGCCCATTGTCGGTTCTCAATGTCTCAGGCAACCCACGCTCCAGGCGGAGTCGCTCAAATACTCGGATCAAGCGTTTGCCGGTAATCGAAGTGTCGATCTCAACATGCAGCAGTTCGCGGTTGAAATCGTCGATCACGTTAAAAGTACGAAACCGGCGTCCTGCATAGAGCGAATCGCTCATAAAATCGGCTGACCAAACCTGGTTCGGCTGCTGCGGCACTAGCAGGGGCTGTTTAACCCGTTTTGGAAGCCGCTTCTTTGCGCGACGCTTCTGGTTCAGATTCAGCTTGCAGTAAATGCGATACACGCGCTTATGGTTCCAGCGATATCGCTTATACAAATACTTCCAGCATTTCCAGAAGCCCCAGCGCGGATGCTTGTCGAGCAGAGCGTTGATTGCATCAACAACCTCTGCATCACGATCTTGCTCAACGGGGCTTCGGTAATAGGCCGCCCGAGAAAGTCCAATACAACGGCAACTGCGCTGTATAGACATGCGATGCTCGACAATCAGATACGTAACAGCTTCTCGCTTGTCAGGCGGCCTTAAAGCTTTTTTTCGATCAGATCTTTCAATGCCCGGTTTTCCAGGGCCATATCTGCATACATGCGCTTGAGTTGGGAGAGTTCGCTTTCCATCTCCTTCATGCGCTTGAGATCGGAGGCGCCCATGCCACCGTACTTCGATTTCCAATTGTAGTAAGTGGCATCAGAGATGCCGTGCTTACGGCAAATCTCTTTGACTTGGATACCAGCTTCGCCCTCCTTGAGAATGGCGATGATCTGGTTCTCGGTAAAACGTGTCTTTTTCATCAGAGCCTCCTGGTTGCATTGTGCCAGAAAACTCTATTTTTGACATGTAACCCTACCGGGGAAGCTTACGCGGGTTCTTATGCTGACTGATATATTTAGCATCGACGTACAGCTCAATCAGAGACGACAGTAATGGTTTATCAGCCTCGGGAATTGGCTCGGAAACCCTCCGAGCCATATCGTAAGGAGTATCATAATTCCCAACAGCATGCTCAGACTCGGTTTTCCACATCGTAATGTAGTTCTTCTGAACCTCCCGACACAGCTTATTGTATTCAGCGCTACCAGTCTCAATTTTAAGATCATAATGCCGTATCAAGGTGTCAGTAAGCCTCCTGACTGAATCTGACTCCATACCCAGAGCCTGTCCATACTCAAGAACGCGAACAATCTCCAGAGCCCTATCCCTGCCAGCCTTTCTATGCATATAGATTTCTGCAAGCTGCTCTACCGTTGTATCAGCATCAGGCCTACTCTCCTGACGCTTACGTTCGTTGCCATCGATAAAAGTATGCAGAAATTCCTGCGCTGCACGCTGAGCTTCAGTGTTCAACAATAAACCACTCCTAAGTCTGTAGATGAGTTGATCGAACGCAGCACTCCATCGACGCGACAATACAAGCGCATCAGACCGAGTACGGCATCCAGTGGATTTCCAGATTTGTGTTTTGGGAATTAAATGACGTAAGTCAAAAGGAACAGCGCGACGATACCAATAGATATCGCCGCGCTGTATTAAGTGTGTGCTCGCCATGCGGTGCCCTTTTTGTAGCAATCGTTGTAGCGATTGCGGCCATGAGGGCTAAGTGCTGGGTATCACACTATATGGTGGCGGTGCAGAGATTCGAACTCCGGACACTGCGGATATGAGCCGCATGCTCTAACCAACTGAGCTACACCGCCGAACTATATCAACCTGTTCCCAGGTTTTATGTTTGGTTGCGGGAGAGGGATTTGAACCCCCGACCTTCGGGTTATGAGCCCGACGAGCTACCAAGCTGCTCCATCCCGCGTCACGAGCTCAGGGAAAGTAATCTCCTGACGAAAAAATGTCAAGAAAAAAAATCCACCCTTACTCAAACTATTTTCGTGTAACAAAACCTTTGATTTTGTCCTTCTGCTCCAGGTACTGCTGGGCCACCTTGGCAAGGTCCCCCCCTGCATAGGGACCGACCTTGACGCGATACCAGAGCCCCTTGGCTCCCAGGTCCGCCTCGACCATATAAGCCGGATAACCACTCGACTGGAGCTTCTCCTTCAGGGCAATAGCGTCTTTGGAGGCGGCAAAGGAGCCAACCTGAACCGCATGACTGCCTGAAGGTGAAAAACGTGGCATTTCTGCCGACTTGAGCGGTTCGGGAGCTGCCATTTTCTGCGCCACTGGATCAGCGGCCGGCTTCGGCTCCTGCTTGGCGACAATCGGCTGTTCAGGCAAAGCAATCGGCGGCTGAGACTCCTTGACAGGCTCAGGGGCCAGGTTGATCCCACTCCCCAATGGTTCGGCCGGAACCTCTGGCTCCTTGCTCAGATCATCGTAGGTCAGATCCGGAGCCTGAGCTGCAGCATCTTCGACAGCCACCGGCATTGCGGGTTCTGCTGACAGCGGCTTGGCCGGAACCGGCAAACTCTGCTCAGCCGGCTGTGCCTGCGCAACGAGAACCTGCTGGGCCTTTTCAAGCTTTTCAGCATAGTTCCGCTCAGCGCTGTGGCGACCGACAAAAATACCCACAACAAAGCAGACCAGCGAAGCCACCAGCAGAAGCACCAGCAGGACAACAGCCTGACGTCTCTCCATGCGTCTCTGGGTACGGGTTTTTGTCGTTTCCCTCATGACTGCACTCCCTTTGAAAAAAATTTACATTTGTTCCGGAGCAGAAACTCCCATCAAGCTCAAGGCATTGGCCAGAACGGTACGCACGGCGTTGACCAGGTAGAGACGGGCCACCGTCGTATCGGCATCGTCAACCAGAACGCGATGGCGATTATAGTAACTATGGAATTGAGCAGCTAGATCCTGCAGGTAAAAAATCACCCGGTGCGGCTCATGGTTCTGCGCAGCGCCGACGATCGACTCAGGGTAGCGTGCCAGCTGCTGAATCAGGGCCAGCTCCTCCGGCAGTTTCAGGCAGGCGTGCCTGATCTGCTCCCTGGCCGGTAGCGAGACACCGGCTTCAGCTGCATTGCGGTTGATGCTGCAGACCCGCGCGTGAGCATACTGCACGTAGTAGACCGGGTTGTCGCTGCTCTGCTGCTTGGCCAGTTCCAGATCGAAATCAAGCTGACTGTCGCAACGGCGCATCAGAAAAAAGAAGCGACAGGCATCGCGGCCGACTTCGTCGATGACCTCGCGCAAGGTGATGAAATTTCCAGAACGCTTACCCATGGTAAAGGGCACCCCGTCGCGCAGCAGGTTGACCATCTGAATGAGCAGCACATCGAGATCTTCCGGCGGATGACCGAGCCCTGCTAGCATCGCCTTCATGCGCGGAATATAACCATGGTGATCGGCGCCCCAGACATCGATGACCCGATCGAAGCCACGCTCGAATTTCTCCATGTGATAGGCGACATCAGAGGCAAAATAGGTGTAGCTGCCGTCGGACTTGATCAGCACCCGGTCCTTGTCGTCGCCGTATTCAGTGGTACGCAGCCAGAGTGCGTCATCCTGCTCGAAGGACAGGCCCTTCTCCTTGAGGGTCGCCAGTTCCTTATCGACCATTTTGCGCTCATAGAGGCTTTTTTCGCTGTACCAGTTATCAAAACTGATACCGAAGGTTTCGAGATCGGCAGAGATCCACTTGAGAACCTCTTCGACACCGAATCCGGAACAGCTTGCAATCGCCTCAGCTTCATCAACTCCGGCCAGCGTGCCCATTTCGGTAAGAAACTTCTGCGCCAAATCGATGACGTATTCTCCCTGATAACCATCCTCAGGAAATTCGATGGCCTCACCCTGCAGTTCACGCAGGCGCATCCAGATCGAACGACCCAGAGTCTGAACCTGATTACCGGCGTCGTTGACATAGTACTCGCGCTCGACCCGGTAACCGGCCGCATCCAGCACAGCGGCCAGGGCGTCACCAACGACCGCGCCACGGCCATGACCGATATGCAGAGGCCCTGTCGGGTTGGCACTGACGAACTCGACCTGGATCCTGGTTCCGGCGCCAACCTTGCTCTTACCGTAGGCTACGCCCTGTTCGGTAATCTGATCGAGCAGCTCGTACCAGCAGGATGGAGACAGGCGGAAATTAATAAAACCGGGGCCGGCAATCTCGACACTGGCGCAGATCGGCAGAGCCTGCAACTTCGGCAGCAGAATTTCGGCGATCTGACGGGGCGCCTTGCGTTCCGGCTTAGCCAGCATCATCGCCAGATTGGTGGCAAAATCGCCGTGATCGGCATTTTTCGGCACCTCGAGCTGGATTTCAGCAGGGACTTCACCAGAGCTCAGCAGCCCCACGGCATAGCAATCTCTGAGTACGGTTTCAATAGCCTGTCTTAACTGTTCCTTCATTTCGATCCTGTCTCTTGTTTAAGCTGATCGCTATCGGGAATGTGATAGATCAGCTCGCCTTCGCGCACCATCCCCAAGCGGGTTCGTGCCAGCTGTTCCCAATAGCTCTTATCTTCCTTTAAACGGCGTATTTCTTCATGAAGTTCCTGCTGCTGCTGTTTCAGCTCAGCAAGCTGCTGCTCGAGCTGCTGCTGCTGTTCACGGGCCTGCAGGATGCGCATCACGCCACGGTTGCCAAAAATTGCATAGGCGCACAACAGCAGGATGACGACCACCAGACAAATGCTCAGCAGATTTTTCGGTCCGGACTCCGTCGTTTCCTGTTCTGACGCCACATTCAACCCCTTCATGATCCTTTCCTCGCGTGCTTGATACACAGCTAGGCAGATTCGCATGGTCGCGTATACAGGTCAACTCCCTTTTAGCTTCCTGCTCAGCTCCCGCCGAGGCGGTTACCATCCCTGCCGGATGAGGTCAAGCCACTCAGACTGAAATTCACCATCACCGACTGGCTATCGTCATGATCCCTATAGGTCAGGAACAGGCTCCAGCACTGCTGACGGTATTCAAGTTCAACGACATGCTCCAGCACTTCATTGTCGACAAAATCGTAGCGCTGCTTGTAATTCAGATAAACCGGCGCCAGAATTCCGATACTCAGATCAAGGCGTCCGTAATCCAAGTCCTCACCCAGGTTGCGCTGGTACCGCAAACGCAGCGAATTGTTATCATAGGCACGAATAGCTGTCTCGCCACCGACCTCACTCCAGTCGCCGTTATCCAGGTCGAGTGTTGCATCAGCAGCAAATGACAGCCCGTCGAACGGCGTCAGTCTCAGCTCATTTCTGAAACCATTCAGCGTACTGTCATTGGCACTGTCAAGCTCCTCGATCAGTGAAGTGCGCAAGTATGCCAGATCGCGATACTCACTCTTTCCATCCCTTTCGAAGCGGCCCTTGAAGCGCTGAATCAGGGCATATTCGAGTTGATTTTCCTCATCGATCTGGTCATAGCTGTCAAACACCGGAATTGCCGACTGATCCTCATCTCCGATATAGCTGTACACCAGCTCCGGTTCGATAACATGGCGCAGCCTGGACAGCGTACCAAAGTCGGTATCGAAGGTTCGCTGAACACGGCTATTCAGAGCCAACCTGACTTCCGGCAGGCCAACCTCCTGAGTATCATCATCGCCACTGATATCCCAGTAGTAGCGCTGGCGATAAGCCAGTTCCGGCGTCAGGCTGGCGATTTCCCCCAGATACAAGGTTGTCGACAGGGCCGGCCTGATCATCATCCGCTGAGCGGTCTGCCCTTCTTCCCGCCAGAAATGACTGTATTCACTCAACAGGCTGTAAAACAGAAAGCTGTCGGCAAGCCGCTGCCGGGCTCCCGCAAAGGTGATTCGCGGCAACAGCTGAAGGGTTGTGTCGTCATCGGTCTCCAGATCTTGAGTATAACGCATCGCCCCGAGCAGACTGAACTTGCCCCAGTTCTTCTGCAGCGACAGATCAGACTGGGACTCGATCTTATTGTATTCTTCGGCCAGTACGCCAAAATCGGAGAAATAATCATTATCGCTGACGTATTCCAAGTCAGCCCGGAGTCTGACATTCCCGGGCAGGGTTCCGTCATGCGTCAAGGACATGGCATAGCGCTCCTCATTAATCGATTCACCGTCAATCTCATTGACGTCGATATGATAGAAGTGCGCCTCGCCGGCGTTATCCTGGCCAAAGACATAGCGATACTCCAGTCCCTTGCCGACACCCGCCTCAGACAGATAATCGAGATAGAGGGTCGCATCCTGGTTGTCCGCTATGACCTGATAGTAGGCCTGACTGACCCCAACCCCCTTGGTACTGGAATAGCTGAAAGAAGGAATCAGCAATCCCGATTCACGCTCGGTCTTGACCGGATAGATCAGGTAAGGGAAGTAAAAAACCGGGATCTCTTTCAGATAAAAGACCGCATTTTTTGCCCGCGCATAGCCCCCAAGAGTGACATCAAGCTGGCTGGCACCGAATTTCCAGGACGGGGAATCACCATTACAGGTGGTAAAGATGCCGGCTTCGATATGAAACTGGGAATCGCCTTGCCGCTCGATGGCCGATCCACGGACATGAAGGTTTTCATCATGCAGAAAGAAATAGCCATCCTCGATCACGCCGGTATTGCTCTGCAGGTTGTATTGGACCCGCGATCCGCTCAGGGTATCCTCTGGCGAGCTCATGGTCACACCCCCATCGGCATTCAGTTCACCGCTCTGCCGGTTCCACTGCAGCTCTTCACCGGTAACCTCAAATTCTCCCTGGCGCAGATGGACGTCGCCAGCGGCCCGGTACTCACCACTGTTCCGGTCATAGCTCAGGCTGTCAGCTTCAAGCTTAATAGGCTCATCGGAACTCCCCAACTGCGGCAAGTCAGCCGCATTGGCCAGGCCGGGGGCGAGCAATAGTAAGAACAGGGCAACAACAGATAATTTCATCACAATTCCGTAGATGCGGTAATTTTCAGCAAATCAGTCGCAGGCAGAATATGCTCGCGAACCGCGGCAACCAGAAACAGGGAACCGGCAACAACAACGATCTCATCGGAGCCACAGTCCGCCACGGCCCGATCGACAGCCTCAGCCGGACACTCACAAACCTGGGCAGGCAGGCCCTCCGAACTGACATACCCGGCCATCGCCTGCGGCTCGACAGGGACGTCGACGGGGGGCTTTGTCGCATAGAGGGTTCGACAGAATGGCAATAGCGGCTTGAGCAACTGCCGCCAGTCCTTATCCTCCTTGCAACCGACCACCAGCCGGATAGCAACGGCACCGATATCCTGAAGATAAGCGGCCAGAGTCAAAGCACCCGCCGGGTTGTGCGCTCCGTCGATCAACAGGTGCGGCGTCATCCACTCCAGGCGACCGGGCCAGCGTACCAGCTCAAGCCCCCGGACAATCTGATCCGGTGAGATCCTGACCGCCCCCTGGCAGTTCAGCCAGAAGATGGCCGCTGCGGCCAGTCCCAGATTCTGTTGCTGATGCCGTCCGGCGAGACCGGAACGAACGCTTCCAAGCCGCATCCCGAACCCCTGCAGAGACAGGCCATCGGCGGTATCTTCGCAGCCAAAGTCTTGCCCGGCCTTATAGAGCGACAGATGGCGTTCTTTGGCAACCCGCTCGAAAACCTCGAGAACCTCGGGGGGCTGATCTGCTGTCAGCGCAGCCACTCCCGGCTTGAGAATCCCGGCCTTTTCAAGCGCCACCTCTGCGAGGCTCCCCCCCAGGGCCTGGGTGTGATCCAGGGCTACCGGTGTCAACAGGCAAAGTTCCGGCGAGACCAGATTGGTCGCGTCAAGACGGCCGCCCATGCCGGTTTCGAGAATCGCCCACTCGGCACCGCTGCGCTGAAAATGAAGCAGAGCCATAACGGTCGTCACCTCAAAGAAGGTCGCCCGCAACTCTTCGGCATGCGGACGCAATTCCCGGGTCAGAGCGACGATCTCGGCCTCGCTGATCGGCAGGGTATCAACCCTGATTCTTTCAGAGAAATTATGCAGATGGGGAGACGTATACAGCCCTGCCCGGATTCCGGCCTGATGCAGCACCGAGGCCAGGGTCGCCACCGTCGACCCCTTGCCGTTGGTCCCGGCAACATGGATGATTTTCAGGCCCTGATGCGGATTGCCGCAACGCTCCAACAGAGTGCGGGTGTTCTCCAGCCCCAGCTTGATGCCGAAGAACTGCAGGGAGTAGAGATAATCGAGCGTCTCCCGGTAGCTCTCGCTCATGCAGGCTGCTTGGTGTAGATCCGCAGGATCTGGGACAGTTTCTGCTTCATCTCTTTCCGCGCGACGATCATATCGAGCATGCCATGCTCAAGCAGATATTCAGAACGCTGGAAACCAGCCGGCAGGGTCTGACGGATCGTCTGCTCGATAACCCGCGGACCGGCAAAACCGATCAGCGCACGCGGTTCGGCGATATTCAGATCACCGAGCATGGCGAAACTGGCGGTAACCCCACCGGTGGTCGGATCGGTCAGGATTGAGAGGTAAGGGATACCTGCCGCTTTGAGCTTGGCCAGAGCCGCGCTGGTCTTGGCCATCTGCATCAGCGACATGATGCTCTCCTGCATCCGTGCGCCACCGGATGACGAGAAGATCAGCACCGGAACTTCCTTCTTGAGGCCGCGTTCGATCGTCCGGGTGATCTTCTCACCAACAACCGACCCCATACTGCCGCCCATGAACTCGAAATCGAAAACTGCGACAACAACCGACAAGCCTTCGATCGTCCCCTCGCCGCAGATCACCGCGTCTCCATCACCGGACTTCTTGACTGCCGCCTTGATCCGCTCCTTGTACTTCTGAGAATCCTTGAAGTCGAGAAAATCAACGGAACGGACATTGCCATCGAATTCAACAAAAGACCCCTCGTCAAGGATCAGGCTGATCCGCTCACGGGCACCGATGCGGAAGTGATAATCGCACTTGGGGCAAACATTGAGATTGCGCTCGATCTCCTTGGCGTAGATGATCTCCTGACAGTTCTTACACTTGGTCCAGACCCCTTCGGGAACCTGAACGCTCTTCTTTCCCGGGGTTGACTTTAATGAATTTTTGGAGCGAAACCAGACCATATTGTCCTCTTGATTCAGATCTCGGCAGGCTTTTGCCCCGCCGAAAAAAACTTGCGTTTACTTAAGTCCGGATTTGAGGTCAGTGATAAAGGCCCTGACCTTGTCCAGCAATTGCGCACTGCCACTGTTGGCCTCAATCACCTTGACCAGGGCGCTGCCGACGACGACACCATCGGCAAAAGCACCGACAGCGGCGGCATCCTCAGCCGTAGTAATGCCGAAGCCAACCCCGACCGGAACATCGGTCATGCCCTTCAACTCCTCCACCGCCGCACGAATATCGTCCGGGGTGATCTTCTGCGCCCCGGTGACGCCGGTCATCGATACATAGTAGAGATAACCTTGCGCCGCAGCCGCCAGTTTTTCCATCCGTTCACGCGGGGTCGTCGGGGCCAGCAGGGTAATCAGCGACAGACCGGCCGCCTTGGTCACGGCACTTATTTCTCCGGCCTCTTCCGGCGGCAGGTCGACCAGCAGCAGGGCATCGACCCCGGCCTTGACCGCATCAGCGGCAAAGCGCTCGATACCATAACGGAAGATCGGGTTGTAGTAGCCCATCAGCACCAGCGGAATCTGAGAGCTCCTGCGAACCTCGGCGACGATCTCCAGAACCCCGGCCAGAGTCATTCCGGCGGCAAGAGCCCGTTCGGAGGCGGCCTGAATGGTTGGTCCGTCAGCCATCGGATCGGAGAATGGCACTCCAAGCTCGATCAGATCAGCCCCAGCTTCAGCCAGGGTCAAAAGCAGCTCGACAGTCGTCTGCTGATCCGGATCACCGGCAGTAATAAACGGAATCAGGGCGGTCTTGCCCTGCGCTTTCAACGCTGCAAAGGTTGTATCTATACGTGACATCTTGATATCGTTCTTCCCGGCTGCATCAGCTCGGCCTTATGCCGAGCCAAAAGGATTAGTCTAATGGAACCCGCTGCCCGCTTTCAACAGCTTTTTCAAAGCGAACAACTCAGGAGGGTTCAGCCGGAGTCGCCCCACCTTCACCAGCTGGCTTCTTACGCTTTCTGCGCCGCGGACGGCTGCGTTTCTTTTGATCAGGGTCACCAGGCTTGGCCGCCTTTCTATCCCCCGTCCTGCTCCCTCTCTTGTCAGGCGCCGGGCGCTTGCGGCGGGGATTGGCCTTTTTATACTCAAAGACAAAATCCTCATCGCAGGGAATCTCACTGGGAATCTTGAAACCGAGATAGTCCTCGATATCGGCCAGGGCGTAGACCGATTCTTCATCAGCAAAGCTGATCGCCCTCCCGGTTGCCCCGGCACGCGCCGTCCGGCCAATCCGGTGGACGTAATCTTCACGATCCTGCGGCAGATCGTAATTGATGACATGGGTTACGCCATCGACATGAATCCCCCGCGAAGCGACATCGGTAGCCACCAGGTGGGTCAATTCCCCCTGCTTGAACTGGTCGAGAATCCGCATCCGCTTCTTCTGGGCGATATCGCCAGAGATCAGCGCACTGGAAATCCCGTTAGCCTCAAGCAGTGCGTTGAGGCGTTCCGCCTCAATCTTGGTATTGACAAAGAGCATGACCCGCTCGACCCCGGTTTCGCGCTTGAGCTGCCCAAGCAACAGGGCAAATTTTTCATCACGGCCAACATGAAACAGCGTCTGCTCGATCCGTTCGGCAGCCACCTGTTCAGGAGCGATTGAAACCTTTTCGGCAATGTTCATGAACTCGTAGGCCAGCTCCATGACCCGGCTCGACAGCGTCGCCGAAAAGAGCATGGTCTGGCGCTTATCGAAGTTCGGCAGTTTGCGCAGCAGATAACGCAGATCCTTGATAAAGCCCATGTCGAACATGCGGTCGGCCTCATCGATGACCAGCGCTTCGACCTTATTCAGCGAAAAGACCCGCTGCTTGTAGTAATCGATCAGGCGGCCCGGCGTGGCGACGATGATATCAACCCCGTCCCTGAGAGCCTGACGCTGCTTTTCGTAATCCATACCGCCAAAGATCGGCTGAACCTTGATCCCGGTAAATTGTCCTAAGGTTTCGGCATCCTTGCAGATCTGCACCACCAGCTCACGGGTCGGCGCCATGACCAGGGCCCGCGGATTGTTATCGGTCGAGCCTTCACCGCCAAGCAGCTTGCAGAACAGCGAGATCAGAAATGCCGCTGTCTTGCCGGTACCGGTCTGGGCCTGGGCAGCGACATCCTTGCCACACAGGGCGAGCGGAATCGATTCTTCCTGAACCGGGGTCAGATCACTGAAACCGGCCTCGGCGATCCCCTTGAGGACCTCTTCCGGCAGATTGAGTTCGGTAAATTTCATCTAGAGCTCGACTTTCATGGCATCGGCAACGGTGTGAATATCCTTGTCGCCGCGGCCGGACAGGCAGACCAGCAGGCTCTGATCTTTGCTCATGGTCGGCGCCAGTTTGATCACCTGGGCAATCGCGTGGGCACTTTCGAGAGCCGGAATGATCCCTTCGACGCGGGTCAGCTTCTGGAAGGCATCAAGCGCTTCATCATCGGTAATCGAAACATATTCCGCCCGCTTGATATCGTTGAGGTGGGCGTGTTCCGGACCGACCCCCGGATAATCGAGACCGGCGGAAATGGAGTGAGCATGCTCGATCTGGCCATCAGCATCCTGCAGCAGGTAGGTCTTGTTGCCATGCAGGACCCCCGGCGCACCAGCTGTGATCGAAGCGGCATGTTTGTCGGTATCAACACCGAACCCGGCCGCCTCGACACCAATCAGGCGCACATCGGTGTCCTTGATAAAAGGATAGAACAGCCCCATGGCGTTGGAACCGCCGCCGATACAGGCGATAGCCGCATCAGGCAGGCGCCCCTCTGCCGTCAGCATCTGCTCCCTGGCTTCGCTGCCGATCACCGACTGAAAATCTCGGACCATCTGCGGATAGGGGTGAGGTCCCGCAACCGTGCCGATGACATAGAAGGTATCACGAACATGGGTGACCCAGTGGCGCAGCGCATCGTTCATCGCATCCTTCAGGGTCATGGTGCCGCTGGTACATTCGCGGACCTTGGCGCCGAGCAGCTTCATGCGGAAGACATTAAGCGATTGACGGCGGATATCCTCCTTACCCATGAAGACCTCGCACTCCATCCCGAACAGCGCGGCAACCGTTGCGGTCGCAACCCCGTGCTGACCGGCTCCGGTTTCGGCGATGACCTTCTTCTTTCCCATCCTGCGAGCGAGCAGGATCTGACCGACGGTGTTGTTGACCTTGTGGGCGCCGGTATGGTTGAGATCCTCACGCTTGAGATAGATCTTGGCACCGCCAAGCTCTTCACTTAAGCGCCGGGCGTAGTAGAGCGGACTGGGGCGGCCGACATAATGCTCCAGATAATAGGCAAACTCCTGCTGAAATTCAGGGTCGTTCTTGACCTTGGCGTAAGCCTCTTCCAACTCCAGCAATGCCGGCATCAGGGTTTCGGCGACATAGCGACCACCATAGATGCCAAAATGGCCACGTTCGTCCGGGTAATGATAATTCATGCGTTCCTCACCTGCTCAATAAATTTTCTGACTTTCTCATGGTCCTTGCGGCCGGGTTCAAGCTCGACACCGCTCGAAACATCGACCGCATAGGGTTCTACTGTTCTGACCGCCGCCGCCACATTGTCCGGATTCAAACCGCCGGCCAGGATCAGCGGCCTCGCTGCCGTCAGGTTGCGCGCCAGCTGCCAGTCAAAGCTGTGACCGGTGCCGCCGTAGGCGTCGTCACTCCAGGCATCGAGCAGCAGACCCGCAACCGGGTAGGCGTCGGCGCCGATGAGCGAACCGGCATCCTTGACGCGCAGCGCCTTGACCACCGGATAGCGGCTGAAATGGCACTGTTCGGGCGTTTCATCACCGTGTAATTGTATCAGATTCAACCCAGCGACATCCATGGTCTGCTCGATCCACTCAGGCAGAGCGTTGACAAACAGCCCGACCCTGGCAACGAAAGGCGGCAGCTGAGCGGTGATGTCTCTCACCTGCTCGGCGCTGACACACCTGGGGCTCTTGCGATAAAAGACGAAACCGAGCGCGTCGGCTCCGGCCTCGACCGCCTGCAGAGCATCCTCCAGGTTGGTGATGCCACAGATCTTGACACGGGTCCCCATACTAACCCAGCAACTCCTTAAGCTTGGCCGCGATGTCCTTTTCACGCATCAGGCTTTCACCGACCAGAAAAGCCCCTGCCCCGGCCTTGCCAAGGCGTACGACATCCTGACGATTGTGAATACCGCTCTCGGCAACTGCGATCTGATGGGGCGGAATCCGTGACGCCAGCTGTTCGGTGATGCCGATGTCAGTGACAAAGCTCTTCAGGTCACGATTATTGATGCCGATCAGATCAACCGGAATGGTCAGCGCCCGCTCCAGCTCTTCTGCATTATGCACTTCCAGCAGGGTATCGAGCTTCAGCTCCCTTGCCACCCCGGCCAGTTCATGCATCTGGGCATCGCTCAGGGCTGCAGCGATCAGCAGGATGGCGTCGGCACCGGCGGCACGGGCCTCGTAGACCTGGTATGGATCGATCATGAAATCCTTGCGCAGCAGCGGCAGATAGACCTGTTCACGGATCAGCCCCAGGTAGCGCAGGTGCCCCTTGAAATACTGTTCGTCGGTCAGCACCGATAGGCAGGTAGCACCGGCCTGCTGATAGATTTCTGCTATCGCCAGCGGATCGAAATCCTCGCGGATAATCCCCTTTGACGGCGAGGCTTTCTTGACCTCGGCGATCACGGCGGTTCCGCCGGAATCACGCATATTGCGCAGAGCACGGGCAAAACCGCGCGGCCGGTCCTCAAGATCGGCAATTTGGCGAATCAGATCACCCTGACTCTGGCGTGCCTTGGCGGCAACCAGTTCTTCTTCCTTGGTTTTGATAATCTGGGCTAAAATCATTCATTCATCTCGTAAAAGTTTTTGCGACGCCATTACTGATTCGTCACGACTATTATGTCTCTTAATAGCCTATTCTATGGCTAAACAAGAACGCTGTCGTTATTGATTGGTCATTCTGATCAGGGCGTTGAGTTTCTCCTTGGCCAGACCGTCATCAAGCGCCATTTTTGCCAGTTCAATCCCGTTATCGACTTCGGTGGCGAGCCCTGCAGCCACCAGAGCATAGGCACTGTTGAGCACAACGATATCGCGTTTCGGGCCAGGCTCTCCATCAAGGATCGCCTGAATAATCCGGGCATTTTCATCGGCATCGCCCCCCTGCAGATCCTCCAGTTGGCAGCTATTGAAACCGAACTGCTCCGGGGTAATCTGCTGCAGTTCGACACTGCTGCCACTGATCGCGGCGACCAGGGACGGACCGGTCAGAGTTATTTCATCCATGCCGTCACTGCCGTGAACGACAAATCCACGCCGACAGCCAAGGTTCAACAGAACCCTGGCCAACGGCTCGACCAGATCTTCACGATAGACCCCAAGAACCTGGCGGTTGGCACCGGCCGGGTTGGTCAACGGTCCGAGGATATTGAAAATGGTGCGGATACCGACCTCGCGCCGCGGCCCGATGGCATGCTTCATCGCACCATGCAGAGCCGGTGCAAAGAGGAAGCCGACACCAATCCGGTCAACACACTCACCGACCAGACCAGGGGTGACATCGAGCTTGACCCCGAGCTTCTCAAGCACATCGGCACTGCCGCAGGCCGAAGAAACACTGCGGTTGCCATGTTTGGCGACCTTCGCCCCACAGGCGGCAACAACCAGCGCCACCGTTGTCGAGATATTGAAACTGCGCGTCCCGCTACCACCGGTTCCACAGGTATCGAGGATGGTTTCACGGTCGAGATTGATATCATCACGGTCGATATCGACGACATCACCGACCCGGATCGGCGTGGCATGGGCACGCATGACCCGGGCTGCGCCAACAATCTCTGGGATCGTCTCCCCCTTCATCCGCAGGGCGGTGACAAAAGCACCAATCTGAGCCGGAGTCGCCTCCCCGCCCATGATCTGGTTCATTGCTTCGATCATTTCGATCTCTTCCAGGTCCTGACGCTCAACCAGTTTGGCAATGGCAGCTTTGATCATTTCAACTCTCCCTAAGGTGGCGGCAATAGAGGCTGTGCCTGCTGACAGTTCAGCCCACGGCGCGCAAGAGTATAGCGATGATAGAGCGTCAGGGCCAGAAAAGATTGAAATTTTGAGGATTCTACTGAGAAAAGGGCGGATCAGCAACCGCTTTATCAGGATTGCTGATCCGCAACGGCAGGAAATTTTTTACAACTGGCCGCCACCCAGGACGTTATAGAGACTGACCATGTTGGCCAGATAGGCTTGGCGCACGGAAACCACCGACTGCTGAGCGGAAAGCAGGGTTCGCTGGGCGTCGAGCAGGGTCAGAAAACTGTCGACGCCATTGTCGTAGCGTGCTTTGGCCAAGGCATAGGCCTGCTCGGCGGCTGAAACCAGGGCCTGCTGAGCATCGAGCTGCTGACGGTAGGTCGAACGGGCTGCCAGTTGATCGGCGACCTCGTGAAAGGCAACCTGCAACACCTCTTCATAGGTTGCCGCAGCGATTCGCTCTTCGATCTTGGCGACCTCAAGGCTGACTTTGAGCTGACCGCGGTTGAAGATCGGCATGGTCACCGACGGGGTAAAGGCCCAGGCATAGCGGGCGCTCGACTTGAGCAGCCCATCAAGGCTGTCGCTAGCCAGACCAAGGGACCCGGTCAGGGAGATGGTCGGAAAGAGCGCTGCACGGGCAGCGCCGATATCGGCATTGGCCGCCTTGAGCTGGTACTCGGCCTGACGGACATCGGGACGCGCCTGCAGAACCTCAGACGGCAGCCCGACCGGCAGTTCGCTGCGCAACTCGATGCTATCGATCGTTTCACCGCTGTTCAGCAGTTCATCGACCGGTCCGCCACAGAGATAGACCAGGGCATTTTTGGCCTGAGCCAGCTGGCGGCTGTACAGAGCGATCGACGCACGGGCCGTCTCGACCGAGGTTTTTGCCTGAGCGACAGCCAGCCGGGTTGTGGAACCGACCTCGTACTGGCGGCTGACCAGCTTGAGGGTCTCGGTGTAAGCAGCGAAGGTCTGTTCGGAAAGTCCAAGCAGTTTCTGATCAGCCAAATAAACCAGGTAGGCATTCGCCGTTTCAGAGATGAGTGCCATACGGCTGCTGAGCAGTGCCTCTTCGGTGGCCAGATAGGTCTCCAGGGCCTTCTCGTTGAGGCTTCTGATCCGGCCGAAGAAATCGACTTCATAGGAGGCCAGGGCGACATTGGCGCTGGCACTGGTGTAGACATAGTCAGTCCCGCTACTGCTGGTGGCTTCCGGAACCCCACCACGGGTTGCACTGGCGTTGGCGGTGATGGTCGGCAGCAGTTCGTCGCGCTGAATCCGGTAGGCAGCCCGCGCCTGTTCGATATTCAGAGCGGCGATCTTCAGATTACGGTTCTGCTCCAGAGCGCGACCGATGAGCTGCCTAAGCGGCTCGGAACGGAAGTAATCCTGCCAGGTGACATCAGCGGCAGAACCGGCCTGAACGTCCCCTTCCGCCGCCGGCCAGTTTACAGCCAGCGGAGCTTCCGGGCGCTGGTAGACCGGGGCCAGCGAACAGCCGCTCAGTCCCAGCACAATCAACAGAGATAGGCTTATCAGATTACGCATCATGCTTAACCTCACTTTGGCTTCTGCGTTGTTTTCTTTTTCTGTTCAGCGACCATTTTTCAATGACAATGAAGAACATCGGCACAAAGACAACCGCCAGGGTTGTCGCCGCAACCATCCCGCCGATAACCCCAATACCGATGGCATTCTGGCTGGCAGAGCCGGCACCGCGAGAAATCGCCAGCGGGGTCACGCCAAGGATGAAGGCCATCGAGGTCATCAAGATCGGCCTTAAGCGCTGTTCGGCGGCAACCATCGCCGAAACGATGACACTGCGCCCGCTTTCATAGAGGCTCTTGGCAAATTCGACGATCAGAATCGCGTTCTTGGCAGCCAGGCCAACGGTAGTCAGCAGAGCGATCTGAAAATAGACGTCATTCGAAAGCCCGGCCAGGCGAGTCGCGACGACAGTCCCGACGATCCCCATCGGCACAATCAGCATGACGGCGAACGGAATCGCCCAGCTTTCATAGAGAGCCGCCAAACAGAGGAATACGATCAGCAGGGAAACAGCGTAGAGCATGGTTGTCTGTGACCCGGCCAGACGCTCCTCATAGGAAATCCCGGTCCACTCGATCCCGACCCCTTCGGGCAGCTTCTGGGCCATCTCTTCAATGGCCGCCATGGCGACACCGGAACTGACACCGACAGCAGGCTCGCCCTGGATTTCCATCGATGAGTTGCCGTTAAAACGCTCCAGCCGCTGCGGACCAAAGTCCCAGTGTGCCGTCACGAATGAAGAAAACGGAACCATTTCACCACTGCCGTTGCGCACATACCAGCGGTTGATGTCCTCAGGCAGCATCCGGTACGGTGCATCCGCCTGCATGTAGACCTTCTTGATCCTGCCGTCATCGATAAAGTCGTTGACGTAAGTCGCCCCCCAAGCACTCGAAAGCACATCGGTGACATCAGCAATCGAGAGTCCCAGCGCGGCAGCCTTCTCCTGGTCGATATCCAGCTGGTACTGGGCGACATCCGACATCCCGTTTGGACGGACCTTGGTCAGACGCGGATCCTGGGACGCCATACCGAGCATCATATTGCGCGCCTGGGTCAGAACCTCATGGCCGACCCCGCCGCGATCGACAAGTACAAAATTGAAACCGGTGGCATTGCCAAGTTCATGAATCGGCGGCGGAATGACGACGAAGATCATCGCATCCTTGATTGCAGCCAGTTTCATCGTCGCCCTACCGGCGATTTCCGCGGCCGACTGCCCGGCGCCGGTGCGCTCAGCCCAGTCCTTCAGACGGATGAAACCGAGGGCGACATTCTGCCCTTCACCAGAAAAGCTGAAGCCGGTCGCGGTAAAATAGGCATCGACGTTGTCCTGCTCTTCATCACGGAAATAGGTCTCAACCTGCTCCGCGACCGACCGTGTCCGCTCAAGAGTCGAACCGGAGGGAGCGGTGATGAGCAGAATCATGATCCCCTGGTCCTCATTCGGGATAAAAGAGGTCGGCAGCTGACGGAAGACAAACAGAAGCCCACCGATGATCAGCAGATAGATGATAAAAAAGCGAAGCGATCGGGCCGCAACATATCCGACACTCTTGCGATAGGTCCCCTTGCCAGCCTCGAAGCTGCGGTTGAACCAGCCAAAGAAGCCGCGGCGCTGCAGGAAGTGTCCCTGTTCGATCGGCTTGAGCATGGTGGCACAGAGAGCCGGGGTGAGAATCAATGCAACCAGAACCGACAGGGCCATCGCCGAGACAATAGTGATCGAGAACTGGCGGTAGATGGCCCCGGTCGAGCCGCCGAAGAAGGCCATAGGTACGAAAACGGCAGAAAGGACCAGGGCGATCCCGACCAGGGCCCCGGTGATCTGACTCATCGATTTCTTCGTCGCCTCCTTGGGCGACAACCCCTCCGTAGACATGATCCGTTCAACGTTCTCGACAACGACAATGGCGTCATCGACCAGCAGGCCAATGGCGAGAACCATGGCAAACATGGTCAATACGTTGATCGAGTATCCGGCGGCTTCGAGAATACCAAAGGTTCCGAGCAGAACGACCGGCACGGCGATGGTTGGAATCAGGGTCGCCCGGAAATTCTGCAGGAAGAGGAACATGACGAAGAAGACCAGCACGATCGCTTCGATCAGGGTTTTGACCACCTCGTGGATCGACAGTTCAACGAAGGGGGTCGAATCATAAGGATAATTGACTTCATAACCGGCCGGCATGAAAGCCTTCAACTCTTCAACCTTGGCCTTGACCAGCTCTGCTGTTTCCAGCGCATTGGCCCCGGTCGCCAGCGAAACCCCGATGCCACTGGCCGGCATCCCCTTATAACGAACGATCGAGCTGTAAGACTGGGCGCCAAGCTCAACCCGGGCGACGTCCTCAAGGCGCACCTGCGAACCATCTGTGTTGACCTTGATCAGGATCGCCTCAAACTGTTCGACCGTCTGCAGTTTGGTCATCGCTTTGATCGTCGCATTGAGCTGCTGCCCGGCTACCGAAGGACCTGCGCCAAGCTGACCGGAAGAGACTTCGACATTCTGGGCCTTGATCGCCGACTCGATATCCGAGGGCATCAGACTGTAGCTGTGCAACTGCTCCGGATTGAGCCAGATGCGCATCGCCTTCTGGGCGCCGAAGACATTGACAGTGCCGACGCCGTTCAGACGACTGATCGGGTCAACCAAGTTCGAGTTGAGATAATCAGCGATCTCATATTCGCTGACATTGGGATCGGTTGACGAAACGCCAACGACCATCAAAAAGCCCGATGACGACTTGCGGACCACAACCCCCTGCTGCTGAACAGCCTGGGGGAGCTGACTGGAAACCTGCGAGACCTTGTTCTGGACCTGAACCTGAGCGATATCCGCATCGGTTCCCGGCTCGAAGGTCAGAGTGATCGACATGTTGCCATTGGAATCGCTGGAAGATGAAAAGTAGCGCAGGTTGTCGATCCCGGTCAGACTCTGTTCGATGACCTGGGTAACGCTATTCTCCAACACCTCAGCCGAAGCGCCCGAATAATTAGCCCTGATCGAAACGCTTGGCGGAGCGATTTGCGGATACTGTTCAACCGGCAGGGTTTCAATGGCAAACACCCCACCCAGCATAATGACGATGGCGATAACCCAGGCAAAGATGGGTCGTTCGATAAAAAATCTGGGCATTGCTTTATCCTGTCTGGTTACAGAGCCGAAGCGGTTACGACGTTAGGAGTGACCTTCGCCCCGGTACGTATCTTCTGAACACCGGAGAGCACTATCCGCTCGCCGCTTTCAAGTCCGGACTCCACCAGCCACTTGTCGCCCAGAGCCCTGGTCACAACAACAGGCCGAGACGATACCGTATCGTCATCACCGACAACCCAGACACTGCTGGAACCGCCAGTCCCCCGGATCACCGACTGCTGCGGAACAACAATCGCATCGTTCAGAGCCGACTGGGCAAGTCTGGCCTTAACGAACAGACCGGGCAGCAGGTACTCATCGGGGTTGGGGAAGAGGATCCGCAGCTGAACCATGCCGGTTGTCTCATCGACACTGATATCTGAGAAAAGCACCTCGCCCTTCTGCGTATAGGGATCCGCTTCGCCATCGAGCAGCAGTTCAGCCTCAGCCAGCTGCTTAGCGTTCGCCGAGCCAGCCTGCCTACGCAGCTTCATCAGCTCACTGGCCGGTTGACTGACGTCGACATAGACCTTGCTCAGGTTCTGGATGGTCGCCAGGGCGGTTGCCTGGTTCGCTGTCACCAGAGCCCCTTCGGTCACCTCAGAGCGACCGATGCGACCGGAGATCGGCGCGAGGACCTTAGTGTAATTGAGGTTGATCATGGCCGCCGAAACCGCTGCCTTGGCCACAGCGACATCGGCTTTGGCCTGTTCAACAGCGGCAACAGCATTGTCGTAATCCTGACGACTGACGCCACCGAGATCAATCAACTGGGTGTAGCGCTCCAAGGTCGGCTCGGCAGCCCGCAAGGTCGCCTCGGCCTTTTTCAGACTCGCGGCGGCGCTATCGAAGGTCGCCAGATAAGGCGCATCATCAATCTGGTAGAGCTGCTGCCCCTTCTTGACGAGGCTCCCCTCGGTGAACATGCGCTTGACAACAATTCCGCTGACCTGAGGGCGAATCTCGGCAACCTGATAGGCAGAGGTTCGCCCCGGAAGATCTTCGGTCAGCACCAGGTCCTGTGCCGCCACCGCGACAACGTCCACGGCAACAGCCCGCTGCTGGCCAGCCGCACCGGCTGGGGAGGCTGCATATGATTTTACTGTCAGCAACTGATAAACACCGACGACCAGGGCCACAATGATGACTCCGACCAAAAACTTCTTTCTCATAACTTCTCCTAGCGTCCTAAACTGAGGTAACTTTGGATATCAACATTTTGACATTCTGCTTCATCTGCTCCATATCCCGCTCACCCGTCTCGCGATAAGCAAGTCCTTCCAGCGCACCGATGATCGCACCGTGAAGCATTTCAGCCAGAATAAAAGGATCACTGACGACAAACTCCCCTCTGGACATTCCTTCAACAAGGATTTTTTCCAGGGGACCGAGAATCAACTGATCGCGTTTTTCCAGTATTTCATCTACCGACTTACCACGCCTGATAAAGCGGAAATAGATCGCATATTTATCGAAGCTACGATAGACATGATCGACAAAACTCATCAGTCTCTCAAGAGGAGGGACAGAAGATTGCCAAATCACATTATTACCGGCAACAATTTCGCCAAGAACCGACTCATTGACCACCTGAAGCAAATCGTCCTTGTTGCGAAAATAGTTGTAGAGAGTCCCCTTGGCGACACCGCAGCGCTTGGCAACCATCTCCATAGTGACGGTTTGATCTTCCGCAATCAGTGAGAGCACAGCCCTGGTAATCTCCTCATGCAGCAGTCGATCAAGAAGCACCTTTTTTCGTCCGACCGAAGCCATAAATCCCTTTCGTTTCACCTGGACCCAACACCATGTCCAAGACAAAAATGACCGAAGAGTCATTATATGACTGTATGGTCATTTTTTGTCAATATCGATTCAGGAAATTATTTGCATAATATAAGTAGCGAAACGCAAAGGAACGTAAATATTCGTAAAGAATTACAGTGCGAGAGATCCAATCTCGGCTGCAAGAGGGATGGGATCGGGTCGATTCTGGGCACGCCGGTCACATTCAACCCTAACGTTAAAATCGAGAACCAGTGGCAAGTGATCCGAAAACCGGACCTGGGGAATCTGAAAATTCACCACCTCTATTTCCGGACTGCAGAGAATAAAATCGAGATGGCGATTCGGACGATGGCTGGGAAAAGTCGGCAGTTCCCTGGTATTGACACTGCGCAAACCAGTCGCGGCAAGAAACAGATCGATCTCCTGCTCTCCCCAGAAGACATTGAAGTCACCGGCAACGATACAGGGCTTGGCAGCTCGCCTGACCAGATTGAACAGGGCATTGAGCTGTTGCTGACGGGTTCGAGCGCCTAGAGAGAGATGAACCAGATAGACAACCAGATGATCCAGCTCCAGTTCGATAACCAGCCGCTTCATACCGCTGTCGAAGTAATGGAAGGTTTCGTTATGGATCCGGTCACGGGCCAGAAAGGCGTTGCCCTGGCGATTGAAGATCGGAACATGGCGCCACAGGGAAGACTGGTCGTACTTCATCGAATAGGAATGATAGTGCCCCAACGATTCCGCCAGCAGCTCGACCTGGTTTTTACGACCGCTGCGAAACGAACCGAAGTCGATCTCGACCAACCCGACCAGATCAGGCTCAAGTTCACGCAGAAAATCTTCGATGCGGCGCAGCTGCTTGCCGGTCACGCCGAGCAGTTGATGAAATTTCGGACCCGTTCCATAACAGATGTTGTAAAGCACGAAGCGCATATTTTCAGAACCCGTAAAAGCAAGACATCTACAAGCTGCTCTACTATTACACACCATTATCGGCTCTTTTGCATCTGTTATGAAAAACTTTTTCCGGGGCCGAGAAAATCGACCGAAAGCTGTCGCTTTTCGAGCTTGTTTGTGCTACAGTTTAACCAACTCTAACACAAAGGGAGGAAGGCGTTATGAGAGTCTCTGAGCCACCAGACCATAGAGGGTTGAACCATTAAAAACATCACAAATAAAGCACACAAGGGATCGGCTCCAAAGCGACCCTAAACGATCTTCCCGGTGAAGATCTTCAAAGAAAATAGCTAAACAACAAAAAAGCCCCTAGAATATCGGGGCTTTTTTGTTGTTCCATATCAGAAAAACAACTTCCCGCCCATTATCCCTGAATGGTTCCTTCAAGCTCTTCTTCGACAGAATCAAGGTGCTTTGCCATAGCCTGAGCAGCCCCCTCAGGGTTACCTGACTTAATCGCTTCGAGAACACGCATATGCTGAAAGACCGCCCGGGTTCTCATGGCGCTGATGTCAACGCTGCGCTGGAGCTGCGGCCACAACTTGCCGTGATGGCGCATCTCCCAGAGACCCTCGATATAACTGGACAGCAGCGAATTGCCAGAGGCCTTGGCGATCAGCAGATGAAACTGCATATCCCCTTCCTCGGTTTCGAAACCAGCACGATTCTCGCCGACCATCATCTCTATCGCCGATTCCATCGCCTGACACTGCTCATCCGTGCGATTTTCAGCCGCCAGCCGCGCAGCCTCCGGCTCAAGCAGCTTGCGCACCCGAACCTGCTCAAAAGGTCCGGCCTCGATATTGACGAGACTGTGAAGATCCCCCCCGAGATTCAGCACGACAGCTCCAACATTGCGCCTGACATCAAGAACGCCCGACACCTCCAAGGCAACGATCGCCTCGCGCACTGTCGCACGACTGACCCCAAGAACCTTCGACAATTCTGTTTCGGATGGCAGACGATCCCCCTCAAGGAAATTGTTCTCCAGCAGATATTTTTTAATATCCTGAGAGACCCTGATATAGAGACGTTCGTTTTTATCGTTCACGGTCTGAATAGCCTTTACACCCATAATATTCACTCCAAGATCCGGCAATTATCAAGACGCCGTTCTGAATAGTCAAGCGTCCTGCCCGGCGCCAAACATTGTCTGACAATATTAAAAAATCATCCAACACGACTCAAAAACCCTGAACAATCCGCTATAATTTAACGAGTTATAGACAATCGTTGCATTATCTGGCGCACAACACCTGGCTTCAGCGACACTTTTTGGCAAAAAAAGACATCGTTATTTTTTTGATTGACAGACAATTTACATGAATTTAACATTCGATTGTCTGTCAATCAACCTTTTATTAGCAACATCTGAAACATGCAATGACTGGCGCATCTGCTACCGACCGATGCGCAATTCAATAAAACCCGAATGATCGGGATCAACCAAAGGTGCATGGAGGTTTGAATGAAGAAGCTGTTGAGTATCTGCCTGACCCTGTTGCTTGTTGCCGTCGTAACCGGCAGCGCCTCTGCCAAGACCCTGGAAATCATGGTCGCCTACGGCAATCAGCCTGGAGAGCCTGTTGATCAGGCTGTAACCTACTGGGCAAAAATCGTCAAAGAAAAATCGAACGGAAGCATCGTTCTCAAGCAGTTCCCAAGCAGCCAGCTCGGCGATGAAGCAACCGTCCAGCAGCAGGCCAAAATGGGCGCGAACATCATCACCATCGCCTCCTACGGAGCTTTGGCCGACCTGGTCCCGGACCTTGGCGTCATCAACGCGCCCTATGTCGGAACCACCGTTGAGCAGAAGGTCAAACTGGTTCACTCTCCAAAAATGAAAGAACTGATGAGCAAACTGGATGACAAGGGGATGCACATCCTTATCTCCGACTTCTACTACGGCACCCGCCAGCTGCTCTCCAAAACCAAAGCGACCACCCCAGCCGAAATGAACGGTAAGAAAATCCGCGTCCAAAACGCCAAGATCGCTAACTACTGGGCCAAGTCGGTCGGCGCGACTCCGACGCCACTGGCTCTGTCTGAAGCCTACACTGCCATGTCCCAGGGAATCGTCAGCGGCATCGAAAACCCGGCGGGAACCCTCTATGGCGGAAAGTTCTACGAGCAAGCCAAATTCCTGATCCTCACCAACCATGACGTCCACATGGCCCCATGGGTCATCGGTACCGCCTTCTGGAAAAACCTGTCGGCTGATCAGCAGCAACTGCTGGAAGAAACCGGCATGGAAATGTCCCAGTTTGCAACCAAGCTGATCAAAGGGACCGAACAGGACTACATCGACAAGATGGTCGCTGAAGGTGTTGAGGTTGTCGAGGTCGAGGTTGGCCCTTACATGCAGAACGCCCTCGAAGTCATGAAAGGCCAGTTCCCTGAGTGGACCGCCGGTCTTTACGAGGAAACCCTGAGCAGCCTTGAGTAAACAACATTGAACAACATGCGGGTCGACTAGACGTCGGCCCGCGCTTCAATATCAGAAAAACCCTAGCAGACGAGAAATTCTATGGGTGTCATTAAAAAGATCCTGGCCATACTCGACCTGGTTGGCAGACTCGATGTCTTCATCAGCTCCGTGACGATGTTCGGCATTGTCTGTATCTGTATCTGGGGTGTTTTCACCCGCTACATACTCGGCAATCCGGCCGGCTGGATCGGCGAGCTGTCCCTCGCCCTGTTTGTCTGGCTGACCTTCTTCGGAACCAGCATCCTGGCTCGCCGTGGAGAAATCGTCTGCATCGAATTCCTGCTCCACTACATGCCGAAAGGCCTGTCGTTTGTCATCAAGCGCATCCTGTCGACGATTCTGCTGGCAGCCTGCCTGATCGTCCTCATCTGGCTGGGAACGCAGCTGACCCTGTTCTCCTTCGATCGCTACACCTCGATTCTGAGAATCCCCTACAGCTACATCTACCTGGCGATTCCGGTCGGCTCGCTGTTCACCCTGTATCACGTATTACGTCACGCCGTCATCGGCCCGCAGTACTATGAAGAAATGGATACCACGCTATGAGTGTCACTATCCCCATAGTCGTCATGTTTGCCCTGCTGCTGCTGGAGTTTCCGGTCGCCTTCGCCATCTTTGCCAGCACCCTGTGCTACTTTCTGTTCTTCTCCTATCTGCCGCTGATGATCGCCGTGCAGCGGATCGGCGAAGGCCTGAGCTCCTACGCCCTGCTGGCCATCCCCTTCTTCATCATGGCCGGGATCTACATGAACCATTCCGGCATCAGCCGGCGCCTGCTGGCCTTCAGCGAGATTCTCACCGGCCACATGCGCGGCGGTCTGGCCCAGGTCAACATCGTGCTCAGCACCCTGATGGGCGGCCTGTCCGGCTCCAACATCGCCGACGCGGCAATGAACTCAAAGCTGATCGTCCCCTTCATGCTGCAGAAGGGCTACTCGAAAGCCTTTTCAGCGTCGGTCACGGCTGCGTCATCGCTGATCACGCCGATCATCCCGCCGGGTATCGCGCTGATCCTGTTCGGCTACATCAACAACGTCTCGATCGGTCGCCTGTTCATGGCCGGCGTGCTGCCCGGGATCATGCTCTGCGTGATGATGATGGTGCTGGTCAACCGCATCTCTGTCAAGCGCGGATACAAGCCGGAACGCCACCAGCGGGCCAGTGCCAAGGAAGTCATGGTCGGTATCAAAGCTGCCGCCATCGCCTTCACCCTGCCGGTCATCATCATCGGCGGGATCCGCTTCGGCGTCTTCACGCCGACCGAAGCCGGCGCCATCGCCGTCCTCTTCTCCCTGGTCATCGGCTTCTTCGTCTACCGCGAACTCAATTTCAAGAAATTCCGTATGGGCCTGGTCGAATCGGTGTTGGCCTCGGCCAACGTGCTGATCATCATCGCCGTCTCCTACGGATTTTCCAAGTTTCTGACCTGGGAACAACTGCCCCAGAACATCGCCGCCTTCATTTCCGATAATTTCTCCAGCAAGGTCCTGTTCCTGATCGTTGTCAACCTGGTGCTGATCATTCTCGGCATGTTCATCGAAGGGAACGCCATCCTGATCGTCATCTCGCCGCTGCTGGTCGGCGCGGCGCAGGTCATGGAGGTCGACCTGGTCCACTTCGGCATCATCTTCATCCTCAACGCTGCGATCGGCACCCTGACGCCGCCACTGGGAACGGTCATGTTCACCACCTGTACGATTATCAACGTACCGATCAAGGACTTCATCCGCGAGGTCATGCCCTTCTGGCTGGTGCTGATCGCGGCATTGATCCTGGTCACCTTTATTCCCCAGATCAGCCTGTTCCTGCCCAACCTGGTTTTTGGTCCCTAAGCAGGAGGAGAATCAGTGCCCAGCAGTAAAGTGACTCGAACTGCATATGTCCAGTAAGCAACCGGTCCCCGATAACCGGCACAACAGATAAAGGAATTACACGATGGAAGCATTTGTCATCACCGAAGCGGGCGCAAGCGCCATTAGAAACGATGTGGAAAAACCGACGATCCAGCCGGGCCAGGTCCTGCTCAGGGTCAAAAAAGTCGGCTTCTGCGGCAGCGACCTCAACACCTTCCGCGGCCTCAACCCGATGGTCAGCTATCCGCGAATTCCCGGCCACGAGATCGCCGCAGAGGTCGCTGAAATCGGCAGCGCTGTGAGCGTTAACTTTCAGGTCGGCGACAAGGTGCTGGTTCTGCCCTACACCACCTGCGGGAAGTGCTGGTCCTGCCTGTCCGGTCGGCCGAACGCCTGCAAGCACAACCAGACCCTCGGCGTTCAGCAGGAAGGGGGCATGACCTCCTATATCGCAACCTCCCCGGACAAGATCGTTGCTAACCTCAACCAACTCAGCTACAGCCAGATCGCCATTGTCGAACCGCTGGCCGTCGGCTGTCACGCTGCAAGCCGTGCTGAAGGCACGGCGGGAGAAACCATGTTGGTGTTCGGCTGCGGCATGGTCGGGCTGGGCGCCATAGCCAAGGGGAATGATGACGGAGCAACGGTTATCGCCGTCGATATCGATGACAGCAAACTGGATCTGGCCCGCAAATTCGGCGCCAGCCATACCATCAACTCACACACCCAGAACCTCGAAGAGGAAGTCCTCAAGCTGACCGACGGCCATGGTCCCACCAGCGTCATCGAAGCAATCGGCCTGCAGCAGACCTTCGTTGCAGCGATCGACCTGGTCGCCTTCTGTGGCCGCGTCGTCTATGTCGGCTATGTCAAGGATGCGGTTGCCTACGAAACCAAGAAGTTCGTCATGAAAGAGTTGCAGATCCGTGGCTCACGCAACGCTCTGAAGCAAGATTTCGTCGATGTCCTCGAACTGATGAAAAAGATCGACCTGCCGATTGAACGTTTGATCAGCAAGGATGTTCCGCTCTCTGAAGCAGGAGCGGCCCTTAAAAGCTGGAGCGACAATCCGGCGGCGATCACCAAGATTCTGGTCTCCTTTGATTGATGACCCCAACGAGAAAGTGGGAACAATATGCAACAATTGAATCGTCAGAACACAAGCCTGAGCCAATATCCCGAGCGCATTCTGCAATTCGGTGAAGGCAACTTCCTGCGCTGTTTCGTCGACTGGCAGATCGATATCCTCAACGAAAAGAACGGCCTGAATGCCGGTGTCGTTATCGTCCGCCCGATCGACACCGACCAGCCACCCTCACTGAATACCCAGGACGGACTCTACACCACCCTGCTGCGCGGTTACGACGAAGAGAACAACCTACGCAATGAAAAACGGATCATCTCCAGCGTCTGCCGTGAGATTTCAATCTACCGCGAGTATGAGACCTTCCTGCAGGTCGCTCACAACCCGGAGCTGCGCTTCATCTTCTCCAACACCACCGAAGCAGGGATCGCCTACAACGATCAGGATCGCTTCAAAGATGCGCCGCCGGCATCCTACCCGGCCAAACTGACCCGCTTCCTGTTTGAACGCTTCGAGGCCTTCGACGGCAGCAACGATAAGGGCCTTATCCTGCTTCCCTGTGAATTGATCGACTACAACGGTGAGAAGCTCAAGGAGATCGTCCTCAAATATATCGAGCTGTGGGGGATGCCTGAGACCTTCAAGGCCTGGGTTCTCGCTGCCAATACCTTCTGCTCGACCCTGGTTGACCGCATCGTTACCGGCTATCCGCGCGACGAAGTCGCTGAACTGGAGACGGAACTGGGGTACCACGACAACTTCATGGTCACCGGCGAATTCTTTCACCTGTTTATCATCCAGGCTCCGGCCTGGGTCGGCAAGGAGCTGAAGCTCGAGGGGAGCGGTCTCAACATCGAGATCGTTGACGACCTGATGCCCTATAAACAGCGCAAGGTCGGCATTCTCAACGGCTGCCATACGGCAATGACCCCGATTGCCCACCTCTGCGACATCGCTTTCGTCAAGGATGCGACTAGCGATCCGCAGCTTGAGACCTACCTTAACCGCCTGCTGGAGGAAGAGATCATCCCCAGCCTGCCGTTGCCGGTTGAGGAACTCAAATCGTTTGCCGACAGCGTCATAGGTCGTTTCAAGAACCCCTTTATCAAGCACAAGCTGCTCGACATCAGCCTCAACTCGATGACCAAGTTCAAAACCCGGCTCCTGCCGCAGCTCTTGAAGTCCGCCCAAGATAAAGGAACAGCACCACCGCTCTTAAGCCTGGCGCTGGCTGCGATGATCTGTTTCTATCGTGGTGAACGGAACGGCCAGAGCTATCCGCTCAAGGACGATCAACCCTTCCTCGATCTGTTCACAGAGCTGTGGGGCAAGGCCGGAATGGGGCCTGTCGACGAGAAGAACGCCGCAGAGATCAGCCGCCGCGTCCTTGGCCTTGACGACCACTGGGAGACCTCGCTGCTTGGCGTCAACGGCCTGCAGGAGGAGGTTTCCCGTCAGATCGTTAATATCACCGGTAAAGGAATGCGGGAGACCTTGAAGGAGGCGCTCTTATGATCAAAGTCACCCGAATCGACAGTGCCGATAACGTTGCCGTTACCTTCACGGCATTGACTGCCGGCACCTGCGTCGAACTCCCCGATGGCGAACAGCTTGAAGTGAGCGAAGAAATCCCGGTCGGCCACAAGCTGGCACTCCAGGATATCGCCGCAGAAACCCCGGTCATCAAGTACGGAGCCTCAATCGGCAATGCCCGCCAGGACATCGCCAAGGGCGCACTGGTGCACACCCACAATGTCAAGACCGGCCTCTCTGACAAGCAGGATTACCAGTACCGGCCAGTCTCAAGCGAGCCGGAGTCCTTTGTCTGGCAAGATCCGCAACCACTGCAGGTCTACCGCCGCGCCAACGGCAAGATAGGTATCCGCAACGAAATATGGGTCATCCCGACGGTCGGCTGCGTCAACGGTGTCGCCGAAAACCTGATCAAAGAGTTCAAGGAGCTTAGCGAGCGTAGCGGTGTCGACGGAATCTACACCTTTCCCCACCCCTATGGTTGTTCCCAGCTCGGCGGCGATCACGAACGAACCAAGAAGACCCTGCAGAACATCGCCCTGCACCCGAACGCCGGGGCCGTGCTGATTCTGGGCCTGGGCTGTGAAAACAACCAGATCAGCGCCTTCAAAGAGAGCATGCCGGAAGAGATTGATCCACAGCGGATCCGTTTCCTTGCCGCCCAGGATGTCGCCGATGAGATCGACGCCGGGATCGAACTGCTTGAGCAGCTCTACGCCATCGCAGCACAGGACCAGCGTGAAGCGGCCGACTGGAGCGACATCATCATCGGTCTTGAATGCGGCGGTTCTGATGCTTTCTCCGGGATCACCGCCAACCCGCTGATCGGTCGCGTCTCCGACTATGTCATCGGGAAAGGCGGAACCACGGTCCTGACCGAGGTTCCAGAGATGTTCGGCGCCGAACATATCCTCATGGAGCAATGTGCCAGCCGTGAAGTGTTCGACAAGACCGTGGCGATGATCAACAATTTCAAGGACTACTACATCGCACACGATCAACCGATCTACGAGAACCCGTCCCCCGGCAACAAGGCGGGCGGCATTACCACCCTTGAGGACAAGTCCCTCGGCTGCACGCGCAAGGCCGGAAAATCACCGGTTGTCGATGTCATCGACATCGATCAGCGGGTCAACCACAAAGGCCTCAACCTGCTCAACGCCCCGGGGAACGACATCGTCGCAACCACATCGCTCGGTGCTGCAGGTTGCCATCTGGTACTCTTCTCGACCGGGCGCGGCACCCCCTTAGGTGGCTTCATCCCAACCCTCAAGGTAGCAACCAACAGCGCCCTGGCCCAGAAAAAAGCCAACTGGATCGACTTCGATGCCGGCGCCCTGGCCAATCCGGAGAACAACCCGGACGATGTTCTGGCCGATTTCCTGACCACGATCGCTGCGGTCATCAACGGCAAGCCGACCTCGGCCGAAGTTCGCAATAACCGTGAGATCGCCATCTTCAAAACAGGTGTGACCCTTTAACCTTTTTCCTCACCCTTAGCAAAGAGAGCTGCAGGAGAATAAAAATGAGCGTTTTTCAAACCAGACCAGCCGACCAGTGCCACTTCGACATACTCTCCCTCGGTGAAGTCATGCTTCGCCTCGACCCAGGTGAAGGTCGCATCCGCACCACCCGTAACTTCCGGGCCTGGGAAGGCGGCGGCGAATACAATGTCGCCCGTGGCCTGCGCCGCTGTTTCGGCAAACGCGCTGCCGTTGTCACCGCATTTGCCAAGAACGACGTCGGCCTGTTGATGGAAGACTTCATCCTCCAGGGCGGAGTCGACACCAGCCTGATCAAGTGGATCGATTACGATGGCATCGGCCGCACGGTACGCAACGGCATCAACTTTACCGAACGTGGCTTCGGTATCCGCGGGGCAGTCGGCTGTTCCGACCGTGGCAACACCGCCGCCTCGCAGCTGAAAAAAGGAGATATTGACTGGGAATACATCTTCGGCACCCTCGGTGTACGCTGGTTCCACACCGGCGGGATCTTCGCCGCCCTGTCGGAGACCACCGGCGACGTCGTCATCGAAGCCGCCAAGATCGCCAAGAAATACGGAACCTACGTCTCCTATGACCTGAACTACCGGCCATCGCTGTGGAAAGGTTTCGGCGGGCTGGAGAAATGTCGAGAGATCAACCGCGAAATCGCCAAATATGTCGATGTCATGATCGGCAACGAAGAGGACTTCACCGCCTGCCTCGGCTTTGAAATCGAAGGGGTCGACCACAACCTGACCGACCTCGACGTCAGCTCCTTCCAGAAGATGATCACCAAGGCCGTTGCCGAATTCCCCAACTTCAAAGCGACAGCGACCACCATGCGTGGCGTCAAGACCGCAACCATCAACGACTGGGGTGCCATGTGCTGGGTCAACGGCCAGTTCTACACCTCGACCCAGCGTCCCGAGCTGGAAATCATGGACCGCGTTGGCGGCGGTGACAGCTTCGCCTCAGGCTTCATCTACGGCCTGATGGAACTGGACAGCCCGCAGCTTGCCGTTGAGTACGGTGCTGCGCACGGCGCCCTGGCGATGACCACCCCGGGCGATACCACCATGGCCTCACTGAGCGAAGTCCAGAAACTGGTTGGCGGCGGCGGTGCCCGGGTCGACCGTTAACAGCCGCGAGATAAAGGAGCATAAGCATGATAGAACAGTTGAAACAGCGTCCGGTCATCCCGGTTATCGTCATTGATGATGCGGCTTCCGCAGTGCCGCTGGCCGAAGCCCTGCTCGAAGGCGGCATCGACATCATCGAAATCACCTTCCGGACCGCAGCGGCCGGCAAGGCGGTCGAGAATATCCGCAAGGCTTTCCCTGAGATGCTGGTTGGAGCCGGCACCCTGCTGACCCCGGAGCAGTCGCGCCAGGCCATCGACGCCGGGATCAGCTTCGGCCTGGCACCGGGCCTCAACCCGGACATCGTCAACTTCTTCAAGGAACGCAATCTGCTCTTCATCCCCGGCATCATGACCCCGTCGGAAGTCGAACAGGGACTGGCCCTCGGTTGTCAGCTACAGAAATTCTTCCCGGCAGAAGCGGCCGGCGGAGTCAAGTTCCTCAAGGCACTGGCTGGGCCATATGCAAGCAGGGGCATACAATTCTGCCCGACCGGAGGTGTCAGCCTTGCAAATATGAATGAGTATCTGGCCCTCCCGATCGTCTCCAACATCGGTGGTTCCTGGCTCGCCACCAAGGATCAGATCAGCAACGGCAGCTGGAAAGAGATCAGCGCCCAGGCCAGTGCTGCGCTGGCCAAGGCCAAAGAGATCTGACGCAAGCCCCCGGCCAAAGAACACAGACAAAAAAGCCCCCCGGATTTTCACCTCGGGGGGCTTTTCCTATTAAAAAAGGCAGCTCACTGATCCTTCATGACATAAATCTCGCCGTCATAGACGCCCTGTATGTGAACATTCTGCGCCACGAGACTGCGCAGATAGGTGATGGTGCCTTTTTCGATCGCCTGTCCCGGCACTAGCATTGGAATGCCCGGAGGATAGGGAGTGACCAGCCCGGCAGAGGTTCTGCCGACTGCGTGCTCGTAGCTGACGCTTTCCCTCTCCCCGAAGAAGGCCTTGGCTGGGAGACAGTTCAAAGAGATTCTCGGCAGTGGCTCCAAGCGCTTTTTCCGGTTGCGGGTAATCGGAATCGCCGCCTTTTTCTGATCCAGCTTCTTTAGGGCATTATACAAACGAATAACTTTGGACCTGGTACCACCGAGCGTCAACAGAACCAACATGGTCGAATGGGTGGTCTTCTCGATCTCCAACCCGATCTCATCGAGCAGATAACGATGGATCTCGTTGACGGAGTAATCAAGCCTGGAGACATCAATAAGGATCTTGAGAGGATCGTGGCCAACATTATCCTCTTTAAAGTGCGGAAACGCCTCCTCAAAATCCTCCATGCCGAGAATCCTGATATAACGGAAGCCCTTCATCTGCTCCTTGAGCTCAGCGACCTGCTCGAGAAGATCCTTCAACAGACCGTAGCCTTCCATCTCCAGCTGTTTGTGACAGACATCGAGCGAAGCGATGATCTGGTACTTGGGCGAGGTACTGACATACATGCTGAAGATTTCATGAAAGAAATCCGCATCGAAATCGGGATCATTGACATGGATATAGCTGGCCTGAGAAAACGCCGAAACGACCTTGTGAGCCGAATGGGTGATATAGTCAGCGCCGGAATCGATCGCGGAGTAATAACGGAAGCGTGGATGAAACAGCGAATAGGCGAACCAGGCCTCATCGATAAAGACCTTGATCCCTTTGGCATGGGCCATGGCGACCACCGCCCGGATATCCATCAGCAGACCGTCATAGGTACAGCCGGTCAGAACGATCAGCTTGGCGTCAGGATTCTGCTCGATGGTCCCCCTGATCTCCGCCAGGGTCGGCGGGGCAAAGATGCCGAAATCGGGGTGCAGCACACTACTCAAGTAGACCGGCGCGGCACCAGCCTGAATTATGCCGTAATGCACCGACTTGTGGCAGTTGCGATCGACGATCACCTTGTCGCCGGCCCTAAGCAAGGTCTGCAGGATGACCTTGTTCGAGGTGCTCGAACCGTTGGTGATAAAATAGGTCTTGGTCACCTCAAAGGTATAGGCAGCCGCTTCCTGCGCCTTGCCGATAGCATTGGTCCCTTCGGTGAGTGACCCGAGCGAGTCGACCGATACAGACAGATCACCGACAAACACGTTGCGCCCGTAAAAGTGGTAGAAATCGTTGATATAGGGTGAGTTTCTAAAACTTAGGCCACCGCAGTGCCCCGGGGTATGCCAGGAATCGTTGGTTTCGGTGATATAGTTCTTGTAGGCCTTCCAGAACGGCGCCTGAGAGCGGTCATCGAAATCATTGAGGATATAGCCAAGGATCGATTCCGGATCGAGAATGATGTCATCACGGAAGAAAAACGACTCAATATCGATCGACTCATCGATGATACTCAGCCCCTGATTCTCATTACCGAGAATATAGATCGGCACCGAAACGCGAATCTCCTTGATGGCAGACACGATATCGACGTTACTACAAAAGTTCTTGTCATCGGTATCACGATTCCCCTCGCAGAAGCCCTCGACATCCCAGCTTAAAACAACCGCCTGGATGTTCGGGTCATTTTCAATCTGCCTGATAGCCGAAGCGATGGTCGCCGCTTCGATAACCTCTATCCTGATGTCAGTCCGTTCAAAACTGTTGACGGCTCCAGCCATATTCTGGCTGATCTGCTCAAGCAGATCAGGATCATCTTCAATAACCAGTATTTTGAGCACAGGGCGATTCATAGGGCAACTTGGATCCAAAGCGAAAAGGTGAGAAAACTGGGGTTCCCCGGGCTATATCAGGGGGAATATAATCCAGCACCGGAAACTTGTCATGCAGATTTTATGGCAGGAAAGAGCATTCTCCCAACCTAAAAAGCAACCCTAAAGCCACAAGGATCTATCACCGTCAGGCCGCTCCGGAAGGCAGGCGACTCTGGGCAAACTGATAGATCTCCTGAAGGACCATGACCCCGGCCCCCCTTGCCGTATCACTGTACTTCCAGTTACGGAACACGATGTCGGCCAGACTGTCACGATTTTCGGTCAAACTGCCCAGCACAGACTCGCGCATCGGCGCTTCGATCAGCGCCCCGGCCATGGTTCCCTTACCGGAAATGATGACCTTTTCCGGATTAAAAATCTCAATCAGATTACTGACAGCAATCCCCAGCACCCAGCCCGCTTCGCGGTAAAGACTGACCAGTGCGGCTTCACCGTCCATTGCCCGCGCAACGACCTCTTCAAGCGTCAACTCATCCAGAGGAGTGGACGTTTGCCAGCAACCTTCTCTCGCCAGTCGCCTGGCCTTTTCCAGCAGGGAATGATTGCCGAAAAAGGTCTCCATGCAACCGCGCTTGCCACAGCGACACAGGTCCCCGCCTGGATCAAAGATCGTATGGCCGAATTCTCCCGCAGCACCATGCTGACCGCCATACAACTGACCGTTGACGACGATACCGACTGCCACCCCCTGGGCCAGGTAGATGACGATGAAATTATCCACATTCTTTCCCTCACCGAACCACTGCTCAGACAGGGAGATACAGCGTACGCTGTTATCGATATAGACAGGAATGGCCAGCTTGCGCTGAAGGATCTCTTTGAAATGAACGTTGCGCCAGCTGTAATTGAGGGCGAATTTTATCATGCTGTCAGCTGCCATGACCAGGCCGGGGATGGCGATCCCGATTCCAGAGATCTGACTTCTGGTCAATTCGGTCTTCCACATGCACTGATGAATCGCCTGAACGATCTGCTCGGCGACCGCCTCGGGTGAAGTGTCCGACTCTTCGAATTCGCTGATATGCTCGGCCAGGATATCGGCCTGAAGATTAACAATGACAACGGTAATACGCCCCACCGAGACAAAAATACCGATACTGTACGCACCGTCCGGGTTCAGAGTCAGCAGAACCGGCCTCCGCCCTGACTGAGTCGCTCCCCCTTCCGTCTCACGCAGCAGCCCCTTGGCAATCAGCTTACCGGTAATCCCCGACACAGCTGCCGGACTCAAGCCTGTCTCCCTAACCACATCAGAACGAGAAATCGGCTGCTGGTCACGAATGGTATACAGAACCTTGAACTGGTTGATTGAGCGCATCGTCGCCTTATCAAGCGACGGAATCATTCGCAGAATGCTCACCGAAAAAGCCTTTTCAATGAAAAAGTGCCGATAGTTTACTGAACAAAATTAATAACACATAAAATTTAAAAACAAAACCACACCAGTCTTAAAAGCTTTCACCAACCTCTTTGAAAATACTCTAGATTGTCGTTAAATAAGGAAAATAATTTTTTTCTCGGTTGACACAGACACAATTCATGGTTAACTTTTGCATTAATTCACTGAGTGAATTATATCGCGGAAGAAATAAAACACATTGCACAAAGGTGGTGCATCCATGTCCCAATTCAAACAGATGCAATTGAACGAAGACCGCTTCTTCCCTGTCGATCCAAGCACCAGAGATCTGGCCCGAAATCTCTACAACGCTGTCAAAAATCTGCCGATCATCAGCCCTCACGGCCATACTGACCCACGCTGGTACGCTGAAGACATCAACTTCAGCAACCCGACCGATCTCTTCCTGATTCCCGATCATTACATCTTCAGGATGCTCTACAGTCAGGGGGTCGCCCTGGAAGACCTCGGCATTCCGCGCATTGATGGTGGCCCCGTCGAACAGGATCCGCTCAAAATCTGGCAGCTCTTCGCCGCCAACTATTATCTGCTGCGCGGCACCCCGTCACGCATGTGGTTCGAATCAATGCTGACCGGTGTTTTCGGCATAGAAGAACGGCTCTGCCCGGGCAACGCCGAAGCCATCTACAACCGCCTGTCTACAGCCCTGCAACAACCGGAATATTCAATTCGAAAACTTTACGACCGCTTCAATATAGAAATCATCTCAACGACCGATTCGCCCTTAAGCGATCTGGGCCACCACCAGACAGTCCGCAGCAGCGGCTGGCACGGCCGCATTCTTCCCTGCTTCCGCCCCGACCCCGTCGTCGATCCTGAATATCGCGGCTTTACCCAGAATGTCGCCGAACTCGGTTCACTGACTGGCGAAGACAGCTCCAGCTGGGGAGGCTACCTCAAGGCCCTGGCCCGACGCCGGGAGTTCTTCGTCTCTCTCGGCACTACCGCAACCGACCATGGGCATCCCAGCGCGGCAACCCGCGACCTTTCGCGCAGCGAATGCGAACGGCTGTTCGGCCTGGCGCTTAAGGGGCAGCTCTCAGCTAATGAAGCGGAGGATTTCCGTGGCCAGCTGCTGACCGAAATGGTCCGCATGAGCCTTGACGACGGCCTGGTCGTGCAGATCCACCCCGGCTCGTTCCGCAACCACAATAACCAGATATTCTACCGTTTCGGCCTCGACAAGGGGGCGGACATACCGACAGCCACCGAATATGTCAGGGCCCTCAAGCCGCTGCTCGACCGCTTCGGCAACGAGAGCAGGGTAAAAGTACTACTCTTCACTCTCGACAGCTCAACGCTTGGCCGCGAACTTGCCCCGCTGGCCGGCCACTATCCGCTGCTCAGGCTCGGCCCGGCCTGGTGGTTCTACGACAGCCCGGAAGGGATGCTCAGTTACCGCCGCAACGTAACCGAAATCGCCGGCTTCTACAATACGGTCGGCTTCAATGATGATACTCGCGCCTTCCTGACGATCCCGGCCCGCCATGACATGGCCCGCCGCATTGACTGTTCCTACCTGGCCGAGCTGGTCAGAAGTGATCGCCTGGACGAGGACGAAGCTTTCGAGGTTGCCCGCGACCTTGCCTACAACCTGGCAAAGAGCGCTTATAACCTCTAACTGGGGAAGTACTTTAACAACATCAGTCACATAAAGGAGCTATGGAATGTTCAAGAACGGAATAGGTATCCTGATCGCATGTATGCTGTGTCTCGCCTTCGCTCTTCCGGCATCTGCCAAAAACATCAAGCTGAGAAGCGCCGATACTCACGACAAAGACTACCCGACTGTGCAGGCTGTCCTGCATATGGGCAAACTGCTTGACGAATGGACCCAAGGTCGCATCACCCTCAAGACCTACCCTGGCCGTCAGCTCGGCGAAGAGAAGGCCACCATTGAGCAGACCATCGCCGGCGCTATCGACATCAACCGCGTCAACCTGGCCCCACTCAACGGCTTCATCCCGGAAACAGCTATCCCGGCCCTGCCATATATCTTCCGCTCGACGGAACATATGTACAAGGTCATGGACGGCGCCATCGGTCGCGAAATCCTCGACGCCATGATTCCACACGGCCTGGTCGGCCTGGCCTATTATGATTCCGGGGCCCGCTCCTTCTACAACTCCAAACGTCCGATCAATTCCCCGGAAGACATGAAGGGGATGAAGATCCGCGTCCAAAATTCCGACCTGTTCGTCGCCACCATGGAAGCTCTGGGCGCCAAGGCGACCCCGATGGAATTCGGTCAGGTCTATGAAGCGCTGAAAACCGGCGTTATCGACGGTGCCGAAAACAACTGGCCGTCCTACGAGTCGACCCGCCACTTCGAAGTGGCTAAATACTACTCTCTCGATCAGCACTCCATGTCTCCTGAAGTTCTGGTCATGTCAAAAAGATCCTGGGACAAGCTGAGCAAAGAGGACCAGGATCTGGTCCGCAAGGCCGCCGTGGAATCAGTCACCGTGATGCGTGACCTGTGGAACCAGCGCGTCGACAAATCGAAGAAGATCGTCATGGCCGCCGGCAACGAAGTTGTCGACAACGTTGACAAACAGCCGTTCATTGACGCCATGGGACCGGTCTACGAGCGTTTTGCCAACACTCCGGAACTGAAAGACCTGGTCAAGCGCATTCAGGCTGTCCAATAAACGGAAAACAGCCCGGTCCGGCCACCACGGCATGGTGGCTGGCCGGGCTTTTTGAAAAAAAAGGCTCTGTCATGCTGAACGTTCTCAATTCAGTCAATCGGGTTATTGCCAGGATCTGCCTGTGGATCAGCGGCTTCGGCCTGGTCCTGATGACCGCCATCATCGGCTGGCAGGTCTTCTCGCGTTACGTGCTTAACAATCCGCCCCACTGGTCGGAAACCTTCTGCCTGCTGCTGATGCTCTACTTCATCCTGCTGGCCGCAGCGGCGGGAGTCAGGGATGGCACCCATATCGGCCTGGTGATCATCAGGGAAAGCCTGCCAGAGACCCTGAAAAAGTATGTCCAGGTTCTCATCCACCTGATCGTTCTCTGTTTTGGCGGCGGCATGGTCTGGTTCGGTTCAGACATGGTCAGTTCAACCTGGACCCACATCATCCCGACCCTCGACATACCGACCGGTCTCAGCTACCTGCCGTTCCCGGTGGCCGGCTGCCTGTTCATTCTCTTTTCCCTGGAGCTGATCCTGGCAACAATCTTTGACCGGGAGGTGGATTGATATGGAACTCGTTATCCTGTTTGGCACATTCATCATCCTGCTGGCTCTCGGTGTCCCGATCGCCGTCACCCTCGGCGCTTCAGCCATGGCCACAGTCCTCTACATGGACATTCCGCCGATGATCGTCTTTCAGCGCATGGCGTCCGGCATGAACGTCTTCTCGCTGATGGCCATCCCCTTCTTCATCTATGCCGGAGAACTGATGCAGCACGGCGGCATCTCTGAGCGGCTGGTGCGCTTTGCCAACGCGGTGATCGGCTACATCCGTGGCGGCCTCGGCCTGGTCAACGTTCTCTCGTCGATGCTCTTCGGCGGCATCTCCGGGTCTGCGGTCGCTGACGTCTCGGCACTCGGTTCGACGCTGATCCCGATGATGAAGGAAAAGGGCTACCATCCCGACTACGCCGTCAACGTCACCGTCACCTCGGCGACCATCGGCCTGATCGTTCCGCCCAGCCATAACATGATCATCTATTCGATCGCCGCCGGCGGCACGGTATCCGTTTCGGCACTGTTCATGGCCGGCTTCATCCCCGGCATCCTGACCGGCCTCGCCCTGATGCTCGCGACCTACCTGGTCGCCATCAAGCGCGGCTACCCGCGGGAAAAGTTTCCCGGCATGAAGCTGCTGGTCCTGCTCTTTGCCAACGCCCTGCCCGGGCTGATGACTGCCATCATCATCATCGGCGGCGTTCTGAGCGGCATCTTCACCGCGACAGAATCAGCGGCAGTCGCCGTCATCTACGCCATTGCCGTCACCCTGTTCTTCTACCGCACGCTAAAATGGGAGAACTTCGTCAAAGCGACCCTCGGTGCTGTCAGGACAACCGCCATGGTTCTGCTGATCATCGGCACTGCAGCCTCGTTTGCCTGGCTGCTGGCCCTCAACGAGGTCCCCGACCGGCTGTTCATGCTGCTGCAGAGCATCTCGGACAACCCGCTGGTCATCATGCTGATGATCAACGTCATTCTGCTGTTCCTCGGCACCTTCATGGACATGTCGCCGCTGATCATCATCTGTACGCCGATCTTCCTGCCGGTCATGACCCAGCTCGGCATGGATCCGGTGCAGTTCGGCATCGTCCTGATGATCAACCTCGGTATCGGCCTGGTCACCCCGCCGGTCGGCTCGGTGCTGTTCGTCGGCTGCGCCGTCGGTCAAGTCAAGATGGAAACGACCGTGCGCACTATCTGGCCTTTTTATATCGTCATGGTGATTACCCTACTGCTGGTCACCTACATACCGGCGATCAGTATGTTTGTACCGAATCTACTACTCGGCTAACACGGAGCTAAACAGATCCTGCCAGACTGTCTGGCACTGGAGCTTGTGGAGAAGACAAAAGATGAATGACCTGTTCGACATTTCCACAAAAGTGATCGTCGTCACCGGAGCTACCGGCGTTCTGGCCGGAGGTACCGCCAGATACCTGCTCGGAGAGGGAGCGACGGTCATTTTCCTCGGCCGCAATCCGGAAAAAATTACCAGTCTGCAGCAGGAATTCGCAGGCAACGGGCAGGCTGCAGCCTATTGCTGCGACGTCCTCGACCAGGAAGCCCTCAACGCCGTCTATCAACAGGTCATGGACGCTTACGGCCGGGTGGACGTTCTGATCAACGGGGCCGGGGGCAACATGCCGGGCGCAACGATCGGCCCGCAGCAGGACATCGGCGAACTGAATATCGACGACTACACCAAAGTCCTCGACCTCAATCTCAAGGGCACCCTGCTGCCGACCATGACCTTTGCCAGGGCCTTTCTCGCTCAGCAAACCGGCTGCGTCGTCAACTTTTCCTCGATGTCGGCAACCCAGGCCCTGACCCGCGTCCTCGGCTACTCCAACGCAAAGGCGGGCATCGATAACATGACGCGCTGGCTGGCCACCGAGCTGGCCCTCAAGTACGGCGACGGGATCCGCGTCAATGCCGTCGCCCCGGGGTTCTTCGTCTCGGATCAGAACCGTGCCCTGCTCCTCAATGCGGATGGCAGCTATACAGCCCGCGGCCAGCAGGTCATCGACAAGACCCCGTTCCGACGCTTTGGCCAGGCCCGGGAGGTGTTTGGCGCTATCCATTATCTGATCTCGGATGCTGCCAGCTTCGTCAGCGGCACCATTCTGCCGGTCGACGGTGGCTTCTCCGCCTATACCGGCGTCTGACAATACAAAGAGGAGAATCTCATGGCTCTCGCCTTCAAAGAATCGATGCGCTGGTACGGTCCGGAAGATCCGGTCACTCTGGCCTTTATCCGCCAGGCGGGGGCCACAGGAGTCTACACCTCTCTGCACCAGATTCCCTATGGCGAAGTCTGGCCGCTGGAGGCGATCAGAGAACGCAAGAAACTGATCGAGATGGCCGGGCTGAGCTGGGTAGCCGTCGAATCGGTGCCAGTCCATGAGGATATCAAAACCCGCAGCGGCGATTATCAGCGTCACATCGAAAACTATCGGCAGACTCTACGCAACCTGTCTGCAGCCGGCATAGATCTGGTCATCTACAACTTCATGCCGGTTCTCGACTGGGTCAGAACCGACCTGGCTCACCAGCTGGATGACGGCTCGGAATGCCTCTACTTCGACCCGGTCCAGTTTGCCGCCTTTGAGCTTTTTCTGCTGCAACGCAAAGGAGCGGCCGATGATTATTCAGCCGAACAGCGACAAGCCGCCGAAACATTCTTCAGCAGCCTCGACAGCACCCAGAAACACCATTTTGAACGTTCACTGATCGACGTCTTCCCCGGCTGCAAGATGGGGCTCTCACTAGACGATCTCCGCGTCATGCTGGCGCGTTACAGCGAGATCGACCGACAGCAGTTAAAAGAACACCTGCGGCTGTTTCTTCAAGCGGTTATCCCGGTAGCGGAAGAAGTCGGTGTGCGCATGGCCATCCACCCGGACGACCCGCCATGGTCGATACTCGGCCTGCCACGTATCCTGTCCTGCGATGAGGACATCAGGGACCTGCGGGAAATGAACAGCAGCCCGGCCAACGGCCTCTGCTTCTGCACCGGCTCTTTCAGTCCGCGGGCCGACAACGACCTGCCCGGAATGATCGAAAGGTACGGTGCCCACATTCACTGTGCTCACCTGCGCAGCACCCAGCGCAATGCCGACGGCAGTTTCTATGAGGCAGATCACCTCAGTGGTTCGATTGACATGTACCGGATTGTCCACGCCCTGCTCAGCGAGATGCATACGCGCCGGAAACAGGGACGGACCGACTGGCAGCTGGCGATCCGCCCCGATCACGGCCATACCATGCTCGACGATCTCAGCAAACCGGCACCGGCCAACCCTGGCTATTCAGCGATCGGTCGCTTGCGCGGGCTGGCCGAAGTCCGCGGACTGCAGCTCGGCATCAGCAGAAGCCTGTTCAGCACAGAGGATTGAATCCCCCTCCCCCAATTCAAAAACTCTTTTTGCCGTACTGCAAGTAATCTATTACATGGATATTAAAACCTGCTATAATTGTGAGGCATAAACGATCAACGATAGAACCTCTCACAGCCTCCTGCCCGACAGAAACCAAAACCCGAGCAAAGGTCCTGAGGTTACTGTCACTCACAAAAGGAGGGTCTCACCATGTTAGAACAAATTGTCCAACGACCTGTTATTCCAATTGTCAATCTAGATGACGAAGACTCGGCAATTCCTCTGGCAGAGGCGCTGCTTGAAGGAGGAATCGACATCGTCAAAATCACCTCTCGAACCGGCGCCACCGCCCAGGCGATCAGCAACATCCGCGAGGCACTTCCCGAAATGCTGGTCGGCTCTGGGGCGGTCCTGTCGATCGAAAGAGCGAAACCGGTCATCGATGCCGGCGCCTGCTTTGCCTCGTCTCCTGGGCTCAACCCCAAGGTCGTCAACTACTTCAAGGAGCAGGGTGTTTTTTTCTTCCCCAGTATCATGACCCCCTCTGAGGTTGAACTGGCCCTGGAACTCGGCTGCCAGTTGCAGATCTTCTTTCCGGCCGAGATGGCGGGAGGACTCAACATGCTCAAAGCCCTGTCGGAACCCTGCAACGGTTACGATGTCAGATTCTCGGCGTTCGGCGGCGTCAATATCCACAACATGAACGACTATCTGACCATGCCGATCGTCGCCAATGTCGGCGCCTTCTGGATTGCAACCAAACAGCAGATCGCCGCGGGCGACTGGAATATCATCACCCAGCAGGCCAAGGTCGCCATGGCCAAGGCCAAACCGAAGATGATCGGCAAAAGCCCACAGTACTATCAGCAGTTCCTCTAAATAAAATACCGGCACAGCGAGAAATCGCTGTGCCGGTATTTCGATTCTGCCCGTCAGATGAGCGAAGCTCATCGTTGGGCGCCTTCCGTCTGGCTGGTGCGAGCCGCTTGCAGTCGACCAGAACGGCTTACGTCAGTGTTTTCAAAAAGTTTCTTTTGCACCCTTTTCTTGCGACCAAAGAAAAGGGTGTCGCCTGCCGGTGCGAAAACCGGCGATTTTGATTTATGCTTTTTAAAGAAAAAATCAAGACCACGGGGTCGCGGCCCCGAACGCCGCCTTCCTTTTTGGCCGGAGCCCCAAAAAGGAAGCAAAAATGGCTCTATAATATGTCGTTTTTATGCCTGCATCTCTTGTCGGCACACACCAGCATCTGACAACGCGCCCGACGATAAGCTTCGCTTATCTAATGGGCAGAACCGGAAAAGCTCCGCGTTGCGGAGGTTTAATGAAGTTGATACTGGCATAGACCAACAAACCCCGGAATATTCAATTCCGGGGTTTGTTGGTCTTAAACAACTTCGCGCTGCTCCTGCTGCGCCAGACGATACTGTACAATATCGTCGATGGTTACCAGCGGCATGTAGCGTGCTTCGGAAAACTTGATCAGGTCCGGCAGGCGGGCCATCTCACCGTTCGGCAGGGTCACCTCGCAGAGCACCCCGGAAGGGCTCAGACCGGCCAGACGCATCAGATCGACGGTCGCCTCGGTATGACCACGCCGCTCCAGAACACCACCCGAGCGGGCTCTTAAAGGGAAGACGTGACCCGGACTGTGCAGATCTTCAGGTTTGGCATCGGCTGCCGCTGCGGCCTTGATGGTCGCTACCCGGTCCGCCGCCGAAACACCGGTGGTCACCCCTTGAGCCGCTTCGATCGTCACGGTGAAAGCCGTGCCGTACTGGCTGTTGTTGTTCTCAACCATCATCGGCAGCCCCAGCTGTTCGATCTTCTCCTCGGTCAGACAGAGACAGACGATGCCGCTGCATTCGCGGATCAGCAGAGCCATCTGCTCCTTGGTCAGAAAATCGGTCGAATAGATGATATCCCCTTCGTTTTCCCGGTCCTCATCATCGGTGACCAGGACACCTCCACCGTTACGCAGGGCGGTCAGAGCACGTTCAACACGCTGATGTGGGGTTCCAAACAACTGGCAGTTAGACTGATTCATGTCATTACTCCATAAAATGTGGTCATGAATCAGGGCGTTGCGACAGGCAAGAACGGCAATCTTCAAGACAGGATCGTTTCTGGCCTATCCTCTTTCATCCGGACTATGACCGTCGGCTCTGGAATCACACCAGATCTGCTGACCCTTCAAACACTGAAGGCGCTCGCGGGCTTCCCGAGCATGTCGGGTTACCGCCGGTGGGGAATCTCACCCCGCCCTGAGAATAGTTGCTCTAAGATTAGCAATCCATGTGAAAAATATCCAGATATTTATGTAACAGGGCACAAATTCCCCTTTATACCGCTTTCAAAATGGGCTAGGTTTAGTGTCCTGTCATGCCCAGAATATGAGATTCAGAGCATCTCCTGCGCATTAAGACAAGACGCAGCCCGCAGACAATGGCCATTCCCTTGACAAGGGCTGCAACGACGTATTGGCGTGCAGGAGATGCCCCCTTCGGGCGTGACAGGACACGAGCTTCTTCCCGACCCAGAGAGAAAAACCGCCAGCAACCCACTTTCGAACAGTAACAGCATGACTGAGTCAACGCCGACTACAAGTTACAAACAAATCTTTCGCTTCTGGCTGCCGTTGGCTGCCACCTGGATCATGATGTCCGTCGAAGGTCCCTACATCGCGGCGATTATTGCCCGTCTGGGAGCTGAAAAAGAAAACCTGGCCGCATACGGTGTGGCCTTCGCTTTTGCCCTGGTCATGGAATCGCCGGTCATCATGCTGATGAGCGCCAGCACGGCGCTCTGCCGTGATCGCCTGCACTATCTGAAATTACGTAATTTCTCCCTGCTGCTGAGCCTCGCTGTCACCCTGGTAATGATCATCTTCCTGTTGCCTCCGATCTTCAATCTGATCATCAGCACCCTTCTCGGCCTGCCTGACAACATTGCGGCAATTACCCACGGGGCGCTGATCTGCCTGCTGGCCTGGCCCGGCATGATCGGTGTCCGGCGTTTCTATCAGGGGCTGCTGATCTCAGCGCACAAGACCAGAAGAGTTGCCTTTGCCACCGTTCTGCGCCTGACGATCATGGCCTCGACCGCCCTGATCTGTTTCCATTTCAGCACGATGAACGGTGCCTCGATCGGTGCCCTGGCACTCTCCTGCGGGGTCACAGCCGAAGCCCTGCTGACCCGTTACCTGGCCCGCCATGCGGTCAGACAGGTTTTAAGCAAAGAGCTGCCTGAGGATGCAGCGCTGATGAGTTATCGCGACATTGGCGATTACTATCTGCCACTGGCGCTGACCCCCTTTATCGCTCTCGCCGTTCATCCGATGGTCACCTTCTTCCTCGGCAAAAGCCATCTGGCCCTGGAATCGTTGGCCGTCATGCCGGTCATCTACGGCCTGACCTTCATTTTCCGGGCCCTTGGCCTCTCCTACCAGGAGGTCGCCATCTCCTTTCTGAGCGAGAACAGGGCCAACTACCGCCTGATCAGAAACTTCGCGGCAGGACTGGCACTTGCGGTTTTTGTCATCCTCGGCCTGATTGCCTTCACCCCCTTGAGCCACTTGTGGTTCCACAAGCTCTCGGGCTTAAGCCTTGAATTGACAGGCTTCGCCCTGCTGCCGCTACAGATCAACGTCATCTTTCCGGCGACCACGGTCATGATCTGCATGCAGCGCTCACTACTTATCGTAACCCGCAAGACTAAACCGGTATCCTGGATCTCAGGGCTTGAAGCCGTAGTAATATTCGGCGTCCTGGCCATCCTGGTGCTATACTCCCCGCTGGCCGGCGCAGTTGCCGCATCGCTCGCCTATGTCAGTGGCCGACTACTAGCCATGGCGGCCCTGCAATGGCCGCTATACAAACAACTTCCGCTATTTCGCGCCAAGTCCCGGTGATATTTATGCTATCTGACCAAACCAATAAAAACCATGGCCCCTGGCTGATCATCGCGGCCGCCTTCCTCTGGGGAACAACCGGCACGGCCCAGGCCTTTGCCCCGTCCGGATTCGACCCGAAGGTCATCGGTGCGTTACGCCTCCTGATCGGTGGGTTGGCCCTGCTGATTCTGGTAATCCGGCGCAAAGAGCTTGGCAAATTCAAGGACTGGCCGCTGCTGGCGGTTATCGTCGGTTCGGCGTTTACCGCCGCCTACCAGATCTGCTTCTTTTCGGCTGTCGCACGCACCGGTGTCGCAGTCGGCACCATCGTCGGTATCGGCAGTGCCCCGATCGCTGGCGGGCTGTTCGGCTGGATCGGCCTCAGGGAAAGACCTGGAAGGCGCTGGTTTTTCGCCACCCTGCTGGCCATCGCCGGCTGCGCCTTTCTGTCTCTTGGCGGTGCAGACATCGATGTCGACCTGATCGGTATCCTGCTCGCCATCGCCGCCGGCGCATCCTATGCCCTGTATACCCTGATGATCAAAAAGATCCTGCGCGTACAGCCCCCCAACGCCGTAATTGCCATCATGACCTGCGGAGGAGCGATTTTCCTTTTGCCGGCGCTGATTCATCTCGATACGGCCTGGCTGTTCCAACCCAGGTCACTGATGGTTGTCCTGCATCTGGGGCTGGCGACCATGGCCCTCTCCTACTGGTTCTTTGCCAGGGGGCTGCAGACGGTTCAGGTTTCGACGGCAACGACACTCTCTCTGGCCGAACCGATGACGGCGGCCACCCTCGGGGTGCTGGTGCTGGGAGAAAAACTCAACAGCAGCGCAGCCTGTGGTATCTTGCTGATTTTCCTCGGCCTGGTCATCCTGATTCTCAGGCGCAGATCGTGAAGGGCGCTATGACCCGGCAAGCCAAAGCACTCTGCTATGCCTTGTGCACCGTATTGCTCTGGTCGACTGTCGCAACGGCCTTCAAGCTCTCACTGCGCTACCTGAGCCCCGTGGAACTGTTGCTCTACTCGGCCCTGGTCTCCACCCTTGTCCTTGCAGGCATTCTGGTGATTCAGGGGAAATTCGGGCAGGTTTTCGACGGCAACAAAAAGGACTACCTGCTGTCGTTGCTGCTTGGAGCACTCAACCCATTCCTCTACTACCTGGTGCTGTTCAAGGCCTATGACCTGCTCCCGGCCCAGCAGGCCCAGCCTCTCAACTACACCTGGGCGATAACCCTGTCGCTGCTAGCCGTACCGTTGCTCAAACAGAAGATTCGCTGGCAGCAATGGCTGGCTCTGCTGATCAGCTACTGTGGGGTGGTCATCATCTCGACCGAAGGGCACCCATTAAGTCTGCAGTTCAGCTCGAGAACCGGAGTAGCCCTGGCTCTGGTCAGTACCGTTATCTGGGCGCTTTACTGGATTTTCAACACCCGCGACCGTCGCGACCCGATTGTCGCCCTGTTCATAAACTTTATCTGCGGCCTGCCGCTGATCTTCATCTACTACCTGCTGACCGAACCGGTTCATCTGCCTCAGCTGGCCGGCTTATGGGGAGCGATCTACGTCGGTTTCTTTGAGATGGGAATCTGTTTCGTGCTCTGGCTGCTGGCCCTCAAACTGACCGACAATACGGCCAGAATAAGCAACCTGATTTTTCTCTCGCCATTCCTGTCGCTGATCTTCATCTACCTGCTGGTCGGGGAAAAGATCCTGGCATCAACCTTTATCGGCCTGATTCTGATTGTTGCGGGATTGCTCTGCCAGCGGATTGGTTCCAGAAGCAGATAAAACCCCTCTGGCTTTATCATAATTCGTTTCTGCCCGTTGATGAGCTTTGCTCATCTTGGTGCGCGTGCAGTTTTGCTGGTATTACCAACAGAGAACGACATGAACGTCTGACGGCAATTTTAAAAAAGTTTTTTTGCATACTTTTTCAACGCTGTAAAAAGCATGTCGCCTGCCGGTGCGGGAACCGGCGGTCCTGATTCTGATGTTTGATTCTATAGATTTTAAGATCAAAAGCACGGGGTCTCGGCGCCGTACGCCGTGTTCCTTGTGGCTGGGCTCCAAAAGGAACCAAAAAATCCTTTTTTAAAGCTGGCGAAAATTGGCAGTATTTTCTGCTTAGGTTCACACCAGTAGCTGACAACACGCCCAACAATGAACAAACTCATTGAATGGGCAGAATCGGAAAAACTCCGCGTTGCTAGGTTTTGACAGATGGGGAATACAGACAAAAAAAGCCCGCATTCCGCGGGCTTTTTTTTGATCGTTATCCTGAGATAGGGTCTATTGCTTAACGTGACACCTGGTACAGCTCTTCTTCGCCTCAAAAGCACGGCCGCCATTATGACACTTGCCGCACAGTTGCCCATCATAGATCTTGGCCATGGTGATCTCGACAGTCCCCTTCTTCATCTTTGGAAAGGTATCCGGGTTATGGCATTCCTTGCAAACGACACCGGCCTCCTTGTGAATGGCTCCTGAAAATTCAACCGGCCCCATGGGGCTCTTGTCAAAGGTCAGGGTCTTACCCGGAGGAACAGCAACAGCAACAGCAACAACCGTGAATGTCAACAAAACCAGCAGCAGAAAAATCTTCTTCATAACCTCACATCCCCTTATGCAGAGCCTCAGCAAAAATAACTGTCAGCAAACCCGCAATTCTTTAAGTAAAAATTTTTTTTAAACAGTAGCTCATCGCAATATTCAGGTCAATAAATACAGTAAGACGCCATTAAAAACGCCTTGTTAATTTTTTCTTATTCTGATTATATAGCAAAGTTCAACCACTTAATCCTCATGCGTGAAGGGTTTGTTTTGGAACACTTTATAGCCAGACAGCCAATTTTCGACACCAAAGGAAAGGTTTACGCCTACGAGTTGCTGTTCCGCTCCGGGCTGCATAACTACTTTGACTGTGATGATCAGGATCATGCGGCGGCCAGCGTCATCGCCAACAGCAACCTGCTGTTTGATCTCTCCGAGATGACCGGCAGCACCAAGGCCTTCGTCAACTGCACCCGCCGGGTCCTGCTGGAAGACCTGATCACAACCCTGCCCCGTCAACAGGCCGTCGTTGAAGTTCTTGAGGATGTCGAGCCGGATGAAGAACTGATTACCGCCTGCCGCAGACTGAAGAACATGGGCTATACCCTGGCCCTGGACGACTTTATTTACCACCAGAATTACGAACCACTGCTTGAACTCGCCGATATCATCAAGGTCGACTTCCTGCTCAGTGATGTTGAGGAACAGGAACGCCTGGCGCGCATGATGATTCCGCGCGGGATCAAGATGCTTGCCGAAAAGGTCGAAACCCATGAGGTCTACGAGCAGGCCAGAAAGATGGGTTACCAGTACTTCCAAGGCTATTTTTTCGCCAAACCGGTAATCATTTCCCGCAAGGACATCCCGACCAACAAGGTTCAGTTTCTGCGTATCCTCAAAGAGGTCAACGCCCAGGAAGTCGATTTTAAAAAACTGGCCCAGACTATCCAGAGTGAGGTCTCGCTCTCCTACAAACTGCTCAAACTGATCAATTCGGCGGCTTTCGCCCTGAGGAACAAGGTCACCTCGATTCTCCAGGCCCTCTCCCTGCTCGGTCTGCGGGAAATCCGCTCCTGGGTTTCACTGCTGTCGATCTCCTCCATGGCCGATGACAAACCGGCTGAACTGGTTGTCAGCTCGCTGATCCGCGCCAGACTCTGCGAACAGCTTGCTGTGCCGGTCAAAATGGGCGACCGAAAATCGGACATGTTCCTGATGGGGTTGTTTTCTCTGCTCGATGTCATCATGTCCCGTCCGATCGAAGAGATTCTAGCGGAAATCACAGTAGAAGATGACATCCTCGAAGCGCTGACAGGCGCACCTGGTCCCCTGCTGCATGTCCTAACCCTGACCATCGCCCTGGAAAAAGGGGAGTGGCAGGAAGTTTCCCGTCTCGCTTCCGAGCTGCAGATTGAGGAAAGTTCTCTGGCGGCGCTCTACCTTGACGCAGTCAAATGGGCCCAGGATATCTATAAACTCTGACAACAACGTCAGCCCCTGAAATATCAAACGGACTGTTCAGCACAGCCGAAACAGTGTTATGATGCTTTTCTACACTCATTCGGAGAAGAAAGTTTGAGCGAAAAAATCTCAAAAAGCCTGGACGAGTGGCGTCAGGAACTGGAGCCTGAAGTCTACCATGTCACCCGTGAAGCGGGAACTGAGGCTCCCTTCAGCGGTCAGTACAACAACCACTCTGAAACAGGAACCTACTCCTGCCGTTGCTGTGGTCTCGAACTCTTTAGTTCCGCAAGCAAATTCGATTCCGGCTGTGGCTGGCCAAGCTACTTCGGCCCGATTGCTGCCGAGCGGGTCATTCATCAGGCCGACTATAAACGTTTTCCGCCCCGAACCGAAGTCCTCTGCGCCCGCTGCGCAGCCCATCTGGGGCATGTTTTCCCGGATGGACCCAAGCCGACCGGATTGCGTTACTGCATCAATTCTGTTGCACTGAAGTTCAATCTGGACTAGATTCCCTCTTCCGCTTTTTGTTCCACTTGCTGATGAAGACCCACATAAGCTGTCTCCTCGCAAGGCCACACAGTTGAAAGGAGATCCCTATGTCTGCAAAACAACTTTCCGCCGGTGATTACATTGCCTCGCGCTGCAGCAAATGCAAGGACACGACCAACCACACCATCGTCGCCATGGTTGAAGGCAAAGTCGTCCGCGTTCAATGCAACATCTGCAACAGCGTTCACAACCACCGCAGCCCGGCCGAAAAAACAACCACGTCACGAACCAGCAGTGGCACCAAAACCAGTTCCAGCAAAAGTGTCAGGCAGACGAGAGCCGAGGAAAACTGGCAGGAGCTGCTTCACGCCGCCGCCAGCAGCGACGTCAAACCATACAACATGCAGACCGTTTTCAGAACCGGCGACTTCATTCAGCACCCGACCTTCGGCCTTGGCCAGGTGATCAATACCATCGCCCCCAACAAGATGGATATTCAGTTCGAAGACGGCGTCAAGATGCTGCGCTGCCGCCTGAAATAATGGAGTTCAACAGAAACGGCGGATTGCCTCATGGAAATCCGCCGTTTCTATTACGCCAAGCCCCTACATCATTTTCCTGCCGCCCATCCATCGGTACCGAACTGAAAAGATTGACAATCCCCATAGCTTCGCGTTTTATTGTTAGAGTTCATCTGTCTCCAAAGCCCGACTTAAGAGAGCTCTATGTCGACACCAACGACCAACAAAAGCTGCCCGGCCCTGCTACTGACCCTGGCGGCCCTGGTCATCGTCATTGCCGGAGTCAAAACGGCCCAGGCTTTGCTGGTTCCGTTCCTGCTGGCCTTTTTCATCTCAATCGTCTGCATCGGCCCGTTCAACTGGCTCAAGCGCCATAAGGTTCCTTCGCCGCTGGCTCTGCTGGTGGTCATTGTTGCCGTTATGGCTGGAGGACTGCTGGTTCTGAGCCTGGTCGGCAGCTCGGTCAACAATTTCTCCAACGACATCCCCCTCTACCAGCAGAAGCTGCAGCAGCAGACCCTCGGCCTGTTCACCTGGCTCGACAAGCTCGGCATCAAGATCTCCAGACAGGTCATCCTTGAGCATTTCGACCCGAGTGCGATCATGCAGTCGGCAGCAAGTATGCTGGCAACAGCAGGCGGCGTGCTGACCAACTCGTTTCTGATTCTACTGACCGTCATCTTTATCCTGCTTGAAGCGTCCGGCATGCCGAACAAGATGCGTGCAGCATTAAGCAACGCGGATTCGTCTCTGGCATCCTTTGAACGCTTCAACAACAGCGTCAAGCAGTACCTGGCGATCAAAACCCTGGTCAGTGCCGGTACCGGCGTTTTCGTCGCGCTGGGCCTGCTGGTGATCGGCCTCGACTACGCCCTGCTCTGGGGGATGATCGCGTTCCTGCTCAACTATGTTCCCAATATCGGCTCAATTATTGCCGCTGTTCCGGCGGTCCTGCTGGCCATTGTCCAACTCGGCCCGTTTCAGGCCCTGATAGTTGCACTGCTTTACGTCCTGGTCAACGTCATCATGGGCAATATCGTTGAACCACGCCTGATGGGGCAGAAACTCGGGCTTTCACCGCTGGTCGTCTTCGCCTCTTTAGTTTTCTGGGGTTGGGTCTTGGGTCCGGTCGGCATGCTCCTGTCGGTACCGCTGACGATGATCGTCAAGATTGCCCTGGAGGTAAACGAATCGACCCGCTGGCTGGCTATTCTGCTCGGCTCCGACGTTCCGACACCATCAGAAAGCGACTCCTGATTTCATTTTACGAGGAAGTTCATATGCTCTATCGCCCCTTTGGCCAGACAGGCCGACAGGTTTCCGCCGTCAGTTTCGGCGGAATGCGTTTCGCTGAAGCTGAAAACCTGGAAAAAAGTGCCGACCTGCTGCTCTACGCCCACAGCCTGGGGATCAACTACTTTGATACCGCACCGGTCTACTGCGGCGACCGCAGTGAGGATATCTTCGGTCATGCCTTGAGCCAGTTGCCGCGTGACAGTTACATCCTGTCAAGCAAATGCAGCCGCCATACGGCTGACGATTTCCTCAAGAGCCTGGAACGCAGCCTGACCCGCCTCAAGGTCGATCAGCTTGACATCTTCTACGTCTGGCACCTGATGAACTCCGAAGACTGGGAAAAGCGCAAGGCCGGCGGTGCTGTGGAGGCGGCCCTGAAAGCCAAGGAAGAAGGGCTGATCAGGCAGCTGTTCTGTTCGTCCCACATGGAGGGGGACGCCATCGCCAAGGTTCTCAATGAAGGAATTTTCGAAGGAGTTCTGCTCGGCTACAATGCCCTCAACTTTCCCTATCGCCAAACGGCTGTCGATGAAGCGGGCAAGCGCGAGCTGGCCGTTGTCACCATGAACCCTTTGAGCGGCGGCCTGATTCCGCGCAACCCGGAGCGCTTCTCTTTTCTTAAGAACGGAGCCGCCAGTGACGTGGTCAGCGGAGCGCTGCACTTCAACCTGTCACAAAGGGCAATCAGCACGGCCCTGGTCGGCATCGCCCGCAAGGAAGAGATCGATGCCGCAGTTGCCGCAGCAGACAGTTTTGTGCCCTACACGGAGGAGCAGCTGACCCAGCTTGAAGCTCATATCAGGGACGCCTTTGCCGGACTCTGCACCGGTTGCGGTTACTGCCTCCCCTGTCCGGTCGGAATTCCGATTCCGAAGTTCCTCGACAGCTACAACCAGAAGCTGCTGACCGGCGACCATGAGGCGATCCTCAACCGTTTCCGCATGCACTGGGGCATCAAAGCCGAACAGGCGGCTGACTGCATCCGCTGCGGAGCCTGTGAAGAACGGTGCACCCAGCACCTGCCGATCATTGAGCGCCTGGCCGAAATGGCCCCTTAGCAAGGAGCAAAGCGATGTCCACAGCGTTGATCTGCATAGACTTTATCAATGAGATTGTCGCCAGCGAGGGCAAACTGGCAGCCAAGGGCTACGCCGAATTCATCTCCCGCCATCAGACTTTGGTCAACCTTGCCAGACTCCAAAAGTTCTGCCGCGACAGGAAGATTCCAACCTTCCATATCCGCGTCTGTTTCACCCCCGGCTACGCTGAACAGCCTAAAGAGTCTCCCCTGTTCGGCAAGGCCGATCAGCTCGGGATTATGACGCTCGGAAGCTGGGGCACTGAGTTCCACCCACAGGTTGCTCCCCAAAAGGAGGAACGCGTTATCGAGAAACACCGGGTCAGTGCCTTTTATGCAACCCCCCTGGAGCTGATCCTGCGCAACCAGAAGATCAGCCACCTCCTGATTGCCGGGGTCGCCACCGACCTTGCTGTACAGTCCGCAGTCAGGGACGCCCATGATCGTGACTTTCAAATCACGGTTGCCAGCGACTGCTGCGCGGCGGCCTGCGACCACGACCATGAGACAAGCCTGCAAAACCTTGGCAAGCTGGCCGGGATCTTGACTCTTGACGATATTATCGCCACACAACCATCAACCTGACCAAAAGCTCGAAGAGACAGAACGTCCTTTACACATCAAACTCGTATTCCGGAGAGCACAGCTATGCTGATCACCTTCTACGGCGCCGCCCAAACCGTCACCGGTTCGCAACATCTGATCGAGATCAACGGCAGAAAGATCATGCTCGACTGCGGCCTGTTTCAGGGCAAGCGCAAGGAATCCTTCGAACGCAACCGTAACGAATTCTGCGACGGCAAGGAGATCGACGCCCTGATCCTGTCGCATGCCCACATCGACCACTCGGGGCGCATCCCCTGTCTGGTCAGGAACGGCTTCAAAGGAAATATCTACTCCACCTCGGCGACCCGCGACCTCTGTGCCGTGATGCTCATGGACAGCGCTTTCATCCAGGAAAAGGATGTCGAATTCGTCAACAAGCGGCGCAAACTCAAAGGCCAGAATGCCTTCGAGCCACTCTACACCAAAAACGACGTCGCTCAGAGCATGGGACACTTTGTCGGTCTCAGTTACAATCGCCGGCACCAGCTGTTTCCGGGAATCCACCTGACCCTGGTCGACGCCGGCCATATGCTCGGCAGCGCCCACGTCATCCTCGACTGCGAAGAAAACGGCCAGACCAGACGCCTGGTCTTCAGCGGCGACATAGGCCGCCCCGGCATCCCGATCATCCGCGACCCGCAACCGATAGTTGACGGCTGCGACATTCTGCTTATCGAAAGCACCTACGGCAGCCGCCATCACGAACCTTACCCTGAGGCTGAAAAAGCCCTGGAGGAGATCATCAACAGCACGGTCAGCCACGGTGGCTCGGTACTGATCCCGGCCTTTGCCGTCGGCCGCACCCAGCAACTGGTCTACGCCCTGCACCGGCTGCACAGTGAAGGGCGGATTCCTGACCTGCCTGTCTTCGTCGACAGCCCGCTGGCGACCCGGACCACGGACATCTTCCGTCTCCACCCTGAGACCTACGACGCAGAGATTCGCGAATTCCTGCTCACCGACGACGACAACAACCCGTTCGGCTTCGGCCGGCTCAAGTACACCCAGACGGTCGAGGAATCGAAAGCGCTCAACGCCCTCAAGGTGCCGGCGGTCATCATCAGCTCCAGTGGCATGCTAGAAGGCGGACGTATCCTCCATCATCTGCGCAACCGCATCGAGGATCCGCGTAATACCATCCTGATTTCCGGCTGGCAGGCGCCCAACACCCTGGGACGGAAACTGGTCGACAAAGAGGAGAGCGTGAAAATCTTCGGTGAGGAATTCAAACTGAAAGCCCGCGTCGAAGTCTTGACCGGCTTTTCAGGGCACGCCGATCGCGATGGACTGCTTGGCTTTGTCGCAGCGATGCAGAATAAGCCGCAACAGACCTTCATCGTTCACGGCGAAGAAGACGCCGCAATCAGCCTCGCTGAAGGGCTGAGGAAAAAATTCAAACTGAAGAATATTGCGATCCCCGGGCCGGGGCAGAGCTTCGAAATTTAGCATTATTCTGATGACATCAGACGCCTGAACAGACCAGGTCATGGCCACCGCTCAGATAGCCCCTCTCACCCGACATGGACCAACCAGGTTTAACCGTAGCCAAAGGGGCAAACCTGGGCTGCGCTCAGCACTACGGGGAGTGAGAAGCCGAAGTCTCTACTCCCCTGTATTTTTTACAAACTCCCCCGAAAAACACCCTTCTTTCTGTTGCCAGAGAGGTCCGGGATCAACTGATTTTTTTAGTATCAGATATTGACAATTTTCACACATGAGATACTCTCTGTATATTAGTTAGAAGGCTAACCATACTAAATGCCTAAATTGATGCAAATACCATAACTGTTCTCACCGGACAGTTTTGTATTGATATAGAACTGCCACAGTTCTCAAAGATCCAGAAAAATTCATTTTCAAATTTAACAGCACGACCGTCGTGGTCCTGATAGCTTCAGGTTTCTTTCTGTTTGATGATTGCAAGCGCCAGGCAAGTAACGGCCTCGCGTCTTCACAGAACGAAACGCTATCCATAAATCAAGAAAGAGGAGAAACACCGCGTGCAAACCGGACAACCCGGTTTGTCGCCCAAAGATCAGTTCATTGCTTGAAGCCGTCAACAACCTGCCATTTTTTATCGAGGTGCGTATGGATCCTTTTGTCATTGGAATATTGGGCATTGTCTTTCTTTTGATCTTTTTGATTTTAGGAGTCCACATCGCTCTGGCTCTGGGAGCGGTCGGCATGTTCGGCTGTATTGCCATGCTCGGCTTCGATGCGGCCATGTGGCAATCGACCTCCATCGTCTACAACATTGTTGCGGCCCAGGCCTTTATCGTTTTGCCCCTGTTCATCTTCATGGGACTTCTAGCCGGAGTCGGCGGCTTGAGTCGAGACATCTACGACGTACTGCATAAATGGGTCGGCGGACTCAGGGGTGGCCTCGGCATCTCAACCATTCTCAGTTGCACCGCCTTCGGCGTCTGTACCGGTTCGTCACTGGTCACGGCTGCCGTCTTTTCAAGGATCTCCGCGCCTGAAATGAGACGCCAGGGCTACGATAAAAAGATCGCCTACGGGATCGTCTCCGCCGGCGGTTCAATCGGCATGCTGATCCCCCCCAGCATCCTGCTGGTCATCTACGGCATCATCTCTCAGGAATCGGTCGGCAAACTGCTGGTCGCCGGTCTGGCTCCCGGTCTGACCCTGACTGTCGTTTTCAGCCTCGGCATTATCGCCCTGACCTACATTCGTCCTAACTGGTTCGGCAAAGAACAAAAAGTCAAAGTCAGCTGGAAAGAACGCTTCACTTCGCTGCTGAAAATCTGGCCGATTCTGCTGGTCTTCCTGGTCGTTGTCGGTGGCATACTCGGCGGCATCTTCAGCCCGACCGAGGCCGCGGCCTTTGGCGCCGCAACCCTGCTAATCCTGACCCTTATCTTTACCGAAAAAGGAAAACGCTGGATCACCATCAGAACATGTCTGCTCGAAACTGTCGTCATCAACGCGATGGTCTTCTTTATCCTTTTCGGTGCCGGTCTGTTTGCAAGATTCCTGATGTTTTCCGGCATCACCCCGAAAGTTCTCGATCTGGTCACCACGGCCGGCTTTTCCAATATCACCTTTGTCTGCCTGATGGCTCTGATCTTTCTTGGCATGGGCTGCTTCATGGACTCGATCTCCATGCTCAGCATTACCCTGCCGATCCTCACACCGATCATCAAGGATATGGGCATCAATCCGATCTATTTTGCCATGGTCACGGTTATGGCCATCGAATGCGGACTGATCACCCCCCCTGTCGGCCTCAACGTTTATGGCGCTCATGGCGCCGCTGAACCGGACGTCAGCCTGGAGGATATCTTCAGAGGATCATTCCCGTTCTTTTTTCTCATGATCCTGGCTGTTATCGTCATCATTGCTTTTCCAAAAATCAGCTTATTCTTCCCAAGCGTTATGATGGGCGGATGATTGGGCCAGGAAACTCGCAGAAGTGTCCTGGATGGCTATTGATTTCTGCATAAGGAGAAGACAGATGAAAAGAAAACTTTGCTCAGGTATCGCGCTTTGTCTAGCTCTTGTGGCATCCGTTCTACTCGTTGCCTCAACTGCTGCGGCAAAAGAAAAAACCTACAACTTGCGAGTACACTCCTACACTCCACCCCCACCAGCTGCGGCCGGAGTCGGCTTGCAGTGGTTCATGGATGAGGTCACCAAGCGCACCGACGGGCGGGTCAAATTTACAGCCTTCTGGTCCAGCTCATTGGCGCCACCCAAAGGTCAACTGGAACTGATCCAGAGAGGTGCGGTCGATATCCAGAAAACCTGCTCCCTCTACTTCCCGGGGAAATTTGTCATCAGCCACTTTGAGTACAGCTTCCCCTTCAACCCGACCGATCCGGTTCTGGTCACCAAGGCCAAGCGCCAGATCTACGAAGAGTTTCCGGAGAAAAGGGAAGAGTATAAAAAATTCAATACCATCATGCTCGCCAATCAAACGGCACCCTACTATCAGCTGTTGGCCAAAAAGCAAATCAATACCATTGAAGATCTCAAGGGGATGAAGATCGGCCTGGTCGGTCGCTGGTTCGGCAAGTGGCTGGAGCCTGTCGGTGTCGCTCCAGTCGTTATGCCGGCCGGTGAACGTTATGTCGGGTTGCAAAGCGGGACCATTGATGCCGATCTGCTGTGGCTCGATCTGCAAGCCGCTTTTTCACTCGATGAGCAGGCTGACTACATCGTCCAGATCCCCTTCGGCTCTTTTGTTCCGGATGATGTCATGATGAACCTCGACTCCTTCAACAAGCTGCCTGAGGATATCCAGCAGATCCTTCTGGAGGTTGGCAAAGAATCTGAGCTCTATGTCGCTGACTACCTGATCAAACGCCACGACGTAGTTATGCAGGAGATGCAGGACAAGGGGCTCAAAGCGCTTGAATTACCGAAATCTGAAATCGTCAAATGGATCAAGATGATTCCTGACACTCCAGCAATCTGGGCTCAGGAAGCTGAAGATGCCGGTCTACCTGGCTATAAAATGGCCCAGAGATGGCAGGAAATTACCGCTGAGATGGGACATGAATGGCCTCGTCAATGGGCTGTTAAACAATAACATTTTCTGAAGCAACCCCTTGGGGGGGAAGCGCTGCTAAAGCGCGTCCCCCCCAAACTCAGAACTTTTAAATATCGACAGGAATAGCTATGGGAACATTCTCGAAGAAATTGCAAAAAGTCGATGATATCTTCGCAAAAATCGAAATGTTTTTTGTCATCATCTGTGGAATCGCCACCATCGGTCTGACCGTGCTGGTGGTGGTTGATGTCGCCATGAGAAATCTCTTCAACTATCCAATTCCTGGCGGGGTTGAAGCGACCGAATTAATTCTGCCTTATATCGTTTTCCTGGCGATGGCCTATACGCTGCATACCGGCGGACATGTCCGCGTCAATATTCTCTATGATCGATTTCCCAAACCTTTAAAAAACGGCGCTGAAGGACTTGACTGCCTTATCGGCTTCGCCTTCTTCGGGCTGCTGACCTGGTTCGGGGCCCTCCATTTCTGGGAATCCTTCAGAATACTGGAATTCATGATGGCTGCGATCAAGTTGCCCTGGTGGGTCGGAAAGTTCTCCATGCCTCTGGGCACACTGGCAATCACCCTGCGCTTTGCACTCAGATTCATCCATGTCATCATTGGAGATAACATCACCGCTGTTGAGAGCATCAGTGCCGGATAAGAAAAGCTATTGCAGAAAAGAACTCCAGCTGAAAGAGAATACACCTGCGCCCTGTCCGGCGTGCGCGATTGACAGCGGCGTATCTTGTCGAGCGGCCGCGCAATCGGTAACAGCCGGACAGCACCATTCTGCAATGGTCAGATGCTGATCAGGCTTTCGCCCGATTTAAGGATCTCGGTCAGGGGCTGCCCCCACAGAATGACCTCGATTCCGAGCCCTTCGATCTTTTCCGTTATCCCCAGCTGATCACAACAGGCCTTGCAGGCCGACAACTGGACACCGGCGGACAGAGCCCCTTCGGCCAGCTCCTGGATCTCAACATCGTCAGCGACGAGTTGCGCCGTCGCGCCCCAGATGATGATCGTCACCTTCTCCCACCAGTTGCGCAGGCGGGAATTGACTGCGTACATAAAGACCATCTTCTCTGCGGTCACCTTGTTATCGTTGGTCCACAGGATGTAGAGATGATTTTTTTCTTTAACGCTCTCTGCCGACATATCACACACTCCTTATCAGGGGAAACAAGTCTAATGCAAACGCTAGCCTGTTATCGGAAACAGTTGACCACAAGAACCATAATCCAGACAAAGGCGCTCAACACCAGCGCCACAAAAACGGCGGCAGATCCCATGTCCTTGGCTCGTCCGGCCAGTTCATGATGTTCTTCGCCGATACGATCGACAACGGCTTCGACTGCGGAATTGATCAGCTCGACAACCATGACCAGCCCAACGGACCCGATCAGCAGAATCCGTTCAACATTGCTGACAGGAAACAGGCAGGCCAGGATGACGGCAACGATCAGCAGCAGGCATTCCTGGCGAAATGCAGCTTCATGCCTGAATGCGGCAGTAAGACCTTTTAGCGAATAGTCAAACGCAGCGACCAGGCGAGATATTCCAGTTTTACTGTTCGGCATTCCGCAACCTTTCCAAGAAGATAGATAAACTGTGGCAGCCTCTGGAACTTAACATAATCACCGTACTTTTTTGAATGTATTCGACTCCCGTCCATACAGTCTGGATCGTGCATACCCCTATATCTCTTGCATTAAGTTATTATGAGCATTACCCTGACGGCAACTATTTTGAACTCAAATCCGGGAGGAATTAAAATGAAAAGTGTGACACTCCTAGCTGTCCTGCTGTTGGCCTGTGGCATCAGCACTTCAGTATATGCCCAAAAAGATGCTAGTAAATCTTTACCGCCAGGACTTCAGAAAAACACGTATCAGGGCAAACCTCTCCCCCCAGGCTGGCAAAAAAAATTGCAGGTAGGCGATATTCTCGATTATGACGTTTACCGCCAAGGTCAGATTATCCTCTCCGACGACAAAGGCCTGGTCACAGTCAGGGTTGAAGGAAAACTGATAAAAATCATTCAGAACACCAGGGAGATCGTCGAAATCCTCAGTGAACTCTAGACATTTGACCGCTGGCCTCAGCCAAGACTATCTGCTATAAATCTCTAAAATCTTGCGAAGGGGCGCCTGCGACATCAGTGGTGCCTCTTTTTTCGCTTCAGACTCGACAGACAGCCCTATGCCTTTAGCCTTAATCTCACTGACCTTAAGCTCCTTCGCCATAGGAACAACTGAATTCGTCCTGGTCGGTCTGGTCCCGATCATTGCTGACGATCTGACCGTCAGTGTTTCTTCGGCCGGCTGGCTGGTCGGCATCTATGCACTTGGCGTAGCTACAGGGGCACCGGTCCTGACCGCCTTAACCGCGGGCTGGCCGCGCAAGGTCGTCCTGCTGAGCCTGATGGCTCTTTTCGTTGTGGGGAATCTGCTAGCCTGGCAGGCTCCCGACTACCCGGTCCTGATCCTGGCCAGAATTGTCACCGGGCTGGCCCATGGTCTCTTCTTCTCCATCGGCTCAACCATCGCCGCCAGCCTGGTCAGAGCAGACAAAGCGGCCCGGGCCATCGCCCTGATGTTTGCCGGCCTGACCCTCGCCCTGGTCACCGGTGTTCCGCTTGGCACCTTCATCGGACAGCACTTCGGCTGGCGGGCGACCTTTCTGATCGTTGCCCTGCTTGGCCTGGCGGCCCTGATCGGCATTGTCCTGATGGTCCCCGGCCAGCTGCGCCAGGCGCCCCTGCCAAAGCTGGCCCTTGTCTTTACTCCCCTAACTCACCCTCGCCTGCTGCTTGTCTACCTGATGACGATCCTCGGCTACGGAGCGCCTTTTGTCTGCTTCACCTTTTTGACGCCCATCCTCCAGCAGGTCACCGGCGTCAAAGCCGATACCATCAGCCTGCTCCTGCTTCTCTACGGGGTCTCGGTCGTCATCGGCAACCTCTACGGCGGACGTCTGGCCGATCGCTGGGGACCGATCAGGGCGCTCTACCTGCTGTTCGGTGGTCTTGCCCTGATCCTGCTGCTCTTCTATTGGTGTGCCGGAAGCAAACCCCTGACCCTGATCACGATTCTGATCTGGGGCGCGTTTGCCTTCGGCAACGTCCCAGTTCTGCAGACCTACGTTGTCATTCTGGCCGGAAGATTGACCCCGGATGCGGTCTCTGTGGCCTCCGGCCTGAACATTTCGGCATTCAACATCGGCATTACTCTCTGTTCCTGGTTGGGTGGACTGGTGGTGAAACATTCCAGACTGATCGACACCACCTGGATCGGTGCGCTGATCGCGATTCTGGCTATTGTCTTGGTGGCGATCAGCGGGACATTGGAAAGAAAATCAGCGAAACAACCCTGAATTCTTACGCTACGTGCAGAGCACCTAACCAAATGAAAAGACAGATTTCAGCTGCCAGCTGACAGCCATAGGTTATAATTGTTGAAAATACGGCTAATGAACAACCAGACCGCACGCAGCGCTCCGGTTGCTTTAACCCGAGAGCTAACTACACCCCGGAAAAGTGATCGCAGCAAATGGATCTTGACCAGCTATACGATTTATTCAAAAGACCCCACTTTGCACAGCTTATTGAAGAGCACCTGTCCGCGCTGGGTCTCCCGGCGCACCTGCTCGACAAACGCGATGGTTCAGTCATTCTCTCATCAGATCCTTCGCCGCAGCTCGACAATATTATAAAAGGTGCAGCGGCATTGTTTGACGGCAGCCCAGTCGACAGTGATATACAGATTCAGCGTCAGCAGAAAAACGCCACCGAACAGCTCATATTCCCGGATGGCAGCTGCTTGATTGTCATCCCGGTCCTTGTCGAGGGGCACCATCTGGCCAATCTTCTGCTCGGCCCATACCGTGAGGCAGAAAACACACCTCTGAACATTGAGCCCACCCGGGTTCTATCCCTTCAGCCAGACAGGCTTGATGCCATCATTCGGTTCAGCATGGCAGTCGTCCGCCTGATCGGAGACCTGACCCCGACGGCTGCGGCTAAAGATCCTATCGCACAGCCGTCGGTAAGCAGCCAAGAGCAGAACAACGAAACCCGGCCGCTGCTGATCTGGCACCTGACCCAGGATGGACGGGTCCGCAAAGCCAATAGTGCGGCCTTAAAGGCACTGGGCCTGCAGGAAGAGGCGGTATTGGGACTCCCCTTCTGCCAACTATCAACATGGGAAACCCACCCCGGTCTATGTGACACAATCGTCAGGCTCCTCAAACAGGCCTTGAGTGAGGGCGTGTCTGCAACCGAGGTCTCCCTGGGCACACAAAGTGGCAACCTGTGCCTCTCTCTGACCGCAACGGCGGTTTTCGACGATGCTGATGAACTGCTCTATTTTCATGTCACGGGACAGGACATTACCGCCCAGAAAGAACTGGAAAGAAAGCTGCGCTTCACCCAGTTCGCTTTCGATACAACGATCGATCAGGCGCTATGGACCAAGCGAGATGGCAGTTTCTTCTACGTCAATGACGCCGCCTGTAACGCTTTGAGCTATACTCGGGAGGAACTGCTGCAGCTGAAGGTCCCCGATATCAATCCCCACATTTCACCGGAAGAATTTACCAGGCTCTGGAAAGTCTGGCACGAGCAAAGAAACTCCCGTTTTGAGACCGAGCATCTCAGCAAAGACGGACACCTCTTCCCGGTCGAAGTTCGAACCAACACCGTCGTTTTCGACGGCGAGGAATATATCTGCGCTTTTGCTACCGACATCGGCGACCGGAAGCAGATGGAGTGGGCGCTCATCAAAAACGAAGGCCTGTTGCGGACCCTGTTTCAGAGCCTTCCCGATATGATCTGGCTGAAAGACCAGGAAGGCAGCTACATCACCTGCAATCAGAAATTCGAACTGTTCGTCGGCAGACCAGAGCAGGAACTGATCGGCAAAACTGATTACGACCTTTTCGACAGGGAAGTGGCCGACGTCTTCCGCATACACGATCAAAAAGCGATATCGACTGGCCGTCTGAGCAGCAATCTTGAATGGATCACCTACGCGTCAACAGGAGAAAAAGCCCTGATCGAAGCGATCAAGACTCCCATGTACGATGACAATGGCGAACTGATCGGTGTGCTTGGAGTCGGACGGGATATCACGGAGCGCCATAACGCCGAGCAGGCACAGGCAAAACTGGAGGAACAGCTGCAGCAGGCCCAGAAGATGGAATCGATTGGCCGTCTGGCCGGTGGTGTAGCTCACGATTTCAACAATATGCTGGGTGTCATCCTCGGAGATATCGATCTGCTGCGCCTGAAAATCGATGCCAACGACCCGATTTACAGTGACCTGACCCGCGTCTTCAATGCCGCGGAGCGTTCTGCGGCACTGACCAGACAACTGCTGGCGTTCGCCAGGAAGCAGATCATCTCCCCGATTACTCTCAATCTCAATGAGACGGTGGCCGGGCTGTTTCCGATGCTGCGCCGGCTCATCGGTGAAGAGGTCGAGTTGAAATGGCACCCTGGTGAGAAACTGGCACATGTCCGTATCGACCCGGCCCAGCTCGATCAGATCCTGGTCAACCTCTGCCTCAACGCTCGCGATGCCATTGCCGGCCCCGGTTCTATCAGCATCGCAACCGGCCAGAGAACTCTCGACGCTGACTATTGCGCAGAGCAGGTGGACCTCACTCCGGGAGACTATGTAGAGCTCTCCGTTAGCGACACCGGCCCCGGAATCAGTGACGACATCAAGGCCAATATCTTTGAACCCTTCTTTACCACCAAGGAAAACATGGGGACCGGACTCGGACTGGCAACGGTTTACGGCATCGTCAAACAAAACCACGGCAACATCGAGATCTCGGACTGCCCTCAACAGGGAGCCTGTTTTCACATCTACCTGCCGGTCGACAATCAACCATCTTCTCGGCAGCAGACATTTTTGGCCGACCAGACACAGCTGCCAGGAGGCCAGGAAACCGTGCTGCTAGTCGAAGACGAAGAGTTCCTGCTCGATATGGTTCCCAAAATGCTCGAGCATCTGAGCTACCGGGTCCTGGTCGTTTCCAATCCGCAAGAAGCCCTGGAAATGCTCGAAAAAACCAACGAAAATATCGATCTGTTACTCACCGATGTCGTCATGCCGACAATGAACGGTCAGGAACTGGCCAACAGGGTTCAAGCCTTGATCCCCGGCATAAAAACAGTCTTCATATCCGGCTATACGGCAGATATTATCGCACGTCACGGAATCATCGATGACAATGTCCACTTCGTACAGAAACCTTTTACAGTAAGAGCTCTGGCCACCAAGGTCCGCTCTGCACTGGACAAATGAAATGCTCGAAAAGGAGAAGATGGATGGATAGCTATCAGGACTTCACGCCAGTGACCGCGTCCACCAAAATGGCGAAACTGGTCTACATTCTTTATATTGTCGGCATCGTATTCGGCGTCACCGGCATTGTCGGGGTGGTGATCAGCTACGTCTACCAAGGCGACGCCCCACACTGGCTGCAGAGCCATTACCGGTTTCAGATCAGAACCTTCTGGATCGGCCTGCTCTACCTGGTCGTTGGCGCCCTACTGTCGCTTATTCTTGTCGGCTACCTGATCATGCTCTTCTGGATTATCTGGCTGCTGGTACGCTGCATCAAAGGCTTAAGACTGCTTGATCAGCAGAGAGAACACCCCAACCCGACAGGCTGGTTTTTCAACTGATGGTCTAGCTTCCCGAGGGAACACACCAGGGCGCTAGCCCGGCCTCAACATAGGGAGCAACCACCTCTTCACAGAGTCGGGGCTGACTGAACAGGAAGCCCTGCCCCAGTTTGCAACCGAGCCGGCTGAGCAGCAGCTTCTGCTCTTCCTTTTCAATCCCTTCCGCCACGACATCGATATCCAGAGTTCTGGCCAGCGACAGGATCGCCTCAATGATGACGAAGTCATACTGATCGGTGAGGATATCGGCGACAAATTCCTTATCGATCTTCAGCGTGTTGATCGGCAGATGCTTCAGACAATTCAGGGAAGAATAGCCGGTGCCAAAATCATCGATGGCGATCCGGAAGCCGAGTTCGCGCAGGCGGATCAGCTGATTGACCGTCTCTTCGGCATTTTCCATGGCAATACTCTCGGTAATCTCCAGCTCGATGAGCCGTGGGTCGACCCCCGTCTCCCTGATGATGGTCACCACCTGATCGGTAAAATCGAGCTGGCGAAACTGCTGCATCGAAATATTGACGCACATGCGGAACCGGTCACCGGTCTTCAGCCCCAGGGTCCGCAACTGGTTGCAGGCGCGGCGCAGTATCCATGCACCGATCGTCAGGATCAGGCCCGACTCCTCGGCCAGCGGTACGAATTCCTCGGCCTGCAGCAGCCCCCGGCTCGGATGCTGCCAGCGCACCATCGCCTCGAGCCCGATCAGCTGGCCGCTGGCCATATCGACCTGCGGCTGATAATGCAGCTGCAGCTCTTCCTTCTTGATCGCCTGGCGCAGATCATTCTCCAGGTTGAGCAGCTCCACGGCCCTGGCGTTCATCTCCGGCAGATAAAACTTGTAGCTGTTACGCTCCTTCTTCGCCACATACATGGCCACATCTGCCAGGCGCAGAAGCCCGTCGGCATCGGTCGCATCATTCGGGTAGACGCTGATCCCGATACTCGGCGTCAGGTACTGGTGGTTACCAACCGCAAACGGCTCCTTGAAGGCCCCGAGAATCTGATGGGCGATAAAAGACAGGTCTTCCAGACTCGTCGGGCTCTCGATGACCAGGGCAAACTCATCGCCGGCCAGCCGTGAAACCGTATCGGTCCGGCGCAAAGTTTTGCGAATCCGCTGGGCAAATTCCTTGATAAAGTCATCACCGGCATGATGCCCGTAGGTATCGTTGATCTTCTTGAACTTGTCGATATCGATCTGCATGACGCCAAGCATGCTCTTTTTTTCGGCAGCCTTGGTGATAGCCCGGTCGAGAATCTCTTCAAACAGGCTGCGATTGGGCAGTCCGGTCAGTGCGTCATGGTAGGCCATATAGGCCAGTTCGGACTTCTGCTCGATGAGCTGCAGTTCGGATAATTTTCTTTCGGTAATATCGATAACTACGCCGGTTATTTCAGTGATAATGTCAAGAAAATTCTTCTCAACTCCGGTGCGCAGAAGCAGGTAACGCACCGATCCCTCCTCTAGGAGAATCCGGTATTCAACTTCCTGATCAACCTTGAGCTTGAAGATTTCCTTGAAGGTGTTTCTGACCTTGAGGCGATCATCTGCGTGAATCTGACGATAGAAGTGGGAAAATTTGGGAAAAGAGCGGTTATCGAGATCGCAGATATTGAAAACTTCGTCGGAGCACTGCAGACGCCGGGTATGGATGTCGAAATGCCAGCTCCCCAGCCGGGCAATCTGCTGCGCATAGCTGTAATGAGCCCGGGCCCGTCTGAATTTTTTTTCCTGGATTTTCAGCTCGGTCACGTCGATGCAGCAGCCGACCAGCTCCCCTCCTGAAACAGAAGGTGCGATCATCAGATCGTCCCGGATCCAGCGATACTTGCCACGATTGTCCATGACTCTGTAGCTCAGAACCAGCCGCCCCTCACCCTTGAAACTGAAGAGATTGGCCATAACAACCGGCTTATCCTCGGGATGCAGGATATTCAGCCAGAGAGCCGGGTTGCGGACGAAATCCTGCTGATCATAGCCGAGAACGACCTTGACGCTCTTACTGACATAGGTTGTTGAATGATTGGAAGCTTTTCTCCGGATGAGAAAAGAAGAGCCCTGGTGCTGATCACAATCAGCCCCGCTGACATTATGATAGGCAGATCTCAGTGAATGAACGTTCCCCATCGTCCCCTCCGACAGAAATATTCGTAAGACAAAAAAACAGCCCTGCCCAAAGCAGATCACAACCGATGCAAAAACTAAAGGATCTGGCGGCAGGTTCAGATCAGGAGCTTAAATTTACAGCAACGCTACATGCTACATTGCTCTGCACGGACAAAATTTTTCCGGCACTGCCTGCATCTAGGGCAGAATGGCAATCTGCTCGAAATCGCTTTTCAATTCAACGGCAAGATTCGGGCAATGAAGCCCTGACACAATTCCGAATTATAGACCAATTCTCATTAATCCTCCAATGAAAAACCCGAAGCCTTCACCTGACCCAAGATATCGACCACCAGACCAGGATGAGCAATCACAAAAAAAGGGCCGCTGAAAACAGCGGCCCTTTTTACTTCTACCATTTTTTTGCCAATACCGTTACTGGCGGCTGACAGTCGAAGAGCTGTAACCTGAGATTCCGCTGGAGCCGGCAATACTGACGCGCTGGAAGTCCGGGTAGGCTTCCATACCGATCTCCTGAGAGTCGCAGCCGAGCATCTCTTCTTCTTCGCTGACGCGGATGCCCATGGTGTACTTGAGAACCAGCCAGACGATGCTGGCGGTGATCAGGACGAAGACGCCGGTGGCAACAACGCCGATCAGCTGGGTGACGAAGCTGGCGTCTGAGTTGGTGATCGGAACCGCCAGGGTGCCCCAGATACCGCCGACCAGGTGGACGGACAGGGCGCCGACAACGTCATCGATCTTGAGCTTGTCGAAGAACGGAACGGCCAGGACGCAGAGGATACCGCCAACGGCACCGATCAGGGTCGCAGCACCCAAAGATGGGGTGTCAGGACCGGCAGTGATGGCAACCAGACCGGCCAGGGCGCCGTTCAGCGCCATGGTGACGTCGACCTTCTTGTAGAGGATCTGAACCAGGATCATTGCGGCAACCATACCACCACAGGCAGCCATGTTGGTGTTGACCATGACGTTCGACATGGCGATGGCGCTGGCCGCATCGCCCAGGGCCAGAACCGAACCGCCGTTGAAGCCGTACCAGCCCATCCACAGGATGAAGGTACCCAGGGTGGCCAGTGGGATGTTGGAACCTGGCATCGGGTTGACCTTGCCGTCTTTACCGTACTTGCCTTTACGGGCGCCGAGGATGATGGCACCACTCAGGGCCGCCCAGCCACCGACCGAGTGAACGATGGTCGAACCGGCGAAGTCGAGGAAGCCCATTTCGGACAACCAGCCGCCACCCCAGCCCCAGGAACCCTGGATCGGATAGATGATACCGGTCAGCACGACACAGAAGATCAGGAAGCCCCACAGCTTGATCCGCTCGGCGACACAGCCGGAGACAACGGAACAGGCGGCACCACAGAAGACCATCTGGAAGAACCAGTCGGAAGCGGCCGCGTAACCGCCGGAGAAGTCACCGGCTGCGGCTGCGGCGTCGTCTGCGCCCCAAAGGCCGAAACTGCCGAAAAAACCACCGTCAACACCGGCGTACATCAGGTTGTAACCGATCAGGTAGTAGAGGATGCCGGCGATGCCGAACAGGGAGATGTTCTTCAGACAGATGGTGGCGACGTTCTTGGACCGGACCAGACCGGCCTCGAGCATGCCGAAACCGGCGGCCATCCACATGACCAGGACACCCATGACCAGGAAGGAAAAGGTGTTGAGGACATAAGAGAGTTCATCGGTGCTGACTTCGGCGAAAGCCAGGACCGGCAGGGCCAGCAGACCGGCGAGCAGCAGGGCTGTTTTCTTCATTGGTTTAGTTCTCCTTATTGAGTAATCGTCTTTGAATAACGTGCGTGTCGTTGCTTAGAGGGAATCGTCGCCCGATTCGCCGGTCCGGATGCGGATCGACTGATCGATGGTGCTGACGAAGATCTTGCCGTCGCCGATCCGTCCGGTGCAGGCTTCGCGCTGAACCGCTTCGACCAGTTTTTCGACCTGATCATCGGCGACCACCAGTTCGATCTTGATCTTCGGAATGAAGTCGATCTGATACTCGGCACCGCGGTAGAGTTCGGTGTGACCTTTCTGACGACCGAAACCACGAACCTCGCTGACGGTCATGCCGTTGATGCCGAGATCGCAGATCGCCGCCTTGACGTCGTCAAGCTTGAACGGCTTGATAATGCATTCTACTTTTTTCATCCTGAGGACTCCTTTCATTTTAAGAGATTGAACCACAGACACATGAAGTGCACAAAAAATTTGCTATTTGCCCTAGCAGACACTATGCCAACTTCTTAAAACAATGTTTTTCAAAGTTTCACTAACACAACCAAAACAACCATGCTTAAAATTTAACCACAAACTTGACTGACCTGCTCAGTCCCTGCGCAAAATTTATCAAATCTTTACATCAGAGATCTTGACTCAATTTTTAAACAGGTGTTTCAATCAAGAAACATCGACCTATGGAGCAGCCCCGTTTGATGAGTAACAAAGACACCAAAACCAGAATTCTCGATCAGGCCGAACGACTCTTTGCCGAGCAGGGGTTCAGAAATACTTCCTTACGAACCCTGACCGAACGCGCCAGGGTCAACCTGGCCGCCGTCAATTACCACTTTGACTCCAAGGATGGGTTGCTTCAAGCGGTCCTGGAAAGACGCCTGCGCCCCCTGAATCAACTCCGCCAGCAGCGTATCGATGAGGTCCTCGCCGAGGCGCACCTCAGGCAGGAACAGCCTTCCGTCCGTGATCTGGTCTCTGCCTTTGTCATCCCCACCCTGGAGTTCGGGGCTTCGAGTCGTGGCGCGGGGCACTTTCTCCAGCTGATCGGCCGGACCTGGAATGAGCCTGACGAAAAGGTCCGCAGCGCCGTCCTTGAGCAGGTCAGACCGCTGATCAGTAACTTTTCTGCGGCACTCGGCATGGCCCTGCCACAACTCCCGGAAAACATCCTCAGGCTGCGCCTAATGTTCCTGCTTAGTAGCCTCGGTTACATCATGAGTAGCGGCAGCAACAGTCCGCCCCTGCAAGACACCGGCACAGATCAGCCTGATAAACAACTGACAACCCGGGAATTCATGAAATTCATTCTCGCCGGTCTGGAGGCTCCGCTATGAGATACTGGCTACTGCTCTTACTGCTGCTCACCGCCTGTAATCCGCTGCGGCCGCAACCGGCAGAACTGAACGACATCCCGGCGAGCTATACCGTACAAGGAGCGCCAGACGCACTTCAACCGGGCGAACGCTGGTGGCTCGACTTCGATACCCCGCAGCTCAATCACCTGGCCGATCAGCTGTTCAGTGGCAACCTCAGCCTGCATCAGGCGCTCTATCGCCTCGATCAACTCGACTCCACGATCCGGACGGGACGGGCAGCCCGTCTGCCGTCTGTCAGCGTCAACGGCAAAGCCACCCGTAACCAGACGTCCAGCGCCTCAGGTGAATCGAGAGCGACCACCACCAGTCTGTCACTGGCGGCCGGCTATGAAATCGACCTGTGGAACCGCCTGCGCGATGCCGAACAGGCGGCCATCCTGCGCAGTGAAGCGGGGAGAAAGGATATTGAGGCACTGCTCTTGAGTCTCAGTGCCCAGCTGTGTGAACAGTATTTCCTGGCCGTCGAACAAAATGCCCAGCTTGATCTGCTGGAGGTCCAGATCGCTAAGAGTTCTGCGCTACTCGATTTTGTCACCGAACGCTACCGCTCTGGCCTGTCGACGGCGGCGGAGGTCTACCAGGCCCGTCAGAACCTCGCTTCATTCAACGCAGAGGTGCCGGCCTATCGCCTGACCCTGACCCAGGCCGAAAACGCCATTGCGACCATGCTCGGTTCAGCGCCGGGTGCAGTGAGGATTGACAGCCGCGAGCTGGCCCAACTGAACGCCATGCCTGCGACTGGTCTGCCGGCAGATCTGTTGACCAGACGCCCGGACGTTGCTGCAGCCCTTCTGGAACTGCAAGCCAGCGATGCTGACCTGGCCGCAGCCCTGGCCGATCGGCTGCCCGGCATCGATCTGAGCGCAACATTCGGCGAATCGGCAACCCGGCTGGCCACCGGCGACTACAGCGGCACGGTCTGGAGCCTGGCGCTCGGTCTGGCCCAGCCGCTCTACGATGGCGGCCGCTTAAAAGCGGCGAGCGACCAGAAGGCTGCAGCCAGAAATATTCAGCTGGCGGCAACCAATGAACTGTTGCTCAGCGCCATCCAGGAGGTTGAAAATGCCCTGATCGGCGCGAAGCAGAACGGCGAAACGGCCCTCCTGCTTGAAGAGCGCCGCCGAATCAGCGAAGCGAACCTGCAGCTGCAGTACAAGAGCTACCTTTACGGACTGACCGACAGCAGCGATCTGCTCGCGGGTGAGATCAGCCATTTCAACATCCTCAGCCAGCAGCTCAGTTCACGGCAGCAGCTGATCAGTCAGCGCATCTCGCTGGTCAGAGCCCTTGGAGGCAGCTGGATGACGGAAGAACTCAACAACCAACGCCAGGCTCTGGCAACCGAACGGGATAAAGATCATGTCGACAACGGAAACTAAACCCCGCAGAGCCCTGAAAATTGTCCTGCCGGTCCTGATCATCGCCATCGGCATTGCCGTCTTCATCCTGCTCACTCACCTGAAAAAGGAGCCGCCACGCCAACAGCCGAGAACACAGGGGGTTCTGGTCGAAATCTCGCCGCTTGCTGCGGTCGACCACCAGGTCATCGTCTACGCCAGCGGCACGGTCAGCCCGGCCCGCCAGATCAGCCTGACCACCCAGGTCGCCGGGCGAATTTCACAGGTCTCGCCAAAGCTGGTGGCCGGAGGGCTGGTCAGCGCAGGTGAAGCGCTGTTTGAGATTGAAACTGCGGATTATCAACTGGCTGTCGAACAGGCCAGGGCCGAGGTCGCACAAGCAGAGGTCGCACTGGCCAAGGAGCAGGAGCAGGCGCGCATCGCCCGCGAGGAATGGACGCGCATCGACCTGCCGGACAAGGGACAGCCAGGCCCGCTGGTAACCCGCGAGATTCAGCTGAAGCAGCAACAGGCGATTCTGGCTGCCGCCGAAGCCCAGCTGAAAAAGGCTCAGCTCAACCTGGAGAGGACGACAGTGCGCGCCCCGTTCAACGGCAGGGTTCGCGAAGAAGCGATCGGCCTCGGTCAGTATGTCACCCCCGGCGCCAGCCTCGGTGTCCTCGCCGGGACCGATGTCGCCGAAATCACGATTCCACTCGCCACGGCCGAGGCGGCCTGGCTAGCAAAGAGCAGTACTGACACAATCAAGGCCGATATCTATCAGGCAGAAAACAGCCGGAACCACTGGACCGGCACCCTGGTCCGCAGCCTGGGCGAGATCGATCCGACCAGCCGGACAGCAACCCTGATCCTTGGCGTTAGCGACCCCTATAACCTCAGTCAGCGAAAGAATGTTCCGGTTCTGCCCCACGGACAGTTCGTCGCAGTCGAGATCCAGGGCCCGACCCTTGAAAATGTCGTCGTCATCCCCCGCCAGGCCCTGCAGGACGGCAACCAGATCCGCCTGGTTGGCGAAGGAAACAAGCTGCGCCTGCAGCAGGTTGAGATCTTAAGGCGCGAGCAGGATCAGCTGATCGTCCGCAACGATCGTCTGGATGGCCAACAGCTGATCCTCACCTCCCTGACCGGAGCAGCAGAAGGCACCCTGCTCCGTATCGCCGGTACGGGGCCGAGACCATGAGGTCAGCCGTCAAGTGGATGGCCACCAACCATGTGGCCGCAAACCTGTTGATGCTGGTGTTCATCGTCGGTGGCCTGATCATGGCACCGAGCATCAAACAGGAGGTCTTCCCCGAGGTTACCCTCGACCGGGTGTCGGTCTCGGTTGCCTACCCCGGCGCAGGCCCGGAAGAGGTCGAAGAGGGGATCATCCTCAAGGTCGAAGAGAGCCTGACCGGCGTCGACGGCATCAAACAGCTGAAATCGACGGCCCGCGAAGGAGGCGGCAGCGTTGTCGCCGAGATCTACGCCAAGGAGGATATCGACCAGGTTCTTCAGGACATCAAGAGCGAGATCGACCGCATCACGACCTTCCCGGAAGAGGCCGAGAAGCCGGTGATCAGCAAGGGTTCGACCCGCCGCGATGTCATCTCGGTGGTCCTCTACGGCGATGTCGGCGAACGCACTTTAAGAGAGCAGGCGGAAAGTGTCCGTGATGACCTGCTCGAACTGCCGAACATCACCCAGGTTGAGCTCAGCGGAGTCAGGGATCTTGAGCTCAGCATCGAAATCCCCGAACAAACCCTCAAGCGTTACAACCTGACCCTCAGCCAGGTCGCCACAACCATCGCCAACGCGTCCCTCGACCTGCCGGCCGGGTCGGTCAAGACTTCAGGCGGAGAAATCCTGCTGCGCACCAAGGAGCGCCGCTACTCAGGCGCCGAATACGAGGACATCACCATCATCGCCAACAGCGACGGCACCCGGGTCCGGCTCGGCGACATCGCCACCGTCATCGACGGCTTCAGCGACAGTGAAAGCTATGCCCGCTTCGACGGTCAACCGGCCGCCATGGTCCAGGTCTTCCGTATCGGCGACCAGAAACCGACCGAGATCTCCAGGGAGATCAGGGACTATATTGATCAGAAGCGTCAGCTGTTGCCGGAGACCCTCAAGATCACCGCGTGGAACGACGACAGCGAGGTGTTCAACAGCCGCATGCAGCTGCTGCAGAAGAACGCGATGTATGGCCTGATCCTGGTCATCATCGTCCTCGGCCTGTTTCTCGAGCTCAAGCTGGCCCTGTGGGTCATGCTCGGCATCCCGATCTCCTTTCTCGGCACCCTGTTCCTGCTCCCCTTCCTTGGTGTTTCGATCAACATGAACTCGTTGTTCGCCTTCATCCTGGCGCTCGGCATCCTGGTCGATGACGCCATCGTCGTCGGCGAGAACATCTTCGAACATCGCCAACAGGGGAAGCCTTACGTCAATGCCGCCATCGACGGTGCCCTCGAAGTCACTGTTCCGGTCACCTTTTCGATCCTGACCACTGTCGCTGCCTTCATGCCGCTGCTCTATATCGTCGGCATGATGGGCAAGTTCATCAAGGTCGTACCGATGGTCGTCATCACCCTGCTCTTGATCTCGCTGATCGAATCGCTCTTCGTTCTACCCGCGCACCTGACCATCGGCAAGATGAGACCGCCAGGCGGAGGAGTGATCGGCAGCATCGACAGGGTGCGCAGGCTGTTCGGACGCGGCCTGATGCGTTTTATCCAGGGTCCCTATCAGGCCGTCCTCAAACTGAACCTCAACTACCGCTACGCCTCTCTGGCTTTCGGCATCGCCTCGCTGCTGCTGGTCGCGGCCATCTACCAGGGGGGAATCATCAAGTTCATGTTCTTTCCCAAGGTCGATGGCGACCGGATCAGGGTCACCCTGCAGATGAACGAAGGGGTGTCGATCGACGAGACGGCGCGGATCGCCGACATGATCCTGACCAGGGGACTGGAAACCGTTGCCGAATACGACGCCAAGCGCCCGGCCGGCGACAGCATCCTGCGCAGCACCTACAGCTTGATCGGCGGAACCCAGTCTTTCGGTGGCCCCGGCGGCGGCTCGGCATCAACCGCGACCAACCTGGCGACAATCTCCCTCTACCTGACCGAAGGAAGCAAGCGCGGCATCCCGGCCGAAGAGATCTCAAAAAACTGGCGCAGCCACATCGGCCCGATCCCCGGCCTCGACTCGCTGACCTTCCGCTTCAGCAGCATGCGCCTGGGCGCCAACATCGATGTCCGCCTGGCCCACACCGATTTCGAGGTGCTGAAAAAGGCTTCGGCACGCATCCAGGAGAGCCTCGGTCAGTACCAGGGGGTCAGTGAAATCGAAGACAGCTACGCGCGCGGCAAGCAGGAAATCAAGCTGAAGCTCAAACCGGCGGCGCGCACCCTCGGCATTACTGAAGCCGACCTGGCCCGCCAGATCCGGGCCGCCTTCTACGGTGCCGAAGCGCTGCGTCTGCAGCGTGGCCGCAACGAACTCAAGGTTGTCGTCCGCTATCCGCAGGCCGATCGGCGCAAACTGTGGAACTTCGAAAACATGTACATCCGCAACAGTGCCGGAGCGGCCATTCCGCTGCTCCAGGCGGCCAAAGTCAGTGAGAGCTACGGCTTTTCGGCCATCAACCGCACCGACCGCAAGCGGGTCATCAATGTCACCGCTGATGTCAACAGCCAGCAGAACAACGCTCAGGAGATCATCACTGAGCTCAAAAGCAACCTACTGCCGCAACTGGTCAGCGACTACCCGGGCCTGAGCTGGACCATGGAAGGGGAGGAACAGGAACGCGCCGATTCCTTCGCCAGCATGAAAAAAGGCTTCCTGCTTGCCCTGATCGCCATCTACGCCCTGCTGGCCATTCCGTTCCGCAGCTACAGCCAGCCGCTGCTGATCATGGCGGCGATCCCCTTCGGCATGATCGGCGCGGTCCTCGGCCACCTGATCATGGGCTATGACTTAAGTATCCTCAGCATGTTCGGCGTCGTCGCCCTGGCCGGCGTCGTCGTCAACGATTCGCTGCTGCTGATCGACCAGTGCAACCGTAACCGCTTGGCCGGGATGTCGGTCTATGACTCGATCGTCGGGGCCGGAGTCAGGAGGTTCAGGCCGATCCTGCTGACCTCACTGACCACCTTCTTCGGTCTCATGCCGATGATCCTGGAAACCAGCCGTCAGGCCCGCTTCCTGATCCCGATGGCCATCTCCCTTGGCTTCGGCATCCTTTTCGCCACCGGCATCACCCTGCTGCTGATCCCGGTACTCTACCTGATACTGGAGGATGTGAGAAATTTACTGGGATTCAAAGACAAAAGATCCGAGCTTGCATACAACCAGAAAGACAACGCAACCCCCTAACTAAAAGGGAGTAAAAACGCTAAATAACAATATGTTACAAACTATAGAGTTAAACACGGGATACAAAGAGTTACCTGTTATCAGGTAGAGATTTCTTCGTTGCCGTTGTTAATCTGAAGCATCTATCAATGAAAAATGTAAATGCGAAAGGATTAATCTATGCAACGGAGATATCTTCGACAAGGCTTTGCTTGCTTATTCCTGCTCCTTTTCCTCTCGTCCTGCGGCGGCTCCGGATCAGAGAAATCAACAACGACAACAGGCTCCAGCGCCACCAGCGACGCCAATACCGTTTACGATGTCAGCGACATCAGTCTCGATGACACAGAAACCGGTGACGATACCAGCACCAGCGATGCCGAGTCGGTCGTCACCATCGTTTTGGCTGATACTGGCATCAGCATCAACCCCGAGGGGAGCGGAGCCTCTGCGTCAGGGTCTGTTCTGACGATTTCTCAACCGGGAACCTACCTGATCAGCGGCAGCCTGACGAACGGACAGATTGTCGTTGACTGTGACGATGACGGAACCATCTACCTTCAACTGGACGGTATCAGCATCATCAACCAGTCCGGCTCTCCCTTTTTCATCAGCAGTGCCGATGAGATCAGTATCGAACTGATGAGCGGTTCAAGTAATTACCTGGAGGACACAGATGAGGACAACTACACCTTTGAGGATGGTGAAGACGAACCGGATGCAGCCCTGTTCAGCAAGAAAAATCTGACCATCAATGGGAGCGGTTCGCTGACTGTTGTCGGTAACTTCAATGAAGCGATTAAGAGCAAGGATGGACTGACGATCAGCGCTGCCACCCTTGACGTCACATCGGTCGACGACGGAATTCAGGGAAAAGACTATTTGACGATCAATGGCGCAGACATCACCATTAACGCAGCAGGAGATGGCCTGAAGTCATCCAACGATAAGGATGAAACCGTCGGCTATGTCTACCTGGAAGACGCGACCCTCGATATCACCAGCGGCTGGATTGCAGTTTACTCCAAGGGGGACGGCCTCGATGCCAATGGCTCCATCGAAATGAGCGGCGGAACGGTATTGGTCCATGGTCCGACCAGCTCAAACGAAAGCGCCATCGACTACGATAACAACTTTTACATCGACGGTGGCTTATTGATTGCGACAGGACCGTCCTCAATGAGTCAGGCTCCGGGACGAGCCTCATCACAATATTCGATCAAGGCAAGTTTCAGCACACGCAACAGCGGAACCCTTGTCCATCTGCAGACGACCAGTGGGACAACCATTGCCAGCTTCACACCGGATTATAGCTATAGCTCGGTAGTCATCTCAGCGCCGGAGCTCAGCACCGGAACCAGCTATACCCTTTATTTAGGCGGGAACGACAGTGGCACCCAAACCGATGGTCTCTACGAAGGGGGGAACTACTCAACCGGAGCGTCTTTCCTGTCAAAAACCTTTTCACTGAGCGGCATGACTACCAGCATCAGCGTCCCGTAGCCAAGATCCAAGCAGCTGGCCAATTGGCCGGCTGCTTGATTTCATCCTTCCGACATTCTTCAGCAAAGCCAGCATCTCAACTTCCGCAACAGGCCGACTGAAGAGAAAACCCTGCCCCGTCTTGCAGCCGATCTGCGTCAGCAACTGTTTTTGTTGCTCAGTCTCTATCCCTTCGGCGACGACATCCAGATCGAGCTTTTCTGCCAGTGCGAGAATAGTCTCGGTAATGGCCAGATCGTAGCGATCTTCATGGATGGCCGATATAAATCCCCGGTCAATTTTCAGAGTGTCGATCGGCAGATGTTTCAGATGGCTCAGTGAGGAATAGCCCTTGCCAAAATCATCGATAGCCAGCAGAACCCCCATCTTCTTCAGTGCGTTGAGTCGTTCAATGGTTTCAGCGGCATTCTCCATGGCGAGACTTTCGGTGATCTCAAGCTCCAACGAACCAGGCTTGAGCCCGGTTTCTCTTAGAACCTGAGAGACCACGGCGGGGAAATCCCGGGTCTTAAACTGGTGCATGGAGATATTGACACAAATCCTCAGATCGGGGTCACAGCGTTGCTGCAGCCTCCGGGTAAAGGTACAGGCGGTTTTAAGAATCCACTGCCCCAGCGGCACGATGATTCCGTTTTCTTCGGCAATCGGAATAAATTCGTCAGGCCTGACGATTCCGCGCTGCGGATGGCGCCAGCGAACCAGCGCCTCCAGCGCCCTGATCCGGCCACTAGTGAGATCGAACTGCGGCTGATAATAAAGAATAAACTGATTATCCGTCAGCGCCCTGCGCAGATCATTTTCAAGCAGCAGCAGGTCGTGGGCGCGGGCATCCATCTCCTGCGAATAGAACTGAAAATTGTTTCTCCCCTTTTTTTTGGCCGCAGCCATGGCGATATCGGCACGTTTCATCAGGGTTTCCGCATTAACGTGAGATGACAGGGTCTGACTGACCCCGATGCTGACCGAAATATAGCAGCTATGCCCGGCGATCATAAAAGGAGCGCCAAAACAGTCGATAACCCGCTGGGCGACCCGTGCCACCTGGTCTATATCATGAAGATTATCGACAATAATGGCGAACTGGTCACCGCTGAACCGAGCAATCGTGTTCAGGTCCTGCAGTGCCGATTGCAGACGCCGGGCAACACCGACGAGCAGTGCATCGCCGACCTGATGGCCCAACGATTCGTTGATCTTCTTGAACTTGTCCAGATCGAGAAAAATCAGGGCAACCTTACTCTGGTTTCTGTCTGCCCGTGTCAATGCCCTGGCAAGGCGATCCTGCAAGAGATATTTATTGGGCAGGTTGGTCAAGGCGTCATGATAGGTCAGGTGCTCGAGACGAATCTCTTTGTTGGCGAGTTCTCGTTCAATCTGCCTGAGCTCGATAGCATCGATGCAGAGGCCATATCCCTGAGCAGGAACCTTGTTCGTCTCGAATAATAATTTCATTGTACATCCAACGGCATTCGCAGGAATTGAGATTGAAGCGATTTCCCTGTCACAATGGCGGGCTTTGGGGGTTATCCCTCCAGAAGGAGGTTGTGACAATTGGCGATGACCTGTTTAATGTTATAGGGTTTGGGCAGATAGAGATTGGCTCCTGCTGCCTCGCCCCGGAGGATATCGTCTTTGCTGTTCAGGGCACTCAGCATAACGATTGGTATTTGGGAGATTCCGCCATCCTGGTGCTGACGCACCTTGCGGCAGATATCCAGTCCGTCGATGCCAGGAACCATGATATCAAGGAGGATCAGTTGTGGCCGTTCACGATCGATAATCTGACAGGCCTCTAAACCGTCATGTGCGACAATGACGTTAAATCCGTATTTCAACAGATTGTAACCAAGCACCGTTGCCAGGGAATCTTCGTCTTCGACCAGCAGGATTTTCCCACAGCCGGACGCGCTGCTACCTACAGTCATCGCTCTTCGCCGTTCTTCTTGGTACATCATTTCAAGCACTTGAATTTTCCTGTTGAGGATCGACAAAAAACAATCAACGAACTGACGTCGGAAAGGTAGCGGCCTATTGTTAGCGGCTGATGAGAACCGAATCGTTCACAGAAAATTAACCTGAGAAGGCAAAAGAGGCAGATCTTAAACAGCGACGCTGACTTACCCCTGGTGTCGCCCCAGCAGTCCCTTGATCTTTGCCAGATAGTTGCGGGTCTCTGCCGGCATCTTATCCAGCCCGTGACGATCGACGTTCCCCTGTCCCCAGTTGTAGGCGGCCAGGGCGTGGTCGAGATCGCCGTCGTACTTGTCAAGCAACTGTTTCAGGTAGCGGGTTCCGCCGTTGAGATTCTGCTGCGGGTCGAAACTGTCTGTCACCCCCAGATCAGCGGCGGTCGCCGGCATCAGCTGCATCAGCCCGCGGGCGCCGACCGGCGAGACAGCCTGCGAATTATAGGCACTTTCAGTGGCGACAACAGAGTGAATCAGCTCTTCGGAAAGATTGTATTTTTTCGCCGCTTGGGAAATCAGCTGGTCGATCTGACCTGCCTGTTTGTCACCACTGTCTGGGAGCAGGGTCGGCTGCGGTGTCTCGATCCGGTAATACTTGTCAACAATCTGACTCTGACGTGCGTTCAGAAAACCGTAAGGGGATAGCCCATCGAGAGGATCGAACAGTGCAGACGGTTCACTGTCGTCATCGGCAAAAAGCCCCTGGACCATCCGGCTCCGGGCATCGTGAATCATTCTGACCGCTGTTTCACTTGCATCCTCGGCAGAGACCAAGGTTCTGGCGGCATTGCTGAGCACATCACCAAATTGTTGCGATGATGCGCCCTGGTTTTTTTCACGCGTTGTCTCCGAACTTAACTGATCGTAAAACAATTTCATTTGAGTCGGGTCGATACTCATAGTTCCCCCGTCTTTTTGACAAAATTCTGACAGCTACTATTATCCCACCTCATACTCAGCAAAAAGCGCTCCAATCCTTTGCAACTTGCACTTTTTTAGCCTTTCTTTTAAAACTTGCCCTGCATGATACCTAAGTAAAGAGGATTGACTTATGGCAACGGCAACAGAAAAACTATTCAACCGCATCCGCAAGCAGGTCGGCAGGGCGATCGGCGATTTCAATCTGATCGAGAACGGCGACCGAATTGCGGTCGGCATCTCCGGCGGCAAGGATTCCTACACCCTACTCCATGTCCTCGAAGCGTTGCGCAAAAAAGCCCCGGTCCGATATGAGCTGATTGCTGTCAACATCGACGCCGGTTTCGCAGGTTTCCGCAAGGACATCATCGAGGAACACTTGCGCCAGCATCAGTTCTCTTATCGGATCGAGACGACGGAAAATTCACGGATTATCGAAGAAAAACTGCGCCCAGGATCATCGACCTGCGCCTTCTGCGCGCGCCTGAGACGGGGCGTGCTCTATACTCAAGCGCAGCAACTCGGCTGCAACAAGGTCGCCCTGGGCCACCACCTGGATGATTTCATCGAGACCCTGCTGCTCAACCAGTTTTATGTCGGCACCCTGGCGGCTATGAGCGCCAAGATGCTGGCCGACAACGGCCAGCAAACGGTGATCAGGCCGCTGGTCTATGTCGAAGAGAAGGATATTGCCGAATACAGCAGGCTGGTGGAATTTCCGACGGTCAGCTGCGGCTGCCCGGTGGAAGGGGGAGAAGAACAGCAGCGCCAGTACATGAAGCAGTTGATCGAGAACCTAAGCAATGATATTCCGCAGATCCGCAACAGCATGATCGCCGCCCTCGGCAACGTGCAACCAAGGCACCTGCTCGATCCTCAGCTGCGCCGTGACAACGAAAAATAATAAACGTACGCAGCCACTGCTTTTGATTTTGCCTGTTCCATGATGTCAAGCCGGGAACCGGCTTTGTGATTGCGCGAATTCAAGATGCGCAGCATCTTGTCTGAGCGAGTAGAGAGTTGCAGCCCCAAGGCTACGAAGAGAAAGCAAACAGATTCTACCGATGCCGTTGACGTTAGAGTTTCTTTGCATCCTTTCTTTTCGATAAAAGAAAGGATGTCGTCTGGCGGGACGAGACCCGCCGGTTCTGGTTCTATTTAAAGATCTTTTAAATTCAAAATCACGGGGTCGCGGCGCCCAACGATGAGCTTCGCTCATCTAACTGGCAGAACCGGAGAAACAGCCTGCGGCAGTTTCGATGAGAAGGATCAGTCCCCTTTTTTGAGGAACTTCTTGAACAACCCCTTCGACTGTGGTGCCGCACTCTGCTCGCGCCGCAGGTTAATCAGCCGCAGTTCACGCAGCGCTTCGGTACAGTCCGGGTTGGCCTGCACGGCCATCTCGAAGGATTTTTCGGCCTGACGGTCCTTGTGCATGGCATGGTAGACGTGCCCCAGATAGAGATGGGTAAGATCCTGGCCCGGATTGATCTCCTTGGAGGCGAGCAGGATTTCCATCGCCTTGTTCTGGATATCCGGCTTATCCGGATCGGACTTGAACAGCGCCCAGGCGTAGAGGGTCATATATTCGGGCTCTTGCGGACTCAGTTCAATCGAACGCTGCAGGCTCTTGGCCGCCGCGGCAAAGCGGCGGATCTTGAGCAGGGCCCGCCCTTCCTGGAAAGCCCCTTCGGCTTCGATGACCTGATTGATGTCGACCGACTTCTTCGTTCCGTGGACCAGCTCTTCGAGATAATCGGCACAGCTGTCCGGATCGCTCAGCACCGTATAAGCCTGGGTAATGTACTGGAACATGTCGCGGATCTTGACGCTCATCTCACGAGACAGGTCACTGCCGAGGAAACGGTCCGGATGATATTCCTTGGCCAGCCGGTAGTAAGCGCGCCGCGCTTCTGAAGGACCGCTGTCACGGCTGATGCCGAGAACCTCGAAATAATCGGCACTCATGATCCTTCGGTAATCCTCCAGAATCCTCTTGCGCAGCTTCTCATCGATGATATCCAGAGCTTCATCATCCTGAAGCAGCTCAGGATCGACCTGTTCCGGTGTAACCTGGCGCTCAAGCATATCGGAAATCAGCAGGGCGGCAATTATTCTCTGAATTTCCCGTTTAGCCAGCGGGTGCTCGTCAAGAAGCTTGGCCATGGTTTTGACACCGACACAGCTCTTGAAGATCTGCGCGCCCCGCTTGTTCAGTTCGATATCCTGAAAACGGTATACCGGATTGGTCGTCTGCTTGAGGTAATCTTCCATATAGGGGAAAAGAAAATCATCCAGCTGCTTGATGCTCCAGTACTCGCCAATCCCCTGCAGAATCAGGTTGGCCGGCGTCATTTTCATCCGGGTCACGGTCTTTTTGATATCCGCGACCTCGGTAAACATCCAGGTTCCGTCCTGCCAGGCAAAGGTCGTCAGCAACTTTTCGGTGATCTGACGGACCAGGGCGGTATGCAGCTGCTGAGGGGTCAGCAGCCCCATTTCGATCAGCATAGTACCCTGCAAGCGGCCCGACTCCCTGCTCCGCTCAACCGACTGATCACAGTCAACCTGGGTGATCACGCCCTCACGCACCAGCATCCGCCCCAGGCATTCGCTCAGAACATTGGAACGGGCGAAGATCGGATAACCGTTTTCGATGTAAATGACCTTCTTCTGATTCCCCTTCTGCAGCTGAAGCATCCCCGTCGCTTTGTTCTGGTAGAGCTTATGCAACTGCTGAGGAATGGTAAAATCGGAAATTGGTCGGGCCTTGGGAGGCTCCTCTCCCTTCTCGCCAGAGGGGAAGATGGTCTCGAGCATCTTCTGCAGATCCTGACCGGTGAACGGTTTGACCAGAAACTGATCGACGCCATAATCCTGTCTGGCAGCCGCACACTGTTCAGGAGTATGGATTGTTGCCGTGATCATGACGACCGGCAGGTCGCGGGTCTTGTCGTGCTTACGCAGAGCCCGGCAGATATTGGGTCCGGAAATTTCCGGCATGTTGATATCGATCAGAGCCAGATCGAAATCTTCGGTGAGCAGCCTGCGGACCCCGACGGCACCGCGATCAGCGCCTTCAACCTGAAATCCCGCCGCGGCCAGCGCCTGCTGCAGGAAATCACGCAGATCACGATCATCATCAATGATCAGAATATGTTTGCTCATCCCGATATCTCCGCTTGCTATGCTGCTGGCTGTGAAGAAAGATACTTTTCGAACAGTTCACGAACCGTCTCCGTGACCTGGCGATATTCATTCAAAAACTGCTGTTCCGGCTGAATCCCTGCACCGACATAACCAAGGCTGCGGACCACCTTGCGCAGATTGCGCTGCTGGGCCGACAGCTGACTGATCGACTGGTCATGCAATAACCTTAACTTATTTTCCAGTCTTCTCAAGAACTTATATGCACCAACAAGCATTTCTGCGTCATCCCGGGGAACCAGTTCGGCTCCAGCAAGAGCATCCAGAATGCGGATGGTATTCTGCAGTCTCAGTGTCTTGACCTGCCCGGCATAACGCAACTGCAGGTACTGAACGATAAACTCGACATCGACCATGCCGCCCCGCCCGGTCTTGATATTGAGCTGGTCCTCCGACTCCCTGGCGATCTCGACCTCCATCCTGTTACGCAGTCGATACATTTCGGATTGAAGATTTTCCGGCAAGGGCCTTTCAAAGGTCAAGCGCTCAATACACGTTTGCACCCTGTGCATAAACGTATCCCGACCGCAGACGACCCTGGCCTTGGTCATCGCCTGACGTTCCCAAGGCTGGGCCGAATCGTGATGATAGCGTTCAAAAGCTTTCAGACTGGTGACCAGCGGTCCCTGATTGCCCGACGGACGCAGCCGGGTATCGATCTGATAGACATACCCTTCCCGGGTCACCAGGGTCAGAATGGTAATGATCCGCTGCGCCAGCTTGGCAAAATATTCGTGATTGCTGATCAGCCTGAAACGTTGCACATCGGTCCCATCAACCGGGCGCGTCGCACCTTCCTGTTCGTAGATAAAGATAATGTCCAGGTCGGAGTGATAGTTCAGCTCATGGCCACCGAGCTTGCCCATACCAATAATCCCGAATGCTGTCTCCTGAGCATCACCCTCGGCATAGGGGGCGCCAAAACGTGGAGCCAGTTCCTGCCGGGCGATCCTGCAGCTGAGCTGGAGACAGACCTCAGCCAGCCAGGAAAGCTGCTCGGCACCTGCATCCTGAGACATCTCACCGTTGAGGTCATGCATGGCGATACGCAAAAATTCTTCATTGCGAAAACGGCGGATGACATCGAGCTTGATTTCAAAGTCCTCGGCCTGCGCCAACTGATCTTTAAGCTCATGGCTCATCTGCTCACGCGATTTGTTTTCGATGGCATAGGACTGCGAGACCATGGTGTCAAGCAGCTCCGGGCGTTGGATGAAGATTCGCGACAGCAGCTGACTGGAGCCAAACAGGGAGATCAGCACCTTGATGATAGCACGGTTCTCAACCAGCAACGAAAAGAACGAGCTACGGGCCCGGATAGCATCGAGAAAGGCTTCCAGGTTATTGAGAGCCTGATCCGGATTGGGCGATTCGAGCAGTTCATTGAGCACCAGCGGCGCCAGTTTTTCCAGGCTGCGCCGGTCGCGCCGGGTCAGCCGCTTGTGTGGATCCCCTTCACGCAACAGTGCGAGGCTCTCATAAGCGGCATCCGGATTGCTGAAGCCCCTGGCTTCGAGCAGATCCTTGACCAGATCGGCATCCGCCTGCGGGTCGAAAATGACGCTGACTTCAGGATTGATCGCCAGATCCTCTGCGTCTGCGGAATGGAAAAGGTCACGGAAGATCCCGTGGACCAGCTTCCGGTGGTTCTGCAGGCAGCGGCTGAACTCGGTATGATTGGCAAAGCCGCAGCGCCTGGCCAGGGTTTCCAGAGAGCGTTCATCGGTCGGCAGGGCGTGGGTCTGCTGCTCCTGGACAACCTGAATCCGGTGTTCGACGGTACGCAGAAAGCGGTAGGCATCGGTCAGCAGTTGACATTCTTCACAGTCGACCAGCTCTTCCTGACAGAGCAGCTGCAAAACCTTGAGGGTGTTACGCTGCTGTAGTTGCGGACGCTTTCCCGCATTGACAAGCTGCAGCGCCTGAACGAAGAATTCAATCTCACGGATCCCGCCGAAGCCGAGCTTGAGGTTGCGCAACCCCTCCTGGTCGCGGTCCAGGCTGGCGTTGATTTTCTGCTTCATCAGCTTGATATCTTCGAGCATGCCGAAATCGAGATAGCGCCTGAAGATAAAGGGCTTAAGTCTCTGCAGCAGCAGTTCGCCGAGGTCAAGGGAACCGGCAACCGGGCGGGCCTTGAGCATGGCCGCCCGCTCCCAGCTCTGCCCCCAGGATTCATAGTAGGCCTCAGCTCCGCCTAGGGAGATGGCCAGGTCGCCGTTATTGCCGTCGGGGCGCAGGCGGGTATCGACCCGGAAGACGAAACCGTCCACAGTCACCTGGTGAAGCGCCCTGGTGACCAGTTCGGCGAGTTTGACATAATAGCGGTGCAGACTAATCTTTTCTCCACGGCTGCCGCCGGCCGTTTCACCCCGGTTGGACGAATAACAGTAGATGAGATCAATATCGGACGAAAAGTTCAGCTCGTTACCGCCGAATTTTCCCATACCCAGGATAGTCATCTCGGCCCGGCGAGTCGTGGCATCCTCGAGGGTTTCAAGCGGCTCGCCATACTCCTCTGCCAGTTGCGCATCGCAGACCTCGTAGGCCCGCTGCAGGCTGGCCGCAGCGAGACTGGACAGCTCAGCGGTCACCTCTTCGAGCGGGGCAAGACCACACAGATCCCTGCTGCCGATTCTCAGGATCTGTTGGGCCTTGTAACGTCTCAGACCAGCCTTGAGTTCTGCAAAATCGGCTGATGCGGGAATCAACTGGCGCAATTCATCGAGCATCTGCTCTCGCGTGCAGGAACCTTCAATCCCCTGTGGGCTGAACAGACGGGGGAGATGGGAAGCGTGGCGACAGCAGATATTGGCCAGAAACTGAGAACCACCGAGCACGATCAGCAACTGCCGACGCTGGACTGGCTGATGCAGAACAGCTAACAACGACTCCCGCTCGACCCGATCGAACAGCCGCTCAAGCAGATTAAGAGCGGCATCAGGGTCCGCAGAAGCGAGTGCCTCAGCAAGGATTTCACAGAGCAGGTCAAGATTGCCCAATTGTTCCTGGAGCAGTTCAAGATTGGTCGCTGCACGCTCCCCATCAACCAGGGGTAAATGAGCGAGCCAGTCGACACCCCGCGGCCGATCATTAAACAGTAAATCCAGTTGGACCCTGATCTTGTCTCTCTGCATACCCTCCGCCTATAAAATCAACTCATCAGCTGCATAAGTCCGGTCTCGTAGTCCCCCTTAACAATACCACGTTCAGTAATAATTGCTGTAACCAGCCGTGCCGGAGTCACATCGAAGGCCGGGTTTCTAACCTTGATTCCGGCGGGGGCCAGTTGAACATCCTTGACGTGCGTAATCTCGCGCTCATTCCGCTCTTCAATTGGAATCAGCGAACCATCGCTTAAGGAAAGATCGATGGTCGACAACGGAGCGGCAACATAGAAGGGGATATTGTGTTCCTTGGCCAGTACGGCGACGGTATAGGTGCCGATCTTGTTGGCCACGTCGCCATTGGCGGTTATCCGGTCGGCACCGACGATGACACAGTCGATCTCCCCCTTGCTCATCAGGTAACCGGCCATGTTGTCACAGATCAGGGTGACCGGGATATTGTCCTTATGCAGTTCCCAGGCGGTCAGCCGTGAGCCCTGCAGAAAGGGACGGGTTTCGTCGGCGATAACCGAAATCTTTTTACCGCTGGCCACCGCGGCGCGGATCACGCCGAGAGCTGTGCCATAGCCACCTGTCGCCAGAGCGCCGGCATTACAGTGGGTCAGCACCCGGGCGCCATCCGGAATCAATTCGGCACCGTTACGCCCCATTTTCTCGTTGATCGCGATATCTTCCTGAAAGATCGCCATCGCTTCGAATTCGAGGCCGATCTTCAGTTCGGCGACAGTGCGGTCTAGGTTGGCGTACACGAAGCTCTTGACCCGGTCGAGGGCCCAGAACAGATTGACTGCGGTCGGCCGGGTGGCGGCCAGAACATCACAGATTTTTTCAAACTGGGCGTAAAATTCGTCGGTCGCTTCGGTCTGAAGATCGCGCGCACCGAAGAAGGCACCGATCGCCGCCGCAACCCCGATCGCCGGGGCACCACGGACCACCATGGAACGGATAGCTTCGGCAACCTCGGTATAACTGGTGTAGTCGAGCCAGACCTCTTCAGCCGGCAGAAGACGCTGATCGAGCATCTGGCACTGACCGTTTAAGAAACGGATCGGACGGATGCTGCTGGTATCAAGTTGACATGTGCTCATGGGGAACCTTTTTATCAGGAAACAATCACCCCCCTGCTCGCAGGGAGGTCCTGGTTATCAATCCGCCAGTTTCTTCATCAGCAGCTGGTTGACCATGCCCGGGTTGGCCTTGCCTTTGCTGGCCTTCATGATCTGACCGACAAAAAAGCCCATCAGCTTGGTCTTGCCGGCCTTGAACTCGGCAACCTCGGTAGGATTGGCGGCGATCACCTCGTCGACGATCGCTTCGATGGCACCGGTGTCCGAGACCTGCTTCAGCCCCTTCTCCTCAATAACCTGACCGGCCGTTTTGCCGGTCTTCCAGACCTCCTCGAAAACGGTCTTGGCGATTTTTCCGGAGATGGTGCCATCCTCGATGCGTGCCAGAATCCCCGCCAACAGCTGTGGGGTGACCGGACACTCAGCAATGGCTATCCCCTGCTCCTTCAGTCCGCCGAGGATATCGCCCATGACCCAGTTGGAACAGGCCTTCGGCTGGTTATGCAGTTTGACCAGTACGTCGAAGTATTCGGCCACGGCGCGCTCGGCACAGATGACCCCGGCATCGTAAGCCGGCAGACCGAGATCCTCCTGGTAGCGCTTGAGCTTGGCTTCCGGCAGTTCCGGCAGGGCTTCGCGAACTTCCGCTATCCACTCGTCGGAAACCTTGAGCGGCAGCAGGTCGGGATCGGGAAAGTAGCGGTAGTCATGGGCTTCTTCCTTGCCGCGCATGGAGCGGGTCACGCCGGTTTCGGAATCAAACAGACGGGTCTCCTGGACCACCTTGCTGCCATCCTCGACCAGGTCAATCTGGCGTTCGATCTCGTATTCGATCGCCTGCTTGATGAAGCGGAAGGAGTTGATGTTCTTCAGCTCGGCACGGGTGCCAAATTCAGCCTGCCCCCAGGGGCGGATCGAGACGTTGGCATCACAGCGGAACGACCCCTCTTCCAGGTTGCCGTCACAGATCCCTAAGTAGGTGACGATCTGGTGCAGCTGCTTCAGATAAGAGATCGCTTCGTCAGCGCTGCGCATATCCGGTTCGGAAACCACCTCAAGCAGCGGAGTACAGGCGCGGTTCAGATCGACGGACGAATTGCTGCCACTGCTGTGGAGCAGCTTGCCGGCATCCTCTTCCATATGAATCCGGGTGATGCCGATACGCTTCTTGCCGTTCTCTTCAGTGTCGATATCGAGCCAGCCGTGCTCGCAGATCGGCAGTTCGAACTGGGAGATCTGATAGCCCTTCGGCAGGTCGGGGTAAAAGTAGTTCTTGCGGGCGAAGATCGAGGTCGGCGCAATCTGACAATTGGTTGCCAGCCCCGCCTTGATGGCGAATTCGACAGCCTTCTGGTTAAGCACCGGCAGGGCACCGGGCAGCCCCAGGCAAACCGGGCAGGTCTGGCTGTTCGGACTCTGACCGAACTCCGTAGAGCAGCCGCAGAAGATCTTGGTATTGGTCGTCAGCTGAACATGGACCTCAAGGCCGATAACCACTTCATATTTGCTTTTCATGTTCTATCCTGTTTGATTAACAGTATTAAATTCTCATCAAAGCTCAGGGCTACGATTGTTCCAGCCACTGACCTGCTCATAGGCATAGGCGGCCTGCAGCAGTTCAGCTTCCTCAAACGGCTTGCCGATCAGCTGGACCCCGATCGGCAGCCCCTCATCACTCAGGCCACAGGGCAGGCTCATGGCACAGGTACCGGCCAGATTGACCGGGATGGTGAAGATATCGCAGAGGTACATCTGTAACGGATCGTCGGTCTTTTCCCCCAGTTTGAAGGCCGGGGTCGGCGCAACCGGGGTGAGCAGCAGATCGACCTGCTCGAAGGCCTTGAGGAAATCCTGGCGGATCAGGGTCCGGACCTTCTGGGCCTTGAGGTAGTAGGCATCGTAGTAACCGGACGACAGAGCGTAAGTCCCAAGCATGATGCGGCGTTTGACCTCGGTGCCGAACCCTGCGGCACGAGTCTGCTGATACATCTGGATCAGTCCCTCACCGCTGTCCTTACGCTCGCCGTAACGCACGCCGTCATAACGGGCCAGGTTGCTTGAGGCTTCGGCGGTCGCCAGCAGATAGTAACAGGCGACGGCGTAGCTGGTATGCGGCAGCTCGACCTCGACGATCTCGGCACCCAGTTCCCTGTAGGCATCGATCGTTTTGTCGACCGCCCGCTTGACCTGGGGATCGAGCCCATCGATGAAGTATTCCTTCGGCAGACCGATCTTCTTCCCCTTGACCCCTTCCTTCAGGGTCGCCGAATAATCGGGGACCGGGGTATCGACCGAGGTCGAATCGGCCGGATCGTAGCCGGCAATCGCTCCGAGCAGCATCGCACAGTCCTCGACATTGGTGGCAAATGGACCGACCTGATCGAGGGAGGAGGCATAGGAGACCACCCCGTAACGGGAGACCCTGCCGTAGGTCGGCTTGAGACCGACGACACCGCACAGAGCGGCCGGTTGGCGGATCGAGCCGCCGGTGTCGGTACCGAGCGAAGCAAGGACCTGACGGGCCGCAACTGTGGCGGCGCTACCACCTGAAGAGCCGCCCGGTACACAGTTCAGATCCCAGGGGTTTCTGACACTGCCGGCAGCACTGTTCTCGTTGGATGAGCCCATGGCGAACTCATCCATGTTGAGCTTGCCGACGATAACTGCACCCTGCTCCTTGAGCTTGGCAACCGCAGTGGCATCGTAGGGGGAAATATAGTTGTCGAGAATCTTGGAAGCACAGGTGGTCCGGACATCGAGGATATTGAAGATGTCCTTGACCGCCAGCGGAATCCCGGTAAAAGGCTGAGCATTGCCAGCAGCCAGACGCTCGTCTGCTGCTGCTGCAGCCACCAGGGCTTCGTCCTCACAAAGGGTGATAAAAGCGTTCAGCTGGTTATCAGTCTCTTTGATCCGTTCCAGGCAGACCCTGGTCAGTTCGACCGAGGTCGTCTCCCCGGCATCGAGCATATGACGCATCTGCGCAACGGTCAGGTTTTTCAATTGCATAGTTCTATCTCCGCAACGGGCTTACTGTTTATTCAATAACTTTGGGAACGGTGAAACAGTCATCGCCCGACGCCGGTGCGTTCTGCAGAGCCCGTTCGATACCGATTGACGGCTTGACTTCATCGACCCGGAAAGCATTGGCCATAGGTACGGCGTGGGAGGTCGGCTCGATGCCGTCGGTGTTCAGTTCGTTCAAGGTTTCAACGTATCCAAGGATAGCATCCATATCCCCGGTCAGACGCTCGATTTCATCCGCCGGCAGGGCCAGACGGGCCAGGCGGGCGACGTGTTCGACTTGTTCTCTGGTGATCTTCATCGTTTCTTCCCTACAAAAAAGTAAACCCTTAATTTACCATTCAAAACAGCATCGGTTCAAGGGGAAATATTCACGCCCCCGACTCAGCCTTCGAGTTGGCGGCAGATTTCTTCCGCCACTTGAAGCAGAGCGACGCTGTTGGCCGACTCAGGGTAAGCGATCAGATGCGGCTGCCCGGCATCGCCGCCGATAACGACCAGCGGTTCGAAAGGAACCTTGGCCAGAACCATGGAGCCGACCTTTTCAGCCAATTTGTCTGCGCCACCGCTCTTGAACAGGTCGGACTTGCCACCACAGTGAGGACAGACAAAACCACTCATATTTTCGACCAGGCCGAGAACCGGCAGCTTGACTTCCTGACAGAAACTGAGCGATTTCTCGACATCGGTCAGGGCCACATCCTGAGGGGTGGTCACGACCACCGCGGCAGCACCCTCACCAAGCAACTGGACTGCGCTCAAAGGCTCATCACCGGTTCCCGGAGGGCAGTCGAGCAACAGGTAGTCGAGTTCCCCCCAGACCACTTCGGCGAGCAGCTGCTGAATGGCGCCGTGCTTCATCGGCCCGCGCATGATCAGCGCCTTGTCAGTCGTTTCGATGAGAAAACCGATCGACATCAGCTTGATCCCGCAGGCATCGAGGGGATAGATTCCGTCTTCATCCATAGCCGGACGCTCATTTTCCAGACCGAACATCTTCGGAATACTCGGGCCGTGCAGATCGATGTCGAGCAGACCGACCTTTTTCCCCTTCTTGTGCAGCGCCACCGCCAGGTTGACCGCGGTGGTACTCTTGCCGACCCCTCCTTTCCCCGACATGACCACCAGCTTGTGCTTGATTGAACAGAGCCGCTGCGCCAGCTTGCGCTTCATCTGAACTTGCGGGTCATTGGGATTGTCCTGCTGCTTGACGGAACAGGAGCTATCGTTGCAGCCATCACAATTTGCCATTTTCTATGTTCTCCTCACTCTATTCCTGTTGAGAGCGACCCACTGCGCGCCGAGTGAGTCGATCATTTCTGCGATTTCATCGCTTTCGTATTCCTCATCAAGCAAGGCCTGACGATAGTTCTCAAGCAGCTGGGCTGCAGAACGGCTGTCCTGCTGCTGCTGATAGATATGCAACAGCTGACGGACCAACTGATCCTGTCCCGGCTCCACCTGCAGCCCTTTCTGCAACAGCGGAATGGCCATCTCAAAACGCTGGCGCTGACAGAGCTGCTGGGCCAGCAGGCTGAGCTGCTGGATGCGCATCTGGGTCAGGTCTTCGCGGGTATAAACCAGTTCATCGGCCAAATCGAAACCAGCAAGGAACTCCCCCTGCCAGGCATCATCCATCTTCCACAGCTGCATCTCCGCCTGCCAGAAGCGTTCACGCTGCTGGTGATGACGGGCACGCAGAAGCAGCTCGGCATACTCCAGGCTGTCAATCTGGGCGTGACGTAAAGAGAGCATCCCTTTCTCCAGGACCAGATAATTGTCGCGGATATGCTTGCCGAACACCTCTTCAATCCCCCGCCGCAAGCGCGAATGGGCCGCGTCAAAACTGTTTCGCGCCTTGGTTGTCGAACTCTCCGGCCAGAGCTGCCCCATCAGCTGCTCGATACTGATGGTCCGGTCCGGAGCGGCGATCAGGGCGGCAAGAATCTGGCGTGAAGCCTGGCCGGTCTGACTCAGGTCGAACAGTTTGTCTTCCATCTGCAGTTGGAAACGCCCCAAGCAATAGACCCGCAGCAGTGGAATCCGGATCCCCTGCAGCGAGTCGATACAACTATCCTGAACGGCCAGCAGGGACAACAGCGGGACCTCGACAGCCTGTTCATTGGCCAGTCGCAACAGACCCTCGAGCGCCTCGGCCGTCATCCCCCAGAAACTGGTGGTCTGCTGACGGCGAATCAGTTCGGCGAACTGCATAAGGTACTGGCGGGACAACTCGGCCTGGCCGTTCCGGTCACAAACCAGAGCCTGCCAGGCGTAGATCCCGGCCCGCATCCGTTCTTCACCAAAACGTTTCGAACGCACCAGAGCCTCATCCAGATACTCAGCAGCCTTGTCGAAACGTCCGAGGCTGTAGCAGGTCACGCCGGCCAGCAGCAGGTTCTCCTGCGAGGTCAGTTCTCCTCCCATCCGTTGACGCAGGGCGAGGGCTTCGTTCATATCCTGTTCGGCAGCCTCGGCATGCCCCTCCAACGCCCTGATCCAGCCCCGCAACTGCAACAACCGGCAGTACATGGGACGATGACTGGCCGTAACCCCGTCGAGCATGAGGATATCAATCGCTTCCGATGCGCCCCTAAGCTCACCGCGGGCCAGGTTGAGGGTGGCCTGATAATAGCCGAGCAACGCCGCAATGATTGTTCTTTTCTGCAGTACGCCGGAACAATTGGCGGCCATCAGCTCCTGCTGTTTCAGAAAACCGTCAAGGTCACCTACAGCGTGAAGCAGCTCGCAGCCGAGCACCTGCAACAGACAGACCTCCAGCTCTTTGCAGCCCTGATCAGCCAGACGCAGCCCCTGCTCGAGAGAGGAATGAGCCACGATCATCCGCCCCTGATGAAGCGACAGCAGACTGTGCAGATAATAGAGTTCGGCCTGCGGCTCGACCAGACGCAACTGCTGAGCGTCGATCAGGGCATCGCCGACAATCTTGTCGACCACGGACAGATTGCCGTTGAAATACAGCTCTGCCAGACCGTAGGCATAGGCGACTTTGAAGCGTTCAAAGGGGCTCAGGGATGCAAGCAGGACATCTGCCAGCCTGGTCAGGCTGGCCTTTTTGTCACGCCAGGCATCGAAGTTGCCATCAAAGTAGAGCGTCTGCTGAACCTGTTTGGAGAGTGCCAACAACTGCCCCCGCTCATCACCGCTGGCCAGAAAGCGCTGATAGGCGAGTTCCAGCCAGGTATCACTGTTGTCCCCGGAGCCACGCAGGTCCAGGATGCCACGGAACAGGGACATCCAGCCACAGCGCACCAGCACCCGTTCCGGAATGCGGCTGAAGACTGGCGCCACAAGAGTCGGAAAATGCCGGTCGAGCAGCAGAAAACCAGCCTGACTGAGCAACTGGGACACCTCGTCGTAGGCTTCGGCCAGGATCAGGCAACGCAGTGCCCGGGCAAACTCATCCTGACGACGGAACCACTCAGCGGCGATCATATAGACGGAACGTCGTTCCTCGTCGCTGAGTACCTGCTCGACGCGCTCCTTCAACAGTTCTGCCAGGCGCGGTTCGACAATCAGAAACTCCTGATTATCAAGGGTCTGCTGCAGAGACAATTCGTGGCGCCCGAGATATTCCGAGACAGCTTCGACATCGGCCACCTCACTGAGTTTCTGGGCCAGGGCGAGGGGCAGTTGCCCAATCAGCGAAAACTTCAGCAGCGTCCGCCTCCAGGGGAGCGGAAAGCTGGTCGCCATCAGCCCAAAGAAACGTTCCAGATTCCTACTGTTCGGCTCCGGGAGCTCTCCGGCCAGGCGCTCCAGCAGAGGCTGGTCGTCATCTTTGAGATCCCCGTCACCGGAAATCAACAGCCCCTTGAGCCAGCGCAGGGCCTGGGCATGATCGGCCGAAGGCAGCTCCTCGCCGTCTGGACTCCGGGCAAAACGCCTCTCGCTCGCACACATGCGCAACATGACCTTGATCCTGGCCAGCATTTCAACATTGCTGATCGGCTGCGAGATAAAGTCATAGGCTCCGACCTCAAGCCCTTCAGCACGCATTTCGGGAGATGCGGTATGCGCAGTCAGCAGCACCAGGGGAATCCTCGCCGTGGCCTCCCTAGCGCGCAGAGCGCGGCACATGTCGAGACCACTCATCTGGGGCATCTGGACATCGATAAAGGCCCCGTCGATCTGCTCCCTGTCGGTCAGTTCCAGCCCTTCCCTGGCGCTGCGGGCGGTCAGAACCCGAACTTCAGGCAGGTCGAGTTCGATGATATGCGCGACCAGCATCAGGTTGGTCGGATTATCATCGACCAGCAGCAGGGTAAATTCCTTCGCTTCCGTCAGTGCCATAGCCCTCCCCAGTGGTGTTAAACCGGCATCAATCCGGCGAACTTCAGCAGTAGTTTTTTGGTCCCGACAGTGTTGAAATAGACGATAACCTTTTGTTTGTCCCCATCACCCTCCAAACGACGAATCGTGCCGATACCGAACTTGACGTGGCGAACCTTGCTCCCCAGCCTGAAGCCAGTGCCACTATCGGCAATCTCATCAACAGCTTCAGGCACCAGCTGGGAGAAACTCTCCTCGACCGGAGCGGCTTTCGCTTCCTCAACCGGCCTCTCTGCACTGATCAGATCGGCAAGCGATGACAGGTTGTGACCACTCGACTCCCGTTTCTGGGCAAGCGGTGCCCCCCCCTCTTTCAGTTCCGCCGGAATCTCGGCCAGAAAGCGGCTCGGCGGATTGAACTGATAGGTACCGAAAACCCGACGCCGCCGGGCGTGCGAAAGATAGAGCTTTTTCATCGCCCGGGTCATGCCGACATAACAGAGGCGGCGCTCTTCGGCCAGTTCCTCACCGCCGGCGCCGCTGCGCGCATGGGGGAACAGCCCTTCCTCCATGCCGGTCATGAAAACCACCGGGAACTCGAGCCCCTTGGCCGAGTGCAGGGTCATCAACGTGACCCGCTGCTGGGAGGAATCGTACTGATCGAGGTCGGTGATCAGGGCGACCTGCTCGAGATAGTCCTGCAGGCTGCCGTCGCTCGAAGCGTGCTGCTCCATGCCGGCCAGCAACTGCTCGAGGTTCTCCAGGCGGCCGCGCGCCTCTTTCTTGACATCGCTGGTCAACCCCTGCTGGGCCTCCTCCCGCAGGGCGGGGCTGTAGCCGCTCTCCTCGAGGATATCGGCCATCAGCTGCGGATAGGAGATCCTCTTCAGCCGCTCCGTGAAATCGTCGATCAGCTCCAGAAAAGCAGCCACCTTGCGCAGTGGGGCGGATCCCAGGATCTGGCGCTGCACAGCCAGCCGGCAGGCGGCTAGGAAACCGCCAGCCTCTTCCTCAAGTGCAGAGATCCGTTCGATCGTGGTATTGCCGATGCCCCGCGCCGGAACATTGATGATCCGTTTGGCGGAGACCGTATCGCTCGGATTGACCAGGATCTTCAGATAGGAGAGCGCATCCTTGACCTCGGTACGGGCATAGAACTTGACCCCACCAAACATGGCATAGGGGATACTGCTGCCGCGGAGCGCCTCTTCCAGGGTCCGCGACTGGGCATTGGTCCGATAAAAGACGGCGATATCGTTGTAACCGAACCCCTGAAACTTGAGCTTGCTGATTTCCCCGGCGACAAAACCGGCTTCTTCCAGATCGTCCGGCGAGGCTTCGACATGCAGCGGTTCGCCGGTGGGATTCTCCGTCCAGAGGGTCTTCTCGCGCCGATCCGGGTTACGCCCGACAACCTCGCCGGCCGCCCTGAGAATGGTCTGGGTCGAACGGTAGTTCTGCTCCAGACGGATGATGGTCGCATCCGGGAAATCGCCGTCAAAACCGAGGATATTGCCGACCTCGGCGCCACGCCAGCGGTAGATCGACTGGTCATCGTCACCGACCACGCAGAGATTGGTGTGCTCGCCGATCAGCAGCTGCATCAGGCGGTATTGAACCCGGTTGGTATCCTGGAATTCGTCGATCAGCAGATGAGTGAAGCGCTCCTGCCAGCGTCTGCGAACCTCCGGATGCTGCTCGAAGAGCTGCACGGTAAGCAGCAGCAGGTCACCGAAATCAACGGCGTTGGCCGCCTTGAGACGCTGCTGGTAGGCTGCATAGATCTCTGCCGGCAGGCGCTCATCGCCGCGCACATCGGCGTAGGCATCAGGGAAGCGGCCACGGTTCTTGGCGCTGTCGATAAAGGAGGCGACGGCGCGCGGTTTGAGGCTCTTTTCCGGGACCTGACGTTCCTTGAGCAGATCGCGCAACAAACGCAGCTGATCCTGATCGTCGTAGATGGTGAAGTCGCGGTTGAAACCGAGATATTCGATCTCCTGACGCAGAATCCGTACGCAGCTGGCATGAAAGGTCGCCACCCAGGGCTGCCCCTGGTTGCCGAGCAGGTTTTCGAGCCGCTCGCGCATCTCCCCGGCAGCCTTGTTGGTGAAGGTCACCGCCATGATCTGCCAGGCCGGCACCTGACGCTGCTGAATCAGATAGGCGACCCGGTGGGTCAAAGCCCTGGTCTTGCCGGAACCGGCCCCGGCCAGCAGCAGCAACGGTCCATCGTCGTGAAGCACAGCCTGACGTTGCGGCTCATTGAGTCCGGAGAGCAGGTCACTCATCATCATCCTCCAGGGTTCGGCTCATCAGCTCGCGGTTGTAGGCGGAAATCATATCGCGTCGGGAGATGATACCATAGAGCTTGCGATGGGTCTCCCGATCGACGACCGGCAGCTGTTCGATATTACGATAGCCGATCTTGCGCATCGCCGCATCGAGGTCCTCCTCGGCATGAACGGTAATAACATCGGTTGTCGCCAGCTCCTTGACCACGACCAGATCCATCAGCTCTTTTTCAAAGACGACCCCCATAAAGTCCTGGACCGAGATGATCCCGGTCAGTTCACCGGCGGCGTTGATCAGCGGGAAGTTGGTATGGTGAGTCTGCTGGATAAAGTCGGCGAACTCTCCCAGCGTCATACTCTCCGGGATCGACTCGACCCGCCGCTGCATGACGTCGCCGACCGCCAGGCTTTTCATGATATTGCGTTCCTTACCGGCCTCAAGGTCGATGCCGATGCGGGTCAGCTCCATGGTCTCCATACTGTCCTTTTTCAGGTGACGGGCGATGGCCGTGCCGATGACGCAGGTCAGCATGATCGGAATGATGACCTGGTAGCTGTCGGTGATCTCAAAGAGCAGGAAGATCGCGGTCATCGGCGAATGGGTCGATGCCGCCAGAAAGGCGCCCATACCGACCAGCGCATAGGCACCGGGAGAGATATGAGCACCGGGCAGAATCACCGCCAGGATGTGGCCGAAGGCCCCTCCGACAACCGCCCCAAGAAACAGACAGGGGGCAAACAGGCCGCCCGGCAGCCCGGAGCCGAGGGTGATCGCCGTCGCCACCATCTTGGCCGCGATCAGCACCAAGAGCAGATACCAGGTGTGCTGGCCGGAAAGCACCTCGTTCATGAATTCGTAACCGTTACCAAAGACCTGAGGCAGGACCAGACCGATCACCCCGACCATCAGGCCGCCGGCAATCGGCTTGACCAGGCGGGGCAACTTGATCGCCCCGACAATATCTTTGATTCGGTAAAAAACATCGATAAAGGCGGCTGCCAGTCCGCCGATAATCAGGCCCAGCAGCAGATAGAGCCCCAGTTCCCAGAAGCTGTGCATCATGTAGGGAGGAGCCACCAGTTCCGAGGTATTACCGAGCAGCGCACGGGAAACGACCGTTGCCATACCGCTGGAGATAACGATCGAGGTAAAGCTGGCGACTTCGAAGGAGGACAGCAGCACGATCTCGGTCGCGAAAAAGACTCCGGCAATCGGCGCGTTGAAGGTTGCCGCAACCCCGGCTGCAGCACCGCAAGCGACCAGCACCTTGAGCTTTTCCCCGCTGACCTTGAACAGCTTGCCAAACTGGCTGCCGATGGTCCCGCCGATCACTGCGATCGGACCTTCCTGTCCGGCACTGCCGCCGGTGCCGATGGTCAGGGCCGCACCGAGGCCACGGGTGATCAGCGGCCGCAAGGGCAGCTTGGCCCCTTTGAGGTTAACCTTGACGAGAAACCCGGCAAAGCCCCCCTTGAGGTCTTTACTGAAGAAAATCCACAGTGGAATGACCAGCACCCCGCCGATCGCCGGCAGAAAGATGACCAGAAACCGCTGCAGGCTCCATTCCTCAAGTGACACATCAAAGTGATGAATGAGCGATTCGAAAGTCAGCCAGTGCACCAGTTCGATCGTCTTGCGAAACAGGTAGTTTCCCAGTCCGCCGAGCAGACCGATGATCACGGCCAAACCTATCGCAAAGGTATTTTCGCTGATTCGTAGGCGATTCAGTAAGGCGTGGGTTTTCTGATGGAGCTTGCGGGAGATTAGGATATTGAGTCTCTGTCTGATTGCTGACACTGGTCTGACCTGATTGTAATGCGGAAATATATCTACTAGCGTTCAGAGGACATAGAACATGTCGCTCGCAATTAACCCGGAATGCGTGGATTTTGGATGATAGCCATATTTGAGTGGATGACGCAATAAACAATATCCATTTATTGCACATATCTCCTGGTCGATCTTTAACAGATGTAAATAAACGCAAAAATAAGAATGGGCCTGCTGAAAAGTAACCCGCGAGACCAGGGTGAGTTCTCGCGGGCCAAGGAGGCATTAGATTGAAAAGTGAGACAGCAGAGGAACTAACCAAGGATTGTCAAAAGGACACCTGCCGCAATGGCCGAACCAACGACTCCAGCAACATTTGGTGCCATAGCATGCATCAGCAGATAGTTGCCTGGATCAGCCTCGAGACCGACCTTATTGCAAACCCGAGCCGCATTGGGAACAGCGGACACACCGGCGGCCCCGACCAGCGGGTTGATCTTGTGCTTGAGGAACAGGTTCATGAACTTGGCGAACAGGACGCCGGCAGCCGTGGCGCAGGCAAAGGCAGCGGCCCCCATGACAAAGATGCCGATCGACTGCCAGGTCAGGAAGTTTTCAGCCAGCGTATGAGCTCCAACGGAGAAACCGAGCAGGATGGTCAGAATATCGATCATCGCGTTACGGGCGGTGTTGGCCAGACGCTCGGTAACCACTGCTTCTTTAAGCAGGTTGCCGAAGAACAGGCAGCCCATCAGGACCATGGAGCCCGGTGCAATCATGGTACAGACAAGGAACGCAACGATCGGGAAGATGATCTTTTCTTTTTTACTGACCTGGCGAGACACCTGCATGCGGATACAGCGTTCTTCCTTGGTGGTCAACAGACGCATGATCGGTGGCTGAATAACCGGAACCAGCGACATGTAGGAATAAGCCGCGATAGCGATAGAACCGAGCAGCTCTGGCGCCAGCTTGGACGCGAGGAAAATCGCCGTCGGGCCGTCTGCACCACCGATGATGCCGATAGCGCCTGACTGTGCCGGGGTAAAACCGATAAACAGTGCACCGATCAGAGTCAGGAAGATACCAAACTGCGCGGCCGCGCCCAGGAGAACCAGTTTCGGATTACTGAGCATCGACGAAAAATCGGTCATCGCCCCGACACCGAGGAAAATAAGTGGCGGATAGATCCCCTGGCTGACCCCCTGGTAGATATTATAGAAGAAATTTCCTTCTTCACTGCCTGCGATCTCGGCTGGTAGCGGAATATTGCCGACAATCAGACCGAAGCCGATCGGCAGAAGCAACAGCGGCTCAAAATTTTTCTTTATTGCCAGATAGATAAACAGTACCCCAAACAGGATCATGACGAGATTCTGCCAACTCATCCCGACAAAACCGGTACTCAACAAAAATTTAATCAACATTTCCATGGTCGACTCTCTGCTCTGTTCAAAATTAAATCACGAATAGGTCAAATGAGTGGTCACGATAACGAGCAATGAAGACCTTTAGGCAGCATGCCGTCAGGCGATCAGCATCATCACCTCACCCTGATTGACAGTATCCCCTACGGAAATCTTGATCTCGGTGACAGTCCCGCTCAGGCGCGCCCTGATCTCGTTTTCCATCTTCATAGCTTCCATCTTGAACAACGCCTGACCGTTTTCGACCTTCTCGCCGACTTCAACCATGATGTCCAGAATAGACCCGGGAATCGGAGCAATAACGGTCCCATCGTCCAGAAACGTCGTCGACGCCGCGGCCTTGACGCTGACAGCAGCCGATGGACGAAGTCGTTCTAGCGAACCTTCGGGGATCACCTCGGAGATCGAGGTGATATCAACCGCATAGTCCTTGCCGTTGATCTCCATGTGGGCCTTATCAGAACTGAGACTTTTGAACTGAACCTCAAACTCCTTGCCGTTGAGCTTCAGATTATACTTACGCATGAGATCCTCCCTCTGAGAGCGAATGCATTTTACCGACCGATGTCCAGATTGAGCCGTGCCGTGACTGGCGCTGAATTGGAGTTTGCGCCAATTCACCAAGACTACGCTCAGATTCCATGTGAATGACCAAGCTGGCTACAGCAATAATCTCCGCCGTAGACGGCTTGAGCTCAACCGGATCAGGATTCTGCGACAGGCTGCGCTGGGGACGCTTCTTCTTGTCCACCAGTTTGGCGAGAAACATGATCACCAAAACCAGAATCACCAGGCCGACAAACACGATCAGCATACCGGTCAGCATGACACCGAAGCCGTTGCCATCTATGATGTTGTGAAATCCAAAGTTCATAATGTCTTCCGTTCCTTTTAATTCCGATTACAAAGGAATATTGCCGTGCTTCTTGCGTGGATTGCTGTCCCGCTTACCTTCCAGCATGACCAGGGCATTGCAAATCCGGAAACGGGTTTTCTGTGGCAGAATGACCGCATCGACGTACCCACGCTTGGCTGCTTCATAAGGATTGGCGAATTTCTCCGAATATTCTTCGATCTTCTGCGTGAGAATTTCTTCGGCCTTCTCCGGATTTGCGGCGACCTCACGGGCATAGAGGATTTCAGCAGCGCCCTTGGCTCCCATGACGGCAATCTCGGCACTTGGCCAGGCATAGTTGATATCGCCGCGCAGGTGTTTGGAACTCATGACACAATAGGCTCCGCCGTAAGCCTTACGGACGGTAACCGTGACCTTCGGCACAGTCGCCTCGGCATAGGCATAGAGCAGCTTTGCCCCGTTGCGGATGATCCCGGCATACTCCTGGGCAGTCCCGGGCAGGAAGCCTGGTACGTCGACAAAGGTGACCAGCGGAATATTAAAGGCATCACAGAAGCGTACGAAACGAGCCCCTTTTACCGAAGCATCGTTATCAAGCACACCGGCCAGGCTGAGCGGTTGATTGGCAACGATGCCGACGCTCTGTCCGCCGTAGCGGGCAAAACCAATCACCAGATTCGGAGCAAAATCAGGCTGAATTTCAAGGAATTCTCCGTCATCAACGGTCGCCGCAATCAACTGCTTGATATCGTAAGGTGCATTGGAATTTTCCGGCATCATCAGACACAGGCCCGGCTCTTCCCGGTCAACCGGGTCTGAGGTTTCCTTGCGCGGTGCCGGTTCCATGTTGTTCTGCGGAATATAGGAGAAGATCTCTTTCAGGTAAGCTATCGCCTGTTCTTCACCATCTGCTGCCAGGTGGGCGACACCGCTGCGTGAGGTGTGAACCGAGGCACCTCCCAGAGCTTCAACATCGACATCCTCGTGGGTAACTGCCTTGACGACCTTCGGACCGGTCAGGAACATATAACTGTTGTTACGGACCATAACGGTGAAGTCAGTCAACGCCGGTGAATAGACGGAACCACCGGCACAGGGGCCAAAGATACCAGAAAGCTGCGGAACGACACCGGAACTCATGACGTTGCGCAGGAAGATATCGGAATAACCGGCGAGACTTTCAATCCCTTCCTGGATGCGGGCTCCACCGGAGTCGTTCAGACCGATGACCGGAGCGCCATTCTTGACCGCCATATCCATGATCTTGCAGATCTTTTCCGCAAAAGTCTCGGAAAGGGAACCACCCAGTACGGTGAAATCCATCGAAAACACGTAGACAAGACGACCACCGATTGTTCCGTAACCGGTCACCACGCCATCGCCAGGAAGCTTATTGTTTTCCATGCCGAAATGGGTGCAACGATGCTCCTTGAACATGTCAAACTCTTCAAAGCTCCCCTCGTCCAACAGCAGATCGAGCCGTTCACGGGCGGTCAACAGTCCTCTGGAGTGGCGTTTTTCAATCTTGTCAACCCCACCGCCTTCAAGTGCCTTGCTGCGTTTTTCAAGCAAAAAATTGAGTTTTTCTTCTCTGCAATTCATCGGTTATCCCTTAGTCATTGAATCGTCAACCATTGTAATAAATCGAATAAAGAGTTTCCGTACCGGTACAGGAATCAACCTTTTCCTGAAGCACCCTGCGTCGCTCATCATTGAGCCAGGTGTTCCAGTCCTTGATTGTCTGCCAGGTGCTGATAACCAGATATTCACTCGGGTCATCATAGTTCACCAAAGTCTCACCGGAGACATAGCCAGGCTGCATCTGGGCCAGGGCACGCATCTCAAGTAACAGGGGCCTCAACTGCTGAGCTGCCTCAATATCTGCCGGCACATGTCGCACAATGATAATTTTGACTGACACTTCCGTCCTCCTCGTAGATGGGATAAGCGACAAAGACCGTCACACAGGCTGTGTATGAGCTACCAGCCCTTGTCGCAACTTCTTTTTAAGCAAGACTAGGGGATATGAACGGCAAAATGAAGTGACGAAGGAATGAACGGCAGAATCGACAGAATCAGAGGTCGGAAAACAAGACTAAGCGGAAAGGAACAATCTTCGCCGACTAAAGAGAAAAAGCATCTTTAACTTTACGCAGATAGCGCCGACTGACCGGCAACTTCTGGCCACTGCGGGTAATAATTTCAGCCTGGCTGTTCTCCAGGGAGATGATCTCATCAATCATCCTGGCATTGACCAGATACTGCTTGTGACAGTGCAGCAAGCCGACCTTTTCCTCAAGAACCTTGAGCGTCAGTTCGGTAAAGAAACTACCCTGATCCGTGACCACATGCACGCCGCTGATGTCGGAATGCACGTATTCGATCGTCTCCGGGTCGAGCAGCTTGATTTTGTGGCCGCTGACACAGGGAACCCGCTTGATCGGCGTGATGCCGTAATCGGGGATGCTCTGCGCGGCAACGGAAGAGCGGACCTTTTCCATGGTTTTCACCAGTCGCTCGGGATCGACCGGCTTAAGCAAATAATCGAGGGTCTTCTCCTCAAAGGCTTTCAGAGCATACTCATCGAAGGCGGTGACAAAGACGACGTAGGGCATGAGCTCATCATCAAGCATCGACAGCAGGTCAAAACCGTTCAAAACCGGCATCTTGATATCGAGAAACAGAACCTCCGGGCGCAGCTGATTGATCGCCCTGATCGCCTCCATGGCGTTGGAGCAGCTGCCGACGAGCTCTACCCCGCCCAGTTCCAGCAACAACTCAGCCATCTCTTCGCGGGCGTACTGCTCATCATCAACGATCAGGATGCGGATCATGAAAAACTCTCCTCTCGATAGGGAAGAATCAGGGTGATCTTGGTTGCTTCATCAGGGTCGCAGGAGATCTTCATGCCGTACTGGCGACCATAGAGGTTCTGAATCCGCTTCTCGACAATCTTCATTCCGAGCCCCTCGCTGCCGATGATATCGCAATAGGTCCCGGCATTGTCGAGCACCTCGATCAGCATGGTCGCCCCCTGGATATAGGCATGTATGGTCACCAGGCCGTTGCCGATCATATTGGAGATGCCATGTTTGACGGCGTTTTCGACCAGCGGCTGCAAGGTGAAGGTCGGCACTTTGGCCCTGAGCAGACGGCTGTCGATATCCTGAACGATCTGCAGCTTGTCGCCGAAACGGGCTTTCTCGATATAGAGATAGGAATTGACGTGATCAAGCTCCTCTTCGAGGGTGGCCAGATCGCTGGAGCGCTTCAGATTCTTGCGAAAATAGTTGGACAGGTGGAGCAGCAGATTGCGCGCCTTCTCAGGGTCCTTGCGGACCACGGCTACGATGGTGTTCAGGGCATTGAACAGAAAGTGCGGATTGACCTGGGCCTGGATCAGCTTCAACTCAGATTTCATCAGCAGATTTTTCTGGCTCTCGTAGCGGTCACGCAACAGCTGTTCGGAAAGCAGGTTGGCAATCCCCTCTCCCAGCGCCTTGTTGAGATTCAAAAACAGCTTGTTCTTGGTCTCGTAGAGCTTAATCGTACCGACCACCTCGTTATCGGCGCGCAGCGGCACAACCAGGGCCGAACCGAGCGGACAGTCTTCCGAAAGCGCACAGGAGACCTTTTCCTTGACGCCGTCAGCGTAGATAACACGGTTTTCGTGAATCGATCCAAGGGTCTGGGGAGAAATGATCTTGACCCCCGGCAGGTGATGATCGTCACCGATACCGACAAAAGCGAGAATCTTCTCACAGTCACTGATACCGACAGCGGAGACCCCGGTCTCCTCGTAGATGATCTCTGCCAGCTTCTGGGCACTTTCGGCGTGAAAGCCGTGACTGAGAATCCCCAGGCTGCGCTCCGCGATATTCAGCGCCTTGGCCGAAAAAATCGCCCCGACCTTGTCCTGCATGATCCGCTGGTCGCGCAGCATCATCATGAACAGCGCCGCAACCACGCTGTTGATCAGAATCAGCGAACCAATCTGAATGTCCGTGCCACCAAGCTCAGGGGGCTCCCCCTGCAGCAACATGAAAAAAATCGCCAGTTGCAACAGCTGGACGATAAACACGGTCACCAGCGTCACCGTCGGACTGAACAGCTTCTCTGCCTCGCTGTGGCGGCCAAGATAACGATAGATCGCCCCGGCAACGCCCCCCTGCAGCAGAGCAAAAACAAATAACAGCAGGACGATATCCGATGACGAATGAAGATGGTAGAGGTATAAACCGGTCACCAGACCGACGCCGAGTCCCGGCCAGAGCCCACCAGCAAGGCCGGCGACCATGATGCCGACGATACTGGCGTCAAACATGATCATATCCTGCGACAAACTGATATGGGAGCCGATCAAGGCAAAGGCGGCAAAAATGACGAAGATCACCAGTTTGTGATTGATCAGCAGGTTGAAGCCAGCCAGAGGCTTGAGTGCCGATGTCTTGCTCAGCAGGTAGACGACCACCAGATAGACGGCCAGTTGTTGAATGACTGTGAAAATCTCGATCATTTCGACAGGATATCTCCTTAGATTCCCGGCAAAAAAATAATATCGGACCAACTCCATCACAAAACGGAGATACTATAGGCCATAATTTTTCGGCTGTCACCACCCCAGCACAGATCAAAATTTTGCCGGTTTATTTTACATAACCTTTTCGTGCGGAGCTCCGAAATGAAGAAACATGGCTTTTACCAAGGGCATCAGAGACCCAGCGCCTGTTCATACATACCCGGATTGTAACCAAGAATCTTCTGCCCGTTGACGACAGCAAACGGCACGCCGGTATTCGGTGCAAGCTGATTCTTACGCTGCCAGGCGCTTCTGTCTTTCTCGACATCATAGACGCTCACCGGAATATTTCTGGCCCTGAAAAAGGCGAGCGCTTTTTCACAGTAGGGACACCAGTCGGTCACATAAAGGTCAACCTTGTGCTTTTTCTGCTGCTCCGCCAACAGTTCCTCAACTCGCTGTTCATGACGCTGCTGTTGCTCGCCACTGACCGTCCCAGAAACGCCCAGGGGCTCAAGTGTCTCATTGAAGGTTGAATAGGCCCGACTATCTCCTGGTGGCTGATCGGAAAAAACGGTCTGGCCATTCTCGTCCACCCAGCGATACGTCTGAGCCATAGCGCTTCCGACAGACAAACAGAGCAGCAAAATAATCAACAATATGCGCATTCCTACCTCCCGATGAAATAAGTTCAGTTTTTTGCCGGCAGGCTCATGGCGACGTTGATGCCTCTCCTCAGCCACGACTGCAGAGCTTTATCATCGGCGATGACCTCGGCCGCAACAACGACCCAGTTGCGCATCGTCCGACCGGTAAAATCGAATTCCCTGACCCCGGGCAGATGCAACAGAGAGCGAGCTTCGTCGCCGACCCTGACAATCAGGTCGCTGCGAATAATGCCACAGGCCATATTGCCCTGAACAAGGTAACAGACACCACCAAACATTTTTTTGACCGAACACTGAACATCATCGGAGAGCAGGCGCTCTATCCGTTCGGCCAGCACAGAATCGTAAGCCATAGAGATCAGTCTCCGTCGAGCAGACGTCCCAACCCGCCGAGCATAGAGCCTTCCCCCTTGCTGCTCCCGCCTGCAGCTGGAGCATGGGCCAGAATGCGGTCGGCGAGACGGCTGAACGGCAGGGTCTGCAACCAGACCTTGCCGGTACCACGCAGGGTTGCCAGGAACAGTCCTTCGCCGCCGAAAAACATGCTCTTGAGATTACCAGCCCGTTCGATACTGTAATCGACCGTGGGCTCAAAGGCGACCAGGCAGCCGGTGTCGACCCGCAGGGTTTCGTTGTACAGCTGACGCTCGATAATCGTCCCGCCGGCGTGCATGAAGGCCAGCCCGTCGCCGCTGAGGCGCTGCAGAATAAATCCTTCGCCGCCAAAGAATCCGGTTCCCAGGCGGCGCTGAAAAGCGATGCCGACCCGGGTACCAAAGGCGGCGCAGAGAAAGGCGTCTTTCTGACAGAGGATCTCGCCGCTCGGGATGCCGCTCATATCAAGCGCGACAATCTGTCCCGGATAGGGAGCGGCAAAGGCGACATGGGCCTTTTTCTGCCCCTGATTGGTGAAATGGGTCATGAACAGCGATTCACCCGTCAAAACACGTTTGCCGGCACCCAGCAGCTTACCGAACATTCCGCTTTCGGCTGCGGAGCCATCGCCCATACGCGCCTCATAGCTGATGCCATCCTCCATATAGGTCATGGCGCCCGCTTCGGCGATGACCGTCTCCTGCGGATCGAGCTCAACCTGAACCATCTGCATATCATGCCCAATAATCCTGTAATCAACTTCATGGCAACGCATTTTCAGCCTCCTGAAAATAATGGGGTTTTGTGTCATAACAATCAGAACAGCTGCGAAGTTTCCAGCCAGCTCCTGATAACCGGACGAACCTCGTCAGAGACCACGGCACCCATATGGTTGACTCCCGGCAGTAATCTGAGTTCTACGCCGGGATACTTGTCCAGCACGGCGGCAAAACGTTCCGCGTAAAAGGCATCATCCTCCGCGCCGACAATGACCAGTGTCGGCACCCTGATCGCCGCAAGGTCTTTTTTATAATCGCGCGGAGCGTAAGAAGTGTTCAGCCGGTAGGAATAGGCCAGTGTCTCATTACCGTCGCGAACCTCTGCAGGCATGTTAAAATCGATGACCTTAAGTCCGTTCAACCAGCGGATCCCCAGGTTATTGAGCAGGATCAGTCCGATGATGCGTCTGACGTGAGGCAGAGCCCAGCCGCCGGAATCTTCGCGCAGCGTCGGTGCATTATACTGCAGATAGGGCGCCAACAGCAAAAAACCGTCAGCCTGCTGAGCATAGCGACTGCCGGCAAAGCGGATGACCAGCCCCCCTCCGGACGAGTGGCCGCCGAGAATAATTCTGGCTTCTGGGTGCCGGTCGCGCAGCCCCCTGATCAGATCGGCGAGATCATCTTCATACTGACCGATATAATCGACATCCCCACGGCACTGCGGGTTCGGACCGTGCCCACGCAGGTCCGGCGTATAGACATGGGCCAGATTTTCGCTGCTCAGGTAACAGGACAGACCACTGAAGTAAAGACTATGCCCACCCGAGCCGTGGATCAGCAGCAGGACCCTGTCGCTCTTAGCCGGATAATATCGATAACCAAGCTCTGTACCATCCCTGGCCCGAAACTGCTCAAGAGGAGCCGCTTGCTCCGCGCTGTTTTTCAACACCTTGAAATCGAGGCTGTCCTTTCCGGATTCGCCAGGGCTGGCTAGACCGAAAAGAATCAACAGCAGGGCCATGGCCAGGTAGACAACTCCGGCAATCAGGAACGAAATGAGGCAAAACGCAAGCAGGCTGTTCACTCTGACTCTCCTCTATGTACTGAACCTATAAGTCAGTTAAAGGCAAGGGGGACGAACAGAAGGTCCACTTGACGGCGGGACATGGCATTTAATCTACAACAGACAGGATCGGGAGGCGAGAGATTCTCGCGCTCCGATCCACAAAGCAGGAACAGTCGCAGGGAAAGCCGATCACCAGGACCTGATGATCCGCAGTCGATTGAGGTCAGCAGGCGCTGTACAGGACACCCCGTTTATTGTCATCCCACTCCCGCTGCAACAACTTTTCCGCCCGGGCTTTGAGTTTCAGATCATCACTGGCAAGCAGCACCTTGATGCAAGCCTGGGCCAGAGAACGCTCCGGCTCATCACCCGGGATCATGGCGAAACCACGGCGCCCTTCCAGGGTCACTTCGGCCTTGGTGTCGAGTACTTCACTGAGGCCGAACTCACTGTCAAAAACATCCAGCACCTGTCTTATGGTCAGTCCTTCTTGGCTGCTGCTGACAATCTCTATCGGTGCTGTCTCGGCAAGTTCGAGCAACTCACGCACCGACTCCCGCGGAATATCTGAAACGATTGAGGTGCACAGATTCAAATCGATATGGTCATCCATCTTTTCTTCTTCTCTCTTCTCTATTTCGCTTACCAGGTTCAGAGCCCGCCAGACGACCTGCTGACTGAGGGCCAGCGGAGAGATTAGCCCCCCTCTGTGTTTACAAGGTTAGGAGCAGGTTAGCAATTGATGTCCAATGCAGTGCGACTATCCCCTCCCAGCCAGGGAAACTGCCTACATAGCTTTCAATCTTGACAAGGGGAGCATCCTGTTCAATATTAAAACATACCGTTTTTGTTGAACGATTTTATTTTAATGAACAAAGGAGAACGCAATAAATATGGCCAGACAGACGCTACTGAAAGATGAACAGATTATCTACGACAGCATGAAGGCGATCCGCGGCATCCCGCAGGCGAAGATTGAATTCATGCTGAAAAAGGTCGGCGGCCCCTTTGCCGGGACCTTCCGGCTTTCTGGCCCCTGGGGAGAATTCTACTACTACATCAAGGTGGTGCCGAAACTGACGCCAACCCTGGCCGACCTGGTCATTCATCAGATCAAAACCTCTCCGGCACCGCAGAATGCCAAGCCCCTGCTGGTCAGCCACTACATCTCGCCACGCCTGGCAACCCTGTTCAAAGACAAGGGGATCGAATACGCCGACTGCGCTGGCAACCTGTTCCTCAGCCAGATGCCACTCTATGTCGAGATTACCGGACAGAAGCACATGCCAAAGGCGCCAACGGCTGACCGCCTGTTCCGCTCGGCCGGACTGAAGCTGATCTACCAGCTGCTGCGCAGTCCCCAGGGGGTCAATGCCACCTATCGAATCCTGGCTGAAGACGCCGATATCGCCCTGGGCGCCATCGGCAGCCTGTTTGGCGAACTGGAAAAGCGTGGCAACCTGATCCGCAATGAAGATGGCAGCCGTCAGCTCAACGCCGCCGAAGAACTGCTGCAGCGCTGGCAGCTCGGCTACCTGGAGGCGCTGCGGCCGAAACTTTTCCTCGAGCGTTGCCGCCTGAACGCTGGACATAAGGTGAGTCAGCTCGCCGATCAGATCAAGGCCTTAGGTGAAGGACGCCAGCTCCTGATCGGAGGAGAGTTGGGAGCTCAACTTATGAGCGGTGGTTTTGAAGCGCAATCAGCCACCCTCTATCTGGATGAGGACCAGCAACTCAAAACCATGCTGCAGTTGCACCTGGTCCCCGATCCGGCCGGACCTGTCACCCTGCTCAAAAGCTTCGGCCGCCAGTGCCACTGGAGCGGCATGCAGCCCCCGGGGCTGACTATGGCCGATCCGCTGCTGATCTTCGCCGAACTGAATGACAGCGGAAGCGATCAGGTCGCCCAAAAGCTTTACCAGCAGTTTCTCAAACCGCGCTTTGCGGCTTGAGCTAAAATAAAACCTTGAAACAGCCCTTCTCCCCCGGGGAGAAGGGAACATGAACCAGAAAAAGATCTGCCATGCCTTTAGTTCCGGACATTCTTCGCTACCTCGACCGCTCAGGTTTTCGCCTGCTGGTTCTGGCCGTGCTGGTCGGCATCGTTTCCGGCTGCGGAGCACTGATCTTCTACTTCGCCACCAACGGCATCGAGCACCTGGTGCTGGGCCAGTTCGGCAGCTTTCACCCGCCCCTCGAAGGCTCTGCCGAATCAGCCTTTGCCCAGGCTATTGACAGCCTGAAGGTTCCACATCGCTGGTTCCTGTTCGTACTGCCGGCCCTGGGCGGCCTCTGCTCCGGCTGGCTGGTCTACAAATTCGCCCCGGAAGCCGAGGGGCATGGCACCGACGGAGCCATTGAAGCCTTTCATCGCAAAGGTGGAGTGATCCGCAAACGGGTCCCGGTGGTCAAAACCATCGCCTCGATGATCACCATCGGCACCGGCGGAAGCGCCGGGCGGGAAGGCCCAATCGCCCAGATCGGTGCCGGCTTCGGCTCCTTTGTCGCGACCAAGCTCGGTCTTTCGGTCATGGACCGGCGCATCCTGCTGCTTGCCGGCATGGCCGGCGGGATCGGTGCCACCTTCCGCTCCCCCTTAGGCGGCGCGCTGTTCGCCGTCGAGGTTCTCTACCGCGATCCGGAATTCGAGCATGAAGGGCTCATCCCCTGCATCATCTCCTCAATCATCGCCTACTCCCTGTTTGGTGCTGTCACCGGCTGGGAACCGTTGCTGCGCACCCCCCACTTCAGCTTCGAACAGCCGACGGAACTGCTGCTTTACCTGGCCCTGGCGATCATCTGTGCCCTGTTCGGCGTCCTCTACGTCAGAACCTTCTACGGCATGCGCGATGCGTTCCGCAAACTGCCCCTGCCGAACTGGCTCAAACCGGCCATCGGTGGCCTCCTGCTCGGCTGCCTGGCGATGTTCATTCCCCAGGTCTTAAGCTCGGGCTACGGCTGGGTCCAGGCAGCACTCTATGGCAAGATGGCCCTGTGGGTCATGCTGGTCATCGCCGTCGCCAAGGTCATTGCCACCAGTCTGACCATCTCGTCAGGCGGCTCGGGCGGGGTCTTCGCCCCGAGCCTGGTCATCGGCGCCATGCTCGGCGGCACCTTCGGCGCAACCGCCGAGCTGCTCTTCCCCGCTCTGACCCAGGATCCACGCGCCTACGTCCTGGTCGGCATGGCCGGCTTCTTTGCCGGGGTCGCCAACGCGCCGGTCGCCACCCTGATCATGGTCAGCGAGCTGACCGGCAACTACGGCCTGCTCGCCCCGCTGATGCTGGTCTGTGTCATGGCGATGCTGATCATGCGCAAAAACAGCATCTACGAAAAACAGGTCGCCAACCGCTTCGACTCCCCGGCTCACCTAGGTGACTTCATTGTCGATGTGCTGGAGGGGATCGTCGTCGGCGATCTGCGCCGCAAGGGAATCAAGCCGCTGCTGATCCACGAAGGAACCCCGCTGCCACAGATCCTCGACCAGATCGCCAATGCCTCGACCGCCTACTACCCGATCGTCAACGATAATGATGAGATGACCGGCATCTTCTCGATCAACGATATCCGCCGCATTCTCAACGAGGATATTCCGCCGACCCTGGTGGTGGCCAGCGACATCGCCACCCGCCATGTCGTGTCGACGACCGAGGATGAACAGCTCAACCGGGCAATGAAGAAGCTGACCGAACGCAACCTGGAGGAGATCCCGGTTGTCGACAAGCAGGCGCCGCAGACCGTGCTCTACATGCTCTCGCGCCGGACCCTGCTGGCCCATTACGCCGAACAGATGGAACAGGCCAAGTACAGTTACCGCCATGTCGACGAATCAGACTGAATACCTGCTGTGCGTCGATTGCGGACTCAAGACCGGGCTGGCCCTGTTCGACTCTTCAGCCAGGCTGCTCTGGTACCGCTCCCATCACCTGCCGACCCCGGCAGTTCTGAAACGCTTCATCTACGGTCTGCTGCGCGAACTGCCCCTGCCGTTCAGTATAACCCTCGAAGGAGGCGGGCAGCTGGCGGAGATCTGGCGCAAGGAAGCGCAGCGCCGCAACACCCCCTACAGACAGTTTCAGGCCGCAACCTGGCGACGCAAACTGCTCTACGACCGGCAGTACAGTTCGACTAACATCGCCAAGCAGAATGCCGAACAGTTGGCGCGTCTGGCCATAGAGCTTCTGGGAGAAAAACGCGCCCCTCACTTGCGCCACGACACCGCAGAAGCGATACTGATTGGAGTCTATATGTTGCTGGAACTTGGCTGGCTGGACGAAAATGAGTGGACTTGCAAAAGGAACTGACATGAAAAACTACGATTTCATCATCATCGGCGGGGGCATCATCGGCCTGGCGACAGCGCGTCAGCTGCAACAGCAGTTCAAAGGCTCTTCAATAGCGGTCCTGGAAAAAGAACAACGTCTGGCGATGCACCAGACCGGCCATAACAGCGGCGTCATCCACGCCGGCGTCTATTACGCGCCGGGCAGTCTGAAAGCCCAGTTCTGCCGCGAAGGGAACATCGCCACCAAACAGTTCTGCGACGAACACGGCATCCCTTACCGCAATGTCGGCAAACTGTTGGTCGCCACCGACGCCAGGGAGCTGGAACGGATGCAGGACCTGCTCGAGCGCTGTCGCATCAATCAGATCGAAACCGAAACCCTCGATATGCAGCAGCTCAAAGAGCGCGAGCCGAACGTCATCGGCGTCGGTGGCGTCTGGGTCCCTTCGACCGGCATCGTCGATTTCACCAAGGTTGCGGCCAAGCTGGCCGAACAGGTCGTTGCCGAGGGCGGCGAGATTCACACCAACTGCCAGGTTGGCGAACTGCGTGAAAAACCGCAGCTGCAGGTCAAGACCTCCTTAGGCAATTTCAACGGTAATTTCCTGGTCGGCTGCGCGGGACTGCATTCCGACAAGCTGGTGCGCATGCTCGGCCAGGAGCCGAGCTTCAAGATCATTCCATTTCGCGGCGAATACTTCCAGCTGCCGGTCGACAAGCGCAACATCGTCACCCACGCCATCTACCCGATCCCCAACCCGGAGCTGCCGTTTTTGGGCATCCACCTGACGCCGATGAGCGACGGATCCCTGACCGTCGGTCCTAACGCGACTCTGGCCTTCGCCCGCGAAGGCTACACCCGCTGGAAGATCAGCCTCAAGGATATGGCCGAGATGCTCAGCTACACAGGGCTCTACAAACTGATCAAGAAGTACCCGTTGCCGACCCTGGTCGAGCTGAAGAATTCACTCTACAGGCCCGGCTACCTGAAGATGGTCCAGCGCTACTGCCCGCAGATCCGCCTCGAGGATCTGCGCCCTTACCCCTCCGGGGTTCGCGCCCAGGCGGTCAGGGCCGACGGGACAACGCTCGATGACTTCCTGTTTGTCAAAGGGGAACGCAGCCTGATTGTCGGCAACGCGCCGTCACCTGCAGCAACCTCGGCCATGCCGATCGCGGCCCATATCTGTTCCCAGCTTGCAGAGCTGATGGACAAAAACTGAAACAAACGACAGCCAGAAGCCACGGATTATGGATAAGAAAAAATTTGCCCAGGCGTTTGCCAACGCCAAACCCCTGCCGGTTGAGGATATCGTCCGCGCCAGGGAGATCATGAACAGTAAGGTCCGGCGTGCGGTCAAGGTTCCTTTTCCCGGTACAGTCGATGACGTTACCATTGAGACTGGGTTCGGCAGTTCTAAGGTAAGAATCTACACGCCTGAAGGGCCGGGACCTTTTCCGATCATTCTCTTCATGCATGGTGGCGGCTTCTGCGTCGGCGACCCGGACTTATCGGACAACGCCTGCCGCATCATCGCCAGGGAAGCGACGGCCGTCCTGCTCAGTGTCGACTACCGGCTGGCCCCGGAGCACAAATTTCCGACCGCCCTGGAAGAATGCTACGCCGTCGGCATGTGGCTGATGAGCAACGACATCGCCCTCAACATCCGCACCGACCAGCTGGTGATCGCCGGCGACAGCGCCGGTGGCAACCTGGCCGCAGCCCTCTGCCTGCTGGCCCGGGAACGCAGGGACTTCACCCCCGGCTACCAGGTGCTGATCTGTCCGCTGCTCGACCAGCAGACCGATCATGCCAGAAAGATCGAGCCGATCACCAAAATCATCCTCTCAACCAAAAACAGCCGCACCTTCCGCGGCTACTACTTCAGGCCTGAGGATGACGGCAGCAATCCGCTGCTTTCGCCTCTGTTCGCTGATAATTTCTGTAACCTGCCCCCGGCGACAATCATCAGTGCTGAGCTCGACCCGCTGGCGGCCGAGGCACTTGCCTACGGCGATAAGCTCAAAGCAGCCGGAGTCGCCGTCAGGCAGCGCCACTATGACGGACTAGTCCATGATTTCGTCATGTTCGTCGGCCCGCTCGCCGAAGCGGCGGAAACAGCAGAACGGATCGGCCTGGATATCAGGGATTTTTTCTCCAGCTGACCGGCTTCGCAATTGCGCCCCTTCTCCTTTAAGATATGCTTCTTACAACACCGGTCGAACATGCTATCACGGAGAAAGGACTTAAACGATGCTGAGAAAACTCATGGTTTCAGGGCTGACTATCTGCCTGCTGACCGGTCTTGCAGGTGCGGCAGAACCTCTCCCTTCCGGGGAAAAGCTGTTCAACGATCCCAACCTCGGCAGTAACGGAAAAAGCTGCGCAACCTGCCATGACCAGGGAAAAGGGCTCGAACTAGCCGGCGATTACGATGAAATGATGCTGCGCGAATACATGAACTTCTGTATTCGTGACGCTCTCAAAGGAACACCCCTCCCCCTCGACGATCCCCGGGTCATTGCGCTGGAGAGGTACGTGCGCGGTTTATATAACAAGTGACAGCACCTTCTCCAGAGCCGCGCCGCCTTGTCTGAGCCGCAGATCGAATCAACCGGAAAAGCGCTAACCCTATCTGAAGTGCTGTTTCCTGCAAATGTAATTCAGCAGGAAAGGATTGTATACAACTACTGAATCAACCTCTTATCCGACAGATAGCCCAGCAACATTAGTAATAAAAAATGAGCATTGACTTATAATTGGCATTGATCTATTCTAACGAATAGTAACAGGAGGAACATTATGTCACTATCAGTTGATGCCAGCCTTTCAGCACTCTGGTCGTTAAGCACCAGGCAGTCAGTCAGCGCGAACAATATCGCCAACACAGATTCCGAAGAGTTTAAAAAATCGAGAACAGTTCTGGAAGAGAATCAGAATGGCGGAGTCAGCGCCAAGGTCCAGCAGGTCAACACCCCGGGCTCCATGGTACTGCAGGAAGATGGGACAATGAAAGAGCTGTCCAATGTCGACCTGGCCCAGGAGCTGACCGACATGACTGTCACCAAGAACAGCTATCAGGCCAATATCAAGGCGCTTCAGACCGCCGACGAAATGGACAAAACCACGCTCGACCTGATCGGTTAACCGATCAGGTCACGGCAACGGCTCCTGTCAAGGAACGGTCTTCTGTAAATCTCTGAGTTCCGCCTCTACTCTTTCTCCATTTCGTCCCTTAAACGTCTGAAGATCTCCCGCGCCGCCCGCTTGTCCGCATGCTGTTGTACTGAGCGTGACAGACGGGCGATGCCGTTCCGGTCGATCTGTGGCATCAGTTCGATCATCTCGTCAAAGGCTTGCTGAAAGGTTTTTGCGTCGCAGAGCCGATCACGCAGGTCTTCCAGCTTGTGAAACTGACGCTTTTCACCGCCGGTCACCTGATCGAGCGCATCGAGCTGGCGCTGAATCTGCTCGACAACCTCGTCCTGCTTGCGCAGCACACCCGCCAGGTGTTTGATCTGCCGCTTGTGCGAACCACGGCCGACGGTCTCACGGGCCAGGACCACTTCTTCGCGAACATCATCAGGCATCTCCAGCTGGGCAAACTGATTGTCTCCCATCTCGGTCAGGCGCTGCCCCAATTTTTCAATTTCTTTGGCCAGCTGCTTCAGCTTGGTCTTGCTTAACGGCTGTTGTTCTTCTGTCATCTATTCTGCCTCATCTGAAAAAAGGTTCGGCAACCCTACTCGTTTGGCAGCAGTCAGGTCAACTTCTTACTTGAACCGGCCGACAAACTTTACTACCCGCCCCTTCATAGAGTCTCACTCCACCACAACCGGATATCTGTAGGCCCCCAAACGACACATCAGCACTATCGCTATCATCAGGGCCACGGCAAAACAGATCAACGCCAGACTGTAACTGCCAAATACATCGAAACAGATCCCCATCAACATGGGGCCCAGACCGGAACCAAGCATAAAGAGGGCGAACAGGTAACCGTAGATCTCACCAAAAGACCTGTTTCCCAAATAGCGCGTCAGCAGAAAAGCTATCAGGTCCACCTCAGCGCCAAGTCCGACACCGAGCAGGACCGTTCCCAAGCCGCCGGTAAACGATGCGCTTGCCTTGAGCAGGACCAGAATCCCCAGCAGCGGCGCCAGAAAAAATATGGCCGCAATATAGGGGGCGAAGAACTTATCGAGCAGATATCCAGAAAGCAAGCGACCGAAGATCAGAGCCACTCCTGCCGTCGCCAGAGCGGTCGTGGCAATCGCTGGCGGCAGGCCACGATCCGTCAACATCGGTACGACGTGGGCAATCGCCCCGTTGGCAGCCAAAGCCACACAAACAAAGGCGCTGGCCAATGTCCAGAAATTTTTGTCTTTCAGTGCCTCGCCACCGCTCAGGCCTTTGGCTGCTCCAGGCAGCGCTCCCTGCTGTTTCGTCCCTGATACCCGCCTTTCCCTGATCAGGAAAGAAACCGAGGGAAGAGCAACGATCAGGGTTAACAGGCCCAGACTGAAATATGCCCCTCTCCAACCCACCTGAGAAATCAGTACACCGCTTATCTTTGGCACGACAGCAGCACCCAAGCCGACACCAGAAATCGCGATACCAAGAGCAAACCCGCGCTGACGATCAAACCAGGAAGATATCGCCTTTGAATATAGCAAGGGCGTCTGTCCTGCAGCAAACAGGCCCATAAGTGCATAGGTCAGAATAAAATAGGTTGACGAACTTTCGGTAAATCCCGCGGCGGCAATTGTGCCGGAAAAACAGATAATCGCTGGAATGGCGATAAACTTTATCCCATGACGATCCATCAGGCGCCCGACAAAAGGAGTGGCTATCCCGGTGACTATCAGCCCGGCGTTTAGAGCCAGAGAAATCGTCCCCCTGTCCCACCCCAGATCCTGGGATATCGGCTTTAAAAAGACACCAAATGTAAACTGCATCACCGGGCCATTACCAACCATCAGTCCGAAAATAGAACCGACGACAATCCACCATGGACTCCTCACTGAACTCCCCATGAAACTCCCCATACAAAAGGATATGATTCACCCCTTTACCGACTCTTCCCAGACGACTATATCTTCATAATATCATTTATAACCCGGCATCTCTCTACACTTGCCAAGTTAGTCTACCCCTAAAAACTGTATCAATGCGGCGGTACAAAACAACAGGCAGGAGAAAGCCGTTCGCCTGGCTTTCAACTACGCTTTTTCCTCTTCTCAGCCCGGGGAAATTACGCTAGCACCATATCTGGTTGAAAGTTTATAACACAGATATTTCCAGTTGAAAAAAAACTGAATGAATGGTAGTTAGATTTTTAATCGCACGAAACATGATTTTACGCCATGAAAAAAAGACCATAGGTTACAGAAAATTTCCGCACGCTCCTCCTTTCCTTGTCCTGTCGGCCTTTACATTCAGTTTCTTGTTATTTAACAGCTAGTTGAGAATTTATATTCACTTATTGTCCTTTCTTTCTCAATAAATATCGGTAAATAAGTGATATTTCTAGACTCATCTACCTGAGCTTGTTTAGTCATTAAAAATATTGTGACGTCTGCATAAACAATAGACCAAGGATACTCCTCCTGAACAGATTAATGACAGGTGAGAATTCCGTCGTTTTTCAGCAAATTGTTACCAGGCAAAGAAAAGGTTTAAAAATGCCACAGAAAAGATTGGATATAGGGAATCACGGTAAGAGTTCGACCACTATCGCCTGCCTGGAGTTCTGCTCCAATTTACTTGGCAACAAGGGTCTGTTGACGGCATTTCAGGCCGATGTCGTTGGTGAACTGAAAGCAATTTCCAATCGAGGGCTCTATATTGGCCTTTAATCTGATTCGCTATCACTTCTATACGAAAACGGACCCTGAATTTGATATTTTAAGTGCACTTGTTTCAAGCAATTCAGCAGGTTCATAATAATGAAGGGAGATTTTTTGTGATTAAATCAGGAACAAGAGTTTTGCAAGCTATGGGCGAACCAAGCGCTCACACCCTCGCATCACTGATGCAGAACACTGCCTTGAAAGAGAGCGGCATCAACGCCGTTTACGCAACAGATCGCACCCCTGTTAAAAAAGTTGGGGAAGCACTTGCCGTCATGCGGGCTCTCGATTTCCTGGGAGCCAACTGTTCGATGACATTCAAGGAAAAGGTTATTCCTCATCTGGACGTGATCGAGGAAACCGCCCGCCTAGTTGGCGCAGTCAGCACCATTGTCAATCATGAGGGTCATCTGCACGGTTACAACACCGACGTCTATGCCGTCGCTGAGACCCTCAAACAGGACCTTGACTTTGATCCCCGCGAGAAATCCGTGATGATGCTGGGCGTCAACAGTACCTGCCGGGCAGCTATTGTCGCGCTCTGCAAGGCCGGAGCGAAGCACATCAGCATTACAGATCAGAGCGTCGAGCAAGCAAAAATGCTGACAGATCAATTTTCCCAAATCTACCCACAGACCTATTTCGAACACCTGCCGCTGATGCGCAGTGAAATAGGTTCCAAACTGAGTGAAACGGACCTGCTGATCAACCTGATCATGGATCACCTCAGCGATTTTTCCTGGCAAGACCTGAATCCACAGGCAGTTGTCCTCGACATCAGCAGCAGTGCGACAGACACTCCTTTTGTCGTAGCCGCGAAGGCACATCACCACCCTGCTGCCGGCGGACTGGGCATGATTAGAGCACAGGGCGAAAAAGACTTTGAGCTCTGGACCGGAGAAGCGCCAGCCAAAGGTTTGATGCAGTCCTGCCTGCTTAACGCATGCGCAAAAAACGCACATTAGCAACAAGCAACGGCCAGACCTGATCGGTCTGGTCGTTGTTATATCGGTAGCTATCGCAAGACAGTGCCTCCACTTAATTCAATCACTCAGGTTTGCGATCGACATGATTGAGAGATTCAGTAAGAATAATGGCAAAAACATAATGCCTCGGCGAGATGCCATGCAAAGCCCCTATTCTTTACATATACGCCTTGACAAATTGGCGCAGTGATTGGGTTGGATGACCAATAAGTTTGCTGAGCACGTGGCTTTCATCGAACAACCCCCCTTGAGAGGCACCTGTATCTGAGTTCGCCAGCACACCTGCTAATGGTGCTGGAAGACCCGCACCTTCGAGCGCCTGGGCAAAATCACTTTCTTCCATATTAATGTATGGAACGGATTTTCCAGACTCTTCACTTATGATCGCGCACAGCTCCGCCAAGGTATAGCTTTCATCTCCTGCAAGTTCATAAACTTTGCCATCTTGAGGCTCATCACTTGTCAGAACCACCGCAGCAGCCTCAGCATAATCTTCACGGGCGGACGAGCTGATTTTTCCCTCTTTTGCACAACCAATGAAGCCTCCATTTGCCAAAGACGGTGCGATGCTGGCCAGATAGTTCTCTGTATACCAGCCATTACGTAACAGAACATGAGGAACATTAACCTCAATCAGGTAAGCTTCTGTTTCAATGTGCTCTTCTGCTAGTCCTAACGGCGAAGTATCCGCTTTCAACAGGCTCGTGTAAGCAATTAATTCAACTCCAGCTTGTTTGGCTGCAGCAATCACATTTTTGTGTTGTGGCGTTCGTTGCCCCACTTCACTGGATGAGATCAGTAGCAACTTGGAAATCCTGTTAAGTGCAGCTGTTAAGGTCTCAGGTTTAGAATAATCAGCATGGCGAACCTGAACGCCCAATGCCTTCAGGGGTTCAGCTTTTGCAACATTTCGAGCCAGAGCAACAATTTGCCCAGCAGAGGTTTTTTTCAGTAGATGTTGTATGACTAATTGTCCTAACTGACCGGTAGCACCTGTAACTGCAATCATAGTTTTCTCCTCTCGTTGTTATCAAGTAACTCGACTTAGTGTAGCTTGCCACGTATACTTACTAATTGTAAGTACGCACCTTTTGGTAAGTACTATTTTTTCTCTGGCATAGGGGGCAGACATGAATGGAACAGCCAAAGGAGAGTTGAGCTCATCATTAACCGAAAAATTAAGTCGTGGGAATGTACTTGCCAAGGAATGTCCGTCACGCGGAATATTACAGGATGTTACTAGCCGTTGGGGGGTTCTAGTCCTGTTTTCACTGCTTGATGGCACTCATCGTTTCAGTGAGCTTCGAAAAAAAATTACGGGTATCAGTGAAAAAATGCTGTCACAAACGTTACAGGCATTAGAAGCTGATGGATTTGTATTACGGATTGCACACCCTGTCATCCCACCTCATGTCGAGTATCGATTGACAGATCAAGGAGGAACAGTTGCACGTAAAGTTGGAGATCTGGTCAACTGGATTGAGTTGAACCTCGAAGATATTCTGCACTCACAGAAGCGCTTTGATGAATGCAAAGCGAGAAAAGAATCTTAAACCAATTGGGCTTCTGGTAAACTGTGAAGGATTATAGAAAATCGGGAAAGCCACGACTGTTTATCGGCTCAGATTCCATTTTTAAAATCTTCCGCGCCACCTGTCTTTCAGTCATCATTCCAACTCACGTCGCTGATTTATCCAAAACCCCTTCCAGGAAAATTTTTGTCGAAATCTCGACGATCTCTTCGTCGGAAAAATTTCTTTCTATACCGACGACCAGCTTGTACTGAATGACAAAGGCAAACAGGGAAGAAACATAGGTCTTGGCGGCCAGTTGCATATTGTAATTTTTCAGTTGAGCCTGATGCTTTTCCAGACAACGGACGATATACCTGGCGACATAACCGACCCCTTCTTTATGGTAGATGTCATTGATAGCCGGATTTTTGTTGGAATCCCGGATAAAACTTCTGACAAACGCGATACGCTCGGGGTGATTAAACATCTTGACATAAGCCAGGCCTATTTTCTTGATTGTCGCCTCAAGATCGAGCCCACTTGACTCCCTGTCCAGTTTCTTGACATCGAAGTGAAATGGCGTCTCCTTCATGGCTGCCGAGAACAGTTCATTCTTGTTCTTGAAATATTGATAGAGGGCTGCCTTGGAGTAACCGGCTTTCTGGGCAATCATCTCCATCGATGCCCCGTCAAAACCATGCTCCCCAAAAAGAATCAAGGCAACCTGGATGATCTCTGAACGCTTTTGCTCATATTGTGGATGGTGATCCAGCGCCTCCGGAATATTCAAATCCTCAAAAAGGGCTTTTTTCCCAGAATAGTATTTGTAAATGGTCGCCGGAGAGACATTCGCAACCTCGGCAATGTCCGTCATCTTTGCCCCGGCATACCCTTTTTCAAGAAAAACGACTTTTGCCGCCTCACATATCCTCAACTTACAAGTCATTCTTTCCATATTCTTTGCCAATCGTTTTAATCGGACCCGTATTGGTGGATGAGCGGCGAATTCTGATAGCAAAAAACGCTATATAGCTCTTACCGAATGGTCAGTCATTATAAATTATAACACACCTCAAAAGCAGAAACACTGACGTTTTTAACAGATCCCGCCATTCAACCTGAGGATTGGTAAGTGTACGCCGATAACATCCCGTCTGCAGAGCAGCGCTCCTGTGAAATCGTTACAACAGATCTGCATGGCCAACCGGACAAATCGCCATCCTTTGCCTTTTTTTATATCGGCTATAGAAACAGTTCAGACCGCCAAAACATTACAAATAAAACAACCTTGTTGATGATAAATACCCGTCTAAAATAGACGTGTATGAATTAATAACGACCAGTCGGTAAAAAATTATTATTTTTAAAACTTATTCTTTTTCAATATCTTAAGTCAGTTTTTGCATGAAAAAAATCAAATTCAAAGCCCTTCTGTAGAAAATAATCTTGACTACAAAATTGAATTATCATAACCATAATAACTCCACACCGACCGGTCGGTAACTATTTATTCACCAACAGAAAGGGTTAAAAGATGAGGAAGCAATGGGTACTATTGGTAGCTGTCTGTTTTATGTTGGCAGGCCCGTTTGTCACAGACGCGTTCAGCGCGGACAAAACATACAAAATTCGTATCGGCACACCAACTGCCGGCAAGCATCAGCAAAATGCGACCATGGAGGAATTCAAGAAAAGGATCGAGGCCGCTTCCAATGGTAAAGTTCAAGTCGAACTCTATCCGAGCAGCCAGCTCGGCACTTCCGTACAGATGATTCAAGGGGTTCAGGATGGCGTTATCCAGGCTGTTCTTATCCCCAGCTCTTACTTCGCCTCTTTTGCACCGGCTGCCGCCGTTGCTGACCTGCCATTTTTGTTCAAAGGTTCCGACAATCTCTACGAAGTTCTGAACAACAAGGACTTCTCCCTGAACAAATATCTCTACAAAAAAGGCTTCTACGCCGCCGGCTGGCTGAGAAATGTCGACCGTTACATCCTGTCTACAGATCCGATCAAGACCCTCGACGATCTCAAAGGAAAGAAAATCTGGTGTCTGCCAAGTCCCACCCTGCAGGATGAGCTGAAAGCCTATGGTTCCGCTCCAACGACACTCGATCCAGGCGATATCGCTGTTGCCCTGCAGAACGGAACCGTTGACGGTGTCGAGACCGATACCATCTTCATGGGTGTCTTCAAGCTTCACACCAGCGCCAAATACCTCAACCTGGTTCCTGCCAGTGCCATGACCAACGCATTTATCTTCAGCGCCGACTGGATGGACGAACTGCCTAAAGACATCTCCACCCTGGTCACCACGACCGTCCAAGACGTCATTCGCGACTTCGAATACCAGTACGTTGAAAATCTCAACGGCAAGCTGCTCGGCCTGATGAAGTCCCAAGGCCTCGAGATCGTGGAACCAAGTCAGGAACTGCTGGCAGAAATGAAAACAGCAGCCGGTCCTCTCCATGAGCAATTCAGAAGTGCAAGCAAGGACAACAAGAAAATTTATGACGAAGTCGTAAAAATGGTGGGCAAGTAAGCAGGTTACCTAAGGCCCACTACGGTACCAGGGCAGGCTCTTGAAGGGTCTTTAAAGAGCCTGCCTCATCCGCTCACTTAAGCGAGTTACGGATGACTCCCTGACCGTTCGCACAACCAGTTAATATTGCGCACTTTTTGGCACCATTGATTTCCCAACAGGTCAATGGGAGAGGTTAAGAGGACAAACCTATGAAAGCAATATTTAAAGCATTCGAAACAGCCATAGACAAAATAAACAAGTATTCCCTTTACCTGGCGGCCATCTTTATTTTCTTAAGCACCTTCCTGGCAGCCGTCAACGCTATCCTGCGCTTTACCATGGGAGCCGGTTTTCCATGGTCGGAAGAGCTCAGTTCCTACTTTGTGGTCATGCTGGTCTTTATTGCATTGCCCAACCTTGAGTACACCAATCGCCAGTTGAGCATCGGCGTACTAAACAGCTTCGTTCACAACCCACGGGTATTGAAGGGTATAGCCATATTCCGGGGACTGATAACACTCGGTTTTCTCGGGATGCTGGTCAAACTGGGGATCGACATTACCCAAAAAGCCCATATGCGCGAAACCGTGACCTTTGTCTTACAGATGCCGCGATACCTTCTCTATGGAACCGTCACCCTGTTCTTTGTGATCGCAATTGTAAGCTGGATTCTCATCATCTGTAAAAAAGGAGAGTTTAAAAATGCTGATTAGTACTGTCCTGCCCATGCTGGCGATCCTGTTGTTCCTGGTCCTGATCAATGCACCGATCTGGGTCGCACTGCTTGGAGCAACCGTTTACCTGCAGGTCTTTGTCAATGAGATGTCTTTGAACATCGTCTTTACCGGCCTGTTTGAATCTTTGACAAAAAACAGCCTCCTGGCCGTTCCGTTCTTTGTAGTCGCGGGCACGATCATCGCTCACAGCTCGCTTGGCATCAGGCTGATCAACATATTCATTGTTGCCCTGAAAAACGTCCGCGGCGGAATCCCGATCTCCTGCCTGGTATCGAATGCCATCTTTGGCGCTATTTCCGGTTCGGCACCGGCCGCGACAGCAACCTTCGGCAAGGTTGTTCATGAGCCACTCTCGGAGGCCAACGGCAGAAAACTTTCGCTCGGCCTGATCACCTCATCCGGCGCGCTGAGCACCGTTGTACCGCCAAGTATCACCATGATTATCTATGGGATCGCGACCGAACAGTCGATTACCGAGCTGTTCATGTGCGGATTTTTCCCGGGCCTGCTGCTGGTTGTCATCATCGGCATCTACCTGGTTATCGTTTGCAAGAAAGGCTCTTTTGCCGGCGAAAAAACGACCTTCAAAGACATTAACCAAGCATTGAAAAAGGCAATCATTGTCATTTTCCTTCCGGTCATCGTTCTGGGTGGAATCTACACCGGTCTGGCAACTCCGACGGAATCCGGCGCCATCGCTGCGCTCTATGCTTTCATCGCTTCCGTGTTCATCCTGAAAGAGGTCAAAGCCAAGCAACTGGTTGAAATCTTCAAGGATTCCGCTGTCATCACGGCGCAGATCTTCCTGCTAATCGGCGTCAGCACCGTCTTCGCCCAGGCCGCAACCATCGCCCAGTTTCCGGCGTTTCTCACCGAAGCGTTCAGCGGACTCTCAACCTTCCAGTTCCTGCTGATCCTTAACGTCCTGCTGCTGATCGTCGGCTGCTTCTTCGACAGCGGCGCGGCCATCCTGATCCTGGCCCCGATGCTGCTGCCACCGGCCCTGGCGCTGGGCATCGACCCGATGCACCTCGGTATCATCTTTACCATCAACCTGTCGATCGGCATGTTCACTCCGCCGTTCGGTCTCAACATCTTCGTTGCCCAGAGTGTTCTAAAGGCGGGGATGGGTGAAATCTCAAGGGCAGTCGTTCCATTTATCCTGCTCTACATATTTGCGCTGCTGCTGATTACCTATATCCCCAGCATCTCGCTGTTTTTACCAAAACTGCTTCTGTAACGAACAACAACGTATAACGATAAGAGGTCATATATGAAAGTCATAGATTTAGAGAACCATTTTTACGACTGCAGCCTAGTTGAAATGTATTCCAAAAGAACCGAGCCGCCCTACTACGACAAGGCCACCGACATGATCATCTGGTCGGACAGCATCTCGATGAAACAGGGACATCTGCTGGAAAAACTGCTCGACGTTGCCGAAAGCCGCATAGCATTGATGAAAACCCAGGGTGTCGACATGGCCGTACTGAGCAGTTCCCCTGGCCTAGAGCAGCTGGATATCGAGTCGAGCATCGAAGTCTGTCGCAAAACCAATGATGCCCTGGCCGCAATCACCAAAAAATTTCCCCTGCACTTTCTCGGTAGCGCCGTCCTGCCGGTCAAGGATGTCGACGCGGCCTGCCAGGAACTGGAGCGCTGCGTCAAGGAACACGGATTCGTCTCCTGGCATACCCATTCCAACTATGGTGAGACCTCTCCGGACGACGCCAGATACAAATCGATCTTCGAAAAGGCCGTTGAGCTCGGTGTTTATGTCTACCTGCACCCTCAGCTGCCGAACAATGAACGGATGGAAGGCTTTGGTTTTACCATGGCGGGACCGGGACTCGGGTTCACCATGGACACGGTGACCACAATCACCCGCATGATTGTATCCGGACTGTTTGACGAGCTGCCGAAGCTTAAGGTTGTTCTGGGCCACCTCGGCGAGGGAATTCCGTTCATGCTTGAGCGGATGAACAACCGCCTGAAATTCATTCCCAACCCGAATATCAAGTGCAAGGAATCGATCGAATATTACTTCCAGCACAACATCATGGTGACCACCAGTGGCAACATGTGTAAAGAAGCGTTCAACTGCGCCAAAAACGTTCTGGGGATCGATAACATCATGTTCGGCAGTGATTATCCGTACGAGAACCTTGAGGATATGATGAAATTTCTTTCTGAGGATGTTTCGCTTACTGTCAAAGAGAGAGAAAAACTCTATTACGAAAACGCCGTCACCAAACTTGGCCTGCCGGTTTAATCTAGTTTTCCGCCAAGACGACGGGCAGCAATCTTAAAAATAGCAACAGGTCCAAACCCGTTGCCGCCAGATCTGCACCCATTGCCATCCCAGGAACCCTTCCGCCTCCTCCTCTCAAGGGTGGGTTCCGGGATTTTTTAAACAGCCAGGCTCCTGCAACCTGAATTCGCAACCAACAGGAACAGAAAGGTCAAAAGGACAAAAAGAATCTGTTTTGGAAAATCCGGCTGAAACGTATATGCTTGACTGAATAAATTGCTGCGATATGCAGATATCCGCACTGACTATTCAGTCATGTTTCAGGATCATATAATTTTTTGAAAATGGATTAAGTTATGGAGACAGATCGTACCGCTATTAAAAACAGGATATGCGAAGCTGCCAAGGCAATCTTCCTGGAGAAGGGCTACGCAGGAGCAAAAATTGCGCATATTGCGGAAGTTGCCAGTGTTTCACCAGCGACCATCTACAAATATTATGCTGGGAAAAAAGCCCTTTTTGAAGACCTGAACATCCCTGAGGCCAGGAATATAAATCTTCAATATGATCAAAAGCGCTCGGAGATCATCCAGATTGCCTTGATTCTTTTTGGGGAACACGGCTTTGATGGAACATCGATGGAACTTATCGCCCAGAAAGCCGGCTACTCCAAGGCGGCCCTCTACCAGTACTTCGAGAACAAGAACGAACTGTTCTCAGCCGCCATGAAGGAAACTCCCTTTCACTTCGACATCAAAAAGCTGGACAAGGAATCAAGCGGGCTTGACCTTGAGGCAACAATCAAGAAGATCGGCCTGGCCTACGTCAAGATGTTCAACGATCCGAAACGTATCGCTTTTGTCAGAACCATCATCAGAGATTCGAATAAAAATCCGGAGATCGGAGACATCTACCACCGGGAAGGAATCGGCTATGTCGCACAATATATTGCGGACAGTCTGGAAAGACACCAAGCGCAGCTGAAAGATTTCAATATGCACCTGGCGGCCAAAACCTATGTAGCATCTCTATTTGCTTTTGTTATACAATACAAGCTTGTTGTCGGCGTCGAGAGAAATTTCACCGATGACGAGATCGTCGATCTCTCGACAAAAATTTTCCTTGAAGGGGTTCTGGACAAGAGATAGAAGACCAAGAGCTGCCCCTGGACAAAGCCACGTTATCGGAAGAGCTATGATGAACAGCCAGACATTTCAAACAGAAGACGACAAGTTCAATGCCACTGAAAAAACCCTTCTGATATTGCTATACTTTACCAGGAACAATACCCCCATTGGGACAACGGAATTGGCTGATGCGCTGAATTTCAACAAAGCGACGGTGAGCCGAAACCTTAAGTTCCTGAAAAAATACGGCTACGTCACCCAGGACAGCATCACCAAAAGATACTCACTCGGCCCGTCAATCATCCAACTCTGGAAATCGATGACGAAAGACATCGATTCTCAGGGCATTATCATCGCTCAGCCATATTGCGACAGCTTGAGAGACCAGATCTCCGAAACAGTTCACTTTGAAACCCTCTCGGGGGACCACATGTTTCTGGCCTATGCTGCGCGCTGCCATAACCCGATCTCTGTTTCCATCGCCATCGGCGACAGAGTGCTTCCACATACTCATGTCGGAGCCAAATGCATTGCTGCCTATTCCCATCCCCGGCTTGCCCAAAAATGGCTGAATGACCTCGTATCAGATCAGGCAAGAATTAAGGAACTGACGGCCGAGTATGACGAAATCGTGGCACGCGGTTTTTCGATCGACAATGGCTGGTTTGATAAAAATATCTACGCGATCGCTGTCCCTGTTTTTGATCGCAACAGTCGTGCGATAGGAAGTGTCGTCGCCCTGACTCCAATCATGAGAAAAGAACAACTCATGCAGGATTCCGTTATCACGGCATTGAAACAGACAGCCGAGAAAATAACTGAACGACTGATGTGCCCGACCCCCTACCAAAATCTGTGCAAGATCTATTCATAAGGGCAGGCTCTCTGCACTTTCAATGTTCAGCAGACTTCAGACTGCGCCACAGGACCAGGTAACCGACGACTCCTGAGACCAGCGATCCAGCGATGATCCCCAGTCGTTCATCGAAGAACCTGTCCACCCCTGACTCCTCAAACGCAAGAGATCCGATAAACAGGCTCATGGTAAACCCGATGCCGCAGAGCAGCGCAACCCCGTAAAGCCTAGTCCAGGTAAACCCTTCCGGCAGGCGTGCCAGACCGCTTTTGATCGTCAGCCAGCAGATAGCAAAGATACCGGTCTGCTTGCCAATAAACAGGCCAAGGGCGATCCCCACCGGCACACCATGAAACATCTGAGCCAGCCCCATACCGGCGAAACTGATCCCGGCATTGGCAAAGGCGAAGATCGGCAGAACAAAGAACGAAACCAGTCCGTGCAGATCATGCTCCAGACTCTGCAAGGGAGAATCATCCGGGTCGGTTTTGGAACGCATCGGCACGAAGAAGGCCAGCACCACTCCGGCCAGTGTGGCGTGCACCCCCGACTTGAGCGTAGCTACCCACATGACAATACCGACCACCAGATAGACGCTTTTCGCGGTGACATTAAGGCGGTTGAAAACAAACAGAACGATCAGACAGAGCAGCGCGGCGACAAGCGCAGTAAGCGATATTTTCGATGTATAGAACAGGGCGATGATGACAATGGCTCCAACGTCGTCGAAAATCGCCAGCGAGGTCAGAAAGATCTTCAGTGAGGACGGAACCCGGCTACCGAGCAGAGCCAGCACACCAAGGGCAAAAGCGATATCGGTCGCTGCCGGAATGGCCCAACCGGACAGTGCGGCCGGGTTATCCAGATTGACCAGATAGTAGATGACGGCCGGCACAGCCATGCCTCCGACAGCACCGACCGCTGGCAGCAGGATGTTGCTCGGACTCCTCAGCTCCCCCTCGAGGAATTCACGCTTGAGTTCTAGACCGACCTGAAAGAAAAAGATTGCCATCAGGCCGTCGTTGATCCACAACAACATCGGCTTATCGATGACCAGCAGACCGACCTTGACCCCAACCGGCGTCGCCAACAGAAGATCGTAGAGCGTACGCAGCGGCGTATTGGCAAAAATAATGGCCAGAATCGCCGCCATCATCAGGATCACACCACTGGCCGGTTGAGAATTGAGAAACCGGCAGATAACTCCACAACTGTCTTTTGCCATGATACCCCTCTGAGAATAATCGTTGCGGCCGTTTTCACTTTCACCTGACCAGAATCAGGGAGGAAAATAAAAAACCCGGTAGTTTTATTTAACAACAAACAGATATAATCCTACTATACGATTGGCGTTTGTGGCCAGCCCTGCCCCGCTTTTGGCTGACCAGCAAGCCCACAAATGCCCCTGGCCGTCTTTGGCTGATGGCTATTTTTCTGTTATGATGAGCGGCGAAACAAGCTGCTTACTTATGATCTCAATTCTCCGCATTCCGGTGAATGACACGAACGGAGCATTGCCAAGCCCATGAACCAGAAAGAACTGTCGCTGTTACTAGAAGCGGTGGCCAACGGCCAGACCAGTGTCAACACAGCCCTGGAACGCTTGAAGCAGCTCCCCTTTGAAGACCTCGGTATCGCCCAGATCGATCACCATCGCGAACTGCGCCAGGGGGCTCCGGAAGTCATCTTCGGCGAGAACAAGACCCTTGAACAGCTGACCACAATCATCTCAGCGATGGACCGGAAAGCACGCAACGTTCTGGTCACCCGCCTTAATGAGGTCAAAGCGACGGCCCTGATCAACAGTTTTCCGGAAGGAGAGCATGATCCACTGGCCCGCACCTTCTGCCTCATCAACCAGGCGATCGAGAACAACTGCCAGGACAAGATCCTGGTGATCTGCGCCGGAACCTCGGACCTGCCGGTGGCCCGGGAAGCGGTCGTCACCGCGCGAATGCTTGGCAACCAGGTTGAAGAGCTGATCGATGTCGGTGTAGCCGGTATCCATCGTCTGCTGGCCCGCACCGAACTGCTGCAAAGCGCTGCAGTGATTATCGTTGTCGCCGGCATGGAAGGAGCCCTGCCGTCGGTGGTCGGCGGGCTGATCGACAAACCGGTCATCGCGGTTCCGACCTCGATCGGTTACGGGGCGGCCTTTGGCGGAGTTGCCGCCCTGCTCGGCATGCTCAACTCCTGTGCCAGCGGCGTCACCGTAGTTAATATCGACAACGGCTTCGGTGCTGCCTTTGCGGCCAACCGAATTAACCGAATCCACGACAGAAACATATGAAAACACTTTATCTCGACACCTTCTCCGGCATCTCAGGCGACATGTTCCTCGGCCTGCTGATCGATCTCGGCCTCGATCCGCACCGACTGCAGCAGCATCTCGACCTGCTGCCTGTGCATGGTTATCGACTGGATATCGCCCGGGAACAGCGCCATGGCATCTCTGGCACACGGGTCATGGTCGCCCACAAAGAAAGCCATCATCACCGGCACTGGAGCAATATCGACAAAATGCTCGCCGACAGTTCCCTGCCTGAGGAGATGAGTCTCCTGGCCAGAGCCTTCTTCCATCGCCTCGGTAAAGCTGAGGCCAAGGTCCATGGTATTGACATCGACCAGGTCCACTTCCATGAGGTTGGTGCCATCGATGCCATTATCGATCTGACCGGTGCGGCCATCGGTCTCAAGCTGCTCGGTATCGACCGGGTTATCTGTGCCCCGCTCCCCATGTCACGCGGCATGAGTCAATGTGCTCATGGCGTGCTTCCCCTGCCGGCACCGGCCACCCTTGAAATCCTTCAGGGGAAACCGGTCTGTGACAGTGGCTGCGACAAAGAGTTGGTCACCCCGACCGGCGCGACAATCGTCGCCGAACTGGCCGACTTCTCCAGCTTGCCGACCGCGCAGTTGGGCAGGACAGGTTACGGTGTCGGCGGCTGGCAATTGGAAGACCGCCCCAACCTGTTACGCGGTATACTCTATGAAGGAACGGGACCAGCGGAGAAAGAAACGATCAGTATTCTGGAAACCCATATCGATGACAGTACCCCTGAAGAGCTGGGCTACCTGCTTGATCAGCTGCTGGGGCAGGGCGCCCTCGATGTCAGCTATACCCCGCTGCACATGAAAAAAAACCGCCCAGCCCAGAAGTTGACGGTCATCTGTCTGCCACAACAGGCCGATGAACTGGCACAGCTGGTCCTCGAACAGAGCAGTGCCATCGGCCTGCGCAGCATCAGTGCGGAACGCTACCTGCTGGACCGGCGCGAGGAAAAGATTTCGACCCCGCTCGGCGAAGCGCAGGTCAAACTGCTCTATCAGGGGGAGCGCTTCCTGCGCCTGAGCCCGGAATATGAAGACTGCCGACGCCTGGCCGAGATCCATAAGCGCCCCCTGCATGAAATTTTCCACCTGGTTGAAAGCTCAGCCTACAAACAACTGAAGCTGAGAGATCTGGAGAAAGAATAATGGCCTCAGACAATCACTGCTGCACAGATCGCTACTTGCGCTCCACCCTGTTTCTTTCCAGCAACGGAGGCCTTGGCTACGCCCCCTTCATGCCGGGTACCTTCGGGACCCTGGCGGGGATTCCAGCCTTCTACTATATCGCCATGCTCCCATGGTTTCTGCAGCTGGTGGTGACCGTTCTAGTCATCCTGCTCAGCTTCCGCATCTGTGATGTCGCCGGAGAATACTACGGTGTGACCGATGACGGCCGCATCGTCATCGATGAACTGGCTGGCTACCTGGTCACCACCCTATTCCTCCCCTTCTCCTGGTGGACGGCCATCTTTGCCTTTATCCTGTTCCGCATCTTCGATATCGTCAAACCACCGCCAGCCAGCTGGTTCGACCGCGAAATGAAGAATGGCATCGGCGTCACCCTCGATGACGTCATGGCCGGCATCTATGCGGCTATCCTGCTGCGTATCGGCCTCTGGCTGTTCAGCTGATGGCGACGGAAACGACCATGAGCGATTACTCCATTGCCATCCTGACCACCGGCAACGAGCTGCTCAGCGGTGAGGTCACCGACACCAACACCGCCAGCGTCGCCGAAATCCTGGCCCGCAATGGCTACCGGCTGTGCCGCTCGCTGGTCGTCCCTGACCAGGAAAAGGAGATCTACGATGCACTGCTCTATCTTTCCGGACATGTCGACTGCGTCATCGTCACCGGCGGGCTTGGTGCAACCAGTGATGACCTGACCGCCCGGGCTGCGGCCAGAGCCGTGCGCCAGCCGCTGGTCATCAATGACGAAGCAATGGATCAGGTCCGCAACTGGTTCGCCAGCCGCCAGCGCCAGATGGAACCCCAGAACGAACGTCAGGCGCTACTGCCGCAACAGGCTGTGATTCTACCCAATCCACTCGGCATCGCTCCGGGTTTTCGCCTCGAACACCAGGGCTGCGAGCTGTTTTTTCTGCCCGGTGTGCCAGCCGAGATGCGCGCAATGTTCGAGAAATCGGTTCTGCCGGCTTTGCGCAAAAAGGCCCCGCAGAATGCTCCCTTACACCAGAGAACCCTGAAATTTTTCGGCATCCCGGAACCGAAGATCGACCGGCTGATCCCTTACCAAAGGCTACCGATCGGGGTCGACGTCGCTTTTTCTCTCGAGTATCCCCTGGTTCTGGTCAAGCTGAAATCGGCAACCCCCGATGCCGATCAGCGCCTCGATCAGGCGGAAGCCCTGTTGCTCCAGGAGCTTGGTCATGCCCTGATGGCCCGCAACGACGAAAGCGCCGAACAGACCGTTGCCAAACTGCTCTGCGCCAGCGGCCTGACCCTGTCCCTGGCAGAGTCCTGCAGCGGCGGTCTGGTCGCCAGTCTGCTGACCAGTGTCCCCGGAGCCTCGGCCTTCCTGGAAAGGGGGGGCGTCACCTACGCCAACTCGGCGAAACAGGACTGGCTCGGTGTCCCTGCGCAGATTCTTCAGGATCACGGCGCCGTCAGCGAAGCCTGTGCCCGGGCCATGGCCAGCGGCCTCAAAGCACGCAGCGACAGCGACCTGGCCTTGTCAATAACCGGCATCGCCGGACCCGACGGTGGCACCACAGAAAAACCGGTCGGCACGGTCTACATCGCCCTGGCCAGTCCGGCCGGCGTTCACGCCAAACGCTATCATTTTCACGGAACCCGACAGAAAATCCAGCGTATGAGTGCCTTCATGGCTCTCGAGTGGTTGCGTCGCTACGCGATTCAACATCTTGAAAAAACTGATGGACCTGTGGACAAATCGGTATAATTAATTTTTTCTGATTATCTGCTCGACAGGCTTGAAAAAAAGATTTAATCTTTTATTTTCCGCAGCCGCTGTCAGCAGCGATGACATAATCCGACACAGTGATGTGACATAAAGTTCAGACGGACTAAAAAACACTGACCATCCAAATAGAGAATGAAATTCACGGAGGAGACAGATGGCTGAAGAAAACCGGAACAAAGCCCTTGAGCTTGCCATGGGGCAGATTGAAAAACAGTTTGGCAAGGGGAGCATCATGCGCCTCGGCTCAGACTTTCAGATGCCTGCGGTTGAAACCATTTCGACCGGAGCCTTGAGCCTCGACCTGGCCCTGGGTGCCGGCGGAGTCCCCAAGGGGAGGATCATCGAGATCTTCGGCCCGGAATCCTCGGGCAAAACCACCCTGGCCCTGCACATTATCGCCGAAATTCAGAAAAAAGGCGGCGTGGCCGCTTTCGTCGATGCCGAACATGCCCTCGATATCCAGTACGCCCAGCACCTTGGCGTAAAGGCCGACGACCTGCTGGTCAGCCAGCCAGACACCGGTGAGCAGGCGCTCGAAATCACTGAAATGCTGGTCCGCAGTGGTGCCATCGACGTCCTCGTCGTCGACTCCGTCGCCGCCCTGACCCCACGCGCCGAGATCGAAGGCGAAATGGGCGACTCACACATGGGCCTCCAGGCCCGCCTGATGTCCCAGGCGCTGCGGAAGCTGACCGGCATCGTCAGCAAGTCGAACTGCTGCATCATCTTCATCAACCAGATCCGCATGAAGATCGGCGTCATGTTCGGCAACCCGGAAACCACCACCGGTGGCAACGCGCTGAAATTTTACGCCTCGGTGCGTCTCGACATCCGTCGTATCGCCGCTCTCAAGCAGGGACAAGACGTCGTCGGCGGCCGGACCAGGGTCAAGGTTGTCAAAAACAAGATCGCTCCGCCGTTCAAGCAGGCGGAATTTGATATTATGTATGGAACAGGCATTTCCCGTGAAGGCGACATCCTCGACCTCGGCGTCGACAACGATATCGTCGAAAAGAGCGGCTCCTGGTTCTCCTACAGCGGTGAGCGGATCGGTCAGGGGCGGGAAAATGCCAAGCAGTATCTCAAGGAACATCCCGAGATGACAGATGACATCGAAGCCAAGCTGCGCGAGCTCTACGGTATCGGTGGCGGCAAATCCCTCAGCTCGGGAGACAATGACAGCAGCGGCGACGACTGATCGCCGTAAAACAAATAATTGAGAAGTGAGCAGGGTGAGACGATGAATCTGAATGATATTCTGGCAATGGCGCTCAAAGCGAACACGTCCGACATCCATCTGAAAGCAGGTCTGCCGCCGGTCTTCCGGATTGACGGCAGCCTGCGGCCGCTGCCGAAGGCACCGCGTCTGACCGCCGAATCGGTACGCAGCATGTGCGAGGCGATCATGAATGATCGCCAGAAGGCCAAATTTGCAGAGGCCAGCGAAGTCGACTTGGCTTACGGTGTCCCCGGCCTGGGGCGTTTCCGGGCCAACGTCTTCATGCAGCGCAACTCGGTCTCCGCCGTCTTCAGGGCCATCCCATTTAAGATCTCAACCCTGGAAGACCTGCAGATGCCCTCGGTGCTGAAAAAAATCGCCCAGGAAGCACGCGGTCTGGTCCTGGTTACGGGAGCAACCGGTTCCGGTAAATCAACCACCCTGGCGGCCATAATCGACTACATCAACAGCAACCGCACGGCGCATATCGTCACAGTCGAAGACCCGATCGAATATCTCCACCGTGACCGCAAGTGCATCATCAACCAGCGCGAGGTCGGCTTCGACACGACCGGCTTCGCGCCGGCCCTGAAGAGTGCCCTGCGTCAGGATCCGGACGTCATCCTGGTCGGCGAGATGCGTGACCTGGAAACCACGGAAACCGCCTTGGCTGCCGCGGAAACTGGCCACCTGGTGCTTTCGACGCTGCACACCATCGATGCCCCTGAAACTATTTCGCGGATCATCTCGATGTTCCCGCCGCACCATCAGCGCCATGTCCGCCTGCAGCTCTCCAACGTTCTAAAAGGGGTTATTTCCCAGCGTCTGGTACCGCGCATCGAAGGCAAAGGGAGGGTCGCCGCCGTCGAAGTCATGCTCTCGACCGCCCGTGTCCGCGAACTGATCGACGACCAGGAAAAAACTCTGCTGCTCAAAGATACCATAGCCCAAGGATACACCACCTACGGTATGCAGTCCTTCGATCAGGCCCTCATGGATCTGGTCAAACGCAACATCATCAGTTACGAAGAAGCGCTGCGCCAGAGCTCCAACCCGGATGACTTCAAACTCAAATTCTCCGGTATCGACTCGACCTCTGATAATTCCTGGGCCGACTTCGAACGCGGCAAGGCGGAAGAAAATTTAACGATTCAGCAGCAGGAAGAACACAAATTGGACGATGACGAGATCCAGGTCGAACGTTTCTGAGGCCCTGGCTTCAGCAATCCGCATCCTCAGCCGCAGCGATAAAACAGAAGCCGAACTGAGTCGTAGACTGGCCCAGTTCGGCTTTACTGCTGATGCGATTGAACAGGTTCTGGAACGATGTCGCGACTACGGCTACCTGAACGACGAGCGCTATGCAGCAGCCAGAGCGCGCAGCTTGATGCGCAACGGCAAGAGCGTCGGCCACAAGGCGGCACAGGATCTGCGCCGCAGGGGGATCAGTGACGAACTGGTCGAAACCGCAATGGCAGAGGCCCGCACCGAATACCCCGAAGAGGAACTGATCAAGGAACTGCTTGAGCGCCGCTTCGCCGACTTCGATTACGCCAGCGCCGACGAAAAAACTCGTCGCCGGGTGATCGGCTTCTTTCAGCGACGCGGCTTCAGCCTGGCCAGCATCTTCAGGCTGATCAGGGGTGATGACTGAAGGCCGGACCTGAGCGTCCGAAGATCAGCTCACCGCTTGATAGGGGTGGATAGAAATACGACAATCCTTGCCGCCCCCGTTTCTGGCAATGGAACCGATCGCTTCAACAATGCTGCTGACCGATTCATCTTCAGCAATGATCTCTAGTTTTACCTTTTCGACGAAATTTGCCATGAGCGTGGCACCACGAAACTTCATTGCCACCCCCTGTTGGTGACATTGAATCCTGCTCTCCATAAAGTCCTCGATCCCCATGGCCTCAAGGGTACTGCGGATTTCTCCTAATTTGAACTGGTCGATGATAGCGTCAATCTGTTGCATGGCTTGCCTCCTTGAGCAGGCGCCATTGCCCACCAGCTAATGTTATTGATTATGACCCAATTCCTTCATAGAGCATGCCAAGGCGTGCAACGACCGATGCGTAAGTACAGCGCATTGGCCGCGACACGCAAAGATCGGCAAGCTGCCATAAATTTGCGCACCCACCAAAATTTTCTGTACAGAAAATAATCAAAAAAAAGCCTTCCCCCTTTTGGTACCTGTCAATTTGAGCAGATTCCATCACTCGACGACGGAATCGGTCATCTCAATCTGATCACCATGAAAGTAGATCCCCGGATAATTTTCGAAGCCGAGACTAGGATTACGCTGCAGGGTTGATCTGTCGATTATCAGATCGCCGGTCCAGTCGTTGCTGACGAAGAATATCGCCCCTCCCCCTTCATTGGCAAAATTGTCCACCAGCTCGGAGCCACAGATGTTCAGGGTAAAATCATTACCGTCGTTATAGATCGCCCCTCCACTGCCACCACCCGGAGTCCCCGTTCGTGCAGGGTTGGCACCGACCCCGACTGCTTCGTTGTAACTCATGAGCGAATTGATCACAGTGAAGGAAACTCCAATGCTGCTCAGTGCACCACCGTTGGAGCCGACATTGCCCAGCCCGTCCGCGCCGCCAAAGGTCGAGTTGACGACATAGACCGGCAGTCCATCGTACTGACTCAGCACCCTGACCGCTGCACCACCAATATCGGGACCGCTTTCGTCGCAATGGTTATTGAAGAATCGACTGTTGACGATCTTGAAGCGCCCGCCACGGACAAAAATCGCTCCGCCACCGCCCGGCTCGTCAGCAAAGGAAGCCCCATTGATGAAGGCCAGATTCTGCACGGTCAGCTGCGGATGATCCTGATTCTGGCAGTGATCGGTGGTCCAGACCTGATCCTCATCGCAGGTATTCATGTAGAGGACGCGCCGCCGCCCGTTGCCGCTCAAAGTCACCAGCCCACCGCCATCAATGATAACCTGCGGACCGGCGTTATTGACCACCTTGGCCGTTTCCTCAAGAACAATGGTGTGCGGCTCGAGACCACAATCGAAGGTGATGACACCACCAGCGGCAACGGCGGCAACAAACGCAGCGCTGCTACAACTTTCCGGGGTACCATTGCCGACAACCTGATCAGGGCTTGTCGCATCCTCGGCAGCCGCCTCACCCGGCACAGCGCAGAGAGCCGTGCTGGTGCCAGCCGCCGGCCAATCATCCGTAAAAGCGATGAGATCAAAACGGGAGACGCTCGACCCTGCAGTAGTTGTTGGCGACGAACTCCCGCCCCCGCCGCCACAGCCGGAAAAACCAAGGGATAAACAGAGAAAAACGCCCGCCAAAACGGGCAGGGGCAGGACGCCCCACAGAGAAGTCTTCACAATCGCTATCCTTTTCATTTAAAGCAGCCAACAGGTTGAATATGCTGCCATTGATATTTTTATTTTACGAAATCGCGCGCAGGAATCAAGCGTTCATCCCAATTCGGGAAAAAACCTTTTCAATCTAACGGTTTTCTATTATCATCCTGTGTTCGATTGAATCAGATCTCAACAGCTTTTGTTCCGATATAGACATCAGATAGAAACAGAAAGGCCGCTGGTAATGCTGACTGGTAATGAAATTCGCGCCCGTTTTCTCAAATTCTTTGAAGAGCGTGGTCACACCGTCGTCTCTTCATCGTCCCTGGTTCCACACAACGACCCGACACTGCTCTTTACCAATGCCGGCATGAATCAGTTCAAAGACTGCTTCCTTGGTGACGAAAAACGCGATTACGTCAGGGCCACAACAGCGCAGAAATGCGTCCGTGCCGGAGGCAAGCACAACGACTTGGAGAACGTCGGCCGCACCGCCCGCCACCACACCTTCTTCGAAATGCTCGGCAACTTCTCCTTCGGCGACTATTTCAAAAAGGAAGCGATCGCCTTCGCCTGGGAATTCCTGACCAAGGACCTGGGACTCGACACCAGTCGCCTCTACGTCTCGGTCTACACCGACGATGACGAGGCCGCTGACATCTGGCATTTCCAGGAAGGAATCCCGCGCGAGCGGATTTTCCGTTTCGAGGAAGACAACTTCTGGTCAATGGGCGATACCGGCCCCTGCGGTCCCTGTTCCGAAATCTTCTACGACAACGGCCCGGAAGTCGGCTGCGATTCGCCGAACTGTACCGTCGGCTGCGACTGTGACCGCTACATGGAGATCTGGAACAACGTCTTCATGCAGTTCGACCGCAAACAGGACGGCACCATGACCCCACTGCCGAAGCCTGCGGTTGACACCGGCATGGGTCTTGAGCGGATCACCACCGTCATGCAGAAGGTCCAGTCGAACTACGACACCGACCTGCTCCGCAAGATCATCGCCAACATCGAACAACTCTCCGGCAAGGCATACACCGGAGACGACAGCGAGAACAACGTCTCGATGCGCGTCATGGCCGACCACAGCCGGGCCATGGCCTACCTGATCGCCGACGGCGTACTGCCGAGCAACGAAGGACGCGGCTACGTCCTGCGCCGCATCATGCGCCGGGCCATGCGTCACGCCAAGATGCTCGGTTTTGAGGATCCGATCCTGTTCAAGACCGCCGTCTTCGTCCTTGAATCGATGGCCGGCGCCTACCCCGATGAAGCCGGGCGCAAGGAATTTGTCGCCAAGGTCGTTCTCAACGAGGAAGAGCGTTTCATCCAAACCCTCGGCAACGGCCTGCGCATCCTCCAGGATGAGATCGCCGAACTGTCCGCCAAGGGGACCAAGACCATTCCGGGCGAGACCGTCTTCAAGCTCTACGATACCTACGGCTTCCCCGTCGACCTGACCGCCGACATCGTCGAAAAGGACGGCTTCAGCCTCGACGAAGCCGGCTTTGAAACCTGCATGGAAGCACAGCGCGCCAAGGCTCGCGAGCACTGGAAAGGGTCCGGTGAGGAAGCGGTCGGTGCCATCTACAAGCAACTGGTCGAACGCGGCGTCAAAACCAGTTTCTCAGGCTACCTGAAACTTGAAGAGCAGGGCGAAGTTGCCGCCCTGATCCGTGAAGGAGCCCTGGTCGAAGAAGCGGCCAGCGGCGAGAAGGTCGAGGTCATCACCACCGCCACCTGCTGCTACGGCGAGTCAGGTGGCCAGATCGGCGATACCGGCAGTATGACCACAGCCGGCGCCAACTTACGCATCCTCGACACCCGTAAGCCGTTGAACGACCTCTATGTGCATGTCTGCGAAGTTGTCACCGGCGCCATCAAAACAGGCGAGACCGCGACCGTCAGCGTAGATGCCGCGCGACGTCAGAACATCGTCATCAACCACACGGCAACCCACCTGCTCCAGGCCGCAATGCAGAAGATCCTCGGCGACCATATCAAGCAGGCCGGCTCCCAGGTCACCCCGGAACGCTTGCGCTTCGACTTCACTCACTTCTCACCGGTCACTCCGACGGAGCTGCTGCAAATTGAAGAGGAAGTCAACCGACAGATCCGCGTCAATGCCGCCGTTGTAAGTGAGACCATGGCCGCCGATGCCGCCAAGGCCGCCGGTGCCATGGCACTGTTCGGCGAAAAATACGGGGACGAGGTCCGGGTCATCAGCGTCGGCGACTACAGCATGGAACTGTGTGGCGGCACCCACGCCAAAGCGGCTGGCGATATCGGCCTGTTCCGCATCTTAAGTGAAGGCGGCATTGCCGCTGGTGTGCGCCGTATCGAGGCGGTCACCGGCGAAACGGCGCTGACCTACAGCCAGCAGCAGCAACAGACCCTGCAACGACTGGCCGACCTGGTCAAGAGCGAGCCACAGAAACTGGAGAACCGCATCCAAAAGCTGCTCGAACAGCAGAAGGACCTGGAAAAAGAGGTTGAGCAGCTGCAGGCTAAGCTGAATGCCGAACGCAGCGGCGAGCTTCTCGACCAGGTTCAGCAGGTCGGCGAGGTCAAGCTGCTGGCCGTCAATGTCGGCGAGGTCGACGGCAAGGCCCTGCGCGAATTCTCTGATCAGCTGCGCGACAAGCTAGGCTCCGGTGTCTTGGTGCTGTGCGCCAGCAATGACGGCAAGGTTGCCCTGCTGGTTGCGGTCACCAAGGACCTGACAACCAGAGTCAAAGCCGGCGACCTGATCAAACCGCTGGCGGAGATCGTTGGCGGACGCGGCGGCGGCCGGCCTGAACTGGCCAGGCCGGCGGCTCCGATGTCGCAAAAATAGCCGATCTGCTCCAGGCAACTCCTACCGAACTCAACAAGCTGCTGAGCTGATCCTGCTCCACTACCATTACTAGCGAACCTGCCGACACTGGACATCTCCGACAGGTTCGCTATTATTTAGATTCAAATGCTTTTATTACACCTGCAGAGATGCAGGCAGAGACCAGGCCACAATGGCAACTTTCGATATTGCACATACCAGACAGAAGACCCTGCTGATTGTCGATGATGAATCGCTGATCAGAGACCTCTGCGCCAACGCTCTCAATGAGTACAATCTGCTCATCGCGAAAAACGGTGATGAAGCGTTGAAATTCCTTGAAAGCGAAGAAGTCGACATTGTCCTCTCCGACGTTGTCATGCCGACGATTTCAGGCCTCGAACTGCTCAAACAATCGAAAGAGAAACACCCGAACCTGGCTTTCATCCTGATGACCGGCTATTCCGACAAAGAGCTGATCCTGCGTGCCCTCAAAGAGGGAGCCGATGACTTCATCACCAAGCCGATCAATATCCTCCAGCTCAGCACCACGGTCAGCAAGGTCCTCGAAAAGCAGGAGATCCGTGAAGAACTGGCCGCCCTGAAACGTTCAGAGAAGCTCAAGAACGACTTTCTCGGCCTCATCTCCCACAAACTCAAGACTCCGGCAACGGCCATCTCACTGTTCATCCAGAACCTGATCGAGGGGGTCGAAAGCCCGGACGACGCAGATTTCCACCTGATGCTCGAAATGGTTCAGGCCGAAACCCAGCACCTGGAGCAACTGATTCAGGATCTGCTCTTTTTCAGCGAGGTCACCCTTCAGGAAGAGGATTCCGGACTGACCAGCCTCGATTTCGGTCAGGTTGCCAACCAGGTTGCCCTGGTTCTGAAACCGACAGCCCTCGGCCGCCAGCTCAGCTACGAAATCGACGTCGACAACCTCTCCGGACAACACCTGATGCTCAGCCAGCAGCGCATCAGCTTCGCCATCCGCGCGCTTCTTGACAATGCGATCAAATTCACACCTGAAGGGGGTAGCGTTGCCATCACCGGTGAAAAGAGCGACACCAGCCTGCGCCTGATCATCAGCGATACGGGAATAGGTATTCCCGCCCAGGAGCTGAGCAAGATCTTCAGCAAGTTCTACCAGGTAGATCCGGAGCATACCGGCCAGGTCCGCGGCTTTGGCCTTGGCCTCTATTACGCCCGCAATTTTATCCGCAGCATGGGCGGCAACCTGCTGCTGACCAGCGTCGTCGATAAAGGAACTCAAGCCGTCATCGAGTTCCCGCTGCCCAACTGACCTCCTGAACAGCCTCCCGTCCTGACTACGACCCGATATTCCGTGAAAAACTGGAAAAACCGGGATATAGCTCTTTTTTATCGATACTTTTTTATGTTATGTTGCGTCTTTTCATCAAATGGCAAAACGACCATTTATACGGGAGTTATCGATGTTTAAAGGAACGACAATCTGCTGTGTTCGTCATGCCGGAAAGGTCGCCCTCGCCGGGGATGGCCAGGTCAGCCTGGGCAACACGGTCATGAAACACGGTGCCCGCAAAATCAGACGACTTTACCAGGATCAGATCCTCGCCGGGTTTGCCGGCAGTACCGCTGATGCCTTTACCCTGTTTGAAAAATTTGAAGCCAAGCTGCAGGAATTCCGCGGCAATCTGGCCCGTGCGGCTGTCGCCCTGGCCAAGGACTGGCGTACCGACCGCGTGTTGCGCCGCCTGGAAGCCCTGCTGATCGTCGCTGACAAGGAGCTGACCCTGGTCATCTCCGGGGCTGGCGACGTCATCGAACCGGACGACGCAGTTGCAGCAATTGGCTCCGGTGGCAGTTTCGCCCTGGCTGCAGCGCGGGCCCTGATCGCCCACTCCGAACTGGATGCCGAGCAGATCGCCAGGGAAGCCCTGCAGATTGCAGCCGATATCTGTGTCTACACCAACGACCGGATCAGTATCGAGGTTTTAGCATGACCAACTTTACTCCTAGAGAGATTGTCTCTGAACTGGATCGCTATATCATCGGCCAGAAAGACGCCAAGCGCGCCGTCGCCGTCGCCCTGCGCAACCGCTGGCGGCGTCAGCAGGTCCCGGCCGAGCTGCGCGACGAAATCGCACCGAAGAATATCATCATGATCGGTCCGACCGGGGTCGGCAAGACCGAGATTGCCCGGCGGCTGGCCAAACTGGCCGAAGCTCCGTTCATCAAGGTCGAAGCGAGCAAGTTTACCGAGGTCGGCTACGTCGGCCGCGACGTCGAGAGCATGATCCGCGACCTGCTGGAACTGGCGATCATCATGGTCAAGGATGAAGAGACCAAAAAGATGCGTATCAAGGCCGAGGCCAACGCCGAGGACAAGCTGCTCGACCTGCTGCTGCCCGGCGAGGTCGACCGCTCCCCCGACAAGCAGGAGCAACGCCAGCATACCCGCGACCGGCTGCGCAAGCTGCTGCGTCTTGGCGAACTGGACGAGCGCTACGTCGAGATCGACGTCGAGATCAGCAGCATGCCGAACGTCGGCGTCTTCACCCCGCAGGGGAACGAAGAGATGGGCATGAACATCAAGGAGATGTTCGGCAACCTCTTTCCCAAGAAGCAGAAGACCAAACGGGTGAAGGTTGCTGAAGCGCGCCTGATCTTGATCGAAGAAGAAGCGGAAAAACTGGTCGATATGGAGAATGTCGCGACCCTGGCCCGCGAACGCACCGAGCAGAGCGGGATCGTCTTTATCGATGAGATCGACAAGGTTGCCAGCCGCGAAGGTTCGCACGGCCCGGAAGTCTCCCGCGAGGGGGTCCAGCGTGACATCCTGCCGATCGTCGAAGGGAGCACGGTCAACACCAAGCATGGCCCGGTCAAGACCGACCACATCCTGTTCATCGCGGCCGGCGCGTTCCACATGGCCAAGCCCTCCGACCTGATCCCGGAACTGCAGGGACGCTTCCCGATCCGCGTCGAACTGGGCAGCCTGTCGGAAGAGGATTTTTACCGGATTCTGACCGAGCCGACCAACGCTCTGACCCGTCAATACATCGAGCTGATGAAGACCGAATCGATCGAGCTCGATTTCGACGATGCCGCGATCCGCGAGATCGCCCGGTTGGCCAAGGTGGTCAACGAAAGAACGGAAAACATCGGTGCCCGGCGCCTGCACACGATCATGGAGAAACTTCTCGAGGAACTCTCCTTCAGCGCTCCGGAACTGACCCATGAGAAGGTCACCATCAACGCGGAGGAAGTCCGACGACGACTGGACGATATCAGCCAGAACGAAGATCTGTCGCGCTATATCCTCTAATCGGTAACCAAGGCGGTTATTATGGAAAACAGTATGGATAAAATCATTGAAAAGGCCAACGTGCTGATGGAAGCACTGCCGTGGATCAAACGCTTCTACGGCAAGACCCTGGTCATCAAATACGGCGGCAACGCCATGGTTGAAGAACGCCTCAAGGAAGGTTTCGCCCGCGACATCATCCTGATGAAGTATATCGGCCTCAATCCGGTCGTTGTCCACGGCGGCGGCCCTCAGATCGGCAAGGTTCTGGAGGCGATGAAGATCGAAAGCCGTTTCGTCCAGGGGATGCGCGTCACCGACAGCGCGACCATGGACGTGGTTGAAATGGTTCTGGGCGGCAAGGTCAACAAGGAGATCGTCTCCAACATCAACAACTACGGTGGCAAAGCGGTCGGTATCACCGGCAAGGACGGTGGCCTGATCCGTGCCCGCAAACTGGAGATGACCCAGGTCAATCCTGAAACCCTGACCCCGGAAATCATCGATATCGGCATGGTTGGCGAGGTTGAAGAGGTCAACCCGAAGATCATTGAAGCACTTGAGAATAACAGCTTTATTCCGGTTATCGCTCCGATCGGCTGCGACCTCGATGGCCGCACCTATAACATCAACGCCGACCTGGTGGCCGGCAAGATCGCCGGAGCCTTAAAGGCCGAGAAGCTGATCCTGCTGACCGACATTGAGGGGGTCAAGGACAAGGAGGGGAAGCTGATTTCAACCATCGATATCCAGCGCGTCCCTGATCTGATCAACGACGGTACCATTTCAGGCGGGATGATCCCGAAACTGAACTGCTGCGTCGACGCGATTGAAGAAGGGGTCACCAAGACCCACATTATAGACGGGCGGATGGAACATGCCTGCCTGCTAGAGATTTTCACAGACAAAGGTATCGGCACTGCCGTTGCGAGGTATAAATAAGAAGATGGCGACACAAACAGAAAACTGGATTGAACGGGGCTCAAAGGTCATTGCCAAGAACTATGGCCGTTATCCGCTGGTTCCCAAGTATGGCAACGGCTGCTGGATCACCGATGTCGACGGCAAACAGTACCTCGACTTCGTCGCCGGTATCGCCGTCAACAACCTGGGGCACTGCCATCCGGCCGTCATGGTTGCGATCAAGGAACAGGTCGGCGAACTGATCCACTGCTCTAACCTCTACCATATCCCGCAGCAGATCGAATTGGCCGAACTGCTCTGCGCCAACTCCTTTGCCGATCGCGCCTTCTTCTGCAACTCCGGCGCGGAGGCCAACGAAGCGGCGATCAAGCTGGCCCGTAAATACAGCTACGATACCTACGGTGAAGGACGCAGCCATATCATCACCACCCTCTCCTCTTTCCACGGCCGAACCCTGGCGACCATCACCGCCACCGGACAGGAAAAGATGCAGAAGGGGTTTGCTCCGCTGATTCCCGGCTTCAGTTACGCAACCTACGGCGACATCGCTGCCCTGCGTGCCGCGATCACCGATGAAACCTGCGCCATCATGCTCGAGCCGATCCAGGGTGAAGGCGGCGTCAACCTGCCACCGGCCGGTTATTTCAAAGCGGTTCGCGAGCTCTGTGACGAAAAGAACCTGCTGCTGATCCTCGACGAGGTTCAGACCGGCATGGGCCGGACCGGCAAGCTGTTCGCTCATCAGCACGAGGGGATCGAGCCGGACATCATGACCCTGGCCAAGGCTCTCGCCGGTGGCCCGCCGATCGGCGCCATGGTCTTCCGTGAGCAGTACGTCGATGCCTTCGGTCCCGGCACCCACGGCTCGACCTTCGGCGGCAACCCGCTGATGGCTGCTGCCGGTGTTGCAACCGTCAAGACCCTGCTCAAACCGGAGACGCTCTTCAACTGCGTCAAGATGGGTGACTACCTGGTCCAGAAGCTTGAAGAGTTGAAAAGCAAGTATTCATTTGTTGCCGAAGTCAGGGGCCGCGGCCTGATGGTCGCCATGGAACTCTCTGTCGAAGGTGGCGACATCGTTAAACAAGCCCAGGAGAAGGGGCTGTTGCTCAACTGTACCGCCGGAAAAACCCTGCGTTTCGTGCCACCGATCATCGTCAAGGCTGAAGAGATTGACAAGATGATCGAGATTCTCGACAGCCTTCTGGCAGACATCAAAATTTAACGCTAAGCAGGCCTCATACTGGGGCCTGCATTAAGAATTTATTGGGGAAAGAAAAAGATGAACAAGGATTTTCTATCCATTGCCGACTGGTCACTTGAAGATCTCGAAGGGATTTTTGCTCTGACCGCCGATCTGAAAGCCAAGCAGAAGGAAGGGACTCCGCATAAGGTTCTCGAGGGACAGACCCTGGCGATGATCTTTGAAAAAAGTTCGACCCGGACCCGGATCTCTTTTGAAGTCGGCATGTACCAGCTTGGCGGCCACGCCCTGTTCCTCCATTCCGGCAACACCCAGATGGGACGCGGCGAGCCGATCCAGGATACCGCCCGGGTCATGTCGCGCTACTGTGACGGCATCATGATCCGGACCTATTCTCACGAAATGGTCGAACAACTGGCGGAGCTGAGCTACGTCCCGGTCATCAACGCACTGACCGACCTCTGTCATCCGTGCCAGGTTATGGCCGATATCTTCACCGTCACCGAGCATAAGAAGAACTATCGCGATCTCAAGTACTGCTGGATCGGCGACGGCAACAACATGGCCAACAGCTGGATCAACGCTGCTTCGGTTTTCGGTTTCGAACTGCGCGTCGCAACGCCGCAAGGCTACGAGGCTGACGCCGGCATCATCGCGGCAGCCCAGGCAGCGGGAGCCAAACTGATCTTCACCAACGACCCGCGTGAGGCGGCCGAAGGGGCCGATGTCATCAACACCGACGTCTGGGCCAGCATGGGCCAGGAAGAGGAACAGGCCGAACGGGAAAAAGCCTTCAAAGGCTTCCAGGTCAACAAAGAATTGATGGCCCTGACCAACGAAGGCTCCGTGGTCATGCACTGTCTGCCGGCCCACCGTGACGAAGAGATCACTGACGAGATCATGGAAGGCCCACATTCGATCATCTTTGATGAAGCGGAAAATCGTCTACATGTGCAGAAAGCGATCATGGCTACCCTGATGGAGCGCTAAGGTGCGGCTTGAGTGCCCGCATTGCGGCTTTGCCAAGGAGGTTGCCGCAAGTGCCATCCCAGAGGATGTCACCCGGGTCACCTGCCCGAAATGCCGCCAGGGATTTGCCTTTGTGCACCCGACCGCGGATCAGACGCCGGTTGAATCTGTCGAGCTCAGTCAAACTCCGGCTAACAGCGAGGCAGCGGCACTACCGAAGGCCGGTTTCTGGATTCGACTGGTCGCTCTGCTGATCGATGGTATTATTGTCACAGTGATCCAGTTTGTTTTCGGCTTTCTGCTGGGACTGGTTGCGGCACTGAGCATCGACAGCACCAGCGCGGAAATCCTGATCGGGCTGTTTTCCATTGTCATCAGCTTGGTCTATTCGGTCGGGCTCCTTGGTTACTGCGGCCAGACACCGGGCAAAATTATCGTCCGCATCAAGGTGATCCGCCGCGATGGCAGCGACATCGGCTACGGAAGAGCGGCCCTGCGCGAACTGATCGGCAAATTTATTTCCGGCATCATCCTCTGCATCGGCTACCTGATGGCAGCGTTTGACGACCAGAAACAGGCGCTTCACGATCGCCTGGCAGATACATACGTCATTAAACTGTAAACAGATAAGATTCCGGAAATGCCGGAACAGATCAAATAGCTCTCTAGATCAAGGAGAATGAAGAGAATGAGTAAACACGGACAAGTCAATAAAGTCGTCCTCGCCTACTCCGGCGGACTGGACACCTCGATCATCCTCAAATGGCTGACCGAAGAATACGGTTGCGAAGTCATCGCCTTTTCTGCGGACCTCGGCCAGGGGGAAGAACTCGACTTCATCCCGGAGAAAGCCAAGCAAACCGGCGCCAGCAAGAGCTACGTCCTTGATCTGCGTGAAGAGTTCACCCGCGACTTCGTCTTCCCGATGTTCCGGGCTAACGCCATCTATGAAGGACGCTACTTCCTGGGAACCTCGATCGCCCGTCCATTGATCGCCAAGGCGCAGATGGAGATTGCTGCCAAGGAAGGTGCTGACGCCGTGTCCCACGGTGCCACCGGCAAAGGCAACGACCAGGTCCGTTTCGAGATCGGCTACTACCACTTCGATCCGGCTGTCAAGGTCATCGCTCCATGGCGCGAATGGACCATGAACAGCCGTACCGCTCTGGAAGAGTACGCCAAGAAACACGGCATTCCGGTTCCGACCAGCAAGAAGTTCCCATGGAGCTCCGACCGCAACCTGCTGCACATCTCCTTCGAAGGAGATGTCCTGGAGAACCCATGGGCCGAAGCTCCGGAAGAGATGTACGTGCTGTCCGTGGCTCCGGAAGATGCTCCTGATCAGCCGGAATATGTCGAGATCGAATTCGAACAGGGCAACCCGGTCGCCGTCAACGGTGAGCGCCTCTCCCCGGCCAACCTGCTGGCCAAACTCAACGAACTGGGCGGCAAGCACGGTATCGGCCGTGTCGACCTGATGGAAAACCGTTTCGTCGGCATGAAGAGCCGCGGCGTCTACGAGACCCCGGGTGGCACTATCCTCGAGGAAGCGCACCGCGGTGTCGAATCGATCACCATGGACCGCGAAGTCATGCACCTGCGCGACTCCCTGATCCCGCGTTACGCTGAAATGGTCTACAACGGTTTCTGGTTTGCGCCGGAGCGCATTGCTCTGCAGGCACTGATCGACGATACCCAGAAGACCGTCAACGGTAAGGCGCGCATCAAGCTGTACAAGGGTCACTGCCGCGTTGTCGGCCGTGACTCGGCAACAGACAGCCTGTTCAACGTCGATTTCGCCACCTTCGAGGCCGACGAAGTCTACAACCAGGCCGATGCCGAAGGTTTCATCAAGTTGAACGCCCTGCGTCTACGCATCGCCGCGATGCAGCGTGCGGCGAAAAAGTAAGCCATAGCGTGCGGGAGAACTCCCGTACCCGGATATAAGACAAGCCCAAAGCCACGTCGAAAAACAGCTATTTTTCGGCGTGGCTTCTGGTGTATTAAACGCACTATTTTTTAAAACAAAGAGAGAGTCCACATGAGCAAGCTCTGGGGTGGTCGCTTCACCCAGCCGACCGATAAGTTTGTCGAAGAGTTCACCGCCTCGATCGAATTCGATCAGCGCCTCTATCGTTACGATATTGCCGGATCCAAGGCCCACGCCGAAATGCTCGGCCGCCAGGGGATCATTCCTGTTGATGACGCCGCGACCATCATCGCCGGCCTCGACGAGATTCTGAAGGATATTGAAGTGGGCAAGATCGAGTTCTCCGTCGCCCTCGAAGATATCCACATGAACGTCGAAGCCCGCCTGATCGAACGGATCGGTGCCATCGGCGGTCGTCTGCACACCGGCCGCAGCCGCAACGACCAGGTCGCTGTCGACATCCGTCTTTACCTGCGCGATGAGATCGACACTGTTCTTGACTACGCTCACAAGCTGGAGGCCTCGCTGATCGCCCAGGCAGAAAACAATCTGGACGTCATCATGCCGGGCTATACCCACCTGCAAACGGCTCAGCCGGTGCTCTACAGCCATCACATGCTCGCCTATCGCGAGATGATCGCCCGTGACATCAGCCGTCTCGAGGATCTACGCAAGCGCTTCAACGTTATGCCACTTGGTGCCGGCGCCCTGGCCGGAACAACCTTCCCGATCGACCGCGAATGGGTCGCAGAAAAACTCGGCTTTGACGGTGTGACTCGTAACAGTTTGGATTCCGTCTCCGACCGCGACTTTGCCATCGAATTCTGCAGCTTCGCCGGCATCCTGATGATGCACCTGTCGCGTCTCTCCGAGGAACTGATCCTCTGGTCGAGCGCCGACTTCAGCTTCATCGAACTGACCGACGCCTTCTGCACCGGCAGCTCGATCATGCCGCAGAAGAAGAACCCGGATGTCCCGGAACTGGTGCGCGGCAAAACCGGCCGTGTCTACGGCAACCTGATCTCGCTGCTGACCCTGATGAAGTCGCTGCCGCTGGCCTACAACAAGGACATGCAGGAAGACAAGGAGCCGCTCTTCGACACCATCGACACGGTCAAGGGCAGCTTGAAGATCTTCGCCGACATGATCGCCGAGATGCAGGTCAAGGCCGACAACATGCGCATCGCCGCCGCCCGTGGTTTCTCCACCGCCACCGACGTCGCAGATTACTGTGTGCGCAAAGGGTTGCCGTTCCGTCAGGCCCACGAGGTGGTTGGCAAGACCGTACGCTACTGCGTTGAGACCGGCAAGGACATCCCGGAGTTGAGCCTCGACGAATTCCGCCAGTTCTCTGAGCTGATCGATACCGACATCTACGACTATGTCACCCTCGAAGCTTCGGTCAACGCTCGCAAGGCGACCGGCGGCACTGCTCGTGAAGCGGTCGAGCGTGAACTTGCGCGGTTGAAAAAATGATGACTGTTTCACTGCGCAGAAACTTCGGACTTTTCGCCGCAGCTCTGCTGCTGGCACTGCTGGTCAGCCTGAGCGGCTGTGGCAAGAAGGGCCCGGTCCGGCCCATCGGCAGCCCGCCGCCGGAGAGTCCGGCCAACGATTGCTGCAACTGAGCGAAATACAGTTATATACAAACTGCCGGCACAGCCGGCAGCTCTTTACTTTCACCGAGAGGCTGTGCTAGCAATAAACCCTACCAGCCAGCTCGTTATATGGAGGCATACATGTTTCACGGATCTATGGTCGCTATCATCACCCCTTTCGATGCACAAGGGAATTTTGATGAGGAAAAATATCGCCAGCTGATCGAATTTCAGATCGAAAACGGCACCGACGTCATCGTCCCCTGCGGAACCACCGGTGAATCGGCAACCCTCGACTACGACGAACATGACAAGGTCATCAAGGTCTGTATCGAGCAGGTCAACAAGCGGGTCCCAGTACTCGCCGGCACCGGCTCCAACTCGACCAAGGAAGCGATCGAAATCTCCCAGCACGCCAAGGAGATCGGCGCTGACGGCCTGCTGCTGGTCACTCCCTACTACAACAAGCCGTCTCAGGAAGGGCTTTACCAGCACTACAAAGCGGTGGCTGAGGCTGTCGCCATCCCTCAGGTGCTGTATAACGTCCCAGGTCGGACCGGCGTCAACATGGCGGCCGCAACGACCATCCGCCTGGCAGAGTTCAGCAACATCGTCGGCATCAAGGAAGCCTCTGGCGACCTGGTCCAGGCCAGCGAAATCATCGCCAAGGCCGGTGACAAGATCGCCGTCATCTCAGGTGACGACTTCATCACCATGCCGATGATGGCCTGCGGCGGCAAAGGGGTTATCTCGGTCACCGCCAATATCATGCCGAAGCAGGTCAAAACTATGGTTCAGGCCGCTTTTGACAACGACTGGACACTGGCGCGCAAGCTGCATCTGGAGTTGCTCGAGGTTCATCAGTCGATGTTCATCGAGACCAATCCGGTGCCGGTCAAAATCGCCGCTTCGCTGATGGGTTTCTGCACCGATACCCTGCGTCTGCCACTGGTACCACTGCAGCCGGCCAACCATGACAAACTTAAAACCGTCATGTCCAAACACGGCCTGATCTGAAGCCACAGGAGAGACAGACCATGAAAGTAGCTATTGTCGGTGCCGCCGGACGCATGGGCGGCCGCCTGATTCACGCGGTTCATGAAACAGAAGGACTGAAGCTCAGCGGCGCCGTGGAAGTTCCCGGTCATCCGCAGATCGGCATGGATGCCGGCCTGATCGCCGGAGTCGGCGAGCTCGGCGTCAAAATCTCCGATAATCTTGCCGAGGTGATGAAGGAAGCCGATGTTCTGATCGATTTCACCTTCCCGGACGTCACCCTGATCAACCTGGAAATCTGTGCCCGGGCAGGCAAGATGATCGTCAGCGGTTCGACTGGCTTTACCCCGGAGCAGAAAACCAAAGCGGAGAAATTCGCCGAGCAGATCCCGGTGGTTCTGGCCCCGAACATGAGCGTCGGCGTCAACGCCTGTTTCAAACTGCTCAAAGAGACCGCCAAGATTCTCGGCGATGATTTCGACGTAGAAGTTGTCGAACTGCACCATAACAAGAAAAAGGACTCTCCGTCCGGCACCGCGGTACGCATGGGTGAAGTTGTCGCCGATGCCCTGGGACGTGACTACAACGAAGTCGCCAACTATCACCGCGAAGGGATGTGCGGCGCCCGAACCAAGGAAGAAATCGGCATGCAAACCGTCCGCGGTGGCGACATCGTCGGCGAGCATACCGTCTACTTCATTGGCATGGGTGAACGGATCGAGATCAGCCACCGAGCGATGAGCCGTGACATGTTCGCCCGTGGCGCCGTGCGCGCCTGTCTGTGGATTGCCGATAAAAAACCGGGTCTCTACGACATGCAGGATGTTCTCGGACTGAATTAAGTAACTGCCAGGGAGGATCGCATGAAAAAACTTTGTGCTTTATGTCTGATTCTTCTCCTGCTTATTTTGTGCGGTTGCGAAACAGCGCGTGGGCTCGGACGGGATTTCGAAAATCTGGGCAACTGGATTCAGGATAAAGCCCGCTGAATCCTGCGCAGTAACGAAATTTATTTCCAGGCGGTTTGCGTGCAAACCGCCTGACTTGTCTTCATTTTTAACATTCAACCTTAAGCTTTTGGAGGTTTTCCACATGGCTCGTATTAACGACAACTATCTGAAACTTAAAGCCGGCTACCTGTTCCCGGAAATCGGCCGCCGCGTCCGTGAATTCTCTGCGGCAAATCCCGAGGCAAAAATCATCCGTCTCGGCATCGGCGACGTCACCCAGCCTCTGGCTCCGGCTGTGCTCAAGGCGTTCCACGACGCCATCGACGACCTGGCCAGCAAGGACAACTTTGCCGGTTATGGCCCTGAGCAGGGCTACGAATGGCTGAGTAGCGCCATCATCGAAAAGAGCTACAAGCCGCTCGGCGTCGAGCTGAAGACCAGCGAGATGTTCATCTCTGACGGCTCCAAGTGCGACTGTGCCAACATCCTCGACATCTTCGGCCAGAACAACGTCGTCGCCATCGGTGACCCGGTCTACCCGGTCTACAACGACACCAACGTCATGATCGGCCGCACCGGCGAAGCAGACGAAAAAGGCTACTACGAGAATATCGTCTACATGCCGATCACTGCAGCCAACAACTTCGTCCCGGATCTGCCAAAAGAAAAGGTCGATCTGATCTATCTCTGCTATCCGAACAACCCGACCGGCACCGTCGCCACCAAGGACGAACTGAAGAAATGGGTCGACTACGCTCTGACCAACGACGCCATCATCCTGTTTGACGCTGCTTACGAAGCATTCATCACTTCTCCGGAAATTCCGCATTCGATCTATGAGATCGAAGGGGCCAAGAAGTGCGCCATCGAGTTCCGCTCCTTCTCCAAGACCGCCGGCTTCACCGGCGTGCGCTGTGGACTGGTGGTCGTACCGGAAGAGCTGATGGGCACCACCGCCAGCGGCGAAAAATACAGCCTCAACAAGCTCTGGCTGCGTCGCACAACTACCAAGTTCAACGGTGCCTCCTACCCGGTCCAGCGCGCCGCTGCTGCCGTCTATTCCGACGAGGGTTGGGCTCAGGTCAAGGCGACCATCGACTACTACATGGAGAACGCCCGCATCATCCGTGAAGGGCTCAAAGCCGCCGGCATCGAGTGCTACGGCGGTGTCGATTCCCCATACATCTGGTTGCAGACTCCGGAAGGATTGACCAGCTGGGACTTCTTCGACAAACTGCTGGCCGAATGCAACGTCGTCGGCACCCCGGGCAGCGGCTTCGGCCCGAGCGGCGAAGGCTACTTCCGCCTCTCCGCTTTTGGCGAACGCAGCAACGTCGAAACAGCCGTTGAACGAATCAAGGCTAAATGGGGCAAGTAAGTCTCTGATAACAAAAAGGCGTCCCAACGGGGCGCCTTTTTGCAATTATGGCTTCTGGCCACAGCGTTTGTTTCAAGTATCAAGCCGGGAACCGGCTTTGCGATTGCGCGAATTCAAGATGTAACGCATCTTGTCTGAGCGTGAAGAGAGTTGCAGCCCAAAAGCTACGCAGCGATCAACGGACAAGCTATTAACGGTGCCGTTGACGTTGGCGTTTCTTTTGCCTCCTTTACTTTTCGCTAAAAGAAAAGGAGGTCGCCTGTCGGTGCGAGAACCGACGGTTTTGGTTTCTGTTTTCCAGATTGATTAGAATCAAAACCGTGGGGTCGCGCCCCCACACTGCGCCTTACTTTTGACCTGGGTGTCAAAAGTAAGCAAAAACGCCCTTTTAATATGTCGGCAGGTTGCCTGCGTTTCATTGTAGCAACGCACCAGCAAAATTACTCGCGCCCCAAGATGAGCGAGCTCATCAACGGGCAGAACCGCAGAAACGCCCTTGGCGTTTCATTTATTGGAACAAGCAAAAACTCCGCTTTATGGGGTTTGTTTGATGAGTGGTAGATATGATGATCAATTTAAAACCCGAAGTCGTCGCTCAGCTTGAGCGCGTTTTAAGCTCTGTCGAAATGCTCCTGCCCAAACCGGTCAAACCGATCGACTGGAGCAGCTGCCATGCGGCCAACTGGCGCCGCCATTCCTTCTCCGGCTACCTGGAACCGGTCAAACTGACCGTCAAGATCCAGCTTGACGAACTGCTCGGCATCGAAGAGCAGAAGCAGGTCATGATCGAGAACACCCGTCAGTTCATCAAGGGGCTGCCGGCCAACAACGCCCTGCTCTGGGGATCTCGCGGAACCGGCAAATCCTCGATCGTCAAGGCGCTGCTCAACGAGTACGCCGGCGAAGGCTTAAGGATCATCCAGGTCGAGAAGGAAGACCTGATCTATATCTCCGAGATCTTCTCGCTGGTCGAGCATGAGCCCTATCGCTTCATCATGCTCTGTGACGACCTTTCCTTTGAAATGGGCGAGCTATCCTACAAGATGCTCAAGAGCGCCCTCGATGGTTCAGTCTACTCGCCGCCGGAAAACGTGCTGATCTACGTCACCTCCAACCGCCGTTACCTGCTGCCGGAATACGAGCGGGACGAAATAGGCGGCAAGTACGTCAAGGGCGAGCTCCAGCAGAGCGAACTACAGGAAGAGAAGAGTTCCCTTTCCGACCGTTTCGGCCTCTGGGTGGCCTTCCATGTCTTCTCCCAGGACCGCTACCTGGAGGCCGTCAGACTTTGCGTCGAGCGCCTGAGCATGGAATACGGTAGGGAGATTCCCTTTGATGATGACCTGCAGCAGGCGGCCATCAAATGGTCACACCAGAAGACCAAGCGCTGCGGCCGAACCGCCATGCAGTTTTCCAAGAACTGGGCCGGCAAGTTCCTGCTTGGTCACTGAGTAAGCTAAAGCTCCATAAAACCTGAAAAATTTATTTTTCTCCCTCCTCTCTTTCGTGAGTGAGGGGGGGGGGGACACTCGTTGCGCGGAATCACTTCCAAATGCCATGCACTCCCCCTTCCCAATCTTGCAAAACCAGCCAAGCATCAACCATTATCCGCAAATTAATAGTTCCTCAGCCAAGCACCAGCTGTCACTTTGATGTAGACTTGTTTTATCTCATTAGCAAATAACTGCGTCTTCTCTGCCGTGGCGCATCTACACAAAGGGGGTTTTCATGGTTCGCGATACCGACTCAGTCATTGCAGCATATGATGTACGTCGGATCGCGATGGAACGTTTTGGCCTGAAGGTTGATTCCCGCGATGACACCCTGTACCGAATCGTCAAACTTGCGGGGCTGTTTGTCAATGCAACAGCCACAGCTTTCACAATACCAGTTCGCTCCGGTACGGCAATCCTGGCCGGACATGGCATCGATTTTCTCCAGAGCAGCACAGGAAGCCCCGGCTGCGCAGCAGTTATGCAAAGCTGTCAACCGACTGTTCTGGCTCACCTGACGGCTGAGTTCAGCAAAAAAAGCCCAGCCTTGGCCAAGCTCGATATCCGCAGCTACATCGGCCTTCCCGCTTTCAACGGGGACAGACAACTCATCGGCGTATTGTCGCTGTTTTTCGACCATGAGATCGATGCCCCGGACACGGATACGCTCAGTACTCTCAATGAATATGTTCGTCTTGTCGAAGAATACCTGAAGTTACGCTCTCTGAGCATCCGCGATCCACTGACTCAGCTATTCAATCGCCGTTACCTGGATGAACAGTCCAGCCTGGAATGGCGTCGGGCCATGCGTCTGCATATTCCTTTGAGCTTTGCTCTGATCGATATCGACTGGTTCAAAAGCTTTAACGATACGTTGGGCCATAAGGCCGGGGACAGGATTCTGATCTGCCTGGCCCGCAGCCTGGAAGAATCATTCAAAAGAGCCGGGGATTCCATCTGCCGCTACGGCGGAGAAGAGTTCGCCCTGATTCTACCGATGACCACTAGGAAACAGGCGATCACTCTGGTCGACGAATTCAGACTCAAGATGTACCAGCAGAATATCGAGAACCCCGGCAGGAACCGTGAGCCGCTCACCATCTCTGCCGGCGTCGAGACAATCAATACGACTAAGGAATTGGAAAACAATAGTATCGAGGCTTGCTTCTTACATGCGGATACCGCGCTGTATAAGTCAAAAGCTGATGGTCGGAACAGAACAACCCACTATGCGGACATCGACGAACACAGCAGACAGAATGGCATATCCGCCCATCAAAACGGGCATGATCGAAGAAAAATGCGCTGATAAACAGACAGTATCAGCCTTTTGGGCAACTAGACCTCATTGAAAATCCAGGCTCCCCTTGTCCGGCTGGACATATTTCTCTAGAGTAAGACAATGCTGGACTGAATAACGAAAACTGCTGCAGATCGTTTTTCCACCAGGAGGACTATGGAAACCACCCCGACCATCTTCATTGCCATAGCTCTGGCCATGAGCATCTTCTGTCAATGGCTTGCCTGGCGTGTGCGCCTACCGGCGATAATCTTCCTGCTTTTAGCCGGCATCCTGATCGGACCGGTAAGCGGCCTGCTTGACCCCGAACTGCTGCTCGGCGACCTGTTCTTCCCCTATGTCTCACTATCGGTTGCAATCATTCTCTTTGAAGGAAGTCTGACCCTAAGATTCCGCGAAATCAGTGGCCTGCAGAAGGTTGTCCGCAACATGGTCTCGGTCGGCATGCTGGTCACCTGGCTGATCACCTCAATTGCCGCCCGCTATGCCATCGACCTCTCCTGGCAGATCGCCCTGCTCTTTGGCGCCATCACTGTAGTCAGCGGGCCGACGGTCATCGCTCCCTTGCTGCGGACCGTGCGCCCGACATCTTCGGTCGCTAACATCCTGCGCTGGGAAGGGATCGTCATCGATCCGATCGGTGCCTCGCTGGCCGTTCTGGTTTATGAATTCATCATCTCCGGCGGAACCGGCACCGGTTTCGGCCACAGCGCCCTGACCTTCGCCAAACTGATCCTGGTCGGTGCCGTCATCGGCAGTGTCGGCGGCTTCCTGTTCGGCCAGGTACTGAAGAAACACTGGTTGCCGGAATTCTTGCACAACGTCGGCACCCTGGCCCTGGTTGTCATCGCCTATATCATCTCCAACCAACTGCAGCCGGAATCAGGGCTGGTCACGGTGACGGTCATGGGAATCTGGCTGGCCAACACTGAAGATCTCGACATGGAAGAGATCCTTAACTTCAAAGAGAGCATAAGCGTGTTGCTGATCTCCCTGCTCTTTATCATGCTTGCAGCCCGACTCGATCTTTCAGCCCTGCTGAACCTGGGGTGGCGAACCATCCTGCTGTTCATCGCCATTCAGTTCCTGGCACGGCCGCTCAACATCATGGTCTCTGCGGCCGGCTCGTCGTTGAGCTGGCCGGAACGCAACATGCTGGCCTGGATCGCTCCACGCGGTATTGTTGCCGCTGCAATCTCGGCCCTGTTTGCCGTGCAACTGGAAAAAGCCGGACACAGCGACGCGGCTCTGATCGTACCACTGACCTTTTTTGTCATCATCGCCACGGTCGTCGTCCAGAGTTTCACCGCCCGCCCTATCGCCCGCTGGCTTGGAGTTGCCGAGCCGGACCCGAAAGGCTTCCTGATCATCGGCGCCAACCAAGTTGCCCGGTCGATTTCCCGTTCGCTGATGGAAAACGGTGTGCGGGTCGTGCTCGCCGACACCTCCTGGGACAACGTCTCCAAGGCCAAGATTGTCGGCCTGCCGACCTACTACGGCAATGCCTACTCGGAGCATGCCGACTGGCACCTCGACATGTCAGGGATCGGCCGGCTACTGGCGATGGCCGCCTACGAGGATATGAACATCTCGGCGCTGATGCATTACCGGATGGATCTCGGCAGCAACAATCTGTTTGTCCTGCAGACCAAGCAGCAGGAAAAGATTTCCGAACGCAGGCAGATGCCGCGTAAAGCCCAGGGGAAGATCCTCTTCGGAGCGAACATAACATTCAGCTCACTCTCCTCGGCCCTGGGACAGGGAGCTCAGCTCCACTCGACCAAACTGACCGAGCAGTTCGGCTACAGGGATTTTCTGGAAAAGCATGGCAAGGCGGCACTCCCACTGTTTGCCATCGATGAAAAGAAGAAGGTCTATGTCTTCAGTGACAATGAGCAGACCTTTGAGCCGAAAAACAAGTGGACGCTGATCTATCTGCAAGACTCCCGGGCTGAAGTAAAAAGACGGGAAGAAGCTGTCGAGCTGCAGCTCAATCAGAAGGAGAGTAATGGTTCAGCTTCAGGCAGGGACGAGAAGTCCGGCACGTAGAAGGCTTGCGAAAAGAGACGGATAGAGCTATACAGTTTTTTTCGTTAATTCAGCATCAATCACACAAGGATCAGACTATGTCGACATTCTCCAATGTATCTGTCGTTAAAAAGGCCAACATCTACTTCGACGGCAAAGTGACCAGCCGTGCCGTTATCTTTACTAACGGAACCAAGAAAACCCTCGGTATCATGATGCCGGGCGAATACGAGTTCGGCACCGAAGCCAAGGAACTGATGGAAATCATGGCCGGTGAAATGGATGTCCAGCTACCAGGGCAGGACTGGATCACCGTCAAATCTGGCGACCAGTTCGAGGTGCCGGCCAACTCAAAGTTTCAGCTCAAGGTCAAAGAAGTCAGCGATTACTGCTGCAGCTACTTTCCGGAGTGATGCTCAAAACGGGTAGGCTCCAGCCCCAGGAGGACTTTATGATCAAAGCGATTGCCGAGAGAAAAAGTACCCGAAAATTTGAAGTCAGGGAAATTCCGGACGAGGTTCTCAAGGAACTACTCGAAAGCGCCAGGCTGGCACCTTCGGGAAGCAATGCCCAACCTTGGCACTTTATCGTCGTGCGTAAGCCGGAGACCAAGACCGAGCTGGTCGAGATCTGCTACGGTCAGAACTGGATGCAGGATGCCGCGGCCCTGATCGTCTGCATTGCCGATGCCAGATCGAGGGTCGCCCCTGATGTCGAGGTCCAGGTTGATGAAGAATCACCGGAAAAGGTGGTCAAACTGATCATCCGTGACACCACAGTGGCCGTCACCCACCTGGTTCTTGAGGCGGTCAACCAGGGCCTGGGCACCTGCTGGGTCGCCCGTTTTGAACAGAGCCGGATAAGACCGGCGCTGGAGATTCCCGATGACAAGTACGTCATCGGCATCATCGCTGTCGGCTACCCGGCCGAAGACAATCCTCCCAAAGGGCGCAAGGCGCTGGAGGAGTTTGTCCATTACGACAACTGGTGACGCCTGTTTCATGTCATCAAGCCGGGAACCGGCTTTGCGGTGGCGCAAATTCGAGGCGCACAGCGACTCGTCTGAGCGTGAACAAGGTTGCTGGCTTAGTCCTACGCAGAGAACAACGAGTAAACTCTTAACGCTGCCGTTGCCTTTAGCGTTTCTTTGCATCCTTTCTTTTCGCAAAAAGAAAGGAAGTCGCCTGTCGGTGCGGGAACCGACGGTTTTGGCTATTTTAGCTTCGTGGGAATCAAAACCACGGGGTCGCGCCCCCGCACGGCGTCCGCCTGTTGGCTTGGGCTCCAAAAGGAGGCAAAAACGCCCTTCTATATTGGCGAAAGGTTGCCTGCGTTTCTTCGTAGGCTAGCACCAGCGAAATTATTCGCGCCCCAAGATGAGCGAATTCATCAACGGGCAGAACCGAAGAAACGCCCATGGCGTTTCAGTTCTTGAAGCATTGAAACAAACGTTAATAACATCTATAGCCGCGTTGCGCTTCGCTCCATGATCTTCTCTATCAACATCCCGACCGGAATCGCAATCACGACAATAATCAGCGACCGCAGCAAGGTAAACCCCCAGCCGAGAAACTGAGCTTCGACAGGAAGCATCTGTAGTTTGACGGCATAACAGCTCAATACCGTAACAACGATCGCCCAACGCGCGCCCTGCTCTTTGATCTGCAGCAACAGCGGAAAGATGATATAGGGAGGCCCCATCAGAAACGTCCCACAGAGGATGGCAATCAGAAAACCCCTGAAACCGGAATTCTGCCCCAGCAGGCGGACAATCTGGTCGCGCCGGATCCACACCTGTAACAGACCGATCAGGCAGAATACCGCCAGAATCAGCAGCAGCACCGAAGCAAAAGTTTTCATGCCACTGGCCAGTGCACGCTCGGCCCGTTCCGGCGTGACGACAAAACACCAGAGATAGATAGCGATAGTCACTAGCAACAACCAATAGGTCCGGAAAAACTTTGTCACCATAACAGCAACCCCAAGACCAGGCCACTGACCATAGCCATGACAAAACTGATGCCGTTACGCAGCAGGGCGAAACGCCAGCTGAAGACCGTCGCCTCGAACGGCAGGGTAATTACCCCGACGGTAATCCAGCTGAGAATGAAGGCAGCAATCGTCGGCGGCCAGGCCCCGGAAGCAAGCAGTGTCTCGGCAATCGGGTAAGCGGCCAGGGGCGGGCCGATGGACACCGATCCGGCCAGGGCACTGATCAGCAGGGCCAGCGGTCCGCTTGAGGCGCTTAAATAGCGAGAGACGAGATCGGGCGGGGCGAACTCCTGAAACAGGCCGATCAGGCCGAAGATCGCCAGCAACAACGGCAGCATCTTGCCCAGGTTGGTTCTGGCAACTTTGAGCGACACGGCGATTTTCTGCGTATCTCGGGCTCCTAGCAACAGATAGGCAATAGCGACCAGAATGAGGTAGGTCAGTCCAATTTTTACCATGCGAAATCCATACTCGCTGTTTAAGGGGAATTGCGTATTCTACCCCGAGCAGCGAACTCCTGTAAATCAAGCGCAGGAGAATTTCCGCATATGCTGAAAAGCTTTAGAATCAGGCCTTTTTCCGTACCGTCAGCTAGGTATGTAAAGCCCCCATGGCGCCATGGCCGATGACATAGACCTCGATCAGTCCGACAAGGGAGTGATGCAGGTTCTATATTATCAGCGTGTGAGCGTCTTTCGCCGCCCCCCTTCCGGCGGACACCGTGCGACCTGACAAGCTGACCGCACAGTCAGCTTCACCACGAATCCGGACTCGCGTACCGGAGCGCAATAGGTTATCCTACTCCGATTAGCAATTGCCAGCAAATCAACCGGAAGTGAATTTTATCATGAGCAGACGAGAAGACCGCCGCAACATGCTGTTGCGCTATGAAAAAGAACGCCGTAAAAATATCCTTGCCACGGCGGGCTCGCACCAGTTCGTGCTGATCCTCGATCAGCTCAAGAGCGGCTACAACGTGCCGAAGATCTTCCGCAGCGCCGAAGCCTTCGGTGCCGCAGCCGTCCACCTGATCAACATCGGCCCCTTCGATCCGGCCCCGGCCAAAGGGTCTTTTCGCAAGGTTCCGGCAGTTTTCCACGAAACCTTCGTCAACTGCTACCAGCAACTTGCCGCCGACGGTTACAGCTTCTTCCAGCTCAACCCGGAGAACGGCACCAACCTCTGCCAGGCTGAGCTCCCGGCCAAAAGCGCCTTCATCCTCGGTCACGAAGAGTTTGGCTGCAGCTATCCGGAAGAGAACTACCCGGGAATCAAAAACCTGATCATCCCCCAGTTCGGCAGCGTCCAGAGCCTGAATGTGTCAATCGCTTCGTCGATCGTTATGTACGAGTACGTCAGACAGTTTGCAGAAAGATAACTTTGAACCAACAGATAAGAACAATCCTCCCCGGACGCAGTCCGCTGAACAAAACAACAATTTCCCCTTTATGAGGCTGGACTCATTTGCAACTATCTGCCCGCTTTAAAATCTGTTATTATTAAGGCAATTGATCCTCAGTCGTGTCTGTAATTGTCGCAAGGTTGGGCCTCATGGAATACTCCCTCAAAGAGCTTCTGGATATTCCGAAACTCAAGGAATTGCTCAATTGCCTGGATGAACTCCACAACATCCCTTCGGTCATCGTGGATATTGACAACACCATACTGGCTACGACCGACTGGCAGGATCTTTGCCGCAACTTTCATCGCAGCACCCCACAGACAGAACAACAGTGCATCGCCAGCGATCGGAGTATCCTGGCCGAACTGAACAACGGGACACTTGAAACGAGTCACCGCTGTCCCATGGGATTGATTGATGCGGGCATGGCGATCGTCGTTGAAGGACATCACGTCGGCAACATCTTAACCGGACAATTTTTCACAGAACCTCCCGACGAGCAGCTTTTCATCGATCAGGCCCGCCAATACGGTTTTGACCAGAACGCCTATCTCAAGGCGCTCAGAAAAGTCCCTGTATTCAGCGAGGCAATCTTTCGCAAAAAGTTACATATCATCCACAGCATCGCCCAGATGCTGGCTGACTCTGGCTTCAAAACACTGCAAAAATCCAGAGTTGAAGCTGAACTGAGAAGTCAGAATGAAGAGTTGGCAACCAGCCAACGCTTGCTGAAAGAAAGTGAAGAACGCTTCAGAGCTCTCAACGATGCATCCTTCGGCGGAATCATCATTCACGAACAGGGGCTCATTCTCGACTGCAATCGGGCACTGGCTGACATAACAGGATATTCCTCTGAGGAACTGATCGGTATGGACGGGTTCAAACTGATTTCCCCTGCCACCCTCGGTCGTGTTCTGGAAAATATCAAAGCCGGATATTCGGAGGCCTACGAGGTCGAAGGCGTCCGCAAAAACGGCTCCATTTACCCGTTGGCGATCAGAGGAAAAAATGTCGTCTACAAAGGGCGCGAAGTTCGGGTCATTGAATTCCGTGACATCAGCGGGCGTAAAAAAGCGGAGGACGCATTTAAGAAAAGTGAGCAAAACCTGCGAAACATCCTGATGAATATCCCCGTAGCCATTGCTACCGCTGATCAGGAACAAAATATCCCATTCCGCAACAAACGTTTTCTCGATCTGTTCGGCTATGACGAAAACGAGGTACCGACACTGAACGAATGGTGGGAACGAGCCTTTCCCGACAAACAGGTCCGGGAAGCCAGCATGACCGACTGGTTCAAAGAAATGCGGACAGCCAAAGGCGGGAAAAGCACGATAGAAGGTCGCTCCTACCCAATCTTCTGCAAAGACGGAACAACCCGCATCATAGAATTTTCTGCTCTTTTTCTGGAAGGAGAAGTACTGACAACCTTCACCGACATCACCGAACGTAAGAAATTCGAGGAAAAGCTCAAAGACAGTGAAAAACACTTAAGGGATCTGATAGACCAGTCCCCCATCGGCTTGATCCTGTGTACAACAGACGGCAAGATTGTCTCAGTCAATTCGGCCTACACCAAAATAATCGGCTACAGCGAAGCTGAAACCCTGCAACTCAATTACCGGGATCTCACTCCGGACACATATGCGGAGCAAGAGCGAAAGCGTTTGAAACAGCTGGAGAGCTCCGACCTCTACGGCCCTTATGAAAAAGAGTATCGCCATAAGGACGGTCATTTGGTTCCCGTCCGTGTCAACAGCATGATCGTCGTCAGAGATGGCAAACGCTATCTCTGGTCGAGTGTCGAAGACATTACGGCTCTTAAGCTGGCGGAAGAACAAAAAGCCGCACTGGCAGATCAGCTCAGACAATCGCAAAAAATGGAAGCAATCGGTACCCTTGCCGGTGGAATAGCCCATGATTTCAATAATGTTCTTTCAGCCATCATCGGCTACACGGAGCTGACTTTACAGTCTCCCGAGTGCCATGACGATTGTCAGAAAAATCTCTCCTATATCCTGGACTCCACATTACGCGCTAAAGACCTGGTCAAACAGATCCTCACCTACAGCCACAAAGGAGACCAGGAGCGGGAATATATCGCTCTGCATAAGGTTGTTGCCGATGCGATTACTCTGCTGAGAAAAACCATTCCTTCCTCCGTGACCATCAGCATGGATATAAACCAGGAGACAGGAACGGTACTGGCCAACACAACCCAGATTCATCAGATCGTCATGAACCTCTGCACCAACGCCTACCATGCCCTGCCTCCCCAAGGGGGGCAGATTGCTGTCACCCTGAAGCCGATATCTCTGGATGCAGCAATAACTATCCGCCACCAACAGCTTCCTCCCGGCCACTACGCACAGCTTTGTGTCTCCGACAACGGTTGCGGTATTGCCGCAAATATTCTGCCCAGAATATTTGACCCATTTTTTACGACCAAAGAACTGGGCAAGGGGACAGGAATGGGGCTAGCGGTCATCGACGGCATTGTTCACAGTCATGACGGGGCCATCGATGTGGACAGCACCACAGGGAAAGGGGCAAACTTTAAAATTCTCCTGCCAATAACTGAGGCAAAAGCATGTTCCATAAAGCAGGAGCTGCCGCCTGTCGAACAGTCGCTCGAGTCAAAGCATATCCTGCTGGTCGATGACGAACCGATACTCATCCATCTGGGCAGTGAAATTCTCAGATTTTTGGGACACCGCGTCACGACCGCCTCTTCGGCAAAAGCCACATTACAGCTCTTTCAAAACGAACCAGATAGCTTTGATCTGATCATCACAGACCAGACTATGCCTGAGGTGTCAGGAATGGAACTAGCGAGAAAGGTTTTCCAGATTCGGCCCGGCTTCCCGGTCATTATCTGTACCGGCTATTCTGCCGTTCTGGATATCGATCAGGCCAAGCAAGAAGGGGTCAGGGCGATTCTGATGAAGCCGTTACACATCAACACCCTCAATCGTGAAATCCGTAAAATTTTTATGTAACTCCTTAGGCTAGCCTCTGAGATCAAGCCTTGCTATGCACTAGCTAATCGAGAGCCATAAACATTCCCTGTTGTTTCCGTCATCAACATACACAAACTCCGCCCCCCACAAAAAAACAAGCCCCTCTCGCATAAGCCATGTTGAGAAAATAAAAATCTTGATAATTTTAAGGGGTTGAAACAAGCTTGTTAACCAATGGCAATTCGGTAAATCTAAATCCGCATACCCTATAACCCCGTTCACAAGCAAGGTCATGAAAAAAGTTCTGATAAATTTCGCTCATCCGGCGCGCACGCGGTCGAAGATCAATTCCGCATTGCGTGCTGCCATTGAAGGGCTCGAGGGAGTAACCCTCAACGATCTCTACACCCAATATCCAGATTTTCTGATCGACATAGAAAGGGAGCAGCGACTCTGCAACGAGCACGATGTGATTATCTTTCAGCATCCCTTTTACTGGCATTCGACCCCCGCGATCATGAAAGAATGGCTCGATCTGGTACTTGAACACGGCTGGGCCTATGGTTCTCAGGCCACCGGATTGAAGGGAAAACTGTTTCTTCAGGCGATCTCCGCCGGTGGCAACTACAGTCAGCAAACAGGTGGCAACGGCTTTACCATCGCTGAACTGACCTCCCCTTACCGTTCGATGGCCAAGGTCTGCAAACTGATCTCGCTGCCCCCCTTTACCGTGCTCGGCATCCATCGCGGGCTGCCTGAAGCGGAGATCAGGGTTCACGCCGAAGCCTATCGGCGTGCCGTCATCGCCCTGCGTGACGAGACCCTCGACCTGGAAAAGGTCATGCACTATCCCTACCTCAACAGCGATCTGAACGCTGTCATCAGAGGGGCGTAACTGATGGAACATTTTCTTCTGCAGCTTTTCATCTTCCTCGCCGCGGCATCGATCGCCGTCCCTGTCGCCAAGAAGCTGGGACTCGGTTCGGTGCTTGGCTACCTGATCGCCGGGATCGTCATCGGCCCCTTCGGCCTGGCTCTGATCGGCGAAGTCGAAGAGGTGATGCACTTCACCGAATTCGGCGTCGTCATGATGCTCTTTCTGGTCGGCCTGGAACTCAAGCCCTCGCTGCTCTGGCAGATGCGCACCCCGATCCTCGGTATGGGCGGCGCCCAGGTGGTGCTCTCAAGCCTGGTCATCGGTGCTGTCGCCTGCTATTTCGTCCCCTGGCAGGAAGCGGTCGCCATTGGCCTGACCCTGTCTCTATCGTCGACCGCCATCGTCCTCCAGACCCTGCGTGAAAAAGGGCTGATGAACACCTCCGGCGGCCGCTCGATCTTTTCCGTCCTGCTCTTTCAGGATCTGGCCGTCATCCCGATGCTCGCCGGGCTGCCGCTGCTGGCAACCCTGACCGTCCATGACGGCGGCCACCATGGTGCAGCACTTGTCGATCTGACGGTATTACCTGGCTATCTGCGGATTGTTGTCACCCTGCTGGCCATCCTGCTGATCTTTCTAATCGGTAAATTTGCCAGCCGCCCGGTCTTCCGTGCCATTGCCGCGACCCGGGTCAGAGAGATTTTTGTTGCCGCCGCACTAGCCCTGGTCGTCGGCATCTCGCTGCTGATGATCGCCGTCGGTCTCTCTCCGGCGCTGGGTACCTTTCTCGCCGGGGTCGTCCTGGCCGACAGCGAATACCGCCACGAACTGGAGAGCGATATTGAACCGTTCAAAGGGCTGCTGCTCGGGATCTTCTTCATCGCTATCGGCGCCAGCCTTAATTTCACCCTGATCAGCAGCAAGATCCTGCTTATCGCCGCGCTGACCCTCGGCCTGATCCTGTTCAAAGCGGTGGTGCTGGGCGTCGTCAGCCTGCTGTTCAGAATGGCTGAGAAAGAGCGCTCGCTCTTTGCCATCGCTCTGGCTCAAGGCGGGGAATTCGCCTTCGTTCTGTTCCAGTTTTCCCGGGCCAACGGTGTCCTGCCGATCGCCACCATCGAGCCGCTGATCTCCGCCGTCGCAATCTCGATGTTCCTTGCGCCGCTGCTGTTTCTGCTTCACGGCAGACTGACCAGCGGAGCCCAAACAGAAGAAACTGACAGTCGTGCTCACGACAATATCGACAGAAGCGGTCACAAGGTGATTCTCGCCGGTTTCGGCCGGATCGGCACCGATCTCGGGCGTTTCCTCATCACTGCCGGAATCAGACCGGTCATTCTCGACAATGACCCGGCCAACGTTGACGTACTGCGAAAATTCGGCTACGAAGTCTATTACGGTGACGCATCCCGCCTTGATCTGCTCGAATCAGCCGGGGCGGCGGAAGCGGAGCTGCTGCTGATCACCCTGCGCGACATCGATCGTTCAAGGGAGTTGATCGAACTGGTGAAGAAGCACTACCCGCACCTGAAGGTCGCCGCCATAGCGGCAGATCGCAACGCGGTTTACGACCTGATGGATCTGGAGATAGCCGGTATTCAGCGCGAGACCATCGGCAGCGCCGTCGAGCTCGGTCAGCAGGCGCTGCAGCTGCTCGGAATCGATCCCTACGAGGCGCACAAGCTGATGAGGATCTTCAAGAGAAACGACGCGCGGATCATGCCAGAACTCTACCAGGCGCACCGTGCCGAGGATGGCGATTACGTCTCCATCTACCGCCAGCACAATGCCGACCTTGAACAACTGATGCAGTTCGACCTGACTCAGGATCTGGAGGAGCTGGACAAAGCCTGGAATCACGATATCAAGGATGAATAGAAGAACAACAGCTGCGACCGCAGATGCTCGGGGCATCCAGAAATATTCCCGATTTTTAACTCGTTTCGTCCCGTACCGATTGTCCTGTTTCCTCTGAAAAAACCGTTATTCAGTTGAAGATCTGTGCCACTTGCCTTATTTTCGTAGTTCTGTGAGACGAATAAAGAAAGGACTTTTCGCATGAGCAACAAAGTTTTAGATCTGACCATGACCCTGGCCGATGCCATCAAGACCTCCGCAGAAATGACACGCATGAAAGCTGCCGAAGACGCACTGATGGCCGACGCTGAAGCCAAAGGGACGTATGATGAATTCCTCGCCATGCAGGCACGTCTTGAGGAGACATCCTGCGGCCAGAGCAGCGCAGCATCGGATGCAAGACAGAGAAAGTTTGAAGAAAAAAAGAAAACGGCTGAACAGAACCCTCTGATCAGCGAATTCATCGCGGCATCCTCGGCCTACGACCAGCTGCTTGGCCAGGTCAACACCATCCTGATGAATGCCGTCAACCCGCAGAGTTCCTGCGCGCCGACCTCCTGTTCTTCCTGCAGCGGCTGCGCATAAACTGTACTTCTCGTTGTATATCCACGGTGGAGATAGACATCAAGTTTCTCCACCGCTTTGTTTTGACCCAGATAAAATTCCACTCTGCTTTGACTCCTGCGCAGATACCCGTACAATACAGTAAGTCGATCAAGATCTCTCAGGCTGACTCACCTTAAACCGCTGGCGAAAACTCAGCGGATACAGGATGTTATCGATGAAAAAAATATCATTATCAGCTGTCGTCTTTGACTGCGACGGCGTCCTGATAGAAAGCGACGCGGCCAAGACCCGGGCCTTCGGAGAAACCGTCATTGCAGAATTCGGTGCACAGGCGGCCGAGCAATTGATGGCACATCACAGGGCCAACGGCGGCATCAGCAGAATCAGCAAATTTCGCTGGTTCTATAGTGAAATTGTCAAAGCACCGCTGACCGACGAAAAACTCGACAGTCTCTGCCAGCGCTTCACCGCTATCTGCCTCGACACCGTCCTGACTGTTCCCATGGTTCCGGGCGCACAGGAATGCCTGGATTTTCTCTTCCCCAGCATTCCCCTGTTTGTCGCTTCCGGAACTCCGCAGCAGGAACTCGAGCATGTCCTTGGCTACCGCAGTCTGTCCTCCTATTTCACCGGCATTTGCGGCACTCCACCAGAGAAGCATGAGCTCCTCAAACAGATCCTCACCGCCAACAATCTCGATCCGGCGCAAGTTCTGATGGTCGGCGATGCCTCAACCGATCTTGATGCTGCACGTTATAACAATTGCCTGTTCTATGGCCGGGGTGAATATTTTGCCGATCAGAATGTACCCTGGAGCCAGGACCTGAGGGGACTCTATCAATATTTGACCTCAATCATCAGGAGTCGATAACTTCATCCGCTCCCGAATCGACATAAGCTGATTCACTCTGCACCCCTTCTTTAGTTCTTCATTTAAAAAATCAAAAGTGATAGAAATGAATCAGCACATTGAGGCGACCTAATCCAGGAAGACTGTTACCGTGAAGAAACGCATCCTGCCTGACATCAGTTTTTACCAGATCCAGCTTTTTCTGACGATCGCAGAACAGCAGAATTTTTCACGTGCAGCCGAAATGATGAACATCACCCAGCCGGCCTTAAGTAAGCGGATTGCCGCCCTTGAGTACGCAGTCGGTGTCAGGCTTATCGACAGGGACAAGCGCCCGATTGCCCTGACTCCAGAAGGTGAATTTCTGCGCCAGAAATGGACAAAGGTCTGCGAAGAGATTCAGAGTTCAATCACAGCGGTCATGGACTTGGGAAAAAAGGCAAACTCCGGCCTGGCGATCGGCTGGTTCGATTCGGGAAACGACCTTGCCCCCATGTCCATAGTTGCCAAACAACTCGCCCAGCAGCATGCCGCCACTTTCAACATCGTCACAACCTCCTTTATCGAATGGCGCTCCCACCTTGGCGAAGGCCAACTGGACTTGGTCGTCACCCTCAAAGCCGAGGCGGATTCACTGGCCGACGATCTGGTCTGGGAGGATGTCGTTTCCTGCCCGGACCTGGTCTGCATGCTGGAAAGCCATCCCCTGTGTAGCAAGCAAGATCTCTCTGTCGAGGATTTGAAAGACCAGAATTTTCTGATGATGTCGCCCCTGACCGCCCCCTTTTACTACCGGCTCGTTCGCGACCTGTGCCTTGAGCACGGGTTCGAGCCCAAGATCTCACGCTACACCAACCATCCGAATTCAGCCATTATCGACCTGAGGGACGAAGACGTCCTGGTCTGTGACCGCTTTCTGCGCCATATCGACAGTCCGATGATCAAATGCTACGAGCTGGCAAACACAACCAGTGGCTTGATCGCGGTGTGGCGGAGACATGACAACAATCCTCTTATCCGCAGTTTCATTGACAATCTTACACGCTACTATAGTGAAAATCTGTAACCCCTCGAAATCAGCAAGGCCCTCAAAATCCCGGTTTTATCTAACTGAATGATTATTTCAATTCCAGGATTCCTCCCTGGAATATCCCATAACCTATTTGAATTTCATTTTTTCCCTTCGACCACTTAGAATTGATTCCAGAGCACGCCAACAGAAAAAGAATCAATTACAGAAAGGACAGTATCAAGATGTCGAAGGTCCCCGTATCCAATCAGGATAGACAGAAAAGCTATTTCAAATACTATCTGAATGATCTTGCACCTGTGCCGCCAGGCAGCGAAGAAAGAATCAACAGATGCCCGCTTGACAACTCAACGGCCCTGCGCATTGAGGATCGCAACGATCTGTTCAAACCAGGTTACCTTCCGGAAGAAGCTGGTGTCTGGCAGCTCGAGGATGGAACTGTAGTTGTCGCCAACCACACCTTTTTTCCGGGTGTCACCGGTGAAATGTTTGACTGGTGGTTCACCTGGCACCCGATCGATCGCCTGCGCTACGCCATCTGGAATCCGGAAGATCATTATGATACCAAACTGGAAGACCCGGCCAAGGCTCTCGACACCAGCATCCCGGTCCGCGAACGCAACTGGGACGCTGTCCACTATGTCTGGGAGGATATCGGAGCCGGCAGCGACCTGATCCGTATCAACTTCAAACGCCCGGCGGATATGGGCTACGATGAAAGCCAGATCGGAACCGAGTCCTGCAGCTCACTGATCTGCGCCAACGGCATAACTTTCGGCGACGAACATCGCCCCGACGCTCCGGCGGTCATGACCCACTTCCTGCGCCCGGTCGAAGGTGGCTCAGAACTGCGCTCCCGTTTCTGGTTCGGCTGGCACATTATCGACGGCAAGCCGGTCAAGCTCGTCCCGGACGGAATCAAAATTCCTGCTGAAGCAGGGATTGCACTACTGGCACATAACATCAAGGAATTTACCAACCTGGGAGTCATCCTGCCCCAGGTTTACGCTGAAGAGAAAGATAACTGGATCTAACCCGATTCCCCCATATCATGAAAAATGCCCGCTCCAAACGGAGCGGGCATTTTTCAATCTGTTGCCCCTCGGATTGAAAAGCGGGGTTTGTTGCAACTGCCTTCAGCAAAACTCAGCGTTGCTGAGTTTTGCCGATTCTGTCCATTCAATGAGCCTGCTCATTGCTCGGCGCGCTGTCAGTTGCTGGTGCGAACATACGAAGAGCTGAAGTCTGAAAAACGACCTATTTAAAAGCGCGTTTTGTCTTGCTTTTTGAGACCCTGGTCAAAAAGTAAGACGGCGTACGGGGCCGCGACCCCGCGATTTCGATTTTCGGCTGTTTAAAAAACATAGAATCAAAATCGTCGGTTCTCGCACCGGTTGGCGTCTGACTTTCCTTTGAGCGCTAAGGAAAGTCGGCGATGGAAACTTTTTAAATACTGACGTAAGCCGTTCATGCCAGTATAACGGAAAGCGCCTGATGAGGAGCAAGCTCCTCATCGGGCAAAATCGAATTATGGTTTGCTATTCATTGACTCAACGAGTTGCCGCCTGGATGGCGACAGTATTTTTCCGGGCGAAAAACGGGATATAGATCAGATAGCCCAGAGTCACCACAGCCATGCAGACCCCGCAAACCAGAAAGATAAACTGACCGTCTGAGTTCTTGAACAAAGTTCCGATGGTCACCAGGATCTTGGGGGAGATCGCCGTCCCGACATTTACCGCAGTCATGAACAGACCGTTGGCAAAATGAATCGACGATTCGTCGGCGGCTTCATTTACCAGCATCGTGCTGTAGGGCATGAGCATGCCGAAACCGAAGCCGATGAAAACCGACCCGGCAAAAATAATCGGCAGACTGGTTGCGACTGCGAGCAGGATAAAACCTAACGCATTGGCAAACAGCGACAGCAGTAATGCATATCTGCCAATTTTGTGCACAACCTTGCCGAAAGTTCCCCCAGCAATCAGGGCCAAAAGAGTCATCAGCATTGTCGCGACACCGGTCGCCTTTGAATCGCCAAGAGCATGACTGTCGATGACAAAGGAGAGGTAGCCAAAAAAGGCAAAATAAACAACCGAGTACAACAGGATAGCGATACAGACAAAGGATACGGCCCCGTTAATGGAGACAGTTTTGCCATGCCCTTCCGTCGTAGTCTTTTTGACCGGTTCTGGAATTTTAAAAACAACCAGAAAAAAAGTCACAATGGCAAACAGGTAGATCAGAAATGACAGGTTCCAGGCGATCGCCGCCAGTAAGCCGGCCATAAGGCTGGTGATAATATTGCCGACACCGGCAGCAGCCGACTGAAAACCGAGCATCTGGTTCCGTTCCCGACCCTTGAAATTATAGGCGATCAGGCCGGCGGCAAAGGGAATAAACAGTCCGGTTCCGGCTCCAAGCAAAGCCCGCAATACCATAAGAACCTTGAAATCGTTGACGAACATCGGCCCGATACCACCGATGAGAAACAGCACCAGACCGACATAGATGATCTGTTTGACTTTAAAGATCCCCGACACTGCTCCGGCCAGAAATCCGAACACAATTGCTACCAGTGATGGTAAAACGACCATCATCATCAAAGTTTCCTGGCTGATAGCCGGAAAAGCCTTGCCGATTTCGGCCAGAGCGGGAGAAATTGTCACCCGCATCATCAACAGAAATGACAGTGACAGGATTGCGACTTTTAGACCGAATTGATTGTTTACCTCTTTCACAGACTGACTCCATACCTCATAAATGTTAACAGCCAAAAGATCACCCCAGACAACTTACGGGATAGGCCTATATGCTGACAGGCTAGATTCTTTGTCTGAAAAAATAAAATTGAAAGATGGAATGCTCTATTCCAAAAAAGAATGTTCCGCTTCGCAAAAGCCTGCAAAAAACTATTTGCATACTAATAGATAGTGTGCTATCTATATGGCCATGACAAATACACATGAACCAGACCTGCTCTTTCGTTTGCTGCTGACCACCAGGCGTTGGCGTCAGTTTCTCGACCAGAAGATCCTCTCCTCCGGCCTGACCGATGCAACCTGGAGGCCACTGACCCATCTACTGTTTTTGGGCAACGGCATCAACCAGAAGATCCTTGCTGAATCGATAGGGATCAGTGGGCCCTCACTTGTTCGCCTGCTCGACAGCCTTGTTGCCAAAGGACTGGTTGAACGCCAGGAAGACGAGTCCGATCGCCGGGCCAGAAAACTGTACTTGACCACAGCCGGAGAGTGCCTGGCCAGCCAGGTCCATCAAGCGACTCAGGAACTTAACCGCCAGATTCTGGGAGACATGAAGGCCAACGAAGAGCAAGCCATCATCGAAATACTGCAAAAACTTGAAAACAACATGAACACATACAACGAAAAAACTCTTTAATCTCTTTCTTAGATGCCCGAGTATTTCACAACCTATTTGAGTCACTCATGCCTGAATCAGTATTCACCTGGATAAAAAGTCAAAAGAGCCAGCTGCTGCTCGCCTTCCGTTCAACATTTGCTGCCATTCTTGCACTGGTCATCTGCAAACTGTGCGGCTTTGAAAATCCCTATTGGGGAGCCCTGACGGCACTGGTTGTCATTCAGCCTACCCGGGGATTATTGCTGGAAAAAAGTCTGATCCGTATTTTCAGCACATGTTTCGGTGCCCTGACCGGACTGGCTATCCTTTACGGCTGCGATTCGATTATGCTGACCAGTACCGCTCTTGCCCTGTTCCTTGGCCTCACCGTCATTGTTGGCAACCTGTTTTATGGTCTGCGCTCCTACGGTTTCATGGTCACCGGAATGACCTGTGCCATTGTTGTCATGACCGGCCATCTGATGCACGCGACATCACCTGTTGTCTTCGGCCGCATTGCCTGCACTCTGGTCGGCGTGATTGTTGCCACTCTGGTGACAGGGATCTTCACCAAGCGCAATTCAACCAACCAGTTGACTCAGCACTTATCGACCCTGGCTGCCGATTCAATCAGATGGTTGGCCACCCAGTTTAATGCCAACAGTGTCTCAGAAGCACAACAACGTGAATCAAGCATCCTGGCACAGCTTTCGGTCCTGGAAGGGGAATACGACAGTGCTACCGCCGGTATGTTTTTTACTAATCAGCTTCTCAATCTCAAGCAGTTGTTGTCACTGCTGATGTCGTTGCTTGGCACCGGTCAACTGATCAATCTGCAGAAATCTGCAAGTGAGAACCCGCGCCAGACAGAGCTGCACCACGAAATATCGAAAAAGCTGTTCAAGATTGCCGAACTTCTGGAGCAGAACAGTAAGGTATCCTGCCTATCGGAACTGGATATACTGTTCGCGCAGCTTAAGCAGAACTCTGCCTGTTCTCAATCCCTCAACGATCTCCAGTCGCTGCTGAAAGAGATCTTGATCTGCACCAAGACCCTGCAGGGCAAGAGACCAGACAATCACTTCCGGCTGTTTCTCCGTCATCGCGACCTGTCAAATGGTATCCGCAGTGGCATCCGGGTCATGATCTGCGTCATCCTTACCGGGGCCGTCTGGGCACTGACCCGCTGGGAACTTATGCCACTGGCAATCATGGCGGAAGCAATCATGCTGACAATGTTCACCACCATGGTCACCCCCTCTGTAAAATTAATACATGTCCTGATTGGCGCACCGATCGGTGGCTTTATTGCCGTTCTGCTCAAACTGACCCTGCTGGCTAACGGCAGCCATGCGCTGTTGGAAATAGTCATCCTGGCCCTCTATCTGTTCTTTGGCACCTTTGCCATAACCCATAAGAGGATTTCTTCCCCGGCTATCGATGCCACCTACATTTTTCTTCTGATTCTGCAGCCGGGCTCTGGCATCGCGATGTCTCACCAAGCTATTATCCTGGGTGCGCTTGCCATGCTGCTCGGTATCGTCTGTTCACTGCTGGCTTACCAGTGGATCTATCCGCTCAACCCCAAACGGCGACTGCAGGTGATACAGGATTCGATCTTCAACGATGTCTGCCAGCTCTCCTCGATGCAGCATGCACCAGAGCTCGACAGGATCGAGGCCCGCCTCAAGCACAAAGCGATGCGGGCGATCATATTGGCCAGCCAGTGCGTTGACAGCCCGCAGAGGTTCATCGACAACGAGCTGAAGCTCTTATCGGTCGCTATCTGCTTCCGTCAACTGCGTCAATTGTTACAGTCAGATGATCTCAAAGCCCGGCAGCATGAGTTGCATTCCGCTCTGGCCAACCTGAAAAAATACGGGTTCTCCTCAGCACATGTTCTCAGTCAACTGGAATTGTCCAGCTTTCAACTTGATGAAGACGGCGACTCAACCGACAACAGCTTCAGTCGGCAACGACTGCAGCAGGAGCTGAAAACCGCTCTAGGGACAACCCTCAATCTGCTTAATGATAGCTTTCATTTCTGGGATATTCATAGCAGGAAGCAGGCATCCTTCTATAACTGAAAAACGGGCGGTATCTCTCTATCTCAAGCGTATAAACTACATTAAAAAGGGGCAGGCTTTTATCTTAGCATCCTGATAAAAGCCCCCCATTTCCAAAATATTCATACCTTTAAAAGTTATTTCTTGTAGCACCATAAAAATAACACTACATTAGATAGCGCCAATCATTTTACCTGGAGTGAACACACCAAGGATTGCAACGATGGCGCAACTCGATTTCCGCACACTAGCTATCAACCTGGTCGTTTTCAGTATTGTTTTCGGCATCGGGATGCTGATTTATGCGCGCAAAAATAAGTCGTTTGCGGGAATCAACTTCATCGGCTACGGTCACTTGTGTCTTGGCTGTGGCTATGTCCTGCTTGGCCTGCGTCACTTGATCAACGATTTCACCTCGATCGTCATTGCCAATACGGTTGCCTATATAGGACTCATCCTGCTCTACAGAGGACTGTTTCGTTTTCTTGCTTTGAAATTGAGGTTTGAACGTTATCTCAGTCCCGCCTTAGCGGCACTGCTCGCCTGGCTGCTCTACTACTACAAGTTTGTCACTCCAAATCTCAACCTGCGTATCGTCTACGTCTCGCTCCTCTTTGCCGTGCTCTGTTATATTGCCGTTTTGGGGCTGCGGAAATACGCTGACGAGCATGGCCGCACAGCCATAAGGCTTTTGACCCTGATGTTCTTCGTCGTCGGTTCGTTTCACTTCTTCCGGGCGTTCTGGACCTGTTGTCAGGACCAGCTGCTGGATTTCATGAAGGCGGATATCATCAGTTCGCTCAGCGTCATCGGCTCAGAGGCACTAGTTGTCCTCACCTCATTTGCGACGATCTGGCTGGCAACAGACAGGCTGCAGAATTCGCTGGAAAAAATCGCTCAGACAGATCCGCTGACACTGCTCTACAACAGAAGAACCTTCGAGCAGTACTGTGATGTTGAATTCAGCCGAACAAGCCGAAGCAGCTCAACTTTTTCAATCATCATGTGTGACCTGGACCACTTCAAACGGATCAACGACAAATATGGTCATCAGACAGGCGATAAGGTCCTCAAGGTATTTGCCAAAGCCCTCAAAAAAAACCTGCGCAAACAGGATGTTATCGCACGTTACGGAGGAGAGGAATTTATCATTCTGCTGCCGGACACGGACCTGCACAACGGGACGATTGCTGCTGAACATCTCAGGGAAGCAACCGAGGAGACAGATCTGCTCGCCGCGATTAATTCAAGCTTGACATTCACAGCCAGCTTTGGTGTTTCGAACTATCTGCCGGAAGATGACCAGTGGACCTCGGTCCTCAGTCGCGCGGACAAGGCCCTCTATGCCGCAAAAGACCAGGGGCGAAATCGGGTTATCACCCTGGATAAGTCTCCACCATTATAAGTCCTCGTCCTCTTGACAGCAGGATGAGCTTCTAGCTAGAATCACCAAAAAAGGGGAGTAGCTACCGGTACAAAGCCGGCCCGTTCTTCGTCAGTACAGTGGTTTAACGCCACTCGGAGACGGGGTTTACGACTCATACGTCGGAATCAGCGAGACCTTTATCCACAGCATGCTTTAACCATGCTGCGGGTAAAGGTTTTTTCTTTTACCTGCAGCAGATAACCTGGAGGTAAAAAGATGAACCGCATCAAGACAACATTCCTGCTCACCTGTCTCACCCTGCTGTTGATCGCCATGGGTGGGGCTATCGGCGGCCAGGGCGGAGTTATCATCGCTTTCGTTATTGCCGGTGCGATGAACTTCTTCTCCTACTGGTATTCCGACAAGATCGTCCTCAAGATGTACCGGGCCAAAGAGGTTTCGGAAAGTGAAAGCCCTGAATTCTACGCCATGGTCCGCCAATTGGCCGCCAAGGCCGACCTGCCGATGCCAAAGGTCTACATTATCCCGGGCGATTCGCCCAACGCCTTTGCCACCGGACGCAACCCCGAGCACTCTGCCGTCGCCGCAACCGAAGGGATCATGCGTATCCTGAGCCGCGATGAACTGGAAGGGGTCATGGCCCACGAACTGGCTCACGTCAAAAACCGTGATACCCTGATCTCGACCGTTGCCGCGACCATCGCTGGGGCGATCTCGATGCTCGGCCACATGCTTCAGTGGGCGGCGATCTTCGGGGGCGGACGCAGCGATGAAGACGAAGGCGCTGGTGGCCTGCTCGGTGGCCTGGCCCTGGCGATCATCGCGCCGATTGCCGCCATGCTGATTCAGATGGCGGTCTCCCGCTCACGTGAGTTCCTAGCCGATGCCGAAGGAGCGCGAATCAGCGGCAAACCGCTGGCTTTGGCCAATGCCCTGCACAAGCTGCAACTGGGCAGTCAACGGGCGCCGATGCAGAACGCCACCGCAGCGACTTCGCACATGTTTATCGTCAACCCGCTGGCCGCAGGCTCACTGCTCAAACTGTTCTCGACCCACCCGCCGACAGAAGAGCGAATAGCCAGACTGCTGGCGATGAACAACTCTTGAACGCCTTTCTTATTCATTTATTCCCCCCTGCCCTAGCGCAGGGGGATTTTTTCTCATTGCCCCGTCGCTTCAAATCTTGCAATCCACCATTGAAAGCCAGATCTTGGCTGAAATACTGGATACTCCTTGGGCTCATGAGCCCATAGATGCATTTGACATATGGCCTTGGCCCTGCTTACATTAAATAGCACCAACTTTATTTGGTTTCTTTCACGACAAGAGCCCTTAGTATGAAGATACGAACACTCTTCATTGTCAGCTTGATTGTGATCTTTGCGATCGCTGGCATCGTCATATTTTTAGGTCTGAAATACAAAACCTTTGCCCGACTCAATGAAACTGAAATAACTGCGCTAAAGGAAAAAAACCTCCAGATTATTCGGACGATTCAGAGTGATTTAGATCGGCATAAATACAATACGAAAGACTGGGCAAACTGGGATGATTCCTACAATTTTTTGCTTGGACATTTGACTGAAAAAAATTTTCATGTCCACTTCAGTCAGGATATGCTCGTCAATATGAATGATCTGGGCATGCTCTTTCTTAGCTCCGACTTCCGTTACATTTTTTCCTATTCACGCGATGAACTAAAAAATGAGTTTGATCTTGTTTTGACCCGACTTCAGGACAAGAAAAATCTTTTTTTACATGCCCTGAGCGAAGACAATCATCAGCTTCTCATCTATATCGAGGAGTTAAAATTGCATGTTCTCGCTACGATCTATGCCGTTACACCAACCGAGGATCTGAGTATTTCTGATGGCTTTCTCATCACAGTCAGCCTGATTGATCAATCCTTTGCAGACAGGATCGGATTTGTCCTTGGTCAGCCTCTTGGGCTCTCGATCAAAAGCATCGGCATTACCGGTTTTCAATGTCTTGAGGAAAGCACCACACTACAATTTTGCGACAAAGTCGTTCTTGTTAATGCCGGCGCTGCCGTACTCGACGTCAGGATCCGCGACAGTGAAGGGAAAAACGACATCAATTTTCAGGCCAAAGTCGAGCGGCCCCTGAATAAACAGGTCGTGCAAGTTTTCCGTGAATCGCTGCTGGTCATACTGGTGACAGGCATCTGTGTTGCCATTATGAATCTTTTGCTGATACAGATGCTGATCGTTCGTCCGACCGATTCCCTGGCAAAGGAATTCTCAGCTTTCACAACCCATCGTTCACTCAGAAAACGCCTCCCAAGCAAAGGTCCGCAAGAGATCAAAAAGATGACGACGGCAGCAAATGCCATGCTTGATGAAATTGAAGCGTTGCATCTCAAGGTCGAAAGCCTCTCCAGAACAGATGAACTGACCGGGATCTGCAACCGGCGCTACTTTAATGAATTGTACAACAAAGAATTCAGACGGGCCCTGCGCGGAAAATATTCCCTCACCCTGATGATGATCGATGTCGACTATTTTAAACAGTACAACGATCATTATGGTCACAGCGCCGGGGATGATTGCCTGCGCCGTGTCAGCCAGATTTTACAAAATTGCCTCAACAGGGCCGGAGATGTTATAGCCCGTTATGGAGGCGAGGAGTTTATCATTTTGATTCCCGCTTGTACCGAAAAGGAAGCAACGCCGCTTTTACAACAGATTAAAGCCTCCCTGGCACAGACGGCTATCCCTCATTCCTACTCCGAGGTATCGCCTGTTGTAACCTGTAGTATCGGTGCAATCAGTATGATTCCCCAAACCCCTGACGACCAGCACCGCCTGCAGGTTCGTGCGGATGAACTCCTCTATCAGGCCAAACACGCAGGGCGCAACCAGGCGATGACCAGTTCTCAACTGAGTAGCGGATAATTTCCCCTTCCAGATATCATGCTTAAAAACAACTCGTATTCCAGCAGGCACTGACTTTCTTAATTAAACATCTGTCAAAGTTCAGAACCAATAGCCCTATCAAGGTCCTTGTTTTCCGTTCATTTTCGCAAATTGACCACCTTCTGACATTTGCTAGACTGTTACGAGTGAGGGTGTCCTGTCTGCGCAACCTCCTACCTTCTGCCAGCTATAACGATTATTGACGGCCCAGGCTTAACCTTCCAAGCGACAACGACACCACAATTGCCACTTACTCAAATCCAGAGAAAGGAAAAAACAGATTATGTGCAAAGTATTGATCGTTCACTACAGCCTTTATGGACACATTTACAAAATGGCAGAAGCAATCGCTGAAGGCGTTCAGGAGGTGGAAGGATGCCAGGCGATCATCAAGCGAGTACCAGAGACTCTTCCTGAGGAGGTTCTCGGATTGATGGGAGCTCAGCAGGCTCAACAGTCGATGGCCCATATCCCCGTGGCAAGCACTGATGATCTTGCGGAAGCCGACGCGATCATCTTTGGCACCCCGACCCGCTTTGGCAATATGTGTGGCCAGATGCGCCAGTTCCTCGACGCCACAGGAGGCTTATGGATGAACGGTTCACTGGTCGGCAAGGTCGGCAGTGTCTTTACCAGTTCTGCTACCCAACACGGTGGCCAGGAATCGACCATTCTCACCTTTCACACCAACTTGCTACACCATGGGATGGTCGTTGTCGGCTTACCCTACGCCTTTGCCGGGCAAATGGGAGTTTCTGAGATTACCGGTGGCAGCCCCTACGGGGCCTCGACCATCGTCGGCGGTCAGGGCGAGCGAATGCCGAGTGAGAATGAACTGACGGGAGCCCGCTTCCAGGGTGCCCATGTAGCAAAAATTGCTTTAAAGTTAAAAACATAAAAATAGCAGACAACCCGGTGTTGCCAGCAAATCCACCCATATCTTTTCGGGGTGCACTGCGAATGAAATTCGCATCAATTTACTCGCGGTGCACCCTAGGTATAATTAGGAGACTGGCCTGAAAAGACGAATCAGGGTCTTGTTTTTACTACACCCCACTGTTCCATGGGGCATCCTTGAAAACCTCAACCAGATAATCGACCAGAGCTCTGACCTTACCTGACAGATGCTTACGGACAGGGTAGACGGCATAGATCCCTGCCTCTTCCGAATGCCATTCCGGAAGAATTTCAATGAGAGATCCAGTTTTTAAATCCTCACCGACGATAAAGGTCGGCTGAAAGATAATCCCGAGACCGTCCAAAGCTGCAGCACGACAGGTGTCTCCGTTATTGACCCGCAAGCGCGGGTGGATTTTTATCCCTTCCACCCTGTCTTCCGACGATAGTTTCAGGTTGTTCCCGGCCAACCAGTAAGAATAACCGACAAAATCATGCCCCGCCATCTCCTCTGGAGTTTTAGGGATACCGTTTTTCTCCAGATACTCCGGAGATGCGCACAATACCACTCGTGAGCTTGCCAGTTTACGCGTTATCAGAGAAGACGTTTGCAACTGAGTACTGACGCGGATAGCCATATCAAAACCTTCACTCACCAGATCGACAAAACGGTCCATAAGCGTAATGTCGAGGTTGAGCTGCGGGTTTCGATGGAGGAATTCTCCCCAGTACCTGGCCAGATGTAGAGTTCCAAATGTTAAGGGGGCATTGACCTTCAAAAGCCCGACAGCGTTCGAACTGTGCATACTGACCACCCCATCCGCCTCCTGAAGCTCATCTATAATCTGAAGACAGCGCTGATAATAAGCCTCGCCGGCTTCTGTCAGTGACAACTGACGTGTTGTCCGTTGCAACAAACGACCGCCAAGACGTTCTTCAAGATCACTGATAATGCGTGATGCAACTGATTTGGAAATACGGAGTCTCTCAGCAGCCTTGACAAAACTGCCCGCTTCGACAACAGCAACATAGGTCTCTATCTCGCGAAAACGATCCATTTTATTATCCTTAAAAAAGGAACAGTATGTTTATTTTTAATGTCTTTATCATTATCAAAAAGAACGATAAAGTTCAACTCAAGGATCGACGCAAAAACAACAAACTCTTACAAGGAGATAAAAGATGAAAACCAAAATAATGATTCTTGCAGCAATGTTCGTCAGTGCCTTTGTTATCAACCCGGTCATGGCGGAAGACTGGCCGAACGGCACAAATTATCTGAATGATAATTCAGCAACCATGTCGATTGGTGAACGGGTCGACGCTTATCCCGGATTGAGCAACAGCTTCAAGGAGTACATCGGTGCAGACGATATCCAGTTTGCCCGGTCTGATGTCAAAGAACCGCTGCCGGCAGTCGTGAGCCTCAACAGTAAACAGGTCGGTGTCGTTCAGAAGCTGCTCATTGAGCAGGGCTATAAACCAGGTTCCGTTGACGGTTCTCTCGATATCCAGGGCCAGTCCGCTATCTTCACCTACCAGGCTGAGCAGGGTCTTGCCAAAACCGGATACCCTACTGAAGAGACACTCCGAAGCCTGACCGTCAACGTCGAAACCCAGGAATTCTTTGGCCTGGCGCCAGAATTCTAACAGCAGCAGTCTGTAGCAAAACGAATATAAAAAGAGCACAGGACACCACATTGAACCGCGCTGTGCATGCTAACCAAGGCCGGGAGATTCTTTTCCCGGCCTTTTATAACAGTCAAGTCGAAAGCTCCCGCTTACGTTATCCTGGCGAACTGTTCTTAGCGTCATGACCAAGAACAGCCTGAAATCAATACTCAGCGACAATGAAGAAGAAAAGGGAGTTCCAGGCGATGCCCAGGTCGAGCTGCAGATGCCAAAGATCTACATTATCCCGGGCGATTCCCCCCAACACCTTCACTGCCGGCCGAAGAACGGATCATGAGGCTGCAGGCGATGCCGTGTTTGGCTGGACAAATCCATAATGGCTGAAGCCTTTTCTGTTCTAATCAGCTCAATCTCAGCAGACGCACTCATTTTTCACCAGCCCATCTTCATTCGTTCAACATTGTCCAGTCCGATTATGTCCAAGGTTTATATTGACTTAATTCCACATGTCCGATACTTATCGTTATGCGAGAAAGTTTCTCGCATTATGAGAACAATCCATCCGAAAGGAGAACATAAGCTATGAATCAGTACAGGCATGTCTTTTCCCCTCTCAGAATCAAGGGGGTGGAATTCAGAAACCGTATCCAATGCGCCCCCATGGTTCCCTGCATGGCAACACCCGAGGGCTGGGTAACTCCCGAGCTGATCGAATTCTACAAACCGATGGCGCGTGGCGGTGCGGCTATCGTCACGGTCGGCGATTCGGCTATCAACTTTCAGCATGCGATGGATCACGAAGGCCAGCTCAACCTGGGAGACGACGACGTCAAGATGGGGCTAGATGATCTGGCGGATGAAGTTCACAAATACGGGGCGGTCATCTCTGTCGAACTGAACCACGGCGGCCGTTTTTCGAATTCGATGAACCTGGCCAAAAAGGGGCTTAAGCCGGTCTCTTCGACACCGAAAACAGCGGAAATTGACGAATTCTTCTCCAAATTGCAGGGCAAGAGACCCGCCGAGGTCGAAGAAATGTCGATCGAGCTGATCGAAAAGACCATCCAGGATTACGCCAGTGCGGCGCAACGCTGCAAAGACAGCGGCTTCAAAATGGTCATGGTTCACGGTGCCCACGGCATGTTGCCGTCACAGTTTCTCTCTCCCTACGTCAACAAGCGGACTGACCGCTACGGCGGTAACTTCGAAAATCGAGCCCGTTTCTGCATCGAACTGCTTGAAGCGATGCGCGCCAGGGTCGGTGAAGAGTTCATCATCGAATACCGGATCAGTGCCAATGAACTGGTCGATGGCGGCATGCTGCCGGACGATGTGATCAAATTCGTCCACATGATCAAGGACAAGATCGATATCCTCCATGTCTCGGTCGGGGTCCTGCCGAACCAGTGGACGATTCCGTTCATGATACAACCGCTGTATTTGCCCTATATGCTCAATGTCCACTACGCCGAAATGTTCAAAAAAGAATTCGGCGACGAACTGTATATCACCTGCGTCGGTTCGGTCATGACGTTGGACAATGCCGAAGAGATTCTCTCCCGTGGGCTGGTTGACTTTGTCGCCATGGCCCGCCCCTTCGTTGCCGACCCTGAATTCATGCGCAAAACCGCACTCGGCCGTCAGGAGGACATCCGTCCCTGCGTGCGCTGCAACACCTGCTGCGGCCGCTCGGCCTTCTTCAAGAAGACCCGCTGCTCTGTCAACCCGATCAATGGCCGTGAGAAGGACTATCCGCTCGGCCGGGCAAGCAAAACCGATGATCCGAAAAAAGTCGTCATTGTCGGTGGCGGGCCGGCTGGCATGCAGGCGGCCATAACAGCAGCAGAGCGTGGCCACCAGGTCACCCTGGTGGAGAAATCAGACAGTCTGGGCGGCACCCTCAACCACGCCACCGATCTTGATTTCAAGCTCGACCTGAAGAATTTCCTCGACTGGATTGTCCTGCAGACCAACAAGAGCAATATTGATATCCGCCTCAACACCGAAGCAAATGAGGATCTGATCAAAGAACTGGCACCCGACAAGCTGATCATCGCAGTCGGCGGCGAGCCGATCATTCCCAACATCCCCGGCATCGACCTGAATCACGTCCACTGGGCCGGCGATGTCGATTGCGGACGCGTCCAAACCGGCCAGAAGGTGATTATTGTCGGCGGCGGGTTGACCGGCTGTGAAACGGCCTACCAGCTGGCCATGGAAGGCAAGGATGTCACCCTGATTGAAATGATGGGACCGCAGGGGCTGATGAAGGGCGCATCGCTGATCAACACCTTTGCACTACACAGTTTGTTGAAAAAGCACGGCGTCAAGATCATCACCAACACCAAGGTAGAGGAGATCACTCAGACGGGCGTCAGAACCATTGACTCAAAGTTCCGCTGGCAGGAATATGCAGCCGACACCGTTGTTCTGGCGCTGGGGATGAAATCGCTGCAACAGGAGGTCAGCCAGCTGCGCAACCTGATCCCGCCAACCGAGGTCAGCATCATTGGCGACTGCCGCTCGGTCGGTAATGTCTACAGTGCCATCCACGAAGGGTTCGATACGGCCACAACCATCTGAACCTGTGATGATTAGCAAAATGCCGCGAGCTTTCTTTGTTGTAATAGAGAAAGCTCGCGGCAGAATCCGGCCATCAGTCGTTTCCCGGCCAGCCGAGCTCCAGTGAAACCTGAGTCGCAGTCTTTTTCAGCTCTTCGACCTTCTCGGTGCCAAGCATTTTCTCTATGTGCTCGATGCCGCTGACAATATTGAGCGAAGCGACCGGTTCATTCTTGTGATTGAAGACAGCGGCGGCGATTGAGGCAACCTTCTCATCAAGCTCCCCCATATCGAGACCGAGCCCCCGTTGGCGAGTCTCTTTGAGAACCTTTCGGTAAGACGTCACACTGGTTATGGTTTTCTTCGTCTTCTTGGGAATTCCCTGTTCAAAAGCCTTGAGCCAGGGTTCAGAATCGAGATTTGCATAGATGATCTTGGCACCGGCCGCAGCAGGCCCGAGAATTCCCCCTGTCGGTGCGGCAAACGGGACAGAGCGTTTGCCTTCCATTGCATAGGCCATGATGGTTGAGCCACCATCAACAAGCAGTTCAAGGAGCACCGTCTCGTTCAGCTTGCGACTCAGTTCATCGATATGACTCTTGGCAATCTGGATGATATTGTTCTTGAGATATTGCTCGTGAGCATTGGAGATTTGGATAAAGGCGCTGCCGATGGTAAAGGTCTTTCTGACCGGATCCTGACGCAGGAAACCGTGTCTGGTCAGGGTCAACAGAATCCGAGATACTGTTGCCCGGTGGAAACCGAGCATCTTGCTGACTTCCGTCGTTCCCAGCTCACGGTTCCCCGGCGCAAAAAGCTTAAGAATAATGAGAGCCTTATCTATCGCGGTATTTTTATCATCGAATGTCATAACAAGCCATCTAATCAATTGCAGAATGAAGCGCTTAAATGCGCAAAGTCAACCTCGCCAAGCCAGTTCCATAAGCCAAAGGATTCACCTGTCGAAGCTCAACTGCTCGTCACCGAAGCGTCGCAAAGACTGAGCAGGAATGGGACGTCAAGCTGGTTCAGTCGCAAAAAATCGCTCAGCTTCCGCCCTTCAGCGATGACTGATGTTAATTGAAAGTTCACTTCAAGCCAGACCAGGTAGAGCATATTGCCGCTCAAGGTAACAGCAGAGCTGTCAAACTGACTGGCACTGGTTTGCGCTTCGTAATCGGCGGCAAGCTCCTGCGGCTCAGCCAGATAGTGGGTCGGAAAATTGACGATATCGGCATTCAGGCTCGACAAAAAGGCCTGTTTTTCCAGAGGGTGAAGGGTTGAAAAATCGACGCCGCACCAGGCTTCAGGACGGGTCGAAATCAGCGCCCGGCAGGAGAAGGGACGCTGCCGATAAATGGTGCAGGACTCGCTCTCATCAAGAAAGGCACAGCCACCTATCTCGGCACGAAAGCGCCTGAGATAATCTTTCAGATCCTGCGCCCCATCGGCAATAGCCCTTACAGCCAGTGCTTTCTTTTCCAGCTGCGCACATTGCTCGGAAGTAAGACTGCGGGCAATCACCACAGCCTCGGGAAAGCTGCAGTTCACCGCCAGGGTGCAACAGTTTCCGCACCCTTGGTGACAGTAGCTGGTAACATCCTGTGCCTTGACCCGTTCCAGGCAGGCGTCCAGCTGGCGATCGAAATAAGCATGGAGTCGGCCCAGTTGCTCTAACAGCCTGTCCCAGTCCATCCTCAATTCACCCGGTTCTGCGGCTCTCCGCGCAGGAAGGCGGCGATATTGTCAACGGTGATATCAAGCAGACGCTGGCGGGCCGCCGTTGTTGCCCAGGCCAGATGAGGCGTAATGATGCAGTTGGGTGCTGAAAAAAGCGGCCCTTCTTCGATCGGCGGTTCGACGCTTAAGACGTCGGTCGCATAACCGCCCAGGTATTCATCCTCGAGCGCTTCGGCAACGGCTTCCTCATCGATCAGCTGACCGCGCCCGGTGTTGATCAGCAGAGCACCCTGTTTGATCCTGGCCAGACGGGCGGTGTTGACCAGGTGGCGGGTCTTGTCGGTCAGCGGAACGTTCAGGCTGATCACCTCAGCTTCGGAAAAAAGCTGATCAATATCGATGAATTCGACGCCAGTCTCCTGAGGGTATTTTTCCGGGTGGAGGGTGTTGACCAACACCTTCATGTCGAAGGCATTGGCGATTCTGGCAATCTGTCGGCCGATCGGCCCGTAACCGACAATGCCGATCGTCCTGCCGGCCAGCTCAATCAACGGCATGTCGTAAAAACTGAAATCGGACGATTCATGCCACCCCCCCTGATGGACCCGGGCTGCGTGGTGGCCGACGTGTTGAGTCAGTTCAAGGAGCAGGGCAAAGGTCAGCTGGGCGACAGAGGCTGTTGCATAGCCCGCAGCATTGGTCACGACAATCCCCCGCTCCGCTGCCGCAGCGCTGTCAACCACGTCGTGACCGGTCGCCAGCACACCGATGTAGCGCAAGGCCGGCAGCTCCGCGATGGTTGTCGCCGTCAGTGGTGTCTTGTTGGTGAGAATGACTTCTGCGTCCTGAGCCCGTTCGACAATCTCCGCGACAGAGGTGCGTGGGTAGATAAAGCAGGCCCCCAACTGTTTGAGAGGCCCCCAATCGAGATCTCCAGGATTCAAGGTTTCTCCATCAAGAACAACGATCTTCATTCTTTTCCCTCTTTTTCCGGTGCTCTGCCAAACAACGAGCTCAGGACATCACGTTCTTCCTGACTGACGACATCGACAATCGGCAGCGGCGCATGACAGACGCGATTACGCCCGCTCTGCTTGGCCTGGTAGAGATAATGGTCCGCTTCGGTGACCAGGGTTTCCGGCAGGATACTGCGCTGGTTGGTATAACTGGCGACACCGAGACTTGCACTCAGCTTGAGCACCCCTTCCGGGAGATTCAAAGGACTCGAGGCGATCTGCGCTCTGATCCGCTCGGCGACAGGCAGACTGGCGTTCAGGGAGGTGTCAGGCAGGATGATGGCGAACTCTTCCCCGCCATAACGGCAGGGGATGTCAAGACGGCGGACACAGTTCTTGATGATCCGGGCGATATGCTCCAGCGCCCGATTGCCGACCTCATGCCCCCAGTTATCATTGACCCGTTTGAAATGATCGATATCGAGCATGATCAGCGAGGTCGGCTGATCGCTGCGCTGGGTCCGTTCGATTTCATGCTCGCAGGCTTCAACGAAATACCTGTAGTTGGCCAGGCCGGTCAATGGATCGGTCCGCACCAGCTCACCCAGTTCATCAAGACGTTTGCGCAGAGCATCGACCTCAACGGCGACAGGGCATCCCTCTTCACCGAGTGGACAGCCAGGCGGAATGTCAGGCCTCCGGTTGTCAGGCGCAACGGACATCAACAGGTCCCTCTTTTGCGGCGGCAGAGTAATTCAGACATTGGACGATTATACACTGATAACAGCCAGTCTGGTAGTTTTTATCTCCTGGCGCAAAGGGCTATTCCAGGCCGGTCAGATAGTTGAACTTGCTGGTTCCGGCCGGATCATGGCCGCGTTTGACTGCGTCCAGAACCTGCTTACCCTCCTGGCTGAAGGGGCCCAGGTGAGACAGATCTACGATAAAATTGTGACAGCCAAAGCTCTCCAGCTCCCGCATGTTGGCGATAAAGGAGAAGGAGGTCTCGCTACCCAGCCAAGTCAGCCCCTGGCGCTGCTGGACGCGGAAAGCATCGCCGCGATCGGAGACCACGGGGGCATCGGAACGGACCCCCTTGATCTTGACCCTGGAGGTCAACAGCGGCACGCTGGCATAAACGGTCAACGCCGTCGGCACCGGCAGCTGTCTGCTGAGCAGTTCCTTCAGATTGTCACGCTCATCCTCAATGTAGAGCTCAACTTCACCAAGCCCCAGTTCGGCAAGCGCCACAAGGCTCTGGCTGTTCAGGCAGAGCATGCGGAAGCCCCCAGAGAGCTGCACACCCTCCAGCTTGTCGAAGAGAGGGAAATGCCCCAGGTTGTTCAAACGGAAATTCTTGAAACCGGCCTGGACCAGCTGCCGCACGGCGCCGCGCATATCCTGCCAGTCCCGGTCAAAAAGGATGAAGGGCAGGTCCCAGATCACCTTGTCGGAACGCCTCTGCAGCTTGATGGCTCCCTGCAGATTCGGCCCGTTGAGCGGCAGGATCAGGGCATCGACGGACGGATCCTGAAGAATGCGCTGATCGCGTCCGTCATGAATCTGAATGCGCAACTGCCCGCCGGACTGCGCGCCACTTCCCAACGGAAGAAGACCGCGCCTGGCCTGCGTCAGATGTTCCTCCTTCAGCCTGGCGCGCCGCCCCTGCCGAAGCCGCGCCAGCTCGGAATAGATCTCCCGGCGCAGCTGCTTGAGTTGTTTGGGTGGAATGACGATATCGGGCAACTCCGCACATTCGATACCGGCCAGTTCAAACGGCTGTTCGGCCGGTGGGGCCAGGGCCTGACCGAGCACCTCGGCAGTCAGACCATTCTGCTCGGCCGGGTAACTGTCGATCTGGAAGCTGAACTCCGTCTCTTCAGCCATCACCCTGGCGACCACTGTGAGCTGCTCAGCCGTGCAGTGGACCTTAAGATCAACAGGATCGGCCAGCGGCCGAGCCTGACTCAGCTTTCTCCGGCAGGCATTTTCACTCATGGCAAAAGCGCCACTAGAAGAGACCATGAAAACGCCGTCACCGACCTTGAACTGTCCCTTGAAGGTTGATGGAATGGTCACGAAACTGCCGGCCGGCACCTTGCTCACTGACTTCTGCCCCAGAAACAGCTGGCGAATGGTAAAGGCGGTACCGCTGCGATCACTGGCCGGCTGAACCCGGATCCGGTCACCGATGTGCAGACCATCCTTGACCTTCAGGCTGATCGCCCCCCCCTGTTCACGACTGATCTCACCGAGGAAACGCCCTGTCGCACCTTTGCGTGAAGGAATCGCCATATCGTCCGGCTGTTGGCCGGCGAGAAAGCCCTGGGTCGGCTTGCGGCCGAAGCTGTCGCGAAGCAGCCGCTTGGCGTCGGCGATGACCGCGGCACGCTCCTTCGCAGAGGCATCAAGAACCTGGCGATAGGCGCGGACCACCTGGTGAACGTACTCGGCACTCTTCATCCGACCTTCGATCTTGAGGCTGCAGATCCCGGCCTTCTCAAGTTGCGGCATCAGGTCGATGGCCGACAGGTCGTTGGGAGAAAAGTAGAAACCGTCCTGATTACGGTAGCGATGGCTGCGCCGGCAGGGCTGGGCACAGCGCCCCCGGTTGCCGCTCTTGCCGCTCAGGAATGAAGAAAAGTAGCACTGACCACTGAAAGAGAAACAGAGCGCGCCATGGATAAAGTGCTCCAGCTCCAGAGTCGTCTGGCTGCGGATGTGACTGATCTCATCCAGCGTCAGTTCGCGCGACAGGACACCGCGGGTAAAGCCCATCCGCTCCAGCATCTTGACCCCGGCAACGTTGTGGATCGTCATCTGCGTCGAAGCGTGGAGCTCCAATCCGGGAAATTGATCCCGGGCCAGTTTCCAGACGGCCAGATCCTGCAGAATCACGCCATCAACAGCGATCGCCTCGAGGGCGCCAAGGGTGTCGATCAGCTGCGGCAGCTCCGTCTCCTTGATCAGGGTGTTGAGGGTGACATAGAGCCGCTTGCCCTGGCCGCGCAGATAGCAGACCATCTGCTCGACCTCTGCAAAACTGAAGTTCTTGGCCTTGGCTCGGGCGGAAAAATCCTTGAGCCCGATGTAAACGGCGTCTGCGCCCCCTTCAACAGCCGCGAAGAATGCTTCGAGACTCCCCGCTGGAGCGAGCAGTTCAGGACGAGTGGTGAGAATTTTTTCTTTGCTCATAAAACCTTTATATCAGCTCTTACTTGGTCAGCAGCTGTTCTATCTTTTGCTGATTAAAACCGGAAACATGCTGTCCGTTGATCCAGTATTGCGGCGTACTGTTGACTCCGACACTCTGGGCGATCTCCAACTGCTCCTCGAGCAGCCCATTGTCGGTAAATTCCGGAAGCGGCTGGTTGTCGTACATGCCATTGACAACGTCCTCATAGGCCCCGGCCGGATCTTCTGCGGCAAGGATAAAGCGCGACTTCGCTTCAGCCTGCGGATGGATACGAGTCAGCGGGTAGAAGAAAATGTACTGAGTAACATCCTCCCTGCCAGCCAGGAACTGAGCTCCCTTACGACAGAAGGGGCAGTCAGGATCGGTGACCTCGATAACCAGGTTCGGACCATTACCGATTTTTATCGCCTTGTCGAGATCGAGCAGATCCAGCTTGGCGGACAGGCGTCTGTCCTTACTTTCAACCGTCAGATTGCGCCCGTCGGGGGTCCAGATTTCACCGGTCATGATCAGTCTGTTCTTGGCCGCATAGTAGAGAACATTGTCGTCCGGCATGACCAGTTCATACAGATCGTCGACCGGTGCAGGGGAAATCTCAGAGTAGCGAAGCTTGGGATAGGACTGTTGCAGGCTGTGGACAACCTCTTCCGAAACCCTGCTGACCGGATCAGCAGCAAAGGACATGGCTGGCAGCAGGGCCAGCAGAATAACGATTACGTACCTTAACATTTTGGTATCTCCCGTAAGAACCTGGTATGCGTAACAAAGGGCAGTCACAAGAATGAGCACAACTTCTCAGCATACACGACTCACCGGCAGGACGAAAGGGGTGAAACAACAGGCCGGCACCGTCTCGCAGGCTGTTGAAAAACTATCTGCGTTGCAATTGCGGCGTTAAAAATTGCCTCAAAATGCTCATTTACTGGTGTAAACTGGGCTTTTTCGGCAAATTTCGCCTTGCACTTGCTGCCTCTAAAACGTTTTTCAATCCCCTGACAGGTAACCGGCCATGAATGCGCCCGGGAGATTTCAGCCCTGATCAGACCTCGCGTACGCCGATCTTCTTGAGAATCGTCATCAACGGACACCAGTTGGTGAAAGCGCTTTGAAACAGGTTCAGGCCGACAAAAGCGGTAAACCAGAGCCAAGCTGGCGAATGCAGCTGAGACAGCGCAAGCGTCACCAATATAAAGAATCCGGCAACCAAACGTAAGTAGCGATTAACAGTCATTTCCGTTCTCCTTTTTTGAATATTCATATTATCATATTTCTTAACAGCCAAATGCAATCCCCTTTTCGTTAAATTTCTGGATCAACCAACTCCCTAATGATCGAAATCCTGTTCCAGCCAGCGAAACAAGAATCCATTTTTTCCATTCCTCAGTTACAGAACTTGACCCAAATGTGCAAAAAACGCTATCTTTTCCATTCTTAAGTAGCTGATTTTACTTATGATTAACTTTTTTTTGCAATAACTAAACAACGTTTGTTTTCTTTTTCCAAGGGAGGAAATTATGAGACGACTGCTACTGACCTTAGTCCTGCTGCTGGCGATCCCACTGTCATCCCTGGCCAGTGACCACGACCCACTGGCAGCCTTTTTACCGCAATTCGACCCGAGCGGCGCCAAGTACACCTATATTCTATCAAATATTTCCCACCCTGCGATTGAAGGAGTAGCGGCCGGATACAAAATTCGTGACCGCGTCTGGGAAGCGACCAACGGTCAGATCTATGTTGATTTTCGCCCTCTCGCTCAGCTGGGTGGAGAAAAGGACGTCATCAACAAACTGAAAATGGGTGCCATCCAGGGGATGCTCAGCTCGTCAGTCGCCGCCGCCAACGTAGCCGACCGGATCGGCATCATCAACCTTCCCTACGTCATCGACAGCTTTGACAAGATCGAGCAGTTCCGCAACGATCCAGAGCTCTGGACGCCCTTCTCAGAGAGTGCGCTGCGTCAGGGGATCTATACCATAGATATCACCAGCTATGGCCCTTACGGCTGGGCGACAACCGTTCCGGCGACCACCATCGATGAGGCCAGAACCGTCACCTTCCGGATCGCCCAGGCACCGGTCAATACCGACTTCTACAAGGCCCTCAACCTGAAGTTCACCGCCCTGCCCTGGCCGGACGTTCCCCAAGCTCTGCAGACCGGTGTCATCACCGGCCTTGACCACACCCCCATCGTCTGCAACCTGACCAAGAAGTTCACCATCGCCAAGCATTTTACCGAACTCAACTACGCTGAAGGCCTATTCGTGCACTTGACCAACAAGCGCTGGCTGGACAAACTGCCCGCCGACCTGCGCGCCACCTTCCTCAAGGTCGTTGCCGAAGAAAGTGCAAAATCACGCCTGGCCACGCATACCCAGTATGAAGAGCAGATTGCCGCAGCCAAAGGAGCCGGTGTCGAATTCCATACCCTGTCCGACAGTGACATGGCCGAGCTGAAAAAACTCAGCGAACCTGTTCTGCAGAAATGGGGAGAAAAGATCGGTCCGGACTACCTGGTCAAGGTGCGCAGCAAACTTGGCAGCTGATATTTTCAATTCCCACAAGAACATCCTGCGGGCCGGGGCCACCACCCGGCCCTGACTTTCTCCACCGCCGCTGCGACCGGGCAGAACAGAGAATGTTATGCTGAAAAAAGTGTTCAAAGCCATCGACCGGCTGTTTCTTTTCGTTGAAGAATGGTCACTGTTTCTGACGGTCAGCATCGCCCTGATTACGGCGATGGCCAACGTCGTTTTGAGGAAACTCACCAGCGATATCAGCCTTTACTGGTCGGATGAAATCGTTCGCAAGGTGATCTTCTTTTCTACCTATTTCGGCTGCATTGCTGCGATCCGCAGTCGTTCCCTGGTCCGCATCGATGCACTGCCGCAACTGTTTCCTGTGCTCAGGAAGCCCCTGACCCTGCTTTCCCATGTCGCCGTGCTGTTCTTCTCCCTGCTGATGATCAAGTTGGGATGGGGGATGACCGTCATGATGTATCAGGATGAATACGCCCGTACCGCCACTCTGGAAATTCCCGAGTGGTACTTTTACGCCATCCTGCCACTGATGGGTCTGATGATGTTCCTGCGCACTCTGATCATCATGGTTGAAGACTGGCGCGGCCAGCCTGAGATCACTGGAGAGAAATAGCCATGGAGACCAGCTACCTGTTGATTCTCGCCCTGTTGATCGGCGGACTGGCCAGCACCATCCCGGTCTTCATGGCCCTGTTCTTCACCGGTGCCTTCGGCCTGATCTTTCTGCTCGGCATTGATCCGATGATCGTCACCGAGGTTCTCTACCGCAGTATGGACAAGTTCGCCCTGATCGTGGTCCTCTTCTTTGTCCTCTGCGGCAATATCATGACCACTGGCAGCATCGTCGAAAAACTGATCAAGACGGCCAATGTTCTGGTCGGCTTCCTCCCCGGCGGTCTGGCCATGGCCGGTATTCTGGCCTGCGGTTTCTTTGGTGCGATCTCCGGCTCAACAGTGGCAACTGTCGTCGCCATCGGCGGCTTCATGATTCCGGCCCTGATTCAGAACGGCTACAACGAGCGGTTTTCCGTCGGAGTTATGACCACCGCACCGATCCTTGGTGTCGTCATTCCGCCGTCGATCGCCATGATCCTCTATGCCATGGTCAGCAACGATCAGCTCGAAGCGCTGTTTCTGACCGGATTCATCCCGGGAATTCTGATCATGATGGCAATGAGCCTCTACGCCTACTTTGTCTGCAAAAAGCAGGGACTGAAGACAAGCAGCAGACCGACCCTCAAAGAAGCACTGGCAGTTATTCGGGAGAGCATTTGGGCTTTGTGCCTGCCGGTGCTGATTTTCGGCGGCATCTATTCCGGACTGTTCACCGCCAACGAGGCTGCCGTAGTCGCATGTTTCTACGCCTTTTTCGTCGAAACCTGCATCCACCGCGACATGAAGTTGAGGGATATCAAGAAGGTTATCGTCTCATCGGCCGTGACCTCCTCAACGCTGTTGGTCATCGTCGCCGGTGCTTCGGTTTTCGGCGAGTACCTGACCTTTGAACAGATTCCGAACAAGATCGCCACCGCCGTGGTCAGCAGTATCTCCTCCCCCTGGATCTTCCTGCTGGCGGTCAATATCCTGCTGCTGATCATTGGCATGTTCATGGATATCATCTCGGCGACCCTGATTCTGACCCCGATCTTTCTACCTCTGCTCAGCAAATTCGGCATCAACAGCATGCACTTCTGTCTGTTGATGACCATCAACCTGGGGATCGGTTACTGTACACCGCCACTCGGCGTCAGCCTCTATATCAGTGGCGCGGTCGTCAATCGCGATCTGGTCTATGTATCAAAAGCAGTGCTGCCGTTTCTGGCTATCCAGATTGCGGTACTGTTGGTCCTGACTTACTGGCCGGGCCTGGTTCTTTTCCTGCCTCGCCTGATTTACGGCTGAGACGAGACGCCGCGCCTTGTAAACCATGAGGAATTTCCAGTTGACTAGAAAACAGGCCCATGCTTATCATCTGGTCAACTACTATTAAAAAGAGGTTTACAATGGGCTACCTGATCTCAATCACCTGCCTTTGGGCATTCTCCTTCAGCCTGATAGGCGTCTACCTGGCCGGCCAGGTAGACGCCTATTTTTCGGTCCTGACCCGGGTGCTCCTTGCGGCGCTGGTGTTTCTTCCCTTCATCCGTCCGATCCCTGTCAAACTGGCTGCCAAACTGATGGCACTCGGGGCTGTACAGCTCGGCCTGATGTACGTCTTCTACTATCAGTCGTTCCTGCTGCTGACCGTCCCGGAGGTTTTGATATTCACCATCCTGACCCCCGTTTACGTCACCCTGATCTTTGATCTGATGCAGGGTCGTTTCAGTTTTCGCTACCTGGTGACTGCCATCATCGCCGTTATCGGTGCCGCCATCATCCGCTACAGCAACATCGGCAGTCAGGTCTTCACCGGCTTTTTCGTCGTCCAGGCCGCCAACATCTGCTTCGCCCTAGGGCAGGTCGGCTACAAGGTCCTGCTTGAACGTCACCGAATTGAGCGGCCGCAGCGCGCCGTCTTCGGCTATTTCTATCTCGGCGCCCTGGTCGTCACCCTCATCACCTGGTTCATCTTCGGTAACACCGCCAAACTGCCGACGACAGGAACCCAGTGGGGGATCCTCGTCTACTTGGGCCTGATTGCTTCAGGACTCGGCTATTTCCTCTGGAACAAGGGCGCAACCAGGGTTGACGCTGGAACCCTGGCCATCATGAACAACGCCCTGATTCCGGCCGGACTGATCGTCAACCTGGTGATCTGGAACCGCGACGCGAATATCCCCCGCCTGATCGGCGGAGGCATAGTCCTGCTGCTCTCGCTGCTGATTCATGAATACTGGGCCAAACGGAAAAGCCCGGCTCGTCAAGCATAAGCCAGGATTCAGCCCACACTGCAGGCCCGGGACGTAGTTCCTCGGGCCTGTTTGAGGGTATCCCCCTAAAAACTCTTGCCTTGGCTCAGATCAGGACTATAATCCGCCTCAGCTCTTTAGAGATCCCTCTTTTCGGCCGGTTCCGAGGTCATTATGTCCCGTATCTCCCTGACCATCTTCCTGCTCTGCTGCAGCAACGTTTTTATGACCTTTGCCTGGTACGGTCACCTGCGCAACCTGGCCGACCGCCCCTGGATCTTCGCCGCCCTGGCCAGCTGGGGAATCGCACTGCTTGAATACTTGCTCCAGGTTCCGGCCAACCGGATCGGCCATCAACTGCTTCCGGTCGGCCAGCTCAAAATCATTCAGGAGGTCATTACCCTGACAATCTTCGTCCCGTTCTCAGTGTATTACTTGAAAGAGAAACTGACCCTCGATTACCTCTGGGCCGGGATCTGCCTGTTGGGCACAGTATTTTTCCTTTTTCGCGGGCGCCTGTTCGGAGGCTGAGATTGAGGCTGCAGACAAACAAATTTATGAGAGGAATAAATCCCCCGTTCTGATAGAATGAAAATTCCGAAAAAAGGGGAAATTATGGAGCTGTCTCTGTATCAGATTGATGCCTTCGCCAAACGACCGTTCAGCGGCAATCCGGCAGCGGTCTGCCCACTAAAGATGTGGCTGCCTGACCAACTGATGCAGGCAATAGCAGCGGAGAACAATCTGTCAGAGACCGCCTTTTTTGTTTCGACTGGCAAAGGCTATCACATCCGCTGGTTTACCCCGACTGCGGAAGTCAAACTCTGCGGTCACGCCACTCTGGCCACTGCGTTTGTCCTGGCCGAAATCCTCGGCATGACAGAAGTCTGCTTCAACTTTGCCTCCCTCTCTGGCCCGTTAAGCGTCTATCGCGACGGAGACCTCTACACCCTGGATTTGCCGGCCCAGCTCCCGATCCCCTGTCCGACGCCAGCTATCATTATCGAGGCATTCTCCGAGCAACCCCGCTGCTGTCTGGCCGCAGAAGATCTGCTGGTCATTTTCAACAGCGAGGCGCAGATTTCAGGGGCAACTCCGAACCTCGAACTCCTCAGACAGCTTGATAAGCGCGGAGTCGCCATCGCAGCACCCGGCGATCAAGCCGACTTTGTCACCCGCTTCTTTGCACCTGATATCGGCATTCCAGAAGACCCCGTTACCGGTTCCATCTATACCCAGCTAGTCCCCTACTGGGCATCAGAAACAGGACACTGCAATTTCAACGTCAGACAGATTTCGGCACGCGGTGGAGAGCTTCAATGCCAACTGGTCGGCCCCAGGGTCAGGATATCCGGTTATGCCTGTAAATATTCCGAAGGCAAAATCACCATTGCCAACAGTTACTGACATGCCGGCCTCATCCCTTCTCCTCACTTACCTCAAACTGACCCTGATGGCGATCTTCTGGGGCGGAACCTTCATTGCCGGCCGCTCGCTGGCCGGAGAACTGCCGCCGCTCTGCGCTGCTTTTTTACGTTTTCTCATCGCCTCGGCTGCCCTGCTCACCCTTACCCTGGCGCAACATCGTCAGCTGCCGCGCCTGAAAGGCAATCAGGTCCTGCCGATCCTGCTGTTGGGGCTGACCGGCATCACCAGCTACAACGTCTGTTTCTTTAAAGGGTTGGAGTTGATCGAAGCAGGGCGGGCTGCGGTCATCATCGCCAACAACCCGGTTATGATTGCCATCTTTGCGACCATTCTGCTGGGAGAAAAACTGACAGCCGTTAAGACCGCAGGGATTGTGTTTTCCGTATGCGGGGCGATCCTGGTCATTACGCAAGGCAACCCGCTTGAGCTGGTAACCCATGGCATCGGCCGCGGAGAGTTGTTTATTTTCGGCTGTGTCGCCAGCTGGGTGGCCTATTCACTGATCGGCCGCATCACCCTGCGCGGCCTCAGCCCCCTACTGGCGGTTACCTACTCCTCCATTGCCGGAACACTGATGCTTTTCCCCGCCGCTCTCAGCCAGCACCTGCTGAGCGGACTGCCGGACTATCCCTTGTCAGCCTGGGGTTGGCTGGCCTTTCTCGGACTACTTGGCACTGTCGTTGCCTTTGTCTGGTACTACCAGGGAATTCAGCAGATCGGACCGATCCGTGCCGGACAGTTTATCAACCTGGTACCGGCCAGCGGTGTCATTCTGGCCTGGCTGATCCTCGACGAGCCCCTGACCGGATCCCTGGCCAGCGGTCTGCTGCTGGTTCTGGCCGGTATCTACCTGACAAATCGCCAAGGTCGCGCAGCAACAGGCAGAACCTGAAGATTTTACATCGTATTTTTCACCACCCCTATTGTAACCTCATCATCATCAGCTATTCTTGAAGGGTCCGTCCTGCATGTCATATATGCTTTACTTCGAATGATTCTGGAGAATTGAAATGGGAAACATACCTGAACGCCACATCGTCTATCGTTATGTCAGCCACCTGGTCAAAGACACCTTTGCTCTGGTCCTCGCCGGAGGGCGGGGCTCCCGCCTCTATGAACTGACCGAATGGCGGGCCAAACCGGCTGTCTACTTTGGCGGCAAGTACCGGATCATCGACTTCCCCCTCTCCAACTGCATCAATTCGGGAATCAGGCGTATCGGCGTTCTGACCCAGTATAAATCCCATTCACTGATTCGCCACCTAGTGCGTGGCTGGAGCCATTTCAAAAAAGAGCTGGGGGAATTCGTCGAAATCCTGCCGGCATCACAGCGCTTCTCTGAAGACTGGTACCTGGGCACAGCGGATGCGGTCTACCAGAATCTTGACATCATCCGCGCCGAAAAACCGAAATATGTGCTAATCCTCTCAGGAGACCACGTCTACCAGATGGATTACCGTTCGATGCTGCTCGCCCACATCGAACAGGGAGCTGACATGACGGTTTCCTGCCTGGAGGTTCCGGTTGAAGAAGCTGCCGGAGCCTTCGGCGTCATGGGTGTAGATGAGCACAACCGGATCACCAGCTTTGCCGAGAAACCGACCAACCCCGCCGAAGTCCCCGGCAAACCAGGCATGTGCCTCGCTTCGATGGGCAATTACATCTTCAATACCGAATTTCTTTTTGATCTGCTGATGTCAGACGGCGTCAATCCGAGTTCCGAACATGACTTCGGTAAAAACATCATTCCCGGCATCATAGACAATCACGAGGTCTTTGCCTTTCCGTTCCGCGATCCGGAAACCGGCGGGCGGGCCTACTGGCGCGATGTCGGTACCCTTGATTCGTTCTGGGAAGCCAATATGGAACTGATCGCGCCGGCCCCAGAGCTGAACCTCTACAACCCGGACTGGCCGATCTGGACCTATCAGGCCCAACTGCCACCGGCCAAGTTCGTCTTCAACGATGAGAACCGCCGCGGCATGATGACCGACTCCAGCATCTCAGGTGGCTGTATCATCTCCGGTTCCAAGCTCAACAAAACCGTGCTGTTCAATAATGTTAGGGTGCACTCCTACTCTGATATCGATGAGTGTGTCATTCTTCCCGAAGTCGTTACCCACAGAAACTGCCAGATCAGAAAAGCGATTATCGACCGGGGCTGTGAGGTTCCCGAGGGGATGCGTATCGGCTATGATCCGGAAGAAGACAAGGCCAACGGCTTCCGCATCACCGACAAGGGGATCGTTCTGGTCACTCGCGGTATGCTCGGCCAGCCCGGCGGCTATGCATAAACCTGAGTCAGTGAGTGTCTTAAACAGGTCAAACCAAGGCCGGGAGAAGCTTACAGATCTCCCGGCTCTTCATTGAGCACAATCAGATAGCCATCCGGATCGTTGATCCACAATTCACGGCGCCGATGTTCATCATCTTCCAGCTCGTAGGCGACCGGCCAATCATGACGCTCCAGAGCCTGCATCATCGGCTCGAGATCGGGACAGTTCATTTCCAGCTGCACACCGGTTCCCAGGTGGTGTCTGTCAAATCCTTGCAACAACGCCGGATGCTGCTGCTGAAGCTGTTCCAGAGGGACAAAAACAACCCGCAGATTGTCGAAATCAACCAGCAAAAATTGCAAGCCAGTCCCTTCGTGATGAAGCACGGGACGTAGGTTGAGAATCTCACGATAAAACAGCAAGGTGTGCTCCAGATCTTGGGCACCCAGAGTCAGGTTAAGGCGCATGATGTCTTCCTCTATGCCTGTAAAAATGAATGCCACGACAATCACGACTGCATGACAAGTTCACGCAGCAGTTTCACCGCCCGGCCACTGCTACAGGTCAAATGCTAAATTGATTTTGCCCGTCGGCTTGTGCTTTAATCCTCAGGTTATGACAGAGACGAAAAAGAGTCGAGCATTTCTCGGCCTCGGAGGCAATCTGGGGCAAACGCTGAACCTGTTCCGCCGATGCCGGCAGAGCCTGGAAGATCATCCGCAGATTGATCAGATCAGAAGCTCAGCTCTGTATCGCACACCACCGGTAGGCGGTCCGGCAGAGCAGCCGGATTATCTGAATGCGGCTCTGGAATTGGAAACATCCCTGTCTCCGGGCGAATTGCTGAGAGTCTGCCAAGAGCTTGAAAATGCCGCTGGCCGTACCCGCCAGGTTCCCTGGGGACCGCGCACTCTCGATATCGACCTGTTGCTCTATGCCGACCGGATCATGACCTTGCCCGAACTGACTATTCCTCACCCGCTGCTGCATCTGCGTCAGTTCGTACTCATGCCCCTGACCGACCTCTGTCCTGATTTCATCCATCCGCTCCTCAAGCTTTCGCTAGCCAGTCTGCAGGGCGAACTTGCGGAGGAGCCGGACATCGTTCTTATAGAAAAGACATGGTAAACTGATGATTAAATTACTGCTACTTGTGCTGATCTGTTTTGTCGTCTATTCGTTGATCTCCAGCATGCTGCGTGGGCCGGCCGCCTCAAGGCGCCCGAAAAATCGCAGTGTCGAAGGTGAATCCATGGTCAAAGACCCTCAATGCGGCACCTACCTGCCGATCAGCGATGCCCACAGAGCCACGATCAGAGGAGAAGAACACTATTTTTGTTCACAGGAATGCCTGAAAAAATACAAGGAAACACATTAACATTCAATCCGGAATCCCCGAGGAGCCGACTATGAAGTTTTTTATCGATACCGCAGAAGTTCAGGAAATCCGTGCCGCCCATGAGCTGGGACTGGTTGACGGCGTCACCACCAACCCCTCGCTGATTGCTAAGAGCGGCCGCGACTTCAAGGAAGTCATCACCGAGATCACCAAGATCGTCGACGGACCAATCTCGGCCGAAGTCATCGCCCTCGACGCTGCAGGGATGCTGGCCGAAGGGCGTGAGCTGGTCAAGATCCACGAAAACATCGTCATCAAGGTGCCGATGACCACCGAGGGGCTCAAAGCTACCAAACAGTTTGCCGCCGAAGGGATCAACACCAACGTCACCCTGATCTTCTCACCGCTGCAGGCGCTGCTTGCGGCCAAGGCCGGTGCGACCTACGTCTCTCCCTTTGTTGGCCGCCTCGACGATATCGGTCACGAAGGACTGGAAGGGGTTGAGCAGATCCGGACCATCTATGAAAACTACGGATATGCAACAGAGATCATCGTCGCTTCGGTCCGCTCGCCGATGCACGTACTCAACGCCGGGCTGATCGGTGCCGATATCTGTACCATCCCCTACAGCGTCATCACCCAATTGGCCAAGCACCCGCTGACCGATGTCGGCATCGCCAAATTCCTCGCTGACTGGGAAAAAACCAAGTAAAGATTCACGGGCAAACGACCCTTTAGAGCCGGAAGGTTCCTTCTTCCGGCTCTATCATTTTTTACCACTTCATTCCAGACCACTTCCCTCTCTTTTTAAAATCAATTATCGCTATATGCTGAAAAATCTGCCCATTTAGGTTATCCTTGGTGAGGAGCCAAACCTAAGGAGAATGGATAGACTAAAAATTTAGATCCAGCAAAGAGGGTGCGATGAACATTCATGAGTATCAAGCCAAAGCAATTCTGCGTAACTTTGGTGTTCCTGTTCCTGAAGGGCATGTCGTCTACAACAGCAATTCAGCCCGTGACTGGGCCAGACGGCTTGGTGACGGACCCTGGGCGGTCAAAGCTCAGATTCATGCCGGCGGCCGAGGCAAAGGGGGCGGAGTCAAAATCGCCAAGAGTGCCGATGAGGTCAAGAAACTCGCCCGCCAGATGTTCGGCATGACCCTGGTCACTCACCAGACCGGCCCGCAAGGAAAAGTCGTCAAACGGGTTCTGATTGAAAAAGGCTGCAATATCGCTGATGAATATTACCTCTCCTTCCTGGTTGATCGGGCTACATCCAAGGTCACACTGATGGCCTCGGCGGAAGGCGGCATGGATATCGAGGATGTCGCCGCCAAAACCCCGGAAAAACTGTTCTTTGAAGCGATCGATCCGCTCGTCGGCCTGACTGCATTCCAGGCCCGCAAGGTTGCCTTCAAACTTGGCTTCGCCATGCCTCAGGTCAAGCAGAGCGTCAGCCTCCTGCAGAATCTCTACAAAACGTTCATTGAAACCGACTGTTCACTCCTCGAGATCAACCCCCTTGTTCTTACAGGGGAAGGCAACCTGCTCTGTCTCGACGCTAAGATGAATTTCGAGGATAACGCCTTGTTCCGTCATTCGCGCATCCGCGATATGCGTGACTACGATGAAGAGGATCCGATGGAGATCGAAGCTTCGCAACATGATCTCTCCTACATCGCTCTCGACGGTAACATCGGCTGCCTGGTCAACGGAGCCGGACTGGCGATGGCAACCATGGACATCATCAAACACTATGGTGGCGAACCGGCCAACTTCCTTGACGTCGGCGGCGGCGCAACAGTTGAACGGGTCACCGAAGCCTTCAAGATCATACTCTCCGACGCCAAGGTCAAAGGAATCCTGGTCAACATCTTCGGCGGCATCATGAAATGTGATGTCATCGCGACCGGCGTCATTGAAGCGGCCAAACAGGTGGGGTTAAGCGTTCCGCTGGTTGTCCGCCTGGAAGGAACCAACGTCGAGATCGGCAAGAAGATGCTGGCCGAATCGGGGTTGAACATCGTCAGTGCCGATGGCATGGCCGATGCTGCTGAAAAAATCGTCAATGCCGTTAGCGCCTAAGGAGAGTCTCCATGAGCATATTTATCGATAAAAACACCAAGGTCATTACCCAGGGGATTACCGGCGCAACCGGGTTGTTTCACGCCCAGGGTGCACGTGAATACGGCACCCAGATGGTCGGCGGGGTCACCCCCGGCAAAGGCGGCACCACAATCGACGGCTTTCCGGTCTTCAACACCGTAGAGGATGCCGTCAGGGAAACCGGCGCCAACGCCTCGGTCATTTATGTTCCACCAATCGGCAGCGCTGACGCGATCATGGAAGCGGTCGATGCGGGAATCGAAGTGATCATCTGCATCACCGAAGGTGTTCCTGTCCTCGACATGGTTAAGGTCAAACAGTATATGCTAGGTAAAAACGTCAGGCTGATCGGCCCCAACTGCCCCGGCGTCATCACCCCCGGAGAGTGCAAGATCGGCATCATGCCCGGCTATATCCACAAACCGGGTCCGGTCGGCGTTGTCTCCCGTTCCGGAACCCTGACCTACGAAGCGGTCTGGCAGCTGACCACCCGCGATATCGGTCAGAGTACCTGCGTCGGCATCGGTGGCGACCCTGTCAACGGCACCAGCCACCTCGACACCCTGAAGATGTTTGAAGCCGACCCGCAGACCAAGGCAGTTATCATGATCGGCGAAATCGGTGGCGACGCCGAAGAGCAGGCTGCAGAATACGTGCGCGACCATATGACCAAGCCGGTCGCGGCCTTCATCGCCGGTGCGACCGCTCCCAAAGGGAAAAGAATGGGACATGCCGGAGCCATCATTTCCGGGGGCAAGGGAGATGCAGCGAGCAAAAAAGCCTTCCTGCGAGAATGTGGTATCAGTGTTGCCGATTCACCGGCGGAGATGGCCGAAGCTCTGCTGAAAATCTGGACACCGTAAGCTAAGGACAACAAGAGCTCAGAACAACGAGTCGCAAAGGGAAGCTATGCTGACAATTGATATTCCAGGGTATGCATGCCTTAATTTGGAAAACCTGGTTCTTGACTACAACGGCACCCTGGCCCAAGACGGCATTCTGCTTCCCGGCGTTGCAGATGCCTTAAATGCTTTGGCGGAACAACTGAAAATTCACGTCATCACAGCTGATACCTTCGGAAGTTCCAGTCAGCAACTGGAAGGACTCCCCTGTCAACGGATCGTCATTCCGACAGAGTCTCAGGATCTGGATAAACTGAAATACGTCCTCGCTCTGGGCCCGGAGACGGTGGTTGCCGTCGGCAATGGTCGCAATGACTGGCTTATGCTCAAGGAAGCGGCCCTCGGCATCGCTGTCATTCAGCAGGAAGGAGCGGCAAGAATGACCCTGGATGCAGCCACAGTTGTCTCTACCGACATCGTCGCGGCTCTGAGCCTGTTCCTGAAACCACAGCGGCTGGTCGCAACCCTGCGCAACTAAAGCCCCCTGTACCAAGACAACAAAAAAGCCCTTTTCTCACTATGGAGACAGGGCTTTTTTGTCTTGATCGCAGGTTGTTACATTCTGAAATCTTCAGCAAACTGCTTGATCGCCTTTTCAATTTTCATTTTTGCAAGACCGACCCCTGAGTCATCACTAAGGACGAGAACCATATGGATATGAGCTTTCCCCGGTTCCGACTTGATCGGGTCACTTCCTTCATTGAGACAGCGGGCAAAAACATGGGCATGGTCCGCTTCGATATGGACCAGACTGGCCTGTCCGATGCCGACTTCACGGGACATCTTCTGGGCGTTCAGCAGCAGGTTATTGGACAGGATCCCGACTTCTTTGGAATTATCCTTGGAATCGGCTGTCAACATTGCCAGGGATTCACCTGCGGGGGTGTAGATACCGATCCCGACAAAACCCTCAAGCGATTTGAAATCTTTGAGCTTTTCCTGAATAGTCATAATCCATTTCTCCTTATTATTTAACTGCTGTTGTTGTTCTGCACCTTCAGCCCCCCGGGTTTCAGGTGCGACATTCATATTCTGCCCCCGTTTTCTCCTGCGCGTTTTTTCATCGAGAAGCCGTAAAGCCTCCAGCAGAACCTGATTGAGTGGCATGGTGATCTGCCTTTCCAGTTTGCTCTTGCCCGGCAACATCTTGATCTCCACCTCATCCCAGGTGAAGATTTCAAGTGCTGCCTTATCTCCTCTGGCGTTATCGCAGCAGGCATCAAACAACTGACCTTCGACAAAATAAACAGCTCCGGTGCTTCCTTCCGCTGCAACCTGCAAGGTACAGGTTTTCTTCTCCAGCTCAATCAACTGGGCGAAGGTCGGCAGGGTAATCCCTTCTACAAACCCCTTGGCGACACCGCTTAAGCTGATCCTGATTTTTTCTGTCATCGTTTCCAGATCCGTCGGCTTTTCCAGGTACTGTATAGCCCCGTAGCCCTGCAACTCCTCTTCGATCTCAGGGGTGCCAAAAGCGGTCATAACGATAACCGGAATATGGGGGTAGCCCCTTTTCATGCTGGCGAGCAGTTCAAAGCCATCCATCTTCGGCATCTTCAGATCGGTAACGAGAAGATCCACTGGGTTGGCATTCAGAACATCGAGCGCATCCTCACCATTGTGCGCGGTCAAGACCCTGATATTCTTCAACCGGTTCTCAAGTCCCGGAACTAGGCTGAGGAGAAATTTTTTTTCATCATCGACAATCAGGACCTGCTTCATGCGTCACTCCATGTGAGTCGTTTATCAAGAGCTAAAGCAAAGCCCGTTCCAAAATTTCAAAAAAATTTTTATTCAATGCTTTCAGACAGTTAAACAGAAACACAGAAAAGACAAGGCCTGTAACAGTAGTAGCTGAACCGGCTCAAAATGAGATTGAAGGTCATTTTGAACCGGTTCAGTTTGGACCTTCAGTAGCTGCTGCGCTGATAGGATTTGAGCCTGCGCTTTAGGGTCGAGAGGGGGACATCCAGAACCCTGGCCGTCCGGGTAATATTGCCCTCCATCTGATCGAGGACACAGAGAGTGTAGTTGCGAATCATCTCCTCAAGAGGAAGAACCTCTTTGCTCTGGCAGGGAGAGGCCGCAGCTGTCTCAGGAGAGGAACTTCGGGTTAACAGGCGCGACGGATAGATCGTTCCGTTTTCATGGAAGATGACGGCCCGCTCAATGATATTCTTCAGTTCACGGATATTCCCCGGCCAGGTATAATCGGCCAGCATGGCGATCTCGCTCTCCGCAAGCTCAAAATGGCGGCCCAGGGTCAACTGTTCGAGAAAATAACGACACAGATCGGGGATATCCTGGCGCCTATCGCGCAAGGGCGGCAGATGAAGACGCAATACATTCAGACGGAAATAGAGATCCTCACGAAATGCGTGATTCCGGACTGCAACCTCCAGGTCACTGTTGGTCGCAGCGACAATCCTGACATCGACGGGAATCTGCCGCGCACCGCCCAGACGCCGCAGCTGCCCCTCCTCCAGGACATTCAGTAACTTGGCCTGTAGATGAAGAGGCATTTCACCGATCTCGTCAAGCAGCAGGGTGCCGCCATCGGCCATTTCGAAGATTCCCTTACGACATTCCTCGGCCCCGGTAAAAGCGCCTTTTTCAGCACCGAACAGCTCCGCTTCAATCAGGTTCTCGGGCAGCGCTGCACAGTTGATACTTAAGAAAGCACCTTCCTTGCGCTCGCTGCGGAAATGAATGTGACGGGCCATGACACTTTTGCCGGTGCCAGTCTCTCCAGTAATAATCACCGGAGCATCTGATTGCGCTGCACGCTGTGCAATCAGATGAGAATCATCCAGTCCTCCGCTGTCGATCAACACACTCTGGTCTTTTTCCCGGTTGCGCTTGTAATGCTGCAGCTGAACACAACTCTCCAGGTCAAGAGTGCGCAGCGCCAGGTCGACGGTCAGCCGCAACTCTTCCATTTCAAACGGCTTGGCCAGATAGTCGTGAGCCCCCGACTGAATCCCTTTGACCGCATTTTCAAAGCTGGGAAACGCCGTGATAAATATGATCTTGGTCTGTTCATTGCTTTTGAGGATATCAGCGCAGAAGCTCCGCCCTTCCCCATCAGGCAATTTCTGGTCAAGCAACACGATATCGATCGGCTGCTGCTGACAGAGCGCAACCCCGGCCGCCCCGCTATGGGCCGCCCAAACGGTCAAGCGCTCATGATTGAGAAAGCGCTGGACCAGATCGCAGAGCATCCGGTCATCATCGATAATGAGTAATTTACGATTCTTGGTCGCCACCATCAGCCCGCCCCTCAGGAATAGATATTTCGACCCTGGTTCCCTGCCCCGATGTACTGCTGATTTCGATGGTACAATTCATCTGGGCCAGCATCTTGCGACAGATGACCAGCCCCAACCCTGTGCCCTGAACCTTGGTCGTATAGAACGGTTTGAAAATCTCAGCCAGATCCCCGTTGCTGATCCCGCAGCCGCTATCAACGATCCTTACCCAGAGAAACCCCTGACCTGCACGGGTACTGAGTTCAATGGTTCGCTCGTCGCTCTCTTCAAGCGCATCAGCCGCATTGGTAAAAACATTGAGCAGGACCTGCTGGAGTGAACGCGGATCAACCAGGGCCCATTTGGCCTGGGGATGAAACGCGGTGTTGATGGTGATCCCTTTTTGAGAAAAATCTTCCCAGAGCAGGGAGACAAAACGGTCAAGAAATTGCGGAAGATGAAGGTTTTCTGGCAACGACTTTTCATACATATTGAGATTGCGCAGACTACGCAGCAGAAACTCGACACGCTGCAGCTCTTCCAGCGAACGGTCAACGAACTCCAGAGCCTCCACGCGGGAAAAGTCATGAAAGCTCTCACGCAGCACCGTCAAAGCCATTTTCGCAGAATTGATCGGATTGCCGATTTCGTGACGAATCCCGGAGAAGACGTAGCCAAGGTTATCCATGGTGCTGACAGCGTTGGCTACCGACTCAAAGCGCATCTTCTCGGTAATATTACGCATAAACATCCACAAAAAACGCTGATCGGAAACCGGATAAAAGGTATAGCCGAGAAGTTTGTCATCAAACTGAATATCGTAGGAATGGCCGACGACAGCAGGGATCGCGCATTGCAAACGGTCAAGAAATATCGATTTGAGATGCTGAAAATTATGAGAACCGATACTGACACCTAGCAGGTCTTCAGCGCAACGGTTGGCAAACAGGATATCTGCTGAGTGCATATCGAAAACGATGATACCCAGATCGATATTCTCAAAGATATCTGCGTAGACACAGACACCGGGACAAGGGCCTTGGCCAATCGGACAGAGGCCAGATTGCTGACAATGCAGTGCTGAACTTTTCATTTATTTTGCAACTCTCTGAACCGGCAGAAGAGATCTCCTGCACATTATCCCTACACCGGTTTGCGAATAAATCGACCAGGTTATAAGACGATAAACGACAGATTACAGACAGTTTGCCAAGATAACAGTTGATTCCTGAACACCAATTTATTAAAAATAACCTATAAATAAACAATGTCAATCTTTCCTTCTCATGAAGGATCATTTAATTGAAAACGACGGACATGGCCGAGCAATTTCGAAACCTGCTGATTGTTGATGATGAAGCCTCAATGCGCCATATGCTGCGACTGGTCCTCGAGCAGCATAAGTTCAGAGTCACCGAAGCTCGCAACGGCGCAGAAGCGATCAACCTCACCTATAAGGAAAGGTTCGACGTCATCCTCTCAGACATCCGTATGCCGGACATGGACGGCCTGACCTTCCTCGAGCAGCCGGAGATTCGCAATCTCGATACCACCATCATCATGATGAGTGCCTACGGCAGCGTTGAAACCGCCCTTGAGTGTATGAAGCGCGGCGCCTACGACTACATCTCCAAACCATTCAAACCGGATGAAGTGATCCTGACCCTGCGCAAAGCGGAAGAACGCCAGACCCTGAAACAGGAGAACAGCGAACTGCGCCAGGCGCTAACCAACAAGGAGAAACCGTTCTCCTGTGACGATATCATCCACTGTAGCGACGCGATGAAACAGGTGCTCAGGCTGGTTCAGGCCGCCGGCAAATCGGAGTCCTCCGTTCTGATCCATGGTGAAACCGGCACCGGCAAGGAACTGATCGCCAAGGCCCTGCACAGCTGCAGTGGCCGCAAGGGGCAGTTTCTGGCCATCAACTGCAGCGCCATCACCTCCGGCCTGCTGGAAAGTGAACTGTTCGGCCACAAAAAAGGAGCCTTCACCGGAGCCGACCGGGATAAAGAGGGCCTCTTTTCCATCGCCAGTGGCGGAACCCTGTTCCTTGACGAAATAGCCGATCTGCCTCTCGACCTGCAGCCAAAGCTGCTGCGCGTTCTACAGGAGGGAGAGGTACGCAAGGTCGGCGCCACCAGAGCTGAAAAGATCAATACCCGGGTGATCGCAGCATCCGGAAAAAGCCTTCAGGATGCCGTAGCCGAAAATAACTTCCGCAGCGATCTTTACTATCGTCTGGCCGTCGTCGATATCGAGTTGCCGCCCCTGCGTGACCGTGTTGACGACATCTCCCTGCTGGCCCGCTATTTCATTGAACGGATCTGCCAACGGGAACAGCGCAAGATCCCGCAACTGACAACGGAGGACTCCGCAACCCTGATGCACTACCACTGGCCGGGCAACGTCAGGGAGTTGGAGAACTACCTGGAGAAAGCGCTGATCTTCAGCCATGGCGAAACCCTGGAACTCCCCCCGCTGCGCACCAGGCAGACCAAGCCCGATCAGTTTGATCCAGAAGACTATTCGCTCAAGGTCGCGACCCGCCGCCTTGAAGAAGAATATATCCGCAAAGCGCTCAAAAAGACCGAAGGCAACCGGACCCAGGCTGCCCAGTTACTGGAGATCAGCCTGCGCTCACTGATGTACAAGCTCAAGGAATATGGTATAGACTGACAGAGGCCATTGCTGACGCCTCAACCTGTCAGGGCGGTCTGAGATCGACTCCACACCGGTTTTCTCCACAATTCTTCACACAAAAGGCACCTGTCACCGGCAGGTGCCTTTTGCATACCCGTAAAAAATACCTCAGGAAATTTGATATCATTAACCATGCTGAGGTTCAAAAGCTGGCCTGAAGACAACTGGAACAATCAGCGCAGCAATCACGATGAATAAGATATGAAGTTACAGACAAAAATTTCACTGGTTGTACTGCCTCTCGTCGCAGTACTGATTGTCGGACTGGGCGTCATTGCCAGCTACAACGCCGGCAAACAGTCGCACGAGGCTTTCAGGCATTACATGGAGGGGGTCCTGCAAACCTATATTTCTCAGGATCTCGAGAGCAGACACAACCTGCTGATAAACAACCACCTCGATGAACTCCCATCGTTTGTCGAACTGTTTCAGCGTGAGGCCGTCGATGCACTTAAAGAAGTCAAGTTGACCTGGCCAGGAGATCTTAAGATCTTCAAGTCGGACGGAACACTGGTTTCAGACTCCACAGCACTCAATACCAGAGAGATTCAGGATGACTGGAAGGAGATCATCAAACACTGGGCTGAGGCCTCTCAGCAGGAGATGTCCGGGCATACCACAAGAAACAACAACGCGGAATTTTATCTGGCCGAATATTTTGAACCCTGGGACTGGTACATCGTTGTCTCTCTTGATGATGATCATGTGAACCATACCGCCAAAAACATCATTGTGGCGATGCTTGTCGTCGTAGCGGTCGGCTGTAGCGTACTACTGCTGTTGATCAGCACCCTGTCCCGCTATCTATTCATCAAGCCAGTTCAGACCCTCAAAGAAGCCGCCAATCAAATTTCCTCACAGCAATACCTCGAACAGATTCCCATCCATTCCCGGGATGAACTGGGAGACCTTGCCAGGGATCTCGAGACCATGTCCCAGGAGATAAAATTGAGCCATGAGCTGTTACTCAACTGGAAAACCGAACTGGAAGAACAGGTTGAGATCAGGACGACCGAATTGCATGAAAGTGAACAGTTGCTGAACATGGCCCAGGAAATCGCCCATGTCGGAAGCTGGGAATGGAATATTGGCAACAACAAGATTCGCTGGTCAGATGAAATCTACCGGATTTTAGGCTTTCAGTCCCGCACGCTTGACGAATCCTACGAAAATTTCCTGGCGATAGTTCACCCTGACGACTTGGAAAAGGTGAGCAAAACTGTCCAACGTGCACTCGACGAAAAATCACCATATTCACTTGACCATCGTATCGTCATGTCTGATGGCGAAATCAAATTCGTTCATGAGCAGACGAAACTCGAGATTGACAGTTCTGGGTCAGTTGCCAGAATGATAGGAATCGTCCAGGACATTACCGATCAGAAAAAGTCAGAACAGGAGATCCAGCAATATGCGGAAACGCAAAAGACCCTACTGCAGGAGGTTAACCACAGGGTCAAGAACAACCTCGCCGCCATCATCAGCCTGCTGCACCGAGAACAGGACCGTTTTTCCGGCGTGGATAATCAGCACTCCCAATCCTTGTTAACAGACCTTGAAAGCCGCATCTGGAGTTTATCTGTCGTCCACAACCTGCTTTCCGATTCGAACTGGCAACCGATAAACTTGAGCCTGCTATGCCGGGAAGTCATCGACAAGACCTTCGGGGCGATAAGCTCAACTAAGAAAATCGTGGTTCAGACCGCTCCCTCCGAGATCGAGGTCAACGGAAATCAGGCCCATCATTTTGCCCTGATCGTCAATGAACTAGCCACCAATGTCACTAAATATGCCATCAGCAACGAACCTGCCAAGCTGGACGTCAGTTTTCATTCAGAGAATGGCTCTGACCTGATTGTCTTCAAGGACAACGGCCCCGGCTTTCCTGAACATATTCTGAGCGGAGATTTCCACGAGAACAACCTTGGTATCGAACTCATTTTCGGCATGGTGAAAAAAAATCTCAAAGGCCATGTTGAATTGGCCAATAACAACGGCGCCTGTACGAAAATATTTTTTCAGAGAGAGGTATGATGAACCAGGAGCTGAGAAAAGCCATCCATAGCGACGAGATCAGTGTCGTCGTTGCCGAAGATGATTACCTTGTCGCCAAAGACATCTCAAGAGCCCTCAAGTCACTCGGCTACAGCGTGGCAGGAGAAGCGAGCAATGGCCTGGAAGCTGTCGAACTGGTTGCCTCAATACAACCTGACGTCGTGGTCATGGATATCCAGATGCCGTATCTCAACGGTCTGGAGGCCGCCGAACGCATTCAGCAGGAATGTCCCACGCCCATCATCATTTTGACGGCCTATGAATCGGCTGACATCTTAAATAAAGCCGGCCAGGTCGGCGTCTCAGCCTACGTGACCAAACCTATCAAGGCAAAAGTCATCGAAAGGGCCATTGTCATAGCCCTCGCCCGCCATCAGGATCTTCTGGAAGTTCAGCTCTTAAACCAGAAGTTAAGAGAGAAGGCCAAAGCCCTTGAGGAGGCTCTTGCAGAAATCAAGACCCTGCGGGGCATTCTACCCATCTGCTCTCAGTGTAAAAAGATCCGAGACGATAAAGGCCTGTGGGAAGAGGTTGAGAGTTATATCTCTGAACACTCGGACGCAGATTTCACCCACAGCATCTGTCCGGAATGTGAAAAAGAGCTCTATGGCAACGAAAACTGGTACAAAAAATGGAAAGATGAAGACTAAAACCACAGCGCCACCGGGAACCAGAACCCCGGAACCAACAATCGTCTAAACAGGAGATATCTCATGGCCTACTGTTTCTCTGCTTTTTCTTCTCTGCGCTTTGAAGAGACCATCGACAAGGTCAAGGAACTGTTGAGCGTCGAAGACTTCGGCGTATTGAGCGAGATCGATGTGGATAAGAAACTCAAAGAAAAGCTGGGAGTTGAATTTCGCCGCTACAAAATTCTTGGTGCCTGCAACCCGGCCTTCGCCCATAAAGCACTTCAGGCGGAAACACACATCGGAACAATGCTCCCCTGCAACGTCGTTGTCCAGGAACACGAAGATGGCAAAGTTGAGGTCTCAGCCATCGATCCGGTCGCTTCGATGATGGCTATCGAGAATCCGGGACTGGCCGATATCGCCGCCGAAGTCCGGAAGCGCCTCAAAGAGGTGATCAGCAGAGTAAACTGACCCTCCAGCCTTTAAGCTGGTCAAGGAGGGTCAGATCAGAGATCAATGGTCACCTGACTGTCGTACTTTTCCCGTTTCCAGCGATAAGGCAGGTCGATTATCGCCCCCGGTTCTTCGATCTGATAAAGCGCCTTTAGTGCGTCACAGACGATCGTACGCTGCTGAGCAGCATTGTAAGGCTCTCCGACGGGATGCCCGAATGGCCAGCGCAGAAAGACCGTGCGTGGCGGCTTGACCTTTTCAGTGTATTCGCGAACAATGGAAATCCCGACAGTCGCGATTCCCGCCCGTTCGATCTCTCTTTGAACCAATCCCACGGATTGGTTGCAGATGCCTCAGGCGGGCGTGAGCAGAACCACATCGACCTGCTCACGCTTTAACCTTCTGACAATCTCCTGCGCACTTTCACTGACGAGAGTAGCAATATGCTCTCCATCGATATGCCCCATAAAAGCATAGTGGTTCTCTGCAAGAGAGCCGATAAGCCCTTCAGCGACCAGTTCGCGAAGTCGGTCAAGGGGAAAGATGATGTTCGGATCCTTGCGGGCGTCTGAGTGATCGTAATAGTCATGGGTGATCTGAAAATCAGCAAAAATGTTCTTAGCGTGGATTTCACGAAAACTCGGATCTCCGTTTTTGTCCTGCATATCAAAGGGCTGCTGCCCCCTGTGATGAATTCCCGAGGTCGTAACCAAGGCAAGCTTCGACAGGTTTAAAGGTTTCACCGGTCTGGTCCAGGGGATATCCCCGCTGGTCTCCTGGGGTTGATACCCTGCGACAAACTTTCTGGCAACGGCTGGAAAGCGGGTCGCAGCTGCTGCCAGAATGCGGTTTTTCGTCCGGGAAAGCAGACTCATTGAGTCACCTCCTGAGCACGGCCCTCTCGAGTGTTATCAAGACTGATATAGACCGATGTATCGAGTTCTCCGCGCTTGTCGATAATCGGCAAAGAGGGGTTGTTGGCCCATTCGATCCATGACCCGTCGTAATTGCTGACCCGCTGATAACCGAGACCGAGCAGAACCAGGGTCGCGTAGGACGAACGGATACCGGTCTGGCAATGGGCAATAATCTCTTTGTCCGTCGTGATTCCGCTGTTGCCAAGCAGCGCCCGAATCTCATTTTCACTCTTCAGCACCTTCACACCATCGACCTCTTGTTGCAAGTCTTCCCAGTTCAGATGAACGGCACCCGGGATATGGCCGCCTCGTTCCGCACGGACTTCTTCACCCTTATATTCTGCCAGACGTCGCGTGTCCCAGACAACAACCCCCTGATTTTCCAGCCGGGTAAAGACATAATCGGATTCAGCGCGTGCCCGCAGATAGTCTGGATCCCGACCAAACTGATAGTTGGCGGGAGCCGCTGCAGGGGTTGGAAACAGTGCCGTTGCACGACCTTCCTGCTTCCACTTTTCGTAGCCGCCATTCAATACGAAAGCCGGCCTGTGCCCATGATACTGAAGAGTCCAGACCAGACGGGCGGCGTAGGGATTGTTATCTTCGGCATAGACAACAATCGGCGTTTCTGGTGTTGCGCCGAGACTGCCGAGCAGGGCCGCAACCTTGGCTGAACCAGGAACCAGACTTTTAACCCCGTTACGGGTTTCAAGAAACTGATCACGCTCGACATGATATGCCGCAGCGATGTGTCCCAACAGATAGAGCGGTTCTCGACGGACATCGACGACAACGACTTTATCCCGATTTGCCGCTAGCCAGTCCGTTCCGACAAAATATTCATCGAGACCGGCAAATGCCTGCAGGGGCAGCAGGACAGAAAATAAAACAAGAATAAGAAGTACTTTTTGCTTCATGACAACCTCCATTGTCTATTTATTTGGTCGGGTTATAATTTGTTTTATTCTTTAGTGTCAAGATAAATATTATAATTATAATTATACTGTTTTTTGGGGGCGTATAAAAAGCCATGACAAAATAAACTGTTAACTGAACTTGTATTTTTTTACGTTACAAAAAAAACAAAAAAATGCCCGTAACCGATTCCGGTTACGGGCCAAGGAAATGATAGAGATTGGTTTGGAGCTTGGGTGTGTTTGTCTACTTCCCGCCGTGGGCACGCTTGGACGCCTTCAGCGGGTTGACTCTGTGCTGCCGGGCAGCCCCGGCACCGAGCCAGTCTGCCTCTATGGTTATTTCACCATTGGCAAACCGGGCGAAATTATCCTCTTTGTCGAAAGCGACGACGATATCCCAATTGCCATAGCTCAGTACGCCTGGATCTAAGGCAACGTGAGGAATCTGCCGCTTTTCAAATTCACTGACAATCTCCTCGACCGGACGTGCACCCCTGAAAATGGTTTTGCTTTCATACTTGATCGAGATCGCCAAACTTGAATCCTGCATCATTCTGTCTTCTCCGTTTTCGCTGACTAACAGGACAGAGTATGCCGCAGGAAGATCGCCTTTTCAAGAAGAAAATGAAAAGTGTTTTCATTTATTAAAAAAGGAGTCGATTCCAGTTTATTTGAGAACATCCAAAAACTCACGCAGCTGGCAGTGGCTAGATCAGTCCCCGGTCGGCAAAACTAATATACTCCCCCTTGCCGATTATCACATGATCGAGTACCCGCACCCCCATCAGCTCGCCCACCTGCTTAAGCCGGTTGGTAATCTCGATATCCTCGCGGCTGGGAGTCGGATCGCCGGAAGGGTGATTGTGAACAAAGAGGATGGCGGCAGCAGATTCCTTAAGAACCGGAGCGAACACCTCGCGCGGATGAACGATGCTGGCGGTCAGGCTGCCTTCGGAGATCTGCACCTCGCGGATCAAGCGATTCTTGTTGTCGAGCAACAGAGCGAGAAAAACCTCTTTACGGTAATCGCAGAGCCGCTCATGAAAATGATCGAACGCGTCGCGCGAGGAGCAGTAGGCCTGCCCCGGCTGCAAACGCTGATCGGAAAAGCGCCGAGCAATCTGAAACAGGGCCTGAATCTCAGCCGCCTTGGCCGGACCTATACCGGGCAGCTGGCAGAGCTCGGAGATACTGGCAGCAGCCAGCTGGCGTAATGAACCGAATTTCAGCAAGAGTGAGCGAGCCAGATCAACGGCACTCGCCTTGCTGGCGGAATCGCCGGTACGGATAATAAGCGCCAGCAGCTCGGCCTCGGTCAGCCGCTCTGCTCCCTGTGCCAGCAGCTTCTCGCGCGGACGTTCGTCCGCAGGCCAATCCTTGATCCGCAGCATGGTCCCCCTCCTCTGCTTCAGATATCAAATGAATTCAATAGAATTGGTGTTTATCCGGAGACAAGAAACATTCCCTACATCTCCGGATTTTTTAGTTCGCCATTGCCAGAAAGAAAATTGCTCGGCTACTCCCTGACAAAGGTATCAATATCGGTTTCATGCGGCATACGCATACGGAAAGCGTATTCCGATTCGATAATGTCGTAGTACTTCTTGTTGTCCTGAGCCATCCGCTCAAAAAAGACTTTAACGGCCGGATCGATGGTATTGCGCGCCCAGCTGCGCAGCATGTTTTCGCTCTGGCGCTCCTTCTCCATAGCAATTTCCCGCGCGCGGCTTTCCTTGATCTGCGCGTCCTTGATCGAACCCAGTTCCCTGGCAAGGCGCCCCTGATCCTGACAGGGGCGGGTGATGAATTCCTCCAGGGTCCCCAGCTCCGAACCGAGATAGCGATAGAACAAACGGGTGAGGATAGCCTCTTTTTCCTGGGCTAGCCGGGCAAAAACACCGGCGCCGCTTGGGGTACTCATCTCTGCTGCTTTCTGGTAAAAGCACATCAGCTTTTTCGAGTTCTCTATGACCAGCTTTAGTGCGTCCTGATGCATCATTTCCTGGGGCATAGGCACCTCCCGGGCTCGGGCTAAAGTAAGGATGAGAGTGTGGAGAGAAGTAAAAGTTTAGCTCAAAAATAACAGCTGTCAACTCCACAAAAAGCAGAGGCATAGTAAATCAGATCAGTTAGCAACTTAAAATGAGAAAGAATGGCATTATGAGTCAGTATCTGAGCGTAACTCCTGAGCCAGAGTCCTGAAGAATCTGTTGATTTCAGAAAAGACCATGTCAGATCCCCCCTGAACTATTCGCGCCGGTGGCAGTGAGCGCAGAAACATTCGCCCATAACCTTTTTTTACCACCCGATTATCGAGGATAAGGATCACACCGCGATCATCGCGATGACGGATCAAACGGCCGAATCCCTGTTTGAAACGGATGACCGCCTGCGGCACGGTGTACTCCATGAAGGCGTCACCGCCACGCTGTTCGATCGCCTGGGCACGGGCCTCCAGCACCGGCTCGGTCGGCACCTTGAACGGCAGACGGGCAATGACCACCTGCTCCAACGCCCGCCCCGGCACATCGACCCCTTCCCAGAATGAATCGGTACCGAACAGGATACTGGTCTCATCTTCGGCAAAACGCTTGAGCAGACGATGGCGGTTTTCCTGCCCCTGACGCAGGCAGCGCAATTGCTGTGCTTCCAATATCGGCGAGAGCTCGTCGTAAACCTGCCGCAGCAAGGCATAGGAAGTAAACAGTACAAAGCTGCGCCCCTGGCTGGAGATAACGGCTTTTTCAACCGCATCGCGCACCGCTTCATTGAAGCCGGGGGCTCCAGGCGCAGGCAGGTCGGACGGAATGGCAAGCAGCGCCTGACTGGCATAATCGAAAGGCGATTCAAGCGCCAGCTCTTTCAGCCGCGACGGTTCAACAAGATCGAGCCCGATGCGGTTATGGAAATAGCGGAAACTGCCGGCGACACTCAAGGTCGCGCTGGTCATGACCAGGGTTCTAAAACGCTGATAGAGGGCTTTATTCAGCCCCTCGGCAACCTCGAGCGGCGCCTGGCAGAGGCTGGTGATCACCCCCTTGCCCCGGCCGATACGCCCCTCGCGGACCTCGATCCAGACACAGCTCTGGTCGTTGACCGCCTGAAACGAACCGAGATCTGCGAGCAAAGCATCGATCCGCCCGCCGATACCGCGGATATCGATCAGCACCGGCATCATCTTTTCCGTCACCGTTTCCGGCAGCGCTTCACAGCTGCGCAGCAGTGACGAAATCCCCTTGGTCAGCTCCATTCCAGACAGGCGCAGTTTTTCCACCCGTTCGCAGATCTTCTGCCACATCGCGCTCTGGCAGAAATCGGGCAGGATCCGGTGCTTCAGTTCAAACTGTGAGGAGACCTTCTTGCCAAGAAAGGCCGGTAGCTCTTCACCGATCGCCTGCAGCTCGTTGAGCGCCTCATCGAACAATTGCTGGCGCCGCCCCTGCAGCGACTCGACCTGATCGTGCAAGCCTCGATAGAGTTCATCCAGAGTTTCAGGGAGCTCGCGTGACAGTTGATCGATGAAGCGTGGCAGCAGCCCCTGATTGGGCTTGCGCGGATGGCGCAGGCGGCCGAGAACCCTGGCAAAAGTGAAGCGAGTCACCTGCGATGAGAAATAGCTGGTCGCAACATCTTCCAGATGATGGGCCTCATCGAGGATCACCCGTTCAAAGGGGGGCAGAACCGCCGTCGCCGTATAGTTATCGGTCTGTTGGCGCAGGGCCAGGTCGGAGAGCAGCAGCGCGTGATTGACCACCAGGATATCGGCGCGAGCGGCCTGGCGTCTGGCCTTGTGAAAGAAACAGCGGGTATAGTAGGAGCAGCGCACCCGTGCGCACTGGTCAGCCTCACAGCAGACCTCTTCCCAGACCTGATAGCTGGGGATAAAGGAGAGATCTTCCCTGGAGCCATCCGAGGTGTTGGCAGCCCATTCGACAGTCTGCTGCAGCTCGGCGACCAGCTCCTGATCGAACAGTCCAAGCTCGCGCCCGGCGCTTTCTCCTCGGCGCAGACAGTAGTAATTGCTGCGCCCCTTGACCAGCACGGCGTAGAACTCGATCCCGGTGGCACGCTGCAGGAACGGCAGATCCTTGCGGATCAGCTGTTCCTGCAGGTTGATGGTGCGGGTCGAAACGACCACCCGCTCCTGATTGGCCTTGGCCCACAACAACGCCGGAACCAGGTAGGCAAGACTTTTCCCCGTTCCGGTTCCGGCCTCGACAACCGCCAGCTGCCCTCGGTTGAAGGCCTCGGCCACGGTCAAGGCCATGCGTAATTGTTCTGGGCGATCCTCATAACCGGGCAGTTCCCGGGCGATCTTTCCCTCCCCGCCGAGCAGGCCGACAACCTGTTCCATCTCGACCAGTTCGCTGTTTTTCTCGGCAAAGGCTTCGACCACCCGGTTGAGATTGTTTACCTCGTTATCGACGATATAAAAACCGACCCCGAGCGAACCGAATCGCGCGGCAATCTCGATATCGGCTCCCGATGGACGCAAGTCGCCGGAAGGGTGATTATGGATGACCACGTCACCATAGCTGCAGGTCTGCATCACCACCGGGACAGCGTCTTCAGAGCCTCTGGCCAGCACCTCGACCTGGACGATCCGCTTTCCGGCATCAGTCTGAGCAAGAACAAAGATCTCACGCCCACCGTTCTCGGCAATGGCATAGCGGATCTGATCGATACTGTCTGGGCTTAAGAATTTCAACATAGGCGGGGATTATAGTGGAAAGCTGCATGCAAGGGGAAATGATTTACCCACTCAACCGTCTTTTCACCGGATTTCAATTTAAACGGAGCAAGCGATATAAACGCCTGGCTATTTGTACCCACCGACAACCGGATCTTCGTCTTCATCAAAACCACAGGCCCATTCCCGACCTTCCCAGCGATTATGCTCGGCATCAACCGGGGAACCGATCCCGATGCGCGGCAGTTCTTTATTGACGATGATGTATGACTGATTGCTTTGTTCCAGCAAATCCATTCTTTCCAAGGCATCAGCCATGCACAGGCGTTGGTAATTATTCCGGATGTAATCGATACAGGTCCGTTGATAAGCGCCTATGCCGAAAGACAATTCCTTGCGCCTCACCATTCTCCTGACATCAGCAGTCATCTCTTCGTTAACTGAAGTCTCTTCACCCAGCCATGGTGAAGACAGAGAGCCATCCACCTTAAACGGAAACAGCAGCGGAAAGTCGACCGGCAGCTCATCTTCCGCAACAACCCACCAGACATATTTATACAACTGGGGATTGGCGTGCACCTGTCCCGCGTAATTGATTTTTACAAAAGATAGTGCTGCAAAATCTTCCATAGTCCCTCTCGGCGTATGCAGTTTATTCACAAGAAAGGACCATAATCTAATCCCCCTCAGAAATCCAACCCGTAGCGTTTTTTAAGCTCGTCTCCCCTCAATTAGAAACAGGAATATTGCAACTGTTTCCGCAAAAACTTAATATCTCGAGTTATGACTGATCAATCCCAAAATAATTTTTCCGTTATCTACCAACTCCTTTTCAATCATTACGGCCCGCAGCACTGGTGGCCGGGGGAGACACCGTTCGAGGTGACGATCGGCGCTATCCTGACCCAGAACACTAACTGGAGCAATGTGGAAAAAGCGATTACCAATCTCAAGCAGGCCGATGCCTTGAGTTGTGATGCTATCGTTGCCGTAGAACAGGAAAAGCTGGAAGAGATGATCCGCCCTTCGGGCTATTTCCGCCAGAAAGCGGAGCGCCTGAAGCTGTTCTGCTGGCATCTGGCTGATCACCATCAGGGAAGTATCGAACAGCTCGTTGGCCAACCGCTGGAGATAGCCCGCAGGGAACTATTAAGCCTCAAAGGGATCGGCCCGGAAACGGCTGACTCAATCCTGCTCTATGCCGGCAACCGGCTCTCCTTTGTCGTTGACGCCTACACCAACCGCGTCTTTGCGCGCCTTGGCATTCTCAAAGAGGGCGAAAAGTATGAACAGGTACGCCAGTTGTTCATGAGCGGCCTGCCCGAAGATGTCCAGCTCTACAACGAGTACCACGCCCTGATCGTTATCCACTGCAAGGACTTCTGTCGCAAAAAACCTCTCTGTGACGGCTGCCCCTGCCGCCATCTCTGCGAATTCACACGAGACGCTTGATCAATAGATAACGTCTGCGTTAGTCTCCTTAAGCGATACATACTTCACCCGGAGCCGGATCGATGGATCACTACGCTTTTCTCGCCAAAAAATTTCTCGGCAGTCTGCTGATGCCAGCTCCGCTCATGATCCTGCTGCTGCTCTGGGCTCTGCTGCTGATGCTGCGGCGCAAGACCCGCTGGTTCGGCTACCTCGTCGTACTCTTGGGCGTCGCCCTACTGTTTATCTGCAGCTACGCTCCGCTGAACCGCCAGATTATCGATCCCTTTGAAAACCACTACCCGGCCTACCAGACTGGAGAAACCCCGGCAGATTATATCGTCGTCCTCGGTGCCTGGCACCAGTCGACCTTCGGTCAGCAGCCGCTCACCAGCGAGATCCAGCCCTCCGGCATCGTCCGCCTCGCCGAAGGAATCCGGATCTATTATCTCAACCCGGGAAGCAAGCTGGTCTTCACCGGCTATCACGGTCTGGCAAATGACCCGATTTCCTACCCGGAAAAATTAAAACAGCTGGCCATCGAACTGAAGATTCCGGCCGAGGAGATTCTCACCTTTGACGGCCCGCGCGACACCGCCGAAGAAGCGCAGATCATTGCCAAAAGCTTCCCGGACGCGCGCCTGGTGCTGGTTACTACGGCGATGCACATGCCACGTGCCATGGGGCTTTTTGAGGGGCAGGGCCTGCATCCGCACGCCGCCCCGACCGAGCACCTGAGCAAACCTGTCTTCACCTGGTGGCGACTGCCGGACGCCTCGACCCTCAACCGCACCACCTACTGGTGGCATGAGCAGTTGGGCAGCCTGTGGGCCAGAATGCTTGGCCAGATCAGAAAAATGACCTCACAGGATTGACTTCAGATCGATCACCACACACACTGAACAGGGATAAAACCCGCGAAAAACCTACCTTTCTTCTTGATCAATCAGTCAGCTTTTGTTAGCTTGCGTGTTTAGTTTTTTCAGCGGCTAGAGCCGCTATAAATAGTGGAGAAGAACCGGCATGGATTATAAAGAGACCCTCAATCTGCCTGAAACAGATTTTCCGATGCGTGCAAACCTTCCCAACCGTGAGCCAGAAATCCTGGCCCAGTGGGACAAGCTCGGACTCAACGATAAACTGGAAGAAGCCAACAAAGGTGAAAAGAGCTTCATCCTTCACGACGGCCCTCCTTACGCCAACGGCCACATTCACATGGGGCACGCACTCAACAAGGTGCTCAAGGACGTCATTATCAAGAGCCGCCGCATGCAGGGGTTCTACTCTCCCTATGTTCCGGGTTGGGACTGCCACGGCCTGCCGATCGAACTGATGGTAGACAAAAAACTGGGTAAGAAGAAGCGCGAAATGAGCAAGGCCGACTTCCGCCGCGAGTGCCGCGAATACGCCAAGGTCTGGATCCAGACCCAGGCCGAGGAATTCCAGCGCCTGGGGATCTTCGGCAACTGGAAAGATCCGTACCTGACCATGAACTTCCGCTACGAAGCAGCCACCGCCCGGGAACTGGCCAAACTGGCCGAACGCGGTTCACTGTTCAAAGGGAAGAAGCCGATCCACTGGTGTTCATCCTGCGTCACCGCCCTAGCCGAGGCCGAGGTCGAGTACGATGACCATACCTCTCCGTCGATCTACGTCAAGTTCCCGTACACTGACGAACTTCCGGCTGAACTGAGCGGCCTGGCTGACAAGCCGCTGTTCTTCGTCATCTGGACCACGACACCATGGACGATTCCGGCTAACCTGGGGATCTCCCTCAACCCGGAACTGGAGTACGTCGCCGTCGATACCGGCAGTGAACGTCTGGTCATGGCTGCCGGCCTTGCCGAAAAGGTCATCCAGACCCTCTCCCTGGAGAATACCGCAGTAAGCGAACCGTTCAGCGCCGAACTGTTCGACAACAAAAACTGCCGGCACCCATTTTATGAGCGCAACTCGCTGATCATGCTCGGCGATCACGTCACCCTGGAAGCCGGTACCGGCTGCGTTCACACCGCTCCGGGCCATGGTCAGGATGACTACCTGATCGGCCTCAAGTACGGTCTCGACATCTATAACCCGGTTGACGATTACGGCCGTTATCGCCAGGACCTGGAGCTGTTCGGCGGCCTCAAGCTGGCCGAAGCCAACCCGGCAGTCATCGAAAAACTGACCGAGGTCGGTGCCCTGCTCAAAGCGAGCGACATCAGCCACAGCTACCCGCACTGCTGGCGCTGCAAGAAGCCGGTCATCTTCCGTGCCACCGAGCAGTGGTTCATCAGCATGGACAACAACGACCTGCGCGGCAAAGCCCTGGCCGAGATCGACAAGGTTCAGTGGGTTCCAGCCTGGGGTCACGACCGCATCTACAACATGGTCGAAGGCCGCCCGGACTGGTGTATCAGCCGTCAGCGCAGCTGGGGTGTGCCGATCACCATCGTCTACTGTGAGAAGTGTGGCGAAGCCCTGGCCGACGGCAAGGTGATGCACCACATCGCCGATCAGTTCATGGCAGAAGGGAGCGACGTCTGGTTCGAAAAAGAGGCCAGCGAACTGCTGCCAGCCGGAACCAGCTGTCCGTCCTGTGGTCACGATAAGTTCACCAAGGAGACCGACATCCTCGATGTCTGGTTCGACTCCGGGGTCTCCCATGCCGCTGTTCTTGAAGAGCGCGATGAACTCAACAGTCCGGCCGACATGTACCTGGAAGGCTCCGACCAGCATCGCGGCTGGTTCCACTCGAGCCTACTCGAATCGGTCGGCACCCGCGACCGCGCACCCTACAAATCTGTTCTGACTCACGGTTTTGTCCTCGATAAAGACGGCCGCCCGATGTCGAAATCTCTGGGCAACGTCATCGCACCTGAGGAAATCATCAAGAAGTACGGTGCCGAGATTCTGCGCCTCTGGGTTGCGGCGACCGACTACCGTGACGACATCAAGCTGGGCAATGAAACCCTGCAGCGCCTCTCCGATGCATACCGGCGGATCCGCAATACCGCGCGCTACCTGCTCGGCAACCTGGCTGGCTTTGATCCGGCAACTGACATGGTTGGCGATGATGAGCTTCTCGAGCTCGACCGCTGGGCCCTGTCGCGCCTGGCCCGTCTGATCCAGCGCGTGCAGACCGCTTACGACAAGTACGAGTTCCATGTCTTCTATCACGCGGTGCATAACTTCTGCGCGATCGACTTGAGCGCCTTCTATCTCGATATCCTCAAGGACCGTCTCTATACCAGTCCGAAGTCGAGTATCGCCTACAAAAGCGCCCGGACCACCCTCTACCGCATCGCCGATGCTCTGACCCGCCTGATCGCTCCGGTCCTGAGCTTCACCGCTGATGAAATCTGGCAGCTGCTGCCAGGCGAACGTGAGACAAGTGTCCACTTGGCCGCTTTTCCGGCCACAATCAGCAGTTACCTGAACGACGAGCTGGAAGCCCGCTATGAGAAACTTCAGAAGCTTCGCTCCGAAGTCTCCAAACAGCTGGAAAACGCCCGTGCCGCCAAGCAGATCGGCCAGTCGCTGGAAGCCAAAGTCCTGATTGATGCCCCGGAAAGCTATCACCAGCTGCTCAAAGAGTACAAGGAACTGCTGCCAACCTACTTCATCGTCTCCCAGGTTGAACTGACCGATCAGATTCCGGCGCCACAGGCCGGTGAGCAGATCGAAGGGCTGAAGCTACAGGTCCTGGACGCCGAAGGCGAGAAGTGCGAACGCTGCTGGAACTACGCCACCAGCGTCGGCGAGAGTAGCGAGCATCCAAGTATCTGCAGCCGCTGTGCCGCTGCTTTGATTGCCGAGTAAGATGAGAAAGTATCAGATTTTTGCTCTGACAGCTACGGTCGCCCTGATCCTTGACCAGGCGAGCAAGATCTATATCGACAGCCACTTCCTTATCGGCGAATCGAAAAAGGTGATTTCTCACTTTTTTCACATCACCTACGTCCGCAACCCCGGTGCTGCTTTCGGCATGCTCGCCGACAGCAGCATCAGGGTGCCTTTTTTCCTGAGCGTCTCGGCCATCGCCTCGTTACTGATCCTCTGGTACCTGAGCCGCCTGGACAATAGTAAATACTGCCAGCACCTAGGGCTGGGCCTGATCTTCAGCGGAGCCATCGGCAACCTGATCGACCGGGCACGCCTGGGCGAGGTCATCGACTTCCTCTACGTTCACTGGTACGACCATTACTGGCCGGCCTTCAACATCGCCGACAGTGCCATCTGCAGCGGAGTTGTAGTCATGCTGGTCTGCAGCTGGCTGGATGAGAAGAAAAAAGCTGCCGGCTCCCTCGAACTCTAAAAAAGGGGAAAATTGCTTCAACTGATTTCCATCAAAACTCCGCTATCCGGAGTTTTTTCGGTTTTCCCGTTGATGAGCAAGCTCATCAACGGGGCGCTAAGCATTTTTCTGATGTGTTGATACGCAGAAACACAGGTTGGTGACAGACGTATTAAAAGGGCTTTTTTTCATCCTTTTGAAGCCCGGGTCAAAAGGCTGTCGCCTGCCGGTGCGAGAACCTGCGGTTGTGATTTTCGGAAGTCCACTAATGGGACTTGAAACAGTCGGCTAAAGAGCAGCCAGAATCCCCGCCCCCAGCTCCTTACGCTGCCAGCGTTTCAACAGTTCCAGCTTCTCAAGATCGGCTGCAGTCTTCGGCTGCAGTTTGGCAATCTCTTCCAGCGCCGCATTATTGATCAGCACTCCGGGATCAAGCTCATAACCGGCCGCAGCGTTCCTGCGCCACTCCTTGAGAACCTTGACCCGCTCATCCAGGGCGGGATCCTTCTCCGGTCTTCTGGTCCGCGGAAAAACCGGCAACCTGTCGTCCGGAAGGTCAAGTGCCTCGCCTACGGCAAAGAGGATTTTCCCGGCATAGCGGTCAAGCAATTTGGGCGGCAGTCCGTCAAGCCCTTCGAGCTGGTTGCGTCCTCTCGGCATGATCTGGGCGATCTCCAGCAGCGGCTTATTGCCGATCACCTTATAGACCGGCCGATCGCGGCGCTGAGCTTCCCCATCACGCCACCGCAGCAGTCTTTCCAGCACGGCCAACTGGCGCGGCTTGAGCGTCCCGGCGCCTTTGAAACGCAAGAATTCCGGCCCTTCATGTACGGCGAAGCGGACCTGTTCAAGCAGAGAGAACTCTTCCTGCACCCACTCCAGTCGTCCCTTTTCGATCAGCCTCTCTTCGAGCATAGTCGCCAACTGATGCAGATAACGGGTATCTTCGGCCGCGTAGCGAATCATCCCCTCAGGCAACGGACGCATCGACCAGTCGGCGCGCTGAAATTTCTTATCCAGCTCAACACCATAATACTTACGCAGCACATCAGCCAGCCCGAAACGCTCCTCGCCAAGGAACTGACAGGAGATCATGGTGTCGAACAAACCATTGATCTGCACATCGAAATCACGGGCCAGACAACGGATATCGTAATCGGCGGCATGGAAGATCTTGCGGATCGCCGCATTGGCAAGAATTGCCTTCAACGGGCTCAGGTCAGCTTCAGCCAGAGGATCAATCAGGACCGTTTCATCAGGTGTGGAAAACTGCAGCAGACAGACCTTGTCCTGGTAGTTATGCATCGAATCAGCTTCGAGATCGACAGCGATGATCGGAAATTGACGCAGCCTTTCGGCAAACTCAGCGACCTCGTCAGAGGTCAGCAAAATCGGGGGTAAAGACATCGGATTTCAACCTTCATTGGATATGGGGAAGAATTTTTTTATGGGCGCCGTGCAGGGCCAGCTCCAGGAGCTCGTCCAGGTCAAGCCAGCGGCTGTCATTCTCACCAACCCTAGTCCCTACCCCTTCGATGCGATAGGCACTGACCTGCAGGCGAAAATGACTGTAAACATGTTCGATCTCGGCGACAGCCAGAGCCTCTCCAACCAAACCCAGTTCGGCCTTCAGCCAGCCTAGCTTCTGCTCGGCTGACTCACCGTCTTCGAGACTGTAGCCGGGGAATTCCCAGAGTCCGCCGAGAAAACCGTTGAGCGTCCTGCGCTGAACCAGAAAGCGCCCCTGGTTCTCGATCAGCAAAGCGAGTTCACGGCGCAGCGGAATCTTTTTTCCCGGCGTTTTGAGCGGCAGCTGATCGGTCAGCTCAAGCTCCAGAGCCCGACACAGAGCAGCAACCGGGCAGTTTTCGCAATCGGGGCTGCGCGGAGTGCAGACCGTCGCTCCGAGGTCCATAATCGCCTGGGTATAATCGTGAACCTGCTGCTCTGGAGTCAGCTGTTCGGCCCAATCCCACAACAGCTTTTCCGCAGCTGTTGTGCGTGGCGGTTGCTGCAGCGCCATAACCCGACAGAGGACCCGGCGCACATTACCATCTAGGATCGCCGCACGCCGGTCAAAGGCCAGCGCCGAGAGGGCACCGGCGGTCGACCGACCGATCCCCGGCAGCTGCTGTAGCGCTGCGACCGATTGCGGAAATAAACCACCAAAGTCATTGACGACCTTTCGGGCCGTGGCGTGCAGATTGCGGGCCCGCGAATAGTAGCCCAGTCCGGCCCACTGTTCGACCACCTCTTCGGTTGTCGCTTGCGCCAGGTCAGCAACTGTCGGCCAGCGCTCGGTGAAACGCTTAAAATAATCGATGACTGCTGCAACCGTAGTCTGCTGGAGCATGATCTCGGCCAGCCAGATCCGGTACGCATCGCGGCTGTTACGCCAGGGCAGAGTGCGCCCCCGCTCGGCATACCAGCCGAGCAGGGCAGCGGAAAACTGCTCCGGTGCAAAATGCAGATCAGCCAATTTCCGCCAGCGCTGCGAAGGTCGCTTCCATCTCTTCGCGGGTGCCGATGGTGATTCTCAGGCCATGTTTGAGCACCGGATCGGAGAAATAACGCACCAGAATCTTACGTTCATAGAGAGCATCATAAACCCGCTTGCCATCTCTATCCGGAGGTACGGCAAAGACAAAATTGGCGTGTGACGGCTCGATCTGGTAGCCGACCTTGCGTAGTTCGGTACTAAACCACTCACGGGTTGCCCGCACAATCTTGACCGTCGACTGCAAATAGGCCTGATCTTTCAGAGCGGCACTGGCGGCAACGAGGGCAAGACGATCAAGGTGATAGTGGTCACGGATCTTGTCAAGTGCAGCAATCACTCCAGGACGGGCAATCGCCAGGCCTAAACGCATGCCAGCCAGAGCATAGCTCTTGGAGAAGGTGCGGGTGACAATGACATTCTCAAAGCGCTTGACCAGTTCCATCGCCGTGCCATCGGCAAAATCGACATAGGCCTCGTCGACCACCAAGGCACCGCTGCAGCGCTGGGCCAGTTCGGCAATATATTCGTTGTCAAAATGAAAACCGAGCGGTGCGTTAGGGCTGGTCAGGAAAAAGATCTTCCCCTCGTAGCGCTCCGGGAAATCGGCAATCCTGCGATCTTCTGTCAGGCCGAAGGTCCTGATCCTGGCCCCCTGGATCTCCGCTAGAGTCGCATAGTAGGAGTAAGACGGGTGGACATAGGCCACCTCTTCCCCTTCACCGGCAAAGGCGCGGATCAGGTTGTTAAGCAGTTCATCGGAGCCGTTGGCAGTGATCACCCAAGATGGATCAAAACCGTAAAGCTCGGCGGCAATCCGGCGGGTCTCCTTGCTCTGGGCATCCGGATATTTACGCAGGTTGGCTCCGGCATTGGCCAATTCCACCACAATCGCTTCAGCAACCTTGGGCGATGGAGGATACGGGTTTTCATTGGTGTTGAGCTTGATCCAACCTTCGCCTTGCGGCTGAAATCCAGGAACATAGCCGGCCATCTCGGCAATATTTTTACGTAACGGGAGCATAGCGATCCTCTTGTTTATCTCAAGCAGTACCTCCCTCGATCCCCCTATATAAACCAGGGGGGAGGGGAGAAGCATATTCTAATATTCCTGCAGAATCCGGTATTCGGTTGTCCGTCTCACCGGGGTAAAACCTGCGCCGCGAATCATCTCAACCAGTTCCTCCTGGGAGATGCGGAACGACACCCCGGCAGCAGCAACAACATTCTCTTCAAGCATGGTGCCGCCCAGATCATTGGCGCCAAAGAACAGCGCTACCTGCCCGAGCCGCGCCCCCTGCGTCACCCAGCTGCCCTGAATGTTGTCGACATTATCGAGAACAATCCGCGATAAAGCCAGCACTTTCAGATACTCGATACCGCTGGCCGTCTCACCGCCCAGTTCGGTGTTATCCGGCTGAAAGGTCCAGGGAATGAAGGCGGTGAAGCCGCCGGTGCGCGCTTGTATCTCGCGGATACGGAACAGGTGCTCGACGATGTCTGCAGATTTTTCCCTGCTACCGAACATCATCGTCGCCGTGGTGCGCATCCCTAGGCCATGCGCCTCTTCCATCACCGCAGCCCACTGCTTCCAGCCGATCTTGTTCGGCGAGATCTCCTGGCGCACCTCATCGACCAACACCTCCGCGCCACCACCGGGAACCGATGCCAGGCCGGCCCGCTGCAGACGCTTGAGACATTCCGGCATACTCAAGCCGGAGAGCCTGGCGATGTGGGTCACCTCGGCCGGCGACAGGGAGTGGATCTGGACCTGCGGGAAACGCTGGCGCAACTGGTGGAACAGCTCTTCAAACCAGTCGATCTGCAAGGACGGGTGCAAGCCCCCCTGCATCAGCAGTTGGGTGCCGTCATGATCGACCAGCTCCTGTACCTTAGCGAAGATCTGCTCATAACTGAGCAGATAGGCGTCCGAATCCCCCTCGTTTCGATAGAAGGCACAGAACTTACACTTCGACTCGCAGAGGTTCGAATAATTGACGTTCCGATCGACGACGAAGGTCACCCGTCCCTCGGGGTGCTTGGCTTTGCGGATCGCATCGGCCAATTTGCCAACACTGATCAGATCCGCCTCGTCCAGCAGCCAGAGTGCTTCAGCCCGGTCGATAGGTTTTCCATTGTTCAGTTTTTCCTGGATAGCCACCAGCATGATCAGTAGACCTTACGTTCATTGTAAAGGGTATCGCGTTCAACCGGGATTTTACCCGCCTTGCGGATCATGGCGATCAGCCGCTCCATGCTTAAGACCTGGGGCGAGTCGGCCCCGGCATCATGACCGATCTGCTCTTCGATGACGGTGCCGTCAAGATCGTTGACCCCGAAGCAGAGCGCCACCTGGGCAATTTTCAGGCCGAGCATGATCCAGTAGGCCTTGATGTGCTGAAAATTATCCAGGTAGATGCGGGCGATCGCCAGGGTCTTGAGGGCGTCAACGCCACTCACTCCCTTGGCACCTGGAACCCGAGTGTTATCCGGCTGGAAGGCCAGTGGAATAAAGGCCTGAAAACCACAGGTACGATCCTGAAGTTCACGCAGCAGACGCATATGCTCGACCCGGTCGGCATAGTCTTCAAGGTGACCGAACAGCATGGTCGCGTTGGTCTTGAGGCCGTGATTGTGAACCTCTTCGGTGATCTCCAGCCAACGGCGCCCAGAGATCTTCTCCGGACAGATCTTGTCACGGACCTCCTGGCCGAGGATCTCAGCGCCGCCACCCGGCATCGATCCCAGGCCGGCGGCTTGCAGTTCGCTGATGACTTCGGCAACACTCTTTCCACTGATCCGGCTGAAGTAATCGATCTCTACCGCGGTAAAGGCCTTGATATGCAGTTCCGGAGACACAGTTTTGATGATCTTCAGCATGTCGAGATAGAACTCGAAGGGCAGCTCCGGGTGCAGCCCGCCAACAGAATGAATCTCGGTTGCTCCTGCGGCAAGCGCTTCTCGGGCCTTGTCACGGATCTGCGCCAGGGCCAGGGTATAACCGCCACTTTCCCCCTCGGCCTTGGAGAAGGCGCAAAACTTACACTGGTTGACACAGAGGTTAGTGTAGTTGATGTGGCGATTGACGTTGAAGAAGACCCTCTCGCCATTTTTACGCCGATTCACCTGCGCAGCCAGCTCTCCGATGCTGAGCAGATCATGCGACTGAAACAGGGTCAGGGCATCAGCATCACTGATCCGTTCACCCCGCTCGATTTTTTCCGCAATAACCAATAATTCTCTGTCCATTCTGAAACCTTTATCGCTCAACTTCAGATCAGCGCATCGACCAGGGTGAAGATAAAGATCGCCACACTGATATAGCCGTTCATGTTGAAGAATGCCGCGTCAAGTTTTGACAGGTCATCGGCCTTGACCAAGCTGTGCTCGTAGAGCAGCAACAGTGCCACGACCACGACACCGGCGAAGTAGATCCAGCCCAGACCGCTGCCGGGCAGAACCAGCAACATGAACAGCAGCATCAGGCCGTGAAAGATGCGCACCAGCTTTATCGCCTTGTGCTTGCCCAGTCGGGACGGAATCGAATGCAGCCCGTGATCCACGTCGAAATCATAATCCTGAAGGGCATAGAAAATATCGAACCCGGCAACCCAGAACAGAACGGCCAGGGCCAGGGCAACAACCGACCAGCCGATATCGCCGCGCAACGCGATCCAGGCCCCGACCGGGGCAATCGCCAGACAGATCCCCAGAACGATGTGCGCATAATGGGTAAAACGTTTGCAGTAGGCATAGAGCACAAAGAGGATGACGACCAAGGGGGCCAGCTTGAGGCAAAGCGGGTTGAGCATCCAGGCCGCCAGGAAAAACAGCGCCAGGGCGACAATAATAAAAAGCACCGCTTCCCAGTATTTAACCTGTCCGGCCGGAATGTGGCGATTCGCCGTACGTGGGTTTTCCGCGTCGATCTTGGCGTCGATCAGACGGTTGAGGCCCATCGCAGCGCTACGGGCACCGACCATGGCGATGCAGATCCAGAACAACTGACCGATCCCGGGCAGCTTGCCACTGGCCAGAGAGGCGAGGATCACCCCCATCAGGGCAAAGGGGAAGGCAAAGATGGTGTGGGAAAACTTGATCATCTCAAGCAGGGTTTTGATCTTATCCAGAACCTGCTGTTTATTGATTGTCATCAGCTACAACCTTTTGGAGAAACCTTGGAAAGTTAGCGCGTTTCAACATCTCACTGAAGCCCGCTAGAACTACGAAGTGGTTAATGTACACTCTGGCACCGGTGACTCACAAGGGCTTTTGCTCCATTTGCTTTTCAGCGACGCTCTGTTATCATGCGCCGATGCTGGAACACTGGATCGCATACAGCCTGCCAGCCCTGTTTCTGGTCAGCTTCGGTGCCTCAACCCTGCTCCCCCTGGGATCGGAATGGCTGCTTATCGCCCTGCTGCTCCAGGGGGAAGCTGCATTGCCGAGCGTCGGGATCGCCACCCTCGGCAATACCCTGGGTGCTGCGACCAATTACCTGATCGGCTATTTAGGCAGTGACTGGCTGACGACCAGACTGCTGCGCATCAGCCCGAAGCAACGGTTGCGGGCGACAGGCTGGTATCAGCGCTACGGCAGCTGGAGCCTCTTGTTCTCATGGCTACCGCTCGTCGGCGATCCGCTGTGCCTGATCAGCGGTTCACTGAAAACCTCCCTGCTGCGTTTTTTCCTGCTGGTGGTCATCGGCAAGGGGCTCAGGTACAGCGCCGTTGCTTTTTTCACCCTGAAAGGAAGTCAGTTGTTCTGACCTGGATCGACCGTGAAGCTTTACACCCCTGCATTCTTTCTATTGTTCTTTGCCCACCTGGCCCTCGTCTCGAGCTTTGCCGCCTTCTTCCTGTTTCCGCTCTACATCACCCAGAACAGTGGCAGCAAGTTCGATATCGGCATCCTGATGGGTGTCTTTGCCATGGCTTCGGCCTTTTCCAGACCTGCCGTCAGCGCGCTGATCGATAAAATCGGGCGCAAGCACAGCTATAGCCTCGGAGCCCTGATCATGGTTCTGATCCCGCTGCTGCACCTGCTGGTCAGCGGGAACGTTGCCAGCAACTACTGGCTGCTGATCGGCCTGCGCCTGCTACACGGCTTTGGCCAGGCGATCTGCTTTACCGTCATCTACGTGCTGATCGGCGACCGGATTCCGGTCAGGCGCCTGAATGAGGGGTTGGGGATGTTCAGTATCGCCGGGATTGTCGGCGTTGCACTAGGCCCGCTGCTGACCGAACCGCTCATTCCGAGGTTCGGCTTCCAGGGATTTTTCCTGGCTACCGCGGCCATGGCAGTTGTAGCACTGGTTCTTCAGCTGCTTGTGACCCGGCACAAGACTGAAGAGCAGCAGCAGATACGCAGCAGCAGGGTGTCGTTTTTCTCCCTGCTGAAGACCCGCAAGTTCGTTGTCTGCGGCGGAATCGCCCTGCTGTTCGGAATCGGCCTGGCGGCGACCAGCGATTTTATCGCCCCCTTTGCCGAAGCCAGAGGGTTCGCCTTCATCTCCTCCTATTACCTGGCCTACTCCTGTGCCGCAGTCATTGTCCGCCTCGCTTCAGGCCGACTGGCTGACCGGATTGGCGAGAACGCCATCATCCCCTGGGCCATTATTCTGCTGACAATCAGCCTGTTCATGGTCCCGTTGACCAACGGCAAAACCATGCTGATTCTGGTCGGTTTTATTTTCGGCGCCGGACACGGCCTGCTGTTTCCGGCCCTCAATGCCATGGCGGTGCGTAACGAAACCTATGAGCGGCGTGGCAAAGCGGTCGGCATCTTTACCGGCGGGATCGACAGCGGCAACTTCATCGGCGCAATTCTGCTTGGAACCATTGGCGAGGTGGCCGGATTTCCGGCACTGTTTCTCGCCGCTGCCATCATCACCATGGCGGCCCTGCTCCTTTTCCGTAGCCGTCCGAAAAATCCCTTTGAGATCTGAATTTACTTGTAGGAGATCTTCTTGATTCCGGGAATTTCAGCCACCTGAGCCGATAGATCCCGACCAATGCGCACCTTGTGCTGGGTCAAAACAAAACGGTAACAGATCTGCCGGTTCTCCAGGTCATGATCGGCCTGAATGTCGGACATGCGCAAGCCGTTGCAGGAGAACAGCTCCTCCAGAACCGGATAAACGTCGGGTTCGTCATGAGCCGTGACCGTCAGGTGCAGATAACGGTCCTTCTTGATCCGCGGCTCAAACTTCTTCAGCCAGAGCAGAGACCCCAGGGTGACCGCCGTCGCAATGAAACCAGCCGAGAGCATCCCCAGCCCGAAGGCCATGCCTATGGCCGAAACGACCCAGAGGCTCGCCGCGGTTGTCAAACCACGTACCGTGAAGCCTTCCTTGATAATCACTCCGGCACCGAGGAAACCGATACCGGTGACGACCTGAGCAGCAATCCGGCCGGGATCGATGCGCACCACACCGCTGCCTGGCAAGGCTCCATATTTCTGATAGACCGCTTCCGAGATCAACATCACCAGGCAGGATCCCGCAGAAACCAGCAGGTGGGTCCTCAACCCCGCGGGGCGGCCATGCTTCTCGCGTTCCATACCGACAATCGCCCCGGCAACCACCGCCAGAACGATCTTCAGCAACACCGCCAATTCGTAATTTTCAAACAATGTGGAACTGAAGTACATGACAGGCCTCGACTACTGGTTATTTTTCTTTATCCACAGGACTCTGAAAACGTTGAATATAATCGCTGTAGTCTTTGAGAATCGGCTTATAATGAGCATTCAACAGCGGCGATGAGATAAGAAAGTCAGCCGTCGAACGATTCATTGCCGTCGGGATATTGTAGAGCGCCGCAATCCTCAGCAGCGCCTTGACATCGACATCATGCGGCTGCGGCTGCATCGGGTCCCAGAGAAAGATCAACAGGTCGATCTTACCTTCGGCTATCAGAGCACCAAGCTGCTGATCTCCGCCCAATGGCCCCGACTTAAGTTTGCGCACCGAGAAATGACGGCTGTCTTCCGAGTCGAGTTTCTCCGCTATAGCTTTTTCAACCAGGCTCCCGGTTGTTCCGGTCGAAATCAACTCATGACATATGAGGGTCTGGTAATTGTATTCCGCCCACTCGATGAGATCCTTTTTGCGATTGTCATGGGCAACCAGCCCGATTCTTTTCACTTTATTCATAACCGCCGCCCTATCTGACATAGAATCTTAAATTCTTGGAGTTAATCTACGAAAAATCTGCATCTGAATAGCTCATTTTAGCATAGAAGGCCACTAAAAGAGGAATCACAAAACAACCCGATATTATTGCTCTGAACTGGCTCAAACATGCCATTGCAGTCCTCATTCTGAGTACATTTCCCGCCCCCACATCCAATAGCATGCGCTAACATTTTCTTGACAATTAAATTTTATCGATTATAAATCCCTAACGTTATTTATGGCTTGAGGGGAAAAAGGAGAATCATGAAAAAGTTATCACTTCGCAGTCGTATCCTGTTACCGATCATCGCACTGATCATAATCGGCCTGGTTGTCACCAACATTCTGGCAACCCGATCAACGATCTCACTGGTTGAAACGAACATTGAGGAACAGCTGCAGACCCTCACGAAAAACCTGAGTGCACAGGCGGCATTCTGGGTCAATGGCCTGAAAAAGGATCTGGCGCTTCACACCAAAACACCAATCTACTCGACAACCCTGGCAAAATTCGAGCAGGGAATGGGCAGCGATTACTACCACACCAAAGCGAACAACGACCTCATGGAGTTCGCTTCCCAGTATGACGACTACGAAGACATCATCCTCTTCAACAAGCAAGGTCTGGCCATTGCGGCCTCGGTCCCTGCGCTTGCCGGCAAGGTCGATGTCAGCAGCAGGCCATACTTCAAGGAGGTTCTCCAGGGGAAACAGGTTGTCAGCAATGTGGTCAACAGCAAAGGGACCGGCAATCCGGTCTTCGTCATTGCCACACCGATTATCTACAATGAACAGCTGATCGGCTTCATTGGCGCCGCAGTCTCCCTGCAGAAGTTCTCCAACCAGTTCATCGATGAGGTTACCATCGGCAAAGAGGGATACGCCTATATGACCGACAACACCGGTCTGATGGCGGCCCACCGTGATGAAGACCAGCTGATGAAGCTGAACCTGAACGATCTGGAGTGGGGACGGCAGATTCTCAACCAGAAGAACGGCTTCCTGACCTACACCTACGAAGGCGTGGAAAAACTGGTCTGTTTTGCCACCGAACCGATGACCGGCTGGACGATCGTCGCCGGGGCCACAACCGATGATATCTACGGCTCGCTGAACAGACAGGCTATCCAGACAGGCGTAGCGGCACTGATCGTTGTCATTTTCCTCGTCGTCATCGTCATTCTGATCGTCCGCCCGATCATCAACGCCATCAACAAAGGGGTTGCTCTGGCCCAGCAGATCCAGAACGGCGATTTGTCCAACCGCCTGAACATGTCCCGCAGCGATGAGATCGGCACCCTGGCCAACTCCCTCGACTCCATGGCCGACAGCCTCCAGCAGCGCGCCGAGCTGGCCGAGGCGATCGCCGAAGGCGATCTGACCCAGGAAGTGACCCTGGCTTCAGAACAGGATGTTTTGGGCCGCGCCCTGCGCACCATGACCGAAAAACTCAACGATATCTTAGGTCAGATCAGCATGGCCGGCGAACAGATCGACTCCGGCTCCAGCCAGGTCTCCGACTCGGCCCAGGATCTCTCGCAAGGCTCGACCCAGCAGGCCTCAGCCATCGAAGAGATCGGTGCCTCATTGAGCGAGCTGGCCGGTCAGACCCAGGTCAACGCCGAGAATGCGGCGACCGCCAACCAGCTGGCCGCTACGGCACGTAACGCCGCAGGCGATGGCAGCAAGCAGATGCAGCAGATGGTCGTCGCCATGCAGGAGATCAACGAGTCGGGTCAGAACATCAGCAAGATCATCAAGACCATCGACGAGATCGCCTTCCAGACCAACCTGCTCGCCCTCAACGCCGCGGTTGAAGCGGCAAGAGCAGGCCAGCATGGCAAGGGCTTCGCCGTGGTCGCCGAAGAGGTCCGCAACCTGGCGGCCCGCAGCGCCAAGGCCGCCCAGGAGACGGCCGCGCTGATCGAAGGGAGTGTCCAGAAGGGAGAAAACGGTACCGAGATCGCCAACCGCACCGCCAAGGCCCTGGAGGAGATCGTCAGCGGCATCGGCAAGACCAGCGATCTGGTCGCCGAGATCGCCGCCTCATCCAAGGATCAGGCCGAAGGGCTGTCCCAGGTCAACGACGGTCTAACCCAGGTTGATCAGGTGGTCCAGCGCAACACCGCCGGTGCCGAAGAGAGCGCTTCGGCCGCTGAAGAACTGTCAAGCCAGTCGGCCTACCTGCGCCAGCTGATCGCCCAGTTCCGCCTCAAAAGCCAGACCGTACAGCAACCGGCACTGGCACCAAGCAGAGCGGCCAGCAAGCCCGCAGCCAAACAGCCAAACCAGGCCGCACCGGCCAAGAGCAAACCGGCCGCTGAGTGGGGTCAATCACCACAGGGCAAAAAGCCGATCATCGCCCTGGACGATGACGAGTTCGGTAAATACTGATTCCGCTGGCAATATGCCTGGTCACAGCAATTAAAAAGCTGTGGCCAGGCCCCTTTCTGACGACCAATTAAACCCGACTAATATCTTCTTGACACTAGCTGATAATAACCATAGTCTACAAATCTACATATCCGGTGAGAAAACCTGGGGTCTCACGAAATAGTCCCAGCTGCACAGTTACATGCAGAGACTAAAGCCAAACCTTTTCTCCTGCATCAACCACAGAGCCTAAATTATAAAAACAGTAAACAAAAATTAAAGTTCAATAACACCAATCTGGACTGGATGGTTTTCACTGTTATTCTTTTAGATACCGAAAACCTTACTGCTCTTAAATGTAATTGCCATAGAACCCTGATCTTTTTCAGATCGCAGTCTGGCATCATTCCCAATAATGCCAGGCATAATTTATGGAGCTATTACTATGAATAAATCCCTATCCCTCCGTTTTCGTATTCTGCTACCCATCATCGGCCTAATCATCATCGGCATGTTCATTGCCGGGATATTGTCGAGCAGGGCCACAAGCAATATGGTTCATAACAATATCAGCGGACAAGTCGAAGGCACCGTTCAATCTCTCACCGCACAGATGAACGTCTGGATCACTGATCTCCAGGCCGATCTGGTTTCTCAAAGCCAGCTTGATATTGTCAAAAATGTAGTCGTTAACAATGATGCTACTGACGCAAATATCAATGCCACCAATGAACACCTAAAAAGGTTCATTGATAATTACAATTGCTATGATGGCATGGGCCTGCTCAATGCGGAAGGTATTCTCATAGCGAACTCAGATCCCAAAGCCATTGGCATCAACCTCAAAGCCCGAAAATATTTTCAAACCGCAATGCAAGGTCAACCTACAATTAGTGATGTTATAATTAGCAAAGTGTCAGGTCACCTCACCTTTAATATTGTACAACCAGTCATGGACGAGGGCAGGGTCGCCGGAGTCCTTCTTTCTTCAGTAAACCTTGAAAAGTTTTCGGATCAGTTCATTACCCCGGTTAAAATCGGCTCAAACGGTTATGCCTATATGAGCAATGCCAACGGTCTCCTCATTGCGCATCCAAAGGCTCCCGAACAGATATTAAAAGCCGATATGAGTAAATTTGATTGGGGTAAAAAGCTCCTGGCCCAGAAAAACGGACTGATGATCTATACGAACGATGGTCTGGAAAAACTTGTCGCCTTTCGCACCGAACCGGTGACCGGCTGGATTCTTGCTGCAGGTGCCACAACCGACGATATCTTCAGCGAAGTCAACAAACTGACCAGAAACAACGCTATCGTCAACATCGTCGTTATTCTTGTTCTCATCGTTGTCATCATTCTTCTGATCAAACCGATCACCGCCGCATTGAACAAAGGGGTCGCCTTTGCCCATCAGATTCAGGGTGGAGACCTCTCCAACCGCCTGCACATGACCCGTGGCGATGAAATCGGCAAATTGGCTGACGCCCTTGACAATATGGCCGACAGCCTCCAGCAGCGCGCCGAGTTGGCTGAGGGAATTGCCAAAGGCGATCTGACTCAGGAGGTCGTCCTGGCCTCCGAACGGGATGTTTTGGGCCGCGCCCTGCGCACCATGACCGAAAAACTCAACGATATCTTAGGTCAGATCAGCATGGCCGGCGAACAGATCGACTCCGGCTCCAGTCAGGTCTCCGACTCGGCCCAGGATCTCTCGCAAGGCTCGACCCAGCAGGCCTCAGCCATCGAAGAGATCGGTGCCTCCTTGAGCGAGCTGGCCGGTCAGACCCAGGTCAACGCCGAGAATGCGGCGACCGCCAACCAGCTGGCCGCTACGGCACGTAACGCCGCAGGCGATGGCAGCAAGCAGATGCAGCAGATGGTCGTCGCCATGCAGGAGATCAACGAGTCGGGACAGAACATCAGCAAGATCATCAAGACCATCGACGAGATCGCCTTCCAGACCAACCTGCTCGCCCTCAACGCCGCGGTTGAAGCGGCAAGAGCAGGCCAGCATGGCAAGGGCTTCGCCGTGGTCGCCGAAGAGGTCCGCAACCTGGCGGCCCGCAGCGCCAAGGCCGCCCAGGAGACGGCCGCGCTGATCGAAGGGAGTGTCCAGAAGGGAGAAAACGGTACTGAGATCGCCAACCGCACCGCCAAGGCCCTGGAGGAGATCGTCAGCGGCATCGGCAAGACCAGCGATCTGGTCGCCGAGATCGCCGCCTCATCCAAGGATCAGGCCGAAGGGCTGTCCCAGGTCAACGACGGACTAACCCAGGTTGATCAGGTGGTCCAGCGCAACACCGCCGGTGCCGAAGAGAGCGCTTCGGCCGCTGAAGAACTGTCAAGCCAGTCGGCCTACCTGCGCCAGCTGATCGCCCAGTTCCGCCTCAAGGGGATGGGCCAGTCAAACATGGCGATCCCTGCTCCGGCAGCAAAGCCTGCGGCCAAACCGGCCGCCAAGCAAGCCGCCCTGTCAGCCCCCAAGAAACCTGCTCCGGCCAAGCCGGCTGCGAAACCCACTCCGCCGGCCAGCACTGCCGACTGGGGACAGTCGCCCAGCGGCAACAAACCGGTCATCGCCCTTGATGACGACGAGTTCGGCAAGTACTGATTATCCCATCAATATGGCTCGTCACAGCCGATCTTCAACTGCGACGGGCCATATATTATACAGCCCATTATCTTGAGCTTATTTTTCTTGACATTGGAATCCGTCAATTATACTTTACTAAACGCTCATATCATATAATTGCTATGCTTTGTACCAAAGCCAAAACAACCAACAAAAAGCTGTATATCAAGATTTCAAACACTAGAATGTCGGCAAAACCAGTCCGTCTCCTTTGCATCTAGATATTCTTCTGCTCTTTAAATGTAATTGCCAATATAATCTTTTGCATTTTCTAGGTCGTAGCCTGGTGTAACTTCCATTGCTCCAGACAACTATTTAAGGAGCTCTTTCTATGAAAAACAGCCTCTCCCTTCGTTACCGTATACTGCTTCCGATTATTGGGCTGATCATCATCGGCATGTTCATTTCAGGCTTTCTGTCGAACAGGGCGACAAGCCAGATGGTTCACGAGAATATCAATTCTCAAGTGGAAAGCATTGTCCAATCCCTCGAAACTCAGATGAACTCCTGGATCTCCGACCTTCAGGCCGACCTGGTCTCCCAGGGCCAACTCGGGATCATTCGAGACCTGGTTACCAAGGACACAGTGACTGACGCCGATGTTCAGGCTGCCTGTGAACACATGAAACAATTTATCGGCAACTATGAGGGTTACGAGGGAATGGCGCTGCTCAATGCCGAGGGTATCGTCGTCGCCCACCCGAACCCTGCAGCTGTCGGTACCGACCTCAAAGCTCGCGATTTCGTCCAGCTGGCCATGCATGGCAAAGCCAATATCAGCGATGTCGTGGTCAGCCCAGTTTCAGGACAGCAGGTCTTTGTCATTGCGGTACCGATCGAAGATGGCAGCAGGGTTACTGGTGTGCTTTTTTCAGCTATCGAACTTAAAAAGTTTTCCGATAAATTTATCACCCCGGTTAAAATTGGCTCCGAAGGCTATGCCTACATGAGCAATGCCTCCGGCATACTCCTTGCTCATCCCAAGGCCCCTGAGCAGGTCATGAAGGCCGACATGAGCAAATTTGACTGGGGCAGAAAGCTTCTGGCCCAGAAAAACGGACTGATGATCTATACGAACGATGGTCTGGAAAAACTCGTCGCCTTCCGCACCGAACCGGTAACCGGCTGGATCCTGGCGGCGGGTGCAACAACCAACGATATTTTTGGTAAATCAAACAGACTGACGCGGAATAATGCCATTGTTAACAGTATCACTGTGCTGGTCCTTATCGTTGTCATCTTTCTGCTGATCAGACCGATCACTGCCGCATTGAACAAAGGGGTCGCCTTTGCCCAGCAGATTCAGGGTGGAGACCTCTCTAAGCGCCTGCACATGGCCCGTGGCGATGAAATCGGCCAATTGGCTGGCGCCCTTGACAATATGGCCGACAGCCTCCAGCAGCGTGCCGAGCTGGCCGAGGGAATTGCCGAAGGAGATCTGACTCAGGAGGTCGTCCTGGCCTCCGAACGGGATGTTTTGGGCCGCGCCCTGCGCACCATGACCGAAAAACTCAACGATATCTTAGGTCAGATCAGCATGGCCGGCGAACAGATCGACTCCGGCTCCAGCCAGGTCTCCGATTCGGCCCAGGATCTCTCGCAAGGCTCGACCCAGCAGGCCTCAGCCATCGAAGAGATCGGTGCCTCCTTAAGCGAGCTGGCCGGTCAGACCCAGGTCAACGCCGAGAATGCGGCGACCGCCAACCAGCTGGCCGCTACGGCACGTAACGCCGCAGGCGATGGCAGCAAGCAGATGCAGCAGATGGTCGTCGCCATGCAGGAGATCAACGAGTCGGGTCAGAACATCAGCAAGATCATCAAGACCATCGACGAGATCGCCTTCCAGACCAACCTGCTCGCCCTCAACGCCGCGGTTGAAGCGGCAAGAGCAGGCCAGCATGGCAAGGGCTTCGCCGTGGTCGCCGAAGAGGTCCGCAACCTGGCGGCCCGCAGCGCCAAGGCCGCCCAGGAGACGGCCGCGCTGATCGAAGGGAGTGTCCAGAAGGGAGAAAACGGTACTGAGATCGCCAACCGCACCGCCAAGGCCCTGGAGGAGATCGTCAGCGGCATCGGCAAGACCAGCGATCTGGTCGCCGAGATCGCCGCCTCATCCAAGGATCAGGCCGAAGGGCTGTCCCAGGTCAACGACGGACTAACCCAGGTTGATCAGGTGGTCCAGCGCAACACCGCCGGTGCCGAAGAGAGCGCCTCGGCCGCTGAAGAACTGTCAAGCCAGTCGGCCTACCTGCGCCAGCTGATCGCCCAGTTCCGCCTCAAGGGGATGCAGAGCAACAGAGCTATCCCTGCTCCGGCAGCAAAGCCTGCGGCCAAACCGGCCGCCAAGCAAGCCGCTCTGTCAGCCCCCAAGAAACCTGCTCCGGCCAAGCCGGCTGCGAAACCCGGTCCGCCGGCCAGCACTGCCGACTGGGGACAATCGCCCAGCGGCAACAAACCGGTCATCGCCCTTGATGACGATGAGTTCGGCAAATATTGATAACTGAATTTTTTCTCAGGAAAGTCAAAGGGCAACCGATAATGGTTGCCCTTTGTCCGTTAGAAAAGCAGGCAAAAGTACACTTCAATGCTCGCCTGAACCCTCATCCCTCCGTAGGTATCTTTTTGGGTTCACCTACAATACAGCGGTTGGAGTCGAGTCACACCATCCAAAACCCCTGTGCATTTCGTTACAGCAGTAACTTTGTGATCTTTTCGAAAAGCTCAACAAAATCAGCATTTTTTATCATATGTGGAAAATCCGTGTGACGCTGGTTACACCCCTTACCGTTCGCCTTCCTTCTTCATATTTAAATAATATCAATAGGTTAATCCCAATAAATTAGTTGGCACCAATACTGCTTAACAAAACGGATGGAGCTACAAATGTCTCCCCACCTTTGTTTAATGATGAGAACCGTTCCATGTCGGACAATCCGACCGCTTAAAATGTTATTGCGGGGAAACCTTTAACCTTTTATTCCTGAAGTATTACCGGAAGGAGCTGCTAGCATGAAAAAATCTCTGTCCCTGCGTTTCCGTATCCTGCTGCCAATCATCGCCGTTATCATCATTATCGTCCTGGCATCAGGAATCTACATCGCCCAAACAACCTCAGGGATATTTCATCAAAACATAACCGAGCGTCTGACCCATGAGACATCTTCCCTGATGACCCAGCTCGACATCTGGGTTAAGGACCTTCAGTCTGACCTGATAGCCCAAAGCGAACTGGAACGGTTTCAATCTCTTGCCGCAACAGAAACTCCAAGTGAAGAGGTTCAGTTAGCAACAGCCGCCTACATGAAGCAATTCATCAGTCATTACGATGTTTACGCATCGCTCGGCCTGATTAACAAAGATGGTATTGTAATTGCCCATTCCAATGCCAAATCGATCGACATGAACCTCGCCACAAGAGAGTATTACCAGTTAGCGATGCAGGGGCAGTCAAACATCAGCAATGTCCTGAAGAGCAAAGTCTCGGGCCGCCCGGTCTTCAACATCGCTCAACCGATTCGCCATGACAATAAGGTTGTCGGGGTCCTGTATTCTTCGATTGAATTGTCAAAGGTATCCGATGAACTTATCTCCAATATCAAAATCGGAGAGAATGGCTACGCCTTCATGGTTGATAAAACAGGTATGGTTGCCGCTCATCCGAATGTCGATGAAATCATGAAAACCGACCTGAATCAGTATGACTGGGGGAAAAAGATCCTCAGCCAAAAGCATGGCAGCATGACCTACCAGTTTGAAGGCATAGAGAAGCTGGTCTCCTTCAATGAGATACCGGCCACGGGCTGGATCGTTGTCGCAGGGGCAACAACAGATGACATCTTTAAGGATATCAACACTCTGACCTTCCAGAATGCCATTATTAATATAGCTCTGGTTGTGGTTTTGATTATCGTCATCATCCTGATTGTCAGACCGATCGTCAATGCGATCAATCACGGGGTCGCCTTCGCCCAGCAGATCCAGACCGGAGACCTTTCCAACCGCCTGCGCCTGAACCGAGGTGACGAGATCGGCAAACTGGGATATGCCCTGGATAGCATGGCCGACAGCCTCCAGCAGCGCGCCGAGCTGGCCGAGGCGATCGCCGAAGGCGATCTGACCCAGGAGGTCGTCCTGGCTTCGGAACGGGATGTTTTGGGCCGCGCCCTGCGCACCATGACTGAAAAACTCAACGATATCTTAGGTCAGATCAGCATGGCCGGCGAACAGATCGACTCCGGCTCCAGCCAGGTCTCCGACTCGGCCCAGGATCTCTCGCAAGGCTCGACCCAGCAGGCCTCAGCCATCGAAGAGATCGGTGCCTCCTTGAGCGAGCTGGCCGGTCAGACCCAGGTCAACGCCGAGAATGCGGCGACCGCCAACCAGCTGGCCGCTACGGCACGTAACGCCGCAGGCGATGGCAGCAAGCAGATGCAGCAGATGGTCGTCGCCATGCAGGAGATCAACGAGTCGGGTCAGAACATCAGCAAGATCATCAAGACCATCGACGAGATCGCCTTCCAGACCAACCTGCTCGCCCTCAACGCCGCGGTTGAAGCGGCAAGAGCAGGCCAGCATGGCAAGGGCTTCGCCGTGGTCGCCGAAGAGGTCCGCAACCTGGCGGCCCGCAGCGCCAAGGCCGCCCAGGAGACGGCCGCGCTGATCGAAGGGAGTGTCCAGAAGGGAGAAAACGGTACTGAGATCGCCAACCGCACCGCCAAGGCCCTGGAGGAGATCGTCAGCGGCATCGGCAAGACCAGCGATCTGGTCGCCGAGATCGCCGCCTCATCCAAGGATCAGGCCGAAGGGCTGTCCCAGGTCAACGACGGACTAACCCAGGTTGATCAGGTGGTCCAGCGCAACACCGCCGGTGCCGAAGAGAGCGCCTCGGCCGCAGAAGAGCTGTCAAGCCAGTCGGCCTACCTGCGCCAGCTGATCGCCCAGTTCCGCCTCAAGGGGATGGGCCAGTCAGGCATGGCTATCCCTGCTCCGGCAGCAAAGCCTGCGGTCAAACCGGCCGCCAAGCAGGCCGCCCTGTCAGCCCCCAAGAAACCTGCTCCGGCCGGCGCAGCCGACTGGGGACAATCGCCCAGCGGCAACAAACCGGTCATCGCCCTTGATGACGATGAGTTCGGCAAGTACTGAGCACCTGCATTATTCCCCAGTCACTAAAATGATTCCATTAGTGACTGGGGACAACCAACCTTGAGCCACAGATCCTTTCATCTCTGCAACCTATCCTCTGCAAATTAGCTCCCCCAAATTTAACTCAAGCGGTAAACAAACCATTGCGCTCGATGCCGATGCATTCAGCAAGTAGTGAGCTCCCGTATTATTCCCCTGCCACTAGAATGGTTCCAGCAGTGCTTGGGGATAACAGCCTTGAGCCCCAGCGTCCTTTTAACTCTGCAACATATCCATACAATTTACCTCCCAGCTAATTAAGCCCAGGCGGTAAACAAACTATTGACATTTTCTAACCGTAAAATTATATTTCTCTAACACTTTGTCAATATATCCTCAGGAGGGCCCTGTCCGTGAAAAAATTATCACTACGCATGCGCATTCTACTCCCTATCATCATTCTGATCATCATCGGAATGGCAGTAGCTGCAACCTCTTCATTACGTTCAACGAAAAAGATCGTTAACACCATCATCACAGATCAACTAGAGGAAACAACGACTTCGATTGATGTCCAAATCTCCAGATGGATAGAAACGCTCAGCAGGGACATGACAACACTGAGCGAGAAATCAGCTTTCTCCGACCTGATGATGAACACCGGTTTCGGCGGTGAATTCTATGTCGAAAAAGTCGGCATGACACTGCAGGACTTTGTTTCCCGCTATACAGACTTTGAGTCATCCATCGTTTTCAACATGGATGGATTAGCGGTGGCCTCGTCGGTCAAGGAAGTCATCGGCAAAATCAACGCCAATGATATTCCGATCATCAAGACAATGGTCGACAAAGCCAAGCAGGGACAAATTGCAATTAGCGAGATCCACAAAAGCCTGGCTTCGGACGACGCTACATTCGCTATCGCTGTACCGATCTTTGTCAACGGCAAGGTCAGCGGTATCCTCAGTGCCGGCGTTGCCTTGAACAAGTTCACCAAAGAGATCATCGAATCCGTCAAGATAGGCGAGCAAGGATACGCCTATATGACCGACTTCACTGGCATCATAGCCGCAACCAAGATAAAAGAAGAGATCCTCAAAACCAACATCAAGGACTATGAGTGGGGCAGACAGATCCTCAGCCAGAAAAACGGCATGATGGTCTACGACTTCAACGGCATGGAAAAACTGGTCAATTTCCATACCATCTCTGCAACTGGCTGGGTTGTCGTCGCTGGCGCCGCAACCGACGACATCTTCGGTCCCGTTCACAAGCTGAGCACAATCAACGCAATTATCGGCCTGATCGTCATCATTATCATGGCGGTTGCCATTATCTTTATTATCAGGCCGATCATCAACGCCATCAACAAGGGGGTAGCGCTGGCCCAGCAGATCCAGAACGGCGATTTGTCCAACCGCCTGAACATGTCCCGCAGCGATGAGATCGGCACCCTGGCCAACTCCCTCGACTCCATGGCCGACAGCCTCCAGCAGCGCGCCGAGTTGGCTGAGGCGATCGCCGAAGGCGATCTGACCCAGGAGGTCGTCCTGGCTTCGGAACAGGATGTTTTGGGCCGCGCCCTGCGCACCATGACCGAAAAACTCAACGATATCTTAGGTCAGATCAGCATGGCCGGCGAACAGATCGACTCCGGCTCCAGCCAGGTCTCCGATTCGGCCCAGGATCTCTCGCAAGGCTCGACCCAGCAGGCCTCAGCCATCGAAGAGATCGGTGCCTCCTTAAGCGAGCTGGCCGGTCAGACCCAGGTCAACGCCGAGAATGCGGCGACCGCCAACCAGCTGGCCGCTACGGCACGTAACGCCGCAGGCGATGGCAGCAAGCAGATGCAGCAGATGGTCGTCGCCATGCAGGAGATCAACGAGTCGGGTCAGAACATCAGCAAGATCATCAAGACCATCGACGAGATCGCCTTCCAGACCAACCTGCTCGCCCTCAACGCCGCGGTTGAAGCGGCAAGAGCAGGCCAGCATGGCAAGGGCTTCGCCGTGGTCGCCGAAGAGGTCCGCAACCTGGCGGCCCGCAGCGCCAAGGCCGCCCAGGAGACGGCCGCGCTGATCGAAGGGAGTGTCCAGAAGGGAGAAAACGGTACTGAGATCGCCAACCGCACCGCCAAGGCCCTGGAGGAGATCGTCAGCGGCATCGGCAAGACCAGCGATCTGGTCGCCGAGATCGCCGCCTCATCCAAGGATCAGGCCGAAGGGCTGTCCCAGGTCAACGACGGACTAACCCAGGTTGATCAGGTGGTCCAGCGCAACACCGCCGGTGCCGAAGAGAGCGCCTCGGCCGCTGAAGAACTGTCAAGCCAGTCGGCCTACCTGCGCCAGCTGATCGCCCAGTTCCGCCTCAAGGGGATGCAGAGCAACAGAGCTATCCCTGCTCCGGCAGCAAAGCCTGCGGCCAAACCGGCCGCCAAGCAAGCCGCTCTGTCAGCCCCCAAGAAACCTGCTCCGGCCAAGCCGGCTGCGAAACCCGCTCCGCCGGCCAGCACTGCCGACTGGGGACAGTCGCCCAGCGGCAACAAACCGGTCATCGCCCTTGATGACGATGAGTTCGGTAAATATTGAATTGATTCGTAAGAAATAGTTAAACAGAGAAGCGGTTATCTTCACAGACAACCGCTTCTCTGTTTTTCCTGCTGAATATGATCTTGCCATGGCGTGTTCGGCATTATCATTTACCCCACAATCTAACCATAAATAGTAATTGTTACCACACAGGGCTCCATAGCCACTTAAAAAATAAATAAAAGCTAACCACACCCTTGACATTAGCATTCACCAATATAGCTTTAAATATTGTGATATCTAATCCTAACCAAGGAAAAGGGTGAAGTATGAAAAAGTTGTCATTACGCAATCGCATTCTGCTTCCGATCACCACTCTGATCATTATCGGTATTGCTGCTATTGTCAGCCTATCCTCCCAGGCAACCTCCGGCATTGTCCGCAACGACATCCACGAACATCTGGAACTGACCACCCGCAACATCGCCACTCAGTTCGGAATCTGGGTAAGCGGACACAAAACCAGCCTCGAAGACCTGGGCACCAGGGGGGAACTCACCGCTCTTTTCAGCAACTACAGTTCCACAACAGTCGCAGAAGCAGATAACCTGTTGAGCTCATTCGTTGAGCGCTTCGTCGACTTCGATGCGCTAGCGATCTATGACAACGGGGGAAAACTCCTGGCGAAAACCCGGAACCAGAAGACCGAAACCAATGGAACCTGGTTTACCCGGGCCAGCGAAGGAGAAGTAGCATTCAGTCCGGTTGAGAAAAATGCAACAGCCGGCCCGGCCTTTGTCATGGCCATTCCCCTCCATCATCAGGGAGCCGTCTCAGGGGTTCTGGCGGCAACAGTTACGTTGCGGAACTTTGTCGGACCGATTATCTCTCCAGTCAAAATCGGCAAGCAGGGCTACCTGTATATGACCGACCACTTGGGTACCGTTTCCGCTCATCCAGACCCAGACCTCATCGGGGCTCTCAATCTCAGCAAGTACAGTTGGGGGGAAGAGATTCTCAAACAGCAAAACGGGACAAACATCTACACCTACAACAACCTGGAAAAGCTCGTCACGTTCCACACCGAACCGCTGACCGGCTGGCTGATAGCCGCCGGCGCTTCGACTGATGACCTGTTCGGGCCGCTACATCGATTACAACTTGTGAACGCCGTCATTGCAGCAATCGTTATACTGTTGCTGATTGTCGTTATCGTAATGATCGTCAGGCCGATCATCACTTCTCTTGCCAGGGGCGTCGCTTTTGCCGAGGAGATCCAACAGGGGGACCTCTCAAGCCGTCTGCACCTGACACGCGGCGATGAAATCGGCAAGCTGGCATGCGCCCTGGACAAAATGGCTGACAGCCTCCAGCAACGGGCCGACCTGGCCGAAGCGATTGCCAGGGGAGATCTTTCCCATGAGGTCGAACTGAGCTCCGAGCGCGATACCCTGGGGCAGGCATTGAAAACCATGAGTATGGGACTGAATAACATCATCAGCCAGATCGGCCTGGCCAGCGAGCAGATCGATTCAGGCTCGGAACAGGTTTCTACATCGGCGCAGGAACTGTCCCGGGGATCGACTGAACAGGCAGCTTCAATCGAAGAGATCAGTGCCAGCCTCAATGAACTGGCCGGCCAGACCAGAAAAAATGCTGAATCCGCAGGAAACGCCGAACAGCTTGCCTCAACCGCTCAGAGTGCGGCCAAAGACGGCAATATCGCAATGCAGGAAATGGTTGCGGCGATGCAGGAGATTCACAAGTCAGGCCAGGATATCTGTAAAATCATCAAGACCATCGATGAAATTGCCTTCCAGACCAACCTGTTGGCGCTAAATGCTGCGGTTGAAGCAGCGCGAGCCGGACAACACGGCAAGGGCTTTGCTGTCGTTGCCGAAGAGGTACGTAACCTGGCCGTACGCAGCGCCAAGGCTGCCCACGAGACTGCAGCCCTGATCGAGGGGAGTGTCAGCAAAGGGGAAAGCGGCAGCGAAATCGCCAAGCGGACGTCCTTGAAGCTGGAAGAGATTGTCACCAGCATCGGCAAAACGGCTGAACTGGTCGCCGACATAGCCTCTTCATCGAACAACCAGGCGAGAGGTCTCGCCCAGGTCAACGACGGAATCTTCCAGGTCAGTGAAGTGATCCAGCGCAACACCGCCGGTGCCGAAGAGAGCGCTGCCGCGGCCGAACAGTTATCGAGCCAGTCAAGCTATCTCTATCAGCTGATAGCCCAGTTCAAACTGAAGGATCAGCAGCTGGAATACCATGCAGGTCAGCAGCATTTACAGATCGATATTGCCACAAGCTGACGCCACATTCACCACTATCAGCAACGCAAGGGGCTGTCACTGGCAGCCCCTTGCGTTGATCTTATATCCACGACATTTCACACGTCTGTTTCATTCACCAACCAAAACTCCGCATCGCGGAGTTTTTCCGGTTCTGCCCATCAGGTGAGCTTGCTCACCGTGGGGCGTGCTGTCAGTTGCTGGTGTGAAGTTACGAAGAGATGAAGGCAGGAAAACGACATATTAAAAGAGCGTTTTTGCTTACTTTTACAGCTCTGGGCAAAAGTAAGGCGCCGGCGGGGGCGCAACCCCGCGAACTTGATTTTCGCCTGTTTGAACAGCTTAAAATCAAAATCGCCGGTTCTCGCACCGGCTGGCGACGTACTTTTTTGAATCGTCAAAAAAGTACGCAAAAAACTTTTTGAAAACACTGACGTAAGCCTGTCGTATGAGCTGCAACGGTTCATACCAGCTAAACGGAGCGCGCCCAACGATGAGCTACGCTCATCTGACGGACAGAACCGCATTGGATTAAAGGCAGAAGCTTCTGGGGTGGCCGCCTGGCCACCCCTTATTCATAAAATCCTATCAACGGGCAGACTTCCATTTCCCGTAAATCAGCCAGTAAACCACCGGAATGACCACCAGGGTAAAGGCCGTCGAGGCAAAAACGCCGAAGATGATCGACCAGGCCAGCCCGGAGAAGATCGGGTCGAGGGTGATGATCCAGTTGCCGAGCAGAGCCGCACCGGCGGTCAGCAGAATCGGCCGCAGACGCACCGCGCCGCTCTCGATCAGGGCATCCTTGAGGGCAAGACCGCGCTTTTCGGCATGATGAATAAAGTCGATCAGGATGATCGAGTTGCGCACGACTATCCCGGCCAGGGCGATCATACCGATCATCGCCGTTGCCGTGAAGAAGACCGGCGTATCATAGCCACCGACCGGATTATTGGTCAGTACGTTGAGCAGCCAGAAGCCAGGCATGATGCCGATCATGGTCAGCGGAATCGCCGCCATAATGATCAGCGGCATGACGTAGGAGCCGGTTTCGATCAGCAGCAGCAGGTAGATCAGGACCATCGCCGCGCCAAAGGCGATCCCCAGGTCGCGGAAGACATCGAGAGTGATTTTCCATTCCCCCTCACCGCTCCAGACCACTGATGTTCCTTGGGGAAGCGGCTCATCCTTGAAATGAAAGATCAGGTTGAGTATCGCATTGACCGGGCTCTTGCCTGCCATCTCGCCGAACACGTAGGAAACCCTTCTGAGGTTCTTGTGGTAGATGGTCGGTTCAAGGTGTTCTTCGACAAAATGACCCAGCTCTGACAGTCGCACCATCTGCCCCTGGTGGCCACGCAGCTGCAGGTTCTCCAGCGAGGTCCTCGACGAACGGGAATCGACCGGCAGCTTGACGATGATCGGCAGCGGGTTGCGCTCGGTATCGATATGCAGGGTTCCGGCCATGCCTCCGCCCAGAGCGATGGAGAGGGTCCGGGCCAGGTCGGCCGTGGTGATGCCGGCCAGTGCCAGTTTATCGCGTTCCGGCACGAAATGCAGGCGGGTCTGCGGCGCTTCGACGCTGGTATCGACATCGACAACCTTGTCCTCGGCCGCCATCCTCTGACGGATCGCTTCCGTCGCTTCCAGCTGCTGGGCGTAAGAGATCCCTTCATCGGCATAGACCTCGGCTGTCAGGGTCGCGATAACCGGTGGCCCCGGCGGCAGCTCGACGATCTTGAGCAGGGCGCCGTGCCGGGCGGCGATGGCGGTCAGGTCATCGCGCAGACGCAGGGTGATCTCGTGACTCTGCTGGGCGCGGCGCCCCTTGGAGGCCAGGTTGACGCGGATATCACCAAGGTTCTGCCCCTGGCGCATGTAGTAATGACGGACCATGCCGTTGAAATCGACGGCGCTGGCAGTCCCGACATAGGCCTCGAAATCGGTCACCTCGTTGACCGTTGCCAGGTAGTCTTCCAGATCGCGGGCCACTGCGTCGGTCTGCTCAAGGGTAGCCCCTTCCGGCAGGTCGATAACCAGCTGGAACTCGTTCTTGTTATCGAAGGGGAGCATTTTAAGCGGCACCAGGTTGAGCGCCGGCATAGCCATCGAGATCAGGAGCAGCACGACAACCACCAGGATCAGTCCCCAGGCCAGTGGGCGGCGGGTCAGGAAGGGCTCCAGAATCTTTCGGTAGATGCGATAGGTCTTCGTCTCCTCAAGGACGAACTCCTTCTCCTCATGCTTGCCGTATTCCCCCTTGAGGACGTGATAGGACATCCAGGGAGTGACCGTAAAAGCCACGACCAGCGACATGATCATGGTCAACGGCAGATTGACCGCCATCGGTTTCATGTACGGCCCCATCATGCCGGTGATGTATAACATCGGCAAAAACGACAGGATAACGGCGAGAGTCGCCACGATGACCGGCGGCCGGACCTCATCGACAGCGGTCAGAACGGCATCGCGCGCCGGCTCTTTCTTCATCTTGAAGTGGCGGTAGATATTCTCGACGTCAACGATCGGGTCGTCAACCAGCAGCCCCAGTGCCAGCACCAGGGCGAACAGGGTGACACGGTTGATGGTGTAACCGAACCAGTAATTGACCAGCAGGGTCAGTGAATAGATGATCGGAATCGATACCGCGACGATGAAGGCTTCCCGCCAGCCCAGGGCGAACAGGACGAGCAGCAACACGGTGACGATCGCGATCACCAGGTGGGTGATCAGCTCATTGACCTTGTGATTGGCCGTCTCGCCGTAGTCACGGGTGACCCTGACCTGGATATTATCCGGAATAATCTCCCCCTGCAGCGCATGCAGTTTCTCGACCACATCTTCGGCGACCTTGACGGCGTTGGTCCCCTTCTTCTTGGCCACGGCGATATTGACCGCCTGGTATTCCCTGCCAAGGTCGGCCCCCTCTTCGGCAGGACCGAACCTCAGGCGCGTGTAATTGCTCGGTTCGGCCATGCCGTCAGTGACCCTGGCGACATCGCGCAGGTAAACCGGCGCACCGTTATCGACCGCTACGATCAGATCGGCGATCTCCGCTGCAGAGTTGAGGAAGGAACCACCGCGCACCAGGATCTGCTGGTTGGAATTCTGATAACTGCCGGCATCCAACTCCAGGTTGGCGCCGTTCAGAGCGTTCTGAATCGACAGGATATCGAGATTCCTCGCCGCCAGGGCGACGGGATCAACCTCGATCTCGATCTGGCGCGGCGGGCCACCGATGATCTGGGTGAACGAGGTATCATCCACCTCCTGAAGGCGATCGACAACCTCTTCGGCCAGGCGCCGCAATTCGAAATCGGTCGCTTCGTCGGAATAGAGCGTCAGATTGAGGATCGGCACATCGTTGACCTCAACCGGGCGGATAACCCAGCTGGCCACCCCGGGCGGAACGATGTCGGTGTGTGTCGCAAGCTTGTTGTGCAGCTTGACCAGCGAATCGATGCGGTCCTCACCGACGAAGTAGCGAACCGTGACGATCGCCATATCGGGGCGTGACATGGAATAGACGTATTCCACTCCGTCGACCTGCCAGAGCAGTTTTTCCAGACGGGTCGAGACCTGTTTTTCGATCTCGGCGGCGCTGGCCCCCGGCATATGGACATAGACATCGGCGAGCGGAACCACGATCTGCGGCTCCTCTTCACGCGGGGTCAGGGTCAGTGCAGCAATCCCGGCCAGAACCGCGAGCAGGATCAGAATGATCGACAGCTTGCCGTCAAGAAACTTATCGACAATCCGGGTTGGAAGGGTTCGCTTTTTTTCGCTCATGAGCCACGCTCCACCCTTGCACCATTTTTCGCCTGTTCAACCTGGTCGGCGACAATTTCATCACCGGCTTTCAGCCCGGATAGAATCTCGACCTGGGTGTCGAAGTCACGCCCGAGTCTCACCAGACGGAACTTCATGACATCGTCGACGACCAGAAACACCCCGGTCAGCTGACCGCGCTGGGTCACCGCCGATTTAGGGATCAGCACCAGCGATTCACCCGGCAGGTTGCGGCTGGCCCGGACAAAGACACCGGTCGGCAGACCATCGGCCTTGCTCAGATCGACCAGGACATCAAAGCTGCGGCTGGTCGGATCACTCGCCCCCTGCACCCTGATGACCTGCCCGACAACCTCGCGACCAAGAGCCGGAACGCTGATCTTCATCTCGGCGCCCGGACTGATCTGGCCGAGCAGCCGCTCCGGAACCTTGATCCGGGCCTGACGCACCCCTTCGCGATCCAGGGTCAGCAGCTGGGTGCCCGGCAGAACCGTGGCACCCAGCTCGACATGGATACTGACCACCGTCCCCGAAAAGGGAGCAACCAGTCGATTGTAACTGTTCTGCTTGAGGATACTGTCGCGCTCCGCCTTGCCTCTTTCGACCTGAGCCTGAGAAGCCGCCAGTTGCTGACGGGCCATGCTCAAGTCAGCGGTGACCTGATCGAATTCCTGAGCGGTGATTGCCGAGGATTCAAGCAGTTTGCGATAACGTTCCGCCGTCTGTTCGGCCAGGGTCAAACGAGCCTGGGCAGACTCAACCTGACGCTCGGCAGCGCGAATCGAAGCCTCTGCCGCGCGCAACTGCTCAGCGGCCGTATTATCGCTGATCTCGAGCAGAACCTGCCCCTCTTTAGTGACAGCGCCTTCACGCACATTCAACTTGGTCACCTTGCCGCTGCTGCGGGCCACCAGAACAGCGCGGTCGCGGCTCTCGACCGAGCCGACGAACTGTTCGGTCGTCTGCTCTTCACTCGCCTGCAGAGTCACCAGTGGCAGCGAGATCGCCTGCCCTTCATTCTGTTCGGTCGTTCCCGGTTCCAACTTGTCCTGACAGCCGGTCAGCAACAAAAGCAGCAGGGAGAGTAGGGCAATGGCTTTCATTTCAGAGATCCTTTCTCGTCCATCAAACTTTCAAGCAGGCGACCGGCAACGAAATGCTGCTTCGCCCGGGTTCCGATAAGGTGAATCTGGGCAGCAGTCAAACCGGCACGGCTTTTGGCCAGCTGGGCCTGAACCGACAGCAGCTCCGCCATGGTGGCCAGACCGTTGCGATAACGGCTGAGCATCAGCTGGTAGCCTTCGGTTGCAGCCTGCAGGGCCAGCTTGCCGGTAACCAGCTGGCGCTCGGCCGTTTCAGCATCCAGCGCGGCCTCAATCTGTTCCAGCTGGGCCTGACGCAGTTGCTGCCGGTAGCGGGCTTCGGCGCTCTTTTTCAAAGCCAGAGCCTGGGCGCTCTGGTGGCCGCGTGCCATACCGTCGAAGAGCTGCCAGCTCAACCCGGCCTGAACAGTCCAACTGTCGGCATCATCGGAAAAGGGATAATCTTCATCATGGTGGGACCAGGACGCTCCGGCCTGAAGCCTTGGTAACCAGGCGGCACGGGCCTGAAGGCGCATCTCTTCAGCACCCTGGAGCTGCCACTTGAGGGCTTCCAGGTCAGCCCTGTCTGAAACCTTGCCGACCTCAAGGGGAGAGATAAAATCGACGTGCAACGGCTCCGCGATGGCAACGACAGGATCCTCGGCTCCGATCAGAAAACCGAGCCTATGCTGCGCCAACAGAACCTGGTTGCGGGCGCTGACCAACTGGCGCTGACTGTCGGCCTGCTGAACTTCGGCAGACAGGGTATCGGCACGCAGGCCGGTCCCTGAATTCTCGCGTTCCCTGGCCAGACGCAGGATCTCGCTGGTTTCTTCCAGCAGTTGCGTCACCCGTTGATGTTCGGCCTGACTGCGCTGAATATCGAGATAGGCACTGAATATCTGCATCGCCAGGGCCTCACGCTCTGCTTCGAGACCGGCCAGAGCCGAACGGGCCTGAGATTTAGCCTGTCTCAGGCTGTATTTGATGTCGGGATTAAAAAGCGGCACAGCCAGCTGCAGACGGGTTTCGAAATCGCTGCGGGTCGGCGGATAGTTGTAGGCATCAGCACCTTCTATCTCGAGTCGTTCCTGGTTGAGGGCAATGAACAGACTGTTGCCCGGCTCATTGCTGCGCACCAGGTTCTCCTGCAGAGTCAACTTGGGCCAGCGCTGGCTGCCGGCAACACGGGCAGCAGCTTCCACCGCTTCACTCTGAGCAACGCTGGCCAGGTAACCGGAATTCTTCTCCAGCCCGGAAACCAGCGCCTGTCTGAGTGTCAAGCTTTGAGCACCGGCAGATATCGGCATGAGCAGCAACAGACAGATGATCATCAGTCTCATCAATATACCCCCTGATTACATTCAAGTTTCCATATACTATGATATAGACGGACGGCTAAATCAAGTATCTCGGCTAAAAGTTACAATAACTGTTTCTATTATCAGCATCTTTCTGATAAAAAAAGCAGACTGAACAACAGCGATAACTCATATTAACAGCTTATTATGCAAAAAAAATTATCTTCTCTAAACAGAATTCTACACTCTAAAGACAGGATATGCATTCTTTCAACTGTCGACACTGTGCAGCAACCCAACGCCGCCATTTTTGGTGCAGTCAAAGAATCTGAGGGAAGAATCCTGATGGCCACCGGCAACAACCGGACCAAAGCCAATCTGTCGGTACAGCCGGCGGCCATGCTGACCGTCTTCATTCCGGCAGAGGCCCCTCATCTTTACCGGGGTATGCGCCTCAAACTCAGGCTTGAACAGCTGATCGAGACAGGAAGCATTCTGGAAAGCTTTATCCAGGACGTTGCAGAACATGCGGGCCAGTTGGCTGCGAACAGCATCTCCTGTGTTCTGAGCTTCAATATCATGAGCATTTCACCGCTGGTCTCCCTGCCAACCCTCGACCTGTCCGCGGTCACCGACTGATGAAAATACTACTCATTAATCCCCCCAATTCAGGCCGCAGCATTCCAGAAGAACGCTACGGTATCGATTCGATAAAGCAGATTTTTCGTGGCGAGCCCCTGGCCCTTGAAGTCCTGGCCGGCAACCTCGGCGACCACCAGGTTGAAATTCTCGACCTGAAGGCAGCGCCAGACAGCCTGGACCAGACGCTCACAGACTTCGCTCCCGACCTGGTCGGCTTCACGGCAATGACCTGCGAGGCACAGACAGTTCTTGCCCTGGCCAGACAGATCAAAGCAAAAAAACAGTTGCCAATTGTCGTGGGCGGCGTCCACGCGTCCTGCGATCCGCACTTCTTCAACGACCCGGCCATCGACTGGATCGTCATCGGCCTCGGCAAATTGAGCTTCGCTCAGCTCGTCTCGCGGCTGGAGAACAATGAAAAAGCCGACCAAATCGATATTCCGGGGGTTGCCCATACTGTGCCGGGCGAAGAACTCCGTTACCGCCCACGTTTGTATTGCCATGAAGACCTGGTCGAGCAGGCAGCGCCACGCTATGACCTGGTCACCGCTTACCGTGATCAGTATTTTCTGGCCAAGCTCGGCATCCAGCTGGGCGAAGTGATAACCGCCGCCGGCTGCCCCTATGACTGCAGCTTCTGCTGCATCGCTCCGCTGACCGGAAGCCGTTACCTGAACGCCGGAATTCCGGGCATCGTCCGTGACATCGGTCAGCTCGACACATCCCCGGTCATCCGTCTGGTCGATGCCAACAGCTTCGGCAATCCTCAGCGAGCCACAGAGCTGGCCAACGCCATCATCGCCGCTGGCTTCAAAAAGCAGTTTCTCGCCGATGTGCGGGCCGATACGGTAGTGCGCCATCCGGAACTGCTCGAGCTCTGGGCCCAGGCAGGTTTGAGGGCTGTCGTTATCGGCTTTGAAGAAATTTCCGACAGTGCCCTCGGTGCGCTGAACAAGAGTTCAGATCTTGCCTGTCATGTCGAAGCGATCCGTATTCTCCACGATCTCGGCATCACCATCGTCGGTGATTTCATTATTTCGCCGGATTATTCGGAACAGCAGTTTGACCTGCTGGCCAATTTTAATTTACAACAGAGCATCGAGCTTCCCATGTACACCGTGCTGACCCCGTTGCCGGGGACAGCGCTCTACCAGCAAATGAAAAGTCAGATCCGGATTTTCGACCTCGATTACTACACACTCACCAATGCAGTGGTCAAAACGACACTTGCAGAGGAACGCTTTTACCGGCGCTACGCCGAGCTCCTCCAGCTCGGGCACCAGCACGCCAGGATTTGATCATAATGGATGTTTACATTAACGACCTCGCAACCTTCCTGCCGAACCAACCGGTTGCCAACGACCAGATGGAAGAGCTGCTCGGCATGGTCGACCAGGTGCCGTCCCGTACCCGGCGGATCATTCTGCGCAACAACCGGATCAAAAAACGCTACTACGCCATCGACCCGCAAACCGGCAAGGCAACCCACAGCAACGCCCAGCTGACTGCCGAAGCGGTACGCAAGCTGGCCCCCTACCACGGGTTTTCCATCGGCGACATCGAATGCCTGAGCTGCGGTACGGCGTCCCCCGATCAGTTGATGCCGGGGCACGCGCCTATGGTGCATGGAGAACTGGGAGGACAGGCCTGTGACGTCCTGAGTGCTTCCGGAATCTGTGCCGCGGGCATGGCAGCGTTTAAATATGCCTGGATGAACGTCGCGCTAGGACAGAGTCGTAACGCGGTCGCGACCGGTTCGGAAGTAGCTTCAAGCTTCATGACTGCCGGATTCTGCCAGCCAGGGAGCCCGGATAAATACGCACAGCTGGAAGAGCAGCCGATTCTCTCCTTTCAAGCCGATTTTCTACGCTGGATGCTCTCCGACGGGGCCGGAGCGGCCTTTCTGAGCTCAACGCCAAACCGGGAAGGGATCTCCCTGCGTGTCGACTGGATCGACATGGCCTCCTACGCCCACATCCTGCCGGCCTGTATGTTTGCCGGGGCAGAGCAGAACCCGGACGGCAGTCTGCGCGGCTGGCGCAGCTTCGACTCTGAACAACAGGAAGCCCGGTTCAACAGCATGCTGGTCAAGCAGGATGTCAAACTGCTGAACAAGGAGATTGTCTTTACCGCTGTCAATCGTGCCTTGGCCGCCAGCATTGCCAAGCATCAGCTCGTGGCCGAGAAGATCGACTGGTTTCTCCCCCACTATTCGTCCGACTTCTTCCGCCTGCCGCTGCAGCAACACATGGATGCACTGAACTTTGCGATTCCTGAAGAACGCTGGTTTTCAAATCTGGAAAATAAAGGAAATACCGGATCGGCTTCGATCTACATCATCCTGGAAGAGCTGTTTCACTCCGGAAAACTGAAAACGGGAGATAAGATTCTCTGCTTCGTCCCGGAAAGCGGCCGCTTCTCCATGTGTTACATGCAGCTGACGGTTGTCTGATCGGCAGCAATCTGCCTTTAACATAATTTGGTTCTGCCCGTTGATGAGCGCAGCTCATCTTGGGGCGCGTTCCGTTTTGCTGGCATGGGCGGATTGGTGAAGGCACGAATGGCTTAGGTCGTTATTAAAAAGTTTCCTTTGCTTACTTTCCTTTGCGACCAAAGGAAAGTAAGTCGTCTGGCGGGACGAGACCCGCCGGTTCTGATCCTTAAGGTTTGATGAATATTGGAAAGTCAAAGTCGCGGGGTCTCGCCCCCGCCGGCGACACCCTTTTAAAACTAACGAAAATTGACCGTATTTTCTTCGTAGGTTCCGAACAGCAACTGACAACACGCCCAACGATGAGCAAGCTCATCGAATGGGCAGAATCGAAAAAACTCCGTTTAACGGAGTTTTAAATGATTGGTTTGTAACAAAAAAAATTCTCAGTTCCCCTGCTCTCTGAGAATATAATCCGCCAGCGTCTCAAGCGACTGCAGGACCTCACGGCTGCTCTCCTCTCCGCCGATCCTCACATCAAATTCACGCTGCACGGCAACCACAACCTCGACGGCATCGAGCGAATCGAGGCCCAGGGGAGACTCTGGTCCGATCAGCGGCGCATCAGCCGGAACTGTGTCCGGAGCATCGGGAATGTTGCAGGCATCGACGATCAGATCGACGAGACGACGATAGAGTTGTTCTTTTTCTGACATGTAACTGACCTCCAGACTCACTGACCGTAGCGACTACGGAATGAAAATATTGCAATGGCGGCCATCAGTGTTACACCAAAAAAAGCCAGCAAAGCAATCAGATTTGAACCTATATCCCCCATCCCGCCACCACGGACGAACAGTTCATAGAATCCGTCCAGCCCCCAGTTGAGCGGAGAGATCCGGCTTGTGGTCTGCAACGGTCCGGGCATGGCAAAGACCGGGACCATGATCCCGCCGAGGGCGGCGGCGATGACAATGGCGACGGCACCGGCCATCGACGCCTGATCGTAACTGCGCACCAGCACGCCGAGCAGCATGCCGAACCCGGTCGCCGCCAGTGACGCGGCCAGAGCCAGGACAAAAACCGCCAGCGGATGATCGCCGACGTCGAAGACCGGGGTCCCTAGATGGGGCAGCAGGTAGCGCCCGACCAGGATCATCAGACCAAACTGCAGGAGTCCGATCAGACTGTAGGCCAGGGTCTTGCCGATCAAAACCTGCCAGGCCGCCGCCGGGGCGCAGATAATCCGTTTCAGAGTCCCTTCCTGACGTTCGCGGATCAGGGCTCCGGCCAATGGAACTGCTATAAAGAACATGCCGAACAGCGACCAGGCCGGCACGTTCTGCTGCACCGAGTTGGGGCGTAACGCCTGTCCTCCGGCTGCGCCCTCGGAGACGACCAGCAGGGGCTCCGGGACCGACTCGCGCAGAAGGGCCTGCTCTTTTGGCATATCCAGCTCGGCGAAAACCATCTGCATGGTGATATGTTCGCGCTGGATGGTTTCCAGGCCGAACAGCGCATAGCGGACAGATGTCGTCAGGGCGAAGCGCAACAGCCCCTGAATCGTTCCGTCAAAGACGATCTCGATCGGCAGATCAGCATCTTCGACAGCTGCGGAGGCATTGTCGCTCCACTCCTCTGCTGTCAGTTTCTGCAGCCGCGCAACCAGCTCTTCACTGGTCCCGGGCGGAATGATCAGGCCGCACTGGTAGTCACCGGCAGCGACCGCCTTGCGCGCGCCTTCCGCATCGTTGCTGATCTCAAGACTCACTTCGGGCTGTTCTCCCAGGAAACGGGTCAGCCCCTGACCGACAAAACCACCATCCTGATCGACCAGCACCATCTTTGTTGCCGAATCACCGGTCAGCTGCATGATATTGTTCTGAACCAGAGAGACAACGATGACCAGGGCCAAAGGCATCAGGAACAGCACAGCCAACCCGGCGCGGTCACGCCAGAGCACCAGTAAATCCTTGCAGAAGGTAGCCAGTAAACCACGCATAACCCTAATCCCTCAGCTGGCGGCCGGTCAGTTTCAAAAACAGGGCCTCCAGATCGGCACAGTCACGGTGCTCAGCGAGCAGCGCTGCCGGTGCCCCCTCGGCGATCGCCTGGCCATGATCGATGATCTGCAGCCTGTTGCATAACTGGGCAACCTCTTCCATGTAGTGAGAGGTGTAGACCATGGTCATGCCTTCCATGTTGAGCTTACGCAGATTTTCCAAAATCAGGTTACGCGACTGGGCATCGATGCCGACGGTCGGCTCATCAAGAAAAAGGATGCGCGGATTGTGCAGCACTCCGACCGCCAGGTTGGCACGCCGCTTCATTCCCCCCGAGAAGGTCGCGACCGGATGATCAGCCCTCTCCTGCAGACCGACCAGCTCAAGGCACTGGGGAATCCTCTGCTTCAGTTCGGCACCTGTCATTCCATAGAGACGACCAAAATATTTCAGATTTTCGGTGACACTCAGACTGCCGTAAAGAGCAATCTCCTGGGGAACCAGTCCGATCAGGCGACGCAGACGCTGCTTGTTGCGCAAGGTATCAAAACCAGCGATCTCAACGCTGCCAGCTGAGGGGTTCAGCAGCGAACAGAGAATCGAGATGGTCGTCGTCTTGCCGGCACCGTTCGGCCCCAGCAGGCCAAAGAAATCACCGGCAGCAACCTGCAGAGTCAGCTTATCGACAGCTGGTACTTCACCTCCCGGATAGCTGAACTGCAGATTTTCGACGCGAACCAGAGACTCTTCCGTCATCTATTTCACCAGCCTCAGAAGATCGCGGAACAGTTTCTGTTCCTGATCGGCACAGTCGCGAAGGATGTCACCTAGCTCATTAAAACTCCCATCCAGTGCCTTGCGCCCTTTACAGATCCGTCCGGCCTCCAGGGCAAACTGACGCCACCGGTCTCCGATTCGGGTCATCTCTGCCGCACAGCCCTCCAGTTCATCAAGGCCAAGGATGCCAGCCGCCTCCTGTAGAAATGCGGCATAGATAAAGCGAAAACCGCCACCACCGGTACCGATCTCTTCCTGCATCCGGATGGTATGACCAAGATACTGAATGGCTCGCTTGCTACCAAGCTTCTCCGGCCAGCGTTCGATTTGCCGGGCCAGCATACGGATGCCGCTCACGCCGATGATCGGCACTGGGGCTTTGACCATACGTGAACCGACCTCCCTGATCCCCTTGCGCACCGCTCCTTGCAGATCAAGTTGCTCAGGTGTGGCACTGATCCAGTACATTCGCCCCTTGGGAGCCAGGGCGCCGGCGGCAAAGCGGGCGCGGTCGAGTTCTGAGGCCGCACAGCGCACCGTGATCTCGAATAGCGGATCGCTGACCAGGTAATCATCGCCGTCCCTGCCAAAAACAACCAGATTGTGAGCGTTGAAATGAAAACGCAGTGCGGGGGGGAAATAGGGGAGCCAGAAAACCCCGGTCTGCAAGCCTACCGGAATCTGCTTATCCAGTACCCGATCCAACTCCAGGCGCGCCTGTCCCTGATCACGAAAGGTGCGAGATTCGACCTTCAGACCAAGCCGTTTCGAACATTTCTTGAAAATGCCGCCCGGCCCGGAACGGAAGGTGATCAACGGCAGCTTGTTGACCTTGATAAAGGGGAAATAGCCGAAAAACAGACCGCTGCCGATCCCGAAGGCCAGGGCTTCGGAAACTTCATATCCGTAATGGCGCAGCAGGTTGGAGGTTACACCGCTTTCGCAGTGGGCCGACTGGTGATGATCAAATTTGCTGTTCAAGTTAGTACTCATTCGTGATCTTCTGTGGCAACAGGTAACTGAGGACGTTCAGGCAAAAGGTCAAGACCGCCTTCCGGCAGGTTGAAAAGCCGGCAATAGTTCTCTCTGGCGTCCTGTTTCATTTTCGCATAACCGGCAGGACGCAGATGGCGTTTGACCCGCCAGCGGCTCAAGCCGACGTAACCCGCCAGCAGGCCGGCATTCATCTGAAAGCGCAGCATATGATAGTAGAGCGGGCTGAACCTGCCGGCCCTGATCTCGTCTAGAGCCTGTTCCAGTTCTTCGCGAATCACATCCCAGGCCTGGATATTGGCCAGGTTGGCCGGATCCCAGCCACGGCTCGGCACCAACACATAATTCCCTTCTGCGTCGGTCGCATAGAAGATTTCTCGCCACTGTTCAAAGAGCGCGGCATCCTGTGGAACATCCTGTTCTTTCATACCACCTCGTTAAAACATCAGGCCAAGCTGCAGCATGACCGCGTTGATGCCGCGATTTTCGTGATGCAGATGGCCGTTAGAAATATGATAGCCGCGCAGCGCCGTGTACCAGTCATGACCGGCAAGGTCTTTCACCTCAACCCCAATGCCCGCCTGCGGGTTGAAATTGATGCGCAACCCCTGTCCTTCGACCTGAAAATCATCATAGACCAGGCCGATTCCGGCTTCGACGTAAGGCTGCAGATGCGCAGTCCTCAGCTGCTCCAGATAGTAGAGGGCAAAGATGTTCGCGGAGGCCAGCAGGCGTGCCTGCGAATCATCGGCGCCCCCGAGGCTCCCCTCGAACTTGAAGCGCAGAGCTTCCGGTGCCGCATGGTTCCAGATCTGTTCGTAATCATAGAGGGCCATCAGGCTGAGCTGGGTAAAGCCGAAGGTCGGCTCTGGATCATAGCTGCTGCCCAGATTGACAGCCACCCCACGAGCTTGCGGATGGTCGAGGGAAAAGGCAGCCGCGCCAGAGCACAGACATAAAAAAAGCAGCAGAGCTGACATCAGCCTAGCGAACAAGCTGAACATATCCGAATTCCCCGCCGAAGCCGAAACGCAAGCAATCAATCTGCTGCTTGGCAGCCAGCGCCTTGAGCGGTTCGGCTCCTTCCAACGCCAAGGTGGCTACCGCAAGATCAAATGCCGGGGCGACCGGCGATGCCCCGTAAACCTGGGTATAACAGTGCCTCTGTTCGAGATTTCCGGCCAAGGGTGCATACTGCCGTGCCGTCTGCGGGAATCCGTCACAACTGAGCAACAGTTCACCGCGCTGATCAAGGTCACCACGTTGTCCCATCTGCACAGCCTGGATCTTAACGCTATCGGCAACATCTTCAGCGCGCTGCAGCAGCAGAAATGCCGCGCCCTCGCCAGCAATAGCTGTCAGCTTGTCGGCTTCAAGCGGACTCATCTGCTCTGGAACGCTTCCTGACGCATAACGCTGCAGGCAGTAGCCCAGGATATCGCAGTATTCGTCGACCACCCCATAAAGTACGGCGTCAACCCGCCCTTCTTCGAGCCATTGGCTGGCCGCCAGCAGGGCCGAAACGTAGGACATGTCGAACTGGCTGACCGTCAGCCCCGGTCCGCTGATCCCAAGCTGCATGGTAATGTGCGCGACCGCCGCATTATGCACCGAATTGGAGAAAGCGGTCGGCGAAGCGAGCACGTCGCCATCGTTGATGACCGAGTCGAGAAAGGCAAAGGTTGTCGCCAGTGCGCCGAAACCGGAACCAACAATGACGCCGATCCGCGACTTGTCCAGTTCCGGCTGACCAGCATCGGCCAGGGCTTCGTAGGCCCCGAGCAGCGCCAGCCGCGAAAAATGATCGATCCGCCGCAGGGCCCGCTTGTTCAGGTATTTTTCCAACGGCGCGACATCCGCCCGGTAGACAGGCAGGCACTGGCCACGCAGCTCGGTCTGAGTCACCTCTGATGTCCCGGCTGCAATTGCAGCGAGGAAATCGGCACGTCCGCAGCCGAACGCCCCGACCAGCCCCATTCCGCTTATCGCCAAGGGTTTCATCAAGCCTCCAGTCCGATAATCAGCGCCGCGTTGTTGCCGCCAAAGGCCAGCGACTGCGAGAGGGCCAGTTTTTTACTCAAACTGGTGACTTCTATGACCGGAACCGCCGGCAAATGCGGGTCCGCTTCCGCAAAGCCGATATTGGCCGGCATTCGCCCCTGTTCCAGACAGCAGAGGGTCAGCGCCGCCTCTATGCCGCCGGCCGCCCCCAGGGTGTGGCCGGTGAAGCATTTGGTCGATGCGAACGGCGTAGCGGGAAACAGTTCGGCGAGCACCTTGGCCTCGACCCGGTCGTTATCCGGAGTCCCGGTCCCATGCGCGTTGACGAAGGCTATATCCTCAGGCGTAAGCCCGGCCCCGCGCAGGGCTTCCGCGATCGCCTGCTTGAGGCCGATTCCGTCAGGATGCGGGGCAGTCAGATGATAGGCATCGCTGCCGCTGCCGTAGCCCCTGACATAACCGCGCGGTCTGTGGCCGCGCTGTTCGAGCGACGCGGCGCTTTCCAGCACTAGCAGGCCGCTCCCTTCGCCGAGGTTCAGCCCCTTGCGCTTGACATCGAACGGCCGACAGGCCTCGGGCGAGGTGATGCGCAGCGACGAAAAGCCGTTGTAGGTGGTCCGGCACAGTTCGTCGGCACCGCCGGCAATGGCGATATCGCACAGACCCATGCGAATCCAGCCGGCCGCCAGGCCGATGGCATCGGTCCCTGAAGAACAGGCGTTGACAACCACCTGGCAGGGCCCGTCGAGCTGAAAATGACGAGCCACTGCCGAAGCCGGGTTACTGCGCAGAAAGCGGTCGATCGGCGCCATCGAGGGTTCCTTGCCATCGCGGTAGTCGCGATAGAACTCCTCGTTGTTCATCGCGCTGCCGACGGTGGTGCCGATGCAGACCCCGACCCGCAGCGACTGCAGCTGCGCGGAGCTCAGCCCCGCGTTGGTGACAGCCTCCATGGCCGCGCTGATCGCCAGCCGGGTCGTCCGCAACAGCTGCTCGTCCGTCCCCGGAGCCGGTAGCGGCTCGAGGATCTCCAGCACCGGGAAGACCTCCTCATGGCTGGTCGAGAAGGCCACCGGCCCCTGCGGCTGCCGTTCGCCGCGCAGCATCGCGGCAAAACTGGACGGCAAGTCCATCCCCGCCGCACAGAGGCAGCCGGCCCCGCTTATCGCCACTGGCGTCTGCATGACTACTGCTGCTTGCTCTCGATGAATTCAACCAGGGTATTGATCGACTGCAGCGCCGGGCGGCCTTCGTCCATATCCTTGATCTCTACGCCGAAATGACGCTGGATGACGACAACCAGTTCAACGGCGTCGAGCGAGTCAAGACCGAGGCCTTCACCGAACAGCGGCGCATCGTCCTCGATATCTTCCGGGGTCAGATCCTCGAGATTTAGATCTTCGATCAGCACCTGCTTCAGTTTTTCTTTAATATCCATCGATAACCTCCTGAATTAATCCGTTTCTGATAACCACATATCAAAGAAATTAAAAAATTGATATGGTTCCTTGTGACAAAATTCTTCCAGCGCATCTGAAAATTCCTGGACATAGGGTGCAAAGGTCTCCGCCTTGCGCCCCGCCAGCTGCGGCACCCTGATCACCCGTGCCAGCCTGACATTATAGCTGTCGGCCGCTGTTTTCTCAGTAAAGAAGACCACCACCGGCGCGCCTGTCGCCGCGGCGATCTTGTAGGCGCTGAACGGCATCTGCACCTGACCACCCAAGAACCTGACAGTCACGGCGCTGCGGTCGCTGCCGAGCAGGCGGTCGCCCATGACGCAGACAATCTGCCCCTGCTTAAGCGCCCCCATCATCTCCAGCGTTCCACCCAGATAGCCGGACGGATCGATGACATGGAACGGCTGCTCCTCACCGGCATGCTCATGGTAGTGGCGGTCGATGTCCCCGGCATCGCGGACCATCAGCATGTTGACCGGCCGCTTGAGAAAATCGAGGGCCGACATGGCGACCTGCCAGCAGCCGACATGGGCCGTCATCATCAGCATGCCGTGATTCTCGTCGCGCAGGCGGATCAGGGCGTCGCGATCGTCAATTGCGACATGCATAGCCCTGGTCCCAAGGATACCGACAACCGCCCGGTCGATCAGCACCTTGCCCAGAGTCAGGATCAGCAGGTAGCTGTGCCACAGCGCTTTGCCCCACCCGGCATCCGGAAAGCGCTTTGCCACATAGTAGCTGGCCCTTTTTCTTGCCATCCGGCTGAACAGGGCATAGTAGCCGACCACAAAATAGAGCAGCAGATAAGCCGCCTGCCGACCGCCGAGGCGAATCAGCAGATAAAAGATCTGGTGTTGCCAGTTACGGCCGATGCTGCGGCTGCTCCAGCCTTTCTGTTCCTGGTCAGACTGTTTCTGCATCCCGTTTCACCAATCCTGCAATGACATAGGTGGCCAGGCCGAAGGCAAGCGCCAGCAGCGGACCGACGATCAGCGAACCGATCAGCCAGTCGATAAAGCGCTGACCAGCCTGGTAGCCAAGCGTTTGCAATGAGAACTCGGTCAGCCAGCGTTGATGGCGAAGAAAGAAGCCGACCTCGATACAGAACGCCGGAACCACCGGCGGCATACACAGCTGACTGGCGGCCACACTGACGATCTTGTTGAGGCGGAAAAACCCGCTGACAACCAGGATCACCAGAGTGTGACAAAAAAGAAACGGGACCGCACCAAGAAAAATTCCGGCGGCAACAGCCAGTGCCAGTTGCTGCGGGGTATTCTGATAACCGAGCAATAGCTTCAGCGACTTCAACGGCCGCAACAGGGAGATCTGCCGCGCCAACGGATCACCCTGATCATCCTCCCGCTCCAGAGGCACCTTGCGATGCGGCCAGGGCAGAATCGAACGCATGGTCAGGTGGGTGTTGAGCAGACTCAAGCGCCAGTTATCGAGAAAACCGTGAAAATGGGAAATCCGCTCGTCTGCCGGTGGGTAGAAGACCCGGATATCAACATCCTTCAGATGCACCCCGGCCCAGGCCGCTCGCACCATGACTTCAACTTCGAAATTGTAGCGACTGGTCCAGAAGTTGAGATACTTAAAAATTAGCAACGGATAGGCGCGAAAACCGCTCTGGGTATCCTTGAGCCTGAGACCGGTCTGGACCCGCAGCCAGAAATTTGAAAATTTCCGCCCGAAACGGGACGAACCGGGAATATTCTCAGCACTGAAATCGCGATGGCCGACATACAAGGCTTCCCGATCCTCGGCAATTGCGGCAAAAAACTGCGGCAGGTCTTCCGGGTGATGCTGCCCGTCGGCATCAAGGCTGATCATATGGGTCATCTCCCGCTCCAGGCCCCAGGCCGCCGCAGTTTTCAGCGCCGCGCCTTTACCCAGATTCCGCTCATGGCGGAGCAGAGTCACATTGAGTCCGTCAAGGCAGGCGGCAACCGGCTCACTGCTGCCATCATCGACGACCAGCACCTGATCATGCTGCAGCAATACCCCCTCAACAACGCCACGCAGAGTCTCCGCGTGGTTGTAGACCGGGATAACGACGAAGATACTTTTTCTTTCCTCAGTTACCGCCATAGCGCTTGTTACTCAGGGCAAAACGGACAAAGTCTCCGGCACTGGCGATAAAACGTTTCCAGCTGTCGGGCGATTTCCACAGCATCGCGACATAGCCGAGCAGGACCCGCGACTGCTTGAAATGGTTCTTGTAAAACTCGATGAACAGTTTTTCCAGTTGCTCCTTCTCCATGCCGTGGGGGAGAAACTGGAAGTGCATACAGTCCATCTTCGGCCAGTCCTCGTCGAAGGTGCCGATCTCATGGGCTGTCTGATAGATCGGTGAGCCGGGGAACGGGGTGAACTTGGCCAGGTTGAAGTCGTCGAGTTTGAGGCCGTAGACGTAATCCATGCTGCGCCGGATCGATGCTTCGCTCTCGCCGGGCAGCCCCATCATTAAGAGACCCTTGGTGCGGATGCCGCAGCTCTTGATCATCCGGATCGTCTCGGCCATAAAATCAAGGTTGACGTTCTGACGGTGCTGGGAAAGCAGCTGCTCGTCACCACTCTCGATCCCCAGGCTGACCATCCAGCAGCCGGCCGCCTTCATCAGCTTCATCAGCTCATGGTCAATATGCTCGGCACGCACCGCACAGTTGTAGGTCATCCCCAGCGGCTTGTTGATCAGCATGGTGCACAGCTCTTCAACGCGGCCGCGGTGGAAGGTGAACTGATCGTCATAGAAGTTGATGTGGCGGATACCGAAGCGCTCTTTCAGGTACTTCAGGTGATTGTAGAGATACTCCGCCGAGTTGTAGCGAAAACTGCTCTGGAAGACGCTACGGTCGCAGTAGCTGCACTTGTAGGGGCAACCACGGCTGGAAATACAGCTGCTGTTCGGCGCCGTCGGATAGTTGAAGATCGGCAGCTTGTAGCTGTCGGGGTAACCGGGCAGCTTCTCGTAGGCGGGGAAGGGCAGCTCATCGAGAACCAGGCGATCCTGACGGTAACCGTTGTTGACCACCTCCCCTTGGTCGCTACGCCAGACCACACCGCCGATCTGGGCAGGTTCATCAGCCCCCAGCTCGGCCAATTCGAGCATGGTCTGCTCCCCTTCGCCGATGACCGCGTAATCGATGACCGGGGAAAAGTCGAGAATCCGCTCCTTGAGCGCCGAGACATGGGCGCCGCCGAATGCGATACGGATCTGCGGCAGCTCTTGCCTGGCGACCTCGGCCATGCGTACGCTATCGTGGAAGCTGGCCGTGGTACAGCTGATCCCCAGCAGGGCCGGGCGCTCTGAACGCAGCAGGTCGAGAAACTTCTGCTCGGCACGCGGCTCGGCGTAACAGTCAAGGATGGTCGTCTCGTAACCGGCGCGGTCAAGATAAGCGGCGATGCTGGCCAGCCCCAACGGCGGCATGATATTCGCCTTGCGCGAGATATCGCGGCCGGCCGCCTCAGACTTATAGCCGAGCGGGTGCAGAAGCAGTATTTTACGCTGATCTAAACTCATGATCCTATATGCCCGCACGCTTGAGTTTGCGCGGGAAACGGACGATCCTATCCCACATCAGACCGCGAAAACCGAGGGCTTTCATCTCGCGCATCTTCTCCAGCCCGGCCGATGGCGGGAAGATCCGGTCCATCCGCCCGGCGAACGACTCGGTGATCCTCTGGTTCATCCAGTCGCGATCGATCTCCGGCGAAAAGTAGTAGACCGGCTTGAGCAGAGAGGTCTCTGCATCGATGACCCCCTGCTCAATGGCCAGCTGCTCTAGCGGCGCATTGGGATGGATGCGAATCCCGGAAAAACCAAAGACCACCGCACGGCCCAGAGCCTCGATATTCTGCAGTCCCTCTTCGAGGGTTTCCGCTGTCTCGCCAGGCCCACCGAACATGATGTAATGGGCGGCCGGCAGCCGCGCCTCCCAGCAGGCCTCGTTAACCTTGAGGATTTCGGCGAAGGTCAGTTTTTTGTTGATACCGGCCAGGGTGCGGTCGGAGGCAGCATCGCTGCCCAGCTCAAGGGCATAGAGTCCCGATCTCTTCATCAGCTCGAGCTCCTGTCTGCCCAGCTCCTGCGGCCTGAAGAACGCCGCCCAGCCCATACCGATATCGCGGCGGATCAGCTCTTCGACCAGTTCAAGATAGTCGCCTTTCGGGTCGTTGAATACCGAGTCGGTAAAAAAGACCTTGTCAACACCATGCTGCTGTTTGAGAGCCACGAGTTCATCGACGATGGTCCGAGGTTCGCGCTTGCGGTAGCTATGCCCCTCCAGGTGCGGATAGGAGCAGTAACTGCACTGAAAGGGACAGCCGCGCTTGGTCTGGAAGTTGAGCATGCCGCTCTTTTCACTGTAGAATTCGACAAATTCGGGCACATAGCAGGGTGATCCGAAATCGGCGCCGCCGAGCGGGGCCTGTCGCTCGATAATTTTCGCTACGCTGCGACCTGCGGCAAGATCCTCAACCAGAGCAGGAAAGCTAACCTCCCCCTCTCCGATCAGGGCATGGTCGACTCCCAGGTAATCGGCAATGGTTTCCGGCATGATCGTCAGCGCTGGCCCGCCAACCACGATCGGAGCAGACGAGTAGCTGCGCAGCTGCCTGACGAGCTCCCGCGTCCGCGCCAGGTACCAGCCGTCCTCGCCACAGAAGGAATCGACGTTATCGATATTGCGCAGCGAAATGCCGATGACATCCGGCGCGAACGCGTCGATCTGCTCCCTGAGAGGTTCCATCCCCAGAGCCAGGCAGTCGTACTGACGCACCTCTTGCCCTGCTGCGATCAGCGCTCCACAGACCACTGCCATGCCGAGCGGATAGACGGGGTAGGGATCGACCGTAGTATTGCTGGAGATGAAGAAGACCCGACTCATCTGTCAGCCTTTTTGAACATCCTGCTCTTGCGTGGATTGTAACGGTGATAGGTACCATCATCCATCTCGCGGGCGATGACCTTCTTGAACAGGTTACCCATCTTGAGCTGATGGCCACCGTCGGCGTAGAAGGTATCCCAGGCGTAGTAGTACATCTCCTGCAGCTTATCCGGGGTCATCTGTTTCGGCTGGAAGACGACCTTGTCGGCGGTATAGTGCAGCCAGTTGTTCGATAGGATCCGTCCTTCCTCCTCGTACTGCGTGCGGATCGGTGATTTCATAAACGGCGTCATGATGGTGAACTCAGCGACATCCAGCTCGACCTCAAGCAGGAAGTCGACGAGCCGCTTGATGTAATCCTCATCCTGATCGTCGGTACCGAGAATGATCGTCCCCTCTACGCCGATCCCGTGATCCTTGAGGCGCTTGATCCGATTGCGGATGACGTCGGAAGTATCGAAGATCGCCTGGTAGACATACCAGGCTCCGGCCTCAGCCGCAGCCTTAAGGACCTCGTCATCATCGAGAATCGGGTGGGAGACAAATTTCTTCTTGAGCGGCTTCATCGCAGTGAACAGTTCGAGCAGCCACTCTTTGTCCTGGGCCAGCGAGTTATCAACGACGAACAGACGGTTGTTCTTGATCGCCTCCATCTCCTCGATGACCATGTCAACCGGACGCGGCCGGAACAGGCGTCCGCCCAGGTAGCCGGTACAGCAGGGGAAACAGTTGAACTTGCAACCGCGCGAGGCATGGACCAGATCGAGCATCTGCACACCGCGGTAGTTGTACAGTTCTCGGTCGAGGATGTCGCGCCGTGCAGTTCCGACCAGGTTGATGTCGGGGTGCTGGTGCATATAGTTGTAGACCGACTTGAGCTGACAGTTCTGGAAGTCCTGCAGAACCTGTTCGATGCGCCCCTCGACCTCACCGAGGAAAACCGAATCGGCATGCTGCTGGACCTCTTCGGCATGAAGCATGGTCGCAATGCCGCCAAACATAACCTTCTTGCCGCGGGCCCGAAACTCGTCGGCAATCTCGAAAGCACGTGGCAGCTGTGCCGTCAGCATGGTCGAAATCCCAACCAGATCACAAGAGGCGTCAAAGTCGATGGTTTGCAGGTTCTCGTCGGTAAAGTTGACCTCGACGTAATCAGGCAGCGCCGCAGCGAAAACCACCGGGCCATGGGGCGGCAGGTGAAACTCGGTCTGGCGGTCGAGCTTGGGCCAACGTGGATAGATCAGTTCTAATTTCATCGGTCATAGACTCCCCGACAGTGTCAGATCTAGACAGCTGTCTGCTTAGGATAATTCCAGGCAGCGTCGCAACAGGTCAGCCAATCCGTCAATCGGCCGGCCTGCAAAGGTCAGTTGCTGCTCATTCAGTTCCAGAATGCCGTAACAGGCCTTCTCATCATATTCTTTGCTCAACAGGAAAAACAGCCCGCCAGTCAGGTCAGTAGACTCACGAGCCATGACATCACAAAAACCCACCAGCACTCCATCCTGCCCACTCCAGGCCAATTCCTCAAGAGCATAACGCAAGGTTCTGGTCAGGTCAGGATCATGGTGGCTCAGGACCAGGCAGTTCCCGGTCAGACCATGGCGCAAGGCTGCTTCGCCGAGAAAACTGTTGGGCAGGGTATAGGCAAACAGGTTCGGGCTGGCCAGCTTACCCTGCTCCGGCAGTAAAGTATCAAGATAGGCTAGATCGGTTGCCATGCAGCCGGCCCGGCTGGCAGCGATGATCCCGATCGGCCGCTTCTCACTCCAGACTTCAATTCCGGCATCGCGCAGACAAAAGGTCAAGGCGCCCAGACCGACCCGTGAGAAATCATCGAGTCGGCCGAAGCGCTTGTCGATCCCGGCAAACAGATCCTTGCGAGTCGGGATCGGCAGCGAACCGCTTTGCAGTGGAAACGATCCACCCAAACGGCCCTGGCCGAATCCTGCCGGCGTCACCCAGCCTATTCCTTTCAGGAAGGCTTTCATAAAGTGGCCCTTTCCAGGATCAATGCGGCGTTCACCCCGCCGAACCCTGAATTGGTGGACAGCAGAAAATCGCCGTGGATCGCTCTTGGTTCAGAGGAGATCGCCTCGCGGCAACGGTCTTCGGGAAGCAGACAACCAACGGTTCCCGGTATCCGCTGCTCTTTGAGCGCCAGACAGGCGACTGCTGCTTCCAGGGCTCCAGCAGCTCCGAGGCAGTGACCGACACTCCCCTTTATGCCATGCAGCGGCGGCAGAGAACCGGAAAATATCTTGCTGAAAGCGGTAAGTTCCATGGCGTCATTGTAGACGGTTGCCGTGCCGTGGGCATTGACCGCGGTGATCTGCTCGGCAGCCAGTCCCGCCTTGTCCAGAGCCTGACGACAGGCGAGGATCAGCCCGCAGCCATCGCGTGCCGGCGCTGTGACGTGATTCGCATCATTGGCGCTACCCCAGCCACGCAACCAGGCCAGCGGGGTTTCGCCGTTCTGCGCCAGACACTCCTCGCGACAGAGCAGCAGGGCCACTCCGGCTTCGCCGAGGTTCAAACCGCTGCGCTGCGCATCGAAGGGGCGACAAGGCTGTGGCGAGAGCGCCTGCAATGCCGAAAACCCTGAGAAGACAAATTCACTGAGCAGGTCCGCGGCAAACACCAGCACCTCGCTCGCCACACCATGTTCGAGCATGGCCGCAGCACGCGCCAGGGCAACGGTCGATGAAGCACAGGCAGCGTTGATATTCTGCCCTGCATTGTCAAGGCCAAGTTCCGTGGCAATCTTCGCCAGCAACGGTTCAAAAAAGACGCTGCGAGGCAGTTCGTGCTGAGCAGCAACAGATTGATGAAACAGGTCGATCTCCCCTTTGGTCGAAGCGACCAGCAGGCGACAATCCGGTGCAATCGGTCCCAGCTGACGTAAAACCCGGTGGCACAAATCGTCGAGCAACGAGGTTCCGGGGACGGCGCTCAAATCGGCGATCTGCCCGCCAAGGGTGGAGATATAGTTACCGCAGTCAAAACGGTAAACATCGCCGATGCCGCTTTTGCCGGCCAGCAGGGCTGACCAGAGCATCTCCAAAGAGCCCCCCAGGGAACTGACCGCAACGGCACGAGTGATGGCAATCCGCGACATCAGAGCAGCCCCTCTTTCCAGCGCCGACAGAAGTCTTCAAAAAACGGTGGCGGCAGCATCAACATGTTGTGCTGTTCATCCATGAACAGCTGGACGGTGTAACCGGTCGTGGTGATCTCCCCCTCGCTGTTGCGCAGGATAAACTCATGGTTCAAGCGGGCTGCTTCGGTCCAGTGGAGAAGCGCTTCAATGGTAAAGCGTTCACGGAATTTCAGCGGCTTGACATAGTCGACATGCATCTGCTTGATCGGCGCCAGAATCCCCTGATTGTAGAAATCCATGTAACCGATACCGAACTTTTCACCGAGCTGGACCCGGGCGTCTTCAAAAAAACTCGGATAACGACCGTGCCAGACGATGGCAAGCGGATCGACTTCTTCAAAACGGACCACCCGTTCCACAGTGCAGCTCAATGGCGCCGGAGCACCCGGAGGTGTTTTAAAATACGGCTTTCTCATCAGTGTCCTCCCTGTAGGAGCAGGGTAAAATCTGAAGATTTTTCATCCTCCTGGAAGAGACTGGTATGCACCTGCAGCCCCTCATCGCGGGGCTTTAGTTCAATCTCGACGCGGATCTTCTTGCCGGGCAGCACCTGCCTGACAAATTTGGCCCGGCTCAACGAGACCAACCTCCTGGGCTCACCGCAAAGCTGTTCGGCGACCAACTGGCCAAGCAGGGTCTGGACAATCGCCGGCAGAATCGGACAGCCAGGAAAGTGTCCGGCAAAACCGGAGAAACTTTCTTCGAGGAGAAACTCCTGACTGGCAGTGTTTCCATCGCTGCGTACGGCTCCGAGGGCTGCCTGCAGTATTTCGCTACGCATTGTCATTATTCTCTGATCTCCCTGATCCAGAGTGATAGCTGCAGATGATTGTGGCGATCATCCAGGATAATTTCTTTCGCCACTGCAATTCCTCTGAAATCGGTGTAGTTTTTATAGTCGACTGTCCAGCCTTCGTCGCCATCGGCAATCCGACTCAGCTGCCCGTCACAGTCGAAGAAATAACGTCGCTGAGCAGAGCTGGTCATTTCATAACCGTTACCGAGAAAGAGCTGTTGATCCTCAGCAGCCCAGTCGGCGCTAAAGAAGACCTTGCGGATACTTGCCGTAATCTGCTCATCAGCCCCGTGCTGCTCCTGTAATTGGGCCAGGGCCCGGTTAAAGCGTGCCGTTGTCGCGTCGATACTCAGGTCAAACAGAACGATCCCCATTTCATTGAGAGCGATAAGCCTGGCCTCATGCTTTGACGGGTTGACCTGCAGGTAACCGTCCAGAGCGAATTTTTTCCAACCGATCTTGAGCAGTACCGACTGTCTCAGTACCCAATCACGGTCAAGTTGCAGCCAGCTCACTGTGCCAACCCGTTGTCCACCGGCACCTTCAACGCAGAACGGTCCATCCGGTAACGGGCTTTTCGTCGCGCAGCCAGCAAGCAAAACCAGGCTTAGCAGCAGCAACGCAACGATCTTCATGGTCGAGCCCCTTCGCGACGGGTCAGGGCCGGCAGGACCAGGACCGCGCTCGGTACTGCAGCCAGAATGCCGAGCAGAACCGTGATGCCGATTGAACTCAGAGCCGGATGGCTAGCCAGCGCCAAAGCACCGAACCCGGCCAGGGTTGTCAGTCCGGACACGCTGATCGCCTTGACGCGCGCCTTGTATTCCTGGCCATCATCCCCAGAGCTGACCATGAATACCCCGTAATCAACTCCCAGGCCGATCACCAGGATGGATGCGATCACGTTGAAAATATTGATCTCCAGTCCAAGCCAAGCCATGCCGCCGAGCATAAATACAATCCCGCTGACAACCGGCAGCAGGGTCAGCAGAACACGCTTGAGCGAACGCAGGACGACCAGCAGCAGCAAGACGATCACGCCGCTCGCGACCAGGATGAAGCGCTTGAAATCATGAAAAATCTCTTCACCGAGCTCACTGCCGAAGCGGCTCTGCGACACCATCTCAAGCCCCAGAATCCCGTCCAGAGCAGTATCGAGGCGGCTGAGAAGTTCCGGGTTGTCCGGTATTAGGCTGATCACTCGGTAGCCGTCAGCATCACTGAAGACAAAATCCTCGACCAGGCTTTTCAGCCTCCCGCCATAGCGGATCTGCCAATCGATGAGCCGCCCCTCTTCAGTCCATGACGCGACAAAAGGGCTGAAGGCTTCAGAGGAGAAACCATGATTCTGACGACTCTGCTCCAAAGCAGCGGCAACACTCTCAGCATGCTCCAGCCAGAAACGCTGCCAACGCTCCTGGCGTTGCTGCTGAATCTCATCGGCAATCAACAGCGGCGCCAAGCTGACCGCCTGATGATCCAGCTGTTCGCTTCTGAGTGTCTGCCAGAGTTGTTCATTACGGCTGAACGCTTCATTCCAGCTCGCCCCGGAAGCGAAGATCATCGCACTGCTGCGCAGATCCCCCCAGTTCTTTTTCAGGTTCGCTTCCGCCTGTTGCAGGTAGGCGGGAACATAGCTCAACTGGCGCAGTTCACCATTGATCTTCAGCTGGCCGATCTGGCTTAGGGCCGCCAGCATGACGACCAACCAGCAGAGCAACACTCCCCTGCGGCGTCCCCGACTGAGCGGTCTGATAACCAGCTGCTGGCCACGGAATTCCCAGGCTTCGCCCTGCCTGCGGACAAAATGCGGCAAAATACAGAGAGCCAGCAGCAGGGCTGCAAAAATACCCGCAATGCTGAAGAACGCCAGCTGCCGCTGCCCAGGCAGCACCGACCAGAGCAGTACGGCAAAGCCCGCGACAGTCGTCAAACCACCGGTCAGCATCGGTTTGGCCAGGCCGACCAGGATTTGTCCGCGCTCTTTGCCAGTCCGCACCAGCGGATAGTAAACATGCAGTCCATAATCGATGGTAATGCCGAGCAGCACCGCACCGAAGCCGAAGGTAATTCCAGACACCGAGCCATAATAGAGCTGGGTTGCCGCCGTTGCGACCAACAGCGCCACAAGTGGCAGCAGGTAAACGGCAACGGCACTCAAGCGTCTTAAAAACAGGACGAAGATAACCAGTAAACCGAGCGCCGAAGCGATCAGGACGATCCGCATGTCCTGTTGAATCGCCCGGGCGTTCTCAAGCGTATAGAGATGGCCGCTCAGCAGATCGGCCGTGATTCCCTCGGGCAGGTTACTCTTTAAGGCCGAAAACTGCTCCAACAGGGTTTCGGCACCATTGACATCGGTTATCGGGATGCTGGTCTCAGCCAGCAGCAGGGTATTGCGCCCATCCTTGCTGACGAACTGCCCCTGCTCGAGCTTAGCTTCCGGCACCGGGTTCAGTGCTTTGAGCTTTGCCAGCACCAGACGCTGAAAATCGAGCGGGTCCTTGCGGACACGCTGTTTCATCAATATCCCCTGCGGCTGGACCAGGAGCAGCTTGTCTTCAGCCAGAGCCGCATCAATCTTTTCCGGGGTCAGCTGGGCCTCGATCTGTGTCCAGTCATTCGCGTCAAGAAACAGCGGCAGCGAGTTCTGCAGTTGGCCGATCAGCGCCGTCATAATCTGCTGGTCGAGCTGCTGAGCATGAATCTCGCCGCTCTCTTGAAGCCGCTCCGCAAAGCGCCTGGTCTCAGCAAGCAGTTGCTGACGCGGAACTGCTTCAGCTGCGTGCAGTTGGATAACCAGCTTGCGCGACAAGGGAGCCTGGCCAAGCAGTTCGAAATCCCTGGCAACATTCGAATCCCCGTCCGGCAACAGCGAACGGATATCGTTATTGATATGGATCCCACCCAGAATCCAGCCGCAGATCAGGATCAGCACAACCAGGACGAGAATCGGCACACTGCGCCGCGCAGCGAACGCTTTGTAACAGAAGGCAAATAACTGCATCAAAGTTCAGGCACCTGGAAAATACTGTCGTCCAATGGAGAATTCTTCTCCATCGCAGTAAACTCGAGCCGGGTCCAGTCCCCTTCCTGTTCGTTGAGCTGCAACTGGCGTACATGGCTCCGATCAGCGGCAAAATCAATCTGGATATCGCGGATAAACGTCGCTTCCCCCGCATCCTTGGGCGTCAGCTTGAGGCTCAGCGGCTGCTCCGCAAGCAGTTCCAGTTGGTAGCGCGTTTTCAGCCAAGCTATATCGAAACGTGCCCAGGCGAGCAGTTGCCGGGAAATTAACCCCATGACCGGATCACTGGAGATGATAAAATCATCCCGTTCGCCACTGAGGCGATTCCAGCGCTCCCCCTTGTCGCCGCGGATGACAAATCCGGAATTGACCGGAGTCAGCAGCTCCCAGCGCAGGAAGTCCGGCCGGCGATAGGCAAACACCCCGCGCGATTCCAAGGATTCATCGAAGATCGCCAGATGTTTCTGCTGAACAAACGGGCTGTAGAGCGACTCGACCGAAACGGCCTCCTGCTGCAGCGTTTCGAGCAGCGGTTCCAGTTCGGTCGCCTGAGCCAGTCGCGCTGCGCCTGTCATCATCAGGAGCAGGAGAATCAGCTTGGCGATCAGCTGCTTATTGAATCCAAATCTTGATCTCGGCATCAGCAACAACATCTCCGCCCCGCTGAATTATTCCTTCAGCCAAGGCAAAATCATCCAGTTCAGCAACAGTCTTCAGTTCAATCAGCAAGCGATCGCCAAGCCTGACCGGCTGATAGACCCTGAAGGTTTTTATCCCGACCAGAAAGCCCTGGCGAACCGGCAATCCGGAAAGCCGGTCGGCGTGGCCCTTGATCGCCGCATACCCTTGGGCAATCAGCTCGATCATGGCGACCTCTTCTACCTGCCCCTCGGCCGTCAGAAAGAGAAAATCCTCGGCGATCTCGGCTTCGACGACGCCGTTTTTGCCGTCGATCTCAATCATCCGGTCGATCAGCAGCATCGGCTTGCGATGCGGGACCAGTTCTGCGGCGGCAATAGGCAAGGGGAGCGCTTCCATTACTCCTCCCAGTAGACCCTGAGGTCATCAAACAGCTGGCTCGAGAAGAGCAGCTTGCGATAGGCGACCAGATCGTCATGGAAGATTCCGCTATTGTCATACATCTTGAAATTTTCATTCAAAATCGCAAACACCTTGCTCGTTCCATGCCCCATCTTGTCGCTGTTACGGAAGTTCAGCGCCTGCAGATCAGCCAGCACCTCGAGAGTTACGATATGCTTGGCGTTGCTGACCGCCTTGAACGCCTTGCGCGCAGCGATGGTGCCCATGCTGACAACGTCCTGGTTGGAGGCGTTGCTGCTGATCGTGTTGGTGCTGACCGGGTTGGCCAGCTGGCGGTTCTCCGCGGTGGTCGAGGTCGCCAGATACTGGGCGCCCATGAAACCCATGGTCAGGCCCGGGGTCCCCGGGATGAGGAATTCCGGAAGCCCCTCGTTTATGTGACGGTCGAGGTACTTGTTGGTGCGCCGTTCAGACAGGTTACATAGGGTCGAAATTGCGATGCTCAGCTGATCCATCACCATACCGATGCTCTGGCCATGGAAATTGCCGCCATGGATAACCTTCTTCTTCTCCGGGATGACGATCGGGTTATCGTTGGAAGAGTTCGCCTCGGTCTCGACGGTCCGGCGGGCGACATCCAGGGTTTCGAAAACCGGTGCCAGGACCTGCGGGGCACAGCGGATCGAGTAGACGTCCTGGACGTTGATGCTGGTCTCGTAGACCGGTCCGTCGGCGCCCTTCTGCTGGCGGATCAGCTCATGCATCTCGGAACGCAGGGTAATGTTGCGCGAACCGCGGTAGAGGTTGCGGATCGTTTCAGCGATCTTGATTTGTCCCTCGTGCGGCTTGACCAGATGCAGGTCTTCATCAAAGGCGTCGTCAATACCGCCGAAGATCTCGACGGAGAAGGCGGCTGTTACGCAGCTGATGTTGAGCAATTTCTGGGCGCCGAAGATAGCAAAGGCGGCAATCGCGGTCATGGCGCTGGTGCCGTTCATCAGCGCGATCCCCTCCTTGAAGCTTAAGCGGAACGGTTCGCGGCCGAGCTGTTTGTAGACATCCGCGGCAGGGCGCAGTTCGCCCTGGTAGTAGAGCTGCCCTTCGCCAATGATCGCCAGGGCCAGATGGGCCAGGTGAACCAGGTCACCGGAAGCGCCGACGCTACCGCACTCGGGGATATAAGGCGCGATCCGCTCGTTGATCATCCATTGCATATGCTCAAGCAGCTCGACGCGTACCGCGCTGTAGCCCTTGACCAGGGTGTTGAGACGCACCGCCATGACGGCAATGGCGATGTAATCCTTGAGCGGCTCTCCGAGACCGGCAGCATGGCTGCGGATCAGGTTGATCTGCAACGCCTCGATCTGGGCATCGTCGATGATCTTGTTGCACATCGGCCCGAAGGAGGTGTTGACCCCGTAAATGATCCGCTTGGCGGCCACTTCCTCTTCGAGGAACGTGCGGCTGGCTTTACAGCGCTCCACAGCTCCGGCATCGAGCGCGACCTTCTTGTCACCGACACCGATAGCAACGATATCTTCAACTGTCAGGTTAAAACCATCCAGATAAATCTGTTCTTTCATCTCCTCACACCACCTCTTCCATTACAATTTAGCGATAATCGAAAAAAGTCACCGGTTTGCGCCGGTCACCCTGAATTGTTTTCTTCAGGACCTCTTCCGGGCTGCAGATCTCCACCTCCGGCTTGACCCGTGTTTTTGCCGCGATCTTCTCGGCGACCTGGCGTTCACTCAAGACTCCGGGGCGGGCGCCGACGACAACCCGGATCCGGTCGGACAGCTCATGCTCGGCATAGACCTCGATGTAATAGCCATGCACCTCCGGCAGCATATGCAGGGCGTGGCCGATTGCGCCGGGGAACAGGGTCGTACCGCGGAACTTGAGCATGTGCGCCTTACGGCCGACGACCGGACCAAGGCGCGGTGTAACAATGCCGCAGCCGCAGGGTTCGTCATAGAGCGCAGCGATATCACCGGTGCGGTAACGCAGCAGCGGCGTCCCCTCAACACCGAGAGGCGTGGCGATCACTTCTCCCGCCACCCCCGGCGGCAGCTGGCACCCCTGTTCATCGACAATCTCGACGAGAATCAGATCGGTCAATACGTGCCCGCCGCGAGCGGCCGGACAGTCGGTAAAGGAGGTCGCCATCTCGGTACTCGCATAGGTGCCGAAAATCTCGGCGCCCCAGAAACGCTGTAGTTCTTTCCCCAGGGTCGAAAGTTGCAGATCATGGCTTCTGACCGGCTCGCCGATGCAGACCAGTTTTTCGATCCCGAAGCTGAGAGGGTCGGTATCCTGACTCTGCAGATAACGCGCCAGGGCGAGCATGAAACTGGGCACACCGACAATGATATTCGGCCGCTGCAGACGCAGCAGTTCGGCGACATAGGCCATCTGCCCGGAGCCGCCACGGATCACCGTCGCGCCGATAGCACGCAGTCCGAGGAAATAGGCGAGCCCGGCCATAAAGGTCCGGTCGAGCGCTGCCGTGATCAGAACCCGATCGCTGGCGGTAACCCCCACGGCCCGAAAAGCGCTCTCTTCGTTGCGGGTCAGACGCTGCAGGTCATGCTCGCTCTGCCAGACCGTTACCGGCGCTCCGGTGGTCCCGGAAGTCATGCAGATATCGACCACCTGATGTTCGTCAACCGCCAGGAATTCTCTATTATGTTCCGCTAGGTTAGCCTTCGAGGTCAGCGGCAGCTGTTCCAGGTCGCTGATCGAGCTCAGCTGTTCCGGTTTGAAAGCGCAAGCGGCAAAGATCCGCTGATAATAGGGGGAGTGCTCCTGCAAATAGACCAGATGCTGGCGTAATAATTCGACCTGTCGCTGCTGCCAGTTGGTTATCTCAGCCATGGTTGTTCGCCTCGGATTTCATTTTTTGCAACGCTTCAGCCATCTGGGCCTTGACCAGTTTACGCAACCGCATATGACCATCTTCAGCTTTAAACCCAGCAACCTGGACCGGCGGCAAAGCCTTCAAGGTAATCTGACAGGGCTTGAAATATTTCCGATCGGGCGGCATCAGAACATTGGTACCGCTGATACAGAGGGGGACGACAACGACATCTGAACCGGCTGCCACCTTGAACGCCCCGGAATAAAAACGCTGCAGTTGGCCATCGCGACTGCGGTGCCCTTCCGGAAAGAACAGTACCGCACCGTTGGCATCAAAAGTGCTCTGACAATTCTGCTCGGTAACATCCCAGGAATTGCTCTCGACATCCAGGTAGCGGGCCAGGCGCATGAACTTGCTGTACCAGAACATACGGAACGGCCAGGAGCGCACGGCAAAGGTGATATCGCAGATCGGCAGTAGAGCCATGCAGTAGGTATCGAAAAAAGACAGGTGATTGACCACCAGGACATGCGGAATCCGAGCCCTGACATGCTCCATCCCTTCCCGGCGGAAACGGACAAAGGGACTCATGATCACCAGCCAGCCACGGCCGTACATCCAGATGATCCAGCGCGTTGTCCGTTCCTGTGACCAGTGCATGACATATTTACCAAAGGCATAGGCCAGCGGAAAGATGATGATTCCGAACAGTGTCCAGAGCAGCATCAGCGGCCAGCACCAGAGATTCATAATGATGATTTTCAGAGCAGCCAAAGGATTGACCTCCCGCACCCGCCCCTGTTCACTACTGAGCATCTCCATCCTGCTACTGCTGATCGACCTTGCTCAGGACAAAACGGTGAATATCCCCCAGGGTCCGGATCTCGCGAATCGCTTCTTCCTCGCGAATTTTGAAATTGAAAGCACCCTCAAGGACAATAACCATATCAACAGTATCAAGGCTGTCGAGACCAAGATCCTCGTATAGATTGGCATCCGGAGTCATATCGTCACGATCCAGCTCAAACTCCTCGGCCAGGCTTGAATCGATCAGCTCAATCACTTGTTCTTCAGTCATGCACATAACTCCCTAAAATAACGGTTGAATTAACTCCGCCCATAGCGAAGTTATTCTTCAGGATATAACGCACCCGGCGATCTTCAGGTGCCATAATATGACAAATTGCGCCACATTCTTCAGCAACTTTTTCCAGATTTCTGGTCGCCACCAGGCGCTGCTGCTGAAGAATGCCGATACACCCGGCCAACTCCAGTGCGCCGCTGGCCGCCAGGCTGTGTCCCAGGTGTCCCTTGAAGGAACTGACCGGAACCTCTCCACCAAAAACCTCCGCAATCGCTTTAGCCTCGGCGCTATCTCCCTGCAGCGTACCAGTCGCATGGGCATTGACATAATCGATCTGGCCCGCAGTAATCCCGGCATCATCTAAAGCCCTGCGCATACAGTCAGCCATCGCCCCGGCATCCGGATTGGCAATGCTCGAGTTATCGGTGTTGGTGGCAAAACCGCAGATCTCGGCTAGAATTGGAGCCTTACGGGCCTCGGCAAGACTGCGGTTTTCGAGCAGCAGCAGCCCGCAGCCTTCGCCGCAGACCACGCCGTCACGCTGCGCATCGAATGGCCGCGGGACCGCTTGGGGCTGTTCATTGAAGCCGGTCGAAGCGGCGTTCATGACATCGAAGATGGCCGTCGTCAGCGGATGAAACTCTTCTGTACCGCCGCAGAGCATGGCATCCTGACGACCGAAGACGATCTGTTCATAGCCATAACCGATGGTCTGACAACCGGTCGCACAGGCCGCCGCCGGAGCGATCAGACGCCCGGTAATCCCCAGACTCTGGGTCAGATTGGCTGCTGCCGAATGGCCCATGATCTGAAAGAACAGGCCGGACTTGATCCGCTCCAGGCTGTGATCGGTAAAATAATCGCGAAAGAACTCCTCGATCGTCTCGGTACTGCCGAGCGTAGTCCCCAGAGAAACACCGAGCCGACCGTTGCCGAGCCGATCCTGCGGAAAACCGCTCATCTCCAGCGCCTGTTGAGCCGCCAGGTAGGCATAGACCGACATCAGTGACATCGAACGACGAAACTTGCGCGGCACGATCTTCGGATCGATGTCAGCGACCTTGGCCGCCACCAGCGAACGTAGGCCGCCGATCTCACCCAATTCAGGGTAACTGCGCACTCCCGTTTCATGGGCGTAAAGACCAGCCATCAGGGCGGCAAATTCATTGGCCAGCGGTGAAATTACCCCGACCCCGGTCACGACGACTGAATTCATAGACATGTCTGCAATTCTCCCTGTAGAATTTCCGGTCCGACCAGCGCTCCGCAGGTGACATAGGCCGACAACATCGCACCGAGCAGACCGGGAGCACTTACTGCCTGCCCAGACAGATAGAAGCCTGGCAGGCGCGTCACTGGGTGCGGGTTGTACTGACCGATACAGTGGGCAGTACCGTACAAGGCGCCACTGGCACAGCCGCTGAACTGGCTGATCGTCAACGGCGTCGCCAGATCACTCAGCTGCAGGTCATCCAACTCCGGACAATGGACAGCGATGTACCCCAGAAGTTCTTCACCAAAAGCCTGTTTCCATTCCCTGTAGGCAGCGGTGCGCTGCCTACGCGCTTCTTTCCACTCGACAACTTCCGTCATAAGAGCCGGGAAGATACCGATCAGGCCGGCAGCATCAGCGTTGTCACAGCAGTTGGCGCCAGCCAGAAAAAAGGAACGCTGCTCCAGTCGGACATCGGCAGCTGCACCAAAGGGGCCCGACGCCTGCGTGCAGATCAGATTGCGCCGTGCCAGCAAGGTACGAGCCCGCTCAGAGCGGGCACAGACGACAAAGGCCGAACAGGTCTGGCACAAACCGCGCAGTCGCTTCAGATAGGCCGGGCGCACGAGACTGTCCTCCAGCCAACTGGCAACCTGCTCCGGGTTCACCGTCGCGACCACTTCACCGGCTGCAAGCCGTTCACCATCGGCCAACAGTACTGCGCCGACCCTGCCGGCAACGGCCTCGACGGCAACCACCTCCGCACTACAGCGCAGTTCGACATCATAGCTCGCCAGCTGCTGCAACAGCACATCCAGCAGCGCCCGTCCACCACCTTCGACAAGGTGCGCCGAATGGTAATAGGATCCGGCAATCTGGGCGTTATAATGATGCGCAGCTTCGCCAGGAGCCACTCCATAAAGAATCGTGTGCATCGACAAAAGGGCCTGCAAATCTGGCCAGGCGCTGAAAACAGCCAGCCTCTGCTGCAACGACTGGCTGTGGACAGTTTGAAACTTGAAGTTACGGATATCGAGGGCAGGATCAAGATAAGGAAAGAATCGCCATTGAGCTTCTATCTCGTCCAGATATGTAGCCACGGCTTCTGCTGCGGCGGGAAAACAGCTTTGCAGATATGCCCTTATAGCGGAAAATCCGACCGGCAGCTCATAGGTTCGTCCGGACCGAGCGATCCGCAGCTGATCAAACCCCTCTTCCCGGCAGGGGATCAGCCTGACTCCGTCAGCGAGGTCCAGATGACGGAAAAACAGCTCCAGCGGCCCTCCAGGGCCAAAGCCACCGGCATAATGAAACCCGGTATCGAAACGGATGCCGTCACGCTGAAAACCACGGATCACAGGTGCCGGCTGTTTTGCCTGCTCCAGCACGATGACCCGGCGACCACTGCGACCGAGTAACAAGGCTGTCACCAGACCGGAAATCCCGGCCCCGATTATGACAGTCGCCGGCTTCATCAGCTGAAATTCAGCACCAGCGCCGAGTTGGTCCCACCGAAGCCAGCCGCGTTGCAGAGCACCTTGTCCGGCTTTTGTGCCAGGGGCTCACGGATGATATTCAATCCCGCAGTGCCCTCATCCGCCTTTTCAAAATTCAGATTGGGAGCCAGAAAACCCTGCCGGGCCATGATTGTCGCATAGACAACCTGGGCGGCTCCCGACATCCACAATTCATGACCAGTCATCGCTTTGAGCGACGACAGGGGCGGTGTTTTGGTACCGAAGACCATGCGGATATTGGCCGCCTCGGCTGCATCACCGGCCGGCGTCGAGGTCGCATGGGCACAGAGATAATCAATCTCGCCAGCACCAATGCTGCTTTGCTGGAGCGCCATCAGCATCGCCCGACCAAGTCCATTATCGCTCGGCACCGAAAGCTGCTCGCCATCGGAGGAAAAACCGTAACCGAGCACCTCGCCGAGGATCGTCGCGCCGCGCTGTTCGGCCAGATCGTAGCGTTCCAACAGCACAGTCGCAGCACCGCCGCTCGGAACCAGCCCGTCACGCCCGGCGTCGAAGGGACGACTGGCGGCAACCGGGTTGTCAATTCTGGCGGAGAAAGCTCCCAGTCCGTCAAAACTGCACATCGACTGCCAGTTGATTTCCTGGGCGCCACCGCAGAACATCCGTTCCTGGCGACCATAGCGAATCAGATCGGCGGCCTGGCCGACGGCATGTCCGCCACTTGAGCAGGCTGAACTTAAGGTCCAGGAAGCCCCGCGGGTGCCGAACAGGGTGTTGAGATTCATGGTGATGCAGGAGGTCATGGTACGGAAGATCTGGCCGCTACCGATTGCTTTAGTTTCCCGCTTTTCCTTGAGGATAGCGACCTGTTCGATAGCGGCGATACAGCTCGAGTCGCAACCGTAAATCATCCCGGTCTGATCCGAATGTAACTGTTCTTCAGTCCAGTCGGCCTGAGCCAGGGCATCAACGGCAGAGGCGTAGGCCCACTGGGCGAATTCTGGCATCGTTTTTTTCTGCTTGCGGCTTAAGCCCGCTTCGACATCGCACTGGATCAGCCCGGTCAACGGACTGCGGTAGCCCAGCGCCAATCGCTCTAGGTCAGCAACGATACCGGACTGGCCGTTGCGCAGGGCAGCACCGACAGTCTCGATATCTCTCCCCAGACACGAAATTATCCCAATCCCCGTAATTGCAACCCGATACAAAATAACTCCAAGCCTGTCACGGCCTATCAGAGATAGGCGCCACCATTGACGGAAAACACCTGACCGGTAATGTAGCTGGCTCGGTCAGAACAGAGAAAACCGACCATCCCGGAAACCTCTTCGACGGTTCCCATCCGGCCCAACGGAATGGTCGCGAGGATCTGCTCTTTGTGCGGCAGCGCACTGGTCATTTCCGTTTCGATAAAACCGGGAGCTACGGCATTGACCAGAATCTTGCGCTTGCTGACCTCCATCGCCAGCGAGCGCGTCGCACCGATCAATCCCGACTTAGCGGCCGAATAATTGACCTGGCCACCGATACCGGTCTGCCCGGAGGTTGAAACAATATTGACAATCCGCCCCTGGCGTTTTTTTATCATGCCGGGCAGCACCTGCTTGGTGACGTTGAAAAACCCCCCCAGATGAACATCGAGCACCTCATTCCAGTCACTGTCGCTCATCAGCGCCATAATACCATCACGGGCATACCCGGCATTATTGACCAGAACATAGGGGACCGACTCTGCCAGCTGCGGAGCCAGAATGTCCCTGACCTGCGTCGCATCAGCCACGTCAAAGGGAAGCAGGATGCAGGAAACTCCTGCATCCTCAATTTCAGTTGCGACAGCTCTGGCGCCATCATGGTCGCCTCGATAATTGAGCCAGATATCAAAACCGTCGTTCGCCAGTTCTTTGGCGATAGCTGCCCCGATCCCCTTGCTGCCGCCTGTCACCAGCGCAATTCTGTTTTTCTCAGTTGTCATAAGTTCCGTGCTTCAATCCAGTTATAATCAATCACGAACCGACGTAACCTTGCCCTTGGCGTCGAAGTCGACAGCCATGGTCCCGAATTTGTTGGTCCAGTAGGTCCACATGTTCGATTCAGGGGAAGGGGTTTTATGGGTCGCCGGATATCCAAGGGCCGCCATAACCCCTTTTTTACTCATGCCGACCAGAGCTTTACCCTCCTTGATCCCCTTCAGATCCTGTTTGGACATGCCGCTTGGCTTATATGGGGATGTCGAAGTGATCTTGTCAAGATACTCGTCAACCGACATGCCCATCCGCGGTTCATGGAATTCAAAACGGACGACCTGGCCGGTCTGGTTGTAGGTAAAGTCAAAGCGTTTACGCGATTTCTTGATAATGTTGATCTCAGTTCCGAGCGGAATGACAATATGCCCTTCCCCCGGGTTGGTAAAATTCGCGTAGCTGGCAATGGCTGTTCTGCCATCTTTCTGCTGCGCATGAATATTGACCTTGGTATAACGGACCTCAGCAGCGCTCGCGCCGACAACGAAGATACCAAGACAAACAATCGTCAGACAAAGAACTGTCAGCTTTCTCATTTTAGCCATGATCATCCCGCTCCTTTTCTCATTAATGTTGTCTGCAATACCGGCTCATATTAGCCCAGCCCTTTATGAACTTCAATTTATCATTTTCCGGAGATTACAATTCAAATTCAGCCCAGATCGGACAATGGTCCGAGGGTTTTTCCATGGCTCGGATGTCATAATCGATCCCGGTTGCGATACATTGTTCGAGCAGTGGTCGGGTCGCCATGATCAGATCGATACGCAGGCCCCTTTTGGGCTCATCCTCAAACCCCTTGCTGCGATAATCAAACCAGCTGAAACGATCATTGATCGCGGGGTTCTGCGCCCTGAAGGTATCGTACAGCCCCCAGCTTTTAAGCCGCTCCAGCCATTCGCGCTCTTCAGGCAGGAAACTGCATTTACCGGTCTTCAGCCAGCGCTTGGCGTTGACTTCTCCGATGCCGACGTCGCTGTCCTCTGGTGAGATATTCATATCGCCGAGCACCACCAAAGCATCATCCGGGCTGGCATGTTCTTCCAGCCAGCTCTGCAGGTTCTGATAGAAATTGATCTTGTTCGGAAATTTTTCCGGGTGTTCGCGGTTTTCTCCCTGTGGAAAATAGCCGTTCAACACCTGCAAGATGCGCCCGTCAGCCAGCCGGTAGCGAGTCATCAGCATGCGCCGCTGATGCTTCGGCTCTTCTCCCGGGAACCCCTTAGCAATCTCAAGTGGCTCCTGACGAGACAGAGTTGCCACACCGTAGTGTCCTTTCTGACCATGATGAACGACATGGTAGCCCAGATGCTTAAGATTCTGATGAGGGAATTCGCTATCGTGGACCTTGATCTCCTGCAGGCCGATAATATCCGGCTGATGCAGCTCGACGAGTTTTTCCAGCTGATGGAATCTGGCACGAATGCCATTGACGTTAAAGGACACAATTTTCATGACAGCTCCTCAAATACAAATTGTCAGCGGCAGAGAAAGCCGGTAATTTCCTCGATAAAATCCTGACCGTAGCGCTGCAACTTGGTCTTGCCCACCCCGTTGATCAGCAGCATCGCTTCGTTGTCAATCGGCAGTTCGGCTGCCATCTCGGCCAGGGTCGCATCGCCAAAAACCACGTAGGGGGGCACGCCATCCCGGTCGGCCAGTTCCTTACGCAAGGCTTTAAGCTGAACGAAGAGTTCCGGATCGTACTCTTTGCCGGAGATCCTGCGTTCCGGCTTCCTCTTGCGCCCTGGCTTGATCCGCGGCAGGGTCAACTCTAGGGTCATTTCACCACGCAGCAATGGCCGGGCGTTTTCTGTCAGTTTGAGAACCGAGTAGTTAGCGATATCCTGTTCAAGGTAACCGTAATGGATCAGTTGACGCAACAGGTGGCTCCAGTGATCGATACTTTTATCTTTGCCGATCCCATAAGTGGACAGCTGATCATGACGCAACTCGATCACCCGCTGGGTCCGCGCCCCGCGCAGCACCTCGATGACATGAGCGATACCGAAACGCTGACCGACCCGGTAGACGCAGGAAAGCGCCTTGCGTGAATCCTCGGTGGCATCGTAACGCTCCGGAGGATTGAGGCAGGTATCGCAGTTGCCGCAATCCTCATCCAGACTATCGCCAAAATAGCCCAGCAACGCCCGGCGCCGACAGATCCCCGCCTCGGCGAAGGCGACCATGGCGTTGAGTTTATGAATCTCAATCCGGTTCTGATCCGGGTTATTGCCTTTTTCTATCAGGCCACGACTGATGGCGATGTCACCATAGCCGAACAGCAGTAGAGCTTCGGCCGGCAGGCCATCCCGCCCGGCCCGGCCAGTTTCCTGGTAATAACTTTCGATATTCTTCGGCAGATCGTAATGGACGACAAAACGGACATTCGGCTTGTCGATCCCCATGCCGAAAGCGACGGTAGCGACGACGATCTCGATGTCATCGCGCAGAAAGGCTTCCTGCACCCGCCTGCGCTCCTCAGCAGGCAGGCCAGCGTGATAGGCCGCTGCCCGATAACCTTCAGCACAGAGCTTATCGGCCACCTCCTCGACCCGCTTACGGCTTAAGGCATAGACGATGCCGGATTCATTGCGATGCTGGTCGAGAAAGACATTCAACTGCAAGTAGGGTTTACTCTTGTCTATCACCGTATAGCGGATATTGGGCCGGTCAAAACCGGCACAGACCTGCAGTGCGTCGTGCAGCCTGAGCTGCTGAAGGATATCTTTGCGCGTCTGTTTTTCAGCAGTTGCCGTCAGAGCGATCATCGGCACGTCAGGATAGAGTTCGCGCAGCTGGCCAAGCTGGACATATTCAGGACGGAAATCGTGCCCCCACTGGGAGACACAGTGCGCCTCGTCGATAGCAAACAGGGCAATCTCCAGATCGTCGAGGCGTTCGAGAAATTCGGGGCTGAGCAGCCGTTCCGGCGCGACGTAGAGCAGCTTCAACTGGCCAGCATGCAGTCGCCCCAAGGTCCTGCGTGCCTCTTCGGCAGAGAGGGCGGAATTGTAACAGGCAGCGGCGACACCGTTGGCAACCAGCGCATCGACCTGGTCCTTCATTAGCGAAATCAGCGGTGAGATGACGATCGCCACCCCGTCGCGATGCAGAGCAGGAACCTGGTAACAGAGCGACTTCCCACCACCGGTCGGCATCAGCACAAAAGCGTCCTGCCCGGCAATCAGATGGCGAATCACCTGTTCCTGAAACGGCCGGAAACCCTGGTAACCGAAGACATCGTTCAGAGTGGTGAAAATTGCCTGCGGCTGGCTGATATTTTCCTGTGCGGACGGCAACATTCCAATTTAGCCTGTTGGTGAAAGGTTAATAAAACAATCGGTCTATCATCCATGGCAAGAACCGGACGGTCAACCCCGCAGTGGTTTTTCTCAGTTGAAAAACAAAATCCTCGCTCAATGGCGAGGATTTTGACATGAAGATACGCAGCGATCAAACCCTGCTGACCGAAACTGCGATCCGGTTACAGCCTTCCGGCAGCAACCGGGAGATTCCCAACTCGACGAAACAGCTTGGTGCGAAGACCAGCCCTTCGGGCAGCAGGGGCGAGATCTTCACCGGGCCACAGGCCGAACCGATCGCCGTGGTCAGGCGCACCTGGTCACCGTTGACGACACCGACAGTCTGGGCATCTGCGGAGCTGAGCTCGATGACTGCCTCGGACTCGATCTCCTGCAGTGCCGCGACCCGGCCGCTAGTGGTACCGAAATGTGCCCTGGCGTTACCACTGAGCAGCTGCAGGCCCATAAAGCAATCTCGCTGCACAACCGGCTGATACTCCAGCGACTGATCGGCGACAGCAAAGACCTTGCAGGCCAACTGCTCGGGATAGAGCCCGGTCAGCTCACGGATCTCCTTGAGCACCTGAATCGGATCGCCACTCTGCTGCTCACCTGAGAGACAGCTCAGAAGCTCGGCGAAAACACCTCCTTCTTCACGGCATGACAGAGCTGGTGTTATTGCCTTACGGGCCTGGGTCAGGGTGCCGTCCAGGGTAGTGAAGGTCCCGTTCTTCTCGGCGGAGCTGCATCCCGGCAGAACAACATCGGCCATATCGGTGATCGCTGTCGGAAAGATATCCTGCACGACCAGAAACTCGACCTTGGCCAGGGCATTCATCCAGCGACCGCTATCGGCAAAACACTGGGGATTGTTGGCGGCCAGATAGAGCATGCGAATATTTCCCGCCTCAATCTCACTGAGAATCCCCTCGGCATTGAGACCGCCCTCCGGCAGAGCGACTCCCCAGGCCGTGGCGAATTTCTCCTTGCCACTGGCATAGGATTGATAGCCAGGCAACCCTTCGGGATAGACGCCCATGTCGAGAACGCCCTGCATGTTCCCCTTGTCGGCAAGCGGGTAGACCGCACCACCGCTCAAGGCACAGGTCACGATTGCCAGGTTGGCCATCGCTGCCGACTTGTAGGTTCCGTAGGCCGACTTCTTGATGTCGGAACCGAAGACGATGACCAGCTTGCGTGCCGTACCGATCAGATCCGCCGCATTCTCCAGGGCCTCGAGTGACAGGCCGGTCGCCTCGACGACCTGCTTCATATCGACTGCTGCCAGATCATCTTTGAGCGCATCGAGATTGACGACCGTCCGTTCGATCTCGTTTTCCCGCAGGTGCCCGCGCTGAGCCAACAGACGGCAGAGCCCCATGATCAGAGGAATTTCGCTCCCCGGCTTGTAGGTCAGTTGGCTGTTGGAGAACTGACTGAGGTGAATATGCCGCATGTTGGCGACAACCAGGCGGCCGTCATGGAGACGTACGGTCTCCTGAATCTTCCAGTCGATCAGTGGCGCTTCCGCAGCCGGATCGGCACCAAAGACCAGGATAGTGTCGGCCTCGGCAATAGCGTCGATCTTGTGGCTGGCGCCGGTCAGACCGATCCCTCTGTAAAGACTGCGCAGGGTACGGATCGCCCCGAAGCGCGCCTCGGAATCGATATTGTTGCTGCCGATCCCGGCCCTGAACAGCTTCTGGAACAGGAAGTTCTCTTCATTGGTCAGGTGTGGCGAGGACAGTCCGGCAATCGCCCCGGCACCCGATTCACTGCGGATCGACTGAATCCTATCGACAATCCGCGTAAGCGCCGTATCCCAGCTCGCCTCTTCCTTGTCGACCAGGGGAGTCGTCAGGCGTTCCTCGCTGTTGACATAGTCATAGCCAAAATAGCCGGCAACGCAAAGCAGCCCGCGGTTGATCGTGGCATCGTCGGTCGTAACGCGGTAAATCTTGTTGTCTTTGACATTCAGCTCGATCGGACAGAGGCTCGGGCAGAAAGTGCAGATGGTCGGTACCTTGGTCAAGGTCCAGGGACGCGCCTTGTAGCGAAACGGCTTGGAGACCATCGCCCCGGTCGGGCAAACCGAAACGCAGTTGCCGCAGTAGGTACAGCGCTCGAGGTTCTTCTCGATGTGAGCCCGATCCCCCTTTTCACAGATCGACAGGGCATCGGCTCCAACCAGTTCATGGCAGACCTTGACGCATTTCTTACAGAGGATGCAGCGCGACGGAAGGTGCTGGATCAATGGCCAGTGGTTAACGGCCGGCGGCCTGACATCCTCGGCGCTGAACAACTGTTCCTTGACGCCAAGTTCAAAGCAGACGTTCTGCAGCTGACACTCGCCGGCAGCATCGCAGACCGGGCAGTCAAGCGGGTGATTGACCAGAATCAGCTTCAGCGTCTGACGACGCAGTTTGGTCAGTTTTTCTGACTGGGTGGTGACGACGATTCCTTCCTTGACCTCGGTGTTGCAGGCGGTCATCGGTCGGTCGACCCCTTCCACTTCAACGATACAGATCCGGCAGGCCCCGTTGGCCGAGACCTTCTCCAGCCAGCATAGGGTAGGGATCTTGATCCCGACAGTTTCAGCCGCCTTGAGAATCGTTGTCCCGGCTTCAACAGCAACCGCTTTTCCATCAATTGTCAGATTGACCATCATGTTTCACCTCTTACAAACATATCTACAAATCAGTCTGATGAAACAAACCCTGGAGTATGCAGCGAAGTTTGTTTCAACTGATTTCCATCAAAATTCCGCTGCGCGGAATTTTTTCGATTTTGCCCATTCAATGAGCTGGCTCATTGCTGGGCGCGTTGTCAGATGCTGGTTGGAACCCATGGAGAGAATGCTGTCAATTTCCGCCAGCTTTAAAAGGGCGTTTTTGCTTACTTTTGCCGCCCAGGGCAAAAGTAAGGCGCCGTGCGGGGGCGCAACCCCGCGATTTTGACCTTAGAACCAACACCGGCGGGTCTCGTCCCGCCAGACGACTTCCTTTCCTTTGAGCACAAAGGAAAGGAAGCAAAGGAAACTTTTTAAACGCTGACGTAAACCGTTTATTTAGAGCTATAACGGCTCATACCAGCAAAACGGAAGGCGCCCGGTGAGGAGCGAGCTCCTCAAACGGGCAGAACCGAATTTATGATTAAAAAACGTTAGATTGCGATCATGGAAACGCGGTAGCAGCGCAGGCAACGTTCCGCCTCACGTACCGCCTCGGAATCCTTGAAGCCCAACTCGACCTCTTCGTAGTTACCGGTCTCGGCGCGTTCCCGGCCGTGAATCTCGTACTGGTTGAAGCGTCCGACGGCATCGAGCCAGCCGACATTTTCATCCTCATCGTAGACCTCGAGGAAGTTGAGAATATCCTCATGCAGATCGTCGTCGGTCAGGTAGGCAACCCCTTCTTCCAGCCAGCGGCCGACAACCTGAGCGGCGCGGTGTGCATTGCCGACACAGGCAACAACGGTATAGGGACCGATCTCGGCCTCACCGCAGGCGAAAACCCCCTCAATATCGGTCATCATCGTCCGCGACAGCGGATTACCTTTACTGTCACGCATCTCGGCGCCCGAGCCGGTGGTCATCGGCACCGCTTTGGTCTTGACCGTGTTCCAGTTGGAGACCTCGATGCCGCTGTCTTCGCTAATGAATGACAGGTCGGAGTCCTGGCCGATGGCCGGGATAACCGTATCACACTCGATGATGAATTCGCTTCCGGCGACCGGCTTCGGCCGCCGCCGACCGGAGGCATCCGGCTCACCCAGCTCCATCCTCATACACTCGATGCCGGTCACCTGATTATTGGTGTCAGCAACGATGCGCTTCGGCAACACCAGGAACTCGAACTTGACCCCTTCGACCTCGGCGCCGTCCACCTCCCAGGGCTCGGCCGGCATCTCTTCACGGGTCCGGCGGTAGAGCAGGATCGACTCATCGGCCCCCTCGCGGACAGCGACACGCACACAGTCGATCGCCGTATTACCACCGCCGACGACACAGACCTTCTTGCCCATGCCGGAGTCTTTCCCCATATAGACATCACGCAGAAAGTCGATTCCCCCTTTGAGAGAACCCTTGTACCCCTTATCTTCCCCCTCAACCCCCATCGCTTTCGATTTATGGGCACCCGGAGCAATAAGCACGGCGTTATGTTTCTCTTTCAGCTCGGACAGGCTGATATCGACACCGACCTTACAGTTATAGACAATCTCAACCCCGAGGGACTGAATGATATCGATCTCGCGCTGCAACAGGTTGCGCGGCATCCTATAGGCCGGGATGCCGACGGCGATCATGCCGCCGCCAAACCCTTCCGGCAGGGTCTCATAGATGGTGCAGCCGTAACCTTCCATGGCCAGAAAGAAGGCAGCCGTCAGGCCGGCCGGTCCGGCACCGATGATTGCGACACTCTTGTCCTTGCGCGGTTTCGGCTGAAATTGCGGTTCGCGCTGATGCTGCCATTCATAGTCGGAGGCGGTCCGCTTGAGAACCATGATATTGACCGGCTCGTCAACCAGGGCCCGACGGCAGGCGGTTTCACAGGGGTGCGGACAGACCCGCCCACAGACGGCCGGAAGCGGCATGCTCTCACGGATGACCTCCAGCGACTTGTCGAAGCGCCGGTTGCGGATCGCCTCGACATAGGCCGGAATATCGATATGGGCCGGACACTTGTCCTGGCAGGGGGCTGTCACCTTCGACTTATATTCGACGTCACGGCCGGCAACGGCACTGCCGTCGATGTAAGCCAGATAGTTGTCACGGAAATGGACAATGCTGTCGACGATCGGAATGACCGAGGTCTGGCAGAGGGTACATTTGCAGTTCTGCAGCAATTCGCCCAGGGTCTCGATGGTCACAAGATCCTTCTCAGAGCCCTGCCCTGCGACGATCCGCGCCAGGGTATCCTGCATGACCCGGGTGCCCTTTTTACCGGGCGAACACTTGCCGCAGCAGTATTCTTCCTGAATGCGTTTGGCATATTCAGCCGCCATCAGCACAACATCGACGGTTTCGTCCTTGAGGATGATACCGTCCCACCCCATGAAGCCCGCGATTTCACGTTCGCCATCAAAGGCGACCGGCAGCTTCTTGCTCAACTCCAGCGAGCAGAGCTGATCGCCTTGGCGATTATCGACAACCTGTCTGCCCCAACTGGAAAATACAACTTTTGACATCTGTCCTCCTTGGCCTGTCTGCCTCTGGATAAAGGCCGACCCCACACCCGGCTGTGGGCTGTCCTGCTGAAATATGAGAGCCGGGATAAAAAAATTTCAAACGGATACGGTCAGGAACAACAAAGCGAAATTCCATCGCCCCTGTGATCGAAGGAATAGGTTCTGCCCTGACTATTCAGATATTCTATCTGTGGAATGGTAAAGAAATCACTTCTTCCAGGGAACTTCCGGAGGAGCTTTCTCGATCAACCAGACACCTTGCTTGAGAGTCTTTTCACGAATCAGAATCCATTCCTGAGTCCAGGTCCAGGTCCGAACCCGGCTCGAAGGCAGGTGATAATATTCCATTTCGTAGACAACTTCGGCACCGTTCTCTTTTTTCTCCAAATCGATCTTCTTGACTCGACTGTCGACAACATAGAGATCCGGATCCTCTTCAAACTGCGCCAGGAAATCATCCTGGACAGAGGGAATCACGTAGCGAGCTGCCCCGATAAAATCTTTCCAGCGCATCGCTTCGCAGAAGTTGTTCGTGGTCAAAACAAAATCGGTTGTCGGATTGTATTTCTCGGTTCCGACACAGGCGCTCAGGGTCAGCAGGAGCAGCAGGAGCAGGAAAATGACGAGGAAAAATCTTTTCATCCTGCTGCCCGGCACCTCAAGCTCGCCCTGCAGCGGCATTCTGTTTGAGACAAGCGATGGTTTCGGCGTAATTGTCACTACCGAAAACAGCGCTGCCGGCGACAAAGACATCAGCACCTGCAGCTGCAACCTTCTCGATGTTATCAACCTTGACACCGCCATCGACTTCAAGCTCGATCGGCTTGCCGAGAGCATCAATCCGCTTGCGCAGCTCGGTGATCTTCGGCAGGCAACTGTCGATGAACGACTGACCACCGAACCCTGGGTTGACTGTCATCAGCAGCACCAGGTCAAGATCGGGCAGAATCATGTCGAGCGCGCTCAGCGAGGTCGCCGGATTGAGTGACACGCCGGCTTTCTTGCCCAGCGACTTGATCAGCTGAACGGTCCGGTGCAGATGGGTCGCGGCCTCGGCATGGACGACGATGATATCGGCACCGGCCTTGGCAAAGTCTTCGATATAGTGGTCCGGGTTCTCGATCATCAGGTGAACATCGAGGGGCAGATCGGTCACCGGACGGATCGCATTGACGATCAGCGGCCCGATGGTGATGTTCGGCACGAAGTGACCGTCCATAACATCGATGTGAACGTAATCGGCGCCACCTTGAGCAATGGCACGGACCTCGTCACCCAGACGGGCAAAATCGGCAGACAGAATCGAGGGAGCAATCTTGTTCATAGGCGTGGGTATACCTCTTTTTCAGTTCTCTTTGCGCCTGAAGCGGGCGGCAAAAAACGCATCCATCCCCTCATGCAGGTGAGGATAGCTGCGCAAAGTCCCCTGCACTGTAAACAGTTCTCGCCAGCAAGGCAAACTTTCTTGCAAATTTTCCAGGACAAACTGCGGATGTTCGTTCAGAAAGTCTTCGACAACCGCATCGGTTTCCAGGTGGCTGAAGGTACAGAGCGTGTAGAGTAGAATCCCGCCCGGTTTGACCAGGTGCGAGACGTTATGCAGCAGATGCTGCTGGAGAATCGACAGTTCCTTGATGTTGGCCGGTCCCTTGTTCCAGCGTCCTTCCGGATTGCGCCGCAAAACGCCCAGGCCGCTGCACGGCGCATCGAGCAAAACCCGGTCAAAACTTTCTGCCTCAAAAAACTCGGGGATCTCGGTCAGGTCCCACTGTCTGGCGCCGATCGACGTACAGCCGAGTCGGGCCGCCCCGTTTTCGAGCAGCTCGACCCGCTGCGGGTATTTTTCAAGGGCGATGATCTCGGCCTGATTGGCGGTCAGGGCGGCGATATGGGTGGTCTTGCCACCGGGAGCCGCGCAGCAGTCGAGAATCCTCTGACCGGGTGCGACATCGAGCAGGTGACTCATCAGGATGCTCGCTTCATCCTGAACCTGATACCAACCTTCACTGTCACCGGGCAGCGGATTTTCTCCCCGCCCGGTGATAGTGACGGCCTCCGGGGCAAAACGGCAGGGAACAGCACTGTGGCCGGTCTCTTCTAGAGCGGCAAGGAAGCTGTCTCGATCGGTTTTGAGGGTATTGACCCGCAAGGTCAACGGCGCAGGCTGGCACAAACTGTCGGCAAACAGGCGCGCTTCGGCGTTCGGCAAACGACGCATGACCTCCTTAGAAAGCCAGACCGGAAAACCGCAGACCTGCTGCAGGTAAGGTTTGATCTGCTCAGGCTGTGGCCAGGGAATTTCCGCCTTGCCCCGTTCGAGGCCGCGCAGGACACCGTTGATGAAGCCGGTTGCCTTGTCCACCCCAAGGTCACGGGCCAGCTCGACAGAAGCGTTGACCGCCGCATGGGCCGGAACTCGGTCAAGTTCGAGCAGCTGATAGGCGCCCAGACGCAATAGCCTGAGAACTTCAGGCTGAAGGCGCTTGAGTGGTTGGGAGCAGAATTGTTCAAGGGCGAAATCGAGCCGCCCCTGCAGACGCAGACTGCCGTAGACCAGTTCGGTAACCAGACGCTTGTCGCGCGGATCGAGATCGGCACGGCGCAGGGCGCTGTCGAGGACCATATCGGAATAGGCCCCATCGGCGACCCGGCTCAACACCTCATAGGCAATCCAGCGAGGATTTTCTCTGTAGTTGGACACTTAAAACCGCATATTCTCGAGGCGACGAATCCGTTCCTCGATAGGGGGATGAGTAGAAAACAGGGTGGCCATCTTCTTGCCGGAGAGCGGATTGACGATGAACATATGGGCCGTCGCTTCGTTGACCTGGGGCATCGGCATGCGCTGATTGGCCATCTCCAGCTTGCGCAGGGCTCCGGCCAGAGCATGCGGGTTACCGGCCAGCTGGGCACCCATTTCATCGGCACCGTACTCTCTGGAGCGGGAGATCGCCATCTGCACCAGCATGGCGGCGATCGGCGCAAGGATCATCATGGCGATCAAAGCCAGCGGGTTGCTGTCTTCATCGTCGCGGCCACCACCGAAGATCAGCCCCCACTGGGCGATATGAGCCAGGTAGCTGATCGCTCCGGCGAAGGTCGCTGCTATCGAACCGATCAGGATATCGCGATTCTGGACGTGGGCCATTTCGTGGGCCATGACCCCTTTGAGCTCTTCGCGGGTCAGGATCTGAACGAGCCCTTCGGTTGCCGCGACCACGGCATGTTGCGGATTGCGGCCGGTGGCAAAGGCGTTGGGGGTATTCTGCGGCAGCACGTAGACCTTCGGCATGGTCAGGGTATTGCGCTCACAGAGCTCTCTGACCACCTCGTAGAGGGTCCCGCCAGTAGTTTCACGGCCACGGTACATCTTGATGACGATCTTGTCGGAGAACCAGTAGCTGCCCAGGTTCATCACCCCGGCTAAAATCAGCGCCATCAAAGCGCCGCCCTGGCCACCGAGCGCGCCACCGGCAAAGACCAGCACCAGGGTCAATACGGTCATCAGTGCAATCGTCCGCATCGTATTCATCGTTCTATTCCTTTTCCTGCGAAAACAGGGCTGACTCCGAAAGACATCAACCCAGCTTCGTTCCTTCCGGCAGCTGGCGCCCGCTTAAAAACGCCGCAGCGGGCAGGCGCTTTTTCCCCGGCAGCTGCAGTTCGCCGATCAGCAGCGAACCTTCACCGCAAGCGACCAGCACACCATTCTTGTCAGCCGCAAGCACGCAGCCCGGTTCTCCTGAAGCCGTCATGTCGACCCGGGTCGCGGCAATCTTGAGCACCTCCCCGTCAAGAGCCGTGTAGGCTCCCGGCCAGGGCTCGAGGCCACGCACCTGGTTGTGAATCTGCTGGGCGCCGCGGCTCCAGTTGATCAGACCGTCTTCCTTCTTCATCATGCTGGCGTAACAGCTCAGGGAGTCGTCCTGCTTTTCGGCCTGCAGGGTTCCGGCGCAAATCTGGCGCAACGTCTCGTCCATCGCCTCCCGGCCGAGCACAGCAAGACGGTCATGCAGCTCACCGGCCGTCTCATTCGGACCGATGGACAGGCTGCGCTTGACGAGCATATCGCCGGTATCGAGGCCGACATCCATCAGCATGGTAGTCACCCCGGTTTCAGTCTCGCCATCGACGATCGCCATGTTGATCGGTGCCGCGCCGCGGTATTTCGGCAGCAGCGAGGCGTGGACATTGATGCAGTTGAACTTGGGTATATCGAGGACCGCCTTGGGCAGGATCTGGCCGTAGGCGACAACCACGATCAGATCCGGCTCAAGCGCCATGAGCTCTTCGATCGCCAGCGGGTCACGCATCTTGAGCGGCTGAAAAACCGAAAGCTCATGCTTGAGCGCCAGCTCCTTGACCGGCGACATGGCCAGCTTCTTGCCGCGCCCCTTGGGGCGATCGGGTTGGGTATAGACGCCAACCATCTGACAACCGGCCTCGATCAATCCTTCGAGGGTGCCGACGGCGAACTCGGGAGTTCCCATAAATACGGTACGGATCTGCTCAGGCGTCATGCTCAGCGGCCTTTTCTTTCTGCATCTTGGTATATTTTTTACGGAACATCGACTTCTTCAGCGAGGAGAGATGATCGACGAAAAGCACCCCTTCAAGATGATCGATCTCATGCTGAAACCCGATCGCCAGCAGGCCGCCTGAGGTTCTCTCGTGCCAGTTCCCTTCGACATCCTGATAGCGCATGGTCGCCTGCTGATAGCGATTGACACTGGCATAATAGCCAGGTACCGAGAGACAGCCTTCCTCTTCGCACGATTCCCCTTCACCGGAGACGATCTCAGGGTTAATCGCTACGATCAAATCGGCGGGATCATCCTTGGCACTGCAGTCAAGAACCACAATCCGCTTAAGAACCCCGATCTGCGGCGCGGCCAGGCCGACACCGGGAGCGTCGTACATGGTCTCAACCATGTCCTCGGTCAATATCTTCAGTTCTTCATCAAAAACAGTCACCGGTTCCGACTTCTCCTTGAGCAGTGGATCCGGGTAATGGAGTATCTGTCTTACAGCCATCTATCCTTCTTCCTGGTGGCAAACCACCTTTTTCATACATAACCGAAAAAAAAACCTTCGCCGTCGAAGGTTTGCTTTCATGATACGTTGCTTGACGAGATGAGTCAACTTCGCAGTTCCGGCGGGTTACCCCCCAACCCGACTGGTAAATATTGGCAAAAATCAGGGGAAGAGCAGCAGCTTGACGGCAAAGATCAGCACCGTAACCGTTACGACCTTCTTAATCCAGTCGTGCCCCTTGGTGACCGCCAGCTTCGGCCCGAGCATGCCGCCGATCGAGTTGCCGACCGCCAGGCCGATACCGAGCAGATAATCGACCTGACCGTGATAGATGAAGACAGCCAGGGCCAGCAGGGTATAGACGAAGACTACAAAGACCTTGATGCCGTTGATGCGGATCAGATCGAGACCGAAGGCGAGCAGAACCGGGATAATGATAAAACCGACTCCAGCCTGGACAAAACCGCCGTAGATACCGATGGCAAAAAAGGCCATGACCAGAATCAGCTTTTTCAGCGGACTGAACGGACGCTCTTCACGGCGCAGCCGTTTCATCGGGTCGAGCGCAGTAAAGATCAGCACACAGATCATGATCAGCGCCAGCAACCGGTTGAACAGCTGATCATCGATATTGATCGCCAGGTTTGCGCCAAGCCAGCTGCCGAGCAGGGCCGGCGGTGTACAGAGCAGGGCGAGATTGAGCGGCAGAGCCCCGTGCCTGCGGTAGCCACGGATGGCAAAGATATTCTGAAAAACGATGGCAATGCGGTTGGTACCGTTGGCGATGGCACTCGGCAAGCCCATGAAAATAAGCAGCGGCAGAGTCAGCAGGGAACCGCCGCCGGCCAGGGTATTGAGAATCCCGGCGACAATGCCAACCACAATAAGCAGCGGCAACTGCCAGAGATAGGCGGCTTCCATCACTTCAGCCCGCCGAGTTTCTGCAAGACTTCTCCGGCCATGGTCAGACCGAAGAGCGGCGGCAGATAAGAGGAACTGCCAAGCACCGGTTTGCGTATCCCCTCTTCCTGCCCACCCGGGGAGCGGAATTCTTCCGTCGAATAAACGACCTGAACCCCCTTTTCGATGCCACGCTTACGCAGCTCGCGGCGCATGATCCGGGCCAGACGGCATTTGTTCGTTGCACTCAGATCCGCCAGCTGAATCAGCGACGGATCAAGCTTGTTAGCCGCGCCCATCGACGAGATGATCGGGATACGCTGTTCACTGCAGCTCTGAATCAGATGAATCTTGGCGGTGATGTTGTCGATACAGTCACAGACGAAAGAATAGGAATCACTCAGCAGCTCCCGGCTGGTTTCGGCATTGTAGGCCTGATGGATAGCCGTGACCTCAAGCTCCGGGTTGATCAGCCGACAGCGCTCTGCCATCACCACGACCTTGGGGCGGCCGACGCTGTTCTCCAGCGCATGCAGCTGGCGATTGATGTTGCTGGCACAGACCAGGTCAAAATCGACCAGGGTCAGGCGCCCCACCGCACCGCGGGCCAGCGCCTCGACAACATAGCTGCCGACGCCGCCGACGCCGAAGACAGCGACATGGGCACGGCTTAAGCGGGCCAGCGGTTCGCTGCCAAAGAGCAGCTCAAGGCGGTCAAAACGTTCCTCTTTTTCAACACTCATTGGTCATCCCATTCCCAGTGAAACAGTTGCGCAGCGCTGCGGCTTGTGACTCTGGCAACTTCATCCAGAGCTATGCACCGGATCTCTGCCAGCCTCCGTGCGACCGCGATCAGCTCCTGCGGCCGCTCAGTCTGGTAGGGATAATCGGTCTCCAGAACAAAAGATTCAAGCGGAAACAGTTTGACGACATCAAGCAGTTTGCGCACCGTCGGCTTGAGCAGCACGGTACCGATCCCAAGCTTAAAACCGAGATCGACCAGCCTGCGGGCGGTTTCGACGCTCCCGGAAAAGCCGTGCCAGATCCCGCCGGGCAGCCCGCGACGAGTATATTCTTCAAGAATATCCAGCATCTGCGGGGTGGTCTTGCGGGAGTGGAGCAGAATCGGCAGCTTTGCCGCACAAGCGATCTCGAGCTGTTCGCGGAAAACCTGGAGCTGTCTGTCAAGGGCTGGTCCGACGCCGGAATCGAGCCCTATTTCACCGATGGCGACAACCTCGGGATCACGGGCCAGACCAGCCAACCGGTCCGCAACTTCAAACGACCAGAGTTCGGCGAAATAGGGATGCAGCCCGAGCGCCGCAAAAAGCCGGTTATGCTTGCGCGCTAGAGACAACAGCTGATCCCAGCTGTCAGGCTTGATGCCGGGGATCACCAGACGCACAATGCCGGCAGCCTCTAGCTCGGCCAAAAGACCAACCCCGGAGCAGGCAAACTCCGGGGCATCAAAATGGATATGGGTATCGACAAAACGATTCATCTGTCCACCTTCGCAGGTTGGTGCAGAAAACAATAGCCTCCCGGTCAGTCATTCAGCAGGTTGACCAGCACCCGGCGCTTGAGCTGCCCCTTGAGAATCGCTTCGATCTTCTCATCTAGGCCGCTCAGGCTAACCTCTTCGCACATTTCTTCCAGCCACTCCGGCTTCCACTCTCTGGCTAGCCGGTTCCAAATCATCTGCCGCCGGTTCATCGGGCACTCGGCCGAATCGATACCGGCCAGGTGCACAGCGCGCAGGATAAAGGGGTAGACATTGAGATTCAGCTCGGCCGAGGCGACCAGTCCACAACTGGTCACGGCGCCATCATAACGGGTCGACTTCAACGCTGCGCCCAGCATGTCACCACCGACGCAATCGACCACACCCGCCCAAGTCGGGTTCATCAACGGTCGCTCGCAACCACTAAGCAGGGTTTCCCGGCTGATGATCCGCTTGGCACCGAGCCTTTTCAGGTAATCTTCCTGATCCGGCTTACCGGTCACCGCGACCACCTCATAACCAAGCTTGCCCAGAATAGCCACCGCCATACTGCCGACGCCCCCGGTCGCCCCGGTGACCAGGACCGGCCCAGAATCGGCCACCACTCCGTTGCGGATCAGTTCACTGACCGACTGTCCGGCGGTCAGTCCGGCCGTACCGAGGATCATGCTCTCACGCAGTGACAGTCCTTCCGGCAGACGCTGAGCCCAGCGGCAGGGAACCCGGATATACTGGCCGAAGCCACCGTCGGTCTCCATACCGAGATCGAAGCTGGTCAGGAACACCTCTTCCCCCGGCTGCACCTTGGAGGTGGAGCAGGAAACGACAGTCCCGGCCGCATCGATGCCGGGCGTATGGGGAAACTTCTTCGTCACTCCGGGATGGCCGGTTGCCGACAGGGCATCCTTGTAATTCAGTGAAGAGTAATGAACCTTGACGACCAGCTCCCCCTGCGGCAGATCATCAAGAGTACGGGTCACCAGGGAACGGGTAAAATCACCCTGCACTGTTTTTTCAACCAGAAGAGCTTTGAACTGCGTCGCCATGTTTCGTCTCCTTCACTCAGGATTCTATAAAAGTAGATGAATGAATCGACTGGCCAAAAGCGTCAATCGGCCTCAAGCTTTCAGTCTAACAGATCACCGCTCAGGGCGAAATAAAACCGGAAACATTGCAGAAAAGGCCAAGATGGCGGCAGTCAGGCACTTGAATCAGTTCATGCTCCTGAAAGAAGAGTCTGATTGACAGCCTCAGACGATATCGCTAAGGTCAGAACGGCTTTCGCCCCTGCAAAGACAAAGGTATTGCTATGCGCAAACTTGCCAACCTGTTCTTCCTCCTCTTCATCCTGATGAGTATCAGCGGCCTGCTGAGCGGACTGGCTACTCACTATGGTGGCCCTGGTTTTGTCCAGCCAGTGCATACGACGCTTCACCTTCTGACCCTGATCTGTGCCCTGATCGTCTACATCGGCTGCGCCTTCAACCGCCACCTGCCCAAACTTCTACTATTCCCGCTGATGCTCTGGCTGTTCTGGGGACTGATCGACTTCCGGCCATTTCACAGCACCTCACCGGCAACCCTGACGTTGGTCACCAGCGCCGTCCAACTGCTGCTCGGCCTGCTGATCCTGTGGATCAACAGCAGGATCAGCAGGACCGGTTTTCTGCTGACGCCCCGTCAGTTTGTCGGCCGCACCTTTGACGGCGGGAACCTGCTGCGTTTTATCATCATCAACATCATCGTCGTCCCACTGGCTTTGGTACTGCTGCTGTTCTTCAGCCTCAGTCAACTGGTCGACAAGAAAAGCGGCGGGTTCGTCGAGCTCAAACCTGATGGACTCTACATGAAAGAAAGGATCTATCGGCAGGGGGACAAGGCGGTTCGCCTGGCCGCGATGATCCACCTTGGCCAGCTCGATTACTACACCGCTCTGAAAGACTCATTGCCCACTCATTCCTCACTGTTGCTGGCCGAAGGAGTGCAGGACAGTGAAAACCGGCTCAGCGGTAATTTCAGTTATGGCAAGCTGGCCGGAGCTCTGGGACTGGTCTCCCAGGAGAACCTGCGCCTGACTGGAGCCGTCATCAGTCCAGAGCAGCTGCGCAATCCCGACGCCGAGCAACTAAATCAGCTCAACATTCTGGCGGCCGATATCGATCTAAAGGAGTTCGACCAGCGCACCATAGAAGTCCTCAACACCCTGGCCCGCGAGGTTCTGGCGTCAGACCAGCCGCTCAAGGGATACTCCAGATTCAACGGCTGGATTCAGCAGCAGATGCCGACCGACATAGACGCTATCATCATGCATGACCTGATCGACAAGCGAAACGCCATGGTCCTTGGTTATCTCACGGAAGCCATGGCCCACTACGATCACATCGTCATTCCCTGGGGAGCTCTGCACATGCCCGGCATCGAGAAGCGGGTCAGGCAGCTCGGCTTCGAGCTGAGCAGTGAACATGAGCGCAAGAGCATCGATTTTCTCCTGCTCCCCTATGGCCAGATCTGGCAGAACCTGACCGGAAGCCACTGACATGACCAGCTTCATCAATATCTTCATCAACGTCATTCTGCCGGTTTTCGGCGTTGTGCTCTGTGGTTATCTGGTTGGCGGACGACTGCAACTGCACAGTCCGTCGCTCAGCCGGGCGGCGTACTATGTCTTTGTTCCGGCCTTTGTCTTTCAAGCGGTCAAGGGTTCGAATATCCCATTTACGGCGGCCCTGCAGATGATCATTTTTTTCACCCTGGCCCAACTCATGATCACTGTGGTCACCGTCGTCATCGCCCGCCTGCTCGGCCGCAACAAAGAGATGATCGTCGCCTACATCATCGTCTCGGGGTTCATCAATGTCGGCAATTACGGCCTGGCCGTCATCCGCTTCCGCCTTGGCGAAGAGGCGATCCCGTCAGCCACGATCTATTACATCACGGTAGCCGTTGTCCAGTTTATCATCGGCGTCGGCGCCATCAGCTGGGCACGAGGCGGAATGCGGAACATCTTTGGCGGCCTGATCAGGACCCCCGCGATCATGGCCGTTGTCCCGGCGATTCTTCTCAATATGAGCGGTTTCGAACTGCCGCTGATGCCCAGCCGCATGATCGGGCTGCTGGCATCAGCCATGATCCCGGTCATGCTCTTTACCCTGGGACTGCAGCTTTTTGAACAGAAACGTTTTCAGTTCACCACAGACCTGTTCATCGCCTCGGCGATTCGCCTGCTGGTGGCACCTGCTCTGGCCTTTGTCATCGGCCGCCAGTTTTCTCTCAGCCCCACGGAACTGGCCTCCGGCGTTCTCCAGATGGCGATGCCGACAGCGGTGATCGCCACCATGCTGGCCGCGGAAAAGAACGTCGCCCCGGCCTTCGTCAATACCGGTGTCATGCTGACCACCCTGGCCAGCCTGGTGACACTGCCGCTGGTCATGGTGCTGCTTTAGATAAGTCGTTAACGTTCATAAATTTCGCAATGGCAGACGCAGATCCTCTGCATCCTTCTGGACAGACCGATAGTTGCCATAGCGCGGCAGGGCGACAAACTGGGCAAGCGACGAGAGCCGGGAGAAAAAAGCCTCGCATTCAGCGGCTGGTATCGGTCGGCTCAGGTAGAACCCCTGCCCGAAACGACAACCGTGACTGGTCAGGAACCATTTCTGAAACTCAGTCTCGATCCCTTCGGCGACAACATCCAGATGCAGTGTCTTCGCCAGACCGATGATCGCCTCGGCCAGCACCCCGTTCGTCCCGCCCGGCTGAATCTTGGCCATGAAAGAACGATCGATTTTCAGGCTGCTGATCGGAAAACGTTCCAGATAACTGAGGGAAGAATAACCCGTACCGAAATCGTCGATCGACAGGCTGACGCCAAGAGCGACCAGCTCTTTCATGGTCTGAATGGCACTGTCCATATCATTCATGATCGCGGACTCGGTAATCTCCAGCTCCAGGAAAGCGGGATCGAGCTTCGCCTCCTCTAAAGCTGCTGCGACAATGGCGCAGAGGTCCCCTTGTGAAAACTGCCGGGGAGAAATATTGACCGCCACCTTGCACAGCGGAAAACCCTGTTCGTGCCATAATCTGGCCTGGGCACAGGCTTTTTTCAAAACCCAGCTGCCGATCGACAGGATCAGACTGCTCTCTTCGGCGACCGGCACGAAACGGGCGGGAGAGACCAGCCCAAGGGTCGGGTGCTGCCAGCGGATCAGGGCTTCCATCCCATAGATCGCACCGCTCTGCAGATCGAGTTGCGGTTGATAGTAAAGAATGAACTCGTCATTCTGCAGGGCCTTGCGCATGTTGTTCTCGAGAAAGAGCGCCTCCTCGACCTCTTCGTTCATCCCGTTGGTAAAAAACCTGTAGGTATTGCGGCCGGCCGCCTTGGCGCGGTACATGGCGACATCGGCACACTTCATCAAATCCTCCACCGTCGGGGCGTCATCGGGAAACAGGGTAATGCCGATACTGGTCGAGACAAACAGCTCATGCCCCTCGATCACCAGCGGCATGGCCAGTTCCTGCTGAACCTTTTCTGCGACCAGCGACAGCGCCCGGGGATCCTGAATATCTTCAACTATCATGACGAACTCATCGCCGCCCAAGCGGGCCAGGGTATCCTGACTCCTGATTCTTTGCTGCAGCCGCTGGGTCACCTGTTTGAGGACCAGATCACCGACATCATGCCCCAGGGTATCGTTGATATTCTTGAAGCGGTCGAGATCGAGGAACAGCAGCCCGATCTTCTTGTCGGCCCGGTTGCTGCGTGACAGGGCGGTGGTCAGACGATCACGAAAGAGCAGCCGATTCGGCAGGCCGGTCAGAAAGTCGTGATAGGCAAGGTGATCGAGGTATCGACGCTGGGAAGACAACTTTTCATCGCGCTGTTCGATCTGGCTGAGCATGTGGTTGAAGTTGTCGATCAAACTGCCCATCTCATCGGTCCTGTCGTTGGCGATCCGCCTGGAATAATTCTGGTCATCCGAAACGGAGGTCATCGCTTCAGTCAATTGAATGACGGGACTGGAGATGACCTTCTGCAGGCGCAAGGCCAGAATCAGGCCGAACAGAGTAGAGCCGATCAATCCAAACAGCCCGATCAGGGTATAGCGCAACAGGGTTCTGCGGCTCGGCTGCAGGTCGACCTGCATGTAGAGCAGGCCGAGCTTCTCATCCTTATATTGCAGCGGCTGCAGCAGTTCAAGGACCTCACCAAAGTGATAGCCGGTCGTGAGCAGAACCTCATTCGCCGATCTGGGATAGCTCCTGCCCCCACCGCTCTTGCTGTAATATTCCAGGGCAGCCTTCTCCTCCTGGTCGATTTCAACATACAGGATCTGCTGCTTGGTAAAGGCGGTCTTGAGGATATCCTCGACCATCAAGATGTCCTCAAAGATCAGAGCCGCCGAAAGACTCCCCGTCATGTTTTCGGAGATGATCCGAACCTCATCGAGCAGGGAATCTCGCAGGATCTTGTTCTGGGTATAGATCAACATCGCCAGCAGGCAGGCCAGCGACATGATGCTGACCAGGCCGATGATGGCGATGAGCTTGACCTTCAAGGACAGGCGTTTGCAGATCAGCCCCATGATTTTCATGGCCCGCCCCCGATCAGTTTGCCATCCTTGATAACAGCATCGGAAAGCTTGGCGACCTTGGAGCTGATGCTCAGCTGACAGTGGGTCGCCGCGTCGATATTCAAGGAGAAACGGGTTTTGCCATCCATCTCAGTCAACGAGATGACGCCCCCCTGGCGGAAGAAGCCGGCCGAGTCGCTGGCCGTCAGCACCGGGTTGTTGCCGATCAGAGCGATCAGCTCCAGAGCAAGATCCGACTTATCCTCTGCGAGATAGATGAACTGGTAATCGCCGATCCTGCCCTGCAGCTGCTCAAGGTCTTCATAGCTGTCAACCTCGATCCGCCGCCCGGCATAGTCGTTGTTGACCCATTTGAGCAGTTCCTTCTGCAACAGGTTTTCACCCAGTACAGCAACCCGGAACGGACTTTCAGCATCGGCGAAAACGGATGTCGGCCATTCAATGAACTTGGTCAGATTAAACAGGATTGCTGATTTGACGACAGCTTCCCGATGCACCTGCAGAGCAAACCCCGGCGCAGAGAAAACGAACAGCATCAGCAGAACCAGAACCGGCGACCAGCGCCAGGTCTTCACTGCGGCTTTTTTCAGCTGCGCACGTAGCAACAGGTTATCGTCAAATCCCGTTCGAGCCATCAGGGTGCCCTCATTCACCAGAAACCGGAAGATACCGGTCTCGTTCACCAACTTCAGTCAAAATGCCCGGTCAGCTGAACATAGATACCGCGTTCGGCGGCCGTGGATATTGCAGTGGCCGAGGTAAATTCATGACGTTCGTCATCAAGCAGGTTCTGACCCACAACATCCAGTTTCAGCGTATCGGTAAGCGCCCAGGAAACACGCAAATCGAGATTGTGATAGCCGGGTATGTCGAGCTCTGGCAGACTGTCGACATAGCGCCACCAGGCGTTCAGCTCAACGCGGTCACTGAGCCTCCAGGTAGACAGCAGCGAGGCTTGATGATGAGGGCTCTTCCCCTCTTCGCTTTCTGCTGAAGTATCTGTGCTCGTCGCGTCCGTATGCAGATCGATCTGCAGCAAGCTGTAGGAGGCCTTCAGCTGCCAATACTCAAGAGGCTGGTAATCAACGGCAAGCTCGGCGCCGTAGGTTTCACCGTAGGCCTTGCTGGCCTTGGTCCTGGTATAAACGAGATACGCACCGGAAAAACTTGGCAGCGCCTGCCACTCGTTGGTGATCAAGCTGTCATAGTCGTTGTAGAACAAAGTCAGGTCGATATTGATCCGGTCATTCGGGCTGTAACGCAGTCCCGCCTCGTAGGCGGTCAACTGCTCCGATTCCACCTCGTCATCACCACGAACCGAGACATAAGTCGTTCCTGGCACGACCCAATAGTTGAGCTCCGAATCATGATCAAGACGTGAAGGCGTACGCACCGCCCTGGACACTGCAAGCCAGGCGCTGGATGAGATGGTCGGTGTCAGAACCAGCCGGGCGCTCGGCTGAATCTCGACTCCGGTGTAGTCGTTATGCTCCAGCTTGGAGCCGATGATAAAGGTCAGGCGATCTTCACTGAGCGTGATATTGTCCTGGATAAAAGCACTGAACAGTTGATCGGAACGACTTTCCGGCTCCCCGGTCACGGTAAAGCTGCTGTCGAAATCATCACGGGTATAACGGTAACCCAGCCCCCAGACCAGATTGTGAACTTCGGCCATAACAAACTGGTTCTGGAAGTCGACATCAAAGGTATCGCGCTTTTCATTGAGAGCGATCTCCCTGCGATCCGTCCCGTCGTAATAGAGCTGTAGCTTTGAGTTGGCCGTCTCCGAATAACTTTTCTGCCAGCGCAGCAGAAGATTCTGGCCGGACACCTCCGTGTCACCGGCAACATTGCTCTGATAGGGCGCAATGAGCGAACTGATCGGCCGCACCGATCCGGACTCTCCCTGGTAAATGTCCCCCTGCAGGGTGAACAGGCCTTCCTGCTCATCCCCCTTCTCCAGGTTGAAACCACCACGGATGCTGCGCCAATCGTCGGCAGCCTCCTCACCGCCCAGGTCCGCTCCGCTGTCACGCTCAAACCCCTTGAGGTAGAAACGGTAAAAGCCATCCTCGCCAAAGGAACCACCGTAACGGACCCTGGCAAAACCGCGCTCTTCGCTGCCGCCACCGGTGGCAGCCAGAAGCCCCTGGGTTTTCCTCGCTGATTTGGTGATGACATTGATGATGCCATTGACGGCGTTTGCCCCCCACAGGGTTCCGCCCGGTCCGCGGATCACCTCGATCCGCTCGACATCCTCGAGCATGACATCCTGGACATCCCAGAACACCCCGGCAAACATCGGGGTATAGACTGTCCGTCCATCGATCATAACCAGCATCTTGTTGGCAAAGGCTTCGTTGAAACCGCGGCAGGTGATCGCCCACTTGTTGCTGTCGATCCGCGCAACCTGCATCCCCGGGACCAGACGCAGAGCCTCCGGAATACTGGTCACCCCCGCCCGGGCTATATCCTGATCGGTAATGACATAAATAGCTGCGGCTGCCTTGCTAAGCTTCTGCGGCATCCTTGACGCGCTGGTCACCTCGATATTGATGAGATCTTCCAGGCTGAGAGACATCAGCTCTTCACCTGTTGACGCACGGCAGGTGAAAGGAGCTGACAACAGCAGAAGAAAAACCGTTCCCCGGAAGAGATTCCGAACCCTGTTCCCTGAAATTGCTCTGGACTCAGCCATATGTACCCCCACCTCAAATAAAACCTGACAGAAGGGTGAAGGAGGCTGCTACCGCCGCATTTCGACGGTATTTCAGGTGCCGTACCTCCTTCGGTAGCCCGGCCATCCGCACAGCGGACCCGTTGCTTTGCGTCATCAGGTTGCCCTGATTTTGCTCTATCGAGAGGTTGCATGGAGAAAACGCATAGTGGAAGAGCTACGCTCTATATAAATCTAGCGCACGATTAGAAATTTTCAACATTAACAACAAAGATACTTTTGCCAGACCAAAGAAAAGGCCGGAAGATCTCTCTTCCGGCCCTGGTTGCGAACCGAACAGGTCGGTTCAAGGATGTCAGTTTTCTGCTTCACTTTTTGGTTTCAAAGAATAGCTCCCTATCTGCAGTTACATATCCTGATGGCCGAAGGCTGGTGACAAACCAAAAAACTCCTGACTGCTGTCACTGACGGCCATGTTTCTCAAGGTCTCATCGGTCGGATAACCGGTCGTGGCAAGACCCTTTTCTGTCTGATAAGAATAAATTGCCGATTCAGTCTGAATATCAAGAGAACCGTCAACGGCACCAGGTTTAAAACCCTGATCAATCAGCAATTTCTGAACGGCAACAATCTGTTCAGCGCTCAGACCGACAATGGCCGGCATTGGTGCTTTAACATCATTGTTGGCAAACTGTATATCGACACCTAAAAACTTCTTGTAGTTTTTGCTCAGTTCGGGATGTGTATTGATCCGCTCACCAAGCGATATACTTGCCGAATTGCTGTTCAGGTATGAGGTCCCATTTGGCCAGTCCTCAGCCATTACCGGACTGATAAATAGGGCGCCAACAAACATTGCTGCGAGAATCATAACCTTCGTTTTCATTTGTTTACTCCTTCATTTTTTTAGTGAGTCTTTCAAATCGTCTGTGCTGAATTTATCCTTGAGCCTGCAACCTGTTTCCTTAACTGCCCCGACCATCAAATGATTACCGTTTCAGTTATATATACAGTAACTCGTAGGCCCCTCTCAGTCAATGCACAAAAAGGCAAAACCTATTGATTTCTAGTGACTTTTTTTATATATTCTTTATAGTTTCACTCAATAAAAAGCTTGTTCCAGGCATCAACCTGTTGATTTCAATGATCAAATTCAGTCAAAATCAACATAGGGCAACTCCTGCTTCGATGAATTATTCCCGTTCAGGATTCCAAGGAACACTATGATTTTTTTCGCCTTCAAGAAATTTTATCGAACCCGGGTATTCACATTGGTAACCCTATGCCTGCTGCTGTCGGCTTGCAGCACAGCAAATCGGACAGTAATCAATGGCTCGCAACAAGCTATCAGCAAATTACAGAACTTTCCTGCAGAACTAGGGGAAGTGGTTTATACAACAGCTGGCCAGCAAGGAAGACATATCTTCATCATCGGCCAGAGTCACCGCAGCAGTGTCAGTGGCCTTTCCGGCTCAGGGACGGTTCTCTGTCAGAGTCAGATTTATCGCATCGGAGAGTGGCTGATTGAAAACCATCAGCTCGGCCTTCTGCTCCCTGAGGGCTTTTTTTCTGACAATGATGATGTGACAAGGACGGAAAAAGGCGCAGGGAATACGCCGGTGGACCGGCTGGATGAACTTCACTTACAAAATCTGCTCAGCGAAACCTCGCGCTTCGTCAACGCCGATCAGCTCCTGACCAGTCATTACGGTTTGTGCCTCGGCCAGATTGAGAATAAAGATCTCTACCAAAAGATACGGACACTTTTATTTCAGTACAGAGATCAGGCCAGCAAGCATACTCTCAGCGATATTCAACATCTTCAGAACGCGCGCACCTACCTGCTTCTGGACAATATCCCTGAAGTTGTCGAAGAAGCCTACCAGGCCGGGCTGACCCCCAATCATACCGCCATGTTTACCATCGGCCTGGCCCACATCGAAGATATCGTTAAACTGCTGAAAACGACTGATGGCCCAAAGCCCGAGCTGCTCAGGCAGGGCTATGGCATCACGATCATCATTCCGAAATCGCAGGCTAGCAACCAACTGATCAGCCGCCTGATCAGATAGGGTTTTCCGTTACGGCTGTCACAGCCGAATCCCATAGACAGAAGCCAGATAATTCAGAAACTCCTGATCTTCGCACATGCTCTTGCCCGGCTCATCGGAGATCTTGGCGACCGGCTTGCCGTTGGCAGCAACCATCTTGATGACAATGTTGAGCGGGGTGAAGCCGACGTCATTGGTCAGTTTGGTACCGATGCCGAAGGAGACCTGGGCGCGCCCGTGAAAATAGCGATAGAGTTCAACCATGGTCTGAAAGGTCAGTCCGTCACTGAAGACCAGGGTTTTGCTCAAAGGGTCGATCCCCATCTCTTGATACATGGCTATCGCTTTGTCCCCCCAGATAAAGGGGGAACCACTGTCGTGACGCAGACCGTCATAGAGCTTGCCGAAATAGGGGTCGGAGAAGTCGCGGATAAAGGCATCCATCGAATAACAGTCGGTCAGGGCAATCCCCAGTCGGCCGCGATACTCACGTACCCAGGCCTCCAAAGCCACCTTCTGGGCATCGGCCAGGCGGGTCACTGCCTGCCAGGCTTGGAACCATTCATGAGCCATGGTACCGATCGGCATCAGATCGAGCCGGCGGGCCATATCGACATTGCTGGTGCCGGAAAACAGCTCGGGAATTTCCCGTTTGAGGGTCATCAGCACCTCTTCCTGCCAGGCTTTGCTGGCGCGCCGCCGGGTACCGAAATCGGCCAGCTGGAAACCGGGCAGCGGCCCATCTCCCTTGATCGCTTCAATCTTGCCCGCAAAGATAGAGCGGGCCTGCTCCAGATCGACACCGCCATGGACCAGCTCGGTGTAAAGCTCACTGATAATCGCCAGTCCGTAGATCTCGAAGAGGGTGACGTGAAGCAGCGGGCCCCTGACACGCAGAGAGATATCATCGTTGTCAGCGCGGAGCTCGACAAAACGCATATCGAGATGAAAGATACGCAGAAACTCAATGAAATCATGGGTAAAAAAGGGGAAACGCTGCAGGTACTCGAGCTCCGGTTCGGTAAAACTTAAGTTGCAGAGCAACTCGAACTGATAGCGGATATCCTCGACCAGCTCGGCCAGGCGGAGGCCGTTATTGTTGCGACAGGCAAACTTCCATTCGACCATCACAGTCCGGAACTCCGGCGCGTGATAGAAGGCCTGAAGCATGGTCAGTTTGTAAAAATCGGTATCGAGCAGGCTGTCGATCAGCCGGCGCTGAATCCTCGGGGCCGCCATCAGGCCAGTTCCAGTTCACGGCTGTCAGCAATTAACCGAACTCCGGCTGCTTGCAGGTCGACCAGCGCCTGGGCACTGGTTTCAGCCGCGACACCACGACAGGCGGCCTGATTGAGAATGACCTTGAACCCGGCTTTGAGCAACTGCAGACCGGTGGTCTTGACACAGTAATCGGTGGCCAGACCGCCAAGCAGAACCGTTTTGATCCCCTGCTGACGCAGCCATTCGATCGCCCCGGTGCTGACCTCCTCCTGCAGGTCGTGATAGCAGGCGCCGTAAGGGTGAAGCAACGGATCAACCCCTTTCTCGATGACCAGGTCGTAGGCCTCTTCAAACGGCAGACCGGGGATCAGCTGATTCCCATCAGTGCCGACGACACAGTGCGGCGGCCACTTGATATCGAGATTCGGATAGTCCCCTGTCACCGGCTGCATAACCTCTTCCGGGCTGCTAGCAACCCAGGGTGCCATAGCGGGATGGCAATCCTTGCTGACCACCCGCAGTGCGGCAAAAGCCGCCTGGGCGTTGAGTTCGTCAGCAATCTGATCACCTTCGGCAACAGGCAGTTCATTGGGGCAGAGCGGGGTAAAACCACGCTGTGGGTCAACATCAAAGCTGGCGGTTGTGGTTTTATCAATTGTGAGCATAGATCACCTCGTGGCAGCGCCCTGGTTTCAACCAGATCAAAATGAGCCCCAGAGTATTTTTGTATACGGGGCTTCAAAAATTTTAAACCCTACTTATAGCAGAAGTCAGGGACCCTTGACAAAAACAAGGTGATAATGCCGCCACAAGGACTGCTATCGCCCCCGAAACCAGTCCAGGGTCCTTTCAACGCCAAGCTCAACCGGCGTAGGTTCCAGGCCGAAAATCTCCTGCAATCTTTTTGACTCGACAACAAAAGGAGCCGTAAATTCATACATCATTTCGAGTGCAGCCTTAGCCTCGGGAATGAATAGGCCAGCCAGTCTCATCATCAGGGGCGACACAACTGACATCTTCGGCGTGATACCCAACTGACGGCAGGCCATCTCGGCGATCGCCCCTTGCGTCAGAGCCGGCGCATGAGGAGTCAACCAGACCTTACCCGGAGCCTCTTCACAGGTGCCCAGTATGGCCGCGGCACGGCCGACATCTTCGATATAGGCAAATGAGTGGGGCTGAGTCGCCGATCCGGTCAGCTGGGCCTTTTTCCCTGCGACAAGGTGGCCGAAAACCATGTCGCCCAAAGCAGAATTGACAACCCCCGGCCCGTAGTAATCACTGGATCTGAGAGCAGAAGCCTGAACATCGCCTCGAGCGTGGGCGGCCATGACCTCCTCAGCCATCCGGACCCGTAACTGACCTTTTTTAGACTGCGGCACAATCGGCGAATTTTCACTGATCGGCCCGCTGGAATCATACATGTAGAGATTTTCAATGGAGATGTAGCGGGCACCTGCTGCTTTTGCCGCAGCAAGCGAGGAGAACTGAAGACTGGGAAAGAATTCTTGCCACTGATGATAGGCCGGACACAAGGCCTGATACAAAACAGTTGCGCCTGCAGCAACATCACTGGCCTTTTGCGGATCAGACAGATCAGCAGCAATGACCTCGACTCCATCTGGCATGAGCGGTGGTCGCTTCCCTGTCCGGTTGACGGCCTTGACGGTGATATTCTGTTGCTGCAGCGCACGAACTATCCAGCATCCGACGGGTCCTGTTCCAAAAACGACATGCATTTCTTCTGACATCATCAATCTCCGCATGAAAGAAGGGACTATCACAATGAAACAACTAAAAACTGTGCATTTCAGCTATATAACAGTTCTGTTGCGATACCAAGGGTGCGAAGAAATCATAACAGAAATATAAAATTTCCCGGGACATGAATGGCTTCATTTGAGATCAATCATTTTGATGATCGGCTCTGTGTGCTCCCACTCCAGACGCCTCCGTCCATTGGCCCCCTTTGCCGGTCAGTCACCCCTGCCTTTTTGCGCTATACAACAGATACCACCGCACAGAAAACTGCGGTACCCTGAAATGGCCGGTACAGCCAGTGCAGCAGGCAAGTGTTTGTGGGCCCTTGGTGTTCCCTGAACCAGCTGACGTTTCAGTTTATGAATAACAAACTGGTAGAGGGTAACGAGCAGAGTCAGTGGGATGCAGAGCAGAAAAGAGTATCTGACGAAGCAGGTGAGAATGTGCAGAACCAGCCGCCACCTGTGCTGCAAAGGAATCGTCCCGAACAGGTATCGTCCCAATAGAAGGAATGGATGATATTCACCGCCAGGACAACGATGACCGGGAGGTGCAAGTGTATTTTGATATTTTCTCGCTATTCACCACCTGACTTCGCTTACAACCTCATGGATCATCGCTCTCCGAAACAGGCCATGAGAAACGCTGTCGACCGCAGGACTCTGCAATTTCATATTTTCTCTAAGAATTCCCGGCCTAGAATCTGCGTGCAGCCCCTGCGGTGCCAGACGGAAAAACGGTAATCGATCCGCTCTTGAAAATCTTTACTCAGAACCTGCTCGAAATGCTCATCCGGGAGCTGCGGATACGCGGTATCACCGGAAACCTCAAGGTCGAGTTCGGTCAGGTAGATGCGTTGGGTCAGATCAAGGGTCTGACGATAAATCTCGGCGCCGCCACAGATGAAGAGTTCTGATTCACCCGTAGCTTCCACCAGTTGGATGCCTCTGGTGATATCCGATACGACATCGGCATCCGCCAGCTGGTAGCCAGGCTGACGGGAAACGACGATGGTGCGCCGTCCAGGCAGGGCGCGGCCGATCGACTCGTAGGTTTTGCGTCCCATCAGCAGCGTGTGGCCCATGGTGATCCGCTTGAAACGCTGCAGATCCTCCGGCAGATCCCAGGGGATCTGGCCAGCTGCACCGATAACCCGGTTACTCGCCATGGCGACGATCTGCGCAATCAGCATCGTCACGGTTTTAGCCTTCAGGCATCCGTGACTGCTTGGCTGTCATCTGCTCGATCTGCAGGCAATAGACCCGGGTCTTGTCAACGGCCACCTCTTTGAAATTGAAGTCCGGACTGCCGTAATGCTGCATGATCCGGCTCAGCCCCTCACGCTTTTCCTCTTCGCTCACCAGAAAACTGATGGTTCCATGACCAACCACCGATTGAAAGCGGGTCGTCCAGTGACAGGCAACGGGAGCCTTGAGCACTCCGTGATCGATGGCAATGCAGAACCTGGCTTTGGGATTTCTGGCGATCAGCTCAAGCTTGCGCCCTTCCTGTGCCGAATGGAAATAGAGCGCGCCATCATGATAACCATAGTTCAAGGTCACGATATAGGGGAGCGGCTCATCGATCAGTGCCAGCTGGCAGATCCGGCCCTGACGCAGAATTTCTTCGATTTCGCTGATTTCAGTGACCTGTTTTTCTGAACGTCTCAAGGATATCTCCTCTGGATAAAAAGCCATAATCTGTAAATTTAATGATTATTGCCGCAAAAGCCCAGCCAAACATTCGCTGCTGGCGTCAAACTCACAAAGCTGTCCGCTGACTCTTCAGGCCGGGACAGACATTCGAACGACAGACTGTGTTAAGATATCAGCATATCTGCAGCAGATCCGGACCGCTGAGAAACAGCACAGCCTGACCGGAACAATCAGCATTTATCAGCATTTTCAAAAGGATTTTTCATATGAGTCATAAAGTCCGTATTGGTAAAACCGACCTTCATGTGACCCCGATCGGCTTGGGCACCAATGCCGTCGGCGGCCATAACCTCTATCCCGATCTGGATGAAAACGTCGGCCGCGATATGGTCCGCCAGGCCATTTCCGCCGGAATCGACTTCTTCGACACCGCCTTCATCTATGGCAAAGGGCGCTCGGAAGAACTGATCGGCGAAGTGATCAGAGAAACCGGTTCCAGGGAACAGGTTGTCATCGCCACCAAGGGAGCCCATGATCTTTCTGGTGGCGAGGTCAGATTCAACAACAGCCCTGATTTCCTGCGCCAGTCGGTCGATGCCAGTCTGAAGCGGCTGCAGACCGACTACATCGACCTGTTCTATATTCATTTTCCGGATGACGCGACCCCCAAGGATGAAGCCATCGGAGCCCTCAAGGAACTCAAAACGAGCGGCAAGATCAAATCGATCGGTGTCTCCAACTTCAGTCTCGAACAACTGATCGAGGGGAATAAAAATGGCGGCATCGATGTCTTTCAGGGCCACTACAACCTGCTGACCCGTAGCGTCGAGCAGGATATTCTCCCGTACTGCGAAGCCAACAAGATCTCCTTTGTCCCCTACTTTCCTCTGGCGATGGGACTGCTGGCCGGCAAATACACCAAAGACACGCGCTTTCCTGAAGGGGACCTGCGCAGCAAAAAACCGGAACTGCTGGGGGAAACCTTCCTGAAAAACCTGGAGGAGGTCGAACAGCTCAAGAAGATCGCCAAAAGCTACAACACCGAGGTTCCCTACCTGGTGCTCGCCTGGTACCTGACCCAACCGGCCATCGACGTACTGATTCCGGGAGCCAAAAGAGCGGAACAGGCACTGAGCAACCTCAAAACCCTGGATGTCCAACTGCTTGAAGAGGATATCATCCATATCGATGAGCTGTTCAGGGACGAGTGAAGCAAGTCAGAGCTGCCAGGCTCTGCATGCCTGTCCATATATTCAAGCCGGGAACCGGCTTTGCGATTGCGCGAATTCGTGGCGCGTAGCACCGCGTCTGAGCGTGTAGAGACTGGCAGCCCAAAAACTACGAAGAGCAGCAAAAACACCTTACATCAGTGTTTACAAAGAGTTTTCTTTTGGTTCATTTTCTTTGTCGCCACAAAGAAAATGAACCCGGCTGGCGGGCCGGGACCCGCCGATGTTGCCTTTAAAAGGCATAAAACCTGAAGATCAAGGACCAAACCTCGGGGTCGCGGCCCCGAACGCCGCCTTGCTTTTTGACCGGGGCCTCAAAAAGCAAGACAAAAACGCCCTTTTTATATGTCTCAAAACAGCCTGCGTTTCTCTGTAGCATCCCACCAGCCAAACGCTTGGCGCCCCAAGATGAGCAAGCTCATCAACGGGCAGAACCACAGAAATACCTTTGGTGTTTCAAAAAATTGAAACAAGCCTACCTAACAGCAACGCAGATCGTCGTCTTTTACCTGCCCCAGCTTATCGGCAAGGATCGGGCGAACCAGATAGCGTTCAAAAATCCTCTGCGGCAGAACCAACAGCAGACGAGCGAGCAGGAAGGTCATCAGCAGGGCGAAGAGAACCCGCCCCCAGAGGATGCCGGACAGATGGCCGCCGAACAGCAGTACGATCAGAGTGTCCTCGATCAGGCTATGACAGAGCCCCATCAGAGCCAGGGAGAGGAAGACATCCTTCTTTGCCAAAGTCCCCTTGGCCACTTCAGCGATCAGCAGACCACCCCCGTAGCTGATCCCCAGGGTCATGCCGATGATGGTCAGTGGCGCGACCTCGCGTCCCATTCCGAGCAGCCTCAGCAGCGGCTCGAGAAGACGGGTCAACAGCGCGGTGATACCGATCCTGCGACACAGTTTGAGCAGCATCATCAGGCTGAAGATAATCACCAGAATCATCAGCATGCTCTTAACCTGTCCCAATCCCCAAGCAAGCCAGCCGGCATCCTGAACAGCTGGGTTCCATAGTGTTGAGGCTGGCTCCTGCAGATTGCCACTAAGTAGATAGATCTGATTCAGTACTCCACCAAGAATAAAAGCCCCAGCGACCCGCAACAGCAACATGATACGAAAACGGGTACCGACTTTCTGAGCGACGCGCAGCTCCACCGGCAAGGCATGAGCGACGAGCATCATGGTGCCGAGCACCGTCAACTGGGCAACACTCAGTTCCAGGCCGGTCGACAGGGTGGCGAAAACCATCACCCCGGCGTAGATATTCAGCACCATCGTCGTCGCCCAGACCAGGCCGAGTTCCCCGGGCAGACCAACAAGTTGCATCAGCGGTCCTAGCAGATCACCGAGATGGGCGATCCAGCCGAGCTGTTCGCAGAGGCGAGTGACGATGCCGATCGGGATAACGATCCGCATCAGAACCCAGAATACCCGTAAAGCGTCGAGAAAAGTCGTCTGCGCAGTCTGCCAAAATTGAGAAGCCAGCGAAGTGATCAGCACCATGAGCTTACCATTTACGAAGCAACCAGAGAACCAGCGAGATCAGGGCACTGACGATGATCATGCTGGTGATCGGAAAAAAGATTTTCAGCCCCGGCTTATCGATCAGAATGTCCCCGGGCAAGCGTCCGAGCGGCAGCTTACTCAGCCAGGGCCAGCACAGGCCAGCCACCAGCACAACAAGCCCGATTGAAATCAGCGTTTTCTGCATAACCTAAGATAACTCCCGTCAGGCCGGTCAGTCACCGAGATATTCGAAGCGTGGCACCAGCCGCCCCTCAAATTCCTTCTTGTCGAGAAACATCGCCAGCGGCCTGACCCATAACCCCATCTCACCGTAGAGTGGACGGTAGACCACCATCTCCTCCTCGGTTTCCGAATGACGGGCGACACCGAGAACCTCGTACTCGTTTCCTTTGAAATGCCGGTAACGGCCGGTCTTGAGAACTGCCATATCTTCTCCTTCATTTACTCATTCAACGATTGCAGGGAAGACTTTAGCATTTTTCCTTATCAACAGAGACCCACAAAAATCAAAAGGCCATGGATTTGAACATGGCCTTTTGATCTTGTCTTGTCAGTCATCAGGAGAGCAGTCGTGGTCCCCCTTGGGAATTGCCGTCGATCCTGAAGCGTTGCAGCATCTCGCGCAGATAGGCGGCCTGCCCTGACAGTTCTTCGCTGGTCGAGGCACTCTCTTCGGCCGCGGCGGTATTCTTCTGGATGGTCTGATCGATCTGCCCCAGGGCCTGATTGATCTGGCCGATTCCTAAAGCCTGTTCGTTGGTCGCAGAGGCTATCTCGCTGACCAGATCCGTGACCTTGGTAATATTGGTCACGATCTCGGCCAAAGCATCGGAGGTCTCCTTGGCGATCTGGCTGCCGTTTTCAGATTTTTCAACCGACCCTTCGATCATCTGGGTTGTCTCTTCAGCGGCCTTGGCACTGCGTGCTGCCAGGTTACGAACCTCCTCGGCGACAACCGCAAACCCCTTGCCGTGCTGCCCGGCCCGGGCCGCTTCAACGGCAGCATTAAGGGCCAGCAGGTTAGTCTGGAAGGCAATCTCATCGATAACCTTGATAATCTTGCTGATATTCTGGGCCGAAGCGTTGATGTCGGCCATCGCGTCGATCATCGCCCCCATCTTGCGGCTGCCGACCTCGGCAGAGGATTTAGCAACCCCGGACAACTGGTTCGCCTGGCTGGCGTTCTCAGCGCTCTGCTTGGTCTGGGAACCGATCTCATTCATCGAACTGCTGATCTCTTCCAGAGCCGCTGCCGACTGAGTGGCACCGTGCGACAGAGACTGGCTTGAGTCGGCCACCTGCTGGCTCCCCGAGGTGATCTCGTCGCTGGCGCTCTGGATCTGACCAACCAGTTCACGCAGGTTGGTGATCATCCGTAACAGAGCATTGCCCAGGATATCATCGCTTGAGGCCGGACGGACCTCTACGGTCAGGTCGCCTTCGGCGATCAAGCGGGTCTGTTCAGCATACCCGTTGAGATGAGCCGCCATGTTGATCAAGGATGCGATCAGTTGGCCGACCTCATCCTTGCTGTCCCAGGTGAAACTCTGGGCCAGACGTCCCTGCTCCAGCTCTTCGGCCATCAGGCGCAATTGCTGCAGCGGCTTGACCAGCTGCCGGATCAGAACGATAACCATCGGCACGACCAGCACGACAAACAGGACTACCAGAAGCACCAGGCTCCAGAGTTGTACCGGGGCAACCTTCTGGTCCATAACCTTCACCAGGGTCGCTTTCTGGGTGACAACATCGTCGATATAGATTCCGGTTCCGAGCATATAGTCGGTCCCCGGGATCATCCGGGCATAGCTGAGTTTTTCAACGACATCATTGCTTGGCGGCTTCGGCCAGACATAGGTGACAAAACCACCGCCCTTTTGCGCTTCGGTAAGCAGTTCCTTAACCAGGTAGAGACCATTTTCGTCCTTCATGTCGATCAGGCTCTTCCCCTCAAGCTCACGCTTGGGAGGCAGGGACATACAGACACCGGATCGATCATAGATGAAAAAATATCCTGACTTGTTTTCGAGGAAGCGGATCGGATTATTGAGGGTTCGCAGGGTGTCGAGAATCTCGTCACGATCGGTCTTGCCGGCAATCGCAGCGCCCATCGCCAATGCCGTAGAATCGACAAGTGATTTGAGCTCTTCCTGATACCCCCGATTCATCACCTCATCAACCTGAACCAAAGCTTCGGCTTTAACGATACTGATCGCCTTCCGCCCAGAAATGATGCTGATGCAGGCAAAAATCAGAATGATAACAGCCAGAAGCCAGATTTTGACTCCAATCTTGAGATTCTTCATCGTGAACCTTTCTTCCCCGCCCATAAGCTTGATAATTAATAGTTCTGCGGGAATCGTGTTTTTACCTTCATCTACCAATGAAACAAAACGCTTCTCACCAACCAACACGGATTGTTATGCCATAAATTAGCATTTATGCTTGACTCCGCGAAATGCTCACTATCTGCAAGTTTCACCATCTGTAGGGAATACAGTCATCATCCTCAACAACACAGGATCAACGACGCAACTTCATAAAACGAAATTGTCAAAGACCATGATACAAACATTGCCAAGGCTAAAGCTTGCGCTATCATGCTCTTACGCATGCTGTGGTGACAAAGACTCCCGAAAAGATAACTACTTATCTGTATATTTTAGCTCTGAAGTAAACAATTTCAGGTGATCAGCAAAAAAAGAAGGAAATTAGATAAACAGATATTTTTTCGAAAAACAGGAGATCAAGAAAAACAGCAGGATCGCTGTCACGCCTTAGAAAGTGATGTCAAAGGCAGGCAATGAAAACATGTATTTTTCAGGCTCAACCCTGCTTGAAAGCGACCACAGCCAGCAGGCACTGCCCGCAGAAACAATCGTGCCATCTCCTGGCAAGCTCCAAGGAAGCAACATCATGCTCGGCGGCAATAAAAGCCACGCTCAGTAGACAAGTACACTCACCAGCAATTCATCAATTCGTTACCAACTTCCAACTAAGCTCCTGGCCGGCGAAAAAGGGGACAATCGCTCTTCCATTCGGCAGGGTCATGGTTTCCGGTACCGTCCAACTCTCACGAACCAGGGTAACCTGTCGTGAATTGCGTGGCAGACCATAAAAATCTGCGCCGAAGAGGCTGGCAAATCCTTCGAGCTTGTCGAGCGCACCCGCCTCATCGAAAAACTGGGTGTAAAGTTCCAGCGCCGACCAGGCACTGTAACAACCGGCACAACCACAGGCCGATTCCTTGCGCGCCTGCTCGTGAGGAGCTGAATCACTGCCCAGAAAGAATTTCGGCGAACCGCTGATCGCCACCTGCTGCAGCACCTGCTGATGGGTATTGCGCTTGAGGACCGGCAGACAGTAGTTGTGGGGCCGCACTCCACCGACCAGCAGATCGTTACGGTTGAGCAGCAGGTGTTGTGGTGTAATCGTCGCGGCAACATTGGCACCGCAGGACTGGACAAACCCGGCCGCTTCGGACGTCGTGATATGTTCCGCAACAATCTTCAGCTCTGGATAGCGTTCAACCAAGCAAGTAAGGCGGGTCTCGACAAAAACCTTTTCCCGGTCGAAGATATCGATCTCATCCCGGGTCACCTCGCCATGAACGAGAAGGGGCATTCCCAGCAAGGACATTTCCTCAAGAGCGGCATCGATCCTGGCCAGATCAGTGACTCCGGCATGGGAGTTGGTTGTCGCCCCTGCCGGATAGAGTTTGGCCGCAACTGCCCCGGCCTGCCGGGCTTCACGAATTGTCTGGGAGGTGGTCTGATCGGTCAGGTAAAGAGTCATCTGTGGCTCAAAGGAACTCCCAGCCGGCCTGGCCGCAAGTATGCGCTGGCGGTAATCCTCAATCATTCCGGCAGTCGTAACCGGAGGGACGAGGTTCGGCATGGCGATTGCCCGCTGAAAACAGCGCGCCGTCGCCGCAACCGTCTCCGGCAACATATCATTATCGCGAAAATGAACATGCCAATCATCCGGCATGCTAATTGTAATCTGATCGTTCATAACAAGGGGATTCCTTTATTCATCGGGATTTACAGACCATCTTCCGATGATTATACAGAAGGCTTGTCCAACTTGAAAAGGTGCCAGCTGCCTGACTCCAACTATTTACTTTGTAACTAGAAGAGGGCCGACTCTTCTGCTATCATGCAAGAACTCTAATCTGAATCTCTTTTATTAGGTAGCCAATGACCCGCAAAAAATATTTCATTTTGCTGCTCTCCGGTCTGCTGATCGTCGGGTTCCTGTTTACCAGCATCGTCAGCTACTTTGTCGCGCAACGCTCCCTGACCGAACAGATTGCCGGCAACACCCTGCCCTTGACCAGTGACAATATTTATTCGGAAATTCAGCAGGACCTGCTGCGGCCAATCTTTATCTCCTCACTGATGGCCCATGATACCTTCGTCAGGGACTGGGTTTTAAACGGCGAGCAGAATCCGGATCAGATGACCCGTTACCTCCGCGAAATACAGAAACGCTATGCAACGGTAACCAGTTTCTTCGTTTCAGACAAAACCTACCATTACTATCATTCCAGCGGGATTCTCAAAACCGTCAGTCCGGACGATGCTCAGGACCGCTGGTACTTCAATATGCCCTCTTTCGTTGCCGACTATCAGATCAACATTGACCGAGACACAGCAAACCTCTCGATCATGACGGTTTTTATCAATCACAAAGTCTACGACTACCAGGGTAACTACATCGGCACCATTGGTGTCGGCCTGGGGGTTACTTCGGTCAGGGAACTGATTGAAATCTATCAGCAGCGTTACGGCCGGACGATCTTCTTCACCGATCGCCAGGGAGAATTGACCCTGATCGGAAATGGCTATCAAGGTCCTAAAAACCTGCGGGGCATTCCCGGACTCGCTCCTTACGTCACCCAGATTCTCACCGCTCCAAGCACCTCTCTTTCATTCGCCAACGGTCACCGTAAAGCCTACTTTAACAGCCGCCTGGTCGAAGATTTCAACTGGTACCTGATTGTTCTCGAAGAAGACGCTGCCGGAGTGCAGCGCATTGAAAACGCACTGTGGATCAATATTGGTATCAGTCTGATCATCACCCTGGTTGTCCTGGCCATAGCCGCTATCACCATCGGCAGCTACCAGAAAAAGCTTGAGGCGCTGGCAACCACAGACCGGCTGACCAGCCTGACGACCAGACAGATGTTCGACGTCCTGTTCAACCAGACATACAAGGCCAATCTCAGACGCCGTTCAGCCCTGTCGGTGATTCTGATCGATATCGATCACTTCAAACAGGTTAATGACACCTATGGGCACCCGGCAGGCGACCAGGTTCTGCAGGGCGTCGCCACGGCCCTCAACGAAATCGTCAGGGGCGACGAAGTGATTTTCCGCTGGGGTGGAGAGGAATTCCTGGTCCTGCTTTCGGACTGCTCTCTCGAGCAGGCACAAAGAACAGCCGAGCGTTTCAGGAGCCGGATTGAAGATCTGACCCTCTACCGAGGTGAGACCAGCCTGAAGGTGACAATCAGCCTGGGGGCCGCACAGATGCAAGACGGGGAAACGGTTGACACCCTGATTGCCCGCGCCGACAAGGCGCTCTATAATGCCAAGAAGAACGGCCGCAATCGGTGTCAGGTCTCAGAGGGTTAAATACGGCGGCAGGCAGATCAGAGAGAAACCAAGCTCTCGAAAAAAACCAGATGTTTGAATTTTCAGGTCAACGGACCTGACAGAATGGTGCCAAACTCAGCAGTTTTTTGAATTGTTCCAGATGTGCGACGTAATGCTCTACATTCATGGATATTCTCCTTTGGCATTCCCTGAAAAACAACCTCACTGAGTCACAGGCAACGTCTTTACCGGTCATAGGAACGTGAAATTTTCCGACAGTCTCACCTTCTATGTTGAAGTATCCAGAACTGAACGCACACGAGTCGCAAGGTCACTGGCTCGGTACGGCTTTACGAGATAATCTCTGATCCCAAGCTCTTTTGCAGAATCGGCGGTAATCAGAGTCGAATACCCGCTACAGAGGACAAAAGGCAACTCCGGACGCAGAATAAACATTTTTTTCGCCAGAGTCACCCCAGTCATTCCAGGCATGGTCTGGTCAGACACAACCAGATCGAAAGCATGCGGATTTTGTTCAAAAAGTTGCAGGGCCTCGATAGGATCACAACTGACCGTCACCTGATAGCCCAGATCACCTAGCAACTCCCGGACGATATTGACAATGATTTCTTCATCATCGACATAGAGAATCCGCTCACAACCAGTCGGCAGAGAACTCCTCTCTAGATAGGAGCTGTCATATTAGAGCTATTTCTCTCTAAGTATTTATCCATCTAAAACTGCTGACAGTCCTTGTCCCGAGTGAAATTAAATGCGAGGATCGCAGAATCCCGCGGCAACTGAGGTAATTTCTGTTCAAGATCGACGATACTAATTTTATGAAGTATGGTCACAAGAAGAACATTATCCCCCATAGATTAAATGACCTGGGCAAGCTGCGACTGCAACAACCTTCCAGTCGGAGTATCGTCGATAACAGCATAAAAGTGCTTCAGATTCGGAATGAGTGTTTTGCTCAGCTCGATGGTTCTGCGGATATCGAGCTCTTCGGTAATACCTGTCATTTGCGGATAATGCTTGAACATTTGACGATCGAAGTCGTTAATACCGCAGAAAACGAGAGAAACGCCGGGAAACAGTTTGTCGCCGTACTTCAGCATAAAGTCCAACGCATTATTATCACTGAGCAAAATTGCAGCGAAATGGTCCTTGGCGTATTTTTTCGCATAGAATTTCTGCAAATAAGAAAAATTTTCCGCTGGTGGATAGTTTTTACTGTCCATGAATTCAACATGTACAACGGCTGCAGAGGAAGAGGTACGTAGATGTGACAGTATTCCGGCGTTAATGCGCTCGGTCCATGGATGATCTGGACTATAAGAATGCAGAATCAGAAGATGCTGGCGACTGCCTTCGGCGCCAGCGTCATGAGAGGTCAAAAAGAGAGATAGCGTTATCAACAGAGCCATGAGCCCTGGAATGATCATCCTCACCAGGAACGGACAAAGATTCCTCCGCCCCCCCCCCGGTGCCAAGAACGGAACAAGCCTTAAACGTTGTCTGTTGATATGTCATTGTTCTCTTTTCTCAAAGAGGCCATCTGTCTTTATAACAATAGCATATATCGGCAGGAAGACCTGGCTGCGGGTCATCATTCGTGACCCATCTGCAAACGTGAACCCAGCCGGGTGCAGCAGCTTCAGAGCGCGTTAAACAGATTAATATCTGCTCGTCCCTGGAGCATTTACACTTAATATCTTTACATAAAACTACTTATTGCCGATGTCTAAAGAGGCGTTACCTGTGCTAGAATGGATATTTAGTACAAGGGAGGAACCGATGAGACGCTGGCTCAAAATTTCACTGATCTGTCTGGCTGTTATTATCGGACTGATGCTCCTGTCGATGCTGGTCGTGCCCTGGCAGCTGAAAAAGCAGGGGACCAGCTGGATTGCCCAGAATACCGACCGGACCTTGAGTATTGAAAAAGCCTACTTCAACCCGTTCACCCTGACGCTTGAAGTTGACGGCGTCAAACTGAGTGAACAGAACGCCGCTAACCCCTTTTTCAGCTTTTCCAGACTGACGCTTTCACTCAGTTCCAGATCGCTGATCGACTGGGCGCTGATCCTCGATCGCGTCGAACTCGATGATCCATTCGTCAATATCGCCCGGCTGGCCAAAGAAGAATTCAATTTCTCCGATTTCACCCGTCTGGGAGGAGACAAGCCTGTCGAAGTGGAAACTGCTCCAGCGCAAGAGAGCGAGCCGTTCCACTTTTCGCTGAACAACATCGTCATCAAGAATGGCAGTGTTGACTTTCATGACCTGTCCTCAGCAAGAGAATCCCGTCACCAGATCAGACAATTCGACCTGAGCGTACCCTTTATCGGCAACGTCCCCTACCTGGCCAACGTCTATGTCAAACCGGCACTGTTTATGCTGCTCAACGGTGCCGAAGTCAAAGCGACCGGAGAGCTCAAGCCATTTCATGATTCCCTGGAGACCAATCTCGACGTCTCCTTCCATGGCATCAAACTGCCCTTCTATGCCGAGCAATCCCCGGTGGCCCTGCCGCTGCTCGTTGAAGATGGAGACATCGATTTTCACCTTGGACTCTCCTACCTGGTCTCAGCCTCACAAGAACCCCAACTGCTGCTGAACGGCGAGTTTGCCTTGTCCGACCTGGCCCTCAAACAGCTGGACGGCTCCGACCTGTTTTCGATGGAGACCCTGGTCATCGATCTCGAAGAGGCCAATGTCTTCGAACAACAGGCGCATTTCCTGGCGATCGACATCTACACACCGGAGCTGTTCGTTGAACATTATGCCGACGGACTGTGGAACTGGCAGAAACTGCTGCCAGCCAGCACACCGTCTGCTGGAGAAACAGCTCGTTCAGAGGAGACAGCAGCACAGCTTCCGCTGGTCCTGATCGACAGCTTTGCCATCCATGAGGCAGCTGTCCACTATCGAGACGAAACGGTTCCGGAAGGGTTCACTGAGGATATCGAAAAGATCAACCTGAACCTGAGTCAGCTTTCGACCTACCCTGACCAGCCAACTATGGCCGAGCTGAACCTGCAGACCGGGCACAAGGCCCAGCTGGAAGTCAACGGCGATTTCACCATCAACCCGCTTCAGGCCAATGTTGATATTCTGCTCAATGGCGTCGCACTGGATCCTCTCTATCCTTACCTGGCCAGCCAGCTGACAGCGCCACTTAACGGAACCGTCAACCTCGGTGGCCATGTCCGCTATACACTGGACGGCAACGTTCTGGCGGAACAAGTTCAGATCGGGCTGCACGACTTCCGCGCCCCCTTTGGAGAGCAGGACTATTTTTCCCTGCCGCTGCTCAGTCTGACCGGCAGTTCCTTCGACCTCAAGGGACAGAATATCAAACTGGGAGAGCTGACCCTGCAGCAGGGGGATGCACAGGTCACCCGCCTGGCCGATGGCAGCGTTTCGCCATTGCTGTTAGTCAAAAATCAAAACGCACCCGCTGAAGAACCGGAGCAGGTAAAACAGCCGAACGAAAACAACTGGCAACTGAGCCTGGCACAACTGAAGCTAGAGCGATTCAAGCTTAAGTACACCGATGAAACGGACTCACGTGTCCCAGCTGTCAGCGTTCCGGAATTTAACCTGAGCGCCGCCGACCTGTCCTATCCCAAGGCGCAGCAGGCCCCGTTCAGCATCAGCGCCAGAATCGGCAAGAAGGGGACTGTCGCCGTCAGGGGAAAAGTCCGGCATACCCCTCTGCAGCTCAATGCGACGACAGACATCAAGGCCTTTCCACTGGCCGACTTCAACGACTTTATACCGGCCGACCTGAACCTGAAACTCAAGGACGGCAAACTCTACAGCTCGCTGAAAACCGCTGTCAGCCAGCAGGATAACGTGCTCCTGGGCGATTTCAGTGGTGGCCTGAACGTCAGCGATTTCAACCTGCGCGATCCTCTGGCCAGCGGCGAGATGCTCAGCTGGAAAAACCTCAATCTGAACAGTATCGAAGGGACACTCAATCCCTTTGCGCTGAGAATCAAGGAGGTGGCCCTCAGTGATTACCTGGCCAATATCACCATCAACGAAGACGGACGCATCAACCTGACCGGCCTCACTGCAGAAAAAGAAGATTCCAACGCGGAAGCACCAGCTGCAGAACAGAAGTCCGAACCCGTTGCTGCAGAGGCGGAAGAGACAGGTCCCGCGCCAGATATCCGGATCGACGCGCTGACCCTTCAGGGCGGAACGGTCTCCTTCACCGACCGCCATATGCCGAGTACCTTTGCCACCACCATGTATCGGCTCGGCGGGCGTGTTTCCGGCATGGCCTCAGATCCCGAGATGCAGGCCGATGTCGATCTGCGCGGCCAATTGGAAAATCACTCGCCGCTGGCCATCACCGGTAAGCTCAACCCCCTGAGCAGGGATCTTTTTGCCGACCTGACGCTCAGCTTCAAGGACATCGACCTGACGCCGATGAGTCCCTATTCCGGAACCTACGTCGGCTACATCATCGCCAAGGGCAAACTGAACCTGGACCTGAACTACCACATCGAGCATCAGCAGATCGATGCCGAAAACCGGGTGATGATCGATCAATTCACCTTTGGCGACAAGGTTGAAAGTGACAAGGCGACCTCCCTGCCGGTCGGCCTGGCCATCGCCCTGCTCAAGGACAAGAACGACGAGATTCACCTCGACATTCCAATCTCCGGCAACCTCAACGACCCCAAGTTCAGCATCGCCGGTGCGGTCTGGACCATCGTCAGGAACCTGCTGGTCAAAGCGGCCACCTCGCCGTTTGCCCTGCTATCGGCGCTGGGTGGTGGCGATCAGGATTTCAGCAGCGTTGATTTTGCCAACGGGGTGGCGACACTCGATGCCAAACAGCTTGAGAAACTGCAGAGTCTGGCCAAGATGCTCTCCGACCGGCCCGGGCTGACCCTGGAAATCAGTGGTTTTGCCGATGCAGACAACGATCCTGAAGCCTATCGTCAGGCTCAGCTGCAACGTATGATCAACCAGGCCAAGTTTGCTGAACTGACTGAAGAAGGAACCGCTCCGGAATCGATCAGCGATGTCACAGTCAGCGCGGAGGAATACCCCGGCTACCTTCTGCAGGTCTACAAAGATGCCGAGTTCCCTCGTCCTCGCAACGTTATCGGTATGCTCAAGGATCTCCCGGATGAAGAAATGGAGAAGTTGCTGCTGGCCAATATCATCGCCGGTGAAGAACAGATTGCCGGGCTGGCCAAGGATCGCGCCCTGGCGGTACGCAACACCCTGGAAGAGCTCGATCCGGAATTAAAGCCGCGCCTCTTCCTGAAGAGCGGTGACATCTACAAGAAAGCTGAGTCAGGCCCTGCCAGCCGGGTTGAGTTTAGCATTTCCGTAAAGTAGGATGATGAAACAGGTTCTGCTCGTCTGTTGTCTGTTGCTGGCTGTTTCGCTCTCTTGTCACGCATCCCCTCTGCTCAGCGGTCAACTGACCCAGGGGGGACTGGCTTACGGCCAGACAGAACCGGACCATCAGGTTTTTTATGATGAACAACAGATTCCTGTGAACAAAGATGGTTTTTTTATCATCGGTTTTGGCCGTAATACAGAACCAGAGCAGAGCTTGACCATCATCAGGCCGGACGGCCGAGCCCGGGTCGAAACCTTTAAAATTTCCCGGCGCACTTACCAGATTGAGCGGATCAACGGGATCAGCCAAAGAATGATGGAACCTTCCGAAGAGGAACTGCAGCGAATCGGTCAGGAAGCGGAACAGACCTTTGAAATCCGCCAGATCTCCAGCGCACTCCCCTTTTTCCAGGACAAGTTCATCTGGCCGGTCACTGGCAGGATCAGCGGCGTCTACGGCAGCCAGCGGATCTTCAACGGCGAACCACGGCGACCGCACTACGGCATCGACATCGCAGCGGCCAGGGGAACACCCGTCGTCGCCCCGGCAGGAGGGATCGTCACCCTGGCCCACGCTGGCATGTTCTTCTCCGGCAGGACCCTGATCATCGACCACGGCTTCGGTCTTTCATCCAGCTTCCTGCATCTCGACCGGATCCTCGTCAAAGAGGGGGACAAGGTCAGCCAGGGGCAGAGAATCGCCACCGTCGGCGCGACCGGCCGGGTCACCGGCCCGCACCTCGACTGGCGCGTCAACTGGTTTCAGGAGCGGCTCGACCCGGCCCTTCTAGTGCCGCCGATGCCTCAGTAGACGCGACGCTTGGAAAAGGTCGAACCAAGCACGCTGAAGGTGTTCTCAACGATAAACAGGGCATCATCATCGATGGTGAAGACGATCTCTTCCAGTTTTTTGAGCTGGATATTGTTGATGACGACCATCAGCACGGTGCGGTCCTGCTTGTGATAGGCCCCCACCCCCGGCAGCATGGTGGTGCCGATCTTCAGATCGCTCATGATCCGCTCGGCGACTTCATCCGGCTGAGCGGAGATGATAAAGGTCAGCTTGCGCTGGTTGAACATGGAGAGGACATAATCGACGGTCATCGATGAAGCAAAGACGGCGATCATCGAAGCGATGACCAGGTCGTGATCCATGGCGATGAAACTGATCGAAAAAAGCACCAGATTGAAGCCGAAATAGGTCTTGCCAATACCGATGTTGTACTTCTGATTGAGGATCGAGGCGATAACATCGAGCCCGCCGTTGGACCCCAGGGAACGCAGGACGATGCCGCCACCGGTACCGAGCAGAACTCCGAATACCAGGGCGGCGTAAAACTGGTTGCCGAAAGCGATCTGAAAATCGATAAACTGATAGAAGAAGGTCATCAGCAGCATGGTCAGGCCGCTGTAAAGCAAAAAGCGCCGACTGACGAAGATATAACCGGCAGCGAAAAGAACCAGGTTGAGAACCAGATAGATATATCCGGGATTGAGAACATTAATCTTGTAGTAAAGCAGCGACGAAACCCCGAAGATCCCGCCCGGCACAAAATGCTGCGGGATGGCGACCGCCTTGAAGGCGATCGCCTGGATCAGGGCGCCGACAATGATCAGACCGATATTCCAGATGAGACTGTACGCCAGTTTGCTTTTTTTACCCGTCATATCTTATGCTCCGTATATGAAATGCTTTATCAACCTATCGATTAGCATTTTCATAATTAAAATCTCAAGTTATTTTCCGGTGAGTCTGAAGCATATTTTCTCACAGGAATCCTAAAAATCCAGTGGGCGAAAGAGCATGGCACAATTCGAACTGACATCTGACTATCAGCCACGTGGCGACCAGCCGCAGGCGATCACCGAACTGATCGAAGGGATCGAGCGGGGCGACCGCCACCAGGTGCTGCTCGGCGTCACCGGCTCGGGCAAGACTTTCACCATGGCCAACGTCGTAGCCCGCCTGCAGCGCCCGACCCTGGTGCTGGCCCACAACAAAACCCTGGCCGCCCAGCTCTACGGCGAATTCAAGGAGCTGTTTCCCAACAACGCAGTCGAGTATTTCGTCAGCTATTACGATTACTATCAGCCGGAAGCCTATGTGCCGTCGACCGATACCTTCATCGAGAAGGACAGTTCGATCAACGAGGAGATCGACAAGCTGCGCCACAGCGCCACCCGCAGCCTGCTGTCGCGCCGCGACGTGCTGATCGTCGCCTCGGTCAGCTGCATTTACGGCCTCGGTTCGCCGGAGGCCTACTATGGCATGCTGGTCAACCTGCAAACCGGCATGGAGATGGACCGCAACCAGTTCCTCCACCACCTGGTCGAGATCCAGTACCAGCGCAACGACATCGACTTCCACCGCGGGACTTTCCGGGTCCGCGGCGACAGCGTCGAGGTCTTTCCCGCCTATGAGGAGAAGCGCGCCCTGCGCATCGAGTTCTTCGGTGACGAGATCGACGCCATCAGCGAGATCGACCCGCTGCGCGGTCAGGTACTCGACCGCCTGGAGCGCACCGCGATCTTCCCGGCCAGTCACTATGTCGCCACCAAGCCGACCTTAAAAAGGGCGATCGGCGAGATTCAGGGCGAACTGCAGCAGCGTATCCAGTATTTTAAGGAGCGCGAGATGCTGCTTGAGGCACAGCGCATTGAGCAGCGCACCCTGTTTGATATCGAGATGATCGAGGAGATGGGCTACTGCCAGGGGATCGAGAACTATTCGCGCTTTCTTGACGGACGCCAACCCGGTGAGCCGCCGGCAACCCTGCTCTCCTACCTGCCGGACGACGCGCTGATGTTCATCGACGAAAGCCACGTCAGCGTCAGTCAGGTCGGCGCCATGTACCGTGGCGACCGCTCGCGCAAGGAAACCTTGACCAACTACGGCTTTCGCCTGCCGAGTGCCCTCGACAACCGGCCGCTGATGTTCGAGGAGTTCGAGAAATGCCAGCCGCAGACCGTCTATGTCTCCGCCACCCCGGCCGACTACGAAATGGAGAAGGCTGAAGGGGTCTTTGTTGAACAGGTTATCCGTCCGACCGGCCTGGTCGATCCGCCCATCGAGGTGCGCCCTGCCACCGAGCAGGTCGATGACCTGATCGATGAAATCCGCGAAACAATCAAGACCGGCCAGCGGATTCTGGTCACCACCCTGACCAAACGGATGGCCGAGGATCTGACCGGCTACCTGCAGGAGCTGAACATCCGCGTCAACTACCTGCACTCCGACATCGACACCGTAGAACGGATGCAGATCATCAGGGGTTTAAGGGAAGGGGAGTTCGATGTGCTGGTCGGCATCAACCTGCTGCGCGAAGGGCTCGATATTCCGGAAGTGGCACTTGTGGCCATCCTCGATGCCGACAAGGAAGGTTTCCTGCGCAGCGAACGTTCACTGATCCAGACCTGCGGCCGCGCGGCACGGAACGTGGCGGGAAGGGTCATCATGTACGGCGACAAGATTACTCGCTCGATGCAGGCCTGTATCGACGAAACCCAGCGCCGGCGCACCAAGCAGCTGGCCTACAACGAAGAGCACGGCATCACCCCGCAATCGGTCAAGAAATCGTTGCGCAGCATCCTTGAAGATATCTCGAGCAAGGATTACCTCGAGCTACCGGTCGCCGCCGAAGCCCAAGGGGAATATCTCAGTCCGGGCGAACTGCGCAAGGAAATAGCCGCCGTCAAGACTCAGATGTTAGAGGCCGCCGCCAACCTCGACTTCGAAAAAGCCGCCGAACTACGCGACAGGATGCTCGCCCTGGAAAAGCAGGAGCTGGCCCTCAGAGAGGTCCAGTCCCGCTGAATTTTGTTCAGAATGTGTAGCCGACAGTCAGATAGGTACTGAACTGCTGGCTTTCGATCTCATGATCTATCGTATGATTATTGATGATGTCTGCGCCTGTAAAGGTCGCCCGCGACTCCCCTTCAGACTCTATCTTCATAAATGCCAGCTCCCCTCCGATGGACCAGTGAGGGGTCAATTTATAACGAGCTGAGAGGTTTGCCATCAGGGCGAAACCGTTCCAGTCATGATCGGCCTTATTGACTTTGCCGCGCAGCAGATGCTGGTCCTTGTCGGCGAAATTGACAAAAGGTGCATAACCGACCGAAAGGTCGAGGATAAACTTCTCATGGGCATTCATTGTCATCGCCAGTTCAAGATAGGGAATCTGGTATTGTGCCTCGTACTTTCCCACCAGCCCGGCAACACGATCATGAGGCGTAGCAGGCGACGATGGATACCACTGATCCAGGTCATAAACACTGAAATCAAAATCCTGGTATTTATAACCAAGCCCTACGCTGTAAATGAACCGGATAGCGGCATCTGCAATCTGCGTATTGGCTGCGCCCTGCCCGTAGTAGCCTTCGTAAAAATTGTAGGAGACCTTCCCCTCAAAAATAAGCGCCGTCATCTCGGTGTCGCTCTCCGAATAAACATCCAGACGATCAGCGTCAACCGGGGCAAAAACGCCCCAATCGGAATCTTCCATCTTACCCGTATCTTCTGTCAGATTTGTCGCAGCGCTGACACTGAAATTCCACCTTGATCCGATATTGCCGTCAACCTGCCCCTTGACCATAAAGGCATCCAGGGGAAATTTCAGCTCACTGATCGGGAAATGCAGATCTTCATCGGCAAGATAATCGGCATCGACATGACCACCGATCTGGTATTGGGTATCGCCGCTCAGATAGCCGCCTCCCAGTGAAAAGTTGACTTCGGCCAGACATGGTGAAATCGTCAGTGACAGGATAAAAACAATGAGAAGAACCACACTTCGGTAACAAAACATAACGCCCCTCCAAAAAGTATAAGAATTTAAACAAAATAGAAAATAAAGGTTACTATTGCCAATGTCAATTCACATTAAAATAGAGAGGTCTATACCTCTCTATTTTTTACCAGAACAGAGTTGAGTTTTGAGTAACGCTCACATCACCCCAGCAAACAACAGCCCTCCGACAATCAGGGCCAAGGCAACCCGGTAGTAGCCGAAAACTGCCAGACCGTGGCGGTTCAGATAGCCGACCATCCATTTGACCGAGATGATCGCCGCCAAAAAGGCGAAGACCACGCCGACGGCCAGCGACATGGCGTCGAACATCTCCAGCATCAGCTGTCCATGCTTGAGGGTATCGTAGGCAGTGGCTGCACCGAGTGTGATCAGCCCGAGCAGAAAACTGAACTCGACCGCGGCGGAAAGCGACAGGCCGACCAGCAGACCACCGACGATAGTTGCCAGACTGCGGCTGACCCCTGGCCACATGGCGACACATTGGGCAAAACCGACAATCAGGGCCATCTTCCAGCTAAGTTCGGCAAGAGCCAGCCCCCCTTTGCTGTTCTCTCTGTTACGATTGAAGCAGCTGACCAACAGAATAGCCAGGCCACCGACGAACCAGGCGATGACCACCGGCCAGACGCCGAACAGCACCGACTTGATCAGTTTATTGAACAGCAGCCCGATAACGGCGGCGGGCAGAAAACCGGCAATGACATTGATCAACAACCGTGCGCCGTCCTTATCCTTGCCGATCAAGCCGAGCAACATCTGCTTGACCCGCCGGAAATAGAGTCCGAGCACGGCAATGATCGCACCCGCCTGAATACAGATGGTATAGGCGTCGCTCGCCTCCTTGACACGCCAACTCTCCTCCGCAGGAGCCCCGTTTGGCTCGCCGATGCCCAGAATTCGTTCGGCCAGCAGCAGATGGCCGGTCGAGCTGACCGGCAAGTATTCGGTCAGCCCTTCAACCACCCCCAGGACAACCGCCTCCCCCAGTGACAACCCACTCTTCTGCGCCTGATCTTGTGAAGCCAGGCTGGAGCCAGAAAAGAGAAAAACACTGCAGCAGAAGAGCAACAGGGTCAGAATGCATTTTCTCAAGTTCATTTTATTTCATCCATTTCCCAGAAGAGAAAAATCAGCACTACAAACGGAACAAGGACCAAAAAGATGAAGAAAGCATAAAATCGAATATTATACAAAAAAAACGGCAGCGTCATTGCGCTGCCGTTTGGGAAAGCAAGTGCATGCTTCAGAAAACTACTTGCGGATAGGATCTCCCGAATAACCCAGCTGCTGCCAGTCAAGCCGCCCGTTATCACCATGGCAATCGAGACAGTCCAGCGCCTGATCGGCCGGAGCAACCATGTGATCCAACCGCCAGTACATCACCGTTGGCGCAAAAGCATACTCTCCACTGTAGGCCAGCCCGCTCTTTTCCATGCCGATCTTGATCGAACGCTGCCAGTCAGCCGTCGTCCAGAAGCCATCCTCACCATAGACATGATTGGTGATCAGATACATGTTTTTGGCATCATAGAGCTGCTTGCCGGTGTGGATTTTGAATGGATGAATTTTCGCGTTCTTGTCGCTGACATTGCCCAGCGGGAAGGTCAGCTCAACCGGTTTGGTCGGGTCTATTCTGTCGCCAACCAGATAGTTGCGTGACTGACCGTTGAACCAGGCATAGGAAGGCTGCTGGTCGGTTTTCCAAACTTGAGTGCCGACCGATTTCTTGTAGCGCACGGTCTTGCCGTCAACGCCTTCCGGAGCCTGATCCTGCCCGGCGGTTGACCAGTCCCAATCCATTTGGGTCGCATCCCCCTTGGCGTAGACCGGGATATGACAGGTCTGGCAGGCAACCCGCGCAGCGTGATTGTTGATCAGCGATTCTGCATGAGGTGCAGCATCGTGACACTTGGTACAGCCAAAAGCGTTATATCCATCCGCAGAGGTTGCCATATTGGCACCGGTGATATTGTGATCAACAGTTTCATGACAGGTCTGGCACTGGAAATCGTTGCCTTCGACGTCCATGTGCACATCGATATCACGATCCGGATAATCGAGAATCAGTCCTATGTCGCCATGTTTGGCATTGTTGCCGCCTCCGCCTTGCGCATGGCAGGTCGTACAGTTCTGGCGCACCGGCAGACCGACGTTGACCGCGACCTCTTTCAGATCGACCTCTTCTTCTGGCCAGCCCGCGTTATCACCATCCTTGTGATAGGTCCCGGTCGTATCATGACAGACCAGGCAGTCAACCCGGCTTTTATCAGAAAAATCGAAACTGGCGTCAGCCCAGCCGTACCCAGCATGACACTCGCTGCAGTGAACTTCGTTACTGACCGTGGTCGTACAGAAGTTGTTGATCGCGTTCTTCTTGCCAAGCTTCATCTGCTTGCCGTTGACAACCTGAGATCGTTCCCATGTCCAGTGCGGTGACAGCATAAAGTCAGCGACCTGCTCCTCGTGACAGACGATACAGGTTGCGGTAACCTCTGTCGCCTCGTTGAAGGTCCCGGTTATAAACTGGCTGTGATCGACAGCCTGAGCGGACACCCCGATTAGTAGCAGCATGCACATCATTAATAATTGCTTCATTATTCGTATCCTTACCCTGCTGATTCCACAAAACCCGATAAGGAGAGACACAACGCCTCTCCTTTCAAGTAAACCATATTTTTCGATCAGAATCTCAGAGTCATCTTGGCATAGAGATCCCATGCCTTGTCGACAACAGGCAACAACGAATAGGCCTCACTATTTTTGATGTCATCAATCTTTTGGGGCTTGCCAACCGGGGAACCGCTGTTGGTATATTCGTAGTCGTAATAGAGGCCACCGATCTTGATGAAGGCATTGCGATTGATCTCAAAGATGTAGTAGGCCTCGCCGACATGACCACGGGTGGCCAACTTACTGCCGAGCAGATCGTCCTGAGCCTGGGTGAATGGAGTCCAGTACTGTGACCCGTAGTTGTATTCCAGACCGAACTTGCCAAGTGGAGCCGGAACCTGAATGCCCAGATAGATCCCATAACCTTCATGAGTACCGTCATCCTCGGCACGAACTGGCTCCATGTAGATCTCACTGCCGTCTGCACTTAAGGTCGCTTGGTAAACGGCATCGCTGCCCATACCACCGAACATTCCGGCTTCGCCATTCGATTCAAGTTGGGTCATCGCCACGGAGCCGAACCAAACAAGGCCGTTGTCCTCTTCACGGCTAAAGCCGAGTCCTAACAGGTTGATGTCACCGATAACGGTTGTCGGCGTATAGCGAACCTCAAAGTTGAAGGTCGGAAACTTCTGCAGGTCGGAATACATGGTCGGGGCAAACAGTTGGGCATATTGGGTAGGGAACGCGATAGTACCCTTGAAACCGTCGACAACATCCTGGGCCCGGAACAGCGTTGTCTGGATGAAAGTCTTCCCATCGTTATACAGATCGATATTAAATCCACCCAGATGGGTATCTTCCAGATTATTGTTAGTGCCATCGGCGAACATGTCTCCGTTCCCCCACTCGGACTCAAAACCCTGTCCGTAGCAGAAACGAACACTTTGACCTTCGATCCCGGTAACCTCACTCATGTGATAACCGACGGTAATCCCGTCGAAGTTAAATTGAACAAGATGCCCCGAAGGCGTTCCACCTCTAGGCTCATTTTCACGGAACTGGGTCGGTGGGCCGTATCCGGATGGCCTCCGGCCAACTGACAGGTAGAAATTGCTGTCAGCAATGTCGCGCCAGTCGAAATAGGCCCGCTCAACACGCAACCAGTCCCCAGAAGTGCTGCCGCCATCGGTTCCGTCCATGGTGAATGCGTTCCAGGAATCAAAAACCTTGGAGGTGGTCGAGTCACCCCAGTTCTTGTACATGGTCAAGCGCCCGGAAAAGTCCATGTTATCTGCGATTTTAGCCTTCATTCCCAGGCGCAGGCGGGTGGTAAACAAGATATCATTGTTGATGTCAGATTTTTTTGCCGCATCAGCCATTGGAAAATAGCCGATACCAGATAATTGTCCTGCCATAAATGCTGCGGCAAGATCAGGATATTGAGCCATCATTTGGCCTATCGGTGAAGTTGGATCGAGTATACTTCCGAAAGTCCCGGCCATGACCTTGGCAGCAAAATCATCATAATCGACCAGGATACCTGGACTAAAAGTAACATCCTGATAATGCAGAGAATCGGCGGTAACCCGCAGGTCGCCGTAAAAGTTGATGCGGTCCATCGCCGCATGGCGTTCAGGTTTTCTGATGCGGTCGTCCAGTTCGTCGTTGAGCTTTTCGAGTTTTTTGGAAATCTCGGCAATCTGTTTCTGCAGGTCCTCAACCGTTGGATCGGCTGCAGAAACAGCATTGGGAATAATCAGTAAGGCCGCTAAAAGACATAAGATAAAACTCTTCATACAGTCTCCTCCCTTTGGACTGAGTCAAAGTTTCTAAAACTCTATTAGAACTGTTAACCGCAGGTCTCCTCGCCAGGCATGTCGGCGGCATTGTCAAACAGGAACTGATTGATGTCTTTCAAATCTTTGTCGGATAACTTCTTGAAAATGTCACCGGGGTGTTCAGCCTTACCTTCCTCGAAATAGCTGTCCCAGCGGCTGGAAATCTTGGTCTTGGGGACAATCTCGCCCCCTTCAGCACCTTCAGAGTGGCAGCTCTTACAGTTTTTCTTGAAAAGGTATTTACCTTTGCGGGGATTTCCTCCGTCAATCGCCATTGCGGAAGTTACACAGAAAGCTCCAATAATCAGGCTGACCAGGGTGAACATTTTCCAGTTCATGAGAGAGTCTCCTTCCTTTTTGTTAAGGGCATGGTGGCAGGCCCTTGTGTCTGCAATTGTTACCTTCAGTAACAAATCATTAATATCCAATTAGCACTGAATATCCATCGCTTCAAGACTTTTTTATCTACATATCTGGAAAAAATAATCATTGAATATATCAATTCATACATGATTAGGTGACAAATCCACATTTAAGTCTTTATTTCAGCAAGATAGGCTATTTTAGAAGCATACACCGCAAACAAATCATTACAACTTTTATCACTAATAAACACAACTCACACCAACCAGATATACACACACAATATGCTAAATATTAAGCACTTAACTGCCAGGAAAGTTGTTCATAAAAAAGAAGAAAAATTTGACACAAGTTGACTGCTTTGTTTGACAGCCATATTCACTATTGAAGAATGGGGTGATTCAACGTAGACTTTTTGCATGCGGAGGTAGTCAGTTCTCTGGTGAGGCTCACGGTCTTCAAAACCGATGGGAGGCGTATCCCGTCTCTGGTGTGTTCGATTCACATCAGCCCGCAACAATTGAATATTTCTCAAAATTATTAATATCTTATCTCTATTGAATCACATCAAACACAGTAAATTGTCCAATGACTTTGCCAGTAGGCAAAGAAAGGATAGTCACTGTGGCATACTCATCAGCAAACCTCTATAAAGTTGGTAACACTTGGTATTTACGTCTGTGGGTTCCCCATGATTTGAAACACTATTTTTATCAGCAAGAAATCAAACGAACCCTCAGAACCAAATCCATTTCCTCAGCTCAACAGCTTCTAAATCAATACAATGCTCGCATATGTTGATCAGCATGCAAAAATGACCCACTTACGGGGATAATCGGCGTCCAAAATTGACCCACCTCAGCATTGTCCTCCAAGCTCTCTGAAATTTCAGAGAGAGGAGCTTTTTGCAGGAGATGCTGACCGTGGAAACCATTGCTAAAATCCGACGTGCCTACCACCGGGACAAGAAGCCGTTAAGGCAGATCGCCCGGGAGATGAACCTGTCCCGCAATACCGTTCGTAAGATCATCCGTTCCGAGAAGACAGAGCAGTACTACGAACGCAAAACCCAGCCGCGCCCGAAGCTGGAGCCGTTTAAAGATCAGCTGATCGCCGCCCTGAAAGAGGATCAGGAGAAGCCGACGAAGCAGCGACGTACGGCTTTGCTGCTGTTCGAGATGTTGCAGCACGCTGGCTTTGAGGGCGGATATGACACGGTGCGGCGATTCGTCAAGTCTTGGCGCGATGAGGGCTCTCAGGCTAAAGCCTACATTCCACTGGCTTTTGCTCCGGGCGAAGCGTTTCAGTTCGACTGGGGCTATGAGCAGATCGAGCTGGGAGGAGCGAACGTCAAGATCAAGGTGGCCCACTTCCGTCTTTGCCATAGCCGTGCGCCCTTTTGCGTGGCCTATATGCGCGAGACCCTGGAGATGATTCTTGATGCCCATGTCCAGGCGTTCTCGTTCTATGGCGGCGTCTGCCGCAAGGGAATCTACGACAATCTGAAGACGGTGGTCAGCAAAGTGCTGGTCGGCAAAAATCGGATCTTCAATCGCCGTTTTCAGACTCTGGCATCCCACTACCTGTTCGAGCCGGTCGCTTGCACGCCCGCCGCAGGCTGGGAGAAGGGACAGGTTGAACGACAGGTCGGAGTTGTCCGTCAGCGCCTGTTCGGCAAGCGGCGCAAGTTTGCCGATCTGGAGGAATTGAACCAGTGGCTACGGGATGAGTGCAGGATGTTGGCGGCGACGACAAGACATCCCGATGATCCGGAACGGACAGTGGCCGAGGTCGCCGAGCAGGAACGCGAATCGCTGGTTCATACTCCGGTCTCCTTCGATGCTCATCGGGAGAGCACGGCCAGAGTTGCACCGACCTCACTGGTCACCTTCGACCGCAACCGCTACAGCGTTGAAGCCTTCTACGTCGGCAAGATCGTTACAGTGCGCGCCTATGTCGACCGAATCTCATTCCTTTACGACGGAAAGCTGATCGGCCTGCATAGCAGACAGTACGGCCGTGATAAGACAATCTACATCCCCTGGCACTATCTCGATATCCTCAAGCAGAAGCCGGGTGCGCTGCGCAACGGAGCACCGTTTCGCAACTGGGACCTGCCGCAATCCCTGCAGAAGGCACAGGAACGCCTGGGACGCATCGATGATGGAGACCGGCAATTCGTCGGCATCCTTGCGGCTATCCCGCGTTATGGGATTAATGCCGTCGAGCAAGCCTGCAAGGAAGCTCTGCTGGCCAGAACCATTAGCCGTGACCTGGTGCTGAATATCCTGTCACGAGTAGAGGACCCGCAGACTGAGACAAGTAGCCTGGCGCCGGCTCATCTGCCGCAATTGAACCTGTCCCCGACCGCTGACTGCGAACGCTACAACCGCCTTCTCTCAGGAGGTCGCCGTGCTTCGTGACCAACTGCTGACGTCCTTGAAAGAGCTCAAACTGCACGGCATGCGCAGCGTCCTTGATGAGGTGCTGGTCAACGGCACCCGGCAGAAGAGCATTCCAGAGAGAATCCTTCTGGAGCTGCTTCAGGCGGAACAGGCTGAACGCAAGATGCGCAGTATCCGCTATCGAATGGTGCAGGCAAAGTTCCCTGTCGCCAAGGATCTGGATCAATTCGACTTCAACATTTCTCCGGTCAATGAAACTCAGGTCAGAACTTTGTACGAAGGACAGTTCCTGGAGGATCAGTGTAACGTCATTCTCGTTGGCGGGACTGGAACAGGCAAAACCCATCTGGCGATAGCCATCGCCAGGAAGATCGTTCGTAGCGGCAAGCGCTGCCGCTACTTCAACCTGGTTGATCTGGTCAATCAACTGGAGCAGGAGAAGCTGAGCGGCCAAGGCGGAAAGCTCGCTACCAGTCTGGCAAGGCTCGATCTGGTCGTTCTCGACGAGCTCGGCTACCTGCCGTTCTCTAAGAGCGGCGGCCAACTGCTGTTTCACCTGATCTCAAAGCTCTACGAGCAGACCTCTCTGCTGATCACAACCAACCTGACCTTCGGTGAATGGCCACAGATCTTCGGCGACGGCAAGATGACAACAGCACTGCTCGACCGGGTAACACACCACTGTGAGATTATCGAAACGGGGAATGATAGCTGGAGAATCAGAACCAGGAATAACGACCAGAATTAACCCGCTGGGGTGGGTCAAAATTGGACGCCGATGGTGGGTCAATTTTCAATGCTGATTGACATTCTGATATGTAATTAAGTCAGGGTGGTCTTCCAGGGCATCATGTAGTAAAGCCGCAATAGCCTCATCTTCACTACCACCATCCTCAAGAACAAATGACGAAACTGACATGAGGTGGGCAATATATGGCGTCGATTTTCCTTTCCTGTGATCGTTTTTATGAAGGTGAAAAGTGACATCAAGTGCTTGCTTGTATCGTTCAGAAAGCAATTTTCATATCCTTTCTACAGTTTTTGGGGAGTGTGCTTATGAAGGGCAGATTTAAGTGTTTAGATTGATTGTTATCTGACAATATCTAGGGAAATATCATCAGTAACCATTTATAGTTTACTGGCTGGTGTGACAGAAAAAGTCACATTATGGAGTTGAATTTCGGACCTGATTAAAAATGTAGGCAAACCGCGTAATCCTAATATATATATTAGCACTAGCAGAATTACCTACATTTTTCCTTGCAGACCTGAATTTAGATTAGATCAAATCTGAGGCTGTCAGAAGATTCTAACCTTTTGAAGGGTATTAGTCTTTTCATTAAATTCAACAATTAAAATATTCGGACTTATATAGTTGAAATTAAAATCTCGCTTCAAGCGTGTATAACTGTTGGATTGCATAACTGGAAGAAGTACAACACATTTTCTGCCTTTAAATCTGAACCCCGAATTTCTTCCAATTGACTGACTTACTTGAGTTTCAATCAATATGCTCTGGATGTAAGGCTCTGCTTTTTTTATCAAATCCTCTTCACTGAGGTTTCCCCCAAACATTCTTTTGAAATATTCTTTGTTGTTTACGAACATCTCTTTGACAACAATTTCAGTTTTTAAAGTTCCAAAAACAACGATGTCTTTCTCGGACAGGTGGTTCATCCCTTTTACACCGAGATGAGTCAGTGTCTCAATATCGCTTCCTTTTAATCCATCGGTAATTATTTCTGCTCCAGTATTTTCAAAAATTTTCGCCAATTTTAAAAGATTTTTTTTTGAAGTTGATCTCAACAAAAGGTAATAGACATTGTCTGCGGCCAATTTCTCTTCAAGAAAACTATCCTTTCGCCTTGTCATTTCAAATGTACCTGTCATTTTCTCAAAATCAACATCAATATCCCATAATTCATTCATGTCAACTGCCATCTCAGCATAGTCGGATTTCCAAAAATAAATCCCAGCTAAGGATCGCTCTGTTGTTAAAACAAGAACTTTTTTGAAGGAAAGTAAATCAAAAAAGCTTTCTTGCTTATATAGATCAAAATAACCTTCATCACCTCCCCAAGTTTTTACTATTTTATCGCTTGGTTGTAGGTATTTATTTTCGCATTTATTCGTTAAAGTTTTCCACTCACTATCAACAAATTCATCAAATATTATTGGCTTGTCGTCCTTCATGATTTTGCCCTGATCGGTCATCATCATTACTTTCAATTTTGCCGACGTCATAAGAATTACTACATTTTCTTGTATTTGCTTGTTGTTATTATCGTAATCATTTAATAGTGAAACCTTATCAGAATAATTAATATTTGTTTTCTCAAGCAAAAAATCTCGAAATGATGGTTTTAGTGTATCTTTCAGGTATTGATCATAGCTAGGAACGAGGGTCCCAAAACCTGAATTATTTAAAATCTCCTTGACTGAAAGAATTATCCTGTAGTCAACGTTAATGTTTTTTAGGTAGTTTGCTTTTTCGTGCATACCATCTAACGTATAGGTTGCGTAAATGAATGGATATTCCTTTTTCCCAAGCCCTAGGACTGTTGTTGATTTACCTAGCCCTTCGTTCGTAATGAGATATTTATGACGATCACTACGATCAATTGACGGATCGATAAAATCCGCAATCAAATTAGATATTTTTGACTGAATTCTGCCCCTAACTTTATTTGGATCAGTTCGTGATACATAGTCGTCCAATGAGTAAAACGTTTCAAATTCCTTTTTTGAACCATTGTCTTTAGTGCGATTATCAAATATGAGCTTGGGATCATAGCTTGGTGAGTAAGGCACTTGAAAAACCCCAGGGTTGTTGTCATTTTCATTGCGCCGAAGCATCATATATTTTGTTGATGATCGTCCTTTATCAACGATCATTCCATACATATTGTTGACTTGCTTTGCGTAGGCATCTAATGCGTCTGGTGGAATGTCAGAATCCTTATTAAATACATTTGCAGTAGATATTTGTTTCAACGTTTTTCTGGTGCTTAAATCGACATTTTCAAGGTGAAAGTCATTCTTCTCGAACTCAACATCCACCCTAATGGTCGCTAGATTCCCACCATTTTTATTGTTTGCGATAGAACTTACTGCACGATCAATTGGGTAACCTGCAAATATTTTGCTGACTTCAGCAAGGTAATATTTGTAAAGCTCTGCGCTATCAATTGGTTTCAATGTTGAAATTAAAATGTGTAATTTGTGATGTGCGCTGGTGTGACTGTGGGAAGTCGATAACACAAAATTGTAGCCAGATTTTTGAAGGATTGAGAGGGCTTCATCGTAACTTAAATATCCGTCTACAAGCTTATTTCCATCTTTGTCTTTGTTGTCAAAATCAAGAAAAATAAAGTCAGCACAGATTCCATCAATTTTTGTTGAAATCTTATTATATGTTGAATCAGGCAAATATCCTAAATTCTGAAGGTGACCAGACATAAAAGAGGACCAATGGTTCGGATTCTTCAACTTTTGTTTTAAATTCTCTCTTGACCACTGAAACTTGCCGCCTTGAACTTTCGAGATAAAGTGTCCTTTATCTTCTTTGGTCTTAACGTCGGCAGGATATTTAGCAACAGAGATTCTGTACTGCTGATCCTGTGAGTTTTTAAACATACTACGATTTACAAAATTATTATCTTCCATATATTATCTCCTTTTCTCGGAAGCTTAAGGAGAAACTTTCATTTCAGTTTTGAGATTGATCTTTGATTTTTATCAGAAGGGTCTATCTTGGTTGCTGCGTATGAATTGTTTCTACATGAATGATACTACATTATTACTTCTTAAATGTCAAGAAATAATTGAATATTTGTAATTTATTCTTAGATTATTACTTTTTGATGCTTGATTGTTTCTGTAGAAGCCTAATTTTGAAAAAACACTTCGCAAATTTCAAAATTGAAGTCTCAGATTGAACCATTTTTCAAATTCAACTTCTTAAAATTTAAAAATCACATCTCTAGTCTGAGACACTTTTTCAAAAAATTGATTTTAAAAATTGAAAAATGGGTACTTCAAGAAACAGGCAATGAAGAGGTTTTTTCTATGGAAGATCGCTAAACAATCATAAATGAGCTTTATCGTTGGTGATAATAAAGAAAAACCCCTCAAATGTAAAGAAATTTTAAGGTGTTTTTTTTCGGCTGATTCATGGCTTAAAAACATTCAAGAAGGGGAATGTTTACTGCTTGAGTTTCTTTGATTTGTACCCTAAACTTGTCCAGAAACTTTGCCAGTTTTTACATCACAACAGGACAATCTGCTGTTAAATGACTGGTGATTCAAAAGGTATTAAAACATCGGGAGGTAGTCAGTTCTCTGGTGAGGCTCACGGTCTTCAAAACCGATGGGAGGCGTATCCCGTCTCTGGTGTGTTCGATTCACATCTACCTCCGCCAAGCCAATAAGAAAGCCATGGCAACAACCATGGCTTTTATTTCGCCTGACGCCTATTGAGGCTGCCTGCTTTTCGGGTCCGTTCAACCCTCCTCTCTCGCCATTGGACGCCCGCTGCCAACCAGAAAAAGGAGACACCATGACTTGCCAGTTCTACTTTTCACCAACCGGTTCCAGCAAAAAGATTGCGCAGAGTGTCGCCAACGGTATCACTTCAGAGGTCTGTGAAGAGTATGACCTGACCCTTCCTGGGCCAAGTCCCGAACTGCAACTGGAAAAAGGGGTGGCGATCTTCTCGGCACCGGTCTATGCCGGTCGGGTCGCGATCCAGTTTCTCGAACGGATTGCCGGAATCAAAGGTCATGACACACCTGCTGTCGTCCTGGTCACCTATGGAAACCGCGCCTATGAAGATGCCCTGCTGGAGTTGAGCGATGTTGTCAGCGCCCAGGGGTTTAAGGTTATCGGTGCTGCCGCCTTCATTGGCGAGCACTCCTACGCGACAGTCGACTATCCCGTTGCCCTCGGCCGCCCAGGGGCAACCGATTTGGCCAAGGCCGTCGACTTCGGTCGCCAGCTCAGCAGCAAACTGGCACTGAATGATCTGACCAGGCCGCCGATCGCTGGCAGCTGCCAATATCGCCAAAGGATCTCATTTGGGGGGATTGCCCCCGCAACAGATGAGGCAACCTGCACCGCCTGTGGTCAGTGCGTCACCCTCTGCCCGACCGGGGTCATTACACTGAACGGCAAGATCGCTACAGAAGCTTCCGACTGCACCATGTGTTGTGCCTGCGTCAAAGGCTGTCCGACCGGTGCCCGCAGCTTCAATCCACCGCCGATTCAGGAAAAGCGGGCCCTTTTGGTCAAAAACTGCAGTCAGCCGAAACAGCCCGAGCTGTTCCTCTAAGGCCTGTGGTAGATCATTGAAAGCAAACTCCGGGCTTATCCGCTATACTTAAAGGGAAAGCCCAAAACGTTTATCCGGGAGGTGAGCTATGATCAAGCTATCACTCAATGACAATGAGCAGGAAGTTCTCGACCAGGCACTGCTGGCAACCCTCAACCGTCTCAGCGATGAAATTTCCCATACCGATCTCGCTGAATATCGCGACATGCTCAAGGAACGGAAAGAAATCCTGTTGAAAATCCAGGGTAAACTGCACTGAAGAATAGAGAGCATATCCATCATCCGCAGTAAAAAGCGTCCTTTCTTGCGTAAGGGGCGCTTTTAATTTCCAACCGCTAGCTAATCAATAATTAAAGTACTATTTTTCAGCCACTTAAGGGTTTCCCCTTAAAATCCACTTGTTCGTCATATTGCTCATCGCTATAGTACCTTCTTCGCGCCTGAGCTACCGGCAATTTTGACCTAAATGAGTCTGCTTACCGTGATGATTGCAGATTCACTCGGATCGATGATGAGAGATATACAGCAGCCATGATGCGCGCCGTTGACAATGTCGCTGCTGAAATTGAAAGATGAAATGCTTGTGAAAACAACCGCAGTGGAAATCAAGGGAAGTCTTCTTACCGTCCTGGTCCTGCAGGTCAACAGTACAGACCAGGACCTGCTCTCCGCTCAACTTCAGGAAAAGATCGTCAAAGACAGCCCCTTCTTCGCCAACACCCCGATCCTTATCGACCTGAGCAATATCGATGCAACAGCCCAGAGCGAACTCGACCTGATTCACCTGGTCACCACCCTGCGCGAGCAGGGAGTCGTCCCGGTGGCTCTGCGTGGTGCGGCAGTCGACCTTTCGGAACAGGCACTCGCAATCGGGATCGGCATCCTGCCGGCCAGCGGACTGGACAGGAAAACAGACGCTGCTGAAGAGAAAAAAAGCGCGCAAGAGGCGGATAAAACGGAACAGGTTCCGCCCGAAGCGCATTATGAAAAGCTCCGGACCAGAATCATCAGCCAACCTGTCCGCTCGGGCCAGCAGATCTTTGCCCACGGCGACCTGGTCGTACTCTCTTCGGTCAACGCCGGAGCCGAGGTTCTGGCCAAGGGAAATATCCATATCTACGGTGCCCTGCGCGGACGGGCTCTGGCCGGTATCGAGGGGGACGAATCGGCCTGCATCTTCAGCCAGCAGTTCAACCCGGAACTGGTCGCAGTGGCCGGAGATTACATGGTCAACGAATCGCTCGACAGCAAGGTCATCAACCAGAGCTTGATGATCAGCCGCAACAGCGAAGGCCTGGTTTTCAGCCCACTAGGAACGGGGCAGGGGAAATTATAAGGATAGGTTTTGAGTCTCTGCTGCAGCAGCAAGGTGGCAGTTTCCGGATAACCGTTCGCGCTGAACGGTAAAAATGAAAACGTTTGTAAGACAATGTTCCGTATGGAGGAGATCTTGGCAAAAGTTGTTGTAGTTACGTCCGGGAAGGGCGGAGTCGGTAAAACGACCACCAGCGCCGCATTTGCGTCGGGGCTGGCATTACGAGGATATAAAACTGTCGTCATCGATTTTGATGTCGGCCTGCGTAACCTGGACCTGATCATGGGCTGCGAAAGAAGGGTCGTCTACGACCTGCTCAACGTCATCCATGGCGAAGGTTCACTCAAACAGGCGCTGATCAGGGACAAGAGGATCGACAACCTTTACATCCTGCCGGCCTCGCAGACCCGGGACAAGGAATCGCTGACCATCGAAGGGGTCGGCCAGGTGATCGATGAACTTAAAAAGGACTTCGACTACATCATCTGCGATTCTCCGGCTGGAATCGAAAAGGGTGCCATCGCCGCCATGTACTATGCCGACGAAGCCCTGGTCGTCACCAACCCGGAGGTCTCGTCGGTGCGTGACTCCGATCGCATCATAGGCATGCTGGCAAGCAAAACTGAAAAAGCGAAAAACGGGGAAGAAATCAACGTCCACCTGATCGTCACCCGCTACGATCCGGCCAGGGTCGTCAGAGGCGACATGCTGAGCGTCTACGACGTGAAAGAGATTCTTGCCATCCCGACCCTCGGGGTCATTCCGGAATCGAAATCGGTACTGGTCGCCTCGAACTCCGGCGTACCGGTGGTCCTGGATGACAAGAGTGACGCAGGCGGAGCCTACTTCGATACGGTCGACAGGTTCCTCGGTGAGGAGCGCGAATTCCGCTTTATGGATGCTCCAAAGAACGGTTTCTTCTCTCGCATATTTGGTAAAGCGGTATGAGCTTCTTAGACTTTTTTCGATCCAACAAGACAGGTTCAGCAGCGCTGGCCAAAGAGCGCCTGCAGATCATCGTTGCTCATGAACGTGGCAGAAAGGGTGCGCCCGATTTTCTTCCGCAGTTACAGCAGGATATCCTCGAAGTTGTACGGAAATATGTGCAGATCAGTGAGGATCATATCAAGCTGTCGGTCGACAAGCGCGATGACTGCGAAGTTCTTGAGCTGAACATCTCTATGGCCGATTTCGAACGGAACGGCTGACAGAAAACAAAATAATTACACTTACGCCTCTTTAGTCCGGGAAGAATCTCTTCCCGGACTTGGCTTTGCCGCCCAAGAGCATTACAATGGCAGCCTCTTTTTCGCTCAAGGAGAGCCATTGGACACCCTCGATATTCTTTTTCAGGACGACCATTACGTCGTCATCAACAAGCCCTCTGGCTTGCTGGTGCACCGTAGCGAAATCGACCGCCACGAAACCCGCTTTGCCGTGCAGCTGCTGCGAGATCAGCTCGGTCAGCGCGTCTACCCTGTTCACCGCCTCGACAAACCAACCTCCGGCGCACTGCTCTTTGCCCTGAGCCCGGAAGCAGCCAGACTGATGGCGGAACAGTTCCGCGGCAAAGATATAGAAAAGACCTACCTGGCCGTGGTGCGAGGCTACAGCAACAGACAGGGGATCATCGACTACCCCCTGACCGAAGAGCTGGATCGTAAATCCGACCGGCGGGCAAATCCCGACAAGGCTCCCAAGGAGGCGGTAACCCTGTTCAACAGACTGGCCACCGCCGAGATTCCCGTGGCCATCGGCCGCTACCCGCAGAGCCGCTTCTCCCTGCTCGAGGCCCGGCCTCAGCATGGCCGCAAGCATCAGCTGCGCCGCCATTTCCGTCACCTTCATCACCCGATCATGGGCGACACCAAACATGGCGAAGGGCGCTACAACCGCTATTTCCGTGACCAGTTCAACTGCCATCGCCTGCTGCTCTCAGCCATCAGTCTGAAATTCATTCATCCTTATACCCGGCAGACCGTTCATATCAGTGCCCCCCTGGACGAAACCTTTCAGCGGGTCATGATCGAAATGGGCTGGCATCTGCTGATCAACTATCAACCGGATTAAACTCTCACTGCACAGGAGCTACCATGGCCAAAGTTCTGATCCCCGTTGCCGACTGCGTCGAAGATATTGAAAGCGTAACCATCATCGACGTCCTGCGCCGTGCCGGATTCGATGTCAGCGTCGCCAGTATCCATGAGCACAAACAGATCACCGCCGCCCGGGGCACCAGAATCGAAGCCGATTGTCAGCTCAGCGACTGCCTCACTGACAGGTGGGATCTTATCGCCCTGCCCGGCGGCATGCCCGGCGCCGAGCACCTGAGCAACCATGAGCCGCTGATCACCCTACTCAAAGAGCAAGCTGCAGCTGGCAAATTCTACGCTGCCATCTGCGCTTCCCCTGCTGTCGTCTTTGCCAGACACGGACTGCTTGATGACAAACAGGCGACCTGCTATCCAACGATGCAAAGCAAACTGCCGGAGACCGGCCGGGCCACAGATACGACTGTCGTTGACGGCAACTGTATCACCAGCCAGGGCCCGGCCACGGCCATGGAGTTTGCCTTGGTACTGGTTGAGGCACTGTCCGGAAAAGACTTGCGCCAGCAAGTGGCGAATGCCTTGCTGTACCAATAAAAAACAGATCTGAGATTCAGATAAGAGCATTGATCGCCCCCGAGACCTCAATGACGACACATGTTCGAGAAAAGGGCATGGTTTAAAACATGAATAAATGGAATGTAATTCTCTGTTGGATATTGGCCATTCTGATTTCGGCCATTTTCATTGGTGCAATCGGCTACAAATGGTTTCAGGTTCGGCGTATCCACGGCAAAGAAATCAATGTCGTCAGGAATGCATCTGATCTGGACCAGTTGTTTGCAGCCAGAGACACCATCGAATTTAAAGGAGGAACCCAACCCTACAAAATCCCGACCGGATTTTTCATACAGTCGCTGGCATTTTTAACATCAAGCGACATCAATATCACCGGTTATGTTTGGCAAAAATATCCCGAGGACTTTCCTCAGCGCATCGAAAAAGGTTTTGTTTTTCCCGAAGAGATTAATTCAAGCGATACGAAACTGAAGATTGTCTACGAAGTAGATGGAGAACAAAACGGTATAAAATATCGAACGATCGGCTGGTATTTTGATGTGACCCTGCGTCAGACATTCGACTATTCCAAATATCCTCTCGACTTCCTGACGGTATGGATACGGCTTTGGCCAAAAGATTTTAAAAACGACGAGCATGTCATCCTGATTCCGGATTTCGATGCCTATTCCAGTACCAGTAGAAGCATATACGGCCTCGATAAGGACATTGTCGCGGGCGAATGGGAAATAGACGAAACCTTCTTCAGCTACAACAATATGCCCTATGACACGGATTTCGGCTTTTTTAACGAAGTCCATGACCATACATACAAGGAATTTTACTTCAACCTGGGATTACGCAGAAAGTTCATCAACGCATTTGTGATCAATCTGGTTCCGCTTTTAGTTGTTGCTTTGCTGTTATTTGCCCAGATGATGACTGTTACCGGCAAAAAAGATCTGGTCGACAGGTTCGGCTTTAATACTAGCGGAGCAATTGCGACATGTTCCGCCCTGTTTTTTGTCGTCATGCTCGCTCATGTTCAGGTGAGAAGATTGTTTTCAGGGTCCGGGTTGACATATATCGAGCTATTTTATCTGACCATGTACCTCATTGTTCTGATAACCGCCCTAAACTCTTATATTTTTTCTCTTGGCAAACTGAAATACTTTAATCTCATCTATTATCGCGACAATATTATCCCCAAGCTTGTTTATTGGCCGCTGGTCCTTGGTATGATGGCGATAGCAACATGGATTAAACTCTAGACGGAGGAGATTGCTAAACAGCTGTTAACCTCGTTCACGATCCGAGGAAAAGAGCACGAAGCTTATAACTATTATTTTGAATGGGCAGGGACGAAATGAAAACGACAAAACTGTTAATAACCGGACTGGCCTTTGTTTTTCTGACCATTGGATTCAACACCCCGACAGACGCTTCATGGCTGAGCAAGGGGCTGGATACCCTGAAGCAAATCACCAAAGCAGCAGATGATAGCAGTATTAACGAACCAAGCCTTTGTGAGATAGGACAGGCGTTCAAGGAAGCACTGCGCATCGGCACTGAAGAGGTTGTCGGTCAGCTGGGTGTTGTTGACGGCTTCAACATGGATGACTCAGTCCATATTCCTCTGCCGGGAACCCTGCAGACCGTCAAATCCTACCTGGCCAAGGTTGGCATGACACAGCCCGTTGATGACTTGGAACTTAAGCTGAACCGGGCCGCCGAGGCGGCGACCCCAAAGGCCAAGGCGCTGTTCTTCAATGCGATCAGCGAGATGACATTTTCTGATCTGAAAACCATCTACGACGGTCCTGACGATTCCGCGACCAACTATTTCCAGAACAAAATGTCTCCGCAACTGATCGAAGAGATGCGCCCAATCGTTGCGAATGCCTTGTCAGAGGTCGGAGCAATCCTGGCCTATGACAAGATCATCGGCCAATACAAAAGCATACCTTTCGTGCCTGACGTTAAAGCCAATCTCCAGGATTACGTCGTACAAAAAGGAATTGAGGGGATCTTTTTCTATGTCGCCCAGAAAGAAGCCGAAATCCGTAACGATCCGACAAAGCAGACAACAGCACTGTTACAGAAAGTCTTTGGTAGCGACGGGTGATTTCGGCTTAACCTGCCGGCTGAGAATTATCGTCTTCGAAGGGGACTGCAAGGCACACCCCGAAATGGACGCAATCACCACCATGCTAAAAGAGCAGGGAGCAATGCCACAAGGGATACCGAAGCGGAGGCATGGGAACTTGTCCAGATCAATTACCACCCGTTCAAAGGGCGCTATCATCGCATACGCTTGGCAGTATGCCTACTCGATCCTCGGAATCAGGGATTGGCTGTTCGCTCAGTATAAATAAACAGAGTTCAATGATTGGTCTATTCTGTCATCTTATTGGTCAATGCCAACTTCGCCAAGATCAGTTAATCGTGTACCGAATAACCAGGTTCCGATCTCAATGGCCTACGATTCAAAAAAAACTATTCTTTTATCGATATTTAGCTATTGTGTTACCAAACTACTCATGATATTGTCTCAAAACTTAAGAAAGTTTGTGAAGATTTCAGCTCTCCGGATCAGTTCATATCCGGATTAAAACACAGACCATTTTGAAGGTATGTGTTTTTTTATGTCATGGCTGAGTTTTTACAGACAAAAAAAAGTCCTCAAGGGACATGGAGAAGATTAATGGCAGAAGGTACAGTAAAGTGGTTTAACGATTCAAAAGGTTTTGGTTTTATTGAGCAGGACAACGGACCTGATGTGTTCGTCCACTTTTCAAAAATCCAGGGTGATGGCTTCAAATCTCTCGCCGAAGGCGATCGCGTCAGCTTCGACGTCACCCAAGGCCAGAAAGGCCCTCAATCTGAAAACGTCCGTAAAATCTAAAAGATTTTATCTGATAGATTGAAATTTGAAAGCCCCGCGAGCAATCGCGGGGCTTTCTTTTTTAGCGGTCCGTCAGTGCAGCAGAGAGCCCAGATAGGCAAACAGCCCCGACTCCTTGACCTTGGCATAGAGTACAATAGCCACGGCCAGGGGGGAAATAAAGCGGATGGTAAAGTGCCAGAATGGATAGATCCAGCCGGCACCGCCAGCGACAAGCTCCTGCTTCTCCTCTTTCCCTTTCCAGAACCAGCCGACATAGATGGCGATAATCAGCCCCGAGATCGGCAACAGATAGTTGGACGCGATCAGATCGATGCTGTCGAAAAAGCTACGTTCGCCGAGCAATGTCCAATGCCCGAGGACATTGTAGGAGAGCGCTGAAGGGATACCGACGACGAAGCACAGAATCGCCAGCACAACCGTCGCTTTTTTGCGCCCCCAGCCCCGTTCATCAATCAGATAGGCGACCTGAGACTCAAGGAGAGAAATGGTACTGGTCAGGGCGGCGAAAGCGATCAGCAGAAAGAACAGAATCGCCAGAAAATACCCCCCTGGCAGCTGCGAAAATACAATCGGAATAGTTTTGAACACCAGCCCCGGTCCCGCTGAAGGGTGCATCCCCACGGCGAAGACAATCGGGAAGATCGCTAGGCCGGCAATCAGGGCGATGGCCGTATCGAGCAGGGCTACACGGACGCTGACCCCGACGAGATTGGTCTCATTCTTCATGTACGAGCCATAGGTAATCATGATCGCCATACCCAATGACAGGGTGTAGAAGGAGTGTCCCAGCGCTTCCAGCACAGAGGCCGTAGTCAGCTTGCTGAAATCGGGGTAGAACATGAAGCGCAACCCTTCCGCCGCGCCGTCACTCAGCATACCGTTGATGAACAGCAATAACAGCAGGCCGAGCAAGAGCGGCATCAAAATCTTGCTCCAACGCTCGATCCCTTTCTGGATCCCGCCGATAACAATAGCCAGGGTCAGAATGATAAAACCAATGTGGCAGATCATCTGACGAGCGCCGCTGCCGATCAGACCGCCGAACATCGCTTCTATCGCCTCCGGCGACTGACCGACAAAAGCCCCTTGGATCGCCCGCCAGACATAATCGAGAGTCCAGCCTGCAACCACCGAATAGTAGGAGAGAATAATGAATGAGGTGGCCACACTGAGCCAACCTGAGACCTGCCAGAAGGAACGTTTCCCTTCCAGGGCGACAAAGGCCCCGACTGCGTCTTTCTGGGTATGACGGCCGATCATCAGCTCGGAGATCATGATCGGCAGACCAACGATGATGATACTGATCAGGTAAACCAGAACGAATGCACCGCCGCCGTTCTGACCGGTGATATAGGGGAACTTCCAGATATTGCCGAGACCGATGGCGCTGCCGGCAGCAGCGAGAATGAAGCCGAGGCGAGAGGCCCACTGACCTCGTCGTTGAGGCTGAGACATGTTGTTTTCCTTTGTTACAATTAACGTTCCCCGCTGTAAAATAGAGGGGAGATTGAGGGTGGTGGAGTTAGTGAGCAATCACCTTACCGAGAAAATCGCGCAGGCGCGGCTCCTTGGGGTTGGCGAAGACCTCTTTCGGGTTACCCTGCTCCTTGATGATCCCCTGATCGAAGAACACCAGGCGGTCGGCGACCTCGCGGGCAAAGCCCATTTCGTGGGTAACGACAACCATGGTCATCCCTTCCTTGGCCAGCTGTTTCATAACCTCGAGGACCTCGCCGACCAGTTCCGGGTCAAGGGCGCTGGTCGGCTCGTCAAAGAGTATGACCTTAGGCTGCAGCGCCAGAGCCCGGGCAATGGCGACGCGCTGCTTCTGGCCGCCGGAAAGCTGGTCAGGATAGGCCTTGGCCTTCTCCTTCAAACCGACCTTTTCGAGCAGCTGCATACCCAGCGCATCGGCCTGTTTGCGCCCCATGTTCCGTACCTTGATCGGCCCGAGGGTGATATTCTGCAAAACCGAAAGATGAGGAAATAGGTTGAACTGCTGAAAGACCATCCCCGCCTCGGTGCGCACCATATTGATGTCGGTTTTCGGATCACTAAGGTCGTAACCGTCAACAACGATCTGCCCCGAGGTGATCTCCTCGAGCTGGTTGATGCAACGCAGAACCGTCGACTTGCCGCTGCCGGACGGGCCGATAACGCAGACGACTTCTCCTTCTTTAATATGCAGGTCGACCCCTTTGACGACCTCCAGATCACCGTAGGATTTGTGAAGATTTGTGATATGGATCATGACTTACCTCTTTGCTGCGACGTTCATACGAGTTTCCAGTTTCTTCAGCACCCAGGAAATGACCATGGTCATGATCAGGTAGGTGATGCCGACGGTCAGCCAGACCTCAAAAGCACGGAAGTTGACGGCGATGATCTCCTGGCCGACGCGGGTCAGCTCGGCAACGCCGATAACTACGAGCAGCGAGGTATCCTTGAGACTGATGATGAACTGATTGCCGAGCGGCGGAATCATCCGCTTCAGCGCCTGTGGCCAGATGATGTAGAGCATGGTCTGACCACGGGTCAGACCGATGGATCGCCCGGCCTCCATCTGGCCGTTGTCGATCGACTGCACCGCGCCGCGGACAATCTCGGCGATGTAGGCCCCGGAATTGATGGCGATAGCGACAACTCCGGCAGCGATCGGAGGAATCCGCATGCCAAGAGCCATCGGCAGACCAAAGTAGAGGAACATGACCTGAACGATCAGTGGTGTACCGCGAATGATCTCGATATAGATACCGGCGATCTTGCGCAACCAGACGCGCGGCGACAGCTTGAGCAGTCCGAACAGCGCCCCCAGGAAGAAACCGATCAGCAGTCCGATCAGCGTGATAACGATGGTCAACCCCGCCCCATGGAGCAAGAGCGGAAAGGTTTCGACCATGACCTGTGCATTGAAACGAAAATTCATACCTGACCTCGATAAACGGCGACCGCCAGACCAGCCAGCGACCACCGTGTCCTGCAATTTGAACTACCACGTATCCAAGCTTCCATCAGCACGACAGAGCTCCCGGTCACGTTGTTGATTCGGAAACGAGCAATTTATTTCATGGCAAGGGAAAGGGCCGTTTCCGGACAAAAACTACTTAGGATCGGTGCCGAACCACTTGCGATACAGCTTGGTGTAAGAACCGTCAGCTTTCAGTTCAGCCAGGGCGGCATTGACTTTGCCGACCAGCTCGCTCCCTTTCGGGAAAGCGATGCCGTAGGACTGCCCCATGTAGAGCGGTCCGACAACCTTGACCTGGTCCTTGCCGACCTTGCGCATGAAATCGGCGATGACCGGAGAGTCGAAGACGACAGCATCAGCGCCGCCGGACATCAGTTCAAGGAACATGGCGTCGTTGTTCGGGAACAGCTTGACGTCCTTGGCCTTAGCCTTTTCCTTGACCAGGTCGGCGCTGGTTGTGGCCAGCTTGGTGGCGACAACCTTCCCCTTGAGGTCTTCGATGCTGTTGATGCTGTTCTCATCGGCGCGAACCAGGATCAGCAGGCCGGCGTTGTAGTAGCCATCGGAGAAATCCACGACTTCGGCGCGCTCAGGCTTGATGGTCATACCGGCGATACCGACATCGAGCTGGCCGGTTTGCAGCCCAGGAATGATGCCGTTGAAGTCCATCGGCTGGAGTTTGAAATCGGTGCCAATCTTTACGGCAATCGCTTCCCAGAGTTCGATATCAAAGCCGGTGTGCTTGCCGGTCTTGTCCTTGAACTCAAACGGAGGGAAGTTAGTGTCGGTTGCAACGATCAGCGGTCTGGCCAGGGCCGGGGACACCAGGATCAGGGTTACCAACAGAGCCAGCATAATTTTACGCAGTTTCATCATACTCTCCTTTAGTTCGTGTGTTAGCCAGCATCAAGGGTGCGCAACAGACAGAGAATAGGGCTATTGCGACCATCGATGATGGGGGCAGTCCAGACGACGTTGTATGGGATGGGTTACTTAAATATTTGCAAACAGACGCGGAGCGGCGTTGGTCCGGATCTGAAGCAGTCGGTCGTTTTCGTGTTCTGTCCGGAGGGGAACCGACAGTCTGAAAACGACCGACTGCTTTTTCGTGGCGAATTGTGATTCAGATCTATTGGCAAGAAGAATGCCAGTTGAGAAAAATTCTGATAAGCATCCGGTTTGTCTCATGAAATTCATATTTCCCGGAATCACCCGTTGCTACCAAAGGGGTATGTCAAAAGCTATGAATAATTTGGGAGAAGAAGTGTTTGTCGTGGAAAAACGCTGACTTGCGCAAGTTATAACCAAAGTTATAGTTATAGCTTTTTGCATACCCATTTTTACTGTCGAAATGGAGACAGGTTTCTACTCGTCACGCCGCCGCTTGAGGCGTTTGCTCAGACTCGGCTGGGCGATGCCGAGCAGTCGCGCGGCAATGGTCTGATTACCGGCAGCGCGTTCAAGAGCCACATCGATCAACATCTCGCTCGCTTCACTCAAGGTCGGCAACTCATCGAGCCCAACGAAGGGATTCCCCTGTTGCGGTTCCGTCGTCAGGGGTTGGGTCTGTCGGTCCAGACGCTGCAGGAAACTCTGCAACGACAGCACCCCTCCCAGATGGAGGCTGACGGCATCATAGATCATGCCGCGCAGTTCGCGCACGTTGCCGGGGAAGCTGTAGGTGGCAAGCAGGGCAGTCAGCTGCGGGGGCGGGGTCGGCCTGGTCTTGCCCAGCTCACTTGCCGCCTGGGTCAGAAAATGATCGATCAGCAGCGGCAGGTCATCATAGCGCTCACGCAGCGGCGGCAGAGTCAGCTGGTGGGTCTGCAGACGGTAATAGAGATCGCGGCGAAAGCTGCCGTCGGCGACCTTGGCTTCAAGGTCGTAATGGGTGGCACAGATCACCCGCGCCTGCAGGTAATGAGGCTGGTCGCTCCCCAGCGGGTAATATTCCCCTTCCTGGAGCAAGCGCAACAGCTTGACCTGGCTGGACAGGGAGAGATCACCGATTTCATCAAGGAACAGGGTGCCGCCTGCGGCCCGTTCGATCATCCCGCCCCGGTCACGGTCAGCCCCGGTATAAGCCCCTCTCTTGTGACCAAAGAGGGTATCGGCAAAGGTATGGTCATCGAGCCCCGCGATATTGATGCCGACCAGTTCGCCGCTGACGCCGCTGAGCTGATGGACGATGCGCGCCACCAGTTCCTTGCCGACACCACTCTCGCCGAGAATCAAGATCGGCTGGCGCGACGGTGCGACCGCTTCCAGGTAACGAAAGACCGCCAACATCGCTGCATTACGGGTCACCAGCGGGGAGAACAGCTCGGGAGCCTTGAGTTCTGCAGAGAAGAAGTTACGCCGCAGGCTGGCGTTTTCACGCTGCAGGCGCACCAGCTGCACGGCGCGCCTGACACCGTCGAGCAGACGCTGCTCATCCTCGGTCTTGACGAAATAATCGTAAGCACCCAGGCGCATGCAGCGCACCGCGGTTTCCAGCTGATTAAGCCCGGAAAGGATAATCACCGGCACCTGCGGATGGTCATTGGCGAGCAGCTCCAGGATCTCTTCCCCGGAGAGATGCGGCATGGTCAGGTCGAGCAATACCACCCCGATATCCTGCTGCATCAGGCCTTTAACTTCGCGGCTGTCGCTGCAGCAAATCAGGTTGGTCAAACCGCCGAGGCTTTGCAGCATGCGGCTGAAACTGCGCAACCAGGCAGCTTCGTCATCGACCAGCAGCAGTGAAAATTCAGGATAGTTTTCAATCTCCATCGGCACCCCTTTTCTTTGGCAGGCGCATCCGCACCAGGGTTCCCCCGCTGACCCGCGGGACAAATTCAAGCTCACCGCCATGCTCCTGGATGATCTGCGCAGAAACCGACAGCCCTAGCCCGGTACCGCCATCTTCACGGTGCGTGGTAAAGAAGGGATCGGTCAGCTGGGGCAGGTGTTCAGGCGCAATACCGCCCCCCTGATCCTCGACCTCGACGACCACTCGACCCTGTGTAGCCAGGGTTCTGAGGATAATGGCCTGCTGGCGGTTTGCTAATGCCTGACCGGCGTTGATCAGCAGGTTGACAATAACCTGTTCAAGACGCTGCTCATGGCCGGTGACTAATGGTAACCTGGCGTCCAGTTCGATGCGCAACTCATCGGTCGCTTTCTTGAGTTGGTTCTCGACCAGCCGGTAGGCGCTCATCGCCACCTGGTTCAGGTCGACATCCCTGGCCTGGGTGACATCCTCACGGCGGGAAAAGTTCTTGAGATCCTCGACAATCCGCTTGATCCGTCCGGAACTCCTGAGCATCTCATCGAGCATCTCAGGGAGCTCATCACGCAGCTGCGACCAGGGGATGCGCGCCGCGCGAAAATCGCCCTGCTGCGCATAGTGCTCTTCGAGCAGCGGTTCGATATCGCGCCAGATACGCTGCAACTGGGCCAGATCGAGGAGCAGCATGCCGTTGGGGTTGTTGATCTCATGGGCCACTCCCGAAACCAGAACCCCCAGTGAGGCCAGCTTGTCGGCCTGAATCAGCTGCTGCTGATGGCGCTTCAGTTCGGCCATCGCCTGCTCCCGCTCGTGAATTTGCTCCTTGAGTGCGGCGGTACGCAAGCGGACCTGACGACGCAACAGGGCCGACCAGAGCAGGACGAGCAGCAGGATGACAACCAACGGGATCAGGATCGCCCCGCCGATGCGCAACACCCGGCTCAGCTCAAGTCCTTTTGCTTCCGGCAGCGGACCGAGCCAGGCGTTGAAGATGCGCCGGTACTCCCCGGACTGCTTGAGCAGGGCGAGCCCCTCGGTCAACAGGGTAAGCATCTCCTGATTCCCGGCCCTTACGGCAAAGCCGTAGTCCTCGGCCAGCAACGGCCGGCCGACCGCCTTGAGATTAGTCACCTGCAGCCGGCCGAGCAGATACTCACCAGCCAGTTTACTGCCCAGTGCCGCATCATATTCGCCGATCGCCAGCAGGCGCAGGGCATCCTCCAGCGAATCAACTTCCACCGCCTTGACCTTGAGCAGCGGATGCTCGGCCAGATAGGTTGCCATAATGCTGTCGCGCACCACCAGCACCTGCTGGCCGGCCAACGCCTCAAGCGAAGAGTCGGGGGAATCGCGCCGCACCCAGAGTGACTGAAAGACCTGGGCATGTGGCGGGGTATAGTCGAATTCAAGTTGCCCCTGCTTGCTATAAGGCACCCCGGAAAGGATATCGACCTGACCGGTCAGCAACTGACGACGCAGCTCATGCCAGGGGGCATAGTGAAACACCACCTCGACCCCCATCGCCTCGCCGATGGCACGTCCGAGAGCAATATTGAGCCCATCCGGCTGGCCGGAGAAACTGACAAATTCGTATGGGGGGAAATCGGGATCGCAGCCAATCACCACCGGTCGTTGCGGCAAAGGATCGGCCATGACCGTCATCGGCAGCAGCAGGAAAAACAGCTGAAATATGAAGAATAAACGTCCGTTGTTCATCGCCACATAGTCGATGAGCTGCCGCGGCTTGTCAATGCTCTTTCCCCTGTTTCAGCGAAAGAGTAGCAAAGCATAGCGGAAATGATATCCTTAAAAGCAAGCAAGTTCTCTACCGCCCACTTCCGGCACAAAATTGTTTTTATCGAACTTCATCATCGAGCAAATCACTGCCTTATTTTCAGCAAGAGTGTCCGGAATTTTATGAAAGGAGAACTAATACATGTTTGGCAATCTGAAGCTTCGCAATAAAATTCTTCTTCCCACCCTGCTCTTCGTTGTTCTTTCCCTGATCCTTGTTTCCACACTTTTCATTTCATGGATGAGCTCATCGGCGGTAAAAGAAGCCAAACTGCTGGCCCAGGAAACAGCCGAGCATAATGCCGTCATCGTCAAAGACTTCATCAATCCGATCATGGATCAGTCACGAGCCCTGGCCGGAGTTTTCGAAGCTACCATCGCCAGCGGCCAAACACCGGATCGAGATATGTTGGACGCCTACCAGCTGGGCATTCTCAAACGAGACTCGAAGTTTCTCGGCATATGGACGTCATTCGAACCGAACGCCCTGGACGGGAAGGACAGTGAATACATCAATTACAACAAACAGCACGGAGAAACCGGGCGCTATAATCCCTATTTTTTCCGGACCGCAAACGGAGATATCGACTCCCGCCCCTGTGGAGATGAAGAAAGCAGTCTGTGGTATACCGTTCCACGCGACACCAAGAAGGATTACCTGACAGCTCCCTATTCTTACGAAGTCGCCGGTAAGATGATTCTTGGTATCGACTCCTGCATTCCGATCCTTGTTGACGGAAAATTTTACGGGGCGACGGGGATAGACTATGAGGTTACCGACTTTGTCCTGTTGGCAAGATCCATCACCCCTTTCGAAACCGGCGTAGCCTATATCATTTCAGATGACGGCCAGTTCGTCGGCCATCCATCAGATGATATGATTGCCAAGAAAATGGCAGACGCGTTCGGAACCACTGAAGCAGGCCAAATCTCCGAGGCCATCCGCAAGGGAGACATTTTCCGAAAGGATATTTCGGGTGAAGATGGCGATATTTTCCGCATTTTTGTTCCGATCCCGGTGACAGCCACCCAGAACTGGGCTCTCGGGGTCGATATCCCCATGAAAAAGGTCCTTGCTTCTGCTGACCAGGTCTTTTGGAGGACGATCTGGATCAGTATCGGCGTTCTTGTTGTACTGGCCATCATACTGTTCTTTCTGGCCAGATCCATAGCCGCACCTCTGAGCAAAGCTACGGCACTTGCAGAAGATATCGGCCGCGGAGATCTATCTCAGCGACTTGAAGCCAAGACCAGCGATGAATCGGGACTGCTTGCGGCAGCCCTGAACTCCATGGCCACCAATTTAGAAAAAAAAGCGGCCCTCGCGAAAAAAATTGCGGCCAATGATCTGACGGGACATGTCGAGATATCCTCAACCAAAGATGTGCTTGGCATTGCCCTGAAACAGATGTCTGAGAACCTGAATCAGGTTTTAGGCGCTGTCCGCATGTCGGCATCGGATGTTGACAGTTCCTCCGGGCAGGTTTCCGCGGCAAGTGAATCTCTGGCCCAGGGATCGACGGAACAGGCAGCAAGCCTCGAAGAGATTTCAAGCTCTCTTGCCGAAATGACCTCTCAAACTAAAGACAACGCCAGCAATGCCGCCAAGGCAAACCATATGGCCGTCGAAGTCAAAGGCAGTGCTCAACAAAGCCAACAGGACATGGATGCCATGACAAGGGCCATGGGAGAGGTGAGCGATGCATCATCAGCGATTGCCAAAATCATAAAAGTCATTGACGAAATTGCCTTCCAGACAAACCTCCTGGCCCTGAATGCTGCCGTTGAGGCGGCTCGGGCCGGGCAACACGGCAAAGGCTTTGCTGTGGTCGCCGAGGAGGTCCGCAACCTGGCCAGTCGCAGTGCCAAAGCGGCCCAGGAAACCGCAGCGTTGATCGAAGGTTCGGTTGGCAAAGTTGACAATACCAATCAATTGGTGACCAAAGCTGCCAGCAGCCTGCAACAGGTGGTCAAGGACATCGACAGCATGGCCCATCTGATCGATTCCATTGCAGAAGCGTCTGAATCGCAGTCCACCGGATTGGTCGAGATCTCTCAGGCCCTTCAGCAGGTTGATGATGTAACCCAGCAAAATACCGCCAACGCAGAAGAGACCTCTGCTGCTGCACATGAACTTGCCCGTCAGGCAGCAGCCCTGAATCAACTGATCAGTGCCTTCCGCTTCAGAAACGCGGAAAACATGGGGCAAGCGGCTTCAGGGCAAAACCTGTTGTCGCACAATCAAGATTAAAGAAAGACCAAAAATGAGACAAAGAGAGGAATAGCCTGTCATCATCAACAACAGCTGTCTTGTGCTGGCAGAGCTTTGGGATGATCAGCAAAGCATCCAAGAGTGGACAACTTGCCAATTTATACCTGAAGCCCCTATATGTTCCGGACAGGTAAAGGTTATTTACCTGTCCGGAACTGTCAATGATCGTATTCCGAATTTTTAGAGATTCCATGCTCTGGGCAAACAGTTTCAGCTCGGTCAGATAGCCGCACGAACAGGCCTGCAACAGGCTGATCGTCTTGGTTCCGGCAAACAACTCACTACGGCGAAATCCTCATATATAATCCACATTACCTTGATATTTAACAATAAATACTCTTTTTACAGCAAAAACAGTGGAATATTCCATGTCATTAATCTATTTTTAAAGACGTTTTTCCTTACTCCGTCTTCAGATCAAAAAATGCTCAAAGATGACAGGGAGACGGCCCATTATCTCAGCGCATATACGTTTCAGGAGGGTACCAACCATGAAGAAGCTTTTGACCTTGCCAATGTTTTTGCTTGTCCTGCTGCTGTTCGTTGGTTGTAACAGCCAGACAGCCCAGGTCTCGCCACAGAAGCAATCCCAAAAACCGATCGCCGTTCTTATCGATAACGGCAATCTTGAAGGGCAGACCGCAGATCAGAGAGCCGAGCTCGACCGCGTTCTGCTGTGGATGGAAAGAGACATCGTCAAGCAGCTGAGCCGGGCCGGTTTCGATGCAAAACTGCTGAACAGTAAAAAAGAGTTTCAGGCAGAAATGGGCATTATGTGGAAAATGTCTGTCAAGAATTTCAATGCGGGCAATCGTGCCCTGCGTGCCTTCGTCGGTTATGGTGCAGGCGCGGCATCTCTCGACATGACCTATACCCTGCTCGATGCCAAAGGCAAGAAAATTGAACAGTGGGATGACGGTGTCGGTTCATCCAAAGGCGGTACCTACTGCGCCCAGACACTCAACAGGCGCAATGTCAAACGTCTCGCAGGCAGTCTTTAAATTAGAGACAGAGGAAAAACCTCAGACCTAAGCAACTTAGAAAAGGCTGGTTCCGGCACAAGGAACCAGCCTTTTTTTGTCCGGCACTTTTCCTTTTCGAAACCTTTCTTATACAATTGACACAAATAATCAGGAACAATAACAGCCCCTCCTGCCATAAGAAAGCGATCTGCCATGGGTATCATCGAAGATCTTCTTGCGCATATTGACCTGCCACGCATGATTCGCGTCAAGCAACTGTTTGACAGCGCAGCTGTCAACGACATTGCGACAGAGATTCACAATCAATTGGCCACATTCAACACAGCTCAGCCACTTCACCCCGGCATGAGAATTGCCCTGGCGGTCGGCAGCCGTGGCATGAACCGCCTGCCGGAGCTGGTCAGTGCACTCGTCTGCGAATTGCGCCGCTATGGTGCCGAACCTTTCATCGTCCCGGCGATGGGGAGTCACGGCGGAGCAACCGCCGAAGGCCAGCTTGAAGTGCTGGAATCCCTCGGTATTACGGAAACCTGCGCAGGTTGCCCGATCATCTCTTCGATGGAGGTGGTAGAGATCGACCGCCTTGAAAATGGCCTGCCTGTGCTGATGGACAAAGCGGCGATACAGGCTGACGGCATCGTCATCATCAACCGGATCAAACCGCACACCAGCTTCAGCGGCCCGATCGAGAGTGGACTGGTCAAGATGCTCTCGATCGGCCTCGGCAAACAGAAAGGTGCCGATTCCTGCCACGCCATGGGGTTCGGCAGCATGGCAGAGAACATCGTCACCATGGCTGAAATCAAGATCGCCAAAACACCGCTCCTGTTCGGCGTGGCGACCATCGAGAACGCCTACGACAAGATCTGCAGAATCGCCGTGGTCCCGGCGGCAAGAATCATCGCTGAAGAGCCGGCCCTGCTGGTGGAAGCGCGCCGGGCCATGCCGCGCATTATGTTCAACCCGCTTGATGTATTGATTATCGACCGGATGGGCAAGAACTACTCCGGCACCGGCACCGACCCCAACATCACCGGCCGTGCCGCCACCCCCTATGTTCGCACTGAACAGAAGATCAACAAGATGGCGATCCTCGACTTAAGCGAAGCGAGCCACGGCAACGCCACCGGAGTCGGCCTGGCCGACATCTGCACCCGGCGCCTGGTCGACAAGATCAACTTCGACGCGACCTACGCCAACCACATCACCTCGACCGAACTTAGCCACGGCAAGATCCCGCTGACCATGAACAACGACCGCCTGGCCGTGCAGCTGGCGGTCAAAACCTGCAATATCCTCGATCCGCGGCAACTGAGACTGATCAGAATCCCCAATACTCTGGAGCTGGGAACAATCATGATTTCGGAAGGCTTGCTGACTGAGGCGCAGGCCCATCCCCAGATTGAAATTCTGGGTGAACCGCAGGAGTGGCTATTTGATGAGGAAGGGAATCTGCCAGATTTGGAAAAGGCTTAAAACGCCTCCCTCATCCCCCTATAAAATAGGTCGGAAGCGAGGGTAACGAACAGGGGGGGATTTTTCAGCAACCTGTCACAGGTAGGTCTTGCCACCGACATAGGCTCGCCTGAAATAGGTACTGTTGAGGCTGGCGACACGGACCGTCTGCCCTGTCCGCGGGGCGTGAATGAACTGCCCGTCACCGATATACATACCGACGTGAGTGACCCGTGTCCCCCCTTTGGTGGCGAAGAAGACCAGATCCCCTTTACGCAGGTTGGACTTTTTGACACTGGTTCCGGCATCGAATTGGGCCCGGGAATTACGCGGCAGATCCAGCCCGTTGAGGCGATAACTGACCATCATCAGCCCGCTGCAGTCGAAACCGGTCTTTTCGCTTTCCCCACCCCAGCGGTAAGGGACACCAATAAAGCGGCGCGTTGTCCTGACCAGTTCTTCACGCAGATCTCCGTGACCGCTCTTCTCGATCCGGACAACGGCATAATCTTCAGGGATAACAATGAAAAAACTCTCGATGAGCCCCTGATTCTGTAACTCCTCTGCAGCGGAGCGAGCCTGATCATATTGTCCATAGTTACCGAAACGGACCTTGTAAAACCCTGATTCATGGAGAAAGAAATAGGCATCGACGCCGCGGTTTTTGAGCAGCGCTTCGAAATGAACGGCATTGTCCAGTTGACTGAAGGCTCCCACCTGGATGGAAAAACCGAGCGTTTCAAGCGGCTTTTTGACCTGTTGATCGATAACCGCGGCCAGTGGATCATCTGTAGCTTCTGGCGCAGAACGAGCGCTATCAGAAACAGCAGCAGGCTCTTCAGTCACAACCATCGGCACCCGGGCTGAGCAGGCGCTGAGAAACAACAGAATCACTAACAGAAGGCGCAAGAACATTGGTCCCGTGACTGTGGCAGAGGTTATAATCGAGGTTTAATACATTTAGTTAATTCTATATCAAAATCGACAACATGTAACAACAGCAGAGAACGGATCTCTTCAGCCAGGGAGTGCCCCGACCGCTTCCCCAGCCTGACCTCGTCAAGGGCTTTGTTCAGAAAGGTGCTCAAGCGCTGATGCTCGTCACGGTGCTTTTGCGGAAATTCTCCTCCCAGCGACTCGATGACATGAACTTCGTGATCGAAATGACGCAACAGCCCCTGAACAATCTGCTCAAGGTATCTTTCATTTTCAGGAGAGGAGAAATAGTGCATCAATAAGAGATCGACATTGTTGTGGTCCATGTCGATCTCAAGGATTCCAACCTTGGTAGCCCCGTACCACATAATCCCTCGTCAGATGAATATCAGCATCAGCAAAAATATTTCATCGATTATATCATCTTCCTCTGATTTCGCTCTGAATATAGAGCATTGCAACTCACGGCTCGTCTGCATCACCAGCAGCAGCTTGCACAAAACTGGGAACAACGCTTAAATATGTGAAGAGAACAAGGGGTCATCGGGCATTATGAAACAATACAAAATTTTCGGCAGCGACATTGAAAACAGCGCCCTCGATCAGTTCTACAGTGCCCTCAGGCAAGACTTCAGCGTCCGTGGCGCACTGATGCCGGACGCTCATACCGGCTATTCGCTGCCGATCGGCGCGGTTGTCGCCACCGACAGCGTCGTCCTGCCGTCCTGGGTCGGATATGACATCGGCTGCGGCATGTGCGCAGTACCGACCAGTTTCAAGCGAAAGCAGATTGAACAAAACGCCGAAAAGATCTTTAAAAGCCTCTACCGCGCCATTCCGACCGGATTTGCTCACAACAAAAGCGACAGCAGTTGGGACTGCTCACGTTTGCCGCGCAGCAAAGTCCTGACCGAGCTGTTCAACAAGAACGGCCTCAGGCAGCTCGGCTCGCTCGGCTCCGGCAATCATTTCATCGAGATCGGTTACGACGAAGAGCAGCGGATCTGGATCATCATCCACTCCGGTTCCCGCAATATCGGTCACTCGGTCGCTACCCACTACATGAAGCTGGCTGCCGGCGGCAAGGCCAGGGAAGGTCATTTCGGCTTTGCGACAGACAGCAAGGAAGGGCGCAACTACATCATCGACCAGGCTTTCTGCCTCGAGTTCGCCCTGGCCAACCGCTATGAGCTGATCCGCCGCACGGTGCGCGAGATTCAGCATTACTGTTCCGGCGAAGCCGACTGGAACCTGTTGATCAACCGCAACCATAACCATGCCGAACAGAAGGGGGACTGGTGGATTCACCGCAAGGGCGCCACCCACGCCGAGGCGGGGATGGTGGGGGTGATTCCCGGCAATATGCGCGACGGCTCGTTCATCGTCGAAGGCAGAGGAAACGCCGAAGCGCTCTGGTCAAGCTCGCACGGAGCGGGGCGCACCATGGGACGCAAGGAAGCCAAACGTCAGATCAAGATGAAACAATTCAGTGACAGCATGTATGGCATCACCGCCAGGGTCGAACCGGCAACCCTTGACGAAGCTCCCTTCGCCTACAAGAACATCTCAAAAGTCATGGAGCTTCAGAAGGAGCTGGTCATCGTCCGCCACCATGTCACTCCACTGATCAATATCAAGGGCTGAACTTAAAATCTATCGTACGTTCTGCGTGTTTAATGATATAGTTTTCTCTATATATAGTTGACATCCGGAAACTTCGGAGGGCAACGCGTAAGTTTTCAGATTGGAAACGAGAATTTTTTGCCATAGCAAGAAAATCAAGGGTTTGTGCGGAGGCGTAGTACTTTACGCCGCACAAGTAAACCCGCAGATTGACGCCGCTATGACGAAAAAGGGCCGTTTCCGGATGAAAACTATATTAGATTTCAAGGCGGAGGAAGCATATGAAGACCTGGGGTTCCGTTGTCGTAACACTGGCGTTTGTCATCATTGCCTCGATCGTTTCAGTCAACCTCTGGGTAGAAAAAGAGGAAGGCGTACCTGAAGCCGTTGCCCTGCAGCTGAACGAGGAGCTGACAGTGGCCCAGTTCGGCGAGCTAAATGGCCTTGAGAAACCGGTCCTCAAAGAGGTCTTCGGGCTGAGTTCTCCTGACCAGATGCAGCAGCCGATCACTGCTTTCGGCATGTCGCTGGAGCAGGTTGCCGACAAGATCGGCAAAAAGCAGGCCCTGGCGGAAGAGAGCGCCTCGAAGAACTGGTTCAAGATTCCGCTCAAGTTCGCCCTCTGGTTCCTCTTCATGATTCTCTGCTTCGTCCTGCTGATCAAACGCAAGATCAACAAAAAGGCCCGGCTGATCCTCTACGCCTGCGGCTTCACCCTGTTCGGCGTCATTCTTGGGGCGGATCCCAGCCCGATGGGGACGGTCAAGGACGCCATCGTCCTCTATGCCTCGCGGGGCGTTGTCTTCATGCCACGCCTGATCGCCTTCCTGATCTTCACGGCGACGGTCATCCTGGCCAACAAGTTCATCTGCTCCTGGGGCTGCCAGGTCGGCACCCTGCAGGACTTCATCTTCCGCATCAACCGCAATGCCAAAGACTCCGGCAAAGGCAGCCTGCCGCAATTCAGAATCCCCTTTGTGATCAGCAACAGTATCCGTGTGCTGTTCTTCATCGCCCTGATCTGGGTCGCCTTCACCTGGGGCACCGACCTGACCCACGAGATCGATCCATTCAAGATTTTCAAACCGCTGGTCATCGGCTATTTTGGCGGGATCTTCATCCTCGCCATCATGATCCTGAGCCTCTTCACCTACCGCCCATGGTGCCACCTGTTCTGCCCCTTCGGTCTGACCGGTTGGGTCGTTGAGAAGCTCAGCCTGTTCCGCATCAAGGTCAACTACGATGCCTGCATCTCTTGTCATGCCTGTGAAAAGGCCTGCCCGAGCACGGTCATGGGCGCGATCCTCAAGCAGGACAAAGTGACTATCCCGGACTGCTTCTCCTGTGGTAACTGTATCGAGGCCTGCCCGACCGACGCGGTCAGCTTCGGCATCGGCAGGAGAAGCAAACCGCCGGAAGGCAAATTGTAAATGGAGAGAAACAGGTGACCTACAGATACCAGATGCCGACGACCGTCTTTTTCGGCAACAATTGCATCATTGACAACAGTCAGGCACTGACCGGCTACGGGCAAAAAGCACTGATTGTCACTGGAAGAAGCTCGGCAAAAGGCAACGGCTCTCTTGCCGATATCGTCAAGGCCTTGAAACACGAGTCACTCGACTATGCCATCTTTGACAGGGTCATGGCCAATCCCACAGTTGCAATATGTTACGAAGGAGCAGCCTTTGCCAGAGAGCATGATGCCGATTTCATTGTCGCCATCGGAGGGGGTTCCGCTCTTGATGCCGCAAAAGCGATGGCTCTGCTGGCCAAACAGGAGATCCCTCGTGACCAGCTGTTCAAACCTCACAACAGTGGAGAGGTTTTGCCGTTGGTCGCGGTTCCGACAACGGCCGGAACCGGATCGGAGGTCACCCAGTATGCGATCCTCACCAACGATGTCGCTGAAACGAAAACCAGCCTCTCCACGCCGCTGATTTTTCCGAAGGTGGCCTACGTTGATCCCAAGTACATGACCGAACTGCCGCTAATCACCACTGTTCACACCGCCGTCGACGCCCTGTCGCATGCCGTCGAGGGGATGCTCAGCGTGCGATCTTCGGAGCTTTCCGATACCCTGGCCAGGGAGAGTATCAGGCTGTTCGCAAAATGCGCTCCGTCACTCTGCAGTGCGGTTGCCAACGGTTCGATTACAGCGATTGACGATACGCTCCGAAAGGATCTCGCTCAATGCTCCCTGCTGGCCGGCATGATCATCGCCCAGACTGGCACAACAGTGGTTCATGCCATGGGCTATTCCCTGACCTATTACAAGGATATCGATCACGGTCGGGCCAACGGCCTGTTATTGGTGGAATATATGCGGCTTGTGAGCAAAGAGGATAACGGCCTGGTCGAAAAGATTCTCGAAGCCATGAACCTGGCCCAGGTCGATGATTTCAAACAGCTGCTGCAACAGCTGCTTGGGCCTGAAAAAACAATTTCTGCGCAGGAGATCAACCTCTTCAGCAGCAAAGCGACAAGAACAGCGAATATCAACAACAGCCAAATCAAACCGTCTGAAGCGGATATACAAGAGATCTACCTGGCGTCCTTTTCCTAACCGGCCCACTGGTCCTTTTGCCAAAATTTTGCTATGCGCTGGTCAATAAATAATTTACACGAAAAATCTTTACAATTTTAGTCACATTATTTATTTTTTTCGAAATACTTCAGTCTTTTATTTCACTTAGCTATTTTCACCAAGCCTTATCAAGAGGAGGACGTTGTGGCTCGTTCAGGACCAACTATTTGGGAAATGATGCAGGCCAAGGGGTACAGCCGTCGAGATTTCATGCGACTGTGTGGTATTGCGGCGCTAACCGCCGGGTTTGAGATGTCAGCGGTGGGCAAGGTTGCCGAAGCCTTTGAAACCAAAGCCAGGCCGCCGATCATCTGGCTCCACTTTCAGGAATGTACCTGCTGCAGTGAGTCCTTCCTGCGCTCCGGGCATCCGATCGTCGCCGACATCCTGCTCGATACCGTATCACTCAACTACACCGAAACCCTGCAGGCGGCCTCCGGTCATCAGGCGGAGAAATGCCTGCAGGATACCATCAAGAACTATCCCGGCGAATACATCCTCATGGTTGAAGGCGCCGTCCCTGTCGCCGATGGCGGTGTCTACTGCATGATCGGCGGACGCACCGCTCTGGAAATCTTGGAGGAGTGCGCCAAGGATGCCAAGACCATCATCGCCTGGGGCTCCTGCGCGTCCAACGGCTGTGTCCAGGCGGCGCACCCGAATCCGACGGGAGCCACCCCCATCCATGAACTGGTCGACAAGCCGGTGATCAAGGTCCCCGGCTGTCCGCCGATCGGCGACGTCATGGCCGCCATTGTCACCCATCTGGTCGTCACCGGTAAAACCCCAGAACTCGACAGCCTGGGCCGTCCGCGTGAATTCTACGGCCGGCGGATTCACGATACCTGCTATCGTCGACCCAATTACGATGCCGGCCTGTTTGTCGAAAGCTTCGACGATGAAAACGCCAATAAAGGCTATTGCCTCTATAAAATGGGCTGTCGCGGACCGATCACCTACAACGCCTGTGCGGTTACCAAATGGAATGAGGGGGTCAGTTTTCCGATTCAGTCGGGGCATGGCTGTATCGGCTGCAGTGAAGCGGGCTTCTGGGATAACGGCCCATTATATCAGCATCTGCCTCACTTCCCGGGCTTCGGCATTGAACACACGGCTGACGCCATCGGTGCAGCGGCGACAGCCGTGGCCGTTGTCAGCGTCGGCGCTCATGCAGTGGCGACCAATATCCGCAAGAAAAAGTTGATCGATGAAATCATTGCCGATCGATCGAATGATACTGACGATACTGACGAGAAGGAATAACTCATGCCACGAATCATTGTTGATCCCGTAACCCGCATTGAAGGCCACTTGAGAATTGAGGCGGTTGTCGACAAGGGTGTTATCACCGATGCCTTCAGCTCCTGCACCATGGTCAGAGGGCTGGAAAAGATTCTCGTCGGCCGCGACCCGCGTGATGCCTGGGCTGTTGTCGGCCGTGTCTGCGGTGTCTGCACCAGTGTCCATTCGCTGACCAGCGTCAGGGCCGTAGAGTCCGCCCTCGGCATCAATGTGCCGCGCACGGCTGAATTGATCCGCAATATCATGGAGTGCGTCATCAGTCTCCATGACCATGTGGTTCATTTCTACCATCTGCATGCCCTCGACTGGGTCGATGTCATCAATATGCTCAAGGCCGATCCCAAGGCGACGGCTTCGATCGCCCAATCGATCTCCAAATCACCGAAGAACAGCCCGGCCTATTACGCCGGAGTCCAGGAGCGACTGAAAAAGTTCGCAGAATCGGGCCAGTTGGGGATCTTCGCCAACGGTTACTGGGGGCATCCGCAGTACAAGCTGCCGCCGGAGGTCAACCTGATCGGCGTCGCCCACTACCTTGAAGCGCTTGAATGGCAGAAGGAGATCGTCAAGATCCACACCATCTTCGGCGGCAAGAACCCGCATCCGAACTTCGTGGTTGGCGGCATGCCCTGCTCGATCAATCTTGAAGAGGTCAACGCCATCAACAGCGAACGGCTGAACTTTGTCGGCAGCCTGATCAAGGACGCCATCGAATTCATCGAAAACATCTATATTCCGGATATCTATGCTATCGCCAGCTACTACAAGGACTGGGGAGCGATCGGCGGCGGCCTGGAGAACTATCTCTGCTACGGCGACCTGCCGACCCGAGGCTATGCCCATCCCGAACACTTCAAGTTTCCGCGCGGCGTTGTCCTCAATCGCGACCTGTCGACCGTCCACCCGGTTGACGCTCTTAACCCCAACGAGATCAAGGAATACATCAACAGCTCCTGGTACTCCTACAGTGGCGGCGATGATGTCGGCCTGCACCCCTTCGCCGGCGAAACCGAGATCAAATACTCCGGACCGAAACCGCCGATCAAGACCCTTGAAGGAAGCGACAAATACTCCTACATCAAGACCCCGCGCTGGAACGACAAACCGATGGAGGTCGGCCCGCTGTCGCGGATGATCGTCGGCTACGCGTCAGGTCATACTGAGATCAAAGATGTCGTCAACGAGGCGTTGGGCAGGCTGGATATCCCATTGGAAGCGATGTATTCGACCCTCGGCCGGACCGCGGCGCGGGCTCTGGAGAGCAAGCTGGTCGTCCACTGGCTCAAAGGCTTCTACGATGAACTGATGGACCAGGTCAAAACCGGTGAAACCTCGACCTTCAATGCCGAGATGTGGGAGCCGGAAAAATGGCCGAAGAACTGTGAAGGGGTAGGCCTGTCCGAGGCACCGCGCGGAGCCCTGGCTCACTACATCAAGATCGAGGATGGCAAGATCAAGAACTATCAGATGGTTGTGCCAAGTACCTGGAACGCCTCACCGCGGGACAAGAACGGTCTCCACTCGGCGTTCGAGGCGTCGTTGATCGGCACACCGGTTCATGACCTTGAGCAACCGCTGGAAATCATCCGTACCATTCACTCTTTTGACCCCTGTATTTCCTGTTCGGTCCACCTCCATGATCCGGACGGGAAACACATCTCCCAGATAAAAGTGGAGTAAAGTTATGAGAGCGCTAGACAGAAAAGCAACCAGACCTGTGTGCTACCACCGGGTCTACGTCTGGGAGTATCCGGTCCGCATTTTCCATTGGCTTAATGCTCTTTGCATTCTGCTTCTGTGCGTCACGGGGTACCTGATCGGTGCCCCGGCCGAACTGCTCCATTCGACCGAAGCCTATCAGGCCTACTGGTTCGGCATAGTGCGCTTTACCCACCTGGCGGCCGGCAACCTGTTCTTCTTTAACCTGATCATCAGGTTCTACTGGGGATTTGCCGGCAACCGGCATGCGCGGATTGCCGGGTACGTGCCGGTGAAGAAAAAACAGTGGCGCGAGCTGATTGACGTAGTCCTGGCCGAGATCCTGCTGATCAAACTGCACGCGCCTGAGGTCATGGGCCACAATGCCCTGGCCTCGGTCTCCTATATCGTACTGTTTGTGCTGTCGATCGTTCAGGCCGCTCTCGGTTATGCCCTTTATGCCGGGATGAGCGAATCCTGGTTGCCGCACCTGTTTATCTGGGTCAACACCCTGTTCGGCAGCGAATTTCCGGTGCGCTCGATTCATCATATCCTGATGTGGTTCTTCATCCTGTTTATGATCGCCCACGTCTATATCGTCCTCTACGGTGATTTCGTCGAAGGCCGGGGCGAGGTTTCATCCATGGTCAGTGGCAACAAGTTCAAGGAGAACAGGAATCAATGTGTGTACGATGCCGGCTTCGATGCTGAAAAGATCGACGGCTCGGCAAAAGCGGGTGGCAGCAAAGGGAAAGAGGGCAGGACCTCATGAACAATAGGGATAAAAAACTGCTGGTCATGGGGATTGGCAACCTGGTCATGGGGGACGAGGGAGTCGGCGTCCATGTTGTCCAGCAGCTGGAACAGGAAGAGCTTCCCGACTTTGTCGAATGTCTCGATGGTGGTACCGGAGCCTTTTACCTGCTGGAATATATGCAGGCAGCAGACCGGATTGTCATCATTGACGCTGCGGCATTCAGTGATGAAATCGGCTCGATCCAGGTCCTGCGACCACAGTTTTCAAGCCAGTACCCGCGAACACTGACCGCCCATGAGACCGGCCTCAAGGATCTGATCGACTGGTTTAACCTGGTCAACCAGCCACCCGATATCCGCCTGATCGCCATCACTGTCGACCCCTACCAGGATGTTGCTCTCGGCCTGACACCCCCTGTCGAAGAAGCCAAGAACAAAGCACTGGAACTGGTCAGAAAAGAGATCGAGCTGTTCAGGCAGGAGGTCTTGTCCAAAGTCGGATAATTTTGTTGAAACTGTTCTTGGAAACACGAACAACGCTCAGGCAGGACCGTCCTGTCTGAGCGTTTTATTTTATGTAGAAGATGTGAGGTAACCTGAAAAATCTGACCGTTTGTTGATTGGCGATTTCAGCTCTGCAACCTCACAGCGGCCTAGCTAATGTTTTCAATTCGTCCCATGTTCCATTCGGGCAGCAGAAACTTTAAAATTGCCTCGTTGCCGTAGATTGGAAAAGCTAATCGCCCCACCCCTCTATCTTCAGCGCCTGAATACGCCGCATTATGCTGGACTGACTCATCCCAAGCATTTTTGCCGCTTTACGGGTACTCCCGCAACTCTGAAGTGCATCAGTTATTTTTTGACGTTCAAATTCACGGACCTGTAGCCTTAGCGGCAAAGTATCATCAATATTGGAGCTCAGTTTGGTAGCGGACTGAGATAACGAGTCGTAAGCTAAATCCCTTTTGCATAAGGCAACGTTGTCATACACATCTTCAAAGCCAATATTCTCCTGCCCAAACAGAACTAACCGCTCGATGACATTTTCAAGCTCACGAACGTTACCGGGCCAATCATGCTGCTCCAGGGCGAAAAGAGCGCTCATATTCAACGTGCATTGCTTTTTATATTTAATGTTATTTTTCTTCAAGATACTGTCTGAAAGAATCTCTATATCATCTTTGTTATTTCTCAGTGGCGGGATTGTAATATTCACAACATTCAAGCGGAAATACAGATCCGTACGAAATTTTTTTTCTTCAATCATCGCCAATAAATTGCAATTTGTTGCCGCCAGGAAACGTACATCGAGAGGGATTGGTGATATATCGCCGATTCTATAAATTTGTTTTTCCTGTAAAACTCGCAGCAGTTTTGCTTGCAATGACAACGGCATGTCTCCTATTTCATCCAATAGTAACGTACCGCCGTTTGCCGCTTCAATGAGCCCCTTTTTATCCCTGTTTGCCGCCCCCGTGAAAGAGCCTTTAACATAACCAAACAACTCGGACTCCAACAGGCATTCCGGTATAGCGGCACAATTGATAGTTATGAAAGGCTTTTCTGCCCTATCAGAGCGTTTGTGCAGTTCCCGTGCGATAACTTCTTTTCCGCTTCCGGTTTCACCCTGGATAAGCACAGTCGCATCTGTTTTGGCCACTCTCTCGACAGTGTGTTTTAGCCTGATCATTGTTTCACTGTTGCCAACCAAAGAGGTATCAGTATTACCAGCATATTTTTTCAATCTGTTATGAGCTAACTCATTATGCTTATTGAACCTACTTATCTGGCTGCTGAGCTCTAAAGTCTCGGCGATGTCGCGCAGCATAGTGACTCCACAGAGGAACCCTCCATTCCGATTAAAAAAAGGTGAACAGGTCATGAAAAACTTCCTGCCCGTTCGTTCCCCCCAGAAGACGTCGGTAACAGGCTTCAAGTCTCGTAGCATGGCCTCATTGGCTGTTATGACCTTTTTAGAGGAAATATCTGTTATAAAATGGCCGGAAATATCTGTCTCCGACCATTTACCAATCATGCTGCTTGCGCCCAAAACTAAGCCATCCCTATCGACGACAAACACGCCATCCGCAACACTGTCACCCATTTCAAAAAAATGCCTAAATTCTTCATACAACTCAGTACTGTTGCTAGCGAAAACAGCCTCAGCTATCTTACTGTCCTGCATATTTCACCTATTCCAATAATGCCAGATTGCAGCCCCTTGATTCTGGAACAACGTTCACGCACAGACACATTTCTCACCTCTCCGACCAGAGGCAAGTCTGTTTTGTCCCTCAAATCGGGTGACGCATTTATCCAAAGTATCGTACTGTCTGAGACAGAAAATGTTTTCAGAAAAAAAGAAGATAATGAAAGGTACTTACTCTATTTGGCGGCACAGTATACCAAAGATTTAAGAACGTTCAATGCAGGCTAGCAACTTATCTGTAAACCCTGTTACTGTTCAAAAAATGGCAAAACATCCGGCAGCAGCCATTGAAACGCTTCCGAAAAGCACTTCCCAAACCTTAGATCAGCGACGCCACCGCCTGCCAGATCAACCTCAACGCCATCAACGACAGAACCATTTTGAAGATACGCCCGAAGTTGCGGTCAGACATACGCCGCAGTAGCTTGAGGCCGATAAAGGTGCCGACGGCGCCACTGCAGATCATCGCGAGCAGTAGCGGCAGCCAGGGGATCAGATTGAATCCGGCGTTCTGAAAAACAAGCGCCTTGAAGATATGCTGAAGAGACATGGCGGCTGCAAAGGTGGCAACGGTTTTGAAGCGGTCGCTATGAACCTGCTTGATAAAAGCCGCGACAATCGGTCCCGAAGCACCGACAAACAGAGACAGAAAGGTCGTCACGCCACCGGCCGCCACAGTGCCGGACTTGCCCAGCGCCAACTTCGGCAGCTGCGGCCCCCAGCTGAGATAGAGAATAAAAGCGGCAATAGTCAGGTACATTACCGCCGGCGGCAGACCGACCAGAACAAAACGCCCGATCACAGAACCGACGACCGCACCGACCAGGAACAGCCCGATCAATTTCCAGTCGATATGTTTGAAACTCAAGGTCGCCCGCCCGGCATTGGAGCCGAGCTGAACCACGCCGTGCAGCGGAATGATAAGCTGCGGCGGAAGGATCTGGGCCATCAGTCCGAGCAGCATGACGCCGCCACCGGCACCGAGGCTGGCGGTCATCAACGAGGTCAGTGTCGAGGCACAGATCAGGGTGATGCCGACAGCCGGGGAGATTCCGTTAAAAAAAGATTCGAACATGAGGATGCTTTCCGGGAAAGTAAAACAGAACAACTCAATCAATATATCCGAATATACTCACCTGCTTGACAGGTAAGAAGCAACCCCGCAGCAAGAAATTATCTTCAGCGTCCGATAATCCCCTTCATGCCGCCGCTGGTCAGAGCAGCTATGTTGAGCAGCACCTGCGGAAACGATAATCCGCCGGGACAAGCGATGTAACGAGGCTCCCAGAGCGGATCGAACTTTGCCTTGTAAGAACGCAGTCCTTCAAAATTATAGAAATGCTCCCCCTGGTTGTAGATGAAGGCACCGACCTTGTGCCAGAGCGGGGCGAAGGGTCGGTTTTCAAGGCCGGAGAGCGGCGCCATCCCCAGGTCGAAATAGTCATAACCCTGCGCCTTGGCCCAGAGGATCAGTTCGGTAAACAGGTAATCCATGATCCCGTTGGGGCTGTCGGGCCGGTAACGCATCAGGTCGATGGCAATCTCCTGTTTGCCGGAACCGGGCCAGAGATTAACGAAGGCAACAATCCCGTCCCCCTGCCTGACCAGGGCAACAGGAAAATGGCGCAGGTAGTTTGTATCAAAGCAGCCGAGGGAAAAGCCTTTTTCCCGGACGTTCTTGGTTGCAAGCCAGCTGTCGGAGACCTCTTTGAGCTGCGGCAACAACTCAGCAACGACATCAGGGGCAACAACCTCAAATGAGCAACCTTCCTTCTCCATCTTGCGCAGGGTCGTGCGCATATTACCGCGCCGGTTCCCTTCCATGGAAAACCCGGCCAGATCGACCCTGGCGGTCTCGCCAAACTTGAAGAGCGCCAAGCCCATATCGAGGTAAAGATGTAGCAGCTCCGGGCCGACTTCATAAAAGATCGTCTGGCCGCCATGCTCTTCGACCATCTCACGAAACTGCCAGGCCAGATCTCGGGCAAGCGCTGGCTCGGCGACCGGATCCCCCATCGAAACCCAGGACTTCTTTTCCACCCCGTACATAATGAAACCGTCTTTTTCAGGAGAAAAAAGCAGCGATTTATCACCCAGAAAAGCGAGATTCGCTACTGCATTGCCTTTTGCACAGAGTACCTGGGCCGCCTGCTCAAGAGCCACGGCGTCTGGCAGGTCCGGATTTGCCGCTGCCGGTTTGAGCAAACGGGTCAGGGCATAAAGCAAGAGCAGAATCCCGCTGCCGACCGCAGCACGGAGAAAACGGGAAGCTTCACCGCGAAATGAAAAGTGCCACCAGAGTTCATGGCTATATGCGACATGCTTGTAGGCAAAGAAACCGAGCCAAATCGAGCAAAACAGCACGATCAGGATACTGACAATCCAACCGGAGCTGAAGGTTTCGGCAAACAGTGAAGACTTGCGGAAAAAATAACTGCGGCAAGGCCACAACACCACAAGTAGGACCAGGAGCATGATCGCTTCTTCGTAATCCCCCCTTTGAGCAGCGAGAACAGGGCAGCAATGGTGAGAAGAATCACCGTCAGCAGGTAGGCGGCATCGAGACGCCGCTGCAGTCCACGGGCAAGAAGCAGTAGAACTGCGCCGATCAGGCTGCCGAAAAAGTGCGAAATTTCAACAACCGGTAAAGGCATAAACTCGTGCAGCCAGTGCATCCGCTCCGGTACAGAGGGCGTTGCGCCAGAGAAGAGCAAAATCGCTCCGGCGACAAAGATCGAGATGGCGAGCAACTGCGGAACCAGCAGGCTCCCCCAGCCACTGACGACCCGGACAACTTTGCCGACACCGAAACGGCGCTGATAGACTTCGTGACCGACCATCATCACCGTCGCACAGCACAGCGGCAACAGATAATAGATGGCCCGGTAGAGCAGCAGAGCTCCGAGTAACTGTGAGGCCTGAATTCCCGGCAGCATCAGCAGCATCAGCGACTCGAACACCCCTAAGCCGCCGGGGACATGGCTGATCAGCGAAACGAGCTGAACAAGCAGGAACACGCCGAGGAAATGGAACAGCGAGATATCGCTGTATGTTCCGACCAGCACATAAAGAACGCTGCCAGCCAGCATCCAGTCAGCAATCCCGGCAACCAGTTGGGCCACCCCCAGCGGCAGCGAAGGCAGCAAAAATTCACGCCTACCGATTTTTAACGCACTGCGCTTCAAGCTGAGCAGAACCAGGTATGCAAAACAGATCAGCAGGCAGATCCAGCCCAGAGGATGAACCGAATGAAAAGGAAGATGTAATGAGCTGGGCAGGGCGAGCGGCTCACCGATAAAGACGATGGCAGCAACAGCAAACAATCCCAGCCAGAAGGTCGTGACGGTAAAACCGACCAATTTGAGAAGCTTCTCTCCGGCCAGCCCCCAGCTGGAATAGAAACGGTAACGAACGGAGGTCGCCATCAATAACGACAGACCGATGGTATTGCCGACGGAATAGCTTATGAAAGACGCCAGCATCACCTTACCAGGGGCCAGCTTTTCACGCAGATAACGAACAGCCAACAGGTCGTAACTGGTCAGCACCAGGTAACTCGCCGTGGTTAGTAGCAGCGACGCCAACAGTCGCCTGCCGCTTATGGTATGAAGTTCCTTGACGATATCGTGGTAATGAAATGAGCCTAGGGTATGGTGCAAGAGCCAAAGCGCCAGACCAAAAATGACCAGTGCGACAACAGCCCAGAGCGTTCGTTTCATGGTTTGCATCTTGAGTTCCTGCAGTTGGTATTTCAGCTGCCGCTGTCAATTGGCAGCAAGCTTTCAACAATTAACAGATCCAGGCAGAATAATGCAAACTGTGGAAGAATGTCTGGAATAAAAGTTGACCTTGACCTCTGTCTGGCCGAGGCGTATTTAATGGCGACACAGAGTTTTCCCTTCACGATAGAGTTCGACCCATGATTGTCACCAAACGGCCATCCGGTCTGCGCCTTATCTTCATGTATCGCGGCACCATCCTGCAGGCGATCACAGCCAAGGTCCTGATCACCGTCATCATCGCAATCGCCGTCACCCTGAGCCACGGCAAGCTGTACCACCTTAAGATCACCATGAACAGCGTCCCGTTCAGCCTGATAGGTCTGGCCCTGGCGATCTTTTTGGGCTTTCGCAACAACGCCTGCTACGACCGCTTCTGGGAGGGGCGCAAACAGTGGGGGATGCTGATCATCGTCACCCGTAACCTGACCCGCCAGATTCTCACCCTGATCGACAGAGATAAAACGCATACGGAACATTCCCCGCTTCAGCAGCGCATGGTCCATCAGATCATCGCCTTTACCCATGCCCTGCGCCATCACCTGCGCGACAGCCGTGACTTTAACGAGATCGGACCGCTGCTGGCTGCTGAAGAACAGGCCGCCATTGAGGATGCCTTTAACCGCCCATATCGCATCCTCAACGACCTTGGCGATAACCTGCGCAGTGCCTTAAGCACCAAACGGATCGATCCTTACCTGGTCCCGGCACTCGATCAGAACATCGACCAGCTCGGCGTCATCCTCGGCGCCTGCGAACGGATCAAGAACACGCCGATCCCCTTTACCTACACAGTACTGCTCCACCGAACCGCCTATCTCTACTGCTTTCTCCTGCCGTTCGGCCTGGTCGACAGCTTAGGCTTCATGACCCCCTTTGTCGTCGCCATCATCGCCTACACCTTCTTCGGTCTCGATGCCCTTGGCGATGAAATCGAAGACCCGTTCGGCCTCTCCGCCAACGACCTGCCGCTGACCGCCCTGTCGACGACCATCGAACGCGACCTGCGAAACGTCCTGGGGGAAACGGAACTGCCGCCGGTAGCCGTGCCGGTTGACAAAAGACTTTATTGAAAACAAAAAAGCGCCATTCCGTAAATCGGAATGGCGCTTTTCATCTGGTTCCTTAAGCGAAAAAATCAGCTGTGCAGACCACCCGCCTCAATAATAAAATTGACGATCGACTCCAGCCCTTCCTGCTTCTTCAGGTTGGAGAAGACGAACGGCCGTTCGCCGCGCATCTTCTTCGCATCGCGGTCCATGACGCCGAGATCGGCGCCGACCAGCGGGGCGAGGTCGGTCTTGTTGATGACCAGAAGATCGGAACGGGTGATGCCGGGGCCGCCTTTGCGCGGGATCTTGTCACCGGCGGAGACGTCGATAACATAGATGCACAGATCAGCGAGCTCGGGCGAAAATGTCGCCGCGAGATTGTCACCGCCCGATTCGATAAAGACCAATTCCAGGTCCGGGAATTCCTGACACAGCTCGTCGACAGCCGCCAGGTTGATCGAAGCGTCCTCGCGGATGGCCGTATGCGGACAACCGCCGGTCTCGACGCCGCGGATCCGTTCGACCTCGAGGGCCTGGGAACGGACGAGGAACTGGTAGTCTTCGCTGGTATAGATATCATTGGTGATGGCGGCGATCTGGTAGCGCTCGCGCATCACTTTGCACAAAAGATCGAGCAGGGCGGTCTTACCTGAGCCGACCGGCCCACCGATACCGACGCGTAATGGTGAACTCATGATCTGAATAACCTCGTATACTGGGTTTCGTGGCAGATGGAGGTCCAATCGACCATCGGCGTGGCGCTGCCGATCTCATCAAAAGGGGTTCCAAGTGCCCTGGTTGTCGCAACTAAAACAATCTCTTCAAGTTCTGCGGTGACCTGCTGTCCGGCGCTCTGGCCGAGCGGAATCAAGCGCACCCCGGCGGAAATCAGGTTGGCGCAGGTCGCATGGAGATAGGCCTGCACCAGCACTTCAAGCGGCAGGTGATATGCAGCTGCCGCCAGCGCCACGGCCAGCGGATAAGCCGGCTTGCGTCCGGTTTCATCAAGCAGCTGCTGCCAACGAACAAAACACTCGGCCGGCCAGGTTTTGACCAGCATCTGCCAGAAGGCTGCGCCTTGGGCACTGCTTTCGAGCGCCATCTCCCTGCTGCCGCGCAACGCATCGGCTAGCTCAATCAGCTCTCTAAGCTGGTCTTCATCATCAGCCAGCGCCGCTTCGTAAGTGCGCGCCAGCAGCACGGCATCGCTCTGCGCCGCACCGGCCAGTAGGATGGTCTCCAGCCAGTTGCGCAAACCTTGCGTTTCGGTTATCAGCCCGCACTCGACGGCGTATTCGATACCGTGCGAGTAGCTGAAGGCCCCGACCGGAAAGGACGGAGACAGCCAGGCCAGCAGCTTGAGCAGCGCTGCGCCAGAAGCGCCTGATCCTTCAGTGACTGTGGCCATGCTCATGTCCGTGACTCTGGTCATGGGAATGGCTATGCTCGTGCCCGTGGCTGTGTTCCGACTTCCCCGCATGACTGTGACCACCACTGTAGGCGCCGCCTTCAGGGGCGAAGGGTGCTTCAACCACGCTCAGATTGGCGCCCAAACCCTCCAGCATCTGCCCCAGCACATGGTCGGCCGCGATGCGCAGGCGGTTATCGCCTAAGACCTGGACCGGCGCATGGCGGTTACCGATATGCCAGGCGACCTTGGCGCAGTGCACCGGCGACTGACACTGAATATCGATAACCTTCTCGACCGCGGCACAGACGCGGATGAAACTGCCGTCCTCAAGCAGCAGACCTCCACCGTCATCAAGCCGGGTGGCATGCGGCAGGTCGAGGAGAAAGGGATTGCCGTCATCATCATGCAAACGGATACGCCGCTTGTGACGATCATCAAAAATAAGGGTCAGGGTTGCCTGATGACAACCCGACCAGTCCCGAGGTTGGTGATATGCAATCGCACGTCTCATAACATCTCTCAGAATAAAAAATAACGTTGTGCCATAGGCACGACAGTCGCAGGCTGACAAGTCAGCAATTCGCCATCGGCACGTACTTCGTAGGTCTCCGGATCAACTTCGATCTGCGGCAGATGGCTGTTCAGCTTGAGGTCCTGCTTGCTCAGGTTGCGGGTATTTTTGACCGCCAGCAGCTTTTTCTGCAGCCCGAGTTTTTCACCGATTCCTTCATCAAGCGAGGCCTGGGAAACAAAGGTCACCGAACTTTCCTGCAGAGAACGGCCGAAACTGCCGAACATCGGTCGGTAATGGACCGGCTGTGGAGTCGGGATAGAGGCATTCGGATCACCCATCGCCGCGGCGGCGATGGTGCCGCTTTTCAAGATGATGTCAGGCTTGACGCCAAAGAACATCGGTTTCCACAGCACCAGATCGGCCAGCTTGCCAACCTCGATGGATCCGACGTAATCGGCAATCCCGTGAGCCAGCGCCGGGTTAATGGTGTACTTGGCAATGTAGCGCTTGACGCGGAAGTTGTCATTCGCTGCACCGTCTTCCTTCAGGGCGCCGCGCTGCTGCTTCATCTTGTCGGCAGTCTGCCAGGTGCGGATGATCACCTCGCCGATGCGCCCCATCGCCTGGCTGTCGGAGGCAATGATCGAGAAGGCTCCGAGATCGTGGAGGATGTCCTCAGCGGCGATCGTCTCGCGGCGGATGCGGCTCTCTGCAAAAGCGACATCCTCCTGGATACGGCTGTCGAGGTGGTGACAGACCATCAGCATATCGAGATGCTCATCCAGGGTATTGACGGTGAACGGCCGGGTCGGGTTGGTCGATGACGGCAGCACGTTAGGCAAACCGCAGAGCTTGATAATGTCCGGCGCATGGCCGCCACCGGCTCCTTCGGTGTGGAAGGTGTGGATGACGCGATCCTTGAACGCTGCGGCGGTAGTTTCGACAAAACCGGACTCGTTAAGAGTATCGGTATGGATGGCAACCTGGACGTCGAATCGGTCGGCAACGCTCAGACAGTTGTCGATCGCCGCCGGGGTGGTGCCCCAGTCCTCGTGGAGCTTGAGACCGCAGGCACCGGCTTTGACCTGCTCTTCGAGCGCACCGGGTAGGGTGGCGTTCCCTTTGCCGAAGAACCCAAGGTTGATCGGCAGCCCGTCAGCGGCCTGGAGCATCCGCCCTAAGTGCCAGCTGCCCGGGGTGCAGGTGGTGGCGTTGGTCCCTTCGGCCGGACCGGTACCGCCGCCGATCATGGTCGTGACACCGGAGAACAGCGCATCATCAACCTGCTGCGGACAGATGTAATGGATATGGGTATCGATGCCACCGGCGGTGAGAATGCGCCCCTCGCCGGCGATCGCTTCGGTGCCCGGGCCGATGACAATGTCGACCCCTTGCTGGGTATCCGGGTTACCGGCCTTGCCGATGGCACAGATGCGGCCGTCCCTGATGCCGACATCGGCCTTGATGATCCCCCAGTAATCGATGATCAGCGCATTGGTAATGACGGTATCGACAGCGCCTTCGGCGCGGGTCACCTGCGACTGGCCCATGCCGTCACGGATGACCTTGCCACCGCCGAACTTGACCTCGTCACCGTAACAGGTACGATCCTCTTCAACTTCGATGATCAGGTTGGTATCGGCCAGGCGGACCCTGTCGCCGACGGTCGGTCCGAACATAGAGGCGTATTCTGCGCGATTAATCTGATAAGCCATCTTCTACCCCTCCAGCTTGCCGTTGATAAGAGCGTTGAATCCGTAGATGGTGCCATTGCCGGCGTAGCGTACCAGCTGGACCTCGCGGCTCTGCCCCGGTTCGAAACGCACCGCGGTTCCGGCCGGGATATCGAGACGAAAGCCTTTGGCCTGCTCACGGTTAAAGACCAGCGCGCTGTTGGTTTCATAGAAATGGTAATGGGAACCGACCTGGACCGGACGGTCACCGCTGTTAGCGACGGTCAGCGTCAGGGTGTCGCGCCCGGCGTTGAGTTCGATGGTTCCTTCAGCTGGGAAAATCTCTCCTGGAATCATGGTAGCCTCCCTAGCGGATCGGATTGTGGACGGTAACCAACTTGGTGCCGTCGGGGAAGGTGGCTTCAACCTGAACGTCGTGGATCATCTCGGCGACCCCGTCCATAACCTGTGAACGGTCGATGACGGTCGCTCCGTCACGCATCAATTCGGCAACGGTTTTGCCGTCACGGGCACCTTCGACAACATAATCTGTGATCAGGGCAATCGCTTCCGGATAGTTGAGTTTGACACCGCGCTCCAGACGCCGACGGGCGACGATGGCCGCCATGGCGATCAGCAGCTTGTCTTTTTCCCTGGGGCTGAGATTCATATATGCCTCTCCTTTGAGAAGAAAATTGGTCAATTTATTCCCTCTCCCTGGAGAGGGGGGTGGGTGAGGAGCGTTTTTTCCCCTCTTCCGCCCGTTGGGCACCTTCTCCACGAGGGGAGAAGGAAAACTTTAAATTTGCCAGAGTCTTGGTAACTGAGCCGGGAGCCCTGCGACCTGATGCCTGAAACTGGCCCAGAAGTGGCCGTAGCTTTGGCGCAATTTAAGCGGATCATGTGCCAGCCAGCGACATATCAGAATCTCTCCGAGGCAAGTGACTCCGCAGCGGACCTCTGCTGTCGGCGCCAGCAGTTCCCTGGCACCATCCAGCTGCTGCGCTGCATCGCTACCGACATAGATGGCGGTGGCGCAGGCACGCTGACCGTGAAAACCGGCCGGGCGGTCGATCATGCGGGCGATGTCACTGTCCAGCTTGAGGGCATCGGCCCAGATCAATCGGTTGTCGACGCGCACCTCCCAGGCGTCGCGCAGCATGCCCTGACTGAACTTTTCACCACCGGCCAAGCGACCTAAGACCAGCATTTCACCAGCGAGGAGGTTACTGCTTTTCTCCAGATTGACGCGGGTGCGCCGTTTGAGTCTGGCTCCTTCAAAGAGGATCGTCTCCTGAGGCAGCCATTCAAGCCAGCAGTTATCAGCCGCTGTCAGCTCAACCTCGATGCAACTGTCCGGACCACTGCTGCGGTAAACCTTTTCCGCCGCCTGCATGGTGCCCAGCGCCTTGGCGTTATCAGCAAGAGTGAAACGCATGCCGAGCTGATCACCGCCGACCAGCCCGCCGGAGGTCGACGAGATCACCGCCGTAGGAAGTTCGTCACCGGCCACCTGGGGGAACAGGACGCGCAGCGGGTCGGTCTGGTAGAGGTGCTTGAGCCGGGTTCTCTCGTCGTGATAGAACCCGACCTCGGCTACCCCGTGGACCTTGATCGCCCGTTGCGCCTGTTGCCCTGTCGGCTCAGACGGTGAGATGGCTGCGCACTTCTGTTGCATCAAGCTCACTCTTCTTGCCAGCCATCACTACCTCGCCGCGATCCATGACCACGTAGCTGTCGGCCAGCTCCTGAGCAAAATCGAAATACTGCTCAACCAGCAGAATCGCCATATCGCCGCGATCGGCGAGCAGGCGAATGACCCGGCCGATATCCTTGATGATCGACGGCTGAATCCCCTCTGTTGGCTCATCAAGAACCAGCAGACGCGGACGCATGACCAGCGCACGGGCAATCGCCAGCTGTTGCTGCTGACCGCCGGACAGGTCGCCACCGCGACGACCGAGCATCTCCTTCAAAACCGGAAACAGTTCGAAGATCTCATCCTGAACGTGACGCAGCTGGCGCGGCAGAGCGGCAAAGCCGGTACGCAGATTCTCGTCAACGGTCAACAATGGGAAGATCTCGCGCCCCTGGGGGACAAATGCAATACCATGGGCAGCACGCTCGTATGGGGCCATTTTGGTGATATCCTTGCCTTCCCAGAAGATCGAACCTTTTTTGACCGCCTGTTGGCCGACCACTGCGCGCATCGAGCTGGTCTTGCCGACCCCGTTACGCCCCAGGACACAGGTCACCTGGCCTATCCCGGCATCAAAACTGACATTGCGCAGGGCCTGGCTGGCTCCGTAGTAGAGATCTATATTCTTGACGTTCAGCATAATTTAGCGCCCCAGATATACTTCGATAACACGTTCGTCGTTCTGTACCTTGTCTAGTGACCCTTCCGCCAGCACCGAGCCTTCATGGAGGACGGTGACCCGGCAATCGAGGGCACGAACGAAATCCATATCATGCTCAACAACCACGACAGAATGATCCACGGCAATCTCCCTGAGTAGAATCGCTGTCTGTTCGGTTTCGGCATCGGTCATCCCGGCAACCGGCTCATCAACCAGCAACAGCTCCGGCTTCTGCATCAGCAGCATGCCGATCTCCAACCACTGTTTCTGGCCGTGGGACAGATCGCCGGCCAGTTTATTGACCTGTTCGGTTAAAGCGATAGACTGCAAAACCTCGTCGATCCGGTCTCGCTGCTCACCGCTAAGACGGAACAACAGCGATTCAAAGACCTTGCGCTTCCCCGCCAGAGCCAGTTCCAGGTTGTCGAACACGCTTAAGGTCTCAAAGACCGTCGGCTTCTGGAACTTACGGCCGATCCCCAGATTGGCTATTTCCGCCTCATCGTGGCGGGTCAGGTCGATATCGCCGCGATAGAGCACCCTCCCTGCGTCGGGGCGGGTCTTGCCGGTGATGACATCCATCATCGTCGTCTTACCAGCTCCGTTGGGGCCGATGATCGCCCGCAGCTTGCCGGCTCGGACATAAAAGCTTAAGTCATTGAGCGCCTTGAAGCCATCAAAACTGACACTGACGCCATCGACATAAAGGATCGTTTCGCGGGCCGGTTCCGGAATGGCTGTTCCCGCCTGTGGTAATGCATTCATGAGCGGGCTCCTTCCTCAGCCAGTTCGGTTCCGTCAGTGTTATCGTCATCGCTTTTCTTTTGGCGCAGCTTGGCGATCAGCCCGACTACCCCTTTGGGGAGGAACAGGGTGACCAGGACAAACAGAGCACCCAAGGCATAGAGCCAGGCCTCCGGCAGAGCGCCGGTGAAATAGGTCTTGCCGTAGTTGACCAACAGCGCACCAAGAACCGCCCCGAACAGGGTGCCACGGCCACCGACAGCAACCCAGATGACGATCTCGATCGAGTTGGCCGGAGCGAATTCACTCGGGTTGATGATACCGACCTGCGGCACGTAGAGCGCCCCGGCGACACCGGCCATAACGGCCGAAAAGACAAAGACGAACAGCTTGTAATGTTCGACCCGGTAACCGAGAAAGCGGGTCCGGCTTTCGGCATCGCGCACGGCGATCAGCACCCGTCCCAGGCGCGATGAGACGATCGCCCGGCAGGCCAGATAGAAGATGATCAGAGTAACGGCCGAGGCGACAAAGAGGACGATGCGGGTCCCGTCAGCCTGCAGGTTGAAACCGAGGATATCCTTGAAGTCGGTCAGGCCATTGTTACCGCCGAAGCCCATATCGTTACGGAAGAAAGCGAGTAGCAAGGCATAGGTCAGGGCCTGGCTGATGATTGACAGGTAGACCCCGGTGACCCGCGAGCGAAAGGCCAGGTAACCAAAGACGAAGGCCAGGATTCCGGGCACCACCAGGACCATCAGCATGGCGAAGGGGAAATTGCCGAAGCCATGCCAGTACCAGGGGAGCTTGTCCCAATTGAGAAAAACCATGAAGTCGGGCAGCAGCGGGTTACCGTAGACGCCGCGTTCGCCGATCTGGCGCATCAGGTACATCCCCATGGCGTAACCGCCGAGGGCGAAGAAGGCGCCGTGACCGAGGCTCAGGATTCCGCAGTAGCCCCAGATCAGGTCGACACTCAGGGCGAGCAGGGCATAGCAGAGGTACTTGCCGACCAGGCTGACCACATAGGTTGGCACATGCAGTGCGGAACCTTCCGGAATCATCAGGTTACCGACCGGCACCAGGATAGCCACGGCGATCAGCAGGGCGAGCAGAACCTGGCCACCGCGGTCACTGCGAATCAGTTTAGGCAGAAGAAGATTTGTCAGCATGATTAATTACTCCACCGCCCGTCCCTTAAGCGCGAACAGGCCGCGTGGACGTTTCTGAATAAAGAGGATGATCAGCACCAGGATCAGGATCTTGCCGAGCACGGCACCGGCGAATGGTTCCAGGAACTTGTTCCCCATTCCCAGGGTGAAGGCACCGATCAGGGTGCCCCACAGATTGCCGACACCGCCGAAGACAACGACCATGAAAGAGTCGATGATGTACGACTGTCCCAGGTTCGGGCTGACGTTATCGATCTGGCTGAGGGCGACACCAGCCATCCCGGCGATGCCGGAGCCGAGGCCGAAGGTCAAAGCGTCGATCCGCCCGGTACGGGTGCCCATCGACTGGGCCATACGCCGGTTCTGGGTGACGCTGCGCATCTGCAAACCGAAGTAGCTGCGGCGCATCAGCAAACCGATGGCGGCAAGAACAATGACACTGAAAAGAATGATCCAGATCCGGTTATAGGTCAGCACCAGGCCGCTGCCAAGTTCGATGGCACCGCTCATCCAGGACGGGTTGCTGACCTCCTGGTTGGTCGGGCCGAACAGGCTGCGCACCAGCTGCTGAAGAATCAGGCTCACCCCCCAGGTCGCCAGCAGTGTTTCCAGGCTACGCCCGTAGAGAAAGCGGATGACACTGCGTTCAATGACGATGCCGACCGCCCCGGCAACCAGAAATGCAGCGGGAATGGCGAGCAGCAGTGCCCAGTCGAGGTAGTTCGGCAGGTAGCTGACAAACAGCTGCTGAACCATGTAAGTGGTATAGGCTCCGAGCATGACCATCTCGCCATGGGCCATGTTGATGACCCCCATGACGCCAAAGGTGATGGCCAGGCCGACCGCAGCAAGCAGCAGCACCGAGCCGAGACTCAAACCGCGGAACAGATGGCCGACCGCATTCCAGATGGAGAGTTTGATTTCGATCTTCTGTACTGCTTTTTTGGCTGCAGCAACGACCTTGTCATCGGCATCAAGCGGTTTCCCCTCCGCATCGAGCTGAGTCACCTGCAACAGCAGGTTTTTCATTTCCGGATTGGGCTGAGCAGCCAGAATTTCGATAGCAGCGAGACGCGCCTGGGTCTCAGAACTTTCGGTCAGTTCAATCGCTGCTTTGGTGATTTCCAGCTGCTGGCGAACTTTTGCAACCGTTTCCCGTTCAAGAGCCTTGTTCAACAGCGGCAGCATCTCCGCGGAACGGGTCTTGAACAGCGCCTCGGCCGATTCCAGGCGTTTTTGCGAATCCTTGCTCATCAAGCTCAACCCCCCGAGAACACCGCGTAATGCTTTGCGCAGGCGATTATTCACCCGGATCTTGTCAAGTTCGCTCTTCGGCAGTTGGCCGATCTCCTGCTGGGTCAGCGGATCGGTCAGCACCACGGTCTGACCGCTGGTTTCACCGATCACCACTACGCCGTCACTCTCGCGGGTATAGAGGTCACCTTCAAGCATTGCTTCCAGAACAGGAATTACACGCTCATCACCGCTGGCGGCAATCTCTTCGATCGCAGTTTCCTTGGCACTGTAGCTGCCCTGCGCCAGAGCGGCGACCTGCTCGCTGAAATCAGCAAAAACCGGTGTCTCCAGCAACAGCAGCAACAAGCAGACAAATAAGGTCCTGATGAGTAAATTTTTCTGAGCCATCACATGATAACCAATCAAAAGATGGGGAACGGCCGCAACAGCCGCTCCCCGATTGCGAGACAAACTTACTTGCTTTCGAATCGTGGTTTTTCGCAGTTGCCACAGACCCATGGGTAGGTCCAATCGGCGGTCAGCTTGGCGCTTTCTGGAATGAAATCACTCCAGGCATCACCGACAACCACATCCTCAGTGCTCCAGACGGTATCCATCTGACCATCATCCTGAATCTCACCGATCAGAACCGGCTTGGAGAGGTGATGGTTAGTGTTCATGACAGCGACACCACCAGTCAGGTTCTTGACCTTCTGGCCGTACATCGCCTGACGGACAGCGTCAACATCGGTGGTACCGGCCTGACGAACCGCCTGGACCCACATATTGAAACCGATGTAGGTGGCTTCCATAGGATCGTTGGTGACGCGCTTCTGATCCTTGATGAAGGTATGCCATTTCTTGATGAAAGCGGCATTTTCCGGGGTATCGACCGACATAAAGTAGTTCCAGGCGGTCAGGTGGCCAACCAGTGGTGCGGTGTCGAGACCGGCAAGTTCTTCCTCACCGACGGAGAATGCGACAACCGGAATCTCTTCAGCACTGATCCCCTGGTTACCCAGCTCTTTGTAGAAAGGGACATTGGCGTCACCATTGATGGTTGAAACAACAGCAGTCTTTTTACCTGCGGAGGCAAATTTCTTGACGTCTGCAACAATAGTCTGCCAGTCGGAATGACCGAACGGGGTGTAGTTTTCCATGATGTCGGCGTCTTTGACCCCTTTGGAGTGCAGGTAGGCGCGCAGGATCTTGTTTGTGGTCCGCGGGTAGACGTAGTCGGTGCCGAGCAGAACCCAACGCTTGGCAGCGCCGCCGTCTTCACTCATCAGGTAGTCAACAGCAGGAATCGCCTGCTGGTTTGGTGCAGCACCGGTGTAGAAAACGTTGCGGGAAGACTCTTCGCCTTCATATTGAACAGGGTAGAAAAGCAGACCGTTGAGTTCTTCAAAAACCGGCAGAACCGATTTACGTGAAACAGAGGTCCAGCAACCGAAGACAGCGGAGACTTTGTCTTTCGCCAGCAGCTCGCGGGATTTTTCGGCAAACAGTGGCCAATCGGAAGCCGGGTCGACAACAACAGCTTCGACCTTCTTGCCGAGCAGACCGCCCTGCTTGTTGAGATCGTCGACCAGCATCAGGACGGTGTCCTTCAGGGTCGTTTCGCTGATCGCCATGGTACCGGACAGGGAGTGCAGAACACCGACCTTGATGGTGTCGGCAGCCAGGACCTGGGAGCTGGTAACGGCCAGCAGCAGGGCCAGAGCCAGAAGCAGGGATTTAACGACATTCTTCATTGCAGGTTTCCTCCTACGAATAGTGTGAGTATGGCTTGTCAGTTGCTGAACAAGTCCCGTTTTAAATACGAAAGCCCACACTCTTGATCTATAAGAAGCGTGGGCACCTTTGCCGTATCGACAGAATGGGACACATGTCCCACGATTCTCAAACAACTGTCTCGCCAGTGAGACAATCTTCCCTCTTTTGAGCAACAGCTGTGCCAACTGAAAATTCTGGAAGCAAATTTATTTCCTCACAAAAATTGGCTCATTCCTTGCTGAACATAGAGAAAAAGAGCGTTGGACTGATTTTTCCGAACCCGTCACGAAGTGAGACAGTTGATGAATTTTGTCGATCAAGGATGGGACAACTATTGGGACACCTGTCCCGCACTGAGATCATACAGGGGAAAAATCAACTAAAACATGCCGACAAAATGTGCACAACAAACCGGACTGGTTATTTTTTAATCCCGTCCCGCAGCTTGGGAAGTTGCCATGAATAAGAACACAGCTAAACCGATCAATATCGGCCTGATTTTTTCGACGACGGGGACGACCTCGATCATCGAGGAAGGACAGCTACAGGCCTGCCTGCTCGCCATCGACGAGGTCAACAGTCATGGCCGCCTGCATTTCCGGGCGGTTATAGAAGATATTCAGTCGAACCCGCAGGTTGCTGCCGAGAAAGCCCAGAAGCTTCTGGAGAAGGACCAGGTCGACCTATTGGTCGGCTGTTGGACCTCAGCCTGCCGCAAGGCGGTTCTGCCGGTCCTGGAAGAGACCGGCGGCCTGTTGCTCTACCCGAACAACTACGAAGGGCAGGAGTCACACCCCCAGGTCTTTTATCTGGGCGCCGTCCCCAATCAACAGGTCGAATCGATCCTCTCCTGGATCGTCGGCAACCTGGCCAGCCGCTTTGTTCTGCTCGGCTCCGACTATATCTACCCGCGCTCGGCCAACCAGCAGGTGCGCCAGTGGGTGGAACGGATCGATCCACAGATGATCGCTCTGGAACGCTACTTCCCCCTCGGCCATTCCGATTTTGCCAACTGCCTCGATGAACTTCGACCGCTGCTGGACGACGGAACCCCGACGGTAATCTTCTCTAACCTAGTCGGTTCCAGCGTTGTCGATTTCTACCGTCAGTATCACCAGGCGGGTTTTCGCGCGCCGATCATCAGCCCGATCACCTCGGAACGCGAGATCGCCGCGATCGGACCGGAGGCGGCCTCGGGCCACTACTGCACCTCCGGCTACTTCCAGTCGCTCAACAATGCTGAAAATCAGCAATTTGTCAGCAATTACACCAGTCGCTTCGGGGAAACAACCGTCAGCGGTGCTATGGAATTCTCCTACGCCGCCATCCGCATGCTCGAACAGGCCTACGACGAAGAGCTCCTGACGATAACCGATGGTACCAAACGCAACAACATCCTGCGAGAACGGTTGCGCCACATGTCGCTTGAAGCCCCTCAGGGCAAGCTGATCGTCGACCCTCAGAACCAGCACCTCTGGCTCTGGTCACGCATCGGTAGAATCCGCCCGAATGGTCAGATCGAAATCGTCTGGTCATCACCGGGACCAATCCCCCCCTATCCCTTTAATCATGAAAACGAGCCAAAGGATACGGGGGCCGCTGTAGACCTAATCGATGCCTTCACTCCCATTATCGGCAGCAACCATCTACTGCAGGAAAAAATCAGAATTGCCAAGGTGGCCGCCAGAACCAGATCAAATGTCCTCATCGAAGGGGAAAACGGCTGCGGCAAACGACTCTTTGCCAAGGCAATCCAACAGGGAAGCATTCTGGCTGGAGCAGCTTTCGTTGAACAGGATTGCCGACTTCCGGAAGAGGAGTTGGCCGAACAACTGTTCGGCAATCCTGAAACCCACCGCCGTGGCAATCTGGAAAGGGCCAACCACGGCACCTTACTGCTTCAGCATATCTGCGAAATACCCTTATCGATACAGCAGCGCCTGCTCGACATGCTCCAGGCCGGCCATTTTCGCTGTGCCGGTGAAAACCAGCTGCGCCCGCTGCAGATCCGCATCATCGCCACGACCAACCGCGACCTGTTGCAGGAAATCGCCTTCAACGGCACCTTTATAAGCAGCCTTTACGACCACTTGGCGGTCTTCAACCTGCACCTGCCGCCGCTACGCGACCACAGTGACGACATCCCTCGACTGGCGGCCAACACCCTTGAGAGGATCAACCGCAAGAACGAAACCCGCAAGGAGCTCTCCTCTGAAGCACTGACAGCACTCGGCCACTATTCCTGGCCCGGCAATGTCCGCGAACTGACCAACATCCTTGAACGCGCCTACTATCTGTCTCTTGAGCAGGGGATCATCCGCCTAGAACATCTGCCCGGTGAGATCATCCGCAGCCACAACAACAAGAGCCAGACAAGCCATTCCGACCAACCGCTTGAGGTCAGCCCGACCCCGGAGCAAGACACTGAAAAGAGTGAGATTGAAAAAGCGATCCGCAAGACAGACTACAACATGAGCCTGGCTGCCAAGGAGCTGGGGATTGCCCGCAGCACGCTCTATCGCAAGATAGAAAAGTACGGCATCAAACTCAAGGCGGAGATTGTCAGCCGCTGAGCGGATAGCCACCAGAAACGCTTATGCCCATTGAAGAACGGATCTTCAATGGGCATAAGGCTGAAACAATGGGTCAGTTTGACAGCCGCCTGAGCGGCATCCACTCATTTGGCAAAGTTGCCGAAAACCCGCCCCATCTTATCGAAATGATCCTTGAGCGCCGCCATCGCTGCCGCCACGTTGCCAGCCTCGATCGCCTCAAGCAGAACAAGGTGCTCCCTGTTGGCTTCGTCGATCCGCCCTTCGGTCTGAATCGCCTGAATGGAAATAACCTGCAACAGATTCTGCAGGTAGGAGTAGAGCTTGGGCAGCCGCCGATTCGAACTCAGCGCGAGGATTTCTGCATGAAAATCCCGGTCAGCGGCGAGAAAGGCCTTCTGCTCTCCATCCTTGGCCAACTGAGCGAAGTACTTCCTGAAGAGTTCGACCGGAAAATTGGCCAGCCGCTCACCGGCCGTTTGCAAAGCATAGGTTTCCAGAATGAGCCGCAAATCAAGGATATCTGCCGCATCCGTTGCCGAGACCTCGACGACGGTGTGGCTCGTGCGCGGCCTGATCTCGACGAGGTCCTCCTGCGCCAGCCTGTTAAGCGCATCGCGAATAGGGGTGACACTCAGATTCAAGCGTTCGGAAAGCTGATCAAGGACCAAACGTTCTCCAGGCTGCAGCTCGCCATAAAGGATCATATCCTTTAGCTCATCATAGGCAATCTGCCCAAGATTTGGTCGAGGCTGGACCCGTCCTTTCTGTTTGTTCATTTTCATTATCCTTATATCGGCAAATTCAGCATGACTGTATGGCAATCTTCGTTCGCTATGATTCATTGGCACATCTGCTGACAGATTGAAATAGAACATTTGTCCCGGCAATACAATCGGCAATATTCGTCTCTTCTTGCGGCGAATGACTTTTCCCGCCGATACTCGGCACAAAGATCATCGCCGCAGGCGCAACCTGACCGACATAGACCATATCGTGATTGGCCCCACTATGCATGTCTAGAAATGGGAGCTGCAGCTCACGGCAACAATCCCTGAGGATCTGCTGCAAGCGCGGGTCGAAATCGGTGCGCTTTTCCTGCCAGATTTTGTTCAACTCGACAGAACAACCGCATTCCTCGGCAATCTGCACAATGGCCTGTTCGATATCGTTGCAGAAAGTTTCCGTCTGTTCCTCCTGCCAACCGCGAATGTCCATGGAAAACCGTACCGCCCCGGCGATAACATTCCTGGAATTGGGCGTGACATGCACTTCGCCGACGGTCGCCACCAGATCAGTGCAGGCTGCAGCACGCTCATGAAGCAGCTGGCCGATACGGCACAGGGCCAGAACCGGATCCCGACGCATCGTCATCGGGGTCGAGCCGGCGTGATTGGTCTCTCCCTTCAAGCGGACATCATACCAGTGCGGAGCAACAATCCCCTCGACAATACCGATCGGGATCTTCTGCGCGTCAAGGACCGGTCCCTGCTCAATATGCAGTTCGAAGGCGGCATGAAGAGGCCCCGGAACAAAGGGGTCAGAGCCTAAAAATTCGCTCCGTACCAGCTCATCATAGAGAGTCACACCGGTGGCATCACGCAGCTGGTACATGGCGTCCCTGTCCAACGCGCCAGACCAGACCCCGGACCCGGTACAGCCTGGGGTGAAGCGGGTCCCCTCTTCGTTGGTCCAGACGGCGACGATCAGATCGCGCGCCAGCTCAAGCGCCTGATCATTCAGCGTGCTGACGACCTCAAGCCCGGCAAGAATACCTAGGGTACCGTCAAGGTTGCCACCGTTGGGCTGGCTATCGTTATGGGAACCGATCAAGACTGGCGCCAGCCCCAGCTGGCGCCCTTTCCTGACTGCAAAGATGTTGCCGATCTCATCGATATGGATCTGACACTTTTCCTCTTCAAACCAACAAATAAGCAGCTGCCGCGCTGCGACGTCCGCATCGCTGAGCGCGATGCGACTGACGCCACCTTCGGCGGTTTTGCCGACCGCGCCCATCTCCCGCAGGCGGGATTCGAGCCGCTCCCCGTTAATTCTCACTCTCCGCATGCTTGCCTCCGAACTGGCCACCATCAGATGGCAACGTCCCTGTTGCAGTCCTTTGAGTAGATATAGGTCAGTCGCCCGCGTCCACTGGCATAGACCGCCTGCGGAGTGAAGGGGCCGAAGAAGATGAAATCATCCTTCTGCACCGGGGTCCACTCGTCACCGATCAGGTAGACGCCTTCCCCCTCGTAGATATAGGCGCCGTGCTCCTGGACATGGGTTTCGACAAAATTATGGCTGCCCCCCGGCTCGAAGCTCAGGGTGTGGAAGTTCATATCGAAACCGAGATCGAGCGGCAGCAAGTCGCGGACAAAGACATTTTCCATGCCGTCGTAGATCTGTTCTTCGATGGCATTGATATTGCCGACCACGCTATACGGCTTTTTGTCAGCATAGGTGATATAGCGCTGTTTATAGAGGAGGAAGCGCACTTTGCTACTGCCGTTGTTCTTAAAAGACAGACCGGAACTTGGCGGAGCATAGGCATAACCGCCGACACTTAAGATATGTTCCTCTTTTGCGACCGAAACCTGCATATCAGCTTTGCCATCAAGGATGAACAAAAAGCTTTCAACGCCCTGCTCGGCGGCGAATGGCGCTACAGTTCCGCCACCCGGTTCTGCAGTGCCGATATACATGACAAAACTGGCCCCCAGCTTTGGGGAACAGAGGATCGACATCCTGCAGCCTTCGATGTTGGGCAGAACATTATTGACCCGCCCCTCCGGTGGAATAATTGCGTATTCGCCTGCCTTGACGATGGCCCGAGTGGCCAATAAACCTTGCGGATATCCCATTGATTATGTCCTCTTTTTTAAGTGTTAAAGTGCAATCTCTGTAAGCTTAGGGGCGGTTTCATTGCTGCCTGCCCATAGCTCGGCGATATCATCGGCGAGCCTGTACTTATCACCCTCAAGCTGCATCGCGCAGCGCAACGGATCTTCAGCCAGACGGACAGTGTCGAGAGTAAAGGGCAGCAGCAGTTCCGTGGCGAATTCGACCGGTTCCTGCTGGGTCATCATCAACAGGGCCAGATGGGCAGCGACCGGGTACCACTTTGACGTTCTGCCATCCCAGGCCACCTGAACTTTCTTGTCCGATCTCAGTTGACCGGACCTGATAAATTCAAGCTCCTCCGCAACGACTTCGACCAGCCGGCTGCGGGCAAAGCGGCCATGGTAAATTTCATGCCAGACCTCCCAGCGGGAACGCTCGGCAGTGGCAAGATCATCCATGACCCTGACCATTTGTCCCTCGATGGTCGCCGGCAAAGCGACACAGCCGTTGCCGCAGAACCAGTCGGCAAGATACTGGAGGATCTGAAAGACATTGTATCGGACTTCAGCTTCATCACTGTTGGAGATGATCTGAGACTCCTGCAGGTCTGCGGCCAGCAAGGCCCGAGGAAAATTTTCGGATCCTGAATCAAGCCCCTCGATATCTTCAGCGTGGATAAAGGACAGGATCTCCCCATGATATTTGGGCAGAAGAAGAGACTTGACCAGCGTATCCAACGGCACCCTGTCGCCGGCCTGCAGCTCCTGCCACCCCTGAACCAGAGCCAGCCCGATCCGGACAAAGTCAGGATGGGCGACCCAGAAGCCATTCAGGTCACGCTTGAGCTGGGTAACAACATCGCGGATGTAACCCTTGATGGTGACCTGAAAAGATTCGCTCAGCAAATCATCATTGCTTGGCAGAACGCCATACATTCCACCGACCTTGATGCCGCCACGCGGACCGACGACCTTGGCCAAAAGTTCGTGACTCGCCTTGATATATTTTATGACGATATCGGGATCACTCTTGACCGGAATCCGGTATTGACCATCTTCCTTGAACAGACGGGCTGTCGAAGCCAGGTAGTCGTGCCAGCCGAGTGAGGCCCCGACGAAATAGGGATGCAACGCGTCGATGATCTCGTTTACGCGAAAAATTGCCCGCGGGTTTTCAACGACGATCATCAGCCGCACGGTTCCGGGCAGATAGGCAGGATTGACGTCCCTGATCAGTTCTTCCGCAGTACTGATCAGCTTGTGGAGATAACGCGCCTCCTCCTCATTTTCCAGCTTGGGAACATAAAAGACCAACGCCTGCGGATTCGTGCAGCAGTGATAGAGGTGCAGGGCGAAGTCGTAGATATGCAAAGGCAACGGATTGCGCTGATAAAAAAGAAAATTGCATGGCAGCGCGATTCCCGGAATCCGCTTGATCGGCAAGGCCTGCTTTTCTCTGGTTATTGCATAGCTCCTCTGCTCCTCGACCAGACTCAGGCTGCCGTCGAAGCAGTGCTTCAGGTTGACACCGGCCTGGATCAGATCCTCGCGCAGGGGCGTCTTCGAATCCTCATCATCGGCCCCCCATTTCGGCAGACTCGCTGAGCGACTCAACAGATCGGCGACGACCTGAGGTTCATCCTTTATCCGGCGATGATAGGAATTCATTGCGTTGATCGAAAGCTTGGCCGAATCAGGCGGACCGAACAGGGTCACATGCGGCGGCGCGAGCCAGCCCGGAACCGCTGCGACTGCGGAGCCATTGGCGCAATAATAGGCCTCTGAAGCTGGCCCGGCGACAATTCTCCCGCTTTCATCCCTTTGGCCAAGCACGGTTGCATAGCCAGCTTCACCATAGGCAATGCCATTCTTTCGATTGCGCTCGACACACTCCCTGGTCTTCTGATCGATAAACCTGCGGTCTGCGTCACGCTGAGCGAGAATTTTCGCCAAATCGTCCTTAACCGCAGCATACAGGCTGCAGGCAAAGGCCAGGCTGGCGGCAGTCTCAAGACCGCCCGATTGCCCGATGCCGGACAAACCATCGACGCCCGCCAGCGGCTGCGCCCGCTCGAACAGAAGAGCCAGGGCGCTATCAGAGATATATTTGCGGTACTGCGCTATTTCACGGTCAGTATTCATTGTTTCAAATCCATCGATACAAACTGTATCTGCTAAATCATGATCGGCTGCCAAAAGCGGCCATCTCGCCTTCGTAAATCCAAAAGTTCGCTGAACTCAGAGATTTACGGATTTTATAAAGGAAGCCAACTCTGCCGTCTGCGGGTTGGCGAACAGCTCTTTGGGCGCCCCCATTTCATGAACCAGGCCCTGATGCATAAAGACCAGCTTGTCACCGACATCCCGGGCAAACCGCATCTCATGGGTGACCATAATCAGCGTCATCCCCTCGGCAGCCAATTTCTGGACCACGGCAAGGACTTCATCAACCAATTCCGGATCGAGTGCCGAGGTGATTTCGTCGCAGAGCAGTACCTTGGGTTGCATGGCCAGGGCCCTGGCAATCGCGACCCGCTGTTGCTGCCCTCCGGACAACTGATCCGGAAAGGAATCGAATTTTTCTGCCAGTCCGACCCGCTCGAGCATCTCCTCGGCAAGCTTCCGGGTGCTCTTCTTATCCCTTTTCTTGACTACCTGGGGAGCCAGCATGACGTTCTCACCGGCGGTCAGATGGGGAAACAGATTGAACTGCTGAAAAACCATGCCGACCTTGAGGCGCAGCGGGATGAGTTCCGATTTCAGGCCGTGGATTCTGTCCCCGTCGATATTGACAAGGCCGTCCTCAAAGGTCTCCAGCCCATTCAGGACCCGCAACAGGGTGCTTTTACCCGAACCGCTGCGGCCGATAATGGCGACGACCTCACCTTCCTTGACCGAAAAGGAGACCCCCTTCAAGACCTCTGTTTCTCCATAACTTTTGTGAAGTTCTTCAACGTGTACGAGTGCCATACAAGCCTCTCTCGACATGCCGGGCCAATGCCGACAAAGGAAAACAAATGATGAAATATCCGATTGCGACCAGGCCATAGACGAGCAGCGGCTTGAAGGTCGCATTGGCAATCATTGAGCCTGTCTTGGTGATCTCCATGAAGCCGATAATCGAGGTGACTGCTGTCCCCTTGACGATCTGCACAGAAAACCCGACGGTCGGCGGCAGCGAAATCCGAACGGCCTGCGGCAGAATGACGTAGCGCATCTGCTGAAAGCGGTTCATCGCCAGCGATCCAGAGGCTTCCCACTGCCCTTTCGGCAGGGACTCAACACAGCCACGCCAGATCTCGGCCAGATAGGCACTGGCAAAGAAGGTCAGACCTATCAGGGCAGTCAGCAACGGTGAGATCTCGATACCGGCAAGAGCCAGGCCGAAGAACAGCAGGAACAACTGCATCAGCAGCGGCGTGCCCTGAAAAAAGTCGATATAGATGCGGGCCACCCGGCGCAACAGGGGCGCCTCGGAAATGCTGAAGAAGAGGACGACCAAAGCGGCCGCACCGCCCAGGATAAATGCTCCGCAGGAGAGCAGGATGGTCCAGCCCATGCCATGGAGGAGATGGCCGACAATAGTCCAAATGCCAAACTGAATCATACTCTCCCCCTGTTGAAGCAGCGCCTGCCGATCATAAAGAGCAGCTTGCGGACAATCACGGCCAGCGCGAGATAGAGAAGCGTCGAGACCAGATAGATCTCGAAAGCCCGGAAGGTGCGGGTCTGGATCAGGTTCGCCGCGTAGGTCAGCTCCTGGGCCGCAACCTGCGAACAGACGGATGAGCCGAGCATGACGATAATGATCTGCGAACAGAGCGCCGGCCAGACGTTCTTGAACGCCGGCTGCAGAATCACGTAGCGCATGCTTTGCCAGCGCGTCATCGCCAGGGCATCCGCAGCTTCCAGCTGCCCTTTTGGGATCGACTGCACACCGGCTCGGATGATTTCAGTCGAATAGGCGCCGAGATTGATGACCATGGCCAGGACCGAGGCCTCGAAGCCATTCAGCTTGATGCCGAAGGCGGGCAGACCGAAAAAAATGAAATAGAGCTGCACCAGAAACGGCGTATTGCGGATACATTCGACGTAGACCGTATAGATCCGTGACAGAATCGGCATGCGCCAGGTCTTGGCCACTGCGCCAAAGGTCCCCACCGCAAGCCCGGCCAGCGAACCGATAACAGTGAACAGCACTGTCAGCAAGAGGCCATGGGCCAGCAACTGCCAATTTGCGCTTATCGCCGTGAATGAAAACTGATAATTCATGGATTCTCCGTACGTGGTGGCCGAAGGAACTTCGGCCACCACAACTTTTTAGAGATTCTCAGACAGCCCGATGTGCAGCCATTTCTGAGAAATCGCTTCGAGGGAACCATCCGTCTTAGCTGTTTTGATGATGGTGTTGACTTCCGCCATCAATGCCGCTTCATTCTTATTCAGACCGATGTAGCAAGGAGAATTTTTGATCAGGAATTTTGACTCAAGCATCTTTTTCGGCTGCTGGCCGTTGATCGAAGCGGCAACCACATTGCCTGTTGCAACAAGTTCGACCTGCCCTGAGAGGTAGGCAGTGATCGTTGAACTGTTGTCCTCAAAACGCTGGACAGTTGCGGATGCCGGAATGATCTTGGTCAACTCGAGGTCTTCAATCGAGCCGCGAGTGACGCCGACGACCTTACCTGCCAGATCATCGACCGAGAGCACCTTGACGTCACTCGGGCCGAAAACGCCATTATAGAAAGGAGCATAAGCATCAGAAAAATCGATAACCTTCAAGCGGTCAAGATTTTTGCCGAGGGAGGAAATAACCAGATCCACCTTGCCGGTTGTCAGGTAGGGAATCCTGTTGGTACTGGTCACAGGGACCAGCTTCAATTTAACACCCAACTTTTCAGCGATCAGCGCGGCCATGTCGATATCGTAACCGATCGGTTTCATATCGAGCCCAACAGAGCCAAAGGGGGGGAAATCCTGAGGGACAGCAATTTTTACAGTCCCACTGTCCTTGATCTTGCCCAATGCGCTCTCTGCCGAATAGCTGTTTACCGATCCGAACATCAGACACACAGCGACGAATAAACAGAAAACCAGAATTCTTGACTTCATTCTTCTCTTTCTCCTCGATTGCAAAAAGTTTTTTCTCCAGCTGTCGAAGCATGACACCCCTGATCCATTGCAACACAGTGCCCATGTTACATCTTATAAGATGTGCCGCAAAAACGTCTGCCCCGCTTATTCCGACAGTTTTCCAAATCACACCCCATATCGTGCAACATGCATCTTATAAGATGTGCGCAAAGTCAAAAAAAACTATCTCAGAAGCTCTCTAAAATAGAATTTGCTGTAAAACCTGACATCACGCTCATGAATGGGGAGAAGATCGAACAGCCTGAACTCTATCAGCCAAGCGGCGAGACAGATGTCCCAATCCTTTTCCATCCGAATGAGCTACGCAATGTCCACGCAGAGAATAGGCAACCACCATGCCAAAAGCTGTGACAGCAGCTCCTCTATGTGCGAAGAATCTCGTGATTTTTTATAACAAAGTTAAAATTATCGGACTCTTACAGTAGGGAAATAAATTAACTGAGAGGGAATCATAGTAAAGAAAGTGCCGGTCTCTCTGCGAGACATCTGTCCCCGCCAGAAGGTATTATCGGCATGCCGGCGGCAAGAGCTGATGAATAAATGTGCAACATATATTTGCCTGGTTATTTTTTAATCCCGCGCCATTTAAAAGAAAAAGCCGTCAAACCAGGCACTGGCTGACGGCTTTTTATCAGTTGATGATCCTGTCGACGACAAAATCGACGATCGCCCCGGGATCATTCAGATCGAGCAGCGGGACATCGAGCTGAAGACCACTGTCATCACTGGCGACAGCGATGACGTTGGCGTAGGGGGTATCGTTGGTGCCGTAGAGCAGCTCGCCATGGCCACTGCGGTGAACCTCGATCTTCGGCACCGTGCTGTTCTTGAAGCCTTCAATGACAACGATGTCGACATCGGGAAAGAAGCCGATCAGCTCTTCAAGGGAGAGCTCCGCCTCAAGCCGTTTCATCAGCGCCATTTTGGTGCTGGAGGCAACCAGCACGCTGTCGGCCCCGGCGGCGGCAAAGCGGTAGCTGTCCTTGCCCGGCTTGTCGACCTCGAACTTGTGAGCGTCGTGCTTGATCGCCCCGACCCGGTAGCCGCGCTGCTTAAGCAGACCGATGACCTGCTCGACCAGGGTGGTCTTGCCGGTCCCGGAGAGGCGGGCGACGAATGCGATAACCTTAGGCATCGGTCGCTCTTACTCGCAGGTGATCTCTTGCTTGGTGACCGCTTCCGACTTGACCCGGTCGAGCAGCTCGGCGAGGGTCGCCTTGACGTTCTCACGGATATCGCCGGCCACGATGATATAGAGCAGATCGTCACCCGGCTTGAGTTCACCGCCGAAAGCTTCGATAGCCACCTTGTAGATACCTGGTGCCTTTTCGTATTCCTGGCGAAGCTCTTCGATACGGGCATGATCAGGGGTAACACGTACCTCTGCGACCGGCAGTCCACCTTCGCGGGTCTTGCCACGGACAATTCCGTTGTGGCTGAGGATCATGCCCACGTTACGCACAAATTCAGGATCCTGCTTCCATTCATTGATCTGCTTGGTGATATCCATTGCTGTTCTCCTGTAAAAAATCTATTCCCCCTCTCCACCTGGGAGAAGGGATTTCCCATCTATTGAGTTTTTTCTATCTTAGCGCCAAACTAAGTGAGAAATCGAGCACCAGAGCTGTTTCCCCCGCCGCCATCCCTTCAGTATCTCCATCAAGGATCACCAGACCATCGCACAACGCCATATTGAGAAAGTGCGAGGTCATCTGACTCTTCAACGGTGTGGCCAGCACCTGGCCACCTTCGTAGACCAGCTTGACGCGGATCATATCCCAGCGGCCGGTACGCCCTTTGAGGGGGGCGGTCAGGGTCACCGGACGGAACGGGGAACGATAGTCCGCCACGCCGCGCAGTTTTTTCAGCACCGGCACCAGGTAGGCGAACATGTTGACCAGGAACGCGGCGGGATAGCCCGGCATGCCGAAGAACAGGCAGTTCCCTTTCTTGGCGGCGATCAGCGGACTCCCCGGCTTGATGCGGGTCTTGTCAACAAGCAGCTCATAGCCGCTGCGCTGGAGCAGGGGACGGACATAATCGAACTTGCCCATCGACACCCCGCCGGAGGTGACCACCAGATCGCTACTGGCAGCCAGCTCATCGAGGGTCTGCGCCAGAGCCTCGGGGTCGTCAGCGACCGGACCGACCAGGGTCACCTCGGCACCGAGCGCCTCCAGGGTATTCTTCACCAGGGTACTGTTACACTCGTAGACCAACCCCTTTTGATGCGGTTCACCAGGGCGCAGCAGTTCGTTGCCGGTAATCATCACCCCGACACGCGGTTTGCGGTAAACCACAACCTGATCCAGGCCCAGGGAGCAGAGCACCGCCTGGGCGATGGCGCCGAGCGGCCGACCCGCTTCAAGGAAGACCTCCCCTGCCTGCGCCTCTTCGCCGATGGCGTTGATATTCTGCTTGTCGCTCAGGGCTTCCTTGATGACCACATAATCGCCATCCAGTTCGGTATTCTCAACCCGTTCGACGGCCAGGGCCCCATCTGGAACCGTGGCCCCGGTCATCACTGCTGCTGCGGTCATCTCGGCAACCTGCTGCTGAGGCAGGTTCTCGGCTCCGAGCACCTCGGTCAGCTTGTAGCGCCCCGGCTCAAGAGCGCCGAATGCATAGCCGTCAACAGCGCTGCGGCGGGTATCGGGAAAGGCGCGCGGCGTTGTTACCGTTTCGGCCAGAATGTAACCGGTCGCATCGAGAACATTGACCTGCTGCTGATCGATCGGCTCAATGGCATCAAGCAGCACATCCAACGCGTCCGGATAGGACAGTTTTTTTGCGTTCGACATCAGACAAACCTCCCGAAGGGGCAGATGGGATAATGACAGACTTTACAGAAGTGGCAGAGACCACCATGACCGGCCCGGGTGATCTCATCCTCAGTGATCCGGTCACCGGCCGCCATGCGTGGCAGAAAAATATCGAGAGCGGTGGCGGCAAAGAACAGCGCAGCAGCTGGAACGGCGCAGACCGTTTTACCGCGCGCGTAGCCGATAGTCAGGTTGTTGCCCGGCTGAATCGGGTTGCCCTTGTGGGGAAACTCGATCCCGGCTTCGTCCATGGCGGCCACGGTGACATCATCGGGGTCGACCGAGGTGCCACCGGTGATCAGCAGCAGCTCCGCGTTATCAAGCGCGGTATTGATCACGGCACTGATGCGCGGCTTCTCATCGGGGAGCAGTTCGCTATAAACGACCTCGATCCCCAAGGCTTTGAGCTTGGCGGTCAATTTCGGGGTAAAACCATCCTTGATCTTGCCGCTGAAGACCTCACTGCCGGTGACCAGAATCGCGGCTTTTTTCAGCTGATAAGGACGGATCCGCAATAACGGTGACTCAAGCTCCGCCTCGATGGCGGTCATGATCTCCTGCGAACAGGTCAGCGGAATGATTCGGAAGGCGGCAACCTGCTTCCCCTCGGTGACCGGGAAATAGCGGTTGATAGTCGGCAAGGAAGGGATAGCCAGGCGGTTGATCCGTTCCAGGCGCTCGATATCGACCTCGAACAGACCCGGACAGGTAGCGTAAAAACTGATCTTGCCTTCCTTCGGTTTCTCATCGAAGCGGATATGCTCACCGGCAATCTGCGGGGCTAGGCGGATGGCCGCGTCGTCCTCGTGGACCTCGACCTCGTTTCCTTCCCAGATATAGATGTTACGCTTGCCGATCCGCTCGAGAACCGGCAGGTCCTCTTCACGAATGACATGGCCACGGGCAAAGGCGACCCCCTTGTGCTTGTTTTCGGGATCGACGACGGTAATGTCGTAACCGAGAACCTTGCCGACAGCATCCGCTATCGCAATCTTAATCATGCTTGATGACCTCCACTGACATGAACTCGAGTTTCAGATCATGATCCAAAACAACAGAGCGGCAGCATAGCAGAAGAGCCCGACTGAGCAGAACCCCCTAAATGCACGAGCAAAGGAAAGCGAGCCATTTGCCAAACCAAGACCAGGTTGACAGGCAGCAGTGGCAAACACGCCAGCCCGGATTTCATTCCCGGGTAAAAATGATAAAATGTCAGAATCAGACCGGTTTGGAATCGCAACAGGTCTCCTCAAGCCGAAAGGCAGATCTGTGAAATATTTTACCCTGATCATAGTCTGTTTTTTCCTCTGGCTAGGCAATAGTACCTGTTTTGGAGATGACAACGAAAAGATCAGCCGCATTCTCTACATCAACTCCTACCATCCCGGCTACAGCTGGAGCGATAGCATTGAAAAAGGTCTCCGTGACAGCCTGAACTCTTCTGGCAAAGAGTACAACCTGTCGGTTGAATATCTCGATACCCGGCGTTTCACTGCCCCAGCCTGGCAAGAGACCTTGAAGAATATCATTCTCAGCAAATACGAAGACTTCCCTCAGGACCTGATCATCGTTTCCGATAACGCCGCCTTCGACTTTGCCATCGCCAACAGGAGTCATTTTTTTCCTCAAGCACCTCTGGTTTTCTGTGGGTACAACAATTTCCACCCTGATCTTTTAAACGGTCAGGACAATATCACCGGCGTCAATGAAGAGATGAATATCGATGCTCTGGTCAGCATGGCCCTATCCATCCAGCCGGAAACCGGGACCCTCGCCTTTATTGAACAAACAGCAGATCCCACCAGCAAAACTATTGCCGATCATGCTGAGGAGATTATCATCCCCAAATATCGGGATCAGTACCGGATCGTCCTGTTCAAGGATAAAACCCTAGCCCAGATCAAGGAAGGCTTCTCGCGACTGCCGGAAAACTCTGCCCTGTTCCTGCTCGGTGCTACCGCCGATATGCCGACCGGGCAGGCGACGATGCCTGATGAAAGCGCAAAACTCATCCTGCCCCACAGCCCTGTCCCCGCCTATACCCTGTGGGATTTTCATCTCGGCCTCGGCGTCCTCGGCGGACACATCATCACCGGCTATCAGCAGGGAAAAACAGCCGGTGAAATGGCGGTACAGATTCTCAATGGCCGGAATGCATCGGACATCCCGGTGATGATGAAATCGCCGGTCAGCGACATTTTCGATTACCAGGTCATGCAACACTTCGGCATCAAGATCAGCGATCTTCCCGCAGGGAGTACCCTTATAAACAAACCGGAAACGCTCTACAGCAAGCATAAAATGCTGGTCTGGGGAGCTATCGGCCTGTTCAGCCTGCTGACCCTGTTCATCTTCATTCTGCTGCTGAACATTTTCAGAAGGGTCAGAGCAGAACATGAAATCCTCAGATATCGTGATCACCTGGAAAAACTGGTTGAAGAACGGACCGCCGAACTGACCGCAACAAACAGCTCGTTAAAAAGCAGTGAGGAGAGGTTCCGCACCCTGGCCAATGCCTCCTTTGAAGGGATCTCAGTCATTGAGGAGGAACGGCTCATCGATTTCAATGATACCTATGCAAGAATGTTCGGCTACACCAGAGAAGAGATGCTTGGAAGAAAACCGACCGACTTCATAGCCCCCGAGAAAAGGCAGGATGTCCTGGAAAAAGTTCGTGCTGGCTACGATGCTCCCTATGAAACCCTCGGCCTCAAAAAAGACGGCTCGATTTTCCCACTCGAGATTCATGCGGCATTGCACATTTTCATTGACAAGCAGATCAGGATTTCCGCCTTACGCGACCTGACGGAACGAAAGGCTGCCGAAAAAGAGATCAATCTGCTGCGGGGGATTTTGCCGATCTGCGCACGCTGCAAAAAGATCCGTGATGACGACGGCTACTGGAACCAGCTGGAGACCTACATTCAGAACCATTCCGAAGCACAGTTCAGCCACAGCCTGTGCCATGACTGCGCCAAGGAAATCTACCCGGCCCTCGATCTGTCAAAAATGAATCAGAAAAAGAATGACTAATCGAAAACGATCCGCTCTCCATGACGGACCTGGTTGCGCAGACGGGCCAGTTTTTCATCGAGACGGGTCAGCTGTTCGAGCCCGGCCCGCTCCTCGTCGCTGGTTTCGATAACCGCGGCGACCCCGCCGTTACGGATGACCAGGCGTCGATCGCCGGAGAGGGCGAGCAGCGGGTCGTGGGTGGCCATCAGGACAATCTTCTCTTCTTTGACCAACAGTTCCAATGCGCGCAGCCGGTCAACCCCGGCATTCTCGATCTCGTCGATCAGCACGATCGGTGAAGCGCTTAAGCAGGCGACATCGGCGATCATCAGCGCCCGCGACTGGCCGCCGGAAAGGGCGGTGACCGGGGTGTCAAGGGTAAATGGTTCACCGGCCAGGTCGACGGCGGTGGTAAAGATCTGCTCGACCCGCTCGGCGATGTTACTGACCAGACGACTCTCGGCGTGCATGGTAATGAATTCACGGACGCTCAAGTCCATGACAAAGTTCATGTTCTGCGACAGCTGTGCGACCAGCTGCTGCTCGCCCGAAAGTCGCAGCTGCTCATCCGGCACTTCCCCATCGACCAGGATCTGCCGCCCGGACGGGGTATCCTGCTGGGCCAGGCATTCGATATCGGCGAGCAGGCGGCTTTTGCCGGAGCCGGTCGGACCGACAACGCAAACGACCTCTCCGGCGCGCAAAACCAGATCCTGCCTCTCTGACTCGCCTGTCTTATCGACACCAGCCTTGACCGTCACGCTGCGAATTGTCGTTTCGTCCTGCTGCTGAAGCTTCTCCATCTGGATGAGAAAGTCGAGGCACTGCTGGATCAGAGTCTCCTGATCGAGGGCATATTCGGCCAGTCGATCGGCACTCTGACTCTTTAGGAGAGCTCCGAGTGGCAGATCCTGGGTAGGGATATCGATCGCCAAAGCGACGAGAAAATCATGCAGGTAGGGGCGCTCTTCGAGCAGCCGGACAACGGACTGATTGAGAAACTCTGACGAATTCATGAGAAATCCATGGTCTTGATGTTGCCGATCTGGCAATCGGGCCCGATGCGCGTTTCGCCCAGACAGTAGGAACAGAGCGCCGCCGGCATGGTGAAGCGCAGACGCATGTCGATCAAGCTGTCGACCTCGGACGCCTTCTCCAGATGGCGCTGCAGCAGCAGGTTGCCCTGCCCGGTCAGACCGTTGACCGGCAGGACCGCGGCGTGTGGATTGACCTGACGGACCCGGAAAGCAAAAACCTCGCGCTCGGCCTGGGAGACGATATCCCCCTTGGTCAGCACCACGACATCCGAATTTTTGAGCATCGGCCCGATCTTGCGCGGGGTATGCACGCCGCTTAAGTGATCGATGACACAGAGAGCAAGGACATCCTTGATATGCGGCGAGCAGCGATTACAGAGCCCGGCGCTCTCACTGATCAGCAGGTCAAACCCTTGGCTGATCCCCCACTGCACCCCCTGCTCGATGTTGGAGATAAAAAAGTGATCCGGACACAAGCCACCGGCCAGTCCGGTCTTGACCTCGATTCCGGCCTTGCTGTAACGCAGATGGTCATCACTGGTCAGACAGTCGAACTTGATGACACCGACCTTCAGGCCGCTTTTGACCAGCGGCTCGATGGTTCGCAGAATAATCGATGTCTTGCCGCACGAGGGGGGGCCGGCGACGGTCACCAGTTTCATTTTCCGGCGCCCCTTTGCAGAGATTCCAGGGCCGGCGGCATAAAGATTTCATCGATCTCTCTGTTGACCTCAAGCAGATCTTGCCCACGCAGAAAATCCCAGCCGAGCCATTTGAGCGGCTTATCCTGAACCTCGCCGACAACCTCCTGATGAGGTACCGGAAAACGCGCACTGTTGAGTGCCTGAGCCAGGCCAGGGCCGGTCAGATAGTCGAGTACTGGTTTAAGCTCTGCGACCATGGTCTTCTTCACCTGCAGGGTCACGGGGCTGGCCAGGGCGCCGTCTTCCGGCCAGACAATCCGAATCCGCTCCTGGTGCTTGACCCGATGGGCAAAAAACTCCGGCATGACATAGATCGCACCCGGTGCACCGGAATCGATCTTCTTGACCATCTGAGAGGGATGCAAGCCACGCAGAACATTGTGGGCCAGCGCTTTAAGGCCTTCGGCCCCGTGATCAAGGAAGGTCGGCAACAGTACGGCATGACAGAAGAACTGATCGCTGCCGCGCAGGGTCACGCTCTCTTTCCAGACCGGATCTAGCAGATCCTTCCAGCTGGTCGGCAGAGAACGGTCGCCGACTTCATCCAGGTTGACAACCATGACCAACGGATTGATACCGAGAATTGAGTATTCCTGCTGTGGGTCAAGGATTCCTGCCTTGGCATAGGCCGGCGTCGGCTCAGGCGTTCCGTAACCAGTCATATCCCCGGTCATGACAAAGGTCTGGTAGAACTGACGACCATAAAAAGAGTTGAAATCCGCCGATACAATGATGTCGGGCAATTCGTTCACCTCTTTGAGCGTCTTGATATAGGGGTAATAGGAGAGTTCCTGGTTGACGTTCCCCTCGACTGCATAGGTAATGCTCAGCCCCTGCTCCGCTTTCAGCTGTTCGAGAAATTCGGTCACAGCCCGACCGAACGGCACTTTGAGTCCGCAGGGCATCAAAGCGAGCAGAGTCAGATCCTTCTGGCTTTCCAGGGAATCGAGTCCCGGAGCCTCAAGCTGTTTATCTGCCTCAACCGCTTCGTTGAGCAGCCGTAAAAAGGTGATGCCATCGACGTTGCGGCTGCGCAATGCGGTGCCCAGGGTCAGAAAAGGGGCGAGCAGACGCAGGCCATCTTCGCTGACCAACGCGGCCAGGCCGTGGACCTGAAAGACCCGCTCTGTCTGCGGATAATGCTTGACGATATCCGCTATCTTCATCTCGTAACTGATGACCGGCGACATAGTATCTCCTGTAATGTGATGATAAAAGTAACGCTAGAAGAGAACATACAGCCCGGCCAGCAATCCGGTTCATGTCATGATCAATTCGCAAACCGTAGTATTTCAAAACAGTTGAGAACAGATGCATAATACGTTCCGCTTAAGAAATCACGCCAAAAATACCTGTTTTCAATAGGTTAGACAAAGACACGACAGCTACACAGTAGCCCAAATGCAAATATTCTGGCTTGGGGGCCAGGTTACTGCTCAAGAAATAATCAACGTCGGCTGTTATCCGGACTGCCGTGCTTGAGCTGGCAGATTTCCAGGCGTGCCAGATATAGGTCCCGGAAAAGGGCATTGGCTCGCTCTGTCACCAGGTCGTTGTAGGCCTCCAGAACATTTCTGAAGTTATGGCGAATCGATTCAAACTGATTTTCACTGAGATCCTGAGGCAGCGTCAGGGTCAGTTCAGGCGTTTCATGATCAAAATGTTTATGCAGCAGAACCTCAAGTTCAGACCTGAGACAGTTGGAAACCTCCGGCTTTAAATGCCGTAAATGTTCTTTGAAGGCAGCATCGACAATTTCGCGAATATCTTTCCTGGGGCGTAACGGTATAACCTTTGCGCTCATTTCACCATCCTAAATATGACATTTTAAGTAACACTTAGAACAGCATAACGGATTACACCTCTCAGATGTAAGGGGGGAAGTGCGAAACTTTTGCCGGCCGTAATGAAATTACGCCGAGGATTTGACAGAAATCAGAAACGTACCATCAGGCCACCAAAAGGGCCGGCCATCTGGGTATCGACATAGATATCGTCCTCGTCAATCTTCAGGTCAAAATAACGGATACCGGCATAGAGACCAAACATCGGCAGCGGTGAGAATTCAACCTGGGCCTCAGCGTCCATGAAGTAATTACCGGCAACCTCCATATAACCGAGACGCCCAGACACTCCGAGGTAATCGGCCAGGGCAAGTCTGGCACGGGCGCCAACGGTTGGTATCGGCATCACAAGCGATTCGGATGCGGAAACGTTTCCATTGGACTCGCGCACCGCAAGATTGGCATCGGCGATCTTGACCGCCAGTTCCAGTCCTAGTTGAATACGGGTCGGCAGGTCATCGGTGTTGACCAGAAAGTAGGTATAACCGATATCGTAAACATCGAGATCGAGATCGGTCTTAACCCGCGTTGACGCACTAAAGGTCTCGCCATTGATTTCGATTGTATCGGACAAGGTTCCGGTACCGGAAAAAGCTATGGGAAGATAATTGAGAGAGAACCTTGAGTTGCCCAGGTTGAGGGCAATTTCGCCGCTGAAGCCTTCACTGTCGGAAAGGTTCAGAGAATCGTCGATATCGACGGCATAAGAGTTTCTGTCATCGACAGTCCCGCCGATTTCACCTTCCGGGGCCAACAACTGATACCCCGCTTTGAGCGAGATCCGTTCATCAGCGCACGCAAATTGGGCGACACAGAAGACCAGCCCGACCAGCCAGAACACTTTCCATTTCATAGACACCTCCACTTTTCATTCTAAGTAAAAAGCGTAGCACAATATCCGGGAGCTGTCATTTTTCCAAGGTAACAAGGCCGACAAATACCACTGCCGGCCTTCTACATTTGATATACAAAACAGAACAGAAATCACTGCCCCGTCTTCTTGCGTCCTTTCGGCTCGCGCTTTCGACGGCTACGCTTTTCCGGTGCTTCTTCTGCCTGCGGAATCAGCGCTTCTTTCGGCTTGGGAGCGGAAACATTGATGCAGCGGTTTCCCAGACGGGTTCCATCGAGCATGTTGATGGCATCACGATTCTCCGCCTCAGTGGCCATGCGGATAAAGGCGATCCCCTTGGATCTCCCTTGCGCATCACTGAGCATATGGATCGCCTTCACGGTTCCGCATACAGAAAACAGCTTATGCAGATCCTCTTCGGTCGTCTCAAAATCGAGCGATGAGACAAACACCTCTTTTATCTTGGGCTTGGTTTTCATATTTCGTTGGTATTCCTGGTAAAAGCATCTTCAACGGCAGTCGGCCGTTCAAGGCTGACCCTGCCAAGTTTACCACCGCGCAATTCGCGCAGCAGCAGTTCGGCGGTACGGTGGATATCGACCTCTCCGCCACTGACCAGACAACCCCGGTTACGGCCGAGCTGTTCCAATAGGGCGACCGGTTCGACATTGAACTCTTCCAGCTTATAGCGTTCGCGCAGCATGGCCGGGTAGGTTTCAGCCAGATATTCCAGACTCACCAGACCGACCGAGGTGGTGTCGTAGGCATTCTCGCCGATCGCGCCACTGGCTGCCAGACGGCATGCTCCGGCGATCTCGTCAAGCACCGGCCATAACAGGCCGGGAGTATCGTAAAGCAGAATCCCGTTGCGCAGATCGATCTGCTGCTGACAGGTGGTGATCCCCGCCTTGTCCCCGACCCGCGCAACCTTCCTGCCGGCCATGGTGTTAATCAGGGTCGACTTGCCGACGTTGGGAATGCCGACGATCATCACCCGCAGGGGCTTGCCCGATTTGTAGCGGCTGGCCAACAACGTCTGACACATCCGCGGAATCAGCCCGGCATCACGGCGGTTCTTTGCCTCCAGCGGCAACGCCTTGACCCCCTGCTCCTGCTCGAAGTGCTTGACCCAGGCTTTTGTCACATAGGGATCAGCCAGATCATTCTTGTTAAGAACCTTCAGACAGGGGCGGTTTTTCTCTTTGCGCAGCTTCTCAAGCAGCGGATTGGCACTGCTGACCGGCAGACGGGCATCAAGAACCTCGATCACCAGATCTGTCTTGGAGAGATTCTCGGCAATCTGGGCCCGGGCTTTTCGCATATGTCCCGGGTACCATTCAATTATCATCTTTGTTTACTCTTTTCTAAAAACACCCCCCTGCTCGCTTCGCTCATTCCCCTCCCCCAAATAGGGGGGGGATCGAGGGGGATCTATTTTTTCAACTACGCATCTTTTGAATCATCACCAAATCAGCAAGAACAAGTGCTGACATGGTTTCGACAATCGGAATGGCACGCGGCACAACACAAGGATCATGACGTCCTTTGGCTTCGAGAATCGCCTCATTGCCGTCAAAATCGACGGTCTTCTGGGCCTGGCCGATGGTTGCCGGCGGCTTGAAGGCAACGCGGAAATAGACCGGTTCGCCGTTGGAAATCCCCCCCTGGACACCACCACTCTTGTTGGTCAGGGTGCCGAGGCGATCGCCCTTTTTGATGAATGGATCGTTGTGCACCGAACCACGCTGACGGGCGCCATCGAAGCCGGAGCCGATCTCAAAGGCCTTGGTCGCCGGCAGCGACAGCATGGCATGACCGAGCAGCGCTTCAAGCCGGTCAAAAACCGGCTCACCGAGTCCGGCAGGCAGGTTGCGGATAACACAACTGACCACACCGCCGACCGAATCCTTGGCATCACGGGCAGCAACGATCTCTTCGGTCATCAGTGCAGCGGCAGCAGTATCGGGGCAGCGGATATCGCTGACATCGACCTGATCACGGCTGATCGTTGCCATATCGATCTCTGAGGCGTCATGCTGGCCGACGGAGCTGACCCAGGCGACGATTTCTACACCGTACTGCTCTAGCAGAAATTTCTCGGCAATGGCACCGGCGGCAACCCGGCCGATGGTTTCCCGCGCACTGGAGCGGCCACCGCCACTGGAGGCGTGAATACCGTACTTCATCTGATAGGTGTAGTCGGCGTGCGATGGGCGTGGTATGGCCCGCATCTCGCCATAGTCACCGGGACGCTGATCCTTGTTATTGACCAGCATGCCGATCGGTGTTCCCAGCGTCAGGCCATGCTCCACACCGGAGAGGATCCGGATCTGATCCGCTTCATTGCGTTCGGTTCCTAGCTTATTGCCACCTGGACGACGCCGGTCCAGCTGAACCTGAATATCCGCCTCGGTCAACGCCATTCTTGACGGCACCCCGTCAACAACGACGCCAACACCCGGGCAGTGGGATTCTCCAAAGGTACTGATTCTGAAAAAACGACCAAAACTCGACATGCTAACCCTTTCAACAAAACTGACGTGATCATTTTACGAATTGAGCAGAATAACAGAAAACCGTTATGAAGGCTATTGCAGTTGCAGCTAAAAAGCTAATTCTGCGATGAAAATCGGGACAGAACCGGACACAGGTTTTTTTTTGACCAGATTCTCCAGCCCGTCACCGCATTGAGCGTTGTCTTGATTTATTTTTGTGCTAGAATTCGGCCGAAACTAGTACCCTGTTAACCTTAAGAGGTCGGATGATTGCGTAGGGCTTTGCCGCGCCAGCAAGGCGCGATTTCTGTTGCCTAGCCATAGTTAAGTGGCTGAAATCGGAACGCAGCTGCCGCGGGAAAGAACATGCAAGGTACGAGAATTTAAGGTTTACAGGGTACTACGGAGTTTCTATGGCTGACGTAACAAAATTTCTTGCCGGTATCGCTAATTTTCAGCAACAGCATTTTGGCGAAAATCCGGAACTTGCCTCTAGCCTTGCTGCGGGTCAGAAACCACAGGCCCTGCTGATCGGCTGCTGCGACTCCCGGGTCGATCCGGCCCTGCTGACCGACAGCGCTCCCGGCGATCTGTTTATTCTGCGCAATATCGCCAACCTGGTCCCGCCCTATCTGAAAAACGACGATTACCACGGGGTCAGCTCAACCATCGAGTATGCAGTCTGCATCCTTGAGGTTTCAGACATCATCATTCTCGGTCACTCAAACTGCGGCGGAATCAAGGTGTTGATGGAATCGCAGGAAGGGGAGCCGATGGGAGAATTCATCGGCAACTGGGTTGACATCGCTTCCTCGGCACGCGACAAAGTGCTGCATGACATGCCCGATGCGCCGGTCGAAAAACAGACCCGGGCCTGTGAAAAGGAAGCGATCCTCGTTTCATTGAAAAACCTGATGAGCTTCCCCTGGGTTAAAGAACGGGTCGCCAAAGGACAGCTCAGCCTGCACGGCTGGCACTACGACATCAGCGACGGCCGACTCCAGTACTACAATCAGCTCACCGGCGAGTTTGAAACCCTGGTTGATCGCTATTCGTTTGAAAAAAGCCTGACTACTGATTCGGAAGACTAGGCGCAGGAACTTCCAGAGAGCCTTCTTCCACAAGCGGCTCTGGCTCTGGTTCCGGCTCTTGGTATTCCCTGACCCTGCCGCTATAAAACTGGAGCAGGTAGAGCTGCTTGAGCGATTCTCCCCCTAAGGCAAAGCCGGTTGTTCCAGTCACCCCCTGAAACTCCTCAATCCCCGCCAACCGCATACGCAGGTCCTCACGGCTGTTCAGGCCCGGATCGGAACAGGCCTCAAACATCAGCATGCCGCTGTCAAAAGCCTGCGCGGCAAGGATCGAGGGATCCTCACGATAGACCTGCCGGTAAAGATCCTCAAAGCGCTGCACCTCCGGACGGCTGCTGCCGGCAAAGAACGCATCGACAAAGACGGCATCCTTGAGAAAACGGCCCGCTTTCTTTCCCAGATCCCTTGAATTCCAACCGTTGATGCCGAGTAGGGTGCGATCCTTCAGTCCGTAAAAAACCAGTTGCGGCGCCAACAGCTCCAGCTTGTCAGCATAATCTGGAATAAACAGGGCGTCGAAGGGTGGCTCCGGATACTCTTCCGCCTCCGGATCATCGGTTTCGAGAGCTTCAAGCATCTCGGGAGTCATATGGATCAGATCGTAGATCTGCTGTTTGAAGTCGGTCGCGTCATTCGAATAACTGGAGATGTCGACGATCTCCCCTCCCGTCATGAGCACCTCACCGATAAACAGGTCGGTCATGGTCACACCGAGGGTTGTCTGTGGATAGAGGATGGAAAAACGGGTTTTACCATGCGCCAGAGCAAAGGAGATCAGCGACTGAATCTGATGGCGGGGCGTCAGACTGTCTCGGAAGACATAATCACCGGTTTCGGGAATCCCCTGAGCCTGAGCCAGACTGAGCATCGGAACCATCTCGGTCTGGGCGCGCTCGGCTGCCGGAACAGCATTGGCCTTGAGCAGTGGTCCGATGATGCCGACCACCTGCTTTTCATTGGCGAGGCGATGGACGATATGGGCAGCAGCCTCCCCCTTGGCCGTATCCTCAAAGGTCAGGGTGACCTTGATCGGGTGACTGCGGTTGAATTCCGTCAGAGCCAACTCCAGCCCTTTTTTCAACTGATCGCCATAGGCGGCGTAGCGGCCACTTAAGGGCAACATGACACCGACGGTATCACGTCGCACACCTGAGAGTGGTGCTTCGACATCGAGCAGACGGGTCGCTTCATACCAGTAAGGAAAAGAAGTTCTGGTTGCAAAGATCTGCCTGGCGTAACTGCGTGCTTCTGCATAACGCTGCCGGGCAAACGCCCGACGAGCGAGCTGGAGCAGAGCATCCTGGCCGATCTCACTGTTTCTCCACAGATAGGCTGCTTCATCCAGATCGCTGTCGGACATCCGGTCCTGAAGCAGGCGATGGGCCTGCTGAAGAACAGAAGCCCGATTGGGGCTGACCGGCAACTGCTGCTGAAGGTAATAAAGCGCCAGCAGTGGCTGACGGATATTCTGGGCCGCGCTGGAGAGCGCCTGATAGAGTGCCAGCTGATCAGCTTCCGCCAAAGGCTGCCGAATAAGCGGCTGCAGGACATGAATGGCGTCAAGGGCCCGGTCGTTCTCGAGCAGCAGTTCCCCGCGCAGAAGTTCATGACGCTGGGTCCGCAGCTCTCGGGGAATCTCCTCCAAAAGACGTAAGGAAACCGGGAAATTGCCCTGGATCTGGTAGATGCGGGCGACCAGCAGAACCCCCGCGGCATCGTCAGCGGTCAGCACCGGCTCACCGGCCAGAGGCTGAAGTAAAGCCAGGGCCTCAGTGTAGCGCCCGGCAGAAAAAAGCTCCTGACTCGTCTCAAGTTCGTACGAAGTCAGGAGCGCATGGCTGAGAGAGAAGGAACCAAGCAGCAGGGTCAGAACCAGACAGAATTGTATCCCCAGTGAACGAACCCACTTCCGCTTCATCATATCCTCCGTTGGCAACAAAAAAAGATCAATCAAACAGTTCCTTGACCTTGTCGAAGAAACCCTTCCCCTGCGGATGAATGTCCTCTCCGCCCTCTCTGGCAAATTCTTCGAGCAGTTCACGCTGGCGGGCATTGAGCTTGGTCGGAACCTCGACCTTGAGAATCACCAGCTGATCGCCCCGGCCATAACCCTGCAGAGCGACGATACCCTTGCCGGTCAGACGGAAGATCTTGCCGGTCTGAGTCCCCGCCGGAACCTTCAGATTGACCCGGCCTTCCAGTGTCGGCACTTCCAGATCACAGCCCAGAGTAGCCTGAACGAAAGAGACCGGTACCTCGCAGAGGATATTCTGCCCTTCGCGCTGAAAAATCGGATGATCCTCGACATGGATCACAACATAGAGATCTCCAGGAGGACCTCCCAACGCTCCGGCTTCGCCTTCGCCACTGAGTTTCAGGCGGGTTCCGGTTTCGACACCGGCAGGAACCTTGAGCGACATGCTGCGCTTCTGCTTGACCAGACCACTGCCGTGACAGTCGGGGCAGGGATCCTTGATGATCTTTCCTTCACCTCGGCAATCCGGACAGGGGCGGGTCATGGTAAAAAAGCCCTGCTGATAACGGACCTGCCCAGCGCCACGACAGGTGCTACAGGTCTGCGCCTCGGTGCCGGGACGGGCGCCACTGCCGTGACAGGTTTCACAGGGTTGCTTGCGCGGCAACTGCAGTTTCTTTTCGACCCCGAAGGCCGCTTCTTCAAAACTGATGGTCAGGTTGTATCGCAGGTCGTCACCGCGCTGGCCACGACTGCCGCGACGAGAACCTCCACCGAAGATATCACCGAAGATATCACCGAAGATATCTTCGAAACCACCGCCGCCGAAATCAAATCCGCCACCGGAAAATCCGCCACCGGCGCCATTGACACCGGCATGGCCAAACTGATCGTAAGTTGCCCGCTTCTGGGAATCGGAAAGAACGGAGTAGGCCTCCGTCAGCTCCTTGAATTTATCCTCAGCCGCCTTGTCCCCCGGATTCTTGTCGGGGTGATATTTTATCGCAAGTTTACGATAGGCTTTCTTGATTTCGGTTTCACTGGCGTTCCGGTTGACTTCCAGAACCTCGTAATAATCGCGCTTAGACAAAGTTTTTAGTCCTGATCAAGTAAGAACAGCTACCGGATCGCTCCGGTAGCTGACAATGTTACAATCCTGCCGTTTTACTTCTTGTCGTCGACGTCTTCAAACTCGGCATCAACAACATCCGCATCTGCGCCGGCATCGCCAGCGGCAGCTTCACCACCCTCATCCTGAGCCTGGGCGTACATCATTTCGGCCAGCTTGTGAGAAGCCTGGGCCAGAGCCTCGCTCTTGGCCTTGATCTCTTCAGGATCATCGCCTTCAATCGCCTTCTTCAGGGCGTCGAGAGCTTCCTGAATCTGGTTCTTGGTCGCGCTGTCGAGTTTTTCGCCATGCTCTTTAAGCGACTTCTCGGTGGTGTAGGCCAGACCGTCAGCCTGGTTGCGGGCTTCGATCAGCTCACGCTTCTGCTTATCTTCGCCAGCATGGGCTTCGGCATCCTTGACCATGCGCTCGATCTCATCCTCGGAGAGACCGGAGGATGCGGTGATCTGGATTGACTGCTCCTTGCCGGTGCCAAGATCCTTGGCCGAAACATGGAGGATACCGTTGGCATCGATGTCGAAGGTGACCTCAATCTGCGGAACTCCGCGTGGTGCAGCAGGAATACCGACCAGCTCGAAATTGCCGATGGTCTTGTTGCCAGCCGCCATTTCACGCTCGCCCTGCAGAACATGGACAGAAACGGCAGGCTGGTTGTCGGCGGCAGTCGAAAAGACCTGGCTCTTCTTGCAAGGTACAGTGGTATTCTTTTCGATCAGTTTGGTCATGACACCGCCCAGTGTTTCAATTCCGAGGGACAGCGGGGTGACGTCGAGGAGCAGGACGTCCTTGACGTCGCCGGTCAGAACACCGCCCTGGATAGCGGCACCGATGGCAACGACCTCATCCGGGTTGACGCCCTTGTTCGGGGCCTTGCCGAAGATCTCCTTGACGCGCTCCTGAACGGCCGGCATCCGGGTCATACCACCGACCAGGATAACCTCGTTGATGTCGCTGGCCGACATTCCGGCATCCTTGAGAGCGGTCTTGCATGGAGCAACCAGCTTCTCGAGCAGTTCGGCACAGATGCTTTCCAGCTTGGCACGGGAGAGCTTGATGTTCATGTGCTTCGGACCCGACTGGTCAGCGGTTATGAACGGCAGATTGATGTCGGTTTCCATCGAAGAGGAGAGTTCGCATTTGGCCTTTTCGGCAGCTTCCTTGAGGCGCTGAAGTGCCATCTTGTCGCCGCGCAGATCAATCCCTTGATCCTTTTTGAACTCGTCGGCGACGTAGTCGATAATGCGCTGGTCGAAGTCTTCACCACCCAGGAAGGTGTCACCGTTGGTCGACTTGACTTCGAAAACGCCATCACCCAGATCGAGGATGGAAACGTCGAAGGTACCGCCACCGAGGTCAAAAACAGCGATAGTCATCTCGTTCTTCTTGTCGAGACCGTAGGCCAGAGAAGCGGCGGTCGGCTCGTTGATGATCCGCAGGACATTCAGACCCGCGATCTTGCCGGCGTCCTTGGTAGCCTGACGCTGGGAATCGTTGAAGTAGGCCGGAACGGTAATGACCGCGTCGGTGACCTTCTCACCCAGGTAATCTTCAGCGGTCTGCTTCATCTTCTGCAGAATCATCGCCGAGATTTCTGGCGCACTGTACTGCTTGTCGCGCACCGAAACCCAGGCATCCCCATTGTCCGCTTCAACAATCTTGAACGGGCTGATCGAGATGTCCTTCTTGACCGCGTCAGAATTGAACTTACGGCCGATCAGACGCTTGATGGCAAACAGGGTGTTTTCCGGGTTGGTGACAGCCTGGCGCTTGGCCTGCTGACCAACAAGACGCTCACCGCTGTCGGAAAAGGCGACCATCGACGGAGTGGTCCGTGCGCCTTCAGCGTTGGCGATAACAACCGGCTCGCCACCTTCCATAACAGCGACACAGGAGTTGGTTGTACCTAAATCGATTCCGATAACTTTACCCATTCTTTAAGTCCTCCTTTGAGACCTTGTTCTCTTAACTTATTTATTCTTCGTCAGTTTTTTCGTTGTCTTCGTTCTGAGCTGCAGCTGGCGCCTTGGCGATCATGACAAAAGCCGGACGCAGCAGGCGGCCGTTGAGCTGGTAGCCTTTCTGCATCTGCTGAACAACTGTATTGACAGGCAACTCCGACTCGATCTGCCCCATCGCCTGATGCAGGTTAGGATCAAACATCTGTCCCTGCGCATCGATCGCCTCAACGCCAAAACGCTCAATCACCTGGGAAAACTGGACGAGAGTCATCTGGACCCCTTCCAGCAGACCGTCATCACTCGACTCGCTCGTGGTGGCATGCTCTACGGCACGCTCAAGGTTGTCGATGACCGGCAGGATCTCCTTGATGATATTCTCGTTGGCGTATTTGGAGAGCTCCTCCTTTTCGCGCTGGGTCCTCTTGCGCAGGTTCTCCATGTCAGCCAGCGTCCGCAGATAGCGCTCATGGTGGCCTTTGGCTTCATCCTGAGCCTGAGCCAACTCGGCACGCAGCTGATCCTCCGGCGACATCTCCTCTGCGTCACAGACCTCCGCTGTTTCCGCCTGCTCTTCGCCAACAACGTCCTTTTGCTCTTCAGATTGTTGCTGTTCTGTTTTCTTGCCCACCCTGTGTAACTCCTTTTAAAGTTTTATTCGAGATCGCGATCAAGAACCCGGCTGAGCAGCTGGGCGGTAAAATCGACGATCGGGATAACTTTTGAATAATCCATACGCATCGGACCGATAACACCTAGCGTTCCGACCACACCTTTGGGATTCGAATAACTTGAGGTCACCAGACTGCAGCCTTCCAGCTCGGCATGATGACTCTCGCTGCCGATAAAGATCTGCACTCCTTGCGCCTGCTGGCTGCGATCGAGCAGATCGATCAGCAACTGCTTGCTCTCAAGGGTCTGGATCAAGCGCTTCATCGATTGTGGCGTCGCAAACTCAGGCTGCTCAAGCATCAGGGAAGCGCCGGAGACATAGATCTGATTGACCACCTCATCCTGTAGCGCTACCCGGCTGAGGCTCAGAGCGTTCTTGCGCATTTCATCGAAACGGATCCGCTCCTCCTTCAGCTCTTCCTCCAGCTTGCTGCGGACCTGGCTGATGGTCAGGCCGTTCAGCTCCTGATTGAGAAAATTACTGATCTGCTCAAGCTGCTGCTGAGACAGATCCTCAGAGACTTCGATGACCTTGTTCTGAACCAGGCCGCTCTCGGATACATAGATGACCAGCAACTGCCCCCTGGAAAGGCGCAGAAACTCCATCTGGCGAAAAACGGTCGAGGTAAACTTTGGCGCCATGACCAATCCGGCGTACTTCGACAGTCCGGACAGAACACGACCGACTTCCGGCATGATCTCTTCCATCTTCATGCCGTTGAAGCGATAATTCTTCTGCAGCTCCTGCTTTTCGCGCGGACTTAAGTCACGAATCTGCAGCAACGAATCAATATAGTACTGAAAGCCCTTTTCCGTTGGGATCCGGCCGGCAGAGGTATGCGGCGAACACAAAAAACCCATCTCCTCTAGGTCGGCCATAACGTTGCGGACTGATGCGGGAGAAAGGTTAAAACTGTGTCTGCGGGTGATAGCGCGGCTACCAACCGGCTCAGCGGAAACAATATAGTCTTCGACGATTGCTTCCAGAATATTCTGGCTTCGTTCTGATAACTCGTCAGCCATGACGCGACTCCTGAAAAGACATGGCCCAATCCGGCATTAGCACTCAATGGTGGCGAGTGCTAACAGGAGACTAGCAGCGACTCAGGCCTTTGTCAAGGCTTTGCACCTGTTCCAGAAACTGAAGACCCGGTTAAATGCTGTGGAATTATGCAAGAAAATGGCTGATCAGGTGGTCATAGATCAACCAGCCTGACAGTTTGAGCCGGACAGACCCGTCCTCATAAACAAGATGTTCACCAATCGTCTCAAGCGCATCAGCAAATTCACGCTGAAAGTCGGCGGCAAAGCGTTTCTCAAAGGCCGCCAGATCGATCCCGTCCCTTGTTCTCAGAGCCAGATAGACATATTCGCTCATCGCCTCTTCTCGACGATGTTCTTCTAGCAACTGGGCAGGATTTTCATCTCGAGCGATCCGGTCACGATAAACCGCAAGATCCGACGCAACCGCAAAGCGCTGCCCCCAGCCGCGCTCGCTGAAACCATGAGCGCCGCAGCCAACGGCCAGGCAACCGCGCTGCTGCCAGTAAACCTGATTATGCCGGCAACGAAAACCGGGCCGGGCAAAGTTCGAGATCTCATAGTGCTCATAGCCCGCCGCCTCGCCAAGCTGGTGCAGCAAACGATACTGCTCGACATAGAGATCTTCATCGCAAGCAATCAGCTCACCGCGCTCATAACGTTCCCCGAACGGGGTCCCCTCCTCATAGGTCAGGCCGTAGAGACTCAAGTGTTCCGGGTTCAGCTCAAGCAGCAGGGTCGCCTGATGGCGCAGATCGGCCAGACCCTGGCCCGGCAGGGCGAAGATCAGGTCGAGGCTGATATTGGTAAAACCGGCCGAGCGGGCCTGAAGATAGGAGTCGACTGCCTGCGCTGCCGAATGAATCCTGCCAAGGCGCCGCAAATGCCCATCGTCCAGGGCCTGAACCCCCAGAGACAGCCGATTGACCCCGGCAGACCGATAAGCGACCAGATCCGCCCCTGCCAGAGTGCCGGGATTCGCCTCAAGGGTCACTTCTATATCTGCGGCAAAGCCGAACAGCTTTTCGGTTAGTGAAAGCAACCCGCCGACCTGCTCAGCCGCCAGCAGGGACGGCGTTCCGCCGCCAAAAAATATCGTTTCCAGCGGTCCGCTCTGTGGATATTCGCGGCGAACCAGCTCAAGATGCCGATGCAGCAGACGGCAATAATCCGCTATCTCGCTGCTGCTGGCGACCTGAGAAAAGAAATCGCAATAAGGACACTTGCGCGAACAGAAAGGGATATGAAAGTAGAGGCTCTTCATTATCAAAGGCGCCCTCAAACGGCGGGACGCACACGACAGGCGCCTAGCCGCTGGTCAGGTTAAATTGCACGATATAGATCAGCGCTCCGGAAAAATAGCCGATCAGCGCCAGCCAGCTGAGTTTCTTCATGTACCAGAAAAAGTGAATTCGTTCCAGTCCCATGGCGGCAACGCCAGCCGCCGAACCGATGATCAGGATCGATCCGCCGGTTCCGGCACAGTAGGCGAGAAACTCCCAGAGAAAGCTGTCCTGGACATGTACACTCAGGTCGTACATCCCCATCGACGCAGCCACAAGCGGCACGTTGTCGACAATCGAACTGATCATACCGATGATAGCAACAATCAGCCCCTGGCTGCTGATCGTCTGCTCCAGCCAGAGGGCGACAGCCCTGAGGATATGGGTATGTTCAAGGGTCGCCACGGCCAACAGGATACCGACAAAAAAGACAATCGACGCCATATCGATGTGAGCCAGCGCATGCACGGCAGTCAGACCATCCTTACCGTTTTCGTCCTTGTCACGGTGAACCAGTTCACCGACCGCCCAGAGCAGCCCCAGGCCAAAAAGGATACCCATAAAAGGGGGCAGATGGGTCACCGTTTTGAAGATCGGCACCATAATCAGGCTGCCGATCCCCAGAACGAACATCAGGTTGCGCTCAAACGGGGTCGTGGCCACGACGTGACGCCTCTCAACGAAGCCAGAAGCGACGACCTGACGGCCACGGATCATAAAGCTCGTGACCACCAGAGGAATCAGCAGGTTGGCGACCGAGGCAAGAAAGACCGCATGAAGGATATTCAGGGTACTGATCTGCCCGCCGATCCAGAGCATGGTCGTGGTCACATCGCCGATCGGCGACCAGGCCCCGCCGGCATTGGCCGCGATGACGATAATGCCGGCAAAGAACAGCCGATCTTCATGATCACCCAGCAACTTCTTCATCAGCGAGATCATAACGATCGTCGTGGTCAGGTTATCGAGCATGGCGCTCAGAAAGAAGGTCACCCAGGCGACCATCCAGAGCAGCACGGTCTGCCTCGAAGTGGTAATCCGCGAGGTGATCACCTCAAAGCCGTTGTGAGCGTCGACCAGTTCAACGATGGTCATGGCGCCAAGCAGAAAGAAGATGATCTGCGCGGTCTCGGAGAGACTTTCTCCCAGTTGATGGGTAACCAGCTGATGATCACCGGTCGCCAGACCGTAGACGGTCCACATCAGACCGGCTCCGAGCAGGGCAGCAGCGGACTTGTTGACTCTCAAGGGATGTTCGAAAGCAATTGCAGCGTAGGCAAGGACAAAGATAACAACCAGCAGAGCGTGCATGGAAAGGCCTCCAACTCAAGAAATGACTGAAGCGCAGTATAGCACGAAGATTCCCAAAAAGATTATTGAGTTATCTTGCCATCATGATAGAGATCCTCAATAAAAAAGCCCGGGCAGCCAATGGCTGCCCGGGCTTTTCTGTTTGTCGAAACCTGTGACCGATCTAGTGGAAATCGGTAAAGTGTTGCGCGTTGATCCACAGGTGAGCGAGGATACTGACAACATAGCCGAGAGCAACTGCCCAGGTCCACTTGAGGTGGTTGGCAAAGGTGTAGATCCCGCGGGCGGTCCCCATCAGGGCGACACCGGCCGCCGAACCGATCGACAGCAGCGAGCCACCGACACCGGCAGTCAAGGTGACCAGCAGCCACTGACCGTGCGAAATATGCGGATCCATGGTCAGAACAGCGAACATGACCGGGATGTTATCGACGATCGCCGAGAGGATACCGACCAGCACGTTGGCCCAGGTCGGTCCAAGCTGGGTGTACATGGCGTGGGAAGCAACCGCCAGATAACCGAACTGGCCCAAACCTCCGACACAGAGGGTAACACCGTAGAAGAACAGCAGGGTATCCCACTCAGCACGGGCGACTTTACGGAACAGGTCGAAACCTGGGACAGCATGACCCGCCTGGCCATGGCCCCCTTCTACATGCGCATCGGGGTTATGGCCTGTCATGTCGAGAGGCTGATCGCCGGTGCCCAGACGATGCTCCTTCTTCTTGATGAAGTAGCTGAACAGACCCAGGTAGCCAAGACCGAGCATCATCCCCGCAGCCGGCGGCATGTGCAGGAAGTTATGGAAGGAGACCGCGGTGCAGATGGTACAGAGGAACAGGATCATGATGCGCTTGGCACCCAGCTTCATCTTGACCACTTCATCGGAAGCGGCAGGACGCTCCTTGGCGACAGCGAAGCTCATGATGATCGCCGGAATCAGCCAGTTGATCAAAGAAGGCACAAACAGAACGAAGAACTCGATGAAATCGACCTTGCCCTTCTGCCAGACCATCAGGGTGGTGATATCGCCGAACGGCGAGAAAGCGCCGCCGGCGTTGGCGCCGACAACGATGTTGATACAGGCGACAATCAGGAACTTCTTGTTGTTACCGGCGACGGCCATAGCCACGGCGCCCATCAGCAGAGCGGTGGTCAGGTTGTCGGCAATCGGAGAGATGACAAAGGCAAGAAAACCGGTAACCCAGAAGACGGTACGCAGGGTGAATCCGCGGCTGACCAGCCAGGCGCGCAGGGCCTGGAAGACGTTGCGCTCGTCCATGGCGTTGATATAGGTCATGGCCACCAGCAGGAAGAGGAACAACTCGGCGTATTCGAGCAGGTTGTGGCGGATCGCTTCCTCAGCCGCCATAGGGTGCCCCAACCCCTTGAGGGTCACGGCGACCAGCACCCAGATGACACCGGCAGCAAACACCACTGGCTTGCTCTTGCGCATATGCAGTTTCTCTTCGAAAATAACAAAGAGATAAGCCACAACAAACAAGATCAGGGCAATAATGCCGGCCGCGCTTCCGGTCAGGTTGAGAACCTCGTGGGTTGTTGCTTGCGCTGCTTCTTCACCACCACTCGCAAAAACCGGGGCGGCCACCATCATCAATAACAGATTGACCAATGCAAAAATCTTCAACTGAACACCTTCACTTTCTTGAAATCTTTAGTAAAACAATCCTCGATAAAAAACAAAAGACCCGACAGAACCACAAACGGGCTGATAACTTTAACGCCTAAACGATTTATGCGAAATATCTAAAACAGCTCCCGCAAAATTTCGCGTAAAAAACGGTTATAAAATCTGCTTGCGAAATGCTGGCCTGAGCCCCAGAGGACATCTTTATCCGGATAGGCACTTAGAGAAGTGTTACAAAAAAGACGAAAATATCAACCACTTCCATACGGACAGAAGCAGAACTCACCCTTTTTGGGTCAATATTTCAGAAAAATCAACCAAAGTGTTATCATGAGCTCGAAATAGGGGTCAATAGAATATTTCTCTTTCTGGTTTATTTTATACTAAATGATATTTCCCACTTACATCTGGTTGTTAGGAGCAGATCCCCATGGAACAGCTAAGCTGTGCGGCAATACAGTTCAACATTACTCCAGGCTACATCGACGGCAACCTCGATAAGGCTCTCTGTGCACTGCGCAGGGTCGCCGAACAGGGCGCTGAACTGGCCGTTCTCCCCGAAATGTGGAGCAGCGGTTATGATTACCGCAACCTAGCCGCATTGGCGCAGGAGACCCCCAGAGTCCTGGAACGCTTGTGCAAGGAAGCTGAGCAGCTGCAACTGGTCATCGTCGGCAGCCTGCCGGAAGCGGACAACAATGGCCTGACCTACAACAGCTCATATGTTGTAGATCGCGGCGTGCTCAAAGGCAGCTACCGTAAGCTGCATCTGTTCTCCGCCATGCACGAAGACCGCTACCTGACGCAAGGCAACCAGGCGGTCGTGGTTGACAGTTCGGTGGGAAAACTGGGGCTGGCAATCTGCTACGACCTGCGCTTTCCGGAACTGTTTCGCAAGCTCGCCCTGGCAGGGGCTGAAATCGTCTGCCTGCCGGCCGAGTGGCCGAAACCACGCCAGGAGCACTGGAACATCCTGCTGCGCGCCCGCGCCATTGAAAACCAGCTGTTTGTCGTGGCCGCCAACTGTTGCGGGATCCAGGGGAAGCTCGATTTTTTCGGCTGCAGCCAGCTGATTTCACCGCTGGGGAGGGTTCTTGCCATCGCCGCGGAAGAGGAGACCGAACTGGTCAGTGAATTCGACTTCAGTGAAATGCTCGAATACCGCAAGCGGATCGACATTCTCAACGATCGCAGGGCCGACATCTACGGTACGCCCTGAGCGGAAAAGGGCCGCCTGAGTCAATCCGCCATCGGCTGGGCACGATCGCGGTAACGGGCGGGAACATCCTTGAGGCTGTCGGTAAAATGAATCTCTCCGAAATCATCGACATAGAGATAGCGCTTCAAACTCTCTCCGGCCGGTGGATTCTGGCTGTCGCCAATCAACCCCTCGACACTCTGGCCGGTAGCGGCGGAACCCGCAAACAGTCCGGTCAATCGCTGACGGAAATCGACATAAAAGTCCTGGGTCTCTTTCAGCCCGGGAGCTGTCATCGGCAAGGCAAACATCAGCCGGTCAAAACCGACGCAAATCGCCAATATTACGACGATCCAGAGTATAAATTTAATCAGCTTCAGCATCAGTACTCCCCGATAAAGTCAGAATAATACTGAGTAAAGGCAATAAATACAAGCGGCTCATCGTCCTGCCTGCAGGCGACTTCCATTTTCCCAGAGGATATGCCAGAATGCTCGTTCGTTAATAAACTTCCGAAGGAGAAAGCGATATAATGAGCGACACCGATTACGACGTAATTATCGTCGGGGGCGGACCAGCCGGCATGACTGCAGGGCTCTACGCATCCCGAGCCTGCCTGAAGACGCTGCTGCTCGAAAAAATGATTATGGGCGGCCAGATCATGACGACAACCAAGATTGAGAACTGGCCTGGCTTTCCGGGAGGGATCGACGGACCGGAACTGATGAGTCGTTTTCAGGAACACTGCACCGAATTCGGTCTGGAGACTGGCTACGGAACCGTCGAAAAAATCATCGACAACGGCAACACCAAGACCCTGGTCGTCGATGGCAAGGAAAAAACCTGCAAGGCAGTTATCGTCACAACCGGTGTCGTGGCTAAAAAACTGGGAGTTGAAAAAGAGACCGAACTGGTCGGTCGCGGCGTCTCATACTGCGCGACCTGCGACGGCGCATTCTTCCGCAATGTGCCGATCGCCGTTGTCGGCGGTGGTGACACGGCTGCCGAAGAGGCTCTGTTCCTGACCCGTTTCGCCAGCAAGGTTTATCTGATTCATCGCCGTGACAAGCTGCGCGCTACCAAGATTCTCCAGGACCGGGTCATGAACAACAGCAAGATCGAGGTCAAGTGGAACTCCGTCGTCGATGAACTGGAGTCCGACACCAGCGGCCTGACAGGCATCGTCCTGCGCAACACTGAGAGCGACGCCAGGGAATCGATCGAAGTCAGTGGCATGTTCGTCGCCGTCGGCGTGACGCCGACCACCGAACTGGTCAAGGGCCTGCTCGAACTCGATGACGAAGGCTACATCAAGGCCGGCGAAGATACCCACACCAATATCACGGGGATCTATGCTGCCGGAGACTGCCGGACCAATGTCCTCAAACAGGTCTCGACAGCCGTCGGCGATGGCGCCATCGCTGCCATCATGGCGGAAAAACACCTGGAAGACCTTGAATACGAAGAATAATATCGGTAAGATAGAAAGTACTCATTAGGGCTGAAGATAATGACTTCAGCCCTTTTTTTGATTCAGCTCAGGGAGGGGGACTGAATGCTAGCAAAAGTACTTTCCGGTGCACTGATCGGTATCGAGGCCTATCCGGTTGAGGTTGAGGTTGACATCGCCCAGGGGCTGCCCCAGTTTTCGACCGTCGGCCTGCCTGAAGGCGCGGTCAAGGAGAGCAAGGACCGGGTCAAGTCGGCGATCAAGAATTCCGGCTACACTTTTCCCAACCGGCGCATCACCATCAACCTGGCCCCGGCCGACATCCGCAAGGACGGTGCCGCCTTTGATCTGCCGATCGCCATCGGCCTGCTGGCAGCAGGCGGCCTGATCGACCAGGAGCGACTCAAAGATTTCGTGCTGCTCGGTGAACTGTCCCTCGATGGCCGTATCAAACCGGTCCGCGGCGTCCTGCCGATTGTCGTCAGCGCTCGTGACTGGGAACCCAGGGCGATGATTCTCCCTGAGGAGAATGCCGAGGAAGGAGCCATCGTCGCGGGGCCGACCATCTATGCCGTCAAAGACCTGGGCGAAGCAGTCGCCCTGCTCAACGGCGAACGGCAGTTCGCCCCCTATCAAGCCAACTGCAGGCTGGCGGATGGCGCCTCAACGGCAGATGGCGACGATTTTTCCGAGGTGCGCGGCCAGGAGCATGTCAAACGGGCCCTGGAAGTCGCTGCCGCAGGCAGTCATAATATTCTGATGGCAGGGCCGCCTGGCAGCGGCAAGACCATGCTCGCCCGTCGGCTGCCGACCATTCTCCCCGACTTCAGCTTCGAAGAGGCGCTGGAAACGACCAAAATCCACTCGGTCGCCGGACTACTGTCAAAGCATGATGCACTGGTCCGCCAGCGCCCGTTCCGCTCGCCACATCACACCATCTCCGACGCCGGGCTGATCGGCGGCGGCAGCTATCCGCGCCCCGGCGAGGTATCCCTGGCCCATAAGGGCATCCTGTTCCTCGACGAATTTCCCGAGTTCAAGAAAAACGTCCTCGAAATGCTCCGCCAGCCGCTCGAAGATGGCCAGGTCAGCATCAGCAGGGCAGCCTTGAGCCTGACCTATCCCGCAGATTTTATGCTGGTTGCGTCGATGAACCCCTGTCCCTGCGGCTTTCTTGGCGATCCACAGCACGGCTGCGGCTGCACCCCGGCTATGATCCAGCGCTATCGGAGCCGCCTTTCCGGCCCGCTGCTCGACCGCATCGACCTGCACGTCGATGTCCCCCGGGTTGCTCACAGGGAGCTGACCGATGACCGCCCCGCGGAAAAAAGCGCAACCATAAGGGCAAGGGTCAACCAGGCTCGCCAGATTCAGCATGAGCGGCTCAAGCCCTTCACTCTGCACGCCAACAGTCAGATGCAGGCGCGTCACATCCGCAAGTTCTGTGTTCTCGACAAAGCCGGCGAGGCGTTGATGGAACAGGTCACCGACCGTCTCGGACTTTCGGCGCGCAGCTATACCAGGATTCTCAAACTGGCAAGAACCATCGCCGATCTGGCAGAAAATGAGCAGATCCACCACGACCATCTCGCTGAAGCAATAAGATATCGGGGGCTGGATCGAAAAACGGCTTGAGCTGACAACGGCTTATCGCAGGGTTGACATGAATAGGCACAAAGAGAGATCAACACGGCGTCCGCAAGATTTTCTCAATAGTCGAGGAGAACTGTAGGTAGGTGTAAGGCTTGACGATTGCCGCATGAAAACCATAGGAACGGTAATCGGACATGACCGGATCATTTGAGTAGCCGCTTGAAACAATGACTTTTGCCTCGGGATCAAGTGCCAGTACTTCCTTGACGGCCTCTTTACCGCCCATTGCTCCCGGAATGGTCAGATCCATGATCACAACATCAATCGGCACCCCGGCCTTCCTGCTGCTGCGAAAAAGATCCACGGCCTGGGCTCCGTCTTCCGCCATCACCACCTTATGTCCCATCATGCCGAGCATTTCAGCGGCCACCTGGCGGGCGACCTCTTCATCGTCCATGACCAGAACCCGTGATTCTCTATAATCTTTGTCAGGAGCCTTAAGATCTTCCTTGACTGGAATCTGGGCCTGCTTTACTGCCGGCAGAAAAAGGGTCACGGTGGTTCCTGCTCCCGGAATTGAAGCGACTTTGATGCCCCCCTGATGTCGAGAAATGATAGAGTGGCATATGGACAGCCCCATACCGCTGCCCATGTCTTTTGTAGTGAAAAAAGGATCGAATATCCTGTCGAGCTGATCGGCCGCAATGCCTTTACCGTTATCGGCGATAACAATCCGAATATAGTTCTGACCTTTGATAAGAGTGTGATGCGTCTTTTCGTCAGAAACGATATTGCTGCAGGAAATCTGAATCATGCCGCTCTGGGCGATGGCCTGCATGGCGTTCATGACAATATTCTGGATGACCTGGCTGATCTGATCCTTATCTATTTCTGCCTGCCACAGGTCTGCTGGGATAGCAAAGAGACAGTCGACAGCCTGACCATGCAAACTGAAACCAGCGGCCTCCCTGATGACCGGTTCCAACGACACCACCTCCTTGACCGGACGCCCTCCTGCAGAGAAGGTCAACAACTGCTGGGTCAGTCCTTTGGCCCTGAGTGAACCTTTTTCCGCTTTTCTCAGCAGCTTCCGCTGTTTCTCCGTCAGGCCGCCAAGATGCAGAACCAGATCGATATTGCCCAGAATGGCAACCAAATGGTTGTTGAAATCATGGGCGATCCCGCCGGCAAGGACCCCGATCGATTCCAGTTTATTGTTTTTCTGCAGTTCCTGTTCAATCCTGAGCTGTTCGGTGATATCCCTGAAAACCACAACGCTGCCGCTGATCCGGTTCTGGTCATTCCTGATCGATGCCCCGCTGTAGGCAATGGTCCTTTGCACGCCATCGCCGGATAGCAGCAGCGCCTGATGACTCCCGCCCTTTTCGGCATCGTTTTCCATAATCCGGGCGACAATGCTGCCGGTATCCATAGCCGGCCCGCTGTCATCAAGACATAAGACATCGTCAAGACCGCGACCACAAGCGTCGGCAAAGTTCCAGCCACTGAGCTCTTCCGCCACCCTGTTCATCAGCACAATGTTGCCAGCGATATCGGTCGTCACTACCCCGTCACCGATGCTTCTCAGGGTGATAGCAAGCTGTTCCTTTTCCCGGGCGAGTTCTTCTTCCGCATGTTTTCTTTCTCTGTTTTCCAGTTCCAGATTGTAAAAGCTCTGTCTGACAGCGACACACATCTCTTTGAAACTGGCGGCAAGCACGCCGATCTCATCTTTTCCGGTCAGATCGATCTCCTGATCGAGATCTCCGTCGGCCATGGCTCTTGCAGCCTCTGTCAATCTGGCAATCGGCTTGGTGAAGCGGTAAATCAGCAGAATCAGAATCAGCAGGATTACCAGAATGACCCCCCCCATGATCAGGATCAGCAGATTGCGGAATTCCCTGGCATCTGCGTACTTGATGTCAACTGGAACGGAATATCCGACAATCCATTGCCACTCAGGAAAACTTCTAAAACTGTAATATCTTGACTGGTTCTCGTAGACGGCATCAAAATCACCCTGGTCTGTTGCGAGCAAACTTTCCGTTATCTTCGGATTGGAGGGATAAGGATTCAGCGGCTGAGCCGGGTGCAAGACAGTATTGCCACTGACATCCATAATGAAGGGATAAATAGCCTGGTCCGACCGGTTGTAATAGCTCTTTTTCAGATCATTGAGGATCGATTTCTGAAAATCCTCCCGATAGGCATCCACCAGCCCCGTTTTTTCAAGGAGCTGATTGCTGCGCGTGAGAACCTTGCAGATGTCATCGACCTTTTCCCGGTAGAGTTCATTCTGGCTGGAATCGATGATGGCCGTAAGCTGCCTGTCGGCAATGAAAAAAATGGCCAGGGTAGAGACCAGAAAGGCGCCACTGACGATAATAAGCAGTTTTGTCCGTATCGAGTTCAGATTCACTTTCATATTGCCGTCATGTCTCCGTCTCTATTCCAGCAGCGTCGCCTTTTCCAGCAACTCCAAGGGGAATTTGATCCCCAGCTTTCTGGCCAGCTTCATATTCAGCAAGAGCTTGTCGTGCTGATTGGTTGTAACCGGTATGTTTTTCACCGCTGTCCCATCCAAGATCTTCAAAGCGGCACCACCAGCCCACCAGCCCTGCTCCTCGGCAATCTTAACCTTACCCAACAGGGTATAACGGCTGGCATTGTCGCCGGTACTTACTGTAGGGATGCGGGTCTTGTCCAGAATAAAGGCTTCTGCGTCAACAGCATTCCAGCCTTTCACAGAACTGGGGTCCAGTACCACGATCATATCCACGCTGTTCTGCAGTTTCAAATAGAGTTGCTTCCATTGCTGATAGGTGGAGACGAGCCCGCCATCGGCAAAGGATAGATGCAAGAGAGTACTGAAATACTCGATCTCCTTCTCTTCGGTATAGTCCTTGAAGCCGATGTAGCCAAGACGATCTCCTTTGGCATAGTTTTTCAGCATGGCGATGCTGTCCAAAATCGGATTCACCTCGACCATACCGGTGATATGGTTGGCAGGAAAATCGTAATCGGCCGCACTCCAGTTTATCCCGCAGAAGACAACAGGAATGGGGGAGTCTTTCAGGTATGGGACGACCAGATATCTGGCAGCATTGTCATCACTGATGACGATGATGTCTGGCTGCCATTCGTCAATAAGCTTTTTTGCCGTCAACACGGCCCGGGTCGTGAATTCTTCGGAGCCGTTCCTTTTCGTATCCATCCTGAAAATTTTCAGCATCACCTCACTGTTGGTGTCATCACAGGACCCATCCGGGCCTATCTTGATCTTCAGTGCTTTCAGGAGACCTTTTTCGATATCGTCACTCCAGCTGTATCCGGCATGGTAGGAGTTGATATACAGCAGTTTCTTCTGTTCGGCATCGATCAAATGGCCTGCCTGGATCCACTCCATGGGAAACTTGATCCCCATCCTTTTAGCCAACGTCATATTCAGATAGATTCTGGCTTGCCTGTTAGCAACAACGGGGATCGTCCGCGGGTCCCTACCGCCAAGGATGTCAAGGGCCGTCTTTGCCGCATACGCTCCCTGCTCCTGAGCGCTTTTGGCAAAGGTGAGCAAAGCATATTGACGCAGATAGTTCTGCATGGCCCCGGTCGGCACCCTGGTATGCTCTCTGACCAGCTCAAGCATCCCGGAATGGTTGAAATCCCTGACCGAGTGGCATTCCTGAATAATCACCATGTCGGTTGTTTGCTGCAGCTCCAGATAAGCCTGCTTGAGTTCGTCAAAGGTTTTGACAAAACGGGTTTCAAAGCTGATGCCGAAGCGCTCGACTATATTCTCGTATTCTTTGCGTTCCGAAATTGTGTCGGATGCCAGGTAACCGATGCGCTCCCCGGAGCTGTAGCTTTCAAGAGCAGAGATCGTATCGTTGATCAGGGCAACCTCGACCATCCCGGTCACGTTGCCAGAGGGGAAGCCATAAACGGAGGCATCCCAGTTCAAACCACAGAAGACAAAGGGGCGGTTGCTATTCCGGTAGTAGGGGACAATCAGATATTTCGCCGCATTGTCATCCGAGGCGATGACGACATCCGGTTGCCAGGCCTCGATCAGTTCCATGGCTTTGAGTGCAGCCTTTTTCTTGTCTGCTTCCGACTGGTGTCGCTTGGTATCCATACTGAAGGTTTTCAGCTCGATATCGGATCTGCCGGAAAGCACACTGTCGATTCCCTCGGCAATCTCACTGCTCCAGATGTACTCTGAACTGTATGAATCGATGTACAGGATTCTTTTCTTTTCTGCAGCCGGACATGTTGACGCCAACAGGATCAGGACACCTATAAGGGCGAGAAACAGGATCCTGACGCATTGCGATGACAATTTTATGTGCAGAGATTCTGCCATAGTCTCCCCCATGAGCGGACAGGATATCTTGAATTATAGCAATTCCAGACGAAAAAACTGAGAACCCGAGAAAGACAGGAGACGACAAAAGCGAGCTGGTCAGATTATGGCTGTGAACTGGTGGTCAGCGTTTACAGAGCAGCACCAGAACCGTCAGATCATCCGGTGCATCGATACTGGTGGGGACCAGACCGGTCAGCCGGGCCATCATCTCATTGGCGCTTTTGGCCCCGGTGAGATGGGAGGAGAGGGTCGCCGTATCGATGTGCCGTTCCGGCAGGGCGTCGATCAACCCGTCACTGTAGAGAATCAGGGCGTCCCCCGGCCTGAAGGTCACCAGTCCCTCACTGAACTCTTCCGTCTCAATGACACCCAACGGCAAGCCGCGAGGCAGCAGATCTTCGACCTGACCGTCCTTGCGACGGACAAAAACATGGCCGTGACCACAATCGACAAAACGCATCGAGCGGATCTCGACGTCGAGCTGGGCGTAAAACAGGGTGACGAAGCTGTCAGCGTTGAAGAGATCCTGACGCAGGGCCTTCTCAGCATGTTCAAGGGCCGTCTTGGGGCTGTTCTTACGGGCGACACCGCGCAGTACCGAACGGACCGTGGCCATCAGCATCGCGGCTGCAAGTCCTTTTCCCATGACATCGCCGAGGGTAAAGGTGAGAAATTCTGGTCCGGTCTTCTGCCAGTCGTAAAAGTCTCCGGCGACATGTGATGCCGGACGACAGCTGGCGGCAATCTCAAAACCTTTGAGCTTCGGCACCTCGGTCGGCAGCAGCTTTTGCTGCAGCTGCGCGGCGTAGTCCAGCTCAACCTGCAGCTTATATCGACGCTCTTCACTGTTGCGCAGCGCTTCCTCATCCTGCTTACGCCGGGTCAGGTCACGGTGAATGCCGAGAAACAGCTTCCCTTTGCGCAGGCGGATCATGCCGAGCACCACCTCTACCGGGAAATCGCTGCCATCCTTGCGCTGGTGCAGGGCTTCAAAAATCACTGACTGACCACGCTGCAGAGGTTTCCAGTAGCGTTTGACATGCTGATCATTGCTGAAACCGGGATCGATATCGGCAACGCTCATGGTCAACAGCTCCTCGCGGCTGTAACCGAGCTGATTGCAGGCGGCCTGATTGACATCGACAAAATGCCCCCCAGCATCCATCAGGAAGATCGAATCACTTGCCTGGTCGACCAGCGCCCTGAACTGCTCCTCGCTCTCCTGCAACTGCTTGCGCTCGGTAATATCCTGGACCCAGAGGATCAGTTCGTTGCGACCCGGCACCGGCGTAGCGAACATGAAGATATTGGCATCTTCGTCACGGCCGGTGACAATCGGCAGCTGCCAGGTCATACGGGCCGGATCACCACTGCGGATATCGGCGCAGATCAGATCGGTCAGTTGATGACAGAGTTCCTTCTCGGGAACGGCATGGGCAAGGAAACCTGGCAGATCGGTCAGAAAATCTCGTTTCCAGCCGAGGATCTCTTCGATTTTGCGGTTAAGATACTGAATGATGAGTGCATCGAGGGAGAGGACTACCAGCCCGATCGGCAGGTGATCCATGATGATTTCGATAAATTCGGAACGTTCTTCGAGAGCCGCATCCAATCTGGCCAGCTCCGCTTCGGATGGCGTGATTTTTCCACCGCATGTGTTCTCATCCTGCAGGGTCAGAACCAGTTTGGTCCGCTCATCGACACTGATCGTTTTGACCAGCAGGTCAAAATACTGCAGCTCTCCGTCCTTCATCAACGACCAGGTCAACTGCTGCGGCTTGCCATCCAAGGCCTTCCACAGATAGACCTGAAGCAGCTCCATCGAGGTATGATCGGCGGAAGGAAGACTCTCCAGGGTATGACCGATCAGGTCATCGCGTGACACCCCGAGCATGGCGCAGGCCTTCTGATTACAGTCCTCAATGACCCCGTCGAGCAGGATCACCCCGAGATCGAGTATTTCAAGAATATGGCGATGCCCCATAACCACCTGATACCTGTAACAACACTTCCAAAAGGCTCAAAATGCAGATTCACCTTTGAATTTACATTATGTTTCAACAATAACATAAGGCCACCCGAAGACCCAGCTTCAGGTGACCGCGAACTGTTACATTAACCAAGACAATGGATCTTGGGACTGAAGAAATCACTGCTGATGGCACCACCGACGTTATTGACACGGGTCTGGGTATTATCCAGATACTCATGCAACCCCGACTCAAAGACATCTTCCAGCGCAGTGTACTGGAACTCTGCCAGCAGACGTCCAAGGGTCTGCTCGGAGGAGTTGAGGAACGACCCCTGGCGGCTGCCGGTGATATGGTTCAGGGAAGCCATCGCCGTCGCCAGACAGTAGTGGATCGCCCGCGGGAAATGGCGGTCGAGCAGCAGAAATTCGACGATCTTCTGCGGATCGATGCGGCCATGGCGCTTACGGTACATCTCAAAGGCGCTGGCGGAACGCAGCAGCGCAGTCCAGAGAATATTGTCATAGGAGCTGCCGACATAGTCAACCGACGGCAGCAGGATGAAATACTTGACGTCGAGAATCCGCGAGGTCTTGTCGGCACGTTCGAGCATGCGGCCAAGTCGTCCGAAGTGCCAGCCTTCGCCGTGATTCATGGTCGAATCGGTAATACCGATGAAGGTATGGCTGGCGGTCATGATGCGGACAAAGAACTGGTGCGGCAGGTCCATACTCGACTCCTTGGCCGCATCATTGAGCATCAGGTAGAAGCTGTTGAGCTGCTCCCACATCTCCGAACTGATGTACTCACGGATCGACCGGGCATTCTCGCGAGCGGCCCGGACGCAGGAAAAGATCGAGTTCGGATTGTTGCGGTCAAAGGTCAGAAACTCGATCGCCTTCTCGCGGGTCGCCTTGCCGTAGCGCTCGCGGAACAGTTCGTGATCCCCGGTCGTATTGATCAGCGGCTGCCACTGATCGCTGGCACTGTTGGGGATGTCGAGGGTCATATGATAGTTGGCATCGATAAAGCGGGCGACGTTTTCAGCCCGCTCGATGTAACGGTTGAGCCAGTAGATCGAATTGGCGACGCGACTTAACATATCTCTCCCTCCTGCTTCTGGCTCATCCCGCTGGCGGGAAGATCGGTATCGGTATCTTCGAGAACCCAAGTGTCCTTGCTGCCACCCCCCTGTGATGAGTTGACGACCAGCGAGCCCTTCTTCAGCGCGACCCGGGTCAGGCCGCCCGGCATGACATAGATATCCTTGGTTCCATAGAGAACGTAGGGGCGCAGATCGACATGGCGACCTTCGAAATGGTCATCGACCATGACCGGTACCCTTGACAAGGCCAGGGTCGGCTGGGCGATATAGGTGCGTGGCTTGGCCTCGATGCGACGGCGGAACTCATCGCGCTCGGCAGCTGTCGAGTGCGGGCCGACCAGCATGCCGTAACCGCCCGACTCGTTGACCGCCTTGACGACCAACTTGTCGAGATTTTCCAGCACATACTTGCGGTCATGGTCGCGCCAGCAGGCGTAGGTCGGCACGTTGCGGATGATCGGATCTTCGCCGAGGTAATATTTGATAATCTCCGGGACATAGGCATAGACCGCCTTGTCGTCGGCAACCCCGGTGCCCGGTGCGTTGGCCAGGGTGACATTCCCCTTGCGGTAGGCGTCCATCAGCCCGGGAACACCGAGCAGCGAATCGGGACGGAAGGCGGTCGGATCCATGAAATCGTCGTCGATCCGCCGGTAGATGACATCGACCCGTTCCAGCCCCTTGGTCGTCTGCAGCATGACCTCGTTGCGGTGAACGATCAGATCGCTCCCCTCGACCAGCTGGGCGCCCATCTGCTGGGCCAGGAAGCTGTGCTCGAAGTAGGCCGAGTTGTAGATCCCCGGCGTCCAGACAGCGACCACCGGCGACCGGGTCCCGGCCGGGGCTGTCTCCTGGAGCATGTCGAGCAGCCGGCTCGGATATTCGGTCACCGGCTGAACCCGGCAGGCATCAAAAACCATCGGCAGGGTGCGCTTCATGATCATCCGGTTCTCGAGCACATAGGAGACCCCGGATGGACAGCGCAGGTTGTCTTCCAGGACGTAATACTCGCCGTCACCGTGGCGCACCAGGTCGGTCCCGGTGATATGACACCAGACCCCGCCCGGCGGCTGTAGCCCGATGCAGGCCTTGCGGTAGCCGTCAGCCGAAAAGACCAGATCGGCCGGGATGACCCCGTCCTTGATGATCTTCTGGTCGTTGTAGACGTCATGGATAAACAGGTTCAGCGCATGAATACGCTGTTTGAGCCCCTGCTCCATGCGCTGCCACTCCTGCGCCTGGATGATGCGCGGAATGATATCGAAGGGGAAAATCTTTTCCGTCTGCGCCTCGTTACTGTAGACATTGAAGGTGATGCCCAGGTTGAGCAGCGCCTTCTCAGCCGCAATCTGACGATTCTGCAGTTCATGTTCTGGAAGCTTGTTGATCCGCTCGATCAGCAGCTCGGCCCCGGGACGGGGCGTACCGTCCGCCTCGAACAGTTCGTCGTAGAAGCCTTCTGTATCGTAATCTTTGAATTGCATGGATTCCTCCATTGAAACCTCAGGCAGGCCCGAGGAATGAATCCGGCCCGAACCAGGCCGGATATTTAAGACATTCGGGCAACGTCGACCGAAACCATAACCATATGATTGCCACCGCCGATGGTGATCCCTTTAAGCGGCGAGACATCGGAAAAATCCCGCCCCCAGGCGACCGTGACATGCTGCTCACCCGGTTTCACGTTATTGGTCGGATCGAAATCAAGCCAGCCGATTTCCGGCGCATAAACCGCAAACCAGGCATGCGAGGCATCGGCCCCGACCAGCTTTTCCTCCCCGGGCGGGGGGATGGTTTCCAGATAACCACTGACATAACGTGCCGCCAGCCCCAGGCTGCGCAGACAGGCGATGGCGAAATGAGCAAAATCCTGACAGACTCCTTTTTTTCTTTTGATCACCTGCGCCAGCGGGGTTGACGCCGTTGTCACCCCGGGCGAATAACTGAATTCGGTATAGATCCGCTTCATCAGATCGCTCACCGCCTGAACAAACGGGCGCCCGGGCGTGAAAGATTTCAGTCCGTAGGCAACCAGCTCCGGATGCGCGGGGAGCAGTGGAGAAGGATAGATAAAGGGAAAGACTTCGCACGCCGGCAGGCTGCGATCTTTGGCCAACCGCTCGCGCACCTCTTCCCAACGGTAACGGTCGGCCTGTTCGTAGCGTTCCGGCTGTTCGCGAATCTCCAGCTCACTGACAACCGAAACGATCAGTTTTTCATGCGCCTCCTGGATGGCGAAATGGGTCAGCTGGTTGCCGAAGAAATCGGACCGTTCCCGCAGATCAGCCGGCTCCGGATCAACGCTCAAGGAAAAACTCTGACAGTCCTGCAACGGGGTCTGACGCGGGTGCAGGCAGGCCTGATTGCGGCACATCTGGACACTGGCACTGTAACTGTAGCGAGTGGTGTGGGTGACCCGGTATCTCATGAGGCCAGCTCCTCAATAACCGAACCGAGCTGCTGCGGCGCTTCTGTCGGACTGAAGTAGAGTTCGGTCAGCAGGTTGGACAGCTCTTCCAGCTGTTCCTGCTGCTGGGCCAGGGTCCTGTCGAGCAGAGCGTAGCGCCCTTCTTCGGTGACCTCGTTGATCAGCTCCTTGTGATCGACGGCGTTCAGTTCCGAAATACACAACGAGATCTGCTTCTCGTCGCTGCGCGGGAAATTCCACGAGCGGTCGTTGGGAATGCCCCGGATATGCAAAGCCAGCTGGCGCAGCTGAAAGGCCAGGGTGCGCGGATAGTTCTCATCGAAGAGCAGCAGTTCAAGGATGGTCGAAACCTCCATGAACGACCGGTAACGGCGGCGGAACACCAACAGGCTGTTGCAGGTCGTCAGCACCGCCTCGAGGATCTGCGACGACAGGGTCGGATTCTGTCCCGGCACCAGGGTCTCACGCAGCAGGGCGATCAGGTTGAGAGCCCTCTCGACCCGCCGACCGATGTTGAGCATCAGCCAGGCCGTTTCGCGCGACATGTTTTCAAACGCCTGACCGCTGATCGAGGTCAGCTGAATGACCAGCTGGTTGATCTGCTCGAACATTCTGCCGCTGCCGATCTGCTGGCGGGAGATCTTGGGATCCCAGTGTTTCTGGACCTGATCGATAACCCGCCAGGTGTCTTCAGGCAGCATGTCACGCACCGCATAAGCCGCGTACCCCAGACTGTTGAGGTTGGCACGCAGGCTGCCCGGTCGCTGCGGATCGCGAATCAGCGAAAACAACTCGCTGCGCGGATCGGCCAGCCTGGCGGCGGCATTCTCGCCGACAAAACCGGGGTAGGTCTGGGTCACCTGAGTCAGGGCCTGAAGCAGCTGATTGAGACAGCCCTGATCGTCCGGATCGCGGAATTCGTTGACATCGCGCAGCTTGCCCAGGATGGTGCGCAGCAGACGCGCCGTCTGTTCGCTGCGCTCGGCATAGCGGCCCGCCCAGAACAGGTTCTCAGCGGCCCGGCTCGGCAGGGCGCTGGAGAGCGGCCTGATCAGCTGATCGGGGCGCGCCAGGCGCCACAGATTGACCTGTTTGTCAAGCTCACGGGTCAGCACCCAGGTATCCTTGATCGCCCCGCCCGGCTGGCTGGGGAACATCAGGTCGGCACTGGTCGAACGGACCCTGGTCATCCCCCCGGGCATCAGCGCATAGCTCTCTTCATGCTCGGTCATATAGGTACTGACCAGACCGTGACGGGCGCCGAGAAAATCATTTTCCAGGGCCGGGTAGGAGGCAAACTGAACCAGCTGCTGACCAACAAACAGGTGCGGGTTAGCCTGAATCTCTGCCTTCAGTTGCTCCTTTTGCTGATCATCCAGCCCCCCCGGAACCAGATAATTGAAACCGGGCAGGGGATGGATCGGCCGAATCAGCAACTTGTCGATATGCTCAAGCACGTACTGGCATTCCTTCTTATGTCCGCACCACCAGGTCGCAACCGACGGGATCAGCAGTTCCTCACCCAGCACATCCTTGCAGATCGCCGGCAGAAACGCCATCAGCGCCGGGTTTTCGATCACCTGGCTGCCGATCGAATTGGAAACGACCAGGTTACCGCAGCGCACCGCTTCCAACAGACCGGGCACCCCAGAAAAGGAATCCCCACCCAGTTCCAGCGGATCGCTCAATTCGTCATCGATCCGGCTCAACACCACGTCGACCTGGCGCAGCCCTTCGACCGTCTTCAGCCACAGGCACTGATCGCGCACGGTCAGATCGCCCCCCTGCACCAGCGGATAACCGAGATAGGCGGCCTGGTAGGCGTGCTCGAAATAGGCCGGATGCTCCGGCCCCGGGGTGAGCAGGACGATGCGCGGATCATGCTTGTTGTGGCGCGCCATCCCCACCAGATTATTGCGCAGGGCACGGAAGTACATGGCCAGCCGGTGAACCTGGAAATCCTCGAAGATCTGCGGCAGGCTGTGGGTCATGATGATCCGCGTTTCCAGAGCATAGCCCGAGGCGAATGGCGGCTTGGCGAAATCATTGACGACCCAGAACTGACCATCGGAGCCCTTGGCCAGGTCGGCCGAATAGAGGGTCAGATGCTTGTTGCGCCCCGCCCCGATGCCGACACAGGGGTAGAGGAATTTCTTGTGAGAAAAAACCAGCTCGGCCGGCAGGTAGCCCTGGCGGATCAGCTTCTGTTCGCCGTAGATATCGGCCAGAATCAGGTTGAGCAGTTCGGCGCGCTGCAACAGGCCACGCTCGATCGGCGCCCACTCCTCTTCATCGAGGATCAACGGCAGCGGATCGTAACTCCAGGAACGCGACACCCGCGGATCACCGAAAACGTTGTGAATCGCACCGTTCTCACGCAGCAGCTGCTGGGCATCCTTCTTATGGCGGTTCAGGCGCTTCTCACCCAGCCGGTCGATATTGCGGAACAGTCGCCGCCAGTGGGGCGGCAGATCGACGGCATCCTTGTAGACGCCGCTGAAATGGTTCATGTTCAGCCCGAGAATATGTTCACCATCTTCAGAGAACAAGCTGTAACCTCTTTTGCTTTTCTAGCTTAAAAACGCCGGCGGCGCAGGTCGAGGGTGTGCGGAAACTCCGCATTCGGCTCTTCTGCGGGCGGGGCATTGAACTTCAACGTTTCCCCCTTGGGCACGAAACGTCCCAGGGTTTCGAAATCGGGCGGTGGCATGACCGGCCCCTGGCTGAACTCGGTATCGGCGAACAGCGCATCGCGCCGTGACTCCGCGGTGATCGCGTTGACCGGGAAAACGTCGTAATTGCGTCCCCCCGGGTGGGAGACATGATAGCTGCAGCCACCGAGCGAGCGGCCGTTCCAGCTGTCGACGACATCGAAGACCAGCGGCGAGTGCGGCGCGATGGTCGGGTGCAGCGCCGACGGCGGTTGCCAGGCACGATAACGGACCCCGGCAACGAATTCGTCCTTGCGCCCTGTGCGGGTCAGCGGCAGTCGGTGGCCGTTGCAGGTGATGACGTGACGCTCCTCGGTCATGCCACGCACCATGACCTGAAGGCGCTCGACCGACGAATCGACAAAGCGCGCGGTTCCCTGATTGGACAGCTCCTCACCCAGGACATGCCAGGGTTCGATGGCAAAACGCAGCTCCAGTTCCAGATCATCGACCTGGACCGTCCCGTAACGCGGGAAACGGAACTCGAAGAAGGGATCAAACCATTCGGCCAGAAACGGATAGCCGGCCTCGTTGAGATCGTTGACGACATCGTTCATATCCTGGCGGACAAAGTGCGGCAGCAGGAAGCGGTCATGCAGGCGGGTTCCCCAGCGCACCAGCGGCTTTTTGTACGGCTCTTTCCAGAACCGCGCGATCAGGGTCCGCAGCAGCAGGTTCTGAACCAGGCTCATGCGCGCATGGGGCGGCATCTCGAAGGCGCGCAGCTCAAGGATTCCGAGTCGCCCAGACGGACTGTCCGGTGAATAGAGCTTGTCGATGCAGAACTCGGCCCGGTGGGTATTGCCGGTGATGTCGATCAGCAGGTTGCGGAACAGCCGGTCGACCAGCCAGAGCGGAATATTGCCCTGCTCCGGCAGTTGGTTGAAGGCGATCTCCAGTTCATAGAGGGTATCGTCGCGCCCTTCGTCAACCCGCGGCGCCTGGCTGGTCGGGCCGATGAAGACCCCGGAGAACAGGTAGGAGAGTCCCGGATGGTTCTGCCAGTAAGTCACCAGACTGCGCAGCAGATCCGGGCGGCGCAGCAGTGGGCTGTCACTCGGGGTCGCCCCGCCCAGGGTGATGTGGTTGCCACCACAGGTGCCGGTATGACGGCCGTCAAGCATGAACTTCTCGGTGCCGAGCCGGGACAGCCGGGCCTGCTCATAGAGGGTCGTGGTGTTATGGACCAGCTCCTGCCAGTTGTTGGCCGGGTGGATATTGACCTCGATGACCCCTGGATCGGGCGTGACCATCAGCTTCTCCAGGCGCCAGTCGCGCGGCGGTTCGTAGCCTTCGATCACCACCGGCATGTTCAGTTCGGCGGCGGTCGCCTCGACTGCAACGAGCAGCTGCAGATAATGTTCGAGGACGCCGAGCGGCGGCATGAAGATATGCATCCGACCGAAGCGCGCTTCGATACAGACGGCAGTGTGGGGCACATGGACCCAGGGCTGATCCTCGGCGGCAGCCGGCGGCAGACTGTGATAGTCATCGAGCGGCGGCAGATCGCCGAACTGACTCTGCTCGTAGAAAGGTTCACGCTTGTCCGGAGCGACCCAGGGGAGCGCATCGAGCGGCAGACGCATCCCCATCGCCGAATCGCCAGGGATCAGGTACATCTGCTCACGGCGGAACTCCCAGGGCCCGCTCTGCCAGCCGCCAAAGGCGAAGTTCCAGGTCAGTGGCAGGACATAACCGACCGGTGTGCTCAGGCCGCGGTCGAGAATCCGCGCCAGGGTACGCCGCTCCGAGGAATCGTTGAGATCGACCTGCTGCGGATCGACATTGACCGGGACGCTCCCTTCCTTCCACAGCCAGTAAGCGCTGTCCTCGTAACCGGTGACCAGATACTTGGGGTTGAGGCCGAGCTTGGCCGTCAGGGTCCGGGATAAGGTCTCGGCATCCTGGGCTCCCAGACCGTAATCCTTCTGCAGGTCGGCGAGCAGTTCGCTACGCTGCCAGACCGGCAGGCCGTCCTTGCGCCAGTAACAGCTGTAGGCCCAGCGTGGCAGTGGTTCGCCGGGATACCACTTGCCCTGACCGAAATGGAGCAGGCCGCCCTTGCCAAAGGTCTCGCGCAGGCGCAGGGTCAGATCATAGGCCAGCTTGCGCTTGTGCGGCCCGTCAGCGGCGCTGTTCCACTGGGCGCTGTCCATGTCGTCAATCGAAACAAAGGTCGGTTCCCCACCCATGGTCAGGCGCACGTCCCCTTCAACGAGCTGCTCATCAACCAGCTCGCCCAGGGCATTGATCAGCTGCCACTGCTCATCGCTGTACGGCTTGGTCACCCGCGGATCTTCGTGAATGCGCATGACCCTGTTGCTGTGCTCGAATTCAACCTCGCAGGGGTCGGTTGCCCCGGTCAACGGCGCTGCGCTGAATGGATGCGGGGTGCAGGCCAGCGGGATATGCCCCTCACCGGCGAACAACCCCGAGGTCGGGTCGAGGCCGACCCAGCCGGCGCCCGGAATATAGACCTCGGTCCAGGCGTGCAGGTCGGTGAAATCGGCTTCCGGCCCGGAAGGGCCATCGAGTGACTTCTCATCGGCAGCCAGCTGAATCAGGTAGCCGCTGACAAAGCGCGCCGCCAGCCCGCAATGGCGCAGAATCTGAACCAGCAGCCAGGCTGAATCGCGGCACGAGCCGATGCGCCGCTCAAGTGTCTCTTCGCAGGTCTGAACACCTGGCTCCATGCGTACTGAATAGTTGATGTGCTGCTGCAGTTTCTGATTGACCTCGACGAGAAAATCGACCGTATTGATGTCCTTAGGGTCGAGCTGCCCCAGCCATTCCATCAACAGCGGCCCCTCTTCGTCGAGCTTCAGATAGGGCCCGAGCTCATCCTTCTCCAGGTCGGTATACTTGAAAGGAAATTTCTCGGCGTAATCTTCGATAAAAAAGTCGAAGGGGTTGATCGCCGTCATGTCGGCGATGACCTCGACCTCGATATGCAAACGGTCGGTCTTGTCCGGGAAAACCAGGCGGGCCAGATAGTTGCCGAAGGCGTCCTGCTGCCAGTTGATAAAGTGCTCTTCCGGCTCAACCTTGAGCGAATAGGCGCGGATCGGCGTGCGACTGTGCGGCGCGGGGCGCAACCTTAAGACATGGGGGGAGAGAGAGACCGGACGGTCAAATTTGTAGCTGGTAATATGCTGGCAGGCAACACGTATCGGCATAGTCAATCCTCTGGTTCAGGTCTGGTGCGCAAAAGCAGCTCACGCAACAGTCGTCTACACATGACAGATGCCATCAGAAAGCGCCTTTGATTTCGATGGACCCGGATAGACTAGCACATCTTGTCAGCGCCTGGCAGCCAGATTATGACCCGATCAGTCGAATTTGCAAATGGCCAACTGCCTGTTACGGTGGTAGAGTTTCTGGTGAGGCTTGTTGAAAAACCACGACACAGGATACTATGGAATTCGATATCTCATTGGCCAGATAAGTGACCACCTGATTCTGTAGAATAACCAGACTGGAGTTCATCTATGTTCCGACGGACCAAGATCGTAGCAACTGTTGGCCCCGCCAGTGACACTGAAGCGCAACTCAACCTGCTGATGGACGCTGGTGTCGACGTTTTTCGCATCAACTTTTCCCATGGCACCCACGAAAAGACAGCGGAAGTGATCGCCAGCATCCGCAAACTGTCGAGTCAGAGACAAAAGGCGGTCGCCATCCTCGGCGACCTGCAGGGTCCGAAAATCCGTACCGGAGTCATGGTCGATAACGCCCTCAAGCTGGAAGCGGACAGTGTCGTCACCATCACCAGTCGAGAAGTCCTGGGCGAAAGCACCATCATCCCGACCATCTACAAAAACCTGCCGCGCGATGTCAAAAAAGGGGATCGCATCCTGATCGATGACGGCCTGATGGAACTGGAGGTCCAGCACAGTGAAGGAACCGAGGTGCGCTGCAAGGTCATCAACGGCGGCATCCTGAAAAACCACAAGGGGATCAACCTGCCCGGGGTCAAGGTGTCCGCTCCGGCATTGACCGAAAAGGACCTGAACGACCTCGATTTCTGCATCGGCCAGAACCTCGACTACATCGCCCTCTCGTTCATCCGCAAGGCCTCCGACGTCCAGGCACTGAAGACCATTCTCGAAAGCAAGGGCTCGGGGCTGATGGTTGTCTCCAAGATCGAAAAACCTGAAGCTGTAGAGAATTTCGATGCGATCCTCGAAGCAACCGACGCGGTCATGGTTGCCAGGGGGGACCTGGGTGTCGAGATCAGTCCCGAACGGGTTCCGCTGATCCAGAAGTCGATCATCCGCAAATGTAACGAAGCGGGCAAACCGGTCATCACCGCCACCCAGATGCTCGAAAGCATGATCACCAATCCGCGCCCGACCCGGGCCGAGACCTCCGACGTGGCCAACGCCATCCTCGACGGCACCGATGCGATCATGCTCTCCGGCGAAACGGCCAGTGGCAAGTATCCGATCGAAGCGGTCAAGGTGATGGTCAACGTCGCCGAAAATGTCGAGCGTGATCCGCAGCTGCGGACCAAGGCCTACCGTCGGGTCACCGATATCTATGGCCGCCCCCATGTCACCGAAGCGATCGGCCAGGGTGCCTGCCATATCGCCGACAGTATCGGCGCCGAAGCAATCCTCGCCTTCACCCAGACCGGCGGCACCGCAGCACTGGTCTCCAAGTACCGCCCTGCTGTGCCGATCTTCGCCGTCACACCGTCCCAGTCAGTGCGCCGCCGCATGGCACTCTATCACGGGGTCCGCTCCCTGCGGGTCGAGATCCAGGGCAATACCGAGGACCAGATCTGCTCAGTGGAAAAAGCAGTACTCGCAGCCGGCATGCTCAAGGAGGGGGACCTGGTCGTTGTCACCATGGGCAGCCCGCTCTCCGACACGGGTACGACCAACCTGCTCAAGGTCCACCGCCTCGACAGGAATGATTAAAAGTCAAAAACTCCGTTGACATGAGTTTGCCGTGTCATTTAGTCTCCACAAATCGACAAGGAGCAAGAAGAATGATAAACACAATATCCAGCCTGATTTCTGAAGTGGTGGTGGTCGTCATTAATTGACGACTCGGCGTTTTCTTCGATCTCACATATCGAGGGGGCACGGGTCAATTCCGTGCTCCCTTTCTATATCTGAAAAGGGCTGCGGGGTTGACCACCTCCGCAGTCTTTTTTTATTCAAGGAGATAAGCAACATGCTGAACGGAGCACAGATTTTACTCGATTGCCTCAAAAAAGAAGGAGTCGATACCATCTTCGGCTACCCGGGCGCGCGGACTCTGATGCTGCACGATGCCCTGATGGACGATCCGGATATCGATCATATCCTGGTTCGTCATGAGCAAGCTGCAGCTCACGCTGCGGACGGCTATGCCAGGACCACCGGCAAGGTCGGCGTCTGTCTGACGACTTCCGGCCCGGGTGCAACCAACCTGGTCACCGGCATTGCCACCGCCTACATGGATTCGGTGCCGATGGTCGCCCTGACCGGCCAGGTCACCACCCGGGATATAGGCAACGACGCTTTTCAGGAAGCCGATATCGCCGGCATCACCCGGCCAATCACCAAACACAACTATGTCGTCACCGACATCAGGGACCTGGCCCGCATTATCCGCGAGGCTTTCTACATCGCCAGGACCCGGCGCCCAGGACCTGTTGTTGTCGACCTGCCGAGCGATGTCATCGCTTCACTGAGCAATGATCCGGTTCCTGATAATGTCACCCGGCGCGGTTACCAGGATTCGCCGCAACTCAATCTCAAGCAGTTGAAAAAGGCCGCCAAGATGATCAACAAGGCACAGCGCCCACTGATCTACGCCGGAGGTGGCGTAGTCCAGTCCAATGCCGTCGCCGCACTGCGTGCCATTGCCCAGAAAGGGCAGATTCCGGTTACCCACACCCTGATGGGCATTGGTCTGATGGACCCAGCCTCGCCGCTGTCAGTCGGTATGCTCGGTATGTACGGTGCCTGGTATGCCAACAAGGCGGTCAGTCAATGTGACTGCCTGATCGCTATCGGCGCCCGCTTTGACGATCGCGTCACCGGCAAGGTTGACAGCTTTGCGCCCAATGCCAGAATCATTCATCTCGACATCGATCCGACCAGTATCCGCAAGGTTATCCAAGACGGACTGCCGATCGTCTGCAATGCCTCCGAAGCCTTACCTCAACTGCTTGAAATGATCGAAACCAGGGATCGAACAGACTGGCTGGACGAGATAGCCGGCTTTCAACAGACCGGTCCGTTGCCTCGCCATCAGGGCGCCGAACTGATGCCCCATGAAATCATGGAAGCGATCCATGCTGCGGCGGGGAACAATCCGGTCGTCGCCTCTGATGTCGGACTGTCCCAGATGTGGACGGCTCACTACTTTCCCTTTGATGCACCACGCCAGTACATCACCAGCGGCGGACTCGGCACCATGGGCTACGCCCTGCCGGCAGCGCTGGGTGCCGCCGTCGCCAACCACGATCGGCCGATCTTTGCCATCAATGGTGACGGCGCATTCCAGATGAACTGCCAGGAGCTAGCCACCTGTGCCCAGTACAACATCCCGGTCAAATGCATCATTCTCAATAACGGCAAGCTCGGCATGGTCCGCCAGTTTCAGACCCTCTTCCACAACGGCCGCTATGCCTCGACCAACCTGGAGATTTCCGTCGATTTCTGCACCGTGGCCAAGGGATTCGGGGTTGAAGGACGAAAGGTCGCAGGACTCACGGAATTCAAGGAAGCGCTGGCCTGGGCGGTCAACCATCCTGGGCCGGTCGTTCTCGATGTCAAGGTCGACCCGGACACCTACGCCTTCCCGATGGTCAAACCGGGTCAGGAATCGACCAGCATGATCTTCAAAGCCGACGGCAGCGGACTTTAACCTCCAATAAAAGCTACCCCCACTTTGCCTATACAAAATGGGGGTAGCTTTTTTCAAACATTATCAAAACTCAGCTCTGCTGAGTTTTTGCGGTTCTGCCCGTTGATGAGCCTGCTCATCTTGGAGCGCGTGGTCAGTTGCTGGTATGTTGCTACAAAGAGACGCAGAAACACGATCGACATATTAAAAGGGAGCTTTTGCCTCCTTTTGGGGCCCAGGCCAAAAGGAGGGCGCCGTTCGGGGGCGCGACCCCGTGCCTTTGACGTTAATAAGTCAGGAACGGCATCAATCTAAAATCAGAGGCAAAGGCAAAACCGCCGGTTCCCGTACCGGCAGACGTCACCCTTTTTCTTTGATCGCAAAGAAAAAGGGTGGAAAAAGAAACTCTATAAAACTCACTGTCGTAAATTGTTCCTGCCGAGCTTCGTAGCCTTTGGGCTGCCATCCTCTACTCGCTCAGACAAGCTGCTGCGCATCTTGAATTCGCGAAATCGCAAAGCCGCTTTGCGGCTTGATAGACATGAAACAAGCTTTTTCGGCAATTCTCAGCCGGTGTTCCTCACCCCGGCGGCGATCCCGGCGATGGTGATCATCATTGCCCTGGTCAGCTTGTGAGCGATATCGATATTCGGCATCGCCCGGAAGCGCCTGAGCAGTTCGATCTGCATCACATGCAGCGGAATCAGGTAGGCCTCTCGGCGCTGAATCGAAGAAAGATTCCAGGGCGCATCCTGCATCAACCCGCCCTTGCCGGAGAAGGCGATGAGAAATTCACGATCGTCCTGCATCTGATCTCGCAACGCCTGACCGATGTGGCGAAGCGCTGGTTCAACCAGTTTCTGCTCGTAGATCTCAGAGATGGCGCTGTCCGCTTTACTCAAGACCATCTCCAGCATACTCACCCGGGTTTTGAAGAATGGCCATTTATCGACCATGTCCCGCAGAATAACGCCTTCGCCGGCGGCATCGCTCTCCTTAAGAGCCTGGGCAGCGCCCAGCCAGGCGGGGAGCACCAGACGGTTCTGAGCCCAGGCAAAAATCCAGGGGATCGCCCGCAGGCTTTCGATACTGTCGTCCTTTTTCCGTTTCGACGGCCGGCTGCCGAGCGGCAGATGGGCCAGTTCCTGTTCCGGGGTGGCCTGGCGGAAATAACGGACAAAATCGGCATTGTCACGAACATAGCTGCGGTAATGCCGACAGGCGCATTCTGAGAGGCTATCCATCGTCTGGCGCCATTCGGCCTGCGGCTGGGGTGGCGGAATCAGCAGGGCCTCAAGGATCGCGTCAGCATAGAGCGCCAGGCTCTGCTGGGCGACCTTGGTGGTGCCGAATTTCATGCGGATGGTTTCCCCCTGTTCGGTGACCCGGAACCCCCCCTTGAGAGAACCGGGCGGCTGAGACAGAATCGCCGAATGAGCAGGCCCGCCTCCGCGGCCGATGGTCCCTCCGCGGCCGTGAAAGAGGGTCAGCTTGATGCCACGGTTGGCACAGAGCCGGACCAAGTTTTCCTGCGCCTGATACTGAGCCCATGCCGCCGACAACACCCCGGCATCCTTGGCCGAGTCAGAGTAACCGACCATGACGTACTGGTGGCCGCCCATGTATTCCACATATTCCGGGCAGGCAAACAGATCAGCAACAACGGCTTCAGCATCATTGAGATCGTCGAGCGTCTCAAAAAGCGGCGCAATCGGCAGCTTAAAGGGGATTCCGACGGTCTTGAACAGCAGCTGCATGGCCAGGACATCGGAGACCTTGCTCGCCATCGAAATGATATAGATCCCCAGAGAGTCCGGATTCTGGTGCGCCAACAGCTTCAGGGTGGCAAGCAGCTCAGTCGTCTCGACTGTCGGCTGCCAGTCGAGCGGCAGCAGGGGGCGGTTGTTCTTCAGCTCTTTCTTAAGAAATTCCTGTTTCTGCTTCTCATCCCATTCGAGATAGTTGCCGAGATTCAGGGCGCGGGTAATTTCCCCAAGGGCGTTGGCGTGAAATTCACTGTGCTGACGGATATCGAGACGCACCAGGTGGATACCGAAACAGCGGGCTCTGATCAGGGTATCGAGCAACCGGCCTTTAGCAACAGCCGCCATGTTGCATTTGATCAGCGACTGATAACAGAGTTCCAGCGGTTCAAGCAGCTGGCGATTATCACTGATCACCAGGCTCTCGTCCCATTCACCGACGCGCAGACGGCGTTCCAGCTGCTCGCGGCTTTCAACCAGCAGGGCTCTCAGCTCCTTGAGAATATGGCGATATGGTTCTTCGGCATTACCGGTTGCGCGCAACAGTTCGGGACTGGCTTTTGACATCGACATCTCGTCGATCAGCCCGCGGATATCGCGCAGGAACAGCTCGGCAGCCTGCCAGCGGGCACGCAGCAGAACATCCTGTGTCGCTTCGGCGGTGACGAACGGGTTGCCGTCCCGATCGCCGCCCATCCAGGACGAAAAACGCACCGGACAGAAGCTTTGCGGCAGCTCAATACCGAGCTGATCATAGATCTTGTTTTTCAAACCCTTGACAAAGCGTGGCACAGCATTCCACAACGGCTGCTCGATGACCGCAAAACCCCATTTGGCCTCGTCAACCGGGGTCGGGCGCTGGGAACGGATCTCGCTGGAGTACCAGCTCTGGGTCAACAGGTCCTTCAGCCGTTCCGTTGTCGCTTTGGTTTCCGTGCCAAACGGTTTCGCCCTCAGGCAGTGGTTGATCTCGTTGTATTTCTGAATCATGCTGCGGCGGATGATTTCGGTCGGATGCGCAGTCAGTACCAGATCGATATGCAGATCCTCGATCGCCTGGCGAATCCGGACCGGATCGATGCCGCTGCTTTTAAGACGGACGATCAGACCTTCTTCTGGATTTACGCTGGCGAGCAGCTTTTCTCCTTCGGCGGAATTGAAAAATTCCTGCTCGGCAATATTGGCCAGATTCAGAAAGGAGGCAAAGGCCCTGGCGAAAACGTACAGGTCGTCATCACTGCTTGAGGCAAACAACTCAAGTAATTTTCCGAAAGCATCCTCATGATGATCCCTGGACCCCTTGCCAAGCTCCCTGATATGCTCAATAGTTTCAAGCATTTGAGAATTACTGTCATTGGCAATCATCTGCCCCAGCAAAACGCCCAGGTCGTGAATTTCTTTATGTAGCGAGTCGGGAGATCTAAACATGCGCGGATCCTTATCGGTTGTGTCAGTGCTATTGGGGATCATTGGTTCCAACGCTCATATTGACACTAAGCCGCTCAGCTTTCAAGTTGTGAAATCAGGTCAGTTTGACGCCAATTTCATAACTCATTTGACTTCTGACCCGATAAGCGACATATGGTCTTTTGCGTGACTTCTGGTATATTTCGACGCCAAAACGATTGTGTTTTCACCGATTTGGAAGATTATCACCGATAGGTTATTTTTGAGTTGCTGAGCGTCCCACCCTATGGTATTGTTTATAAAACGTGAAGATGGTTTTCAGGCACAATTGGTCGTTAACTTCTTCCATGTACGAGGTGATTTTATGAACAATGTTTTTATTAGTGCAGTAACTGGAAATGATAGTTCCGGCATCATCAAATCTCTGGCAGAAACGACTCGTGAGCTGGGCGGGGTATGGGTGACCAGCAAGGTCATGAAACTTGATGGTCAGTTCATTGCTCTCATGAAGGTCAGGGTCAAACCAGAAGAGGAAAATGATCTGGTTGCGGCTCTCAAAGCCAAATACCCTGAGCTGCTGTTCACACATTCCGAAGCGAGACCAGCCCCTGACAGACCGGCCAAGCAACTGAAACTCGAACTTGACTGTAAGGATCGTTCAGGCCTGACCAAGGACATCAACAACACGCTGTCCAATCTCGATCTGGTTGTCAACCACATGGAGTTCCACCGGTTGCTGGTCACAACTCTTGGCGAGACAGTCTACAACGCCAAGCTCGACCTGACTGTTCCGGCCGATACCGACAACGCTGATCTGGCCAGCGAGATTGAAGCAATGCTGACGGCGGACGACGTTCGCGTCCATGTCATGGCATAACGCTTCTTTTTCCGAAAACAAAAAAACCGCATACCCGAAAGGCATGCGGTTTTTTTTGTGCTTTTTATTGCCGTCTGACGGTTAACCGATCAACGGTGGTATCCCGGGAATCATACCGACAATCGCCATCGCCACAGTAGCAATAACCAGAGCACAGCCCGGGATGATCAGACGGTCAAGAACGGAAAGGTTCTTGGCGCGTTCCTTGTCACCGATCAAACTGTTGTTATCGAGGAACATGGTCAGTGCCCAGCCAAAAACCGGGTTGACGATCGCCGAAGCGAAGATGCAGATACCGGACGCCTGGGCATCCTTGGTATTGTGAACCATCTCCATCCCTGCTTCGAGCAACGGCAGGTAGACACCGACCAGCAGCGCGATACCGAGAACCGGACGCCAGACCGCGATATCCATCGGGAAACCGAGGATAGCGACAACGATCGACAGAACACCGGTCAGGATCGCACCGGCAGGAATCGGCCGCTTGGCGATTGCCGCAGGAATCATGTAGGTACCCCATGACGAGGTGATGCAGCCGCTGCCGAAGAAGCCGGTGACAATTTGACGGAAAGAACAACCGATCATGGTGTCATCGACATTCATCAGAACATTCTTGGCCTTTTTCGGGTAGTTCATCTCCTGGAAGATCCGGTGCCCCAAGAAGTCCGGCGACCACATGGCAACCGCCAGAATGGCAAACGGCAGCGAGGAGATAAATGCAGAAACACCTGGCATCCCCAGTTTCCAGCCGGTCTCTGCACCCCACCAGTACATCGGGTTAAAACTCGGCAGACCGGGTGCGGTCTCAAAATGGAACGGCGCGCCCAGTACCAGGGCAATGATTGCCGCAAATGCAGAGCAGACCGGAATTGCCAACCAGCGCTTGCCAACACGGGCCAGATAAGCATAAAGGATCAGGTTCAGGCCTAAAACCACAAAACTGACATAGCCCATGTCAAAGCCGGTTGCCCACTTCTGAATGGCACCGACCTGACCAATAACTCCGATCGCCCCCAGATAAACCAGCAGACCGCCAGCGACACCGTTACTGGTGACGTTGACCAGTCGCGACCCCCCCTTGGTGATACTCAGAATCAAGCCAAAGACACCGATCAGAATCGCCAGAGCCATCGGGTGGGTACCGGAGGTCGCCATCAGCGGGATCAGCGGCATCATCGGACCGTGAATACCGGCTAGGTTCGCCCGCGGATTGAAGATACCGGAGAACAGGATAACGAATAGAACACAGGTGACGATCATATCGACACGGACGTTCTCAACGATAAACGCCTGGTCAAGACCGTAGGCACTGGCGAAAGCGTTGGCGATCGCGGTACACATAACGGCCAGTCCGATGGTCCCGGCGATTGCCGGTATCAGATCTTCAAAAGCGAAGCTGAAGTCACGGCCTGGCAGGTTGATACTCCAGCGTTTTGGGCTCATGATCTCCAACTCGTGATTGAGATAGTCTGCCCGGGTCGCAAACTCTTTACGCGGCTTACGCAGTTTGCGGTAGCTTTCTGCTTCTGTAATCATTTTCTTACCCTCTTTAAATCAATAAAACGTTAATCACCTTCCTCGATTTTCTACAAAAACCAAGGAACCACTGAAACGGAACTCTTGACACACAACGGCCACAGCAAACGCCCTGACAGCAGTTTCTGTGGCCAGATTTTTTTCAATTAATCGGCAAAACTGAAGGCACTTTCAAATTGCGTCAAGCCGACATCTCGGTCGTTTTTCTACAACTTTCGATACCCCTAATCTACATTGAAGAAGTGGGCTTTTCGTCAAACGCTTTTATATAATAAAAATTTCGCAGATATTATCTTATCGGTGAAAACAATTCCAAACAAAAAATGCAAAACCTTATGACGAAATTTCAGCAACTTAACAAGATGTGTGATTTTATAACAGAAGGTAAATCAATATCACAGAAAAAGAAATTTATCGCATTTGATACATTGCAAAATATGAATTTTCATACCTATTGATTTATCATTATTTTAATAAAGAATGATAAAAATTGAGAGATATTGTTTGCCGGAGGAAATTCCTCGAGAAGACTACTGGAAGGAATTAGACCTATTGACTCCGGACATGAAAACCCACGGAGGATTGCATATAAGATTAATATTTGCCAACCTTGAAGGGTAGTAACGGGTAGCGCGGAGCGTCAGGACAAAAGAAAAAGCGCCTGGCATAACCCTATAGAGATTCGCACCAGAGAGAAAAGGAGCAGGGTAGGTTCTGAAAAACGCTCTAAAACGACAGAGTGCCTTAACAAATCAGTTAGTAAGCCATCGAAACGGCTTTGACCAGCAGGTACACCTGACCTCCAACTGTCAGATTGAGGCGATGAGCCGAGGCCTTCGAGATCCTTGCGGTCAGGGGAACCCCGGCAGCGGTGTGAACCAGAACACTTCTGTTGCGGGTTTCCTCCATACTGAGGATGGTTGCCCTGAAGATATTACGCGTGCTGATATTCTGTGGCTCATCGAGTGAGATGGTTACATCGGAAGCCTTGATTGCGGCACGAATGCGCTCAGCGGTCGGACGCTGGGCAGCAACAATATAAAAGTTCGTTCCCTGATGCTCGGCGGTGACGACACCGAACTCATCATCGTAGTCGACGATTCGGCACTCGTTGACCGAAACATAGTCCCCCTCAGTCTCGACACTACCGAGTCCGGCATATTCCCCTTCCGGCTTGCCGGCACTCTGAATCCGACCGTGGCTGACGCGGATCAGCTCGTCGCTGAGACGCAGAATTTCGGTGCGTGAGTGGGTCACGTAAAAGATCGGGATGTTGACCTTTTCCGGAAGCTTGGCGATATAGGGGAGCAGCTCGTCTTTGCGCTGCGGATCGAGCGATGCAAGCGGTTCATCCATAAGCAGGATCTGTGGTCGCATCAGCAATGCCCGGCCGATGGCGACACGCTGCTTCTCACCACCGGAAAGTTTGGCCGGCATCCGTTCAAGCAGATGATCGATACCGAGCAACTCGCTGATCTCCTGCAACTGAGAGGCATCGCTGTGCTTGCCGTAGAGCAGGTTCTTACGCACCGTCATGTGCGGAAAGAGACGGCCGTCCTGAAAGACATAACCACAACGCCGCTCCTGTATCGGGCAGCTGACCTTGAGCTCAGAGTCGTAGAGCAGCTTGCCGTTGATGAAAACCCGCCCCGAATCCGGTGTCACCAGACCGGCAATCATATTGATGATCGACGATTTTCCCGAACCGGACGGGCCAGCCAGCACGGTAATCCCGGTTGTATCCGAGGTAAATTCGACATCTAGGTCAAAAGCTCCGAAATTCTTTTTCAGTCTGACTTCGATCATCCGCTGATTCTTTTTGCTGTTTTCTGGGCCAGCACTTCGGACAGGGCCAAAGCGACAAGGGCAATGATGATGGATATGACACAGAGCCGTGCCGCCATCATTTCACCATCCGGGGTCTGGGTAAAGGTATAGAGCGCCAACGGCAGAGTCTGGGTCTCGCCCGGGATATTGGAAACAAAGGTGATGGTCGCGCCAAACTCGCCGAGACTACGTGCAAAAGCAAGAACGGCCCCGGTAATGAGACCCGGGACCGAAAGTGGCAGGGTAATCGTCAAAAAAATCCGCAGACGGCTCGCTCCCAGGGTTCGGGCGGCGGCTTCAAGCCCCTTGTCGACCGCTTCGATCGACAGCCTGATCGCTCGCACCATCAACGGAAAGCTCATCACCAAAGAGGCAAGTACCGCCCCCTTCCAGTTGAAGGCAAATTTAAGACCGATCGCTTCGAACAGTTCACCGAGAAAGGTGCGCCGTCCCAGAACGACGATCAACAGATAGCCGGTGACAACCGGCGGAACGACCAGCGGAAGATGAATAACGGCATCGACGAGAGCCTTGCCCCGGAACTGACAACGGGCCAGTAACAGGGCAAAGATAATAGCCGGGACCAGACCGACGGCAACGGCCCAGACAGCAACTTTGATACTCAGCCAGATGGCGTTAAACTCTTCCGGGGATAAACTCATTGAGTGACAAATCCGTATTTCTCAAGAACTGTTTTGGCCTTGGCGGTCTGCATGAAGGAAAGAAACGCCTTAGCCTCTGCATTCAACTTCCCTTTGACGGCACAGATCGGGTACTCAACAGGAGTATGCGACTCGGCAGCAAAAGTGTAGACGATATGGGACTCTTTCGACTGCATGGCGTCGGTCTTGTAAACGATGCCAAAATCAGCCTGCTCGGTATCTACAGCGTTCAGCGCCTTGCGCACATCAGGATACTGGGCCAACTGCTTGCTCAAGGACTCCCACAGACCATAGTGCGTCAGCGCTTCCTTGGCGTACATCCCGGCCGGAACGTGGCTGGCATCCCCCATGGCCAGGTAGCCCTTACCCAGCAAACCGGACAGTTGGTTGATATCATCCATTTTCGCCGTGCTGCTCGGACCGGCGATAACAACCAGCGCGTTAGAAGCCATCAGCGAATTACTGCCCGCCTCGACCAGCCTTTTTTCATCTAACCATTTATACCATTTGACGTTGGCGGAAATAAAGATGTTAGCATCGGCGCCGGCATCGATCTGGCGAGCCAGTGTTGAACTGGAGGCAAAAGAGGTCAGAAATTCAGCGGAACTTCCGCTCTCCTGCTTATAGCTATCGATCAATTCTTTAACAGCGTTGGTCGTTGATGCTGCGGCAAAAACATAAACCTTCTCCGCGGCAAAAACTGAGCTTGCCAGAAGCAGCGCCAGAGACAGGCCAACAAGGGTCAACAGACTACGTTTAAACATGGCTCAAAATCCTCCGATAAAAAAATAGGACCAACTTTGCTTTCGATATTCCACAAAGGTATAACGCAAAGAATAGCGAGTCAACAGATTTTTTTTCAGAGGATTTCAACTTTAAACAACGCCAAGCTGAAGTTATTTAAGGATCATCACACTCTGGGCTTTAAACAGGGCGGTGACCGGTTCACCGATAGCCAGATCCATCGAGGCGACGCTGTTGGCAGTCATCACCACATAAATACTCTGGCCGCCGGGCAGACCTATTTCAACCTCGGCCGACACTCCGGAACTGACGATCCGGCTGACCCGGCCGAGCAGACGGTTACGGGCACTGACCGCCAGGTCACGGCCATCGCCTTTGAGCAGGGTCACAGCACTTTCGTGGACCAGGGCATAGACGCGGTCGTCGGTTTTCAACTCCATCCGCTCGACGCTGGCCCGGGTAATAACGGCCGAGAGCAGATCCCCGCCACGCAGCTTGATGGTGATGTCAGCGTTGGTAATGCCGATGTTGATATCTTCGATATGGCAACTGAACAGGTTTTTGGTACTGGCCAGGAAAAACCCGATCCCCGCCGATTCCTGCTCGTTCTGCAATTGCTCCAGGGTCCGGTCGTGGGCCTCTTCCAGCTCATAGAAGGTCTTGATCAGCTCTCGTGCGTAAGGGGTCAAAGTCGAACCACCACCACTGCGGCCACCTGTCACCTTGACGACGAGCGGCTCTTCGGCCAGGTTGTTCATCTTGTCGATGGCATCCCAGGCCGCCTTGTAACTCATCCCTGCGGCAGCGGAAGCCTTGGAGATCGAGCCGATTTCATCGATCTTTTCCAGCAACTTGATTCGCTTGGCTTCGAAGGTTGTCCGCTGTTGTTTGAGCCAGATCTTGTTATCGCTTCGCATCATCAGCCTTTCTTTACAAAATTCATTTATATTTCATTGAATATACTCACATTGAGCTGCAGGTCAACCTCACCGAAATCAACCGTGGACAATATAAGCAAGTTGTATTATCTGAACAATGAAACAACAAACGGTTAAAATACCCCCCGCTGTCCTCCTTATATAAATAGGGGAGGGAGCAAGTTTACTAGCAGGGGCTAACAGCAAATCAGCAAAGAGTCATTTTCTTGCACAAAGGGGTCTGAATGATTCTCCAGGGAACCATTGTCAATGTAATCGCCATCGCCGCCGGATCACTGGTCGGCTTCAAAGCTGGCCGACTGCTTTCAGAACGGATGCGCAAAACGCTGATGTCCGGCCTCGGCCTAGCTGTTCTGCTGATCGGCCTGAAACTTTCGTTGCAGAGCCAGCAGCTGATGATCGTCATTGCCAGCCTGATCCTCGGCGGTCTGATCGGTGAAATCATCGGCATCGAAAAACGCCTGGAAAACTTCGGTGAGCGCCTGCAAAAAAGATTCTCAGGCAGTGGCAAGGTTGCCGAAGGGTTCGTTGTCGCCAGTCTGCTCTACTGTGTCGGCGCCATGGCGATCATGGGTTCCTTGCAGGACGGTATGGGCGACAAGCCGACCATCCTCTACGCCAAGGCCGCCCTCGACGGCGTGGCCTCGATCGCCCTGGCCTCGACCCTGGGGATCGGCGTACTCTTTTCAATCATTCCACTGGCCCTCTACCAGGGGGCGATCACCCTGGCAACCGGACTGATGAGCCGGGTCCTGACCGAACCTGTCATGACCGAGATGAACGCCGTCGGCGGACTGCTGATCGTCGCCATCGCCCTCGACCTGCTCGGTCTCAAGCGCCTGCCGGTTGGCAACCTGCTGCCAGCCGTGTTTGTTGCCGCGGCGCTGATGTGGATCTTCAGGCTAGCGTGATCCCGAAGGAATGAAAACACCACCCCTTAGCAAGACAAGCAATTGCCGGGCTGGCAGGGCCTCGAATCTGTATTTCAACAGACTTATCCACAGCAAGACACTGGATGCTGGCAAGATCACAACAAACAGCGTAATCCACTGCTTTTTATAGTTATTCTGTCTTCTCCATTGCCAGGACAAAGATTTTTCCGGGTAAAGATCCGGCATAACCGAGGGAAGTTATCCACATTCACTGGCAAAACCAGATTCCCGTGACAGCTCTTCAAATCATCCTTTTGCGCACAAATTACAATTACAAATTGTTGCAGCCCGGCACTCCAGAAACATCAAATCCATTTTTTTTCAGTCCCCCCTTGACTGATTACCGATTTAGCAATAGTTTAATATCTAATTATTAGATATGGAGACGATATGCCAATTTCATTTCATGGAACAAAAACGGAAACCGAGGCTCTTAGCACCTATGTCAAACTGGTGAGAGCCACTGAAACGATCACAGCCGTCACACATCGCCATCTGGCAGACGAAAAACTGACCGTCTCCCAGTTTGGCGTACTGGAATCCCTCTATCATCTGGGTCCCATGTGTCAGGCCGAGGTCGCCAGAAAAAACCTTAAAAGTACGGCGAACATCACCACCGTTGTCGATAATCTGGAAAAGCGCGGTCTGGTTGAACGGATCCGTAGTGATCAAGATCGCCGTTACATCACTCTGCACCTGACAGACGCCGGGCTCAACCTGATCAGAGAGATCTTTCCCGACCATGTTCAAGGGTTGGTCAATGCGTTCAGAGCCCTGACCTCAGATGAGCAGCAACAACTGGCCAGCCTCTGCAAAAAGCTGGGAATGAACCAACAGGAATAAAAAGATTTACCAATGTAATTCGATATCGAATTACCAGACATCAATATAAGGAGCTTCTCCATGTTATATAAATTATTTGCAACCACTACTGTCCGGTTAAAAAATCAGACAACGTTGTAAGTTGTTGATAATAATTGTTCTTTGACATAACTGTTCCGTTTTCGATTTGAATTCACCCCACGAATATGGGGAGATACCTTCCATCAACGCAGGAGGTATCGATGAATTCAGGCCAAACCGTTTTCAGGCAACTGCTGCAGTTTCTGCCACGTCACGATTTCAATCTGTGCGTTCGCCGCTACCGTGGTGATTATCGGGCCAGAAAGTTTTCGACATTCGATCAATTTCTGTGCCTTGCCTATGCCCAGATGGCTGGCCGTGAAAGCTTGCGCGATATTGAAACCTGTTTGAACTCTCACCGCGAGAAGCTTTATCACATCGGCTTTCGTGGTTCTGTGTCCCGCTCAACTCTGGCTGATAGCAGTGAGCGAAGAGACTGGCGCATCTTTCAAGACTTCGGCCATGTCCTGATTCGCATGGCGCAGCGTCTTTACTGTGACGAACCGTTTGCCCTGGAGCTCGGTCAGCCACTGTATGCTTTCGATTCAACGACCATCGATCTGTGCCTGTCCCTGTTCCCGTGGGCTGGATACAAAACGACGAAGTCGGCGGTTAAGATGCATACTCTGCTTGATCTGCGAGGCACCATCCCGACTTACGTCGCCGTCACGACAGGCAAAGTACATGACGTCCGAATGCTTGATTCTCTGCCGGTAACCGAGAATGCCATTTACACCATGGACAAGGCCTATACCGACTTCTCGCGACTCTATACGTTGCATCAGCAAGGAGGTTTCTTCGTCATCAGGGCAAAAGACAATTTGCGCTACAGGCGACTTTATTCCGCAGCCAAAGAGAAGTCAGCCGGGATCAAAGCAGACCAGACGATAGTCCTGGTCACTCCCAAATCGAAAAAGGACTATCCGGAAAAGCTCCGTCGGATCAGTTATGTTGACAAAGATCGGAACAAACATCTGGTCTTTTTGACCAACAATTTTGCGATTTCAGCAACGACTGTTGCCGAAGTCTATAAGCAGCGCTGGCAGGTGGAACTATTTTTCAAGTGGGTCAAACAACACCTGCGGATCAAATCGTTTCACGGAACATCGATCAACGCTGTGAAGAGCCAGATATGGGTCGCACTGAGCATTTATCTTCTGGTTGTCATTGCGAAGAAAAAGCTCAAAATTCCATGCGAGCTCTACACTTTTTTACAGATTCTAGAGGTCAATTTGTTTGAGAAAAAGCCCATTTCTTCACTGGTTGCCGATGCTCTCAAGCAAATTCAAGACCTCCCTAACAGTAACCAGCTGGATTTATTCAGCTATTAACCGGACAGTAGTGATTTGCAACCAATAACTCTTACGCAACACTGATTCTTCGCCTGTTTCTGGCACTGGTCATCTTTCCGCACGGAGCTCAGAAGCTGGTCGGCTGGTTCGGCGGGTACGGGTTCAGCGGCACAATGAACTTTTTTACCGAAGGGATGGGTATCCCCTACATCTTTGCCCTGCTGGCCATCCTGGCCGAATTCTTCGGGGCTCTCGGCCTGATCGTCGGACTGGGGACAAGAATCGCAGCTCTGGGCATCGGTGTCACCATGGCAGTCGCCACCCTGATGGTTCATGTTCCAAACGGTTTCTTTATGAACTGGTATGGGAATCAGGCGGGGGAAGGGGTTGAGTTTCACCTGCTCAGTATCGGCATGGCCCTGGCGCTGATCTTCAGCGGTGCGGGCAAATGGTCGCTGGATCGGCTGCTGGCCGGCAAACTGGAAAAATGATTCAGCCGCTAAAGGAGCGAACCATGATCACAGTACGTAGATCTGAAGATAGAGGTCATTTTGTCTCAGACTGGCTGGACAGTTACCACAGCTTCTCCTTTGACAGCTACTACGATCCCGACCAGATGGGCTTCCGCAGCCTGCGGGTCATCAATCAGGATCGGGTCAAACCCGGGCAAGGCTTTCCGCTCCACCCGCATCGTGATATGGAGATCCTCTCCTTTGTCCTTGAAGGCGAGCTCAAACACAAAGACAACCTGGGACATGAGGGAATCATCAAAGCCGGCGAGGTCCAGCGCATCTCGGCCGGAAGCGGGGTTATGCACAGCGAGTACAACCCCTCGGAGACCGTGGAGGTCCATTTCCTTCAGATCTGGGTCTTGCCCGAAGAAAAGGGACTGAACCCCTCCTACGAAAACAGGGTGTTTGAGCTGAAGGAGCAGAACCAGCTGCAGCTACTCGCGTCACGGGACGGCAGAGATGGATCGGCTGTCGTTCATCAGGATATCGCTCTTTATTCCGGCGAACTGGAAGCAGGGAACTGTTTCGAATACCATCTGGCAGAAGAGCGGCACGCCTGGATTCAGGTCACCAACGGAGAACTCACGATAGCAGGAGAACATTTGCAAGCCGGTGACGGCGCGGCGATCAGTGAAGAAAAAATGCTCGGTCTCTCTGCCAAAGATGAAGCCCGTTTCCTGCTTTTTGACCTGGCTTAATGGGTCGGTCAAGAACACTATAAAATCGATATAAACCTACGAAAGGATATAGTTTATGAAAACCGATTTCTGGAACGCGATAAAAGAGAGAAGAACCTATTACGCCCTCAGCAAGGAACAGGTCACCAGCGATGAGAAAATAGAGGAGATCGTCGCTGAAGCGATCAAACATGTCCCTTCCTCCTTCAATTCCCAGAGCGCCAGGGTGGTCGTTCTGCTCGGCGAGCAGCATGACAGATTATGGGATATAGCCAAGGCGGAACTGAAAAAGCTGGTTCCGGCAGACAGCTTTCAGGCCACCGAGGACAAGATCAATGGCGCCTTCCGCAGCGGTTACGGCACGATCCTCTATTTCGAAGATATGCGGGTTGTCGAAGGGCTGCAGCAGCAGTTTCCGCTGTACGCTGACAACTTCCCAGTCTGGTCCAATCAGTCGTCGGGGATGCTCCAGTTCGCCATCTGGTCGGCTCTGGATATCGAGGGCTGGGGCGCTTCGCTGCAGCACTACAATCCGGTCATCGACGAGGCCGTTAAAGCTGCCTGGAACATTCCGGTTAGCTGGAAGCTGATCGCCCAGATGCCGTTCGGCAAACCGGCGGCGGAACCTGGAGAGAAGACTTTCCAGCCACTTGAAGAGCGGATCAAGGTCTTAAAATAACGGTGAAACTAATATAAACAACGCAGCAGGCTGCACAGAGGTGCAGCCTGCTGCATACCGATCAAATCGCTTCAAAAAGCGGCTTGTCGACACCGCAGTGCGGACAGGTCCAGTCTTCGGGAAGATCATCAAAAGCGGTTCCCGGAGGAGTCCCGTTTTCCTGATCGCCGATCTCAGGGGTGTAGACGTATTTACAGATAGTACAACGATACTTTTGCATGAGAAAGCTCCATTCTCTAAATGATAAATGACCGAACCGGGTAGAACTCTAGCAAAAATAGGTCAATGACTACAATAGTGGTTACATTTCTTTTTAGATGGCACTCTATACAGGGCATTTGCCGCAACCACTTGGCTCAAGTGTCACTCGGAATCAACTGATAATGGCACTAAAATCTGTTTCCACAGACTTATCCACAGGGCTTTTTCACAGCTGTCGATTTCTCAACACAAGCAACTTAAATGCCATAACCTGCCAATATTTAGAGCTTTTATTTTTCTAATGACGAAATATAAAAAACTTTTCCGGTCATCATTCAGCTTCCAGCGCAAAAGGATATCCACATTTTGCGCTCTGCCAAAGCCATGAAAATCGGTCGTACGCTTGGCCCCCTGGCCAGCTTCGGTCTATACTGCAGGGACAATCTGAACTATCCAACTACGGAGGATAAGATGCCCAAACTTGACCAGATCATGACCCGGGGCGGAGACAAAGGAACAACCAGCCTGGTTGACGGCAGTCGGGTCAGCAAATCCTGCCAACGGGTCAGCACCTACGGAACGATTGATGAACTAAACTCGGTTTTCGGCCTGGTACGCTGTGAACAGCTGCCGGAAGGTCTGAATGAGAAAATCCTGCAACTGCAGAATGAGCTGTTCAATCTGGGGGGCGAGTTGGCGACTCCGGCAACCAGCGAGTTTGCCGAACGCCTGCCGAAAATCGGCCAGCAGCAGATCGACCGGCTGGAAGCCTGGCTGGAAGAGGCGCGCGACCAGCTGACCCCGATGGAAAATTTTGTCCTGCCGGGGGGCAGCCGGGCGGCGGCAACACTGCACCTGGCCAGAACCGTCACCCGCCGCTGTGAACGGGAACTGGTCGCTCTGATGCAAGAAGAGGAGATCAACCCGCTGTGCCAGCGCTTTGTCAACCGCCTCTCCGACCTCTGCTTTGTCTGGGCACGGCTGAGCAACGACTGCGGCCGCGGCGATATCTTCTGGCGCCCTGCGGGAAACAACTGACCTTCAGCCGGGAAAGCCCCCCCCTCAATCCCTCCTATTTCATAGGGGGGGACGCTTGTTCCAACTGACTTTCATCAAAACTCCGCTATGTAGAGTTTTTCCGATTTTGCCCATTCAATGAGCGAGCTCATTGCTGGGCGCGTTGTCAGTTACTGGCGTATACCTAATAAAAAACTCAGTAACATGAACGACATGTAAAAAGAGCCCTTTTGGATCCTTTTGTGGCTCTGGACAAAAGGATGTCGCCTTGCGGGGGCGAGTCCCCGCAACTTGAGAATTATGATGAGCGAGAAGCTAACGTTGTCAGCATCCTGAAAGCATCCTTGCACGCAGGGTACTCTTGCCAAGACCCCGAACTACTGCTACCTTACCGTTTTTCTCCGGAGAACCGTGAATGACAGAGCAAAAACCGCCAGAAGAACAACTGATTCCACGCCTGCTTGCCAGCAATGCCCTGCGCGCCAACCTGACCAAGCACATGGATCTCAACAAGATGGCCGACTCCAAGGCGTCGATGATCATGACCGCCTCGTCGCTGGTGATCACCATCACCCTGACCCAGTATGATAAACTCGACCTGCTAACCATCATTCTGCTGGCGGGCTCGGGAATGCTGGCCGTACTTTTTTCAATTCTGGCAATCATTCCCCCCTTGCATGTCAGTGGCCAGACCAACCTTTTCTACTTCCGCTCCTTCTGCGACCTAAGTGAAGAGGAGTTCAAGTCCCAGTTCAAAGAGACAATCATCAACAAGGAAAAACTCTACGACGCCTACATGCACGAGATCTACTACCTTGGTCGCCACCGGCTGACCCGTAAATATTTTTATGTTCGCAACGGCCTCTGGGCACTGCTGCTTGGTCTGTTGCTCGCCACTCTCAGTGCCCTTGTGACCCGCGTGCTGTTATGAATCTGGTTCTGCTCAATCATCAGGATTTTATCTCTGACACCCGGGTTATCCTCAGCGGCCGCCAGGCTGAACACATCCATCAGGTTCACCAGGCCAAAGCAGGGGACAAACTGCGCGTCGGTCTGCTCAACAACCTGATGGGTAGCGGCGAAGTCCTGAGCATGAGCGCTGACCGGGTTGAACTTGAGGTCAAACTCAACCAATTGCCGCCGGTGCCCCTCGACCTGACCCTGATCCTCGCTCTGCCGCGCCCCAAGATGCTCAAACGGGTTCTCCAGGCGGTCACCTCGATGGGTGTCAAACGGCTCTACCTGATCAACAGCTACCGGGTGGAAAAGAGCTTCTGGAACAGCCCGCTGTTGCGGCCTGACGCACTGACCGAACAGCTGGTCCTGGGTCTTGAGCAGGGACGCGACACCATGCTGCCGGACATCCAGCTGCGACCTCGCTTCAAGCCTTTTGTCGAAGATGAGCTGCCGCAGATCATCAAACAGGCTAGAGCTTTTGTCGCCCATCCGGTTGCAGAACTGCCCTGTCCGCTCAATTTCAGTGACGCGGCGACACTGGCCATCGGCCCGGAAGGCGGGTTCATCCCTTACGAGGTGGATAAACTGATCGAGTGTGGCTTTCAGAGCATCAGCCTGGGGGAACGGATCCTGCGCGTCGAAACCGCGGTTCCGGTTCTTCTCTCTCGCTTTAGCTGTTACTGACCTCTGCTCAGTCTCGTTGTCTTAACCCTTAACAGGTCCTCTTGTGCCGCAAGCCAGAACCCACGATATCCTCACCACCATCACAGCCGTCGTTTTGGTGCCAGCAACCTATCTAGTTCTGCAAAACACCGACCTGCCACCTGCCACGGCACGCGGAGGTGCGCTGTTGTTACCCCTGGCCCACCTGATTTCCGGGGTATTCTTCTCTCCGGATCTCGATATCGATTCGGCCATCGACAATCGCTGGGGCCCTCTGGCCTGGATCTGGCATATGTGGGCCGTTCCCCACCGTAGCCGCTGGCTCAGCCACGGACTGTTGTTTCCGCCGCTGTTGCGGCTATTCTACCTGATCCTTATGCTCGGTCTGCTGTTCATCGCCCTCGGTTTTGGGCTGAGCCTGTTTCATCTCAACCTCCCCGACTACGCCAGTCAGACCGTCCCCGAGCTACTGGCTCTGGCCGGACGCTATCCCCTGAAGATCGCTCTGATCCTCGCAGGCTTTGTCACCGGCGGCGCCGTCCACAGCCTTGCTGACTGGATCGTCTCTGGAGTCAAAACTGTCCTGCGTTAAGACGCAAGACCTTCAAATCAACCATCGGCAGTGCCTCTTTCCCGTGCCTTTAGAACAAAGATATGACTGCATTTTATTGATCTATCTGCTAGGCTATGCAATTCAAACCATTTAATTTAGCGCTAAAAAGGACAGGCATGACCCTTCAGGACTGGGGCTGGGACGATTTCTTCGCCAGCCAGCAAGAGATCTGGTCAAACCCCAGATATATCCCCGCCAAGGTGATTCGCGGTGAAAAGAACTATTTCCGAGTCTGGACGCAGCGCGGCGAAATGACCGTGCGCTTTGCCGGCAAGATACGCCACAAGGCCGACGGCCGGGCCGACTTTCCGGTGGTCGGCGACTGGGTAGCCGTCAGCTTTCAGGGAGATCGCGGTCTGATTCACGGCATCTGCGCGCGCAAGAGCCACTTCTCACGCAACCAGCCGGGACGACGCAAGGCCAAGGGTGGTTTTGAACGCTCCAAGCAACAGGTTATCGCCGCCAATGTCGACCTGGTCTGCATCGTCAGCGGCCTCGATCAGGACTACAACCTGCGCCGTATCGAGCGTTACCTGACCCTGGTCGGCAACAGCGGTGCCAAGGCCCTGATCCTGCTTAACAAGGCCGACCTGTGCGCTGATCCTCAGGCCCGCCGCGAAGAGGTTCTGGCCATCGCCGGAGACACTCCGGTGCACCTCTGCACAGCGCTCAACCGCACTGAGGTCGGTTTTCTATACGCCGAACTCGGCCCGGGCAAAACCCTGGCCTTTCTCGGTTCCTCAGGGGTCGGCAAGTCGACCCTGGTCAATGCCCTGCTCGACGAACAGGTGCAGAAGATAGGCGCGGTCAGCGAAGCCGACGGCAAGGGGCGCCACACCACCACCCACCGGGAACTGTTTCTCCTCGACCGGGGCGGCATCCTGATGGATAACCCGGGGATGCGCGAATTGCATCTCTGGGGGGAGGAGGACGACCTGACCGAATCGTTCACCGATATTGAAGAGTTGGCGCAAAACTGTAAGTTCAGCGACTGCCAGCACCAGTCGGAACCCCACTGCGCCGTCAAACAGGCGATCGTCGAGGGGCAACTCAATCCGCAACGCCTGGAGAGCTACCATAAACTGAAAGAAGAACTGAACAATCTGGAGCCTTACAAATAACCAGTGATTTGAGTTTGCTCATTGCAATCTAACCTTTACCTTCGATATTATTGGTCTTTAACCAATTTCTTTGTGGGGGGAGCAACTTTTGCGCATTCTGTGCATCGCCATATGCCTGATCCTGCTGCCACTGTTTGACCTTCATGCGGCCGTGCGCATTGCCATTGACAACAATCCCCCTGTAGAGTCGATGACATCATCTGGAACAGCCTCCGGTTTTTTTCCTGAGTTGTTCAAGCACGTTGCCGATGAAAACGGTTGGGACATCGAATATGTCCCCTGTAACTGGGCCGAATGTCTGCAACTGCTCAAGGATAACCAGGTCGATATTCTGCCCGCCATCGCCTATTCCAAAGAACGTTCTGCCATCTATAATTTTTCGACTGAAACAGTATTCAACACCTGGGGACAGCTATTTCACCGTAAAGATCGTGAGATAGATTCCATCCTTGATCTCAACGGAAAGACGGTTGCCATCAAGGTAGACGATATTCTTTTTTCCGGAGACCAGGGTTTACGTCAGGTCACCAGCAACTTCGGCCTCACCGTAAACTTCCTGCCGGCGAAAAACTATAACGAAGCCTTTGCAGCAGTTGCTGAAAGAAAGGCCGATGCCGCGTTGGTTGGACGATTTTTCGGCCAAAATAAAGCAGCTGACTACGATGTCATCGCCTCTTCTGTGCTGGTCAATCCGATTCAGATTCATCCGGCCTTCTCGACCAGAAGCGATCCGCAACTACTCAAGGACTTCGACCTGACAATCCGAAGGTGGAAAACAGCTGACGATTCTGTGTATCACAGCCTGCAGCATCTTTGGCTGCTGAAAGAACCTCTCTCAGTACCTCCCCTCTGGCTCAAAATTACATTCTATGCCCTGTTGGCCTCGATAATACTGGCCTTGATTACAACGATCTTCAGCCGCAGGCAGGTCAGGCGGAAAACTCGCGAACTGGCTGAAAAAAACCTGCTTCTCAAGCAGGAGTTAAGCGAACGCCAGACCATCGAGCAGGAGCTTTCCGAACGTCATCAACAATATCAGGTTTTCTTTGAAGATTCCCAGACCGTGATCCTGTTGATCGATCCGGAAACAGGGCAGATTTTTGATGCCAATCCGGCCGCTTGCCAATTTTACCAGTATGCTCGAGCAGAACTTAAACAGCTGAAAATCTGGGACATCAACCAAGCCGGACCGGAGCAAATCAAAGCTCACATGGGCGATGTCAAAAACTCGAGAAATTTTCATTTCGAGTTCACCCACCAACTTGCCGACAGACAACTACGGCCTGTGGAAGTCTTTTGTTCACCAATACAGATCCAAGGTAAAGCGGTTCTCTGCTCGGTCATTCACGATATCAGTGACCGAAAAAGAGCCGAAGCGCAGATCATGGAAAAAAACCTCTTTCTTCAGGCCGTCATCGACGCTGTCTCCGATCCACTGAAAGTGATCGATGTGAATCACCGCGTCCTGCAGATGAATCAGGCCGCCAAAGAGCAGATCCTTCCGACCAGTACTGATCTGGATACGACCTGCGATAAACTGTTTCACGTCTCTGACGAAAGCGGTGACAATCAGCAGATCTGCCCATTTGACAAAGTCAGGGAAACCCTCGAACCGGTTATCGAAATTCACCGACGAGATATCGCTGGTCAGCAACGTTTCTACGAAGTCATCGCTTCACCGCTCTTCGATGCGCACAACAACTTCTACGCCATCGTCGAAGTATCTCGCGATATTTCAGAGCGCCTGAAGGCCGAAGAACTACTGAGCGAAAACGAAAAGCGCCTGCACCACCTGGCTCATCACGATACTCTGACCGGCCTGCCCAACCGCCTGCTGTTTGAAGACCGCCTCAAACATGCCATCAGCAAAGCCCGTCGCAACCATCGTCAGATCGCCCTGTTCTTCCTCGATCTCGATCACTTCAAACAGATCAACGACAACCTGGGCCACGATTCCGGTGACCAGCTGCTGAAAAACGTCGCCAAACGACTGCGTAACAGCGTCCGTGAGGCGGACACCGTCGCCCGCATGGGCGGGGATGAATTCCTGATCCTGCTCGAGGACATCGACTCGATCGAGCTGATCGAAACAACCGCACAACGGATCAGCTCGGCACTGAACCATCAGCTCTGCAAAGATGATTTTTGCCAGGAGATCAGCTCCAGTATCGGCATCGCTCTCTTTCCGGAAGACGCCTCGACAGCCAAAGATCTGATGAAAGCTGCGGACGAGGCCATGTACCGGGCCAAAAAATCGGGCAAGGCCCACTTCCAGTTCTACTCGGCCCCGCAGGGACGCTTTGTCTTTTGAACCTCTGAGCTGCATCAAAAAGTAAAATGATCAGGTTTTATGATCTATAACTGGTATTATTAACTATGCTGAATAATCTATAGCTCAGAGAGCTTCCAAACAGTCCTTCTGGGCACAGATTCAGAGTGTCAATACAATATGACCAGATTCTTTACGGCATTTGCAATCATCGTTATCGGCGCAGTACTGACGCTGACCTCATACCTTTCAACCAGAACCTGGGAGAAGGAAACCGTTGCGTCTGCCCTGACGCGTAACAGCATCGTCTGCAGTACCGCCCTGCAAACCCAGATCGAACAGCACCTTTTGCTGACAAAATCACTCCTTGGCCTGTTTTCCTCCTCTGAACAGGTCAGCAGGGATGAATTCAATCGTTTTGGCAACAGTTTAATGCAAAACACAATCAATATTGTTGCCATGGGCTGGATCCCAAGGGTTCATTCTGAAGAACGTGAACTGTTCAACAGTCAATTAAAAGAACTCGGCTTGTCCCAGCAAACCATCTGGGAGTTCGACGCCTCTGGAAAACCTGTCGAGGTCGGCAGCAGAGAAGAATATTATCCGATTTTTTACTCCGTACCGGCAGACACATCAGCGAAATTTTTAGGCTTTGACATAGCCTCTGTGGCAAACCCGGCAGCAGCTATGGAAGCCGCCCGGGATTCTGCAAGCATCTCGGTGACAGCTGAAATCCGTCCAGCGGTCGAAGGACACCAGGAAAACCGTTTTCTGACCTTCCTCCCCTATTATGCGCGTGGAAAGATTCCGACAAGGGTTGATGAGCGACGCAGGGATTTAAGGGGGTTTCTGGTTTGCGGCCATCAGATAGACAGGATTCTCGCCGCCAGCCTGTCTGCCAGCGGCGAGGACAGAATCAATCTTTATCTGTTTGATCAGACGGATCAGGATCAGATTCAATTCCTTTTTGCCTACGGTCAGACAGTAACCGACACCCCCACCGATTTAAAAACTCTCTTGAGTGCAGGAACTTTCCAAACCCAGAACATAAATATCGGCAACAGAAGCTGGCTTCTGGCTGTCGAAGCCACCCCTGCATATATTGCAGCCCAAAAAACCTGGAAGCCCAATTCAACACTCCTAACCGGGGCCCTTATCACTCTGTTGCTTGTGGTATTTATCGATAAAATTCTGACGTCCTCCCAGCGTTCCAGACTGTTGGCCCAAAAAGAAGGGGAAGCGCGAAAACTGGCCGAGAAAGTACTTGCCGAGCAGCATAGAGTCGAAGTCGCACTGCGCGACAGTGAGCAGAAATTCAGGGCCATCTTCAATAATTCCTACCAGTTTATAGGGCTGTTGAAAACCGACGGAACCCTGATCGATGCTAACGATACGTCCCTTGCTCTGATCAATGCAGATAAATCAGAGGTATTGGACAAACCTTTCTGGGATTCTCGCTGGTGGGGACATTCTCATGAATTGCGCGAACAGTTAAAAGACGCGATCGCCCTAGCGTCCAGAGGAAAGCAGGTCAAATTTGTCGCTACCCACAGCTCTACCGAGGGCCAGGTCCACACCGTCGATTTCTCCATCACGCCGCTCTTCGATGAACAGGGGCAGGTGACACTGCTGATCCCTGAAGGACGGGATATTTCCGATCGCATCGAAATGGAACAGAAACTGGAAACCAGCGAAAAAGATTTGCGCATGCTGTTTGAACAATCTCCCATCGGCTTGCGACTCTGCACGCTGGATGGCCAGATCGTTCAGGCCAACCCGGCCTATGCCAGGATAACCGGTTACAGCGCTGAGGAAATTTTACAGTTAAATGTCTTGAACATGACGCCAACGGACTATGCCGAGCAGGAACATGAGGAACTGCTTGCCCAGCTGAACAAAACCGGAAGCTTCGGTCCCTATGAAAAGGAATATATCCATAAGGACGGACACCTGGTTCCGGTCCGCATCAACGGCATTCTGCTTGAGCGGCGCGGCGAAAAATTCTTCTGGGCCAGCATCGAAGACATCTCAGCCTTAAAGTCCTCCGAAATGGAAGCCCATGTCCTGACCGAACAACTGATTCAGGCCCAGAAGATCGAAGCGATTGGCACCCTGGCCGGGGGGATTGCTCACGATTTTAACAATATTCTCTCGGCCATTCTGGGCTTCGCCGAATTGACCCTGAAAAGTGCCAGCTGCGATGAGGCCACAAAGAAGAATCTTGGATTCATTCTGTCGGCCACTAATCGGGGACGAGACATGGTCCGCCAGATTCTCATGTTCAGCCGCAAGGAGAACGAGACCCAGGAAACCTTTGAAGTCAATCCCATTGTTGAAGAGACCTACACACTGTTACGCCAGATGATCCCCTCCAGCATTTCCATCAGCCTTGATATCCAGGAACCGATCGGACAGATATCGGGGGATAAAACCCAGATTCAGCAAGTCATCATGAATCTCTGTACCAACGCCTATCATGCCCTGCCTGAGAGCGAGGGCCGGATTAGTATCGGGTTGAAGCAGGTTGAGCTTGACGGAACTCATCCGTCCGGAAATACCTTGGCGCAAGGCCAATACACCCTGATAAGTGTTACCGATAACGGCAAAGGCATTCCGGAGCAGATCATCAGTCAGATCTTTGATCCATTTTTCACGACCAAGGAAAGGGAACACGGTACAGGGCTGGGGCTTTCGGTTGTTCATGGTATTGTCAAAAGGCACGGCGGCGCCATCGAGGTTGAGAGCGAAGTCGGCAAAGGGACGACATTCTTCGTCTACCTCCCCGTCAGTTCAGCAAGCGAGGAGACTGACAATCGGGAAGAAAGCCAACCGGAAACAGATAACGGCAATGAAAGGATTCTGTTCATTGATGACGAACCGATGCTGAAGGAACTCGGTCAGCTGTCACTGGAAAGCTTCGGCTACCAGGTAACAGCAACCACCTCCGCCAAAGAAGGGCTGGAGCTGTTCAGTGACGATCCAGCATCCTTTGATCTGATCATCACTGATCTGACCATGCCGGAAATGACCGGGACCGATCTGACCCACAAAGCTCTCACCATTCGCCCGGATATTCCCGTCATCATCTGCACGGGAGATAGCGACAAAAAAACGCGTGGAAAAGCCCTGACGCTCGGAGCCAGGGCCCTGCTGGCAAAACCATTGAGAATTAACGAACTGGTTCAGGAAATCAGAAAAGTACTCGGCTAAGGAAATACGGGAAAAGTCATCTCTATGATCAAGCAGTATGCTTTTCAGGAAAAACATCGAATCCCGGCGCTGATCATTGCGGTCTTATTCTTCATCTTGATCAGCCTCGGTTTTCTTTACGGGATGCGTACCCAGGTTCGTCACTACATCCATGACGATATCGACAAGCAACTACTCATCGTCGCCGAAAGCCTCCAACTCATCATTGCCGAAGATTATCATTTACGAGCAAAAACGGCCGACGCCATCAGTCCCGCAGAATACCAGGGTATCGAATCCAAGCTGACTGCACTTGCGGAGAAATCCGGGGCCAAATACATCTGGACCGACATACTGCTCGACGGCAAGGTTTACCTCACCAGCTGCAATAAAACCTCCGGCCCCGACCTTCCACAGGCGGAGATTTATTATTTCATGCCCTATGACCAGGGGGTTTCCGAAGCTGAACTACAGGCCTTTGCCGGTACAACCCCAGTCTATGCAACCTTTGAGGACATCTGGGGTCATTTTCGTGCCGTCTTTATCCCGGTCACTCTCCCTGACGGATCAAAATACCTGGCCTGCGCTGAGTTCACCCTGGATCATGTCGCTGCCGTCGTGAGAAAAAGCAACCTGTTTTTCCTGGCCGGCCTGGGAGCTTTTGTGATCGGAATTTCCCCCCTGCTGTTTCTCTACATAACGGGGGCGCGCAACGCCAGAAAGCTTCTTGAAGATAAAAATGCCCAGTTGCAACTCAGCCGGGAAAACCTGGAAACGACCTTGAACTCCATAGGCGATGGTGTCATCACCACAGATTCACAGGGGCTGATTCGGGGGATGAATCCCGTCGCGGAAAAACTTTGCGGCTGGAAAGACAGTGATGCGGCCGGCAAACCGCTCTCAACGGTTCTGAATCTCGTTTCAAACAGCGACCAGGAGACCGGCATCGATCCTGTCGACCGAGTCCTTGCTTCAAAACGAACCGTCACAATAGACAGAGACATCTGCCTGCTTTCAAGGGACAGAAAACGGATTGAATTAACCTGCAGTGCCGCCCCGATTCTCAAACAGGATACGGAAGCAATTATCGGCGTCGTGCTGGTCATTCGCGACGTCACAGAACAAAGAAGGATTGAAGAACAGCTGAATGCAGGACGAAAAATGGAAGCGATCGGGGTTCTTGCCAGTGGCATCGCTCATGATTTCAACAACATGCTCGGCGGCATCATCGGTGCGACGGAAGTTCTCGGCTTCTATCTGCCTGAGGATGCCAAGGTCCAAAAAATGCGTAGGACAATCCTTGATTCCGCAAACCGGGCCGCAGAATTGACCAGGCAGCTGCTCAGCTTCTCCCACAGGGCGGCCAAGGTTTCAACCAGTGTCAACCTGCATAGTCTTATTGACGAAACAGTTTCACTTCTGGAAAAAAGCATCGATCGACGCATTCGTATCCTTACCGATCTGGAGGCGGAACAGTGCCATATTCTTGGGGATTCCGCGGTATTGCATAATTGTCTGCTGAATCTTTGCATCAATGCAGCCCATGCCATGCCGGAGGGAGGGGAGCTGCGCATCAGCACCACAGACATTGATATTGATCAATATGATTGCGACACCTCACAGTTTGACCTCAACCCTGGAAGATTTATTGAAATCAACGTCCGCGATACAGGATGCGGTATCCCCACAGAGCATCTTGAGCGAATTTTTGAACCCTTCTTCACCACCAAGAATCCGGGCAAAGGGACCGGGCTCGGCCTGTCCTCGGCCTATGGTGCGGTTAAACGCCATAATGGCGCTATTTCAGTCTACAGTGAAGTCGGCAAGGGAACTGTGTTCCGGCTACTTCTACCGCTGACTGAACGTGAGAGCAGCGTAGTGGACAAGATCAGAATCATAACGGGAACAGGCTGTATTCTGCTCGTCGATGATGAAGAAATCATGCAGATTACGGCGAGTAATATTCTGGAAAAACTTGGCTATGAAGTCATTCTTGCCAGCAACGGCCAGGAAGCGGTCGATATCTTTCACAGGGAAAAGGACAGGATTGATCTGGTTATCACCGATATGGTGATGCCGGTCATGAACGGTCGCGACTGTTTCAACAGCATCCGGGACATCGACCCGGCTGCCTGCGTCATTCTGACCTCCGGCTTCTCCCATGATGAAGACCTGCGGACCATGAAGAACGCCGGCCTCGATGGCTTTATTCGCAAGCCGTACTTTATCGCGCCGTTCAGCCAGATTATCTATGATACGCTACGGAAAAAAAGAAACGGACTTCACAACCAGGGATAACTTCGCCGTGGTATACGCAGGGTTTTCAAATCTTTTTCAGATAAATACATTTGTCTTTCAATTTAGAAACATTTAATATTGACAGTCCGGCAGGAGCACTAAGCACCTTTGTTGCGACAGGGAATCATCATGAAATACAAAATGCAGATTCCACCTCCCAAAGCTTTTTTACACGCCCTTAAACCCTTCGAAATCATATTATTCGTTGCTGTCATATTTGTTATCTGTACCGGCTGGTACATCTCCTATCACTACAAAAGTACATTACGCCAGGCTGTCATCAGCTCTTATCAGGAAACTCAGCTGGAAATTGTACGCTCGGTGGCCAGAGCCGCTGAACTCTATATCTCAGATGAATACTCAAAGGGTACGGATGTCTCCATTATTGAACAGAACATTCTGAAACGTTTTATCGTCCCGATCCATTTGCTGAAAAATGGCGACGCCTGGATCTATACCCCAGATCGTGTTGTTTTCGATTTGAGCTCGGATTTTCCTGATGAATACCGGAACAAGAGCATGGCAGAAATTTTTGCTCAACAGGTGCTTTCCGGAGCAAGTCATTATGAAGAGATGTCAGCTGATGTCATGCAGGCACGGGAAGGTACCGGCTGGTATATCTGGCAACCAGCAAAGGGGCCAGAAATTGCCGCCTGGACGCCAGTGAGATTTGAAAATCAGGTCTGGACGATCGGCTTATCGACCCCCTTATTTGAGATCCTCGAGGCAACCCATATCGATGATCAAGAGGCCTTCATAGCTAAAACTCTCATATTCGTAACCATCTTCTGTGTTCTCCTGCTGATCTTTATTGTCTTGAGCAAATCACGCCGCCTGTCCCTCGAAACTGAAACCTACGAAACAAAAGCGCGGCTGAAAGCATTGATAGATGCGATTCCGGACGTCATCTATTTCAAAAACAAGGATGGACGCTATCTGTTGGTCAATACGGCTTTTGAGGAGATTTTCGAGAAGGATCGCGAAGCAATTCTGGGACACCTTGATGCGGAATTATTCACGACAGAGCAATCAAAACTCTGCCGTTCCAGTGATGAAATAGTCATCACGGAACAAAAACCCTTCCATGCAGAAGAACGCTTCCTGAATTCAAATGGCGATACCCGCATCTACAAAACCGACAAGGTCCCATTATTCAACAACAAGCATAAATTCATCGGCCTTGTCGGCGTCAGCCGGGATATTTCCGAAAGTAAGCGCAATGAAGAAGCTCTGGAAAAAAGAATTGTTGCCCTGACCAGGGCGCTGGATGATGTCGAATCCGTCACCTTTGAAGACCTTTTCAACATTGATGACATTCAACGACTTCAGGAGGAATTCTCTCAGGCGACAGGCATTGCCTCTATCATCACCAAACCGGATGGTCGCCCCATCACCAAACCGAGTAATTTTTGCCGATTCTGCGACATTATTCGTAACACGGATAAGGGCGGAGAAAACTGTTTGAAGTCTGATGCTATTCTGGGGCGATATAATCCAGATAGGCCGACGATTCAGCCCTGCCTGAGTGGAGGGCTCTGGGATGCATGTGCTCCGATAACAATTGGCGGCAAACATATCGCCACCTGGCTGGTCGGGCAGGTCCGCGACGAAACACAGTCTGAAGAGAAAATATGTCACTACGCACAGCAGATCGGTACGGACGAAGAGGCTCTGGTCGAGGCATTCCGTGAAGTCCCGGCCATGGCTAAAGATCAGTTTGAAAAAATCGCCCAGGCCCTTTTCACCCTGGCGAAACAACTCTCCACGTCAGCGTATCAAAATATCCAGCAAGCCCGCTTCATAACGGAAAAGAAGAGCATAGAGGAAACCCTCCGCACCAGCACAGAGCGCTATAAAGCCCTGACTGAACTTCTGCCGGTCGGGGTTATTGAAACTGACAAAGACGGTAATATCCTGTTTGCCAACCAGGCCACCTATCAATTGACCGGCTATGACGACAGAGATTTGGCAGACGGCTGTAAGTTTCAGAGCATGATTGCTGCTGAAGATCTTGAAAAAGTCAACGACATGATGCAGCAGGTTCTGGCCGACAAGCCCGCGAACGGACAGGAATTCCAGATTCTCCGAAAAGACAGCAGCAGCTTTACCGGATTTATCAATTTGAGCCTCTATATCATCAAATCGGAACAGCGGCTGATCGGCTACATTTTTGACTTAACGAAACTAAAAGAAAAAGACAACGCCCTGCGGGAAAGCGAAGAAAAACTGGCCCGCTCCAAAAAAATGGAATCTCTCGGACTCCTGGCCGGCGGCGTCGCCCACGATCTGAACAATATCCTTTCCGGTATCGTCAGCTATCCAGAGCTGCTACTGCTGGAAATCCCGGAAACAAGCCCCCTGCATAAACCGATGGAAACGATCAAAAAATCGGGAGAGAAAGCGGTAAACATTGTTCAGGATCTGTTGACCATGGCCCGCAGGGGCGTCATGGTAACCGAGGTGATCGACCTCAACGCCACCATCCGTGAACAACTGGACAGCCCTGAAATGGAAAAGCTCCGGCATTTCCATCCACAGGTGGAGGTCCGCACACAGCTTGACAGCAAGCAGCTTCACATCAAAGGCTCTTCCATCCATATCGCCAAAACGATCATGAATCTCATTTCAAACGCGGCTGAAGCAATGCCGGAAGGCGGGATCCTCTCGATAGAGACGGGGCTGGCCCATATCGCTACCCCGCTCTCCAGCTACGAGATTATCGACAAGGGTGATTATGCCGTCCTGACCGTCTCCGATACCGGTATAGGCATGACGCAACAGGACAGCGAAAAAATCTTCGAGCCCTTCTATACCAAGAAAAAAATGGGCAAAAGCGGCACCGGCCTCGGCATGGCCGTTGTCTGGGGGACCGTTAAGGATCATCACGGATTCATCGATCTCAAAAGTGAGCAGGGGACAGGAACGACCTTTACCCTTTATTTACCAATCACCCTGGACGAAAAACAGGAGGCGCCCCCCAAAGAAGCCGTGCGATGTTACGGAAACGGCGAAAAGATACTCATCGTCGATGATGTTGCTGAACAACGTGAGATCGCGAGCGCCATTCTCAAGGAACTGCGCTATAACGTTATTTCCTCCCGCTCCGGTGAAGACGCGATAGAATTTCTGCACAACAACGATGTCGACCTTGTCGTGCTCGACATGATCATGGAACCCGGTATCGACGGTGCGACCACCTACAGGCGGATCCATGAGTTCAAACCGCATCAGAAGGCCATTATTGCCAGCGGTTTCGCCATAACAGCCCAGGTTGACGAACTACGCAGGCTTGGGATCGATCGCTATATAAACAAGCCTTATTCGATCGGCCAGATCGGCAAGGCGGTCAAAACCGCCCTGGCAGACCCGCAGGTCAAGAGTTAGCATCAGTCTGCCAGCTCCGCTTCATTAATTTTAGAAGTTACAATTTTTCCTCGACGCTGCGGATCTTGTCGTCCATCGACTGCTGACGGTCGGTACGGGTGCCGAGCCTTATCGTCGTGGTGATGCGCGGCGCACCGGCCGCGTGGATCTTCTCATGACAGGCCTTGATCGCGGCAAATACTTCATCGTACCCGCCTTCGACGTTGGTCCCATAGGCATGCAGATTGTGTTTCAGCCCCGCCTCTTCAAGAACCTGCTGACAAAGTGCAACATATTTGGAAACAGAAACGCCAACTCCCATTGGAATGACGCACAGATCGACGATGACATCCATAGTTTTTCCTTTCTCAGCAGGGTTCTTGGCAGACAGTCTTGTGCTGTTCGCACTATTCTAACCGATGTCGCTGTACCGGACCAATATCCGGGAATCAAAACAGTGATTTTCGCTGGCAAGCATATTTTCGGAGAAAATCGCTCGGAAAAGCCTGTATCCGAAGCAAATTTATTGTAGATTATAGATTCGGATGAACAATCTGCCACACATCAACAAGAAAGGACGTTGAATGAACGACTGGGGACAAGGACCTTCCGGAGACGATCTGGAACGCAAGGTGGTTGAAATCACCAACAACTTCAAACGAAAATTCAAAGCGAGCCGAAGCGGCGGGGGCAAGGGGGGCAAGCCGCCGTTCTTCATCCTTCCCGTCATCCTGATTATCGTCATTGTCTTCGGCCTCTACACCTGCTTCTACGAAGTCGATACCGAGGAGACCGGCGTCATCCTGCGTTTCGGCAAGTTTTCCGCCTACGCCGATCCGGGCCTGCATCTGAAGCTGCCGTTCGGCATCGATCAGGTCTACCTGGTGCCGACCGGCCGCGTTCTCAAGGAAGAATTCGGCTACCGGACCGTCACCCCCGATGTGCGCACGGTCTACAATAAAAAGGGGCTCGAGGAGGAATCGCTGACCCTGACCGGAGACCTGAACGTCAGTGACGTCGAATGGATCGTCCAGTACCAGATCGCCGATCCGTTCAAATACGTGTTCCGCATCAAGGATCCGATCGGCACCATCCGCGATATCTCTGAAGCGATGGTCCGCAAAGCGATCGGCAGTGCCAACGTCACCCAGGTTCTGACCACCGAGCGGGCCGCTCTCGCAATGCAGATTGAAGAGGGGCTTCAAAACACCCTCAACAGCTACGATATCGGGGTGAGGATCGTCACCGTCAAGTTCCAGGACGTCAACCCTCCCGATGCGGTCAAGGCCGCCTTCAATGAGGTCAACGAAGCGGAACAACAGAAGGAGAGTCTGATCTTCCAGGCCCGCGAGCAGTTCAACCAGGAGGTTCCGAAGGCACGCGGCCAGGCAAAAAGCATGATTCAGCAGGCCGAAGGCTACGCTGTCGAGCGGATCAACAAGGCCCAAGGTGAGACCGATCGTTTCAACGCCCTGCTGACCGAATATCGCAAGGCCCCGGACGTCACCCGCAAGCGGATCTACATCGAAACCATGGAAGAGGTCCTGCCGTCACTCAACGAAACCTATATCCTTGACGAAGAGAACAGCGGGCTACTGCCGCTTCTGCAACTTGGCCAGACCGGCAAAGGAGGGGCAAAATGAAAAAATGGATTCTCTTTATTGTCATCATCATCGCCGCGCTGCTGCTCCAGAACGCACTCTACGTCGTGAACGAAGCCGAGCAGGCCATCATCACCCAGTTCGGTAAGCCGGTCGGTGATATCGTTCCCTCGGGAATTCATCTCAAGATGCCGTTTCTGCAGGACGTCAACCGGTTCGAAAACCGGATCCTCAAATGGGATGGTGATCCGAACCAGATTCCGACCAAGGACAAGCGCTTTATCTGGGTTGACACCACGGCACGCTGGCGGATCACCGACCCGCTGCAGTTCTTTAAGACCGTCGCCACCGAACGAGGAGCCCAGAGCCGCCTCGACGATATCATCGACTCGGTCGTGCGTGACTCGGTCTCCGGCCACCTGCTGGTCGAACTGGTCCGCGGCAGCGATTATCGGCCGGAAGGTGCCGAGAAATTCGAGATCGAAGGGGTCGAGGTCAAACCTGAAGAGTTGCTCGGCCGCGAGCAGATCTTGGCCAATATCCTCAAAAAAGCCAGCGCCAGTACCCCCGAGTACGGCATTGAGCTGATCGATGTCCAGATCAAACGGATCAACTACGTTGAACAGGTCCGCACTCGGGTCTATGAACGGATGATCAACGAACGTAAAAAGGTCGCCGCCCAGTACCGCTCCGAAGGGGAAGGGGAGAAGGCCGAAATCCTTGGTCAGATGGAGCGTGAGCTGAAGACCATCAGTTCCGAAGGCTATCGCAAGGCGCTGGAGATCCGCGGTGAAGCCGACGCCAAGGCTGCGGCGATCTATGCCGATGCTTACAACCAGGATAAGGATTTCTACAACTTCCTGCGCACCCTGGAATCCTATAAAAAGACGATTCGTCAGAACGGCAAGATGATCATCTCAACCGATTCCGACTACTACCGCTACCTGAAACAGGCCAAGTAACCCACAGCGGGCCCTTGCTCAAGCAAGGGCCCACTTTTTCAGCCCGATAAGCCAGTTCATAGCTCCAAAGGCCGTTGAGGCAGATTCTTTTTCAAACAACTGTATCCGTACCTCGCTCAAAGCCGTAACGACAACCCGCCTGTGGCGCGGCAGCTCACATTGCTGCCCGGCGCGCAGCAGCAGATCGCGGCTGTCCCCCTCGATGGTCAACCAGCAGGTCCCCGCTTCGCAGCGCAGAATCTGGTCCCCTGTTTCCCGTTCCGGCTCATACAATTCGCCTGTTTCCAGCAGAAGTTTCATGATTATCTCCCTTGAACTCAAATCATGTCCTATTCAAACCTTAAACAGGAAATTTCACCAGATACAGCCGTAGTTTATTGTAACCATCACAGCTAAAACTATAGATAACTGTACCCATAAACCTTATACTCAACTGTACCTGTCTCAGAAAAATGGCAACTGGTACCCTGCAGCATGATTACTCACTATGGAGAAAGGTGACATGGCCCGGCCGCTACAGATCAAAAATCCGAATTCAACTCTCTACGAGCAGGTTGCCGAACGGATCACCTACCTGATCGACCAGGGAACCTTACGACCAGGTGAACGGGTGCCATCGATTCGCCGCCTCAGCCAGCAACTTCAGGTCAGCATCAATACGGTCAAGGACGCCTATGTCCTGCTTGAAGACCGTCAGCTGATCGAGGCCAGGCCACAGTCGGGTTTTTACGTCCGTCCCAAACTGACAGAACTTCCTTCCGAACCGACAGCGCCTCTGTCTGTCGCCGAGCCGGCCGAGGTGACCCTGTCCAACGTCTACACCATGGTCATGCGCGACCTGCTCAACCCCGAGCTGCTGCAACTCGGTATCGCCGCCCCCAATCACGAACTGTTGCCGATGACCAAGCTCAATCGCATGCTCGCCCGCGAAACTAGGCGTCTGCCACGCCAGGCGATCTCCTACGAATTGCCGCCGGGCAACCTGCGCCTGCGCCAGCAGATCGCCCAGCGTTTGCTCCAGTCCGGCTGCACCTTGAGTCCGGACCAGTTGGTCATCACCTCCGGCTGTGTCGAAGCGGTGGCACTGGCACTCAGGGCCATCTGCAAACCGGGCGACACCATTGCCATCGAGACCCCTTTTTACTTCAATTTTCTGCAGTTGATTGAAGAGATGGGGCTGAAGACCCTGGAGATCCCGGCCTCACCCAAAGGAGGGATCAGCCTGGAAGCGCTCGATTATGCCCTTGAACGCCATCAGGATCAGGTCAAGGCCTGCCTGGTGATCAGCAATTTCAATAATCCCCTGGGCAGCCTGATGGCCGATGAAGACAAGTATAAACTGGTCGCCCTGCTCGAATGCTATGGCATCCCCCTGATCGAAGACGACATCTATGGCGACCTGGCTTTTTCTGCACGCCGACCGAAAGTTGCCAAAACCTTCGACAAAACCGGCAATGTCCTGCTCTGCTCTTCATTCAGCAAAACCCTGGCCCCCGGCTACCGGGTCGGCTGGGTCGCGGCCGGAAGATATCAGGATCAGATCGAGCGGGGCAAAATGATCTCCGGGGTCGCCACCGCCAGCCCGACCCAGCAGGCGATCGCCGAATTCCTCGCCTCCGGCGGTTATGACCATCACTTACGCGGCCTGACCCGCTGCTACGCGAAAAACCAAGCCTGCATGACCGCCGCGATCAGCATCTCTTTTCCCCAGGGAACCAGGGTCTCCCGCCCGCAGGGCGGACACGTTCTGTGGATCGAAATGCCGGAAAAAGTAGATGCCCTGAAACTCTACCGGCTGGCCAAACAGCAGGGGATCAGTATCGCCCCCGGTCACCTCTTTTCCCTGACCGGAAAATTCACCAACTGTATCCGCCTCAATGCCGCGTACTGGAATGAAGCGATCGAAAATGCTCTTCTCTGTCTGGGTAGACTCGCCGGAGAACTGGCATGAAAAAGGCCCTCAAGGGAGACGAGGGCCTGTAAGCATTCTTTTGTTCTCAGTCTTAGGGCACTTTGAAATCAAATTCATGGCAACTGCTACAGAAGTTTTCAGATTCCATGTGCTCATGATGACAGTTCTCACACTCCAGCTCCGGACCGTAGTGCGGGGAATCATGCTGGTCAGGCGGGCCACTGTAGTCGTCCTTGGCCTCGGGCAGATCATGACAGGTCAGGCACTGCTCCATCGGCACGGCTTCCCTTGGTTTGATCAAATGGCAATCCTTGCATGACAAACCGTTCTCTTTGTGATGCGGCTTCATCTGGGGGATAGCCCAGGCCGAGCCGGACACAAACAGCGCCAGCAGCACTAACATCAGAGTTCTTTTCAACATCGGTTACCTCATCTGAACGGCTGCTGCGCCCTGTATCGGAGCAGCAGCCGCAAGTTTATGGTTGGACATCAGCCCTTGGCGGCATTCGCTCCGGCAATCCGGCCAAAGACGATACAATCCGGTACGGCCACGGTCCCGAGACGGACCGCTCCATGGGTTCCTCCGGTTGCCTCACCGCAGGCAAACAGGCCGGCGATCGGCTTGCGATCAGCAATACTGACGACCCTCGCGCCGGTGTCGATCTCGACCCCGCCCATGGTGTGATGGACCTTGGGCCAGAGGCGCACGGCATAGTAGGGGGGATTGTCGATCGGATTCTGCTTCATGACAAAAGGCTTGTTGAATTCAGGGTCCATTTTCGCCTGAACATAGCTGTTATAGCGCTCGACCTGAGCGGCCAGTTTATCGGCCGGCATCTGATAATGACTGGCAAGGTCCTTGAGGGTATCGAACTTATGCACAACCTTGCGCTCCAGCAGTTTCTCCATCACATGGCTTGAGGCCGCCGCTCCGTCGGCATCACAGATGGCAATCGCCGGGTTACCGGTTTTAATGATGGCATCGGCCCGAATCTTGCGGTCCGCCAGTTCGTCGATAAAACGTTCCCCTGTCTGCGGATTGACCATGACACCATGGGTGAAGGCGGAATAAGCGGCAAAGATCGGCGCCAGGCCAAACCCTTTTTCATCAGGAGACGCCCAGGGGCCAAGTTGAATCCAAGAAAGCTGGACAGGATTGGCCCCGACACTGAGCATCTGCTTGAGACATTCCGCCGTGGCCCCAGGGTGGTTGGTGGTGAACAGCTCTGCGCCCAGGCGCGGATCCTGCGTCAGCCGGTAAGCGACATCGGCCGAGAATCCTCCGGAGGCCATGACAACCCCCTTTTCAGCCTTGATGTACCTGATCTTCCCCTTGCTCTCATCACCGGTAAAGTTGGCGATGACCTCGACACCGATCACCCGTCCTTCGTCATTTGCGACCAGGCGTTTGAGAAAGGTCTTTTTCTGCAGTGGGATGCCCAATTCCTTGACCTTGGCGAGCATCGGCCTGACGATTCCGGAACCGGACTGATTATAGGTCGTGTGGGTACGCGGGGCCGAGTGGCCACCGAACTGGGCGAGCTTGTCTTTAAATTTGACCCCGAGATAATCGCGGCACCAGAGAAAGGCATCGAGCGATTTTTCTGCAACCATGCGGGCCTGCTCAGGATAATTCAGACCCAGCCCGGCCTTGAACATATCTTTGAGCATCAGTTCGACAGAATCTTCAACGCCTTCGGCTTTCTGCAAAGGACTTCCGACCACGGACATACCGCCACCGTTGATCGTTGAATTGCCCCCGGGAACGGCCATCTTTTCAAGAATGACAACTTTCGCACCGGCGTTCTTGGCTTCGATCGCTGCGGACAACCCCGCAAAGCCACTACCGACAACGACAACATCGAAACTCTCATCCCAGTCTTTCGGCATCCCGTGCTGGCTGGCCTGCCCCTTGGTTGCGGACACCCCCAGCGCCGTCAGGGCCAGACCGCTGGTCGCCGTCATCATCCCAGTCGTTTTGAGAAAGTTCCGGCGGCTCAGTTTTGTCGCTTGTTTTTCATCACTCATCCTCTACCTCCCTAGTATGGTTTGTGGCAGTCGCGCTCTCCGTCGAGCGTAGCAGAGCTAATTTTTCGATTATAACAAAGTAGTTAGCGTGCCACTCCCAAATCAGGAAAAAGAATTGAAATAGCATCTTTTTTTCACAGCGGCTTGCCCGATCCCTACAAACCTGAAAACACAATTCACAAATTAGGATTACCATTTTCAAAGGCTGAACGGCACCAGATCCTGCTCGTTGAATAACCATTATCAGGCGTCCCCATTTCTGCATTTCAGAAATTTGCTGTTAGAATTAAATATTAGCTCATGGACGGAAGTCTCTTCATTTTTCAGAGAATCGCCAGCCAGAACGGTATGGGGTGATCATGGCATTTCTGAATCAATGGCAAAAAAACAGATTTCAGATCCAGCTTAAAAGCTTCAGCGCCAACCTTATCATCAGCCTTATTATCATCGGGCTCTTGTCCTGGGGACTCTACGCCTCATTTCGCCAGCAGAAGCTCAACGAACTCAGAGCTGTTTTCAACCGCAACCTCGATCTGGGCGAATTCTACCTGTCGACAGAGCTGCAGAAGCTGACCCGCGATCTAGAGTACCTGTCATCAAGCCCGATTGTCGTACAGTTTGCCGCCCAGCCTGATGGTACCCTCAAAGAACACATCACATCCCGCTTTAAAACCTTTGCCCGATTGAACGCAAGTTATGACCAGATCCGAATTCTCAACTTGAGCGGCCGGGAAATTCTCAGAGTCAATTATGCCGATGCCAAAGCCACTGAGGTTGCCTCTGACCAACTGCAGGACAAATCTGGGCGCTACTATTTCAACCAGGTACTCTCGCTCCCTCCGGGGCATGTCTACATATCGCCGCTGGATCTCAATATTGAACAGCTCCAGGTCGAACGCCCGTTTAAACCGGTCATTCGGGTTGCGACAAAATTGACCGACAAGCAGGGTAGAACAACCGGAATCATGATCCTCAACTATCTTGCAGCACGCCTGTTCAGCGGGCTGGATGAGGTGCGCATCAGCAGAAACGGACAGTTCCTACTGCTCAACCAGGACGGCTTTTACCTCAAGGCGGCAGACCCCGAATATGAATGGGGGCATATTCTTGAAGATCGTCATGCCTTCAGCCTGGAGAATGAAGTCCCCCCGTTCTGGCAACGGATTCAAGCCAACCAGCATGGTTTCTATGACAGCCAAAACATCCTGGCCGGCTATCGGCGGCTGAATACCAGCTCGTTGGTCTACAATCCGAAAACCCACAAGCTAATTCCGCCGGCAATGTCCAGACAATGGATCCTGATCGATCAGATCCCGGCTGAAACCTTGAGCCTGATGATCATCCCCTATAAGAATTCCCTGTTCGCCGGCGCGGCGATCCTGACCATTCTCTGCACCATCGGTTCCTTCTTTATCAGCATGGCCATCAGTCAGCGCAACCGTTCAAGCCTGATGTCCAGACAACTGGTCGCCATTCTGGATGAATGCCCGGTCGGACTGGCCATTTCGGATCGCAGAGGACGTATTCAGTACGCGAATCGTAAAATCATCGACTTGAGTGGTCTCTCGCTGGAACAGCTCGGATCCAACCCGTTGCGTCATATCGATGAACAGGTCCTTCCTCCCGGCAACCTGCCGGAGATCCGTAGTGCCATAGACAGCGGTAGAACCTGGTCAAAACGTTTCGAGGATCCGAGCGGCGAACTGAACATCACCCGGGAGCTGGTTATATCGCCTTTTGAAAATCCGGCAAGAAGGAACAATGAGCTGATTCTGATCATGCGCGATGTCACCCATGAGGCGGAGCTTGAGCAGCAGCTGCGCCAGTCACAGAAATTGGAAGCGGTCGGCCAGTTGGGGGCCGGTATCGCCCATGACTTCAACAACCTGCTGCAGATTATTCTCGGTGCAAGCAGGGCCCTGGGGCAAAAGGTCGAAGCCGAAGGGAAGAATGCCCAAATGCTGCAGATGATCGTTCAGGCGGCAGATAGAGGCGCGGCCCTGACCCGTCAGCTGCTGACCTTCACCCGCAGCAGCACGGGCATCCACAGAGAACTCTATTTCCCGGATCAGCAGATTGAAGATTCACTACAGATGCTGCGCAGGCTGCTGGGAGAACAGATTCAGATTGAATTTCAGGAGGGGGCGGGAAACTGGCTGATCTGTGCCGATCAGAATATGTTCGAGCAGGCGCTGATCAACCTGTGCATCAATGCTAAAGATGCCATGCCGACTGGTGGAGTGCTCACCCTGACAACAGAGGTTCTTGGCAGAAAAGAGCTGGAAATGATTCCTCCAGAACAATGCCACAGTGAAGAACTCTTTCACCTGGCGATCAGGGATAACGGGTGCGGCATTCCCAAAGAGCTGCAGAAAAAGATCTTTGAACCCTTTTTCACCACCAAAAGAAGCGGCAAGGGGACCGGGCTCGGACTCGCCTCGGTTTACAACATCGTGCTCCTCCATGACGGCGTCATCAACGTCACAAGCTGCAAAGGGGAAGGGAGCTGTTTTGACATCTATCTTCCCGCCTGCCGGCTGAAAAGCTCTGTCTCAGAAGATAACCACGCTGCCTGCAGTGTCAACCTGACGGGCAATGGGGAGTGCATTCTGCTGGCCGAAGATGACGAGCAGGTCCGGAGCATCGCCGGCATGACCCTGGAGGAGGCCAACTACAGGGTCATTTACGCGGAGAACGGCCAGCAGGCCATAGAACTGTATGAGCAGCGACGTGATGATCTCCGGCTGGCCCTTCTTGATGTCATCATGCCTTTTGTCGATGGCCGTGCGGTCTTCGCTCACATCCGCAGCCAGGACAAAAACCTGCCGATTCTGTTTGTCAGCGGCCACGATTTCAACCTGCTCAAGGATATCGGACTCGAAGGAGAGGAACAGCAGGTGATCAGCAAGCCCTTCTCGGGGGAAACCCTGCTGCAGAAGATCGCCGAGCAGCTCAGCGGCCGAACGGAAAACGCCTGAGAACTTCATAGCGCGCCCCGTCAGAAAAAAGGGTACTCTGGTAAAGCGTCACTCCTGCCACCCTGAACTCACCACTGAGCACTGATGAACCAAGGGCCTTGAACAACTGTGGGAGGTTTTTATCCGACTTGAGCCGGGCCAGGGTGACATGTGCCCTGAAACGTCGCTCGCGGGGAAAGCCAAGCGGCAGTAATAGCTCATCGACCCTGTTTGCCAGCGATTTCAAAAAACTCTCAGGCTCGACTGACAGATAAACAATCCGCGGCTGCCCGCGCGGCGGAAAAAATCCGAATTCACCAAACTGAAGGCAAAATGGCTGTTCTCCTGCGGCAAGCGGCTCAAGGCTTGCTATGATACCTGCCAATTGGACCGGATCGATATCCCCGAGAAACTTGAGCGTCAGGTGGAGGTTTTCAGCTCTGACCCAGCTGGCCCGCACTTTACTCTGGCACAGGCTCTGGACGGCTTTGCCAAGCGCCTGCTGTTCTGCTGCAGGCAGGTCAATAGCGATAAACGAACGCATTTCCCCAACCCCCTAAAAAACAAACTTGGAGAACTCAACCTCCTGGTACGGCAGCTCAAGTTCGTCCAGAATCCGGCCGCTGGTCGCCTTGAGGCTTTCCAGCTGCTGCAGATAGGTAATCCTGCTCGCTGCCACCGCCGCAGAAACTCTGACCAGGTCAGTCTGGGCCTCGTTCAAACGGGTCAGGGTCGCCGACCCTGCGGCATAGGCCTTTTCGATATGATCGCGAATCTTCTGCACCAGACTCAGGGTGTAGCGCTGGCGCTGATAGACCGCACGGGCCGCCCCGGCTTTGACCAGTCCCTGCCGCAAACCCGCCTGAACCTCAAGAATCTTCTGCTCCTGCTGATGATTCAATTGTAACAGGTCGGCTTGCGTTTCCCGCAGTTTAGCCCCTCGTCTCCCGCCGCTGAACAGTTCCCAGTTGAGGTTGAGCCCGACATAACTGATCCGTTCATGCTGATCGACGCTGTCCGTATCAGTCAGTTGCTCGAACTGGTAACCACCGGCCAACGACAGTTTCGGATAAAAACTGCCACGAGCCGCGTTCTGCTGCTGGCGCAGGGCGTCACGGTTTGCTGCCAGGACACGCAGATCAGGGCGCTGCTGCAGGGCGTAGTCCAGCTCGCTCTGATAGTCGGGCAGCTCGCCCAGGTCAGCGAGAGCGTCGCTGCTGCACGGGTAGAGGTCGCGGGTCAGCCGGGCATCCGGCAGCGCCATCAGTTCGGCCAGGACGCTACAGACCAGGTTGAAATTCTGCCTGGCTTCGAGAAAATCGTTTTCCGCCTGCAGAGCACGAACGGTGAAATTCAGCATCTCCGCTTCCGGAATCACCCCCGCCTGCCAACGTTTTTCTGCATCGCTTTCCAGCTTACGGTTGAAAATCTGATTCTGGCGGGCGATCTGCATCCCTTCGGCTGCCAGCTGGGCCTGATAGTAAGCGCCGGCAACTGCTTCGGCGAGCAGGCGCCGGGCTTCATTGGTCGCATCAAAAGCGGCCTTGGTCTGGGCCTGGGCCGCCAGGATGGACGCGCGCCGGCTGAAACCGTCAAACAACAGCCAGTTGACCTGCACCCCGGCCGTAAAATTTTTGACTGCGTCGTTGTAACGATACTCAGGCGCCCAGTCCGGCTGAATCGACAGATCCTGCCACTGACGGCTGAGACTGACTCCCGCCTGCGGCAGCATGGTCGAACGGGCCTGATCGACAACGGCCTGGGCCTTCTGCACCCTGGCAAGCGTCTCGGCGACACCAGGAGAGGCCTCGATTGCTCTCAGCTGGGCCTGACGCAGGCTCAAGCTGCCGTATGGGATCTCCATCTCCAGCGCTAGAGGTACCGGTTCCGCCGCCATGACTGAAGTTGCCGACAGCAGGCTGATGACCAGAAGTAGCAGATAGCTATACATGGTTTTTCTCCGCAGTGATTTTATAGACCTTGCTGTACATGACCGGCACGACGATCAGGGTCAGGAAGGTTGCGGCAAACAGACCACTCATGATGGTCGCCGCCATAGCCGAATAGAAGGGATCGAAGACCAGCGGCAGCATACCGAGAATTGTGGTGCCGGCCGCCATGACCACCGGCCTGATGCGGCTGACCGAAGCATCGAGGACAGCCTGATAGGGCTGCACGCCGTTGCTCAGCTCCAGTTCGATCTGGTCGATCAGGACAATGGCATTCTTGATCAGCATCCCCGACAGGCCGAGAAAACCGAGGATCGCCATGAAGCCGAAGGGCAGGCCGGTCAAGAGCAGCCCGGCGGCGACGCCGATCAACGACAGCGGCACGGTCAGCATGATGATCACCGGACGCCTGAAAGAATTGAACAGCCAGAGCAGCACGACGAACATGCCGAGGATACAGAGCGGGAAGATCCGGGCCAGCGGTTCCTGGCTTTCGCGCGAATCTTCGTACTCCCCACCCCATTCGAGCGAATAGCCATCCGGCAGGTCAATTGCTTCGATAGCACCACGGATCTGGTGCAGGTAGGCATCGGCCAGCCCGCTTTGCGGATTACACTGCACAGTCACCGTCGGCTCCCGGTCACGCCGCTTGATCAGGGCGTCCTCCTGGACCTCCTGAATACCGGTCGTGATCTGGCTTAAGGGGATAAAGGTCCTGTGCAGCGAACTCCAGACCTGAATATCGGCAAACCCATCCGCTGCCTCCGCCTTCTTGACAGAGCGGAAGATCACCGGGATCAGTTTGTTCTTTTCACGGTACAGCCCCCCGACGACACCGTTGAAATGCCACTGCAGAGCAGTTGTCAGATCGCTCCGGCTGACCCCGGCAAAACGGGCCTGAACCTCGGAAAACTGTGGACGCAACACCTTGACCGGGGTTCGCCAGTCGGATCTCAGGTCCCTTGCCCCGCCGTTCTGGGCAATGATCTGTTCCGCCTGATCGGCCAGCTCTTTCAGCACGGCGCCATCCGGTCCCCGGAACCGGGCTTCTATCTTAAAGCTGGTATTCGGGCCGTTCTGGATCTTCTTGCCCATCGCAGCAGACTGCGGAAGCTGTTCTTTGATAAACTTTTCGATCTCGGCGATCCGGGCGTCGATCTCATGATAATCCTCGACCTCGACCAGCAGCTGCGCATAGCTGCTGTTCTGGATCTGATAGTCGTAGGCAAGCATAAAGCGCAGGCCCCCCTCGCCGATAAAGCTGGTCGTCGCCACTACCCCCTGCAGGGAACGGACATAGTCATCAAGGCTGGCCATGTCTCGGGCGGTCTTGTCGATATGGGTTCCCTGCGGATTCCACAGGTCGACAAAGAAATAACGCTGGGTCGAGTCGGGAAAAAAGGCCTTGGGCACCCGGCCGAAACCGACAACCGCCAGAACCAGAAGAACCAGGGTGACGAGCAGAACAGTCCAGCGATGGCTGAGCGCCAGGTGGAGAAAGCGGCGATAGGCACGATAGAAACGGCCATGGTGCGGATCGGCGTCCGGCCCCAGCTTGCCCCGCAGAAACCAGACGCAGAACAGTGGCGTTACGCTGATCGCCAGAATCCAGCTGAAGAACAGGGACATGGCCAGCACATCGAAGAGCGAGCGGCAGAACTCACCGACATTGCCGGGAGAGAAACCAATGGCGGCAAAAGCGAAGATAGCAACCAGGGTCGCGCCAAACAGCGGCCAGATAGTTGTCCGCACCGTGCGTTGCGTCGCTGCTTCGGCCGCTTCGCCGCGCTCCATCCGCACCAGGGTCCCGTCAACCACGACGATGGCATTGTCGACCAGCATCCCCAGCGCCAGAATCAAGGCTCCCAGAGAAACCTTCTGCAGGTCGATGTCCATGACATACATCCCGGCAAAGGTCAGCAGGATAGTCAGCAACAGAACCGCACCGATCAGCAAGCCGCTGCGCCAGCCCATGAACAACAGAAGCAGAACGATGACGATGGCTACCGCTTCAAGCAGGTTGACGACGAAGGTATTTGAGGCTTCGGTCACCTCGCGGGCCTGGAAATAGATCGGGTGCAGTTCAAGCCCCTTTGGCCTGCTCTGTTCAAGCGCGGCCAGTTTCGCCTTGACCGCATCACCCATCAGGATGACGTTGCCCCCGGCAATTGTCGACACTCCGAGGCCGATGGCCGGCTTCCCCTGATAGCGCAGCATATTGCCCGGCGGATCGAGATAATTCCTTTCAATCACGGCGATGTCACTGAGGCGGACCATCCCCTGTGCGGTACCGACCAACAGATCGGCGATCTGTTTTTCACTGGCAAATTCACCACTGGGATCGATACGGATATAGTCATCGCCGATATGGACCTTGCCGCTCGACTGGACGAGATTCTGGGTCTGGACCGTCTGAGCGATCAGCTGGGGAGAGAGGCCAAGCTGGCTCAGACGGGCCTGCTGAAATTCTACGTAGATCGCTTCGCGCTGCGCGCCCCAGATATCGATCTTCGCCACATCCCGGCATTTGAGCAGTTCATTTTTTAGTTGATCGGCGTAATCCTTGAGCTCGGCGTTACTGTAGTCAGTACCCGTCAAGGCGTAGAACACACCGTAGACATCTCCGAAATCATCGTTGACCCGCGAAGGGCCGGCTCCCGGGGGCAGCTTGACCTGGGCGTCACTAACCTTGCGACGCAGCTCGTCCCAGATTTGCGGCAGTTCATTCGATTTGTGGGTATCCTTGATATCGACATAGATCAGCGATACCCCCTCCTGCGAGGTCGAATAAACCTGCTTGACCTGTCCCAACGCCTGAATCGCCTCTTCCAGCGGGTCGGTGACTTCCTCAGCCACTGTCGCCGGTCCGGCACCGGGGTAGGGGGTAACAATTAGAGCAGTCTTGATGGTAAAGGTCGGGTCTTCCAACCGCCCCAGATTTTTATAGGCCAAAAGACCGGCGGCAATGATCAGGATCGTCATCACCAGCATGAAGGTACGGTTTTTCAATGCGAATATCTGCTGTTCCGGCATGCTCTGCGCCTCACTGGTTCAGATAATTATAAAAATCTACTTTTACAAAATGGATGGCTAGGCAAAAAACGGCAAATGCAAGGCGTGTAATGAGCGAGCAATGAGGCGTACTCGTGTACGTCGAAGCAGTGAGATCATTACAGCAACGCAGCAGTTGGCGAATTATTGCAACGCCATCAGAGGAGAACTTCTGCCGTCATCCCCGGCAATACCCGGATGTCCTCAGGCGCCTTGAAACCAAAGCGCAGCAGATAGGTGCGCGTCACCGGATCGGCTGCAGACTGCCACTCCTTGAGTTCGGCGTCGAAAACCTGCCCCGGTTGACTGACCAGGCGAACCTGTGCGGCCGCACCTCGCTGCAGTCGATAGCGGATGATCTCGTTCTCCGGTACCCGGATCTCCACCTCCAGGCTGGAGATATCCTGCATCTCCATGACCACCCGACCGGCAGCAATCATTTCAAAATTCTCGACCTGCTTCTGGGTGACAACCCCGTCGAACGGAGCAAGTAATGAACAGTCCTGCTGGTGATGGCGTGCTATGCGCAGTTGCGCTTCAAGGCTCTTGACCCCGGCTGAGCTGGAAGCAAAGGCGCTCTGGGCCAGATCGTAATCGGCGCTGGCACTGACCTGTTGCTCGAACAGCGTCTGCGCTCGTTCGAGGTCCTTCCCGGCTTTCAGGTTCCGGGCTTTGGCTCCGGCCAGCTGAGCCTCCAGCACAGCGATCTGATCGGCAAAATCCCGGCGATCGATCTGCATCAACAGTTCCCCTTTACTCACCTTGTCACCTGGCATTTTTACCACCTTCACCAGGGGACCAGCGACCCGGAACGAAAGCTTGGCCGTCTGACTTGCCAGGATCGTCCCCGGATAGCTACGCTGCTCGGCACTGGCCGCCCCCGCCACAAGTACCAGCAGAAGAGTCGGCAGCAGCAGGAAGGTCATCAATCCTCTATTCATGATTTTTCCTTTCGGTCAGGCTGAACAGATTTAACGCCTGCAGAATGCAGGTCTCGGTCAGGCTGTTGATGTAGCTCTCATCGTAGCAAGTCATTCCGGCCTGTTCGAGGATGAGCGGACGATAGTCTATATGCAGAAACAGAGGGGCTTCGATCAGCACCCGGTACTGAATCGCCTTGAGTCGATCAATCTGAGGATCGATCCGTTGAAAAAGGTGAAGAATGGCTTCCCCTTCAGGGATGATAAAAACCTCTCGGAAGGTCTTCTGCAGATCACTTTGCCGCTGTAGAAGAGAATGAACAATCCGGCAGTGCCAGTCGGGAACCTCCGGATCAAACAGCAAGGAAATTTCACGTCTGATCAATCTTGCGATGCCCTCGGCCTGCCCTTCACGGCTATCCAGATCACAGCCACTGAGAGCATTCTCCAGCGGATTATTCAGCCAGGGCTCGACAACACGTACAACCACTGCTTCAAACAGCTGCTGCTTGCCACCGAAATGGTAATGAATACTGCCGATGTTTTCACCACTCAACTCGGCGATCTGGCGGGTCGAAATCGCGTCGAATCCGCTTTCGGCAGCCAGCCGACCAGCTGCATCGATCAATGCATCGCGGGTTTTTTCACTTTTTGAATAGGCCATTGTTACCTCCACAACCCAGACAATTTAGTCAAATGACTAGATTTAGTCAATCGATTAAATTTGTCCTTCAAACATAAAAAAAGCCCGATTCCTAAGAATCGGGCAAGTGCATAAGAGGTGGGGAAGGTAGATCTGATTTAAACCTGATTGTTTTACGTCCTGATTACTTATAAGCCCGCCGCGGCGAGAGGATCTCCAGACCGGTCTTCTCGCGCAGGGTGCCCATGATGCCACGTGGGGCAATGAGGATAACGACCACGGCAACCAGGCCGAGGATAATCATACTCATGCCCGGGAAGTTATACAGGTACTGGGTCAGCAGCACGTAGAGAATGGCGCCGATGATCGGCCCTTCCATGGTGCCGATACCGCCGATGATGACCATGAAGGTCATGGCCACGGTCCAGCTGATACTGAACCCGGAGGACGGCATGATGTAGCCCTGCATCATGTACATGACGCCACCGGCCAGGCCGGTGATGAACGAGGCGATCAGGTAGCATTTGAGCTTGGTGCGGAAAATCTCGACGCCCATGGTCTCGGCGGCCGAAATATTGTCGCGCATACCCATCAGCGCCAGGCCGATCTTGGTCCTCATCATGATAAAGACGACCAGCACGGCACCGAGGCCAAGAATCAGTGCGGTGAAGTAAATCTGGGTCGGGCTGATCCGGTAGACCGAGTTGATGCCGATCCCCTTGGCGTACTTGACGAAGCTCCAGTTGGAAAAGGCGATGATCAGCGCCTCGGCGACGACCCAGGAGCCGATGGCGAAGTAGACACCGCTCATCTTGAACAGGGCCGGTGAGATCACCAGGGCGAAGACGACCGAGATTACCGCGCCGACCAGGATCGCCAGGTAGACGTTCATGCCGTAAGAGACCGAAAAGACCGCCAGCGAGTAACCGCCGATGCCGATGAACGACTGCATGCCGAGGGAAAGCAGGCCGGCGTAACCACCCATCAGGTTCCACATCTGGCCCATCGCCATGTAGATGAGGATCAGGGTCATGGTCGCCATCAGCGACTCGCTGCCGACGAAGGGGACGGCGATCAGGGCAATGACAATGATGGCCGTAATGACAATATATTTAATCATCTGTTGTTTAAGCATGGCAGCCTCCTATTTCCGCGTTGCGGACGCAAACAGTCCGTTGGGCCGCAAGGCCAGAATAATCAGCAGCACGATATAGGCGATCAGCATCTGCACGCCGGAACCGAAGATATAACCACCGAGCAACTGCGAAACACCGAGCACGATGCCACCGGCCAGGGTGCCGATGACACTCCCCATGCCGCCGATGACCACGACCCCAAAAGCGATGATCAGGTACTGGGTGCCGCTCGACGGATAGAAGACGAAGGTCGAACCGATCAGGGTGCCGGCCAGGGCGGCGATGCCCAGCGCGATGACCATGGCGTAGACGTAAGCGCGGCGGGTGTTGACCCCCATCAACTCGGCGGCCATGGTGTCGTTGGAGGTGGCGCGGATCGAACGGCCGAAGTTGGTCTTTTCCAGCACGTAGTGCAGGCCGACGATGACGATCACCCCGACGACGAAGCTGAACAGGTACATGGCCGAGATCGACAATGCGTCGGTCGACAGCACGTTCATCTTGGCCAGCGGGTTGACGATGCTCTGGTTATCTGCCCCAAAGATCTTGAGCAGCAGATTGGAGAGGAAGATCGACACACCGAAGGTGACCAGCAGGGCCGGTTCGTCCCCCTTGTCGAGCACCCGGTTGACCAGGAAGTTCTGGATCAAGAAGCCGACAATGAGCATGGCAACGATGGACAGAATGGCGGAAGCCCAGAGCGGGATCCCCATGCCCTTCATCAGGATCATGGTGATGTAGGTGCCCAGGATCATCAGATCGCCGTGGGCGAGATTGGTCAGGCGCATGATCCCGAAAACCAGGGACATGCCGACCCCTATGATAGCATAGAGGCCTCCCAGCAGTACGCCTGTTACTATAACCTGTAACATGTGAAGTCCTCCTTGTTACGCAAACTTGTTCATGCCGAAATAGGCATCGTTGACTTCGTCAAAATCGAGCTCGGAGCTCTTGCCTTCCATGACGATGCGCCCTTCGAGAACCACATAGGCGTAGTCGGAATGCTTGAGACTGCGAGTGACATCCTGCTCGACCAACAGCAGGGTCAAGCCTTGCTCATTGATTTCCTTGATCTTGGCGTAGATGTCCTTGATGATGACCGGCGCAAGCCCCAAAGAGACCTCGTCGAGCAGCAGCATCTTCGGCTGGGCCATGATCGCCCGGCCGATCGCCAGCATCTGGCGCTGACCGCCGGAGAGGAAGGAGGCGAGCTGGTTCTGCTTCTCTTTGAGGATCGGGAACAGGTGATAGATCTTTTCCAGCTGCTCCATCCGCTCCCGGTTGCTCTTGGCCAGAAAAGCGCCCATCAGCAGGTTGTCGCGGATGGTCATCTTTTCGAAGGTATGGCTGCCTTCCGGGCTCATGGTCAGGCCCATCGAGACGATCTTGCTGGTCCGGGTGCCGGTAATGTCCTGGCCCATGAACTGGACAGAACCTTTTTTCGGCTTGTTGATGCCGACGATGGTTTTCATGATCGTCGATTTACCGGCCCCGTTGGCGCCGATGATCGAGACGACCGAGCCCTGCTTGATCGACAGGGAGATATCGTGGACGGCTTCAAAGTCATGGTAGGCGACATCAAGGTTTTTGACTTCGAGCATAACCTGATCTTTCATTACTCTTCACCTCCCATATAGACTCTGGCCACCTCGTCCGAATTCATGACATCGTGCGGCTTGCCGCAGATGATGTCCTCGCCGTCAGCGAGACAGAGAACCCTGTTGGTTCCCTCGAGCATGGTTTTGATGATGTGCTCGATCCAGATGACGCTGACGCCCTGGCTCTGAACCATCTTGACCAGCTGGATGATGCTTTCAACTTCCGACTCGGTCAGTCCGCCGCCGACCTCGTCAAGCAGCAGGATCTTCGGGTTGGTCGCCAGGGCGCGGCCGATCTCGAGGCGCTTGCGGTCGAGCAGGCCGAGCTTGCCAGCGAACCAGGTCATCTTGTTGTCGAGACCGATGGTCTTGCCGACCTCCTTGGCCCGGACCTTGGCATCCTTTTCCGACAGGCCGTCGCCGTAGACGCCGCCGAGAATGATATTTTCAAAGACCGTCATCTGCTCAAACGGCCGCGGAACCTGGAAGGTCCGGCCGATTCCGGCCCGGCAACGGCTGGTGATATCGTCTTTGGTGATATCCTTGCCTTCCAGAGTGACCGATCCGTTGGTTGGCTTGAGAATCCCGGTCAGGATATTCAACATAACTGTTTTTCCGGCCCCGTTCGGGCCGATAACCCCCAACACCTCATTCTTGTCCAGCGTGAAATTCACCGATTTCAACACGTGGTTACTGCCGAATGAGATACCGAGGTCTTCGACTTTGAGTATCGCGCTCACTGTTCTTCATCTCCTGAAATGCACTGGTGTCAAAACCAGCAAGGTGTGTCCATGGGCCGATGGGTTTCGGCCGACTGCCAGAGCAACTGACAGTCGGCCGACCCACCAACCGGGTGTTAAGCGGATGAAGGTTTACTTCTGGGTGGTCCCTGGAATGATCTTGATTTCTGCGGTCACAGGGAGCTCAGGAATCTGGGTGTTGGCGATGATTTCCTGCTTCCAGCTGCCGTCGGCCTGCATGACCCACTGGCCGGTGACCAGAGCCTGGACTGAAGCATGACGGTCGTCGTACTTGACATGGCCGACGCAGGTGTCCAGATCGGTCTCGGCAGCTGCCTTGACGATCTTGTCGGTATCAAGAGACTTGGCGCGGGTCAGGATATCGACCAGCAGTTCGACGTTTGCGTGCTTGTAACCGACGGTTGCAGGAGGGTTGCTGCCGAATTTTTCGGTCCACATGGCACCCAATTGCTGAGCGTTCTGGCCGGTCAGGGACGAAACGTAAGGATGGTTCGGGGTCCACCAGACTTCGGAGATAACGCCGTCGCCCAAGCCTTCGCCGATCGCGTTGACGTCAGCTTCGAACAGGGTGGCCTTGGCGATGGTGGTGACCTTTGGAACATAGCTCTGCTGGTGGCACTGCTTCCAGAAGGTGGCGAAGTCAGGGGTGATCATGACACCGACGATGACGTCACAGCCTTCTTTCTTGAGTTCCTTGATGATGGAGGTGTAGTCGGAGCTGCCGGTGGTGTAGCGGCCCGGATCGACAACTTCATAGCCACGGGCGTTGGCGGCAGCCTTGATGGCACCGGCGATTTCGATCCCTTCAGCGTCGTTGGCGGCGAGCAAGCCGACCTTCTTGTTGGTCGAGGTCAGGTCCCAGGCGTCGATGAAGCAGTCGAGCTCGTTTTTGGTGTTGAAGAAGGCATGGAAGGAGTTGTAGTAAGGACCGCCGTCGAGCCAGGCGTCAACCGGAGCATCAACCGAGATACAGGCGGTGCCGTAACGCTCACAGGCTGCCGAAACCGGGTTAACGGTGTCAACGGTGTGAGAGACGATCATGACATCGACCTTGTCCTTGGTAATCAGCTTGGTGGCTGCTTCGGAAGCCTTGGTCGGGTTACTTTCGGAATCGGCGATGATGAATTTGAGAGGCAGTTTCTTGCCGGCTTCCTCAACGTAAATACCGCCTTCGGCGTTGATCTTCTCGACCGCTTTTTCTTCCATGTACGGAGTGCCCTGGCCAAAGGACGCCAGAGGACCGGTCAACGGGGCGACACGCCCGACCAGGATGTACTCCTTGGCCTTCTTGGCGTAGGCGGTGGTTCCGGAAAGGGTAGCAACCATCAAGGTTGCCAGGATGAGGCCTAACAGTTTGAATGTTCTACGTTTCACGCTCATTTCTCCTCAATCTAACTAAGTTTTACCTGCTATTAATAGCTGTCCGAGATGGACAGTTCCCCACAATCACTAAGCTCAGAAGTAAATAACTTATTTACATTTGGTAAATTTGGTAAATGAAGACCATGCAGAGGAGAGAGGCAGTGGTCTCCATTGGTCATCACATCACGTAACCACCTCATATCACGTGGAAATATTTTTGAACAATCGGTTTTACTCGACCTTTACAATTCCTTTACATTAGTGAACCATAATTGTTAAGACAGTGGCAGATAAATCAAGGGAAAATGCCCTTTTAATCGAAAAACTGGTTATTTACAGAATCTTACCATCTTCGTTAATTTTTGCTAATCTTTTACCCTGCACCATCCCAACATCAGCACACCATGTTGACATATTCGACGTTTCCATATATATACCTTTCTGAATCTAAGGATGCCTATATGTCAACATACAAAAAATCATCCCCCAAAGTAGCAAGCTACAAATGGATCCTGGCCTTGATCATGGTTAGCGTACTGGCCCTCGGCTGGAAATTCCCACTGCTCGGTTTTATTGTGCCGATCGCCATGCTGGCCGGCATCATCGGTAGTTTCTTCCGCGGCCGCTGGGTCTGCGGCAATCTCTGTCCGCGCGGCAGCTTTCTCGACAGCTGGTTCAGCCTGATAGCGGCAAACAAAAAGATTCCCGCGCTGTTCAGAAAGAAAGCGTTTCGCTGGTCACTGCTGGTCGTGTTAATGGGGTTCATGGCCTTTCGCCTGAGCCAGAATATCGGCAGCTTGACTCACTGGGGGCTGGTATTCTGGCAGATGTGCCTGATTACGACAATCGCCGGCGTCTTGCTTGGTCTGCGCTATTCGGCGCGCAGCTGGTGCAGTATCTGCCCGGTCGGAACTATGGCGGGGACGATCGGCGGGAAAAAGTACTGCCTGCAGGTCGATGAATCCTGCAAAGCCTGTGGTCTATGTGAAGCGAGCTGTCCGATGCAGCTGAACATCGCTAAATATCGCGGCCAGGAAAGTCAAAAGGAAATTGACTGCATCAAATGCGGCGTCTGTCGCAGCATCTGCCCGCAAGATGTCCTGAGCTGGCCGGAAAAGAAAGCCGCCTGAACCGCCCCAATACAAATCCGAACATATTCACCGTGTCTTTAAAAAGGGCGGCTCCAGTAACCGCCCTTTTTAAAGACACGTCATACCGTTGCAGCATCCCCTCAAAGCAAAACATCCACGATGACACATCTGAACGGTTGGCATCTGTTCATTTATACATTGCCTGATCTGCCCGAATCATTTAAATAGGATAGGTTTTATCCAGACTTCCGCAGAAAAGCAACGCGGACTGTTTTTTCGACAATGAAAATAACAGATCGATTTTTTCATTTTTCCTCTGCCCAAGACCGGTCATCACCCCCCCATGCTCAACCTAAGATGACAGACAGATTTTTAAGCAGTAGTATTATTCAATTGCCTAATGTTAAAGCTCTTTCGGAGCAACCCGATGCCCGTATCCAGCAAAAAAAATTCATCGCCAAAAGGTCTGCGCTTGGTTCTGATCCTCGGCGCCCTGACTGCCTTTACCTCCATATCGATCGACATGTATCTGCCCGGATTTCCACAGATGGCCGAGGACCTCGCGGTTCCAATCGGGACAATCCAGCTGACCGTGTCGGCGTTTCTCTACGGTTCGGCGATCGGACAGATATTTTACGGCCCCCTGACTGACCGTTACGGTCGGCGCCTGCCACTGCTGTTCGGCTCGGCGCTCTATATCATCTCAACCATCGGCTGCGCGCTTGCGAATTCAGGAGAAGCGCTGCTCTTCTGGCGCCTGGTCATGGCCCTCGGCGGCGGTGCGGGGATGGTCATCTCGCGAGCCATTGTCCGAGATCTCTATACCACCTCGGAAGCGGCGCGGATGTTTTCCCTGTTGATGCTGGTCATGGGTGCAACTCCGATCCTGGCCCCGCTGGTCGGTGGTCAGGTCCTGCTGATCGGTGGCTGGCGGAGTATCTTCTATGGCCTGACCCTCTTTGGACTGCTCTGCTTTATTGTCGTCCTTAAGTATCTCCCCGAGTCTCTGCCCGAAGAGCGCCGCATCAAACAGAGCCTCCCCCAACTGGTAGGGCTTTACGGGCAATTGCTGCAACATGGACAGTACCTCTGCTATTCGATCGGACTCGGCTGCATCTCGGGCCTGACCTTTTCCTATATTGCCGGCTCGCCCTTTCTATTTATCAATCTTGACCAGATTTCTCCGCAGAATTTCAGTCTCTTTTTCGGTCTGAATGCCCTCGGCCTTATCGGTTCTTCGCAACTGAATCGCAAGCTACTGCGCCACTACGGAACGAAAGAGATTCTCAGAGCCGGGCTGATGATCAACCTGGCATCCGGTATCATCCTGCTGCTCTCCGTCTTCACTGGCTTTGGTGGTTTCCCGTTGCAGGTCTTCTGCCTGTTTGTCAACGTCGCCTCGATGGGCCTGCTCTATCCGAACATCACGGCTCTGGCACTCTCTCCGTTTCAGAAGATGGCTGGCAGTGCCTCATCACTGCTGGGGACCATCCAATACCTGATCGGCGCCACCTGCGGCAGTCTGATCAGCCTGCTGCAGAACGCCACAGCCATCCCGATGGCCGCTGTCATGACCGGCTGCGCCATCGCCGCCCTGTTCTTTGCCGTCGTCCTCGCCGAATTTTTCGAACCCCAACGAACCGGCAGCCGGATTCCCTGAACAGATACCCCGTTTTTATCAAAAGCTGCGACCTGCATAACCAGCAAAAAAACCGGAATGGTCGTGACACGGAAAACAAATCGGGCTTTAATACAACAACCAGTCAGCAAGCTGGTCGGCTACTGCACAAACATTTCACCGGAGTCAAAGCAATGCCCGAATATCTCGTCACCCCCGAAGAAGCCGGTCTCACCATCGAAAGCTGGCTGCACAAACGGATTCCCGCCGCACCAGCCGGTTACCTCAATCAACTGCTGAAAAAGGGGAAAGTTTCCAACCGGCATGGCAAGCTGACTCACGATGCACTGGTCAGTGCAGGAGAGACGATCGTACTCCCAGCCAGCCAGAGGTTACAGGAACTGATCCAGGGGGGAACAGGCGTTAACTCAGCGGTTGAGATTCTCTTTGAAACCAGGGAGATCCTGATCATCAACAAACCGGCTGGACTGGCCGTCCACAACAGCAAGGGACACGAAGGTGATAACCTCACCGACCGGATCAAAGCCCTGATAACCAGCCGAGGCGAGCAGTTTCAGATCGCCCCGGTTCAACGGCTCGACCTTGAAACATCGGGACCAGTCATTTTCGGCAAGGGAAAAAAGGGCTGCGCAGAACTCGGCAAGCTGCTGATGGAGGGGAAAGTTAAGAAGACCTACCTGGCGCTGGTCAGCGGCAAACTCGCCGGCTCCGGTCATCTGATCAGCGATATCCCCAGCAAAGGCAAGGAAAAGACAGCTGAAACCCTCTACCACTGCTTGGGCAGCGCCCCCAAAACCTCGCTGCTCGAAATCGAACTGCTCACCGGCCGCCAGCATCAGATCCGCCGCCAACTCGCCGACGCAGGGCATCCGCTGCTAGGCGACAAACGCTATCATGGCCACTGCCCCCAGGAGCTGCCACGCCTGTTTCTCCATTGCCGCCGCCTTCTCTTCCGTGATCCGTTCAGCGGCGAGCAGATCGACGTCCAGGCTCAACTGCCGGATGAATTGATCGACTATCTGGCCAGCCTGAAGTTGAAACTGTAGCGGACTGTTCGCAGCTTGCCAAAAGGTCTGACTATTCAGGGTTCAGCCGCTTAAGCTCCTGTTCCACCTGCGGCAGAATGTTGGTGACGATCAAGCGGATCCCTGCCGCTGTCGGATGGATGCCGTCAGCCAGGTTCAGCTCCGGCTTCCCGGCCACCCCGGCGAGAAAAAATGGATAGAGCGGCACCTCAAACTCCTCGGCCAGCTGAGGAAAAATAGGATCAAAGGAGGCGACATAGGCAGCACCAAGATAAGGCGGAGCCTTCATACCGGCCAGAATGACCGGGATTCCGGCACTTTGCAGGCGGCTCAGGATCATGATCAGGTTGGTCTTGGCCTGCCGGGGATCGAGCATCTGCAGGGCATCGTTGGCTCCCAGCTCAACAATGACAAGATCAGGACTGCAGCGGAGAGAAGACTCTAGGCGCCGCAAACCATCCTCAGTCGTATCCCCGGAAACACCTGCATTGACAAGCCTGACCCGATAACCTCTCATGCGCAGTTGCGTCTCAAGCTGAACGGGGAAGGCCTCATCAGCGGCCAGCCCGTAACCCGCTGTCAGACTGTCGCCCAGGGCAAGGATGGTCAGAGTTTTCTGTTCACAACCGGAGACAACCCCGGCCATCAAGACTGGCAATAACATCAGTGAGGGAAGAAACATACGCTGATCCTGAAGTTATGACTCCTGATTGCAGGAGCCTGGAAACAAAGAACCGGACCTGGTCTGCTCATTGCTGCAACGACAGGTCACATCTCCAAATGATTTTATGTTACAACATTTAGCATTATCGTTCCCTTTACAGTCATAAAAATTACAGACGCAGATCTTACAATCTCTGCTGCCAGGACCTCTCAATGAACCAGACCTTCAAAAGACGCCTGACTCCGATCCTGCTGATCATTATTCTGCTGCTCTTCGGCCTGACCTACTACAACAGCATCAAGACCGAGCAGCTGTTTCGCCAGCAACTCTCCCAACTGAATCAGGATTCAGGAATTGACATCAGCCTGGAAAGCTACCAGCGCCGATTCTTTTCAGCGGAAGCAGTCACTTCGGCCCATAATCCGTTGCTGGGAACCTTGCGTCTCCATCACCTGATCCGCCATTTTGCCTGGGGCGGCCAGATGGAGACAAGGCTGATCGAAGCCCCTCTGCTGGAACAGACCTTTATGGCTCAGCCACCCCTGACGGAATTATCCCTGATCAGCAAGGTCAGCCTGAGAGGAAAGCTGAGTAACATTCTTAGCATTCCGGAACTCCACCTGCAGAACGGCACACTGGTACTGGATATTAAAGATGCCGTCGCCAGCTGGAACAAAAAACTTCACCAGCCTGGGCAATTCTCGCTGAAAGCCGAAGCATTGGAGATTCAACACGCCGACGAAATGTTCAACCTGCAGCGGCTCGATCTTTCGGCAACCACAGCGGATAACTTCCGATCCTCGTCAACGCTGAGCACGGCTGCAATGTCTCTGACTTCAGCGGAGCAGAACCTCATGACAACAGGGTCACTGTCAGCGACAACCTCAACCGACCTGATCGACGGCAAGGTCGTTCAGAAATCGGAACTGACAGTGCAGCAGATCGACCTGCAGGGTGAGCCGTTTGACGAAGCTAGGCTCGACATGACAATCAGTGCTATCGACCCTGAACTGCTTGAGCAGATCCAAGGGACCTTACATCAACTGCAACGTCAGACCCTGCTCGGACAGGAGCAGAGTTTTGAATCACAGATGCAACTGCTAGGTCTCTACATGCAGCTGATTCATTCCGGAGTCACCCTGAAAATCGACAACCTCTCTGTGCAGCAGCAGGCCTCTGACTTTGCTGCCCAAGGGCACCTGAAACTCCCTGACAATCAGAACGATTTCAGCGGATTTTCCTTTGCCGCCCTCGACATCGTCGTGCAACTGGGCTTCGATCCGCAACTCTTCAAATCAGCCTGGTTCGCCTTCAATAAAGTCAAAGATCTGGAGCAGAACAGAGCGGTCAGTGATGAACTGGCAGAACAGGTCCTGGGGGGACTGGAACAGAAGGGGTTGCTGATCAAAACCCAGCAGGGGCGCTATAGCCTTAATTACCAGAAAAATGAAAATGGGACAGTTCTGAACAACAAAAGTCTTTAAATAGCAATATTGATCTGTTTGTCCGCATAGAGGGCATAGCTGTCGGCGGCAGACCGTGGATAAAAAACAACCCGGCGGCCGACATCATCCAGTTCACAGACAGCGACCTGGGCATAGATATGACACCACAGCTGATCCGCACGGTTTTCTGAGGCGAAAAAGACCATCGTCAGAGCTCCTTTGCGCAAGACGAACTGTGCCTTGCCTTCTTCCTGCAATTTTTTCAACAGAATTTCGCTGTTAAAGACAAAGGCGGGAAAGCATAGAGAATATTCAATCAAGCCGGGGATAAAGACCGGCAGTGGATTATGGTCCCTGGTCAGGTCTTCGCCGGTTCTGAGGGTTGCCTCGTCCTTGCTGTCGCGCAGGTGTTTGAAACAGAAATCCATGTCCGCCTGGGACATCCGCAGGGTATTTAGCAATGGCGGTAGCTCACGCTCAACGACTCTCAAGCCGAGATCATGAAGCTCTTCTTCTGCGGTAAAATAATCGACGCGCAGAATCTGGCGGGCGCTCTGCTTCATCTCCTCGATCAGTTTACGCATCGCGACAAAACGGCGCCGGGCCTGCTCATCACTTCTCTGTCGGGCAGTGGGCTGACGTTGCGGATTTTCCTCCCGTTGCTGAGGATCGACGCGCGGATAGGGAGAAACCGGCTCAACTTCAGGATAGGGTTGATAGGCATGTAACTGCCCAATACGAAGATTTGTGGCCATAATCAGAATCCTTCCGTGGATATCTTTTTAGAGAGCATTATAGGTCTTCTCTTTTTCGACTGAAAGTCCCTGGAAGTTTAGACAAATAACTGATTTATAGCGTTTTTTATTTATCCCCTCGCTGCTTATCTCATTTTCATGATAATTCCAGTACCTGATTCTGAATCAGACAACCGGAGGCTTGCCCTCGCTCTGAAATTGTGAATCTTCGACAACGCTGGGTTCTTCAGCTGCATAGCTTGCCGGCTCAACCTTGTCAAGCTCCGGCTCTTCGGCAACAGGCTGAGGTTGCTGAGCCGCTGGAGCCGGTTTCTTCTGTTCCTTTTCGGCCCGTTTCTCAAGACGGGATTTGCGGAATTTACGCGAAACCGCGGCAAGAACACCGAGGACGACACCAACCAGAACCGCAGAAAGCACCAGAAGCGGCAAGGCTGTGGAAAATTGCCACTTAAACAGGACAATATCGACAGTCTGTTCGTTCTGCACAACAAAGGCCAGCACCGGAACCAGCAGAATCAGCCCGAACACCAGTTTGTATTTCATCGGATACTCCTGTTAATAAGCGAAAAGGACATCCTATCAGGACTTTAGCGGAAAATCATTATAGCTCAGCGCTTCTGAATAAAAAAAAACGGGGAACCCTGCAGATTCCCCGAATATGAACGTAGGAGGTAACGTCCAAAAAGTTGTGGATGCCGCCCGGCGCTGAGCAAGGACGCCGGACGGGCTGTGGTCTTTTCTGTTAATCCAGCTTGAGTGCCAGATAACGACTGGCTTCACCCTGGCGAACCAGGAGCAGTACGGTTTTCTTTTTGCTTTCAATGATCAGCTTCCTGGCCTGCACCGGGTCACTGACAGGTGTCCTGTTGATCTCTTCGATCAGATCGCCGCGGCGCAAACCGGAGCGGGCTGCCACGGAACCACTTTCTACGGCACTGACCAGAACCCCGCTGACATCTTCGTAGCCAAGCTGACTGGCCAGTTCCGGTGTCAGTTTCTGCAACGTCAGGCCAATCTTCGGCAGTTCGTCTGCAGACCCGGCATGCCCCTGTTCATCGGTCTCCATCGTGCCGATGACGACATTGATTCTCTGGCTCTTGCCATCACGTTGAACCAACAGGGTGACCTTGGTACCGGGACGGGTCAAGGCTATCTTGTTGCGGAAGGTGGCAACCTTGTCGACCGGCTCTCCGTCCATTTTCAGGATCACATCGCCCTGCTGGAGCCCGGCTTTTTGAGCAGGAGACTCATCCTGGACCTGGGCGATGAGAATTCCGTTACGTTGGTCGATGTTGAACGATTCAGCCAGATCCTTGGTCAGATCCTGAATGATGACACCGAGACGTCCGCGGGTGACCGTGCCATGGCTGACCAGTTGCTGACGGATATCCTTGGCCATGTTGATCGGAATGGCAAAGCCGATACCCATGTAGCCGCCGCTGCGGCTGAAGATCGCGGTATTCATGCCGATGACTTCACCGTCAAGGTTGACCAGAGGACCACCAGAATTACCCGGATTGATCGCCGCATCGGTCTGAATGAAGTTTTCATAGTCATTGAGACCGATGCCGCTGCGCCCTTTGGCGCTGACGATTCCTGCCGTCAGGGTATGCGACAGGCCGAATGGGTTGCCGAAGGCCAGAACCCAGTCACCGACTTCAAGCCTGTCGGAATCGCCCAGTTTGAGAAACGGCAGCTTCTCATCCGCATCGATCTTGATCAGTGCAACGTCGGTCGGTGGATCGGTACCGACGATCTCAGCGGCATACTCCCGACCATCAAGCAGTTGGACTGTCACTCTGTCGGCGTCGCCAACTACATGATTATTGGTCATGATGTAGCCGTCATCCGAAATCAGAAAGCCCGATCCCTGTCCGGTTGCGTAGCGCTTCTGGCTATTGCCACCTGGTGCCTGCTGTTGCGGCTGCTGGAAAAACCGTCGGAAGAATTCATCGTTGAAAGGGGAATTTTCGCCGAATGGATTGCTGCTCTGCTGCTGAACAACCTCTTTCTCAACCTGGATAAACACAATAGCCGGGGACACCTCTTTGGCCACACTGCGGAAGGCTTTTTCAGTCTGGCGCAGACTGTTCAGACCGCTCTCCTGAGCCGCTGCCTGGGAAACCAGCGAACCTCCGGCCAGAGCGACCGCCAGTAGGCAGGTCAGCAGTAATTTAAACAGACGCTTGTTTTTCATCATTCTTGACTCCTTGCACATGAATCCTGGTCGTGACTTTGGAGACAGGCGGAATGAACCAACTCAAGCATGGTATCCAGATCAAACGGTTTGTCGATCGTGACAGTCGCACCGAAACGGTGTGCTGTTTCATGAGTCTGGGTATCGCCAAAGGCAGTCATGCAGATAAACGGTGGGCGAACTGGCTTGTCGAACTGGCTTTCAAGAACTTCCAGGCCGGTCAGCGCCGGCATTCTGACATCACTGATAATCAGGTCGAAACGCTCAGAGTGTTCCAGCTCTTCAAACAATTGCAGACCGTTCTGGCAGGCGGTGACCCGGTAGCCCTCACGTTCAAGGACCAGAATCAACAGCTCACGGAGCTCTGTATCGTCTTCAGCAAGTAAGATCTGTGGTGTTATGTCGAGTTTGGCTGCTTCCATCAGTATCTCCGAAAAAATTGAATCCTGACGAAAGATTGAGCAAGGCGCGTGCCAAGTCTAAACAATGAAAAATCAGCCAGTTAGAAACTGAACGATCGGGGCATATTGCCACCTCGGGGCAAAATGCCCCGAAAATGGCGGTTAACTTTGCTATCTGGCTTAGGTGCTTCCAAATTAAAAAAACTGACCGCCATCAGGGCCCTGCGGAAATAAACATAAAAAGGCCTGCCACCAAATTCATGGGACAGGCCTTTTTCTAATTTTCATCCGGACGTGGCGGATAGCCACTGACTAAAAGTTGGTTGAACCGTCCGCCTGATATTTGTACTTGAAGGTGACAGTGGTATTCGCGAAGCCGTCATCCGTTGAACCTGTAAACTGGATGACCGCATAGGTTCCATCGGCCAGCATGATGGCATAGGTATCGCCAACTGAAACGTTGATCGGTGGAATGTTGTAGCCGGACGCCGGGACGCTGGTGATGCTTTCAATGGCGGTTGTCCCCAGGGAGCGCTGCACGGCCCCGGTATCAGACCAGAACAGGTTTGTTTCCAGATACAAATCCGCTGCAGCCTGGGCAACCGTCCCCCCCGAGGAGAAATCGATTCCGACATAAGGTCCCCCGGAAGGGCTGGCAAGGGTTTTTGTCTGCACTGTTACTGTTCCGCTGCCCGATGTAACGCCATCATCGATTGATGCGATGCGGACGGTGCCGTCATAGGAGACGGTAATAAAGGTTTCATCCTGTTGGGCATTCACTGTGCCGCTGGCCACTTCGGACGCATCACTCAGGCCGAATATCAACGGATTTTTCATTTTGAAAATTTTCGGCATGCCAGCTTCCGTGCGGAAAACAAAATCGGTCATGCCGTGATCCGTAAAGGTCTCACCTGTTCTGCTTGAGCTGACCATGCGGTTGAAGCTGATGGCCACGAAAATATCGCCCCCCCTGGCACTGGTAATATTGTTGATCGTATAGTCGAGGACAATATTGTCAAAGTTGGAAAAATCCTGGCGGATGGCGCTGTCAAGGATATCGCTACCATTGACGAAATCAGCGCTGACCAGGTGCATGAAAGCGAAAGAATCCTCTTCCCGATAGGCCTTGATCAGACTGTCGAGGGTCAGATAGACCTGATCCTGAATACTTTCATCTGAAATGCTGATGACTTTGCGCGAGGCCTCTACATCGTTGCTTTTCCCGGTGGTGTCCAGCACCTTGACGAAGAGCTCGTAGGTGCGATCGACATCCGGGGTAAAGCGATAAACAAAACTGCCATCGCTGGCAATTGTTGCCTTATTCCAGCTTTGCTTGCCATCAAGGCTGATCTGGACGGCACCGATGCGATTTTTACCTGCATGCCCTCTGCCCCGGATGACAACTTCCCCCTGTGGCAGACTCTCAGTGTAAAGAGTGACCTCTTGACCCAGTTCGTCATAGGACAAATCGTTGATATAGATATAGCGGGTACTGACTTCGGCAGCGGATGAGCCGAAGATCCACCATTTGGCTTCAGCTGTACCCGCCATCAGGACGAGCAGACACAGCAATGTCATCAGTTTAAAACCACGCATATGAACTCCCTTATAGATGTTGCCACTCAAATCGGTTTGTTTCACAGCCATTCCCCCTGTCAATAGCGGATATTGATACCCGCAGTAACCCGGTTTTCACGGAAGTCCCTGCTATCGGTGGTATAGCTGAAGTCATTCACAAAGGCCCGCAGATAGAGGGTGCTGCTCTTGAACTGAGCCAGAAACTGTGGACGGTAGTAAGCATTGAACTGACCATAGAGCTTTTTGCTGTCATCACCACTGTCCTTCAACAGTTCATGGTGGCCGACCTTAAACTGGGTGGTCAACTTGATTCTCGGGATATCACAGCCCAGGGAAAGTGAATATTCGTAAACATAATCGGTCTGGTCGCTGAGTTCATCCTCCGCCATCCAGCTGCCCAGGTAGATCCCGGGCTTCCAGATAAAATCACCACGGCTGAAACGGGCATTTAACGCCGTATTGACCAGATATTCCTGGCTGTCCCGTGCGGTGTCCATGTCATAGAAGGTGACCCCGACATTGGTGCTGCTGTCGAGCGAACCAAAACGGTCCGTGTAGTTACCGCTGATAAAATGATTACGCTCTTCTCGCGCCCCACTGGCCCGGTCATAATTATAGCTCAGGGTCGCCCGCGCATGGCGCCGCCCCAGAAACTGACGCTGACTAATGCTGATCTGAGGCTTGTAATGGTCGGTGCGTTCGGCAAGCTGCCCATCAAGGTTATCCCTGTACCAGAGCAGAGATGAAGTGATCGTCGTCAGTTTGGTGACTTTGTAGCGCCAACTAGCTTTGGCTTTCTCCCGGTCCGGAGTCGCCGAACCGGCAACCGTCAGGTAGTCGGGATCAATCCACTCATACTCAAGATCGACCCGGCTCGGGTCCTCATCGCCAATCGCCTGCAGGCGATAGGCCTGACCACGATGCCGCGTATCGGATTGCGAGGCGTTATCTGCCTCGATATCGGAAACGGAGCCTTCAGCGATGATCGTCAACCCGGGAAGAGGCTGGTATTCCATATCAAGGGTGTAGGTCTGACCATCGTAAAGAGGAACAGAGTAGTAACGTTCATCATCCTCCACCCTAACAAAAGAACCGGCAATCCAGAGATCCGCTGTCAGCTGCTGCTTGACGCGAGCACCATAGAGAACCCTCTCAACTGCGTCGTTATCCCAAAAATTATCCCAACGCGAGTAAGCCATACCACCGAGCAAGGTTATCTCAGGCAACAGGTTGTTCATGTCGCTATAGCGGTAGGAAACACCTTTAATTGCAGTGTTCAGTGAATATTTGGAAAACGATTCGTAGGTGTCACCGGCATTGAACGTATGGATCCGATTCGATATACGCCCGCGAAAACTTGTCAGGGAAAACTCTTCAATGTCGCGGCGCTCATCATCTGTCGCTTTGAAGCCAAGGCTCAGAGAATAATCGAAATCCTTCACTTTTCCCCGGCTGCTCAGATCGAGAATCGAATAAAAATTCATCCCCTCGGTCAGTGAAGAACTCTCATCCCCCGGTCCGCTGACATCGGTCAGGATAAGCGCACTGTCGTTGACCAGGCTGAATGTTCCGGCACCTGCAGGTGCATACAAGATCGTCGACGACAGAAAAATGGCTAGCATCACGCCAAGCCATTTACTTCGATGTGGCATCATAGTCTCCTCCCCAAAAACGGCCATGTAACAATATGTAAAAATGATTTTCACAGATATTACGAGACAAGTTTTTTTTTGTAAACACCGAGTGTCCTGTCATGCCAGAAATGTCAGATTCAGAGTTTCTCCTGCGCGTCAAGACAAGGCGCAGCACGCAGTCAATGTATCCCCTTGATAAGGGCTGCAACACAGTATTGGCGTGCAGGAGAAGCTCCCTTCGGGCGTGATGATAAGCGGCCATCTGCGGCGTTACATTCGCTTGAATTCGCCCAAGGAGTCACTGCGCTCACGCGCCTTGCAGCTAGCCGCTTCTTATCACGCTGAATGCAACATTTCAGGCGTGACAGGACACTAGCATAGCTACTTATGCGTTATATAAGCAGAATACTTCGCTTAAGGGGGGAGCACAGATCCTGGACTGACAGGTTCAAAACTGAAAGAAAAACGGACAGCGGCACGGATCCCCGTACCGCCCGACGTCCGGTTAGTCTTCTTTCAGTTTGCGATAGAGGGTCTTGCGATCGACGCCGAGCAGCTTGGCAGCCAGGGTCCGGTTGCCGTCGAGCTGATCGAGAACCTGATGGATGTAGCGCCGTTCCATCTCTTCGAGGGGCAGGATGTTGCCGGCATTAACCAGACTGGCGGGAACTGGTTCACTGCCACCCGGGTGACGAACATTGTCGGGCAGATCCTCGACCGTGATCTGGTCATGGTGGGTCAGGGCCAGGGCGCGTTCTATGACATTGCGCAGCTCACGCACGTTGCCCGGCCAGGAGTAGGCGAGCAAACAGGCGGCAGCCGGCTTGGCCAACCCGACGACCGACTTGTTGAAGCGTGGTGCCAGCTGCCGAATGAAGTTCTGGGCCAACAGCAACACGTCGTGCCCCCGCTCATGCAGGGAGGGGAGCTGCAGCTGGATGACATTCAACCGGTAGAAGAGATCGCTGCGGAAACGTCCGGCAGCGACTTCCGCTTCCAGGTTCTTGTGGCTGGCCGCCAGAACCCGCACGTCGCAGGCAATCTCGCTGCTGCCCCCCAGAGGACGGACCTTGTGATCTTCCAGCACCCGCAGCAACTTCGGTTGCAGGGTCAGCGGCATCTCGGCGATCTCGTCAAGCAGCAGGGTTCCTCCCGAAGCTTCAACGAACAACCCCTTGCGATTTTCCCGTGCGTCAGTAAAGGCCCCTTTGACATGGCCGAACAGCTCCCCCTCGAGCAGGCTCTCCGGCAGCGCGGCACAGTTGATGGCAACAAAGGGGCCGTCATGTCGTTTGCTCTGCTGATGCAGGGCCCGCGCGACCAGTTCCTTACCGGTACCGCTCTCACCGCTGATCAGAACCGAGATATCGAGATCGGCGATCCGCACGATCTGTTCTTTGATGGCGTCAATAGCCGGGCTCTGACCGAGCAGCTCACCTCCCGGCTGCTGCCGGCGGACCTGATCCTTGAGCAGGCGCACCTTTTCCTGCAGATGGCGATGTTCCAGAGCCCGCTCCAGGGCAACGGTCAACAGATCGAGATCGACCGGTTTGGTGACAAAATCATAGGCACCGGCACGCAGCGCCGCCGTCGCCGTCTCCAGACTGCCGAAGGCGGTCATGATCACCACCGGCAGATCGGGGCGAATCTCGTGCAGTTCAGCACAGAAATCGATACCACTACTCCCCGGCATATTGATGTCACTGAGAACTGCGTCAAACTCCTGTTCGTGAAGCAGTTCACGCGCCGCGCTGACACTACGCGCCGTCGTCACCCGATGCCCGCGCCTGCAAAGATCTTCCTCCATCAGCTCACAGAGCGCCAGATCATCGTCCAGAACCAGAATCCGTCCCGGCAGACGGGTCTCTTTCATTGTTGTTCTCCTGCTTTGGCTAACGGCAGATAAACCCGAAAATGGCTCCCCTTGCCGAGTTCACTCGTCACGTTGATCCAGCCGCCATGCTCTTCGATAATGCCATAGGCGATCGACAAGCCGAGACCGGTTCCCTGGCCGACATCCTTGGTGGTAAAGAAAGGATCGAAAATCTGCTTGCGGGTCGTCTCATCCATACCGACGCCCTGATCGACCACCTCAAGGCAGGCCCAGCGCTCCGCCCTGGTTTTGACATTCTCCGGGGGAACCGCCTGCGCATCCTCCCGGCAGTGCAGCTCGAGACGACCGCCGTCGGGCATCGCCTGTATTCCGTTGAGGCAGAGATTGAGCAGAACTTGCTGAATCTGCGCCGGATCGGCCTCCGCCTTAAGAGGTTGCTCGCACTCACAAATTTTCATCTCGACCTTGAGCTTATGGGCAGTCGGCTCGAGCAACGGCTCTACGGCCCGCACCACAGGATTCAGGTCAACCGGCTGTTTGCGCGATTCGCCGCGCCGGGCGAAGCTGAGCAACTGGCGCATAATGACCGTCATCCGGTCGGCCTGTTCACCGATAATCCGGGCACTGCGTGAAACATCCTCCGCCTCCAGATCGCCACGGCCGATCAATTTGGCACGCCCCGCTATGACATTGAGCGGCGTCCCCAGCTCATGGGCCATCCCGGCGGAGAGCTGCCCCAGGGTCGCCAACCGCTCCGTATGGCGCAGCTTTTCCAGGGCGGCAATCTTTGCGGCGTTGGCCTCCAGTTCGGCCTGACGGGCCTCAGCCAGCTGACCGCGCATCCGTTCGATCGTCGATGAGAGTTCAGCCAGTTCGTCCCGGCCGCTCAGATTGACGCTGGTGGTAAAATCTCCGGTTCCGATCCGTTCCGCCTGCGCCCTCAATTTGCGCATCGGCCGGCCGACCCAGATACTACCCAGCACCCCCATCAGCAATAACCCGGAAGCAACACAGCCGATAATGATATAGGCACTGCGGCGCAGGCTGCCTTCGACATAATCGTGCAGTTCATCCATCGATTCCGATAGTTCGATGGCCCCAAGCCGATTGTCAGGAGTCAGCAGCGGAACATAGGTGAGCAGGAAATCGCGCCCGTCTTCAGTTCCGGCAATCAGGGTGACCGTCACTTCATCGTGCAGTTCTTCCAGACGATCAATCGGCAACTGCGGCTTGTACTTCTGCTCGGCATCCTCATCGATCCAAACCCAGCGGACCAGGGTCTGGGTATAGCCCTGATTGGCCCGGCCAAGGAAACTGATGGCAACCTCTTCGCCGCGTTGCTGCCACAGCTCGGTGATGATCGCCCTCAGACTTTCACCGATGTGGCGCGATTCCCGACTTAAATTTTTCTTCAGTTGGGCCCGCTCACGCTGAATGGAATAGTAGCTGTGAACCGAAAAGATCAGAGCCACGCCGAGCAGAATGGCCAAAGTGATTTTAATTGTCAGGCGCATATGAAAAGGGCTGCCTCTCTGGCCATCGAGACCTGAACCGGTATAATCTGCACGGTTGATTCAGACAGAAAGTCTCATCTTGATTCGGCTGCAGGCACTTGTCAAGCGCCCTTTGGGTAACAAAAAAACCCGGTCAGCTATGACCGGGTTCTATATTTTCGTTACATAATTCGACTAATTGGAGGCCGCGTCGGCCTCATCTTCGAATTCATCATCAAGCTTCTTTTTCTTGCCGAACAGGCGCGCCACGACGATACCGACCTCGTAAAGAATGATAAAGGGAATCGCGATCGAAGCCTGGGAGAACAAATCCGGCGGCGTCAGCACCGCGCCTGTGACGAAAGCGACAATAACGGCATATTTGCGTTTTTTCGCCAGCCATTTGTGATCGACAACACCGAGTCGGGCCAGGAAGAAGATAATGATCGGCAGCTCGAAGACCAGACCGAAAGCGATCAGCAGTCGAGTTGCCAAGGTCAGGTAGGACCCCATCGACAGCATCGCCTGAATGCCGCCGACACTGATCCCGTAGGTTACCAGGAAGGTGAAGACCATCGGGAAAACCAGGGTAAAGCCGAAATAGGCCCCTAACAGAAAGCAGAACGAACTGCAAAAAACGAAAGGGATCGCCATCCGCTTTTCGTTTTTGTAAAGCCCCGGAGCGATAAAGCCCCAGATCTGCCAGACAATGATCGGAAAGGAGCAGACCAGAGCGGCCAGAGCGGAAACTTTGAGAATAGTAAAGAAGGGCTCGGTCGCGTTGATGAAAACCAGTGAACTCCCTTCCGGAAGCGCCTGCTGAACCGGTTCGGCGACAAACTGAAAGATTCTCTCGCCAAAGGCATAACAGACCAGAAAAGCAACCAACCAGGCTCCTGCGGCGATCATCAGCCGCTTGCGCAGTTCTCCGAGGTGGTCGGTCAGTGTCATCTCCTCAGCCATCGACTTGTGACTCCTGCTTCTCTGTGGTCACTTCAACAGTCTCTGTATCAGCATCTGCCGTCTCGGCTACCGCCGGGGCTTCGGAAGCAGCAACTGCTTCTTGTAAATCATCAGCATCAGCGTCCTCACCGGAGTTCGGAACCGGCTCCAGGCCATGTTCGCGGGCGACCATCTGCGCAGTCTTGTCCTTGGCCGCCTTGAGCTCGTCCGCCTTCATTTCCATCTCAAAGGTGGTCTTGAGCTCGTTCGTCGCTCTCTTGAACTCGGCAAAACCACGGCCCAGCGACTTTGCCAGTTCAGGCAGTTTTTTGGGACCGAGCACGATCAACGCTATTGCGACGATCAATATCATTTCTGTCATACCGATGCCGAACATCCCTGTAGTTCCTCTCTTCCAAGGTAGTAACCGGGGCACTATAAAAACCGCTCCAGTCCGGCGAGAATAGACGCTAAACACCCCCCTGTCAAGCGCTCTAAAGGCGGTGAAAAGATTGACAGATCAGGGGGTTTAGTCTAGGATTCGGGTTCATTTCCGGACTGACCGACTCAGTCGGAAAAAAAAAGCCGAAAACATACGGTAATTTAACGGAACAGGCGGATTTAATTCCACTGTCCTGATACTGTCCGCGCGCTTGCGAGCCCCTGTATTTGTTCCTGGCGACAGACACTGGGGCTCTGCCATTTCGACGCGGACATGGTGATAAAGAGAGACAAAACGCATGACCCAGTCCGACCTCAAAGCCCGTATCAAGCAACTGGCTGCTGAAAAGCAGGCCCTGATTATAGCCCACAACTACCAGCGCGACGAAGTTCAGGAGATCGCCGATATCACCGGCGACTCACTGGCCCTGTCGATCGAAGCGGCAAAAACCGACAAACCGGTGATCGTCTTCTGTGGCGTACATTTCATGGCTGAAAGCGCAGCAATCCTCGCTCCGGAAAAGACCATCCTGTTGCCACGCGCCGACGCCGGCTGCCCGATGGCCGACATGGTCACAGCCGAAGGGTTGATCGAGCTGAAAAAGCAACACCCGGACGCGACTGTCGTCACCTATGTCAACTCATCGGCGGCCGTCAAGGCCGAGAGCGACATCTGCTGCACTAGCTCCAACGCCGTCAACGTTGCCCGCTCCCTCGACGCCAGGAAACTGCTGCTCGTTCCCGACCGCAATCTGGGGCGCTACATTGCCAAGCATGTACCGGACAAGGAATGCATCTGTTGGGAAGGCTACTGCCCGACCCACGACCGGCTCAAGACCGAAGAGGTCCTCAAGATGAAGGAAGAGCACCCGGATGCACTGTTCATGGCCCACCCGGAATGCCGCCCCGACATCCTTGAGCTGGCTGACCACATCTGCTCAACCAGCGGCATGTACGACTTCGCACGCAGCAACCCGGCCACCAAATTCATCGTCGCCACCGAAGAGGGGATCCTCTGGCGTCTTAAGAAGGATAACCCTGACAAAACTTTCCTGATGCCGAGCCGGGCACTGGTCTGCCCGAACATGAAGTTGACCTCCCTGGAAGATATCGTCAAATGTCTGGAAACCATGGAGCCACAGATCACCGTCCCCGAAGATGTCAGACTCAAAGCCAAGGGAAGTCTCGACAGAATGCTCGCCGTTCCCCGCGATTGATCACCTATTCAGACAGCCGCCCGTCTTTTTAGACCGGCGGCTGTTGTGTACCTTAAAGACGTAAAATGGAACAGGACACTTCTCAGGATATCCGCCAGGCGACACTCCACAGCCTGGTTCAGGGGCTGACCGGCGGTCAGCGGATCAGCGAAGTCATCGGTCTGCACGGCAGTGCCGATGCCCTGGTCCTGGCCCGTCTTATCGCTGAACGGCAAAACCTTCAGGTCATCCTCTGTGCCGATATCGACAAGGCCCGCAGCCTCTGCGACGAACTGCGTTTCTTTCACAAACGCCCGGCTGAGATCGGCCTGCTGCCGCACTGGGAACTCAACCCCTACGATCCGCTGACACCGCATCCGGAGCTCGACGCGGTTCGCCTGGCGACCCTCGCCGCCCTGGCCGGTGCCCAGCTCAAAGCAGTGGTCATTCCGATCCGCTCGCTGCTGCAGAAGGTCATCCCCCGCCAGGTACTGGAAAACATCTCGCTCAACCTGGTCGAAGAGGATGAATACCCGCGCCAGCAACTGCTCGACAACCTGCTCCAGCTCGGCTACCAACCGACACCGCTGGTCGAGGAGCGTGGCTGTTTCTCGGTGCGCGGCGATATCATCGACATCTTCCCGGCCGATGCCGAGCAGCCCCTGCGGCTCGATTTCTTCGGCGACTACATCGAGAAGATGCGCCATTTCGACCCGCAGTCCCAGCGCTCCATTGCGACACCGGTCGGGGACTACCGCCTGATCCCGTCACGCGAGATGATTCTCCACGGCCCCTTCCTGGAAACCTTCGCCCAGCGCTTCAAGCAGCGCTGCGATGAACTGGAGATTCCCCGTAACGAGCGCGATGCGATCATGACCGAACTGCGCGAGGGGATCCTCGCCCCGGGACGGGCCTTCCTGCTGCCGTTCAACTATCCTCAGCTCGATGCCGTCGATGCCTATTTCGACAAACCGGACATCATCCTCATCGACCGGCCGGCCCTGGAGGAGGAGATCGACCAGTTCCAGCGCGACATCCGCGATGGCGAGCAGCGCATGCGCCAACAAAAACAGCCGCACGCCGCACGTCAGGAACTCTACCTCGACGGCAAGCAGATCCAGCCGCTGTTCGACGGCCGGCGCCTGGAGATATCAGCGCTGCAGGTCCTCAAACTGGATGACGAGCGCTGGCGCTACTACTTTAACTGCATCGGCAATGACAGCCTCAAGGCCCGGCCGAGCGCTACAGAGGATGGTCTGGAGCCGTTGCTGCATTGCCTCGACCAGGCGCTCGAGAACAACTGGCGCATCCTGCTCGTCTGCCACCAGCGCAGCCAGGCGCAGCGTCTTTTCGAACTGCTCGCTGCCCATGAACTGAAGTTTCCACTGGTCGAGGATTTCAGCCTAAGCTCCCTCAAAGCCGGCAAACCTCAGATCGCCATCGGCAATCTGAGCAGCGGCTTCCGCCTCGAGGAAGACAAGCTGCTGGTGATCAGTGAAGAGGATATCTTCGGCAGACGCAGCCACCGCCGCAAAAGCTCTCTCAAACGTGCCAAACAGCTGATGACCAGCCTCGCCGAGCTCAAGGAAGGGGACTACATCGTCCATACCGACCACGGCATCGGCCGCTACCTCGGCTTGACCCACCTGCAGACAGGAAACGTCGAGGGAGATTTTCTCCACCTCCAATATGCCGGCAACGACAAGCTCTACCTGCCGATCGAGCGGATCGAGAAGGTCCAGAAATACATCGGTGGCGAAGGGCATGCTCCAAAACTCGACAAGATGGGTGGCCAGGGCTGGGAAAAGGCCCGCCTCAAGGCGCGTGCCGCAGTCGAAGAGCTGGCCCGCCAGCTGTTAGAGCTCTACGCCAAGCGCGAACTGCGCCAGGGCTTTGCCTTTTCGACACCGGACAAGCTGTTCCGCGAGTTCGAAGCGACCTTCCCTCACGAAGAGACCGCTGATCAGCAGCAGGCGATCGACGAGACCCTCGCAGATATGCAATCAACGAAACCGATGGATCGCCTGATCTGCGGCGATGTCGGCTACGGCAAGACCGAGGTCGCCATGCGCGCCGCGGTAAAGGCAGTGCTCGACGGTAAACAGGTCGCAGTGCTGGTGCCGACCACCATCCTCGCCCGCCAACACACCGAGAACTTCAGCCTACGTCTCAAGGACTTCCCGGTCCGTGTCGAAGCGGTCTCGCGTTTCCACAGTGCCGCTGAAAACCGCAAGGTTCTTGAGGCTGCCGGAGAAGGGAAGGTCGACATCATCATCGGCACCCACCGCCTGCTCCAGCGCGACGTACGCTTCAAGGACCTGGGACTGGTGATCGTCGACGAGGAGCAACGCTTCGGCGTCGCCCACAAGGAGAAACTCAAACAGCTGCGTGCCGAGGTCGACATCCTGACCCTGACAGCGACACCGATCCCGCGCACCCTGCACATGAGCATGACCGGCATGCGCGACCTTTCGGTCATCGAAACCGCACCGGTCGACCGTCTGGCGATCCGCACCTACGTAACCCGCTTTGATGATGAACTGCTGCGCCAGGCGATCCTCCGTGAGCTGCGCCGCGGCGGCCAGGTCTACTTCGTCCACAACCGGGTGCAGACCATCGACGCCATGGCCGAGCAGTTGACTGCGCTGGTCCCGGAAGCGAAGGTCTCCGTCGGCCACGGCCAGATGCCGGAGAAGGAGCTGGAGCAGGTGATGCTTGACTTTATCGACGGCAAGAGCAACATCCTGGTTGCCTCGACGATCATCGAGAACGGCCTCGACATCCCGCGCGCCAACACCATCATCATCAACCGTGCCGACTGCTTCGGCCTCTCCCAGCTCTACCAGTTGCGCGGCCGGGTCGGCCGCAGCGACCGGCGCGCCTACGCCTACCTGCTGATTCCCGGCGAGGCGGGGCTGACCAAGGATGCCCGTGAACGGCTGCGTGTGTTACAGGAGCTGACCGAACTGGGCGCTGGCTTCCGCATCGCCAGCCACGACCTTGAACTGCGCGGTGCCGGCGATCTGCTCGGCGGCAAGCAATCAGGCCCGATTGCTGCCATCGGCTTCGAGCTCTACACCGACCTGCTCGAAGAGACCATCGCCAAGCTACGCGGCCAGGAGCTCGAAGAGAAGGTCGATCCGGAAATCCGCCTCGGCCTGTCGGCCTTCTTCGCCGAAAAGTATATTCCCGACCCCAATCAGCGGCTGCAGTTCTACCAGCGTCTGGCCGGGGCGGAAGATGACGACCAGCTGTTCGACCTGATCGAGGAGCTGCGCGATCGCTACGGCGAGCTGCCCCACGCCGGCGAACTGCTGATCGGCACCATGCGGCTGCGCATCCTGCTCAAACAGCTGGTCATCGAACTGCTCGAATATGACGGCAGCCGGCTGAGCCTGACCTTCAATGCCAAGACCAGGGTCTCTCCCGACCTGATCCGCGAACTGATTACCAATGAAGGGGGAAAATACCGCCTGGGCGCCGATTTCAGACTGAGTATCAACATCGGCAAACATAAGGAAAACGAGCTGATTGAGCAGGTTCGAAAAGAATTGCAGAGTTTTTTCTGACTATGCTAGGTTCTGTCCGGAAACATCCTCTGAGACTATTAGGTGTAGCCAAAGCTACCAATAGTTTATTCGCTGGCTGAAAGTGCTTTCGACTATGAAAAAGATTCTTCTGCTGTTGATCTTTCTGCTCATGGCCGCCTGCCAGCAACAGCCTGAGACCGCGGTTCAACAGCAGTCTCAGCCCTTTCTGGTCGTTGGCGACAGACATATCTCTGTCGACCAGTTTCACCGGGAGATGAAAGCAGCCTATCCGCAGGTCGACAGCATGAGTGACGAAGACCGCCGACTGCTGGAGAAGCAACTGACCAAACAGCTGATCGACCGCGAACTGATCTTTGGCGAAGCGGCACGCCTTAACAGCAGCTACACCCCGGACGAACTGGATGACGCCATGGTTGACGTCCGCGGCCAGCTGACCCAGGACGAATTTTTCCAGTTGCTCAAGGACTCAGGGAAAACTCCGACAAACTGGACTGAATCTCTGAAACTTCAGCTGCTGACAACCAAGGTCATCAACGCCGTTCTTGCCGACCAGATAAAAATCAGCAATCAGGACGCCATCGATTACTACCGGACCCACAAGCCGCTATTCGACCGTCCGGAAGAGATTCGCGCCCGGCAGATGCTCTTCAAAACCCGGGAAGACGCGCTGAAGATTCTCGCCCGCCTGCATAAAGGAGAAGACTTTGCCGAGCTGGCCAGGGACTACTCGCTGTCACCCGACAGCGAAAACGGCGGCTCGCTCGGTTACTTTGCCCGCGGCCAGCTGCCGGAAGAGTTCGACAAGGTTCTCTTCAGACTGCCGGTCCGACAGGTCAGCGACCCGGTCAAAAGCCCCTATGGCTATCATCTGTTTCTCGTTGAACGTAAACGAAGCGCCGGCCTGCGCCCCTTTGCCGCAGTCAAGGACGAGATCATCGACCTGCTGAGCCAGGAGAAAGAAGAGCTGGTTTTTCAACAGTGGCTGGACAAACTGCAAAAGACAACGCAAACTACGGTCAATTGGGAACTGCTCGAAGAGGCCAAACCAAATCCTCTTCAGGCGCCATAATCCACACCTGAATCAGTGAGTGTATGGTGGAAAAGTGCTTAAACCTGTCAGTTCACTCATCTAGATACAGGTTCATACTCAAGGACGAATATATGATGCTGAAACGGAAAGCTCTGCTCATTTTGCTGATTCTGCTGGTTGCTGTCTCGCCGCTCTCGGCAAAAACCATCTCCAGAATTGCCGCTGTGGTCAACAACGACATCATCACCACCTATGAGCTCGAACAGGCTTTCAACAAGGTTCTCATGGCCACCCCCAACAGCGACAGTCTGAACCCGGAACAGCGCAAAAAACTGACCGACTCGACCCTGGATAAGTTGATCAACGACAAACTGATCGAGCAGCGCACCAAAGAACTCGAACTGACGGTCGGCGAAAACGAAATCGACAGCGCCGTAGAGAATGTCCGCCAGCAGAACAACCTGAGCACGGAACAGATGCTTCAGGCACTCGAGTCCCAAGGGATGAGCATGGAAAGTTACCGGGCACGGCTGAAAAAAGAGATCCTCAACTACAAACTGGTCAACCGCGAAGTTTACAGTAAGATCCTGATCACCACGGCAGATGCTCGCCAGTATTTCGATGAGCATCTTGACGATTACAAGATCACCTGGAGCATCAGCGTCAATCGTCTCAGTTTCAACCTGACCGAAGATAACCGTGCAACCCAGCTGGAACTCCTCGAAGAGAGCCGAAAAAAACTGCTCAAGGGGAAAGATTTCGACAAGATTTTCAGTGAATTTGAGAAGAGCAATGTCAGCGGTGGAGCGATGAACAACCTGATAGCGACCGACCTGGCCGAACCGATCCGCGACCAGCTCAAAGACCTCAAGCCCGGCGATGTCAGCGAAGCACTGGAACTGGGTGGCCAACTTCACCTGTTCCAGGTCACCGCCCGCGATTCCGGAACAGATGCGGCGTTTGAAAAGGCCAAGCAGTCGATTATCGAAAAACTTCAGAAAGAAAATTCAGACGCTAAGTTCGAGGAGTGGAGTAAGGGACTGCGCGAAAATGCCGAGATAGATATTCGCATTTGAACCTCCTCAACCCGGAGCGGCACCTTCACTCACCCTCCCGGTCGACTTGCCCTGGCAAAGCTCTCAATGCTACAAACAGAAGTATTTTGTCACCGTCACCCCCCCAGGAAACCGGGGGATTGACGAAAAAAAACTCCAGACCTCGGTTATAACTCATCGAAACATCAAAAGTAATCGGTGATTTATACATCAAAATTGATATATTTAAAAAATGCGACCAACTTATTCAAGAGATCATCTCCTTCGTTAAGGAATTGATTAATGATAAAGGCCAATCCCCCCGCAAAACTCAAGCCCCTGAATAATCCTCCCTTGCGTTGGTTTGTGGCTGTCCTCTGTATTACCTCTCTTTTAATTCTTATCCTTGGCTGGTTTTCCTGGCAATCCTACAAAGAATGGCAGACAACAGCGACTAAAGTCGTCCGTCTGCAGGAGTTGATAGGGATCATCAAAACATCGGATGAAATCCTCACCATGTCTGCAAGAATGGCGGCCACGACCGGTGATCTCACGTGGGAGAAGCGCTATCTCAATTTTGAGCCGAGTCTCGACAGTGCCATCAAAGAAGCGGTTCAGACCCTGCCGTATGAAAAATTAAGTCATGCGTTTTTAAAAACCGACGATGCGAACAAAGCTCTCGTGGCCATGGAAAAATAATCCTTCGCGCTTGTCCACCAGCAACGGCAGGAGGAAGCAAAGGAATTGCTGTTCAGTCGTGAATATGAAGAACAGAAGATGATTTACAGTGACGGCATCATTGAAGCCCTGGCATTCATCAATACGCAAATCGAAAAGGCTTTGACCTCTCAGCAGCACAGAGCATTCCTGTCTTTTGTCTCTGTCATTGTCGTTCTCATCATGTCATTTTCCGCATGGATCTCGGTGCTGCGCCTGACAGGGTCCTATCTGGATCAGCACAACAGAATGGAGTCGGACCTGCGGCAGAATAGGGGATTTCTCGATAACATCATTGAGAACCTGCCATCCATGATATTCATAAAGGACGCGAAGGATCTTCGTTACGTGCGCATCAACAAAGCAGTAGAAGACCTGATTGGCTATTCCAGTGAGGAGCTGCTGGGAAAAAATGACTATGACTTCTTCCCTAAAGAAGAAGCCGATTTCTTCACTCAGAAGGACCGGGAGGTGTTGAGTCAACGCAGACTTCTCGACGTTCCCGAAGAGTCGATTCAGACACGTCTATTTGGCGAGCGGATTCTTCACACCAAAAAGATCCCTCTTATGGACAAGGAGGGACATCCTGAATACCTGCTTGGGATTTCTGAAGATATTACCGAGCAGAAACATGCCGAGAATGAGTTGATAATATTCGAGAAAGAACGGATCAAGAGCCAGAAGATCGAATCGATCGGCGCTTTGGCGGGTGGTATAGCCCATGACTTCAACAACCTGCTGCAAGGTGTTTTCGGCTATATTTCCCTTGCCAAGCTGAGAATCAATGACCCGGACAGGTGCACACAATTACTTGACGAAGCAGAAACCGCACTGCATAAGACCGTTAAGCTGACAAATCAGCTGCTGACCTTCTCAAAAGGCGGCAAACCGCTAAGAAAGACCGTCCGCATCCTGCCGATAATAGAAACTGCTGTGAAGTTCGCGCTGAGCGGTTCCAATTTGACCTATGCCATAACAGCGGACGAGGACCTGTGGAATGTCAGTGTTGATGAGGACCAGATCGGCCAGGTCGTCCATAACATCACATTAAACGCCGAACAGTCGATGGCCGATGGCGGAAAACTTCAAATCGAGGCAAGAAACGTCAATATTTCCGGCAAGGACATCCCTACCGAGCTGGCCAACGGAAAATATGTCGAAATCTCCATCGCCGATACGGGAACCGGCATCGCCGAAGAGCATCTCGACAGGATCTTTGAGCCCTATTTCACGACAAAAAAGACGGGAAGCGGCCTGGGACTGGCGACTTCCTTCGCCATCATCAAGAACCATAACGGCACAATCAAGGTCAGTTCCAAACTGGCAAGAGGGACCACCTTCCGCATTTATCTCCCGTTTTCAGAGGAAACTCCCCAGGATGATCAAGCAAAAGCTGTTCCAGAAGATTCTGTCACACAAGGACGGGTCCTGGTCATGGATGATGAAGAGGTCGTTCTCACTCTGGCCAGAGAGTTCCTCACGGCTCTCGGCCATGAAGTTGAAACTGCCCGTGATGGCGAAGAAGCGGTCCGTATATTCAAGGCTGCCCAGGACCAGGGGAAAAATTTTGATCTGGTCATCCTCGACCTGACCATCCGCGGTGGTCTTGGCGGGGTGGAAACCATCAAAAAGTTGATCGCATTGGACGCAGACGTAAAAGCCATCGTGTCCAGCGGCTATTCCGATGATGCCGCCATCGCCAACTACAAACAGCAGGGGTTCAGGGCTGTCCTGAAAAAGCCTTACCGCATCAATGAGCTTCGCGACACACTCAACGAAGTGCTATAGACACTCGCCCTGAGATCTGACCGTCTACTCGTCTTTGTTTTTCCTTATACACCGCCCCTTGTCCTGCCCGTTTCAAATCCGCTATAGTGTTCTTTTGCCTCATTCTAAAGGACAAAGATTCAAGATGCTGCCTCTGCTGCTGACCATGGGGGACCCGACCGGCGTCGGCCCGGAACTGATCATCAAAACCCTGCTTGATGGCTCCTTTTCTCAGCTCGATCATCCGCTGGATATCGTCGGCGATGTCGAGGTGCTGGTCAAAGCCGCCGCTGTTTACAACCAGGACTGCCAGGTTGAGCAGATTTCGGCGGACCTCTTCCGAATCAGCTGCAATGCCCACCAGCTGGCCGTCCATAACCGCTCGAAGCTTGCCGCAGCTGAAATTGAATACGGCCGCCCCGACCAGCAGTGTGGCCGGGCGATGGCCGATTACATCGAATACGCGACTGCCCTCTGCCTGGAAGGCAAAGCGGCCGGGATCGTCACCTGCCCGATCAACAAGGCCGCCATCAATACCGCCGGTTGTCACTTTCCCGGCCATACCGAGCTGCTCTCCGAACGCTGTAACTGTGACAAGGTGGTGATGATGCTGGCGGGCGACAAACTCAAGGTCTGCCTGGTCACCACCCACCTGGCCTACCGTGATGTGCCTGCAGCTTTAACCACGAAAGAGATCCTCGAAACGATAAAGATTACCGATGAGGCGCTTAAGAGCTATTTCAGCCACAAAACACCGCGTCTGGCGGTATTGGCCCTCAACCCGCATGCCGGAGAAGACGGCCTGTTCGGTGATGAGGAAGAACGCCTGATCAAACCAGCGATCGCCGCGGCACAGGAGGCAGGGATTGATGCCGACGGCCCTCACAGCGCGGACACGCTTTTCTATTTTGCCGCCAAGGGAGAATACGACGCAGTCGTCTGTATGTACCACGACCAGGGCCTGATCCCGCTCAAGCTGCTCCACTTCGAAGACGGGGTCAATGTCACCCTGGGGTTGCCGATCGTCCGCACCAGCGTAGACCACGGCACCGCCTACAACCTGGCCGGCACCGGCAAAGCTGATAATTCAAGCCTGCGCGCCGCGCTTAAAATGGCTGACGAAATGGCAGCGAATCATCGCATGCTGACAAAGTCAGCATAAATCGACATGCCTGTTCCAAGCATATACAAGCCGGGAACCAGCGGTTTTCTGGTCTTTGACTTCTGTCCGATAGCCAGACAACCCAAAAGTCAAAACCACGGGGTCGCGCCCCCGAACGGCGCCCTCCTTTTGGCCTGGGCCCCAAAAGGAGGCAAAAACGCCCTTTTATATTGTCGTCAGGACGCCTGCGTTTCTCCTTAACTTCGCACCAGCAGCTGACAACGCGCCCCACGATGAACAAGTTCATCTAATGGGCAGAATCGCAAAACTCCGCGTGCGGAGTTTTGATGAAAAATAGTTGGAACAAGCACAGAACTATTTTGTTGCCATCCGGAAACTCCGGAGGCAACGCATAAGTCTTCAGATTGGAAACGAGCATTTTTTCGTTGTGGCTAGAAAATCAAGGGGTTGCGCGGAGGCGTAGTACTTTACGCCGCACAAGCAAGCCCGCAGATTGACGCCGCCACAGCGGAAAAGAGCCGTTTCCGGATGAAAACTATTTAAACCGGAACTGGATAGATCATGATCGACAAAATCAAAATCCGTGGTGCCCGTGAGCACAACCTGAAGAATATCGATATCGACATTCCGCGTGACCAGCTGGTCGTCATCACCGGCGTCTCCGGTTCGGGCAAGAGTACCCTGGCCTTCGACACCATCTATGCTGAAGGGCAGCGACGCTATGTCGAAAGCCTTTCGGCATATGCCCGCCAGTTCCTCGAGCAGATGGAAAAACCGGACGTCGACCAGATCGACGGACTCTCGCCAGCCATCTCTATCGAGCAGAAGACAACCTCGAAGAACCCGCGCTCGACCGTCGGCACGGTCACCGAGATCTACGATTACCTGCGTCTGCTCTATGCCCGGGTTGGCGAGGTGCTCTGTCACCGCTGCGGCAAGTTGATCAGCTCGCAGACCGTTGAACAGATGGTCGACCAGATCATGCAACTGCCGGAGAAGACCCGGATCATGGTCATGGCGCCGATCGTCCGTGAGCGCAAGGGAGAATACCGCAAGGAGATGGCCCAGCTGCAGGCCGACGGCTTCGTGCGCATCCGCATCGACGGCCAGATGCACGAGCTGGGTGAAAAGATCGAACTCGACAAGCAGAAGAAACACACCCTCGAGGTGGTCGTCGACCGCCTGGTGATCAAGGAGGACATCACCTCGCGCCTGGCCGACTCGATCGAAACCGCCCTCAAGCTGGCCGACGGCCTGGTGCGCATCGAGGAACCTGAAGGTGAGAGCCGGCTGTTCTCGGCCAAACACGCCTGTATCGACTGCGGGCTCTCCTACCCGGAAGTCACCCCGCGGATGTTCTCCTTCAACAACCCGCACGGCGCCTGTCCGGACTGCAGCGGGCTGGGAACCAGAATGTTCTTCGACCGCGAACAGGTTGTCCCCAACACCGAATTGTCGCTACGTGAAGGAGCTATCGTCCCGTGGGACAGTCGCACCGGTTTCTATTACCAAGCGCTGCTTGAAGCACTGTCAACCCATTACCAGTTCGACATGCGCACCCCCTTCGGCCAGCTGCCGGAAAAGATCCAGCAGGTCATCCTCTACGGCTCAGGCGAGGAAGAGATCCGTTTCTTCTACGACCAGGGGGAACGCCGCCATTTCTACGACAAGGTCTTTGAAGGGGTCATCCCCAACTTGGAGCGCCGCTACCATGAGACCGATTCAGACGGCGTGCGCGAAAACCTGGAAAAATTCATGAGCGTCATCGAGTGCCAGACCTGCCAGGGCGCCCGCCTGCGTCCCGAAGCCCTGCATGTCACCGTCGACGGCAAGAATATCCGCGAAACCACCGGCATGGCCATCTCGGAAGCGGAAGCCTTCTTTGCTGAACTCAACCTGGCCCCGAAAAAGATGGAGATCGCCCGCCGCATTCTCAAGGAGATTCGCGAGCGCCTCTCGTTCCTGACCCACGTCGGTCTCGACTACCTGACTCTCGACCGCAGCGCCGGCACCCTGAGCGGCGGGGAAGGACAGCGCATCCGCCTGGCGACCCAGATCGGCTCGTCGCTGACCGGTGTTCTCTACATCCTTGACGAACCCTCCATCGGCCTTCACCAGCGCGACAATCAGCGCCTGCTCGAAACCCTCAGGCGGCTGCGCGACCTGGGCAACACCGTGCTGGTCGTCGAACACGACGAAGAAACCATCGCCGCCGCCGACCACCTGATCGACATGGGCCCGGCAGCCGGCGTTCACGGTGGCGAAGTGGTCGCCCAGGGTACGCCCGAAGAGGTGATGAAGACCGACGGTTCCCTGACCGGCGATTACCTCTCCGGCAAGCGGCGCATCATGGTGCCGACCGAACGCCGCCAATCGGAGCGCTGGCTCGAAATCATCGGCGCTTCGGCCAACAACCTCAAGGATGTCGATGCCAGAATCCCGCTCGGCGTACTGACCTGCTTCACCGGCGTTTCCGGCTCGGGCAAGTCCTCACTGGTTATCGAAACCCTCTACAAGGCGCTGGCACAGAAACTCAACCGGACCAAGATCAAATCCGGCCCGGTCAAGGAGATCAAGGGGCTGGAGCAGCTCGACAAGGTCATCGACATCGACCAGTCGCCGATCGGCCGCACACCACGCTCCAACCCGGCCACCTACACCGGCGTCTTCACCGACATCCGGGAGCTGTTCGCCCAGCTCCCGGAAGCCAAGATCCGCGGCTACAAGGCGGGACGCTTCTCTTTCAACGTCAAGGGGGGACGCTGTGAAGCGTGCAGCGGCGACGGCATCATCAAGATTGAGATGCACTTCCTGCCGGATGTCTACGTTCAGTGCGAGGTCTGCAAGGGGGCACGCTATAACCGCGAAACCCTGGAGGTCAAATACAAGGGGAAGAGCATCGCCGAGGTGCTCGACATGACCGTCAACCAGGCGAGCAAGTTTCTGGAGAACATCCCGAAGATCAGCAGCAAGTTGGAAACCATCCGCGACGTCGGGCTCGGCTACATCAAACTGGGACAGAGCGCCACCACTCTCTCCGGAGGCGAGGCCCAGCGGGTCAAACTGGCCAAGGAACTGGGCAAGCGGGCGACCGGCAAGACCATCTACATCCTCGACGAACCGACGACCGGCCTGCACTTTGCCGATATCCACAAGCTGCTCGAGGTGCTCAACCGGCTGGTCGAAAGCGGCAACACGGTGGTCGTCATCGAACACAACCTCGACGTCATCAAGACCGCCGATTACCTGATCGACCTCGGTCCCGAAGGGGGCAAGGGCGGCGGCGAGGTCCTGATCTCCGGCACCCCGGAAGAGGTGGCACATTGCGAACGCTCCCACACCGGACGCTTTTTGCGAGGCTATCTCAACGAGCCTTCAGAATAAATCGCGTCAAGCTCCTCGGCTTCTGCTGACAACGGGGAGCTTGACAGTTCGTCACCAGTCCCACTGTGAGACTTTCCGGCCTTGAACAGTCCGTGCTTTGCATCGTGCCTGAATTTGACGCTGGTTCCGGCAAGGCTGGGAAGCGGGTAGCAGATCAGGTAGGAAGCCACCGGGCTCAGATCGACCTTGAGCAGCAGGGTATGAAAAATGACCCGCAGGATAAAACTGGTAAGAGCGCCTCTGACATTTGAGGCGGCCAGGGTCCTGACCGCTGCAAGACGCATCTTGACAGGTTTGTCGAGATTCAGCAGGTAGTAAAAGCAGATATTGCCAAGGTAAAAGCCAAATATCTTGGCCAGCGCTGTACCAAGGGCAGCTTTCCCCGAAGAACATTCCAGCCCAAGTAAGCTGTAATTTGCATAGATCGAAAGCGAATAGCCCACCACCCCGCCACTGATCCAGCTGACAAGATATTTTGCATTATCGGTTGAGAGAAGTTTCACGCGTCGACCATATTCGCATCAGGCCCGATTACCTGTTTGAAAACTATGGCAATCCGGTTAGGCTTTGATGAAGAAAATCCCTCAATGGACAATTTTCATTTACAGATTTTCTGGACAATAAATGCAAATTTTGCAGAATCTGCCGGTTTTTGTCATTCTCGACTATTTTTCTTGCCTTCTCAAAGGTCGAAGCTGTCAGCGTCCGCTTCATGAAGCAGAACAAGCTGCTGAAAATCCGTAAACTAATTATTTCTTTTCGCACTAACCTGGAAAATTCAGGAAATCCGGCATAGCTCTTGCTGAAACATTTGATAAATAAAATGAAAAGTTTCCCAGGAGTTTAAAATGAAAAGACAGTTTATCGCCCTCTTTGTCCTTGTTGCTTTTGTCAGTGCCTGCGCCCCTCACCAGGCGTTGATCCAATCCGATCCACCGGGCGCCATGGTCGTCATCAACGGCCACGAAGTCGGCAAAACCCCAGTCTACTACGATTATGCCCTCAGCACAGGAAAACAGCACCAGGTTGAACTGGTCCGCTACGGCTATGAAGATGTCAGCATGACTATCAAAGCCGACAAGACCGACAGCGGCGCGATGAAGCGCTGGCTGGTCGCCGGAGCCGTCTGGAGCCCGCTGTGGCTCGGCACCTTCTTCACCAAAAAGCTGAAAGAGAGCTACATGTTCGTCATGAAGCGCGACACCCCGGAAATGACCGCCAGTATCGAGCGCGCACACTGATCGACCACATCACACAGCTCCCCGTAAGAACCGGGCAAAATGCCCGGTTCGGTCTGTCTGTTTCTTCATCCATTAATCAAAACTCAGCCGTGCTGAGTTTTTCCGGTTCTGCCCATTAGCTGAGCGCGGTTCAGCGTGGGGCGCGTTGTCAGTTGCTGGTGTGATCCTACGTGGAGAATAGGATCAATCCTCGCCAGCATTAAAAACTGCCCTTTTCTGCATACTCTTTTGTGGCAAGACAAAAGAGTATGGCGGCGGTCGGGGCCGCGACCCCGAGGTTTTGATCTTGAACTTGTCAGACTCTGAATTTGACAGGCAGAACCGCCGGTTCCCGTACCGGCAGACGGCACCCTTTTTCTTTGATCGCAAAGAAAAAGGGTGGAAAAAGAAACTCTTTAAAAAACACTGACGAAAATTGCTTCTACCGACTTCGTAGCTTTTAGGCTGCTATTCTCTACTCGCTCAGACGAGTCGCTAAGCGCCTCGAATTCGCGCAATCGCAAAGCCGGTTCCCGGCTTGATATGCTTGAAACAACCATCAATCCGAACAGGTCAGTTCGTTCATATTTTCCATTTCAAATCAGTAATTTCGGCAACTTGCTAAAACCAAGTGAAAACAATCAATATCTTCCCACTTGGCAAGTCTGCACCAGTAGACTATGATGAGCTTTCCTGTATTTACATATTGTTCAACGAATGGAGCAGTTGATGGCTATCAAGAAATGTCCGACATGTGGTGAACCTCTCAAAGGAGAATACTGGTGCAGCAAGTGCAAAACCGTGCTCAAGTGTCCTCTTCCCGGTTGTGAAGCACCGGTCAAACCTGGCGCGACCGAATGTTCCCGTTGTGGATTGTTTTTTGAAGAGTACCTGAAAAATCGCAAGATGTACCGTGTCTGCCCCAAGTGCAAGAAGAAACAGGGGCTTTCAGAACAGCAGTGCCGCCACTGCCGGCACTGGTTCAACTGCCCGACCTGCGGCAGCAAAGTGTCCACCAACACGGTTCTCACCTGCCCGCGCTGCGGGACCAGTCTGCGCTAAACACCCAGCGGGGCGGTTTCCTCAAACCGCCCCAGATTAAAGGCCCCTATACTCCTTTCTGGACTTCCTCAAAAAAAACTGCTAACTTCCCGATAATTCACCTCTTTTGCTCCAGGAGATCCATGTTTATCTTCTGTCTGCTCATTTTGTATATTTTTTCGATCCTTTCGGCGGGGAATGCACTGTTGCGTAAACGCGACCCCCGTGCCGCACTGGGCTGGATCGTCACCTGTCTCGCCTTGCCCGGACTCGGGGCCGTTTTTTACTGGCTGCTGGGAGTCAACCGCATCCGTAAAAAAGCTCTGGAACTGCAACGCCAGGGGCAGGGGATGCACTGGCTGCAGGTTCATCAGCACCCACGCCCCGTCGATCTTCCACATTTCCCCACCGGTACCACCAGCAAGGCGCTGATCGAACTTTCCGACAGTGTAACCCGCCGCCCCTTGACCTGCGGCAACAAGATCGACATCTACCACAATGGCGACGAAGCCTATCCGGCCATGCTTGAAGCGATCGAATCGGCAGAGCAGGGGATCTACCTGGCCAGCTACATCATGACCCCGGACCGGATCGGCAAGCAGTTCGCCGCTGCGCTGATTGCCGCCGCCGAGCGCGGAGTGGATGTCCGGGTCATGGTCGATGCCGTCGGCGAACTCTACTCGATCAAAAAGATTCACCGCCTGTTTCGCGGCACACGGGTGAAAACGTCCCACTTCATGCCGCTCAGCCTGGCCCACAGCCTTTACTTCAACCTGCGCAACCACCGCAAGATCCTGGTCGTTGACCATTCCACCTGCTTTACCGGCGGCATGAATATCCGTGAGCGCCACATGGTCAAGGACAATAGCAGCCCGCACCGGGTTATCGATGTTCACTTCCGCTTCAAAGGCCCGATCTGCGGGCAACTGCGCGATGCCTTCATGGAGGATTGGCACTACGCCACCAACGAGCTGCGCACACCTAAGGACTGGCCGGTCTCGCCGGAATTCGGTACGGCCTGCTGCCGCGGCATCACCGCCGGCCCCAACGAACCGCACGAAAACCTCAACTGGATTCTGATCGGCGCCCTGAGCTGCGCCAAATCTCATGTGCGGATCATGACTCCTTACTTTGTTCCCAACCGCGCCCAGCTGGCCGCCATCAACACGGCCGCCCTGCGTGGCGTCCGGGTCGACATCCTGCTGCCGGAAAAGAACAATCTCCCCTTCGTCGGCTGGGCCGCCAACGCTTACCTGTTTGAGGTGCTCGAGTACCACAACAACGTTTACTTCCAGCCACCCCCCTTCGTACACAGCAAACTGATGATGGTCGACGACGAATACGCCCTGGTCGGCTCGGCCAACTTCGACCCGCGCAGCCTGCGCCTGAACTTTGAATTCAACGTGGAAATCTACGACAAGCAAACCATCAGTGATCTGATCACTCACTTTGACCAGTGCCGTGAAAATTCACGCCAGATCACCCTCGAAGACGTCGATCAACGCAGCCTGCCGGCCAGACTACGCGATTCATTCTGCAAACTCTTCTCCCCCTATCTGTAAGAAAGGAGGCCATAATGCCTGTCATCAATCTGGACGGACCGCCGATCAAAGACCTGGACAAGAAAAGAGAACTCGTCAAAACCATCACCAAGGCGGCAGCAGAAGCCTTTGGCCTGCCGGAAGAGACCATTATTGTCCTGTTTCGGGAATACTCAGGAGAGCATGTCGCCAGTGGCGGGACACTGATTGCAGATAGGCACAATTAAATCCTGCGAGAACGGAAGAAATGCAGGGTTTAATTTTTCATTATCTTCCAGATGATGCGTAAATATCTGTTATCATTTTTCTTTATATATTTTTTTGGTCAAAGCCGTGTTTAATTACGGCAATTAGGCCGTCTAATTCCAAGTTATGACTAATAATAGAGAAAGTATCCATGGAATCACCAAAAACGTTTATTTCATATAGCTAGTCATCTCCCCAGCATGAAGAATGGGTTTTAAACCTTGCTACAGAGCTTAGAGAATCCGGAGTGGATGTAATACTAGATAAATGGGATCTGAAAGAAGGTCATGACTCCAATGCGTTTATGGAAAAAATGGTCACGGATGAGTCCGTTAAAAAAGTGATAATCGTTTGTGATGAATCTTATGCAAAAAAAGCAGATCGCCGAAGTGGTGGTGTTGGCACTGAAACACAAATCATTAGTTCAGAGATTTACTCTAGTGTAAATCAAGATAAGTTTGTTGCTGTAATTGCGGAGAAGGACGATGAAGGCAAAGCACACTTGCCCACCTACTACAAATCACGGATATATATAGATCTGTCATATGATGAACTATATACAAAAAATTTCGAGCAACTTTTGCGTTGGATATTCAATAAGCCCATCAATGTAAAGCCAGAACTCGGAAAGGTTCCAGCTTTCTTGTCGGAAAGTCCAGCAGCAAGTCTCGGCACATCCGCAATTTCGAGGAGATGCGTTGATGCTTACCGAAATTCAAAGACCCACGCGCACGGGGCACTGAAGGAATATTTTCAAACATTTCTAGATAACTTTGAAAGATTCCGGCTAGAACCAAGTAATGGTAACGCCGCGTTCGATGAAGAAGTAGTAAAATCTATAGAATCCTTCGTTCTCTATAGAAATGAAGCTATAGAGGTTTTCCTGACTGTTGCCAATTACGGTAACTCCGATTCGTTGGGAGATGATCTGCATTATTTTTTTGAACAGCTAATCCCCTTGATGGACCGACCGGAAGATATTAACCAGTGGCACGATTGGGATTGGGACAACCTGAAGTATATTGTGCAGGAATTATTCTTATACTGTGCAGCCTCACTAATCAAATCTCAACGATTCGCGGTCTTGGCCACTCTGCTTCAGCAAAGGTATTTTGTTGCAAGAGATCAAGATTATGGTCGAAATGCGATGAGAAGCTTTGGCGTATTTCGCAAACACCTAGACTCTCTTGAGCACAGAAACAGGCGACTAAAATTAAACAGAAAGTCACTACATGCAGACCTTATTAAGAAATTGTCATCCGGAACAGGGGTTTCTTTCAATGACATAATGCAGGCAGATTTTCTACTTTTCATATCCGATAGTATGCAATCTCTCATGTCAGAGGAACATCAGCAGGAGTGGTGGCCTGTGACACTTATCTATAAGGGTTATGGCGCAGGCACCTACGAAATCTTTGCAAGAGCGGAATCAACTTCATTTTTCAATAAAATTAAGTCCTGTATTGGCGTTGAGCAAAAGAAAGACCTGGAACCACTTATTCAGGCATTCCAACAAAGAGCACTCCACAGTTCCAATGCCAGCCCAGTGCCTGGATTGAACTATGACAAACTTTGCACAAAGCCGTAAAGGCATAACAAGGCGCTCGTTCGAATTCAAACTACGCTGCGCTTGGTTTTGCACCGTACAGCTTGGTCGTTAGGTTCCGGAGGTTAATTTATGGGACGTAATAGAATTGAAGAAATTGAGTCTAGCTTCAGTGATATTTACGAATTTATAAATGAACAGCCTCAAGCAACTCTCACAGGCATGCTTACGACTGGCGGTGTTTCATTCTCCTGTGAAGCAAAAACAACAAAAGACGGACGTAAATTTATAATGCTTCCCCACAACAACAGAATTTATGAATCAGATTGGGGCTACTATTTCAACGATATGGGAAAAACTGGTCAACGAATCGGACAGTACAGTATTCCCATAAACAATAAGTACCTCCTCAAGCCGAGGGGAACCTAACCATATAATCAAGCCGATGGCGGATAGCTCTGCGGTTCTCGTAGAAGTTTCTACCAAGCCGCAAAGACGCTGCCCCACGGCTTATCAAAACCGTTGAGGTCTTACAGAAGGAAAAAGACATCCAGCGCCATGCACCCGGATGTCTTTTGTCATTTCATTACTCTACATACACAAACGTGCCGCTCAAGGTACGGTTGATCTTGGGGCTGCCGCCTTCCATGATGATCTCCTCTGTGACAGAGGATTTTTCCCTTCTGGTGATGTCTGCGTCAAAGATGGTGCCGGTAATCTCTATGTCATAATTTGTTCTATACAGATTGGCCGCGCTTTTGCTGATATTCAGGTTTGATATCTGGCATTCAATACTGTCAAACACCGTAAATTTACTTCTCAGGTTATCTTCCACATCCATGACGGTGGCTCCGTCGGCCGATGCCCAGTTGCTAGACAGCAGATTGGTAAGCTGAGATTCATCCTTGTATTCGTAGGCCTGGCTCAGGCCTGAATATAAGGCCCTGATTCTATCTTCTTCTTCCGCTGTCATGGAAAACACAGGCGCAGCGGCTGGCGCTCCCTGGGCAAGCTCCTTTGCCGGGGCCTGCACCGAAGCGAGAACGGCCGCCCTGACCACCGGGGTGGGAACAGCCATGGCACTTATATCTTCCTGGGTTCCGAACATCAATCGAATCCCCGAAGAGCCACGTTTCGCGCCGGGAACCTGGCTTTGAGCAGCAACAACATTATTGGTCCTGTCCCAGCCAAGATATTCCTTGGTCACGACAAAGTTCAGATTTTTCAGGATACTTTCAGCTTCACTCTCCGTTTTGCCAATCACGTCGGGAACGGTATCGACAATCTTGCCGATCTTGAGCTGCACCCGGGTATTCGCCACACTGACAGGCCTGTTTGGTCCCGGAATCATCTGCAACACCATGCCGCTTTTGGCTCCCTCTGCAACTGTGACGTATTCTATGTCGTATTTAAGGGCCTTGAGCCTCAACTGATAAATCGCCTCACTCATATGCTTGCCCATCAAATCGGGCAGGAGGACCTCATTTGCCATGGTCAGGTAGACGGTTGGATTCTGCTTGCGTGAGCCCGGAGCAGGGTTCTGCTCAACCACCACGGCACCGGCATTACCTCCGGTGCTTCCAAGGTTTTTAGGCGGCAGAAAAACCGGATTCAACCTGGTTTGCCTGATGACAGCTGCAGCTTGTTGTGCCGTCATGCCGATAACATCGGGAACCCTGGATTGATCGATCCCCACCTTGACCACAATGGGCCGACCCGGCTGGACCTTGACGTAAGGCGGGGGATAGGTGCCAAGCACCTTTCCGGCCCGGTCCGGCCCGGTCATTATCTCTTCGATGATAAAATCAATTTTCTTGTCGGCCAGGATGGTCCTTGCCTCCATCAGAGAAAAATCTTTTAAATGGGGGATGACGTAATCTTCCAGCATGGGGTCATACAGAGGCTTGGCGGTTGAGCTGACAGGCTCGGTGACAAAAAGGTTAACAAAGTTCGCACCCGCCCCTGAAGAGGGTTCGCTCCCGGCATCTGGCTTCTGATTCAATACCGTACCGGGGGTTCCCTGTTTTGTGTAGATGACAAGCCCCGCAAAGCCTGCCTGGGACAACCTGCTCTGGGCTTCTGCTTCGGACAGCCCGACAACATTGGGGATGGTCCCCACATAGCTCCCCACATAGATGGTCACCTGAGTATCCGGCGGCACCATGTTATTTCCGCCAGGATACATGTGGACCACCCGGCCTTCCCCTCCCTTGGTGTAAACTTTTTGGGGCTGTATTTTGTAGGTAAAGCCTGCGCCGGTTATGATGTCGATCGCCTCCTGCTGGCTTTTATATACGACGCTGGGCAATCTGACATTATCCGGCAGCTTGCCGACGATCAGCGTAATGATCCAATCATTCGAAGGTTTTCCGGGCTCCTGAGACTGGGCCAAAACCTTGTCCGGATCCTTCGAATCCCTGAACCCCTTGGAGACAATAAAGCCGTAGTTCTCAAGAATTGAGGTCGCTTGCGTCAAACTTTTGCCGACAACATCAGGGACCGATTGCAGCTGTTTTCTCACATAGAGCGTGACGGTATCCCCCTCATCGACGGTGGCGTTATAACCCGGTTCCGTCTTGCTTACGGTGCCAAGCTGTGCTGTCCTGGCGGTTTCTTCATAGACGACAGTGTATTTTAAGACCCTTTTGTTTTCCTGCAGATAGGCGATAGCCTTCTCCTCGGTCATGTTCACCAGGTTGGGTATCTTGGCCTTGTCATTTTTGTAGACAACAATTTTGACTACAGAACCAGGCTCCACCTGGGTCCGCGCTGCGGGGCTGGTGCTTGCGATCTGCCCGTCACGAAATTGGTAAATAGTGCTTTCCTGGACAATTTCATATTTGAGACCAAGGGCCAGAATCTTGTCTTTGGCCTCCTCCAAGGTAAATCCGGTCAGGGAGGGGACCTGGGGCTTGTACTGGTAAACGGTGAAAGAAACCAAAGTCCCCGCCTTGACTTTACTGCCCTGTCCCGGCTCCGACTTGACTGAGGTTTTACCACCTAAAAATGAGCTGGATGTCGGCAGGTATGAAACCTTGGGAACCAGCCCCCAATATTTCAATTGGGCAACGGCGTCAGCTTCAGACATCTGGGCAATATTGGGCACCTCGACGGTTCTATCCGCTTCCGAAACACCTTCGCTGATCCACGCGTAATTGACTGCATCCGGATCAATATTGGTACCCGCCGTCGGAGACTGTTTGACAATGGTGTTCAGTTCACTTTTTCTTGACGGATACTGGTTGAGGAAATCAGCCGAATAGATGACTTCCTCACGCTTGATCTCTTTGAACAGACCGGTAGCTTTTAATATCGCTTCAGCCTCGGCATAGGACTTCCCTACGACAGCAGGCATGGGAGTGCTATCTTTTTTCAAAACCGTGAGGACAACGGCCCAGCCGTCGCTACTGTAGGCAGAGCCTAAAACCGTTCCGTTCTGGGTATACCTGTTATTCGGGTCTTTGCTGACATATTCAAAGGCAATTTTGTGGGTGGCGAAACCGGCCGGTGTAAAGCTTTCCCAGCCAGCGCTATTCAAAACGGCAACAGCCTCTTCCGTTGTCTTGCCAACCACATCGGGAATGGTCTTCAGATTGTTGAACTCGGACAGGCTAAGGGTATTGACCGAGTAATAGAGCCGGATAATATCATCGTCTCCTACGCTTTGACCTGGCGCAGGCTGAACATCATAAACGTGATTATTGGCGGCTTTGGCATTTTTTTGCGGCGTACTCATATTCGTTCGGCACAAGCGTCCGATACCGCAAGCGTTAATGATTTGCTGTTTGGCAGCCTCAAGTTCCAGGCCGACAACATTTGGCATGGTAAAAGGAGCGCCGTAAGAAATTGCCGGGTAGCAATAAAAGAAAGGGACGATCAACAAGATTAAAGCAATTCGCTTCCAATATTTTTTTATCATTGAATTCTGTCCACATGGGGTTTATGAATCTAATTTTGCGGGATATTTTCAAATGTGCTCAGAAGCTTGTCAATAGAAACTATAGCCGCCCACAGATTAAAGCAACGCTGGCCTTATGAATCATTGAAATCAACTGGACAACTCTATGGCCTCAGATGAAAGTTTCGTGAAATTCATTGCCGGACAGATAGAAAGTGCCGGCAACATCAGGTACCGGAAAATGTTTGGCGAGTATGCAATCTACTGCAATGACAAGGTTGTCGCCCTGATCTGTGACAATCAGCTATTTGTCAAACAAAGTAGCGCCGGCAGAGCGTTTATCGGCAATGTTGTGGAGGCTCCGGCATACGAAGGAGCGAAGCCGTCGTTTTTGATCGAAGAACAATGTGACGACAGTGAGTGGCTGAGCGACTTGATCAGGCTGACGGAGCAAGAGCTGCCAACGCCGAAGCCCAAAAAACGTAAGCGAGCGTAAGTTGAACAACCTAACGACACAATCATCCATGGGTTTGGGCGCGGCCTGTTCAGCCGGATTTTTTTGGGGGACGGGTGCCGTCATCGTCAACCTGCTCATTACCCGGCATGGCTTCACCCCCGAGAACATCTCATTCTGGAGATTTACCGTCGGGGCGGTAGTTCTGCTTGTCGTCTTCAGGAAAAACATTCATTGGCAACAACTGCGACCGCACCTGAAAACAGTACTTGTCGCCGGGATTGCCATGGCGGGATATGTCCTGTGCTGGTTCCTTGGTATCAAACACATTGGCGCATCCATCCCGACATTGATCGCCCTGTGCCTGCCACCTGTTCTGGTAACGCTTTTCGCTCTGATTCGAAGACAGGAAAACCTGAACTTTCAACTTATCAGCCTGTTAGTAGCAGCGTTGTCCGGAACTGCCCTGATCGTCTTTCGTAATGGCAACGGAGTCGTCGCTACAGATCTGCATGAATTGACCCTTGGCGTTTTGTTTGCGACAGGATCCGCTTTTCTTTACGCATTTTTTTCCATAATCAGCGGCCCGCTGGCAAATCGCCTTGGCGCCGGTCAAACAACGACCTGCGTGACAATCGTAGCAGCAGTGGTGATGGGAATTTCCGCGCTCCATCGACCTCTTTACTGGCCTGCTGCCGTTCCGCCCCAGGCGTGGTTTCTCTATCTGGGTGTCATAACTGCAGCCCTGGCGCTGCTCGCCTTCAGCTGGGGTGCTGCCCGGCTGACCCCAACGACGCTGACTGTTGCAACACTGGTTGAACCGCTGACCGCGGTGATTCTGGCTGCACTCTTTCTGGGCGAACAGCTTGGCCCGCTCCAGTGGGTCGGAGGATTTCTACTGTTATTCAGCATCTGGGGGCTTGGGCGCAGAAAAATACTGTCACCATCGGGACAAAAAAAGAGAGAACCTTCCCAGCGTATTTCTCTATAATCAGTACAATCAACAAAGCAACTCTCAATTAACAGGTTCAGTTATGTCCAAGGACTCTTCCCCCTCTTTCGAAAAAAACAAGCAACCTATTCTCGATCAGCTGAAGGTTCATTTCAAGACATCCCGGCGGGTTCTGGAGATCGGTTCCGGCACGGGACAACACGCAGTGTTCTTTGCCAAAAACCTGCCTCACCTGGTCTGGCATACCAGCGATGTGCCCGAAAACCATGCCAGCATCAATGCCTGGATCAGCGAGTCACAACTGGAAAATGTTGTCCCTCCGCTTGAGTTCACCATCGGCCGGAATCCCTGGCCCGCTATCCAGGCAGATGCTGTTTTTACCGCCAATACAGCGCATATCATGCAGCCGACGGAAGTTCAGCAGATGATGGAACTGGTGGCCGCCAATCTGCCTGAAAACGGAATTTTCTGCCAGTACGGCGCAATGAAGGTGGACGGCGAATTTACCAGCGAAAGCAACCGTGACTTTGATCAAAGTCTTAAAAGCAAGGGGTTCGGCGGAATCCGCTCAATAGAAGAACTGATCAGCTGGGGGCAGGGGCTGCAGCTGGTGGAAAAAATTTCCATGCCAACGAATAATTTTCTGCTAGTCTGGAAAGCGGTCCGCTGAGAAACTCTTCGGACCGGCAAAAAAGCAACCGAACCGTCAAGCCATTAACCTCATAGACAGGCCCGGATAGATGCATTCAGTCGTGACCGTATTACTTTCTCTTATTCCTTTTGTCCTGGTGGGGGGCTGGCTGGTCTACCGGGAAGCGAAATCAGGCAGCTCCCTGCTGATAAAGCCAAGGCGCACGGCAAAAAGAATAAAAGTCGGCGATAATATCTACAGCGTTCAAAAAAAATCGAGGATCCTGGCTGTTGAAAAGAAAACCGGCAAGGAGGTCATTGTCACGACCTGCGGTTTTGAGCACGAGGACGAACGACTGGAAGGGGAGCTGCAGAGCCTCCCTGAGGGGATCAAGGTCTGCTACCGACTGGAAAATGGCATTTTCTCTCCCGAGGAATCTGACTGGCTGGCGGGTGAAAACTTCAGATTCGTCGGCGTCACCGAGGTGGAAGAATACCAACAGGAATAAGGCCCTGCGCTGGGTCATATTTGCCCGGAGTTACTGGTTATCAGGCAGCTATCAAGATGTTGTAAAGAAATGCCCCAACAGCTCTCCTCCGCCCCGGTAGATCAGAATCATCGACAAGAAAAACAACATGATCTGAAAGATGCGTACGTATGTGCCGTCAGGTAAGCGACGTGTCACACAACGGCCAATCAATGTCCCCAATATCCCGGCCATAGCCAAGGCTGCGATCAATCAATATCATGCATAAATACCGAGTAAAATAAGACGCTGATGAGAATGTAAAAACTGAATGGTCTAAAGGTTCTGTGCTGAGCCAAAATAACGAAAATAGCAAATGCACTAACTCTTATTTTTCTATTCAAATGGACCAGGACACGCAACAAGTTTATTATTGTCTGTGCCACTCGCCGATTTTTACGAATATCGCAGCACATGACCATAGCATTTGCGACGAAAGAATTGAATATGATCAATGCAGAGCTGGGCAGAAAAGAGCGGATAGAAAGCTACAGCAAGGCAAACCCGGACAGCGTCTTCATGCAGATCGATGAGAACGAAACCTCGTTTTTCCAGAGCGGCGGCGTCATACATAACCTGTCCATGCCAGTTGGCTATGTCCATATAAGCGACCGATATTTTAAACACTCCCCACCGACTTACGACGATATAGAATACGCTATCAATACCATCGAGGATGAAATCGAAAAAATCGCCCCACAAATCCTCAACAGCAGCTCCAGACTCGTTACCGACTCATCGTTTATTCGTGACATTGCCCGCCTGAGCGGCGTTGAATCCTCGCCGAAAATGCAATTGTCGCGCAGAGACCTTGAATATCTCTTCGGTCAATATGCTGAAATCGCCATGGGCAGGCCGCCCCGCCCGGACGAAACGGATACCTCTCCCCAGTTCTATGCAAAACTTCTGATCTTCAGGGAAATCATGCACCATCTGAAATTTGAAGACATATGGATTCTGGAGGAGCCCAAGTGAGTTACGCTGCTGTTGAGATATTTCACCGGCATGTAAAATTAACGAGACTTTCATCTATCTTTCAAATTTCCGCCAAGCCACAAAAGATAGAATTCATGGATTGAACGACGCCCCAAGGCTGTTGGACATACCTTGGCTCTTTTCAAATTTTGATGGAGAGAGAGCTGAATCAATGAAAATTGTCGCACTCAACGGTAGTCATAAAAAAGCGGGAGGAAACACCCAACGGCTTCTCGACCAGCTCCTGGCGGGAGCGGCTGAAGAAGGCGCCGAAACAGAAACCGTCCGCCTCTCCACCCACGAGATCAAACCCTGCCTGGCCTGCGATGCCTGCCAGAAACAGCCCGGTTACGGCTGTATTCTGGATGCCAGTGACGACTTCAGCACAATCCTCGACAAGATTCATTGCGCCGACATCATCGTCTTTGCGACACCGATTTACGTCTTCCAGATATCGAGCAAGCTCAGAATCTTCTTCGAACGTCTTTACGGACGGGGCAAAAGCCATCTGCACAGGGTATCCAAAGCCAACCTGTTCTTCCATGACATCGATCATGAAACCCTGTCCAAGCCCTTTGTCTCGGTCATCACCTGTTCCAATATCGAGAAACAGACAAGCGCGAGTAGCGAGACTTTCTTCAAGGCCTACTCGGCCTTCATGGACGCACCGCAGGTAGGATCCATCGTCCGCAACGGCTGGACCCTGCTGGACAGAAAAGAGGAGAATGCAGCTAATACCAGACTGAAATGGATTCTTGCCGAGGTTCATCTTGCCGGCCATCAACTTGCCACTGAGGGACGGATCCTGCGCAGAACCGAAAAACGCATTCGGGCCAATGCCCTGCCACTGCCAAAGCCGGTGTTCGCTTTATTGAAGAGAATTCCTGCCGCAAGAGAGAAGCTGCTGGAACGCTCGGGCAAATCAGCCCGACAATAACCTTGTTCTAACCATGTATAATAAAACCATCTGCACCTTCCTCACATAACGAAACCGGTCTGACGTACTGCCTGACCCAATGAGTCAGGACAATGTTTCAAGACCGCAACGGCTGAGGTGAAATCTATGAACAAACAGTTCAAAAAACTGCTTTTGCCCTGTTCCGCAATCCTCGTGATCTTAATCTGCTCCTGCGCACCGATCCCGGCAACTGCACCTGAAGATAGCGCCCTCTCTGCCTATGCCGTTGAGGATAAGGGCACACTGCTGACCCGTTATGCCCCGGGCTTTGTCATAGAAAACGATCAACAGCTGTACAACCGGATCGGCACTCCCGTTGCACAGATCGATGCTGATGGTGAGGAAATTATCTCTGTCAGCCCGGAAAAGGCGACTGTCTATACCCAGATGGACAGCTTTACGACCGACAAGGGTTCTTTTACCAATCTGCTCTACCGCATCCACTTTGAAGAGATCCCCGGCGGCCTGACCCCCTTTTATCTGGGGCAGGGCAGAAACATCGGCCTGCTGGTCATTGTCACTCTCGACAGCCGGAACAGGCCGATCCTCTATACTTCACTGCATACCTGCGGCTGCTACTTGGCTTTTGTCCCGACAACCTATATGCCGGAAGACTTTTTCCCGGCCACCTGGGACAGGGGACGCCAATCGATCTACGGCGAAGATCTGCCAGGTCTTCTCGACTACAGCTTATCCCCCCCAGGCACGGCCAAAACGCTGATCTTGCTCAGGGACGCCACCCACAGGGTCAAAGATATCTGGCTCTCTTCCCCCGTGTCCCTAAACGGCTACCAGCTCATTCCTATCGAGATGCAACCCTTTGCGGCACTGGAACAGCTCCCGCTGAACGGCCAGGAAACGACATCCTTCTATGAAACGTCCGGACCACGGACCGGTTACGTCAAGGGCAGTCACAAGATCATGGAAAGGCTGCTGATGAGCTGGTGGGCTCTGGATTGGAGAATCGGCGAGGATAAAAAACTCGGCAAGGACAATAATGACGGAATCCTCTTCTACACCAGCCTCAAACCCTGGAACAGGCAAAACTCGGACCTGCGTGACTTTGCCAGATTTCTGAAATTCTGGGGCTGGAATTTTTCCTCACAATAGCCAAAGATTCATGATTCAAAATGGAACTTACATATCTTTTCTATGAGCATCATGGGGTAAGTATGAAAGCAATCTTTCTCTCAGGAGTCACTAAACCATGACCCAAAATCGTGTCTGCCCTGTTGAACTGTCAGGCTCACTCGACAACAGGTTGCGCAGGCGGTTTCAGAATCCGCAGAAGATTCTCAGGCCCTACCTGCGCCAGGGAATGACAGTTCTGGATGTCGGCTGCGGACCGGGTTTCTTTTCGCTCGATATGGCCAGAATGGTCGGCGGCTCGGGCCAGGTTATCGCTGTAGACCTGCAGCAGGGGATGCTGGACAAACTCAAAGCCAAGATTGAGGGAACCGAGCTGGAAAGCCGCATCCGCCTTCACCTGGCATCTGCAACCAGGATAGGTCTCACCGAGCAGGTCGATTTCGTCCTGTTGTTTTACATGGTTCACGAAGTCTCTGACAAAACGTCTTTTTTTGCTGAGTTGTTTTCTATCTTGAAATCAGAAAGTTCAGCCCTTCTGGTCGAACCGCCCTTTCACGTATCGGCTCCGGCGTTTCAGAAGACCCTGCTGTCAGCACAAGCGGCGGGCTTTAGCGTCTCGACCGGGCCGCACATGCTCCTGCATAAAACCGCCCTCTTGCTGAAGAACTGACGGTGGAATTCCCTGGATGATTACTCCCGGCCTGAACCAGGGGATTCCTGGCATAGATTACAACTCAGACAAGTAACAAATCTTGCGTCAAGGTTGCGTTTAACATACAAAGTTGAATACCTTGAATGAAGTTGAATGCGACGCCGCCAGTAGAACAGAGATAACCAGTACAACCACTGCTCTACTTTTTATTCTTGCCTCTAAACAGGAGAACAGATCATGGGATGTCCCTGTGAAAAACTGGCCCCGGCCGGCCTAAATCTGTCTGAAATCTGCATAGGCCACCTCTGGCTGTTCAACAATATCAGCCCGGATGAAATGGAAGTCCTCTCCGGAAATGCCAAAAGACGTCAACTGGCCAAGGGACAATATATCTTTCGCCAGGAGGATCCTTCCGTGGAGATGTTTCTCCTCAAATCCGGGAGGGTGAAATTGTCAAAAATCATTGAAAACGGCAATGAAATAACCTTGGATATAAGAAAAGCAGGGGATTTTATCGGTGAGAACATCTTTTCAGAAGAGAGCTGCTATCCCGTTAATGCGGTCTGTATGGATGACACCCTGACCTGCGGGTTCACCAGAAAACAGCTGGATGAAATCATCCTTCAGTACCCGAACATCGGTCTGCAGGTCATCAGGAACATGAGTGAAAGAATTTCCCAACTGACGGCAAAGGTTGGCTCGATGGCAGAGGTCAGCATTGAAGACCGGCTTTACAGTGTCCTCAGGCAGATCGCCAAAGATCACGGAATCTCAGGCCCCGACGGGATAAAAATCCAATTCCCCTTGACCCATGAAGAGTTGAGCTTTCTGATTGGCGCCCACCGGGTCAGCGTCACCCGGGCCATGAAGTTTCTCAAAGAAACGGGAAAAATTATCAAGGACAACCAGACCCTTATTGTTGCCGCGCTGTAATCCGCCCGGCATCTTTTTCCCTTCGCGCTAAAAAAGATCCGCGCATGTAACAGCTGCTACATCATCTCAAACCGGAAAGGGATACATTGCTCTGCAATATTCTTTTAACAAGGAGGAGAACATGTATCCCAGAATCATCGGAATCTCGGGAAGCCCGGTCAATAATTCCAATACGGACCGACTGGTAAAAGCCATTCTCGAAAGCAGCGATCTACCCTACGAATTTGTCAAACTAAGCCGCAAAAGGATACAGCCTTGCATTGCCTGCCTCGGCTGTGCGGCAGATAATATCTGCAAAGTCGACGATGATTTTCCGGAACTTGCGGAAAAAATCAAACGTGCGAACGCCATCGTCGTTGGCGGTTATCCTCCCTACGGATCTGTCGACGGTTTCACCAAGGCTTTGCTTGAAAGGCTCTATTCGTTTCGCCATCAGAATGGCTTAAACAGGGGCAAACTGGCCGCTGTTGTCGTGACAGGCATTGGCCGGGGTGCTCCAGGCCTTGAAGAAGCAACCAACCAAATCGCTCATGCTCTGACCATGGAGGGTATGGACGTCCTTGGCAAGCTGAATGCAACTGGCAATCCGGAGTGCATGGTCTGCGGTTACGGCGAATCCTGCGCCATGAGTGCCTTGCCATGGATCTTTGGTAACGACACAAAAGTGACTCCAGACAAGTTCTGTTCTGTCGAAAAACAGGATGGTCTCTGGTCTGAGGCCCAAAAAATCGGTCAGGAAATCAACAGACGTCTGCGCCAACAACAAGCCATGTAGTCCTGTTATGAAGTTAACAAAAGAGGGGCCGCTAGGCCCCTCTTTTGTTATTGCAGAAGATCCCGGTCAAATAAAATTCTTACCTGGACTCCCTACGCCCACAAAACATGCTATCTTATCAAGACGTTATAAGAATATTTCCTGATTCTGCCGTAATGGCACTGTAGCTATCTCATAAATATTCGAACCTTTTATCCCGATTGTTCGTTATGGCTGCTACCAGTATTCAAATGCCAATTAAATTGCTATCCATGCTGTGGAAATCATCGTTGCTCGGTATCCTCATCGGACTGGGTACTGCCGGTTTCCTTCAAATATGTCATGCACTCGATCACAAGATCCTCAACCCGAACCTGCTCTTTGCCCTGGCCATTGTTTCTTCAACATACAAGCGTGGCAACCTTGCCGGGTTCTTTTCTGCAGCGATCGCCATTGTCTACACAATGATCAGCTGGTCGAAAGCTGGTAGTCTGTTCGTTTATTCCTCTGACAACCTGCAACGGCTGATCGTTGTTTTTCTCTGCATGCCGCTGATGGCTCTGTTAGTAGGCTTATTGAAAAAACAGACAGATACGCAACAGCAGCAGCTCTCGCACTACGTAGAACAACTCAAAGAACTGGCCTCTACCGACGAATTGACTGCCCTGGCCAATAGACGCTCCTTCAGCGAACACCTGGAATGGAGCATCCATAACGCAAAGCGCAAAGCGCAGTCTTTCAGCCTGGCTATCATCGATCTTGATCACTTCAAACAGGTCAATGACAACTATGGTCACAGTACCGGTGATAAGGTTCTGCGAGCGGTCGGAGAAGCTCTCGGGCAGGCCTGCCGGCAGAACGACTTTCCCGCCCGTTTTGGTGGCGAAGAATTTGTTGTGCTGCTGCATGAGACAGACGTCAAAGAAGCCATAACAATCGCTGAACGCATCCGCACTCAGATCAGCGCCATTCAGATCATTGACAGGAAAATATCCGCAAGCATCGGGGTATCGACTTCGAATCTGCCTGCGTTCGATTCCGTACAGAAAATATGCGAGCAAGCGATTCAGAATGCCGACCGGGCGCTCTATATTGCCAAGCAGGGCGGCCGGAATCAGGTCGTCCATTATCAGGATATCAATCAAGATAACAGCCAAGCTTTCAATTCAGCCGCTCGAGAACCTGCAGGAGCAGAAAGCACTGGCAGAACCTGATAATTATCTGCCACATTAAAATCAACGGGACCGAAAAATCATGATCAAGGAAATCCGCTCCGCCCTGCGGGACGCTGCCGATGAAGAAAACGCCGCTCAACTGCAGCGCTTTTTTAAAACCGGGCCGGGTGAATATGGCGAAGGTGATCTGTTCATTGGTGTCCGGGTGCCGGAGACGCGCCGCGTGGCAAAAAAATTCCAGCTGCTGCCGTTGATCGATACCCTGGTCTTGCTCCGTTCGAAAGTCCACGAGGAACGGCTCCTCGCCCTGATCCTGCTGACCGAAAAATTTCGCAAGGGTTCCGCCGAGCAGCGGACAGAGATCTACCGGCTCTACCTGGAGAACACGCGCTACATCAACAACTGGGATCTGGTCGACTGTTCAGCCTTGTACATTATCGGCCCCTACCTGCAGCACAGATCGCGTGAACCGCTGCACCTTCTGGCACATTCAGAATCAGTGTGGGAGCGGCGCATTGCCATTCTGGCGACCTTTCATTTCATCAGGCAGGGCGAATTTGACGAAACATTCAAAATCGCTGAAACTCTGCTTTTAGACAGTGAGGACCTTATTCACAAGGCAGTCGGCTGGATGCTGCGCGAAATCGGCAAGCGCGATATGCGCAGGGAAGAGGAGTTTTTAAGAAAACACTATCAGAACATGCCACGCACCATGCTCAGATATGCCCTTGAAAAATTCCCTGAAGAGCTGCGCCAGCATTATCTCAAAGGAACAATATAACCTATCAATTCACATCATCACACCTTACAGACCAGAGGAACCAGCATGAGATTCGCCCACACCAACATCGCGGCGAGAAACTGGCAGATACTTGCCAACTTTTATATCGAGGTCTTTGCCTGCCAGGTCAAACCTCCTCAGCGCAAGCTATCCGGAGAGTGGCTCGATACGGCCACCGGCCTGTCCAACGCCAAGCTAGAAGGCGTTCATCTGGCGCTTCCCGGTCATGGAGACAATCCGCCGACTCTGGAGATCTTCAGCTACGAAACCACGGATGACAGAGGTGAGATCATGCCGAACCTGATCGGCATCACCCACATCGCCTTTGAGGTCGATGATGTCTATGCGACCCTTGATAAGGCCCTGGCCCACGGAGCGAGCAAACTCGGCGAGATCGTCGAAAAGATCGTGGAGAATGTCGGAACTCTGGTCTTCGTCTATTTCCGTGACCCTGAAGGGAATATAGTCGAGGTTCAGTCGTGGCGATAGCCGGTACTTCTCAGCCTCTAGCCCGGGGGGATTAACAGCGCTGTCCTTGTTCCGGATTCCCCGCTTCATGTAGAATAGTACAAAATCGGTTATTCTTAAATGAACGACATACACTACCGGAGAAAACCAGAAGACGGAGAAATAATGAGCTCAGCAGTCAGCAGACCACCGGCCGAGAATTCAACTTACTAAAAATGCTTCGTTTCAACCCGATCGACTACAGGCTTCTTGAAGCAAAGGACTGATCATGACAGCATCTGTAAGCACATATGATCGCGCAGCCGGAGCTTTGTTAGGCGCATTTATCGGTGATGCCCTGGCTCTTGGTCCACACTGGTATTACGACCTCGATGACCAGCGTACAGATTACGGCGATTGGATCGATAACTACAGCGATCCGAAACCTGGACGCTATCATGCGGGATTGAAAGCCGGTCAGCAGTCCCAGGCCGGCTATATCCTGACCCTGACCCTCCGTTCTCTGGTTGAGAACAAGGGCTACAGTGAAGAGGATTTCTGCCGTCGCCTGGATGAAGATCTCTTTCCCAAGCTAGATGGTTCACCTGTCAACGGACCCGGTAACTACACCAGTCAGTCGATCCGCGAAGCTTGGAAAAAACGCGTCGTGCTGAAGCGCCCCTGGGGTGAGACCGGCGGTAATGCCGATACAACTGAAGCAATTGAAAGAACCCTCGCCATCGCCGTACGCTATGCCTTCAATCCGGCAAAACTGGCCTCTGCGATAACCAGCAACTGCCTTTTAACCCAGAACGATGATACCGTCGTGTCAATGACGGTCGCCTTTGGTGCCGTGCTGGGACTGCTGGTGCAGGGGCACAAGCTCGATACTGAAATCTCCGGAAAATTGATGAAACTGGTCAAAAGCGGCGAGTTGCCCTTTCACAGCGTGACCAGCGACAACCTGCAACCACCGGAAGCGAGAAAGCAGAGCTCAGCTAGGCCCGGTCACTTCGCTTCTCCCGATGCACTGCTCACCCCATCCTACATGGCCCACACAGCGGCAGACCCGGACATCAGGATTGAACCTGCCTGGAAGGTATCACTGGTTTACGGCATGCCTTGCGCCATCTATCATCAACTGCCGGCGGCCTACTACCTGGCCGCCCGCTTTGAGGATGACTTCAAATCCGCGGTTCTCCATGCAATCAATGGTGGTGGACAAAATCAGGCGAGGGCCATCCTGACCGGAGCCTTGAGCGGAGCGCAGTGTGGCTTGAACGGCATTCCACAGTATCTGCTTGACGGGCTGGAAAATTCTCCAGAACTGCTCACTCTGGCCAGCAGTTTGGCGGCAGACATTTAAGGACAGTTGGCCATGAATGATAAGCTTGTCACCAATATCAGACCTCTCGGTTTCACTTGGCAGACCCAGGACCCCTTTCTGTTCTGCGTGCATCATCAGGACAGCTATCCGGCTGGTACTGAAGAAATGGGACCGGACCCGGCGACTTTCAAAGATCGCCTGATCGGCCAGGACTTTATTCCCAGGGACGGCTGGCGCATGTATCACGGTGAGACGGTTCCCGGTTTTCCCGAGCACCCGCACCGGGGTTTTGAAACCGTGACCGTGGTTCTCGAAGGTTTTGTCGATCATTCCGACTCGCACGGTGCGGCTGGCCGCTACGGGGAAGGGGACGTACAGTGGATGACAGCCGGATCCGGCCTGCAGCATGCGGAGATGTTCCCTCTGCTCCACCAGGACAGACCGAACCCGCTGGAGCTGTTCCAGATCTGGCTGAACCTGCCGGGCAAAAACAAATTTGTCGAGCCCCACTACAAGATGCTCTGGGCTGAAGATATTCCTACTTGGCGGGAGAAAGATCTAAACGACAGGGAAATTGCAGTCACCATCATTGCCGGTCAACTTCAGGACGTGAAAGCACTTACGCCGGCCCCCGATTCATGGGCTGAAGATGCCGACAACGAGGTGGCGATCTGGCTGATTCGACTTGACGCCGATGCGACCTGGGAGCTCCCGTCCAGTTCAGCGGGAATCAACCGGTCGCTCTATTTCTACAAGGGAGACTCAATCAGACTTGCCGGCCTTGACCTTGACCCATATCACTCGGCAGATATCACAGCAGAGCAGCCTGTGACCCTGGAAAACGGCCAGGAACCTGCATTTCTGCTCCTGCTCCAGGGCAAACCGATCAATGAGCCGGTTGAGCAACACGGTCCCTTCGTCATGAATAGCAAAGAGGAGATCAACCAGGCGATCTCCGATTACCAAACAACCAGCTTCGGTGGCTGGCCCTGGCCGCGCCCGGACCACATTCATCCCAGAGAGAGTGGCCGCTTTGCCCTCTATGCCGACGGACGCTTGGAGGAAAAATAGCCTCGGTCGATCATTTGTACTTCAGCTTCATGATCAGTATTCCATGGGGCAACCAGAGAAAAAAACCGGGCCTCTCAGGGAAGTAATCGACTACTCAAATATCTTGATGGAATGAACAGATCAAGCCGTATGTTACTGCTCATGACAGGTGGCCGGGCCATTTCTACATACTTTCAGCCAAAGACTTGGCGGCTGGCGTCTATAAGCGCTTTAAATTTAAACGGATAGTCATTAAAATAAAATTTTTCTACTCTCCAGAACCTCATTGAAAATATGAATGACATGATAAAAGAAACCGATCAACCACCCTGCTGAGGCCCCAAATTTTTCGCCGGTGGCGGAGAAATCACCGAACGTGTTCCGGGGTTTATCTCCTGGCTGCAAACTGCAGCAGGAAAAGTTCCTCAGATTTCCACGACTCTGGGCTGGCGGGATCACTTTAACAGCTGTAAGGTTCGCTGGTGCATTGGGCGTAATTCTTACATTGTGCCTCCCGGCCTCTATGCCATAGGAACGCCCGATGAAACCTCGCAGGTCATCGTCACTGCGAACTATAAAATGAGTTACGACATCGTCCGCAGCAACCTCAAAGAGAGGAATGTCTGGTTGCTGATCCTCGAAACCTTCGGGATAAATGTCTGGTGCGCCGCCGGAAAAGGGACCTTCGGCACCAGGGAATTGATCCAGCGGATCAACGCTTCAGGGTTGCCCCGATTGATCAGACACCGGGCACTTTTGCTGCCGATTCTCGGGGCGCCCGGCGTCGCTGCCCATGAAGTGACCAGAGAAACCGGCTTCAAGGTACGTTATGCGGCAATCCGGGCGACCGACCTCGGTGAGTTTCTCGATAACGGACTGGTCACGACAGCGAAGATGAAAGAGCTCAGTTTCTCTCTCCGGGATCGTCTGGTACTGACCCCTGTCGAACTTGTCCAGGCGCTCAGGTACATTCTCCCCATCGCCATCGCCATTCTGTTGCTGAGTTGGGTCTTCCATACGCTGTCGGGTGGGATAATCGTGACGATAGCCCTGCTGGTTTCACTGCTGATTGGAACCGTTTTAGTGCCTGCTCTATTGCCCTGGTTGCCGGGTCCGGGTTTCGCCCTCAAAGGAGCGCTTAGCGGAGTGCTCTGGAACGGCCTGTTTCTGGGAATTGGAGGCGCTTCGCTGAGTATTCCTGGAAAACTTGCCGCGTTTCTGTTCTGCTCGACAATCAGTTCATTCTATGCCCTCAATTTTACCGGAAGCACTCCGTTTACCTCGCTTTCCGGGGTGCGCAAAGAGATGCGCCTGGCAATCCCGGGGCTGCTTGCGACGCTGCTGGCCGCTGCACTTTTTGGTGGATGGGCTATACTTTTCTGAAGGGTTGATAACATTCATGCGCAAATTCCGTTACCTGAAACAGGTCGTAACGCTGACCCTGGATGCCGAACATTGTATCGGCTGTGGCTGCTGCCTTGATGTGTGCCCTCATGCCGTCTTTCAGATATATGAGGGGCGGGCAGCGATAGTCGATATAGACGCTTGCATGGAATGTGGTGCCTGCGCACGCAATTGCCCTGTTTCTGTCATCAGTGTCGATGCGGGAGTCGGATGCGCGTCCGGATTGCTGGTAGAGTGGTGGAGAGAAAAGTTTCCGGGAAAACAGCAGGGATGCTGTTAGAGCAGGAGCACTGCCATGTCACAATTTATCGATAAAGCTAAAATCGCTGAGCTGAATTGTGAAATAGAATCGTTACGCCATGAATTGCAGAATCAAAGTAAAGAACTGGAAGACCTCAAGGAGAAAAAGGCAGAGGATATAACTGAACTGGAGTGGGAGGTCAGCGACTACAGGCAGCATGATGAGGTCGACTACAATCTGCGGGTCAAAGAAATCACAAAGGAATTGGAGAAGGGCAATAATAGGGACAACTCTCTCGAACAATACCTTGCGACTTTAGAGCTGGACGATGCCGCTTCAGTTGCAGCAACCATCGATCAATTTTACAAAAAAAAGTACCGGCCCCAGTTGATCATTTTTTTTCTGCTTGGCCTCCTCACCCCCCTGGCAATATGGGTGGTGACCGACTTCAGTCAGGCTGATCAGACATTCAGAGCACTCTTCGAACATTTCAGCGGCGCAATAACCCGGCTCATCAACGGTTAAGCTGATTTGACATGTCCCAACAACCACAGCAGGCCCCCAAAAACAGCCGAAATCAGCCGACTGCAGACTATGTTACAGCAACTGACCGACACCGTCGAAGGAATGCGCACAGCTGAAGTTAAATCTCTGAAATAATTTCAGGGCATTAGCCCAGATTTTCAGATAGAGCCAGCTCAGCCTCGAGGGCAACCAATTCAGCCTGCTTGCTTTTCAACTCATCCTGCGCAGTCTCGTCGATGCGTGCTTCAGCACTCAAGGCTGCTATCTCACTTTTCAATGCGCTGATCTGCTCTTCCAGGTCTTCAACATCACTGGAATCTTCAGTCTCCGTTTCACTACCACCAGCTGATTGAGTCGCAGCAGACTGGCCACCAGATTCAAAATTTGAGGATTCGCTCTGACCGGCTTCCTGAAGGGCCAGGCTGGCTGCTTCATCCGAGATCGTCACCGTATCGCCAAAGCTGGTCTGGGTTGTGGTACTGTCAACACTGCTGGTCTGCCGGCTGCTGACCGCTGTCTGAGGAGTCGTGTACAGGCTGCTGCCCACTGAGTTTATTTCCATGTTGGCCTCCGTTATCATACAATCATAATACAAAATAAAAACTGTTTTTCAGTATGTTACAAAGATAAAACAATTTCAGAAATCGATTGGCAACAGCGACGCCTGGCAAAGGGGATTTGAAATGGAGATCAAACTGAGTTCCAGCAGAAAGAAACAACTGACTCAAGAAGTTCAAAGCTATTTCCGCAATGAGCATAGTGAAAACATCGGCGAACTGAAGGCGGAGATGTTCATCGAGTTTTTCATCGAAAAGATCGGGCCCAAAATCTATAACCAGGCCATTGAGGACGCGAATGCGTTTATCCAGGAAAAACTGCTCGACATGGAGGGGATTCTTTACGCTCCGGAGTCGTGAACCTGCGCAATTTCCCCAGGCAAGACTTATTCAAGCAATGATTCACCGGAAATCATTAGGTTAAGCGACTATTACGCCAGAATTCAAAGTTCAACCACAGAGGGATGGATGCACTGTTTGTCGAGAGCTCGCTAGATGTCCAAGGCCCCATAATAGCCGGCATGAACAGCTTCCAAAACTGTACCGACCTTCACACAGTCTCCGATCTTGAAAAATCTTGGAGCTGCATAGCGCAGTTTCTCAATTTCTTCAGTATCTGACCTCATGCCGGCAGCAACAAAAATAGAATCGGCAGGATAAAGGATCTCTCTACCACCCATATCGAGGCACAAAAGGCCCTGATCGACGACCTCTGTGGCCCTGGTGTTCAAATCCACTTTTACCTTGCCGGCTTTTAAGGTAACCGCCAAAGCTATTTTATGCATTTCAGAGGAATCAGCAGCGTAAGCGCTGTTCATTTCAACGACCGTAACCTCTTTTCCCAGGCTGTCCAGGTAAATGGCCGTTTCAATTCCGACCAAACCTCCTCCCAGAACAACGACTTTCTGACCAATATCCGGGACCGGCCGATGAATTGCGTCGAGACCGACGACCTTGGGACTGGTCGTAATCCCCTTGACCGGAGGCACAACAGGCACAGCCCCCACTGCGCAGACAATCATATCGGCATGCAGGTCCTGCGCAAGATCCTCAGACAGTACCGTGTTCAGACGGATCTCGACATCTGCTTCCTGTAAACGTTTTGCCAGCAGCTGAGAGTACTTGTACAGGTCCTGCTTGAAAGGTATGTACTCTTCACAGAGCAATTGCCCCCCCAGACGTGCACCTTTTTCAAACAGGACAACCTCATGCCCGCGAGCTGAGGCCTGCAACGCGGCACTCATACCTGCCGGACCGCCACCTGCGATAAGTACTTTTTTCGGTTTCGACTGAGCGAACACAGATTCATGTTCACGCTCTCTGCCTATCACTGGATTCAAGGCACAGACAACCGTGCGCGTCGTTAAATACTCTTTAAAACAGGTAAAACAACGACAGCACTTGGTAATATCATCCGTTTTACCGGTAAGCGCCTTTTCCGGAAAATATGGATCTGCCAACAGCTGCCGGCTCATCTCAACGACGTCCGCTTTGCCGCTTGCAATGATCTCTTCCATCATAGCCGGATCGTTCAGGCCACCCAGCGTGGCAACCGGTGTTTTGACATGCTTTTTAATCTCTGCCGCCAAATGGACATTGGATCCGTGCTCGACAAATATCGAGGGGTGGGTAATGACAAACGCCTCTTTATTCTCATGCACTCCGGCCGAGACCTGGATCAAATCGACTTTGCCGTCAACTGCCCGGGCAATTTCAATTCCATAGTCGATATCGTACCCCCCCTCGGTGTACTCCGCGCCACTCATCCGGAACTCGACAGGAAACCCCGGCCCAACCGCCTCGCGTATCTTATCAAGACACAACAGGGTAAAACGCATTCTGTTTTCGAAACTACCGCCCCACTGATCCGTTCTTGTGTTGGTGTTAGGCGACATGAACTGGCTCAGCAGCCACCCGTGACCGGCGTGGACAAGCACCATATCGAACCCGGCTTCCTTGGCCAGCGCGGCAGCATGACCATAGCTTTCGGCAATTTCCAGGATCAGTTCTTCGGGCATTTCATAGACATGGTCTCCATTTGACTTGATTTCATCAACGGGACCAAAACTTCTTGCCACGCCGCCATGCTGGCTGCGGTTTCCGGACTCTTTGCCACCATGAGACAATTCCATGGAGGCATAGCAATCATGCCGATGGATCATCCGTGCCGTCTCCTTTAATGACGGCAAGCTCATACGATTATCGAGCAGAATATGTTTCGTGTGTGTTTTCCCGGTTGCGGAGTGGACGATTCCCTCACTGACCGTTATCGCCGCAATCCCTCCCCTGGATCGCAGACCATAAAACGAAATATTATCCCTCGTCATATTTTCGTCCGGACCGATATCCGGTAGTGACATTGGGGCTCCAATCATCCGGTTTTTAAGGGTCAGATTCCCAATCTTTATTGAACTTCCGAGATTTGGATAATATTGATTCATCGAACAACCCTCCTGACGGCATTGATCATCAATCCTGAGTGAACAACCGGTTCTGCTCTGAACAGCTCAAAAACCACAAACAACTATAAATCTGAAACAAATCATGATAAAGCATCACCTATGACCTAGATTAGAAACGGAAAGTTTTTAATGGACAAGTTGCTCAGCATGACCGTCTTCGTCAAAACCGTGGAATTGGGCTCGTTGTCGGCTGCAGGTGAAGCCCTGAACATGTCTTCTCAACTGGCCGGCAAGCATCTTCGTTCGCTGGAACAGCTTCTGGATGTCAAGCTGCTCAACCGCACGACACGACGCCAGCATCTAACCGACTTCGGCGTAACATACTATGAGCGGGCCAAGAATATCCTCCTGGAGATTACCACTGCCGAAGACCTGGCGGCTGCCACTCGCACGATCCCGCGCGGCAAACTGAGAATCAATGCGTCGGTCTCATTTGGTGTCAATGCCCTGGCACCCGCGTTGATCACCTATATGAAACGATATCCCGAGGTCAAAGTAGAACTGACCGCGACCAACCGCGTGGTCGATGTCATAGAGGAAGGGTTTGACGTTGTTTTTCGCATAGGTCATTTAACCGACAGTAGCTTGATTTCTCGTGCTCTGGCACCATATCGTCTGGTTCTGTGTGCCGCCCCCGGCTATCTGAAAACTCATACACCTATCACAACACCGGAAGATCTTTCTCAGCATGAATGCATGGGGTTTCTGCCCAATGTTCAGCGCAGTCACTGGACATTTGACAGTAGCAGGGGACAAATTACGGTTCCTGTATCAGGGCAATACATGTCAGACAGCGGTGAGGCCATGGTCGCTGCAGCCCTGGCAGACCTCGGCATCATTGTTCAACCTCTGGAGTTGGTCATGAATCACCTCGAGTCAGGTCGACTCGTGGCACTGCTGCAGGATTATCCTGTCCCTAGCGTGCCTATGCACCTGATATACCCGCCGGATCGGCGCATGACCCCCAAACTGCGCAGCTTTATCGATTTTGCACTGGCAACATTCAGCAAATCCCAGATGGGACTGTAATACGGCCAGACCTCACCAGCGAAGACAGGTTCTTCATTTTCAACTCACAGCACTGCTCCACTCTGCCTCTTTGAAAAATTCCACCAGTCAAGCGACCTTATTCCGCTCTTTTGCCGAGAGATGTTTACCTGCAGGGTAGCCGGCATTGATGCCGGCCTCTTCAAAACGCCACTCCGGACGAAGTTCGCTCAGCTTGCCACCTCAACAACGATCACAGAGGTTTCAATCTCACGAAAACAGCCCTAATAATCCCTAAAATCAGAACAGCAAGTTTATTTATTCTATCTTTATCATCACCAGCAAGAACTATAAAGTACAACTCAAGGATCGAAACAAAAACAACAAGCCTTTTTAAGGAGACATATTATGAAAATCACAATTATCGGTTCAGGCAATATGGGATCAGCGTTGGCCAGCCAGTTTGTCAAAGCGGGGCAACAGGTTTCAATCTGGTCGCGCGACCAGGAAAAAGCGCAAGCCGCAGCACAACAGACCGGTTCAGTCGTTCTGTCTGATGCCCGGTCCGGAGCTCAGGCTGATATCGTCCTGGTGGCAACAGCCTATGTAGATGCTGTCAGCGCTCTTGAGCAGTTTGGCAGCCTCGACGGAAAAACGATCATCGACATCACCAACCCGCTGACCCCGGACTATATGGGACTGACTCTCGGCCACACGACCTCAGCCGCTGAAGAAATTGCCAAAGCCTTCCCTGGCGCTTATGTGGTCAAGGCCTTCAACACCGTGTTTGCCCAGATCTTTCATGAAGGCCCCAGGCTCGCTGATGGGCAGACGGTTCCGGTATTTTACGCCGGGGACAATGAAGCGGCTAAAAATCAGGTCAAAGAGCTGATTGAGGGGACTGGATTCAAAGCGGTTGACGCCGGCCCGTTGAAAAATGCCCGTTACCTGGAACCCGTTGCCGGACTGAATATCTATTTCGGCTATGGAGCAGGACTGGGGACAGCGGTTGCCCCCGCTTGGATTGGCTGAACCAAGAAAAATGACAGAATTCCGGTCGGAGCCACAAAGGCTCTGACCGAAGATCATCACAAGCTATAAAGATCATATCGGAGGCTATTATGTCTGAACACAAGGTTCCTTTAATGCCTGCGCTCTTCGTCGGGCACGGCAACCCGATGCTCAGCATCAGTGATAACCAATACACCCGGAGCTGGGCCGAGCTCGGCAAATCGCTCCCAAGACCGCGAGCAATCCTGGCTATTTCCGCCCATTGGTATGTCTCCGAAACTCAGGTCACAGCAATGCCTCTGCCGCGGACCATTCATGACTTCTACGGCTTTCCGGATGAACTTTTCCAGGTCGATTACCCTGCCGCCGGCAGCAGTGAACTGGCACAGCAGGTTGCAGATCTGCTGTTGCCCAATGAGATAAAACTTGACCAGCAGTGGGGGTTGGACCATGGCACCTGGTCAGTACTGCGCCACATGTACCCCCAGGCACAGATTCCCGTTGTCCAGTTGAGCCTTGACCTGAGCAAGAGCCCGGAAGAACATTTCCGCCTGGGACAAAAGCTGAAGGCGCTGCGCCGGGAAGGTGTACTGATTCTCGCCAGCGGAAATATCGTTCACAACATACAGGGATTTAACTGGCGCCAGCCGGATATTACGCCACCAGGCTGGGCCAGTGAATTCGAGGGGTGGGTCAGGGACAGGATTCTTTCGGGCAGGGCAGAACAGCTTATCGATTACCAAAGTACCGGCAAGATGGCCATGCTGGCCGCGCCGACCCCGGATCACTACCTGCCTCTGCTCTACCTTGCCGCACTTGGTAGGCAAGAGGACCGGACAAGTTTTCCCGTGGAGGGTTTTGACGGGGGGACCATGTCGATGTTGACAGTTCTTGTCGAGGACAGTCAGGAACACCTGGCGGAGGTTACCCCCTAGATAGAGGAAAAGGGGAAGTGGCCCAGTTTGTATTCAGCTTGCTGTTTTGATAAAACCAGATGAAACGAACCAAAAAATCCCCGTCACTCCACGGGGATTTTTTGGTTTCACTAATCAGGAAAGGTTATTCATCTTTTGGGGAATCCTGCGGATTCTGTTGTTTTTTCTGCTCACCGTCACGCGGGAGCTCACAAGCACCTGACATTCAGGTCTGAATTCCAAACCGTGGCAGAATAAAACGGTTCAGGACATACCAGACGACGACAAAACCGACGATGTACAGCCATTCCATAAGCAGTTACCTTTCTTAAAAGACCTGCCTAGTGTACCCCCTCGGCTCAAAATAATCAATAATATATATTTCTATATACTGCGTGGCAATTCGACTCGTACCGAAAGCCCGCCGCTTGCACGGTTTTCGGCCAGGATACGGCCCTTATGCAGTACCACGGCACGCTTGGCGATCGCCAGGCCGATGCCGGTTCCGCCGCTCTGCCGGTCACGGGCGTCGGCGACCCGGTAAAAGGGTTCGAACAGCTTGTCGAGTGAGTCCTCGGGCACCCCCGGCCCCTGATCATCGACGACGATGTTCACAACAGCGCCCTGTTGGCGCAGGGTGACCCTGACAACACCCCGTTCGGCGGTGTATTTGATTGCGTTGCGGATCACGTTCTCAATGGCATGGGCCAGCAGGTATTCAGAACCGTTCAACAGCACCTGCTCCGGGGCATCCAGTACGACCTGACAGTTGTGCTTCTGAGCCTCATAGCTGGCATCCTGAACAAGTCGATCGAGCAGGCCGGACAGATCGAAAAGCTCAAACTTGTACTGCGCCGCGCCGCTTTCCAGTCGGGTCAGGCTGAGCAGCTGACCGATCATCTCGTTCATCCGCTCGGCTTCGCATTCGATCCGCGCCAGGGCCTTGGCCCGGGTTTCCGGCTTGCCCTGCTGGCGGGCCAGTTCCAGAGCGACGCCAAGTCGCGCCAGCGGCGACCTGAGCTCATGGGAAATATCCCTGAGCAGCTGCTTCTGTCCGGCCACCAGATCTTCGATCTTGGTCGCCATATCGTCGAAATCATGGGCCAGTCCGGCCAGCTCTTGTGAGCCCTTGATCTGGCCACCGATCCGGGTCGACAGGTCGCCCGCGGCAAACTTTCGGGTCGCCTGGCGCAGACGACCGATCGGCGAGGTCAGCGAGCGGGCCAGCACAAAACAGATCACCGCGGAAATGACCAGCAACAGCAACAGCTGCCAGCCGAGGAAACCGCGGGTCGCCTCCCTGGCGATATTGGCCGGTGCGGGGCGGTCAGGCAGGGTCAGGGCGACGACATAGGTCTGCCCCGATTCAGCCAGAACAACTGTAGCCAGACTCTGCATTCCGTGCATTCCCATGTTCGGCATGACCAGTTCGCCGCTTCTCAGGGCACGTTTAACGGCCCAGGACATCCGGAAATGGGCCTGACGCTCGCCTGACAACGGCTCGCCATACTGATCGAAAAGAGCCAGCATAATTCCGGTTCTGCGGCGGATCTTGCCGATATAGTCATCCAGCTCTTTGAGCCCGTACTTTTCATAGGCTCGAATCGCATCTCGTCCGTATTCGGCGACGGCCCGCTGGGCAAAATCCTGGTTGGCCAGTGAAGGATACTGCTGATCGCGCAGGTAGGTCAGAATAACCGTGACCCCGGCAACCAGCAGGATAATCAGCAGGAAATAGAGAAATATCTTGAAAAACAGGCTGCGCATCAGCTGTCCTCATCCGGCAGACAGTAGATATAACCGACCCCGCGGACGGTACGAATCAGGTCGATGTCGTTGCCGCTCACCCCCTTGCCGAGCTTCTTGCGCAGGGCACTGACGTGGACATCGATGCTGCGGTCATAGGCCGACAGGCGGCGGCCGAGAACCTTTTCCGTCAGTTCGTCGCGGCTGATGACTTCGCCGGCCTGGGCCATCAGCTCTTCGAGCAGGTTGAACTCGACCGAGGTCAGGTCGACAATCCTGCCGCTGCGCTTGACCGTCCGGTTGGTCGTTGACAGAACGACATTGCCGACTTTACGCTCGGTGGCCTTCTTTTCTGCTTCGGGTGCCGTCTCGACGGTCTCAAGACGGCGATGCACCGCACGGATGCGGGCCACCAGTTCACGTGGGTTGAACGGCTTCGGCAGGTAATCGTCGGCGCCCATCTCCAGGCCGACAATCCGGTCGATATCGTCTCCCCGGGCAGTGAGCATGATCACCGGCACCTTGCTCGACTCACGGATCTTCCTTAATACATCAAAGCCATTCATCCCCGGCAGCATGACATCCAGAATAACCAGGGAATAGTTTCCGGCCAGAACCTTTTCCGCTCCCTGTTCGCCCTGATGAACGGCATCGATGGAAAAACCTTCGTTGCCCAGGTAATCGGTCAGCAGTTCGCAGAGTTCGTTATCGTCATCAATGATAAGAATTTGATCCATTGTTTTTACCTCGCGTTATTTAACCATACTAACCTGACCGATACGCCCGTAGCTGTAAAGAAATGTAAAGCAAGTCCCTGAAATTACGTCTTAACACAACTTTACAAAACCTCACAGCACTTTACCCCCTCTTAAGATCTTTTGCTCTATAGTCTGATCATCACAACGACGTTGCAATTACGCAAAGGAGAACAAAATGAACAAGAAGATGATGATCCCGACCCTTATTTGTGGTGCTCTTTTAATTACAACAAGTGCTTTCGCCTGGGGCGGACCTAAAGGTACCCGCGGCTGTGACGGCTTTGGACCAGGTGCCGGACCAATGGGTGCAGCACAGACCATCACCGCAGAACAGCACCAGCAGATGGTTCAGCAACGTGTCGATCGCATGGGCACCCTGCTGGAACTCAGCGCCAAGCAGAAAGAGCAAATGACCAAGATCCACAACGATCAGTTTCAACAACGCCAGGATATGCAGACCAAGATGCAGGCCAACAGGGACGCCCTGACCGCCTACAACCTGAATGACAAATTCAACGAGTCCGACTATCGCAAACTGGTAGAAAAACAGGCAGACCTGAGAACCGACATGATGGTCCAACGCGCCAAAACCCAGCAGCAGCTCAAGGATGTTCTGACCCCCGAACAACAGATCAAGGCCGACAAACTGCAGGCCATGAACGGCCCCGGCACTGGCCAGCGCGGTGGTAAACATTTCCGCACCAACAGTGACTGCCCGCGAGCCGACTACGGTCAGGGCTCCGGCTATGGACCAGGCATGATGCGTGGCCAGGGCCAGCGCTGGATGTAAGGCTGCGATGATATAACCTCCCCCCTTAACTCCCAAATGACAAAGCGGGCTTCCACAAGGAAGCCCGCTTTTCTATTATAAATTTCTGCAGATCAACCGTTCATCTGAAATCAAATCAAAGATCCGGTTTTCTTCGCTGCAAAAGAAAATTGCCTTAGTCACGTCCCAAATTCAACAAACCAGATGAGACGAAGCAGTTGGTAGCTTCCTGTATTTCAATCGTTTCTCAGTCTTCATTCCGGTTAGGAATTGTGACATTCCATAATACCGTTTCACATTTTGATACAACTCTAATATTTAGAATAGCGGGATTTCCTATATCGCGAATTGAAAATTTTCCAATGGGAGGAATGCGAAAAAACTGACATCAATTTTTAACCTTATTCTAGCTATTTAAATTTCATTGAACGGAAGGAAAAGGGAAAATTATGAAAAGAACAATCAGGTTTACAGCTATAGCTGCCATCTTATCATTCTTTGCTGTGACCACAGTCTACGCTGATACACTTCAGGATGCTTTCAAATCTGGAAAAGTAAGTGGTGAACTTCTCTACCAGTATGAAGGTGGAGATACTGACGTCGATTCCAACTCCCCAGGTGCCGCCATTATCGTCCCCAATACTGGTGAAGGCCGCTGGGGCAGTTCCGCAGGTATTCGTCTTCAATACGTGACTGGCCAATTCCATGGATTCAGTGCTGGTGCAGCATTTATTTCCAGTACCGATATTGGCAATCCCGAGTTTGTGGCCCCAAGACATGCCGTAGAAGATACCAGAATCACCCAGGCTTATCTGCAGTACAGCTTTTTAAAGGGCAACAGCATCAAGATCGGCCGTCAGACCATCGGCTCACCGCTGATTGCGAATGCCGTTGCCGGGCCTTTGCAATACGATTCATTTGATGCTGCGGTTCTGACCACTACTCTCCTGCCTAAAACTGTCGTCAAGCTCATCGCTATCAACGAATGGCAACCAAGAGATACTCCCCACCATGTCACATATGATGATCCGATCTACTCTGTGTTTGTGAATAACAAAAGCATTACTGGCTTATCACTGACAGGTCAGTTCATGACGACCAAAGAAGACTACAGTGACGAATCGTATAATGGCACTGTCTTTGGCAACTACGATGCTCCAATTTTCACCCGTGACGGTTATTCAACATACTACCTGAGCGCCGATTACAAACTGCCTATCTCTCATCCAGTAACACTGCACGGGCAATACGGTGGCGCGACCTTCGAACAGGAGGGCGAGGATGATACCTGGTTCTACGGCCTTAAAATTGAGACAAAAGTCGCCGGAATCGGCCTTGAGGCCTGCTATACTGAAACGTCTGATAAAAATGACTTTCCAGGCACCGCAGGTCATGTCCCAGGTCCCTTGTACAATAAAACCCTGCTGACAACGCCATTTCGCGCCAGCCATAAGTCCTATTCTGCCGGGGCGTCCTACGCCTTTACCGATGGAGTTCTCAAGGGCCTGCATGCCCGTGGCCTGGTCCTCTACCACGAAGAAGATGCCAACCAGACTGCCAGCACCGATGATGGCGTCATCGAGTTTGCCCATTGGATCGGTTATGACTTCTCGGGGGCACTGCAGGGCTTAAGCGTGAACGCCAACGGCTCTATTGCTAAGTATGACAAACTGATCGATGGCGGTGACGACGACACTATTCAGTATGTCCGCCTCTACGTCAGCTACAAATTTTAATCAGACATATGAAAATATCTTGGGTGAGCAAAATCTCGCCCAAGCACTAATGATGGAGAAATTGATGAAAGAGCAGAATAAAAACGATTCTAAGGGTGTTACAAGAAGAAACTTCCTTGTAGGGGCTACCACAGCGGCAGGTGTGGCAACAGCAGTTTCAGTAGCCGGTCTGCCTTCACTCGCCTTTGCCTCAACTGACAAAAATGTTGTTGATTTTAAAACTTCGGTCGGCGGTTTTCGCGTCATCACCGTTGGGACCGGTGCACCAGGACTAAACCCACACCGTGGAAATCCCTCAACTATGGTGCAATACAAGGACAAATACTTTCTGGTCGATTGCGGTGCAGACTCGGTCAAATCCCTGTTCATGCATGGCTTGCATGTCAAAGACGTGAAGAACATGCTATTTACCCATCAGCACATGGACCACAATGCTGACTGGGTCAACTTCTTTGTCACGGGTTGGGGATTGCCAGTCGGAAGACGGACCCTTGATCTCGTAGGTCCTGAGGTTAAAAATCTTCATAAAGCCACTCTGGATCTGTATGCAATGGATATTGCGGATCGTGCAGAAAAAGCCGGTTTTACCTATAATGGTGTCCGCGATAACGTCAATATCAATGAGCTGACCGGTGACAAGCAGACCTTTACCCTTGATGGCGTAAAAATCACCGCAGTCAAGGTTCCCCATTTTGATATGCAAGCCTATGCCTATGTCTTTGAAGCGGATGGCCATAAGGTCGTTGTGACCGGTGACCTCATCTACGCTGCCAACCTTCCAGCAGAATTTGCCAACGCAGATATCCTGGTTGTAGATGGCAACCAAACCTCAAACTTCGGCAATGTTCCTCCCAAAGTCCGAGAAATGCTGTTGAAAAAAGTTGGTGTCGGCCACATCAGCGAAGGGGATATCGGCAAACTGGCCGTTGAGTCCAAGGCTAAAAAGCTGGTTATCACCCATCTTAACGGTGACTTTTTTGACCTGGATGCAACCAAAAAGATGTACCGCGATATGGGTTTCAAAGGTGAAATCATCGGCGCCTATGACGGGATGCCGGTAAAGCCATAAAAAAACGATCTGTCGGCCGAACGGTGAAGGTTGAACCGTTCGGCCACAAATTGTTGTTTAAACAACCCATTTTTAGAGGTCTGCCACAATGAAATCATCTTTTAGCAATAAGTTCACTCAAAGTTCCTCAGTAAAAATGGCATCCATCGCAATGGCGTCCATCGGACTGCTGTCAGCTTGCGGCCCAACCGTTAAAAATCCTAAAATTCAAGTGTCTGAGAAGGTTGACAGCAATCCTCAAAAACCAAACTTCGTTACGATTCTCACTGATGACCAAGGATACTCTGACCTTTCGTGCTTCGGTGGCGAGATTGATACCCCGAATATCTGTGCCCTCGCCGAGCATGGGGTCATGGTCACCGATTATTACACCGCCCCTGTATCGGCACCGACACGAGCCATGCTACTGACTGGCACTGACAACCATCTGAACGGTCTCGGAAATATGCCACCGTTACATTCCGCCAATCAGATAGGAGTGCCAGGATATGAAGGGCATCTTACCAGATCGGTTCTCACTGTTGCAGAGATTCTCAACCAGGCTGGCTATAACAGCTATTTTGCCGGCAAATGGCACGTTGGCTCTCTTCCCGCAAGCTTCCCGTCTAGCCGAGGTTTTGACCATGCCTTCGCTTTCACCGGGGGCGGGGTAAGTCACTGGAATGACCAACTGCCGCTATCCGCCTTTGAGGCGCCTGGGTTCTTCTATGTCGAGGATGGCAAAAAAGTGGATAAACTGCCAGCGGATTTCTATTCATCCAAGGCTTATACCGACAAAATCATCGAGTATATCGGTGATAATCCGCAAAAGCCATTCTTTGCCGAACTGGCCTTTACTGCCCCTCACGATCCATTGCATGCCCCGGATGAATGGATTGAAAAGTATATGGGCCGTTACGAGAAGGGCTATGATGTGCTGCGCAAGGAGCGCCTTGCGCGGATGAAAAAAATGGGGCTGGTCGCTGAAAGCGTCGAGGATGTTATTAATAACCCTGACTATAAGCCCTGGGATAGCCTGACTCCTGAGCAACAGAGACGTTCAGCAAAGTCGATGGCTGTTTATGCGGCGATGATTTCCTACCTGGACCATGAGGTCGGCCGTTTGGTTCAACACCTCAAGGATATCGGCGAATTCGACAATACCTATTTCATCTATACCCACGACAATGGATCAAACCCCAAAGGTGCCCCGAGTTACGGCGGTAATACCCCTAAGTTTTTGGCCCAGTTCGATAATTCATACGAAAATATGGGGCGGCCAAATTCGTTCGTAAGCACTGGTGCGGGCTGGGCGGAAGCGTGCAGTACTCCCTTTGCCTTTTATAAGACAACGGTCGGTGAAGGCGGCGTCCGTGCTCCTTTGATTTTTGCTGGCCCAGGTGTGAAAAATCAAGGCAAGTACGTTTCCAGTGGCGGTTCTATGGTCACAGATGTGACCCCGACAATCATCGATCTGGCGGGTGCCCAGCAGCAAGAAACCCGCTACGGAGTTAATATTCATCAGATGACTGGCAAATCGTTAAAGCCTTTCTTTCTGGGAACATCGGATCAGGCACGAACAGCTCAGGATGCCATTGCCATGGAATTTAATGGTGAGCGCTTATTTGTCAAGGATAACTGGAAAATCCGAAGGCTGATGGGAGCACACAAGCGTATTGCCAAAGGACAGTGGGAATTATTCAACCTCGCAGACGATCCCTCAGAGCAGCATAACCTGGCAGAGCAATATCCTGAAAAGCTGAAAGAGTTAACGTCATTATATGACGAATACGCCCAGAGGGTCGGGGTTGTCGAGAAAGATTGGACCTATCCGTCCACCTATCTCCTCAAGACGTGGTCGCTTCGTGATGGTAAGTTCAGTGAGAACCCTTACGAGAACATTTATCATAAAAAACAGTAGGGTGTAGTTCCTTGTTGTTTATAAGGAGAAGCCCTCAAGGCTTCTCCTTTGTTCACGTTAGAAGGTTTGTATGGAAATAGCGCTACCTTTTCACATGATCTTCGAGCCTGGCGGATAAAGGTTGCAGTTGATGAATGGGATTTCAAAACTTAGACTTTTTTGCCCATGTCCCTAAATTTTTGTTGTTTCGATTATGTGCAGACATATCAAATCTAAATTTCAAATTTTTGAAACAGGATAATATCTCTACGTACCGTTCCACATTCAACCAGGCCAATAGCACTATTGGCTGGCACTTCCTGCTCACAACTATCGAAACATTGTGTTGTCAAAAAGAAAAAATCTCATTTGGGGCAAAATTCGGCTCTCGCCTAGCTTTTCAATTCTCCGCAGATATCATTATTCTATTTTGGAATAGCAATATTCCACATTATCATTAAAAAGAAAAAATCACGCTGATCGCTGGCAATCCCTATTCTTCTGGCATCCCTAGCAGACATTCCAAGTAGGAATCGTAGGATTCCATATTACCGTTTCACATTTCTACTCATCTCGAATATTTAAAATAACGGAGTTTTCCTGCCACTGCGAGTTGATAATTTTCCTTAAGAAGGAGGGTTACGAAAAGACGTACAAATATTTTGAACTTCATGTTTTTTATACCGATTATTTTTAAACGGAAGAAAGAAGGAGATGTGATGAAAAGAACAATCCGATACACAGCAATTGCTGCCATATTATCTTTTTTTGCTGTAACCTCAGGTTACGCTGACACACTTCAGGATGCTTTTAAATCCGGAAAATTGAGTAGTGAATTGCTCTACCAATATGAAGGTGGAGATACTGACGTCGATTCGAACTCTCCCGGGGCCGCGATTATCGTCCCCAATACCGGTGAAGGCCGCTGGGGCAGTTCTGCTGGCATCCGTCTTCAGTATGTTACGGGTCAATTCTATGGGTTTAGCGCTGGCACCGCATTCATTGCCAGTACCGATATCGGTAATCCAGAGTATGAGGCTCCAAGACATGCCGTAGAAGATACCAGAATTACCCAGGCTTATCTGCAGTACAGCTTTTTGAAGGGAAACAGCATCAAGGTCGGTCGTCAGACAATCGGCTCTCCGCTGATTGCGAATGCCGCTAAGGGGCCTCTTCAGTATGATTCTTTTGATGCTGCGGTTCTGACCACAACCCTCCTGCCCAAAACTGTTGTCAAGCTCATCGCCATCAACGAATGGCAGCCAAGAGCTTATCCCAATCATGTCAAGTATGATGACCCGATCTATTCTGTGTTCGTGAGCAACAGAAGCATTGCCGGCTTGTCTTTGACAGGTCAGTTCCTGACAACCAAGGAAGACTACAGTGACGCATCTTACAATGCCACGATCTTTGGTAACTACGATGCTCCGGTTTTCACCCGGGATGGCTACTCAACCTACTACCTGAGCGCCGATTACAAACTGCCTGTCTCTCATCCGGTCACGCTGCATGGCCAGTACGGTGGCGCCACCTTTGATCAGGACGGTGAGGATGATACCTGGTTCTACGGCCTCAAGATCGAGACCAAAGTCGCTGGCATCGGCCTGGAAGCTGCCTATACAGAAGTATCTGATAAAAATGACTTCCCGGGAACCGCTGGCCATGTCCCAAGCCCTCTGTACAACAACACCCTGCTGACAACGCCAATCCGCGCCAGCCACAAGTCTTATTCCGCCGGGGCCTCCTATGCCTTTACCGATGGAGTTCTCAAGGGCCTGCATGCCCGTGGCCTGGTCCTCTACCACGAGGAAGACGCCAACGAAACTGCTAGCACCGATGATGGCGTCATCGAGTTTGCCCATTACATCGGTTATGACTTTTCGGGGGCGCTGCAGGGCTTAAGTGTGAATGCCAACGGCTCCATTGCCAAGTATGACAAACTGATTGATGGTGGTGACGATGATACAATTCAGTATGTCCGTTGCTACGTTAGTTACAAGTTTTAAACAGGAATCGTTTTAACAGAACAAGGCAGGCAGAATCGCTGTCTGCCCGCTTAAAGGGAAAAAAAAGGAGAAAGTATGAGAAAGTCGATTTTAACAACCTTGGCATCCGTCGCGATGGTAGCAGTATTTTCTGTATCAGCCTTCGCCTCAACAGGCAAAGAGGTCGTTGATTTTAAAAGCCCTGTTGACGGGTTTCGCGTCGTCACCGTCGGTAGTGGCGCCCCAGGTCTGAATCCGCATCGTGGCAATGCTTCAACCATGGTGCAGTATAAAGATAAGTATTTTCTGGTTGATAGCGGCGCTGACTCAGTAAAGACCCTGTTCATGCATGGCCTGCATGTCAAAGACGTCAAGAATATGCTCTACACCCATATGCACATGGATCATAACGCTGACTGGGTCAATTTCTTTGTTACCGGCTGGGGGCTGCCGGTCGGAAGACGGACCCTTGACCTGGTAGGGCCTGAGGTTAAAAATCTCCATAAAGCCACCCTGGATCTGTATGCCATGGATATTGCAGATCGTGCTGAAAAGGCCGGTTTTACCTACAACGGTGTCCGCGATAACATCAATGTCATCGAACTGACCGGTGAGAAGGAGACCTTCACCCTCGATGGCGTGAAAATCACCGCGGTCAAGGTTCCTCATTTCGATATGCAGGCCTACGCCTATATCTTTGAAGCGGATGGCCATAAGGTCGTAATTACCGGTGACCTCATCTACGCTGCCAACCTTCCTGCCGAATTTGCCAACGCAGACATCCTGGTTGTTGATGCCAATCAGATCTCGAACTTCGGCAATGTTCCTCCCAAGGTTCGCAACATGTTGTTGAAAAAAGTTGGTGTCGGTCACATCAGCGAAGGTGATATCGGCAAACTGGCCGTTGAGTCCAAGGCCAAAAAACTGGTTCTTTCTCATATTAACGGCGACTTTTATGACCTGGACGCAACCAAGAAAATGTACCGCGATATGGGCTTCAAGGGTGAAATCATCGGCGCCTATGATGCTATGCCTGTAGAGCCATAAAAACAGCGATCTGCCAGTCGAACGGAAGAGATTGAGCCGTTCGACTGGCAGATCAATCTTGTTAAAACCCTTCTTTTCAAAGGCCTGCCACAATGAAAACATCCTTTAGAAATAAATTAACTCGCAGCTCAACAGTGAAGATGGCATCCATTGCTATAGCATCCGTTGGAATGCTGTCAGCCTGCGGCCTGCCGGCGACAAACGCAAAAGTAGAAGCGCCTGAGAAAGCCGATACCAATCTTCAAAAGCCTAATTTCATTACGATTGTTGCTGATGACCTGGGTTTTTCTGATCTTTCATGTTTCGGTGGTGAGATAGATACGCCAAATATCTGTGCTTTAGCCCAGAATGGCGTTATGGCAACCGATTACTACACCAGCCCCCTGTCCGCTCCAACGCGCGCCATGTTGCGGACCGGTGTCGATCTTCATAAGACCGGGTTAGGCAATCTGCCGCCGCTGCGCTCAGCCAATCAGATGGGAATGCCGGGCTACGAGGGGCATCTGAATCATCGCGTCATGACCACTGCTGAGATCCTGAAACAAGCTGGCTACAGCACCTACTTCTCAGGCAAGTGGCACATCGGCCACTCTTCAGGAACCTACGCGACAGATCGCGGCTTCGATCACGGCTTCGGCTACACGGGCGGTGGTGTGAGTCATTGGGGGGACCAGTTACCCCTGACACCATTTCTGGAACTGACATCCTTCTATGTCGAGGATGGCAAAAAGGTCGAAAAATTGCCGAGTGACTTTTATTCGTCCAAAAACTACACCGACAAGATCATCGAATATATCGACACTAACCCGCATAAGCCGTTTTTCGCTGAACTTTCCTTTACCGCACCGCACAATCCGCTCCAGGCTCCTGATGAGTGGATCGAAAAATATATGGGCCGTTATGATGCAGGTTACGATGTCTTAAGAAAAGAACGTCTTCAGCGCCTGAAGGACATGGGTCTGATCGCTCAGGATATCCAGGAAGTGGCCAATAACCCTGATTTTCAGCCATGGACCAGCCTGACACCGGAAGAACAGAAGAGGTCAGCAAAATCGATGGCTATCTATGCCGCGATGGTCTCCTACATGGACGATCAGGTCGGCCGACTCATCCAGCATCTGAAAGACACCGGGGAATACGATAACACTTACATCTTCTTCATGTCTGATAACGGCGCAAACTCGAAGCCAAGTCAATTCTATCCGGGCAATTCGCCAAAGTTCATGGCCCAGTTTGACAACTCCTACGAAAACATGGGACGGCACAATTCTTATATCAGCTACGACGCTGGCTGGGCTCAGGCCGGTACGACTCCCTATGCCTTTTACAAGGCCACAACCGGTGAGGGTGGTGTGCGTGCCCCTATGATCGTAGCCGGGCCGAATATTGCCCATAAAGGCCAGTATGTCACGACCGGTGGCGCGCTGATCACCGACATCACTCCGACGATCCTCGACCTTGCCGGTGTTAAACAGCCAGCGAGATTCCACGATATTGAGGTTGAGCCGATTATGGGAACGTCCTGGAAACCATTTTTGAGCGGCACCGCACAAACAGTTCGTGGTGACGGGGACTCAATTGCTCTCGAACTGAACGGCTACAAGATGTATATCAAGGACAACTGGAAAATTCGACAGCTTTCAGGTCCGCATCGCAAGGTCGCGGGCGGGAAATGGGAATTGTTCAACCTAGCGGAAGACCCCTCGGAGCAGAACAATCTGGCCACGAAATATCCTGAGAAAGTACAGGAGCTGGTCGCCTTGTATGAGGCCTACGCCAAAGAGGTCGGCATCGTTGACAGGAAGGGGAAATACCCGACGACTTTCCATCGCCAGACCTGGTCTATCCGGCAAGGGATGTTCAGTGAAAACCCCTATGAAAATATTTACCACAAGCAACAGTAGGGTATAGGTCGTTTTTGTTTACGAGGAGAAGCCAATGAGGCTTCTCCTCTGTTTCGTTCCAACCTCTTTATAGGGTACCTATGAAGACGACGTTACCATTCCACCTGATCATCAAGCCAGTCGGAGATGAATGCAATCTGCGCTGCAGTTACTGTTTTTACTGCGGGAAAACTGAAGCGAAAGGGCATATGTCTGACACCGTCCTTGAGGATGTGGTTCAGAAATATATCCAGGAGCAGCCTGAAGCGTGCAAAGAGGTGCAATTTGTCTGGCAGGGCGGCGAGCCTCTGCTGGCGGGTCTTGCTTTTTATCGTAAGGCAATCAGCTTACAGGAAAAATATAAGCGAGAAGGAACGCTGATCACCAATGCGATTCAGACAAATGGTGTCTTGCTCGACAATGAGTGGGCTCAGTTCTTTGCTGATAACGATTTCCTGATCGGTCTGAGCATTGATGGTCCGCAGCACTTACACGACAGCTGCAGGATAAACGGAGCAAACAGAGGATCTTTCGCTAAGGTCATGGCCGGATTGAAGTTACTCAAAGAACAGCGGGTCAACTTTAATGCCCTGACCGTGGTGCACAGTCAGAATGTCCAGGCAGCTGAGTCAATTTACGACTTCCTTGCCGCGGAGGGCGTGGATTCTATGCAGTTCTTGCCCGCTATTGCACCTTCTTCTGCAGATGGGAACCAGAACGACCCGCTGTGCATTCAGGCTGATGAGTGGGGCAATTTTTTGATCGCCATATTTGATCGCTGGCTGAAAAACGGCCTCGACAAAATATCCGTTCAGCTTTTTGAAGCGACCTTTCGGCGCATTGCCCTGGGAGTTGAAAGTTTCTGTGTTCATTCCAGTGTCTGCGGCAGAAACCTGGCTGTCGAGGCGAACGGCGATGTCTACAGCTGCGATCATTATGTCGATCCCGCTCACATGCTGGGGAATATCAGCAACCATTCACTGCAGGATTTACTGGCCAGTGATATTCAAAAGCAGTTCATTTGCTCGTCAGTGAGTCATGAAGCTAACTGCAGCGGATGTTCTATAAAGGGTTTGTGTCAAGGGGGATGCCCTCGCTACCGGAATTCTTCAGGGCGGAACTACCTGTGCGCAGGATACAAACGCTTTTTCATCTATTCAGCTCCTTACTTTTGGGCCATGAATGAATGTATAAGACGAAAACAACATATCAATCTCTATCCGCTGTACCTGCAACAGTCTAAGCGTGCATTCAAAAATCAGCTGACATAGCCATTTCTTGAAAGCACATTTCTCACACTATAGCCCCTACATTCACTTGTACGGCTTGTTCATTCTTCAAAGAATATTATGATTCAGGGTTCTTAAATGTTAAAATATTCAAAAAGTGAACCATCAAGCCAGGGGACAAGTCGATGAAACGGTATATTATGCCTGATATAAGCCTTTATCAAATTCAGCTTTTTTTAACTGCGGCTGAACAGCGTAATTTCTCCCGCGCCGCGGATATCATGAACATTACTCAATCGGCATTGAGTAAAAGGATTTCCGCTCTCGAATACGCCATCGGCCTGACCCTCTTCGACCGGGACCAGCGCCCCATCGAACTGACCCCGGAGGGAAAGGTCCTCTATGATCAGTGGGTCCATGTCTGTGGCCAGATCAAACGCTCCATCGATGACGCCTACATGCTGAAACAGAGCACCAAGGACAAGTTGACCGTCTGCTGGTTTGATTCGGGCAACATGCTCGGAGCCCTGTCCCTGGTCGGCAAACAGCTGACGACACAGCACAATGTCAATTTCCGTCTGGTCTACTCATCCTTCATGGGCTGGAGAACCCTGCTGGCAAAAGACGAAATAGACATCATGATCACGATAAAGATGGAATCTGACCACTTGAGCGAAGATCTGACCTGGGAAGATGTTGTTGAATGTCCCAAGCTGGTCAGCATGCTCGAGACAAATCCCCTGTGTGCCAAGAACAAAATCTCTTACGACGATCTGAAGGATCAGAAATTCGTCATCCTTTCACCCATAGAAGCACCTGCTTACCAGAAATATGTCTATTCAATTTGCCAGCAGCATGGCTTCGAGCCAAAAATTTCACGCTATGCGCCAAACGCCAACTCCCTGATCAGCAGTATCGTTGATGACGACGATGTCCTGATCTGTGACAGATTTTTAAGAAATATCGACAATCCGCTGATCAAATCCTTTGAACTCCCCGATACCTACAGCGGCCTGATCGCCGTGTGGAAAAAGGAGAACAGCAAAGAGAGCATCAGGGAGTTTGTCGACCTGTTGAAAGCACATTACAATGGTTGATTTTTTTCTCTTCCTGACGCCGTGTATTCCTAAATATATAACTATAAATTCAATATCTTACGAACATCATTCCAGTTTGGAATGACTGAAGTCCATATTTAAATTTCCATTAATTTCTCAAAGGTATTAGCTTTTTTCATGCAGCGGTTTGCACTGGCAAACCATGTTCAGACAATACCATTATGGGAGATTATGGAGATCAGTATGAGTACGAAAAAGAAAAGCTTTGCTTATGGCTGGGGCCTTCAGGTCCTGGTCGCCCTGATGTTCTTCTTTTATGCCGGGCTGGCCGTCGATGGCCAGAACATCTCGGTTCCGGCCTTCGCCAACAGCCACGGATGGGACTATGGCACCATTCTGTCACTCTCGACACCTGCCAGCTGGGTCGGCCTGGTCGGGATTATCTTCTTTTCCTGGCTGGTCGATAAAAAGGGCAATCGCTTCACCATTCCCTTCGCCCTGATCGGTTCAGGTATCGCCTGCTTCATCTATGGTCAGGCATCGAGCATCCCCATGTATGCCGTTGCCATCTGCCTGGTCTTTTTCTTTACCAACGGTTACGGCAACGTCTGCACCGGCGCCCTGACCTCCAGTTGGTTCCCGCGCAAGCGCGGCCTGGCCCTGGGCTGGTCCTCGATGGGCATGCCGCTGGCGACCGCCGTCTTCGTGCCGATCTTTGCCGTGCTAATCGGCAAGTTCGGTCTGCCAACTGCCTTGTCTGTCTTCGGTATTGCAGTCATCATCCTGGGAATTATCTCGATTTTCTGGGTCAAGAACACCCCGGAAGAGATGGGCCTCTATCCTGACGGTGATGATTCCGGGCTGGAAAACCTGGAAAAAACCCGCCAGCTTGCCGCGTCCTACAAAAGTGACTGGACTGTCGGCCGGCTGCTGACCAACAAAACCGTCTGGATCCAGAGTGTCTGTTACGGCCTGTTGTTTCTGACCACCATCGGTCTGGTCAGCCAGATGATCCCGCGCATGATTGGTCTTGGCCACACTCAGCAATTTGGCCTGATGATGCTCTCCCTTGCCGCTGTGGTCGGTATTGTCGGCAGTATCGTCTGGGGTCTGATCGATATGAAGATCGGCACCAAGAAATCGACCATTCTCTACGCAGTCTGGTACATCGTTGCCATTATCGTCCTGCTCGCCTCAACCAAGAGCGTCCCGGGCACTGTCGTCGGGATCTGCATGGCCGGCTGGGGCATCGGTGGCATCGGCAACCTGCAGCCGTCGATGCTGGCTCAGACCTTCGGGCGCTGGGACTACGCTTCGGCCTCACGGGTTGTCAACACCATCGTCGGGGCTATCCGCGTTATGGCTTTCGGCCTGATCGGCATCACCGTCAGCTTCTCAGGCTCAATCGATAAAGCCTACCTCTTCCTCGTCGCAGGTAACGTCATCGCCCTAATCCTTGCCGTCATTCTCGACGACCGCCTGATCGGCAAGGAAATCTCGATTGATTATGACGACAGCACCGAAGAGGTTTCACAAACCTGCAGCTCGACAAACGTCGGCAACGCTTAAAACCGAATCAAGGGAGTATCAAGATGTCTAAGGTTCCAGTATCAAACCAGGATAGAGAAAAAAGTTATTTCAAATATTATCTTGAGGATCTCGCCGCCGGCGATCCTGAAAAATATGCCAAAATCGAACGCGGACCGCTCGATAACGCGATCGCACCACGCATTCAAACCCGCAATGATCTGTTTAACCCGGGAAATTTTCCTGAAGAATTCGGCCTTTGGTCTTTGGAAGACGGCACGGCACTTATCGCCAATCAAACTTTCTTTCCCGGTGTCACCGGCGAGATGTTCGACTGGTGGTTCGCCTGGCACCCGATCGATCGCCTGCGCTATGCAATCTGGGATGCTGACGATCACTACGATGTACAACTTGCAGATCCGGCTAAAGCGCATGACATGAGCCTGTCGATGCGTGAACGCCACTGGGGAAGCATCCACCACATCTGGGAAGATATCGGGACCGGCAATGTCGACCTGCTGCGCATCAACTTCATGCGCCCCAAGGATATGGGCTATGATGAGAGCAAGCTCGACACCGAAGCCTGCAGCGCTCTGGTCTGTGCCAACTGCATGGTTTACGGCAACGAAAACCATCCCGACATTCCGGTTGTCATGACCCATTTCCTGCGCCCGGCAGAAGGGGGCTCCGAACTGCGTTCCCGTTTCTGGTTCGGCTGGCAGATCATCGATGGCGTTGCAGTCAAATCGATTCCTGACGGCGTAACAGTGCCGATCCAGGGTCCGACCGATCTGCTCGGCCACAATGTCAAGGAGTTCGCCAATCTCGCGGCACTGTTGCCGAAAGTCTACGCTGAAGAGAAGGACAACTGGTTCTGAAATCCTGCGACCTGAGCATATAAACTGAATTCTGTTTTAAACAGATAAAAAACGTACCTCCCCACACCTCTTTGATATCGCCCGATTTCTGAAATCGGGCTTTTTTTTGAGCGACAGAAAAAAAACTTTTAAATAACTGTTCGTTCCGATTGATAGGGGGTACTTTGGAGCTTGGTTGGTTTCGCACAAGCTCTTTAATCTATCGTCATTAAAATCACATTACCCCGGAGGCTGTCATGAATCTTGAAGTTGGTTTTTTTATCCCTTCTGTTCCACCGGAAATAGCCGTCCAGATGGCTTTGCAGGCCGAAAAAGATGGGTTTGACTTTATCACCTGTGATGACCATATGATGAACCCTTTCGCCCCCATGCAGGAAGGGAGTCCCGATTATGGCGCGCATGAAGCCTGGACCATGATGAGCTTTCTTGCGGGTGCGACATCCAGGATCAGTGTCAGCCATATGGTGCTGATTCCGACCTTTCGCGGTCCTGCGCTGCTGGCTAAAATGGGGGCGACCCTAGACCTCTTTTCGGGCGGCAGAATGGATCTGACCATCGGTGCAGGCTGGTACGAGAATGAATTTCACGCCTATAACTTTCCCTGGGAAAAACAACCGGAACGCCTTGAGAGAGAGCGGGAAGCGGTCCAGGTGATCCGCTCTTTATGGCGAGAAGAAAAAACAACTTTTCAGGGGAAATACTATCAGGTCACAGAGGCCCAGGTTCTCCCCAAACCACAGCAGCTGCCGACTCCTCCGATCTGGATTGCCGGCGATTCACGGCGTTCGATCCAACTGGCCGCCGACCTGGGTGATGGCCTGCTCGTCCATGGTCACCAGCCCCATTCCATCGCCAAAATGCACTCGACCCTTAGCAGCATGCTCGGAGAGCGCAAAGCCCGTTTCGGTTTCGGTATGGCTGCTTTTGTTGTCCTGGCTGCAGACGAGGATGAAGCAACACGCAAGGTGGAGCGCCTGATCTCCCCGCAGGCTCGCAAGAGCTTTGCATCTGCCGGAATTCGCCATGAACTGAACAACCGTATTGCCGGAACACCGCAACAGTGCCTTGAACGGATCAGGGAATATCAGCAGGCCGGAGTGAACCGGCTCATAACCATTTTTATCGACCCGGAGGATGCGAGAATCTTTGCCGAAAAAATCCTGCCCCATTGTCGATAAGCTGGATTTCCTGCCCCGCGCGTCGAAAGGCGCATTGCCGGTGGATCCACCGGCAATGCGCCTTTGATTGAAAGAATCCTTTACTGAACGCTGTAACCGCGCGCCTCGAGGCAGGCCTTCATCGCCCGGTTGTAGTCAGCCCTGCGGCTGGTATTTTCCTCAGCAGCAACCCCGCCGCCGGGCAGGGTCGGGTCAAAGCCGCTTTGCTGGCTGGCCCAGCTGTGACATTCGTAGCGATCGGTCGCCTGTTTCTCCTCGCTCTGCCCCTGCTTCGGATAGATAAACAGGCGCCCCGGCTGGGTCGCCTCTTCAACGACCTCCTGCTGAGGCGGCGGTGCACTCACGACATAGACACTACGTTGCGGCGCCCAGGTGTAGTAGGTTCCCCCGGCGTAGTAGTAGGGGATCCCCCCCACCCAGATGGTTGTGTAATGAGCCGGCAGAAAGGTGACCGTCAGGCCTATTGGCGGCGCGATCACCTGAAACCCCAGCCCGGAAAGCAGATACCAGGCCCCGCCGTAAAAGTAATAATCGCGATCATGGTAGTGAACAACCCTGTGTCCGGGCGGCAGGGTCTTGTACTGCACCCCCTGCGGTGGATAATAGCGATTGTGCTGGTAACGATCATCCAGCTTGTAGCCTTTGCGCAGATAGTAGCTGGAATCCTTGCGCTCCTGAGGTTCCGGCCGGCTATTCACCTTTGCCGCCCCCTTCATGGTCCATGGTTCGTTCTGGGCAAATCCGGACATGACAGGCGACAGCCAGGCGAGGACCAGTAGCAGGACAAACATTCTGAGTATTCCACATTTCTTCATCTTTTTATCTCCCCGGCTCTAAAGGCCGTTACCTGACACTGTAACCACGTCCGCCCAGACAGGCCCTGAGTGCCCGTCGGTAGTCCTCGGCCCGACGCTCCAAATCGCCAGGGCCACGGTTGAGGTTCTGCTGGTAATAGGATTCAACCTGTTCCCTGTTGGCCGCATCGGCGGTCGCGCCTATGAATGCGCCGATCAGAGCCCCTACAACCGCTTTGCCGAAGGAATCTCTGGGAGGACCACTGACCGCGCCGATCATCGCCCCGGCCACAGCGCCACCCGCGGTATATTGGCCATTTGATGGTTGAGGAACGACCCTGACCCGCTGATGAGGCGCCAGATAAGACATGCTTGGATCGAAGCCGCTCTGATCACTGGCCCAGAGGGAACATTCATAACGATCACGTTCCTGTTGTTCCAAACTTTGACCCTGCAGTGGATAGGAATACACCGTCAGCTGTTGTGAAATCGGCGGGTCGGCTTCAACGACCTTGCGCTGTGAAGGAGCACAAGCTCCCAGAAGAAGGGCACTGCAGAGCAGGGTGAACGCAAGCCTCGGGATCTTTGTTCTGCTGTTCATGGTCTGCCTCTTTGTTTGTAAACTTGGTCATTTCCGATCATTTATTCCTGAATCAGGGAGTAGGCGGAGAAAAAGTAGTGCAAGTGTTTCTAGTTGCTGATCCATTCACTGCTTCAGGTTAATTATACATGATCCATATCACTTCAGGCCGAATGCAATTTTGTAACAAGTCTTCTCAAATTGATAAGAAAACCGGGCACAAATTCAGGCATCTCAAACCAGGCATTATTTTCATTAAAACGCCGATCAAACCTTCCAATCCCTTGCCAGGGTGCTATAATCCGGGGCATTCATAAACAGGAGAAAATAACCTGTGGCGGGATCCAGCTTTCGGCAAGTCCCGGGTGATCAATTGACTAAGGAGAGGTTTTATGCGTGTAACTGTAGTTCTGTTTGCTCTGTTGACCCTGATAACAACATCGGCTTTTGCTGCGACATTCGATATCGGCTTCAATGACAATTCTTTTCAGCTCGGTGCTGAAGTTCCCCTGCGTAACGACAGCTACGGAAGTTCGACCGGCAATGCCCGTTTCCTGTTCAATGGCGACGAAGAGACCAAACTGGCCAGTATCGGCTTCGATTTCACCGGCCAGCCTGGCAATGTTCCGGGACTGAGTGTCGGCGTCGGGACAAAACTCTATTACGGTGAGACCGATCCGGATGTCGACTTCATCAATATGGGAATCGGCCTGCGCGCCGACTACACCATTCCACAGCTTCAGGGGCTTGGGACTTCGGCAAAGCTGTATTATGCGCCACAGGTCTTTTCCGGGTACGATTCGGAGGGATTGCTGGAAGCCCAGCTCAACCTGACCTATGCCATCATTCCCAAGGTCAAGGTGTTCCTCGGCTATCAGAATATCCAGCTCGATCTTGATGGCGGAGGAGAATGGACCATCGATGAGGGGATCAGAATCGGCTTCATCGGCACCTTTTAAAGAGCCGGCCAAACCCGTCGTCGTACAGAATAACAGGCTCCGGATATTATCATCCGGGGCCTGTTTTATTTTAGTGTCCGGCAATTATCGGCGTTTAGAAGAGCAGGACAGGGCAGCGGACGTTGTGCAGGACATAGTTGGCGACCGAACCGAAAACCACATCACGTATTTCACCGCGCCCGGCCTTGCGGCCGATGATGAGCAGCTCAAAGCCTTGCTCATTGGCAATCTTGGGGATCAGCAACCGCGGCGCTCCGAACTCCAGCCTCTTTTCGATCTCAAACCCTGCCTGTTCAAGGCTTCCGGCCAGTTCATCAAGCCTTTTGCGGGCCGCCTTCTCAGCGTTTTCACGAACCATCTCGATCTGAAAATCGGGAATCATCCGGTAGGCCAACTGGTCATCGATGATATGCAGCAGAACCAACTTTCCGGGAAAGCGTTCCCGGTACCTGATGATATCCTCAACGGTTTTAAGTGTGGTCGGTGAGTCGTTCACCGGCACGAGAATTTTGGCATCCATGCTTAACTCCTCGCTGAAGACAGGATTGAAACAGCCCGTTAAAGCTGTTCAGCAACCGGGGTATAGACGCCCTGAAGGCTACATTCCTCGTCCTCAAACCTGAGGGTTCCGCTTCCATCTTCTTCGACAATCAGCCTGATTTCCGTTTCATCAGCAGAAGCAAGACAGCTGCCTGTCAGAAGAGCAGCCTCCTTTCCGTCAATGGTGTACCAGTTATCATCAGCCCTGGTGACAACGATCCGGTACTCATTTGCAGCGAGAGAACTTTTTCCGTAAAGCGTCTGCACATCGCAGCTGGTTTCGTTCTTGCTGAACCTGATCTTGCCAGAACTCCCCTGAATTGAAAGAAGTGCTTCGCTTGTTCCAACATCGACAAGGCAATATGAGGTCCGGATATAGTTATCCTGATCACTCATCTTGAACAGGTTCGCCCCCTGCTGAATAACCGTCATTTTGTACTCACCAGCAAACACAGGCGTAACCAACAGAATCACCAACAGAAATAGCCTCAGCAAAATTTTCATGTCGTTTCCTCCATCCAAAAATTTGAACTCTATATTTACATCTCTATCCGTTCACCATCATTGATAATGGGAATTTCAATTTTATCAAGATTCTCAAGCATTTCAGGACCGGGGTGAGTCAGAACCAGGCGCTTGCATTTCAGGCGCTGGCGCTGCGCTATCAGGATCCGGTAATCCATGTGCGAGGGGAGAGGGGAGGAATAATTGAGACACTCGCAGATCATCAGGTCGGCTCCCCGGGCCAGGTCGACCAGACTATCGGTCCATTCACTGTCGCCACTGTAAGCGACGCTACGACAGCCGTAGTCCAGTCTTAAGCCGAAAACGTCAGGACTCTGGCCATGCTGAACCCTGACACAGCTGAGTTTGGCGCCGTCACCGAGCGGCAGTTTTTCCTGCGGATTGAGGACACTGTAGGAGACGTCAAAGGCGAGGGGCTCGTCAAAAGTCCCTGAGTAGAGAGCTTCGCCGAGCAGCTCAACCCTGTGCTGCAGACCCGCCGGACCGATGAGCCTGAGCGGCCGGGTTCTCCGGCTGACATATTTGGCCTCCAGCAGCAGATAAGGGATCCCGCCGAAGTGGTCTCCGTGCAGATGGCTGATAACCACGGTATCGATCTCAGCCGGATCCAGTCCGCAGCGACGCAGACCGATCAGACTGGTGCTGCCGCAGTCAAATAGGATCCGCCTGTTGCCGAAACTCAGGTGGAAACAGCTGTAAAGCCGCCCCCCATGGCCGAAGGCATTGCCTGTGCCGACGGCGACCAGTGATATCTGTTCTGTCATCTTTGTGGCTTTCCCTCTTTTTCCACCCGGTACAGTGGTGAAATTCTGCAGGTTCGGAAGCTTCGATACTGTTCTTTCACTGCGACTCCGATAAACCAGCTCAGCACGTCAAATAAACCTGCTAAACTGTAATCTGACCGGCCCACAAGAAGGATCAGGCCCAGGTCAATTCCTGTTGCTTTCGCAATTAGAACACATTAAATTATTTTTCTCACAGGCATATTTTACTCCAGAATGCCTCCCTCAGCCATCAACTGTTGACAGCTGGAGCCAAAATGCACGCGAAGACAAAAAACAAACGGCTGAAAAAAGAACTGAAGCTGAGGGACGTCTACGCGATAGCGACCGGCGCGACCTTGAGTGCCGGTTTTTTCCTGTTGCCGGGAATCGCAGCGACCAAGGCCGGACCGGCCCTGGTGCTTGCCTACCTGATAGCTGCAATCCCGATGATTCCTGCCATGTTCAGCGTCATAGAACTGGCAACCGCCATGCCCCGCGCCGGAGGGGTCTACTATTTTCTCGACCGGGCCCTGGGGCCTTTTTTCGGCACTATCGGCGGGATCGGAACCTGGCTGGCCCTGATCCTCAAGGTCGCTTTCGCCCTGATCGGCATGGGTGCCTACATCTCCCTGTTTCTGCCCAGCCTGCCGATCGTTCCGGTCGCTCTGGTGATCGCGGTGCTGCTCGGTGTCATCAACATATTCGGTACGAAAAAGAGCGGGCGACTGCAGGTTTTCCTGGTCTTCGGCCTGCTGGCAATCCTGTTCATCTTCTTCCTCGAAGATATCCCTTACATCGATCTCTCCCATTTCAGCGGTTTTTTCGACAAGGGTTTTGATGCCATCATCGCAACCGCCGGTATGGTCTATATCAGCTATGTCGGCGTCACCAAGGTCGCCAGTCTGTCGGAAGAGGTTGAAAATCCCGAGCGCAACATACCGCGGGGCATGATCCTGTCTCTGAGTACGGCGCTGATTATCTACCTGATCGGTACACTGATTCTTGTCGCTCTGGTTCCGCCAGAGGAGCTGGCCGGCAACCTGACCCCGGTGGCGACCGCCGCGCATTACGCCATGGGCCCCATCGGCGTCATCCTGCTCTCCGTGGCCGCCATGCTGGCCTTTATCTCGGTGGCCAATGCCGGGCTGATGAGTGCTTCTCGCTACCCCTTGGCGATGAGCCGGGATCACCTGATTCCGCCCCGCTTCCGCAAGCTCGGCAAGTTCGGCACCCCGGTTCATGGGATTCTGCTGACCCTCAGCGTGATTATCATTATTCTTGTGCTGCTCAACCCGATGCATATCGCCAAGCTGGCCAGCTCCTTTCAACTGCTGATGTTTTCACTGGTCTGCCTGGCAGTTATCGTCATGCGCGAAAGCCGGATCGATTCCTATGATCCCGGCTATCGTTCCCCCTTCTACCCCTGGATGCAGATCGCCGGCATGCTGATGCCCTTCTACCTGATCTTCAAGATGGGCTGGCTGCCGACCCTCTTCACCATCGGCCTGATCGTGGCGGCGAGCCTCTGGTACTGGTACTACGCCCGCCACCGGACTCGACGCAACGGAGCGATCTATCACGTTTTTGCCCGCCTCGGTCAACTCAAGTACCACGATCTCGATACCGAGCTGCGCGGCATACTGCGCGAAAAGGGGCTGCGCCAGGAGGATCCCTTCGACGACATCGTGTCGCGCAGCATGGTGCTTGATCTCGATCAGGAGAACCCGTTTGAAAGTCTGGTCAGGCAGGTCGCCATGCTGCTGGCGGGTAAGATAGACATGTCAGCAGAGTCGATCAGTGAACAGATCATGGACGGCACCCGCATCGGTGCCACCCCCGTAACCCGCGGCGTCGCCCTGCCGCATTTCCGCTGCGGAACCATTGAACAGGCGGAAATGGTCCTGGTCAGAGCCAAGAAGGGCGTGACCATGACCCTCTACAATCCGCTCACCCACGAAGAGGAGGAAGAGGTCAAGGTCGGTGCGCTGTTCTTCCTGGTCAGCCCGGAGAGCGATCCGGCCCAGCACCTGCGTATTCTGGCCAGGATTGCCGAGCGGGTTGACGAAGAGAGCTTCGCCGCCGACTGGACCCTGGCCGGCAGCGATCATCAGCTCAGGCAGTCACTGCTGCAGGACGATCATTTCCTCGCCCTTGCCATCAGTCAGGCAAACCGAACCAAGATCCTCATTGGCAAGCCACTGTTCGCCGCCGATATCCCCAAAGGCTGCCTGGTCGCCATGCTTCACCGCGACGGCCATTCCTTTGTTCCCGATGGAGGAACTGTCCTGCAGGAGGGTGATCACATTACAGTTATCGGTAATCAGGAGGGGCTGACCATTCTGAAGAAGCGCTACAGAAGTGCGCTTTGATCCTAATCAATCAAAACTTCGCGCAGCGAAGTTTTTTCGATTCTGCCCATTAGATGAGCTCGCTCATCGTGGGGCGCGAGGTCAGTTGCTGGCCGGAAACTACGCAGAAAGCACTACAAATTTTCGCCAGTTTTAAAAGGGCGTTTTTGCTTACTTTTGACGCCCAGGTCAAAAGCAAGGCGCAGTTTGGGGGCGCGACCCCAAGGTTTTTACTAATAATTACCTAAAATCAGAAGCAGAACCGGCGGGTCTCGTCCCGCCAGACGACGTCCTTTCCTTTTAGCGAAAAGGAAAGGACGCAAAGGAAACGCTAGCAGTCAAAGATCCTGTCGCCAACTGCCAGTTCCGCTCTGCGTAGCTATGCAACAGCTATACGCCTCGCGCTCAGACGAGCCGCTACGCGTCTCGAATTCGCGGAATCGCAAAGCCGGTCCCCGGCTTGATGAATCTTACATTAAAAGCGAAAGGCAGCCCGTTGCGGGCTGCCTTTTATTTTTCGGACAATCGAAATGCTTTATTTCAGATACTGCTTGGCGGAATCAGCCTGACTTGAATTCGGATACTCTTCAAGCAGCTTCTGCATGGTTGTTCTGGCGTTGGTCCCGTCACCCAGAGCATTGAAGGCCAGTCCCTGCTTGAGCAGCGCCGCTGGTGCCTTTGGATGCTTCGGGTACTTGCTGATGACGTCCTGAAACTGCAGAATCGCCTGCTCGTATTTCTTCTCGCCATAGTAGGCTTCGCCGATCCAGTAGAGGCCATTCACGTAGAGATCGTGCTTCGGATACTTGTCGATGAAGGTTTCCAGCTGGGCGCGCCCTTCGGCGAATTTTTTCTGGTTGCGGATCAGATCGAGGGCGGAGCTGTAAAGATCTTCCGCTGTTGGTGCAGCGGCTACCGGAGCAGGAGCAGGACTGGTAGCAGCAGTAGGCGCTGCAGCACGGGCCTGTTCCAGCTCATCGAGGCGATTCGCCAGGGAGACCAGCTGCATGCCGAGATCATCCTTGACGATCTGCAGCTCGTCGGCGACCGCGTGGTTGGCCTGGCCCAGATCGTCAATCCGGCCGTTGATCCCCTGAAACTCAACACGCATATTGTCGAGACCGGCCGACAGCTCAGCGACCTGACGTTCAAGCGTCACGCTGCCGAGGCTGCTCTGCTGGGCGGCATCGACCTTGGCCACTTCAAGCTTGGCCAGCCGCCGCTTCATCTCTTCCAGATCCATCTGCATACGGACCTGATCCTGGGTCGGCGGCAGGCAACCGACCAGAAGAAATACGACTGCTAACAGATATAGATAACGCATGGTCAACTCCTGATACAAAAAAGGGCCGCACATATCTATGGGCGGCCCTTCACTGTGCTACTAAAGACAGTTAACGCTTGACCTTGAACTCAGCACGACGGTTCTGAGCGAAAGCATCTTCGCTACGGGCCGGGTCGAGAGGCATCTCTTCACCGTAGGAGATGATGCTCAGGCGCTCAGCAGCAACGCCGAGAGAAACCATATAGTTCTTGGTGGCCAGGGCACGTTTCTGACCGAGGGCCAGGTTGTACTCATCGGAACCGCGCTCATCACAATGGCCTTCGATGAGGATATTCAGAGCCGGAGCAGCTCTGAGCAAAGAAGCATTAGCTGCCAGGATTCGCTTGGCGTCATCGGTCAGGACATACTGGTCAAAATCAAAGTGAATACGTGCAAGACCTTTGGTTGCAGCCATTTCAGCCTTTCTTGCTTCAGCTTCAGCATCGTATGCCACGTCCTGAACCTGTTGCTCGGCAACTCCAGAAGGCTGTTGCTGTTGCATTTCAACCTGAGCAGGCTGTTCAACCATGGTTTCTTCGGCGACTGGCTTTTTGGCACAACCGGCTGCCAGCATAGTCAGAGCGAAAAGCAACACAACCAGATGGGTGACGGTAAGTCTTTTCATTGTTTACGACTCCTTTCGCATCTCGCGATCAGTATTTAATTTTCACTGCAAAAATTCGAGTGTTCATTATACTCAAGGTACTAACAAAAACAATATCAATTATTTACTACCAAAAATCACCAACTTGCCGACCAGGCCGGATGGCTGTCCTGGGTGGCACCGCTGGTGATCTGACGGGCACCTGTACCATCAGCGCGCATGATCCAGATCGACTTGCGCCCCCCCTCATCCTGCGAATAGATCAGGAAGCGACCATCCGGACTCCAGCGCGGGTGTTCCTTGCTCCCCTCGCCAAAGGTCAACTGGCGTTCATCGGTGCCGTCCGGCCGGATGGTGAAGATATCGAAGTGACCGTTCATCAGCCGGGCAAAGGCGATCCGCTCCTGCTTTGGATTCCACGCCGGCGTCGCGTTGTACTTCCCTTCAAAGGTCAGGCGTCGGACATCGAGGGAATGGATATCGAGGATGAAGACATTGGGATTGCCACGCCGGTCGGAAACGAAGGCGATCTCATTGCCTTTCGGGCTCCAGGACGGATCGACATCGATGCCGTAATGATTGGTCAGCCGCCGGTGAATGGTGCCGTCGGTACCGATCAGGTAGAGTTCCGAGTTGCCGTCCTTCGACAGGGTCAGGGCAATCTCCCGCCCATCCGGGCTGTAACGCCCGCCGATATTCAGCCCTTCCTTGAGCGACAGGCGTGATTCGCGGCCGGTATAGATCTCCTTGCGGTAGAGATCCGGATTATCATTGGCGTAAGAGGTGAAGATCAGCTCCTTGCGGCTGGGTGAAAAGTCCGGGTTGAGGACGATGGAGTTGTGACTGGTCATGCGCACCGGGTTGTGCCCGTCGACATCCATCAGGTAGAGCTCTTTGCGCCCCGTGGCCTTGGAGATGTAGGCGATCCGTTTGGCGAAAGGCCCCTGCTCACCGGTCAACTGTTGCAGAACCCGGTCAGCGAAAGTGTGGGCGATCAGGCGGATATCACTGATTTTCCCGCTGTACCTGTTGCCGGTCAGCAGGCGCTGGGAAACAACATCATAGAGGCGCAGATCAATGCTGACATTATTTCCTGTGATCTGGTAACCCCCTTTGATCAGGGTTTCGGCACCAAGGACACGCCACTGCTGAAAATCGACATCGCTGCTGCGCAGTCCGAGCTTGAAGGCATCGCCCAGAAAGGCCTGCGGGTTGACCAGGTCGAACAGGCCGGACAGCTCGAGATCCCCCTGCAGGGTCGCATCGAACTCTTCGGCCAACCCCACCTGAGATACCCCCATCGGCAGCAGCCGGGTCAGGGCCAGCGGAATGGTCTGCTCACCGGGGGCGCTGATCTCGATACGGGCCGCTTGGGTCGAAACTGCAGTCAGCATAAGCACCACAGCCAGAACAAGGGTTTTGATCTTTACTCTGTAGAAGCTCATTGTCTGTCCAACATATCCTTCAGGTTAAAGATGACTTCAAACTCCGTTGCCTCGGGAAGCTCCTGGGGCAATTGCCGCGATTTGGCAATCGCCCGGGTCAGGGATTCATCGAAGGCGTCGTTCCCCGATTTTTTGATGAATTTGTAGTGAATCAGGACGCCCTGCCTGGAATAGCTCATCAACACTTCGGCTTGCGGATTTCCAGCTGCCTGATATTTAGAAAAACTCCAGTTCTGCTGAATATATTCCTGGACAAAAACATTCGCCGAAACCCCGGCCTCATCACCTTTGCCATCCGCCATCCCGACCGGAGCATCCTTGACCGGCGACTCGAGCTGAGTGTCCTTTGCCAGCTGGGCCTTGAGGGCCGCGATACGGTCCTGGCGAGCCTGCTCCTGGGCCTTCTGTTCCTGGGCTTCGCGCATCTTTTTCAGACGTTCTGCCAGGTTGTCTTCTGCCGCCTTGCTCGGTCCCACGGGTTGTGGCTTCGGCGCAGGCTTGGGTTTGACCGGTTGAGGCTTGGGGGCCGGTTTTGGTTCCGGCTTGGGCTGCGGCACAACCGGCTCCGGTCTGGGCTTGGGCGGAATCTTGACCGCTTCCGGCTTCGGCACAGGGGTCGGCTTGGCCGCCGGTTTTGGTTTTGGGGCCGGCTTCGGCTTGGTCACAGTGGCTTCCGGTCGCCCGGCCTGGGGATTCTTGACGATCTTGTTGACCAGATTGACCCGGTAAACCGGTGCTTTCTCGATCTTGCGCTCGGGAAAGAACGGAGAATAGTAGATGATCGGCACGAGCAGGTGGAGCAGCACCGAAATCACCAGCATCCGCTTGAGTCCCGGCTCGATCGCTGATCTGAGCTGCCGTATGCGCTGTTTGCGTGAGGCTTCCATCGGCTTCTGGTCAGTCCTCCGGAAGTCGGGTCACCATACCGAGTTTTTCCACGCCGGCTTTTTTCACAGCGGCCATGACCTGCACGACCCGGCCATAGGGAACCTTTTCGTCCGCTTCGAGAAAAACCTCGCGGTCCGGCTTGGTTTTCAGGGCCTGTTGAATGACCGGACCGAGCTTGTCGACCCGATCTACTGTCGCCTTGCCGATCAGGATCTTGCCGTTGCTCTGCAGGGTCACGACCAGCGGCTCCTGCTGAGCCGGCAGGCCGGGTGCTTCGGCAACCTGCGGCAGATCGACTTCAACCCCCTGCTCGAGCATCGGAGCGGTGACCATGAAAATAATCAGCAGAACCAGCATGACGTCGACCAACGGTGTGACGTTGATCTGCGACAGGCTGCTGCGCCGGCCTCTGCCGGGCATGTCCGCGCCCATTTTCAGCCCCTCCGGTCGAGATGCTCGACGATGTTGAGGAATTCCTGGCTGAAGTTATCCATCTCGCCGATCAGCACGTTGACCTTGTTGAGGAAGTGGTTGTAGCCCATGACCGCCGGGATCGCCGCAGCCAGACCGATGGCGGTCGCGATCAGCGCCTCGGAGATACCGGGAGCGACAACGGCGAGCGACGCGCTGCCCGAGGCACCGATGCCGTGAAAAGCATCCATGATCCCCCAGACGGTGCCGAACAGGCCGATGAAGGGCGCTGTGGAACCGGTGGTCGCCAGGAAGGTCAGATATTTTTCCAGACGGTGGGTTTCCTGGGTCGTCGCCCGGCGCAGAGCGCGGTTGACGATCTCGGTGGTGCCCATCTTGGAAGAGAAGTCACCCGGCTCATGCTGTTCGCCGGCTTTCTTCTTCAGCTGCAGCATCTCGTGGTAACCTTCACGGAACAACACGGCGAGAGGCGTGGAATTGAAATCCTTGATCCCCTGACCGATCAGGTCGAAGCGCTTCTTGGTCCAGAAGAATTCGAGAAACCGATCCGATTCCTTGATCGCCTTCTGAATGATGGTGGCCTTGTAGAAGATAATGGCCCAGGAGACCAGCGAAAAATAGACGAGTATCAACAGGACCAGCTTGACCACCGGTCCGGCATTCAGCACCAACTCAAACAAGGTATTTCTCCTTTTCAATTAATGAGGACTCAATAACCATCCTACATTCTTTCGAACAGGCCAGATTATCCGGCAGCTTTAATGAACTGTCAAGCCAACAAAGCATAGAGTTTCTCCTTGATGTACCTTGCTGTTTCAGACGCCGGACTGCGATCGAGCAGTTCCGTCAAAGATTGATGATCATCCAGATCGGACCAGTTCTTAAGTAATTTCACATTCAGATTCAATTGTTCCGCGAGTTCACGGCTCTGCTGCAAGACCTCTGGGGTACTCCAGCTGACGTCACAGAACAGTTCCGGATGATGCGCACTCAGGCCGATCAGATAGTAACCGCCATCTTCTGCCGGACCGAACACCACATCTCTGGAGTTGAGGCTCTCAAAAGCCTGATCCAGGCAATCAAGCGGCAGATCAGGCGTATCGCTGCCGATCAGCAGCGCCCGGTCAACTCCCACATTGAACAGAGCACTGAAGGCATTGGCCATTCTTTCGCCCAGATCCTTTCCGTGCTGCGCATGCAAGCGGACAGCCGGGAAGGTCTCGGCAAACCAGTGCCGATCACCACTGTAAAAGATCACCGGCTGATAGTCACCGCAGGAAGCGACACGGGTCACCGTCTCACGCAGAGAAACCCGGTAAAGATCTGCGGCAGATGGAAAATCGAGTGGCGGACAGAGTCGTGTTTTGACCTGTCCGGCAACCGGCTGTTTGGCGAAAATGCCAATGACCCGTTTTTCTGCGAAATTTTCCGAAAACTTATCCACCTCGTCAACAGAGTTATCCACAGGCAGGTTCTACGCTTCCTCGATCATGGCATAAGCTGAATGGTTATGGATCGATTCAAAGTTCTCGCACTGCACCTTGAACCAAGTGATCTGCTTGATACTGCGCAGTTTTTCCGTCACCGCCCGGACCATATCCTCGACAAACATCGGGTTGTCGTAGGCCTGTTCGGTAACCGCCTTTTCGTCTTCACGCTTGAGCAGCGGAAAGACCGGGCAGCTGGCACAGGCTTCGACCCAGGCAATCAGATCCTCGAGCCAGACATGATCTTCGTAGCGGATCTGCACCGTCACAAGGCTGCGCTGGTTATGGGCGCCACGCTCGCTGATCTCCTTGGAGCAGGGGCAGAGCGAGGTCACCGGGATCTGCGCCTCAAGGACGAAATCGTAAGCATCCCCCAGGGTGCCGAGCATGCGGCACTGGTAATCGAGCAGGCTGCGGGCAGCTGAGACCGGCGCCTGCTTCTCGATGAAATAGGGGAACGACAGCTCCAGGTGAGCGCGTCCGGCGCCGAGGCGCTGTTTCATCTCGACCAGAATCGCCTCCAGGTTCTCGACACTGATCTCGCCGTGATAGAGGTTCAAAACCTCGATAAAGCGGCTCATGTGCGTCCCCTTGAAATGTTCCGGCAGGTCGACGTACATGTTGACCCGGGCGACGGTATGCTGACGTTCGTTGAGCTTGTCGAGAACAACGATCGGGTAGCGGATATCCTTGACTCCGACCTTGTCGATGGCGATGTTGCGCGTATCGCGGCTCTGCTGCATATCGGGCATCGCCGCCTTGCGCGGCTGTGACGACTTATCTGTTGGCATAGGGAACGGGATCCTCCAGACCGGCTTCGACAAAACCTTTGAGACGCAGACGACAGGAATCACACTCTCCGCAGGAGATCCCTTCGGGCGTCGGGTCGTAACAGGAGTGGGTCAGGGCATAGTCGACACCGAGTGCAACCCCCTGCCTGATCGTCTCTGCCTTGGTCAGATGAATCAGCGGCGTATGAATCTTGTAGGGATTGCCTTCGACCCCGGCCTTGGTTGCCAGGTTGGCCATCTTTTCGAAGGCTTCGATAAACTCGGGACGGCAGTCGGGATAGCCGGAATAATCGAGAGCGTTGACCCCGATAAAGATATCTGAAGCGCCGAGCACCTCGGCCCAACCCAGGGCGAAGGAGAGGAAAATGGTGTTGCGCGCCGGAACGTAAGTGATCGGAATAGCGTCTTCCTCGACCCCGGTTTTGGGGACATCGATATCGGCGGTCAGGGCACTGCCGCCCATCTTGCGCAGGTCGATATCAACCACCATGTGATCTTTGGCCCCGATCAGCGGTGCATAATCCCTGGCCTTCTGCAGCTCGACCGAATGGCGCTGGCCGTAGGCAAAGCTTAAGGCGTAAGGCTCAAACCCCTGGCTCCGGGCAATCGCCATGCAGGTTGTCGAATCGAGCCCACCACTGTAGAGAACAACGGCTTTTTTCATCTGAGAGTCCTTGAGAAAAACGAGTAAAACAATTGTAAATTGAGCATTCATGCGAGAATAGGCCGAACCCCATCAAGGGTCAAGCCCTGAAGGCGCTTCGCATGTTAAGTTACGGTAAAATCGTCATTCATTCAAAACACCGGCCTGTCAGAGCTGTTGCCCAAGCTTTGCCGTCATGCTATAAAACTCACTGATTTCCAACCCGAAACATGTACGGTTATAAATTCATATGAAAAGTCTGCTCAGATACCTGCTGTTTGCCTGCATCGGCCTGCCTCTGCTCGGCTGTGCCCTGCTGCTCGGCGCCTACTTTTATGTCTCTTCCACGCTGCCCAGGGTCGAAACCCTGTCCGACTACCGGCCGCCACTGATCACCCAGATCCGCGCCGACGATGGTCAGATCATCGCCGAATACTCGCGGGAACGCCGGATTCTGGTGCCCTACGACAAGATTCCCAAAACCCTGATCCAGGCCTTTGTCTCGGCGGAAGATTCCAACTTCTTCAAACATGGCGGCATCGATTTCATCTCGATCGCCCGGGCTGCTCTGAAGAACGTCAAGGCTGGCGGCATCTCCCAGGGGGGAAGCACCATCACCCAGCAGGTCGCCAAAAAGATGCTGCTGACCTCAGAAAGAACCTTCAGCCGCAAGTTCAAGGAAGCGATTCTCGCCTGGCGGATGGAAAAACATCTGACTAAGGAAGAGATCCTCTATCTTTACCTCAACCAGATCTACCTCGGTCACCGCGCCTACGGCGTCGAAGCCGCGGCACAGAACTACTTCGACAAGAACGTCGACCAGCTGACCCTCGCCGAGTCGGCAATTCTCGCCGGTCTGCCCCAGGCGCCAAGCCGCTATTCGCCGTACAGCCACCTCGATCGCGCCAAGGAACGTCAGAAGTACGTGCTCGCTCGCATGGTCGAAGAGGGCTACATCACGCCCAACGAAAGACAACAGGCTCTGGCCCAGGAACTGACCATCAAACCGCGCCTCAACAACCTGATGGATGTCACCGCCTATTTCAATGAACAGGTGCGCCGCTATCTGGAGGAACGTTACGGCGAGGATATTCTCTACACCGGCGGGCTTCAGGTCGAAACGACCATCAACCTGAAGATGCAGCAGGCTGCCGAGATTGCCGTCAAGGAAAACCTGAGAAATCACGACAAACGCCAGGGCTACCGCGGACCGGCCATCGTTCTTGACCTGGAGGCTCAGAAGGAATTCTTCGCCAACCAGCTGGAACAGTTTGAAAAAGATCCGCTGACCGATGGCGGCTTCAGCCAGGCGGTGGTCACCGGCAGCGATGGCGACAATCTGTTGTGCCGGGTCGGCGACCAAAAGGGTGTCATTTCACTCAAGGAGAGCCGCTGGGCAGGGCCGATCGAGATCGTCAAGGACCCCGAGCTGGCATCGGGCAATATCTCCATTGACGAAAGCGAGGGGCAGGCCATCACTCATCTGCCGCTCGGTTCGGTGATCGATGTACGCATTCTTGATCTCGCCAACCAACCGCTCAAACTGGGCCTCGAACAGGAACCCCTGGCCCAGAGCGCCCTGATTGCCGTCAACCCGCACAATGGCCAGATCAAGGCGATGGTCGGCGGTTACGACTTCAACAAGAGCCAGTTCAACCGGGCGATTCAGGCCAGACGTCTGCCAGGCTCGGCGATGAAACCGATCATCTACGCCGCCGCCCTCGATCATGGCTACACGCCGGCGAGTATCATCCTCGACACGCCGCTGATTTACGAAAACCTCAAGGAGGAAAACGGCGAGCAGGAGCTGGAGGAGTGGAAACCGAAAAACTATGAGAAGCATTTTTACGGTCCGACCACCTTCAGGGAAGCGCTGACCCATTCGCGCAACGTGGTCACCATCAAGATCCTTGAGGATATCGGCATCCGCTATGCCGCCAATTACGCCAAGAAGCTGGGGATCACTACTCCGCTGCAGCGCGACCTGTCGATGGCTCTCGGCTCTACGGCCCTGACCCCGCTGGAACTGCTGAGCACCTACTCGGTGTTCGCCAATGGCGGCGTACTGATCAAGCCAACCTACATCACCCGTATCAAGGACCGTGACGGACGAATTCTCGAATCGGTCGACCCGGCCGATTTCCCCACCGGCATGGCGGCAGATCAGCATCTAATCGAGGCCGCACCGCGCCGGGTCATCTCGCCGGAAACCGCCTACCTGATCACCAACGTCATGGAGAGTGTTGTGCAGAACGGAACCGGTCGTGGAGCACGGGCCATCGGCCGACCTTCCGCCGGCAAGACCGGCACCACCAACGACCTCAAGGACGCCTGGTATATAGGCTACATTCCGCAGTTAGCCTGCGTTTCCTGGACCGGTTACGATCAGGAACGCCCCCTAGGCAGCAAGGAGACCGGCGCCAGGGCTGCACTGCCGGCCTGGACCAATTTTATGAAGGTCGCCAGCCAGCAATACCCGGTGGAAAACTTCCCGGTTCCCGATACGATCGAATTCCACCCGATCAACCCCAAGGACGGCCTGCTGGTCACTGAAATGGACAAACGGGCATACATCGAGGCCTTTGCCCCGGGAACTGCGCCGACCCGCACCAGCGAAGAGGAGCAGCTCAAAGCGCGCGACTTCTTCCGGCTTGATCTGGAAGGGCAACTCTAATTTACCAATAAATTCGGTTCTGCCCGTTGATGCGCTTGCGCATCTTGGGGCGCGTTCCGTTTTGCTGGTGTGACCCGTTGCTGCTCATGTGACGGGCTTACGTCAGTTTTTTTAAAAAGTTTCTTTTGCGCACTTTTCTTTGCGACCAAAGAAAAGTGCGTCGCCAGCCGGTGCGAAAACCGGCGATTTTGATTTTATGGTTTTCATAACAGTCAAAAACCAAAACCACGGGGTATCGGCCCCGCACGCCGAGTTCCTTTTGGCTGGGCTCCAAAAGGAACCAAAAGATCCTTTTTCTATATGTCGCTTTCCGGCCTGCATCTCTTCGTAGCTTTACTCCAGCAACTGACAACGCGCCCCACGCTGAGCAAGCTCAGCTAATGGGCAGAACCGAAAAAACTCCTCCATGCGGAGTTTTGATAAAACCAGTTGAAACAAACCGCGAGTTACTGTCCGGAAGCTGTCAGCCAGCCAAAAAAGCCTCCTAAAATCAGGAGGCTTTTTGTATCTTTGAAAAACGGGCCCGTTTGCAGAACGTATCAACTCCGCGGATTATCAACTCCGCGGTGGCGGATGATCTCACCTTCGATCTGGTAGACCACGTCTTCAGCAATATTGGTCGCAAGGTCGCCCATTCTTTCCAGATAACGTGAAATCGACAGATAATAGAGCAGCACATTGGCCGTCTGCGGATCGTCCTGAATGGCCAGCTTGATCGTGGTGAAGTTTTCCCGATGCATGGTGTCGACGCTGTCGTCCATCACAATGACCTTGCGGGCCAATGCCGAATCAGTAGTCATCAGGGCATCAAGAGCCTTGCGCAGCATCTCTTTGACCTTGTCCGCCATTTTGGCGACATTATAGGGGCTTTCACCGCACATGATCTTGCACAGGTCGATCGCCCGTTCGGCAATATTGCAGGCAAAATCGGCAACCCTTTCGAGGTCGTTGTTAATCTTCAGAACCGAGACGATAAAGCGCAGATCCTGAGCCACCGGCTGGTGCAGAGCCAGAACCTTAAGGCATTCCTCTTCCAGCTCGACCTCCATCAGATCGATCTTGTCATCGCTTTTTCTGACCGCATCGGCCAGGGTCCTGTCACAGGTCAACAGAGCCTGAACGGCTTTCTGCACCTGCTCCTCAACCTCGGCGCTCAGAGTCAACAGGCTCTTTTTCAGTTTATCCAGTTCTGCCTGGATCAGTACAGCCATGGTCGTATTCCTTTCCAGTTATCGATTAGTTGCCATCCGGAAACTCCGGAAGGCAACGTATAAGTTTTTAGATTGGAAACAAGCAATTTCCCCCCCCCCTCAATCCCCTTATAAAATAAGGGGGGAAGCGAGTTTACGAGCAGGGGGGTCTTTCCACTACAGCGGAAAAGGGCCGCTTCCGGATAAAAACCGATTAACCGAAGCGTCCGGTGATGTAGTCCTCGGTCTGCTTGTTCCTCGGCTTGACGAACAGTTCGTTGGTCTGACCGTATTCGATCAGGTTCCCTTCGAAGAGGAACGCCGTATAGTCAGAGACCCGGGCCGCCTGCTGCATGTTGTGGGTGACGATGATGATGGTGAACTCATCGCGCAGCTCACCGATCAGTTCCTCAACGCGGGCCGTCGACTTGGGATCGAGTGCCGAACAGGGCTCGTCCATCAGGATGACCCGCGGATTTACAGCAATGGCGCGGGCGATACACAGGCGCTGCATCTGCCCGCCCGATAGCCCCAGCGCGCTCTGATGCAGGCGATCCTTGACCTCGTCCCACAGTGCAGCACCTTTAAGACTGGTCTCGACCCGCTCGTCGAGCAGGGCCTTGTCCTTTTCTCCGGCGATCCGCAAGCCGTAGATGACGTTTTCATAGATCGATTTCGGAAAGGGGTTCGACTTCTGAAATACCATGCCGACCCTGCGGCGCAGCTCGATGATATCGGTATTGCGCTCGTAGATGTTCCGGCCGTCGAGCAGAACCTCTCCTTCCACTCGGGAACCGTCGATCAGGTCGTTCATCCGGTTGAAACAGCGCAGCAGGGTACTCTTGCCGCAGCCGGACGGCCCGATCAGCGCGGTGACCTGCTTCTCCGGAAACGCGATATCAACGCCGTGAATGGCCTGGGCATCACCCGGATAGTAAAAGCGCAGATTGTTGACCTGAATAATTGGATTGTCGATTATTACTTCTTTCATCTTTCTCCGCACTCCTAGAAGGTGCCAAAAGTATATCGTTTTTTCATCTTGTTCCGTAAGTGAATAGCCACGCTACTCATGATCAGAACAATCAGAACCAGCAGAAATGTCGTGACAAAAACCATCGGCTTGGCCGCTTCGACGTTCGGCGACTGGAAACCGATGTCATAAATGTGAAAACCGAGGTGCATGAACTTGCGATCGAGGTGAAAAAAGGGAAAGTTCCCGTCGATCGGCAGGGCCGGGGCCAGCTTGACGACACCGGTGATCATCAGCGGTGCGACCTCACCGGCCGCGCGGGCCATGGCCAGGATCAGACCGGTCAGAATCCCCGGCGAAGCCATCGGCAGCAAAATCTTGTATAGGGTCTGAAACTTGGTCGCGCCCAGGGCATAGGAGCCTTCACGCATCTCGCGCGGAATCGCACCAAGGGCCTCTTCGGTCGAAACGATGACCACCGGGACGGTCAACAATGCCAGGGTCAGACTGGCCCAGAGCAGGCCACCGGTGCCGAAGGTCGGGGTCGGCAGGCGTTCCGGAAAAAAGAGCGTATCGATTGTGTGACCGATGCCGTAGACGAAGAAGCCGAGCCCGAAAATGCCATAAACGATCGACGGAATACCGGCCAGATTGTTGACGGCGATCCGCACGATCCGCACCAGCGGGCCGTCCTTGGCATATTCGCGCAGGTAGACAGCGGCAACGACACCGAGTGGAAAGCTGAAGATACTCATGACGAAGATCAGCATGACGGTGCCGAAGATCGCCGGGAAAAGTCCGCCTTCGGTGTTCGATTCACGCGGTTGACCGCTGATCAGCTCGACAACCTTATGGGCGTAAAAAAGAATCTTGCCGCTCATCGACATCTGATTCGGTGCGTAGGCCTGTACGATATCGGCCAGCACGACCTGTTTCTGCTGTCCGGCGGCATCGGCAAAGACTGCCTTGGCTTCCCGGATCTTCTCGGTTCGACTGGACTGGACGGCGATAAAATCGGTGAATTCCTGCTGCATCTCACTGCGCTGCTGAGAAATTTTCGCCCGTTTCGGATCGCCTTCAGCCAATCCATTATAGGCGTATTTCAGATCTTTAAGGCGCAGCTGCTCCATCTCGTAGGCGAGATCCTTGAGCTTGTCATCCAGCTCTTTCAGGCCATCAAGCTCATTACCAACGACCTTAAGGGCCTGATTTAGGCCGGCCAGATCGGAAGTGAAACTTTTTCCCTCAACCCTATCAAGCGACTGCAGCGTCCCGTAAAAATCGCCGTACTCCTGACGTTCCAGAACGATAATATCTTGCGGGACCGTTTCTGCGCTGATCTGGCTTTCATCAATCCAGCGGAAATCCAATCCATAAAGATCGCGGTTGGCGATCTTGTACTGGCGACGCAGCCCGCTGCCATCATGGGTTTCTTCCGTCTTGACCAGTTGACCATAGATTGACTGGCCATCCTTGACTTCCAGCTGATGCAACTGCGACGGCCAGAAGACCCCAAGACCGTTGACAATAATAACGATCAGCAGAACCACGGCACAGAGCAGGGTCACGGAAAGGGCAGCTGACGACAGCCAGACCATCGGTTCGCCGATGCTCCAGAATCTGGAGGTTGTTTTTTGACTCATTCTTGCAGTCTCCCTAAAAACGACCGTACTTGGCCCGCAGGCGCTGACGGACAATCTCGGCGACAGTGTTGACGATAAAGGTCATGACAAAGAGGATGACCGCAGACAGAAACAGGGTCCGATAGAGTGACCCGTCAACCGGGGCCTCCGGAATCTCAACAGCGATATTGGCCGACAGCGGACGCATGCCGTTGAAGATGCTCAAATCCATGATCGCGGTGTTGCCGGTCGCCATCAGCACGATCATCGTCTCGCCGACGGCACGGCCAAAGCCGATCATGGTGCCGGCAAAGATCCCCGGGCTGGCGGAAGGCAGGATGACCCGCCAGACCGTCTGCCAGCGACTGGCCCCCAGGGCCAGGGAAGCTGCCTTGAGGCTCGACGGCACATTGGAGAGCGCATCCTCGGCAATGGTGAAGATGATCGGAATAACCGCAAAGCCCATGGCAAAGGCGATGATGATACAGTTACGCGGATCGTAACGGGTCCCCAGTTCGCTGAACAGCCACTGCTTCAGGTCCCCGCCGAACAGCCAGTTTTCCATACCGGTGCCCAGGCCTGCCGCAACGGCCACAGCGAAGATGATCACCGGAGTCACAGCAAGAAACTCGTAACCGCGCTCGATCCGTTTCAGGCTTTCCAGCCTCCGGGCCGCCTGCCAGAGGGCCAGGGCGATCATCAGGGTCGCCGGAATCAGTACCAAACTCAAGAACAGCGATCCCAGAGAGGCCTCGATCAACGGCGCCAGCCAGAGTGCAGCGAGAAAACCGATGATGACCGTCGGCACAGCTGCCATCACCTCGACCGCCGGCTTGATGATCCCCTTGAATTTAGGCCGGGCAAACTGACTGGTGTAGATCGCTCCGAAAATCGCCAGCGGGACGGCAAACAGCATGGCGTAAAAGGTGCCTTTGAGAGTGCCGAAGATCAACGGCGTGAGACTCAGCTTCGGCTCGTAGTCATCTGAGCCCGAAGAGGATTGCCAGACATATTCCGGCTGCTGATAACCTTCGTACCAGACCTTGCCGAACAGGGTCTTGAGGCTGATCTCCGGGTGCGGCACGTCGATCGACCAGAACAGCAGCTTTCCTTTGTCCGTCGCTGCGATCAGCGCGTTGCTGCGTGTGGTCAGCGAGAAACTGCTGACCGGTTCAGCAACTTTCAGCCTGGCCAGCTCTCTTTCGCTGGTCATATGGCTCATGCGGATTCCATCCTCGGCAATACTGATCAGCGATTTATCAGTGATGGTGGTAACAATCTGTCTGACCGGAGACTTGTGCTGATGAAGGTCGTGGATATGGGTCAGCACCCAGCCCCTGTCTTCGTCACGCACCGGAAACCAGGTCGTGACATAGCCCTTGGCGTCACCAACGGCGAGGGAGACATCGCCGAAAACCATGCGCAAGGCGGTGATAGACCGCCGGTCGCTGAAACCTTGCGTCTTTTCAACCAACTGAGGATCTTCGATATCGCTCAAATCCCAGCGCAGCAACTCCCCTTTGTCGGTCCCGACAAACAGGCGGTCACCGGCAGAGGTCAGTGTCAGAGCAGAGATTTTTCCAGATGTGTCATAATCGAGAAAGGTCTCCTCTTCGACTTCCTCGACATCGCCCAGAAAAGACTCCTGTTCCTCGATCACCAAGAGCCGCAGTTGGCCGTCAGCCATCAGATCGACACGGACCTTGCGTTCCTCGCTGACCCGCGCCAAAGACTGCAGCGGCACCCCTTCCGCCGGAGCTTCAAACTCGGCTAATTGACCAATACTGTGATGAATCGAACGCTGATTGCCGTTCTCCACATCATAAAAGGGGAAGAACTTGATCTGTGCAACGCTGACAGTTCCATCGTTCCAGACCAGAACCTGATTCTGGCGACCATAAGTCTCGACGCTGAGGAGTTCTGAAGCCCCACTCGCTGAAATCAGCTGCTGGCTGTCGAGAGCTGATCCATCGGACAGATTGAAGAAACGGATCTCTCCATCCCGCTCCAGGACGTAGCCGGTCTCCTTGTACTCATCAGCACCGACGCTGACGATTTGCTGCGAGTTTTCACCACCAAGGTTGAGAATATTGACCAGCTCGACATCGGAAGAGCCGAACAGCGGCAATGAGACCTTGGCAATCAGGATCAGGATCAGGATAACGCAGATGATGATTGCCATACCGCCGACGGTAATGATCCATCTGGCAATTTTATCGTTGCGTTTAACCTTCTTCAGGAACGCTGGATTCATAGATTCTTTCCCATACTCCAAAATGCGCAAACAAGCCCTGACCCGGATCGGGCAGGGCTTGCCTGGCTTGATTGTACTAGATTTTCTTCACCGACCGCTGCTTAGTCGAGCAGAGCCAGTTGTTTCTTGGCAACCTCTGCCGGCAGAGGGAGGAAACCGTCCTTGACGACAACTTCCTGGCCTTCCTTGGACAGAACATACTTCATGAATTCCTTGACCAGAGCCGGCATCGGCTTGTTCGGCTCTTTTACAACGTTGATGTAAAGCATACGGCCGAGTGGGTATTTTCCGCTCAGAACGTTGTCGTAGTTGGCTGCGTAAGCTGTTTCGCCGTCTTTATCGGACAGGGCCAGAGCCTTGACGCCCGAGGTGATGTAACCCATACCGGAGTAACCGACGCCGGCCTTGTCTTCGGTGACACCGAGAACAACAGACGCGTTACCTGGTTGCTCTTTAACGGTATCCTTGAAGTCACCTTTTTTCAGGGTGTGCTCCTTGAAGAAACCGTAGGTACCGGAAGCCGAGTTACGGCCGTAGATGCTAATCGGCTTGTTGCTCCACTCACCGGTCAGACCGAGGTCACCCCAGACAACAGCATCGCTGCCGCCGCGCTTGAGGGTCTTGGAGAAGATAGAGTCAACCTGGGTCATCGACATTTCGCTGACCGGGTTGTCCTTGTTGACGAAAACAGCCAGGGCGTCAAGAGCGACACCGATGGTGGTTGGTTTGAAACCGTACTTGGCTTCGAAAGCCTGAATTTCCTTGCTCTTCATCTTACGGGACATAGGACCAAGCTGGCTGGTGCCTTCGATCAGAGCCGGAGGAGCGGTACTGGAGCCCTTGCCTTCGATCTGAATGTTGACGTTCGGATACTTCTTGCGGAAGCCTTCAGCCCAGAAGGTCATCATGTTGTTCAGGGTATCGGAACCGACGCTGTTCAGGTTACCGGCTACACCCTGAACCTTGACGTAATCGCTGAGGTTGACATCAACTGCGATCGGAGCGGCGAAAACGGAACCGGCGGAAACCGTGAGCAGTACCAGGGCAGCAGACAACCCTTTGAGGAAGTTGCGTTTTTTCATTGTTGATCATCTCCTTAATCAATGTGTATTTGAGTCGTTTTTTGACTCTGCGGAGGATGCTCACATAATGTTAGCGATATGTTAGCGTCGTGTGAGGAATTGGATAATTTGCTAATTTTTTTCAACTTTCTTTTAAAACCATCCGTAACTCAATCATATCGACTAGTTTGCTCTTGCACATAAAAAAACCGACGCAATATTGCATTGCGCCGGTCAACAGTTTAGAACCTGATTGTAGTCGAGACCATCAGGCAACGCATGGCAGGTGTGAGGAGGGGTAACATTCCAGATTGCCCTGAAATTCCTGATAGGATTTCAAGCCGTCGCGCCCCATGTAGCGCTGCAGCTGTCGATTGTCGGCCTCGAGCATGTCGACCAGCAGCAGACCGTCGATCACGTCGCTGAAATCGGGGTCGAGATTGAAGGCGAGAAGCTTGCCACCCAGATTGAGATAATGGCGCAGCAGCACCGGAATTCCCTTGTTGTCCGGCTCCAGATCGGCAATCAGATCCGAGAGCTGATCGATATCACGCATCAGCTGATCCTTCTGGCTCTGACTGATCCCGGAAATCCTGACCGGCTTCATGGTCACCGGGATGCGCGGTTTGACCAGATGAGACAGTTCCTTGATCTGAAAATTCTTCAGCAGACCACTGGTCAGCAACTCTCGCGAACTGCGCCGGTAATCATTGGAGATACTGACCGGTCCGAACAGGTAACGGTACTGCGGATGAGCCAGGATAAAATGACCGATCCCCTTCCAGAGCAGCAGCAAGGGAGCGTAGGACCGCTGATATTCGCTGCGCACAAACGAGCGCCCCATCTCCAGGGAGTTGGACATGTTTCTGAAAAGCTGCGGATTGTATTCAAAGAGGGTCGAGGAGTAGAGACCGGCAATCCCCTTTTTCTCCAACAGCTTGTCGACCAGCCCGATACGATAGGCACCAGCCAGTCTCTGCTGCTCATGATCCCAGAGCATAAGATGCAGATAATCCTGGTCAAAGTGATCGAGGTCACGGCTTTTACCGGTTCCCTCGCCGACCAGGCGGAAGGTCTGTTCTCGCAAACGGCCGATTTCATTGAGCAGGTTGGGAATCTGCTCGGCTCTGGCGTAATAGACGCTGAACTCGTTGCTGGTCACCAGCTTTTGCGCCTGAGGAAGCCTATCCAGGTCGCGCAGCTGATCGGCAACGGAAATTTCTGCAGCCAGCTCTTCCTGGCGGGCATTGACCGGCAGCTGTTTTTTGAAGGTCTTTTTGAGCGGTTGTTTTTCCCGCACGCCGAGTGCATAGGTACGCATACGCAGGAGCTCGAGCATATCGTGATCTTCCATGGCCAGCAATTTTTTGGCCTGGATCAACTGACCGACCCGCGGGCGTAGAATACGACCACGCTGTTTGAGCATCATGCGCGGCAGCAGCAGGGTTCTCAAGCGTGGATGAAGCTTGCCGGCCAGGTGAAACAGACAACCGTTGTCGCCCGGAAAAAAGACCGGAACAACATTGGCCTTGCTCATCCTGATTAGACGCGGCAGGGTCGTACTCCAGGCCGGATCGACAACAACCGGTGCCATCTTCTGCCAGGTTGAAACCTCGCCACCGGGGAACATGATCAGCAATTCGCCCTGACGCAGCGCCTTCAATGCACCACGCATTGGCGACACGTTATTTTTGGCAGCATCCTTACCGCCGAAAGGATCGACCTGGATCAGTTTTTCCCGCAGCTGCGGGATACGCGCCAGCAGGCCATTGCCCATCACCTTGAAATCGCTGCGAATCCGGCTGATCATATTGATCAGTACAACACCATCGATGCCACCGTATGGATGGTTGGCGACGAGGATACAGGCCCCCGTTGCCGGGACCTTTTCCAGCTCCTGCTCGACCACCCGATATTCAACACCAAGGGTGCTGAGCACCTCGCCGCTGAACTGTTCGAGCGAATCACCTGCCTTGAGTGTTGTATAGAGCTGCTGACAGCGTTTAAGACCTGAAACCCATTCAAGAGCCTGAACCAGTGGATTATTGTAACCTTTTTCTGTTATGAGAAAGGGCGTCTCGATTGGACAGCGTTCGACTTGAGCCATCTCATTCTCCTTCGAAAATTTTGGCCACATAAAGCTCGAAGACTGTTCAAAACAGATTGAGAGACTGTGAGTTTTTTGTAAAAAACAACAAAAACCTTCAAGTTTTCACCCGCCTAACAAAATACCAATCCACTGCTCACCCATTCGTAACCTTCGCCTGATTCTCTTAATGCAAAGATCATCATTCTCATCGATTGGGAGAGCTATGCTGCCAGCTGAAGCAAACATCAGGGGGAACCTTCCTTACGGGGGGGAACGCTTGTCAGGCAAAGACGATGTAACCCGCAAAATCCTGCTCGTTGAAGACGAAGAAGCCCTTGCCGAAATTCTCAGTTTCAACCTGAGCAAACATGGCTTTCAGGTTTTTACAGCCCCAGACGGACTGGAAGCCTGCCGAATCATTGGGCGTGAACGGCCTGATCTGATCCTGCTCGACATCATGCTGCCGCTATTGAACGGTCTCGAGGTCTGTCGCATGGTTCGTCAGCACGAGGACAACGCCATCTCACGCACTCCGATCATCATCATGAGTGCCTTGAGCAGCAAAAAGGATCAAACCAAAGGAGCCGACCTGGGCGCCAATCTCTACCTTCCCAAGCCCTACAACATCAAACAGGTGATCGAAAACTGCCGCAGGTTGCTGAACATTCATTGATCTGCACATTATGCAGTCTCAATCGACCGGCCCGACCGACACACCTCCTGCCTGCCCGGATCGAAACAGATTTTTATTGAGTAGACATTCTAATCTCAGGCTTTCAACTAAATAATTTTTGTAAATTATTTGAATCACACCGAAAAAATCCATCCAAACCTATTCAAATACTCACAAATCGCTAACAAAGTAAGGGTTTAACCGCGCCAATATCATTTCAAAAAGGGATTCAACATGAACGTTAGCAGAAAATTAACAGCGATTTTTCTCATACTTATTTGCCTGACCCTGTTGATGTGCGCCTATTCAATCCATAGCACTCGGACAATCAGCCAGGCCCATGATGAAACCTTCGCGTCACTGCAGGCTGCAAGTCAGACAACAGCTGAATCGAAAAACATCAGCCAGTCTCTTTCTCTGCTGCGAGAAGTTCGAGGGCGGCTGGCGACTGCCATGGGGGAGATGCACGGGCGGATGCTGCAGAACGACCAGGCGATCAATGCCATGAACGACACGGTCATGAGCCAATTTTTTAGCGCCGATCAGCTGGGGAATTACGCGACGATACTTGGCAAGGATGTTACATGGACCGAGAGTATCGTCAGCGATTTCAATCAGGTACAAACCCTGTCAACGGCTGTCGATGAGGCCTGGCAACCAAGCCATGTCGGGCTCTATCAGGAACTGAGCGAACTCAAAAGAACCATCCTTTACTGGACTCTGAAGGTGACAAATATGCTGTTCGTCCAGAGTTCAATCGATGAGCTTCTTTATGAAGATATCGCTGATTCCCCGGTTGAACAGTTCAGACAGGGGAAAACCTATCAGCGCTACGCAGACGGTTTTCCTGCTCTGAAAGAGGCGATGGATAAAGTCTCAGCCAGCAACGAGGAGCTGATGGGGAAAGCCAACGAACTCGACATGCTGATCTTTTTCAGTAAATGGGATGAAGCACGTAAGTTTTTCCGCGACAACTTCCCGATGGCCGTCAAGGGTATGATGGTCGACCTGGACATGGTCATTATGTTGGAAGACAGGCTGCTCAAGGCTCAGGAACAGGCCAGGGCAGAGCTGGATGATGAGCTGCTTCCCAAGGTGAATCAACTGCAGGCCAAGCTGCAAACCATTGAAGATGAATTGACAGAAATTAAATTATCCTCTGATCAGGCTGTGGTAACGGCTGCGTCGCAGGTTGTCAGCCTGAATGAAGCAATTCAGGAAAAAATTACCGCAATCAGTCGTTCCAGTCTCATATTTGCCGGGCTGATCATTTGCATCGGTGTACTGGCCTGCGTTCTCGGAACCCGAATGATTACGGTGCCATTGAAAAAAGTCATCCATATGCTGCAGCGCCTGGAAGACGGGGATCTCGATTATCGCCTTGAGTTGCGACAGAAGGATGAGTTCGGCCAGCTGGCCAAGACTCTCGATGCCTTTGCCGACACCCTGAAGAATGAAATCCTCAACGCCTTCAACAGGTTGGCAGTTGGCGACCTGACGGTCAGTGCCGAAGGGGTGATCAAGGAACCTTTGAAGGCAACCAATGACGCTTTAAATGATGTCATGTTGCGAATTCAGGGGGCCGCTGAGCAGATCAGCGGCGGCAGCCGCCAGATGAGTGAATCCTCTGCCAGTCTGGCAGCGGGAGCGACGGAAGCCTCATCCTCCCTGGAGCAGATCAGTCAGTTGATGAATCTTATGCACAGCAGTTCTGCTGATACGGCGAGAAATGCCGATCGTACCGACATGCTGGCAAAAGAAGCCACCGACGCGGCCCGCGCCGGGCACCGTCAGGTCGGCGACATGCAGAATGCCATGCAGGAGATCAGCCGAGCCGGAGAAAGCATCAGGAAGATTATCAGCGTTATTGACGAAATCGCCTTTCAGACCAATCTACTGGCACTGAACGCAGCGGTTGAAGCCGCTCGCGCCGGACAGCACGGCAAAGGCTTTGCCGTCGTTGCCGAAGAGGTCCGCAACCTGGCCGCCCGCAGCTCCAAAGCCGCAAACGAAACCTCTGAACTGATCCAGGCCTCACTCAAGAAGGTCGCCAACGGTTCCAAGATCGCCGAGGAAACATCGGCCGCTCTTGAAGACATCGTAACCTCCAATTCCCGGGTCTCGGACCTTATCGCTGAAATCGCCTCGGCCAGCAACAGGCAGGCGTCAGGGGTTTCCGATGTCAATGACCGGCTCGAGGAAATTGAAAGAGTGATTTCACAAAGCATGGCGATTTCCGAGGAGAGCGCCTCCGTCGGCCAGATTCTGTCTTCGCAGGCTCATCTGCTGCAGGATCTGCTGTCCGGTTTCACCCTGATCGATCTCCAGGATTCTCCTTTTCAGCAACAGATCCCCGACATCGAGGGTAATGATGCTCTGGCCGATTATTCTTCCGGATGTCATCTGAAGCTGGTTGTCAACTAGTTGCCAACCGAAAAATGTCTCTTTTGGGCTCTGTCGCCCGTTCCTGCTGGTAAACCGCTGTCCCCCCTATTTTATAGGGGGGCGCTTTGCTTGTCACGGAGCTAACGCACTTGCTCTACACACTATTAGAACTCAGATAACCTGATACACATATTCAGTTAATAATTCCCTGCTAGTCATGGCAAAACTCACCAAGGAGGTTGCCTTGACTCGCAAAACCTATCTGCTCGATACCAATGTTCTGCTCCATGATGCCAACTCCATCTTCAGCTTTGAAGACAATGAAGTCATTCTCCCCCTGCCGGTTATCGAAGAGCTTGATCGGTTCAAAAAAGACGGAAGCGAAAACGGCCGGAACGCTCGCCAGGTCTCCCGCGAACTTGACAGGCTGCGTCGCCAGGGTGTCCTGACCAATGGCGGAGTCGAACTGGAAAACGGTGGTCGTTTACGCGTTGTCCTCACCAGTAATGGTCTGGACCAGCTCCCGGCAGAATTACGCAGCCCCTGCGTAGATCACCAGATTCTTGCCTTGACCCTTCAGGAACGCCAGCGCAAGAAATCCCCCGTTACCCTGGTCACCAAGGATATCAACCTGCGAATCAAAGCTCACGCCGTCGGCATTTCAGCCGAAGATTACGAAACCGATAAAGTCTCCTACGACGACCTGTTCAGCGGCAGTGAAGAGGTTCAGGTCCTGAGTGAACAGATCGATTATTTTTATCAGCACCACCAGCTCAGCCTGCCGGATCAACATTTCGATCCCAATGTCTGCATCACCCTGAACTCCCTGGAAAACAAGCAGCACAAGGCAATCGGCCGTTTTGACGACAAGCTGCAGGCCATTCTTCCGCTCCAGGCCGCTCCAAGTGATGGCTTCTGGGGAATCAATGCCCGCAACCTGGAACAGAAGTTTGCCCTGGAACTCCTGACCAACGCCGATATTCCCCTGGTCACCCTGGTCGGCCGGGCCGGAACCGGGAAAACCTTGATGGCCCTCGCTGCTGGGCTGTATGCGGTCACTGAGCGGCAAACTTATTCACGCATGCTGGTCTCCAGGCCTGTCTTTCCGATGGGGCGGGATCTTGGCTTTCTGCCCGGAGATATCGAGGAAAAACTGGCCCCCTGGATGCAGCCAATTCATGACAATCTCGACCTGGTCCTCAGCGAAGAGGGACGCTCTAACAAACGTCGTCAAAAAGAACTGACCGACATGGGGATCATCGCGGTCGAACCGCTGACCTATATCCGGGGACGGTCAATTCCACATCAGTACCTGATTGTCGATGAGGCTCAGAACCTGACGCCACACGAAGTCAAAACAATCATTACCCGGGCGGGAGAGGGGAGCAAAATCGTCCTGACCGGTGATCCTGAGCAGATTGACAACCCCTATGTCGATGCATCGAGTAACGGCTTGAGCTATGTCATCGAGCGGTTCCGCTCGCACCCCCTCGCCGGACATATCCAGTTACAACGCGGTGAACGTTCGGCGCTGGCCAATGCTGCAGGTTCATTGCTCTAGGGAAGGCCTATGAACGTCTTTTCCCAGGCCTTGATGGCCTGAGCTGCTGGCTTAAACGCCACTACAGCCCCAAACAGACTGAAGACAGGATCAACAGGTTCAAGGTGGTCTGAGCCCCTTCCGAATCACACAAAGCTAACCACGCTTGAATATTCCGGAAACAAAAACAGCATATTTCTCACTTTTTAACCTGCGGGCTCTGTGTGGCCCGAATTACCTGGAGGAATAGATTCATGAAGAAATCGAGAATGCGCTATATGGGCTGCCTGCTTCTCCTGTTAGTGGGGTTGGCAGGCTGTCACGCCAAGGGGATTCAGACAGATGGTCAGGCTGCAGCTCAGACTATCGCCTTAACACACCTGGCCAGTACGGCCTCTCAGGCCTTTGACGAAAGCGCAGCCGAAATTGTCACCTTTGATGCTGCCAATAAAAACATCCTGGTCGTCAATGCCAATTCAGGGCATATCGACCTGTTCTCAGCCAAATCGTTAACAGCTCTTGAGGGTGCCAATCCAACAGCAACGATCAACCTGGGCGCTATGCTGGCAGATAACGGAAAAGTGACCGATGAGGCCTTGGTCGGAGCTGCCAACAGCGTTGATATATTCGGCAATCTTGCGGCCGTCGCCGTTGAGGCCGCCACCAAGACCGATGCCGGATGGGTTGTGTTTTTTGACCCGACAACTCTTCGTTACGTCAACGCTGTTCAGGTCGGCGCTCTGCCGGACATGCTCATCTTTACTCCAGACGGCAGCAAGGTCGTCGTCGCCAACGAGGGAGAACCGGATCTGGGCTACCGGAATGATCCGCAAGGAACCGTCAGCATCATCAGTGTCGCCGACTACAGTGTGACCAGAGTCGGTTTCAGCGATTTCAACAGCGGCGCAGCCCGACATGCAGAATTACCGACTGATAAAATAATCGTCGATGGTGTCAATGCGACAGTCGCCAAAAGCTTTGAACCTGAATACATCACAGTCGATGAGAACGGCTCAAAGGCCTATGTCACCCTGCAGGAAAACAACGCAATTGCTATCATCGATCTGGCCAACTCCAGCGTCGATAAAATCATCGGCCTCGGCTTTAAGGATCACTCTCTTCCCGGTCATGAGCTGGACGCCAGCCAGAAGGATGGCCTGAACATGAAAAGCTGGCCGGTCATGGGCATCTACATGCCGGACTCCATCACCTCGTTCAGCTATAAGGGAAAAACCTACCTGCTGACCGCCAACGAAGGAGACAGCCGCCAGGATTGGCTTGAGGGCGTTGCTCAGCCGGACTGTGAAGCGGCAGGGTATTTTTACGATGCCGCCGATGGTGATGAAGATCCAGAAACTCTCTGTGTTGATGAGTTCAATGCCAAAGACTTCTGGAATAAAGCCACCCATAACGTCACGCTGAACTCCGGCATGGACAGCGATGGTTTCGGCGATAAGAAATCCGGCCTGCAACGGCTGAAATTTTCCTACTTCACCACCGTCAAGATGAACGGCGGCACCAATTTTGAAAAACTCTATGCCTACGGAGCCCGCTCCTTCTCGATCTGGGACGCGGCAAGCGGCGAGCTGGTCTTCGATTCGGGCAGTGACTTCGAACGCATCACCGCCGGGATTTACGGAGACAATTTCAACAACGACAATGCCGAAAACACCGGTGATGACCGCAGTGACAACAAAGGCCCGGAGCCGGAAGGCATTGCCGTAGGCAAGATCAACGGTCACACTTATGTCTTCATCGGTCTGGAGCGCATGGGCGGCATCATGGTCTACGATGTCACCAATCCCTATGCGCCGGAATATCTCCAGTACATCAATAACCGCGATGTGAGCATTGATTTCTCTGCTGGCTATAACAGCAAAGTCGGCGACCTCGGTCCTGAAGGAGTCCACTTTGTAACCGCGACTGACAGCCCGAACGGAAAGCCTCTTGTCCTGGTTGGCAATGAAGTCAGTGGCACGACCGCTGTTTATCAGATCGATGTGACCAGAATGCAGAAATAAACTCTGGACATGAAATGGCAAGCTGTTTCTCTCATTTTCATCTGGCTGCAACACCAACCTCACTATTTCAGATATGGAGTTTTTTATGCGGCGCTATTTCATCCCGGCCTGTCTGCTGCTTGCATTGACGGCCTGCTCGGCACCACACACAGCAAAAATTGCACCAACAGGGAGCGTACTTCCCTACAGCCTTCTGACCACACTGGCCAATGGCACGGAAGTCCGCAACGGCGGTTTTGGTTCGGCCATGACCGCTCATCCGACAAAGACCGATTGCTTCTATGCCTTGACCGACCGGGGACCGAATACCAACTACAACGGTGCTCAGGGAAAAGGAAAGAAATTTCCGGTCCCCGACTACACACCACGTATCGGTGAATTCAAGGTGGCTAAGGATGGCTCCGTTGCCCTGATCCGGACCATCGAGCTGAAGGATCCCAAAGGTGTGCCGATCTCCGGACGACCAAACCCTGAAGGGCTGGGCGCCACCGGCGAGGTTCCTTACGACGATCAGGGTCATGTTCTCGACTACGATCCCTACGGCCTCGACAGCGAAGGACTGGTGGCGCTCAAGGACGGAAGCTTCTGGGTCAGTGACGAATATGGGCCACATATTGTCCACTACTCCAAAGACGGCATCGAACTGGAACGCATGAGCCCGGTCGGCGTCAAAACTGGTGGTCGCAAGCTCCCCGCCGTCCTGGAACGGCGTTGGCCAAACCGTGGAATGGAGGGGTTGACAATCACAACTGACGGCAAAACCCTGGTCGGCATCATGCAGTCCACTCTCTACAACCCCGGGAAAAAACAGGCCTCCAACCTGACCCTGACCCGAATCCTGACCTTTGACCTTGCCACCGGCAAAACCGGGCAGTACCTCTACCGTCAGGAAAAGGCCAAGAACGCCAACTCTGAAATCGCAGCTTTAAGTGCTGACAGCTTCCTCATCGTTGAACGCGACGGTGCTTTTTCCGGTGAGAAAAAGGCCCAGAAAACCCTCTACAAAATTGATCTGAGCAGCGCAACCGATGTCTCGGGCGACTTTTCCTCTCCGGATGGCATGCTGGTCAACGGCAAAACCTTGGAGCAGAGCAGCTGGGAAGAGCTTGCTGCCGCAGACATCAAACCGGTGACCAAGGAACTCGTTGCCGATCTGGTCGGTTATCTGCCAAACCACTACCCGCATGACAAGCTGGAGGGGCTGTGGATCATCGACACCCAGACTATCGGGGTACTGAACGATGATGATTTTGCCGTATGGCCAGACGGATCGGACGTCGTCCAGAAGATTCTGCCGGGCGTGAACACAACCGACGCCAATACCCTATACATCATCAAGCTTGATAAACCTCTTTTCTAAAAGAGGGATCTATCCAATAGGTCGGCTTGTTTCTAACCAGATCCTAAACGAATCGAAACATGATCCTGGCTTTTTACTGATTATTTTTCGAGTTAAACAACAATAAAGGAGATTGATGATGAAAAAATTTGTTTTTCTTATGCTGGCGGTCGCTTTGTTTACCGCAGGGTGCAGTGCGACAACAGCCAAGCAGGACAATGCCACTCAACAAATTGTCGCCAAAGACGGCAACTTCTTTGTCTGGCAGCATATGAACCGCCATTACGTACTGGGCAGCGAGGAAAGCAACAGCAAATTTGCCAAATCCCCCAACATGCCTTACGCAAGAACCGTTCTGGGGGCCGGACCTAACGGCGAAACCGTCGTCTACGAAATCAAGAAGAAGGACGATGCCTATACCGAGCGCCTGATCGAAACCTACAATCACACCCCCTTTATGATTGATAGCAAAGGAGACAACTATTTTGTCCACAAGTACGCTGGCCGTATTTACGTTCTCAGTGACGCCAAGACCAATGAAAAATTCCAAACAACCCCCCATCTTCCTCTGACCAAAACAGTTCTTGGGGCCGGTCCTCAGGGCGAGACGGTCATTTTTGAGTTCAACAAGAACAAGCCGGAAGAAACCGATCGTCTGATTAAGACCTACCAGAGATAGAACCGGATTGTGACACCACGGCAGGACAGCTGACCTGTATGCTCTGCCAGATCCATAGGTCAATCAACAGCTGGCAGTATGAACACTGCCGGCTGTTGATTTTTGACTGCGTAATGACAACACAGAGATTTAATGCGCTTCTAACCTTCTTCTTGCCTCTGCCTTACATTCAACTGGTTATCTCTGCTCGTTCTTGCAAGCAACAAAGCAGCTGTTTTTATTGTTTTTTGATCCCATGAATTAAAATCCCTGCATGAATTAATCCTGTGTCGATCTCACAGATTAAATCAAACAACCCTTTGCGCCGCACTGTTGCGGTGCGCACTAACCTGACTATCAGTAGGAGGAAACAGATGAAGAAGTTCGTTTCAAAAATGATTTTGGCCCTGATCGCAACCGCTCTGGTTGCCGGCAGCGCTTCCGCAGCCACCGTCTACGAAAAAGACGGCTTCAAATACCAGATCAAAGGCGACCTTCAGGTTCAGCTTCGCCAGAAGATTGGTGAAGACAGAGATCTGAACGTCGATTACGACGATCTCGAGATTAAAAACAGAGTCTCCTACGATCTGGGCAACGATCTGAACGCTTTCGCTGAACTCGATTTCGGCTTCAAGGAAGCTGCCGAGGGCGACGATGATTCCATCAACTTTGAAGAAGCCTACGTCGGCATGGCTTACCAGGACTACAGCATTCTGGTTGGTAACACCGACAACGCCGCTGACGAGTTCGGTGTCTTCTCCGGTTACGAATCGAGCATCAGAGAAGATGCCTTCGACGCTGTTGGCGCAACCAGCGGTAACGACCTGATCCGTGCCGATCTCAAGTTCGCCGACATGATAACCGTTGTCCTCTCCCACGAACTGGAAGCTGAAAATGAAGATAACGGTGAAGCCACCTCGACTGAAATCTTCGTTGGAGCTGAATTCGCCGGTTTCGAGCTGGGGCTGGCTTACCAGAACGCTGAAAAAGACGTAACGACTGATGCCGATGACCTCAGGACCTGGGGTGTCAGCGTCGCTTACGACGCCAAGGTTGTCTGGGTCGGTGCTGACTACAGTGCCACCGAAGACGAACTGCAGGAATATAACGTCGCTGTCACTGTCCCAATCTCCAAGGTTACCCTTGGTGCCGGTTACAGCTACATTGATGTAGATGAGGACGCAACCCAGACCCTCAAGTCCTCCAAAGGCGTTATCGCTGACGAAGAGGCTTCCGCCTGGTACCTCAACGCCACCTACAAGTTCAACAAGAATGTCAAAGTCTTTGCTGAGATCGCTGACAATGATATCGAGGGTACCGACTACGACATGGGCTACCTCGCTGGCATGCAGGTCAAATTCTAAGAATCAGGCCTGTTTCATCTAAATGAAATTGCGCTGGAGGGCGGTCACTAGCTGACCGCCCTTTCTCTGTTTTCCAACATCTGGAGCCGTTATGAATAAACCGATTTTACTGTTGCTGACCTTGCTGCTGCTCACCCCTGTATGCAGCCAGGCCGATGTCCAGCTGACCCTGCCAGCCAATGTCCGAGTTGTCGCCTGCAACGGCCAGAACAGCTCCGGCCAGAGCTGCCTGACCCTGCCGGACGGAAAAAATCAGATCGCCTTGCGCTTTGAAGGGGAACTGGGGCGGGGCAAAGATGCCGAATATGTCTATTCCGAGGTGATCGTCGCCAGCTTCGAGGCTCGTAATGCCAAGCTGCACCTGAAGATCCCGGAGGTCAGAGGCAGTCATAGCCTGAAAAGGTTCAATATGGATCCACAGATCGAGCTGACCGATGCGACAGGCAGGAGTGTCACTTGCCAGACCGCTGTACTCAAAAAGGAGGGCTTCCAGATCCAGCGCGATTATGCTCAGGAGTTGGCCGAGTTCAACACCAGCGGGTCACCAGCTGCAATCCCGGCAGTGTCGATCACGGCTCAACCAGCAGCCTCAGATCCGGCTATCGCCGGGCAAATGCTGCAATACTGGTATCAGCAGGCAGACGCCACCACCCGCACCGAGTTCAAACGCTGGCTGGAAAAGCAATAGCATCGCTCAAGCGAGGCATGGCAAACTGTCCTGCACAGACGGCGAACGGTTTGCCATGTCAGCCAGCCTTTGTTTGACCGGCATGACTTTCGGGAAGCTTGGGGGGAGCAGCTGAGGGATGCTGCTCTCAAGGTCTGGGAGTGTGGCCCGGAAATACTCAGTTGGAAACCGCCGGAGACAGCAACGGCCGATCCCACTGCCGGAGATTATCAGAACTGGCCGGCATCCGTCCGTTGAAGTAGTGACAGGAACGATAGTAGAGCAGATCCTCCTTCCACAGGTGGAAGAACTCCGGATCAGCCTGCCAGCGCCTGAGCAACTTGACCGGTTGCCGCAAACCGACCAGTGGACTGAACAATTCGGAAGGATCACGAAAACATTCCCAGTCACATAGCCGGCATTCTTTTTTGCTGCAGCGGCTCATATCCAGCTCTGGCAAAGGCCCGAGATCCTCCTGCCCCCGATAACCACAGGGGAAACAGTGACCGGTCTGACTGTCGACAAAGAAGAAATCCTTACCGCCATGGCAGGGGCTGCTCAATTCCGGTTGTTGGGAATACTGCCTGATCATGGCGTGCAGGCTGCAGCGTGGAGTGAAGATGCGGATTTTGTCGCGATGCCCGGGGATCACATCCTTCAAGGCGTTGAAAAGGGTCAGTTTTTCACCAACGCTAAAGGAAACAACCCGGTCAGAGGCCATAGCCGGGTACACGGCCGAACCATCAGCACCATCATCGCTGTGCATCGGGTAACAGACGTTGACAATGGAAAAACCGAGATCCGTGACAAAACGATAGAAACGATCGAAAGCAGCTGCAAAAAAATCATAGTCAAGGTTGTCGCGATCATTGCCATGACCGGCCAGGTTTCTGTTGATGCCCAGGTTCGCCGACAGATAGATTCCCCGTTCGGCAAAGATCGGCAGGGCCTTTTCAATCCCCTTGATGACGCCCGGCAACTGGCGCATCTGCTCATGGGTTTGAACATCGGCGGAGTCGACGCTGACCCAGATGTTGCGCAACGGCGTCGCCACCAGTTTGTCGGCCAGTATCTTCATGCGCGAAGTAAAATCACTACGCTCACTGTGGCGGAAGAGAAAACCGTTGGTTCCGGTTCTGATATAGCGAATCCCGTTGTCGCCGGCATAGCGGGCGAGTTTGCAGATATCATCGATAAACAGAAAAGGCTCACCGCCGGTAAAGGAGAGGGCGGAAACCCTTCTCTCCACTGCAGCGTCGATGATCTGCCTGACCTGATCATAATTCAACCTGGAGCGTTGAAACTGATTGGTCACCCGCATACCGCACTGGGGACAGCCGGCATTACAGTAATCCGTATACTGAATGATCAACTGGCCGGGGATCCGGCCCTTACCTATCAACCGCGCGAACTGCCCCAGGTCGCTGAGGTTCACCATGCTTAATTCACCATCATGTTAGAAGCAAGCTTGAGCAGCTTTTTGATCGAGGCCTGCTGACGCTGGCGGGGAGAGGGTTTCAGCGATGCCGAATCCTGACGGGTCATGTCATCAAGGATGCTGTCCCAGCTGAACCGGTTGACCACCCGTTTACGTGCCGCTTCGCCTAAATGCCGGCACAGAACACCTCCATCCGCAAGGTCATGGAGCATCTCGTCGAGCTTGACGACCCAAGGTTGGGTTCTGTCTACCGGCAGGGAATAGCCGGTTGAACCATCAATGATGATTTCCTTCGGTCCGCCGATATCCGAGACAAGAGCCGGGATGGCACAGGCCTGAGCTTCAAGAACAACCATACCGAAGGTTTCGGTAATACTCGGAAAGACGAACAGGTCATGCTCGTTGTAAACCTTCGGCAGCTGATCGTATTCGACACGGCCAAGAAACTGGACATCGTGCAGATCACGACAGCTCTGCTGAAGTTCATCCAGATAAGGTCCACTGCCGGCAATGGTCAGAGTCGTCCCCGGATGCAGAGTGCGGATCTTACGGAACACCCTGATCAGAAAATCTATATTCTTGTCTTTCGAGACCCGGCCTGCGTAAAGCAGTCTGGCGGGGCGGTTCACGGCACGAAGCGTCTTAGGAGACGGTTTGAAGTGCTCAGTCCTCAAGCCGCGACGGAACAGCTGCATGTGGCGATAGCGATAACCACGGCCTTTGAGCAACTGGACGTATTCTGCGGTTGGCACCAGCAGGGTATCAAGCTGGTTGTGAAACCAGATGTTGTACTGTTCGATCAGGTTCGAAACGGCCGGTTCAGCGATAATCGCTTCCGCTTCCGAAGTGAAATCGGTGTGGTAGATCCCCTTGACCGGAACACCCAGCATCCGGCCGACCATCAACCCCATCAGACCGACAGGACCCGGTGTCGAAATATAGATTTCATCGGGATCCTCTTCGTAGACCTGCTTGAGCATCCGCAACACCGAAGGCACATTGATCTTCAGATCTTCGTAATGTGGCAAAGGAAAGGTATAAAGCGGCTGAATATTGCGGGTTGTCGTCTGCGGCAGTTTCGCCGTGGCGTCACCTTCGCTGAGGCTCGACAAAACATGGATCGAGTAATGCTTTTCCTCAGCCAGACGGGCGATCGTCTGCAGAGTCATCGATACGCCATTGAGGTCGGTCAGGGTATCGGTGAGCCAGAGAATCTTTTTCTGGCCGCAGCCTACCTCTTTACCCCACGCCAGATTCAGCGAATTGATCAGTTGCCGATCGGCGAACATATGCTTGAACGCCGAGAAAAAAGGAATCGACAAAAAGACCCCCGGTATACTGGATGAGACCCCTTTGACAAGCTGCAGGATATCCAGATCGTTGGCTTCGAGATTGATCGACTCAAGCAGTGAGCGAAAGTACTGATCGGAGACGTCGGCAATACAGTCGTAGAGCAGATTGAGGCGGCTGTCGATATCGTCCTGATCCAGCTGCTTACTGGCTTCGATCAGCTTGACGATGCTCTGGTAGATGACATTGTTCTTGTCCGACTTCATCTTGTTGATGCGTAAGCGGTCTTTGAAGCTCAGACGTTTGTCGTTGAACAGATACTGGGTCAGATCGCTGATTGTCGATCGGGCAAAAGAGTTGCTTTTGTGCTGGGAAAAATCGAGAGCGATCTTGTATATGGCAAAAGTGAGACCCTGAAAATCGTTCTGCCGTCCCTGCGGAGCCGTCTTCTGTTCTTTGAGCTGCAGCAAAAATTCTTCCGGGGTCTTCGCCTCGGCAAAGGTACTGGTTTTGGCGATGAATAATCCGGCATGGTCATCGGAGCCTCCGGTCAACCCTTTGACCCACGGTCTGGCCCCCCAGGGTTCGATCCCATGCTTGATGACCAGCCTTTCGATATCATGCTCAGTCAGCCCGAGCAAAACCTTGGACAACACATCATTGTGCAGAATGCTACGACTTCCGTTACGCCCTTCGAAGTTATTGAAGAGCAGAATCAGCTTTTCAAGATGATCAAGGGTCAGGCGGCCATTGACAGAATAGGTTGCATGGGCGACAACACAGGCCAGATCCTGCTCACGCAGATAATCACGCAGCAGATAAATATTCAATCTAAGCTTCTGGATACGGGCAAATTGAACGCGATTCAGGCCATAGATCAGAATGTGAACCTTGCATCCATCTTCAGGAAAATATGCCGTTGACTCAACACCGGTGAAACAATGCTTTGGATAACGAGAGGTCAGATCGAAAGAGGCATCGATGCGGTTATGATCAGTGACGGTAACGAAATCCATTCCACGTTTTCGGGCCGTCTTGTAAAGAAAATCGGGATCCGTATAGGACTCCGAAGCGCCAAGACGTTGCAGAAACCATTCTGAAGGGTGATTTGAAAACTTAGAATGAACATGTAGATCAACAGTTGCCATAATTTTCTCCGTTATCAGTTTTACCTGATTATCCGCAGAGAAATTAGCAGGCGATGAGTACTGTGTAAGGTTCATATTGATTTGGCGATATGGGGACCCATGGAGGCAGAATCGGGACGGGCCCCCACTGCCTAGCGCTCAAAGAAGATAAACAGGAGGGATGAACGAATCTCGATTCTGTTGTACATCGAGTAGGCAGGACCTAAACCTGAACTTCCTCTCCAACAGGCGCCCCCTTGGCAACATGAACCCGGTTTTCCTCCTTTGCCAGTGACAACAGCCAGGCCGCAATCAGAGCGGTCAGCGGTGCCACCATCACCAGACCGATACTGCCGACCAGGGTGCGGAAGATCTCGGCTGCGACCATCTTGAAATTGAGGATACGCAGCAGCGAGGTGTCCTTGGAGACAAACAGCATAAGCATGGTCAGGTAGCCCCCGGAATAGGCGAGCAGCAGGGTGGTGGTCATGGTTCCGGTGACCGCGCGGCCGACATTCAATCCCGACTTGAGCAGGTCCTTCGCCGCGATCTCCGGCTTGGCCTGCTTGACCTCAGCCATCGAGGCGGCAACATCCATGGCGATATCCATCGCTGCGCCAGAAGCACCGATGACCACCGCGGCATAGAAGATATCGCGCATGTTCAGATTATAGTGACCGGAAAGCAGCAGGGTCGGAGCAAAGGGGGCGGTCATTCCGTTGAGTTTGAGCAGCTCACCGAACAGAACGGTCAGTAGCAGGGTTGCAGCCAGGCCGGCCAGGGTGCCGAGGGTTGCCGCCAACGCCTTGCGGGTAAAACCACCGACGAGAAAGATGATCAGCAGGGTCAGCAGCAACAGGGTGACAATCGTCAAAAGCAGCGGGTTCTGTCCTGCCAGCAGCGCCGGCAGCAGGAATTTCCAGATAATGACCACGCTGGCGACAAAGCTGATCAGCGCCTTGAAACCGACCTGGCCGGCATAGACCAGCAAGAGCAGGACAAAGGCGCCGAACAGCACCAGCTCCCAGCCATGGCGGTACTGGCTGATCGCCTTGGCGTAACGGATTCCATCGGAACCTGCCTGAGCCGCCAGCAGGGTCTGATCTCCCCGGGTATAGACCTCATCCACCTCAAGAGAACCGATCAACGGATTGTCTGCTTCCAGTATCGTCCCTTTCAGCTCTCCTTGGGTGATCAGTACAGTCAGCCCCTGACTGCCAAGGTGTCCGACCCCCGACTTGATCAGTTCGCTGTTGTCGACAGCGGTAACCACGCCGCGCAGTTCTCTGACATCGCTGACGGCCGGATCTTTTTCTGATGCTGCAGAAACAAAAAATGCTCCCAACACCAGAACGGCCAGGAGAATCGAAATGATTTTTATTCTTTTAGTTTTCATACCGATACAAAAGGCACCGGACCGGATTGCTCCGTTCCGGCGCCTTTCTCCATGTAGCTGTTACCTGTTTTATTGAGCCATCGCCATTTTGGGTTCGCTCAGCTGGAAGTCAAGGACTTCAGCCATGGTTCTGGCGATCTCGGTGTTGTCCTTGTAGCCCATGAACTTGAGGGCGTAGGTACCGACAGCACCCATCGGGATCTGGGTAGCGGTGTGGGCAAAAGTGGTCCACTCGACATTGGCGCGCTCGCTGAGGATATGAGCGACAGCGATCTGGGTCGGGGAGTAGCCTCCGTAGGTGTTGGCATCATTGGCGCCGGCATCCTGCTGCTTGGCGGCATCAACCAGAATCGCTTTTTCTTTGTCGGTCATGTCGGCCAGGCCGAAACGCTGAGCGACAGTCTTGAGGTAAGCATCGACATTACCTGTGTAAACCTTGGCCATGACATCTTCGATGGATGCCTTGGTGCTCTGAACAGCGTCCATCTTGAGGAAGTAGTTCTTACCAAAGCCGAGCCCCAGACCACCGGTCTCATGGTCACCGACCAGAACGATCAGGGTGTCCTCCGGATGCTTGTTGTAGAATTCAAGAGCGACCTTGATCGAATCGTCAAGCGCCAGAGTATCGTAGATCGAACCGGCAACGTCGTTGGCGTGGCAGGCATGGTCGATACGACCGGCTTCGACCATCATGAAGAATGGGCTATTGTGGCTCATCAGGACATCGATACCCTTGTCAACCATCTGTGACAGAGCCGGAACCTTGCTGTCGCTGTTAAGACGATCCAGCTCATAAGGCATGTGGGAGTAGGTCAGAGCGGCAAAAACCTGGGCATTCTTGGCTGGCTTGTAGCTTGCGAAAGAGTCGGAAGCTTTTTCACCGACGAAGGTCTTATAGCCGGCATGAGCCATTTCTGCGACGATATCTCGGGAATCCTTACGCTTGGACTTGAACTCGCCATCCTTCTTGACGAAGTGACGGAATCCACCACCGGCGATGAAGTCAACACCGCTGTCAGACATATCGGCTGCAATCCCGTTTTCATCGTTACGCGAGATGTTGTGAGAAGCAAAAACGGCCGGAGTCGCATGGGTCAGGCGAGTGGTGGTGATGATTCCCGTCGCCCAGCCTTTTTCCTCAGCTGCTTCGATCAGGCTCTTGATATTCTCGCCGCTTGGCAACTGGCTGATAACGCCGTTGTTGGTCTTGTAGCCGGTGGCCAGTGCAGTCCCGGCAGCAGCAGAGTCTGTGACCAGCGAATCTCTTGAGTAGGTGGTATTGATCCCGGCAACCGGCATCTGGTTCATGGCCAGCTTCAGCTTTGGGTTAGCGGTCTGCTGCTGAGCGTAAAACTCGGCAACCTGGCGCTGGGAGGCGCCCAGGCCATCACCAATGAAATAGAAGACATACTTTGGAGTTGCCGCAAAGGCAGAACCGGCAGCCAACAGCAGGAAAGCGCTTATGGCCATGATTTTCTGAGTACGACGAAACATCTCTTTCTCCTTGATAAGGTAAGATAGCAAACAGGCATTTACACAAGAAAATGTGTACAATGAAAATTAACTCCTCTTTTGTTAGCAGCCGGTTAGTGGAGTATTATATTTTCTTTGGACGCCAGAAAGAGATGAGTGGCTTATCCGGCATATGATCTTTTCTCTCGTGCCGCTTGACCTGTTGTCTTTTTGCTGGCTTTGGCTTATCAAAGGGCGCTATCTTGAATTCCGTTTTTTCCTGACGACGGAGTCCTATGAACCGCTATCATCACCTGCTGCCGATTTTCAGCCTGTTCCTGGCCATGCTGCTCTGGTCCAGTTCCTTTGTCGCCCTAAAAATCGCCTTTCAAAGTTACCATCCGATGCAGGTCATCTTTGGCCGCATGCTGATCGCAACCTGCTGTTTTCTGCTGTTTATCCCATCGTTTCTCAAAATCAGGCTACGGCGCAAGGATGTCAAATACCTGATCATTATGGCCCTCTGCGAGCCCTGCCTCTACTTCCTCTTTGAAGCCAAGGCTCTCGAACTGACCAGCGCCTCCCAGGCGGGCATGATCACCGCCATGCTGCCGTTGCTGGTTGCCGTTCTGGCCTGGCTGGCCCTCAAGGAAAAGATCAGCCGCCGCACCCTGATCGGCTTTCTGCTTGCGATCATCGGTGCCGTCTGGCTCAGTCTGGCCGGAGAAACGACCCAGAATGCACCCGCTCCGCTGCTCGGCAACCTCTGTGAATTCGCGGCCATGCTCTGTGCTGCCGGTTACACGGTGTCGCTCAAACATCTGACCAGCAACCTGCCGCCACTGTTCCTCACCGCTTTCCAGGCCTTTGTCGGCAGCCTGTTCTTTGCCCCATTTCTGCTGCTGCCACATGTCGGCCTGCCGACCAGCTGGGACAGCCTGCCGGCCCTGGCGATCATCTACCTGGGGACCTTCATCACCCTCGGTGCCTACGGCTGTTACAACTTCTCCGTCAGCCGCGTCCCGGCCAGCAAGGCGGCCGGCTACGTCAACCTAATTCCGGTCTTCAGCGTTATCCTCGGCATGCTGCTGCTTGGCGATCGCCTCAATCTGCAGCAATGGCTGGCCTGTCTTCTGGTGTTCTGCGGGGTCTGGATGAGTAGCAGGGGAGGGAAAAACAAGAAGGATCTTCCACTGGAGGTCAATTATGAGTTACACCATTGAACCGGTTGCAGTTATTCGCTCACCTTTCCGGGAAAAGTTCGCCACGCCACGCCAACCGGGACTGACCCCGTCGCTGCAAGCTAGTATCGAATTTATCGGACCTTACGCCGACCCGAATGCCGTCAGCGATCTGAAGCAGTTCAGTCACATCTGGCTACTGTTTCTGTTTGATCAAAACTGGGACAAAGGGTGGACTGCACGGGTCAGGCCGCCACGCTTAGGCGGCAACAAGCGGGTAGGTGTCTTTGCCACCCGCTCACCGTTCAGACCAAACCCGATCGGCCTGTCCGCGGTAAAACTGATCGACATCGACTGCCGTAACGACCAGGTACGACTGATTGTCGAAGGGGCGGACTTGGTTGACGGCACGCCGATCGTCGACATCAAGCCCTACATCCCGTACAGCGATTCCATCCCCGCTGCCACCGGCGGTTTCGCCGCTGGTCCGCCATCACTGCTCGAGGTCTGTTTCACTGCCGAAGCACAGTGCCAGATCCAGGCACACGAAAAACCGCAACTTTTCAGTCAGCAGATTCGTGAGGTATTGAGTCTCGATCCGCGCCCCGCCTATCGCCGCACCAGCGACGACAGGCAGGAGTATGGCGTCTTGCTCGAAAACTTCAATATACGTTGGCAGGTTGCCGGGAAAAAGATCCTGGTTACCGGCCTTGAAAAAATAAACAGTTAATCACAATCCGGACGCCACAGACAGTCGGCCTGCCCACAAGCGTTAGCAAAACCGGTCAGAAAACACTGAGGATTTCCTTCCGCTTCCTGAATCGCCCTGACCAGTTCGGTCTTTTTCATTTTTCCGGGTTTAACCCCCTGTTCGACGGCAACTTTTTTAATCTCTGTCATGTTCATGGTCAATTCTCCAGACTTTTCAATAGATCGTAAAGAACGCATCAACAGAAAATATAGCGCTGACCGGACAAACTTCAATCACCGCACAGAAAAATAATCTGATTCTTACATGAAAATCAGCAGATGAAGCGGAGCTTGTTTCAACTGATTTTCATCAAATCTCCGCACCGCGGAGTTTTTCCGGTTCTGCCCATTAGCTGAGCGCTTGCTCAGCGTGGAGCGCGCTGTCGGTTGCTGGTGTGGTGAAGCTACGAAAAGATGAAGACGGGAAAGCTACATATTAAAGAGCCATTTTTGCTGACTTTTTGGGGCTCCGGCCAAAAAGTCAGGCGGCGTACGGGGCCGAGACCCCGTGGTCTTGATCTTCGGATGTTTCAAATATTTGTAAATCAAAATCACCGGTTCTCGCACCAGCTGGCGACATACTTTTTTGAAGCGTCAAAAAAGTATGCAAAAAAACTTTTCCAAATACTGGCGTAAGCCGTTCATGCCATCCCTTAACGGCTCAAACTAGCGAAACGGAACGCGCCCCAAGGTGCGCAAGCGCATCAAAGGGCAGAACCGAATTATGCGAAAGGCGGGTCGGAGAGACCCGCCTTTCGCATTTCGTCATTTTTTCATCAGGTTGAGCAGAACGTAGTTGAGAATCCCTCCGCTCTGGTAATAACCGATCTCCTGATCGGTATCAACGCGACAGAGCACCTCCAGGGTTTCACTGGACCCGTCAGCACGGTGGATCGTCAGGCTCAGCGTCTGCTTGGGTTTCAGCGCTGAAACTGCCGGCATGGAGAACGATTCACTGCCATCGAGCTTGAGGCTTTCAGCCGAGCTGCCGCCGCTGAACTGCAGCGGCAGGATCCCCATTCCGACCAGGTTCGAACGGTGAATCCGTTCGAAACTCTCAGCCAGAACCGCTTTGACCCCAAGCAGCAGGGTGCCTTTTGCAGCCCAGTCGCGGCTGGAGCCGGTTCCGTATTCCTTGCCGGCGATGACCATCAACGGCGTTCCATCCTGCTGGTAGCGCATCGATGCCTCGTAGATGCTCATGGTTTCACCGCCTGGCGGATAGCAGGAAACACCTCCTTCACTGCCCGGCACCATCCGGTTGCGCAAGCGGATATTGGCAAAGGTTCCGCGCATCATAACCTCATGATTACCACGCCGTGAGCCGTAGGAGTTGTAATCCTGCTCGGTTACACCATGTTCGCTCAGGTACCTGCCCGCTGGGCTGCTCGCCTTGATCGAGCCGGCCGGGGAGATGTGATCGGTGGTGATCGAATCACCAAGCAGGGCAAGCAGTCGCGCTTTGTCGACGCCGGAAAATCCCGTGTTGACCTCAAGCTTATCGAAGAAAGAGGGGAGGCGGATGTAGGTTGAATCGGGATCCCAGGCGTAGGTCTGACCGTCGGGTGCCGGCAGGTTCTGCCAGGCCTGATCACCTGAGAAGACTTCCGCGTATTCCTTCTGGAACATCTGGGCGTTGACCAGAGCGACCATTTCCGCAACCTCGGCATTGCTCGGCCAGATATCCTTGAGATAAATAGCCTCCCCCGCCTTGTTGTATCCGATCGGCTCGCAGGTCAGATCGATCCGGGTTGTACCGGCCAGGGCGAAAGCGACAACCAGCGGCGGAGAGGCCAGCCAGTTGGCTTTGACCTGGGCGTGGATGCGCCCTTCAAAGTTACGGTTACCGGAAAGCACCGAACAGACGGTCAGTTCCCCCCGATCGATCGCTTCGGCGACCGGACCGGTCAATGGCCCCGAGTTGCCGATACAGGTGGTGCAGCCGTACCCGACGATGTTGAAACCGAGCTGATCGAGATAGCTCTGCAGGCCGGCCTTGGCCAGATAATCGGTAACCACCTTGGAGCCTGGTGCCAACGAGGTCTTGACCCAGGGTTTCTGCTGCAGACCAAGTTCGACAGCCTTCTTAGCGACCAGACCGGCGGCCATCATGACCGCAGGGTTCGAGGTGTTGGTACATGAGGTGATGGCGGCGATGACCACATCGCCGTGGTTCAGTTTGTCGCTGCTTCCCGGAATGGTGACTCCCTCAGCGTCAAGTTGCGACAAAACCTGTTCGGTCGCTGTGCGCATCCCTCCGAGCAGGACCTTGTCCTGCGGACGTTTCGGGCCGGCAAGGCTCGGTCTGACCGTCGCCATATCAAGCTCAAGCAGGGCGCTGTATTGCGGATCGGGGGTGGCATCGCTGCGCCACAGCCCCTGTTCCTTGCAGTAGGCCTCGACCAGGGCGATGGTCTCATCACTGCGCCCCGAGAGCCTGAGGTAATCGAGAGTAATCTGATCAATCGGGAAGAACCCACAGGTTGCGCCGTATTCCGGTGCCATGTTGCCGATCGTCGCACGGTCAGCTAGCGGCAGCTGGGAGAGCCCTGAACCGAAGAATTCGACAAACTTGCCGACAACCCCGTGTTTGCGCAGCATCTGGGTGACGGTCAGCACCAGGTCGGTGGCGGTGACGCCTTCACCCAGGGCACCGGTCAATCGGAAACCGACAACCTCCGGAATGAGCATCGAGATAGGCTGACCGAGCATGGCCGCTTCAGCTTCGATACCGCCGACCCCCCAGCCGAGCACACCGAGGCCGTTGATCATGGTGGTGTGACTGTCGGTACCGACCAGGGTATCCGGGTAGGCGAGAATTTCGCCGTCAGACACTTCGCTCCAGACACCTTTTGCCAGATATTCGAGATTGACCTGATGGCAGATGCCGGTACCGGGAGGCACGACACGGAAATTGTCGAAAGCCTTCTGCCCCCAGCGCAGGAAAGCGTAACGTTCGCGGTTACGCTCCATCTCCTTGTCGACATTAGCGGAGAAAGCCCCAGGCTGCCCGTAGTAATCGACCATGACCGAGTGGTCGATGACCAGATCGACCGGAATCTGCGGGTTGATACAGGAAGGATCGCCGCCGTTCTTCGCCACCGCATCGCGCATGGCGGCCAGATCGACAATGGCCGGAACGCCGGTAAAATCCTGCATCAGGACCCGGGCCGGACTGAAGGAAATTTCACTGTCGCCGGCATTTTCAGGACTCCAGCCGGCAACAGCCTCTATATCACGGCGAGTAATCGCCTGCCCATCCTCTTTGCGCAGCAGGTTCTCAAGCAGAACCTTGATCGTAAACGGAAGACGATTCAAATCTCCCAGACCCGCAGCTGCTGCAGCCTTGAGACTGTAATACCTGTAGCTGCGCCCGGCAACTTGAAGGATACTGGCAGTTTCGAACGAATTACCTGCCTTCATTATGACCTCCTATTTATGTTCAAGTCGTGGATATTGTTGATGCTCATATAGCATACTTCAATATTTCACCGAATTGATAGAAGGTCGCTCATTAATTTTAAGTTGGCTACTTTTTTCCCTTATGGTTCTTGGGAAGGATCATCGTAAAAATACTCCCCTGGCCAACCTGGCTCTGGACCGTCACCTTGCCGCCGTGGGCGTTACAGATGTGTTTGACGATCGCCAGCCCCAGGCCTGTTCCGCCAAGATCCCGGCTGCGCGCCTGATCGATCCGGTAGAACCGTTCAAAGAGCCGTGGCAGATGTTCCTCAGCGATCCCCGGTCCGGTGTCTTTGACCGAAATCGTCACTTCCTCACTCAGGTCCTTCGCCTCGATCATTACCTCACTGCCACTTGGACTGTACTTGATGGCGTTGCTGAGCAGGTTGATAATCGCCTGCTCCAGAAGTGGAGCATTAACCCTGGCGCGTAAATCTTCGCCACAAACGACCTTGAGCCTGGTCTGCTGACGTGCGAGCAGGGACTCACAGCCCCCCTTGGCTTCTTCGAGCAGCGGCATCAGTCTGGTCTCCTCGAGCTCCCATGAACCGTCCTTACTCCCCTGTTCAATCCGCGACAGATCGAGCAGGTCCTCGACCAGAGCGTTGAGACGTTCGCTCTGCTTGAAGATAATCTGCAGAAAACGCTGACAGGCCTGATCGAACCCCTCTTCGTCCAGCAGGGTCTCTACCGCCCCGCGAATAGCGGTAATAGGCGTTTTGAGCTCATGGGAAACATTGGCGACAAAATCACGACGTACCGATTCAAGCTGGCGCATATGGGTAAGGTCGTGAAGAACAATCAGCACACCGATCCGCTCATGCAGTTTACCGGTCAGTGGTGCGGCCTGGACATGAAGATAACGTTTTTCCGGGCTGAGCAGCACCAGCTCATCCTCGAGTGGCCCCTGTGCCTGCAGGGCTTCAGTCACGAAGCGCAGCAGGCCGGAGTGACGAATCAGCCCCTGAATCGGGCAACCCGGATCAACCTTGGTGCTGACACCGAACAAATCTGCAGCAGCAGTGTTCAGCCTGATAATCTGTTCATTATTATCGATAGCAATGATTCCTTCGACCATACAGCCGAGGATGGCCTCAATCTCACTGCGCTGCTCAACCTCTTTTTCGATCAGCTCCGACAGATCACCGGCCATCGAGTTGAGTGCCTTTGCCAGGCGGCTGGTCTCAACCGAACCACTTTCAATCAAAGGGACATCCAGCTGCCCCTGGGAAAAACGTTGAGCGGCGGCGGTCATCTGTTCCAGCGGCCTGCTGATACGGCGCGACAACAACCAGGACACTGGTGCCGCGATGATAATGATCAGCACTCCGGCCAGAACCAGACGCCGGTAAACCTGGATCAGCGTCTCATCGATATCTGAAACACTGATAGCGGTCCTGACCGTACCGAGAACCTGGTCGTTCTCCACGAATGGAATGGCGACATACATCAGTGTCTGTCCAAGTGTTCTGCTGAAACGTACCGCCTGGCCGTATTCCCTGCTCTGGGTACTGACCACCTCAGGACGTTTGCCGTGATTTTCCATTCTGGTGGAATCTTCATCTGAATCGGCCAGAACGACGCCATCCTCACGGATGATCGTGATTCTGGTGCCGGACCTTTCTCCAAGTATCCTGACCTTCGTAGCTAGCTGCGCTGCGTTATCCATGGAAAACGAGCCATGCAGCTGCTCAGCGACAAGTTCAGCCCTGGCTTTCAGATCAGCGGCAGTCTGTGCATAGTGAAAAGATTTGAGCACAACGGAGACATACCAGCCAAGACCGATCAGAACCAGGACAGCCAGAAGGATATAGGTCGGATAGAGGTGCCAGACCAGGCGCTTCAATCTCATGACAGTTCCTTAAAACGATAACCGACTCCACGTACGGTTTCGATGTAGTGGCCACAGGGACCAAGTTTCTTCCTCAAACCGGCGATCTGTACGTCGACCGCACGATCGGTCACAGCATAGTCTTCACCGCGAACGGCGTTCACAATCTGATAGCGGGTAAAGACCCAGCCGGGACGACTGGCCAGAGCTTCGAGAACCCTGAATTCAGTAAAAGTCAGTTCGACCGGACTGCCACAGACCATGACCTGGTTGCGCCCGCTATGGATTGTCAGTTCATCGAAATTCAGCTCCTGCTCCTGACCGGCGACCTCTGCCTCAGAATTGCGCCGCATGACGGCCTGCACACGCGCCAACAGGACCTTGACACTGAATGGCTTGGTGACGTAATCATCCGCCCCCATTTCAAGCCCCTGAACAACGTCCCGCTCTTCACCACGTGCAGTAAGCATGATGATCGGTATTTCCTGGGTGTTTTCGTCAGACTTCAATCTCTTGCAGATCTCAAGTCCATCGATGCCAGGCAGCATCAGGTCGAGAAGGATCAGGTCCGGACGCTTTATCCCAACCTGCTTGAGCCCTTCTTCACCGCAGGTCGCACAGACCACCTCGTACCCTGCCTTGATCAGGTTGAAGTGAAGAAGAGCAAGAATATCCTCCTCATCCTCAACAACCAAAACTGTTTTTTTATCTTCAGACATATCTACTCCAAATTTTGGCTAATATTATTTGGATGGAAGTATATCGTTCAATGTTAGGATATTGTGAATTTGCTAACAATATTTTGCCAAGATTGTTTTTTGGTTATTTTTTTCCTTAAATCTCAAACAGATTAAAAAAATAACGTTGTTTTTATATTTGGCCTGTGCTAGAAGCGAAAATATCGTGTCTCGGTTGCCCTCGTATAATTTTCAAGGAGTTTAGAATGGCAGAAGGTACTGTAAAATGGTTTAACGATGCAAAAGGCTTTGGTTTCATCGAACAAGACAACGGCCCGGATGTTTTTGTTCACTTCTCAGCTATCCAGTCCGAAGGTTTCAAATCCTTGGCAGAGGGTGATCGCGTAACTTTTGATGTTATTCAGGGAGATAAAGGGCCTCAATCGGCCAACGTCGTCAAACTTTAAGACGATACAATCCAATACGGATTACAGACACAGTTAAGTTAGACATGTGAGGTATTTAGAGAGGGTGAACCATTTGAGGGCTTCGGAATTTTCCGAAGCCCTTTTTATTTTTCAACTAGTGGTCAGTTATAGATAGTGTCTTTTCACTCTCAATCTTCCAGTCATCTCCCTTACGAACAAGTTGAATTTCTTTTTTTGAATGATCACTATAGGTATTTGACAGGTAAACCTGATCAAAAGTGACATTGACAAGATTTTCCCGAACTTCTTCAAGCTGAATATTTTCTAGATCAATCTTGAGCCATTGCGCTTTTCCTATCAACTCACGCCGTTTCTGACTCCATTGCTCGTGGCTGAGGCCGTTTGATGGTGCATAGTCCCGACTATAACTGTTCAGATAACCGTCGACATCCTGACTTGACCAGGCTGTTGCCCAGTTTTTGAGACTGTTCACGATTTCTGTTTCCTGTTGCTGTGCAAGATGACCACCAGAGATAAACTCTACATCCTCCTGACTCACAGTTTCAGCATCCTGGGCAGCTTCTTCGCTGAATTCCTGTCCCGCAGGCCACCATTCCATGTTCTGTACCGGAGCAGGTAGAGCTACCGGTTCCGTTACATTTTCGCGACCGGGATCCTCATCGGCAGGTTTTACTGATTCGCTGCTCACGACAGGATTCTGATCAACCGCTTCCTCTACAGCTTCATCAAGCTCTTCATAGCGCTCGACGCTTTCTGGTCGGGCGACTTCTGCAACGGCCTCAGGCACTCCAAGCGTCTCGACCGCCGGCGATTGTGTAGCAACAGCCGCATACGTCGAACTTTGTTCCGTTTCAGTTGATATCCTGAAGAATGTCGACGCCGCCAGCCCGAGCAGAAAAGCCAAAACTGTACAGCACGCCAGCACCATATAAGTCCTTGAATCCGTATGACGTACTTCCGCGGCGGCCTGTTGACCGACACTCAGCTCTTCGACCTGGCGCTGAGCATCGGTCAGACGATTGGTCAGACGATTGTACTCGAGGGTTGCTTCGTCGAGCTGCAGTATGAGCTGATTTTTCTCTTTGATCAGCTTTCTGACCTGGGGGAGAACATCCTTTTTCTCCCGCAACGAGATATTCACTCTATCAACAGAGTTATCCACAGCTGTTGATAACGGTTGTTCGCCATCCTCTTGCTGCGCCTCTTTCAACTCCAGCAGATCCCTGTAGGGTTCGGAGAAATCCGCGTAGGTCTTATCACCCCGACCAAGAAGATTGAGACAAAGCAACTTCAGCGATTGACTGTCCAGCTGGTCGAGCAGCTCGTCTTCCCGCAGGTTGATATCATGCTTGGCAGTAAGCAGCTGCAACAGCAGCTGACCGAGACTGTACAAAGTTTCATCCAGCTGCTGGCTGTAACTTTTCCTGCCGTGGACCAGAGCAAAACTTTCCTGAATGCCGAAATCGGCGATGACAGCCTCACCTTTATCATTGATAAAAACCTTGTCTGCCATAATCGGACCGGGCAGCAGTTTCTTTGTCGCGGCATAGTTCAGGGCAGCAATCAGTTCGGTCATCAGTTTTATGACCTGTTTTACAGCCAACCCCCTTTCAATGATAGATCCGAGGGGTTCAAGATAGTTGTAACTTGTGGTGTAGTAGAAGAAATCTCCTTCATAACCAGAGTCATAGATGGCTGCTATTCCCGAATGTTCGAGAAGGAAAATTTGATCGAGCCGGTTCGACAGGGTGCGACGTTGATCGCTGATCCCGGCTTCTTCAATGGAAAAAACATTGAGGATGACAGCACTGTGAAAAAACGGATCTTCCGTCAGACAGCAGGTCTGGAACCCTTCGCTGTGAAGAACTTCTTTGACGGTATAGACACCAAATTTTTGATTTTTTTCTAACATGGTCGCCTCAGATGGACACTTTTTCATAAGGTATTTTAATAAATTTAAATATAAAGATATTGCACAAGCGTCAATCTTTGCGCTCTAATTTGACCGGCCAACGCCTTTACGCGGACAGAGTTCGATCACTGGACAACGGCTGCAGACCGGCGTCGGCGCTTTACAGCAGCTCCGGCCATGGGCTATCAGAATATGACTGCTCTGAGTCCAGTCCTCACGGGGAAGAAGTTTCATCAGCTCCTGCTCAATACGTACTGGATCGCTAGAAACTGTCCAGCCGAAACGGCCGGACAGGCGCTTGACATGAGTATCGACAACCATACCGGGAATTCCGAAGGCATTGCCCAGCACGACATTGGCGGTCTTGCGACCGACCCCGTTGAGTGCGACAAGTGATTCCAGATCCTGCGGCACCTGCCCCTGATGAAGGTTGAGGATCTGCTGGGCACAGAGAATCAGATTTTGCGCCTTGTTGCGGAAAAAACCGGTCGAGCGGATCAGTTCTTCTACCTCGCCCTGAGTGGCCTGCGCCATCTCTACAGGTGAGGGGAACTCTTTGAACAGCTGCTGCGTGACGATGTTGACTCTGACATCGGTACACTGGGCCGAAAGAATGGTCGCAACCAGAAGTTGCCAAGGGTTCTGATAATTGAGCGCACAATGGGCATCGGGATACAGGTCATCCAGAGCTCTGAGTAGTTGGAGTGCTTTTTCCTTTTTTTTCATCTCACTTTATCCACAGACCGGATTTGGCTGTTTGGCTGGAAGTCTGGTTTTCTCCCTGATCTTTACAGCGATCCGCGTGTTCCGGGTTTCGACATTAAGCACCAGGGGCAGATGGGTCGAGGCCTGTTTGGCTTCCCGAGTCATGACGACCTTACCCGATACGGCACGGATCGGTCCTCGAAAATAGACTCTGTCGCGGGCAAAAACTGGTAATTGCACAGGAAAATTGGCTCTCCAGAAAGGTAGGCCTGCGCGCCTGAGGTGCTCATTAAGACGTATCTGTCCGCCCCCCCACAGTGACAGTCCGAAATCGCCGGCAACGATGACCGGACCCGTCAATGCAGTATTGCCGAGCAGATAATCGGCCAGAAGAACGCGCAACTGCTCCCGGCGCTGCCAGGGATCAAAGGAAAGAGAGAGGTTAAACAGATGAAGCCGTTCGTCATTGCAGATCAGTTCCGCCTTGACGCAGCGCGATCCATAACCGAGAGGAACGGCCTGGACGTTTTTTAATGGATAACACGACAGATAAGCACATTCTCCCTCTGCATCGGGCCCGTAGGCATCCATCCCGACCTGTTCAGCCAGTCGTTTGACCGAGGTTTCTCCAATAACGGAGCCGATCTTCTGCAAAAAGACCAGTTCGGGTTTTTCACAGCGGATGATCTCACCACAACGCTCTGGTGCAACGACCCCGGAAGCATCTTTTCCGCCGTTGATAAAGTAAGTCATAATCCGGTAAATCGACATCTTCGACTCTTTCGTCTGAAGTTGAGTTTGTTTTCATCCGGAAATGGCCCTTTTCCGCTGTGGCAGTGTCAATCTGCGGGCTTGCTTGTGCGGCGTATAGTATTACCCCTACGCGCAACCCCTTGATTTCCTAGCCACAACGAAAAAATTCTCGTTTCCAATCTGAAAACCTACGCATTGCCCACCGGAGTTTCCGGATGGCAACGAGTTAGAGTCTCCCGGTCAATGTCTTATTATCACTCAATTCTGCGCACTGATTCAATGATCACAGGCTGGGCTGGGTAATTCTGAAAGGGGCCCATGCGTGTGGTCTTGACCTTGGCGATCTTCTCAACAACTTCCATCCCGTCGACAACCTGGCCAAAAACAGCATAACCATAGGTCTGTGGCGTTGTTCCGCGATTGTCGAGAAAAGCGTTATCTACCAGGTTGATAAAAAACTGGCTGGTCGCGCTGTCGACAACATTTGTCCGGGCCATGGCGATAGTCCCTTTGAAGTTTTTCAGACCGTTGGTCGCTTCGTTTTTGATCGGGGCGGCCGTCTGCTTACGCTGATTCTGAACGTCAAAGCCACCGCCCTGAACCATGAATCCATCGATGATCCGGTGAAAGATCGTTCCGTCATAAAATTTCTGATCGACGTACGAAAGAAAATTAGCCACGGATTCAGGGGCCTTTTTGTCATCTAACTCGATCCTGATGACTCCCACATTGGTCTTCATCTCAACCTTTTGACCGGCAACAGCAGCGACAGCAAGCAATTGAAAAATCAATGTAAACAAAACCGCTATTCTCATCTTCTCCTCCAGGTTACTGACAGACTTTTTCTGCCTTGAGATCTCTCAGCATCAGATCATTGACAGCCTTCTGTGGTTCCTTGTGGCAATAGAGTATTTCGTACATCTGCTCGATGATGGGAACTTCTACGCCCTGTTTCGAAGCCAGCTGATAGGCGGAAAGGGTTGTTTTGACCCCTTCAGCGATCATCTGCATGCCATCAAGAATCTCATCGAGTTTGCGACCGCGTCCCAGTTCGATACCGACAGTCCGGTTACGTGACAGGTCGCCGGTACAGGTCAGGACCAGGTCACCCATGCCTGCCAGGCCGGCAAAGGTATCGGCCTGCCCGCCCAACTTGAGGCCGAGCCGGGTCATCTCGGCAAGCCCCCTGGTAATCAGGGCCGCCCTGGTATTGTGGCCGAATCCCAGACCATCGGCAACCCCTGCAGCCAGAGCGATGACATTTTTCATCGCACCGCCAAGCTCGACGCCCACGATGTCGTTAGAGGTATAGACCCGGAATCGATCTGTGCTGAAAATCTGCTGAATCTGTTCTGCGACGGCATATTCACGGGCCGCGGCGACAACGGCAGTAGGCATGCCGAGGCTCACCTCACGGGCAAAAGAAGGCCCGGAAACAAAGCCGATTCTGGTGTGAAAACGCTGAGGGAGAACCTCTTCAAACACCTGGGATAGCAGCATCAGACTGTCATTTTCAATCCCCTTGGAGGCTGACAGAACCAATGCCTCTGGTGTCAGATGGGGCAGAGCCTGCTCCAGAACCCTGCGAGTAACCTGCGAAGGAGTGACAAAAAGCACGACCTCTTTGCCGTTTACCGCTCTGGCCAGATCATTATCAACACCAAGCTGCTCTGCCAGTTTGAACTCCGGCAGATAAATATCGTTGACACCTGTCGTCTGCATTCTTTCGGCGAGATCTTTTTCAAAACACCAGAGGGTTACTCGGTGGCCTTTGTTCGCCAAAAGATTCGCCAGGGTAGTTCCCCAGCTTCCCGCACCGATAACGGCAATATTCGATGACATCGGTTATCCCCTATTCCTTTGCTGCAATTCTCTTTTCGAGATGTTCAATTTTTTCTCTTAACAGGGCAGGGCGAGAAAAGTCCTCGATCGCCCGGTACTTCTGCAATGCATCATGGAGTTTGCCCTGCTCCTCAAAAAGGCTGGCCAGATTGTATTCCACTTCGCTACGATAGCGGCTTTGCGGATATTCCTCTACAAGTTTTGTCCAGGCTGCCTGCGCTGCAGGGTAACGCTTTTCAAGCAGAGCAAGCCCTCCTTTGCGATAGAGTGCTTCATCGACCAGCTGGCTTGAGGGATAAAATTCAAGCAGGTTTTCTAGTTCGATCCGCGCCTGGGTATAGTTTTCCAGGTGAAAATAACAGTCGGCAATTTCGTAAAGGTATTGGTCCGCTTGAGGATCTGAATCCTGATAGAGCTGCTGATAGTAGACAATCGCCTGAGAATAGTCGCGTAGCGAATACTTGAAGATCCGTGCAGCTTCCTCCTGCGCGGCATGAAGCAGGTGGCTTTGCGGGTAATCATGCTCCAGAGTCAGGTAACTTATCAGCGCCTGACGCACGTCCCTCAGATCATATTGCCAGAGCTTACCGATTCGGTAGAGCGCTTCTTCAGCCTGTGCCGAATGAGGGTAATCGGCAACGATCTTCTGGTATGTTTTGCTCGCTTCGCTCAGCTGCTGATGCACTTCCTGCCTGGTGCCCCGTTCAAGCAACTTCTGTGGAACCGCTGACCATTGGTGAATGAATCCGTAGTAAACACCAATGGCCAGCACAATGACAATCAGAACAATCCGCAGACCGTTCCAGAGTGCCTTATTCTTCCGATTCGTCTCCCGCCTCTGATTCCTGAGCTCCTGCTTCAATTGCTTCTTCAGCTTGTTCAGACTCATCAGCGTTGTCCTTTTCAGCCAGCTTGGCAACAGAAACGATGAACTCGTCCTCTTCCAGGACCATCATCCGGACCCCTTGGGTATTACGTCCGATTGAACGGAAGTTTTTGACTGCGGTTCTGAGCAGTTTGCCACGGTTGGTGATGAACATCAGGTCGGAATCTTCATCGACCATCTTGATATCGACAACTCGACCGTTACGCTCGCTGGTCTTGATGGTGATGATCCCTTTGCCGCCACGGCTCTGAACACGATATTCCTCGATATCGGTACGTTTGCCATAGCCGTTTTCGGTGATGGTCACCAATGCCAGAGAGGTGCTGTCGGTCACTGACTGCAGGCCGATGACCTCATCATCCCCTTCCAGGTTCATACCCCGGACACCACGGGCCGGCCGGCCCATCGGCCGCACGTCACTTTCCGGGAAGCGGATCGACTTGCCGTTACGGGTGGCGAGCAGCAGATCACGCTTGCCATCGGTCAGACGGGCCTCGATCAGATGATCGTCCTCATCGATGGTCAGTGCAATGATCCCGCCGCTGCGCGGGTTGGAGTAGGCCATCAGTTCGGTCTTCTTGATAATCCCCTTGGCTGTTGCAGTGACGATATATTTTCCTTCTTCAAAGGTTTTGACCGGCAGAATGGTAGTAACCTTTTCCTCCGGAGCCAACTGCAGCAGGTTGACGATCGCCTTACCGCGCGAAGCACGGCCGCCCTGTGGTATTTCATGGACTTTAAGCCAGTAAACCTTCCCCAGGTCAGTAAAGATCAAAACGTAAGAATGGGTCGAAGCGATGAACAGATTTTCAACGAAATCCTCTTCCTTCGGCTTGATGCCGCTCTTTCCTTTGCCTCCGCGGCGCTGGGCACGGTAGAGGGAGACCGCATTGCGTTTGATGTAACCACCGTGGGTGACGGTAACAACCATATCCTCTTCGACGATCATGTCCTCGAGAGTCAGGTCGGCGCTTCTGTCGAGGATTTCGGTACGACGCGGATTGGAGAACTTGTCCTTTACCTCGAGTAGTTCCTCTTTGATAATCTTGAGAATCTCGACCTCGCTGGCCAGAATCTCCTTAAGGCGTGCGATCAGAGCGAGGATTTCCCGCAGCTCTTCGAGGATCTTTTCCTGCTCCAGACCAGTCAGACGATGGAGACGCATGTTGAGAATTTCCTGCGCCTGAATCTCGGAGAAACCGAAGCGCCCCATCAGGCTGACTTTAGCTTCGGCCGGTGTCTTGCTCGATTTGATGATCTGGATGACTTCGTCCAGGTTATCCAGGGCGATCTTGAAGCCCTGCAGGATATGCTCTCTGGCTTCGGCTTTTTTCAGCTCGAAGATACAACGCCGGGTGACAATCTCACGGCGGTGGTCAATGAAACTGTTGAGAACTTCTCGCAGGGTCAGAATCTTCGGCTGGCCGGAGACAATCGCCAGCATGATGATGCCGAAAGAGGACTGCATCGCTGTCATCTTGTAGAGCTGGTTGATGATGACGCCTGGCACGGTGTCCTTTTTCAGCTCGATGACGATGCGCATGCCGTCACGGTCCGATTCATCGCGCAGATCGGAAATGCCCTCGATCTTCTTCTCCTTGACCAGATCGGCCATCTTCTCGATCAGCTTGGCCTTGTTGACCTGGTAGGGAATCTCTGTGACGACAATGGCTTCACGGCCGCTGCGTCGATCGACCTCGACAATGGCCCGGGCCCGCATCTGAACGATACCGCGACCGGTAAGATAGGCTTCCTTGATCCCTTCGCGGCCGTTGATAAAACCGGCAGTCGGAAAATCAGGGCCAGGAATGATCTCGATCAGCTCTTCATCACCCAAACGTGGGTCATCGATCAGGGCAACCAGACCATTGATAACTTCACCCAGGTTATGAGGTGGAATCTTGGTCGCCATGCCGACCGCGATCCCTTCCGAACCGTTGACCAGCAGGTTAGGGAACTTACAGGGGAGAACCAGCGGTTCTTCCAGAGAGTCATCGTAGTTCGGACCGTAGTCGACCGTCTCTTTTTCGATGTCGGCCAACAGTTCATGGGCCAACTTGTCCATGCGGATTTCAGTATAACGCATCGCTGCAGCGGAGTCGCCATCGATAGAGCCGAAGTTGCCCTGGCCATCGACCAGAGGATGACGCATAGAAAAATCCTGAGCCATACGGACAATGGTGTCATATACGGCACTGTCACCATGAGGATGGTACTTACCGATGACATCACCGACGACACGCGCCGATTTCTTATATGGCTTATTGTAATCGTTGCCGAGATCATGCATGGCGTAAAGAATCCGGCGGTGGACCGGTTTCAGGCCGTCCCGGACATCCGGCAGGGCACGTCCGACAATAACACTCATGGCATAGTCCATATAGGACTTGCGCATCTCGTCAACAATGTTGACGGTCACTTTGTTCTGTTCAGTCAGCATCTATTCCTCCAAACTTCCAAACTGGAAGTCATGAATTAAACGTCAAGGTTGACAACATTCAGGGCATTCATCTCGATGAATTCGCGGCGCGGTTCAACCTGATCTCCCATCAGCACGGTAAAGATCTCGTCGGCACGGACTGCGTCTTCGATCGTGACCTGCAACAGAACCCGTTTTTCCGCATCCATGGTGGTCTCCCACAGCTGCTCAGGATTCATTTCGCCAAGTCCTTTATAACGCTGGATATACTGGCCTTTTTTTGCTTTTGCCAGGAAGTTTTCGAGCAGTTCCTGACGATCTCTGATCTCCTCGTTTTCTTTACCTTCAGCCACCAGAAAGGCGGATCCGGTCTGACAGATATCTTCAACCTGTTTGTAGGCCTGGAGAAGCAGTTTGTATTCGTGTGATGACATGACTTCGACAGTCTGACGATCGATACGTGCATGCAGGTTACCGAAAGTGACCAGAATCCGGTCCGGATCGGTAAGAACCTCGAACTTGGCTCCGTTATCAAGGGCTCTGAGCTGTTCCGCCAAGGGTTCAAGGCTGGCTTCATCAGCATAGCCATTGCGGATCTTCCCCTGCATTAACATATTCAGAATAGCGGCAGGTACCCCACGGTTGACGATCTTGTCGAAATGCTGGTTGTATTCGATGATATTACGCAAGGTTGGAATGATCTGCTTACCACGCAGGATCTTTTTCCCCCCCTCAAGCTCAACGGCATAGCCTTCTGTTCCCTCTTCGAGCAGATAATCGAGCAGGGCATCATCATCTTTGAGATAGATCTCTTTTCTGCCTTTCTTGACCTTGTAAAGCGGCGGCTGAGCGATGTAAAGATGTCCACGCTCAACGATTTCAGGCATCTGCCTGAAGAAGAAGGTGAGCAGCAGGGTACGGATGTGCGAGCCGTCGACATCCGCGTCGGTCATGATGATGATTCTGTGATAGCGCAGTTTGGAAACGTCAAAATCTTCCTTGCCTATCCCGGTCCCCATTGCCGTGATCAGGGTTCTGATCTCATTAGAGGTCAGCAGCTTGTCAAAACGAGCTTTTTCGACATTAAGAATCTTACCCTTGAGTGGAAGTATCGCCTGATAACGCCGGTCACGCCCTTGTTTGGCGCTCCCGCCCGCAGAATCACCCTCAACCAGATATATTTCACACAAAGCCGGATCTTTTTCCTGGCAGTCAGCCAGCTTGCCTGGTAGTGACAGACCGTCAAGAACTCCCTTACGCCGGGTCAGATCACGGGCCTTGCGCGCCGCTTCACGGGCTCTGGCCGCTTCAATTCCCTTTTCCAGGATTTTTTTCGCGACCTGTGGATTTTCTTCAAGAAAAATAGCAAGTTGTTCATTCATCAAGGTTTCTACAAAACCTTTAATATCTGAGTTACCCAGTTTGGTTTTGGTCTGACCTTCAAATTGCGGATCAGGAAGCTTGACCGATATGACCGCAGCGATACCTTCGCGCAGATCATCACCGGAAATACTGACTTTGACATTTTTCAGCAGGTTGTTCGCTGTGGCATAGGCGTTCATCGTTCTGGTCAGAGCAGCTCTAAAACCACTCAGATGAGTGCCACCTTCGTGGGTATTGATGTTGTTGGCAAAAGTAAAAATCTTTTCATCATAGCTGTCGTTATATTGAATGGCGATTTCTATCTCTGCGTTGTTTTTTATCCCTTTGAAGTAAATAGGCATAGAATGTAAAGCACTTTTTGCCCGATTGAGATATTCAACAAAAGAACGAATACCGCCTTCGTAGATGAATTCGTAGCTTTTTTCAGAGCGATCATCAGTTATCTGGATTTTTACTCCAGCATTTAAAAATGCCAGTTCACGTAAACGTTGAGAAAGGGTCTCAAAAGAAAATTCTGTGGTTTCGAAAATTTCATCGTCAGGCCAGAAAGTGATCTTGGTACCGCGCTTGATCGTGTCACCATCGATGGACAAGGGAGCCTGAGGGACACCACGCATATAACTTTGACGATGAATCTTGCCATCACGTCTGATTTCAAGTTCAAGGCGCTTAGACAACGCGTTGACAACAGAAACACCAACACCATGTAGACCACCGGATACCTTGTAGGCACCTTCGCCTTCATCATTGAACTTACCACCAGCGTGTAGAACTGTCATGACGACTTCAGCTGCCGATTTGTTCTGCTTTTCGTGCATTTCAACCGGTATTCCACGACCGTTATCTTCTACAGTAACGGAATTATCTTCATGGATCGTAACGTTAACTTCGTCACAGTAACCGGCCAGAGCTTCGTCGATAGAATTATCGACGACCTCGTAAACCAGGTGATGTAACCCCTGAACAGCTGTCGAACCGATATACATAGCCGGTCTCTTACGTACAGCTTCCAACCCCTCAAGGACTTGAATACTCTCTGCTCCGTAATTTTTTTCTTCAGCCATAAAACCCCTTATCCCTGACTCAAATCGAAAAAATGACCCTGTTCAACCCTGAACGTTTTCGAGTCCTCAGTAAAACAATCGATATTAGTCGAAGTGATGAATATTTGACAATTTTTATTGAAATATTTATCAAAAATATCTTTTTTTCTCTTTAAATCCAGCTCTTTACCTATATCATCAAAGATAAGAACTGGTGATTTTTTCTTCATATTTTCAAAATATGTCAGTTGCGAATACTTTAGGTTTAATAAAAAAGAAAGTTTTTGACCTTCAGAAGAAAACTTTCTGAAATCTTGACCATCAATTAAAAAATTAAAATCGTCAGTATGTGGGCCAAAGAGTGTGTAGCCTAATATTTTTTCTTTTTCTTTTAACTTTAAATATTTGTCATATAAAATATCTGTCGTGTTGACATTTTCTGATACGCTGTAACTTAATATATAATTTTCATTTTCTTTATTATTACGAATAATATCATTAATAATTTTTATGTAGCTTATTCTTTTATTTATTATAAGAGATCCGTACTTTATTAATTGATCAACCCAAATATCTTTTATTTGATTATTCTTTAAGTAAGCATTTCTTTGTTTCAATATTTTTTCATATTTCCTGACTAGTTCTAAATAATCATTTTCGATATTGAATATTGATCTATCTATAAAATTTCGTCTATAGCTAGGATAAAACTTCAAATAACTTATTTCATCGTTAAAAATAATTATACAGCTCAGTAAATCATATAATTGATATCTTGTAGGTTTTTTATTATTTATTTTTATTTCTTTAGAATTTTTTTTATTTAAAAAACACTCTATTTTATTACTAGTAATATTATTTACATTAAGTGTTATTTTAAAAAAATCTTCATCATTATTTATAAGATCACTGTTCTTATTTGATCTATAACTTTTAAGTAAAGAAGAAAAATAGATAGACTCTATTAAATTGCTTTTCCCTTGTGCATTTTCACCAATTATATAGTTTATTTTTTTAGAAAAACTCAAAGATTCATTTTTTATATTTCTGAAATTTATCAGGTCAATGCTATTGACGTTCATTTAATCTAAATTCTCATTGGCATAATGACCGTGATATAATTTTCATCGTTTAAGGGGCTGATAAGGCCAGGCGATATATTATCTTTCAGAAACAAATTTACTGATTCAGTTTTAATAACTTGTAAAATATCTATTATATAACGAGCGTTAAATCCGATTGTTATATCATCACCTTTATAGTTAACTTCGATTTCTTCTCTTGCGTCGCCTAGGTCAGGGTTGGATGAACTGAGTACTAACAAATTTTTACTGATTGATACTTTAACGCCTTTAGATTTTTCACTGGATAGAATTGAAATTCTTCTTAAGGCATGTAAAAAATTTTCTCTATCAATTTCAGCTACGTTCTTTCCTTTTTCAGGTATTACTCTCTTATAGTCTGGAAAATCTCCATCAACCATACGCATAATCAACGTACTTTGATCATTAGAAACAGAGAAATTATTATCAGAAACTCCTATATGAATTGAAGAATCTGTAACTTCAATTAATTTTTTAAATTCTAAAATACCCTTCTTAGGTAGAATAAAACCAGTTTCAAATTTCTGATCAGTCAATCCATTTATTGAACTTCTTGATAATGATAGTCTGTGACCATCGGTAGAAACAAAATTTAAGTAATCAAATTCTTTTTTTACGAAAATACCAGTAAGGTTGAACTTAGTTTCGTCATTAGAAACTGAGAATATCGTTTTCTCAATCATTTCACTTATAAGATTTTTATCTATTTCTATCTTATTCGTATTTATTTCAGGAAACTTTGGGAAATCATCTGGTGATAAGCCAACTAAATTGAACAGAGAGTTTTCACACTTGATTTCAATCCAATAATTATTTTTAGTTGTTATATTAATAATGCTATCTGGAAGCTCTTTTATAATTTCAAAAAGTTTTTTCGCAGAAATGGTTATTTTTCCAGGATCAATTATGTCTGCTTCATAAATAGATTTAACGCCAACTTCCAGATCTGTTGCTGTCATAATGATCTGGTTATTTGTTGCCTCAATAAGAACGTTTGCGAGTATCGGAATAGTGTGTCTTTTTTCAATAATTCCCTGAACCTTATTCAATGCCTTGAGAAATTGGTCTTTATTAATATTGAATTGCATTTTTTCCTCCGTTCAGACTTCTATATCTAATATGTATTTAAAAATCTTTTTAGTAGTAGTAATAGGCCCTGTTGATTCGAAAATAGTATTGTAACTTACTGATTTTATGTATGAAATCGTTTTTAAAAGTTGTTGATAAACTGTAATAGTTAATCACAACTTTTGCTAAAATTATTTTAATAATCAACCTATCCACAATTTCATATCACTTGTCCACATCAGATGCTTAGCCTTTCCATAAGCTTTTCAACAAGTGATTTTGTATAGAGATCTTCTTCCATTTTTTTCTCAATTTTTTTAATGGCATGAATGATGGTTGAATGGTCTTTGCCACCAAATTTTGTGCCTATTTCTGGGTAGGATAAGTCTGTCATTTTTCTACAGATGTACATTGCTATCTGTCTTGGTAAAACTAGATTTTTTAATCTTTTTGGAGACTTAAGCTCATTTACGCGTATTTGAAAATTTTCTGCTACGAGCTTTTGAATCTTCTCAATAGTTATCTCTTTGCTATTTTCTACGATAATGTCCTTAAGAATGGTTTTAGCCATATCTAGATCAATTGGTGTTGCTGTAAGACTTGCATAAGCTCCGATCCTGATCAGATATCCTTCCAATTCTCTGACATTACTGGTAATGGAACTTGCCAGGAAATATAAAACATCTTCAGGTATTTCAATGCTGTTTTGATCTGCCTTCATTTTAAGAATAGCCTGTTTTGTTTCTGTATCCGGGGCCTGTATGTCTGCTATCAGTCCCCATTCAAATCGTGAACGCAGTCTTTCTTCGAGGTCAGGTATTTCTTTTGGAAATTTATCAGAAGTAACGACAATTTGCTTATGTGATTCATATAACGCATTGAATGTATGAAAAAATTCTTCTTGAGTACTCTTCTTACCAGCAATAAATTGAATATCATCAATAAGCAAGACATCAATCGATCTGAACTTATTCCTAAATTCATCCATTTTTCCATGTCTCAGTGAATTTATTAGTTCATTTGTAAATTTTTCAGAAGAGTAATAGCATATTTTTATTTCGTGATTCTGCCTTATAAGTTCATTTCCGATTGCATTAACAAGATGGGTTTTACCAAGCCCTACACCACCATATATAAATAATGGGTTATAAGTTGTAGCTGGGTTATTTGATACTGCTAAAGATGCAGCATGAGCAAACTGGTTAGTCGGACCAGAAACAAATGTATCAAAGGTATATTTTGGATTTAAATTAGATACTTCTATAGTTTCTTTTTTATATATATTATTTGGTTTTTCGACTGTATCTGCTTGCTCACTTTCTTTTGTATCTTGGACATCTTCTATAACTAACTTTTTAATTATTATATTTTTGTTTACTTTGATTATCAGGTTGTATTTCTTAGATGAAATTTCAAAAATAACCTTTTCTATGGTTGTTTTGTAATTGTCTTTAACCCAGTCTTTAATGAATTTATTATTTGTCTCTAATATTAGATTTTGGTCAACAACTTCTGCAACCTGAAGAGGTTCAATCCAGGTTGAAAAATTTTGTTCGTTGATGGTTTTTTTCAGCTCGACAAGTGTTTTATGCCAAAGTTCTTCCATTTTTAATCCACAACTTATAAACAACTGTGTATAATTTTATTGATTTTCAAGTTACTGAAAATAAACGCAAAAAATGACAAAAAGTTTTTTAAGATACGATTTCAATAGATAACTATAGACTTAATTTTGTCGTCTGTCAGTAAAATTTTCCGACGATTTTTAGTTGACTTAGCGCGCCTTTTATGATTAAAAGCACTGTTTTTGTAACTAAAGGAGGACACAGTAATGTCTAAAAGAACTTACCAACCGAGTCGTATCAAGCGTAAGCGGACTCATGGTTTCAGAAAACGGATGCAAACCAAGAATGGGCGTCAGGTCATTAACAGACGTCGCTCACGTGGTAGAAAGTCACTGACTGTTTCTATTCCGCAGAAGTGATATGAATCAAAGGTTTCCTAGTGATTTTCGTTTGAAAAAGTCCTGGGAATTCAAACGGATTGATAAGATGGGGTGTAAATTTCATACACCCCATTTTGTTCTTTTGCTTGAAAAATCTTCGTGTAATCATCCACGTCTCGGTGTAACAGTCAGTAAGAAAGTTGGTAATGCTGTTATTCGAAATCGTCTGAAACGGCAGATCAGAGAGTATTTCAGGATAAGCTCAACCTTTCTAAATACTTATGATTTCGTAATAATTGCGAAAAGAAATGCATCCAAGTTAAGTTCATCTCTTATTCAAAATGAATTGTCTTTTTTAAGGACACTGAATTTGGATTAAAACGATGAAATCGTTGCTAATAAATTTAGTTAAAGTATACCGTCTTTGCATTTCTCCTCTATATCCGCCCTGTTGTCGTTTTTATCCGTCATGCTCTACCTATGCAATCGATGCACTTAACATTCATGGTGTATTTAAAGGATCTGCACTTTCTTTATATAGAATACTGAGGTGTCATCCTTTATGTTCAGGTGGTTATGACCCTGTGCCTCCTATAAATAATCGGGAAATCAGTCATGGAAAGTAAAAGAACAATCATTGCCATTGTTTTGATCATGGTCCTCTGGTCGGCTTACAGTATTTTCTTCCCCCCTAAGCAGTCAGAACAAAATGTTGTTACTGAAGATAATGCTGCTACAGAAGTTGTTCCCGACAATAAGGTTACTGCTGTCGAGCAGGCGACTTTGGGGTCTTCCGTGGCCGTAACAGAGCAAGTTGCAGATTTTCCTCATCGACAGATCAAGGTTAGTTCTGAAAACTTTGTCTATATTCTGGATTCAATGGGAGCTTCTGTCTCCAGCGTTGAGTTGACTCAGTATAAAGAAACTCATGATGAGGATTCTGCTGATAAATTCTTGTTTTCAGATGACAATCCAAATACTTTCATACTGACTGGGGCTGATGGCCTATACCTGCCTGAATCCACCAATTATGCCTTGGCGGAAGGTACACCAGATGAAATCACTGTCTATAATGATTCATCAGATGTCACATTCATTGCGACTGTTAATGGCATTCAGGTCACAAAAACATACAGGTTTAATGCGGATAATTACAATTTCGAGCTTTTTGTCACGGTTACCAATCTTTCTGATACTATTCAACAGGGACGTGTCAACCTCAGCCACAAGCATAATCATATTGAGGATGATAAATCACAGGCCCGTTCATTCTATGGTCCTGTATCCTATGCCTCTAGCAAGCTTATTGAAGATAAGACTAAAAATTTAGAATCGGCGAAAATTTATCCGGAAACTACGACCTGGTCCGGATATATGACCAAATATTTCATCTCTGCAGTTGCTCCTGCTGACAATTTTGACACTGTCAAGGTGTCTTATAATCAGACTTATGTGGAAAACCTGTTTACTTCTAAATCTTTTTCCTTAAATCCAGCTGCTTCGGTGAATATTGCTTATTCTGCTTATATTGGTCCTAAGGAGATAGAGCATCTTACTGCTGCTGATCATAATTTTGTTGAATCTATACACTACGGGTTTCTTCAGCCACTTTCTAAGCCGTTGATGTCGGTATTGCGTTTCTTTTACAGTTATCTGGGCAATTATGGCTTCGCTATCATTCTGTTGACCCTTTGTATCAAGCTCATTTTCTGGCCGTTGACGCAAAAGAGCTACAAATCGATGCGCGGGATGCAGAAGCTTCAGCCTGAGATGAAAAAAATTCGTGAGAAATATGCTTCTGACAAGCAGAAGATGAATCAGGAAATCATGAAGTTTTACAAGGAGCAGAAGGTCAGTCCATTGGGTGGTTGTTTGCCTATGGTCATTCAGATCCCTGTTTTCTTCGCTCTATACAGTGCTCTGATGGGATCTATTGAACTTCGTCATGCTCCTTTCCTGCTGTGGATCACCGATCTATCTTCTAAAGATCCATATTACGTGACCCCAATTATTATGGGGATAACCATGTTCCTTCAGCAGAAGATGACACCGACCAGTTTAGACCCGACACAGGAAAAGCTGATGCTTTTCATGCCGATCATCTTCACTGTTATGTTTTTGAATTTCCCATCCGGTCTTGTCGTTTACTGGCTCATCAATAACCTGTTGACGATCCTTCAGCAATACCTGATCCGTCGTCAGACCAGCTGATGTTTTAGTATGAACCTTAAAGATACAATTATTGCGCCGGCCACCGCTACGGGCGCCGGCGGCATTAGTATTATCCGTATTTCTGGTAGCGATTCCCTGTCAGCACTCACCAGATACTTTCGTCCAATCAGTAATACTGATATTTTTAAATCACATTATCTGTATTATGGACATCTCGTTGATCAAGATGAACAGTTGATTGATGAGGTTATGGCTGTTTATATGTCTTCGCCGCGGACATATACGCGGCAGGATATTGTAGAAATTCATTGTCACGGCAGCATTCAGATCGTAAAGACAATTCTGCGCCTGTACGAAAATTCTGGTATTCGTCTTGCTGCACCTGGCGAATTCACCTATCGTGCATTTATAAATGGCCGAATCGATTTGTCTCAGGCAGAAGCCGTAGCGCAGTTGGTTTCTGCAAAGAGTGAATCATCACACCGATTGGCCCTGTCACAGCTTGATGGTGCTCTGAGTAAGTCAATCTATGGTTTTACTCAGCAGATTAAGCAGATGGTTGTTTTTTTCGAGGCCTGGATTGATTTTCCTGAAGAAGATATCCCCGATGAAGACATTAGTACTTATCTATCTTCTGTGGCAGCGATTTATCAGCAGATTAAATCAATAATCTCGTCATTTTCTTTAGGTCGAATCCTTAAGGAGGGCGTATCTATTGTTCTTGCCGGCCAGCCAAACGTTGGCAAGAGTTCTCTGATGAATGCTTTGCTTGGTGAGGATCGTGCTATTGTTACAGATGTTCCAGGTACGACACGTGACCTAATAGAGGAAGGTTTGCTTATACATGGTCTGCCTGTCAGATTGATAGATACTGCTGGTTTGCGTATTTCCGATGATCTTGTCGAGGCTGAGGGGATCAGGCGTGCTGAGGCAAAGCTCAAGAATGCAGATCTTGTTCTACTGTTACTTGACTCAACAAAGGATATTGATAATCAGGATCAATGGATTATTGAGCGCTGTGCTGATCTGAAATACATGGTTGTCTGGACCAAGTCAGATATTTCTGGATCTATTTCTAAATCTGATCTTTTTGCAGACAAACTGCAATTTTTTATTTCTTCCAAAACTGGCATTGGTATAGCTACTTTGGCCGATGCTATAGCCAATCACTTTATTAATGATCCTACAGCATCGGGTGACTCGGTTGTTATTTCTGAGCGTCGCCATTTTGAAGCTTTGACTAATGCTGCTACAAGTTTAAACAATTTCATTCAGCTCATATCATCAGGTGGTTCACTTGAATTGTTATCTTTTGAATTGAGGGAAGCTCTCTATAGTCTCGGTCAGATTTCTGGTGAAACAACAACTGAAGATTTGTTGACAGATATTTTTTCCGGGTTCTGTATTGGCAAATAAATGTTTCACGTGAAACATCGAGTGATGGCAGATGGCAAACTATAATAAGAAATACCAAGTAATTGTTGTTGGAGCGGGGCACGCTGGCTGTGAGGCTGCATTGGCCGCCGCGCGCATGGGCTGCGAAACCCTGCTTTTAACAATAGGCCTGGATACGGTTGCGCAGATGTCTTGTAACCCGTCGATAGGTGGTTTAGCCAAGGGACATATTGTTCATGAGATAGATGCTCTAGGCGGTGAAATGGGTAAGAATATCGATGCAACAGGAATTCAGTTTCGCAGATTGAACATGCGAAAGGGTCCTGCTGTTAGAGCATCCAGGGCCCAGGCCGACCGGATGGCTTATAGTGCCCGCATGAAGGCTGTCGTTGAATCGCAACCACATTTGGATCTCAAGCAAGGCTTGGTTGAAGAGCTTATAGTTGAAAAAAATCGCATCCTCGGTGTCAAGACCAGAGAAGGCTTGGATTTCTACGGACAGACAGTCGTAGTAACAACTGGCACCTTTATGCGTGGATTGATTCACGTCGGTTTAAATAATTATGCAGGTGGCCGGGCAGGGGAACCGTCCGCAGAAGGTATCTCAGCTTCACTTGAGAAAAATGGTTTACAAGTTGGTCGCTTGAAAACGGGTACACCTGCAAGGCTATCGGCACGAACAATAGATTTCAGCAAGCTTGAACCACAATCAGGAGATCCGGTAATACGACCATTCTCTTTTATGAATCAACGCATTGAGAGGGAGCAGGTCAATTGCTATATCGCCAAGACGAACGAGAAGACCCATCAGATCATTAGGGATAACCTTCATAAGTCTCCGCTGTATGCTGGTATTATTGAAGGTATCGGACCGCGCTATTGCCCTTCGATAGAAGACAAAATTATGCGTTTTCCTGATAAGACAAGCCATCAGTCCTTTGTTGAACCAGAAGGTCGCTATGGATCTGAGATGTATCCAAGCGGACTCTCGACCTCGCTCCCTGCTGATGTACAGTTGGACTACTTTAGATCTATGGTTGGATTTGAACAGGTCGAAATCATGCGTCCAGGTTACGCAATAGAATATGATTTTGTCGAGCCGATGCAGTTGAAGGCATCGCTCGAAACGCGTGTGGTTGAAGGGTTATTTCATGCAGGTCAGATCAATGGAACCTCGGGTTATGAGGAAGCAGCCGGGCAGGGTTTGCTGGCAGGAATCAATGCAGCCAGGTTCTGCCAGAATAAGGAGCCATTGATACTCAGAAGAGATCAGGGCTATCTCGGGGTTATGGTGGATGATCTTGTGACACAGTCGACAACAGACCCGTATCGTATGTTTACCTCGAGATCTGAATATAGACTTCTGTTGCGTGAAGATAATGCCGATGTCAGGCTGACACCGGTTGGGCGTGAGGTGGGCTTGGTCGACGACGAGCGTTGGGTGTATTTTCAACGCAAACAGGAGAATGTCAGACGACTTCAGCAATATCTTCAGGAAAAGAAGATAACCTCTTCAGACAGATCTGCGGTCGCAGAATTTGAATTGGAAGAGTTGAAGAGCGGTTTGACTTTGGAAGCCTTGTTGCGCAGACCAAATGTAGAGATATCGGGTATGGCAGCATATTACCCCGAAATGGCAAGCTACACTGAAGCTGAGCTTGAGCAGGTAGATATATCCGTCAAGTATGAAGGTTATATAAAGCGGCAAAACGAGCAGGTGGAAAAATTTAAACAACAGGAAGAAATATTAATTCCTGCAGATATCAACTATGCAGCAATACCGAGTATTTCTTCAGAGGTTCGCGAGAAATTGAGTAAGATCAGACCGCTGAATCTCGGTCAGGCCAGCAGGATACAGGGAGTAACACCAGCAGCAATATCTGTCATCCATATCTATCTGCATAAGAAAAAGTATGAAAAAGAAGTTAATTGAGGGGTTAAAGCACTGGGATATTGAGTGTACAGATGCACAGCTTGACAAGCTCATTGTCTACTTGGATGAACTACTGCGCTGGAATAAAAAAATCAATCTTACCGCAATCAGTGATCCGCTATCAGCTGTAGAAAAGCATCTCGTCGATTCTCTCCTTTTGTTAAAGTACCTAGGGAATGAAGAGTGCTTACTTGATCTGGGCTCAGGCGGAGGTCTTCCTTCCATACCTCTGTCTATCGTCAGGCCAGAACTTGAAATTATCTCCGTAGACAGTGTCGGAAAAAAAATTAATTTTCAAAAGCATATCAAGAGACTTCTGAAGCTTGATAAATTTATACCAGTGCATATACGAACTGAACAGCTGGCTGATAACAAAGATTATCAGAATTGCTTTGACGTGGTAACTGCCAGGGCCTTTACATCGTTGAAAGAACTTCTTGAAATGTCAGCACCATTTCTCAAACCTTGCGGACTTTTGCTGGCACTGAAAGGTCCTGAGATAGAAAATGAATTAGAGGCAGCAAGAGAAATTCTCGAAACAGGTAGATATACTAGCGTTGATGTTGATAAATACCGCTTACCATACAGTCAGGGGACAAGAACCGTCGTCAAGGTGACTTATCAGACGAAAATTTAACGATAAATTAGCTGAATAATTGCTGAGGCTATGATAATCTGCCACCTTCGGTTGACTACAGATGTTAAGGAGAGGTGACAGATGGCTAATATCATCGCCGTTGCGAACCAGAAGGGTGGGGTAGGAAAGACCACGACAGCAGTGAATCTTTCGGCCTCTCTGGCCGCTGCAGAGAAGAGAACATTGTTGATCGATATGGACCCACAGGCAAACGCCTGTAGTGGTCTGGGTATCGATAAAACCCAAGTAGAATCAACAGTTTATCAGGTTCTTTTGGGAGAGAAAACGGCCAGGGAGGTCATTCGACACACAGAACTGGACTGCCTGCATGTCCTGCCATCCAATACCAATCTCATCGGAGCGGAAATAGAACTGCTCGAAACCCCGGACCGGGAAAAACAGCTCAGAAATGCAATCGCAGAATTAAAGGACGAATACGAATATATCATCATCGATTGTCCTCCATCCTTAAGCCTTTTGACAGTAAATGCCTTGACGGCAGCTGATTCAGTTTTTGTACCGCTTCAGTGTGAATTTTATGCAATGGAGGGTCTGGGCCAGTTAATACAGACTATTCGTCTGGTTCAACAGGAATTAAACACGAAACTGAAAGTCGGAGGGATCTTGCTGACAATGTATGACGGGCGGAACAATCTCTCCCGTCAGGTCAGCGATGAGATCAAGGCTCACTTTGGAGACAAGGTGTTTGAGTCTGTCGTACCTCGTAATGTTCGATTGTCTGAAGCACCAAGTTACGGTCAACCGGTCATCATGTATGACATTGCTTCGAAAGGTGCCCAGGCATACATGTCCTTGGCACAGGAAGTTTTGGCAGGGGGGTAATTGTAAATGACGAAAGTTAAGAGACCGGCTCTTGGCAAGGGGATAGGCGCGTTACTCAGCTCAGCAGCTCAAGAGGGGGGGAAGAAGTATTTCTTTTGTCCGATAGAGGAGCTAGTCCCTCACGAACAACAGCCGAGAAAAACCTTTAACGATACTAAGATGGCTGAGCTGGTGTCATCCATCAAGGAAAAAGGGATAATTCAGCCGTTGGTTGTTCGCCAGCAAGGCGACCATTATCAGATTATCGCAGGTGAAAGACGCTGGCGTGCTGCGCAGAAAGCGGGGTTGGAACGAGTACCTGTTGTCATTCAGGATGTTTCCGAAGACTGGGCACTTGAGATTGCACTGATAGAGAATATACAGCGTGAAGATTTAAATCCACTCGAAGAGGCGAGCGCCTACCGTTACCTGATGGACAGCTTTGACCTTCATCAGGAAGAGGTCGCCAAGCGAGTCGGCAAAGACCGTTCTACAGTAGCCAATGCGTTGCGTCTGCTGAGATTGCCCGAAAAAATTAAAAACGACTTAAGTTGTGGTAGGCTGACAATGGGTCATGCGCGCGCTCTGCTGGCCCTGGATGAAGATGCCGATATGCTTGAGGCGAGTCATGAAGTTATCAATAGAAAGCTTTCCGTCCGTGAAACGGAAAAACTTGTAAAAAAAATAAAGAACTTCGGTTCAACACCGAGTGAACAGGTAAAAACAGAAAAAATAATCGACCCTAATATCGTCAGCCTGGAAAATAATCTGGCCCAGCACCTGGGTGCTCAGGTCAAACTTGCAACCAAAGGGAAGGGGGGACGTATCGAGATCAATTTCTTTGATAATGACGACCTTGATCGCATTCTCGACCTCCTGGGGCTCGCGACTGATTGATTTGTTAAGAATAGAGACAGGAACGACCTATGTTCAAAAACAAAAAACAGGAGCAATATGAAATGAAAAAGTCATCAGTTTTGGAAAAAGCAGATATCAAGGCGTTTCTCGGCCCTGGCAGCAAGTTTGAAGGAAAACTCAGTTTTGACGAATTGGTCAGGATAGATGGAACATTCAGTGGTGAGATTAAATCGAGCGATACACTGATTATTGGTGAAACTGCCGATATTGAGGGAAGTATCCAGGTCGGATCCCTGATTTTGAGCGGGAAGTTTAAGGGGGATATCAAAGCGACGAAAAGTGTCGAGTTCAGGTATCCGGCCAAGGTCGATGGCGCCATAGAGACACCATCACTGCAGATTGAAGAAAAAGTCATCTTCAACGGACAGATCAGCATGGCTGAAAAAGAGAACGCCGTACCACTTAAAAAAATCGAAAAAAACTAGTCCTAGTATTTATTTGGTAAAAAATGACATGAATCGCGCATTGTTTGGAAACAATGGTTGACTGTGGGTTTCAAAAGTGCTAACTAGTTTCCTTCATCTGAAAAATCCCATCAAACAAAGAAGTTTATTTAGTATTCAGTATACACAACCCATCCTGAAAAAAGAGGTGTACAGGTGATCAGTGTTGACTGGACCTTAGGTCTGCAGTTCGTAAACTTTATTGTTCTTTTGATTATTCTGAATCAGCTTTTATACAAGCCGTTACAGAAAATTCTAGCAGAGCGACGTGAGACAATCCAGAGCTCCCACAAACGGGCGCAGGATCTTGAAGCTGATATTGAAGCAAAACTGACAGCGTATCAGAACCAGATTTCTGCAGCCAAAGCGGAAGCCAATGAAGAGCGTAACAAGCTGAGAAAGGCAGGGCAGGAGCAGGAAATGACACTGCTCTCTGAAGCTCATTCGAAAGCCGGCAGCAAGCTTCAGGCGATCAAGGCACAAGTTGCCCAGGAAGCAAGCGAAGCAAGTATCCTGCTTAAGAAGGAAGCCGAAGCAATGGCCGACCAGATTGCCACGAAAATTCTCGGCCGAGAGCTGGTTTAAGAAGGAAGGTAAAGTTTATGAGTAACAAGGTCAGAACAGTTTTACTGACATTGGCAGTGCTTGCAGTTATCTGTGGTGTTGCCTATGCGTCGGAAGGGGAACACCATGTTGAAAGTGGTGTGCTTCTCAAAGATTTTCTCTGGCGTATTTTCAACTTTGTCGTCATGGCCGCAATCCTGATTTTTTTCCTGGCCAAACCTCTGAAAAAAGGTCTGTCCGGACGCCGCGCTGACATTGAAAAGACTCTTGCCGAAGCAAAACAAGCCAAGGAAGAGGCCGAGGCAAAGTTTGCCGAATATGATCAGAAGCTTTCTAAGGCAGCTGAAGAGATTGCCGGACTGAGTGAGGCGATCCGCAAGGAAGGCGAACTGGAAAAAGAGAAAATCATCGAAAATGCCAAGGCGATGGCTATTCAGATCGAAAAAGACGCTGAAAAAACCGCCGCACTGGAAATTGCCAAGGCGAAAGCCGAGCTCAAACGTGAAGCCGTCGAACTGGCGGTCGGTATTGCTGAAGAAGTTCTCAAAAAGAACTTCACCAAAGACGACGATACTCGTCTCATTGATGAGTATATGAAGAAAGTGGGAGAGCTACATTGAGTAACAGCGCGATAGCAATCAGATACGCCAAGGCTCTGCTGAACATTGCCACCGAACAGGATTCGGTCGAAAAATATGCAGAGGAACTGGCTGGTGTCGCAGCGGTTTTGAAGAAGGAAGATCTGCTGCGTTTGTTGCTTGATAGCCCGACTTTTCCGTTGGAAAAGAAAGCGGCGATCATGCATGATCTGGCAGCTTTGCTCAAGCTGAGCGAAGGTATGCTGCGTTTCCTTGATCTGCTGCTAGAAAAGGGCCGCATCGACCAGTTGGTTCAGATCGATATGCACTACAGAAAGTTTGCCGACGAAATGTCCGGGATTGTCCGAGCCAAAATTCGTGCTGCAGCCGAACTGAGTCAGGAGCGCAGCGACGCAATCAAGTCCGGTCTCGAAAAGCAGACGGGCAAACAGGTCATGCTGACCGTTGAACAGGATGCTTCACTGATCGGTGGTCTGCAGGCGGAAGTCGGCGGAAAGCTGTTTGACGGCAGTGTAAAAACTCAGTTGAAAAGAATGACAGAGACCTTAGCAAAGGGGTGATTAGATATCATGGACATCAGAGCAGAAGAAATCAGCGCGATTATCAAGAAACAGATTGAAAACTTCGGCCGTGAGGTTGAAGTCAGCGAAACTGGCACCATCATTTCCGTTGGTGACGGTATCGCCCGTATTCACGGCCTTGACAAAGCTATGTCCGGTGAGCTCCTCGAGTTCCCTGGCGGCATCATGGGCATGGTCCTCAACCTTGAGGAAGACAACGTCGGTGCCGCTATTCTTGGCGACGCTGAACACATCAAGGAAGGTGACATCGTCAAGCGTACCGAGCAGATCGTCCGGGTTCCGACCGGTGAGGCTCTGATTGGTCGTGTTGTCAACGGTATCGGTATTCCGATCGATGGCAAAGGCGATATTCAGACCGAAACCTACGGACAGGTTGAAATCAAGGCCCCTGGTATTGTTTCACGTAAGTCGGTTCACGAGCCGATGCAGACTGGTCTCAAGGCGATCGACGCCATGGTTCCAATCGGTCGCGGTCAGCGTGAGCTGATCATCGGTGACCGTCAGACCGGTAAGACCGCTGTCGCTACCGATACCATCATCAATCAGAAAGGTAACGGCGTTATCTGTATCTACGTCGCTATCGGTCAGAAACGTTCGACTGTTGCCCAGGTTGTTGAGAAGCTGCGCCAGCACGGTGCGATGGACTACACCATCGTCGTTTCCGCGACGGCTTCAGACCCCGCTCCACTGCAGTTCATCTCCCCATACACCGGTGTTACCATGGGTGAGTTCTTCCGCGATAACGGCAAGCATGCGCTGATCATCTATGATGACCTTTCCAAGCAGGCTGTTGCATACCGTCAGTTATCCCTGCTGCTGCGTCGTCCGCCAGGACGTGAAGCTTTCCCTGGTGACGTTTTTTACCTCCACAGCCGGTTGCTCGAACGTGCCGCCAAGCTGAGTGATGCAGAAGGTGCAGGGTCCCTGACCGCACTGCCGATCATTGAAACTCAGGCTGGTGACGTTTCTGCCTACATTCCGACCAACGTTATCTCGATCACCGACGGTCAGATCTTCCTTGAAACTGACCTGTTCTTCTCCGGTGTTCGTCCGGCGATCAACGTCGGTCTGTCAGTTTCCCGCGTCGGTGGATCGGCCCAGATCAAGGCGATGAAACAGGTTGCTGGTACCCTGCGTTTGGCCCTTGCTCAGTATCGCGAAATGGCTGCCTTTGCCCAGTTCGGTTCTGACCTCGATGCTGCGACCCAGGCTCAGCTGAATCGTGGTGCGCGTCTGGTTGAGATCCTCAAGCAGGGTCAGTACAAGCCACTGCCGGTCGCAATCCAGGTCATCGCGATCTATGCTGCCAACAATGGCTACGTCGATGCCTACCCGACAACTGCGGTACAGCGTTATGAAAGCGAAATGCTCTCATTCATGGAAAGCAAACACGCTGATGTCATTGCTGATCTGACTAAGAAGAAGGCTATTGATGCTGATCTCGAAGGTCGTCTGAAGTCGGCACTGGATGAATTTAAGGGTCAGTTTGTTGCCTGATAGCTATAAAAGGTAAAACAGATGGCAAATCTGAAAGACATAAAGAAAAGAATCGGCTCGGTCAAGAATACGCAGCAGATCACCAAGGCGATGAAGATGGTTGCTGCTGCCAAATTGCGCCGAGCTCAGGATGCAGCGGTTTCAGCGCGTCCTTATGCCGAGAAGCTGCAGAGCGTTCTTTCAAATCTAGCTCAGCGTGAGGCTGCGGATGCCCATCCGCTCCTGTGTCAACGTGGCAAAGGACGTGCTCTGGTTGTCCTGATGACAGCTGACCGGGGCCTGTGTGGTGGCTTTAATGCCAACGTCTCCAAGGAAGCGGAACGTTTCATCAGAAACAATCCGCAGGGCTACGCTGATATCGACCTGATGATCATCGGTCGCAAAGGGCGCGATTTTCTCAAGAGCCGGGTAGGCGACAATATCATAAAAGTTCATGAGGACATCACCAGTGATGCGAGCTACAAGACCGCTCAACTGATCGGTGAGGAGATCGTCGCTGCTTTTGACGCAGAAACCTACGATGCCGTTTATGTCCTGTACAATGCATTCCAGAGTGCGATTGTTCAGAACGTGACCATGGAGCAGGTTCTGCCAATTCAACCGAAGACTGATACGGTTGATGAGAATGCTGTCGAGTACATCTACGAACCGAACCGCCTTGAAGTCTTGAGCGATCTGTTACCGAAGATGGTTGAGGTTCAGATTTTCCGCGCAATGCTCGAGTCAAATGCATCAGAGCAGGGTGCGCGGATGTCAGCGATGGACAGCGCCAGCCGTAACGCATCTGAAATGATCGGCAAGTTGACTCTGCAGTACAACCGTGCCCGTCAGGCTGCAATCACCACAGAACTGACAGAGATTATTTCCGGTGCGGAATCGCTATAAAATAACAGTGAGATTTTAAAGATAAACACGCTTATTCCATCGTGGATAAGGAGGAAAGGTTTTTATTATGAACAAAGGAAAAATCACACAGGTTATCGGCCCTGTTGTCGACGTCGAATTTGAACCTGGAAAATTGCCGGAAGTTTATCATGCTCTGAAAATCACCAACCCATCTTTGGGTGAAGGTGAATGGAACCTGGTTTGTGAGGTTGCTCAGCACCTTGGTGAAAACACTGTCCGTACTATCGCTATGGACGGTACCGACGGTCTGGTTCGTGGTCAGGAAGTTCTCGATACCGGCGCACAGATTCAGATGCCTGTTGGTCCCAAGACCCTCGGCCGGATTATGAACGTCGTCGGTGAGCCGGTTGACGAGGCTGGTCCGGTTGGTGCTGACCTGACTTGGGGTATTCACCGCGCAGCGCCTGAATTCGTAAACCAGTCAACCAAAGTCGAGTCCTTCGAAACCGGTATCAAGGTCGTTGACCTTCTCGCTCCTTACTCCCGTGGTGGTAAGATCGGTCTGTTCGGCGGCGCCGGTGTTGGTAAGACCGTTCTGATCATGGAGCTGATCAACAATATCGCCAAGCAACACGGCGGTTTCTCGGTTTTCGCCGGTGTTGGTGAGCGGACCCGTGAGGGGAATGACCTCTGGGAAGAGATGAAAGAGTCCGGCGTTCTCGATAAGGCCGCTCTGATCTACGGCCAGATGAATGAGCCTCCTGGAGCGCGTGCTCGTGTTGCTCTGTCGGCTCTGACCATCGCTGAATACTTCCGTGATGAGGAAGGTCAGGACGTTCTGCTGTTCGTCGATAACATCTTCCGCTTTACCCAGGCGGGTTCCGAGGTTTCGGCGCTGCTCGGCCGTATTCCATCGGCCGTTGGTTACCAGCCAACCCTGTCGACCGAGATGGGTGAGCTGCAGGAACGTATTACCACCACTGACAAGGGTTCCATCACCTCTGTTCAGGCTATCTACGTCCCAGCCGATGACTTGACTGACCCGGCTCCTGCGACCGCCTTTGCTCACTTGGATGCAACCACTGTTCTCTCTCGTCAGATTGCCGAGCTCGGTATCTATCCTGCGGTTGACCCGCTTGACTCCACCAGCCGGATCCTTGATCCGCAGGTTATCGGCGAAGAGCACTACAAGGTCGCTCGTGACGTTCAGTACATTCTGCAGCGTTACAAGGATCTTCAGGACATCATCGCCATCCTTGGTATGGACGAGCTTTCCGAAGAGGATAAACTGGTTGTTGCTCGTGCCCGTAAGGTTCAGCGTTTCCTTTCGCAGCCGTTTCACGTTGCTGAGGTCTTCACCGGTTCACCAGGTAAATACGTTGAACTGAAGGACACTATCAAAGGTTTCCGTGAGATCGTTGAAGGCAAGCATGATAATCTGCCGGAGCAGGCGTTTTATCTGGTTGGAACAATCGAAGAAGCAATCGAAAAAGCTCAGAAGATGTCGGCCTGATCAGGTCCATTAGCTGATTTTTCAAAAAAAGGACAGTCGTGATGGCTGAGAAATTAAAGCTTGAAATGGTGACACCTTACAAGAAGGTGCTTTCCGAAGAGGTAGATGAAGTCACTGCCCCTGGTCTGGCCGGTGAACTTGGCATTCTGCCTGGTCACACCCCGTTGCTGACAACTCTTAAGGTCGGTGAACTCGATTACAAGATCGGTAACGAGACTTTTCATATTGCTGTCAACTGGGGCTACCTGGAAGTCGAAAATGATGCGGTTACGATTCTGGTCGATACTGCAGAAAGAGCGGACGAAATTGATCTTGAGCGGGCAAAAGCTGCATTAGGACGCGCAGAAGAAGCGCTCAAAGGACTTTCCCATGAAGACAAGCAGTACAAGATCATGGAAGCTGCTTTGCAGCGCGCAATGATACGGATTCAGGTCGCGGGCAAGGGCCGTTGAAATTAAGCATAGATTGATTGAATAAAAACAGCATCCGTCAGGATGCTGTTTTTATTTATCCAGAAGAAACTTTCGGGTTAATCTGTGGGATTCAAGCAGATCAGGAGCTGTTCTGTTTTCCAGTGTGTAGGTCAACTGCAGTCGCTTGTTGCCGAGATGCTGAAAAAACAGTTCAACTGGGGCTGTCCCTGCAGAAAGAGCATAATGATCATCGCTGATTCCGAAGTTGTTATGAAGATGCACATGGCTTAGATAATCACATGTTGCATCAACCCAGTGCTCTAAAGAGGTCTGGCCGAAAATATTCCAGTGGCCAAGGTCAAAAACGTGCCTGAAATGTTCGGAAGCAATTGATTCGAACAGATAAAGAAGAGGATCCGGTGACGCTTCGTAGATATTTTCGAGGCAGATAACACAGCCGGACTGCTCAGCTTGATGTATAAGCACGGGCCAGAAAGTCAGAGAGTTTTCGATCCACTCCTGCAGATTGAAATGTTCCCTGTGTTCCGGAATTGACGGGTGAAATATGACCTTGTGTGCTTGAAGGCAGTCAGCGAGTTTCAAGGCCCTTGATGCCAGTTCGAAGGATCTGTTGCGTAACTTCAAATCCGAGCTGCCCGGGGTAAACTCGGTGAACGGGGCATGGAGTGTCAGCTTCAGTCCCTCCCGGTGCAACAAGTGAGCAGTTTCTCCGAGACTATGAAAATCAAGCTGAGCTAGCGAAACGGTCTGGCAGGCAACCTCTGGCTGCAGGGAGTTATCGATCAGAAAACCGATTTTTTCAGTCAATAGCTGAGCCGGAATGTTGACATAGATCAGATCGTTTACAGACATTTGTTAGCCGCAATCTGTTCTAGTTTTCTGATCTCTGGTTGTTCACCGAGAGCGATCAGGGTATCGCCGGCTTGAATGATGGTTTGTGCCGAAGGGTTGAAATTCATAGTGTTACCATTTTTGATACCGACTATGATAAGCCCGAGGTCTTTACGGATTCCGCTGTCGAGAAGTGGTTTGCCGACCAGCGAAGAGTTTGCAGTGACAGGTATTTCATCCAGTTGTAATTCGATGTTGTTGTGACCGGTTGCAATATCGATGAAATCGACGACAGATGGTCGTAAAACAGCCTGGGCCATGCGATAAGCTCCCATGGAATAAGGCGATACAACTTTGTTGGCTCCGGCACTGATTAGTTTTTTTTCCGTTCCGTCTTCACTGGCCCGGGCCATGATGAAAAGGTTCGGGTTGATACCGCGGGCGGAGAGGACGATGTAGACGTTGGCCGAATCGGTTGAAACCGCGGTTATCAGACCTTTGGCCCGCTCGATACCAGCCTGAATGAGAGTTTCATCCTCTGTGGCGTCAGCACTGATATAGAGGAAACCGTCTTCTTCAAGGCGTTGAGCACTGTTGGGTGAGTTGTCGATGACGATGAAAGGGAGAGGTTTGCTGGCAAACTGCTTGCAGATCTGCCGGCCGATGCGCCCGTAGCCACAGATGATGTAATGGTTCTCAAGTTTTTTAATTTTGCTTTGCAATTTTTTTCTCCCCATAATTTGACGCAGTTGTCCTTCAACGATGAATTGAAGGGATGACGTCAGGGTGTAGGCGATAGAACCGACACCAAAAATGATCAGAAATATGGTAAAGATCTGACCCTGGTGACTGAGCTTGTGAACTTCGCTATAGCCGACTGTCGCCAGGGTGATAGTCGTCATATAAAGAGATTCGAACAGGCTCCAGCCTTCGATCAGGCTGTAACCGATTGTACCACCGCCTATCAATATGATAAGAGTTGCAACGGCGAAATAGATTTTTTTCAAAGGATCCATGCCATACTCCGGATAAGAGAGATTATTGTATCCGGAGCTTTATAAATTTCAAATGATAATGACGAGAATCATTAAAAAAATAGTTGACAAGATGTGTATACTGCATACAATTTACGTAATAACATGGAGGGTTCAAACGCAATGAAGCCTATCGAGCGCCATCAGACATTACGGGAAAAGATTCTCGAATCGATCCGTGAAGCGATTCTTAAGGGAAGCCTGAAGCCTGGAGAGAAGGTTGCCGAACCGGAGCTGGCAGAAAAATTCGGTATCAGCAGAACGCCGATCCGTGAAGCATTCCGGCAGCTTGAATCGGAAGGGTATCTGACTGTCGTTCCGCGAAAAGGTGCTGTTGTTGCGGCGATGTCAGAACGGGATGTTCAGGAATTTTATGCCATCAAGAGTATTCTCGAAGGTTATGCGGCATCTCTTGCTGCAGCAAATCTGACTGACAAGGAGTTGAAAAAGCTCGAAACCATCAATGAAAAAATGGACCAGTTGGCAAAAGAAGGGGATGTCAAAGCCTTCTTCAAGGTTCATAATGAATTTCACGATATTTTTGTCAAAGCGGCCAACAATTCAAAACTCTACGATCTGATTCAGCAATTGGGCCTTAAATTCAGCCGTCTGCGCATGGCGTCACTTTCAGTCGAAGGCCGTATGGCCATCTCGGTCGACGAGCACGGCAAACTGCTCGATGCTTTCCGTCAGCATGATTCGGATCTGGCGCAGCAAATGGTCCAGAATACTGCAGGGATAGGAGGCAAGGCATTGCTGGAGAGCCTGTCAACGCAGGCGGGTTCAGATAAATCATAAAGAAGAAAAAGAAGCTCCTTTTATAGGGGCTTTTTTTTATCTGTAATAGTCAGTGAAGGCTGTCGAGTGACTTGAGTTTGAGATTAAAGAAATCAGTCCACAGATTGTCCACACAGGTGTTGCCCTGAGTCAGCATGCTGAGTTGATCACTGGTCAGTGGAAACAAAGGAAGGTGTTGAAGAACGGAGATCAGTGGTGATACCGCAGCCAAAGGTAGTCGAACTTTGCGCACTGCAGGGCCATGACCGCTAATCTGAGCGATGCGGTCAAGAAGCTCGGTGTAGGAGAGAGACTCTGGGCCACCGCAGCAGTAGGTTTGAGAAATACTTTCCGGGCGCTCGAGTGCGTCAACAATGGCACTCGCGACATCGGTGACATGAACAGGCTGCAACCGGTAGTTGCCAGAACCGAAAACAGGGATCACCGGAAACAGCTTGATAAGCCTGGCAAGCAGGGTAACAAACAGATCGTCCGGTCCGAAGATCAGTGAAGGACGGAAAATTGTCCAGTCGAGTTCGGAGCTGCAAACGTGCTGTTCGGCTGTGAATTTGGTCTGGTGATAACCTGTGACTGAGTCTGCTGAGGCGCCATTGGCACTCATCTGAATGTAGCGTTTCACATTACAGTCAGCAGTCGCTTTTATCATATTCTGTGTCGCCAAAGAGTGAAGACGCTCGAAGGTTATACCTTGGGAGCGTTTTTCCCGGATGATGCCGACCAGATGGATGACCGCATCGCAGCCCTCGATGCCGCTTAAACTGTCAGCACGGGTGATATCGCCACTGACTGTTTCAACAGCATGATGCTGCAAAGGCAGTGCTGAATGAGTCAGTGCCCTGACCTGATGATTTCTATCGACAAGCTGCTGAATGACAAAGCGGCCGACGAAACCACTTCCACCTGTAACGAAGACCTTCATATCTCTCTCCTGTATGGATCAATGTAGATTATAGCAGATCTGCACGCTGCAGGAAAAACCGACAAGTCCGCATACAACAGTGTTATGAAAAATAAAGAAAAACACGTTGAGCTGTTGTCTTAATGTGGCTGATGAGCTATTTTCCAGTCTTGTTTGTGATTTTATATGCGGCCACTGGCCAACATCTGAGAATTTAAAAAAAACGCAATGTTTAGGAGAGAAAATGAACAATCTGACAGCAGCAGACTTGGGGTTGAAGAGTGTCGGGGCGGTATACCACAACCTTGATTATCCGGGACTGTTTGATCATGAATTGAAGAATCAGGAAGGTGCGATTTCCGAGAACGGGACCATGATGGTCGATACCGGCAAGTTTACCGGACGTTCGCCGAAGGACAAGTATTTCGTCAAGCAGGCAGGCTCAGCAGAGACGATCGCCTGGGGCAACATCAATCAGCCTGTATCGGCAGAGATCTTTGATGTGCTCTATGCGGAAGTCATCGACTACCTGTCCGGCAAGGACATCTATGTTACTGACGGCTACTGCGGAGCCAACCCCCAGACCCGCAAACAGGTGCGTTTTGTCACCCAGATCGCCTGGCAGTCTCACTTTGTCAAAAACATGTTCATCCGCCCCGGTGCTGATGAACTCGTGGAGTTTCAGCCGAATTTTACCGTGTACAATGCGTCCGGGCTGACCAATCCAAAATGGCAGGAGATGGGACTGAACTCCGAGGTTTTCGTCATCTTCAATATCGAAAAGAATGTCGCAATTATCGGTGGCACCTGGTACGGCGGTGAAATGAAAAAAGGGATTTTCACCATGATGAACTACTGGCTGCCTCTGGAGAAGATCCTGGCTATGCACTGCAGCGCCAACGTCGGCAAGGACGGAGATGTCTGTCTCTTTTTTGGTCTCTCCGGAACCGGAAAAACCACCTTGTCGACCGATGCCGCCCGTAAACTGATCGGTGATGACGAACACGGCTGGGACGAAGACGGGATCTTCAATTTCGAAGGCGGCTGCTACGCCAAGTGCATCGATCTTTCTGCCGAGAGCGAGCCGGAGATTTTTGGCGCCATCAGGCGTAATGCGTTGCTCGAAAACGTCGTCTACGACGAAGACGGTATCATCGACTTCAAGGATGGATCGAAAACCGAGAATACCAGGGTTTCCTATCCGATTGATCATATCGACAATCATGATTCCTCGCTCAAGGGGGGGCACCCGAAGAACATCATCTTTCTGACCTGTGATGCTTTCGGAGTTCTGCCCCCGGTTTCCAAGTTGACCAAAGAGCAGGCGATGTATTACTTCCTGTCCGGCTATACTGCCAAGGTCGCCGGTACCGAGCGTGGCATCACCGAACCTCAGGCGGCGTTTTCAGCCTGTTTCGGCGAAGCCTTCCTGCCGCTGCATCCGACCGTCTATGCCAGCCTGCTGGGAGAGAAGATGGAGCAACATAACGTCAATGCCTACCTGGTCAATACCGGTTGGGCCGGCGGCGGTTACGGTGTTGGCAAGCGGATGAGCATCAAGGCGACTCGCGCCTGCATCAATGCCATTCTTGACGGCAGCATCAATGCTGCCGAATTTGAGCAGACCAACTTCTTCAAGCTGAATATTCCGAAGTCGCTGCCGGGTGTCGACGACCACCTGCTCAATCCGCGCAACGCCTGGAGTGATAAGGCTGAGTTCGATGCAACGGCGGAGAAACTGGCCGGCATGTTTATCGCGAACTTCAAGAAGTACATGACCGAAAACAGTGAATTCGATTTCACCAAGGCGGGCCCGCAACTCCCGTAATGGTCAATCGGTTTCAGTACGGAAGCGGCCGGCAGTGATGCGGCCGCTTTTTTTATTGCAGTTGCTTGACATATATTAAAAGAAAAATAATAATTAATTGTTAAAAATTAAAAATGGATAAATGTATGATTTCTGGGGAAAAAAGCAGGAGAACGGAATTCGCATTGATCGACTGGATCGAACATCAGGTTGGTTCCAGCGATCTCCTGAGTCTGGGCATAGGTGATGACTGCGCCATTCAGCCGCAACGGCCCGGCGAGGATCTGCTGACCAGTACCGATCTGCTTATCGAAGGAATCCATTTTAAACGCGAATGGACCGATTTTTTCTCCCTGGGAGCCAAGTCCGCCGCCGTCAACCTGAGTGATATTGCGGCGATGGGCGGACGAGCCCAGTGCGTGTTCCTTGGCCTTGCCCGTCCATCCGCGCTGGATGACAGCGATATTGAAGAACTGATCAGGGGGTTTGTCGCTGAAACGGCCCGCTACGGCGTTGTACTGGCCGGCGGTGATACCTGTGCCTCGCCGGGGCCGCTGATGATTTCGGTCACTGTCCAGGGAGCGGTACTAAGCGGAACCGCAATCAGGCGTGATGGAGCACGACCTGGGGAATGGCTCTACGTTTCCGGGACCCTGGGGGACAGTGCCCTGGCCCTGCGGGCCCTGCAGGCTGGAGAAGTGGTTCGGCCGGCTCTGGCGCAGCGTTTTAACCGGCCGACGGCGCGGATTGAGCTGGGCCGATATTTGGCGGAAAACCGGTTGGCGACAGCCATGCTTGATATATCGGATGGCCTGCTTGGTGACCTGGGTCATATCCTTGAAGCTTCAGCGGTTGGTGCCGAGATTCTGCTGCAGCAACTGCCGTTATCCTCCGATTTTACCGAAGCACTGCACGATGATGAAGGGATGATAGATCTGGCCTTGAGTGGAGGTGAAGATTATGAGCTGCTGTTTACTTCGGCTCGCGAAGATCTGGAGCAGTTGGCCGGGTTGCCCGTTGCAGTCACCAAGATCGGGCGCATGACTGCAGAGCGCAGGCTTCAGATTGTTGCAGGGGATGGCAGCCTCTATCAGTGCCGACAGGGAGGGTTTGATCATTTCGCCTGAGATGAAAGACCCGGATCGAGAAAAACCGGAGATTCTCCTGGAGAATCAAAAGGTGCTCTGCGTCGGCAGCCTCGTCAGTGATGACGATTACGCCAGGGTTGCTGATATTCTCAGGACGGAGCAGGGTTTTTCACTTGAGGGGTACAAGGCACTGACCATGAAGAGGCGGCTTGCTGCCCGGGTCAGGGCCGCCGGTTTCAGCGATCTGGCTGCGTATATCGCCGGGCTTGCCAGTGATGAGGAGGAACAGCAGAAACTCCTGGCGGCTTTGAGTGTCCATGTCTCCCAGTTTTTTCGCAATCCGAGCTCGTTTATGGCACTCAAGAACAAGGTGCTTAAACGACTCTTTGAACAGGCCGGAACAAACGGACAAAAACTGCGCTTCTGGAGTGTCGGCTGTGCCTATGGCGAAGAGACCTACACCCTGGCCCTGATCTGCGAAGAGATCAAGGCTGCGGCTGAGAGCCTGATGATCATCGGCAGTGATCTGAGTAGCGAAGCGATCAAGCAGGCCCGCCAGGGGATCTATTCTGCGGAGCGCCTCAAGGGGGTGCCGGACGGGTTGAGAGACAGGTATTTCAGCAGCGCGGAGGGGCGCTACCGGATCGCTGAGGAGATTCGTCAGCAGGTGCGGTTTTTTCGCCATGATATTCTTGCCGAAAAACCCTTTTACCGGGCCGACCTGATTCTCTGCCGCAACCTGCTGATCTATTTTTCACGTGAACAGCAGGAGGTGATCCTGCGTTCTCTGGCCGAGACCCTGACTGCGGGAGGCTACCTGATGCTGGGGCGGGCCGAGACGCTGGCGCCCGCCTGTCGCGAACTGTTCAACTGCATAGATCCGGCGGAAAGAATCTATCAGCGCACGAAAGAAACGCGTGATCAGCTTTTGAATGAACGCCATGGTTTGGACGGCCTGTAATCATCAGTAGCTTGTAGGGGGGGAGAAGATGGCTTTGCTCTGCCGTACCGAAGGAGAATGAAAATGCGTGTTGAAATCAGTCACAAGTTTGTTGTCGGCATCATCATCGTTGTCGCTTCGGTGGTCCTGCTGAACATCCTGGTTCCGCAGATGGACATCCCGGAGTGGACCCATCAGTGGATCATTATCATCGGTGCCCTGTTGGTCGGCCTGATCTTCGGCTGGCTCTTCTCCAAGGCGTTCAGCGCCAATATCAAGATCCTGCGCGAAGGTGCGGAGCGCCTGAGTGAAGGTGACTTGAGCCGTAAGGTACGGCTGCGCAAGGGACTGTTTAGCGATGAGACCGAGGATCTGTCGGTCTCTCTTAACCTGGTTGTTGACAGTCTGCGCAACCTGGTCGGTCAGATTCGCACAAGTTCAGTCAATGTCAATGAATCTTCACTGGCCCTGTCGACAACGGCCGAGGAGATGACAGCCGCTGCCCATGAGGTGGCCGGTTCGATTGAACAGATAAGCCGTGGTGCTGAAACCCAGGCAGAGATGGTTGAACGGGCCTCCAAGGTCATTCGGGAAATGGCCGAACAGATCGAGCTGGTGACCAACGTTGCCGGCAAGCTGTCAATTTCGTCCGAGGAGACCACTATCTCGGCCCGTCAGGGTGAAGGGCTGACGGCCAAGGCGTTGGAAAACCTCAAAGACGTGCTCAGCCAGATTGAAAACAATGCCGACTTGATCGTCGCTTTCAGCGAGCAGGTGCAGAAGATCGGTTCGATCATCGACGTCATTACCAACATCGCCCAGAAAACCAATCTGCTCGCTCTCAATGCCACAATCGAAGCCGCCCGGGCTGGTGAATACGGCCATGGCTTTGCCGTTGTCGCAGAGGAGGTCAGCAAGCTGGCCGACAGCACCAGTGCCTCGGCAGGAGAGATCACCCGGCTGATCGAAACGACCCGCGAGCAGAGTCAGAAGGTTCAGCAGTCGATGGCGGAGAGCGTCAAGGCGATCGATGCCGGCCGCGAGGCGGTCGATATCACCGGCAGCGCCTTCAAGACCATTATCGACAAGGCGGAGACTGCTCAGGTCAAATCGGTCCACATCCGTGACCTGACCGAGAAGCAGCGCAGCGGCGCCCAGGCCCTGGTTGTCGCCATCGAAGAGATCGCCCGGGTTGCCGAGGACAACGCGGCCTCGACCGAAGAGGTGTCGGCTTCGACCGAGGAACAGACCGCTTCAATGGAAGAGATGACCTTCGCTTCGCAACGTCTGTCCAAGCTAGCTGATGAGCTGCTGGTCTCGGTCAGCCAGTTTAACATGGGGGCGGCCCAGGAGCCCAAGGGATGAGGCAGCTGCTGCCCTTCTGCATAGGCGCGGAAAATTATGCGCTTGAGCTGTTCGATGTTCAGGAGATCGTTGAAAACGTCGCGATCTACCCTTTTCCTGGAGCCCCCGTGACGGTCGCCGGGGCGATAGGGTTTCATGGCCGGATCGTTCCTGTGGTCGATCTGGCGCGATTGCTCGGTGACCGGGAGGCGTCCCTCGGTCAGCGGCTTATCGTGCTGACCAATGCCCATGGCCCGGTCGCACTCGGTGTTTCAAGGGTTCTGCCTGTGCTGAAACTCGATGCGCCAAGGGAGCAGTTGCCTGACGGAGAGAGTGTGAATCCCTTCGTCAGCCGTTATCTCTATTGGGAAAATGACATGATCACTGTGTTTAATCTGAAGACGTTGCACAGCCAGCTGGAGCTGTTGTGCGGCAGTACGGGAGTCTGAAAGAGTGGCCAGGAAAGTCCTTATCGTCGACGATGCGCTGTTTATGCGAAATATGCTCAGGGATATTTTTGAAGAGGCCGGTTGGCAGGTTGTCGAGGTCGACAGCGGCGAGCAGGCGATCAGCTGTTATCGCGAAGAACAACCCGATCTGGTGACCATGGATATTGTCATGCCTGGGATGGGAGGAATCAGTGCTCTTGAGTCATTGCTCCATCATAATCCGGATGCACGGATCGTGGTCTGCAGCGCACTGGGGCAGAAGAACTTGATTATGGAAGCGATCAGCGCCGGAGCCAGGGATTTCATCGTCAAACCGTTTAAAAGCGAGCAGGTCATTGAGGTTGCGGAACGGGTTGTTAGTAGCTCATAACAGGATCTGTGAATTTACTGGTTCAGGTCTTAATCGGGTGGCAAGCGATGGATATTGAAAAGTTTCGAGACATGTTCCTGGTGGAAACAGCTGAACATCTGCAGACAATGGAACAGTTGCTGATCCAGCTGGATAACGATCAGCATGACGCTGACAACGTTGCGGCCCTGTTTCGTGAAGCGCATTCTATCAAGGGGATGGCCGCAACCATGGAGTATCACCAGATGGCCCGCCTGGCTCACCATCTGGAGGATGCTCTCGACGCTTGCCGGAAAGAGGGGACGATCGGCGAAAAGCTGCTGGACCGGGTGCTTGATGGTCTCGACCTGCTCGAAAAACTGCTAGAGGATATCCGTGAAGGGCGCTGCGAGCGTGATATCGATGCTTTTCTGGCCAGTGAAGAGGTTGTCATCGAACTGCCCGACGATGGCCTTGAGAGCGTTAAGGCTGTCGGCCAGGGGCTGCTCGTTGAGCTGCAGCTCAAGGAATCGGTTGGGGCGGCTGGGCCGCGTTATCTGGTTCTGCTCAAGCGGATGGCCGATTTTGGTCGGGTTATCGAATCCCGGCCGAGCGAGGAGCAGCTGCTCGGCGGAGAGGTCCCGAAGAAGCTGAGGGTTCGCCTTGAAAGCGAGCTTTCCGAAGAGGATATTCGTCATCGTTTGGAACGCTACAGCGAGCTCGACGGGGTCGATTTTGTCAATGAAAGCTTTGAGGCAGAACAGCAGGCGCGAAAAAAAACGAGCCATCAGACCCTGAGGGTCAACACGGAACTGCTCGACCACCTGATCAATCTGACCGGTGAATTGATCACCAATCGTTATCATCTGCAGAGCGCCTTGCGCCAGCAGAGCTGGCAGGATATCGATGAAGGGGTTGGCAGGATGGCAAGGCTGATCAAGAATCTCCACCATCAGGTTCTCAAGGTGCGCATGGTCTCCCTCGATAACCTGATCGGCCGTCTTGCCCGTAGCGTCTTTGAACTGTCCCGCACCAGCAACAAGCAGGTTCGGTTCAACGTCGACTGTGCCGATTTGGAACTGGATCGGACAATTGTCGATGAACTGCTCAACCCGCTCACCCACATGGTTCGCAACGCCGTGGATCATGGCATAAAGGAGCAGGGGACGGTCACCTTTAAAGCTTGGCGTGAGCGTGACCAGGTGCTGATTCAGGTTGCCGACGACGGGGCCGGCATCGATCCGGACAAGGTCAGGGAAAAAGCTCTGCGGGTGGGGCTGATCAGCGCCACTCAGGCGGATAATATGCGTGATATAGATCTCTATCAGTTGATCTTCAGCTCCGGGTTTTCCACAGCAGAAAAGGTGACAGAGGTATCCGGGCGCGGGGTCGGCATGGACGTTGTCAAGACCGCCATAGAGAAGATCGGTGGTGTTCTGCTGATCGATTCAGTAGTTGGTGAAGGGACCAGGATTACTCTGAAATTGCCCCTGTCGATGGCCATTATCCGCGTGCTGCAGGTCGATTGCGGCGGGGTCTGTATGGCAATTCCGATTACCCGGGTCATCCAGACGTTGGAGGTTGAGTCGCAGGAGATCAAAAGCAGCGGCAAGCAGTTGCTGATCTCGTTTCAGGATGAATTGCTGCCCCTTCTGTCACTGCGAAAAATGCTCAACCTGGCAAAGGGGACGCGCCGCAGCTCGATCGCTATAGTCGTGACCGAGGTGTTCGGCCGCCGGGTCGGGCTGGTTGTCGATCGTCTGGTCGGGCAGCGGGAAATCTTCTTGCAACGTCTGCCCGAACCGTTCGAGCAGATTCGAGGCTGTAACGGGGCGACCATTCTCGGTGATGGCAGCATCGTCTTTCTTCTCGATCTTCAGTCGCTGCTGGAAAAGCGCCGCGCTGCGGCTTGAAAATAGCAGCTCCGTTTGTCATTTGGCCGTCTTTTAACAGCCCCTGTCTGTTCAGCCGGGTGAAAATTTGCTAGGATCGCCGAACTTGTCTGTTTTCCTGGCGGTGAGCCAACAAATTAAAAGAGGTGCAAGATGCTTCGATATTTCATGCTGATCTTTCTGGCCTGTCTCTGGCCCGGGATTTCAGTAGCAGATGAACTGTCCCTGGAGAGTGTCGTCAGCGCTCTGCAGAGCCCTTTCCAGTCAACCACAGCAGCAGATCAGAGAATTCAGGATCTGCACGCCGATTTCAGCCAGATCTCCCATATCGCATCGATCGATCGCAGCCAGCGCGGCGCTGGAGAGGTATATTTCCGTTTTATTGCCGGCTCTGCGCAGCCGGAGCTGCTCTCTCAGTTCCGATGGGAATACAGCGCTCCGAGCGAGCAGGAGATCGTCTCTGATGGCACAACCCTGTGGGTCTATCAGCCGGACAACAGGCAGGCGATCCGCAGCGACATCAGTCAGCTGGCTAAGGGGGGGAATCCTGTCATGTTTCTCGGCAGTCTTGGCTATCTGAATCGGGACTTTACCATCCACTGGGGAAAGACGCCTGTCGATGAACAGGGCAACTATCTGCTTGAGTTGACTCCGAAGCAGCCGTCACAGCTGATCGGCCTGATGGAGGTCCTGGTCAGCCGCGAAGCGGTTGACAACTGGCGGAACAGAGCCACCGGCAAGGTGATTTTCCCGGTCAAAATGACCCGGGTTACCGATACGGGGGGGAATCAGACTACCATTGAATTCAGCGCTGTCAGGGTTAATCAGCGGCTCAAGGCAAAACTGTTCAACTTTGAGCTGCCTGAAGGGGTGGATCTGATGGAATCGGCCGAGCAGCTGAATCATTGAACTTTCCGGCCGGGAACGCTGTTGAAACTGCTTCAAGCTTTGGCCTGAAGCAGTTTTTATGTTATAAGTCTCCGATTCTGTGAGTTTTTTGTCGGGATTCTGAAAACTATCTGTGTTGCAATTGCCGTGTTGAAAATTGCCTCAAAATTCTCATTTACGAGGTGTAACTTGCGCTTTTTCGTCAATTTTCGCCTTGCACTTTCTGTCTCGATAACGTTTTTCAACATCCCGTAAGTCAAGGAGTTATAAAATGCCCAGTTTTGATATTGTTTCCAAAATCGACCTACAGGAGGTTGATAACGCCGTCAATCAGGCGCTGAAGGAAGTCGGTCAACGTTACGACTTCAAGGGGACCCATAACGAGATCGAGCTCGATAAAGACAGCATCAAGATCCTTGCTGCTGACGAATACAAGCTGCAGGCGATCAAGGAGATCCTGATCGGCAAACTGGTCCGCCGCAATGTCTCTCCCAAGTGCCTCGACTACGGCAAGGAGGAGTCTGCCTCCGGCGGCGCCGTCCGGGTTCGGGCCACACTGGTGCAGGGGATCAGCAAGGAGAAGGCCAAGGATATCGTCAAGCTGATCAAGGACAGCAAGCTCAAGGTCCAGCCGCAGATCATGGATGACCAGGTGCGCGTCAGCGGCAAGAAGATCGACGATCTGCAGGAAGTGATTCAGCTGCTCAGAAGCCAGGACGTCGGCATTGAGCTGCAGTTTGAAAATATGAGATCATAGGGTTTGGGTTCTAAAAATCGCAAATTGCTGACGCCGGAATGTCCGCCGTCAGCAATTTGCATTGCCACAGTTTTTGAGTCGTAAGGGCGTAGAGTGGAAAAATTGAATGTCAGTATGGTCAGCCTCGGCTGTCCGAAGAACCTGGTTGATGCGGAAGTCATGCTCGGGCAGCTGCCGCAGGACCGTTATCAGATCGTTACCGATGAGAGCCGTGCCGATATCATCATCGTCAATACCTGCTCTTTCATCAACGACGCCAAGGAAGAGTCGATCGATACTATTTTGGAGATGGCCGATTACAAGCAGGACGGCAACTGCAAGATGCTGATCGTGACCGGCTGTCTGCCGCAGCGCTATCAGGAGACCCTGCAGAAAGAACTGCCGGAGGTCGACATGTTCCTCGGGACGTCCGAAGGTGCCCGGATTGTTGAACTGATCGAACGTCATCTGCGCACCGGTGCTCCGGAGATCGAAATCGGTCGTCCCGACTACCTCTATGACCATCTGACTCCGCGGGTGAACTCCTCGCCGGCTTACACCAGCTACGTCAAGATAGCTGAAGGCTGCTCAAATCGTTGTTCCTACTGCGTTATCCCCCAGTTGCGCGGCAGTCTGCGCTCGCGCAGCATCGATTCACTGGTGCAGGAATGTCAGGCTCTGGCCGAGCAGGGGGTGACCGAAATCAACCTGATCGCCCAGGACATCACGGCCTACGGGCGTGATCGTGAGGATGGCGCGACCCTGGAAAAGCTGCTCAGGGAACTGGTTAAGATCGACGGGATTGTCTGGCTTCGCTTGCTCTACGCCTATCCGGATGGGGTCTCTGACGAGCTGATCGAGCTGATTGCGACGGAAGAGAAGATCTGTAACTATCTCGATCTGCCGCTCCAGCATATCGATGGCGAGATTCTCAAGCAGATGAACCGGCGCCTCGACGAACAGGGATTACGCGCTCTGCTGGCCAGAATGCGCCAACGAATCCCCGATATGACCCTGCGTACCTCCTTTATCGTCGGTTTTCCGGGGGAAACCCGTGAACAGTTCGACAAGCTGCTTGAGTTTGTCGAGGAAGGGCATTTTGAGCGGGTCGGTGTCTTCCGTTACTCGCGTGAAGAGGGGACTCCGGCCGCCAAGATGGACAACCAGGTTCCGGCCCAGACCAAGAAGAGCCGTCTCAATCGCCTGATGAAGGCTCAGGCCCGGGTCTCGTTTGCCAAGAACCGGGCCTTGGTCGGAACCACGCAGAAGGTCCTAGTTGAAGGCTACAGCGAGGAGACCGACCTGCTGCTCAAGGGACGCAGTGAACGTCAGGCTCCCGATATCGACGGCCATTTCCTGATCACTTCAGGGCAGGCCAATATCGGTGATTACGTCGATCTGAAGATTACCGATTCATCGGAATATGACCTGATCGGAGAGATGGTTGAGGACTGATTGATGGGCAAGCGACCTCTGCTGGTCATAGCGCTGATTGTACTGATCCTGTTTGTCGCCTGGCTGCGTCATCCTGGGCAGGAGAAGGCCGTCTCGAGAACAGCTCTGATCCTGGGAACTCTGGTGGAAATCACTGCCTATGGCGAAGATCAGGATCTTCTCGATGCGGCCGTCACCGGGGCCTTTGCCGAAATGCAGAGGCTCGAGAAGCAGCTCTCCAGCTATCTTCCCGACAGTGAGATTTCCAGGCTGAATCTCAGCCCGGATCCGATCGAGCTCTCTGGTGAGACACGGGCGCTGATTTCCCGGGGGGAAGAGATTGCCCGTTTGAGCGACGGAGCTTTTGAAATGGGGCTGGGCGGTGTCAAAGCCCTGTGGCAGATCGAATCGGAGCAGCCGCACATTCCAACGGATGCGGAACTGCAGCCGGCAGTGAGCGGCCTCGGGCCTGGGGATATCGTGATTCAGGGAAGCCTGATCGGTCGGCGCAGCCCAGAGGTGCTGGTTGATCTGGGCGGAATTGCCAAAGGCTACGCCGCCGATCGCGCTCTTGAAGTTCTCAAAGAAGCCGGTGTAACCTCTGCGACCATCAACGCCGGCGGCGATATCGCGATGCTCGGCTCGCACAACGGCAAGCCGTGGCGGATCGGCATTCAGCACCCACGTCATCAGGACCAGATTCTCCTGACGCTTGAGGTCACTGATCAGGCCGTGGTGACCTCGGGGGATTACGAACGTTTCTTTGAACGCGATGGTGTCCGTTACCATCATATCTTCGATCCGGCCAGTGGGCGTCCAGCTCGGCTCTGCCAGAGTGTCACCATCCTGGCTGGCGACGCTGAAAGCGCTGATGCTCTGGCGACGGCGGTATTTGTAATGGGGCCGGAAACGGGCCTGGCACTGATCGAAGGTCTGCCGGATGTCGAAGGTCTGATCGTTACTGCCGATGGACAGTTGCTCAAGAGTGCTGGTTTGCCATGGCGGGATTGAGGGCTTATGGCACCTGGTGGAAAAAACTGCCGGTTGTCGACCGGCTGATCCTGCTCTGCGCCTGCTTGATCGCCTTCGGCTCCTTCGCACTCTTTCTCAACCTGCAGACAGGCCAGCGGGTCAGCGTGTATGCAGGTTCTGAGCTTGTCTATAATGTTCCACTTGACGAGGACCGTCTGCTCGAAGTCAACGGACCGCTTGGGGTGACCGTCGTCAAGGTTGAAAATCATCGGGTCCGGGTTGTCAGCTCCCCCTGTCCCAACCAGATCTGTGTCCGTTCAGGAGCCGCTGAACATGTTCACGATCTGATCGCCTGTCTGCCGAACCATGTGTTTGTCAAAATCGAGGGGGAGGAGAGCCATGAGAGGGGATATGACCTTCTCAGCCGCTGAAAACGAGATTCTGACCCGCGAACGCAGGCGGGTCATGCTGGCCCTGTTTATCGCCCTGGCGATCGCTGTACACACCTTTGAGGTTCTGCTGCCCAATCCAATCCCCTGGTTCCGCATAGGTCTGGCCAATATCCTCGGGATCTGCGCCCTGTTCTGTTTCGGCATCCGCGCCCTCTGGGCAGTGACCCTGTGCCGGATCGTAGGTGGCAGCCTGCTGGTCGGCAGCCTCTTTGCCCCAGGTTTTCTGCTCTCGCTGGGGGGGGGGCTCTGCGCCTGCCTGCTGATGAGTCTCGGCTACGGGACCTTCAGGAGAACCATCGGCCCGGTCGGAGTCTCGTTGCTTGGTGCCTTCGGCCATGTCTGCGGCCAGCTGCTGATTGCCTGGCTGGTGATCATTCGCCACTCATCGTTGTGGATGCTGATCCCTTTCTTTCTGCTTTTCGCCCTGATTAGTGGTACCATTAACGGGATTGTCAGTGAATTTCTGCTCAGGATCCTGATCAGGCACCCTGTTTTCGAAGCTGTTCAGGAGCCCTATGTTACGGCTCTTGGTCGTGCTGATGTCAGTCAATCTGAAATTGATAATTCGGAGGAGTCATGAAAGTTGTTTTGCCTGTCGCCGGTAAGGGGACGCGCCTGCGGCCGCACACCCATACCAAAGCCAAGTCACTGGTCAATGTCGCGGGGAAAACGGTTCTGCAGCATATCATTGAACGGCTGCAGCCCCTGAATGTCGAAGAGTATATCTTCATTACCGATGAAAACGGGGCGCAGATTTCCGATTTCATGGCCCTGCAGTTCCCCGAACTGAACTGCAGCTACTATATTCAGCAGGAACGTCTGGGGCCAGCCCACGCGGTGGCACTGGCCGCTCCTTCGATCGCGGCCGGGGATGAACTGCTGATTGTTTTCAACGACACCATCTTCGTCACCGATCTGACCCGCATTCCAGAGCTCTGTGCAGGGGCTGACGGTCTGATCTATTCCAAGGAGGTTGAGGATTACCAGCGTTTCGGGGTCAACGTCCTCAAAGGCGACTATATCGTCGATATGGTCGAAAAGCCGGACACCCCGATCTCCAGACTGGCCCAGGTCGGACTCTATTATATGAAGGATGGCGCCGGGTTCATCAAGGCGATCGAAGATACCATCGCCGCTGGCGAAACGGTCAAAGGGGAGTATTATCTGCCGGCCGTATTCATGCGCATGATCAGCGAGGGAATGAAGTTCAAGGCTCCGGAGATCGATGCCTGGCTCGACTGCGGCAAGCCGGAAACCCTGCTCGAAACCAACCGTTTCCTGCTTAAAGGGCGCCATCATATTCACGGCGACGTCAAGGACTGCGTACTGATCGAACCTGTTCACATTGAAGCCGGAGCCGTGGTGCGCAATTCTATCATCGGCCCGAACGTCTCCATCGCCGCCGGCAGCGAGATCGAGTTCAGCGTCATCAGCGAATCGATCATCAATACCGGTGACAAGGTCACTCATCTGGTTCTCCATCAGTCGTTGCTCGGTGATCATGTTTCGTTGCTCGGCGCTCCGCGCCGGATGAACATCGGTGATCACTCGCTGATCGTCATGGACCGCTCCTGATCCCATGAATCATCTGCACCAGTACCTGCCCTATCTGATCCCCCCCGTACTGGGAGGGATCATCGGTTATGTTACCAATTATGTGGCGATTCGTATGCTCTTCAGGCCGCTACGCCCGTGGCGGATTTTCGGCCTGCGGGTGCCTCTGACGCCGGGGATCATTCCGGCCAAGCGGGGCGAGCTGGCGCGCAAGATGGGCGAGATGGTGGGCGACCATCTGCTGACGGCAGACGATGTCGGCCGGGCATTTGCCAAGGAATCGATTCAGCGCGAGTTACGTCTGACCGTTGCGGACAAGTTGGGCGAACTTTTGGATCGGCCTCTTGGTCCGTTAGAGACCCTGGTTCCCGAGCGTTTTCGCAGGCGATTTTCTGACTTAATCGGCATCTTTCAGGCCAAAACGGTCAGAGTTGTCGGTGAGTATCTGCACAGCGCAGATTTCGAAATGCGCCTGCGGGTTTACCTTGATCGTCAGCTCGATGAGCTTTTGGCCCGTGATCTGGCCAGTTACCTGAGCCCGGAGCGCGAACGTCAGCTTCAGGGACACCTTGAGAAACTGATCAGGGAGCTGATCCTCTCGGAAAAAACCGGCCAGCTGGTCGGTGGCTATATCGATCGCAAAACCGACCAGCTTTTAAGTAGCGACAAGACATTGCGCCAGCTGCTGCCGGAGGATCTGGTCGAGGTTCTCATCGCGCAGCTCGAAAAGGAATTGCCGCCGCTGATCGAGAAATTCGGCGGCATGCTCTATGATCCGCAGTTTCGCAGCAGGCTGATCGACAAGGGGAAACAGGCGATCGATGGTTTTCTCGATTCGCTCGGTGGTCTGGCCGGGCTGCTCAGCGGGTTCATCGATCTGAACAAGATCTATGATAAGATCCCCGGCTTTCTTGATCAGGCCGGAGATCAGATTGCCGCCTGGCTCAAGGAGGAGAAGACCCAGGCCCAGCTCACCCACTTCCTGCGTGAGCGCATCGATCATTTCCTCGATCGGCCGGTCAGCAGTTTTGTCGAGCATCTCTCCTACGACAAGGTGACCGGGATCAAGGGCTTTGTCCGTGACCGGATCATCACCGCCCTGCAGTCGGAAAAGACCGTCGACAGTGCAGTCATTCTCGCTGAGAGCGCTCTGGACCGGGTTAAGGATCAGTCGTTTGCCGAGCTGCTTGATCGTTGTCTGCCCGACGGCGGGGTTGCAAGTGGCCGCCAGTTGCTGGCGGACAGAACCCTGACCACGTTGCGTTCTGCGCAGCTGCACAAAGCCTTTGAGGAGGTTCTGAAAGAGCAGACCGACAAGTGGATCTACCAGAAGCCGATCGGTCTGCTTTCAATGAAACTACCGGGCGATGTGCGCCAGGAGCTTGAGGTTGGCAGCTGCCAGTTGGTTGAAGAGATGCTCAAAAAGGAAGCGCCCAGGCTGGTCGATACGCTCAACGTCTGTCGCATGGTTGAAGAAAAGGTCAACAGTCTCGATCTGCTTCAGGTTGAAGGGCTGCTGATGGGGGTGATGAAGGAACAGTTCAAGTACATCAACCTGTTCGGAGCTCTGCTCGGTTTTCTCATCGGTTGTCTTAACCTGCTGGTGATCGGTCTGTTCTGACCATAAAAAGCCGGGCACTGGATTTTGCTGCTGCAGCGATGCTAACCTGATACCAGAAGTCAGCCCAACGAGGAGTGAATATGGCCCGTGCAACCTTTGCCGCCGGATGTTTCTGGGGTGTTGAAGAAGCCTTTCGTGTTCTCGATGGGGTACTCGAGACCGCTGTCGGGTATACCGGAGGGAGGGTAGCGCAACCCACCTATGAGCTGGTCTGCAGCGGTGAAACAGGCCACGCCGAAGCGGTGCAAATCGAGTACGATCCTGAGTGGATCAGTTATGACCGGCTGCTCGAAGTTTTCTGGGGCAAGCATAATCCGACCACGCTCAATCGCCAGGGCTGGGATATCGGTGATCAGTACCGTTCGGCAATCTTCTATCATGACGAAGAACAGAGAGAGGCTGCTGAACGTTCCAGACAGCTGATTGAAGCTTCCGGAGTATACCGCGATCCGATCGTCACGGAAATTGTACCGGCAGAGACCTTCTGGCGGGCGGAAGACTATCATCAGAAATATATCCTGAAGCAGAAACAATAACTCCAGATTCAAGGTGACGAAAGGAGGGTTCGTTATCTTTGAAAATATCCTGAAATTTGAACATCCCTTTTCGAAAATCCTGCAGGTCTGTGCCTTTGTACTGGTGTTGGCCGGTTGCTGCCTGGCACTGTTGCAGGGTGCGGAAAGTCTCGGCTACACCTGGCACTGGCACCGGATCCCACGCTATCTGATTCAGGTATCCGCTTCAGGCTGGCGAGCCGGGCCTCTGCTGCAGGGGCTGTGGCTGACCCTGGCGATTTCTGTAGTCAGCCTGGTGGTGACACTGCTGATCGGCCTGGTGTCGGCACTGATGCGCCTGTCGGGTGGAATCATGGCGACCGCTCTGGCACGCATCTACCTTGAAGTGATTCGTAATACACCTCTGCTGGTGCAGATTTTTCTGATCTATTTTGTACTGGCACCTATTCTGGGTTTCGGACGCTTAAGTTCGGCGGTGATCGCCCTCAGTCTGTTCGAAGGAGCCTATGCTTCAGAAATCATTCGCGCCGGTATCCTGGCTATCGGTCGGGGGCAGTGGGAAGCAGGTGCGGCACTCGGGCTGACCCGGGCCGGAACCTATCGTCACATCATTCTGCCCCAGGCTTTGCGTCAGATGATTCCGCCGCTGACCAGCCAGGGGATTTCACTGATCAAGGATTCGGCCCTGGTTTCAACCATTGCCATCTACGACCTGACTATGCAGGGGCAGCAGATCATCGCCGAGAGCTTTCTGACTTTCGAGGTCTGGTTCAGCGTCGCGGCGATCTACCTGCTGGTCACCATAGTCTTGAGTATTTTGGTAAAATTTCTGGAATATCGAATGGCTACGTACCTGAACTGAAGAATAAGGAGAGGACCATGTCACGACGCCTGAGTTTATGCCTGATGCTGCTGATTGCTTTTGCTCTTCCCGCCTTTGCTGCCGACCTGCGTCAGGATCTCGCCCAGGCGAGCAGCCTGGAACAGGTGATTAACAAAAACCGCTTGAGGGTGGGCTTTTCAACTTTTGTCCCCTGGGCGATGAAGGACAAAACCGGTGGCTATACCGGTTTCGAGATCGAGGTGGCCAAGCGCTTGGCCGAAGATATGGGGGTTGAGATCGAATTCGTACCGACCAAATGGTCGGGGATCATCCCGGCCCTGCTGACCGGTAAGTTCGACATCATCATCGGTGGCATGGGGATCACCCCGGAGCGCAATCTCAAGGTCAATTTCAGCGCTGCCTATGAATATTCGGGAATGTCGCTTGTCGCCAACAGTCAGCTAGCAGGTAACCTGAACAGCCTTGAGGAATTCAACAAGCCGGACTTGACCATTGTTGCCAGAATCGGCACGACCGCCGCCGATGCGGCAAAAAAATACCTGCCGGAAGCTCAACTGCGTCTGTTTGACGATGAGGGGCAGGCCCTCCAGGAGGTACTCAACGACCGCGCTGCAGCGATGATTTCATCCCAGCCGTTTCCGGAATTTCAGAGCCTGAAATACCAGGATAAGCTCTACCTGCCGCTGGCCGGTGAAACCTTTACCAGGGAGCCGATCGGCTTTGCCGTGCGGAAAGGGGACCCGGATTTTCTCAATTTTCTCAACAACTGGATTCAGGTACGCAGTGCTGACGGCTGGTTGCAGGAGCGCTATCGCTATTGGTTCACCACCCAGGAGTGGAAGGACCAGGTTGAATAGCTATCTGCCCTGGGGCGCCCCCGCGCCCTTTGGCCGGGGGGAGGTGAAGCTGCTGCAATGCTGAAGCGGAGAAAACCCTGGGGGAGGGTCGATACCTTGCTACTGATTCTGACCCTCGGGTTCATCACTTTTCTTGGTTACCGGGTCTTTTTCGATCTTGAGTACCGGTGGAACTGGCAGGTCATTCCGCAGTACCTGGTGCGCCATGACGCAGCCCGTGGGTGGGTCCCCAACCTGCTGCTTGAAGGGTTGCTGACAACCATCCGCCTGAGCGTCTGGAGTCTGCTGCTGGCTCTGCCGCTGGGGGTTCTCATCGGTCTGCTGCGCACCGGCCACTCCCTGCTGAGCCGCCTGATGGGTGGAACCTACGTTGCCCTGTTGCGCAACCTGCCGCCGCTGGTGCTGATCCTGATCTTCTATTTTTTCGTCAGCGATCAGCTCCTGCCGCATCTTGAAATCTCCGAACTGGTGAGAGGTCTGCCCAGCTTTCTACAGGGCTCTATCGCTATGTTGCTGGCTCCGACCGATCAGCTTGAGGCCTTTATCGCTGCGGTTGTCACCCTTGCCCTGTTTGAGGGGGCCTATATCGCCGAGATTGTCCGGGCCGGCATCAACAGCCTCGACCGAGGCCAATGGGATGCGGGGCAGGCGCTGGGGATGGGGCGCCGGCAACTTCTGCGTCACATCATTCTGCCTCAGGCTTTTCAGCGGATGATCCCGGCGCTGGCCGGGCAGGCGATTTCGACGATCAAGGATTCGGCGATTGTTTCGGTGATTTCCATTCAGGAGCTGACTTTTCAGGGAATGGAGCTGATGGCGGCAACCTATCTGACCTTTGAAGTCTGGATCACGGTGACGATTCTCTATTTTCTGCTGACCTACTGTTGTTCCTGGTTGGCGGCAAAACTGGAGAAAAGGTTGGCTGTGAAGTATTGAAGTGTAAAAAATCAGATCTGACAAGACTGACACGGTCAGTTTTTTTCAAGCTTAATAGCCACCTGTACCCGTATCAAATATCCTTAGATGATGTGAAATTGGAATTTGACAGGACATTTACAAACGACAAATCAGAGAATCTTTTCCCTTAGTTGAAATCTCATAAATCCTGATTTTTGAAATAACCTACGGACAAAAAAAGAACCTAACCGATAAATGTTGTAGAGTTTATTTAATCAAGCACAGTTTCAGCATAAGGCGTTTGCAGTGCGGAAAATAGTCTAAATATTCTTATGGGCGCACTAATAAAACGGACTTAGCAAATCGTTAAAGTGAGAGAAATGAATGAGTAAATCGGCATTTAGTCTACGTGTGTTCTCGATCTACATGTTCGCCCTCGGGTTGATCCTTGTGATTGTACCAAACCTGCTACTGTCGATTTTTGGTTTTCTGGAAACGCATGAAGTTTGGATTCGTGTTGTGGGAGCATTGGTGCTGATTCTTGGGTATTTTTACTACATGGCTTCCCGTATCGAATTACAAATTTTTTTTCGTTGGTCAATTGCGGCTAGGCTCTCAGTGTAAAGCTCCCTCTTTTAGGGCCACCGATTCATAGAGTTTCCCGGTGATCTATTGCGCTTCCAAATATTCTTTTGGCGTCAGCTTCCCCAGTGAATCATGGGGCCTGATTTCGTTGTATTCGATAATCCATTTATCGGTGACTTCGCGAACCTCAGACAAACGATGAAAAACGTAATAATCCAGAATCTCATCACGAAAGGTTCGGTTGAAGCGTTCGATGTATGAATTCTGAGTTGGCTTGCCGGGCTTGATGAATTCTAGCTCGACATTGTTGTCTTCAGCCCAGGCCGACAGTTTCAGCGAAATAAATTCTGGACCGTTATCCATGCGTAGCTTTGCCGGATAGCCTCGCCAGGAAACGATCCGCTCCAGCGTGCGAATGACCCGCTCTGCAGGCAAATTTAAGTCGACTTCGATCGCTAGGGCCTCGCGGTTGAAGTCGTCGATCACGTTAAAGGTCCGAAATCGACGCCCACACCAAAGGGCATCACTCATAAAATCTATGGACCAACAGTGGTTGGCCTGAGCAGGCACCGACAGGGGCTGTGGATTACGAATCGGCAATCGCTTCTTGCCCTTACGGCGAAAGTTCAGCTTCAAATGGCAATAAACACGATGGACACGCTTGTGGTTCCATCTGTGCCCCCGCCGACGAATAAGATCAAAAAGCTTGCTAAACCCATAGCGAGGGTATTTTTCGGCAAGTTCCTGAAGTAGCTCGATAACCAGCTGATCCTTGTTGGGCTTCGGCCGATAACTATAGACCGATCTACTCAAGGATAATGCATTGCAGGCAGCTCGCTGGCTCAAGCGATGCCGCTGTCTGGCGTAATCGACCAGTTCACGCTTCTCCGTCGGCGTCAGAGCTTTTTTTCGATGATATCTTTCAGCGCTCTGTTTTCGAGGCTGAGATCGGCAAACATCTGTTTGAGCTTGCGGTTCTCTTCTTCGACTTCTTTGAGGCGCTTGATATCGGAGGCTTCCATGCCGCCGTATTTTGATTTCCAGTTGTAGTAGGTCGCATCGGAAATGCCGTGTTCACGGCAAACATCTTTAACGGTTCGACCGGCTTCAACTTCTTTGAGAATCTTGACGATCTGCGTTTCTTTGAATCGAGTTTTCCGCACTGGTGTGCCCTCCCTTGACTGATCGAGTATGCGGGAAAACTCTAAAAATTGCTGGCCCTATTTTAAGGGATGGTTACACAGGTGTCCATACCCTTTTAGCAATGCCATTTGGTATGTAGACATGCAGCAGAAGTAACTGGTAACGGAATATTTCTATGACAAGTTAGATCTGCCGGATTAATCAGATCTTTGTACGGAGTGTCGAGGGAGTAGGTATTTCTGAAATTTCCGTTAAGAATTGATGGTACAAAACAATGTGACACAAAGCTGCTACTGGTACCAGGCCTAGCTTGACTTCAAGGGGTAATATTTCAGCAAGAGCGGCAACATTGAAATCATAGAGAATATCATTTATCAACTTAGCCAGTCGGCCTGAGGCACAGGGACGCCATGAGCAGAATTTCCCGTCCAAACAGTCCAAGAAATGGCCTAACTATGTTGAAAATCTGCTTGGCGGCTGACTTGATCATGTAATTCTCATAAATAGGCATATATGAAAAAAGCTGTTGGGTCATTTCCGACGGCTTTTCTGTTCCAGAAACGCTATATTTTGAACTATTTTAGTTCGTGTATCGTACTAAGGCTTGGCTATCAACAATTAAAGTACGTTGTCAGTTATTCCGAAATCATTGCTATAAATTTGCAAACCGGTAAAGCAACTTTAGATATACGTCCCCCGCCATTAAAGCGAGGAATTGTCCTATAAGACTTCAGGCGGTTGTTGGCTGTGGAACCAGAATCAGTTCAACATCAGGGGCAGCCTGGCGATTGACGCTGTCCGCCAAGCTGCCATGTAACAAGTGCTCCAAAGAACGCTGCGACCCGCGTCCGAGGATGACAATGCCCGGTTTTAGCTGTTCCAGCTGTTCTAATATTATTGCCGTCAGCTGCGCCGCAGCTGCCTCGGCAACTGTGACACCGACCTGTAGGCCGGACTGCTGCAGATGCTGCTTGGCGCGCTCAACCAATTGCTGGGACTGAGTCATAGTCTCGTTTTCTAGCACTTCCCCTTCAATAGCTTCAAAAGATCGGATATGGACAATATGAACGGGTGAACGTTGTTTCGTTGCAATGGCGACTGTACGTTGCAACAGGCTAGAATCACTGTCATCTCCAGCTAATGCGACCAACACCCCACCACGGTAATCCGGAGCACTGTCTTGCGCGTGCTGTTTTGCTCCATAAACACCCAAGGTGGAACGTCGTTTAATCAGAATAACCGGAGCTAGTAGGGCGGCTCCCGCAGCGACATAGAAGGTTAGCTGCGGACTGAAATGCTCCGCAAGCATGGGTGCCACAAAGGGAGCTACAACCCCCGCAAACCAACGGACGCAATTGTAACCGGCTGAAGCGACAGCACGTGGGGCGTCAGAAACCTCCAGTGCAATTTCAGTAAAAACAGTGCTGCAGATGCCTGTCACTCCTCCAGACAGTACGACACAAATAGCTATAATATTTGCCTGAGTATGGGCCATGATCATCAATAATACAGCAAGCGTCAGGAGGCTAGTTGTCAGAATCTGCAGGGCGCTAAAACGAGCCTGCAAACGCGGGGCGACGATGACGGAAAATATCGCCAGCAGCAGACCCCAGCCGAAAAATATCAGTCCCACGGTATGGGGAGACATGTGCAGCACAAACGGAACAAAGGAAAGGATAGTAAAAAAGGCGAAGTTGTAACCAAAAGCACTGCAGGCTGCCGTGAGTAGACCGCCATGAGTAAGAGCCTTCAAGGGGGCGCTGAATGAGGTTTTTGTGATAGGCTTCGGCTGTTCCGGCAACCATATGGCTATGGCAACAAAGCCAATGGTCATCAGGGTTGCGGTGCCATAAAAAGGATAACGCCAAGAGTGAGTTCCCAGTGCCGCCCCCAATAGCGGTCCCACGGAGATTCCCAGGCCCAGGGCCGATTCATACATAAGTATGGCTGCCGTCGTTCCGCCGCGTGCGGCGGAGACGATTACTGACAGTGCCGTTACCACGAAAAAGGCATTTCCAAGTCCCCATCCAGCCCTGAAACCGACCAGCTCGGCGACACTGTCGGAATTTCCCGCCAGAGCGGAAAAGATGACTATCAACACAGAACCGAGCAATAGGGTTTTACGCCCTCCGAGACGGCTGGAGACATAACCTGTAACCAACATCATGACTGAGGTAACAAAAAAATAACTGGTAAACAGCAATGACACTTGGCTGGGTGAGGCATGGAGACCCTCGGCGATAGAAGTCAATATAGGATCGACCAGTCCGATCGACATAAACCCGATAACACAGGCGAACGCAGTCGCCCAGACAGCCTTTGGTTGATTTAGAAAGCTGACGGATGTTTTACTCATTTGCTACGGTCCTTGAACTTTGAAACAGGTGGATAGAAAAGAAATGTATCTGTATAATGCAGACATTACACATTTGTAGACGGCGGGTCAATCTGTATTATGCAGGCAAGTTTATATATTAAGATTCAGGAGAAAATATGAAGGATAATAATCGTATTGCGCGGCTGGAATATCAACTAGCGAATCTGGTACGTACTTTGGAAGCGATCAACAGACATCGGAAATATCCCTTGGAACGAGCCCATTATCTGTTGCTGCTGCATCTGAGGGACGGACCGTTGAGTGTCGGAGAACTGGCTACCAGCTTGACGCTAGATAACTCAACAGTTACGCGCCAACTAAATGCCATGGAAAAAAAAGGATTGATCACTAAACAGTCCAACCCTGCAGATGGTCGCAGTGCTCTGATTGTGACAACGGCATCCGGCCAAGAACTGGCCGAGTCAATGCATCATCTCCGTGTTCAACGAATAGAAGTCCTGCTGCGTGACTGGGATGATAAAGACATCGACTCCCTGACACGCCTAACAACCCGTTTGACTGAAGCGCTGGGTTCCAGTTTTCGCAAAACTGGCACAACTACAAAATCTGGCTGAAACACTCAAAAGGAAAAACATATCGCCAAGGTTAATAAAATCAATGTCAGTATTGCTCATTTGTAAAAGGTTTCCCGGCTCGTTCACAATGTTATCAAATATTGGACATTCTGGAATGATCGACCTTTCCTGAATAATTTGGATCGTATAATCACCAGAAAACTCTCGGTTCTCTCATCGACAAAAGGAATACGTAGAAATGAACGACATTCAATTCATGATCGACAAGGAACACTGCATTGCCTGCGAAGCTTGTGTCAGGGATTGCCCCTTTGGCGTTCTGACCATGGCTGAACAGCCGCTACTTGAAAACTCCGACAACTGTCTCGGCTGTCAGCACTGCCTGGCCATCTGCCCTACTGAGGCCTTGTCCATTTTGGGCAATCATGCCCACGACTCCACAGAACTTGCAGACCGAATACCTACGTTTAGCCAGATGGCAACCTTGATCAAGGGACGTCGCTCAATCCGGCAGTACGCCCCTGACGCCTTGCCTGCAGAAACTTTGGACACTTTGCTTTCCACGGCATGGCACGCCCCCACTGCAGTCAACAATCAAAGCGTAAGGTTTACGGTGCTGGACGCTCCCGGGCAGGTGCAAATGCTTTCAGACGAATGTTGGCAGCGCCTAGAGGACATGGAGCACGTCGACTCTTTGCCCGAAGGACCTCTCAGGAACTACGTGAACATAGGGAAAGCGATTCGTCAGGACAAGGGGATAGATCTTTTTTTCCGAGGAGCTCCGCATCTGATCATTGCCTCTTCCCCGAAAACTAACCCTGCTGCGCAAACCGATACGGTAATTGCTTTGAGTTATCTGGAGCTGGCAGCACAGAGCATGAATCTGGGGACTTTGTGGAACGGTCTGGCCAAAACGCTTATCTGTAAGGTTTTCACTGACCTCAGTGAACGGCTTGGTATCCCGACCGATCACCTCGTCGGAGGTATGATGCTACTGGGCAAACCTGCGGTGCAATACATTCGTACCATTGAACGTGCTCCAGCCAATATCCAGCGAAACTCTCTGGCCCCTCGCAGTTTGAAATAATACCTGACTACTGAGCCGCTCCAACTTGGAGCGGCCTATAAGAGAGGTGATCAATGCCAAATAAAAAGGATGAGATCCTCCTCACTTGATTTTCATAAATAGGTAGTTTTGAATTCTAGATAGCTAGATTTTAACTGACACTGTTTTTCAGGCCAGATTCAAATTTCTACAATTGAAGGGCTGATCCGGTTGGTTGGGTCTGCCCTTCATACTGCAACTACTTCAACAGGTACTTACTTTCAAACTTTCCTGCGTCAGCATCGGCCAGTCTTTTCTCGACATAGTCCAAAACTTCTTTACCCGGCACACCTTTGGCGGAAGTGTTTTTGAGGTATTCGTCGATAACGGTTTGACGGCTTTCTTCCAGTTTGCTGCTTCTTTAGGGTCAATACCGACAATCGAAACACCTTGGGACAGCGCGAACTTGATGCCACGAACTTCAGAGTTTTCTCAGGCCTTGCCATGGCGACCGGCCCATTCGAGGTCGAGTTCATCGATGGTCTTCTGAGTTTCAGGGTCGAGAGCCTTCAACTTATCCTTGTTCATGACGACAAAGAAACCCAGTGAAACGCCGGTCGGAGCACTATAGGCGGTGTAGCGGGTGACCTTGGCGAGTTTCCAGTCGACTGCAGCGCGGTCGGGGTTCAGCCAAGGGCCTTGGCCACGCTTGCGGTCGGGCCGACGGCACGGATATTCATCCCCTTGAGGTCGCTCATCTCGTTATATTTCGAAGCTTTTCCCCGCACCGAGGACTTCAAAATGGCAACGGGAGCCCAGCTGTTCCTGCAGAACCTGACAGGCTTCATCGCAGGTACAGTGCCCGGTCAGCAGGTATTTTGCACCAAGTTCGGCGAAGTATTGAACAACCGCGGGAGTGTTCAGATCGACCTGGCGCAGGTGAAAACCACCGACAACGGCATGAACATGAGCAACGCCGGTGATCTTGCGGGCGTACTCAACGGTATTACAGATGCCGGAATGAGCGCAGCCTGAAATGACCACCAGCCCGTTGGGAGTGACAAAAGTCAGGGCGCTGTCGTCAATCAGTTCGTCGACAGCGCCATCGGCCAGAACGGTCGGGAAGTCTTTGGCCTCAAAATCGAAAAGGCGCGGGACGCCGGTCAGAAAATAACTATTCTCGCCGATCATGAGCGGGCTCTCGGTTTCGATCAGCTGGTTATCCTGCACCAGGGCCTCACGACTGGTCGCCATGCTGTCGTCTTTTCCGCTGAGCTTGGAGTAGCGCGGGGTAAAGCAGTTCGGATGCAGGAAGATCCTGGAATTGCGAATCTGGTTGATACCGTTGGCATGATCATAATGGCCGTGGCTGAGCGCGACAGTGTTGATTTCGGATAGGTCGATGTCGAGGATTTTTGCGTTCTGTATGAAGGTATCGGTCTGACCGAAGTCAAACAGCAGCTGTTGACCGGCAAACTCGATATGCATCGACAGGCCATGCTCGGGAGTGCAGCGTTCATCACCGGGCCTGTCGTCAACCAGAACTGTAATCTTCATCTTGCGACTCCCTTGAACGGTTTTTTACTGTTATAAGCCAAGGGGATGGAATCATGCGAATATTTTGTTGCTAAAATTTCAGAAAGCTCAAGACATCAATAATATCAGTTTGTTGACTGTAATGTGTGCGGGGGTGAGACGGGGGCGCGGAACAGAAGAGCCTGTCAGCTGATAAATTTGCCTCCTCTCGATTCCAGATAGCTGCCGTATTGTTTATCGACTTCGACGATATGATTGAGAACCCAGCTGCGCAAAAAGGTCAGCAGGTTGGTTGCCATCTTCACCTTGTCCACCGGTTCTGCCTTGATCTTCTCAAGAGAGTCTATCAGTTCCTGGTGTAGCTTTTTATGTTTGGGCAGGCCGAGAAACTTGTATTCCTCCATAAGCTTTTCTTCATGCTGAAAATGATGGATTGTGTAATCTTCAAGCAGGGCGAGCACCTCATCGAGGACTTCGTCACCGCGCTTGTCGCGAATGGCTTCATAAAGGCTGTTGACCGCTTCAATCAGACGGCGATGTTCGTTATCTAAAGCGACAATTCCGGTTTCATAGACAGCTTTCCAACTGATAGTCGCCATTTTTCGATGTCCCGTCAGGCTTTCTGGCCGATGGCAGAGGTTGAACGAACACAGTTTTTACCGCTTTCCTTGGCCATATAAACGCCTCGGTCAGCGTTTTTAATCAGATCCTCAGGCTGGTGCATGTGAGCTGTTCTTTCGGCGACACCCAGGCTCAGGCTGTAGTTCCACCGCTCTGCCGGGATCGGGACTTTTTGTGACGACATCTTGTGATGAATCTGTTCAGCCAGATGCATGGCTCCACTGATGTCGGTTCCGGGGCAGATGATCAGAAATTCATCACCGCCGAGCCGCGAGAGCAGGTCATCGGTTCTGACCAGGTGCTGAAGCTGTTTGGCCAGCTCTACAAGGACGGCATCGCCGATGTCATGACCATAGGTGTCATTGATTTCCTTGAACCTGTCGACATCGATCATGATGCAGGATAGTTCATCTTTGCCGTTCTGTTTGTCCTGCCAGTAGCGTTTTAGCTGGAAAAGGGCCTGGCGCCGGTTGGCCAGCCCGGTCAGAACATCGGTCATCGCCATCTTTTCCAGTTGGCGGTTGGCCTCGCCGAGAGCCCTGGTGCGCTGGGCGACCTTGTCCTCTAGGTTTTGGTTCAGCTCCTGGAGTTCCCTGTTTCTCTGAGAAACCTGTTTGAACAGGTGGTTCAATGAACGCAGCAGCAGTTCTTTGGCGTTGTCCGGTTCCTTCTCATTGCTGGCAAAGGCGTCGGCAGGGCTGATCCCCTGGCCGATCATGGCTGCCTGACGACTCATGCTCAGGTCGGATCCAAGGATATGATAGATCAGCCAATGCATCAGAAATTCGAAAAGGTCCTTACCCGTATCTTTTGTCAGGCCTTTTTCCAGGTGAAGCCTGAGGACCTCGTCGATAAAGCCTTTGTGTTCAGAAACATGATATTCGTAGTGACGCTCGTCGACACCCGCCTCCCGCATAAACTGTTCTTCGTCATGAAAGTGGTAACGGGTATAGTCGAGGAGGTCGCTGAAGACCGTTTCAAGTTTCTCCTGGTCTGGATCCTGCTGGGATATCAGCAGGCCGAATTTATTGGTGAGTTCGACGAGAAATTTGTGCTGCTCATCGACATCGGCAATGCCTGTTTCGAAATTCCTTCCCCAGACGACGAGGTTCATGGACTAATCCTGGCAGATAATTGGCAACTTGTTCAAAATAGATATGAATCATTATACTCGAGAAGATCGCCATTTCAAATTAAGGGCAGTTTCTGCGTAATGCTGAAAGGAGCAGATAATGATCAAGTTGCGTGGCTTGCTGGCTGCAGGGCTGCTGATGGTACTGACAGCCTGTACTCCTTTTCTGCCGGTTTTTGAAGAACCCGGAGTCAGCCTGACCGGGGTCAGGGTTCTGCCCAGCAACGGCATTGTGCCGAATTTCGAATTTGACCTGCATATCACCAATCCAAACGGGATAGCGCTGAAACTGAAGGGACTATCTTATAAGGTTGAGCTGGAAGGGGAACCGATTCTGACCGGTGTCTCCCGGGCGTTGCCGCTGATTGGAGCCTACGGGGAAGGCGATGTCACTTTAAGTGCAAGCCCTGATCTGATCAGCACCATGAGCCTGTTCAGCAAGCTGTTCAGACAATCGCGCCAGCAGGTTGAATTCAGGCTGGAGGCGGTGCTGGATGTGGGAGGGATTATACCGAAGATCAGGGTCGAAAAAGTTGGAAAGCTGTCATTGAACGATTTGGCGCCAAAATGACAAAAGCCTCGTCCAATTCTGGACGAGGCTTTTGAAGATTTAATGCGGAGACTCTTTACGGCGCCATGGTGAACTTGCCGTCCTTGACCTGAACCATGACCATCGAATCGGTGGTCAGGCCGTTGTGGTCTACGGTGGTCAAGTTATAGGTGCCGGAGATACCGACGTAGTTCTTGGTGTTTTCGATCGCCGCACGCAGTGCTTCAGGCTCGGTCCCGACCTGCTTGATGGCGTTGGAGATCAGCATGATCGCATCCCAGGCGTAGCCAGAGTGGGTGTTGATCGGGAACTGCTTGTCGTAGCCCTTTTCCTTGTAGAGCTTGATGAATTCCTGGATGACGGGCTTCTGTGGATCGTTGTCGGGCAGTTCATCGGCAACCATCAGCTTGGTAGCCGGCATGCGGTCCCCTTCGCTGGAGGTTCCGGCCAGCTCGATATATTTCGGATCAGGCAGGCCGTGGCATTGGAACAGTGGGATATCGATACCGAGCTGAACCTTGTTTTTGGCGATGATCGAACCGGCCGGGCCGGTGGTCCAGGCCAGGATAGCCTGCGGGTTGCTGTTCTTGACCTTGGTCAGCTGCGAGGTCATGTCGGTGTCGCGGTTACCGAAGGATTCCTCGGCGATCAGTTCGATACCGTATTGCGGGCCCAGCTCCTTCATCCAGCGGGCGCCGTCCTTGCCGAAGCCGTCGGTACCAGCCATCAGCGCGACCTTGGTCAGCCCCTTTTCCTTCAGATAGAGGAACATCCGTTCGACAGCGGTCTTGGAGCGCTGCGGGGATTTGAAGATCCATTTGAATGAGCCGAATTTGCCACCCATGATAACCGGGTCACCACCGACGGTCATGACAATCGGGATTTCGGCTTTGTCGGCAATCCCCTTGACGTTCATGCCGGTGTCGGTGAGGGTCGGGCCGATGATGGCGACGACCTTGTCCTTGTAGATGAATTTCTTGGCAATCGAAGCCGCCTTGGCCGGGTTGCCTTCGGTGTCACCAATTTCCAGTTCCAGCATCTTGCCGTTGATGCCGCCTTCTGAGTTGATCTTGTCAACGACCATTTCGGCGACCAGCTCGGTCGGAGTGCCGATAAACGAGGCGCGACCGGAGAGGTCAAAGAAGGCACCGATCTTGATGGTATCGGCGGCCAAAACCGGAGTCGCGCAGAAGATCAGGGTGAAAAACAGGGCAAAAAACTTCTTCATGGAAGCATCTCCTCTCATAAACATGTACAATTTAATTGTGTGCAACAGGTTCTGAATATGACGGCAAAGGGGCAGAAAATCAAATCTTTTCATCAGCATGTCTCTTGAATCGTCGAGTCCGGGATAAATAAAATGAACCTGGCGCTGTCTGGTCGGTGACGTATTTGTTGAACCAAAGTCAGTAGATTTTAGAGGTGGAATGATCAAAAGCTTCAATCAGATTTATCACAGTCGGGATGATCTTGTCCGGCTCAGGTCCAAGGTTGCGGATGTTCCGTCTGGCAGGTCACTGATCCAGGTTTTTTGCGGAGTTGTCGAGTTCGATGTCATTCGTGTTCTGCAGCAGGAATTGGTAGAGTTTTTCCCGGGAGCCACTGTCGTCGGGCTGACCACTTCAGGAGAAATCCTCGGCAACTGGAGTACGAGTCGCAGTATCCTGATCAACCTGACCCAGTTTGATAAGAGTGACGTCAAATCCTTACTGATCGATTTCAACGAAGCCCCTGACGTCGTCGCCACAACGATGGCAAAAGAGCTTTCGACGGATTCCCTCAAAGCATTGATCCTGTTCAGTTGCAGCATCAGCGACAACAGTCTGAATAACGGTGAACGGCTTATTCGGGCGTTGGGTGAGCAGTTCGGCGAGACATTGATCTGCGGTGCCATGGCCGGCGAAGATGGTGAAGCCGGAATAACCTATGTTTTTACCGAAGATAAGATCAGCAGCCGCGGTTGCCTTGTCGCCGCCCTGGCCGGAGAATCACTGACCGTCGGAAATGCCTATAATCTGGGCTGGGTACCGATCGGCAAGCGGTTGACGATTACCAGGGCTGAAGGGGCACGCGTCTATACGATTGAAGACAAGCTTCCCAGTGAGATTTATGCCTATTATCTTGGTCAGGACATCGCCGATAAACTGCCGATGTCGGCCATCGACTTTCCACTAATGATCGAGAGGGACGGCCTGCAGATGGCCGTTTATATGACCGATCTCAATGCGGATGGTTCAGTTAATTATGTCCTCGATCTCTCTGCTGGTGAGCAGATACGCTTTGGCATCTGTCAGGCTGACCTGCTGACTCAGGGCGTCAAGAAGCTTTACCGTGAGATCAGTCAATTTGAACCGCAAGCTCTTTTCGCCTATTCCTGTATCTCACGGAAGTGGAATTTCGGCGAAGATATCGGTGTCGAGCTTTCGGCCTTCAACAACTATCCTTTCACTGCCGGAAGTTTCGGGTATGGCGAGTTCTTCAAGCCGCACCGGCAGGCCGGCCGCCTGTTCAGCCAGTCTCTGACTCTTTTGTTGCTCAGTGAAGAGGACTCTGAGGTGGATCGATCGCAACAGGCAAGCGAGATCGAAGATCTGGAACTGGGGGAGTCCCGTCAGTTCAGGGCGATGAGGGTCCTGCATCGCCTGGTCGATATTGCGACCCAGGAAAGCGAGGCGATGCACAGCGATCTGATCAGGATCGCCAGCCGTGACTTTTTGACCGGACTGGCCAACCGGCGTCTCTTTGATGAAACCCTCGAGAAAGAATTTGTTCGTCACAAACGCTCTCATCTTCCTTTGTCGCTGATCCTCATCGATATCGATCTGTTCAAATCCTATAACGACACCTACGGTCATGTCAGCGGTGATGACTGTCTGCGGGCGATAGGCAATGCGCTGCTCAAAAGTGTTAAGCGCAGTTGTGATTTGGTCGCTCGCTACGGAGGGGAGGAATTCGGCTGTATTCTGCCTCTGACAGAGTATCGGATAGCGATGTCTCTCGCCGATGAATTGCGCATCAATTTGGAAAATCTCAAAATACCGCACAAGAATTCCCCGATTGCCCCGGTTGTGACCGCCAGCTTTGGCGTGTTGACCATCGATGTCGACGAATCCGCCGGCCTGTCCTTCAGTAACCTGATAGAGGCCTGTGACAGTTACCTGTACCAGGCCAAAGAAGCTGGCCGTAACAGGGTGGAGGGTGGCCGTCTGCGCAGGCGTAGTGATTGAAATTTTTGAGCCCGGTGGCCATGCTTAGGGATGAAGTCCGTCCTTTCCTCTGTGACAGGGGTGCAGTTTTATTCCTGAGCGTTACAATTGAAGAAAGCAATATATGGCAAGGAGGGCGCTATGAAGAACCTGCTATTGGCAACCGATTTTTCGTCAGAAGCTGACATCGCCCTGTCCAGAGCGATCAATCTCGCAGCAGCTCAGTCAGCCACTCTTCATATTATCCATATCTCATCCTCAGTGAGTGAAGATGCTGACGGAGGGGAACAGCGCCTTTGCCGATATCTGGCCAGCAGGCCTGAATACAGGACGGTACAGCATGAAGCAAAGGTCCTTTTCAGCAACGAAATCAGCAGTGCCATTCTGAACCGGGCTGAAGAGGTTGCCGCCGAGCTGATCATCATGGGTATGCATCGTAAGACAAAATTGCGCGAACTCTTTACCGGTACGAACATTGACCAGGTGGTCCGCAAGGGGAGCAGGCCGGTCCTGATGGTCAGGCATGCCTGCAAAAAATCCTATCAGCAGGTTTTGATCGGTAGCGATTTTTCTCCTGCGGCCGATGCCGCGCTGGAACTGTCGTTGGAACTGGCCGGCACGGCAAGTATCCACCTGATGCACGCCTTCAATATCCCCGATACCTATATCGGTGACAAGATCGAGCAGTATGCCGGAGATGTCATTGAGAGTAACGAAAAACGTAAAATGGAGAGTTTTCTCGAAGAAAAGCGCGATATGATCGTCCATAGCCACAAAATACTGGCTGCAGTTCATGTCCGGGTCGATCAGGGGGCCGCCTACGAATCGCTGCTTGCTGAGGCGGAGGCCATCGGAGCCGACCTGATCGCCATTGGTGCTCATAGCGGGGCGATTTTTTCTCCTTTCAAGGTTGGCGGCACCACCCATGATATCCTGATCAATCCGCCCTGTGATGTGCTGATCGGTATTCCACGCTAATTTCAATCGCCGCAAACGCCGTGACGCGCATTGAGTTGCGCTTCAGTCTGGAACGTCTTAAGATCTGTTCTTATCGCCCGTGGTCAACCGCTGCGGATTGCCATCATCTGAATGTCATCAACGAGAACAGGTCTTATTATGAAGCCAATCTATATCATCAAAACCGGAACGACCTTTCCGGTTATCGTCCAGGAATACGGAGATTTTGACCAGTGGACGCTCAAGGCCCTGGGACCGACGGCGGTGCCGCTCAAAGTGATCGATGTTAACAGTATGCCGACGCAACTGCCCGCTGCCCAAGATTGTGCCGGGGTCGTCATCACCGGTTCCCATGCCATGGTTACAGACAACCTTGCCTGGAGCCTTCAGCTGGAAAGCTGGCTGCGTATCCTGGTAGAGGCAGAAGTTCCTGTTTTCGGCATCTGTTACGGTCATCAACTGCTGGCCCGAGCCTGTGGTGGCCTGGTCGACTACCACCCGCTGGGCAAGGAGATCGGTACGGTCGCCGTCGAGCGCTTGGCGCAGAGCGATAACGACCCGATCTTCAGCGATCTGCCGCCAATCTTCAGCGCACATGCAACCCATTCTCAGTCGGTCCTTGAGTTGCCGCAGGGTGCAGTCCTGCTGGCGAGCAACTCTTTTGAGGCGCATCATGCCTTTCGTCTCGGTTCCTGCGCCTGGGGGGTGCAGTTCCATCCTGAATATCACTGCGACCACATGCGACTCTATGTTCAGGAACAGGCCGAGGATCTTTGCGGCAACGGTATGGATATCCGGGGTATCCTCGATTCGATTTGCGAAACTCCCGCTGCGGCACAGCTGATCAGGAATTTTACCCGTTATGTCGAAAGCCGCTGAGGTGATGCTGGGACTGGTCCAATCGGACCAGTACACGGCTCAGGAACTGGAGATCATGAAGGAGCGGGCCTCGGCTCTCGGGCGGGCCGGGGACCAGTTGGCGGCTGCTCTCAAGGCCTATGCTCATGCTGAAACTGTGCAGGAAAAAGACGCCTGTTGTGGGGATGCAGCTTATCGTCTCTGGACTCTGATGGTCCAACGTGAAGCGATGGGGCTTGCACTAAATAATCTTGGCTGGATCCGCGATGCTTATGCTATTCCAGACGAGGTTTGGCGGTGTTATCTAAGGATTTAAAGAGGGTTTCGATCAGCGCTGGGTCAACTTCTGAACAGCTTGGTCCAGACCGTCAAGCGACAATTCAAACATCGGGAAGATTGCCTTGATCATCTCGATTGACTTGGTATAGCGCCACTGCTCCTGACGGATCGGGTTGAGCCAGACCGTATGGGGGAATCTATCCGCCAGAAAACGGAGCTGATCAATAGACGGTCGACCGCTGTGTTCAAAGGCGTAGATAGATCCGTTTGAAAGCAACAGTTCATAGGGGGCCATGCTGGCATCGCCAACCAGGATGAAGCGGGTGTCCGGATCAGCGTGAATAAATTTTTCCAAGGGGACAGGATCCTTGTAGCGGCCTGGATCACGCCAGACCTGATTATAGATGGTGTTGTGAAAATAGTAGGTCTGCAGGTCTTTGAACTGAGATTTAGCGTGCTGAAAAAGATCCTGCACCAGATGGATATAGGGATCCATCGACCAGCCGCCGTTATCCATCAGCAAAACAACCTTGAGACGATCGACGACATTGCGGTCAAAGACCAGTTCAATCTCCCCGGCATTTTTCATCGTCTGGTAGATCGATTCATCGACGTTGAGTCTGTCTTTACTCCCCTGCGGAACAAGATGGCGTAACTTCTTCAGCGCCTCGCCCATGGTCGAATAGGTCAGCCTGGCCTGTAGTGAATAGTCACGATAGCGCCGTTCCCCGGCAATCTGGCGAGCCGATTTGTTGCGTGACGTACCGCCGATGCGCAATCCACCCGGATGATAGCCCGAATGGCCGACCGGCGAGATTCCCCCGGTACCGATCCACTTGCTGCCACCATCATGACGTTCATGCTGATCCTTGAGTCGCTCTTTGAAGTATTCCAGCAACTCATCCTGAGACATCCGACCTAGCATCGACTCGTTGATCCCCAACGCATCCGCAAGAATCTTCGGATCTTTCAGCCATTCTTCCAGCATACTTTTGGCAATCAGTTCAAAGACATCGTCACCTAACTCCGGAAGTTCTACCCCCTCAAAAACATGGGTAAAGACCTGGTCGTAGAGATCAAAATACTTTTCGCTTTTGATCAGCAGGGTCCGGGCGATGGTGTAGAGATCATCCAGCGTATTGATATAGCCGGATGACAAAGCTCGCTGCAGGGTTAAAAACGAGGTTGGGCTGACCGGAATGTTCTGTTCCCTGAGAGTGTAGAAAAATTGGACAAACATGGCTGCAGATCAGGAACGATGTCGGTTGATGATGACGTTCTGCACCTTCTGGTAATCGCTGCTTTTCTTGAACAGGACGCCCAGGTAAGGAATTTCCTGCCTGAGACGGTCGCCGTCACGAAAGTCTGGATCGGCAACTAGGGCGCGCAACCAGTTGATCAATTCCCGTGTTGCTGGTTTTTTTTCAATACCGTCAATGTTGCGCAGATCGTAAAAGAGCGAAAGAGCGTTATCGGTCAGGGTATTACCTAGGTCTGGGAAATGGACATCGATAATATTGCGCATCATCTTCGGATCGGGGAAGGCGATATGGTGGAAGTTGCAGCGGCCGAGGAACGGATCGGAGAGATCCTTTTTCGAGTTGGAGGTAATGATGATAACCGGCCGGTTTTGAGCCCGGACAACGGCATCGGTTTCGATGATATCGAACTGCATCTGATCTAGAACATCGAGCATGTCATCCTGGAATTCCGTTTCCGCTTTATCGATCTCGTCGATCAGCAGGACACAGCGTTTATCGGCCACAAAGGCCTGGCCGATTTTTCCCATCTTGATGTAATCGTTGATATTGCTGACATCACGCTGTGAATCGCTGAACCGGCTGTCGTTCAGACGGGTCAGGGTATCGTATTGATAGAGCGCTTCGATCAGCTTCATGCTCGATTTAACGTTCAATATGACCAGCTCCATGCGCAATGTCTCGGCGATGGCATGGGCGAGCATAGTTTTTCCCGTTCCCGGTTCACCTTTGAGCAGCAACGGCATTTCAAGTTTCATTGAGATGTTAACAATCTTTGCCAACTCGTCATCAAGGACATATTTTGCAGAACCACTAAAACTTGCTGCTTCCATAAGCGATCGTTCCTGTTTGTCGGCTTATCGCCTGTCGGCTCAGCCGTGTGAATATGTGTTTTATTTTGGATTAACAATTTTCTTCGGATAACTGGATAACATAAATATTTTTTTCAGAAAAGGGAGCAGCGCTCAAGTGAATTCACATTTAAGCCCTATTGACAGATCTTAAAGCCTGTTTTTGATGGGAGAATAACAGAAATTTTATAGAAGTTTGACCCGGAAAGTTTGGAGGTATATAAAACATTATGGCTCGCAAGAGAGCACTGGTGCTTTTTGAAAATCAGCGATGCCGGATAGCCCTTCAATGAAGGCATCCGGCATCAGCTTTTTTAGTTAAAAAATTCCCAAAGAACGAGAGGCCCAATTATGACAAACCGACTTTCGCCGCAGCTCAAAGCCTATCTCGCCTTGCTGGTTCTTGTCCTGATCTGGGGGTATAACTGGGTTGTGATGAAGACCGCCGTCATGTATGCCGGGCCGCTTGATTTTGCCGCTCTGCGCCTGGTTCTAAGCGGGATCTGCTTTTTTCTTCTGCTACTCTGGTTCAAAAAGCCACTCAAACCGGCGGAAATTCGCAGCACCTTTTTGTCCGGGATATTTCAGCTTTCGGGCTTCTACGGTCTTTCGGCCTGGGCCATGGTCAATGGCGGCGCCGGCAAGACGGCCGTACTGGTCTACGGTATGCCGTTCTGGGTGATTCTGATGGCCTGGCCGGTTCTGGGCGAGAGGCTGAAGAGGTTCCAGTGGCTGAGTGTCGTTCTGGCGCTGGCCGGTCTGCTCTTTATTCTGGTGCCGCTGAACCTGAGCGAAGGTCTGTTCAGCAAAGCGCTGGCCCTTTTTTCCGGGGTCAGCTGGGCGGTCGGTGTTATCGTTTCCAAGCGCTTTCAGAAAAAGGTCAAGGTCGACCTGCTTTCATACACCACCTGGCAGACCATCTTTGCCAGTATTCCGATTGTCATCATTGCTCTACTCGCCCCTGGTGAGCCGATTCACTGGTCATGGACCTTTATCGCCGCGTTGTTTTACTGCATCGTGCCGGCGAGCGTGCTGGCCTGGCTGATCTGGTTTTACTCGCTCAACCGCCTGACCGCCGGTTCGGTTGGCCTTGCGGCGCTCGGTGCCCCGATCATCGGCGTCTTCTCAGCCTGGATTCAGATGGGTGAACAGCCTGACGGTCTCGAGGCGACTGGGATTGTACTGGTTATCCTTGCCCTGGCGATAAATACGATCCAGGCGCTCAAACCAAGCCGCTAAAGGCTCAGAGTAAAAAAGCCACACCCGCAGAGAGTTTCTCAAGGTGTGGCTTTTTTCAATCAGCAGTTTTTCTCCTGAAAAATCAGACAATCTCATCCTGAATGCGGATGTCGAAGACCCGCTGGCTTTTCTTCTCTGAGCGTGGCAGGCTGGAGTAGTCGACCATTTCAATCTCGGCTGAGACGAGCAGCTGTTTCTTGATCTGATGGCCGATTTCGTGAATCAGTTCCGGCGTCCGGCCTGCTTCAACCCCTTCTCCCCGTTCGACGATCAGCTGCATGTGATCGCGCCCGGCCTCATCCCGTTTGAGATGAATCTGGTACTCGGAACCGATCCCCGGTACCGCTGAAAGGATGTTATCGACGCTGCTCGGGTAGATGTTGACGCCACGGAACTTGATGGTGTCGTCACTGCGTCCCTTGATCCGCGAATGGCGAGGCAGGATGCTGCCACAGCTGCACTGTCCGGGGATGATCCGGGTGATGTCGTGGGTCCGGTAGCGGATCAGCGGAGCTGCCTCCTTACACAGTGTGGTGACGACCATCTCGCCCCATTCCCCTTCTTCGACCGGTTGCAGGGTCTGCGGGTCAAGGATCTCAAGCAGGTAGTAGTCTCCCCAGTAGTGAATACAGTCATGTTCATGACATTCGATGCCGGCGCCCGGACCGTAGAGTTCGGTCAGGCCGGTGATGTCGAACAGCTCGGCGCCACCGAACAGCTCCGAGATCTTCTGGCGCATTGAGCGACTGGAGCGTTCCGAACCGTAGATGACCTTCTTGACCGCGATCTTGTCGGCGATTCCGCGCTTGTGGATCTCCTCGGCGATCAACAGGGCCATCGACGCGGTGGAGCAGAAGACCGTTGACTGGAAATCGAGCAGGAACTGGATCTGCAGGTCGATGTTGCCGGGGCCGACCGGAACCGCCATGGCGCCGATCTTTTCGCAGCCGAGCTGAAAACCCATCCCGGCGGTCCAGACCCCGTAGCCGACCGCGATCTGCACCCGGTCAAGCGGCGTAATGCCGGCCATCTGGTAGCAGCGGGCGAACATGTCGGTCCAGTCCTCGAGGTCCTTCTGGGTATAGCTTAAAACCTTGCGCTTGCCGGTGGTGCCGGAAGATGCATGGACGCGGACAATCTGTTCAAAGGGAACGGAGCGCAGTGGAAACGGATATTCATTGCGCAGATCTTCCATGCTGGTTATCGGCAGCTTGCGCAGGTCGTCGAGGGATTGAATGGAACCCGGCTCGATACCGGCCGCTTCCAGCTTTTCGCGATAGAAGGACGAGCCTTCAAAGGCATGGCGCACGGTCCATTTGAGTCCGTCCAACTGTTGGGCATGAAGTTGTTCTTCCGAGGTGAAGGCAGGCATGAAATCCTTTTGCATGGCGGGTTTCTCCAGACGGATATTGGTCAGGCCGGCAGCACCTAAGCGGCTGGCAGCAGGGTTGGATTCACTGGCAGCACCCAGAAAGGCCGAGCGCAGGGCCGGGTCATTGAGCAGGTCGGAACTTTTGCCCTGTTCGACAATCTTGCCGTTGGCCAGTAGGTAGGCCTTGTCCGAGGCCGACAGGGCGCGGGCGGCATTCTGCTCGACGATCAGGATGGTGGTGCCGGAGCGTGACAGCTGATGGATGATCGAAAAAATCTCGTCGGTGATAAGCGGAGCCAGTCCCAGGCTCGGTTCATCGAGCAGCAGCAGGCTCGGCTTGGCCATCAGCGCCCGCCCCATAGCCAGCATCTGCTGCTCGCCGCCCGACATGGTCCCGGCCAGCTGTTCACGGCGCTGACCCAGTTTCGGGAAGCGCTCAAAGACCTCTTCAATGCGCCGTGCTTCTTCGCTCTTGTTGAGACGCAGCGGTATGGCACCCAGCTTGAGGTTCTCGATGACGTTGAGGTGGCCGAACACCTCGCGCCCCTCCGGGGAGAGAGCCAGGCCGAGGCGCACCATCTTGGCGGCGCTGCTGCCGGTGACATTTTTGTCATTCAGGCTGATCTGGCCGCCACTTGGCCGCACCAGACCCATCAGGCATTTGAGCAGGGTGCTCTTGCCTGCGCCGTTGGCGCCGACCAGGGCGACGGTCTCCCCCTTGGCAACTTCGAGGTCGATGCCAAAGAGCGCCTGTGCTGCGCCGTAATGGGCGGTGAGATTCGATATTTTCAGCATAGAGTTATCCGTATTTATAAATACCGTCCTCAATCCCCCTATTGAATTGGGGGGATTGAGGACGGTGCTTTTAAGCCGTCGCTTCCATCTTGCCCAGGTACGCTTCCAGGACCAGCGGATTGCGTCGGACTTCGTCCGGGGTGCCGCTGGCGATGCATTTGCCGCTGTCTAGGACTACGACCTGATCAGCGATGGTCATGACCAGGTCCATGTCATGTTCAACCAGCAGCATGGTCAGTCCTTCGCTGCGCAGGCGTTTCAGCTGTTCACCGACCGCTGCGGTTTCATCGGCGTTGAGGCCGGCGACCGGTTCGTCGAGGAGCAGCAGATGCGGGTTGCCGACGGTGGCCCGGGCCAGTTCGACCCGTTTTTTATCGCCGTAGGGCAGGGCGGTGGCCGGCCATTTCGCTTTGTTGCTTAAGGAAAAGCGGTCCAGGGCCTCCAGGGCACGCAATTTGAGTTGACGTTCACGGGTGCGCAGGTAAGGCAAGCGCAGCATCGCCATCAGCATCGAGTTGCCCCCTTCGCAGCTTAAACCGGTCAGGACGTTGTCGAGTACGGTCAGGCGCGGGAAGATCTTCAGGTTCTGGAAGGTCCGGGCTATGCCGCTGCGCCTGATCAGGTGCGGTGGCTGACCGGAAATATCCTCTCCACGAAACAGGATCTCACCTTCCGACGGTGGAATGACACCGGTGATGCAGTTGATCAGGGTGCTTTTTCCGGCACCGTTGGGGCCGATCAGGGCGGTCAGTTTCCCTTCAGGCACCTCGAAGCTGACATTGCTTAAGGCCGGCAGGCCACCGAAATTCTTACTGACATTATTCAGACGCAGCATTTTTCTGTCTCCTCAATGTCAGTCTGATCTTGATGTTTTCAACCAATCCGGTGATCAGCCCCTGGGGCAGGAAAAGCAGGACCAGCACCAGGATACCTCCATGGACGAAGTCCTTGTAGGTTTCAAAGGCATCCATCCACTCGGGCAGAATGGTCAGAAAGGCAGCGCCGAACAGTGACCCCCAGACCGAGCCCATGCCGCCGATGACAACCATAATGGCGAATTCGGTTCCCTTGAAGATGTTGAAGGTATCGGGGCTGACAAACATGTAGGTGTGGGCGAACAAGCTGCCGGCTATAGAGGCAAAGACCGCCGAAAGGACAAAGACCTTAACCTTGGTCCGCGCCGTATCGACCCCGAGTGCCGCCGCAGCTGTCTGGTCACCGGCCAGTGCCGCCATACCGCGGCCAACGCCGCTGCGCACCAGGTTGAGGGACAGCAGCAGGCAGATCAGGGTGATGATCCAGATCAGGTAATGCAGATCGACCTCATCATAGAATTCGAATTCACCAATGGAAAGTGGCGGGACACCGGCGAAGCCACTGGGACCTCCGGTCAGGCTGTCCCACTGCATGGCGACGATGTGAAAGACAAAATTGAGTCCCAATGTCGCCATTGCCAGGTAGTGGCCGGAGAGGCGCAGCGCCGGAACGCCGATCAGCAGGGCGACAAACGCGACAATTACGGCGAGCAGGATCATCGCCAGCCAGGGGGAGAGTTCATAGTTGACCGTCGCTATAGCCGACCCGTAAGCGCCAAGGCCGAAAAAGGCCGCATGGCCCAGAGAAATCTGTCCGGCATAGCCGATGAACAGGTTGAGGCCGAGAACGACGATCGCGTGGATGGCGATCAGGTTGGTGACGCCCAGGGTATAGGGGTTGTCGGTGATCAATGGCAGCAACAGGATGAAGACACAGAACAGCGCAACTGTCAGGCCGGTTCGGTGGAGTGAGATGAAATAGAATAGTTTCTGTTTGCTGGTCATTACTGTTCCTGTTGTTGGTTCATTTAAAACTCAAAACCGGCGGGCCTCGTCCCGGCAGACGAGTTACTTTTCTGTTGCGGGACAGAAAAGTAACCAAAAGAGCCCGCCCTGCTCCGGCTGTGTTACAGGGGAAGGGTAGAGCAGAAAGTCAGTCTTCCAAGCCTTTACGGAATGCAGCCAGGTTCTGCTCGACAAACTTGGCCGGGGCCAGTTTTTTGATCGCTGTTTCGCACTCATCGGCCTGGCAGAAGACCTTCTGCTGCTTGACCGCAACGCCGAGCAGGATCAGGTTCAATAGAACAGAATTGCCCATTTTTCTGGCGAACTTCGCCGCATCAATGCGAATTCCGACGCCTTCCTTGTTGCTATTGATCACCAGCGTAGCGTCCTTTTTGAGCAGCGACTGGTGGACCGCCAGATTGGCGTCCCACAGCAGCAGGCCCAGGTCGGCTTGTCCAGTGCGGATCAGCGGGCTGGCAAAGCAGCCGACCTTGATAGTTGAGAGGACGGTTCCACCGCGCTGGGCCATGCCGTGGGTCTCCGAGGTCATGACCGGAATGCCGCGCTCGACGGCGACCTGAGCGATGACCCTGGTCAGAAACAGGACCCCCTGGCCACCGATACCACTGACGATAATCTGCTGTTTCATGGCTGCTCCTTGGGGACAATGGCGTTGACCGGACAGACCGGGATGCAGCAACCACAGGAGACACAGCGGTCGTAGTCGACAACGGCGATGCGTTTCTCGCGGTCAAGTGACAGTGCCGGGCATTCGAAGTTACCGGTACACTTGCCGCAGCCGATACAGCTGTCGAGAATCTCGATCGGAATCTGCGGTTGGGTCTTACGCACTGCCGGCTCCATCAGGCAGCCGTGACGCGAGATCAGTACAGCAACGCCCCCTTCAGGGCTACGGATGTAGTTGTCGGCTTGCTTGAGAAGCTCGCTGAAGCGCTCCTGATCGTAAGGATCGCAGACTTCGAGGAATTCTACCCCGCTGGCTTTGACCAGCGGTTCGATGGCGATCGCCTTGGTCGCTTCGCCGTTGGCGGTAAACCCTAGGTGCGGAACCGGCTGGCCGCCGGTCATTGCCGTAGTGGCGTTGTCGAGGATCAGCACGATGATGCGTGCCTTCTGGATAACCGCGTTGATCAGGGCAGGGATGCCGGCATGGAAGAAGGTCGAGTCGCCGATGGTTACGACAACGGTCGGAAAGTCTTCCTTGTCCTGTTTGTAGGCCTGATAGAAGCCTGCCCCCTGGCTGATGCAGGCGCCCATGCAGTGTACCGTATCGGCAGCGCCGAGATTCATCCCCAATGTGTAGCAGCCGATGTCGGATGGAAAAATGCCGCGCGGAAAGCACTGCTTGATCGCATAGAAGGCGGTCCGGTGCGGACAGCCCGGGCAGAGCGATGGGCGCTGACCACGGCGGTTGATACTCTCTTCTTCAGGCTGGGGCAGGTCGAGAAAATCAGCCAGCGCCTGGTGGATCAGGTCCGGAGTCAGTTCCCCTTCGCGCGGAACCTGGCCATGCTGTTTGCCGAAGGCACCCGGGTGAGCCAGTTGCAGTTCAATGACCGGATAGGTTTCCTCGAGGATCATGACTTGGTCGTAATGCTGATGAATCCGGTCGCAGAAATCGCTGCTCAAAGGGTAGGGCATGATCACCTGAAACAGGTCGATCCGGCCTTCGAGGTCAAGCTCGGCAAGCAGGTCGACCAGGTTGCTGTAGGCGATGCCCGAGGCGATCAGCGCGGTGCGCGGCTGACTGCCGTCCCCCTTGATCAGGCGAGGTTGCCAAGCCGGTTCGTCGGCCAGGCGCTCCAGCTTGTCATTGAGGCTGCGGTGCAGTGCCGGCAGAAAGGCTGGGGTAGCGGCCCAGCGGGTCGGGTTCTTTTCGAATCTGGCACTGCGCTCCAACGGCTGCGGGGGATGCAGCGGCACATTCTGGCGCGAATGGCAGATCCGCGTGGTCGGGCGCAGGACGAGGTTCATTTCGTACTTTTCCGACAGCTCAAACAACGCTGGTATCAGCTGTTTGGCTTCTGCCGGGCTGGCCGGGTCGAAGACCGGAACCCTGCCCTGCAGACAGAACAGTCGGGTGTCCTGTTCGTTCTGGGAGCTGTGTGGACCAGGGTCGTCGGCGACGATGGTCAGCATGCCTCCTTTGGTGCCGATATAGGCGCTGCGCATGAACGGATCGGCGGCGACATTGAGGCCGACCTGCTTCATTACCGCAACGCTGCGCTTGCCGGTATAGCTGGCCGCCAGGGCAACCTCGAAGGCGATCTTCTCATTGACCGACCACTCGATATGGAGAGGCTCTACAGCTTCATCGCGGCGGTTGATGACCGCCTGCAGGATCTCGGTCGATGGTGTCCCCGGATAGGCGGAGGCAATCTGGCAGCCGGCTTCCAAAAGCCCGCGACCGATCGCTTCGTTGCCCATCAGTAGTTCAATCTGTTCACTCATGTTTTCCCTCATATCACTGTGGCTGTTACTGAAGAATCAGACCTTGTCGCTATAGATCTTGCCGAACAGGCCGCTCGGCCTGATGAAGAGCACCAGGATCAGCACGGCAAAAGCAACGACATCCTTATAGGCGCTTGACCAGTAACCGGCTGATAAGGATTCGAGCAGGCCGAGAATCAGTCCGCCGATGATAGCACCTGGAAACGAACCGAACCCGCCCAAGATTGCAGCGGCAAAGCCTTTTAATCCGAGCAGCACTCCGACATCGTAGTTAAGGGTCGTGATCGGGGTGACCAGAACCCCGGCCAATCCGCCGAGAGCTCCGGCGATGGCGTAGCTTGTCAGCCGGATCCGGCCGGCCGGTATGCCGACCACCGAAGCGGCGGTTGCGTTTGAGGCGACAGCCCGCATCGACAGCCCCAGCGAGGTTCGGTAGAAGAACCAAGTGAGAATGACGATGGCGATCAGGGTCAGCAGCAGGATCCACAAGGCCTGAGGTAGCACGCTGGCACCGAGGATCTGGATCGGATGATCTGGAGTGAGCGGTGGCAGAGCCATGCGGTTTTTGCCCCAGATCAGTTTGATGAAGCCGCGCAGGATGATCGACAGGCCGATAGTCAGGAAGACCAGCACCATGTGGTTGTCGGAACGAGCCGGGCGCAGGCCGATCCGTTCAACAAGCATGGCGATGATGGCCACTCCGGCGATGGCGAGCAGCAGCCCGGGGACCATCGGCAGGCCCAGGGCAAACAGCGCAGAGAACATCAGCATGCCGCCCAGGGTGACGAAGTCGACCTGGATAAAGTTGAGAATTCCCATAGTGTTGTTGACGACGCAGAAGCCGAGGGCAATCAGGGCGTAGATCGCCCCGTTGGTCAGACCGGAAAAAAGATATTGAAGAAAATCGGCCAAATTCGGCTCCGTTGCAAATGATGTTCAGAATTAACAGCGTCCACAGAGTAGGTCAGAGGCGAAATCAGGTCAAGTAGAGAAGAGTTCGGCAAGATAAGGATATTTACGGGGTATTTTTCAGGTGGAAGGAATAAAAGGTTGAGAATTTGATTTCATTTGTGGCAGAAAGTATGCCCTGATTTACAAAATAACAGGCGAAAGAGGGGAAGCGTGCTGAAAATCGGTATCATGGCTTACGAAAACTGCCTGCAGTCCGGAATCGCCGGAATGCTCGACCTTTTCACCTTGTCGAACTGGGAGCGCAGGCGCCAGAAAAACGGGGACAAGAGTCCGTTCTGCCGTTGCGATATTATTACCCCAGACGGTGAGGCTGTCTTGAGTTTCAATCGTCAGCCGATCAAGGCGACCAGGAGTTTTGCCGATTGTGAGGATCTCGATCTGCTGATCATTCCCGGCATCATGGGCAAGCCGGAACTGCTGTTCGAACAGAAGCCGCTGGTCAAGTGGGTCAAGGAGCAGCATCAGAAGGGGGTGGTTGTCGCCAGTGCCTGCAGCGGCGCCTTTCTGCTTGCGGCGACCGGTGTGCTGAAAAAGAGAATGGCAACGACCCACTGGCAGCTGGCCGATCGCTTCCGTCAGCGTTTTCCCCGCGTCGAGCTGAACGTCGACCGCCTGCTGATCGATGGCGAGGATTATCTCTGTGCCGGCGGTACCAGCGCCCATGTCGATCTGGCCCGCTACATCATTGAGAAATACGGCAGTCAACCGTTGGCTCGTTCCTGTGCCCGTTTCATGCTTCTTGAAGACGGCCAGCGCGATCAGGCGCCCTTTGTCAGATTTCAGGGCTGCCGCAGTCATGGCGACAAACCGGTTCTGCTGGTTCAAAAATGGCTGGATCAGGCCTACCGTGAGAAGGTCACAGTCAAGGGGATGTGCGGTCTGTCGGGTCTCAATGAACGAACTTTCCTGCGCCGTTTCAAGAAGGCGACCGGCGAATCGCCCCTCGATTATCTGCAGAAGATGCGTCTAGAAAAGGCTAAGCAGATGCTGACTGCTTCAGATGTCTCCCTTGATGAAATCACCAAAGCCGTCGGTTATGCCGATACCAGTTCGTTTCGCCGTCTGTTCCGTCAGGTCATAGGTATTTCACCGACAGCTTACCGCCAGCGTTTTACGGGCAAGTGAGTTTTCTGCCGGAAACGGCCCTTTTCCGCCGTGGCGGTGTCAATCTGCGGGCTTGATCGTGCGGCGTACAGGTGTACGCTTCATCACAAGCCCTTGATTTTCTTGCCACGACGCAAAATTACTCGTTTCCAATCAGAAAACCAACGTTGTGCCATCCGAATTTTCGGACAGCCGCCTGGCCTAGCGTTTGCGGTTCAATGTCCTGAATGAGACCAGGGTGTGCAGGATCAGGGTTACCAGAATCAGGCAACCGGCAATAATTGTCAGTTGGTGCGGTATCTCTCCCAATGCCAGCCAGACCCAGATCGGGCCGAGAATGGTTTCCAGCAACAGGATCAGACTGACCTCCGGAGCCTGCAGGTAACGTGGCCCCAGAGTGATCATGGCAAAGGCGACCGGTAGAACCACGCAACCGAGCAGGAACAGCAGCCTCGCGTCCGGCATACTCACCGCCAGTGGCTGAGCCCCGATGGCCAGAGCGATGGGGGCGACACAGAGATTGCCGAGCAGGTTGGCCGGTATCATGTTGACCTCCTTGCCGTGACGGATGATGACCAGATTGGTGCCCCACATGGTCGTGGCTCCCAACGCCAGAAGATCTCCGAGCAACAATCCATTGTGTAAACTTCCGGAAAAAATCAGCACAATTCCCCCAAAACAGGCGATTATCGCCAGCTTAGTATGGAAGTTGATCTTTTCCCGCAGGACCAGCCAACTGAGCAGGCTGCTGATAACCGGTGTGGCGGAGAGGATGATCAGGACATTGGCGGCTGCAGTCTGTTTGATCGAGCTGACAAACAGCAGTGACCCGATGGTGATGGTCAGCGCGGAAAAAAGGCCAGTCCGGCCAATTGCGTAAAAAATGTGAAAGGTCCGTCTTCTATAGCGGATAACCAGAAAAACTGTCATCATCAGGGCTGTCAGCAGACAGCGCCAGAACAGCAGTGTCCAGATATCGCAATGAATCAGGCGCACCAGCAGCGTGTCGGGACTGAGAATCGTCACGGCAAACAGGGTCAGCAGCATGCCTTTGGTATGATTTGATATGGTCATGTGCGGCTAAATGTCACAGAAGTTTCGCTCTGGCAAGGATTTTTTGTTTTTTAGAAAGGAACAAAACTGGATGGCAATCTCCGGAAATCCGAAAAAAATGGCTCAGGACGTCGCCGGCGGCTTCCTGATGCTGTCGCCGCCCGGGCTGAAGCAATATACCCCGGCAGATCTGAAGATCATACTCTATAACCTGCAGCTGGTTCAACGGGAGACGCGTCAGTTGCAGGTCCCCCAGGAAGAGGTGCTGCAGATCAAGGCAAAAAACATGCAGTTGAGTCGTCTGAACCAGGCGGAAATGGTTTTGCGCAGCTATTGCAAGAAGATGCGTATCCCGATCTGATATTCTTTCAGATTTCAGTCCCCGGACTCATGCTGCTGCAACCACAGGTCGAATTCCGAATCGACCAGATCTCCATTACCGGTGTTCAGTTCCATCAGGCGGCGCAGGTGGGCCATGGAATCGCTATCCGCTTCGGTGAAGACAAAGCCGTAATGGTCTCCTTCTTGATGAACAAGGCGTGCCTGAAATCCCAGATTCAAAGTGGAGTCCTGGAGCAGGATAAAGATCTTAGCTTCCTCTCCCAATTTAAGCGGGAGTTGTTCATGGGACTGTAGCAGAGTACCGCGCAGGGCCAGGTTGATGAGGGTGCAGCTGATATTCGCGGCGGCAATATGAACCTCGACTTTTGACTGAAAATCGACTCTCTGAAAATTTCGTTGATGGTCCATGAGCTATCTCCTTAGAGTTTGCAAATGTCGGCATTTACGACAGAATAGGTCGGATTGACACTTGCAGTTGATCTGCTGCAGGAGTACATTACCTTAAGAATTACTAAATTATTCGGATAATTCAACTTGAATATGTGAATGGAGGCTTATATCTGCAGATCCACTCATTGATTCAGGTTTATATCAGGGGCAGTTATTTTTATGTTAAATGGAAAAGTCGGCAGCATCGGTAAAAAAGCATTTCTTTTTATTTTTCTGGTTCTGGTACCGATCCTGGTCTGGGCCCAGGAGCCTGATACTTTTGATAGCAACAGAGCCCGCCTGCTCGGTCATATGCTCCAACAGCAGCTCAGTTACAAGCATTACAGTAAAAAACCGACCGATGACAAACTCTCCGAAGCGGCTTTCGACCTCTATCTTAAACAGCTCGATTTTCAGAAACGGTTCTTGATCAAAGCTGATATCGCCAAGCTTGAAAGTTTCCGCGATTCGATTGATGATGCGATCCGCCGTGGCCGTCTGGAGCTGCCCCTCGAAGGGCGCGAGATGCTCAATCTGCGCGTTAACGAAGTCAAGAAGATGGTTGCCGGGCTGTTGGAGCAGAAGATCGATCCGGATGCGGCAGAAACCCTGGAGACCGATCCGGAAAAGCTGCAGTTTGCCGCAGATCTGATCGAACTGGGTGAGCGTTGGCGCAAGATTCTCAAACTGCAGATTCTCAGTCGCTATATCAGCCTGCGCGAGGACGAGGTCGGAATCGATGAGGCGGGTGAGCTGCTGCCGGTCAGCAATGACAAAAAGCAGGAGCTCTTTGTTCAGGCGACCGAAAAAGTCGGCAAAACACTCAACAGTCTGTTTGACCGGATGCTGGAAGAGTCTCAGGAGGATCATTACGATCGCTATCTCAATGCCATTGCCCGCGCCTATGACCCCCATACCAGTTACCTGCCGCCGACCAGCAAGGAAGATTTCGATATCCAGATGAGCGGTTCCCTGGAAGGGATCGGTGCGACCCTGCGAGAAGATGACGGTTACATCAAAGTTGTCCGTGTCATTCCGGGCAGTGCTGCCGCCAAGCAGGGGCAGCTCGATGCCGACGATATCATTCTCAAGGTGGGCGAGGGCTCAGAAGAGCCGGTCGATATCACCGATACCCGGATTCGCGATGCCGTTGCCCTGATCCGCGGCAACAAGGGGACCGAGGTACGTCTGACCGTCAAGAAGCCGGATGGTCGCCAACTGGTGATCCCGATTATTCGCGATGTGGTTGAGATTGAGGAGACCTTCGTCAAAGGAACGACGGTTGTCGATGAGCAAAGCGGCAAGACCTTCGGCTATGTCAAGCTGCCGTCTTTCTACCGTGACTACAGCGGCAAGACCGATCGCAACTGCACCGATGATCTGCGTGACGAGCTCAAACAGCTGCGCAAGGAGAATATCTCCGGACTGATTCTCGATCTGCGCAATAACGGCGGTGGCTCTCTGTCCGATGCGGTCAGCCTGACTGGTCTGTTCATCAAAACCGGCCCGGTTGTGCAGATCCGCAGCGTCGACGGCGACATCAAGGTGTTAAGTGATACCGATCGTTCCGTCGAATATGACGGGCCGATGATCGTCCTGGTCAACCGCTTCAGTGCCTCGGCATCGGAGATTCTGGCCGGTGCCCTGCAGGATTACGGTCGCGCCCTGATCGTCGGTGATGAGCACACCCATGGCAAGGGGACCGTTCAGGCTCTGCTCGATCTCGATCGTTTCGTCAATCTGCGCGGTATGGAGCAGTACATGCCGCTCGGCGCGGTCAAGGTTACAATTCAGAAATTCTACCGAATCAGCGGCGAATCAACCCAGGAGAAGGGGGTCACCCCAGATATCGTGCTGCCGTCCCGCCTCGATGGTTTGGAGAGTGGCGAAAAATATCTCGATTACGCTCTCCCCTGGGATACCATCACCTCGGCCAATTACTCCAAGTGGGCCGGTATTCCGTACAACCTCAATGTCCTGAAACAGGAGAGCGAGGAGCGGGTCGAGCATGAAAAGGTTTTTCAGGAGATCGTCAGTGAAACAGAAATGGCGCGCAAGCGGCGGGAAGAAAGTGCCCAGTCATTGAAACTTGCCGATCTGCTGGTCGAACGGACCAAGCTTCGGGAGATGGAGAAAAATGCGCTTGCTCATGGAGACATGGCTATGACTGACGATGAGGAAAAGGAGCCGGTTTCTCTCAAAGAGGAAATCAAGGACGATCCCTATATCGAAGAGGGGATGACCCTGCTGCTCGATCTGATCGGCCAGAGCTGATTGTAGAAACAGCCGACTGTTTCAAGCAATCAAGCCGGGAATCGGCTTTGCGGTTCCGCGAATTCAAGGCGCGCAGCGGCTTGTCTGAGCGTGCAGAGAATAGCAGACCCAAGGCTACGAAGAGTGCCAGCAATAAATTACGTCAGTGTTTTCAGAGAGTTTCTTTTTCCACCCATTTTCTTTGCGACCAAAGAAAATGGGTGCCGTCTGCCGGTACGGGAACCGGCGGTTTTGATTTTATGTCCTGACAACTCCTGATAACAACCAGGAGCAAAACCTCCCTTTTAATATGTCGATTTCCTGCCTTCATTTCTGCGTAGGTTTGCACCAGCAACTGACAATGCGCCCCACGCTGAGCGTTACTCAGCTAATGGTCAGAACCATCAAAACTCCGTGTTGCGGAGTTTTGATGGAGTCGGGTTGAAACAAACCCCGGCTTTGTCGTTCAAGGTTTAAGGCCTTGAACTAGGTTGTCGGCGAGCTGATTCAACAACTGGAAATACTGATCCGGTCCCGCCTCAAGATTGACACCCAACGGGTCGAGAACGCCGCTTCTGACCTTGGTCCCTTCGGTCAGGGTCGCCACCAGTTTAGATTCAAACTGCGGCTCGCTGAAAATGCAGCCGGTATGAAGCTGTTCGATTTTAGCGCGCATTTCAACCAGTCTTTTCGCCCCTGGTTTACGCTCGGGATCGATGGTTATCGAGCCGACGGCGTTGAGGTTGTAGGCCTTTTCAAAGTACTGATAGGCTGCATGAAAAACGATGTAGGGGGTGGTGCGAACCGGTGCCAGTCTCTCCTGCAGCTGCGCATCTAGCTGGCTAAGCCGATCGCTTAGCAGCTGCAGATTTTTCTGGTAGAGTACAGCGTGGGCCGGGTCAATCCGGGTCAGACTGGCGGCACTTTCTTCGGCGATTCTGATCGCCAGCTTCGGGCTCAGCCAGAGGTGCTGATCAAGAGCAGAGAGCGGTTCGTCGTCATGGTCGTCGTCGCCATGCTCATCATGTTCCGCATGCCCATTTTTTTCCCAGTCTCCGCCCTGCTGAACCGGTAGGAGCTCTGATTCAAGCCGGGTTGCCAGAGGCAGTTGTGCCGTTTTCCCGGCAACCGTCGCCAACGGTTTAACCAGAAAGCTTTCCAACTCAGGTCCGATCCAGATGATCAGATCCGCCTTGCTGAGCATCCGGGCTTGAGACGGGCGCAGACTGTTGCCATGAGGTGAGCCGCCATTGTCGATCAGCAGCTTGGGCTCTGTGATGCCGGTCATCAGGTTGCTGACCAGGGAATGGATCGGTCTGATGCTGACCACAACCTCCGGATCTTTGGCAAATGCCAGTTGCGGAATGGTCAGAAAACAGAAAAGCAGGATTATCAGCAGGCGTGTCATTGATTTTTCTCCGTCAGGTCACATAGTATATGCGATATGATTTGAAATGTTATAATGTAACAAAAATACAAGTCAAGTGGGTGGCGGTATGAAAAACGGGAAGCTCGAATATATTTCCGCTGAGCATGATCACCAGCGCTGTGTCGATGAAGCACTGGCCCGGGCTGAACATATCTGTGTCAGTCGAGGACAGCGTTTTACCTCGATCAGGCGCAAGGTCCTGGAACTGATCTGGCAGCAGCATAAGCCGATCGGCGCCTATGAGGTGCTGGAACAGCTGCAGCGCCAGGGGCGGGCGGCGCCGCCGACCGTTTACCGGGCGCTCGATTTTCTTCAGGATCTTTCTCTGGTTCACCGCATCGAATCGCTCAATGCCTTCGTCGGCTGCAACCAGCCGCATCTGCCCCATGAAGGGCAGTTTCTGATCTGTGAATCCTGCCGGATCTGTGCTGAACTGGACTCGGATGAAATTCATAGTGTTATTGAAAAGCGAGCAGCTACAGCAGGTTTCAAAGTCACACAACAACGGGTAGAAATCATGGGGCTATGCCAAAAGTGCAATAAGGAACGTTCATAAATATGACAGGTTCAGAGATTTTAAAGCTGGAGCATGTGAATCTGCTGTTGGCAAAGCGCCAACTGCTGGAAAACATCGATCTGGATGTTCATCAGGGCGAATTCATTACCTTGATCGGTCCCAACGGTGCCGGTAAGACGACCCTGCTGCGCGTGGCTCTCGGGTTGCAGAAGCCGACCGGGGGCAAGGTTCGGTTGAAGCCAGGGCTGAAGATCGGTTATATGCCGCAGAAGCTTTATATCGATCCGACCTTTCCCCTGACGGTGAAACGGTTTTTAAGCCTGGCCTGTTCCGGCGATGATTGCAAGGTCCATGCGCTGCTTGAGGAGGTCGGGGCCAGCCATGTCTTTGAGTCCTCGATGCAGACCCTTTCCGGTGGCGAACTTCAGCGCGTTCTACTTGCCAGAGCTCTGGTTCGTGAGCCGAACCTGCTCGTTCTTGATGAGCCGGTTCAGGGGGTGGATGTTCATGGTCAGTCGGAGCTGTACCGGTTGATTTCGCGCATCCGAACTGAACGTGGCTGTGCCGTGTTGATGGTCTCTCACGATCTGCACCTGGTCATGGCCTCAACCGACCGGGTTCTCTGCGTCAATCGTCATATCTGCTGCAGCGGTACGCCTGAGGCTGTGACCCGGCACCCGGCCTATGCAGAACTGTTTGGCGATCACGCTGTGGAACAATTGGCAATCTATGTTCACGATCAGAGTCATCAGCACGACGAGTGTGCTCACTGCCAGAAGAAAGTTCTGAAATGATAGATGATTTTATTTTACGTGCGGCTGTTGGCGGTCTTGGCGTGGCCCTGGTTGCCGGCCCCTTCGGTTCATTCGTGGTCTGGCGGCGACTGGCCTACTTCGGCGATACTCTGGCCCATTCGGCGCTGCTTGGGGTGGCCCTCGGTTTTCTTCTGCACGTCAACCTGACCCTGGGGATTATCCTCATCTGTCAGTTACTGGCGATCATGCTCTTTTTCGGCCAGCAGCAGAGGCACCTGGCCAGCGACACCTTGCTCGGTATCTTCGCCCACGGTGCGTTGTCGCTGGGACTTGTCGTTCTGGCCTTTATGGAGTCGGTGCGGGTTGATCTGATGTCTTACCTGTTTGGCGACATTCTGGCGATCGGCACGACCGATTTGTGCTGGATCTACCTTGGTGGCGGGGTGGCACTGGTGGCTCTGATCTGGATCTGGAAGCCGCTGCTGATGATCACCATTCATGAAGACCTGGCTCGGGTTGAAGGGGTTCCGGTCGACCGGATCAACTGGCTGTTTCTTGCCTTGATTGCCCTGGTCGTCGCAATCATGATGAAGGTCGTCGGGCTGCTGCTGGTGACGGCACTGCTGATCATTCCGGCTGCGACAGCGCGCCGCTTTGCCACGGGACCAGAGAAGATGGCCATTCTTGCTGCTATGGTCGGTTGCCTCGCTGTCTTAGGGGGACTCTACGGCTCATTTCAGTGGGACACACCGTCCGGTCCGAGTATTGTTGTCGCTGCTTGTCTACTATTTTTAATCGGAGCCCTGGTGCCGCGGCGTTAAGCTGACAAGCAGGACCGTCTTGCTGGCCGAGCTTACCTCTCCGGGCAATTGATAACCTGCTCAGATTGATGACTGACGACTGTGAATAATTATGACCTTTTTGGTAGAGAAATGTCTGGTCCGTGTTAGAATATTTGTATGCTTTAAGAGCTGTTTTTGCAATTGGACGCTGCCACACTAACAAGAAAGGAACATAACGATGGCAAAAGTTGCAGTCTATCTTAATCAACCAGATTTGGCTAAGCTGATTCTGCGGCTCATGGTTGGTGTCTTGATGCTTCTTCATGGGGTTCACAAAATTCTTCACGGGGTCGCTTTTATCGAAGGTAAATTCAGTGCCATTGGCCTCCCTGCGGTACTGGCCTACAGCGTCTTCATAGGTGAAATCATTGCCCCAATTTTTCTGATTATCGGCTTTAAAACGCGGCTCGCTTCAGTGATCATAATTTTCACCATGGTCATCGCTGTTCTGCTTGCTTATCCGACGCAGTGGTTGGCTTTAACCAAAGTTGGTGCTCTGTTTCTTGAGGTCCAGTATCTCTATATTTTCTCAGCACTGGCCGTCATTTTCCTTGGGCCTGGACGTTTTTCGATTGATCGTAAATGACCTAAGAGACGAAATTAACAGAGGTGTTGGCCCTGAAGCGTTTTAGTCGGAAATGCCTGATGAACGACCCTGGGAATAGAAAGGCTCAGATTGTTTCAATCGGTTTTTAATCACTAAAGATTTGGTTATCCAATTCATCAATCCCGTATGTGATAAAAAAGGGTCATGAAGAGTTAAACCCCTCCGAAGGTGCTTAACTCTTCATGACCCTTTTGATATTCTGTAAGCGGCAAATAAATGTAGAAAATAAAAAGTTAGGCCGATGTCCACGATTCAGAGACGTGTCCTGCCACTGATTGTCGACAGAACAATATACCGGTTGTTCCAAAAAAATAGAACTTAATTGGACAGTCATTTTGATTGTTCAGAAATGGCTATATGCCTAAAAGTCTCCTGTTATTCTAATAGAGAAACTCTTGCGATGACTCATGGTCACGCTGACCTATGAAAGCGAGCTGAGTAATAGGTTTTAAAAATTCAGGCTATCTACGATATTTATCATCTGGTGTTATCTAAAGCCCTCACCCAGGTCAAGCAGACTCTGAAGCATCGCAATCCGCGGCATCGCAATGCCCTTGGCGGCGGCCTGACGGATCGGTTCGCCATAGATCGCATCAAGCTCCAGAGGTCGGCCCAGCTCACGGTCGATCTGCATGCTCGGTTTGTAGTTGTTGAGGTTATCGCTGAAGGCGATAACCTGATCGCAGTACTTTTCCGCATCGATCTTTTCCTGGATAGCCTGCACATTGGCCCCGGCAATGACTTCAAGCATCAGATCGCGGATAAGCTGGCGGCTCGGTTGGTGGGCCAGGACTTCACTGACGTTTTTCTGCATCAGAGCACAAACACCATTGAAGGGGATGTTCCAGACCAGTTTTTCCCAGCGGATTCTGCACAGGTCATCGACTGCACGGCAGGGAACACCCGCCAGATTGAACAATTCGGCGAAGTTCCGGCAGCGCTCACTGGCTGTTCCGGCGAATTCTCCGAGAGCGATGCGCCCTTCACCGAGATGGTGGACAATTCCCGGCTCGCCACGATTGCTGCACAGATAGGCAACGCCTCCCAGGGTTTTTTCAGGCCCAAAATGCTTGGCCAGAAGCTCTTCGTTACCAAGACCGTTCTGCAGGGTCAGCAAGGCGGTATCGGGTCCGACCAGCGGGGCGAGCATCTTTGGCAGGTGGTCATTGGCGAAGGTCTTGAGGCCGATGATGACCAGATCGGCAATGCCGATTTCTTCCGTGATTCTGTAGCACTTGACCTGATCGAGGTGAAAGTCGCCGTTGACCGAGTTGATCTGCAGGCCGTTAGTCCTGACAGCATCGTACTCGCGACGCATCAGGAAATGAACATCAGCGCCGTTGCGTTGCAGCATGGCACCGTAATAAAGCCCCAGAGCACCGGAGCCAACTATCGCAATTTTCATCTGTTTCTCCCGCACAGTAGTAAACGGCTGAATTCATAGCATAACCCGGCAGAGGATTCCACAGAAAGAGCATCTGTGATTTTCTGTTTATGAATCAGGACTTTACATTTAATGAGGGTTTGACCGGAAAGGCTCCTTGTGATAGCATTGATAGATCTGCGAAAAGGAGTAGTGTTTTGTTTGAGATAGGTGATATGGCAGTTTACCCGACTCAAGGGGTCGGGGTTATTGAAGACATCGAGGTTCGCGAGTATTCCGGGCTAACACAAAAATTCTACATTCTGAGAATCGTCGACAGCGACATGAAGATCATGGTTCCGGTCGGTAACGCCGGAAACGTCGGTCTGCGCCACCTGATTGATCAGCAGCGCATCACCGGGATCTTCGATGCTCTGGCAGAGCCTCAGGACAACGGCAAGATCGCTTCCTGGAGCCGTCGCCAGCGTGAGTACAACGACAAGCTGAAAACCGGTGATCTTTTTGATGTCGCGGATGTCCTTCGTGAACTTTATCAGATCAGTTCCGAAAAGGAACTCTCCTACGGTGAGAAGAAGGTTCTCGAGCAGGCCCGCAAACTGCTGGTGACCGAAGTGGCCCTGGCCGAAGGTGCCAAGGAAGATCAGGTTGTCACTCGCCTGGAAAATATTTTTCACTGATCGATCAGTCGAATAACATGCGTTTTCGAAAAGGCCGGGCACTTGGTTTTAGTGTCTGGTCTTTTCATTTCATTCTCTCCACCCTGCTATAACGGTTTGATATGAAAGCAATCGTTCTGATACCCGCAGCAGGAACCGGCAGCCGCATGGGGACCTCGGTCAGCAAGCAGTACCTGGAACTGGCCGGAAAACCGATTCTGGCCCATACCATCGAACTGTTTGAACATCACCCGCAGGTCGAAGCCATCTATCCGATTGTCCCTTCCGCTGACATCGATTTCTGTCAGCGCAGTGTTATCGATCGCTATGGAATCGCCAAGGTCCGTCGGCTGATCTGCGGCGGGGCTCAGCGTCAGGATTCTGTCGCCAATGGCCTGAAGGCGCTGGCCGAGGATGGTTTTGATCAGCCGGACCGGCCGGTTCTGGTCCATGACGGAGCCAGACCCCTGTTCGATACCTCGCTGCTGGATAGCTTTCTGGCTACCGTCGGGATGCAGGGCTCGGCCATCGTTGCCGTTCCGGCCAAGGATACGATCAAGGTCGTCAACGGCGGAATCATCGCCAAAACCCTCGATCGGTCTTTGCTCTGGCAGGCCCAGACCCCACAGGGGGGGCGTTTTGACCTACTTAAGCGGGCTTTTGAACAAGCGGCGGCGGATAGCTTCTATGGGACCGATGAAGCCTCCCTGCTGGAACGGATCGGTGAAAAGGTCGCTATAGTAAGCGGTGATTATCGCAATATCAAGGTCACAACCCCGGAAGATCTGTTGATCGCCGCGGCTTTGCTTGACAGTTTCAGGGAGAAATCGGCATGATGCGCATCGGCCACGGCTATGACGTTCACAGACTGGTTGCGGACAGACCTCTCATCCTCGGCGGCGTCCGCATCGATCATGAGTTGGGGCTGCTCGGTCATTCCGATGCCGATGTCCTGTTGCATGCGGTCTGTGATGCCATTCTCGGAGCGCTTGGCCTAGGCGATATCGGCAAGCATTTTCCAGACAACAGCGCCGAGTTTGCCGGGATCGACAGCCGTATTCTGCTGCGCCGGGTCATTGATCAGATGGTAAAGAATGGCTATGTCATCGGCAATCTGGATGCGACGATCATCTGTCAAAAGCCTAAATTGGCCGGGCATATTGAGGAGATGGGCAGGAATATCGCGGCCGATTGCCGCTGCGACTCTGCTAGAATCAATGTCAAGGCGACAACCACCGAGAAACTCGGTTTCTGTGGCCGGGGAGAGGGGATTGCCGCTGAGGCGGTGGTTCTGTTGAACAAGGATCATAAGCGTCAGACGGCACGCCTGGCGACAATTACTGTGTAAAAGCGGGAGTTACCGAAGATGAGCGCAACCGAAACACCTGTCAGCTCGAATTTTATTCGCACCATCATCAATGAAGATCTGGCCAGCGGAAAACGTGATAAGGTTATCACCCGCTTCCCGCCGGAGCCGAACGGCTACCTGCACATCGGCCACGCCAAGAGTATCTGTCTGAACTTTGGCCTGGCCCAGGAATACAATGGCCGCTGTCACCTGCGTTTCGACGATACCAACCCGAGCAAGGAAGAGGATGAGTACGTCGAGGCGATCAAGGATGATGTCAGTTGGCTCGGCTTTGACTGGGGTGAGCACCTTTTCTTTGCCTCCGATTATTTTAATCAGCTCTACGCCTGGGCGGTGCAGTTGATCAAGGCCGGTAAGGCCTATGTCGACAGCCAGAACGCCGAAGAGATGCGTATCAATCGCGGTACCCTGACGCAGCCCGGTATAGACAGCCCCTATCGCGAGCGCAGCGTCGAAGAGAACCTCGAGTTGTTCGAAAAGATGAAGAACGGAGATTTTCCCGACGGAACTCACATCCTTCGTGCGAAAATCGACATGTCTTCGCCCAACATGAACCTGCGTGACCCGGCCATGTATCGGATCATGCACGCCCATCACCATCGCACCGGCGACAAGTGGTGCATCTATCCGATGTACGATTTCGCCCATGGTCAGGAAGATTCCATCGAAGGGGTGACCCATTCGATCTGTACCCTTGAATTCGAAGATCACCGCCCGCTCTACGAGTGGTTCATCAGGGAACTGGGCATCTTTGCCCCGCAGCAGATCGAGTTCGCCCGTTTGAACTTGAGTTATACGGTTATGAGCAAGCGCAAGCTGCTGCAACTGGTCAATGACGGTCATGTCGCCGGCTGGGACGATCCGCGCATGCCGACTGTCTCGGGCCTGCGTCGCCGTGGCTATCCGGCAGCGGCGATTCGTACCTTCTGTGAGCGGATTGGTGTCGGACGCAGCTCCAACTGGATCGATCTTTCGGTGCTGGAGGAATGTGTCCGTGAAGAACTGAACAATTCCGCCTTCCGGCGGATGGCGGTCCTCAATCCACTCAAGGTGACGATCACCAACTACGACCAGATCGAGATGCTCGATGCGCCGAACCATCCACAGAAACCGGAGCTTGGCTGTCGGACTCTGCCGATGAGCAGTGTGCTGTGGATCGACCGTGAAGACTTCATGGAGGATCCCCCGTCACCGAAGAAATACTTCCGCCTGGGACCTGATCGCGAAGTGCGGCTGCGCAATTCCTACATCATCAAGTGTAACGAGTTCGTCAAGGGCGAGAATGGCGAAATTATCGAACTGAAATGTACTGCCGATCTCGACACACTGGGCAAAAATCCGGAAGGGCGCAAGGTCAAAGGAATCATCCACTGGGTCTCCGCCGAGCATGCCGTTGAGGTTCCGGTCCGTCTTTACGACCGTCTGTTCAACCAGGAAAACCCGGACAAGGCCGAGAACTACCTGTCAGCCCTGAACCCGGAATCTTTCACGGAAACGACGATTCTGGCCGAGCCGAGCCTGCTTGAAGCCAAGGCCGAGGAAACCTTCCAGTTTGAACGGGTTGGCTATTTTACCGCTGATCGCAGGGATTCAACGGATGGCGCGCCGGTTTTCAATCGAACTGTCGGATTGAAAGATACCTGGGCAAAAGAAAAATAATGAACCCTTCTCCCTGTGCACCCAATGGGCATAAAGGAGAAGGTGCCCGATAGGGCGGGATAAGGGGGAGGTTTTAGGGAAGATTGTTCCCCTCACCCGTCACTTCGTGCCACCCTCTCCCCAAGGAGAGGGAAAAGATATTTAAAGAAAATCGACACAGGGAGAACACCCCATGAGTTTGCGCGTTTACAACACATTGAGCGGTAAAAAAGAAGAGTTTCAGCCTCTTAACCCCGGCAAGGTCGGCATGTATGTCTGCGGGGTCACCGTCTATGACTTCTGTCACATCGGTCATGCCCGGGCCAACATCGTTTTCGATGTGATCTACCGCTATTTCAAGTTCAGTGGTTACGACACAACCTACGTCCGCAACTTCACTGACGTTGATGACAAGATTATCAATCGTGCCAATGAGCGGGGCATTACCAGCAAGGAACTGTCGGAGCAGTTTATCGACGAGTTCTATACCGACATGGATGCCCTCGGTATCGAGCGCCCCTCCCATGAGCCGAAAGCGACCGAGTACATCGACGAGATCATTGCCATCTGTCAGAAGCTGATCGACAAGGGGATGGCCTATGCCTCCGGCGGCGATGTCTATTACAGCGTCGAGAAGTTTGACAGCTACCTCAAGTTGTCGAAGCGCAACCTGGAAGAGATGCAGGCCGGTGCCCGTATTGCTCCTGGCGAGCAGAAGCGCAACCCGATGGACTTCGCTCTGTGGAAGGCGGCCAAGCCGGGCGAGCCGAGCTGGGAATCCCCCTGGGGAGCCGGGCGCCCTGGCTGGCACATCGAATGTTCGGCGATGAGCTCGTCGCTGCTCGGTGACAGCTTCGATATTCACGGTGGCGGCCGCGATCTGATCTTTCCGCACCATGAAAATGAAATCGCCCAGAGCGAAGGAGCGAGCGGCAAGCCGTTCGCCAAGTACTGGCTGCACAACGGCTTCGTCAATGTCAACCAGGAGAAGATGAGCAAGTCGCTTGGTAACTTCTTCACTATCCGCGATATTCTCAAAAGCTACGATGCCGAGGTTGTCCGCTTCTTTATCCTGACCGCCCAGTACCGTTCACCGATCGATTTTTCCGATCAGAATCTGATGGAGGCCCAGAGTGGTTTGAGCCGTTTCTACGAAGCGTTAGAAGCGGCCCAGAAAGCTGTTGCCGGTATTGCCGAGTCGAAAGAAGAGAGCAGCGAAGGCGCAGAACTGGAAGCCAGGTTCCGTGAAGCGATGGATGACGACTTCAACACCGCTCAGGCGATTGCCCACCTGTTTGAAGGGGTGCGCACCCTCAACCGTCTGATCACCACCAAGAAGTTTGCCAAGCAGGTCGCTCTGGTCGCTCAGGTGCGCGATCTGCATGCGACCATCTTGCGTCTTGGTCAGCAGGTTCTCGGCCTGTTTGAATCGAAACCGAACGTCTGGCTGGATAAGGTCAAGATGGCAGGATTGGCCAAGCTGGATATCACGGCGGAAGAGATTGAAGAGCAGATTCAGGCTCGTTTACAGGCGCGTCAGGAGAAGGATTTCGCCAAGTCGGACGAGATCCGTGACGCACTGGCGGCACGCGGCATCGAGCTGCTTGATAGCCGCGAAGGGACAAGCTGGAAACTCAAGTAAGCTTGTATCATAGCTTTAAAAATAAATTCGCTTCTGCCCGTTGATGAGCTCGCTCATCTCCGGGCGTTTTCCGTTTAGCTGGTGTAAACAGAAAGCGAACAGCTGAACAGTTTACGTCAGATATTGAAAAGTTTCCTTTGCTTACTTTCCTTTGTGATCAAAGGAAAGTAAGTCGTCTGGCGGGACGAGACCCGCCGATCTTGACTTTATGCTGTTCAACTGGGCGAAAATCAAAACCACGGGGTCGCGCCCCCGTATGGCGCCTTACTTTTGCCCAGAGCGGCAAAAGTAAGCAAAAACGCTCTTTTTATATGTCGCTGTTCTGCCTGCGTTGCTGCGTAGGAAAGCACCAGCGAGACGCCTCGCACCCCAAGATGAGCGAACTCATCAACGGGCAGAACCGGAAAAACTCCGCTGTGCGGAGTTTTGAATTTATCAGGAAACAAACCATTCCGTTTTTCATGGAGCCATCAGCGAAGATGGAAAATCAGACCTTAAAAGCCGATCTATTATTGCTGCTCACCGCAGCAATCTGGGGTTTTGCCTTTGTTGCCCAGCGTGTCGGTATGGACTATGTCGGTCCCTTTACCTACAACGCCGTACGCTTTGCGCTGGGTAGTCTGTCATTGTTGCCGCTGATCTGGTTCTTCGGCCGACAAAAACGCAAGGAACAGCCTTCACTACCGAGCGGAGATGGACGAACCCTGCTGGTTGGTGGCTGTCTGGCCGGTGTCCTGCTGTTTGCCGGGTCGTCCCTGCAGCAGGTCGGCCTGGTCTACACCACCGCCGGAAATGCCGGTTTCATCACCGGGCTTTATGTGGTCATGGTCCCGCTATTCGGCCTGCTTTTCAGGCAGCGTCCGGCTGTCGGGACCTGGATTGGCGCCATTCTGGCGGTTATCGGCCTCTATTTCCTTAGTGTGACCGACAGCTTTTCCATTTCTAAAGGTGACTTTCTGGTTCTGCTCAGCGCCTTCTTCTGGGCGGGCCATGTGCTGCTGATCGGTTGGCTTTCGCCCAAGGTCAATTCCCTCAAACTGGCTTCCGCCCAGTTTGCCATCTGCGCCGTCTTAAGTTTTTTCGTCGCGCTGAATTTTGAACTTATCTCTCTTGCCGGTATCTGGCTGGGGCTGATACCGATTCTCTACGGCGGGCTGTTTTCCGTGGGGGTTGCTTACACTCTGCAGGTCGTCGCCCAGCGCCATGCACATCCGGCTCATTCAGCAATCATTCTGAGTCTCGAAGGGGTTTTTGCCGCAATCGGCGGCTGGTTGATCCTCGGGGAAGTTCTTGGTGGCCGCGGCCTGCTCGGCTGTTTTCTGATTCTGGGCGGGATGCTATTCTCTGAGCTGTCAAACACCCTCTTTGGTCAGCGGAAGAATGTTTGAATTCTAAGTTTTGCACTGGCGCTGAAAGCAGTTTTCACTGTCGTACCCCCTGTGTTTGGTAAATTTATACTTAACCTCAGATCCGGCCCGTGGCATGACTCTCGGGCCGGATGTATTTCTGTCGCGGTAAGTTGCAACGCTTGCACTCAGGAGAGGGTGCGGCTATCGAGAACGTTACGAATAATCTTCGCCAATTCTGCCAGCTGCAGTGGTTTCTGACAAAAGGCATCGATGGCCGCGGCGTCCTGTGCCGCGGGCGACAGGTTGTCACGGAAGCCGGAACAGATCAGCGCGGGGATGTCAGGGCGAATCTTCTTGATGGCTGCGATGAATTCCAACCCGGTCATTTCCGGCATGGCCAGATCTGAGAGAACCAGGTCAAACTGCCACGGATCGGATACAAACAGCTGGAATGCTCTCTCCGCACTCGTCTCGGCAGTGACCTGATAACCAAGCAGGGCGAACATCTGCGAGCCAACCGCGATGATCAGCTGTTCATCATCGATGAACAGGATCCGTTCATTTCCGCGCGGCAGTTTCTGCTTGTCCGGAAGACCGGAAATATTAAGTGGAGGATCTATCAAAGGCAGGTAGAGCTCAAAAACAGAGCCCTGTCCTGGTTCGCTGCTGACCAGGATCAGCCCTTTGTGCTGCTGGATGATCCCCTTGACGGTCGATAGCCCCATACCGGTTCCCTTGACCAGTCCCTTGGTGGTGAAGAACGGATCGAAAATCTGTTGCATCACCTCTTTGCTCATTCCGCTGCCGGTGTCTTCGATGCTAATACGGGCATAGGCTCCCGGTAAACAATCGAACTGGGCAGGAATCTCTTTTGGCGTCAGGTCGATTCTCTCCAGAACGATCTGCAGCTTTCCCTGATCGTTCATGGCGTGGATTGCATTGTTGTAGAGGTTGAGCAGGGATTCCTGGATCTGCACAGCGTCACCGGCGATGGTCAGTTGCTGGTTGCTGCTGTCGATCCGTTGATCGAACTTCACGGTTTCAGGAAGCGATGCCTGCAGCAGGGTAGCGGTTTCGACCAGAACTTCGGCAAGATTGATTGGAACCAGGGATACCGGGCTCGACTTGCTGAAAGTCAGTATTTTATGAACCAGTTCGCGTGAACGGAGAACGGCGGTCTTGGCATTGATGATATTTGTTTCAAGGTCAGGGGATAGTTTCGGGTCTTCTTCACAGATCTCCAGGTTCCCAAGGATAATCGACATGTAGTTATTGAAGTTGTGGGCAATCCCGCCGGCCATGTTACCGAGAGCTTCCAGTTTTTGCTTCTGGTGCAACTGCATTTCAAGCTTGTCACGTTCCCGTTCCGCCTGAAGTTTATCGGTGATGTCGATAACGGTACTGATTGTTACCTCTTTGCCGTAGAAATTAAGTGGAGAGACAGTGACCTCGACATCTCGGACCTGACCATTCGCCATGCGATGCCTGGTTACAAACTTTCTTTTGTTCTCTTTGTAGATAAGATCAAAAATCTGCTGCAGGTTTTCCTTTGATGAATTGTCGATATCTGAGACTTTTTTTGCCAGAAGTTCGATTTTATCATAACCATAGAAGCCCAGGGCTTTGTAGTTGGCGGCCAGAATCGAGCCATCACCCGGTTCTGTGATCAGTTTGATGCTACTGTCTTCCATGAAATAGGAGCGAAATTTCTCTTCGGACTGACGGGCCTGTTTTCTGCTGAGCAACAGGTAAAAGCTGAGCAGACAGATGGCAATGAGGCAGAGCAGCAGGACGATCAGTTGCAGACGATATTCTTGCCACAGATCGTTCAACTTAATCCTGGGGACCTGATCAAAAGGTGCGACCCGCAGTGAGCGCATTAGTGAGTCGATCGGCAGATAGTTGGCTGGCGGAGTAAAGCCGCTAATTTCGGAACGCTGGGTGATCCTTGCGAAATCATGCATCTTCAGAAGCACTGCGGTGACCTGTCTCTGGGTTTCGAGGTCGACGTGGGCCATGGCGGCCAGGGGCCATTCGGGGTAGAGATGGGTTGAAGCGGTAAACGGAACGCTGGCAAAAGGCTGTGGATTGAGAATGCGGAAATTCTTGGGATCGATCTCTCCGGAAAGGGCCATCCGTTCCAGGGTCCCGGCGCGGACAAAGCCGACGTCGGCCTGGTCTCTTGCCACAGCGCGCACAACATTATCATGGGGCAGGCCGGTGATAATCAACTGGTCGTCTTTGATCAAGGGGAACTTGTGCAGGTAGAGTTCATATTGCTGGGCCAGGTAGCCCCCCATAGATTGGCGGAACGATACGGCGACGCGGCGATTTTTGAGATCAGCCAGGCTGGTGATCTGCTGCTGGTCTGCCCTGGTCAGGATGCAGCCGCCGAAAGCGCGCAGCAGTTGTCCTGCGACAGTGCGTTCGATACTGACCAACGGTGGGGTCAGATTATACAGATCCAATAGATAGATATAATGCTGCGGGTTGGTCAGGACAAAATCGATCTGCCGGTTCTGGATGGCCGCTTCCATCCCTTCAGCAGTCAGATAGTCGACGCTGAAGCTGAATTCGGGGATGGCATGTCGCAGATAATTTTCCGCCGCCTGCCATTCATTATCGATATCAGGGAGCGGCTTGAAGGCCAGGATGCCGATATGGTAGTGTCTGCCGGCTGTAGCGGCGAGCACAACCTGAGGTGCACTGTATAACAGACTTAACAGGAGCAGACAAGAGTACCACCACTTCATGGCGCGGCCTCCTGGGGAAGATAGGCGTCATCCGTCAGGCCGTCCCTGTTTGGAGGAGCCTCGAGCAGGCCGGCTGGCAGCATAATGGAGGTCAGCTTATTCTGCGTTTCCAGAAGGGCTGAATGATCAGCGGAGAGCAGGCGCTTGTTTGATTGCAGGCTGTGCAGATGAATCTGATGGAGCATGTCGACGGTCTCTTCGACAGGTCTGTGAACCAGGTAGGCCAGGCGATGGAGGCTGTCAAGCGAGTTGCCCCGCAGTTGCTTCAGGGTTGAAAAATACTCGACGAGCAGATAGCGAAGCTGGGGGGACACATCGTCCAGTCGGTCGGAGCGGACCGCAAGCACGTCGATAATGGTATTGGGGATCTCTGAAGAATCGAAAAGGCGATTGGCCTCAGCGAGAATTTCTGCCGTCAGGGGCAGGTAGCTGATCAGTGCATCAACCTTGTGCTGACGCCAGAGGGCTGGGTGTTTGCTGACGATTTCGTAGCTCAGGGTGACGTCGTCCTGACGCAGTCCGCCCCGCTGGAGTATTTCGTTGAGCATCAGATGACCCAGCACTGAATTCTCCAGTCCGATGCGCTTTCCTTTGAGACCTGCCAGAGAGGTGATTTCAGGTCGGGTCAGCAGCAGGTCGCCACCGGCCGAACTGTCAATGATTGTAACTATGGTCAGTGGAGTTCCCTGATCGCGCAGCGCCAGGACCTCGTCGAAGGTCAGGGCCGCGGCGTCGACTTTGCCGTTTTTCAGGAGTTGAACCGAATCGCTCAAGGAAGGGGTGGCAATCAGCTCTACCTGGTGAGTATCAAAACCGACATTTATTGAAGTCAGTGTCAGCGTCTGATAGCCAAGCCATGAATCGAGCGCAACTCTAAGGGGCGGGGCAGGAATCATGAAATGAAAAATCCCCGCAGCGGAAAGACATATGATGATCAGGAGCAGCAACAATTTATTCATATCTGACCATTTACCAGATAAAATTAAAAATATTTCAATAATCTAACCTGGAACAAGGGTAAATACAGTCATTGGATTAGATTAGGATAATTATTTTTCGACTGACCAGATAAAATAAAGGCATGGCAGCGCCCTGATGATCATGGGTTGATCATGCCGGTTCTATTTCCCCGGTGGTGTCCAGTCGACAGTTTTCTGTACGGCCGCATCAATTTCAGCTGGGGTGAGCAGAACCGCAGTTTTGACGCTGACCACGCCACTGGCGTTGGCAATTATCAGACCGGCGACTGCTGAGGCGTGATCCGGAATATCGACGATGATGTAGAAATCGCTGCCGCCAAAGGCAAAATGGTAGGACTCCATCGTTCCGCCGAGGGATTCGATCGCCCGTTCGGTGACCTCGACCCTTTTCGATCCTCCTTCTTTCATCAGCCCCTGCAGGCCCTTGTCGGTATAGGTTCCATGATACAGATATTTGGCCATGGCGTACCTCCATCAGAAAGAGTTGAATGATTCTGTCACAGACAATGCGACCTGGAGACAGCAGACTGTCTGGAAGAAGGGTTCGTTCTGCTTGTCGAAGTTGATATCTGAAATTCTAGCCTAGTTTTCGATGAACACAAATCCTCTGATGCCGGTCAATGAAGGGGGCTTTATACGGTATTGACTGATATCAGTCCCTTGTAATTGCCTAATTCATCTGTAATGCTTTAAGAACAACAGGCATCTGTTCTAGGTGGTTTCTTCAAACTTTAGAGATGCGGAGGTTCCCTTGCGAAAATTCCGCTTCCCCCATACCAGCAAATGGCTGATTGTCGTTGCTCTGATCGTACTTTTCCTGCTCTGGCGTTGCTCTGCTCTCCTGGTTGACTGGCTCTGGTTCAGTCAACTCGGATATCAAGCGGTCTTCTACAAGCTTTTTCTAAGTAAATTGGCTCTGGGATTCGTGCCGGGGCTGATTGCCTTTGTCTTTTTCGCCCTTAACCTGAGGCTGGTATTCAGAAAGTTGACCAGCGTCAGCGAAGACAAGCAAAAAATAGAATATCTGTTTGGCCAGAAAATGGTCTGGCCCAGAAAATATCTGCGCTGGGGAGAATGGTCGCTGGCGGTGTTTCTGGCGATACCCTTTGCCCTGTCCTGTGCACTGATCTGGGACGATTTTTTCCGCTTCTTCTGGGGGAATGAGGTCGGTACCCTCGATCCGCTTTATGCCAAGGATCTAGGTTTTTACCTGTTCCGCCTGCCATTCTGGGAGGTTTTGCAGAACAGTTTTACCGGGCTTGCCTTTGTCGCATTTGCCCTGGTTCTTGCCTTCAATTTCGCCGTTCTCTATGAACAGAGCGGCAGCCGCTGGGTGCGCCATCCGCAGGCCTTGGTCAACCGCCAGCTGGTCGTGCTGCTGGTGCTCTTTCTGGTTGGTTACGGATGTGGTTTTTTCCTCGATCGTTACGAGCTGCTTTATTCAGCGGCGGGGGTGGTCTATGGGGCCGGCTATACCGACCAGCAGATCGTTCGCTATGGCCTGTGGGTGATGGTCGGAGCGTCAAGTCTGCTGGCTCTGATCCTGATCGGTGCTTTTCTGACCAGGCGGGTTATCGTCGGCATCTGGGCAGTCGGAGGATATTTCGTGCTGATGCTTGCGGTCTTGACGATCGTGCCGCTGGTAATTCAGAACTTTATTGTCGTGCCGAACGAGCTTGAGCTGGAATCACCGTTTCTGCAGCGTGAAATCACTTTTACCCGTGCTGCCTATGGGATCAATGAACTGGAAGAGCTGTCTTATCCGGCACTTTCAGATCTTAATTGGACAGATCTTGAGGCGAATCAGCAGACGCTCAGGAATGTCCGATTGTGGGACTGGCGACCTTTGCTTCAGACCTTCCGCCAGTTACAGGAGATCAGGCTTTACTACCAGTTTTATGAAGTCGATGCGGACCGTTACCAGCTAAATGGTGATTACCGGCAGGTCATGATATCGGCTCGTGAGCTGGCCGCTGAGCTGCCTGAGCGGGCCGACACCTGGGTTAATCGTACCCTGCAGTTTACTCATGGTTACGGTCTGGCTATGAGCCTGGCGGCCCAGGAAGGAGAGGAGGGGACTCCCACCTTCCTGGTTCAGGATTTGCCGCCGACGACCTCATACGATCTGCAGATCGACCAGGCCGGAATCTTCTATGGTGAGAGGATGTCGGGTTACCGGATCGTCAATACCGGCGCCTGGGAACTCGACTATCCCAGAGGCGACGAAAATGTCTATACCCGCTACCAGGGGCAGGGCGGCATTCAGCTTGATTCCTTCTGGAAAAAACTGCTTTTCGCCTGGGAGTTCAGTGACATCAACATCCTGCTCTCCGATTATCTGAACGATCAGAGCCGCATCCAGATTCGCCGCCAGGTTCGGCAGCGGGTTGCCAGGCTGGCGCCATTTTTGAGGCTGGATGCGGATCCTTACCTGGTGCTCGCAGACAAAAGATTGTTCTGGGTCCAGGATGCCTATACCGTTTCAGACCGCTACCCCTATTCCGAACCCTACGCCAGTCGCTTCAACTACATCCGCAATGCGGTCAAGGTTGTGGTTGATGCCTACGACGGCAGCGTCGCTTTTTATGCTGTCGAACCGGATGACCCCATCCTCAAGGTTTATCAGCGGTTGTTTCCGGCGATGTTCAGGCCGCTTGATGAGATGAGCGAGGAGCTGCGTCGCCACCTGCGTTATCCGGAAGATCTGTTCCGTATCCAGGTGGAAAAATTCAATCGTTATCACATGAGGATCTCGCAGGTTTTTTACAACAATGAAGATCTCTGGACCCTGCCCCGTGAGAAATATGCCGGGGACGCCATTGCCATGGAGCCCTATTACATCCTGATGCGTCTGCCGGGGGAAGAGCGCCTTGAGTTTTTGCTGATGTTGCCGCTCACTCCCCAAGGGCGGGACAACATGATCGCCTGGGTCGCGGCCCGCAGCGATCAGCCCGATTACGGCAAGCTGCTGGTTTACAAGCTGCCGAAGGAGAAGCTGATCCTCGGCCCGATGCAGGTCGAAGCGATGATCGATCAGGACCCGACCATCAGCCGCCAGCTGTCGTTGTGGGATCAGCGTGGCTCCAAGGTCATACGCGGCAATTTGCTGGTCATCCCGATCGGCCATTCCTTTATCTATGTTGAACCGGTCTTTCTGATCGCCGAAGGGAACAACATTCCGCAGCTGCGCCGGGTCATCGTTGCCTATGGTGACAAGGTCGCCATGGAACCGACCCTTGATCAGGCGATTGCCGTCCTGTTCGATCGGCAGACTGTCAGCATGATGGACCAGCCTCAGTCTGTGGTCGGCCCCGTAGGGCAGGATTCTCTGCAGGAGGTGCGCGTCAATTTTGAAGCGGCCCAGCAAGCGCTGCAGAATGGTGACTGGCAGGAATTCGGCCGGGCGATGGAGCGCCTGCAGCAGTACCTGGAAAAGCAGGCGCCTTGAGGTCGTCAGATTATTGCCAGGTAGCCAATTGCAGTTTAACAAGTTGCCATCCAGAAACTCCGGATGAAAACTAACTAGAGTAAGTCCCTATAACTTCTTCAATCTGGTGGAGATTTTCGAAGAACAAGCGGACCAGGTCTGGATCAAAAATCGTACCGGAATTTTCCTTAAGATAAGAGAGCGTTTCTTCATGACTCCACGATCTTTTGTAGTTCCGTTTTTGCCTCAACGCATCATAGATATCCGCCAGGCAGGTGATACGACCATAGATATGAATATCTTTGCCGCTCAACTGATTTGGATAGCCTGAACCATCCCAGCGCTCGTGGTGCTGTTGGGCAATGATGGCTCCAGTTCTGATGATCGGCTGATCGGCATCTTTGAGCAACTCATAGCCGATCAGGGTGTGTGTCTTCATCAATTCAAACTCTTCCTCGGTCAGCTTTCCGCTTTTGTTCAGAATGGAATCGGGAATGCCTATCTTGCCGACGTCATGCAGCGGGGAGGCCATCCGGATGATGTCAGCTTCCTCTTTCGGCATACCGAGGGCCAGGGCCAGTATCTGGGAGATCTGTGCGACCCGGCGGACATGATCACCGGTCTCCTGGGAGCGTGTTTCGATGACATCGCCCAGCTTTGAGACGATCTCCTTCTGGGTGTCGATCAGCTGCCTGTTCAGGAATTGAACGTCGGACGTTTTGGCAGCGACGAGCTCTTCAAGGTGTTCCCGGTAAAGATGGTTCTGGCGATGGAGCGTCGCCCTTTCTTCCGCCATTCGAATCTTGTGCCTGAGGACATCCAGCTTGACCATCGGTTTTGAAATATAATCCCAGCTGCCCTCGTTGACCGTCTGCATCGCTTCGGAAATATCCGCGATGCCGGAAATGACGACCTTGGGTATGTCCGGGGCCAGGGAGGTCAGACGGTTCAACAGGACATGCCCCGACATGACGGGCATATGAAGATCGAGAAAGACCATATCCGGTCTGAATTTGCTGAATCGCTCCAGTCCTTCTGCACCGTTGTTGGCAACATCGACCTGGTAATCAAAGATTTCCAGATATTCGCGCATGAGATTGCACCCCATTGTGTCATCATCAACGACAAGAATTCTGTTTACCTTGTAGGTTTGATTATCTGGCATATTCGTTAACCTTTTGTTCTTTTATCTGAATATGGTTGTCTGTTCCGAAGATTAAACCGCTACATCCAGTTCCTGACCGGGATTACAGTCAATATTGCCAACCAATAATTCAGCTTCAATTAATATCTTGACCTGATCGTCGACCTTCCCGATCCCTTTGAGATATCCAGTGCCACCAGCCCCCAGGCGCGGGCAGGCTTCTATCTGTTCCGGCAGAATGCTGATGACTTCATTGACCTTGTCGACGACCAGACCCGTCAATCTGTCATTGATGCTGACGACAATAATGCAGGTGCGCTCATCGAATTCTCGACATGGCATATTGAAGCGTACGCGAACATCGATGACTGGTATCACGTTCCCGCGTAAGTTGATGACACCGATGACATAGTCGGGCATATCTGGCACATAGGTCACGTTCTGAATGCCGATGATTTCAATAATATGGCTTATTTCGATTCCATAACCGACGTTGTCGAGAACGAAGGTCAGATACATCCCTTCCATTTGCTCGCTTTGTAACAGATCGTTATTTTTGTTCATGTGAAAACCTTTCAGGATTCAAAAACGCCCAAAATCAGTATCGTCAAGGTGAATCACCTTGTTCTTGCCCGGAGCCACACTGACCTGACGGGCATTTTGAGGCCACTGCGATGAATAAGTAGCAACAGTGGTAACCTTGTTGCTCTTCAACAATGCGGGCTGTCGTTGTGCTTCTGCCAGAACAAAGCGCGACAACATCTGTTTCAGGTATACCGCCTGGCTCGAAAGTTCTTCTGCTGCGGACGCTGATTCCTCCGCGATCGCGGTGTTCTGTTGAACCCCCTGATCGATCTGGCCAAGTCCCTGGTTGATCTGGGCAATTCCCTGGGCCTGTTCGTTGCTGGCTACGGCAATTTCGGCGACGAACTCCGTCACCTTAGCAATTCCTGAAACAATTTCGTTTAAGGCGGCCGATGTTTTTCCGGCGATTTCTGATCCGTTTTGAGTCTTTCCGACAGATCCCTCGATCAGCAAAGCCGTTTCCTGGGCGGCTTTGGCACTGCGCGCAGCCAGGTTGCGTACCTCTTCAGCGACGACAGCAAACCCTTTGCCGTGCTGTCCAGCCCGTGCAGCTTCAACGGCGGCGTTCAGCGCAAGCAGGTTGGTCTGGAAGGCGATCTCATCGATGGTCTTGATTATTTTCGAGATATTCTGACCGGACTCGCTGATCTCCTGCATGGCCGTCATCATAGATTGCATCTGGTGGCCGCCATTTTCAGCCGCTTTTTGAACATCGCTGGCCAGTTGACTGGCCTGATTGGCGTTCTCCGAGCTTTGCTTTGTCTGCGACGCCATTTCATTGATTGAGCTGCTGATCTCCTCCAGCGATGCGGCGATCTGGGTCGAACTCTGGGAGAGAGATTGGCTGGAAGAAGCGACCTGCTCACTGGCCGAGCTGATCTGGTCACCACTCGATTGCAGCTGCCCCATCACCAGATTCAGCTCATCTCCTGCCTGTTTTAATGCGCCACGGACCTTGTCCTCCCCGTCGCGAGGAGATACATTAAAGCTCAGGTCTCCATTGGCCAGTTGTTGCATCGGAGAAACCATCTCCATCTGCAGGCTTTCTGCAAATTCGTCCAGGGCCTTGCCCATCTGGCCAATTTCATCCTTGCTGGTCAGGTTGGCGCGCTGATTTATCCTGCCGTCGCCCAGTGCCTTAAGCATTTGAATCGTCTTGGCCAAAGGTTTGTTGATGCTGGAGATGATAAGCCAGACAATCAAAGTGGCCAGGATAACGGCAATGAGGATTGCAGTTAAGGCAACGTAGCCTGCGGATTGATAGATACCGATTGCATTTTGTTCTGATTTCCTGGCCTGTCCCAGAACGCTTTCCGTCAGCTGGTCGAGATAACCACGCATCGTCTCAAACTTGTCGTTTACTTCCCCCAAAGCCAAAGCTGCGACATTGGCGTTCCCGGCCTTGCGTAAATTCAGGATCGTCCTGGATGCCGGTTCCCATTGCCTGAGAGCTGATTCAAATTGATTGAAGAGATCAAGGTCCACTGCAAGGGAGGACAAATTCTTAAAACTGGCCATCCTTTCCTTGGTTTGCTGCATATTCTTCTCGTAGTCGGCAAGTAGAGCGGCAAACGTTTTACTGTCAGGGTCGACAAAGATCAGCGAACGCTCCGCAACCAGCAGCTGTTGCAGGTCACGGTCTGCCTCGATGAGATAGTCCAGCCTGGGGAGTTCAGTAGAAAAAATAATATCGAGATCCTCATAAATATGAGAAGTGTTGTTATGCCCAATGTAGCTGGTCAGCAACAGCAACAGGATGATGGTGCTGAAACCGCAGATCAGTTTGGTTTTGATTTTCATATCGGCCAAAAGTTTCATTATTTTTCTCTGCTTTCTTTAAAAACGTCCGTATTCGTTATCGTCCAGCTGGATCCGTGGTTTATTTGTTTTAGTCATATTCGTCCAGCCGCTGGCTGATGATAATGCCTGAGCCGGTGCGTTAGAGTTGCTGTACAATGCAGATTGAGCTGGCCTGCTGAACTGATTGCCGGCCAGCACAAAGCGTGACAGCATGTGTTTCAGATGGGCGGCCTGGCCGGACAGTTCTTCGGCTGCCGCAGCAGATTCTTCGGAGGTTGCCGTGTTTTGCTGTACGGACTGGTCGATCTGCTCCAGCCCCTGATTGATCTGCGAGATCCCCTGCGCCTGCTCGTTGCTCGCTGCGGCAATTTCAGCCACCAGATCTGTGACCCTGCCGATTTCATCGACGATTGCCTTCAGCGCTGTTGAGGTTTCAGCTGCGATCCTGCTGCCATTATCCGTTTTCTCGACCGAACCCTGAATTAGGTCGGCTGTTTCACTGGCGGCTTTTGCGCTACGAGCCGCCAAGTTGCGGACCTCTTCAGCAACGACTGCGAACCCTTTGCCGTGTTGTCCTGCGCGGGCCGCTTCGACGGCCGCATTGAGCGCCAGCAGGTTGGTCTGGAATGCGATTTCGTCGATGGTTTTGATGATTTTGGAAATACTCTGCCCGGATTCGCTGATTGCCGCCATTGCCGAAACCATGTCCTGCATCTGAAGGTTTCCGGTATTTGCCGCTTTTCTGGCATTTTCGGCCAAAGAATTTGCCGTGCCTGCGTTAGCGGCACTTTGAGTCGACTGGGATGCGATTTCGCCGATTGAGCTGCTGATCTCCTCCAGTGAGGCGGCCGTTTCTGTCGCTCCTTGTGAAAGCGATTGGCTGGAATCTGCGATCTGGCCGCTGGCAGAATCAATCTGGTCACCGGCGGACTGGATCTGACTGATCAGGTCGTTGAGATCATCACTAACATTCTTGATGGCATGGCGGATTTTATCGTCTTGATCGACCGGTGTGACAGTGAAGCTGATATCGCCATTGGCAAGTTTTTGCAGTGGTTCGACAACATCGTTTTGCAGACTCTCCGCAAATTGGTCCATCGTCTGGGCCATCTGACCGATCTCGTCTTTACGCGACAGGTTCAGGCGCATATCGAGGTGTCCCTTGGCCAGTTCATTGATCATGGACATGGTCTTGCCCACAGGCAGGGCAATGTTCCGCGCCTGGATGTAGGCGATCAGGATTCCGGCCAGAACAAAAACGCCACCCAGAGCGACCATCAGCCACAACAGTTCTGTCAACGGAGCAAAGAGAACATCTTTGACCGCAGTCACTTGAACATGCCAGGCCACTGAAGGGATTTTGGCGAAAGAGAGCATCTTTTCTTCACCGTTCAGGCTGTATTCGAAGCTGCCGTGATCTTCCTGATCGATTTTGCGCTGTACTGCATCAAGGCTGTGGTCCAGTTCTGCAAGCTTTTTCCCGATATTGTCTTTGTTCGGATGAACCAGGATGGTTCCGTCACTGTGCGTGATCAGCGCATATCCGTCACCTGACAACTTGGTATTGAGCACCATATCGACAATAAAGTTGATCGCGACGTCACTGCTTACAACACCAGCCTGGCGGCCGTTTTTCAACACGGGGGCAGCAATTGAGATAATCATATCCCCAGTGTTTGCATCGAGATATGGTTTGGTTACGATAGCTTCACCCCGGGCCTTTTTTGCTGCTTCCATATACCAGGGGCGAGACCTGGCGTCGTAATCGGCCGGAGGTTCCCAGCCCGAAGAATCATAAAAGGCACCGTCATTGAAACCGACATAGACGCTCATAAATCCGCCGCTATCTTGCAACAGTTTGTATTGGTTTACGGTGATTTCAGGGGATTCCGCATTGAAGGATTCAGCCGCGCTTGCTGCTGCAACGATCATCGCTTTGCGGATCTCAAACCATTCGTCAATAGTTTCAGCAGTCTTGAGTGCGATGTCGTATTGGCGTTCAGTAATTTGAGCTGTCAGCATATTGCCGGAATTGATGTACGCCAACAGTGCAAAACAAATCGAAAAAATGAAAAAGGTGCTTCCGACAAGAAGGATGATGCGTTTTTTGAGGTTCATTTGTCGTTCCTTTCAAAAATGTTTAATAGCCATGATTGTGTATATTGGTTTTAAAACTCTGCTCTGCAGGCGCCTGTAATAAGTCTTTCAATGCGGCGAGAAGAGCGGTTTTCTGATAAAGCCAGCCGTTATTGCCGATAATGCGATATGGCTCCAGGTAGGCCGCCATCAGATCGATAAAAAGAACAGCTGGTACAGTCTTGTTATCATCCCGCATGAACTGTTTGAGGCGCTTCTCCGTCTCTGCGGATGCTTCAACGATAAGGAGTTCGATTCGCTGCCCGGTGCTCGGAGGAATAATGCTGAGTTCCAAAGCATCATCAAGCTTTCGGATGGTAATGTGATTGTAGCCGGCAACACGTAGTGCACCTTCCAGCCAGATCAGATTGTCATGTGTCAGGCTGATGAGAATATTTTTTCTCGAACGGTACATGGACACTCCTCCGCAAATAGTTGTTGAACAATAGAGCAAAGGAGGTGCCAACTTCAGAAACGTCGCTTAAGATACTGAAATAATTGATTATGAGAGATTTTTACGAGAAGTTTGGAAAGGATGAAGGGAATTAACTTTTATTAAATGTTTTATCATAAAAAAGAAAATAACTACGTTAAATCGATTAGTTGACCTTTGTTTAGTATGATTTAATAATTAATTATATTTAAATCCCTTCGTTCTTCGATTTTTTCAGTCGAACATTGAGGGCAGGGGTACTGATGCCAAGCATTTTGGCGGCCATGGTTTGATTTCCTTTTGTTCGGCGCATGGCTTCACTGACAAGAAGATCAGACATTTCCTTCAGGGTCGGGAGTTTTTCCGGGTAGGTGATTTCATCCTGACCGGTAGCGATTGCCTCTATTGTCATTGAGTCGCTGTGACCAATGCTGTTTTTAAAGGAGCTCATCGAAAGCATGCGTGACTGGTGAGTACTCATGGCATTATAGACCAGAGAGCGCAGCTCTCTGATATTTCCGGGGTATGAGTAGTTCTCCAGCAATATCAGGAGTTCAGGAGGGTAGGTCGGTTTTTTCTTGTTCATCTCCTGTGCCGCGCCAGCGAGAAATGCTTCCAGCAGCAGGGGAATATCTTTTTTGCGCTTTCTCAGCGGTGGGATCTCCAATAGATGGGTCGAAAGACGAAAATAGAGATCGTTGCGAAATGTCCCCTCGTCAACCTTTTGCTTCAGGTTGACATTGGTTGCGACAACGATGCGGCAATCGACGTTATGGCTCTGGTCGCTGCCGAGCGGGAAGAATTCCTTTTCCTGCAGTAGTCTCAAGAGTTTGACTTGGGACGATAGCTTTAAATCACCGATTTCATCAAGGAAAAGTGTCCCACCTCTGGCCTTCTCGATCATCCCCGCGCGGTCCTGCGCTGCGCCGGTAAAGGCGCCCTTGGTATGGCCAAAGAGGGTGTCCGAAAACATGTTGTCGTCAAACCCGGCTATATTGACCGCAACAAATGGCTGTCCAGGAGTACAGACCTCATGAATCGCTTTGGCAAAGAGTTCTTTGCCGACCCCGCTTTCTCCGACAATCAAGACCGGTTCCGAACTGCAGGATAACGCTTCGACATATTGAAATAGGGATTTCATCCGTTCATCTTGAGTGATGATGTTACTGAAAGCCCGTGGATGCAAAAGCTGGCCCGTCAATAGCCCCGCGATCTGATCCTGATAACGGCTCAGCTCTTTTTCCGTTTTTTCCCGCTCTGCCTTTTCAACTTCTAACAGGTGTTTTTGCTGCTGAACTTCGCGCAGGGTGAAACGCAGATCGAGGTGGGTCTGGATTCTGGCCAGTACTTCTTCACTCTGGAAGGGTTTGCTTATGTAGTCTATGCCACCGACATCAAAGGCTTTTATTTTGTCCAGGCTGTCACTTAAGGCACTGATGAAGATGACCGGGATAGCCTCTGTTTCACTGTCGGCTTTCAATTGACGACAGACCTCATAGCCATCCATATCCGGGAGCATGATGTCGAGCAGGATCAGATCCGGGGCGACTCTTTTGGCGGCAGCGAGTGCCATCTGTCCATCCGTTGCCGTCGCCACCTTGAAGCCGCAGGATGTCAGCAGGCTCATCAGCAGTCTCAGGTTTTCCGGTATGTCATCAATGATGAAAATCTTCGCGACGTTTTCTACCTGGTTAGCCATATGTTGTTTGCTCATAGTAGTTTCCGTAGTTCTTTGAAGCGAAAATCCCTGGCCCATAAAGTCAGAATGTTGCCAATGTCTGGGTTGTTGAGTTTGATATCGAGAATGGCCAATTCAATCTGGTCTGGTTCCAGAGAGTCCAATGCCTCTTTGAGCTGATCCAGAAGGTCTTGCGGTAAAGAGAATAAATCCTCTTTGTTGATCACCAATGGAACCGCAGAATTTTGCGTTTCTGGAGCAATCTCAGGAAGATGAAAGGCCTCGGCAATATATTGGAAGAAAAGATCTACGTCGATCGGTTTGCCAATCAGATATTCGGCTTTCGACATTTCAGCTTTTTCCTGGTCGGTGCTGAGGATACTGGCTGTTGCAATCATGATCGGGATATCGCCGAACCCGGATGACTTGAGTTGTTCGATAGCTTGGTAGCCATTGAGCTCCGGCATGCGGATGTCCATGATGATCATATCCGGGTGATTTTGGGCGACCAGGGAGAGAGCCTGTTGACCATCTCCGGCCTCAATCAGATTGGAACAGTACGGACGTAGCAGATTGACGATAAATTCACGGATGGGCTGATCGTCATCAACGATCAGGAATTTGTGATTTTTTAAGGGGCTGAAATCATACCGGACCTTAACCTTCTGGTTGATGTCCTCTTTTCCTGTCTGAACAATTTTCGCCAGACAGGTCAGAACAAAGCAGCTCCCTTGGCCTGATTCGCTGCTAACAGTGATATCACCGCCGAGCAGTTCGGCATATTTACGTGAAATAACCAGCCCAAGCCCTGTGCCACCTTTTTGGCGGCCACTGGTCCCCTGTTCGAAAGGTTGAAACAGCTTGTTCAGCTCTTCTGCACTCATTCCGGGGCCTGTATCTTTCACCTTAAATTCCAACTCGACTGTCTGCGTGTCTTTCAGCTGATAGCCACTGCTAATGGCAATTGAACCGCTATCGGTGAATTTGCAGGCGTTGCCAATCAGGTTGATAAGGATCTGACGCAGTTTGCCAATGTCGGATTTCAGGTATTTGGGCAGAGATGCATGATAGTTAAAGCAGAGTTCCAATCCTTTTTGCTGAGCCTGAAGTGCGAACATCGCGTGCAATTCCTCAAAGAGTTGCTTAGGATCGAAGATTTCATCCTTAAGGTCATATTGTTCAGCTTCTATCTTGGACACTTCCAGAATATCATTGATCATCTGCACCAGATGTTGTCCGCTCCGGTCTATTGTTTCAACGCGTTCCACAATCTGAGGAGGCAGATCCTTCTGTCTTTTGAGCAGATAGGCATAGCCGATGATTGCCGTCAGAGGAGTACGCAACTCATGAGACATGTTGGCTAAAAAGGCACTTTTTGCCTTGTTGGCGGCATCAGCTTCTTCTTTAGCCTTGATAAGCTTGCCCTCAGCGTCATGCCTTAATTTGATTTCTCGCTGTAATTTGCGATTCCAAACGGAAATCAACAAGAAAATCAGACAGGTAGGTACCCCCAACTTCCAGAGAAGGGAATAGTTAAATTCATGTTCATATTTGACCGAGAACCATTTCCCATAGAAACTTTGTCTTTCTTCTTCGCTGATCTGCTGAAGGGCTTTATTGATGATTGATGAAAGTAAGGGAAGCTCTTTTCGTGTCGCAATCGAAAAGTTGTAGTTAAATGGTGTATCCCCGATGATTTTAATATTGGTGAGACCGGAAAGATATAAATAGGAGCTGGTCGTCCCGATAGCGTCAATAAAGGCCCTGACATCCCCCCGATGCAACAGGTTCAGTCCTTCAGGGATGTTTTTGACTGGTACGATTTTGATTTGGGGATAGTCATCCGCAATCATATCCAGAATCGCATAGTCCTTGACCAGAGCAACTTTTGCCCCATTCAACTGACCCAGGGTGCCTAGATACCCCGATTCTTCCCTGCCGAATACCGCGATTGGCAAGCTGATATAGGGCTCGGAAAAATTCAGATACTTCGATCTTTCCAGGGTCGGAGCGACCGCCAACGCTATATCAGCTTGGCCGTTTTTGAGAGCGCCCATTGTCTCTTCCCAGTTCTTATATTCGGGAGTAAGCATCCTGACGCCGAGTATTTCTTCCAGGCGATGCATATAATCGATGCTTAATCCGGCCGGCTGATTCTCGGCATCACGAAACTCAATCGGCATGAAATTATTGTCAATGGCAACGCGGATAACTGGATTAAATGCCAGCCATTCCTTTTCTTCGGTTGTAAAGTCGAGGTGATCGGTCTGTTTTATATGACCGAGCCATTTTTCGAGAATGAGGTTCCGTTCCTTGTCTTTGATGGTTTCCATCATTTTGTTGATGATTGAAATCAATTCTATCTTTTTCCCGGGGATTGCGAATACGGCAGGGATTTTAATATCGGTCATCACTAAGGTTGGTATTATGCCGGTAAATTGATAGCGCTGAATGAGGTCCTTATGCACGGAAAAGCCGAGCATGGCATCGGCCCGCCCGACAAAAACCATATTCATCGCTTCTTCCGGTTTTTCCACCTTTATCAAGTGAATATCGTCTGCCACGGGACCAAATACCTGCCGAATAAAATCCTCATTGACGAGAGCCGAATGAACAACTGTCTTGTCTTTCAGATCCTCAGGACTTCCAATCTCATTCGACAGCTTCGTTCCGGTAAAGATAGCTGGCGTGATGTAATAGAAGGGGGCAGATGCTTCCAAACCGTATTGTTTTGCTTCATCGGCGGTTATTCCGAATATTCCGGCGACATCTTCGTTTTCAGGTGAGATTTCATTCCGGTTCAAAATCTTTAGCTTGAAATTGACACCTAACCTGTCATTGATCAGTGAAATCCAGTCTGGAAGAACACCTTCATACTCCCCCTTGTTGCCCACCATCAACGCTGGAGGGAAGGTTGCGACCACTCCAAAACTGAGCTCCGAATTTTTTTCCAACCAGTTCCGTTCCTTGAGGGTCAGTTTGATTTGGGAATCGATGTATCTTTGATAGATGAAGTTATGCGGAAGGGCTCGTTGCTGGGTCAAATTTAACAGGTTATAAATCTGCAAGACAGCTTCATAACGCTGTGGGTTGACGGTTCCCAGGGGGACGATATTGCCCTGAATCATGCTGTCCGTCATTCGTGCTTCATACCTGAGGCGATTGCGGCTTAAAGAAGGATTATACTTCCTTTGGATCAGATCGATGATTTCTTCCTGATGTGCCAGAGCATAGCTCCATCCCCTCAAGGTGGCACGGATCATTTTTTCGACACGATCAGGATGTTCTTTTACTTCACTTTCAGTGGTGAAAAGATTGTCACCGTAAAAATCGATCCCGTAACTGCGAGGATCGATAATATTGACCCCAACCCCCTGCTGTTGATATTCATAAGGCTGTACTGTCAGATACCCCGAAATAGCATCAACCTTGCCATCGATCAGGTCGCTAAAATTGTAAGTGTGAGGAACGCGGACAATATTTTCCTTTCCCCCTAAATAATTCTTAAAAATAGCTTCAAAAGGGATGTCCTCCTGATTATACATGACCCATTTTTCTGATAAATCAAATGGGCTGTAGATGCCACTGTCTTCTTTTGAGATTAAAACGAGGGGAGAATGTTGAAAAATCTGAGCGAGAAGAACAACGGGCTCTCCGTTAAGACGATCGAGAAGGAGTGAAGAATCCGCGGTTCCATACTGGGCACCTCCATTGAGGATGGTAGAAACTCTTCCCCTTTCCGGGTCAAAAGCAAGCAGTTCGACCTTCAACCCCTCTTCAGCATAGAAGCCTTTTTCAACGGCGGCGTAATATCCGGCAAATTGAAATTGATGTGTCCATCTGAGTTGAATTTTAACAACCTCTGAATCGGCTCCTGGTTGAGCAAATGCCCTGAGACCGCATAAGAGGAAAAACAGAACAATGATGAAGGTAATGGAAGATTTTCGCAGTAGGGGTGAGCGATCAATCATCATAGCCTTTCCTGAGAGTAAAGTGGCAAGCTGATAGACGTGTTTTATCGGAGGTTGAACCCCTCTCAGAAATCAGCATTTTTCATGATTTGCTGAATCAACCTCAACTGCGGATATATCATAGTTATATCAGTGAACTAGGGTTCTGTCCACGGAGAGAGGGGCGCTATCCATGGACTAGGATCATAGCTCTGGATAGATTTTCAATCTTGAATTTTTATTCTGTGTTACGATCGATTCATTGAGCAAACTTGTCAACAACCTTTGATTTGCAGCATTTTGAAACTGTTGCTTGCGTTATAGGGATTATGCCAATGCAGTTGGAATGGACGCCGTCCTTAAGTATCGGTCACGAAAAAATAGACCAGCAGCATATCAATCTGTTTCGTTATTTTGATGAATTTCTCAGCGGCTGCAGCCAGGGCGCGGCCAGGCAGAATCTGCTGACTCTGCATAAGCGCCTGAAGGATTATGTTGAACAGCATTTCGGGGAAGAGGAAGAGCTTATGAGGAGCTCCGGCTACCCTAATGCGCCTTATCATCAGAAGGCCCATCTCAGTTTCAGGAAACGTTTGAGCGAACTGCGCCAACAGATTGAAGAGCAGGGTCCCACCTTGATTGCCGTCGTCGACACCAACAAGGCAATGGTCTCCTGGCTGATCAGCCATGTTCAGAGAGAAGATCTGAAGTTGGGGGAATTTCTCAACGGAGGCAGGTGACGCGACTGAATCAGCCGTTTGCTCTTACCCTTTGTTGTTTGGATACCTCTTCGAATTACAGATTAGTCTCCATTCTCCCATTTTATGATTTCATGATATCTGCGCCTGATGTCTCCGATGTCGATCTTTGGTTCGGGGAACTTCATGTCAAGTGATTCCAGGTACTGGTTGATGATGGTCGAGATCGCCAGGTTGCGGAACCATTTGTGGTTTGACGGGATGATGAACCAGGGGGCCTCCTTGGTGCTGCATTTCTCGAGCATCGTCTCGAAGGCCTTGGTGTATTCGTCCCAGAAGGGTCTTTCCGCGTAATCGCTGTCGCTGATCTTCCAGTGCTTGGTTGGATCATCGATGCGCGCCTTGAAACGTTCCAGCTGCTCGTCGGCGTCGATATGCAGATAGAACTTGAGGATATGGGTGCCGTTGTCGCTCAACATCTTCTCGAACTGGTTGATCTGCTTGTAACGCTTTGACCAGACCGATTTGGGGACCAGATTGTGGACTCGCACGACCAGGATATCTTCGTAATGGGATCGGTTGAAGATGGTGACCTGCCCTTTCTGCGGCACCGCCTGATGATAGCGCCAGAGAAAATCATGGGCGGCTTCTTCCGCGGTCGGCACCTTGAAGCCTTTGACGTTGCAGCCCTGCGGATTCATCGCCCAGAGGACATGATTGATGGTGCCGTCCTTGCCGGCGGCATCCCGCCCCTGCAGACAGATCAGCAGGGAACGTTTCCCTTCGGCGTACATCAGGTATTGCAACTGACGCATGCGCTCGACCTGCTGCGCGGTCTCTTCGCGTCCTTCCCCAGATGACAGCTCTTTATCCTTGAATCCGGCATCGATTCTGGCGAGATCGATCTTTTCGTTCGATTTGACACGGAATTCTTCAAAGTAGTTCATGGCTTGTCCTTTACCTGGAAGTTTTCAATTTCAGTCATCTGATCTTGTGACTGGTGTGTCAACGGTATGGAGGCCATTCTTGACAGCGAAAAAAATCAGTTTTTAAAACAGGACACGCAGACAAGAAGCCAGCCAAGCAGAAAGGCGATACCGCCGATCGGCGTAATGGCGCCGAGAGTTCTTATGCCGGTCAGGGTCATCAGGAACAGACTGCCGGAGAACAGGACAATTCCGCCCAAAAGGAGCCAACCCGCAGTTTTCAGCAGAGTTGCCTGGGGGAAGAGCTGGATCAGAATGGCGGTCAGGATCAGTCCCAGGGCATGGTACATCTGATACTGTACGCCGGTCTGCCAGATGGCCAGCATTTCCGGAGAAATTTTTGCCTTTAGACTGTGAGCGCTGAAGGCTCCAAGGGAAACGGCCAGCAGTGCGTTCAAACTGCCAAGAATGATAAAGGTTTTCATAGTTTCGTCCCGGCTTGCTGGAGGTAAATTGGTCGGGCAGGCAGCGAGAGGACTCTCCCGGTGAATATAGTGAAGCGACAAGAAAAACACACCGCTGATGGAGATCTGCCTGAAATACGATAGCCTAATTATTAGACGTCAACCGACATCCCGTTTATCCCACACTCTGGAGTTTAGCCGATGTCGCATGGGCAGGACCAGTCATACCGGGCTTTTTTCGACAATCAAGCCGTAGGAATGGTGGAGGTGAGCGCTGATGGTAAATATCAGCGGGTCAATCGCCACTGGTGCGAGATGAGCGGCTATTCCGAAGATGAGATGCTGAAAAGTGATTTCTCCGCACTGACCTATTCTGAAGACCTGCCGATGGAAATTTCCCTGGATCGGGAACTGACCAATGGCAAAAGAAACTCCTACCGCATGGAAAAACGCTATATCCGCAAATCTGGTGAGCTGTTCTGGGCGGAACTTTCGGTCAGCGGTCTCTACGACGAAGAGGGGACACTGACCGGCATGATCGGTATCATCGTCGATATCGGCGAGCGCAAAAAGGCCGAACAGTCGTTGACAGAGAGCGAGGCCAAGTTTCGTTCCCTGCTCGATCGCCTTGAACGGATTCCGGTTCAGGGCTATGACGCCGAGCGCAGGGTTGTCTACTGGAACAATGCGAGCACCGCCGCCTATGGTTATCTGCCGGAAGAGGCGCTGGGCCGCAAGCTTGAGGATCTTATTATACCGCAGGCAATGCGGGAGGATGTCATTTATGCTGTCGAAGATTCTATGGCCAGGGGGATCCAGATTCCGAGCGGTGAACTCATGCTCTGCGGCAAAGGCGGGCGTGATGTTCCGGTTTATTCCTCCCATCTGCTGCATACCTCGGCGAGTGGGGTCAAGGAGATGTACTGTGTCGACATTGACCTGAGCAAGCTGCGTGAAACGGAGGAACAGCGCAGATTGCTTTCACAGGCGATTGAACAGACCGGTGAAATGATCATTATTACCGATCCTCAAGGGACAATCGAGTATGTCAACGACGCTTTCACCCATGTCACAGGCTTTTCACGGGCCGAAGTTCTTGGCCAGAAACCGAGTATCCTCAAAAGTGGTGAGCAGAATGAGGGTTTCTATTACAATCTGTGGAAAACGATCACTGCGGGTAACGTCTGGACGGGAAGGATGATCAACCGGAGCAAAAATGACGGGCTGTTTATCGAGGAGAGCAGTATCTCTCCCGTTATCGATGCCTCCGGGGAGATCATTCATTACGTGGCGACCAAGCGGGATATCACCGACCAGTTACGTACTGAAGAGGAATACCGGCAGGCGCAGAAGATGGAAGCTGTCGGCCAGTTGGCCGGAGGCATTGCTCATGATTTCAACAATATGCTGTCGATCATCCTGGGCCAGACGGAGTTGGCGCTCAAGAGGCTTTCTCCTGAGAACCCTTTGTATGTAAGACTTGCGGAAATCAAGAACGCGGCGAGCCGTTCGGCCAGTCTGACCCAGCAACTGCTTGGCTTCGCCCGCAAACAGCCGGGGCACCCGCGGGTCGTCGATTTGAGCCAGGAAGTCTCCTCAATGGTTCAGATGCTCAGGCAGCTGATCGGTGAAAATATCGAACTCGACTGGAATCCCGATGGTGGGAACTACGGTGCTTTCATTGATCCGGGGCATTTGAGCCAGATTCTGACCAATCTGATTCTCAACGCACGTGATGCGATCAGCGGTTCCGGTACGATCGGAATCGCCATCGACTCCAGCGTACCGAAAGAAAGTTCGATCCGCGAGCATGCCAGTTTCTGCCCCGGAACCTATGTAAAGTTGAGTCTCACGGATGACGGTCAGGGTATGACACGGGAGACTCTGGCCAAGGTTTTCGATCCGTTCTTTTCGACCAAGGATGTCGGCAAGGGGACTGGTTTGGGCCTACCTATGGTCCTGGGACTTGTCCAGCAGAATGATGGCTTTATTTCTGTAGACAGCTCCCCCGGTGAAGGAACCTCATTTCATCTCTATTTTCCCCAGGTCCCTCTTGATGATCCGCAGCCGGGTCCGGTCGAAGCCGATGACAGCCAGCGGGGGATGGAGACGATTCTGGTAGTTGAGGATGAGGCCTCTGTTCTGGCTCTGCTCGAAACCATGCTGGCTGAGAACGGCTATCGGGTGTTGAGCGCCAGGGGGCCATTCGAAGCGCAGGCGCTGGTTGATAATTATGAGGAGACCATTGATCTGCTGCTGACCGACATTGTCATGCCAAAGATGAGCGGCGTTGAACTCTGTGCTGTCTTGACAAGGGCGCAGCCGGGGATCAGGACGCTGTTCATGTCGGGCTATCCGAAAGAAAACTTACAATTGCAGGTTGAGAAATGTCAGAGTGCAAGGCTGTTGAACAAACCCTTTACCTCCTGTCAGTTGACCAGGGCAATCCGGGAAACCCTTGATTCAGAATAGTATTTCGGCAATGGGGTTCTGGAACCTGTCTCTACCCTGTGTACTGTGGTTTTTATAGTACCTTTTACACACAAATCAGGGTTATCTTTGTCGGCAGCGAGAACAGATTTGTTTGAATGATCAGCACATGAGTGTTTTAATATGACCTGCATCCCACATCAGAAAAAAATAAAATCCTATCAGAGTACGGAATATCGCCAGTGGGTTACAGAGAAGGTCCTGGACTCTCTGTATGCCAATGCACTGGGGTCTGCAATGGGCAGTTTTGCAGTATTTCTGATCGTTGCCGGAGCGGTCTGGAGCAAGATCAGCTCGCCCCCCTTATTGTACTGGTCTGTTGCCGGAGTTTTGATTGCCGCTGCAAGGCTGGTGTTATGGAACTGCTTTAAACATAAAAAGGACAATTATTCCTGTCGCTTCTGGCTCAACAGCTATCGTCTCCTGAGTCTTGCTTCCGGACTTCTGTTCGGTATGGCCATGTGGCTGTTTTTTGGAGATCTTCCGGTCGAATATCGACTTCTGATCTATTTTGGAGTTGGTGGTACGACGGCTGCATCTTCCGGCTCCCACGCCGTTGATTTACTCACTTTTCAGCTGTTCATGTTCTCTTCCTGTCTGCTGGTCATCTCAAAATTAATTCACTTCGGCGGAGCGACTGACATTGCTCTTGCCGCCATGTTTGTTCTCTATATTCTGGTGATGATGAAAACGGGGCAGAACAACAACAGGACGCTGCTGCAAAATTTCAAACTGACCTATACCATGCACTACCGGGCGACCCACGATCCTCTGCTCGATCTGCTGAATCGGACTGAATTTGAAAATCGCTTTGAAATCAATACGCCTTCGACTCATCGCGGTGTGGCGATCATGTTCCTCGATCTTGACAACTTCAAACCCTTGAACGATGCCTTTGGTCATCAGGCGGGAGACCGGGCCTTGAAACAGGTTGCGGATATTTTGACTGAATCTCTGCGGGCCGATGATCCTGTCGCCCGTATCGGCGGCGATGAATTTGTCGCGTCCCTTTATTTAGATGATGTTAAAGAAGTAGAGAAAATTGCTGATAACATTCTGCAGAGAATCAATGCCATTTCCTTTCCGGAGCAACCCGGCTTCAGTGGGTTGAGCGCCAGCATCGGCATTGCCTTTCACCATAATAACGATGTGGAGTATTCACAGTTGTTGCATGCGGCTGATCTGGCCTGTTACCAAAGCAAGGAAAAGGGGAAAAATCAGCTGACCAAGGTATTGGCAAAAGATCAGCCAACCTGATCTTTTGCCATGGCTATCAGCGCTCAAATTGCGGGGCTGATCTCGAACAGGGTGATCTCCGGGGGAGCCATGATGCGCATGGGGGGGCCCCAGGTTCCTGTGCCGCGGCTGGTGTAGAGATAGCTGTCTTCGTCCAACTGATAGAGACCAGCCTGGCGGGGGTGAACCAGCCCGGTGATGAGGGTGAAGGGGAACAGCTGCCCCTTGTGGGTATGGCCGGAGAGTTGCAGGTCGAAGAGCGGCAGTGAGCTGTCGAGAATATTGGGACGGTGCTTGAGCAGCAGGGTGAAGCGCTGAGATGCCGCACCCAGGGCAGCCAGTTCATCGCCGCTGACACCTCGTCCGGGATCATCCACCCCGGTCAGCTTGAGGTAGAGACCGATCTCTACCGATTCGTTGCGCAGCACTCGGAAGCCGCTCTGCTTGAGGTAGTCAAGAGCCTGATTCAGCCCCGCATAGAATTCATGATTGCCGGTGATTGCGTATTTTCCCTGTGGCGGGTTGAGTTGATGCCAGAGAGAGGACAGCCCTTCGAGATGATTGATCTGGGCATCGACGATATCGCCGGTGGCGACCACCAGGTCCGGCTTGAGAGCCTGCAGCCTCGTGATGATCGGTGCCAGGGCCTCATCGCGGTGGATCAGGCCGAGATGCAGGTCGGAGATCTGGGCAATGCGGATAGCCGGTGTTCCGGCCGGAAGCTTGCTGGTTTTGATCCGCACCGTTTCGACGCGCAGGTCGTTGGCTTCATAGAGACCGTAGAAACTGGCCGCGATGGAAATCAGCAGAATCAGGATGGCGCTGATCGCGCCATGTGCGGTCAGGCGCAGGATGTAGGGAGCTGCTAGGGCGAGCAGCCTGATCAGACCGTCCCAGATGCCGAGCAGCAGGCAGAAGCTGAAGGCAATGAAGATAAAGCCCATCCAGCTGTAGCCGATCCAGGCCAGCGCTCTGGCCAGGGTTTCAAGGTCCTGGCGCTCGGCGATCCTGACCAGAATCGGTGAGAGGATCATCACAATCATCCAGATGACGACCAGGGTCGGCAAAGCCGGATGGCCCTTGAGCAGTGGCCTTAAGCCCCAGTAGACCAAGCCGTGGATGCCGCTGTAAACGATCAGAAAAATCAGCAGAAATAGACCCATCTTCACCTCACAAGACTCTATCAGGCTGTTGAAAAACTATCTGCGTTGCAATTGCGGCGTTAAAAATTGCCTTAAAATGCTCATTTACTGGTGTAAATTGCGCTTTTTCGACAATTTTCGCCTTGCACTTGCTGCCTCGAAAACGTTTTTCAACACCCTGCTATTCTAACCGATCCGCCATCAGATGTGCAGGGGGGCTACTCCTGAGCGGCCCGTTTCTCAGCTTCGCGGGCACCTTCATTATCGCCATATAGGGCCCGTGCCCTGGCGATCAGCAGCCAGTTCTGGTGGCGTAGGGTCCGATCGCCAGTGGCCAGGGCGTTCGATTTCTTGGCCAGGTTTTCCGCCTGCAGGTACTGCTGTTGATCGATACGGATCGCTGCCAGGTGCTGCCAGAGCAGCGGGTTAAGTGGTTCGATGCGCAAGGCGCGCTCCAGGGACGCGCTGGCCTGGTCCAGCTGACCGGCAGCGCTTTGGTTGTCTGCCTGCTCGATCAGGCTGACAACGGCTGAATTCTTCGAAGGGGGAGTTGTGAAACTGGCTGTACAGCCGGCCAGGAGCAGGCTGGCAGAGATGATCAGCACCAGGTATTTTCGCAGGGTCATTGAAAAATCCTTTCAAACCAGTTTTTAATCCCGGTTTTTTTCCCTGCCCCGCAGGGGACGCTCTCCTGAGGGGCCGAACCGCGGATGAAGGGGAGCAGGACGGCATCATTGCAACCACTGGCACTGAGCAGCCCGGTCGGACGGTCGATCCAGTGCGTTTCAATGCGGTCCGGTTCGGGCAGAATCAAGGGCTGCGGATCGAGCCTGGTCATTATGTTGCCCCAGATCGTCAGTGCGCCGCTCGAACCGGTCAGCCCGGTCGACTGGTTGTCGTCACGGCCGACCCAGACCACCGCCAAGCGGTCGCCGCTGAATCCGGCAAACCAGCTGTCGCGAAATTCATCGGTTGTTCCGGTTTTGCCAGCGATGCCAAGCTGTTCCGGCAGATAGTTCGCCAACCCTTTAGCCGTTCCTTGAGTGACCACATCCTGCATGGCGACAGTCAGCAGATAGGTGGCTTCACTGGAGACAACCTGTTCGACATCGAGAGGGTAGTGCTGTAATGGGACCCCGTTGCTGGCCAGCACTTCGCGGATCGCCTTGAGCGGGGTCTTGAAGCCGCCACTGGCGATGCTCTGGTAGACCTGGCTGACCTCCAGCGGTGTCAGGGCATTGGCCCCGAGCAGGCTGGACGGGTAGCCCGGCAGGCTGTGTTCGACGCCGAGGCGCTGCAGGGTTTTCATTACTGTCTCCGGCCCAAGTTCGAGACCCAGCCGGGCGGTGGAGACGTTGTAGGAATGAACCAGGGCGTCGTGAAGCAACACCTGACCATGGAACTTTTTGTCGAAGTTCTGCGGCTCCCAGTCGGCACTGCCGTTCTGCTCAACGACCAGAGAACTGTCATCAAGCAGAGTCGCCAAGCTGTACCTGGCCGGCTGTTCGAGTGCGGTCAGAAAGACAACCGGCTTGATCAGCGAACCGATCGGGCGCCTGGCGTCGAGGGCACGATCGAACCCTTCGAAGCGGGGATCACGTCCTCCGACAAGCGCCTGAACCTCGGCATTCTGGCTGCTGCTGATCAGGATCGCCCCCTGCAGGCTGTCCCGGCTCAAGCGGCGGGAGCTCTCCAGTTCGCTCAAGCGTTGCTGGAGGGCAGCTTCCGCTGCGTGTTGGACCCGCGGATCGAGAGTGGTGAGAATCTGCAGCCCTTGTGAGCGCAGGTCTTCATCACGGTAATTCTGGCGCAGCTGGCGCTGAACCAGATCCATGAAGGCGGGGAAGGGGGAGGTGCCACGGATCGGCCGGTCGACAATCCCCAGTGGCTGATTCCTGGCGTTGCTCGCTTCAGTCCAGCTGACGGTGCCGTTCTCTTCCATCAGCTGCAGGACCAGATTGCGCCGTTGCCGGGCGCGCTGCGGCTGGGTCCGCGGATTGTAATAGGAGGGGCCTTTGAGCATGCCGACCAGCAGAGCGGCATCCTGCAGATCCAGCTGACTGACCGGTTTGTCGAAGAAGAAGTGACTGGCCAGGCCAAAACCGTGGATCGCCCGGTTGCCATCCTGCCCCAGGTAGACTTCGTTGAGGTAGGTTTCGAGGATCTCATCTTTGCTGTAATGGACTTCGAGCAGCAGGGCCATGACCATTTCAACCAGCTTGCGCTGAATGGTCCGATCCGAGCTCAGGTAGAAATTTTTGACCAGCTGCTGGGTGATGGTGCTGCCGCCCTGAATCTGTCCACCTTTGGCCATCGCGACAAGAGCCCGGGTGATTCCTTTGAGGTCGACGCCGTGGTGGCTGTAGAAACGCCGGTCTTCGACAGCGATCAGCGCATCGACAACCGTCTGGGGAATCTGGTCCAGCTTGACCAGCACCCGATCCTCATTCTGTTCCGGATAGATGCCGCCGATCAGCGGTGGATCGAGACGGATCAGTTGAATCGTTTCGTTGTTGTCGGCACGGGTGATTCTCTGCAGATGACCGCCCGCAAAGCTCAGGCGCAGGTCCATGCCCTGCTGAAAACCGTCAGCAAAGGTGAAATCGCGGGTGATCAGCTCCAGGACCCGGTCGTGCCACAGGAAGCTCCCCGGTTTTTGCGGCTGAGGGGTCTGGCGGTAGCCGAGCAGATTCAACTCATCGTTGATCTCACGCGGGGACAGCTGCAGGCCGGGATAGAGTTCAAGAGGCCGGGCATAGACCTGGGCGGGGAGTTTCCAGCGCTTGCCTTCGAAACGTTCGCGGACCGTGACATCAAGGTAGACCACGGCGAAGATCAGAATGAGAATCAGCAGCAGAACCGCCCGGAAAAACAGTTTTCGCAGCAGTGATTTCCTGGGTTTGTTTGGCTTCTTTTTAGATTTGGTTTTTGCTTTTTTCATAGATACGGCGCTTGTCATTTGGCAGGCAATGTACTTCAGGTCTGAAGTATAGGTCCCTTGCGAAAATGGCGCAAGTTTTGTGCGGTATGGCAGGAAGACGGGGAAAAGCCAAGGCCTCTGCCGGAATGACAGAGGCCTTGAGGAAAATCAGCCGATTGACAGCAGTTCGATTTCGTAGGTGATGTCTTCGCCGGCCAGTGGATGGTTGGAGTCCATGGTGACCTTTTCGTCATCGACCTCAACGATGGTGACGAAATAGATCTCTTCATCCTCGCCTTCGACCTCAAGCTCCAGGCCGACTTCGGGGACGATTTCTTCCGGCAGTTCCGAACGATCGACGCTGAAGACATTTTCATGATTGTATTCGCCGAAAGCGTCATCAGCCGGGATGACGATGGTCTTCTTTTCACCGACGCTCATGCCGATCACTGCTTCTTCAACCGGGCCGAACAGTTCGCCGTCGCCGATGACCAGCTCGACCGGGCCGTGGCTGTGGCCTCCGCAGCAATCGTCATCGTTACAGCCGTCATGCTCCGGATCGGGATAGGTGCTGTCAATAATGGTGCCATCGTCGAGTTTGCCGACGAAGTTGATAGTGACTTTATCTGATTCTTTCGCCTGGATCATCTTTGGTCCTTTCATCTCAGGGGTAATAGGCGTGTTGTATCACAGCTCTAAAGAGAAAGGATATAGAAGAAGATAGTCAGGGATTGGCTATTTTTCGATTAAATGTCCGTAAGCAAAGGACTGGCTGCATAGAAGGAAAGGTTTGCTGCAGGGTACGGTCGTTGAGTACCCTGCAGCATAAACCTTGTTAAACCATGACTTTTTGCGGCTGCCGTGCTCCGAACACGCGGCTGGTCAGCTTGACATACCAGGCCGCCGACTGCACCTGGATGACGTAGGCGATGGCGATGACCAGGGCGGCATCCGAACCGGCCGGGCCGAAGGCGTTGATCGAAACCGCCAGGGCGATCGACAGGTTGCGCATGACCGTACCGTAGACCAGGGCAATGGCATCGCCGCGTGGCAGCAGGCTGCGTCCTACCAGGGTGCTGAGGATGTAGTTGAACAGGTAGAGCAATACCAGCGGCACGATGATGCGGATCAGCTGCTCCGGGTGGGCGGCGATCGCCGGAGCCTTGAGAGCCATGGCGATGAAGACGATGCCCAGCACTCCGATGGTCGAAAAGCCGGGGAAGCGAGGTGCAACATGCTCCTTGAAGGCCTTTTGACCGTAGCGTTTGATCAGAACTGCTTGCGTCAGGTAACCGGCGATCATCGGTAGAAAGACAATCAGGATGATCTGGCTGAAAACCTTGGCCAGGCTGACTTCAACTGTCGCACCCATCAGAACCTGGACATAGAAGGGGGTGGCCAGCGAGCCTAGAATCAGGCCGATGACAGTCATTTTGACCGCAGCGGCCAGGTTGCCACCGGCGAAACCGGTCCAGGAGATGGTCATGCCGCTGGTCGGAACCAGTGACGCGAGCAGCAGCCCCAGGGCCATGTAAGGGGAATCGGGAAAGAACAGCTTACCGGCTCCGAAGGCGACAAAGGGAATAATGGCAAAATTGATGACCTGAGTATAGAACTGCGCCTTGCCATCGCCCCCTTCCAGTACCTGCTTGATCTTGAGGGTCACCATCATCGGGTAGACCATCAGAAAGGTGAAAGGAAGGATCAGTTTCTTGAGAAATGCAGCTTCGACAAAAACGCCAAAGACGAACCCGGCGATCAGCATCACCGGGATAGCAATAATCAGATTCTTATTAATCTTGCCAAGCAGTGTCCACATCGCCTAACAGGCCTCCGCAAGTGTTGCGCTCATCGCTTCTTCGATGATGTCGATAATATCGCTAAAGGTGCCGCTGAGTGATTTCGGAAATTCATCATCGTCGATCAGCTTGGCGACCGATTCCTCGCTGTAATAGAGGAATCGGATCTGGGTCATGCCGCCTTCGCTGAAGGCCATGATGAATTTCGGAATCAGCACGATTCGTTCCGGGTTTTTGAACAGGCTTTTTGACGCTTTTTCAGGCTTGCACAGCTGAATCATGTGCATGTCAAAGCTCTCCGGGGTGTCGATGCCATGGTTGGTGAAGATGGCTGCCATGTCCATTTTGTCGCCGTTATTGATCTTGAAACCATGGCGGTTTGCCGCAGCGTTGATATCCTTGACGAACTGGGTAAGGGGTTTGCTGGTCTGGTTTGTGTAGATCTTCATGATTACAAAAAGCCTCCTGAGGTAATGTGTAAATGCACATTACCTCAGAGTGAATTCAGAAATCAATATGTTTGAATATTTTTTTATGGACGCTGTGCCTGGAGCAGGCCTAACCTGCTGTATTGCTCTCAGGTGAGTTCTGCTCAGCTAGTTCCGATTTTTAATGTCGAAAATGTAGCTCAAAGACTGTTGGCAAGAGGCAAGACAATCTATATTGAGGGGACAGTGGGTGACAGATCTGGTTCCTAAGCCATGATTATTCTGGGCAAATTCAGGTTTACGCTGTGGCGGAGTATGCGCAGCATAGTGACCGGTGCTATGGGGTAAGCTGAGACTGAAGGTTGTTCCTGCCCTGGGATCAGTCGTAAAGTCAACTTTGCTACCGAGGACCTTTTCGCCTCATGTGGTTGAGTGGAAAGACAGGGGGGCGGGGCTCTTCCGTTTGGTCTTTCAGGAGGGCGCGCGACACTAGACTCTCAACTCTCATTTTTGAGAGAAAGAGAACTGTTGCCAAGGGTTCAAACTGTAGATAAAAACAGTAATCGATGTGCATACCACGGTATTTATGACTGTTTATGTCGGTTTAGTTGAAATAGGTGGGGAGTTTCAGATAATATTGCCTGATCCTAAGCTGTGAGTCAGGAACGTATAGCGAAGCGTTCTTTGCTATGACATGAGAAAGTAAAAGGAGATCAATAATGCCTCCAGTGAATGAAACAATCCGTAAGCAGGTCAGGCCGACTGACAAGATTATTGAACACAATATGGAACCGAAGACGGTTGCCTTCAGCAGTATTACCGTTGTCCAGCAGATGATGGATAATGACGCTAATATCGCCGGCAATGTCCACGGTGGGACCATTATGAAGCTGGTCGATAACACCGCCTGCATGGTTGGCATGCGGCATACCGGCGGCAACGCAGTGACCGCCTCACTCGACCGTCTCGACTTTCACTCGCCGGTCTATGTCGGAGATATCCTGCGTATCAAGGCCAGTGTCAACTATGTCGGGACCAGCTCGATGGAGATTGGTGCCCGGGTTGAAGCCGAGGATGTACTGACCGGTGAGGTGCGCCACACGGCTTCTGCCTACCTGACCTTTGTCTCTCTCGATCGTGACCACAAGCCACGCAAGATTCCGCAACTGATCTGTGAGACCGAGCTGGAGCAAGAGCGGCACGAAGCGGCTCTGGAGCGCAAGAAGAAGCGGGCTGCAGATGTCAAGGCGGCACGTGAGCGGGAAGCCGAACGCCAGAAGGAGCGGGGCTACTGTCTGCTGGGATAGTACTCATCTCAACGATATTCAACAGCCGCAATCGCGAAAGCGTTGCGGCTGTTCTTGTCTGTATCAAGCTATTGAAACACCAAGGGTGTTTCTTCGGTTCTGCCCGTTGATGAGCTTGCTCATCTTGGGGCGTGAGTTAATTTGCTGGTGTGTTGCAACGGAGAAACGCAGGAACACTGCCGACAATATTAACTGCCTTTTTCTGCATACTCTTTTGTGGCAAGACAAAAGAGTATGGCGGCGTTCGGGGCCGCGACCCCGAGGTTTTGCTCTTGAGCTGTGTTGATTTTGAAAAGAGAAACCGGCGGGTCCCGGCCCGCCAGCCGGGTTCATTTTCTTTGTTGCGACAAAGAAAACGCAACCAAAAGAAAACGCTTGAAAAACACTGACGAAAATTTTTATTTTACGCTTCGTAGCATTTGGGCTGCTATTCTCTACTCGCTCAGACAAGCCGCTATGCGTCTTGAATTCGCGCAACCGCAAAGCCGGTTCCCGGCTTGGATTCATGAAACAAGCGCTGCTGCTTCGTCCTGTTGTCCGATAAAAAAGTGATTAAAAAAACAGACTTCCGCAGTGCCTTTGTGTACTATGCGGCCTCTTTGTTGCTCTGCATATCTGCCAAGGAAGTCAGATGTCGATACTCTATGCTCTCGATCTGGTCGGAACCTGCGCCTTTGCTGTCAGTGGCGCGCTGGCCGGTGTTTACAAGAAGATGGACCTTTACGGGGTCATTGTCCTCGGGCTGGTCACTGCCGTCGGTGGCGGGACCCTGCGTGATACCCTGATCGGTCGTACCCCGCCATTTATCTTCAGTGATTACAATTACCTGTTGCTGGCCGTCAGCGCTTCGCTGTTGGTCTTTCATTTCCATCGATTGGTGGAGCGCAATCAGCGGCTGCTACTGTTTATGGATGCGCTGGGCTTAGGCACCTTTACCGTGATCGGCGCATCGGTGGCTCTGGAGGCGCAGATCGGTTATCCGGGGGCGGTGCTTATGGGGATTATGACGGCGACGGCCGGCGGCATGGTTCGTGATCTGCTGCGCCGGGAGATTTATGCGTCCGCCTGTCTTGCCGGCGGGATCTTCTTCTGTCTCTTCGATATGGCGGGGATGCCCAGAGGGGTGAACCTGCTGGTTGCCGGTGGGGTGGTTTTTCTGATCCGCTACTGTGCCATCAGTTGGGGGTGGCGGTTGCCGCGAGCCTGCTGATTCTGTTGGTTCAGCGATAGAAGCGAAGCCAAAACCGCCATTTCCCGGTAAAAGTATCGAAACAGCCAGAGGCTGTTTCTGCGGTTCTGCCCGTTGATGAGCGCAGCTCATCTTGGGGCGTAAGGCGTTTGGCTGGTGTGGTGCTACAAAGAAACGCAGAAATACGTCCGACATATTAAAAGGCTGCTTTTTGCATACTTTTTGTCAGCCTTTACAAAAAGTATGGCGGCGTTCGGGGCCGCGACCCCGAGGTTTTGATCTTGAGTTGTTCTGAACTTGAAAGGGAAAACCGCCGGTTCCCGTACCGGCAGACGTCACCCTTTTTCTTTGATCACAAAGAAAAAGGGTGGAAAAAGAAACTCTCTAAAAACACTGACGAAATTTTTTTTTCGCGCTTCGTAGCATTTGGGCTGCTATTCTCTACTCGCTCAGACAAGCCGCTGCGCGTCTTGAATTCGCGCAATCGCAAAGCCGGTTCCCGGCTTGGATTCATGGAACAAGCAGTTATATAAACAAAGCCCGGATCATTTGATCCGGGCTTTGTTGTTGGCAGAAAAGAATCACAGGAGGGTGTTCTTCTTCTGGTTGTTACAATGGTTATTTGGGCAACTGTTCGATATGCCCTCTGGCAAAGTCCTCGAAAGCACTCAACCCCGCTTTGGCGCCTTCGCCCATGGCGACGATGATCTGCTTGTAAGGAACATCTGTCACATCACCGGCAGCATAGATGCCGGTCAGGCCGGTTCGGCAGTGACCGTCGACCGTTATTTCACCGCGCGGGTTGAGACTGACCAGTTCAGCAAAGGGCGCACTGTTCGGATCGAGGCCGATCTGGACGAAGATCCCATCGACGCTGATGTTTTCACTCGCTTCACTTTCACGGTGGAGGATTGCCAGTCCCGTGACCTTGGCACCATCGTCAAGGATGTGACGGGCTGCTCCGCTGGTGATGATTCTGGCGTTGTCCAGAGACTGAAGTTTCTGAACCAGAACATCGTCAGCGTTCAGTTTCGGGCCAAATTCAACCAGGGTGACGTGGGAACAGATTCCCGCCAGATCGATGGCTGCCTCAACCCCGGAATTGCCGCCGCCGACGACTGCCACCGGCTTATCCTTGTAGAAGGGGCCGTCACAGTGCGGACAGAAGGCCACGCCGCGGCCGATGTTCTCTTTTTCGCCCGGGATGCCCAGCTGACGCCACTTTGCGCCGGTTGCCAGAATCAATGCCCCGGTGGTGATTTTCTCACCGCCGTGCATGTGCATTATTTTCCGCGCGCCGTTGTCAATCTGTTCGACTCGCCGGTGTTCAAGAATGTCCACTGGATAAGCATCGAGGTGTTGAAACAGATTGGCTGCCAGTTGCGGACCTTCAGTATAGGGGATGGAAATCAGGTTTTCGATGCCCTTGGTTTCATTGACCTGGCCACCGATTTTTTCAGCGACGATTGCAGTTTTCAGGCCTTTTCTGGCGGTGTAGATAGCAGCAGCCACACCAGCCGGACCGCCACCGATGACGGTGACGTCATAATCCTTGGTTTCTGTTGACTCTATGACCTGGTGGCCATAGTGCTCTTCAAGTTTGTCGAGAAGTTCGGTCAAGCCGGCCTTGCCGACGTGGATCATCTTGTCGCCGGCAAATACAGCTGGTACACCCTGGATACCACGCCCCTTGATTTCGTCCTGGAAGTACGTTCCTTCAACGATCTCATGAACAAAGTCGGGGTGGATCAGAGCCATCTGGTTGAGGGCCTGAACAACATCAGGACAGTTGACACAACTGGTTGAGACGTAGCTGATCAGGCGGATCGGGCCGTTGAGGGCACTGATCCGGGCTTTGACACCGTCGTCTGGCCATTTGCCCTTGCCATCGGCATTTAAAACAGCGAGGATCAGCGTGGTGAACTCGTGACCACCGGGAATGCCGCGAAACTGGATCGGTAGCGCCTGGCCATCCTTTTCAAGCTGCAGGATAAGCGGTTCAATCTGGCGGTTCTCGACATGAAGTTTACCTGAGGTTGCAGCGACATCAGTGACCAGATCAAGCAGTTCCTGCTGTGCGCTGTGGCCACCAGCAGCGGTGATGAAACGGTAGTCCACCGAGAGATTGGCGTAGATGCTGCTTAGTTGTTCGTGGGTGGCTTGATCCAACATGCTGTTCCCCTTCTTGTATTAACGCGATTTCCTTTTATAACCGGATGCCGTCAACGATGACGGCATCCGGGGTATGGGGTTTAGATTTTACCGACCAGGTCAAGGCCCGGCTTCAGGGTTGCGGCACCTGGCTTCCAGTTGGCAGGGCAGACTTCGCCATCATTTTCGGCAACAAACTGGGACGCCTGGACCTTGCGAACAATCTCTTCGGCGTTACGACCGACAGAGTTGTTGCTGTACTCGGCAACCTGAATGACACCCTGTGGGTCGACAATGAAGGTGCAACGGTAGGTGATACCAGCCTCTTCAATGTAGGTTCCCAGAGCGCGGGACAGGGCGCCGGTCGGGTCGGCCAGCATCGGGAACTTGATCTTCTTGATGGTTTCCGAAGTGTCCCACCAGGCTTTGTGGACGAAGTGGGTATCGGTACTGACCGAGTAGACCTCGCAGTTGATCGCCTTGAGTTCTTCATATTTGTCAGCAATGTCGCCCAACTCGGTCGGGCAGACAAATGTGAAGTCGGCTGGGTAGAAGAACAGGACCGACCATTTGCCCTTCAGGTCTTCGTTGGTGACTTCAAGAAACTCGTTATTTTGAAAAGCTTGAACTTTGAATTCCGGGAGTTGGGTTTCGATAATTGGTTGCATGGGTGTCTCCTCCTTGGTTGTTTGTTGTTAAGAGTATTTCTTACCTGCGAAACTTGAGTAAAGATTGCCGCAGTTGTCATAATTTGTAAAATTTATTAAATTTACTGGTGCTATAAAAAAAATTTATAAGAGGTCAGGCGATGAATCTGCGTTCTTTAAGTTATCTGGTGGCTTTGGAAAAGTATGGCAGTTTCAAGTCGGCGGCTGATGAATGTCATGTCAGCCAGCCGGCATTGAGCATTCAAATCAAGAAGTTTGAAGTTGAGCTGGGGGTGTTGTTGCTCGAGCGCAGCCCCAAGGGTTTTATCTTTACCCCCTGTGGTCAGGAGGTGCTCAAACGTGCTCATAGTATTTTACAGCAGGTCGATGAAATCTCAACCCTGGCCGGCAACTGGCACAATCCCTACGCCGGAACCCTCTCTCTGGGAGCCTTTCCGACCCTGGCCCCATATTTTCTGCCCCATATCATCGATCACCTGGTCGATGTCTACCCGCAGCTGCAGATCAATCTGGTTGAAGAGAAGACCCATGTCCTGATCGAACGGCTGCTCGAAGGGAAGCTAGACGCGGCGTTTCTCGCCCTGCCGGTGAATGAGGATGAGCTGGAATACGGCGAGATCTTCAGTGAAGAGTTCTTTGTCGGCGTCTCCCCTCGTCACCCCTGGAGTGACAGGGAACGTATCTCACCCCAAGAGCTGGCCAGCGAGCGGCTGCTGCTGCTGGAAGACGGCCACTGTCTGCGCGGTCAGGCGCTTGACTACTGTTCGAGCAGCGGCATCGGTGAGGTTCTGAATTTCCGTGCCAGCTCGATGGAGACCCTGCTGCAGATGATCAGCATGGGGCGGGCCATTTCGCTGATACCGAAGTGTGTAGCCGACAGGAACAGCGGGATCAACTATCTGCAGCTCGAAGGGGGAGGGCCGACCCGAACCATCGGTCTCTACTGGCGAAGATCGTCGGTGCGGCGCGACCTGATGCTGGAGCTGGTCGACGACTTAAGCCGTGAGTATGACAGGTAAACGAAGTCCGCTGAACATGGATGAGACAATGAGGTCTACAGAGATGACCACTAAACCGTCCGGGGCGCAGTCCGTGAGACAGCTTCTGGTCCGTGATCCGCAGGATCCCTGGCTGCTGCCTGGCTACGAGGCTCTGCACCAGTATTTTGGGGAGCGTGGCGAGATGGAGACCCTGGAGGTTATCAGCGACCGGCTGGGCTGGGAGCCTAGGGCGGCGGTCGATGGCTATTTCTGCCGCTATGAAATGGTTCTGCTAGTAGACGAAAATGAGCGGATCATCGCGGTGCGCGATCACAGCGTCATCGTCCCGGAGCCTGCTGGCTCAGATCAGAAGAGAAATGCGGTGGTTCATGTGTCTCATCTCTGGATTGCCCCGCATGAGCGGGGGCGGCACAGATATTTTCTGAACGACGACATTCTGCTGAGTACAGCACGGGAGTTGATGCGCGAGGTCGGGCTGGAAGAGGATACCCCGGTCCTTGTCGCTGCCGAGGTCGAACCGCCGCAGCCGGGACATGCCGAGCGCGAGCGGCGTCTGGACGTGTTCCGGGCACTCGGTTACCGACCTGTTGCACCGGACCTGGTGACTTATCTGCAGCCCGATTTTCGCCCGCCCTCACTGATCGACGCCAGCGGCGAACAGCCGCTACCGTTGCTTCTGCTGGTCAAGCAGATCAGCCGAGTACGACCTGATCTGATCAGCGCCGCCGAGCTGCGGCAGCTGGTCGCCTGTCTCTATCATATGTACGGCAGGACCATGCGCACCGCGCACATGAAGGTCGTTTATGCTTCATTGGATAACTATCCGGCTGGTGAAATGCTACTTCAGCTTGATTGGGAGGCTCTCGAGATTGCGGCTGACGAGAACTCACGGACGGCGTAAATTGATATCTCAGCCCTTGGCAAACGACAGGGTCAACTGCTGTCTGATGGTGTGGGCAAACCCTTCAATGTCGCCGTCGCCTTTCAGCTGGCCGATCCGGTGGTATTTCTCTTCCTGCCACTCACCGAAATAGAAGCACTGCTCGCCCTCTTCTGTCTGGCCCAGTTCCTGGGTATAGCATTTAAATTCCGCCTTGACTTCGGCCTGACTGTTGATCTTGGTGATCAGGATCAGAGCGGTGCGCAGACACTCATCATTAAACTTTGGTTGCGGCATGGTAAAGACCAGCATCGGAAACTCTCCGGTGCGGGTGACTATGATATCGATATCGCCAGCCGTGAAATCAGCCGGTTCCTCAGGGCAGAATTCGTTGACCTGATTGAGAACTTCCTGCAGAAAATCCTGCCGGTTATCTGCTGCAAAAGCCTTGAAAAAGTACTTTGGATCGGAAGCGCAGATCTGGCGCAGGGCCGTATGGGCAAAAAGATAATGGGCTTTTCTTGGCTGAGCTTGTGCTGACATCGGTTATACCTTTGTTCAAGTGATAATTTTGAGAAGACTTCTTATACCCCAACCCTGGCTGTCGAGACCAGAGAAAGGGAAAAATAATCAGTGGCCGACTTAAGTATCGGCCTTGAGGCGGTGGAATAACTTTGCTTCGGGTTCCAGGAATAATCTGTCTTGATAGGTCATTGTGAAGCGGTTCTATTGGCTTCTTTATCAAGGTACATTCGCTGATCGGCAACTACGAGCAGAGTTTTCAGATCCTTGCCGTCGTTCGGGAAACTGGCATAGCCGATACTGATTCCCGGATTGAGATTTCGCTCCTGACAATAAAATGGAGTTGTCACTGCTTCGCGGATGCGGGTGACGATAGCGGTCGCATCTTCCGGGTACTGGATCCGGTCGAGGACAATGATGAATTCATCACCGCCTATGCGCGAGGCTAAATCCGTGGGGCGCAACTGGTGGATGATCCGCTGCGCGACTTCCTTGAGGACGGCATCGCCAACGGCGTGGCCATGGGTGTCGTTGATCGTTTTAAAGCGATCAAGGTCACAGAAGAGGACCGTGATCTGGTGCTCACAGCGTTTGGCGGCATTGGTGATCCGGGCAAAATGTTGTTCGATAACCCTTAGGGTCGGAAGGCCGGTCAGGTTATCCCGATAGGCAATCTGCTCCAGATCATCGCGTTGCTGTTCTATCATCGATACCGCCTGCTCCAGCAGGCGACTGGTCGTGATAAAAAATGCCCGTTCATGTTCGATACGTTCACGTTGCAGTTTTTGTCTCAGCAGCAGAGAGTTGAGTTCGGCTGCCGTCAAATCGCTGCTGTTGAGTGTACCGTTTTCTATGGTTTCGAGCCGTTCAAGATCGACGCTTTGCGGTCGGAACTGAAAACTGACTGTAATCCTGTTGTAGAAAAGGTAATCGCTTCCGGGGTAAGGGCTGGATTCGACGTCGACCTGGTAATAGTCAAGGTCGTTAAGCGGAATAAATCCTCCGTAAAAAACTCCTCGGACGAACTCACCACGGAAAGGGGAAACGTCTTCAAAGACGGCGATTCCCTGTTCTTCGTCGATGTCCAGCATGCGACACCAGCCGACAATCTCTTTGGGACCGCGGACAACAGATTTATAGCTTTTCCCTTCCTTGTGCAGGTAGAGCCAGTCACGGCTGTTGTTAATGGGTTGCGATAAGAGTAAGGGCTGATGAAAAGACAGCTGGGAGAAAGCGCTGCCGATCTCAAAGGCCAGAGCATTGCTCTGCGGAAAAGCGCAGCGGAAATCAGTTAACAGATTCAGCAGCAGCTGGAAGGGGTACCAGCCCTGCGGATCAATCTCTTCGGCGACCAGACCCGATTCACGTAAATCTATCAGGCAATGATGGGGACAGGCTTCGAATAGGACTTTCAGGTAAAGCCCTGAGACTTCCCCTTCTGGTGCTTGTCTGTTGGTAAGCTCAGAATCTGGCTCCATGACTTAAACCCTTCAGTTAGGCTATATTAAAAATCATACATCTAGTAAAATGGTAAAGAAAAGCTTTTTAATATTAATGGCGCTATCTTGCTCTTAGGCTTTGCCCTTGTGTAAAAGTGATGGTGTCATTAGTGCCGATGTGTTAGAAGTCCTTTCGTTTTTTTGCTGAAAACTTTTATTTTATCGTTAGTTATATAAATAGAACAGGACAAGCCCCGTGTCTCAAGCCGATTTCGCTGCTTTACCGCTCCACGCCGATTTGCTCAGCACTCTGAGCGCTATCGGTTATATGACCATGACGCCGATCCAGGAACGCAGTTTGCCGCAGATCCTGGCCGGGCGGGATGTCATCGGCCAGGGCAAGACCGGCTCCGGAAAGACGGCCGCCTTCGGCCTCGGGCTGCTCAACAAGCTTGATGTCAAGGTCTTCCGGGTTCAGTCGCTAGTCCTCTGTCCGACCCGCGAGTTGGCCGACCAGGTCGCCCAGGAGATTCGCAAGCTGGCGCGCAGCATCCATAACATCAAGGTTCTCACCCTCTGTGGTGGCATGCCCTTCGGGCCGCAGCTCAGTTCCCTGGAACATGGCGCGCACATTATCGTCGGCACGCCTGGTCGGGTTGAAGAGCATGTGCGGCGTGGTTCGCTGCGGCTTGAGAATCTGACGTTGTTGGTGCTTGATGAAGCCGACAGGATGCTCGAGATGGGTTTTCAGGAAGAGCTGGATGCGATAATCGAGCAGACACCGCCGACGCGCCAGACCCTGCTGTTCAGTGCCACTTATCCGCAGCAGATCGCCTCGATCGCCGAGCGGGTCATGCAGGATCCACTGATGGTTCTGGTTGAAGCGACCCACGCCGATACGGTAATCGAACAGCATTTCTATCAGGTTGACGAGGATGAGGTGCAACAGCAACGCAAGAGGGCATTGCGGCTGCTGTTGCACCACTATCGGCCGGCTTCGAGCGTGATCTTCTGCAGCACTAAGCGCGACGCCCAGGAGGTCGCCGATGAGCTGTCCGGGCATGGCTTGAGCGCTCTGGCCATCCATGGCGATCTGGAACAGCGCGATCGCGATCTGGCCCTGGTGCGCTTCGCCAACGGCAGCGTTTCAATTCTGGTCGCCACCGATGTCGCCGCGCGCGGTCTCGATATCGAAGCGCTTGATCTGGTCATCAACTATCATCTGGCCCGCGAGCCAGAGGTTCATGTCCACCGTATCGGCCGCACCGGGCGAGCCGGCAGCCAGGGGCTGGCCTGTGCCCTGTTCAGTGACAAGGAAACCTTCAAGGTCTCGCGGCTGGGGCGTTTTCTCCAGCATGAATTATCAGCTGAAGAACTGCCGGACGAATCTGTTCTGGATACGCCGCTGGCCGAACCGCTGATGGTGACCCTACAGATCGACGGCGGCAAGCGCAACAAGCTGCGTCCGGGCGATATTCTCGGCTGCCTTACTGCTCCGGGAGGCATCCGCGGAGAGCAGGTCGGCAAGATCAAGCTGTTTGCCAACTGGGCCTTTGTCGCAGTAGAGAGAACGGTTGAAAAAAAGGCTCTCAGGCAACTTAACGAAGGACGCCTGAAAGGGCGCAACTTCCGCGCCCGGGCGGTGCACAGGTAACTTAATCTTTTGCCTGCGCCGTCAGGGCATTGTTGGCAAAAAACAGCGCATGATTTGAAGTGAACAGCGGTGGGGTGCGGTTGACGATGGCGCGGATCTTCGCCGAGCCGAGCAGGCGCTGGTTGAGGAAGCGTCTTGCCGTGGCGCGGTTCCAGGTGTTGTCTGTGTGGAAACGCTGATAGAGCCCCAGCGGGTTGTCTGTCGCGATCTCGTCGGTGGCGCTGATTCCGTAGCTTTCAGGGGTGTCGAGCAGGCCAGAGGCGCGCGGCATGTTCATGATTGCCAGATTCAAAAAGCCGATTTCGTTAGCGTGCTTTTCCAGGAACTCAAGGGTCTGTAGTGCGTCGGCTTCTGTTTCCCCCGGAGTGCCGAGCATGATGTAGACAAAGGTGGCGATGCCGGCGGCTTTGAGGTTGGCCAGTATCCGTTCTACCGATTCAAGACGAATACCCTTCTGCAGCCGGTCGAGGACCTGTTGCGAACCTGATTCCAGCCCCAGTTGCAGCATTTTACAACCACTCATCGCCAGTTTTTTCACAAAATCAGCATCTTCCAGCGCTTTTTCAAAACGGACAAAACCGAACCAGCTGATCCCCTTGAGCAGCTCTGCATTCTCGGTCAGATGCCTGAGCATATTGACCGGGATGGCGTTATCGGTCAGCTGAATGTGGCTGACGCTATACTTGTCCGCCAACTCGCGCATGGTTTGCGCCAGTCGGGCCTTGGGAAAAGCACTGTAAGGGTGGACCGGGTTGGCGGCTTCCGGGCAGAACAGGCACTTGCGCCAGTAGCAGCCGCGTGAGGCGGTCAGCGGCAGAATAGGGAGGGGCGACAGGTAGTCACCGCAGCGGGCGAAACTGAAATCGGGGGTGAAGGCGATAGCGCTGCAGTCGGCAAAGGTATAGGACTTGTCGCTCTGGGTCACCAAGGCGTACAGGCTAGCTTCCCCCGGTCCGAAGACCAGATGATCGAAGACCGGCAATTTTAGCTTAAGCTCTTTGATCATCTGGTGCCAGGAGGTGATCAGTCCACCACCGGCAATCAGGATGGTGTTTGGCAGGGCCCGGCGCAGCAGACCAGCCAGCTCAAAGGCCGGAAGGGCCTGGTGCAGGTAGTTGATCGAAATGGCGATCATCCCTGGGGTTAACGCTTCGATCTGTGGCACCAGCCTTGTGGTGAAATAGTCGGCAAACAGGGTTGGGCAGGTTCCTGCGGCTATCCGTTCGAGATCATCTGGAGCAAAGGGGGAGAGGGCGTTGTGCTGATAATCTCCCAGGGTCAGTTTTTCGTCGGCCGTATTCCACAGGGCGAGCAAGCGGTTGAGGTAGCGCACCGCGGTGTTGTAGCGGGCAAAGTTTGTTCCGGCGCTTGAGCGCATGACCTCAAGTGATTTGGCGCGATGCTTGAGCGCCCTGCGCAGAGTCGTATCGTTGCTGTCGGCACTCTGATCCTTGAGGCGCTCTTCTTCAAGGAGAAATAGATAGGCTTCCAGGTTGGCGTCGATTGCTTCAACCTGTTGTCCCCTGGCGTGCAGATGGGCACAGAGGATCGCCAGCGCCAGCGGTGGCTCGGCCGGTTTGAGTGCCGGCGGTTGAATCAGCAGGGTGGTCATTTTGCATCCTTGAGTCGCTGCGGGGTCAGGATCAGGGTGGTGTCTTCAGCGTTGAGCCACAGGCTGCCGTCCTGAATCGTGCATTCAAGGCGCATGTTGCGCTGCGCCAGTTGTTCCAGGGCTCTGCTCTCTGCGGTACTGATGTTGATGATCTCAAGATTGTCATAGCGCTGCAGGGCTTCAGCGTTTTTCTGCCACCAGAGGTCGGCGCCACGGCCGCCGTAGAGACAGAGGAGAACATGCGAAGCCCGACTGCAGGCCTTGCGGACTCGGCGTTCGTCGGGCAGGCCGACATCGATCCACAGTTCGATCTCCCCGCTGAAGGACTGTTGCCAGAGGTCGGGTTCGGCATCGGCGCAGAGCCCCTTGGTAAAGCTCAGGCGCTCGTCGGCATGCAGCAGGAAGGCGAGCAGCCGGATCATCAGCCGTTCGTCGGTTTCCGACGGATGGCGGGCGAGGGTCAATTGATGATCAGCATAGTAATGGCGATCGAGATCGGCGATCTGTACCGCTGCTTTGTAAATGGTTGAACCAAGGGCCATAGTGGTCTGCTTTCTCGGGAATCCGATGTGAGTCGGCTGACTATAGAAGATCGGAGATGGTGGAGCAAGCTGTTACATTTTGACAAAGTCGGTTAGCATTGGGGATACTGTCAGAGTTGCTTAGCGTTTCAACGTCGATCAAAAAACAAAAGGGGGATGCCGTATGTTTTCGAGATTGATTCTTGCATCACTGGCGCTGCTCGCCTTGCTGTCCGGTTGTGCCGTCAATCCGGTGACCGGGGAAAATCAGCTGATTCTGGTCAGCGAGCAGCAGGAGCTGGCCATTGGCGACAACCAGTATTCCCCGGCCCGCCAGGGGCAGGGGGGAGACTATGTGGCCGATCCCGCGTTGAGTCGTTATGTCAACCAGGTGGGGCAGCGCCTGGCTGCGGTCAGTGATCGCAAGCTCCCCTATGAATTTACCGTTCTCAACAGCTCGGTGCCCAATGCCTGGGCGCTGCCGGGCGGCAAGATCACCATCAACCGCGGTCTGCTGACCGAGCTGCAAACCGAATCGGAGTTGGCCGCGGTGCTCGGCCATGAGATCGTCCATGCCGCTGCCCGGCATGGCGCCCAGGGGATGACCCGCGGTATGCTGTTGCAGTCGGCGGTTGTCGGTGTGACCCTGGCGACCAGTGATCAGGACTATGGTCAATGGGCGCAGATGGGCGCCGGGATCGGCGCACAGCTGGTCAGCCAGCGTTACGGGCGCGATGCAGAGCGCGAGTCGGATCATTACGGCATGCTCTATATGTCACGCGCCGGTTACGACCCGCAGGGAGCGGTCGATCTGCAGCGCACTTTCCTTGCCCTGCAGGACGGGCAACGCCAGGATTTCATCAGTGGTCTGTTCGCCAGTCACCCGCCGTCACAGGAACGTCTGCAGAATAATATCGCAATGCTGGCAGAGCTGCCAAAAGGGGGAGAGGTCGGTCGTCAGAACTATCAGGCCAGGATCGCTCACCTGATGAAAACCAAACCGGCCTACGAGGCGTTTGACAAAGGGCGTCAGGCGCTTGCCGACAAGGACTATGCCAAGGCGAAGTCGCTGGCCCAGCAGGCGATCCGCCTGGAACCGAAGGAAGCGATCTTCTATGGGCTGCTTGGTGACGCCGAGCAGAAGAACAAAAGGCTGAGCATGGCGGTGAGCCAATACAACAAGGCGATCGACCTCAATCCCGGCTATTTTTATCACTACCTGCAGCGCGGCAAGGTCTACGAGCAGCTGGACCGGCCAAAAGAGGCGGAACTCGACCTCAAGCACAGCGTCGAGCTGCTGCCGACGGCTGATGCCTATTATCTGCTCGGCAATATCTCGCAGAACAGTGGCCGTTTGAGTGATGCCAAGAGCTACTACGCGAAAATTGCCAGCACCAGCAATGAGATTGGCACGCAGGCCTACGGCGCCCTGGTCGATCTGGACCTGGACAGCAACCCCGGCGAATATCTGAGCGTCCGTAGCGGGCAGGACAAGCAGGGGCGCATCCTGGCCGAAATCAGCAATCCCACGCCACGAGCGGTCGGCAAAATAGTGCTGCTTGTGACTTATAAAAACGGGCAGGGTAAAAACAGAAGTATATCGATCCGTCTGCCGGGACAGGTGGCGGCCGAGTCGAATAGAATCTTCGACCTTGGCATCGCCGACAAACTGGCCAGCGAAAAGGCCCAGAGCTTCAGCGTGAAAATCAGTGCAGCTGGGCTGATGAAATAGAGCCGGAACAGAACGGGAATGAGTGTGTCTGAAGATTATCAAGGGTTTGAGATTGGTCGGATCCGGCCGCCAAGCGAAGCGAACAGTCTGCTGTTGCGGGTGACCCGCAGCTGTCCATGGAATCGCTGTAAGTTCTGCGGCATCTATCGCGGTCAGCAGTTCAGTGTCAGGCCGGTAGAGCACCTGTTACGTGATATCGACAGGGTGAAGCACTACAGCGATCAGATAACCCTGATAGTTCAGCAGGAGGGGGACGCCTATCCGCAATTGCTCGCCCTGGAACGCAGTCTCGACCAAGGTGAGCTGCAGGCCTTTCATTCGGCTATCCGCTGGCTGCAGGGGGGGATGAAGTCGGTATTCCTGCAGGATGCCAACAGCCTGGTGATCAAGGCAGCCGATATGATCCGTATCCTCGAATACCTGCGCCAGGTGTTTCCGCAGATCGAGCGGATCACCAGCTATGCCCGTTCCCATTCCATCGCCCGGATCGCCGACGAAGATCTGGCCCGCATGGCACGCGCCGGACTTAATCGCATCCATATCGGTCTCGAATCGGCGGCCGATGTAGTTCTTTCCATGGTCTGCAAGGGGGTCGACAAGCAGACCCACATCCTGGCCGGTCAGAAGGTCAAAAGGGCGGGGATCGAGCTGTCGGAATATTTCATGCCCGGCCTGGGGGGCGAAAAATATTCACGTGAAAATGCTCTTGAGACGGCTGACGCGCTGAATCAGATCAACCCGGACTTTATCCGGATCAGGACTCTGGGTATCCCGGAAGATGTCGATCTTTATCAGGATCTGCAGTCCGGCAAGTTTGCGCCGCTCGGAGATGTTGCCAAGGCCGTAGAGCTGTTACTGATGCTCGACAATCTTGAGGGGATCACCAGCCAGGTAAAAAGTGATCATATCGTCAACCTGTTTGCCGAGGTTGAAGGGCAGCTGCCGACGGATCAGCAAAAAATCACCGAGCCAATACGACGATTTTTGCAGATGGAGGAGGATGAGCAGCTTCTATATCAGGTTGGCAGGCGCTGTGGAATCATGACCCGACTGAATGATTTGAATGACAGGCAGCTCCACAACCGGGCTGAGCAGCAGAAGCGCCATTACGGGGTGACCGCAAAAAACATCAATATATGGGTCGAACAGATGCTGAGACACTATATATAGCATCGAATCTGAAGGGGCTGGAGTGAGCCAGGAATGGCTAGAAAATAAAAAAAATGGTACTGACAAAAAAAAGTGAAAAAAGCTGTTGACGGACTCGGTGAGATTGGTTATAAACCGCATCCGCTGCAGGGAACAACGCAAAACGCTCACTGCGGCGGCGAAAAAAAAGAAAAAACTTGTTGACAGATGCGGCGCTTTTGATTAGACTCCGCGGCTGTCGCTTCGCTCCGGCGGGGCAGAAGAGCTGGTCTTTGAAAACTAAATAGCAGACGTTTTAAAGAGCTTGTAAGGGTTCAAGTCAAATTGAACAAAACTAGGATTTAAAAAACTTCAGATATTCAACTGGAGAGTTTGATCCTGGCTCAGAACGAACGCTGGCGGCGTGCCTAACACATGCAAGTCGAACGCGAAAGGGACTTCGGTCCTGAGTAAAGTGGCGCACGGGTGAGTAACACGTGGATAACCTACCCTATGATCCGGGATAACATTTCGAAAGGGATGCTAATACCGGATAAGCCCCCGAAGACTTTGGTTTTTGAGGGAAAAGATTTATTGTCATAGGATGGGTCCGCGGTCCATTAGCTAGTTGGTGGGGTAATGGCCTACCAAGGCTGCGATGGATAGCTGGTCTGAGAGGATGATCAGCCACACTGGAACTGAGACACGGTCCAGACTCCTACGGGAGGCAGCAGTGGGGAATTTTGCGCAATGGGGGAAACCCTGACGCAGCAACGCCGCGTGAAGGATGAAGGCCTTTGGGTCGTAAACTTCTGTCAGAGGGGAAGAAATACTCGCAAGAGAGCTGACGGTACCCTCAAAGGAAGCACCGGCTAACTCCGTGCCAGCAGCCGCGGTAATACGGAGGGTGCAAGCGTTGTTCGGAATTATTGGGCGTAAAGCGCATGTAGGCGGACTGTTAAGTCTGGTGTGAAAGCCCGGGGCTCAACCCCGGAAGTGCATTGGATACTGGCAGTCTTGAGTATGGGAGAGGAAAGTGGAATTCCGAGTGTAGGAGTGAAATCCGTAGATATTCGGAGGAACACCAGTGGCGAAGGCGGCTTTCTGGACCAATACTGACGCTGAGATGCGAAAGCGTGGGTAGCAAACAGGATTAGATACCCTGGTAGTCCACGCCGTAAACGATGGGTACTAGGTGTTGCGGGTAACCACTCCTGCAGTGCCGTAGCTAACGCATTAAGTACCCCGCCTGGGGAGTACGGCCGCAAGGCTAAAACTCAAAGGAATTGACGGGGGCCCGCACAAGCGGTGGAGCATGTGGTTTAATTCGACGCAACGCGAAGAACCTTACCTGGGCTTGACATCCCGATCATAGATTATGGAAACATAGTCGTCAGTTCGGCTGGATCGGTGACAGGTGCTGCATGGCTGTCGTCAGCTCGTGTCGTGAGATGTTGGGTTAAGTCCCGCAACGAGCGTAACCCTTGTCCTTAGTTGCCATCATTCAGTTGGGCACTCTAGGGAGACTGCCGGTGTTAAACCGGAGGAAGGTGGGGATGACGTCAAGTCCTCATGGCCCTTATGTCCAGGGCTACACACGTGCTACAATGGCCGGTACAAAGGGCAGCGATACCGCGAGGTGGAGCTAATCCCAAAAAGCCGGTCTCAGTTCGGATTGGAGTCTGCAACTCGACTCCATGAAGTTGGAATCGCTAGTAATCGCGTATCAGCATGACGCGGTGAATACGTTCCCGGGCCTTGTACACACCGCCCGTCACACCACGGGAGTCTATTGTACCGGAAACCGGTGGGCTAACCTTCGGGAGGCAGCCGTTTATGGTATGATCGGTAACTGGGGTGAAGTCGTAACAAGGTATCCGTACCGGAAGGTGCGGATGGATCACCTCCTTTCTAAGGAGCTCGTCCATTCGGAAGAATGAGACAGAAGCTTACTTAAAAGCAAACTTACAAGTTCTAACTCTGCTATTTAGTTTTGAGAGACCAGGCCTCTTTTGTGAAAGAGGTTTTGTGTTCTTTGACATCGAATTTACACAGATACTGTGTGGAAGTGGGCTAGTAGCTCAGCTGGCTAGAGCACACGACTGATAATCGTGAGGTCGGAGGTTCAAGTCCTCCCTGGCCCACCAGATTATTATGGGGGTGTAGCTCAGTTGGGAGAGCGCCTGCCTTGCAAGCAGGAGGTCATCGGTTCGATCCCGTTCACCTCCACCATATCTGTAGAGACTTATTCGATCTTTGACAATTGCATACGACATACTAGATTTAGAAAATCATAGACATAAGTTGTGATGACTTATGTTTATGTCAAGCAAAGCGATAACAAGTAAAGGCTAAGCATAAACTTAGTAAAAGACTATTTATGGTCAAGCTACTAAGGGCGTACGGTGGATGCCTTGGTATCGAGAGGCGATGAAGGACGTGGTAAGCTGCGAAAAGCTTCGGGGAGCCGCTAAACAGGCATTGATCCGGAGGTGTCCGAATGGGGAAACCCGGCGGGGATTATACCCCGTCATCATATACTGAATACATAGGTATATGAGGCGAACGCAGGGAACTGAAACATCTAAGTACCTGCAGGAGAAGAAATCAATTGAGATTCCGTCAGTAGCGGCGAGCGAACGCGGATTAGCCCAAACCGAAACGACTACGGTTGTTTCGGGGTTGTGGGGCCCCGACGTGGGATTGGTGATTGGTAATAGAAGGCTCTGGAAAGTGCCGCCATAGTGGGTGATAGCCCCGTATATGAAACCAAGATCCACCCTAGGGTGTCCCCGAGTACCACGGAACACGTGTAATTCTGTGGGAATCTGGGAGGACCATCTTCCAAGGCTAAATACTCCTCGATAACCGATAGCGTATAGTACCGTGAGGGAAAGGTGAAAAGAACTCCGATGAGGAGAGTGAAATAGACCCTGAAACCGTATGCCTACAAGCAGTCGGAGCACCATGTATATCAGGTGTGACGGCGTGCCTTTTGCATAATGAGTCAGCGAGTTACGCTCAGCAGCGAGGTTAAGCCGTTAGGTGGAGCCGTAGCGAAAGCGAGTCTGAATAGGGCGCCATAGTTGCTGGGAGTAGACCCGAAACCGGGTGATCTATCCATGGGCAGGGTGAAGCGACGGTAACACGTCGTGGAGGCCCGAACCCACTTAGGTTGAAAACTGAGGGGATGACCTGTGGATAGGAGTGAAAGGCTAATCAAACTCGGAGATAGCTGGTTCTCCCCGAAATATATTTAGGTATAGCCTCGTATGAATCGTCCCGGAGGTAGAGCACTGAATGGGCTAGGGCCCTCACCAGGGTACCAAACCTAACCAAACTCCGAATGCCGGGAACGTCTGTACGGGAGTCAGACTGCGGGTGATAAGGTCCGTAGTCAAAAGGGAAACAACCCAGATCGCCAGCTAAGGTCCCTAAATCTGTGCTAAGTGGTAAAGGTTGTGGGAATGCATAAACAACCAGGAGGTTGGCTTAGAAGCAGCCACCCTTTAAAGAAAGCGTAATAGCTCACTGGTCGAGTGGGCCTGCGCCTAAAATGTAACGGGGCTCAAGCACAGTACCGAAGCTGCGGATTTGTACTAAGTACAAGTGGTAGGGGAGCATTGTAGCAACCGCTGAAGGTCGACCGTGAGGACGGCTGGAGGAACTACAAGAGCTTATGCTGACATGAGTAGCGAAAATGTGGGTGAGAAACCCACACACCGTAAGCCCAAGGTTTCCTTTGTAAAGGTAATCTGCGAAGGGTTAGTCGGCCCCTAAGGCGAGGACGAAAGTCGTAGTCGATGGGAAACAGGTTAATATTCCTGTACCTCTTATAATTGCGATGGGGGGACGGAGAAGGGTAGGTCAGCCAGGTGTTGGACATCCTGGTTTAAGCGAGTAGGCGGGGAGAGTAGGCAAATCCGCTTTCCCATTCAACGCTGAGACGTGATGACGAGAGCTTAAAGCTCGCAAAGTGATTGATCCCATGCTTCCAAGAAAAGCCTCTAAGCTTCAGATTATAAGAGACCGTACCGTAAACCGACTCAGGTGGGCGGGCAGAATATGCCAAGGTGATTGAGATAACTCTGGTTAAGGAACTCGGCAAAATAACACCGTAACTTCGGGAGAAGGTGTGCCTCCATTAGGTGATACGATTTACTCGTGGAGCCGAAGGGGGTCGCAGAGAAATGGCGGTAGCGACTGTTTACTAAAAACACAGCACTCTGCAAACTCGTAAGAGGACGTATAGGGTGTGACGCCTGCCCGGTGCCGGAAGGTTAAGGGGATGTGTTAGGGTAACCGAAGCATTGAACCGAAGCCCCGGTAAACGGCGGCCGTAACTATAACGGTCCTAAGGTAGCGAAATTCCTTGTCGGGTAAGTTCCGACCTGCACGAATGGCGTAACGACTTCCGCACTGTCTCAACCAGGGACTCAGCGAAATTGAATTCTCGGTGAAGATGCCGAGTACCCGCGGCAAGACGGAAAGACCCCGTGAACCTTTACTATAGCTTGGCAGTGATATTCGGGACAGCATGTGTAGGATAGGTGGGAGACTTTGAAGCTGGCACGCCAGTGTCGGTGGAGTCGCCCTTGAAATACCACCCTTGTTCTTCTGGATATCTAACCTAGGCCCGTGATCCGGGTCGGGGACACTGCCTGGTGGGTAGTTTGACTGGGGCGGTCGCCTCCCAAATTGTAACGGAGGCGCGCGAAGGTTCCCTCAGGCTGATTGGAAACCAGCCGAAGAGTGCAAAGGCATAAGGGAGCTTGACTGCAAGACATACAAGTCGAGCAGGTGCGAAAGCAGGTCTTAGTGATCCGGTGGTTCTGTATGGAAGGGCCATCGCTCAACGGATAAAAGGTACTCCGGGGATAACAGGCTTATCTCCCCCAAGAGTTCACATCGACGGGGAGGTTTGGCACCTCGATGTCGGCTCATCACATCCTGGGGCTGAAGTCGGTCCCAAGGGTTTGGCTGTTCGCCAATTAAAGTGGTACGCGAGCTGGGTTTAAAACGTCGTGAGACAGTTTGGTCCCTATCTGCCGTGGGCGTAGGAGATTTGAGAGGATCTGTTCCTAGTACGAGAGGACCGGAATGGACGAACCACTAGTGTTCCTGTTGTCACGCCAGTGGCATCGCAGGGTAGCTATGTTCGGAAAGGATAACCGCTGAAAGCATCTAAGCGGGAAGCCCACCTCAAGACGAGATCTCCCTGGGGTTTTACCCCCTAAAGGTCCGTTGGAGACTACAACGTTGATAGGCCGGATGTGTAAGCACAGTAATGTGTTCAGCTGACCGGTACTAATTGACCGTGAGGCTTGACCATAAAAAGTTTTTTAATAGGGAAGGGGGAGCATCGCTCCCCCGATCCCCCTTAAAAGTTATCGACAAACAAAGAAATCTAGTTTAAAAGTCGTACGCGATTGAAAACCGATTTAAGGTTTTCGGTGGCTATAGCGTAGGGGTCACACCTGTTCTCATCCCGAACACAGAAGTTAAGTCCTACCGCGCCGATGATACTGCATGGGAGACTATGTGGGAAAGTAGGTCGCCGCCGAAATTATTTGAAAGCCCCCTGATTCATTCGAATCTGGGGGCTTTTTTTTGGGCTTTTTGTAACGAATTCTACCAAGTTTACGGTATCTTATGCCTATTTGGCTTCCTCCTCGCCCATGGCCCGCAATAGGCCACTGGTAGCTCTGAATGCTTTCCTAACCTCTGTCAGCAGGTTTTCTATGGTTGCAAATGATTGGATCATGGCTTGTTGCTCAATCTCTGCAAAGAGCTGATGGAGTTTCATTGCTCCCAGGCTTGAGCAACTTGACTTTAAACTGTGTGAAACAGCGCTTATTTGTGCCGAATCTTTTTCCTCAAAAGCTTGTGCCAAAATTTCAAGTTTTTCAGCGGTCGTTTCCAGGAAAAGATTTACAGCAACCGCAAACAGGTTTTGGTCATCTTCAGTCTGGAGCGACCGGACCATCTGAACCGTCTTCATATCGAGTATTTGGCAACTAGATGTATCCTTATCCGGGGGCTGTTCAGGTGTTAGTGTTATCTTCACTCTGTCCTGAGGCAACCACTTTAGCAGGACACCCGAGATCTGGTTCTGGTTGAATGGTTTCGAAATAAAATCGTTCATACCAGCAGCCAGACACTTTTCTTTATCTCCACTCAGAGCATTGGCAGTCAGGGCGATGATTGGTGTCCTCTTTCTTTCTGGTTGCTGCGCCTCTCTAGCCCTGATCATGCGGGTTGCATCATAACCATCGATGTGAGGCATTTGGCAGTCCATGAATATGACGTCGAATTTGTTGTCGACAAAGGCATTCAAGGCATCGCTGCCGTCATCGGACAGAATGACCTGGCAACCCAGTTTCTTCAGCTGCTGTTTTGCAACCTGCTGATTTACCAGGTTGTCTTCCACCAGCATGACGCGAGCATTGAATTGTAGGCATTTCTGACGGTCGGTTTCAATGTTATCAGCGTTGAGTGTGTGATGCCTGCTCAGGAAATACCGGTTTGGCTGACCCGCCGGGCTGTCGGCAACGACTGGCAGGTCAAGTTCAACGCTGAAAACCGTACCCACTCCTTTTTTCGATTCGCAAACAATGCGACCATTCATCAGGTCGGTCAGCTGTTTTGATATGGTCAGGCCAAGCCCTGTGCCGCCATATTTGCGCGATGTAGAGGCATCTGCCTGAGTGAATGGCTTGAATAACTGTTCTTGTTCCTCTTCGCTCATGCCGATACCGCTATCGCGGACTATGAAGCGAACGGTATTCTGCTTCTGGTCAGCCACTTCGACTTTCAGATGGACTTCTCCGAATTCTGTGAACTTTACAGCATTGCCAATCAGGTTGATTAAGATCTGGCGTATACGACTTGGATCGCCTTCAACATTTACAGGGACGTCATCGGCAATATCGATAATTAGCTTCAGCCCTTTGTCATGTGCCCTGTGGGCAACGATCCGGGCCGTTTCACTGATCACTTCGTGCAGATTGAAGCTGATTATTTCAATATCTAATTTGCCTGCTTCAATCTTTGAGAAATCGAGAATATCATTGATGACGGCCAGCAGGGATTCCCCAGAGGAATGGATAGTCTGGATAGCTGAGCGCTGTTCATTGTTCAGGTCGGAATCGAGGACCAGTTCGGCCATGCCCAGAACGCCATTCATCGGTGTTCTGATTTCATGGCTCATATTAGCCAGAAATTGAGATTTGAACTGATTGGCAGCTTCAGCAGTTGTCTTAGCCGCTTGAAGCTCCACGACCTGATCCTGAATCCTAGACGCCATATCGTTCAGCGCGCTGAATACAACAGAGAACTCGTAGGGCATGTTTTTATCGATTGTCGTACGGTAAGCCAGGTCTTTTTTAACACGCGTGGTTTCGCGGACAATATCGCGTAATCTGTTAAGCAGGTTTAATGCCGTAAAAGCGATGACAAAGATTGCGAAAAACGTCAGAACGGCAGAAAGCACCTGAATGATGACTATTGTGTCTTGATAATGTGAATATTTATTTTCATAAAAGGTGCGCAGATTCTGGATCTGATTGAGTAGTATCGCCAAATTATCGGTCAGCTCATCTTTCATCTGCGCAGATCCGGCACCGTATGCCATCGCTACGGCGAATACGGATTCAAATCGCCTGCCGTTCACCAGTAGTTCCTCGACCAACAGGCCATCCTGAGCATCCAGAGTGTAATCTTCAAAGTCATTGACCTCATCAAAAAAGCGATGAATTTTAACTTGGAAAATTTGATTAGCATCCTTCAGCAAAGGATTCAGACGAATCATCTGAAAAAACCTGAGCAGCTCCATAACTGAATTTTGAATATTGACGGCTTTCTGAACGATATCAACCTCAGGTGCCGAATCTTGATCCGAGCGAGTAAAGGTATCAACCTCTCCATAATCAGGATCGAGATGTCCTCGGCTTATGAAGTTTTTTAGATAGACGATGTGATGTTCGTGGATATAGCGGACACTGTCAGTCAACTCGATAAGCTGGTCTTCAGTTTCCTGAAAAAGTTCCTGGCTGTGAGCTTCAGCGGCAACAAGGGCTTTGAACAGTTCATAACGATTGAGGAGTATCTTGCTTACGGCTGGAGTATATGCCTGCAGATGGCGGGAAATTTCCTGGATATTGTTTTCCATCTGTTGAAGGTCGCTCTGTTGACTCAGAACCTCCCTTTCTTCAACCACCAGTTGTAAAATACCTCGTTCACAGTATTCCAGATCGTAACGAGTATCAGCATTTTTCCCCTGCAGATGTCCGAGATAGAGGTTTGCAAAAAAACAAATACCTGCAATTCCGAGAAATGCAAGGAGAACAAAAATTCTGGCGCGTAATGACCTGCTCTTCATAACTTAGGGCTTATCGATCCTTATCACAGGAAGATGTTCCTTGATCCAGCCTCGCATGCCGAATTTCAACGACTCAATGTTGTGATAGCCGTATTTTGAAAAAAAGGCCTGTACCTGGTCATCCCGGTTGCCGGTTTCCGTGATGGTGACGACTCTTATGTTTTGCGGTATCTCATCCCTGACCGACTTTTCCAGAAAAGTGTCAAAAAGCTTTGTTACAGTTGGACAGGCCGAGTCAAGAGCCAGAAGGCGTTCCTCTCTCTCAATTTTTTCCTGCTCGGAAGTCGCTTGTGACATTGCAGGTTCGTTGCGCAGATCGAGTATGATCAGTTCAGGTTGACCGGCAGAATTCCGACACCCATTTAGCGACAATTTCTTCAGTTCTTCAGCAAAAAAAGTTGCCTCGATATATCTGGTTTCATGCCTCGGTAACGGATCGATCGATTCGATTGGCAGTTTCGATTTGACCCAGTCTTTGATTCCGCCGTTATAAATTTTGATATTGTGATAGCCGAGTTCCTTGATGGCAACTGCCACCTTGTAGGAGTAGACTCAGCGGTAGCCCATACAGTAGGTGATGATCAGCTTGTCTTTATCCTCCCCCAGGCGCTTATGGGCCGTCTGGATGCTGCTCCAGGGGACGCTGATAGAATCGGGGATTGATTTGTTTCGCGCCAGGATTTCGTCAAGAGTATTCACCAACAAAAAGTCGGTCTGGCCCAGTTTCCGGGCTTCAAGCTGACTTACCAGTTCATCTGTGGTGATGATGTCGAAACGTTCCATCGCCGTACAGAGGTCCGGGACGGAGAGCAGTAATAGCAGCATAAGAAAGGAGATGGGTTTCATAAAAACTCCATTTATTATGGGTGGTTCAACGCTCTAATTAACAAAAAGGTGAGTTATTTTGAGCGATTGCGTTTCCTGTTCTGTGAATTTAGCAAAAAAGAAAAAGTTAATCCAGCTTAATGCTGGTGGGGCGTAAAGAAATTCATATGGCGTTTTTTCCGGTTTTCTTTTAACCGGATGACCGCAATGAGCACTGCGATGCTTATCGTTTCAGGCGATTAAAGGGGCTCACCAGATTCAAAACTACAGATTCGCGATATAATTGATACCAGGTCAGCAGGGAGACAGAAGCTTATGATCATTCTGGCTCATGATGGTTCTCTCTATGGCGACTGGATCGCCTGTTACGCGGTAAATTTTGCTGCGACGGAAGATGACCGAAAACTGATGGTTCTCCACGTGCTGGACAGGACCGTAAGTCAGGAAGTCGTCGAGGCCAAGTTTACCCGGCTTGCGGAGCTGTGTCAGACACGGGATCTCGACTTTTCCAGCCATTTACTCCCTTGCGAGGGGGATGCTTATCGCAGCCTGCGCCATGCCATTCCTCATAATGAAGATAATCTGCTCGTTTGCGGTACTCGCAGCAAAGCTAAAAAGCGCTCGTTACTTCAGGGGACGATTGCCGAACGTCTGCTACGCACCCATCAATGCCCGGTGCTGGCACTGCGGGTTGTCCAGCCTGGGCTGCTGGGTTCCCCACAAGATCTGCTGCTGCCTCTGGCTGGTCATTCCTCCGGTATCGTCAGGATCGATCCTATTGTAAAACGTCTCATTCCGCGCTTACATCGGTTGCACCTGTTCCGTGCGCTGCAGGTACACCATCTCCGTCATCGCTATCTGAGCCCGTCCCGTGAACGGCGCCTGCTGCTTTCCGGCCAGAAGTATCTCGAACAGATCGGCAGACAATTATCGGAATCCTATCCTGATAAATTCAGCCTGGAACGCCAGGTGATGATCTCCAGCGAATGGTCGAATGCCGTGTTGACCCAGGCGAGCCGCCTGAAGACGCAGCTGATTCTGCTAGGGGTGAGTGAACGCAGCCTGGCGCATAAATTTTTTTACGGTACAGGCATCGAAAAGGTTCTGCGCGAAACACCCTGTGATATCGGAATCTATCGGGCGCCATGAATGGTCAGGAGCAGATACAGCATCTGTCCCCGGAGCGGGTCTTCGTTGCACTGCACAGCAGTGAAGAGGGCTTAAGTGATGCTCAAGCTGCAGAACGGCTCAAGGAACTTGGCGCCAACAGCGTCGAGGTGCGTGACCCCTGGCGCTTGGTGCGCAGTCTGCTCCGTCAACTGACCAACTTCTTTACCCTGCTGTTGTTTGTTTCGGCAGCGATCTGTTTCGTTGCTGAGCGGCTGCAGCCAGGTGAGAACATGGCGATTCTGGGCTGGGCTCTGGCCGGGGTGGCGCTGCTCAATGCGCTGTTCAGCTTTATCCAGGAGTACCGGGCGGAAAAGGCGATGGAAGCATTGCGCAATTTTCTACCGCCAATGGTCCAGGTTCTGCGTGGCGGTAAGGCTTGCGAACTGCTGGCCGAAGAACTGGTTCCCGGTGATCTGCTGATCCTTCAGGAAGGGGACCGGATCCCGGCTGATGCGCGCCTAGTCGAAGCGGAAAGCCTGCTGGTCAACAATGCTCCCTTGACCGGGGAATCCCAGCCGGTCGCCATCAGTGCTGACACCTGCCAGTGTCGACTGGTGGAGAGCACCAATGTCGTCTTTGCCGGTTGTCTGGTCCTGCGCGGAACAGGACAGGCAGTGGTCTTTGCCACCGGCCTGCGCACCGAGTTCGGTAAGTTGGCACATCTTTCCCAGGCGATCCGCCGGGCGCCTTCGCCACTGGAACGTCAGACCGCCTACATGGTTCGTCTGCTGACCATCATCGCTGTCAGCCTCGGTTTCGCCTTCTTCCTCTATGGTTTTTTCAGCGGTCGCTCATTGTGGGTCAACCTGGTCTTCATGATGGGGATCATCGTTGCCAATGTCCCTGAAGGGCTGTTGCCGACCTTTACCCTGGCGTTGGCCATGGGCAGTCTGCGCATGGCGCGCAAGAATGTTCTGGTAACCAGCCTCAATGCGGTTGAAGGGCTGGGAGCGGTGCAGGTGATCTGTACCGACAAGACCGGCACCCTGACTCTGAACCAACTGGCGGTCAGCCGCCTGACGACACCGTTGTCAGCTGCTGACAGCAGCTTTGCGCCGTATCGGGGCAGACTTCTTCAGATGGCACTGCTCAGCTCCGATCTGCACAATACAGAACAGGGCTTCAGCGGAGATCCCCTTGACGTTGCCATTGCCCAGTGCTGGCAGAAGGAGTCCACGGATCAACCCTCCTCATTCAGCACGCCTCAGCAGTTTTTTCCGTTTGACAGCAATCTGAAAAGAGCGGCCGGCATAGGTACTATCGATAACCAAAAACTCTTTGCCGTCAAAGGCGCCTGGGAAGCACTCAGGCCTCTGATCAGTGAGATCTATAGTACGGAAACGGAATATTGTGCTGCCTCTGCCACCGAGCTTGAACGGGTTGATGCGACACTGCGCGAGTTGGCCGGCAGCGGCCTGAGGGTTGTGGCGGTGGCGTCCCGGTGCATCGATCGGGTGGAGCCTGACAAGCAGACACAGCAGCAGCTGGAACAGAATCTGAAACTCGAAGGGTTTATTGCTATTGCCGATCCGATCCGCAGTGAAGTTCCCGCAGCCATCGAGAGCTGCCATAACGCAGGGATTGAGGTGATCCTGATTACCGGCGATCACCCAGATACCGCTATCTGCGTTGCCAGGGAATGTGGAATTCTGGGTGAAACCAGCGATTCCGAGCAGGTCATGACCGGTGATGTGCTGGACAGGGCGAATGAGTCTGAGGTGGAGCAGGCCTTGGAGCGGGGCGTGCGGATTTTCGCCCGGACCAGCCCGGATCAGAAGATGAAGATTGTCATGGGGCTGAAAAACCTCGGCCGGGTTGTTGCCATGACCGGGGATGGGGTGAACGATGCGCCTGCATTGAAGGCGGCCGATGTCGGCATCGCCATGGGCAAGGGGGGGACCGATGTTGCCAGGGCGGCGGCACAGATTATTTTGCTGGATGACAATTTTGCCTCGATCGTGGCCGGCATCGAAGAAGGTCGCACCGTATTTCTCAATATCCGCAAGTTCACCAATTATGTACTGGTCAGCAACGGGCCGGAGATTCTGCCCTATCTGCTCTATATTCTGTTGCCAGTGCCGCTGGCATTGACGGTGATCCAGATTCTTTCTATCGACCTGGGCACGGATATCATCCCGTCCATGGCCCTCGGTCAGGAACCGCCTGACCCCGAAGCGATGCAGCGACCACCGCGCAGCCGGGAATTTCACCTACTGAGCCGGGGCCTGGTTCTGCACAGCTACCTGTTTCTCGGGCTGCTCGAAGCGCTCTGGTCACTGGGACTGTTTTTCTACGTGCTGATCGACGGCGGCTGGCAGTACGGCACAGCGCTGTCAGCTAATGATCCGCTTTATCGCTCGGCAACCGGGATCGCTCTGGCGACGATTCTGCTGATGCAGATCGGCAACCTGATTGGCCGCCGTTTCAGAACCCGTTCAGGGATTGATCGGGGGTTATTGGCCAATCGCCTGCTGCTACTCGGTATTATTATCCAGGTCGTCTTCTCCTGGGGGCTGCTCTATTTTTCGCCGCTGCAGAAAATCCTCGGCACGGCACCCGTCGCCTGGCCGATTTATTTGCTTGCCTGGCTCGGAATCCCACTGATTTTTTGCGTCGACTATCTGCGGAAACAGTTCTGGCTTCCAGATTGATGGTTGTTGATATGGCTTTTCATCGGAACTCCGCAAAGTGGAGTTTTTGCGGTTCTGCCCATTAGATGAGCTTGCTCATCGTGGGGCGTGAGTAAATTTGTTGGTGTGTTGCTATGGAAAAACGCAGGAATATTTGCGACATATTAAAAGAGCGTTTTTGCCTTCTTTTTGAAGTTCTGGTCAAAAAGAAGGGCGGCGTTCGGGGCCGCGACCCCGAGGTCTTGGCTTTTGACTGTTTTGAAAACCACAAAATCAAAGTCGCCGGTTCCCGTACCGGCAGACGTCACCCTTTTTCTTTGATCGCAAAGAAAAAGGGTGAAAAAAGAAACTCTTTAAAAACACTGACGTAAGCCGTTCAGATTACCCACAACGGCTCATGCCAGCCAAACGGAAGGCGCCCAACGATGAGCTGCTCATCTGACGGGCAGAACCGAATGATGCTGCCCTTGTCAGCAACAAAAAGGCCCCCCTGTTTCCAGGAGGGCCCTTTTGTTGTTGCACTGTTGCTTCTATATCAAGCCGCCTTGTTGGCAGCGAACTTGGTTTTGTACTCGTTCAGCACTTCACGAACCAGCGCTTCATCGACACAGATCTGCCAGTCGCCATCCGGGTTCAGACACTTGCCCAGTTTCTCAAGGACAACATACTTAACCCCTTTGACTGTCTTCTTGTTGTCAGCCAGGATCGTCGCCATGATCTGATCGACACTGATGTTCTCAGGGATCGACAGATCCAGTCCCAGCTTGTCGCCGAAGTACCTGTAGTGCATCGCCACCTCTTCGTCGTTCAGGTAGCCCAGGCGCCGTGAGATCTCAGCCGCAATACACATCCCCTTGGCCACCGCCACACCGTGAGCAATCGCACCGCCGGAGAAGAACTCCATCGCGTGACCGAAGGTGTGACCGTACTCCAGGGTCATGCCGAACGCCTTCTCACTCGTATCCTGAACCAGGATCTCCAGTTTCGACTGGATGATGGTGTAGGCCAGCTCGGTCAGCTGCTTCGGGTCCAGGTTGTTCACATCGTTCTCAAGGAACTCATCGTAAAAGTTCAGAAGCTCCGCATCGTTGATCAGGCAGTTCTTGATCCCTTCGGCGATCGCCGACTTACGGCCGACAATACTCTCCGTCGCCAGATATTTGGTATCGCCGAAGATAAAGATCGGCGCATAGTACATGCCGTACTGGTTCTTACCCTGCTTGCCGTTGACCGCCTGCTTATTGCTCAGGCAACTATCGGTCACGCCCATGAAGGTGGTCGGCATCTCGATGTAACGGATACCGCGGTAGACCAGCCCCGCCGCCAGGCCGACGATATTGGTCAGGCAGCCGCCGCCGAAGCCGATGACGATCGACCCCTTGGTCACCGTCTTGGCCACCAATTCCTCGCACAGCCCTTCCAGCGTGCTAAACGACTTGTCCTTCTCCGAATCCTTGATGACGATCACATCATGCTTGATGTTGTTTGCGCTCAAGATCGCCGAGATCTCCGGAACATAAAGATCCTTCAGAACCTGGTTGGTGACGAAGAAGACCTTGTCGAAGGAGGTCTGGTTGATCAGCGGCGCCAGCTGATCGATGATATCGTGACCAAAGTAATAGGTTGGGTCCGGAACCAGGTTGGTTTTGAAATCGATCATCTTTTTGGTTTCATATTGAAACATGACGTACCTCCTTGTGCGTTTCTGTTATCACAGTGAGCGGGAAAGCGAAGGTGACAGTGCTCATGTGTGAACCTTGTGTTTCGATTATAGCAACCGCTGTGCTTTAAGTGAAATATAGGGAAGGACTAATTTTGAGTCAAGGGGAAAAATGCCAATTTCTTGATAAAAACGATGGTAGTTCAAAAGAGTTGAATATTTTCAGGGGGTATGGATTTTCTGATGAAGCAAAAAAAATCACAGGCAAGCTAAGTTACTGAAAATTAGCGGGTTTACAGTTATCCACCTAACCCATCACAAGGCAATGTTGAGTAAGCTGGATAACAATCTAGGATCAACGATGGACAATAGCAAAGGATCTGCAGGGTGTGGCAGTGCGGAATACTCGGTTGTCTCTGCCGAAGAATAAAAGTTTCAAATGCTTAACACATCTTTACAGATGATTTCAGTAGAATGGAGTAACCTTATGAAGTTGTCAGTGAAGTCACGAACCTGCAGGAATCAGCCGAAGATGACAAGGACGCAGCATGGAAAACGGCACAGTCAAAAAGAAGAAGAGCAGCAGCTATCTACTGATTATCCTGGTCCTGGTTATCGTCGTCGCCGGGGGAGGATATCTTTTCAAGACCAGGGGGATGGCCAAAGACTCTGCTGGAGAGTCACAGCAGAGTGCAGCGGTTACGCTCGGTTCGATTGAAAACGTGGTGACAGCGACAGGTACTCTGGAGCCGAGTGATTATGTTGATGTTGGTGCCCAGGTTTCGGGTCAGTTGACCAAAATATATTTTGATGTCGGCGAGTCGGTCAAAAAGGGCGATCTGCTCGCTGAAATTGATCCGACCCTGTTCAAAGCCGATGTCGATTCGACGCGGGCGCAACTGAATTATCAGAAGGCGGAATACAAGGATTTGAGCGCCAAGCTGGCGCTGGCTGAATACCAGGCCAAGCGCCAGCGCAGCATGTACGCCGATGGCGCGACAACCGAGGAAAACCTGAAAACGGCCGAGACCGATCTGCTTTCCGCCGAGGCCCAGCTGGAGATGCTGAAGGCTCAGATCGAACAGACCGAGTCGGAATTGGTTTCCGCCGAGACCAAGCTGAACTATGCCAGGATCTATGCGCCGATGAATGGCACCGTGGTATCGATCAGTGCCCGCCAGGGGCAGACCCTCAATGCCAACCAGTCGACACCAACCATCCTGCAGATTGCCGACCTGTCGGTCATGACCGTCAACACGGAGGTTTCCGAGGCCGATGTCAGCAAGCTGAGAAGTGATATGGACGCCTACTTCACTACCCTGGGGAGCCAGACTCAGCGCTGGTATGGCAAGGTTCAACTAATCGAACCGACCCCGACGGTGGAAAACAATGTGGTCCTCTACAATGCCAAGTTTGATGTTGATAACAAAAATGGTGCACTGCTGCCGCAGATGACGGCTCAGGTCTCTTTTGTCACCGCCTCGGCAGAGAATGCTCTGATCGTGCCGGCCAGCGCGGTTAAGTTCATGACCCGTCCTGGCGGGGGCAGTCGCCCGGCGGGGATGGCAGGAGGCCGGGGCGGCGGTCGCCCTGGTGAGGTTCAGGTTGTGCTTGCCGATGGGACACTGGAAGTTCGTCAGGTCAGAACCGGCATCAGCAACCGTGTGCAGATCCAGATCCTCGAAGGGCTGCAGGAGGGGGAACAGGTTGTCGTGACGGCAGCGCATAGCAGCAGTTCCAGTAGCAACCGCAATTCCGGTCCTCCCTTTGGCATGCCACCGATGCACTGAGGCCGTTCATGCAACCACTTATTGAATTACGCAATATTACCCGGGTTTATCGCAGTGGCGAAATTAACGTCATGGCTCTCAAAGGGATCGACCTGACCATCTATCCGGGGGAGTTCATCGCCATTATGGGCACCTCTGGTTCGGGGAAGACGACCCTGATGAACCTGCTCGGTTGCCTTGATCAGGCGACCTCCGGTGAATATTTGTTTCAGGGGCGCGACGTCTCCTGCTTCGATGCTGATGAGCTGGCGCGTCTGCGCCGTGAAGAGTTCGGTTTCATCTTTCAGAGCTACAACCTGATCCGCAGTGCCAGCGCCCTGGAGAATGTCGAAGTCCCGGCTGTTTACGCCGGGGTCCCGGCAGCACAGCGCCATGCCCGGGCACAGCAGTTGCTCGACGATTTTGGTCTGGGGAATCGCTGCGATCATCGACCGAACCAGTTGTCCGGCGGACAGCAGCAGCGGGTCTCGGCGGCGCGGGCACTGATGAACGGTGGGCACCTGATCCTCGCCGATGAACCGACCGGTGCACTGGACAGTCGTAGCGGTGAAGAGCTGATGGCGATTCTCAAGGAGTTGTCAAGCAAGGGGCATACGATCATCTTGATCACCCATGAGCGCGAGGTTGCCGAATATGCCGACCGGATCATTGAGATCAGGGATGGAGAGATAACGGCCGATCCGGGCAGCCAGAAATGGCGCGACGAAGAGTTAAAGGGCAGCTTTATCGGCAGCGCGGAGGAATCCTACCTGGGAGAGCTGGGCGAAGCGGGGAAGACCGCCTATCGTGCTCTGCGCAGCAATATCTTCCGCACGATTCTGACCCTTCTGGGGATCGTCATCGGCGTAGCCTCGGTGATTTCGATGCTGGCCATCGGCGACGGCGCCAAACAGGCGGTTGTCGATCGCATCAGCGCCATGGGCAGTAACCTGGTCAACATCCGGCCCGGGGCTCCCAACATGCGCGGTCGCTCCGACATTGCAACCCTGGTGCCGGCCGATGTGGCGGCGATAAATGAGCTGGATAACGTCATAGCAGCGGTTCCGGAGCAGGAGAGCAGCGTCACCGTCCGTTACAGTGGCTCCGACAAGCGCACCTCGATGAACAGCACGTCGCAGGATTATCTGACGGCTCATCAGTTGAAGATGGATTCCGGGGTGTTCTTTACCGAGGACGATGAACGCAGCTACGCCACAGTCGCGGTGCTGGGGAAAACCGTTGTCTCTGCCCTGTTTTCCAACGAGGATCCGATCGGCAAGCTGATCCTGGTCAACAACATCCCCTTTCAGGTCATCGGCGTGGTCAAGTCTCTGGGGGCCGGGTTCGGGGGGCGCGATCAGGACGATATCATTTTTGTTCCCTATTCGACCGGCAGCCTGCGGATCAGCGGGCAGAACTACCTGCGCAACGTCACGGTGGCGGTCGACGACACGACGATCATCAACGATACCCAGGACGCGATCAGCAGCCTGCTGATCCAGCGTCACGGGGTTGAGGATTTTCAGATCCGCAACATGACATCGATCATTGAGAGCGTCTCTGAAACCCAGAATACCATGACCATTCTGCTCGGCTCGATTGCCGCCATATCGTTGCTGGTTGGCGGCATCGGGGTCATGAATATCATGCTGGTCAGTGTCACTGAGCGCACCCGCGAGATCGGCATCCGCATGGCTGCTGGCGCGCGGATGCGTAACATCATGCAGCAGTTTCTGATCGAAGCGCTGGTTGTCTCCGCCCTGGGCGGGGTTATCGGGGTCCTGGGCGGACTTGGTGTGGCCACCCTGCTGCAGATGTACGGAACATCGATCAAGTTTGCAGTTCTGCCGGTTGTCGGAGCCTTTGCCTGCTCCTTTGCGACCGGGCTGATCTTTGGTTACCTGCCAGCCCGCAAGGCTGCCCGACTCGACCCGGTTGCCGCACTGGCGTCTGAATAGAGGTATCAACATGGCACGAAAAATACTTATTCCGATCCTTCTGCTGTGTCTGGCATTAACCGGTTGTGTCGCCGCAACGCCTGATCCGCAGCCTCTTGACGAGGTTCCCGAGGCCTGGTCTGTGGCACAGGACAGCACAACACAGATCGATCCTCTCTGGTGGCGGAGGTTCGGCTCAGCGCAGCTGGAACAGCTGGTGGCTTGTGCCCTTGAAAACAGCCCCGACCTGGCAACAACCGCGGAAAAGGTCGTTCAGGCAGAACTCGGCCTGCGCAGTGCCGGAGCATCGCTCTTTCCGGCGCTGACCCTGGGTGGTTCAGCATCCCGGAAAAAGAGCTATTATGATGGCGAGTCGCAGGGCACGACCGACGCGACCGCGCTGTCACTCGGGGTCTCCTACGAAATCGACCTTTGGGGCAAACTGGCGTCGCAGAAACGCAGTGCCGCGGCAAGCTACCAGGCGGCACAATATGATTACGACGCTGCCAGACTCAGTCTGATCGCCGGGGTTGCCCAGGGCTATTTCGAATATCTCTGCCTTCAGGAACGTTTGCAGTTTGCCGAGGACAATTTGTCCATTGCCGAACGAATCCTCAAGATTGTCGAATCGCGCTGGAATAACGGCAGCGTCACCGAGCTCGATCTGGTCCAGCAGCAGAGCGCCGTATTGTCGCAACGCTCAAATGTTCTGGCTCTGGAAGAACAACTGCAGCAGACCCGCAATGCACTGGCGGTTCTGACCGGTCTGATGCCGCAGAAGTTTGCACTGCAGAAAGAACAGTTTTCCGCCTTGCAGGCACCGCCGATTGCCGCCGGCCTGCCATCGGAACTGCTGTTGCGGCGTCCCGATCTGGCCGCTGCCGAGGCCAACCTGACGGCCGCTGCGGCCGATGTCAAAGCTGCCCGTGCCGAGCTGTTCCCGTCGCTCAGCCTGACCGGTTCGGCCGGAGCGGCTTCGACGGTTTTCTTTTCGCTGGCCGATCCGACAACCAGTCTGGCCCTGGCCGGCTCCCTGGCGCAGACCCTGTTTGACGGGGGAGAGCGGAAAAACCAGATCCGGATCTCGGAATCTCAGCAGCGGGCCCTGGTGGAAACCTATAGGCAGACGGTGCTGACCGCCTTTCAGGAGGTTGAGGATGCTCTGGTCACCGAGCAGTACGCCGGGAAAAAAGCGGATATTCAGAGTCAGACCGTCGCCAAGGCTCGCAAAACCCTGGAGCTGTCAGAGGTACAGTACAAATATGGGGCGGAGGACATGAATACGGTTCTTTCCGCTCAGCAGAGTAAAAATCAGGCCGAAGACGAACTGCTCCAGCTGCGCCTGGAGCGGCTGAACAATCTGGTCACCCTCTATAAAACGCTGGGTGGTGGCTGGAGCCAGATAGAGTAAAAGCAAAGAAGAATGTCCAGAGCCCTCCTATGCCTGTCGGTTTATGAAGGGCTCTTTTTTGTTAAGTGAAAATCAATATCAAAAAAGCCGGAAGCCGTGACGGGAATCACAGATTTTTTTGTGCAAATCGATGATCTTAACAGGCGAAGGGGCAGCACTTTGGGCAGCCTCATGTGAGTTTGAATATCTAACGCCAGTGGTTCATTAATTTTTAGGAGAAAGTCATGAGCAGCAAAATAATCAACGAAGGGTGTGGGTGTGGCAGTACCAGTCAAGGTGGTGGCTGTGGCAGCGGTGGTTGTGGTAACTGCAGCTGTGGCAGCAAAATAAGGTTTTTTTAAGTTTTGAATAATGGCCTGATTCTGTCAGGTGATCCTGCCACATAAATAGCCGGGCTCTGCAAAGGTGCAGTTCCCGGCTATTTTCTTAAGCAGGGCAGAATCAGAGCTTTTCTTGTGCGCTCTGTTGCTTCATGCTAGATCAGACAGCGGCTCTACAGCGTAAGGGAAAAGACGATGACCAATAAGAATGACAAGAACATCGAACAGGAGTTGCGCCAGCAGCAGAAGTTCACTGTCGCCGGGGCGATCGGCAGGGCCGGCAAGGGGCTGATGAAGGGGGCTTCGCCGATCTCTGTGCAGGAGCAGGCCTGCAAGATCCTCCAGCAATGGATTCAGGGGCATGTTCCCGATCCGTCCGGCGCCCTGAAAGAGATACTCAAGCGCAGAGTTCAGGCTGCTGCATATCCGAATGACATCGATCCGCAGAATCCCTACAGCATCCTCTGTAATCTGATAGAAACACTTCTGGCCAGCGAATACCAACTCAAGGAATTTGTCCGTCAGGTCGATATCCGCTGGGGAGAGCTTTACCAGGAACGTCCCCGTTTCGAGAGGGAAGGGCAGCAGCCTGACCCGGATGATGAATATACCTTTGCTTCGGTGCGGCAGATATTGAATCAGCTGCAGGAAAAATTGAAGGCAGAGTAATTGTCAGCCTACACTCTGCCCATGTCTTTCTGCATCGCCTGGCGCAGCTCATGGGCGATTGGTCCCACGTAACCGCGGTTGATGGTGAAGCCGTCGACCTTGACCACCGGCATGATCTCCAGCGAGGTCGAGGTGATGAAGACCTCGTCAGCGAATTTGAGATCCTGCAGCTTGAATTCACCGGTAATCACCCTTAGGTTCAGCTCCTCTTCACACAGGCGCATGACCGTGGCGCGGGTCACCCCTTCCAGCAGGCCGGTCGAGACATCGGGGGTAAAGACCCAGTGCCCTTTGGTCCAGAAGATGTTGGACGAGGCGCCTTCGCAGATGTGATCCCGGTTGTTGAGCATGATGACCTCAAAGGCGCCGGCCTGTTTGGCCTCTAGCTTGCCGAGCAGGCTGTTGAGGTTGCTGATCGATTTGATCTTGGGGCTGATCGCTTCAGGCGCGTTGCGCCGGGTCTGGGCCAGGTGCAGCTCAATGCCTTTTTCGTAGTTCTCAGGAGCAAAACCACTGAACTGACGGGCCATGATCAGACAGGTCAGGTTGTCTGCGCTTTTGCGCACAAAGCCGATTTCCCCTGGTCCGCGGGTGATGGTGATGCGGAAGTAGGCATCCGTCAGGCCGTTCTTCTCCTGCAGTTGATAGAGGATCTCTTCGAGTTGCTGCTGGCTGAATTTCAGCGGATAGTTGAGCGCTTTGGCCGATTGTACCAGGCGCTGGAAGTGAAGTTCAAACTGATAGAGCTTGCCGTCATGGGAGCGGAAACTTTCAAAGATGCCGTCTCCGTAGAGAAAACCCTGATCAAAGACCGAGACCGTGGCTGCGCTGCCGTCGATAAATTCACCGTTAAGATAGACGTAGTTCATTCCCGGTCCTCCTGCCTGGTTGAGGTTTCTATAGGAATAATAACAGGCTCACAGCCATCATCGCCATACCGGCTACCAGGCCGATGATGGTCAGATGGTGTTCACCGAATTCTTCCGCCGATGGCAGCAGTTCATCGATGGAGATGAAGACCATGATTCCGGCCACTGCTGCAAACAGGATGCCGAAGATGGTCGGAGTAAAAAACGGCATTAGCAGCAGATAGCCGACAGCTGCGCCGACCGGTTCGGCGACACCGGAGAGAAATGACAGGCCAAAGGCCCGCTTGCGACTGCCGGTGGCGTAGTAGATCGGCACCGAAACGGCGATCCCTTCCGGGATGTTGTGCAGGGCGACAGCCACCGCAATGGCCAGGCCCAGATGCGGGTCGGTGAGGGCAGCGGTGAAGGTGGCCAGCCCTTCCGGGAAGTTGTGGATGCCGATTGCCAGGGCGGTGAACAGCCCCATGCGCCGCAGCTTGGCAAAATCGTGGGAGCTGTTATTCGGGAGGTTGGAGAGCCCTGCGCCGATCTCTTCGATGGAGTGCAGCTCGTGAGGGTTCTCGTAATTGGGGACCAGCCAGTCTATCAGGGCGATAACCGCGATGCCTCCGAAAAAGGCCAGAACCGTAAGCCAGGTCCCCTGAACGTCTCCAAGAGCGGCCGTCAGCTCGGTGCGTGCCTTGGCAAAGATTTCAACAAAGGAGACATAGAGCATGACTCCGGCGGAGAAGCCGAGGGCGACCGACAGAAAACGGGTGTTGGTCCTGCGGGTGAAAAAAGCCATGGCGCTGCCGATACCGGTAGAAAGGCCGGCGAACAGGGTCAGCCCGAAGGCGTACATAACAGTATTAAAATCCATAACAGCTTATCCTTAAGGGGGGAGAGGGAGCAGCCTTATCGTCTGAATGATAGCACAGATCGAAGGCTGAATATGTTTATGGATTGTTGTTCAACTTCAGAAAAATCGTCAACTTTTAATTCTAGCGTCATTCGGTATTCATGAGATCCGTCCCTGGAAATAGGCAATCCGGTAGCTGACTGGAATGCCGCTGGACGTCGCAAAGCGTGATTGATAGGTCTCGATAAATCTCTGTAATTGTCTGCGTCCGCAGAAGCTTTTAGCGCCGCTGAAGGTCGCCCCGGTGGCTTTCTGGGTTTGCAGAAAGCTGATCACATCAGGAAAGTTGAGAGTCAGTGTTTCGGACTGCATCGCAACCTGAATGCGTTTGTCCTGTTTCAGGATAGATAAGATCTGAACTTCTTTCGGCAAGGGATAGGTGTGACCGAAATTGCACGATTGGTTGACTTCAGCCATTTCCGTAAAGGTTCCGTGGCAGAAAATGGAGAAGTAGAACTGTCCGCCAGGGCGCAGACAATCGATCAACTGTGGCAAAGAGTGTCGCGGATTTCTGAACCACTGCAGACTGGATGAGCTGACCAGCAGATCGATGCTCTGATTCCGCAGCGGCAGCGCCTCGGCATCAGCCTGGATGCGTAGGTCGGCGATGTGAGGCTGCAATTTCTGCAGCGGGGAGTAGGCGATATCAAGGGCGATCAACTGATCGGTTACGACCCGCTCGAGGAGCTTTTCGCTGAACAGTCCATCGCCGCAGCCGATTTCCAGGGTCAAAGGGTAATGGCCGGGAGTGATCATCTGCACCAGTTTGGTGGCGACCAGGTTCTGTACGGTGGCAGCCTGGCGGTAGCTGAGTGCCGCCCGTTCGAAATGGCTCTTAATCGCGGTCATCGGCAATCATCCTGACAAGCTGCGTTTCCGGGACCAGGTGCGGAGTTGCAACCTTTCTCATTTCTGCCGCCGGAAGAGCCTCAGCAACAGCCGCGAAGGCAGTCTCGCTGACGACCTGATCTTTGCTACAGTGCACCAGGGTCAGGTTCTGAGCGACAGGCAGGGGAGAGATGATTGCTGAGCTGGCGAGGAAGTCGAGCCCTGCTGCCAGCTGTCCGACCTGTCTGGCATCCAGCTGCGGGCAGCTGCTTTTGAGTCCGCAGAGCTGCCAGAAATCACTGACCGTATTTTCCGGGTCCTGTTTCAGACGCAGTTTCATCCGTTTGAGAACGCGTGGTGAAACAGAATCGCTGAAGGCCAGGAACGGTGCGACAAGTATGATACGGGAAAATGCCCGCTGGGCCTGTTCCAGGTGACTCAGAATCAGATGCGCCCCGGTTGACCAGCCGACCAGGGTATCGCCCCCCGCCACGATCGCTTCTCGGACATCGTCGCCGGTATGCTGAAAAAAAGGCGTGACAAAACAGCTGCCGGCAGATAGCTGCGGGTACAGCTGCGGAAATCCGGCCCAGCCCGAAATAAAGGTCAGCTGCATAGCGCCTCCAGCAAGGCCTGTTCAAGCTGTTGGTCATCATCCTCATCCATATCGGCCCGCAGGGCGATGCGCAGTCGGGCCGTTCCCTGGGGGACTGTCGGTGGGCGGATGGCGCCGACATAGATTCCCTTTTCTTTGAGCCGTTGCTGGACCAGCATGGTTTTCTCATTATCGCCTATGACGACCGGGATGATCGGTGAAGCTGACTTCAAGGAGTCGATGCCACGGGTTGAGAGGATCTGGCGCAGTTTTTCGGCCCTGCTGTTGAGCTCCCTGCCGATATTCGGATTGCCGAGCACCAGGCGGACCGCGGCCAGGCTGGCAGCCAGGGTCGCCGGTGGCAGCCCGGTGGTGTAGATCAGCGATCGGCCGCAGTTGACCAGATAATCGATCAGCTGCCGGGATGCGGCAACATAGCCGCCGAACGAACCGAGAGCCTTGCTGAAGGTGCCCATCTGCAGGTCGATATCTTGTTCAACGCCAAGTTCATGGGCCAGACCGCGCCCCTGGCCAAAGATGCCGGTGGCATGGGCTTCATCGATCATCAACAGGGCCCGGTGAGCTTTCTTCAAACGGACCAGCCCGGAAAGATCGGCCAGATCGCCGTCCATGCTGAAGACGCTGTCGCTGACAATCAGTTTGTGTGGATGCTCACGGTGTTTATCCAGCAGCTGCTCGAGATGTTCCATATCGTTGTGCCGATAACGGATCTGTCTGGCGCCTGAAAGAGCGATACCATCGATGATGCTGGCGTGATTGAGGCGGTCGGAAAAGACCAGGGTATGGCGGTCAGCCAAGCTCGAGAGCAGACAGAGATTGGCCGTATATCCACTGTTGAACACCAGCGCTGCCTCTGTTCCCTTGTATTCGGCCAGTTCCTCTTCCAGACGGGTGTAGAGCGGTCCGTTGCCGGTGACCAGACGCGATGCGCCACTCGAACTGCCGTAGACCTGCAGGGCCTCGGTGGCGGCCCGGGACAGAACGGGCGAGATACTGAAGCCGAGATAATCGTTGGACGCCAGGTTGAGCAGTGTCACGCCATCCACCTGAATGTACCTGCTGCGATCGTGGCTGATCCGGGGTAGTGAACGCAGGCGCTGATCGGAGCGGATATCTGTCAACTGTTTATCGATACGGGCCAGAATTGGATTCATGCTATGACCCCGGGCAGGCAGGTTCGGCTGCAACGTGACAGGGCTGTGGTGGACAGATCATTCAGCCAGGGAACTTCGGCCAGGACCGGGACCTGGCCAAACTGTTCTATTGCCTTGCGGTTTTCCGGGTTGAACGGCCCGCTCATGATCACTCCGCAGATTTGGACGCCGGCTTGGCGCAGAGCTGCGACGCTGAGCAGGGTATGGTTGATGGTTCCCAGACCGCTGCGTGAGACCAGCAGTACAGGCAGGGCAAGGATGCGGATCAGGTCAAGCATGGTCGCCTTCGGACTGAGCGGGACATAGAGTCCTCCGGCACCCTCGACCAGTAGAGGGCCGGGCAAAGTCGCCATCTGGCGGCGGATCGCATCGATCTCAATTTCAATTCCGTCGATGCGTGCCGAAAGGTGGGGAGAACAGGGGGTGCCGCTTATATAGCAGGGGGTGGCAAAACGCTCTTCGGGCAAGGCGGAAAGTCGTTTGACCTGCGCCGTGTCGGTTTCGTCCTGGCTGCCGCTCTGAACCGGTTTCCAGTAACGATACTGACCGCGCAACATCAGCAGTGTTGAGATCAGGGTTTTTCCGACATCGGTGTCGGTACCGGTGACAAGCAGGCGGTGTGGAAACTTGGCTGTATTCACTCAGGGAACCTCCTCGGCTATGCTGGCAACCATGGCAGTGGTCAGTTGAGTCAGCTGTTGATCGCTGATAATGAAGGGAGGCATGGAGTAGACCAGTTTGCCGAAAGGGCGAACCCAGATGCCGCGCTCGACAAAGCGTTGCTGAATGGCCGCCATATTGACGGTGTTATCCAGCTCTATGACGCCGATCGCTCCCAGGCAACGGACGTCTCTGACCCCCTCAAGATTTTGTGCCGGGGCGAGGCCTTCGCGCAGCGCCATTTCAATGCGCATGACCTGCGAATGCCAGTCGTTTGTGATGAGCAGATCGATGCTGGCGCAGGCGACGGAACAGGCCAACGGATTGGCCATGAAGGTCGGCCCGTGCATCAAGACGCCGGGGCCCAGTTCCTTGTCCGAGGTGGCTTCGGCGACAGCACGGCTGGTCAAGGTTGCCGCCAGGGTCATGTAGCCGCCGGTCAGGGCTTTACCGACGCACATGATATCGGGGCAGATTCCCGCATGCTCGACGGCAAACAGTTTGCCGCTGCGGCCGAAGCCGGTGGCGATCTCATCGCAGATCAGCAATACCTGATGACGGTCGCAGAGTCTGCGCAGCTCCCTGAGGTATGCGGGATGGTAAAAGCGCATGCCGCCGGCACCCTGGACGATCGGTTCGATGATCAGTGCTGCGATCTCGGTGCTGTGCAGTTTGAGAAGAACCGCGATCTCTGACGTGTCTTCCGAGGTATAGTCAGCAGCGAATGCGCACTGTGGAGCGGGAGCAAAGTATTGGTTGGCCAGCATGGTGGAAAAATGCTGATGCATGCCGGTTTCCGGGTCGCAGACCGACATGGCTCCGAAGGTATCACCATGATAGCCGTTGCGAACGGTGAGGAACCTTGTTTTGCCAGGCCGTCCCATGCCTGCCTGGGCCTGAATCGCCATTTTCATGGCAACTTCCACTGCAACCGATCCTGAGTCAGCGAAAAAGCAGCAGTCAAGCCCCTCCGGGCTCAGTTCGATCAGCCGGCGCCCCAGTTCAATAGCGGGTTTATGGGTAATACCGCCAAACATGACATGGGCCATTTTTTTTAACTGATCTGTGACTGCCTGATTCAGAACCGGGTGGTTGTAGCCGTGGATTGCGGCCCACCAGGAAGACATGCCATCGATCAGCTGGCGGCCATCGTTCAGATGCAGCAGGCACCCTTCGGCACGCTTCACCTGGTAAACCGGTAAGGGGTCGCTCATAGAGGTATAAGGATGCCAGAGATGCTGCTTGTCGAATTCAAGATCTGAAATCATTGGTTAGCCCGCCTGGTTTGGTTGAGAATACGCTGAGAATGGCATGGTAAACTTTTTGTGTCAACCTAGTTTACTAGTGGGGTTGACAATAGAGACTTCCCGGTTTACCTTTGCAGCCGAGTCAGCAAAGGAGGCAGACAGATGTTGAAAACCGCTCAGCAGTTTGTCGATAAAGTCAATCAGGGAACTGTCCTTGATAGCAGCGAAGCATTACAGATCCTCACTGCCAAGGGAGCGGCTCTGACAGCTTTTATGGCTGGAGCCCAGCTGTTGAAGGAGACATTCTGCTGTGACCAGGCTGAACTCTGTTCGATTATCAATGCCAAGTCAGGTTTGTGCGCGGAAAACTGCAGCTTCTGCGCCCAGTCGGCACATCATCGGACCGATGTTTCTGTCTACGGACTCAAGTCCGCCGAGGAGATGGTGGCCGGAGCCAGGCAGGCTGAGCAGATGGGCAGCGGCTGTTACGGCATTGTCACCAGCGGCACCCGGGTCGAGCCGGGGCAGGAATTCGATGAATTGCTCAATGCGATCCGCCGGATTCGTGCCGAACTCAAGGTCGCTCCCTCCGTATCGATCGGCATGCTCGATGAAAGAGCGGCCAGGGCTCTGGTCGAGGCCGGTTGCGTGACTTATCACCATAACCTGGAAACTGCCCGCTCATTCTTTCACCAGATCTGCACCACCCATGATTATGATGAGGATGTCGAAACGGTCCGGGTGGCCAAGGCCAGCGGTATGAAGGTCTGCTGCGGCGGGATTTTCGGTCTTGGCGAATCCTTGGAGCAGCGCATCGAAATGGGACTGACTTTGCGTGAGCTGGATGTCGATTCGGTGCCGTTGAACTTTCTTTCCCCGATTGCCGGGACTCCGCTTGAACGCAGTAATGAGCTTGCACCGCTCGATTGTCTGAGAATCATCTGTCTCTATCGTTATCTGCTGCCGAATAAGAAGATCAGCGTCTGCGGCGGTCGCGAGCACAATCTGCGCGAGTTTCAGTCTGCCATTTTCATGGCCGGAGCCAGCGGCATGATGATCGGCAACTATCTGACCAAAGCCGGGCGCAGCCTTGCACTGGATCAGCAGCTGCTAGAAGATGCAGAAAATTGCATGTAAATCGATGTTAATAATCGACAGGCCGATATTTGTACGGTAAAATTTACTTGTTTCCGGTTGTGATTGTTCATCGTAGCTGCTACTTATGCTGTTAAATTTATTTAGGTGTTGACCGAGGGGGGAAAATCACAAGTGATTGACCCCTTTTCTATTTGAGGTCGATTCAGCCGGGGAAGTGCCCATGACAGGTGAACGACCGACAAGTTTAGCAAAAAGTTATCTGTTGAGAAGTCTTTCCGGAATCCTGGTGTCGATTTTCTGCATCGGTGGTTTCTGGATTTTCAGCAGTTACCGCCATATCGATTCCTCGCGGGATATTCTGAAAAATCTGACCGTTGAAGAGCAGATGCAGCGCCAGAAAGAGCGTGTCGATTTTGCCCTGGACATTATGACCAGTCAGCAAAAGCACTTTAACGACGAAGAGATCAACGAACTGCGTGGCCGGACCCTCGATGCCTATCAGTTGATCGAAAATATTTACAAAGAGACGAAGGACAAATACTCCAGGCAGGAGGTTATCGACCTGGTCAAAGCGACCCTGCGCGGTGTTCGGTATAACGACGGCCGGGGTTACTATTTTGCGACAAGCCTTGATGGTGTTCTGCAGATCTACCCACCAGAGCCCGAGCTTGAGGGAACGGATCTGACGGATCAGGTCAACAGCAGGGGACAGTTCGTGACCAGAGAGCTTGTGGCGCTGGTCCGCAGACAGGGGGAGGGCGCATATCGATATTTCTGGCCCAAGCCGGGCATCCCCGGAACCGAATTCGAAAAAATTTCCTATGTCAAATACTTCGCCCCCTTCGACTGGTATGTCGGAACAGGGGAGTACTATGATGACGTGACGCGAGTTTTTCAGCGGCGACTTGTCGACCAGATCGAAGATATCCGTTTTGCCGATGGCAGTTACTTTTTTATCGCGACCTATGATGGCCAGGGCCTGACCTATCCCGCCAAAGGGCGGAATATGTACGAGGTTGTCGATCAAAACGGGGTCAAGGTTGTTCAGGAGCTCATTGGTCTGGCCAAGTCAGGTGGTGGCTATCTGCAATATACGATGCCGCCGCTGGAAAATGAGAAATCACAGCCGAAGATCAGCTATGTCGCTGCTGTTCCGGAATGGAACTGGTACATCGGGACCGGAGATTTTGTCGCAGATCTCAATGACGAAGTCGCCCAGCTGCTCAGCCAGCGCAAAAAAGAGCTGGTCGACAAAATTGTTCTGATCATCTGTTTTCTTGGTGTTCTGCTCCTGCTCTGGATTTACTTCTCTCATCGCTTGAGCCAAAGTCTGGCTGCGGAGCTGTCGAAGTTGCAGCAGTTTTTCGATCGTTCCGCCAGGGAGGCCGTCGCGCTTGATCCTGACGAACAGAAATTCGTTGAATTCAGAAAACTGGCTGAAGCGGCCAGCCATATGATCACCGAGAGGGAGAAAACAGAAGCGACCCTGGCTGCGCAGGAGAACCGTTTCCGGACCCTGTTTGAACATGTGCCTGACTATGCCCTGGTGCTGCGCAGGGAGGCTGACAGCATCCTGATCGACGACCCGAGCGAGGCCGCCTGTACGATTCACGGTTACAAAAAGGAAGAACTGATCGGTAAGCCGATAACTATCCTTGACCCTGAACAAAGAGATACAACCCTTTACGCGGTTCGTTTCAATTCTTTGCAGACCGGGATGACGGCACGCTTTAAGGCAACGCATCGGCGCAAAGACGGGTCAACCTTTCCGATCGAGGCCCTGTTACGCAAGATCGAGATCGAGGACAAGGTTTATTTCCTTGCCGTAGAGCGTGATTTGAGCGAGATCAAGGCCTTCGAAGATCATCAGCGCGAGCTGGAGCTGCAGCTCCAGCAGAAGTTCAAAATGGAAGCGGTCGGCATGATCGCCGGCGGCATTGCCCATAACTTCAATAACAACCTGGCGATCATTCTCGGCAACCTGGAGATGTCGCGACTGAGAAAGAACGATCCGCAGGCCCTCGATCCTCTACTTGAAAACGCCCAGATCGCGACCCTGCGTTCGCGCGACCTGGTCAACCAGATCCTCAGCTACAGCCGCAAAGGGGGGGGGGACAGGCGTCAGGTCAGCTCGATTGCGGCAATTGTCGATGAGACCGTCCGGCTGCTCAGTTCGACCTGCCCAGCGACCGTCCACATGCATTATCTGCCCCCGGACAACGCGGCTGATCTGAATATCGAGGCCGACGCCAGCCAGATTCAGGAAATACTGATCAATCTGTTTGCCAATGCCGTCCATGCCATGGATGAGGTGGGTGTAATTACCATCGGTCTGCAATCTGTCAACCTGACGGCCCGTGATCTGGGTGGACTCAAGCAACACCGGCCCGGGCGCTACGCCAGGTTGAGTGTTGGCGATAACGGCTGCGGCATGTCGCCGGAGGTCCAGGAGAGGATGTTTGATCCGTTCTTCACCACCAAAGAAGAGGACAAGGGGACCGGCATGGGGCTGGCCACGGTGCAGGGGATCGTCACCCGCCATAACGGATTTATCCGTGTTGAGAGTATCCAGGGGGAAGGGACGGAATTTCAGCTGTTTTTTCCGCTTGTGGCAGAGAGCGAGAAGGACACTGAGCAGAGCAATGCCGAACTCTCTCAGGGACATGAAAGAATCCTGCTCGTCGATGACAACGAGACCCTGCTGGAAATTGGCAAGGAGATGCTGATCGAACTTGGTTATCAGGTGGATACTGCTGCAAGCGGTGCCGAAGCCATGGAGATGCTGACCCTCTTTCCCGAGCGCTACGATCTGGTGATTACCGACCAGACCATGGCGGGGATGACCGGGCTTGATCTGGCCAAACAGATCCAGGAGTCGGGGCAGGTGATTCCGGTGATTCTCTGCTCCGGCTACAGCTCAAAAGTGACTGAGAATACCGAGGGACTGGCCAACATCGTCTGCTTCTGCCAGAAACCATTCCGGCTGTCAGAGCTTGCCCAGATTATCAGAGCGACACTGGATAAAGATCTGAAGTGACCAGAGCCAGGAACTCGTTAACCTGAAGTTGTCATGACCCTGTGCCGCCCGTATGGGCAGGTATTTTTGTTGCCAGTCAGCAGTTTTCAACAGACTATCGTCAACAAAATTTTTCCCCCGCGCAGTGGCCGTCAGCTATAGAATCATTTGTGCTCCATTCATATTCCACGCAGGAGACATGCTCCGATGAAGAAACGCCTGATCCCCATCATAATCCTGCTCATCATCCTTGTCGGAATTACGTTTTTTCTCCGCCAAAACGGGACCGGGCAAGCTGCCCGGGAGCTGACCTATTATGGGAATGTTGAAATTCGCGATGCCAGATTGGCCTTTGATGAGCAGGGGCTGCTCGAGGCGGTACTGGTTGAAGAAGGTGAGCGGGTGGCCCCCGGTCAGTTGCTGGCACGGCTCAAGGCGAAGAAGCTCAAGGCTCTCTACGACCAGGCTGCGGCCCAGGTCAGGGGGCAGCAGCAGCTGTTGCTGAAACTGCGCAACGGCCCCCGGCAGCAGGAGATCGGCCAGGCGACAGCCGAGGTCGAAGCCGCCCGGGTCGCTCTGGACAATGCTCGAAAAGCGTTGCTGAGAATCCGTGAAACGGCGGCGTTCGGGGCCAGCAGCCGTCAGGCCCTTGATGACGTCGAGTCCGCGGTCAAGGTCAGTGACGCTCAGTTGCGGGTGAAGATGCAGGTGCTGGCCCTGCTGAAGGCCGGGACCCGCAGCGAAGAGCTAGCCCAGGCAGAAGCCCAGCTTGAAGCCTACCGGGCAAACCTGGCCTATCTGGAACAGCGCTTGAAAGCGACAGAGCTTCACGCGCCTGAAGCCGGTGTCATCCAGAGTCGGCTGCTGGAGGCCGGGGAAATGGCCGGTCCGAGCCTGCCGGTGGTAAGCGTCGCCCTCGATGCGCCGAAATGGGTGCGTATCTATCTTCCTGAACCAGACCTGGGACGGGTCGCAGTGGGGAGCAAAGCCAGCATAGTCAGTGACTCATTTCTTTCCCGCAGCTTCAGCGGCCATCTCGGTTTTATCTCGTCCGTTGCTGAATTTACCCCGAAGACAGTGGAAACCACCGATCTGCGCACCAAGCTGGTCTATGAAGCTCGGGTCGTTGTTGACGAGGGGAGCGAGCTGCTCAAACTGGGGATGCCGGTGACCGTCACCCTTGAAGAGCAGGCAGACTAGGCGACGGGGCCGACTATGGCTGACGAGGATATGGTTCTCCGTTGCGAGAAGATCTGTAAGGAATTCAGTGTCGGTAAACAGCAGGTCAAAGCCCTTAAGGAATTGAGCTTTTCCTTGTCCCGCGGAGAAATCCTCGGGCTGGTCGGCCCGGACGGAGCGGGCAAGACCACTCTGCTGAGGCTCATAGCCGGCCTGCTGCTGCCAAACTCCGGGGCGATTGAGCTGCTGGGCCGCAAGCTGACCAGAGGGAACCTGGATCAGCATCAGATCGGCTACATGCCTCAGCAATTCGGCCTTTACCAGGATCTGACTGTTCAGGAAAATCTCAATTTTTACGCCGACCTGCAGAAAATCCCCTACCGGGAGCGTCACGACCGTTTTACCCGGTTGCTGGAGATGACCGACCTTGCCTCTTTCACCGCACGCAGAGCGGGAAAGTTGTCCGGCGGTATGAAGCAGAAGCTCGGCCTGGCCTGTGCGCTGATCAAGTCACCGCCGCTGGTGCTGCTTGATGAACCGACTGTCGGAGTCGATCCGGTGTCACGTCGTGAGTTGTGGCGGATTATCGATCAGTTGGTCGCAGAAGGGGTCGCCGTTATTGTTTCGACCTCCTATCTCGATGAAGCAGAGCACTGCCAGCGGGTTCTGATGCTGCACCAGGGGGAACTGCTTGCCAGCGGGCCGCCGGCCCAGTTCAGTGATGCGCTGCGTGGCAGAGTCTATCGCCTGACCCCGGCAGACGGGCAGGGGGCGCGTCACTTGCAGGGGGTGTTGCAGGGGCGCAGCGAGATTGCCGATATGACCATCCGTTCGGGGCAGCTGCACCTGGTGCTTGAAGAGGGTGTTGGTGCCGGTCACTTCCTGGCCGGGTTGGAGCAGGTTCGCTGCGAGGAGCAGCGGCCGAACTTTGAAGACGCCTTCATGGCGATGATCCCGCGCAAGGACGAGGTCAGTGTTGCTTCCGGCACAGTCCAGGAGCCACAGCGCAAAGGTAGCCGGGATGATGTCATGGTTCAGGCCCAGGGTCTGAAGAAGGTCTTTGGTGATTTTACCGCGGTCAGCGGGATCTGCTTCGAGGTCAGGAGGGGGGAGATCTTCGGCCTGCTTGGCCCCAACGGGGCGGGGAAAAGCACGACCTTTCGCATGCTCTGCGGGCTCTCTGCGGTCAGCGACGGTGAAGTCAGGGTCGATGGCCAGGACTTGCGCCGGGCCAGGGCCAGGGCTCGGGCGCACCTGGGGTACGTGGCGCAGATTTTTTCCATGTACCGCCAGCTGAGCGTCATCGACAACCTGAGATTCTACGGCCAGGCCTATGGCCTTGCAGGGAGACAGCTGCAGAGACGGCTCGACTGGGCGCTGGAGGAATTCGACCTGGGGCGGCATCGTGCCCTGGCCGCAGGAGCCCTTCCCGGCGGTTATCGCCAGCGGCTGGCCATGGCGGTCGCCATGCTCCATGAACCGGCCACCCTGTTTCTCGACGAGCCGACCTCGGGGGCTGATCCGCTGGCCCGCCGCGAATTCTGGCTGCGCATCAACGGCTTTGCCCGCCAGGGGGTGACTGTCATCGTTACGACTCACTTTATGGAAGAGGCCGAATTCTGTGACCGGATGCTGATCATGGCCCACGGCAGCGAACTGGCCCAGGGAACGCCCGCTGAAATCCGCGCCCTGGCGCGCAGCGCAGAGAATCCCAACCCGACCATCGAAGATGCCTTTGTCGCCCTGGCCCGCCACCAGGAGGTCGTATGAACGACTTTTCTCTGATGCGGCTGAAGGGGTTGCTGGTCAAGGAGACCCTGCAGATCATCCGCGATCCGAGCAGTATTCTGCTCGCCCTGGTACTGCCGGTGACCCTGCTCTTCCTGTTCGGCTATGGTGTGTCGCTCAATCCACTCAAGGTGCCGATTGCCCTTGTCATGGAGAGCCATGATTCTTTTGCCAGGGACCTGCTGGCGCGCTTTGAGCTGTCCCCCTACTTCGAGGTGCAGCAGGTCAACAGTTCGACCAGTGCTGAGCAGCTGCTTGAGCGTGGGGAGGTAGAGGGGTTTGTTCATCTGCAGGATGATTTTTCCAGAGAGCTGCAGCAGCAGGATCTGAATGTGCAGATTATCGTCAATGGGATTGACGCCAACCGAGCGAGGTTGATCCAGGGCTACGCGAACGGAGCTATCAATGTCTGGCTTCAGCAGCGGCGGACTCGCGGTGATCTGAGTATCAATCCCGCTGTGACGGTTGTCTCCCAGACCCGCTTCAATCGCAGCAACGAAAGTCGCTATTTTCTGGTTCCCGGGCTGATTGCCATGATCATGACCCTGACCGGAACCCTGTTGACGGCGCTGGTGATCGCCCGGGAATGGGAACGTGGCACTATGGAAGCGATCCTGGCGACTCCGCTCAATCTGACCGAGCTGCTGCTGGCCAAGCTGATCCCCTACTTTGTCCTCGGTATGCTCGGCATGCTGTTGGCGGTAACCGGAGGTTGCCTGGTCTTTGCCGTGCCGCTGCGCGGTTCGCTGCTGCTGCTTGCCCTGTTCAGTGCGATTTTTCTGCTGGCAACCCTTGGTTTCGGTCTGTTCATCTCCGCCGCAACCCGGATTCAGTTTGTCTCGGCCCAGATCGCGGTGCTTGCCGGGTTTCTTCCCGCGGTCTTTCTGTCGGGGCTGATCTTCGACCTGGAAAGCACGCCACGCGTCATTCAGCTGGCCAGTCATGTTATCCCGGCACGTTACTTTATCGAGATCAGTCACACCCTGTTTCTGGCTGGCAATATCGCTTCGATTCTCTGGCCTGCCGCCGCAGTTCTGGCGTTTATGGCCGCACTGCTGCTGATTCTGGCACGCAAGAAGCTGAGCAAACAACTGGAGTCATGATGAAAGTTGTCAGACGCATCATAGCCCTGATCATCAAGGAGCTGAAGATGATCATGAGCGATCCGAAGAGCCGGTTCGTGGTGATCGGGCCGCCGCTGATCCAGTTTTTCCTGTTTGGCTATGCGGCGACCTTCGACGTGACTCAGGTTCGCTATGCGGTCTATGACCAGGCGCGAACCAGTGAGTCGCGTCAACTGCTGGCCGATTTCTCCGGCAGCGACAGTTTCGAACTGGTTGCCGTATTGGAGGGTGTTCAGCAAATTGACGAGACGATCGATCAGGGCAGGGCCCGGCTGATCATTCACATTCCGGCCGATTTCAGCGAAAAGCTCAACCGTGGGACAGGGGCCGAAATCCAGGTGGTCGCCGACGGGCGCAACTCCAATGTGGCAGCGATTGCGACCAGCTATGTGGCCGATATCGTCAACCGTTTCAACCGGGAGTGGCTGGCGCAGAATGCGCCGGGAACGGCGGTCAGGCTCAATATCGAGCAACGGGCCTGGTTCAATTCCAACCTGCTCAGCCGCTGGTTCGTCGTTGCTCCGCTTGGCGGGACTATCTGCATGGTCGTGGTGATGATTCTGACCAGTCTGTCGGTGGCCCGCGAACGCGAATTCGGCACCTTCGATCAGCTGTTAGTCGCGCCCTTTACGCCGGGGGAGATTCTCCTTGCCAAGTCGATTCCGGGAATTCTCTTCGGTCTGGTTGATTCGCTGGTGTTGGCAGCGGCCAGCGTCTGGTGGTTTGGGGTGCCGTTTCGCGGTAGCATAGCGGCACTGGTCCTTGAACTGCTGTTCTTCATGGTTACTATTGTCGGTGTCGGTCTGCTGGTTTCATCCTTATCGATGACCATGCAGCAGGCTTTGCTCGGTTCCTTCATCGTAATGATGCCGGCGGTCATTCTTTCCGGCTTTGTCACACCGATCGAAAACATGCCCGACTGGTTGCAGACCGGCACGCTGATCAACCCGTTGCGTTATGTCGTCCTGGCCCTGCGCGAGATTTTCCTCGAGGGCGCAGGGTTGCAACAGGTCTGGCCTCAGCTCTGGCCGTTGTTCATCATCTCCTGCGTGACCCTGCCGCCGGCGGCCTGGTTGTTCAGGCACCGGGCGGGGTAGTGTGAGAAACAGCCTATGGCTGTTTCGAGAAGTGATTGTTTCATGAAATCCAAGCCGGGAACCGGCTTTGCGATTGCGCGAATTCAAGACGCGCAGCGGCTTGTCTGAGCGTGAGTAGAGTCGCAGCTCAAAGGCTAAGGAGATCTTTCCGAACACCAAGTCACCGCTGCCGTTGACGTTAGAGTTTCTTTGCCTCCTTTCTTTTCGATAAAAGAAAGGAGGTCGTCTGGCGGGACGAGATCCGCCGATGCCGCTTTTTCAAATCCTGCTTCCGTCAAGACCAAAGTCGCAGGGTTGCTTCCCCGCACAGTGGTTCACGTCCGAACAATCCGCCCATCGTCAATTTCAATCGAACGTCGCGCCAACCTTGCATAGGAGGGATCATGGGTGACCATGATAACCGCCATCCCTTCGGCGTTCAGCTCTGCAAGCAGTTGCATGATCTGCTCGCCCGTTTTTTTGTCCAGACTCCCGGTCGGTTCATCGGCAAACAGCACCCTGGATGATTTGACCAGCGCCCGGGCGATGGCGACTCGTTGCTGTTCACCACCGGAGAGTTGCCCCGGCAGGCGATCGGCTTTGTCGGCCAGCCCGACTCGCGCCAGGCAGTCACGGGTTTTTTCAAGTGCCGCTTTATTGACCGATCTGAGCGATTTCATATAGGGGAGCAGGGCGTTCTCGAGAACCGTCAGATAGGGTAAGAGATGATGAAACTGAAAAATGACGGAGAAATCGCTTTGTCTGAGCTGGTTGAGGTGCTTTTCCGGCAAGCTGCGGAGATCTCTGTCGAGGTAGCTGAGTTCCCCCTGGTCAGGCTGAACCAGGGTTGACAGGACGTTGAGCAGGGTGCTTTTGCCCGAGCCGGAACGGCCGACAATCGAGACAAATTCGCCCTGGTTAATGTCGACAGAGACCCCTTTGAGGACCTTGACCTGCTGGCCGAAGGCGACAAAGCTTTTTTCGATGTTTCTGGCTGAAATCATATCGTCATCCTCTTCAGAGAGCCACAAGAACGCGAGAAGGTTCGACCCGGGAGCCTTTCCAGGCCGGGTAAAAAGCGGCGATGATGGTAATCAGGGCAAAAATCACTGTCGTTGCGACGAGCTGGAGTGCGGAAAACGGCGGTACCGTCCCCTCGCCCAGCTTGAGGAAATCAAGGACCCGGTAGCTGGCGGCAAAGCCGCCCAAGTAACCGGCCAGTCCGGCCGCCGCACCGATAAAACCGGCTTCTATGCAGAAGATAGTGAAGACCTGGGATTTTCCGTAACCGAGGGAACGCAGGATGCCGATATCTTTTTTCCGTTCATTGACCGCCGAAAGCATCGATAAGCCGACCATGCAGGTGGCGGTCACCAGGATGATCAGGCTGACGGTGAGAGCCAGCCGCTGGACAAAATGGACCGAGGCCATCCGCTGATTGACGACATTGCGTAGGGCACTGACCTCCGAACCGGGCAATGCCGCCTGGATCCCGGCGACGATATCTTCGATCGGGCAGCCAGAACAGAGTGCCGCAACTTCGACAAAACTCACTGCGTCTTGGCGTCCCAGCATCTGCTGCAGGAACGGCAGGCCGATAAACAGGACGTTGTCGTCATCGCTGCCAGTTTCGTAAAGCGTTGCCGCAACGGTGAAGTCGCGATCCATCAGCGAGACAACATCCCCCGTTTTGATATTCAGCTGTTCAGCTGCCCGGTTGCCGATGAGCAGTTCACCGTCACGTGCCGCGAAGTTCCCATCGGTTGCCCAGTAGCTCTTGATCTTCAGTTCTTCTTCCCAGTTGATCCCGACTAGAGCGACAGCATGCTCCTTGAGGCTGGTCATGGTTACCAGTTTTGGCGCTACAGCGCTGATCCTGTCTTTGAGTTCAATTCCCCGGACGGCCTCGACGGTTTTCTGCTCCGCCATATCCTTGACATCGAAAAGCATGTCGCCCATGTGAAAGCCGCCGTAACTTAGACTGAGCGTCTCTGTTTTGGGCGAGATGACGATATTGGCGCCAAACGCAGTCAGTTTTTTTTCCAGGTTTTCACCGACGACCTTGGACACCTCATAGAGGGTGACAATCGACATCACCCCAAGGCTGAAGACAAAGAATAGCAGGAGGATCTTGGACGGTCGGCGGCGCACGTTTCTCAGCGGAATGGTAAAGATGTTCATCCTGTCCTCCTAGAAGTAGCGGGCACCGGCGAGGATGTCACTTTCCTTGATGACAAGTTGATTTTTCGCGGTTGCTCGTTGCAACGGGGCCGGGTTGCAGCCACCTGCGACAACATTGATCTGGGTGCTGTGAAAGCGTCGGCCGCAATTGTTGCAGACCATGAAGTCACCATCCTGACTGTAGCCTTTCTTGGCCGGATAACAGACGTCACAGGCATCAAAGGCTGCTCTGATCACGCCATCACGGCTCTTGAGAACAAAGAATTTGACGTCATGGTCGTGGCCTTTCAAAACGTAGTAATGTGCCTTGCCGTCATTGACATCGGCGACAGGGATGCTGACGACGCCATCGATCACTTTAACGGGAGTATATTGGCTGAAGAGTCCGAAACCGGCTTGACTGGACTGTGGAAAGGTCAAGATCGAGAAAAGGCTGACAACAAGACAAGCAAACAGAGTTTTTTTATACATAGAGGTACCCTCAGTAAAGTTAGAGAACGACCTGCACAGTTAAAACTGCACACGAACTTTGAAGTTCTGTCCTGAAACCAGAGGGTCAATTAATTCAGATAGACGCAATGCCGTTTATAGACGGGAATGGGAAGATCGGGGGCCGGCAGCTGCCTGACAGACAAGGGTTGAGACGGCGTGCGTGGGGCATATACAACCAGGGTCGGTAAAACAGCAGCTGCAACCGGAGTATTTTGGCTGGGTGGAGAAGGCGCGATGGCGTCTAGAGCGGTTTTCCCCATCGCGCACAGCGTATCAGTCTGAACGGGAACCATGTCATGATTGGCAGCCCCCATGTCTGCGGCCAACGTTTTGGCACAACAGGAGGCCTCAACGGCCTGACTGTGGTGATGGCAGCTGGCCGGACAGTTGTCGTTTGCAGTGGCCGTACCTATGACCCCTATGATGATGAGTAAGGTCAGGGCCAATATTTTTCGCAGCATGTCCGCCATTCTTATCTCTTCTTAAGCAGCACAGATGCATGATCGCGATGATCAGGAAAGCTTTCTTGATCAATACAGTAAAGAACATTTCTGGAATAAGTCAATTAAATTTTATCGAGGCACTCGGGTTGGCGGCGCGCCGTCAGTGATGAGTGGCAATTTTGCGTTGTAAATCATGCCGTCTGCTGTTTTTTATCATTGTTCAGGATGTTATTTCGATTTAGAAACTAAGACTTGATCTTTGCTGTTATCAGATAGCTCTCCCTTACAGAAGGATGCACAGCGTGACCCTCCAGACATTCAAAAAGAAAGAAGTTTTTGCCCTCTCATTCGCCCATCTAGCTCACGACATGTTTTCGGCGATCCTTCCACCGCTGTTGCCGCTGCTGATAGCCAAGCTTGGGCTTTCGTTGTCGATGACGGCGTTTCTCGACATAATAAGGCGAATTCCGGCACTTTTTAATCCCTTTCTGGGGGTTCTGGTTGAACGCACCGGCAGCAGATATGTCGTCATTCTGACCCCGGCCGTAACGGCTGTCAGTATGGGGTTCGTCGGTCTGGCCAATTCGACGGGCGTACTCTTCATGCTGCTGTTTATCGCCGGAGTCTCGGCAGCGTTGTTTCATGTGCCCTCACCGGTGATGGTCAAGGATGTTTCCGGGAACCGGGTCGGGACGGGGATGAGTTTCTTCATGGTCGGCGGTGAGCTGGCCAGAACCCTGGGACCGATGATGATCATTGCCGCCGTTTCGGCCTGGGGGCTGGAAGGGATCTATCGGCTGATTCCGCTCGGCCTGTTCTCCTCTTTTATCCTCTACCTCAAGTTGCGCAATTACCAGCCGCCGGAGCGTCATAGCAAAGCAAAGGAGAAGGGAGATACCCAGCGGGTTCTCAAGGAACAGCGGCTGTTCCTTTCTTCGCTGGCCGGGTTCATTCTGTTTCAGTCGGTCGCCAAGAGTTCACTGACCCTGTTTCTGCCAGTCTACCTGACGGAGCAGGGGGGCTCGCTCTGGTATGCCGGGATCTCTCTGTCGATACTGCAGTTCTTCGGCGTGGTCGGCACCTTGTGCGCCGGCAATATCTCGGACCGGATCGGCCGACGCAATACCCTGCTGATATCGAGTGTGGCCACGGTGCTGTTCATGGGGCTGTTTGTCTGGACCAACAATATCGTTCTGCTCGCCGCACTCGGCCTGGTGCTGTTCGCTTCCGGCCCGGTTCTGCTGGCCAGAACCCAGGACACCGGGACCAGGATGCCGACCTTCATGAACAGCATGTATATGTTCATCAATTTCGGCGTCAGTTCGGTTGCGGTCTTCTGCGTCGGTCTGCTGGGTGATGGTCTGGGGCTGTCACAGACTTACATCGTCGCAGCAGTGGTCAGTATTCTGACGATTCCGTTGGCCTGGCTGGTGACGGGGAAGTAGTTTTCAGCCGGAAACGGCCCTTTTCCGCTGTGGCGGCGTCAATCTTCAGGATTTGCTTGTGCGGCGTAAAGTACTACGCCTCCGCGCAATCCTTTGATTTCCTAGCCACAACGAAAAATTGCTCGTTTCCAATCTGAAAACTCTCTTTCTTCAAGTTGTGATGCTACTCGTTAACTCTTCTATCGGGGGTGTTTTAGGGTTACATCTGTAGCGGTGGTTCCTGCAGGATTGACAGCTGTTCACGCAGCTCGAGGATATGTTCCCCCCAGTATTGTGGCGTGTCGAACCAGGAGAAAGCTCGTTTGAAGGCGGGATCGTCCCAGCGTCTGGCCAGCCAGGCGGTGTAGTTGATCATGCGCAGGCTGCGCAAGGGTTCAATCAGGCGTAGTTCGGCCGGATTGAAATCATGAAACTGGCAGTAGGCGTCGATGATGGTATCGAGCTGGCGCTGTTGCTGCTGACTGTCACCGGAGAGCAGCATCCACAGATCCTGAACCGCCGGGGCCATGACGCTGTCATCAAAATCGACAAAGTGAGGTGCCTCATCACGCCAGAGCATGTTGCCGTTGTGGCAGTCGCCGTGGGTGCGGATGAAGTTCAACGGCCCTGCTTCGGCAAAGCGCTGCTCGATCAGGGCGATCAGCTCGCGGCAGACGCTGCTGTAGGCCTGGGCGTAGTCAGCCGGGATGAAGCGATCCTGAATCAGCGCGATAGCTTCCTGGTCGACACTCTGAGCATTCAGGGTCTTGCGCTGACGGAATTTACTGCGGGCGCCGACGGCATGAATGCGGCCGAGCAGGCGGCCGATGATGGCCAGATGCTCTGCGTTATCGAGTTCCGGCGAGTGCCCCCCCTTGCGCGGCGAGAGGCTGAAGTAGAAGTCTCTGAAACTGTGCAGGGTTTGTCCCGCCTCGTTGATCAGTGGTGGGACGACCGGCAGTTCATGATCCGCCAGCTCCTGAGTGAACTGGTGCTCTTCAAGAATCTGCTTTTTGTTCCAGCGGCCGGGGCGGTAGAACTTGGCGATTAGCGGCTGAGCCTCTTCGATGCCGACCTGATAGACACGGTTTTCATAGCTGTTGAGCGGCAGGATACGGTAGTCGCAGCGATAGCCGAGGGATTCGACTGCATCCATGATGAAGTCGGGGGTCAGACGGTCAAACGGGTGGCTGCTAGTCTGTGTCATACTGGTCCTCACTGGCAGAAAGCGTACTCAATCAGTCTCTCTGAACTTGTAGACTAGCGCGAGGCGTTTGCCAAGTAAAGATTGGTCATGCCCCCTGGATCAGGGAAACAGCGATGCTCCACATGACCAGGGCGATGCCGCCGTCGAGAATGCGCCAGGCAGAGGCTTTACGAAACAGCGGGGCAAGCAGAGAGGCACCGAAACTCAGCGAGAAAAACCAGAGGATCGACGCGCTCATCGCGCCAGCGGCGAAGTGGTAGCGTTCTGCCACAGGAAAGCGGCTGCCGATTGTGCCAAGCAGGACACAGGTGTCGAGATAGACGTGGGGATTGAGAAGACTTAGGGCCAATGCTGTTAGCAGAACTTTCTGCCCGGAAGGCTGCCGGTTTTGCTGCTCAAGATCCTTTCCTCCTCTGAGAGCTGAGCGACCGGCACGAAAGCCATAGTAAGCGAGAAACAGAGCCCCTCCCCAGGTGGCAAGTTCGATCAGACGGGGAGATGAGGCGAGCAAAGTGCCGACGCTGGTCGTGCCGATCAGGATCAGGAACATGTCGCACAGGGAACAGATGGCGGCAATTTTGAACGGGTTCTGGCGCTTGATCCCCTGGGCGAGAACAAAGCTGTTCTGTGCGCCGATGGCGATAATCAGGCCGGCCCCGATACCGGCTCCCTGTAAGTAGATCCACATGATGATACCCCCTGTTGAGAACTGTTGGTCCAAAGCTAAGGGGCTTTTCTTGAAAAGTGAAATTAATAGTTTTAAGCATCAATTAAAAATATTAATATCGAGCTGATGATCGACTACAAGCTCTTACATGCCCTGGCCAAGGTGATTGAGGAAGGTGGTTTCGAAAAAGCGGCTCGCGCGCTGTTTTTGACCCAGTCAGCCGTTTCGCAGCGGATTCGTCTGCTGGAGGACTATTGCGGTCAGCAGCTGTTGACCCGGACCACGCCACCGCAGCCGACCCTGGCGGGTAAAAATCTGCTCAAGCATTACCACAAGGTGCGGATGCTTGAGGCTGATCTGGCCACTGAACTCAACGGGGTCGCCGCTGATCGGCCGCAGCAGCTGGCCATAGGGATAAATGCGGACAGTCTCGATTTCTGGTTTTTGAGTGCTGTAGCGCCATTGCTACGTGAAGAAAATATCCTATTTGATTTAAGAGTTGCGGATCAGGACGAAACCCACCGTTATCTGCGTGACGGCGAAGTGATCGGTTGCATCAGTGCCGAAGCGAAAGCGCTACATGGCTGCCGGGTCGAGAGCCTTGGGCAGATGCATTATCGTCTGCTGGCGACGCCTGCATTCGCCGGGCGCTGGTTTGTTGATGGGCTTAACGCCGAAAGCTTGGGCCGGGCCCCAGCAGTTATTTTCAATCGCAGCGACAGACTCCAGCACCAGTTTGTCGAAAGATATGTTACCACTGAGCCCCTTCAGTATCTGACCCACTACATGCCTGCCCCACAACAGTTTCTGCAGATGATCTCAGAAGGTTACTGCTACGGTATGTTACCTGACTGGCAAAGCCGTGATCTCATTGAGCAGGGAACCCTTAGCGAGCTGATTCCAGGAGCGAGAATCAGTATCGATCTGTTCTGGCACTGCTGGAACCTTGATGCTGAGCCGTTGGAGAGGTTGACAGCCTGTCTGCTGCAAGGGGTTGCCGCAAATCTTTAAATTTTTTAAATTTGCCTATATTAATCTTATTGGGTGATGTATCATGTTCCTGTTGCAGCACTATTGCCGGAGGCAACAGGGAGCCGAAAATGAAAAGAATCAGTTGTGGAATCATCGCGCTGTTGTTTTTCTGGACAGCATTGGCTTACGCGGAACCGGACGCGGTCTGCGGGCAGATTATCGACGCTGACAGTGGTGTCGCCATCGCTGGCGCATCGGTTCGATCGTCGGGCGATCTGACTCAGAGCGACGAGCAGGGGACATTCGCCCTGCAGGCAGGTTCCTCTGCCCTGATCATCCGCAAGGCAGGTTATCTTCCCGCCCGGGTGTCCAGCCTGTTTTCTTCTTCAATCACTCTTCAGCCGATCACTCCCAAAGCCCTTTACCTTTCTTACTGGGGGGCGGACAGCGCCGAGCTCCGTCAGCATCTGCTCGATCTGCTCGAAGAAGCCGGCATGAATGCCCTGGTCATAGATCTCAAGTCGGTGCGGGGTGATATCGCCTACCGTTCTGAGGTTCCCCTTGCGATCGCGGTTGGCGCCCAACGGGTCCGGACCCTCAAGGATCTGCCGCAGCTGATGACCGAGCTCAAGCAGCGGGGGATCTACACCATCGCCCGCATGGCGGTCTTCAAGGACGACAAGCTGGCCAGGGGGCTCGGTGATCTGGCCATATACAGTGGTGGCAGCATCTGGAGCGACCGTGAAAAAATGGCCTGGAGTGATCCTTTTCAGCAGGATGTCAGGGATTACAACCTGGCCCTTGCCGAAGAGGTGGCTGCATTCGGTTTCGATGAAATTCAGTTCGATTATATCCGCTTCCCGGAAAAATCTGACATCCAACTCTCCCAGCCCAACACCGGGGAGAATCGGGTGGCGGCCATCAATACCTTTCTAGACCAGGCCCGTGAGCGACTGGCTCATTATCCGGTGATGATCTCGGCCAATATCTTCGGCTACATCTGCTGGAAACCGAACGATACCAAGATTGGCCAGCGTCTGGCAGATCTGGCCGGACGGGTCGACTACCTGTCGCCGATGCTGTATCCCTCCGGTTTTACCTACGGGATTCCGGGGATCGACAACCCGGTCGCCCATAATTTTGAGGTGATCGATCGCTCATTGCAGCAGGCGATCGACAACGCCGGACTTGAACCTCAGCAGCTACGTCCCTGGCTGCAGGCGTTCAGGGACTACTCCTTTGATCGCCGATCCTACAAAGCCGAGGACATCCAGGATCAGATCCGCGCTAGTAACAGCAAGAAGAGTCATGGCTGGATGCTCTGGAATGCAGCCAGCCGCTTCTCCTATGCCGGGCTGATCCCTGAGCCGAAGGTTGATGTCAACCTGGTTGGTGCAGACAGCTCTGCAGAAATAGGTTCCGATCTGGACGGTGTGAGAAATGAGCCGCAGGATCTGACCTTTTAGAATCCGCTGTATTCTATTGAGCAATTCCGTTGTCTTGTCTGCTGGGACAATGTTGCTTGTTTGGCTGTCTAACTGCGTGTTTTACAGCCATTTCTTGTATTTTTTCATCAACTGTAGTAGAAAGCAGAACGGTGGTTTAATGATGGCGAGGCCCTTTGCGACAACTGGAAGGGTTTTTTAGTTTTCAGAAGAGGTTTGCAGTGAGCGAAACAGGAACAAGAGTGTTGATGGTTCTGGGTGACCCGATTGCCCATTCTTTATCTCCGGTCATGCAGAATGCCGCTCTCAAGGAGGCGGGAATCAACGCAGTTTACGGCACCAGCCGGGTTCCGAAAGAGAAGATCGGCGACGCCGTAACGGCGATCAGAGCGCTTGGAATCTGGGGTGTCAACTGCACTGTCCCATTGAAGGAAGTCGTTATTCCGCATCTGGATGAAGTGGATGACGCGGCCCGCCTGGTTGGAGCTGTCAATACCGTCGTCAATCGTGACGGGCATCTGTGCGGTTATAACACTGATGTCTACGGTATTTCCAAGACTCTTGAAATTGATCTCGGTTTCGATCCCCAAGGCAAAAAGGTCATGTTGCTCGGGGCCGGTGGTGCAGCTCGCGCAGCAATTGTCGCCATGTGTCGCGCTGGGGCGAAAATTCTTGGAATCGCCAACCGCAGTGTCGAACGTGCTGAAGCTCTGGCGGCGGAATTCACCAAGGTCTATCCAAATACCGAATTTCACACCTACTCCCTGTCGCCGCTCGATCTGGCCGACGGGCTCAAGGGTGCCGACCTGCTGATCAATTCGACTTCCGTCGGGCTCAAAGGGGATCGTTTTGTCGATTTTCCATGGCAGGCTCTGCCACAGCAAGCACCGGTTCTTGATGTCGTTTACAGTGCGACCGAGACGCCATTCATCGCAGCCGCCAAGCATCACGGGCACATGGCTACTGGCGGCCTCGGCATGCTCGCCGCTCAGGGAGAAAAGGCCTTTGAGCTCTGGACCGGTGTTCAACCCAAGGAATGGCTGATGCGCACCTGCCTGACAGCAGCCCAAAAAAAGCCGAAAACGATACCGCTTGACGGTCACTCGCCAGCTGCGGTTGCTGGTGGAAAGAAATAGATCTTCACAAATATCTATAAAAAGCCCGGCCTTTGCGGTCGGGCTTTTTTTGTTGTGTCAATGCAGCTTGGCAAAGATCAGCCAGGCCAGGAAGGTGATAGTTGAGCCAAGGAGCGCCCCGGAAATGACCTCTTTGATACTGTGAATCCTCATCAACAGACGACTTTCGCTGACCAGGACCGCCAGCAGCAGAACCAGCAGGACGATCATCAGGTTGTCACAGTAGAGCAGGGTCGAGGTGGCAATGGAAAAGGCGATAGCCGCGTGGCCGCTCGGCATGCCACCATGCAGGGGTGTGCCGCGATTGAAGCGGGATTTGATCAGAATGACCAGGATGATAACCATCAACAGAGCGCCAGCCGGGATGCTGCCGCGTGGTTCCTGGGCGAGGGTGGGTTGACTCTCAAAGAGCGGGAAGATGTGTCCTGAAAGAACCAGATAGCCGAGGACAATGGCACCTATGCTGGTGAGCAATACGGCACCGGCGGCGACATCCTTGGCACGCTTGGCCAGTAGATGGTAGTCGTCGGTGACCAGATCGACGACCACCTCGATGGCCGTATTGATCATTTCAGCAAGGATGACCAGCAGGGCGGCGAGCACCAGCAGAAAGAACTCCAGAGCTGTGACTTTGAAAAACAGGGCGAGGAAAATAAGTGCCAGGGTGGCAATAAAATGATAGCGGATGTGGCGTTCCTGTTTCGCCGCCCAGAGGATCCCTTCAATTGCACAGTTGAGGCTTTCCAGCCAGCTGGTCGGTTTCATAATCCCTCCTGTGATCTTTCTAATGATATCAGCTTGAAAAGCGTTCAACAAACGGGATTCGGACATTTACTCAGGAAACAAAAAGGTCTAAGCTCAACGTTTGTCCGAGAGCCACTGTTTTGGTGTATTCTCGTAATTAAAACCCGATGGATCCGTAGCTTTGACTTTTTTCAGAGGAAACAATGAACGAAGAGAATTTTGACAATGAAGAGATGAACCAGGAAGAAGATTTTGCCGCCATGTTCGAGGCCAGCATGGGTGCTGTCTCGCGCCAGTTGAATCCAGGCGACAAGGTTGACGGAACTCTGCTGCAGGTCGGCAAGGACTGGAGCTTTCTCGATGTCGGCCAGAAAGGCGAAGGGGTGTTGGCGACAGCCGAACTGCTCAACGCCGATGGCGAAGTGAAATGCAAGGTCGGCGATGTTCTCTCCGTTTATTTCATGTCGCGTGCAAATGGCGAAATGCGTTTTACCACCAAGGTCGGCGGTGGTGGCAATTCCGCTCTGGAGCAGTTGGAAAATGCCTTTGCCAGCGGAATTCCGGTTGAAGGCAAGCTTGAGAAAGAGATCAAGGGCGGTTACGAGGTCAAGTTGGCTGGCAACGCCCGGGCCTTTTGTCCGTTTTCGCAGACGGGCTTACGGGTTGCCGATCCTGCTGAGCTGATCGGCAAGGAGCTGCCGTTCAAAATTACCCAGTTCGGTGAACGAGGACGCAATATCGTTGTTTCCCACCGTGCCCTGCTCGACGCGGAACGCGAAGAGAAGCGTGCCGAACTGAAGAAGAGCCTGAGCGAGGGGCAGATCGTCAAGGGAACCGTGACCAATATTCTCGGCTTTGGCGCGTTTATCGACATCGGCGGCCTGGAGGGCCTGCTGCCGATCTCGGAAGTCAGCCACAGCCGTATCGAAGATATCAACGAGGTGCTGTCGATCGGCCAGGAGCTTGAGGTTGCGGTCAAGAAGATTGACTGGCAGAACAATAAGTTTTCCTTCAGCCTGCGTGACACCCAGGCCAGCCCCTGGAGCAAGGTCGGCACCATCTTCAAGCTGGGTCAGAGCTATCCGGGGACGGTCAGTCGCTTGGCCCAGTTCGGCGCTTTCGTTACCCTGGATGACGGAATCGACGGTCTGCTGCACATCTCCAAGCTCAAGGAGGAAGGGCAGCGGGTCCGTCATCCGCAGGATGTCATGAAGGTTGGTGACAAGCTGCAGGTGGTCATCGAGAAGATCGACCAGGCCGAACAGCGCCTTTCACTGGCTCTGGCCGGGCAGGAGGAAGAGATCCTCGACAGCAGTTACGAAGACAAGCCGGCAACCAGCGGGATGGGCACCCTGGGGGATCTGCTCAAAGCCGCCCAGAACAAAAAAGGACGGAAATAAGTTGGACGAGCAGAAAACCTCTCGCGGGGCGATGCTGTTTGTCGTCTGCATCGCTCAGTTCCTGATGCCCTTCATGATTTCGTCGGTGGGGATTGCTCTGCCCAAGATGGGCCGGGAATTCACTGCGAGTGCGTTACAGCTGGGGCTGGTTGAGACGGCCTATGTCATGTCGGCATCGATCTTTCTGTTGGCTGTGGGGCGCTTCGGTGACATCCATGGCCGGCAGAAGGTTTTCAAGTACGGGCTGATTCTCTTTACCCTCGCCGGAGCTGTCATTTCCCAAGCCTGGTCGATTCAGAGTGTTATTTTGTTTCGCTTCATCCAGGGGGTAGGTGGAGCCATGGTTATGACGACCGGGATCGCCATGGTGGTCTCGATCTATCCGCCCAAGGAGCGGGGCAAAGCCCTGGGCATCGTTGTTGCCAGTGTCTATGCGGGAATTTCGCTTGGGCCCTTCATCGGTGGCTATATGGTTGCCCTGCTCGGCTGGCGGTCGCTGTTTTACCTGCTGTTGCCGATGGGACTGGTGGCCTGGTTAACAACCCATCTGAAGATTCGCCAGGATTGGGCACCCGCCAAGAGCGAACCTTTCGACTGGAGCGGAGCAGTGGTTTACTCCCTGGCCATTGTTCTGCTGGTTCTGGGGGTCTCCAATCTGCACGAGGGCTGGTGGGCCTGGGGGCTTCTCGGAGCGTTTGTTATCGCACTTTGGATCTTTTTCAGACACGAAAAAGGCTGTGGCCATCCGCTCCTTGATGTTCAATTGCTCCGCCAGAACAGACTTTTTGCCCTCAGTAACCTGGCCGCTCTGTTCAATTATGCGGCGACTTTCGGAGTCACCTTCTTTTTAAGCCTCTACCTGCAGTATGTCAAAGGTATGGGGCCGCAGCATGCCGGCACTATCCTGATTATTCAGCCGATCGTTCAGACCATATTTTCACCACTCTGCGGCCGTCTTTCGGACAAGATCTCCGCGACGCTGGTAGCGACCATAGGAATGGCCTCCTGCGCCGTTGGTCTGGCCATCGCCGCTTTTCTGGGCGAAGGTTCTTCGTTGACCCTGGTTTATTGTCTGCTGGTTTTCCTCGGTCTGGGGTTTGCACTGTTCGCATCGCCAAATACCAGTGTTATCATGGGCAGTGTCGAACCACGCCATCTGGGTGTGGCGTCGGGGCTCAACTCGACAATGCGTACCCTTGGTATGATGACCAGCATGATGGTCATTACTCTGGTGTTTGCCTACCAGATGGGCGGTCAGGCGGTCACCGTCGAGACCGAACCGCAGTTTCTCACCAGCATGCGCCTGGCGCTACTGATTTTCTGCGCCTTCTGTATTGCCGGAATCGGTTGTTCGTTCGGGCGGGTCAAGAAGAGTCGACCTGTTTCTGTCGTGGAATAGTCTCCGCTTCTTCCTTGGCGCACCGCGGTCATAAAGGAGAAGGTGCCCGTTGGGCAGATAAAGGGAGGGCTTCTGGTGATCGGGTTCCCCCCTCTCGCTGAGGGGGGCTTAGTTCATTTCCTAAAAACTGATCACTTCATAGCCTGCACTCAGGTAGGGTTCCATTGCCGGATGGCCTGCCATGTCACCAAGTAGCGGCAGTCCCTGCTCGACAGTGGCATCCAGGGTGCCGAGCTTGGCCGCACAGGCTTTGCAGACCCCGGCAAGAAGATCGGCTTCAAGGGTTTTCTTCCACAGTCCGGCCTGAGGATTACCCGGCTTGCTCAGATCCGGGATGAGCTTGACGGCCGCCCCTTCGATGATGATCTTGGCCTCATGTCCTTTCTCGTTCAGATCCAGAGCGTTGAGCAGGACATGGATAAAACACACAGGTTCTCCGTTGAAGACAAAAAGTGCAACTTTTTTCATGACTTTCCCCCTTTGAGTAATTTTTTATTTTCATACATACGCTCGTCAGCCAGTTGAATCAGCTGTTCTGAAGAGATGAACGAATCCGGGCCGGTCTGGGCGTAACCGATGCTCAGCTGCAACTCCGGTTCCTGCTCCTGAATATGGTCTCTGACCCGTTTCCCCCAAATCCCTCTGGCATAGTCGAGTCTGCAATTGCTCATGACGATGCAGAATTCATCACCGCCATAGCGGAAAGAGTAGTCCTCGGTGCGGGTCGCTGCCTTGATCGCTTTGGAGACAAGCTGAAGGATGCTGTCTCCATGCTGATGACCGTGCGTATCGTTGATCGTTTTGAAGTCGTTGATATCGACATAGGCCACGGTGACCGGTTCTCTCCTCCGTTCGGCTGCGTGCAGTGCATTGTTCATGATCTCGGAGAAATGGCGCATATTGAGCAGGCCGGTCAGTGGATCGGTGCGGGATAACATCTCCAGTTGTCTGGTGCGTTCCCTGACTTTTTCCTCCAGCTCCTGGGCGTACAGATCCGATTTTCGCTTCGCGTCTTCAATCTCTTCAAGCATGCTGTGAATATAGGTATCAAAGACAAAGGCGATATCGAACATGATCAGTTTCTGTAGCGAACAGATGATCCGGTTCTGCTGGTCAGGTTCGGGGATCGATTGCCTGATCAGGCAATACAGCAGGTTCTGTAATATTCTGACCGCGGCCAGATAATACTTGGGGTCAACGCCGATATGCTTGTGAACCAGGCCGATGCGCAGGCGGTTATTGACATAGTCACTGTCGTAATCACCACTGAAGAGATCCAGAAGATACCTTTTCAGCATGACATGCAGACGCTTGAGGGTCTCCGAGTCACCAATCAGCCTGACAACTTCAGGTATGGCGGTCTGAATCTCGTAAAATTCGCAGACCAGATTTTCGAGTTTCTGGTTGATAAGCTGGCCGGTCTTCTGCAGACAGTCGATATCCTCTGTGGTGATATCGTACAAGGCTTTACGTTTGTCAATTTCACTTTGGGTGATGCGTAGCTGTTCGATGAGCGACTGATCGGTTTTTTTCATCTGCAGGCCCATTGGCGAGAGTTCTTAGAATGTAAAAGATTTCAGCGACTGTATTCGGTGTATTTCTTTGCGCTGCCGCGCACCAGGTCGACCGGGTATTTCTGACGGTTCTTGACCATCTTCTGCTTTGCGCAAGCGATCGGATCAAGTCCAAATTTGTCGGCCAGGCCGATCAGGTAGATCAGCACATCGCCGAGTTCATCCTGAAGATTGTCCAGTTTTTTCTCAGGTAATTGATAACTGTCCTGATCATCGACCCATAAGAAGTTTTCCAGCAATTCCGACGCTTCAATGCTCAGGCCGACCGCCAGGTTCTTGGGCGAATGAAACTGGTCCCAGTCGCGTTCGCGGGTGAATTCTTCGATCTGTTTTTTCAATTCTTCCATCAAATAGATATCCTTGTTCTGCATGGTGGTAGGGTCACTGATTAGCCTAGATTCAGAAAACGCTGAATTCCCGTCATGATCATCTGGGCCGAGAGGGCTGCCAGAATCAGGCCGGTCAGTTTGCTGAGAATGACGATGCCCCGTGAGCCGAGGCAGTTTTTGATGAACGAACTGGCCAGCAGGATGACTGCGACACAGAAGACGGCAAACAGCAGTGCCAGGGAACCGGTCATTTTGGCCGAAAAGGTCTTGAGCTCAGCGCCGAGAACCAGCAGGGTTCCGACTGTGGCCGGTCCGACGAAGATCGGAATCGCCAGCGGAACAACCGCAACATCATCACTGCTGAGCGTCTGTTGCGCGGCCTTGCCGTTGACCAGGCTGATGCCGGAGAGCATCAGCAGGACACCTGCGCCAATGCGGAAGGCATCGACGGTGATGCCGAAGACGGAAAAAATCTGCTGGCCGATGAAAAACAGGATCAGTGAACTGACCGCTACTGCCACGGCTACCGACAACGCCAGTTTACGGCGTCTGGCTGGCAGGTAATCCTCTGTCATGCTGAGAAACATGGTCAGCCCGAAAAACGGAGTCAAAACGAAGAACAGCTTGATCCACAGACTGAAAAACAGAGACATGACGGCCACCTGACGAATAAATTTTCAGTCACAGTCTAGCACAACCTGCACAAGAAAGGTGAACGGAAGAAAGCCGGCCGGCTGCCCAGAAAAAAACCGGCCGTTAGCGGCCGGTTTCAGGTCAAATTGATGCTGTGATCTCAGGCACTCAGCTGCAACGGAGCATCGGCATAATGGCTCAGTTTGAACTGCTGCAGGGCCTGGGTCAGGGTCATCGATTGCGAACTCAGTTCGTTGGCCGCCGCCGCTGTTTCTTCAGCGGTTGCAGTGTTGGTCTGGGTGACGGAGTCGATACGGTGCATCCCTTCCGCAACCTGGGCGATGCCTGCAGCCTGTTCCTGTGAGGCGGTAGCGATTCTGCTGACCAGTTCGGTTGCTTCGGTGATGCTGGTGACGATTTCTTCCAAGGCGGACGCAGTCAGATTCGCCAGGGATGAACCGTTTTCTACTCTTCCAACCGATTCCGCAATCAGTTCTTCCGTTTCTTTGGCCGCTTTGGCACTTCTTGCCGCCAGATTACGAACCTCTTCCGCGACAACAGCAAAGCCCTTGCCGTGTTGACCGGCGCGTGCAGCTTCTACCGCCGCATTAAGGGCCAGCAGGTTGGTCTGAAAGGCGATCTCATCGATGGTTTTGATGATCTTGGAAATCGCGTCACTCGAGGCATTGATCTGCTGCATTGCGGCAAGCATGTTACGCATCTGCTGGTTACCTTTTTCAGCGGCCTGCTGAGAGCTTGCGGTTAACTTATTCGCTTCTGAAGCATCTTTTGAATTCTGTTCGGTCTGGGTGCCGATTTCGGTCATTGACGAAGTAATTTCCTCGATCGAAGCCGCTGTTGAAGTGGCGCCGTCAGAGAGGGATGTCGATGCCTCACGAATCATCATCGATTGATCATTGACCTGACGGGCCGACTCTTCGACCTGGCGCAGGATCTCGCTCAGTTTGCGTTGCATGGTCAGAAACGCCTGGCCGAAACGATCCTGTTCGGAAACGACATCTATCTGTGAGGTGAAATCGCCGTTGGCCATGGTTGAGGCTGCTTCGACCTTGTTGCTCATGTAACCGGTCATCTGCAGAAAGGCTGTGGCCGAATCACCGACTTCATCCTTCTTGCAGGCCAGTTTTTCCATGGTTGCCTGTTCCTGGGCCGTAAGCTGAACGTTGCCTTCGGCAAAACGAATCATGTTACGGGTGATCAGGCCAACAGTGCCGGCAACGCTTCTGGCGAAGAAAAAGGCAATGCCGATTCCGATTAGCAGTACCAGGATACTGAAACAGCCGAGCCAGAATTTGAAGTTGTTACGGAAATCGGCAATGATGGCATTGATTTCACTGTTGGGAATGCCGATGAAGAGAATGCCGATAATATTGCCGCTACCGTCGGAGATCGGGTCGTAGGCCGTCAGGTATGACTTGCCGAGAATGGCGGCCGTGCCCAGGAACAGTTCTCCGTTCATGACTGGCCTGAACGCCGCAGACTTCTCGCCGAGAAAGGTGTCGACGGCGCGCTTGCCGTCTTCTTTAATGATGTTGGTCGTAATCCGCCTGAAATCGTTGCCATCCTTGGCAAAGATCGTCGCGACGATACCCAGTTTCTCGGCCAGATCATCGACGAATGCGTGCTTGCCGTAGAGTTCCTCGCCATTATGGTCAACCATCTTGCCGTTTTTGATCGTGACCTGCCCGAGGTTCCACTTCAGGGCATCCCTGGCGGAATTGATGTCACCTGAAAGTTTCATCTTCAGGGTATGGTTGGATAAGGTTGCGCCCATTTTCTGAGACATGATCAGTGATGTCACACCGACAACAGCAATGGAGAGAACAATTGATGCGATGACGATGGTCAGGGTTTTGTGGAAAAGTCTGAATCTCATGGTACTCCTCATCTTTTAGTGAGATTGATTGACCCCCCAGCATTGGCATTTTGTAGTTGGAATAAGCAGGAAATTACATTTGATAATCAGGGTATGCTGATGAAATGATTGGGTAGCAAAATAACAGTTTGTTAATATACTGTCAATAATAGAAATGTAACTTTAATTGTCATGATTAATGAGATCTTCATATCATGCTGAAAAGATCTCTTTTGTTTTTAAGCTGGAGAGGGATATTTGTGACGGTGAAGTGGTTTTGTCAATGGATTTGGATCTTCACACGGAAAATTGATAGTGCGTTGTCACATGCCAGCCCCTGGGCAGTGTAGCCACGCAGTTCTGCCCAGAGGCTAGAGAGGAATGAAACTATCTGGGTGACAGTTCAGATTCAGTGGCTGAGTTTATCGAGGATATGGTCAATGACCTGGCCATGTTCATGCTGTGGGCTGAATAGGATCATCTCCGTGTCTTCAACGGCTTTAACCGTGTGCCCGGGTGGCCAGTAGAACATATCACTAGTGGTCACAGTTTCTTCGTGACCGTCAGCGAAGAGGACGACCAATTTCCCTTTGATCAGATACCCCCAGTGTGGAGACTGACAGAGGTCCCCATGTAACCCCTTGAGTAACGGGGCGATATCGGTGCCCGCGCCAAGGGAGAAATATTCACCGCCCATTTTCCCACAGCCGCTGGTGTCGCCGAAATCTGTCTGTTGACGGGCTATTGCACCAGGCACATCAATTCTGACCGGAATGTTTTCTTTTGCGATTCTCATGTCACATCCTCCGTATTGGTCCTTGGTTGCGACGACCAAAGTCTGGTTTGTCGCCGTTGGAACGAAAATGGCCGAACTTGCCGAAAAGATTCATAGTCTTTCGGCAGCTCGGCCATCTTTGAGTTTTTGTGGAGAGATCCGTTGCTTTCCGTCCCTGTTTTTCAACAGGTTTGGCGTTTCGTGCAGAATCACTTTAATCCTAGCAGTATAATTATTACCGGTAAAGTAGCAATTCGTTGTCTGTTGTGATTTTTCCGGACAGGAGGATCTGTCCTTCGCAGGCGAGGAATAAAAACAATGGTTTGTTGGATTATTATTTTGTGCCAATGCTGAAGGAAGAATGTGATCAGGACAGGGCCGATCTCGAAGTAGCGGATCGACCCTGTTATGCAATAGAATTTTAGGTCAACTAGTCTTTCTTGATCTGTTCAGCAAGGTAGTTCTGAAGCCCCATCTGGGCAACCTGGTCCATTTCTCCCTCTATCCAGTCGACGTGCTCCTCTTCTTCCCTAAGGATCGCCTCCAGGATGATCTTGGTGCCGTGATCATGCAGTGAGGCTGCCAGTTCAACCGCCTTGTTGTACTCAGCAACGGTATTCATCTCATGTTCGAGGTCGTATTTGTGAATTTTTTCAACGTTCGATCCGATGTGGATCGCACCCAGGTTGGAAACAATCGGCATGCCATCCAAGTAGAGGATCCGTTCGATCAGTTTCTCAGCATGCTTCATCTCCTGTATAGATCTGTATTTGAGTTTGGCATGCAGCTTGGAATAGCCCCAGTCTTCGCACATTTCACAGTGCAGAAAATACTGGTTGATTGCACCGAGTTCGTCTGAGAGGCGTTCGTTCAGAGCGTCAATAACCTGCTGATGACCTTTCATATGATTCCTCCTCGTTCGGTTCCTGATAGGTAGTTTGTTTCATGGAATTTATCGGCAATCTTTAAAACCTATCAGGCTTTGGCACCAACGCAAGGTCAGAATCGATTTACTTGGTAATCTCATCAATCCATGAGAACAGTTCATCCAGATCATAATCGCCGCTGTGCGGTTTGTCCCAGGGGAGGGAGAAGTCGATGGTTAGCGCTTTGCCGCTCTGATCGTGCAATATAAGGCTGTTCGGGTAGGCGGGAAAAAGCACTGTCAGTTGTTCGGAGACTGATTGTTCGGCGGCGCTGAGAGTACCGTTGACCAGCTTACGCTCGACATGAAAATCGATCATATCGCCAAGCACAATCTGTTGGTAGTCGTTGTGGCCGTTGAACAGCCATTCATAGGCCATGTCTGCATGCTCAAGGTTGATGCTCAGGCAGAGAGCTTTGTTTTCAGATCCCTGTTCTCTTTGAACAAGGCAATATGCTGTTTAAAGGGGCCTTCGAGGTAGTATGGCAGGGTGGAAAGTTTTTTTTTGTCGATGCCGTACTTGTCTGCGTAGTAGTTGATGATCTCATCCGAATCAGCAATGAACTCACCGGGAGCGATCTCAACGGTTGGAAAGGATGCAGGGGCTCCGGTCTGTTCGGCCAACAAGATGCGGTATTTGTTCATCTCTTCTTCATTATTGCCATCGGCAGTGATGATCTCAAACTTGCCGGTCAGTCCTGTTTCACCGAAAAAGGCCATGACCTTGAAGCAGAAAGGGCAGGTGCTCTTCATATAAAGTTTTGGAGTGAATAGCGTAGTCATAGTGTTTGCTCCGGAAATTATCTGAGGTGTGTTTGATTCAGCTCTCTTTATTTTTCAGGTGTCTTAAGTAGGCTTCCTGTCGTCCTTTGTCGCAGCCGGGGGATGAGAGCTGACAATGAATGGCGCAGTGCGGGCATCTGTTTTCATCCTCGACAGAGGACTCTTCATTCTGCTCTGACTCCTGCAGGCTTGCAACAATCCGTACTTCATCTTCTGTATCACCCGCCCGTCCGGTCCTGCGACAGTCGCCATCTGGGGGATTCTGACAATTGCGAGCCTGGCAGCTGTTGTCGGCGGAATAATTGCCTCTGTAGGAATGGTTTATCTTATATGAACGATTTGACATGTACATTACGGTCTCCCTGAAACCAGTTGTTTGATCCCTTTTGTTCTATTGTTTGATTTGTGACCAAATAAGTCAAGTAGTGGAGTTCTAATACTTGAAGAGCAGGTTCATTTACTGAACTACAACACGGTTACGTCCCTGTGCTTTTGCCTGATAGAGAGACCGGTCAGCCTGTTTAATCAGCTGGCCGGTTGAGTCACCTTTGCCAAGCTGGGCAACACCGAAGCTCGCTGTGACACGACCGACTTGGGCAAAGTTGTGCTTGGCGATCAACAGGCGTAGTTTTTCAGCGACGATCGCAGCCTGTTCCCGATTCTTATTGACCAGAACGATCAGAAATTCCTCGCCGCCCCAACGCCCCGGTGTATCATCCTGGCGCAGGTTGTCCTTCAGCAGACAGGCTAGCTGTTTGAGGACATCGTCGCCGGCCAGGTGGCCGTGACTGTCATTGATTTTTTTAAAATTGTCGATATCGATCAGAATGACTGACAGCGGAACCTGCTGAGTTGTGGCCAGGTTATGGCCCATGGAGAGAATTTCATCCAGTTTAAGACGGTTGTTCATGCGGGTTAACGGATCTGTACGGATACCGGTGTAGGCGTTTTTGAGGGAGATCAGCATCTGGCGAAAGGTATAGGCCAGAGAACCGATCTCATCCTTGGCAGAGTTGGAGACTTGGAGGTCCTCAGTGTGACGGTCAAAGGAGCTGACCATACTGCTGAAACTGAGGGTTGTATGGTTTTGTGGCTGAGCGACGCTCTCGACGGAATTGCTTTGTTCGATCTGCTGCATCGCACTTTGTAGCGCATGAACCGGTTCCAGGACCAGTCGGTGCAGCATCTTGTTCAGCAACAATCCCAGGACCAGGTAGAGGCTGATAATCAGGGCGACAAAGAGTCCGATAATTTCAAGGGTCTGATGATTGAGCGTCGTCAGGTCGTAGACGATGAGCCAGTAGCCAACTGTTTCACCATAAGCGGTAATCGGACTCAGGTATTCGAGGACTTTTTTATCGTTCCAGCTGGAGAAAGTTGTCTCGGGATTCAGGTAGATGCTGATCTGTGCAAAAGAGATTTGGCCCGTGGGCTCGTTTGCCGAACTAATAAATTCGGCACCTGATTCGTCAAAGGTTGTGACCGCCAGGATGTTTCTGCGTCTGCTGATTTCAGCCAGGGTTTGCCGAGTTGCCAGTTCCTGTAGGGCGAAGATTTCGTTGCCCAGCTGTTCAGAGTATTGCTTGGTCAGGTCGTTCAGTGATTGGGTAATCTGCTCGATGGCATCCTTGCGGCGGCTGTTCTCGTAGAAGGTCAGCAGGATGGCGAAGATCAGTGTGATAACTAGCAGGACAATGAGGGTCGACAGTGAGATTTTCCAACTCAGGCTTCTGTTCTTAAGCAACTGTCGATTCATGGCGGGCATTAGTCCGGAAGCACGATTGAGTAGAGACCTGGTCGACCGTTGGTGATTTTCATCATCACGACCTGCTTCTGGGGATCACCATTCTCATCGAACGAGATTTTTCCGGTGACGCCGACGAAGTCTTTGGTCGTGCTCAACGCATCTCGAATCGCCTTGCTGTCACTTGAATCTGCACGTCTGATCGCATCAAACAGCAGTGTTGCGGCATCGTAAGCCGTGGCTGTGAATTCACTGACATCATAGACTCCATTGTAGCTCTGGATGAATTCTCTGCTTTCTGGGGTGTCCAGAGTTTTGTACCAGTGGGCCGAATAATAGCCTTCCTTGAGGTCTTGACCGCCATTGGCGTAGAACTGCTTATAGGGCCAGCCGTCACCGCCAAGCATGATTGCGTGGATTCCCATCTTCTGAGCCTGACGGACCACAAAGCCACTTTCCGAATGGCCGGGAACGAAAAGGATATCGGGATTCAGTTGGCGGACATGATTCAGAATGTCGGTAAAGTCGCTGACGTTCGATTTGTAGTTGAGTACCGTCGCAATATGACCGCCTCTGGATTCGAATTCAGCTGCAAAAACCTGACTGAGACCAAGGCTGTAGTCGCTGTTGATGTTCTGAACAATCACAGCTGTCTCGGCTCTGAGCTGGTTTCTGGAAAAATTGGCCAGTGCTTTGCCCTGAAATGAATCGATGAAGCAGGCGCGGAATATGTAGTCTCCAGCCCTGGTAATGTTCGGATGGGTGGAGTCCGGGCTGATCATCGGAATCTTCTTCTTTTGCAGATAAGGAGCAATGGCCAGGGAATGAGAGCTCCAGGAGGCTCCGATAACGGCAACGACGCCATCCTGAACGGCCTGTTTGGCAGCTAGTTTACTTTGAATCGGGGTACTGTGGTTGTCGTATTCAAGCAGTTGAATCATACGTCCATGAAGGCCACCCGATGTATTGAACTGCTCCACGGCGAAGCGGATCGCTTCAAAGAGTTCCAGATTGTCTTCAGAGGCTTCTCCGGATTTGGCAAAGATTGCACCGATCTTGATCGGGGGCTGTGCTGCGGATGCCGATGAAATTGTAAAAAGCAGAACGCAAATGACAATGACTAGATTGTTGAGTTGGAGCATGTCCAGTTACCTGTTAGCAAAGAAAAGTTTTGTATTTCAGACCGGATCCTTTCCAATGACTCAGGAGGCAAGCAGCGGGAGAGGGTCACAGAGTGAGGTAGAAAACCTGGAACCGTTAATATATGTGCAGGAGTTAATCTAGCTGAGCTCCATAGTCTTGTAAATGATTATTTGGCGCCAGAAACAGGTCCTTGGAACTGCTCATTCCAAATTACAGTACATAACAAACAACATCTCATCGTGAGTATTTCCGTCGAAAGATACTCATTAGTTGTTGCGTGAAATCTATGTTTAGTGCTATTAGTTATGGCTAATGTGAGAATGGCCTCATATTTCATGTCCTCGACGGAGAGCTCGTAAGGCAGCCCGGATCAATTCCAGATTCGGAGCAGGTGAACCATTGTGCCTGCTGCTGCACATAACCGTAATTACCGGTTTCAGAGGTTGGAATATTTCAAAAGGGGTCAGTTCGTATGTCAGCAGAGGTGCATTACAAGGATGTCGTTGTTCCGGCAGTACTGGATGGTCTGATCAGCCATATGGACGGTGTCGAGGGGTATCGTGAAGAATTGCGCACTCTCGGAGGACAGTGGGATCTGCTGACCATCCTCGGTCAGATGAGCGGAACCGGGATGGATATGAGCGAGACCCGCGCCGGTTTTCAGCGTCTGACTTCCGAACTGCTCGGCCAGTTGGGGCTTGAGATTCTCAACAAGACGATCCGTGATCTGACTGGCAAGGCCCAGGTGACGGTTGACATCGTTATTCGGAATCTCTTCGAACGTACCGCTGACATCGGCTTTCTGGCGACCGACGCTGATATCCGTACCTTCCTCAAATCAACGCCATCCGAACACCAGCTCATTCCTTACGGGGAAGATCATGAAACCGATTTTCCAGAAACCAATTCCCTTGGCAAAGACCAGCTGATAACCCGTTTTCGAGAATATGTCGCCAAGTATTCCGTCTATTTCAATATCATTCTGCTCGATCCGGCCGGGCGGGTTCTGGTCCAGCTGGATGAGAACAATCCGGTCGAGCACTCCAGCGATCCCCTGATTCAGGAGGCGTTGAACACCTCGGAAGAGTATGTCGAAGTCTATCGTCACAGCGACCTGCAGGATGATCAGGAACAGTCGCTGATCTATGCCTACCGGGTGACGGAGAGCAATGCTTCCGGTTCCAAAGCGCTTGGTGTGCTTTGCCTCTGTTTCCGTTTTGACAACGAGATGCAGGGAATTTTCAGTCACTTGCGTAAAGAGGACGACTGGTCGGTTCTAACCTTGCTCGACAAAGAGGGGAAGGTCATCGCCAGCAGCGATACCCGGCAGATTCCTAAAGGTGCAGAAATGAAGATCGAATTGGATCGCGAGTTCCGGGTCATCCGATATGCCGGGCGGGAATACCTGGCCAAAACCTGTGCGACAAAAGGCTATCAGGGCTTTTTTGGACTCGGCTGGTACGGTCAGGCCCTGATTCCGATCGAGCACGCCTTTGACAATGAGTCTGCGTCCAGCCTGAGCAACCGGATCGCTGAGCAGGTGCTTGAGGCCGTCATGCAGGATTCCCGGCTGTTCTCCCAAAAGTTACGGTCGATACCGGTGCAGGCCGACCATATTCAGGATGAACTGGAACGCACCGTCTGGAACGGCAATGTCCGTGAAAGTGATTCCCAGAGCAAGGTTCTGCTTTGGAACATCTCCGACGCCGGGGCCAGAACCAAGCGGGTCTTTGAGGAATCGATCGGCAACCTGCATGAAACAGTGGTCAGCGGTCTGCTGGGGAGTGTTGAATTTCAGGCCAACCTGGCGGTCGATATCATGGACCGTAACCTTTATGAGCGCGCCAATGACTGTCGCTGGTGGGCGCTGACGACCGATTTTCGCCGGATTCTGTCGCAGCCGCTGATTCAAGCCGAAGACGCCAAGACCATCTCCGCTATTCTCGCTTACATTAACGGGCTTTACACCGTTTACACCAATCTCTTCGTCTATGACACGCGCGGCACCGTCATTGCCGTATCGAATCCCGACGAGCAGAGTCTGGTAGGCAGCAGCTTGAAAGAGAGCTGGGTGCAGCAGACCCTGGGGCTGAGAAATACCCAGAGCTACAGTGTTTCCGGCTTCAGTCCGACAGCGCTCTATGGCGATGCCCATACCTACGTTTACGGCGCCGCGATCAGGTCTCTGGAAAATCAGAACCGCTGTGTCGGCGGGATCGGGATTGTCTTTGACAGTACGCCACAATTCCGCGAGATGCTCGACGACTCCCTGTTACGTACGGAGAACGGCGAGGTCGCGGAGGGTTGCTTCGGCGTGTTTGTCGATCGCGACGGAATAATTATCAGCTCGACCGATGAACGCTATCCGATTGGCTCAAGCTTGCCCGTCGAACCGAGCTATTTCTCCATTGCTGCCGGGACCAGTCGTTCGGGGATTGTCGAGATTGCCGGGCAGTACTGTGCCGTCGGTGGGCGCTGCAGTGAGGGGTACCGTGAATACAAGGTCGATGACGGTTATCACAACGATGTCATCTCCCTGATCTTCATGCCGTTGGCCCAGGCTGTTAGTGATGCAGGGCTGAAACAGCAAAGAAGGCAGATCAGTAATAGTGCAGCCAACACCAGGGACAGTGGCGATGTCGTTGAACTGGCCACTTTCTTTATCGGGCAGCAGTGGCTCGGGGTCAGGTCGGAAAAGGTCCGTGAAGCGATTCATGCCGAACGTATCATTCATATTCCCAACTCGGCGAAGTTTATTCTTGGCAAAGCCACCTACGGCGATCAGTTGATCACGGTTATCGACTTGAGGTGTCAGCTCAATGATGCCCAGTCTTATGAACAGCGGATGACAGATCAGTTGATTGTGGTCGTCGAAACTGAAGACGAACCGGTCGGGATTGTTGTCGATCGGCTTGGTCAGATCCCTGCGGTGAGTGTCAAGCGTCTGGAGCCGGTGAAAATCATTCAGGACTGCAGCAACCAGTACATAGAGTGCCTGGTCAAGCCGAACGACAAGTCGGATCAGAAGCGTCTGCTGCTGATCATTGATCCGGATAAACTGGTTCACGCTCTGATCAGCAGTGCCGATACGATTGACGCGATTGTCTGAAGCGATTCATTTTACACCTGTGTTATGGCATAAGCCCCCCAGGCTTCAGGTCCGGGGGGCTTATTTTCTGTTATTTAAAAACAGGTCTTGCATCAAAGTGGGGGGAACTGGTATTTCTACTCGCTTTGGTCAGCCCTGTTACACTAGGACATGGAGATTGGCCCTCTTGCTGTGTTCGGGCTTCAGTGTTTACAACTTTCAATAGACTCTGTATCTATAAATCTGAATCAGTGAATAACTCAGGTCAAATGTGCGATGACCTTTTTCTGTGTTGAGGTATGAGTTTATGAAAGATATTGAAATATTGCGTGAGCCTGTCGAACTGTTCAAGGTCCTGAAATTTGAAGGGCTGGTCGGCAGTGGTGGTGAAGCAAAGTCGGTCATCGAAGATGGGCAGGTGTTGGTCAACGGTGAAGTGGAAACCAGAAAACGCCGCAAACTGTTGAAGGGCGATCTGATCAAATTTTCCGGAGAAGAGTTTCGAATTGTCCTGCCAGAGATGTAAATAAAAGAAATGCCGGTGTTGCGCATCACCGGCATTTCTTGTTGAATTATTAATGACGTTTTGTCTTTTGGCGCTGCCGCCTGACGGTTGCCGAGTCGGCTTTTCCGAGCGTCATTACCCAGGCGAAGAGCAAAGAGAGAAACATCAGCGATATTGTCAAGATTAAGGTAGACATCACAGTGCTCCTTTTTCAACACACCTACTGGTGTAGGGTTGTCAGGTTTACGCTTGCGGCGACCATTGCCACTTTCATGTTTACGTAAACAAGTATGACAATAACACTGTTTTAAGGCAAGCTCTTCCTGCAATTTTTTATAGGGTAAGGACAGGCCTTACAGTTTATTTGTTTTTCTGTTTTGCCGCGTAGTTTTGCAGAAAGGTGACCGCATTCGGCAGCAGGGCGAGAAATTTTTTCTTGTGCTCCGCAATCTCTTCTGCTGTCAACGCAGTACCTGTCCCTGCTTCCAGCATTTCCGGAATCTGCTCGGGAAAGGCATTTCCCAGTAGTATCGAGACACAGGCCGAAAGCTCTTCTTGTTCGGAAATTTTATCGGCTGAGAGTTCCGGCAATGTTTGCCCTTCTTCATCCAGGCTCCAAACCGCCGGGCGTAATCTGGTTGCTCGCATGAAACCGTAGGACCACTCACGAATCTGTTCTATTTCAGTGTCAGTGAGCTGCCCCATATCAAAAGGGAACCGCAGAATTCCGTTCTTATTGGCTTCCATGAAACGGACATAAAGCGTCAGGAGTTCGTTGAGTAGCGAGTTTCCTTTAGCTTCATCCTTGAATTTGAACATCTTTTCGCCAAACATGTGCGGGAACCACTGGCTTGGTGGCACCAGTTCGGGAAGGACGGCCAGGCAATAGAGGAATCCGTGCAGCCCCTCAAGAGAAAGCACCTTGTCCTGATCAACCGCAGCAGCAAGCAGGTAGCTGAGAGATTTTTCTTCGTCGGGGGGAAACAGGTTCACAATGAACAACTCCTTGTTTTTTCGCAAATTTGTCCAATTGCTCAATAAATCCTATTTTGCAGCAAAAATCCAGTTTTCTGTATAAAACAGTTTTTGTTCAGCCGACAGTGAAGGCGGGATGAGCGAAATAGACGAATATCAAGGCCGGAACATCCTTCCGGCCTTGTGTTACAAATCGGGCAAGATCAATTTTTTTTCTGAACGGTATTGAAGCCGAACAGCTGCTCTTTGATGATCTCTTCAGCCACGGCTTCGGGGACGTCCTTTTCCCAGTTGCCTCCGTTCTTTTCGATCTTTTTCAGGACATCATCCGGCCAGATATACATGATGCTCTTGTCGAACTTTTCGATGCTGACAATCTTGTTGTTGACCTGCAGGTACTTATAAAAATACTTCAGCGGTTCGGGGGCCTCAAAATTTTCACTGGTGATGAACTCATCAGGATGTTCCGCCGTATGCATCGGGTAGACGATCAGGTTGGTATCCGAGTCGAACATGGACGCAAAGGCTCCGAGCAGGCCCCCTTTGTGCCCCTCATAGTAATCTTCGTTGAAGAGGGCAGTCAGTTGTGGAATACCGAGGACAAAGGCGACCCGGCCGGTTGTGTAGCGACTGAGGTAGTCGCGAACGCGGAAATGGCGCAGGAAGTTGGAGACGATGACCGGGTAACCAAGCAGGTTCAGGCAATCGACACGGGTGAGGATGTCCTTCATGTCGAGCTGATCCAGCCAACGCAGATCGGCGACTGAGATTTCTGGAACCATCATCGCGGTCTCCGGATTGACATTTTGCATGGTGCGGAAGATCTCCATGCCGCTGTTCATCAGGTCGTGGGTGACACTGGTTACCGGCTTAAACAGGCCGCGAGCGATCAGGATATCGCGTTTGTACAACAGCTCTGACGGGTGGATCAGGGTCTTGCGGTCGGCATTAAAGACAACAGCATCTGAAAGCTCCATTTCAACCAGCTTGAGCGCCATCAGGCGGTTGTCGACGTGTTCGAAATCGGGGCCGAAGAAACGGATCATATCGATCTCAAGCCGTTCGCGGTTAAGATTTTCCCCCAGCGACTGGATGAGGCGTTTCGGATCGTCATGATAGTAGAAGGCGCCATAGATCAGGTTGACGCCGAGAACACCGATGGTCTCCTGCTGCTGCTGGTTGGTGTCGTCGAGCATCCTGACGTGCATGTGAATCTGAGATGGCTGAGCGTTCGGGGTGAGCTGCAGCTTGATCCCCAGCCAGCCGTGACATTCGCCGCGTTGGCTGTAGCTCTTGGCGGTGACCGTATCGGCGAAGGCGAAGTAGGTTGAAGTTTCAGGACGGTTTTTTCCGACCCGTTCGACAACCAGCTTGAACTCCTTGTCGAGCATCTTCTCCAGGCGACTTTCGGTGACGTAGCGCCTGGTCTCTTCCGGCCCGTAGATCACATCGCTGAAGGTCATATCGTAGGCGGAAATCGTTTTGGCGATGGTTCCGGCAGCCCCTCCGGCTATGAAAAAGGCCCTCGACACTTCCTGGCCTGCACCGATCTCGGCAATGGTCCCGTACTTGTCACGGTCCATGTTGAATTCAAATGCCTTCTGCATGGTTGTCATTATTTCATGAGCCATAGTGGTTCTCCTTGAAGCATGTCTTTCGTATCGCAAAAGAGAGGAGGATACAGCATTGTTGCAGTTAAAACCAGTGATACAGGGTGTTTTGACGCTTTATAGCAGAGAATGTTGATGAAGCAAGAAATGATTGTAACTTTCAAGAGATAATTGAAACAAATTACCAACAGTTGCCGGTTTTTAGAATGATTTCAGACTGTTTCAGTTTGGAATAGGGGCTGAATTGCGAAATTGTTGTGTGGTTTACAAAGTTCTAACTTGATGAGTTCAAAAAAAGCCTATATTAATTGACTATTGTTAATCTGCGGAGTTGGTATCTCTCTCCTGTTTTCTGAACCTGTCTAGAAGTAAAGGAAATTGTAGATGAATTGGTCAATTCGAGTGCGCATGCTGAGCATGGGCATCGGCATATTTATCGGTCTGTTTGCCATGTGTGTTGTTTTCTTCCAGCTCGATCGTAAGGTTAACAGTGCTCTTAATTTGAGCGATGTACGAAGCCATGAGCTTGAGCTGATCAGCGAAACGCAAACGGCCCAACTGAAGCTGATGCTGGCGACGATGGATAGCATTGTCGACAAGGATCAGGGGCAGATCGGTTTCGAACGCAAAAATGCATTAAGTAAAAATGGTGAATTTTTGCTGGCGAGTGTTTCGCAGTTTGAAGGTTTTGCCAAGACTAAGGAAGAAGAGAATCTTTCTTCCCAGTTGAAAACCGATATCGGCGAGTTGGTCAGTATCGTTCAGCATGATCTGGTCACTTTGATTGAGAAAAATGCGTCAGAAACCGATTTTGAAGCGATAGAGGATAAGATAGACAGCTATGCTTCCAAGGTCGAGTCTGACCTTCTCTCCATGAAGCTCCTTGCGATTGATGCTCACACAAAGTCAAACGGAAATCTTCACGGGACCGTCGACTTCATGACGGGTCTCGGCTATCTGATCTTTGCTGTGGTTGTCATCCTGCTGCTTCCGGCCTTTTACCTGTTTTCGATGAGTGTCATCAAGCCGCTGCGCAAAACAGCGGAGATGCTCACGGAGATGGGCAAGGGACACCTGGACATGCGTCTGCAGCTCAAGACCAAAGGAGAAATGGGGATCATGGCCAGTGCTCTGGATGCCTTTGCCGACAGTCTTGAAACTGATGTGATCGGGCCATTGGAGCAGTTGGCAGAGGGGGACCTGACCTTTGCTGTGCAACCCTATGATTCTCGGGACAGGGTGCGCTCGGCGATCAACAAGGTGAGCCGGGATCTCAACCTGCTTATGGGGCAGATCCAGGCCTCCGGAGATCAGATCAACTCTGCCAGCGGGCAAATTGCCGATTCCAGTCAGACGATGTCGCAGAGTGCAACGGAGACGGCCGCTTCGCTGGAAGAGATCAGCAGCTCGATGAACGAGATGGCTGCCCAGACCCAGCAGAGCGCTGCGAACGCCAACGAGGCAAACCAACTGGCTGGCGAGGCAAACCAGGCTGCGACCAAGGGCGGCGAGCAGATGTGTTCCATGGTTTCGGCCATGGGTGAGATCAATGAGGCCGGTCAGAATATAGGTAAGATTATCAAGACCATCGACGAAATTGCCTTTCAGACCAACCTGCTGGCGCTTAACGCCGCAGTTGAAGCGGCACGTGCCGGCCAACATGGCAAGGGCTTTGCGGTGGTTGCCGAGGAGGTCCGCAATCTGGCGGCAAGAAGTGCCAAAGCAGCCAGCGAAACGGCGGAACTGATCGAAGGATCTGTGCAAAAAGCGGCAAACGGAACCCGGATCGCTGAACAGACTGCTGCCGCACTTGACGAAATTGTCGCCTCGATCGGTAAGGTCTCGATCCTGGTTGGTGAGATCGCCATGGCGAGTAACCAGCAGGCTGGCGGTATTGCCGAGGTGAACCAGGGGCTCGCCCAGATCGATCAGGTTGTCCAGCAGAACACGGCGACGGCGGAAGAGAGCGCCGCCGCTGCCGAGGAACTGTCAGCGCAGTCCTCTCATCTGCGCCAGATGCTAGGTCGCTTCCGGCTTACCGAGAACCAGCCTGTTCCTGCTCTGCAGCAATTAGCTGTTTCGCCAGTTGCCAGTCGGCCACAGGCTGCACTGGGCTGGGAACAGTTTTCCCCTGTTCGCAGTGGCGAAAGCCGATTTGCCATCGAATGGAAAAGTCAGTACAACACCGGTCTGCCGTTGATCGACAATCAGCACAAAAAATTGATCGACATCATCAATGATCTGTTCGCCCACATGAAAGATGGCGGTGACCGCATGCTGCTGGGGCAGATCATCGATCAGCTCAAGGATTATACGGTGAACCATTTCCGTACTGAAGAAGATCTGATGAAAAAGACCAATTACAAGGAGTATCAGGCTCACAAGCGAGTCCACGATACCTTTGTTCAGAAGGTTTCCGAAAACCTCGATAAATTGAAGAACGGCGAACGTGTTTCCCCGGCCGATCTCTACAAGTTCCTCAAAAACTGGCTTGTTGATCATATTGAAAGAGAGGACAGGGGCGGTTACGCACCTCATGTCAAGGCGAGGTCCTAGTCACTGGCACCAGTCTGAAGTGGGGATGTTTCAACGGGTTTTTATGAAAACTCCGCGTTGCGGAGTTTTTTCCGGTTCTGCCTATTAGATGAGTACTGTACGGGGCGCGACCCCGTGGTTTGACTGTTTACCTAAAAGTCAAAAGCTGAACTGGCGGGTCTCGTCCCGTCAGACGACTGGCTTTCCTTTAGTGACAAAGGAAACTCTTTCAATGCTGACCTAAACAAACCGTTCATGCCACAGCGCAACGGTACATACCAGCAAAACGGAATATGTCCGACGAGGAGCGAGCTCCTCAAACGGGCAACACCGAATCATAGTTTTCAAATTGTAGATATTTGGTTGAGTGAACAGGTCTTCAGCAGAACAGCGGTACGCTCAGGCCCATGCCGTGGGCGACACTGGTGAAGGCGTTACTGGTGTCGGCCTTGCCGCGACCGAAACGGTCGATGAACAACTGCTGGATATAGGGGATTTTCGAGGTGCCACCGGTCAGCGATACGGTATCGATCTGCTCTGGTTGCAGCCCGCACTGGCTGAGAACATCGTCGATGCAGTCGGCAATCTGCTGGAAATTTTCGGCGTTGAGGCGTTCGAATTCTTCACGGCACAAGGGTTCGGCGAGGCTGAAATCGACATCTTCAAAGCGAATGGCGGTCTGATCGCTGCCTGAAAGGTCGCATTTGGCTTTCTCGATCGCCTGGAAGAGGGCGAAACCATAGTTGTCCTCGATGATATTCTCCAGGTTCTGAATCGCTTGCGGGCTGTCGGTACTGCGCTTGATGGTGTTGATCAATTCGCGGTTCTGGCGGCTGCGCAGCAGCGGAATGCGGTGCCACTGGCTTAAGGTGTAGACCAGGCTGGTTGGCACATCGCACCAGTCTTCGGTGGCAAAGGCCTGGTAGCGGGCATTGCGGCCAAAATAGGGAGCCACCTTGTCCCACATGACCTGCGAGTCGAAACGATCGCCGGCGATATAGACCCCGCCGAGGGCGAGAACATCGCTGCGCCGGTCCTTGCATCCCTGGTCGCCCCCTCTGACACGGATGACTGAAAAGTCCGAGGTCCCGCCACCGAAATCACCGATGAAGGCTATCCGTTCCTCCCCTGCCGGCAGAGAGGCTTCAAAGGCCAGTGCCGCGGCAATCGGTTCGTGCTGAAACCAGATATTCTTGAAACCCGCCTTTTTAGCGGCTTTAAGCAGATATCTCTCCGCTGCGGCATCTTTCTCTTTATCTTCCGAGAAGACCACCGGCCGACCGAGGACAACACTGTCGACCCTCGAACCGACATGACTTTCACCGCATTCTTTCAGTTTCTTGAGGATGATTGCGATCAGGTCGTCGATTCCGTAGCGCTTGCCGTAGATTTCGGTGCCGCTGAAACTGGTGCTGGGGAGAAAGGTCTTGATCGACTGCATGAAGCGGCCACAGGCGCCGTCGGCAATATACTCGCTGATTGCTTCAGCACCGGTAAAGATCTCTTTCTCTTCATTGAAATAAAGTACCGAACGCATCAGTTCCCGGGAACGGCCGACCTTGTCGACTGAGACAACCTCGACCTGGCCGTCGCGATAGACTGAGAGAGCTGAATTGGATGTTCCGAAATCGATACCAAAGACAATCTGCACTTGCTTGACTCCTGTGACGCGAAAAAACGTGAAGTAGTAATCTATTCCGCGCCACAAGGCAAGTCTTTAACGACAGAAATATAGATTCAGAGGATGGGCGGCTGTTTCTCCAACCAGGCTTCGGCCTCGCTTCTCTGCTCTCTGGTGAAGGCCCTGATCTCCAGGCCCGGAAGAAATCCGCTTTTGAGTTCGCCGATCTTGCCGATCCAGCCCTTGTCGGTCAGCACGGCCGCTTTATGAAATCTTCTGATCATGCTGAACAGTGCGGGGAGGTGGGAGAGTTCAATGGCGATGGCGCCCAGTGATGGCAGGTGATAGTCGTTGACGTCATAGAGCATCTGGCCATTTTCGATCCCTGCCGATTTTTCCAGCAGTTCATCCAGGACAACTCTCATCTGTACAGAGTCAAGCTTGCCGCTCATTTCGATGTCGAGACGCTTGTCGTCAACTCTGGTGACCTTGAACATAATGGCTCCTTCGCTAAAGGCTGACGAAGCAGAAGGCTGTAAAGAATGGTGATTTCAATTATACCAATTGGAACGCAGAATGGAGCCAGGCTGATGCGGAGTTTTTATTGCGGGGCGACCGATTTCCGGATTTTATCCGCATCGATATCATCGACCGAGGAGAGCTTGCGAAGCAGTTTGTCCGAATCTTCTATCAGAGAACGGAACTGCCTTTTTCTTTCTTCACTGAAATTTTCCTGCGCATCGATCTCCATCTCTATCAAAATCAGACCGTTGAGCAGGTTGTTGGTGACATGCTGGGCACCGTGGATCGTTGCCAGGTAGATATCCTCTTTTTCTTTGGAAATACTCTCCCGCAGTGCTTTCTCCAGGGATTCAAGCTTTTCGATCAGCCCACAGAGATACCAGGAGGCAACAAAGGAGATAATCAGAGGGGAAAGGATACTCAGTATGATTTCAGAGGTTCTGATTTCAAAGTGAAAAAGGCGATAGACAATAAACAGGATCAACAGTGCTGAAACGACTGAGAATAAAGTCGTGAGGAGCACCAGTGTCAACTTGTTTTGCGATGTGATGAATTTCATCATGATAAGCCCTGAAATTACGAGGTTTAAACAGTTTTATTCTGTAGTTAATAAGTAAAGATTTTACTGCAAGATCTGTCAAGATGGTAGCTGATGAAGAGAAAAAGTTCATTTATGCCAACTTCCCTGAGGAAATCAGCTCGTTTTTGCTCAGTATGGCGTCTTGTCGACTTTGTTCTTCCAGAGCTCGAAAACCTCAAGGGCTTCAGGGCTATCGAGCTGTTCGGCGGGCAGTTTTCGTTGAGCGACAGGGCGAGAAATTTCCTGGTAGATATCATTGTCGTCAAAATCGATGGCTGCGGCATCGGTTCTGCTGTTGCAGTAATAGATCTTTTTCAGACGTGCCCACCAGATTGCGCCAAGGCACATGGGGCAGGGTTCGCAACTGGTATAAATGACGCAGCTGCTCAGATCATGGGTAGCAAGTGTCCGGCAGGCCTGGCGGATGGCGTTGATCTCGGCGTGGGCCGTCGGATCCTGCCCTGGGACGACGCTGTTCTTTCCTTCGCCGATGATCTGTCCGTTTTTAACGACAACCGCACCAAAGGGGCCGCCACCGCTGGCGACCCCTTCAAGAGAAAGTTCAATAGCTCTGTCGATGAAGGGCCTGTGCATTGTTCCCTCTTAGCGCCTTAAACATGTTCGATCGGTGTATGCTCGGAAATCTCCGAATTGGTGGTACACAGATCGTCGACGGAGAGTCCGTGGACACTGCTGTGGCCGGTCATGCGGGCAAAATCCTTCAGTTCGTCAGTGATGGCAGTGAAGAAGTTGGCGACCCGCCGGGCCGATTTGTCGATGTCGAAGCGGGCGCGCAGCTGAGGATCCTGGGTGGCGATTCCGACCGGACATTTGCCGCTGTCGCAGATGCGATACTGCTGGCAGCCGAGCGCCATCATCGCGGTCGTGGCGATTGCCACGGCGTCGGCGCCCAGGGCCAGCGCCTTGGCAAAGTCGGAAGAGATGCGCAGACCACCGGTGATGATCAGCGAGACATCTTTGGCGCCCAAATCATCAAGAGCCTGACGAGCCCGTGCCAGGGCAAAGATGGCAGGAATCGAGGCCGCATTCTTGACGACCTTGGCTGCCGAGCCGGTCCCGCCGGCGCGGCCGTCGATGGTGATGAAGTCAATGCCGGCCGACAGGGCAATCTCGATATCGGCGCGCAGGTGACCGGCGGCCAGTTTGATGCCGATCGGTTTGCCACCGCTGCGCTGGCGCAGGGAATCGACGGTCATTTTCAGTTCTTCCGGGGTCCTGATGTCGGCAAAGTGGGCCGGGCTGTAAATGTCCTGTCCTTGCGGAAAACCACGCACTTCAGCAATCTGACGGGTCACCTTGACTCCTGGCAGGTGGCCGCCCATCCCCGGTTTGGCCGACTGGCCGATCTTGATCTCGATGGCGTCAACCTGCTGCAGGTAGGCATCGGTGACGCTGTATTTGTTCGGCACATATTCGAAGATATAACGGTGAGCCACCGCCAGAGATTCCGGCAGGATTCCTCCTTCGCCGGAACTGGTCGCCGTACCGGCGGTAGCGCTGCCCTTGGCCAGGGCGATCTTGGCTTCCGGGGAGAGCGCACCGAAAGACATGTGGCTGACGATGACCGGGGTGTCGATGACCAGAGGTTTGGCCGCTTTCGGGCCGATGACGGTGGTACTGTCAACTGCTTCATCCTTGTTGAGCGGCAATCTGGCCAGCTGGGCTCCCTTGATCAGGATCTCGTCCCAGGAGATGGTCGGCAGGCGGGTGCGCATCGGTTCGTTCAGGCTTTTGCCGGTCATCGCCATCTGGTGGATGTCAGCCATGTAGGTTTCAAACTCATCCGCTTTGCGCTGCCATTCGCTCAGGTACTCACCAGCGTTTGTTTGACTTGCAGCCTGTGTTTTTCCTGCTGCCGCCAGGCTGCGGCTGAAGGACGCTTTGCCTGCGCCACAGGCCGGGCAGATCCAGTCTGTCGGCAGGCCGTCCCAGGCTGTTCCTTCCCTGACCTCGTCGTAACTGAAACCGCAGATATTGCAGGTGGCAATGGCTGTCGGGGTGGCAGGTGGCTCCGTTTTCCTGGCGTCTTCCCCGCCATCGGTGCAGACAAAAGCCTCTTTGGGCGAGGCGCAGGCCGGGCAGAACCAGTTTTCATCCAGATCCTGCCAGGGGGTGGTTTGTTCGCTTTCATCGTATGTGTAAGAGCAGAGCTCGCACTGCCATTTGGACATGACTTCCTCCGTAAAACGATTTGCTGCAATAACAAGAAGATAGCCCAGCAGTATAGCCGTTGATGTTAAGCATTGCCAGCTGAATTGCCAGGCGAGCCGCAGCTAGAGAAGCTGCGAAAACAGTTGTCAGAGCCCTGGGCAGCAGGAGGCGTGGGCTCATTATTGGCCTGCGAGAGAAGAAATATATGTAAAAAAATGTCACTTTTTTCTACTGTCTTTGCCTGACCAGGGCATGATCGGTAACTAGCTGCAATAGGGTTGGAAATTGCTTCTCTTTGCAGTTGAGAGGAGCGCTGTTAAGGGCTGGGAAACTAACCGTTTAAGTCTCTTTTTTTGTCCTCCCCCCTCTCATAACCGCGACAGACGATGTATAATTTCACAATAAGCAGGAATTGCTGACGCTGGGAGCCTGTCGGATGTTGCCGCAGCTTCTTGTACAGATCGACAGACTCCCGGTTTCCCTACGGGAGGTTCTCTTATGGCTCAGGCAAGGGTACGCAAAGACAGCCCGTCTTTAGATTTTCATCTGCAGGCCGTCAAGGCTGGGGAACGTCGCTTTGAAAATGCCTTTCAGAGTGTCGCGCGGATGATCCTTTCTCACCCGGTCACCAAGGTCGTGGTCAACGGCCGGTCGACCTACGATTTCGAAATTTTCCGCCTCGGCAGTAAGCACGCCATCGGCATGTACGACGAGATCAACAGCTTCGTCTCCTTTGTCAAGGATGCCGCCGAAGGCGGCTCGTCCAAGGAGATGGCCTACGTCCTGGTCGGCGAGCCGGGCAACGGCAAGACCTTCTTCGTCGAATATCTGTGCGGCAAGTACCGCGATTTTCTCCAGCAGCCGGTCAACCGCAAGTACACCTTCCGCTTCACCGGTCTCGATCAGATCGGCAGTTACGGCAAGATCAGCACGATCGAGTCGCAGACCTACGAAGATCCGCTGGTGCTGGCGATGAACCTGGGCGAGACCCTCGACCAGAGCAAGGAGCTGCTCGCCAAGACCTGGAAATTCACCGCCAAGCAGATTGACGGGTTTTATGAGAACTATCGCCCCTTGGGGGCCTGCAGCAGCTATATCTTAGAGGAGCTACGCGCCCACTGTAACGGCAGCATTCCCGAACTGCTCAAGATGGTCGAGATCCTGCCAGTGCCCCTGAGTGAGTCGCTGGGAACGGTGACCGGCAAGTACGCGGCCAAGGACAAGATCACCTCGAGCGCCGTCGATCTGCTCGGCGAGGAATCGATCCAGCGCCTGCTGCACATCGCCGACACCAACAACCCGTACCGTTTCGATCTGCGGCGTGGGGCCCTGGCCCGGGTTGCCGGCGGCGGCATCCACTTCAGCGACGAGATCTACAAGAACAAGAAGGACCTTGTTCAGGTCTACCTCGGGGTCATTCAGAACCGGCTGATCGAGATGGACGGCTACAAGTGGCCGATCGACACCCTGATCATAGCTACCAGCAACAATGCCGAGTTCAACCGTTTCCTCTCCGAAAAGGAAGAGGCGCCGATCATCGACCGCTGCCGGATCTGCTACGTCTCCCACAACACCAACTACAAGATGCAGAAGGGCTTGACCGAGTACGCCATCGGAAACGAGAGCAAGACCACCCTGACCGGCCAGGTTCTCCACCAGGATCCGAACCTCAACTACGCGGCCAGTGTCGCTGTGGTGCTGACCCGCCTGCCGCACAGTGAAAAGCTGACCGCCATCGAAACCATGAAACTGGCGGCCGGCGAGGTGGCCGGTGAAAAGAGCATCAAGACCCTGGCTGAGGTCATCGACCAGCTCAATCAGGAGGCCGACATCACCAAGCGCTTCGGCCAGAAGGGGCTGGGGCAGCGCAATCTCGGCCGGGCGATCCAGCTGATGATCGAATCCTCCGAGACCAACGAAGGGCGCTGTATGTTTGCCTACGATGTCTTTAACAGCATCGAAAGGGTCATACTCGACTACGTTTCCGATAACAACGACCGAGCCAAGTTCCTCTCCGACCTGCGCCTGGCCAAGCAGCTCTACCGTGAACGGATCATGACCGAGATGTTCAACGCCTACATGGACGAGCCACAGGCGATCCGCAAGGATGTTATGAGCTACGTCAACATGGTCATCGGTATCGACGCCGATAATCTCGGTCCGGACAAGATGTGGAAGTACCGCGACCCGCAGACCGACGAGCTCAAGGCGCTCAAGATCGATCCGCGCTTCATCCAGAATGTCGAGGATCGTCTTGGCCTGAAGACCGAGGAGCAGCGCGAGAGCTTCCGCACCTCGATCCGCAAGATCTATGGCCAGAAGATCTCCATCGATCCGAGCTACGACTTCATGGACAACCTCGAGCTGGTCAAGGCGGTCACCGATGTACGCCTCAAGTCGGATATCGCTGGAGCCGGTTCGCTGGTCGGGGCGCTAGCCAACCGCACCAACGACGAAAACCAGAAGCTTTACGACCGGATGGTCGATACCATGCTTGGTCAGCTCGGCTACTGCAAAACCTGCGCGCAGAAGACCATCGAGTACTTCTGTACCCAGGATGACGAAAGCTGAGTCAGGCTGACTGGCTGAACGAGGGCCTATGAAACGACCGAAGTCAGAAAATACCACCCGGTCGGACAGTGCGAAAATCACCCCGACCGGTTCGCCGGATCAAACCAGGCAGCATGAGGCGCGCCAGGCGGATCCAGGTCCGCCGCTGAACGACCTGTACGGCATGACCGATTATCAGGTGCTGCAGCAGATGAGCGCCGGCAAGGCCGGTGTTTCGCACAGCATGCGCAGCCTCGATGAGCTGCTCGAGCGCGACAAAGTGCGCGAAAAGGACGGTTTCCCGCGCAAAATCAAGCTCGGCAAGCTGGTCAAGCCGACCCGTGACAGCGGCAAGAAGGTGATCGTCGTGCCGACCACCGTCGAAGAGAAGTTCATCCACGACAATCGCTTCAAGCAAAAGAGCGAAGGGGGAGAACAGAGCGGCGGTCAGGGGGAAGGTGACGAAGGGGAAGTCATCGGTGAGCAGCCGGTCCACGAAAGCCAGGAAGGTGAGGGCAGCGGGGCCGGTCAGGGGGAAGGCGGCAGCCATGAGATCGACGCCGACGCCTATGACCTGGGCCGCGTCCTGACCGAACAGTTCCAGCTGCCCAATCTCAAGGAAAAGGGGAAGAGGCGTTCGCTGACCCGTTTCACCTATGACCTGACCGACCGTAATCGCGGCTTTGGCCAGATCCTCGACAAGAAGGCGACCCTGCGTCAGGTGCTGGAGACCAACATTGGCCTCGGTAAGATAGCTGATCCGACCACCATCGATCCCGGCGATTTCTTGATTGCGCCAAAGGACAAGGTCTACCGCATCCTCTCCCGTGAGAAGGACTTCGAATCGCAAGCCGTGGTCTTCTTCATCCGCGACTATTCCGGGTCGATGTTCGGCAACCCCACCGAGCTGGTCGTTACCCAGCATATCCTGATCTACAGCTGGCTGCTCTTTCAGTATCACGGTCGTGTCGAATTGCGCTTCATCCTGCACGATACCCAGGCCAAGGAAGTCGAAGATTTCTACACCTACTATAATTCGCGGGTCGCCGGTGGAACGCAGGTTGCCGCCGGCTACCGGTTGATCAACAAGATCGTCGCCGAGGAGAGTCTGGCCAGCGAAAGCAACATCTACGTCTTTCACGGCACCGACGGCGATGACTGGGACCGTGAAGGAACCCAGGCGATCAAGGAGCTGGAGATCATGCTGAACTACGCCAGCCGGGTCGGCATCACTATCGCCGAGCGGGCCCATGTCACGCCGGGAACAACTTTGATGGAGAATTACCTGAAACGTTCCGGCATGATCGAGAGAAGCAAGACCTTCAGGGTCGACTCGATGAAGGACAATGTCGGTGAAGCGCGGATTATTGAGGGGATCAAGAACCTGGTATCGGAGTAACTCATTATTGCGAGGCGCAGCCTATGCAACTGATCGATCAGAAAACCAAAATCATCATGGAAGGGTGCAAGGAGCGGGCGCGCGCTGCGGGTCTTCGCTTCGAGGACGAAACCCTGGAATATATCATCAGCAACCGCGACATGATCGAGCTGATGCAGAAGAACATGATCCCGACCCTCTACGACTACTGGGTCAATGACGTCGATGTGCTGCGCGAGAAAGGCAAGTACGAACTCTACCCTCACAACCCCTACGAGACGGTCATCAACACCCGTCCGGCGATCTCCTTTTACAATGACAACAATCCCGACTGGCTCAACGTGATGATCTTCTATCATGTGCTGGCCCACATCGACTTCTTTCAGAACAACCTCTATTTCCAGAACACCTGGGATTACGACCTGACCGGCAAGGCACTGGCCGACAAGCGCCTGATCGACCGGCTGCGCTCCGAGCACGGCCGCTGGGTCGACTACGTCATCGAATTCGCCCGCGGCATCGACAACCTGGTCGGCTACCATGCCGAGTTGGCCAGGTTCAGCAAGGTCGACAACAGCTGCTCGAAACGGGTCGATTTCTACTTCGATGTCTTTTTGCAGCAACACAAGAAGGTCAGCATCAGTGAATACAGTGCCGAGCTCGACCGCTTCAACGCAACACTGCGCCAACACCAGGAACTGGGGGAAGAGATCTTCTTCGCCGAGATCCGCAAACAGTCGCCCGAATTCGAAGCGGCGATGGATAAACACCAGGCCCGCTACAAGCCGAAGAGTGCTGACCTGCTGCAGTTCCTGATCGAGAACTCGCCCTTTGTCAACCGCAACGAGAACGAATGGATGAAGTCGATCCTCGAGATCGTGCGCAGCACCTCGATCTATTTCCAGCCCCAGATCCGTACCAAGATCATGAACGAAGGCTGGGCCAGCTACTGGCACGAGACCCTGTTTCTGCAGGACGACCGGATTAAAGGCAACGAGGTCAATTTCGCCCGCATCAATGCGGCGGTGACCTCGATGCCGAAGGTCGGGCTCAACCCCTACGCCCTGGGCTTGCGGATGTTCACCTGGATCGAACAGCAGGCCGAGCGTGGCTATTACAGCTTTGATTTTCAGCGCCTGCAGGACCAGCATCAGCGCGACAGCTACCGCCGGGCCGATCCGCACAGCAGCGGCCGCGATTTCATCTTCCGGGTGCGTGAGAACTTTTGCGATTTCACCTTCATCAACAGCTTCGTCGATCAGGACTTCATCAACAGCTACAAGCTGTTCGTTGCCGGAAAGCGGATCAACCAGGAACGGATGGTCTGGGAATATTATATCCGCAGCCGCAAGGCGGTCGATTATCGGCAGATGCTCTTCGAGTCGCTCTATCATCCGCCGAAAATCGAGATCGACGCAGAAAACTGCAAGGACGGAGCGCTGGCTCTCAAGCACATCAAGGAAGGCAAGCCGCTGGTCGAGGAATACATTTCCAACACCATGCTCGGCATCGAATACCTCTGGGGCGGACCGGTTGTGCTGGAGACCGAAGAGGCAGAGGTGCTGGAAGACCAGGATGGCAAGGAGGAAGGCCCGCTGATCGAATGGACCAGGGTGCGCTACCGGATGCAGGAGCGCACCCTGCAGAAGGAACGCCTATGACCGACGGAATCAAGGAACTCAACAGCAAGCAGGCCCCGATTAACAAGGCCTTGGAGAACTTTGCCCGTCAGCAGGGGCATCATCCTCTGGGCGAGGTAGTTTCCTTCGATCGTTACCTCGAGATGGTCATGAACGACCCGACCATGACCATCCGCAACATCTTTCAGCTCTTTCACGACATGATCAGAGCCTATATCTCGACCGGTGTCGATGAATACGAAGGGGACCCGGAGTCGATCAACTATATGTTCTATGACACCTCGAAGCTGTTCTTCGAGAATGCCGACAACCCTTTTTTTGCCGATCGGCTGTTCACCAACCGCCTGGTGACCCTGGTCGACAATTTCCGCAGCAGCATTCAGCAGAACAAGATTTACATCTTCAAGGGGCCGCACGGCAGCGGCAAGAGCACCTTCCTTGACAACCTGCTGCGCGCCTTCGAGCAGTACGCCAACAGTGCCGATGGGCGAACCTATGAAGCGGTCTGGCGTCTCGATCATCGTCTGCTCAACAGGTTCAGTCCGGTTCAGCTCGATCGCCTGCTGATGCAGCTGGTCGAAACTATGGATGAGCTGGAACTGTCCGCTTCGGTGGAGGACGCCCAGCGGGCCATCCAGCATGGTGAACTCTACCTGGAAATTCCCTGCCCGAGTCACGACAACCCGGTGCTGATGATCCCGCGTGAACAGCGCCGCGATTTCTTCGATGACCTGTTCCGTAACGATGAGATCAAGTGGAAGCTGTTCACCGAGAAGCAGTACGAATGGGTGTTCAAGGAGACCCCCTGCACCATCTGTTCATCGATCTATCAGGCTCTCTCCCGGCGTCTGGACAATCCGGCGCTGGCTCTCAAGATGCTCCATGCCCGCCCCTATCGCTTCAACCGGCGGATGGGAACCGGGATCAGCGTCTTCAACCCCGGCGATCCGTCGCTCAAGCGCGATGTGCTGACCAACGAGATCCTTCAGCAACGGATCAACCGGATGCTGCGCGACAGCAGCCAGGTCCAGTACCTCTATTCCAACTTCGCCAAGACCAACAACGGCGTCTACGCCCTGATGGATGTCAAGGGGGACAATGTCGAGCGCCTGATCAAGTTGCACAACATCATCAGCGAGGGGGTCCACAAGGTCGAGGATATCGAGGAACAGGTCACCTCGCTGTTCCTGGCGCTGATGAACCCGGAGGACGAGCAGAGCATCAAGGACCTGCCGTCGCTCTCCGACCGGATCGAATATATCAAGATCCCCTATATTCTCGATCTGCGCACCGAGGTCGAGATCTACCGCAATATCTTCGACCGCCATATCGATGACAGCTTTCTGCCGCGGGTGCTGCACAACTTCGCCCGGATCATCATCTCAACCCGGTTGCGCCGCGAATCGCCGGCGATGCAGGAATGGATCAGAGATCCGCATCGTTACGACCGCTTCTGCGACCGTAACCTGCAGCTGCTCAAGATGGAGATCTATACCGGCAACATCCCGGCCTGGCTCGACGAAAGCGACCGCAAGGCGCTGACCGCCAAGCTGCGCAAGAAGATCATCGCCGAGTCGGAGAATGAAGGGGACCGGGGCTTCTCGGGGCGTGATTCGATCCGTATCTTCAGCGAACTCTACGCGGCCTGTGCCAAAGAGGGGTCGCTGATCAACATGACCATGCTGCGCAAGTTCTTCAGCCGCAATGCCCAGTGGAAGAAGATGATTCCCGACGGGTTCCTCGATGCGCTGATGCAGATGTACGACTACACCATCACCCAGGAGATCAAGGAGGCGCTTTACTATTACAACGAAGAGCAGATCGATCACGATCTGAAAAATTACATCTTTGCCCTCAACTTCGAAGAGGGCGAGCAGGTCAACTGCATCTATACCGGCGACCGTTTCACTATCGGCGAGGAGTTTTTCCGGCCGATAGAGGCGCGGTTGTTCGCCGATATCTCCGATTACAGCGAGGTGCTCGCCTATCGCCGCGAGTTCCAGAAGGAGTACACCAGCCGGACCCTGACCCAGGAGCTGCGTCTCGACGGGCGCAAGCTGAATGAGACCCGGCTCTATCGTTCACTCTACGAGCGTTACGTCCACTTCCTCAAGGAGCAGGTTCTGGAACCCTTCCTCAAGAACGAAAACTTCCGCATGGCAGTCAAGGATTTCGGCAGAGAGGAGTTTAAAACCTACGACACTAAGATCAGGAACGATGTGACCTTCCTGATGAACAACCTGTGCAAGAAGTTCGACTACACCAGGCTGGGGGCCAAGGAGGTCTGTCTTTACTTTATCGATAAGCAGAATCAGGCGGTGAGTGACTCAGAGCCGGAAGCGAAGGAGTGACGGGGCTGCCTGTTCCAAGCCCATGCCGGGAGCCGGTATTGCGATTGTACGAAACAGGCATTCATTGAAACAGCCAGCGGCTGTTTCTTCGGTTCTGACCGTCAGATGGGCAGAGCCCATCGTTGGGCGTTAGGCGTTTGGCTGGTGCGTTGCTACGAAGAGACGCAGAAACCCTTGAGACAGTATGGAAAAGGGAGTTTTTGCATTCTTTTGAGGCCCCGGTCAAAAGAATGGCGCAGTGTGGGGGCGCGACCCCGCGGTTGTCTGTTTTGTTGTCTGTTCAAATGGGCAGAGATCAAAGACCAGAAAACCGCCGGTTCCCGTACCGGCAGCCGGGATCCTTCGGTGTTGCCTTTCAAATTCATAAAACCTGAAGACCAAAACCACGGGGTCGCGGCCCCGAACGCCGCCATACTTTTTGTAAAGGCTGACAAAAAGTATGCAAAAAGCAGCCTTTTAAAGCTGACGAAAATTGGCAGTACTTTCTGCGTAGCCTCAAACCAGCAGTTGACAACGCGCCCCAAGATGGGCGAGCCCATCAAAGGGCAGAACCGGAAAAACACCTACGGTGTTTCAATGAATTGAACCATGTTGGCGCCCCGCGCTGAGCAAGCTCAGTACAGGGGCAGAATCGAAAAAACTCCGCAGAGCGGAGTTTTGATTGATACCTGAATTAACTCGCCCAGGCTTTTTAACCCGGGGCTTAACTTTACTGCTGGGCAGCAGGTTCTTCCTCAGGCTGGGCTGCTTCCTGCAGCTCTTCGATCATTTGACGGCTGATTATCTGGATCTGTGGGATCAGGTCTTTCATGTTGTCCTGAGCGATGACCATCGATTCCTGCATAAGCATCGGCATCTTTTCGATCATCTTCTGGCCGGCCGCCGAGCTATAAAAGTCGCTGATCGCCTTGATCTCGTCGCTGCTGTAAACCCGGGCGTAAAGGTCAATGAACTGATCGCGCAGGTTCTCCCAGGACATTTCGGTTTTCAGCAGGTCGAACATCTGTTTGTTGTATTTTTCAAAGATCGGCAGCTGCTCTTCAGTGGCGCCCATCTGCTGATACTGATTCTGCAGCATCGCCTCCAGCTGGGAGTACATCGGCTCCATCATCTTGTCCATCTTGGTCATGGTCAGCATTTTTTCGATATCGGCCCGCAGCTGCGGATCAACAGCACTGTCGTCTGCAAAGCTGAAGGTTGGAATCATAGTGGCGACAAACATGGCAAGCACAAGCAGTTTTGCAAAAGTTTTCACGTTTTGATCTCCTTTGAATAAAACAGTCTCAGATACCCCTTGATCGGCTGCCGGGTGGCAGGTAGAGGATCACAATTTAGCAGTTTTTCATCGACAGGAGCCAGAAAAATACTCAGGACGTGGCGCAGACCTGGTTCCGACCTGCTAGCTTGGCCTGGTAGAGCGCCTTGTCTGCTGCGGCAAAGAGTTGTTCAAAAGAGAAGGCTGTCTGCTGCGGGCTGCAGACACCGAAAGAGCAGGTGATCGAATTGACGTCGCTGAAAGGATGCCCTTCAACGGCCTGTCTGAGTTTCTCGGCCAGTGCCGAAGCGGTGTCGGGCTCGGTGGTGTCGAGAACCATGACGAATTCCTCTCCACCCCAGCGGCCGAACAGGTCGTTGCTGCGAATCCTGCTTTTGACAAGTGCCGCGAGTTCCTGCAGGACCTTGTCCCCGGCCGGGTGGCCGTAACGGTCATTGATCTGTTTGAAATGGTCGATGTCGATGACCACCAGGGAAAAGCATTCCGACAGGGCCATCTTGCGGTTGATCTCTTCCATCAGGCCGCGCCTGTTCATGATTCTGGTCAGGGGGTCGATGTGGGCCTGGGTTTTCAGGGTGCGGTTGGACAGCACCAGCTCGATCTGCCGTTCGTGCAGGACACCGAGCAGGTAATTGAAAAAACGGGCGACAATCCCGACTTCGGTGCCGCGCTCTTCATAGATTTTATTCCCCAGCTGTCCCGAACGCATGATGCGGATGATGCTCTCGATGGTTTCCACCCAGGGCAGCCTGGCGTTGTGTTCGGTGACATTCAGGCCAAGAACTTCATGTCTTCTGAGTACGCGCAGAGCGTTACAGGCTCGCAAGGCGAAGAAAAACACTAGGCCCAGTGAGAAGGCCAGAACAAAGGCGGCCGCAACCCCTGTGAACTGGACGAGGATAAATTCCAGGCGGCCCAGGCCGGAGGAAGGTTCGCCGAAGAAGCCGACAGCCATGGTGCCCCAGACGCCGACGCAGCCATGCACGGCGACCACGCTGAGCGGATCATCGATTTCGAAGTGCTGGAGAAGATGGTCACTGGCAAACATGAACAGGGCGGAAAACAGGCCGACGATGACAGAGATACCGACGGTAAATTGGGCGCAGCCGGCCGTGATGCCGACCAGGCCGGCAACAATACCGAAACTGAAGGCCTCGACGCTGACCTTGCCGTAGATGAGCAGGCAGATCAGGTAGGCGCTGATCCCTCCGGCCGCGCCTGAAATCAGGGTGTTGATCAGTATCGAGGAGACTTCGGGTCCGAAGGACAACAGACTGCCGGCGTTGAAACCGAACCAGGCAAACCAGAGAATCAGGGTGCCGAAAACGATGGTATTGTGATTGCTCGGAGAGAAATGACACTGTTTCCCCTGTCTGAAGCGGCCGAGACGGGGGCCCAGGACGATAGCCCCGGCCAGGCCGATCCAGGCACCGATTGAATGAACCACCGTCGATCCGGCAAAATCGACAAACCCCATCTCTTTGAGCCAGCCGCCGTCGCCCCAGGCCCAGTGGCCGAAGATCGGGTAGATGACTGTGGTGACGACAATGGCCGTCAGGACGTAGCTGTTGAACTTCATCCGCTCGGCCACCGCCCCGGAAACAATGGTCGCTGCCGTGGTGGCAAACATCGCCTGGAAGAAGAAAAAGCTGCCGACGGAGTGGTCCTTGCCGTCGATCATGAACAGGCTTGAGCCGAACAGTCCGCTCTGGTCGGCGCCGAACATCAAGCCGAAGCCAATCAGCCAGTAGAAGAAGAAGCCGAAGGTCGAATCCGCCAGGTTTTTCATGGCCACATTGATGGTATTCTTGGATTGTGCGCAGCCTGTTTCGAGCATGGCAAATCCGAGTTGCATCATAAAGACCAGAAAGGCACAGATGATGACCCAGTGGTAATCCAGGGCAGAGTGTGAACCCATAGCGACTCCCTAAGCTGTTATTTATCTACAAAAAAGCCCTTCAACCATCACTTTCTGATCGGTTCAAGGGCTTCATTGCCGGGTTTGCAGCAGCAGGAGTTTTCACATTCCTGCAGACTTTTCCGGGATAAGAATAGAACTTAGACTTGGGCCTGTCAAATAAATTGTCAAAAGGCCATCAATGAAAAGTCATTGTTTTTTAATGAGTTAATAGCTCTTGACCACCGCGCTGGCCTCCGGGTCAAAGGGGTTGAGACGGATTGCCAGGGAGTAGAGGTAACTGTATTCCGTGCGCAGAACCCGGACATAGTCGAGCCAGGCGCGGATCATCAGGTTATAGACGCGAATAATGTCTCCCTCCAGATGGTGGCGGTCGCTGTCTATCAGTTCGGTCAGGTCATCACGGTGGAGCAGTTCGTCGCGCAGGTGGAACAGGGCGCGGAGCAGGTCGGTGAAGGCTTCGTGTTCCTGGATCAGCGGGTTTTCAATCAGGCGCAGCAGCAGGTCTGAGCGCTCCTGCAGCCCCTTGAGCAGGTTTCTCAGGTTGCCGCGTCGGGCATCGACATCCGCCTGATGATGGCTGAGCGCCGAGAAGGCCTGTTTGAATTCGTTCTCCCCCCAGTGCGGGGAGATATTGAGGATCTTGTGCAGCGCATCCGGTTGCGGATCGAAGCTGACGAACTGTTTGAGCAGATCGTTGCCCATTTCGCTGAAAAACATCCCGGTCACCATGTTGAGCTTCTGCTGTCTGACCGACTCTTCCCGGCGGTTGACGAACAGGTCGGTGATGCTGGCAATCACCCCGAGGAAGGTGCCGACGCCACCGATGATGATGATCAGGGTGATCAGCTTGCCGATCGCTGTCTGGGGGTGGATGTCTCCATAACCGACGGTCGCCATGGTGACGATGGAGAAATAGAGCGCGTCGATGGCGGACATCTGTTCAAAGAGCATAAAACCGGCTATGGCGATGACCAGCAGCAGGATAAAGATACTCAGGTAGATAAATGGATGAAAGCGACTGTTCTTCATGACTCTGTATCTGGTTTGTTGTTAAGGACGCTGCCAGCGCAGTGACTGTGCCGAACGGAAGTGGCGGAAGGTTCCACAGAGGGGATCGCGGAAGCTCAGTTCGCTGGCCAGCAATTGCAATGGCATGTCCAGGTTGTCAAGGTTGGCATCATCGACGACAGGGTAGAACCAATCGTTCAGAATCGGGGCGCCGAGAGCGGCCATGTGCAGCCTCAGTTGATGTTTCTTGCCTGAGACCGGGGCAAGGGCGTAATGCCACAAATCTTCTCGTCTGTCGATCACATCGATGATGGTACAGGAGTTTACCGGACCCGCAACCTCACGAGAAAGAAAGAATGGTTCGCCGCGAACAATGCGCGATTCACGCCTGTAGGGAAACTCCAGCTGCTGCAGCGGCGGGGCCAGGGCTTCGTAGCTTTTGTCGATCTGCTGATCACGAAACAGCGCCTGGTACCTGCCGCGCGTTTCCTTGCGGGTCGAGAATAACACCAGCCCGGCGGTATGGCGATCGAGGCGGTGCAGCGGCTGCAGCTCGCGGTTGCCGGTCCGCGCAATCAGGCGGGCCAGCAGGGTCTGGGTGACATACTCGCCGGTCGGGATCACCGGCAGAAAATGGGGTTTGTCGGCGACCAGCAGGTGCTCGTCCTGGTAAAGGATGCTCTCCTCGACAGGTAAGCTCCGCTCTTCCTTGTTCTCCCGGTAGTAGAGAATCTTCATCCCCGCTTTGGGCACCATCTCCGGGGCCAGCGGCTGCTGTTCTGTATCCTGGACCAGTTTGCGCTCAAAACGATCCAGCCAACCGGCGCGTCCGACCCGCGGGAAGCGTTCAGCGAGGCAGATGAGCAGGCTGGTCCACTCTCCGGGCGGAACGACGAAGGTGCTGGCGTTGACCCGGGGGATGGATGACTCAGGTTGTGACTTGAACGATTCAGCCATGGACGATGAATTTTTCCAGGCTCTCATCACGTGCCGCCAGTTGCCGGGCGACATCGCTGTGCGGGTCGATCAGCTCGAAATCTTCGAACTCGAACCCCGGTCCGACGCTGCAGCCGACCAGAACCTCGTCACCGAGCGGTGCGGCTGCCTGCCAGACCCCGGCCGGAACAACCTGACAGTAGCAGTTGCTCACTGCTGAGAGTTCGTGGCACACAGGGGCAGAGTCACCGCCGTCCCAGGTATAGAGCAGCAGCCCTTCCCCCCGGTAGAGGTTCCAGACCTCGTCGGAACTGACCCTGTGGAAACGGCTGACCTCGCCTTGGGCCAGGGAGAAGTAGATATGGGTCAGTGCCGACTTGTTTTTCCCTTCGGCGGTCCTGACCACCTGCGCGGAGCGGAAGACTTCGCGGAAGCGTCCTCCTTCCGGGTGCTGCAGAAGATTTAGCGGTTTCATCTCTGTCGCCCTGCTCGAAAGTTATTGGTTCTGCTGAAGCAGCGCCGTGAGGATAGCATCAATATCCGGTGGTGTCCCATCATTTATCAAATCACTTAGGGGCCGGCAGTGTGAGCCAGCTCCCGAGTTCGCTGAGTGCCGTGGAGTGGATGAGGTACTCAGCCCGGCTATTGAACGCTCTGCTCTGCAGCTCTTTGATCATCTGCGCCAGCGGCCAGTGGTCTATATCTGGAATTTTTTCCGGCTGATCTGAAACATAGCCCCACATGTGCTGAACGGCATTCCTGATGCCGCCGGAGAGGGGGCGTTGCTGCAATTCCGTCGTCAGCAGCTGTGCCAGTTCGGCAAAAGCGATCTCCTTTGCGGCAAGTTGTGGTCCGATCTGGCGGTAGAGCAGCTGATTTCGCGCCAGCAGAGAATATTTGTGCTGGCTCCACAGCTGCTGTGCATTCTGGGGCAGGGGGATCCGGCCGGGAGAGCGACAGGTGCTTTTCAACTGTTCGAATTGCCGGCCGCTGTCAGTGGTCAGTGCAGGCCAGCGCTCAGGGGGTTCGTTGGCCACGATGGGGGTGTTGTGGCCGCTGCCACGCAGGTCCATCTCGCCGCTCAGCAGCTTGTGGCGCATATGCAGGGCCCAGCCAAAGCCTGCCCAGTAGCGGAGCGAGTTGTCCTGCCGGGCCGTTTCCCGCTTATGCAGAAGTTCGGCAACGCGGTGGAGTTCCCGGTGCTCGGCGGCGATCAGTTCATCGCTCAAGTAGCCGGGCTGGATGCTCCAGAAGAACCTGGTCATGTCGTTAAAAGCTCGAACCGGGCTGCTTGAGGAATTCCAGCTCTTCCGGGCTGGAAGTGCGGCCGAGGATCTCGTTGCGGTGAGGATAGCGCCCGAAGCGGTCGATGATCGCTTTGTGGCGCAATTCGAAGTCGTAGCTCCCTTTTGCAGCAAATTCCTTGAACAGTTTTTCAGCATGAACGTGGATCGCCTTGGATTCGCTGTGCATATAGGGCATAAGCAGAAAATTGCGTTCCTGTTCTGTCAGGTTGTCCAGGCTGCCGCAGGCAACCGCTTCCTGGGCCAGAATCAGGGCCATGCCGTCCTGGGCGAAGGCCTGGGGTTTGTTGCGAAAGATGTTACGGGAGAACTGATCGAGAACGATGATTTCGGCCAGGCGGCCACGCACCGAACTCCTCCAGTTGAACAGTTCGCCCCTGATCGCACTGTCCAGCAGGGGGCGAAATTGGTCCCGGATCCGGGAGTCGAACGCTTCGCCGCCGTTCCACCATAACCTGGAATCGATCTCTTCAAACCAGAAACTCAGGAGCTTTTCCTGCATGCGTTCTATTCTCCTATTCGGTGTCGAATGAAAAACTCGCCGGGACAGCTCAGCTGCGATTGTCCCTGTTTTTATGGGCCTGTTCAGTCATTCTGATAATCTTCTCAGCCTTCTCGGGATAAAGCTTCCTGAGGCAATCGGGGCACAGGGAATGGGTGAAGGAGGCTTGTGTCTTGGCACTGACATACTGTTCAACCGGTTCCCACTGCTGCTGATCATTTCTGATCTTTTTACATGAGGAGCAGATCGGCAGCATTCCTTCCAGAATATTGATCTTGTTCAAGAGGTTACAGCATGACGCATAACTGATACGCCAGACAATGACAATCAGGATGGTCTCAATCACGGCTTCAATGAGATTGACCGGGGTCGGGACGCCGAGCAGCAGCCGATAGGGCAGATCCAACAGCTCATCCAGCCAGATGATGACTATAACCGTGGCAAAGGCGATATTGATGATGCGTAAAATACCTTGCAGAGGCTTGTTGGGAATGGACATGAACACCTTCCCGGCTGTTATACTTCGGCCAGATAAAAGGGTTTTCGTGGGCCATCAATGTTGATCGATTAGCCTAGTGTATCACTGAAAGCATTAAAACGCACATGCTGCGATAACGGCCACTATATACATCAGCATCAGTCCTGGCTGTGCTATGTTTGTAGTGAACAGATCTTCCAATAACAGAGCGGATACCAGAATGACAGCCAAGATGAAACTCACTCAGCTCAATCTTCTCGAACTGTTTTCCGATGAAAACTACGCCGATATCCTGGCCGGTTTCAGGGAGAGACAGTTCGGCAGGAAGGAGCTGATCTGCACGCCCTATGACGGCAATGATTCGATCTTTATTGTCAAGAGTGGCCGACTGCGGGTTTTTCTCTCCTACGAGGACCGTGAGTTCACCCTGGCTCTGCTTGAACAAGGGGACATCTTCAGCACCCACACTCAGGCCTACGCCGAGGCTTTGGATAATTCGGTCATTCTGACCGGGCAGACCCGGGTCTTTCACAGCAAGATTCAGCAGTACCCGCAGATCATGGCGGCAGTGGTCAAGGTCCTGGGAGAACTGCTGAAGAACTCGACCGAGATCATCGAAAGCCTGGTCTTCAAGGATGTGCGCCAGAGGCTGTACGATTTTCTTCATCATGCCGCGCTGGAGCGGGGTGTGGCTCAAGGGGAGGGGATGCTGGTTGACCTGGGGCTCTCGGCCGAAGACCTGGCCCTGCTGATCGGCACCACCAGGCAGACGGTTTCAACCCTGATCAACGAGCTGATTCGTGATGGCAAGATCGAAAAGGTGGGGCGCTTCAAACTGCTGATTCACGATCTGAGCGCCTTTCGCAGCGAAAACTGACTTTTTTCTCAAACTGTCGGCCAGCCGACAGTTCCTTTCATTCTTCTTTGCTATAACCAAGACTGGAAAAAATCTTTACCATGCAAAAAGGAGTGAAACCATGTCTGAATTCGCATTCAAGCCGGACCGTTACATTTCATTCAAGGGGATCGAAGAAGAAAAGAACAGCTCGGAGCTGATCCGCATGCTGCGCTTGCACATCGATGACCCGGAAAAGACCAACCCCTTCTGGGAGAAGTACAAGCAGATGCTCGCCGATGCCGAAAGCGGCAGGTCGGGCAAGGACTACCTGTTCCTGATTCACAGCTACATCAACAATCTGTTCGAATTTTTTGAGGAGATGGAAGATGACGCGGCGCTTGCCCTGCTGCACAAGATCGAGGTCGAGTGTTGTTGATTGCAACCCCGCAAGCTGCTGTGAAAAGGCGCACCGGGCAATGGCGCCCGCACTTTACTGTTTGTCCCTAGATTCGTTCCAGCTCTTCCAGGGTCCGCTCGGTCTGCTTGTCTCCGGTATTGATGACGGATTGAGGTTCAAACAGCATGACCTGAACCTCCTCTTCAGCGACCGGAAGATGTTCGACGCCGCGCGGAATGATGAAGAACTGCCCCTCTTCAAGGTCAATATCCTGCTCCCTGAGCCTGATTGTGAGCCTGCCCTTGATGACCATGAACATCTCATCTTCGTTCTCATGACAATGCCAGAGAAACTCGCCTTTGAGCTTGGCCAGCTTGATGTATTGGCCGTTGAGCTCGCCAACGATTCTGGGCTGCCAGTGCTCGTTAAACAGAGAAAACTTTTCCGTCAGATCAACCTTGTACATAATCTCCCCCCGGTGGTTGCTGCTCAGCGCAAGAGCTCCAGGTTTATCTTCACGACCACTTTTTTGATCCGCTCAGCCTTATCGTCGATCATCAGGCCAGGCATATGGGCATCCTGAGGAAAGAGCATGATAAAGGTTCCGGGCTGTGCATTGATACTTACCGGGCCCGGGAAGGTGCGTTTGTAGAACTCGGCATCCTTTGTTTCATCATACGGAACATCGACCATAAGCTCATCTTTTGAAAAACACTCGAATCTTTCAGCGCCAACGAGCACGGCCTGGATGTCAAGGTACTTTCGGTGTGTCTCAAGTAGCGCAAGCTCCGGACTTTTTGTCTCATAGCTCATAACGATGGCAAAGATATCATCGCCCTGGAGCGGGTAGCGTTTTTCTTCTGCCTCGGGAGTGAGACCGTTTAAAAAGTCGAAAGCAAGTTTCCATGCCGGGCCGGATTGATAAAGATTCCAGTTGGCCAAATTATCTATGATCATGAAATGAAGTCATCCTGTCTGTTAATGTCCTGAAGGGTGGCACAGGGCGAGCCTGCGAAAGCCACCCGGACATGCAAATTAAAATCTGCTGCAGATACCGTCAAGTTGTTCGGTTTTTCATATACCGCAGGCTGTTGAAACAACGCTCTGCGTCGTCAGACATCCCGCGCAATCATCAGCACTTCATCGGCTGAGTAGAGGTTTGTTATGGTCGCCTCGACCTCGGCTCCAAGGGTCTTCCGGTAGAGCCGTTGGGCCCTGTTGTCCGCCCGCGTGGTGACCATGATGTGCTTGAGAACCGCACTTCGTTCTGAAAGCTGCTTCCGCACCAGTGGTAACGAATCTGCGATGAGCCTGCCCCCTGTGCCCTGTCCCTGTCTGTCCGGCGAAACGGCAAGCTGTTCCAGCTCAAGCACAACCTCCGGCCTGAAACCGCTTTTCTGGGTCCAGAGGATATAGCCGACAAGCGTTTCGTCAATTTCGGCAACAAAGCAAAGGAAGCGCGGAAAGGCCTTCAGATTGCAGGCCAGCCATTCATAAGACAACTGTTGCCGGACAAAAGCGTTCTTATGAATGAGTGCAGCCTTGCACAGGTCCGCTTCTTTCATGAAGCGTATGTTCACAACCCCCCTCCAGTCTGATTGATTGTGTCGCTTAGCTTGCGGCCGGTGTTTTGCTACCTGATGCTGGCTTTCATATGTTTTGTATATGACCTGTTCAGGTAACCAATCCAGCGTCTCAGCAGATCACCCTCATCCTTCGACAGCACCTGACCAGGCGTTCTGATCAGCTCGACCGAGCCGTTTTTGTTGACGCTGGCCAGAACCTCGGAGCAATGTTCGCCCCTGGCGCAGACTTCAGCGGTAATCGTGCTGTTTTGCTCGTCAATGTTGTGAATCGCCCACCCGCGATCGTTAAAGGATGCCAGCAGCGCTTGCATCGACTTGTTCTGGATATCTTCAGACTGATCGCCCAGGATCGACTGGGGGTACATCACATGGGGTTTGTCGGCCAGATATTGCGAAGGGGCGCACCCGGAAATGGCCAGCAGAGTGACGATCGCGATGATTATGCTTTTGATATACATCTTGAACTCCATGGGAAATAATGACAAATCAGCCCAGCATTTATTCTTTGCAGAGATAAACGCTAGTGGCTTGATTTTGTTGTTAACAGCGGTCAAGTACAGAGCGTGAGCAGATGTTCTGTATTGATCACTGTTGCGTATTCGCCTTGCAAGTTTGCCAGCGACAAGGCATGAACGTCTTCAGCAGGGTGAAGTTTGCCGTTAATGTCTATCTTGTCAAATGTTGCCGTAGCGTCAGAAATGACGAAAGTGTTAAATCCCAGATTTCCTGCAACGCGTACAGTGGCCTCGACAGAATTGTTGGTGATGACACCGACAACAACACATGTGCTAATGTCCTTATTTCTTAAGTCTTTTTCAAGCGATGTTCCGATAAAGGCACAATTGACCGATTTCTCAACTATATTCTCACCGTTGTTTGGAGCGACGATATCTTTGAAATCGCATCCGACTTGACCGGGGCGATAGGTTGAACCTGGTTCAGTAGAAACATGCTTTATATGGAAGACAGGCCGTTTTGATATGCGCCATCTCTGTAAAATCCTGGCGATATTTTCTTCCGCAACAGGATTGTTGCGCCGCCCCCAACTGGGATGGTCGATTGCATTTTGCAGATCGACAATAATAAGAGCTGCGTTCTCTGGGATATTTATCAAAGTCTTTCCTGCTAACGGCTTGGATAACCGGCGGCGACGCGAGTTTACGTGTACCACCGAAGCATTCGGGTATTTGCAGAGCTATTTTCCGTCCGCGTTAATTCGATTGTTATGCCCCAACTACGTTGGACCGTATCGCAGGACAAAGAAAAATCCATTTTTCTCGTCAAGAAGACCGAGATCTAAATAGTTGAGATGCCATTTCACTTTTGGTTTTGGTGGGATCTCAAGATTTTTGTTTTCGTACAAGCTTTTGATAAATTCTTTCTGGTCAAGTTGAGGGTCAATTTCCCTAACAACGGAAGCATAGTCTATTGCAATGTTTACATGATTTAATGCATGTCCTGATGTTGTGATCATAGACGGAGCAATGATACTCCCTTGGGGAAGCCCTAGACGATTTCTTTTATCAAAAATCTTCCAGAGGCGCTCGCGTTCACTTGTTAGGCGTGTAGAACCAGATTGATGTTTTTCAAAAACAGAGTGATCAAAGAACGCTACCATATTAAACTTTTCTCTAGTGATATGAGCAAAGATAACATCATCTGTTCTTTCAACGTGACCAGAAGCTTCCAATTTGGTGCCAAGATGGAAATGGTGATATCCCATAACATTAAGCAAAAAGTCTTTGTCGGCCCATTTGTCAACATTGGCAACCTTTTCAGACGATGCTGGTGTGTAGCCTCTGCTGTGTACTTGAAGTGATAGGTGCGGAGTTAAGTCTTGACCATTTCTGACTTTTTCAAGAAATGATTCTATTTGGGGTTTATGTTTAGACCAGCGATGGTCACTTAACGCTGCAGGCTCAATTTGGACCTTTCTTTTCCGATTGGCTACATACCTACAGGCCCAATTTGTATAGTCAATAAATAAGGAACTTAGTGATTTTGCCTCCAAAAATTCTTTTGTCTCTTTGTTGTTTGGAAATTTAGGTATTTCCTTAATGATCGTCTGCTTGAATTTTTTTATTCTACTTGTCTCAATAAGATTCATAATTTTTAGGCATAACGGTTTTGCATAACCGGTGGCGGTGATGCGTTTCAAATTTGTAGAAATCTTGCGAGTTTCGCCCAACCCCGTCCCCATCCGGTTAATGCGATGGTTAGGTCTTCCACTCGCTTAAAGTGCGTAAGAATTGAAGTGAAATCCCCATTGTTGATCCAGAAGGCACTTTCAAATTTGGAGTTTCTTCAAAGGGAACCTTAGTGATGGCACGCTCAGTTATTATGCCTACTGCAACTCCATTTTTATTGACTACAGGCCCACCACTTGCTCCCGAATGTATCCCATTGTCCACGTAGAAAATGTCCAGTTCTATAGGACTTATGAGACTTTTTGATTCAAATATTCCTCTTTTAACATTGCCAACAATGCCTCTTTTTATCATAAGGCTCATCATGTCAGCATCGTAACCTTTTTTCATAGCTTCAGAGAACTCCTTGAGACCAGGGGTTCCTTTTTTTATTAGAGTTTGAAGCATAAAAGGAAGTTCAATTTCGTCAGAAAAACCAGCTAGAAAAAGCTCTTCTCCTAGTCGAGGCGGATTGACATTGGCCTGCAAGACAGGAAAATTAATGTTTTTCTTTTCGAGGGGAATAAGTATCGCAACATCTATTTGTATTGGACGGCTAAATGTTTCATTAGCTATTGTCATTCCACAAATAGCTACCTTGTACTGCAATAATGGACCGCCTTGAAATTTTACAAAAATATTAACATTGGGATCAGTAACATCATCTTGCTTGATTGGTAACCTTCCTGTTACGACATGAGCCGCAGTCATAACCGTGTAACCATCCCTTAAAATAGGGCCAGCAATTTTTAGAGTTTTCCCGCATACTCGATCAGTCAAGGGAGGGCACACCAGTGCGGAAAACTCGATTCAAAGAAACGCAGATCGTCAAGATTCTCAAAGAAGTTGAAGCCGGTCGAACCGTTAAAGATGTTTGCCGTGAACACGGCATTTCCGATGCGACCTACTACAACTGGAAATCAAAATACGGCGGCATGGAAGCCTCCGATATCAAGCGCCTCAAAGAAGTCGAAGAAGAGAACCGCAAGCTCAAACAGATGTTTGCCGATCTCAGCCTCGAAAACAGAGCGCTGAAAGATATCATCGAAAAAAAGCTCTGACGCCGACGGAGAAGCGTGAACTGGTCGATTACGCCAGACAGCGGCATCGCTTGAGCCAGCGAGCTGCCTGCAATGCATTATCCTTGAGTAGATCGGTCTATAGTTATCGGCCGAAGCCCAACAAGGATCAGCTGGTTATCGAGCTACTTCAGGAACTTGCCGAAAAATACCCTCGCTATGGGTTTAGCAAGCTTTTTGATCTTATTCGTCGGCGGGGGCACAGATGGAACCACAAGCGTGTCCATCGTGTTTATTGCCATTTGAAGCTGAACTTTCGCCGTAAGGGCAAGAAGCGATTGCCGATTCGTAATCCACAGCCCCTGTCGGTGCCTGCTCAGGCCAACCACTGTTGGTCCATAGATTTTATGAGTGATGCCCTTTGGTGTGGGCGTCGATTTCGGACCTTTAACGTGATCGACGACTTCAACCGCGAGGCCCTAGCGATCGAAGTCGACTTAAATTTGCCTGCAGAGCGGGTCATTCGCACGCTGGAGAGGATCGTTTCCTGGCGAGGCTATCCGGCAAAGCTACGCATGGATAACGGTCCAGAATTTATTTCGCTGAAACTGTCGGCCTGGGCTGAAGACAACAATGTCGAGCTAGAATTCATCAAGCCCGGCAAGCCAACTCAGAATTCATACATCGAACGCTTCAACCGAACCTTTCGTGATGAGATTCTGGATTATTACGTTTTTCATCGTTTGTCTGAGGTTCGCGAAGTCACCGATAAATGGATTATCGAATACAACGAAATCAGGCCCCATGATTCACTGGGGAAGCTGACGCCAAAAGAATATTTGGAAGCGCAATAGATCACCGGGAAACTCTATGAATCGGTGGCCCTAAAAGAGGGAGCTTTACAACCGCACCGGTAGGTAAAAAGCAAAAGCCTGTTCCATCACTGATTTTTTCATCATTTTCAAAAACAGTTACGTAGCAAGTTGCTGTTTGGATTTTTCTATACAACTGTTGATACATATAAATTCCGTGGCCTAACCGGTCTTGATAAGCCGCGGCGTAGTGCCTTTTCAAGCTGGTAGAAAGCTTTACGAATATTGCAGAGCTATCAACCGTCGGCTTGATTTCATGGTTAGGGCGTGTTACTGTGTACCGAAGTTCGGTACATGATTGGAGGTGCCCTATGGAAACTATCAGTGTAAATCAGTTTCGTGCCAACATAAAAGATTTTGTCGAACAAGCTGCCAATGAACATGAGCCACTCAAAGTAACCCGCCGCAGTGGCGGCGATTTTATTGTTATGAGTGCGGAAGATTGGGAGCGTGATCAGGAAACCCTTTACGTACTCCAAAATTCCAGTTTGATGAAGCAAATTGCTGAGTCTTCTCGTACTCATGCAGAGCGTTCCGGTTACACACCAACGGACGGAGAACTGAATGAGATCCTTGGTGTTTGAAGGTAACACTTGGGTTGCATATGAAGAGCTCAGGACAAAAGACAAGCGTTTGCATAAAGCCCTATGTTCAATTCTGAAAGAGATGCTTCGGGGAGACCCGACAGTTGGAACGGGAAAACCCGAAGCACTTCGTCACAATCTTTCTGGTTTCTGGTCACGCCGCATAAGTCAAAAAGATCGCGTCATTTATAAATTCGATGACACTTATATCTACATTTTTGCAATTGGCGGTCATTACGATCAATTTTGAGCCCTAACGGTGTTGATAAGCCGCGGCGTAGTGCCTTCTCAAATTTGTAGAAAGCTTTACGAAAACCGCAGAGCTATCAACCGTCGGCTTGATTGCATGGTTAGGCAGATTGCCCCTTCAGAGCCCCGAACAATGCGCCGCACCATGACTCATATTTTTCTAATAAATCTGCATATTCAGAATTTGACCACTGGACTAAATCACGAATGCAATTTTCGACAGTCAGAATATCTGAGAACCCATACTCTTCTGCTACAGATTGAATTCCCTCATCACATGCAGCTCCCCAAACTAAAATCGCACCAGATGGGTCAACAAATGAACCTGCTTTTACTTGTACCGAGTTGGGTTCTTTAGCGATTTGTAGAAATAACTTAAACGCATTCTTTTTATGATGTTCTAATTGCTTTGGGCTTTCGAGTCTCCAAAATCGATAATTATTGTACTGAATTTCACATTTCATCTCGGAAACATAATATTTACCATTTTTCTCGAACAAGAAATCGAGCGTATATGGTTTGTTTTCCTGATCATAAAGAGTTGGTCGAGTTTCGTGAATATTATAAGGACTACGAATATCCCTTGCCCAAATTCGTACAATTTCTTCATTGAAGATACCGAAAACTCTGGACAAGAAACTTCCTTTTTCATGCGGTCCGTCTTTAAAAACTTCTGCTAAATCATCCATATACTATTTTCTGCCTAACGGTTTTGATAAGCCGTGGGGCAGAGGCTTTGCGGGTTGGTAGAAACCTTTACGAGAACCGCAGAGCTATCCGCCATCGGCTTAATTGAATTGTTGGATTGCTTTTCTTAGGATGTTTTTTCCAGTGTTTTTCCTAGTATCTCAACTACAGGGTTGATTTTGGGTGTGTCATCTCCGTGCCCATCATACCCTGTTTGACGATTTGAAAATGCGGCTTGCGCTGCATGCATAAGCACAGCATCTTTTATCCTGCTATCATCTGCACCCTCAACAAAAGCTCTGAAAGTCATGAGAGCATTTGCTCTATGTTTGTTCGAGGTTTCGTTATGTTTGTGCGATTTATAGTTTTGAGCACACCAGTAGATTGCAAATGAAAGGGTTGATAGGAGGATGACCTTACTGACAACATATTGAATAGCTGAAGCAGTAGTTGATGGCGTATAGATAAAACTCAGAACTACAAATACAATAGCTGCAACAAAAGTTATGAATGACGAAACTATGGTTGCATATAACCATTTTCTTGCAATTTTTGAATGGTTAGCAGAGTCTGTTAGGAAGATTTGTGCGTTGGTAGAGACACCAGCCTCTGCAGCCTGTTCTTTGACTGCGTTTAAGGCTTTTTCTGCGTCTTTTTGATATGACTCTATCATATCTTTGAATTTACTTGCCTCTTCCTGCATTGTTGCATGGTAACCTTTTGCTTCCCTTTCAATTTTTGCATAGTCAGTTGCTTGCGTGGCAGTAAATGCTAAAGGCAAAGTGAGAGGTTCCATGATCGTGTCGTAGGAATTTTTAATACTTGTGATTAAGTTAGTGCAAACATCAGCTGGGGTATTTTGATTTAGTGTGAAATCTTTGACTTGTGTAACCAGACTTTTTAATTGATTACAGGCAGTTACAATTTGAGTTAATTGTGTATGTCCTAGGCGGCTGATGTCTCTGTCATTTAGCTGCTTTACTATTTCGAGTATGTCTTCAAAGTGTGGTACTGCTTCAGAGAAATTAATATCTCTAGAAAGCTCATCAGTTCTGGCTAATGACTGCGCATCGATAAGAGCGAGTTCCGAAAGGAGTTTTTTCGCATTGTCTGTAACTTGTTTGCGCTGCTCTAATGATGCCATTTGTAGTTGCCTCCCTTAGTGTTTCACTGAAATCCAACATTGTTGTTAAGTGGAAAGTTTTCCATCTAGAAAATTCTATAGACTAGAAAACTTTCCATTTATTGATACTATTTGAAATGAAATATGGAAAATGATTTCCATGTCTTCAGTTTTTGATAAGCATTCCATCTATCGCGATATTTTGGAGCAAATATGGAAAATCCTCCTAGATTTCGTCAAAACCCTACATTGAAATTGATGGATCAGGTTCGTGAGGTTTTGCGGTATTATAATTACGCATATAAAACCGAACAAGTTTATTCTCATTGGATACTCAGATATATACGGTTTTACGGAGGTAAAACACACCCTTTGGAAATGCATGCCGCTGAGATCGAGCAATTTTTATCTCATCTTGTCAGTCATGAAAATGTTTCTGCTTCAACTCAGAAACAAGCCTTGAATGCTCTTGTTTTTCTCTATCATAAGGTTCTTGATATTCGCGTGGATGATCGTATTGCCCCGTTGAGATCAACTAAACCAAAACGTTTGCCCACTGTGTTGACTCAGGAAGAGGTGCTGGGGCTGTTGGATGAATTGCCGGGGACCCATTCTCTGATGGGACGGTTATTGTATGGTTCCGGGATGAGGCTCATGGAGTGTATTCGTTTACGAATTCAGGATGTCGATTTCGGCCAGCAGCAGATCTATATCAGGGAGGCCAAAGGGGGCAGTGAACGAATCAGTTTTTTGCCATCCTCGATCCGGGGCGAGTTGGCGAATCACATAGAGAAAGTGAAACAATTGCACCGGCAGGATCTGGATGAAGGTTATGGCCGTGTTTTTGTTCCGACGGCACTGGCGCGCAAGTATCCCAATGCCGCTCTGGAAGTCGGCTGGCAGTACGTTTTTCCTTCGCGGCAGCGGTCTGTCGATCCTCGGTCCGGGGAGATACGACGCCATCATGTACTGGAGTCCGGGTTGCAGAAGGCCGTCAAGCTTGCCAGTCGAAGGGCCCAGATCAGCAAAAGAGTCACTTGTCATACCTTACGTCATAGCTTTGCAACACATTTACTTGAAAACGGGGTTGATATTCGTAGCGTACAAAAACTGATGGGCCATAAGGACGTCAAGACAACTGAAATATACACCCATGTCATGCAAAAGGGGTTGGATCGCTTGTGCAGTCCGCTAGATCAGTTGCATAATTAGCTCTCGTTCTTTCTTTTGCTTTTATGGAGTCCACATGAACTACTGGCTGATGAAGTCGGAACCGAACGCCTTCAGTATCGACGATCTGCAGGCGATGCCGGAGCAGACCGAGCACTGGGACGGGGTGCGCAACTACCAGGCGCGTAACATGATGCGCGATCAGATGAAGGTCGGCGACCGGGTCTTCTTCTACCATTCCAACTGTGATGTGCCGGGGATCGTGGGGGTGATGGAGGTGGTGAAAGAGGGCTACCCGGACTTCACCGCCTTTGATCCGCACAGTAAATATTTCGATGACAAGAGCGATCCGGCCAAGCCGCGCTGGTTCATGGTCGATGTAAAATATGTCCGTCATACCAAGCGGGTGATTTCGCTGACGGAACTCAAGGAGCATGACGCCCTGGAAAATATGCAGCTGGTGCGCAAGGGGAACCGCCTGTCGATCATGCCGGTCAGTCAGGCCGAGTGGGACTACATTTTGGGTCTTGAGTAGCAGGGGCTGGCAAGCATGCAGAACGTTGATAGACCGGTCGGGTCGTGTAAAAACTGTACCCTGCTGTTGATGGAAAAGTGTTACGGGCGTAACTGGTGGTTCCGCCTGGTGCGTGAACCGCTGCTGCTGGGAATGCGCCTGCTGGCCCGCTGGCATAAAATCGAAGCACGTGATTATCTGGTGAGCAATCCCTCCTGTACGGGGTGTATCCGCTTCATGAAAACCGGTCTGGAAGAAAAATCACCGCTGTTCAATCGCCTGCACGGCTGGATCGGCCCGCACTTCAAGCAGCTCAGCGAGACCATGGTTTCGGAAGAGGACAAGGCTGAGGCCAAGCGGCGGGCAAAGGAGCGGCTGGGGGGCTAGTTGGCTTTTGAGAAGTTTGGGTGTTTGGATGTTTTTTTCACATTTATAAGCCGGGAACCGGCTTTGCGATTCCGCGAATTCAAGACGCGCAGCGGCTTGTCTGAGCGCGTAGAGAATAGCAGCCCAAGGCTACGCAGAACGCCCCGATCAATCTTCGTCAGCGTTTTCAAAGAGTTTCTTTTTCCGCCCTTTTTCTTTGCGATCAAAGAACAAGGGTGCCGTCTGCCGGTACGGGAACCGGCGGTTTTCTGGTCTTTGATCTCTGCCCTGATAAACAGACGATAGAACAGTCAAAAACATGGGGTTGCGCCCCCATACGGCGCCATTCTTTTGACCGGGGCCTCAAAAGAATGCAAAAACGCCCTTTCTATATTGTCTCAAGGGTTTCTGCGTCTCTTCGTAGCAGCACACCAGCCAAACGCCTAACGCCCAACGATGGGCTCTGCCCATCTGACGGGCAGAACCGGAGAAACAGCCAAAGGCTGTTTCGATGTAAGTATCATTCAATCAAGCCGAGAACCGGCGGTTTTAAAAGGCTCAATCCCCAGTCTGCTCTTCCTTCACCTCTTCCGGATACAACCCCCGCACCCGGGCAAAAAGCCTGGTCAGCCCCAGCAGGGTATCGATATCCGGGGTTTTCACTCCGACCTTCTGGCCGATCTCGCGGACTGCGCTGACCAGTGCGTCGATCTCGAGTGAGCGACCCGCTTCAACGTCCTGGAGCATCGAGGTTTTGAAAACACCCAGCCCACGGGTTATCTGATTGCGCTGTTCGGGAGACTGTTCGATGGGGCAGCCGATGCGGGCGCCGATGGTCGAGGCTTCGAGCATGATCCGGTTGCAGAAGGTGCGCACCAGTTCATCGTCGAGCACCCTGTCGCAGGTGGCGCCGGTAAGTGCCGAGACCGGGTTCATGGTCATGTTGCCCCACAGCTTGTACCAGATCTCACGCTGGATGCTGTCAGTTGTTTCGATCGTGATCCCCGCCTTTTCCAGCAGGGTGGCCAGCCGGTGCAGGCGTTCGGAACGGCTGCCATCCGGTTCGCCGAGGATCAGCTTCTGGCCGAAGCCATGGCGGGCGAAGCCCGGTTCATTGAGGGAGAAGCTGCCGTGGACAACGCAGCCGATAACGTTTTGACCCGGGATCGCTGCGGCGATGCTGCCGCCGGGATCGACCGAAGCGAGCTGCAGGTCACGGTATTCGCCGCCGAAACCGGAGAAGTACCACCAGGGGATGCCGTTCATGGCGGTCATGACGATGGTCTGCGGACCAATCAGCGGGGCGATATGAGCTGCGACCTCGCCCATCGCCTGAGCCTTGACGGCAACGATGACCAGATCCTGGGGGCCGAGTTCCCTGGGGTTGTCGGTTGCGTTCACTGCCGCTGTGTAGATGCGGCCTTCAGATTCAAGGCGCAGGCCGTTGCGTTTCAGGGCGTCCAGTGTGGCTCCCCGGGCAATGGCCGACAATTCGCAGCCGATCTGGGCCAGCAGGGCGCCGATAAAACCACCGACGGCACCGGCTCCGTAGATGCAGATTTTGTTCATTTCTGGCTCCTTCTCTTGGAATGGCGGATTTGGGAACGACTTAGGCAATATAGCCGAGGTGCTGGCGATTTGAAATCGTTAAGTCACCACTCGGGTCCGTGGGGACTGTTTAGAAGGCTATTTCCAGCGAGGCTACAGGGCTTTGGCCTAGGGTGATTCCTTTGCTCTGTACATAGTTCTGCAGGCGTAACAGGTGGTGTTTGTCCTGGTCGTTGAGCTGCTGGAAAATTTTCAGGAGAGTGTCGTCAGCCTGCTGGGTCATGGCCTCCTGGAAGTGCGCTTCGCCGGCAGATTCTTCGAGCCGGATCGCCAGGGAAAAGGCTTCTTCTCTGGTTGGAGGGGCCTGTTGAAACTGTTTCAGCAGGTTTGACAGCTGGACATTGATTTCGATCAGCGTTTCGAGGGCCGGCGAAACGAGCTGGGACGGAATGTGTCCGCTCGGGACGAAGCTTTCCAGGGCACTGCGGATCAGGGCCGCATGGTTGTTTTCTTCAAGTGTCAGCTGCCACCACAGGCCGTTATCTTCCTCAAACTCATGGTAGAAAAGTTTATAAAGCTTGCCGATCTGCAATTCGAGTCTGATCGCTTCCTCGGCAAGGGGTATGAATTGGTCCTTGTGCACTGTTTCTGCCGTCCGTGTGGGAAATTATTCAGCGTTGTCTGTTTTGATCTGGTACTGCTGAGAAAAGAGTGCAAGGCGATTCACTTGGGGGCCAGAGTTAGGACAACGATATATTTGTTAGTTAATAGATAAAGATTTGCGAATATTTTTTCAATAGAAAATTCATTGCTAAAGGCTGCAGTGGCCGCTGCTCATTAACGGTCAAATCGTGCTATCATAGTATCCACACATGGTTTTTGATCTCTGGCTTAATATGTGACCAACGTCCGTTCAATACTCGAGTCTGACAGGAGGATGGCATGGAAAAGTCTTTGGAGCAGTTGTTTTACTTCGCCCTTGGCAGCGCCCTGGCGGTCAAGGAAAAGGTAGAAAAAAACAGTGAGGAGTTCAAGGCGGCGGCCGGTAATGCGGAAAAAAACGCCCGTGAATTTTTCGATCAGATGGCCAAAAAAGGTGAAGAAGAAAAGGGGCAGTTCCGCGAGATGCTCAAGGAGGTCATGAAAGAGGTGATCGACGATCTCGGTCTGGTCACCAAGGAGGATCTGGAACAGCTCCGCAAGGAGCTGGGCAAATAGCCTTGCTGGAGCAGTTTCAGCTTTTTCTCAAGCTCTGCAGTCCGCGGCGCAGCTATCTGGTGTTCCGTTTCCTGATCACCCTGTTCCTGCTCTTTCGCCGCAAGTCCCGCTGGCTGGGAATGGAGCCGTTGGCCCCGATGCAGCTGGTGGAGTGCATCCGTCTTCTCGGGGCGAGCTTTCTCAAACTGGCCCAGGTGTTGGCGACGCGTGCCGACTTCTTCGATGAGGATTACCTGGCGGCGCTGCGCCAGCTGCATGACCGGATGCCGCCGATGCCGGAAAACGACCGGCTCAAGGTCATGGCCCGGGCCTTTCCCGATATGGGTTGCTTTGCCGAGTTCGACGAGCAACCGATCGCCAGCGCCTCGATCGGCCAGGTCCATAAGGCCAGACTGGCGGAAAGCGGCGAGCTGGTGGCGGTCAAGCTGCTGCGCGAAAACATCCGCACGGTGGTGCGCGTCGACATCTTCCTGCTCAACCTCTTTCTCCGGCTGTTCCGGCCGCTCTTCTCCGATGAGACGCGCAATTCCCTCGAGGCGGTGTTGCAGGCTTTTAGCGGCATGATCCTTCAGGAAGTCAGCATGACCCAGGAGCTGGCCAACCTGAGCCATTTCAGCCAGGTCTATGCCGACAGCGGAGTGCGCTTTCCCAATGCCTATTCCGCTTTGAGCTGTGATGAAGCCTTGGTCATGAGCTATGAAGAGGGCTATCGCATCGACGATCTCAAGTCGATCAAAGCGGAGGGCCTGGAATTCTCCAGCCTGATGCAGACGCTGGTCATCTTCTACACCGAGCAGATGCTGGTCAACGGTTTCTTTCACGCCGATCCGCACCCAGGGAACCTGCTGGTTTCGCGGGACGGTCAACTGATCCTGCTCGATTTCGGTATGGTCAGCCGGATCCCGAAGAAGATGCGCGAGGCGATGATCTATGCGGTCAAGTCGGCCTACGAGCGCGATTTCGATATGCTGGTCAGTGCCACCCGGCGGATGGGGATGCTGACCGAGAAGGCTCAGCCGGAACAGCTCAGCCATATCGCCGAGAGCCTGTTCGAGATCTTCGACAGCGACCATCTCGATGCCCGCAGCATGCAGGAGCTGGCCTTCGGGGTCCTCAATATCCTCCACGATCTGCCCTTCAAGCTGCCCCAGGATGTCATCTACGTGATGCGCGTCAGTTCGCTGATCGAAGGGCTGGGGACCCAGTTCAACCCTAATTTTAACGGGGTCAAGGACATCCTGCCGATCCTCAAGAGCTACCTGCCCAAGGCGCTCGATGAAGGCGGCCCGCTGTTCGACAAGCTGGCCTCCGAACTGGTCCAGCTGCCGCTGACCCTGACCCGCGCCCGCCAGGTGATCGAGCTGGCCCAGCAGGGGGATCTGCGCGTCAGGATGACGGCTGAGGATCGTCAGTTCCTGCTTGATGGCATCGGCCGCATGGTCGGTCGGATCTGCTGGCTGATCTTCTGGCTGGCGCTGGCGTTCTATCTGTTTCAGGTGGGGTGGGGGTGGGCGACCTGGCTGTCTGTTGTCAGCCTGGTTGTGGCGCTGGTGACCCTGCTGCGCAGGCCCTGAGCGACTGGAGGCAAGGATGCATCGTCTTGAGCGCAGTATCGATCTGGAGGTTTCTTGCGAAGAGCTGTGGGACTTTATCGCCACGCCGAAGAACCTCAACCTGCTGACGCCGCCCGAGCTCGATTTCGAGATCATCGGTGAACTTCCGGAGCGCATGTATGACGGGCTGATCATCCTTTACCGGATCAGGATTCCGTTCTTTGGCCGCTGGAAATGGCTGACCGAGATCAAACATATCCGTGACGGCGTTTCCTTTGTTGACGAACAGCGCATCGGACCTTATCGTCTCTGGTATCATCAGCATGAAATACTCGCTCTGGGAGATGGCCGCGTGCGCATGATCGACCGGGTCGATTACGCGCTCCCCTTCGGTCCGCTGGGGGCGGTGGTGCAGCGCTTGTGGGTGGCCGGGATGCTGGAGGGGATATTTGAGTACCGGCGCAGGAAATTGCTGGAGCTGTTTCCGCCCGGAGTCTGAATAATAATCCGTAACACTCAAAGAGTGTTTCTCCGGTTCTGCCCGTTAGATGAGCAGAGCTCATCGTTGGGCGCTGGGCGTTTGGCTGGTGCGTTGCTACAAAAGAGACGCAGGAGCCCTTGAGACAATATAGAAAAGGGAGTTTTTGCATTCTTTTGAGGCCCCGGTCAAAAGAATGGCGCCGTATGGGGGCGCGACCCCATGTTTTTGACTGTTCTATCGTCTGTTTATCAGGGCAGAGATCAAAGACCAGAAAACCGCCGGTTCCCGTACCGGCAGACGGCACCCTTTTTCTTTGATCGCAAAGAAAAAGGGTGGAAAAAGAAACTCTTTAAAAACGCTGACGAAGGTTGGTCGGGGCGTTCTGCGTAGCTTTTGGGCAGCAACTCTCTACGCGCTCAGGCAAGCCGCTGCGCGTCTTGAATTCGCGGAATCGCAAAGCCGTGACCGGCTTGTTGATTTGAAAAAGACATCGAAACAGCTATTGGCTGTTTCATTATTTTTTAACAAAGAGGTTGATATGCAAGCAGAACTGATCTGGAACGATATCGAAAAAATCCGCAGTAGCTCACCGCTGGTGCACAACATAACCAACTATGTGGTCATGAACAACACGGCCAACGCGCTGCTGGCCCTCGGCGCTTCGCCGGTCATGGCCCATGCGGTCGAAGAGGTCGAGGATATGGTCGCCATCGCCTCGGCCCTGGTCGTCAATATCGGCACCTTAAGCCCGGAGTGGGTTGCGGCGATGAAGCTGGCGATGACAACGGCCGGTAAGCGCGGTCTGCCGATCGTTTTCGATCCGGTCGGTGCCGGGGCTACCCCTTACCGTTCGAAGGTCTGCTTTGAGCTGCTCAGCAACCAGGCGCCAACCATCATCCGCGGTAACGCCTCGGAGATCATGGCCCTGGTCGATGCCAACGTCAAAACCAAGGGGGTCGACAGCCTGGAGGAGTGCAGCAACAAGGCGGAGGCCGCGGCCCTACTGCTGGCCCGCGAATATGCTGCCGCCGTGGTCGTCAGTGGCGGCGTTGACCTGGTCATTCGTGAAGAAGCCAGGGCCCAGGTCGCCAACGGCCATCCGCTGATGCCGAGGGTCACAGGGCTGGGCTGTACGGCCAGCGCTCTGGTCGGGGCTTTTGCCGCGGTTAATGAAGATCCTTTTGCTGCAGCGGCTCATGCCATGGCAGTGATGGGGATCTGCGGCGAGCTGGCGGCGGAGAAGGCCGACGGCCCGGGAACCCTGCAGCTGCATTTCATCGACGCCCTGTATAATTTGACCAGCCAGCAGGTCAAGGAGTACCTGCGCATCGGTCTGTCATGAGCGCGCGTTGTTTCCGCCTCCACCTGGTCACCGACCGGGCTCTCGCTCTGGGGCGGCAGCTGACTGAAGTCGTTGCTGCGGCTGCGGCCGGTGGCGTCGATCTGGTTCAGCTGCGCGAGAAAGACTGTTCGACCCGTGAATTTGTCGAGCTTGGCCGCGCCCTGCACCCCTTGCTGCGTGAACGCGGGGTGCCGCTGATCATCAACGACCGGGTCGATGTCGCCCTGGCGATCGGCGCCGATGGTGTGCACCTGGGGCAGAGCGATATGACCTATGGCGATGCCCGCCGCTTGCTGGGCGAACAGGCGATCGTCGGCCTGTCGGTAGAATCCGTTGCTGATGCGCGCGCTGCTGAAACTCTGGATGTCAGCTACCTGGGGATCAGCCCGGTCTTTACCACGGCGACCAAGGCTGAGCTTGAAGCCGGCCTGGGGCTGGAAGGGGTTGCCGCGATCCGTCGCATTTCCCGCCACCTGCTGGTCGCCATCGGCGGGATTCATGCCGGTAACGCCGCTGATGTCCTCGCTTCCGGTGCCGATGGTCTGGCCGTGGTGTCGGCGATCTGTTCGGCCGCGGAGCCGAAAGGGGCCAGCGCTGAATTGGCCGCTCTGATCGGTGAGCATTACGGTCGTAAGGCGGAAACCGTTAAAAAATAGCAAGAAAAGCATACTGAGCTGGAAAAAAAATCTCAGTGCGCATATTATAGCAAGCTCGCATCCGCTCCCCCTGTTGGGAAAAGAGTGCAAAGTAGGTCGAAAACTGTACATGCCCGCGTAGATCAGAAGCGCATGTCCTGCTTTTGTTCCATATCAATCAAACCAGGATCAAACTATGACGAAACACGTGAACATGCCGCCCGCCCAGGGCCTTTACGATCCCGCCAATGAACACGACAACTGTGGTGTCGGTTTTGTTGCCAATATCAAAGGCAAGAAGAGCCACTCCATCGTTTCGCGGGGTATCGAGATTCTCTGTAACCTGACCCACCGTGGCGCGGTTGGTGCTGATCCGCTCGACGGTGACGGTGCCGGTCTGATGATTCAGATGCCGGATGCCTACTATCGTGCGGTCTGTGAATTCGATCTGCCGCCGGTCGCTGAGTACGGTGCCGGTATTGTTTTTCTCCCGCGTGACGAGAAAAACCGTGAAGCCTGCATCGCCGCCTTCAACCGCGAGATCGAGCGGGCCGGCTGCAAGCTGCTCGGCTGGCGCGAGATCGTTACCGACAGCAACGGCATCGGGCGTAACGCCCTAGCTGCCGAGCCATGCGTCAAGCAGGTCTTCGTCGCCTGTGGTGATGTCGAGGTTGAGCAGTTTGAACTGATGCTCTATCTCGGCCGCAAGCGTGCCGAGAATGCCATCCGCAACGCTGAGCTGGCCGGAGAAGAGCTGTTCTATGTCTGTTCGCTGTCGAGCCGCACCATCCTCTACAAGGGGATGCTGCTTTCCGAACAGCTCAACACCTTTTTCCCGGAGCTGGACGACGAGCGCCTGGTCAGTGCCATCGCTTTCGTTCACCAGCGTTACAGCACCAACACCTTCCCGACCTGGGATCTGGCTCAGCCGTTCCGTTATGTCGCCCACAACGGTGAAATCAACACCCTGCGCGGCAACATCAACCGGATGAAGGCGCGGACTGCGCTGTTTGCCCATATGGATCTGGCCGAAAACATCGCCGATCTCGACCCGGTCATCATCGAAGGCAGCTCCGATACCGCCTGTTTCGACAATGCCCTGGAACTGCTGGTCGTCACCGGCCGTAGCCTGGCCCATTCGCTGGCGATGATGGTCCCGGAGGCCTGGGCCTCCAAGGCCACTCTCGATCCGAAGCTTAAAGGCTTCTTCGAATACCACGCTACCATGATGGAGCCATGGGACGGCCCGGCCAACATCGTCGCCTGTGACGGTCGTCAGGTGGTCGCCATCCTCGACCGCAACGGTCTGCGTCCGGCCCGTTACTGGATCACCAGCGACGACGAGATCATCTACGCCTCCGAGGCGGGTGTTCTCGACGTTCCGCCGGAGAAGATCGTCCGCAAGGAGCGTCTTGCTCCGGGCAAGATGATCATGATCGACGTCGAAGCAGGAACCTACAAGGAAGACGATGAGATCAAGGCCGCCCTGGCCGCCGAGCATCCTTATTCCTCATGGGTCAATGATTACCTGATCCGTCTCGAAGACCTGCCGGCCCCGGCCACCAAGAAGGTGCCGAGCCTCGGCGAACTGCGTCATATCCAGGGCAGCTTCGGCTACACCCTGGAAGAGATGCGCATGCTCATGGCGCCGATGGCTCTCAACGGTCAGGAGCCGGTCGGCTCGATGGGGACAGATACTCCGGTTGCGGTTCTGTCGCGGCGCAGCAAGCTGATCTACTGGTACTTCAAGCAGCTGTTCGCCCAGATTACCAACCCGCCGATCGATCCGCTGCGCGAAGAGATCGTCATGAGTCTGACCCAGTACATCGGACCGGCCCGTAACATCCTGATGCCGGGTCCCGAACACTGCCAGATGCTCGAGGTCGATCATCCGATCATCACCAACGATGTTCTCGAGCAGTTGCGGCACAGTGACCTGCCGAACTTCCGCGGTACGACCTTAAGCACCCTGTTCGATGCCAATGCCGGAGACGGGGCGCTGGAAAAACGCCTCGAAGAGCTGTTCATCGAAGCGGAGGCCGCTGTCGATTCCGGACGGACCATCCTGGTTCTCTCCGACCGTGGGGTCTGTGCCGAGAAGGCGCCGATCCCGGCCCTGCTGGCGCTGGCCGCGATCCATCACCACCTGATCCGCTGCGGCAAGCGCAGCCAGTGTTCGCTGGTGGTCGAGACCGGCGAGGCCCGCGAAGTTCATCACTTCGCCCTGCTGGTCGGCTTCGGTGCCGCTGCGATCAACCCTTACCTGGCCTTTGAGACTCTGCAGGACATGGTCAACCAGGGGATGCTTCCGGCTGAGGACGGCAACGACCGGGGCGAGTCGGACACCGATATCGTCAACCACTACATCCACAACTTCATCAAGGCGGTCGGCAAAGGCCTGCTCAAGGTCTTCTCCAAGATGGGGATCAGCACCCTGCAGAGCTACTGCGGTGCCCAGATCTTTGAGATTGTCGGTCTGAACCCTGAGTTTACCGCCAAGTACTTCCCGGGAACCGCCAGCCGCATCGGCGGGGTCGGCATCGAGGAGATCACCACCGAGAGCCTGATGCGTCACAACGTCGCTTTCGCCGAGCTGATCGACAGCAACCGCGATCTCGACCGTGGTTCCGAATACCACTGGCGCCGCGACGGTGAAGAGCACCTGATGAACCCTGAGGTCATCGCCTTGCTGCAGAACGCAGTGCGCAGCGGCAATCGCGAGGAATTCAAGAAGTTCTCCAAGATCGTTGACGACCAGAGCGAAAAGAACTACACCCTGCGCGGCCTGTTCAAGATCAACAAGCTCAACGAGCCGATCCCGCTCGACGAGGTCGAACCGGTCAGCGCCATCGTCAAGCGTTTCTGTACCGGCGCCATGAGTATGGGGTCCATCTCAGCCGAGGCGCATGAAACCCTGGCGATCGCCATGAACCGCATCGGCGGCAAGTCGAACACCGGTGAAGGTGGCGAGGATCCGGATCGTTTTACCCCGGATGCCAACGGCGACCTGCGCCGCAGCTCGATCAAGCAGATCGCTTCTGGCCGTTTCGGCGTCACCCCGCACTACCTGGTCAACGCAGACGAACTGCAGATCAAGATCGCCCAGGGGGCCAAGCCGGGCGAAGGCGGTCAGCTGCCGGGCCACAAGGTCAGCGACTACATCGGCAAGCTGCGTTACAGCGTGCCGGGCGTTACCCTGATTTCGCCGCCGCCGCACCACGACATCTACTCGATCGAGGATATGGCCCAGCTGATCTTCGACCTGAAGAACTGTAACCCTGCGGCTGACATTACCGTCAAGCTGGTCTCCGAGGTCGGTGTCGGCACCGTTGCCGCCGGCGTCAGCAAAGGACACGCCGAGCGGGTCATCATCTCCGGTTACGACGGTGGTACCGGCGCATCGCCGATCTCGTCGATCAAGCACGCCGGGATGCCGTGGGAGATCGGCCTGGCCGAGACCCAGCAGACCCTGGTTCTTAACGATCTGCGTGGCCGGATCATCGTCCAGACCGACGGTCAGCTGCGCACCGCCCGCGATGTCATCATCGCGACCATGCTTGGTGCCGAGGAATACGCCTTTGCGACCGTCGCCCTGGTTACCGTCGGCTGCATCATGATGCGCAAGTGTCACCTCAATACCTGCCCGGTCGGTGTCGCGACCCAGGATGCGGCGCTGCGCGGCAAGTTCGCCGGCAAGCCGGAACACGTGGTCAACTACTTCACCTTCCTGGCTGAAGAGATCCGTGTGCTGATGGCCGAGCTGGGGGTTCGTACCCTGGAAGAGCTGGTCGGCCAGACCCAGTACCTGGAGATGGACGAAGCGATCAAGCACTGGAAGAGCAAAGGGCTTGATTACTCCAAGATGTTGGTCAAGCCGGCAGTCGGCCCTGAAGTGGCGATCCGCCGCATCCAGGGGCAGGACCACGGTCTCGACAAGCAGCTCGATCACAAGCTGATCAACCTGGCCGCTCCGGCGCTTGAGCGCAAGGAGAAGGTTACCATCGAGCTGCCGATCAAGAACAGCAACCGGACCTTCGGCACCATGCTCTCCGGCATGGTCGCCAAACTGCACGGCCGTGACGGCCTGGCGGAAGGAACCATCGATGTCCGCCTGACCGGTATCGCCGGCCAGAGCTTCGGTGCCTTCCTCGCTCCGGGCGTCAACCTCTACCTCGAAGGGGAAGCCAACGACTACGTCGGCAAGGGGATGGCCGGTGGCCGCATCTCGATCCGTCCTGATGCGACAGCCAAGTTCGCCTGGCATGAGAACTCGATCGTCGGCAACACCGTACTCTACGGTGCGACCGGTGGCGAAGCCTTCTTCGCCGGCAAGGCGGGCGAGCGTTTCTGTGTCCGTAACTCGGGTGTCACCGCGGTTGTCGAAGGCACCGGCGACCACGGTTGTGAATATATGACCGGTGGCCGGGTCATCGTCCTTGGCCGCACCGGCCGTAACTTCGCGGCCGGTATGTCGGGCGGTTTCGCCTACGTTCTCGATGAGGACAGCCGTTTCCGTCGCCGCTGTAACCCGGCCATGGTCGACCTGGAGCAGCTGACTGCCGAAGATGAGGACGCCGCCTGGTTGAAGCAGATCATCGCCAAGCACTACGAGGAGACCGCGTCCCCACGCGCTGCCGAGATTTTGGCAGACTGGGAGAATCAGCTGCCCCGTTTTGTCCGTGTTTTCCCACATGAATACCGCCGCGTCCTGACCGAAATGGCAGCCGAGGCTGAAGCAAAGAAGGAGGCCATCCATGGGTGATCCCCGCGGATTTATGAAATATTCCCGGCAGGATAAAACCATCCAGCCGGTCGAGCAGCGGATCAAGAATCATGATGAACACTACAACTATCCGACAGAGGAAGAGGTCAAGACTCAGGCCGCCCGCTGTATGGACTGTGGTGTCCCGTTCTGTATGACAGGCTGCCCGCTGGGCAACCTGATCCCGGAGTGGAATGATCTGGTCTATCGCGGCCAGTGGAAGCAGGCGTTGCAGGCGCTGCACGCGACCAACAACTTCCCGGAATTCACCGGGCGGGTCTGTCCCGCACCTTGTGAGGCGTCCTGTGTCCTCGGTATCAACGAGCCGCAGGTCACCATCAAGCTGCACGAGGTGTCAATCGTCAACAAGGGCTTCGAAGAGGGCTGGATCGTCGCTCAGCCGCCCAAGACTCGCACTGGCAAGACTGTCGCCATTATCGGCGGCGGGCCTGCCGGTCTGGCCTGTGCCCAGCAGCTCAACCGCGCCGGTCACAAGGTGACCGTCTATGAAAAATCGGACCGCGCCGGTGGCCTGCTGATGTACGGTATCCCGCATTACAAGCTGCGCAAGGAAAAGGTTCAGCGTCGGGTTGACCTGCTGGCTGAAGAGGGGATCGAGTTCCGCTATTCCTGTGAGGTCGGCAAGGACGTTGCTTTTGCCGATCTGAAAGAGCAGTACGACGCGGTCGTTTTTGCAACTGGTGCCGAAGAACCGCGTGATCTGCCGGTCGCCGGTCGTGATCTTGACGGTATCCATTTCGCCATGGAATTCCTGCCGCAGCAGAACCGGGCCAACTGGGGTGACTCAGACCTGGCTGTCCTGCACCCCAAGCAGCAGTTGCTCAGTGCTGAAGGTAAGAAGGTCATCGTCATCGGTGGTGGTGATACCGGTTCTGACTGTATCGGTACGTCGCTGCGTCAGGGCGCGACCAGCGTCGTCAACTTCGAGCTGCTCGGTCAGCCTCCGGTTGAACGCGCTGCCAACAACCCATGGCCACAGTGGTCGCGGATTCTGCGTATCAGCTCTTCGGTCGAAGAACTTGAGGCGATGGGCGGTGACGTCGAGTACGAGATCATGACCACCCGTTTCATCGGTAGCGATGGCAAGGTGACCGGCCTCGAGACGGTCAAGGTCGACTGGTCGACCGGGAAACCTGAAAAAGTGGCAGGCAGCGAGAAGATCTGGGAAGCCGATCTGGTCCTGCTCGCCATGGGCTACCTGGGACCACGTCCACAGGCTATTTCGCAGGCCGCCTGTGAGACCGACCCGCGCTCCAACATCAAGACCGACGCCAAGACCCGCATGACCTCGACCGAAGGCGTTTTTGCCGCCGGTGACTGTCGCCGTGGCCAGAGTCTGGTCGTCTGGGCGATCAGCGAAGGGCGTGAAGTGGCCCGCTGTGTCGATGAATACCTGACTGGCAAGCCAAGCCTGTTGCCAAAGGTCAGACTGGAAACCTTCCAGTACTGATAGTTAAATAGCAAAAATCAAAAGCCCCGGTTTCGTAAGAGACCGGGGCTTTTTTTATCCATTCCTATGCAACACGCAAGTGTTGCTTCGATTCTGCCCATAGATGAGCAAAGCTCATCCATGGGCGCGAGGCCATTTCTAAAACCTTAAAATCCAGAACCGGCGGGTTTCGTCCCGCCAGACGACATCCTTTCTTTTATCGAAAAGAAAGGATGCAAAGAAACTCTAACGTCAACGGCACCGGAAATGATCTGTTTACCGTTTCTTCGCAGCTTTAATGCCGCTGAACTATTCGCGCTCAGACAAGACGCTATGCGTCTCGAATTCGCGGAATCGCAAAGCCGGTTCCCGGCTAGATTTGTTGAAAAAGGCTTGCTTCCTGTCATTATAAGTATTTGAAAATACATAAATACGACCCGACATCGGGTGGCAATCCTATCGATGTCGAATGAAACAGTTGTTTGAATTCGCTATGGTTGACTCATCGAGCAAGCGAACGAAGCAAGCCAACCATAATAAAGGAGAACGACATGAAACGGATTATGACGATACTGGCAGTAATGATGGTGATTGTGACAGTACCCGTGCTGGCCTCGGCGAAAGAGCAGCGCCATGATTCAGCAAAAGAGTCCAGCTACCGGCAGGATGACAGGCATGACAGTCGTTATCAGAAACCTAACCAGCGCAACGAACAAAGACCGCGCTATGCCCAGCAGCACAATGAGCGCGATCGTGATATCCACGACAAAAGATGGAAAATGAACAACATTAGGCGTCAGGACAGACACGACTACCATCACAGACCCGTTGTCTATGCCCCAATCTATCGTCCGGTGCCAAGAGTTATCGCACCTGTTCGCCCGCCGGTTGCAAAGATTGTTGCACCAGTCGTGATTGGCCTGCCGATCCCGCACGTTGTTTTGAACTTTGACTGGTAACAGTTCAGAACATGAGATTGAATTAACGCCGACACTCGTGCCGGCGTTTTCTATTTCGGGTTAGCTATTTGCTGATTCTTATCTAGACTTGAAACCAATCCGTCAGGCAACCTTGGCCCTGTTTCGGTCAAAGCGCAGCCGGTAGCTGCAACGGCGACAGAGGTTTTCTGTAATGCTGTGTTGAATGAAGCCGTTGCGGATCTGTTGAGCGCGCTGTCCGGCAAGGATGTTGAGAAGCGAGGATTCGCCCAATGAGCCAAGCGGCATCTGCCCTTCATAGTCGAGACAGCACGGGACAACGGTGCCGTCCACCAGAATGGCACACTGATCGCGTAGCCCCTGGCAGGTACCCCTGTCGCCCAGTGGTTGACCATCAGCCATGGGCCAGCAGAAGCGAGAGGCAAACTGCAGTGAGATGTTGTCACTCAGTTTGATCATCACTTTTTCCGCCCCATCGTCGGCAAGTGATGTCGGCAATTCGAAAACCCGTTCCAGTGAAGCGAGGATGCGCTGGTTCAGCAGTAGCTCTTCAGCGTCGCTGCTCCCTTTGTTCCACAGGCGCAGAACAATCCATAATTTCTGGTTCATTGCTTGTTCGGCGAAGAAACGGATCTGGCCGGTGAATTCATCGACGTCGTCGGGGCTGATATCCTCAGGCAGACTGTGCAGTGAGATGCTGATCTGGCGCAAAGCCGGCTTGTCGAGCAGTTTATCTGTCAAGCTGGGCAGCAGGCGGCCGTTGGTGACCAGGTAGACGTCATAGTTGTAGGGCTCACACAGTTCAAGAAACTTATCAAGCTGCGGGTGAAGCAGCGGTTCGCCCATGACGTGAAAAAAGACCCGCTGCGAGAGTCCATGGATCTGGTCAAGGATCTGCCGGAACAGGTCGCTGTCCATAAACTGTGGCGGTCTGGTTGTTCTGCCACAGAAGGAACAGGCCAGGTTGCAGGCGGTGGTGATTTCGATATAGGTTTTGCGCAGCTTCACGCTTTCGATCTTTCCTGGTCATGTCGGGGATTGTGTGCGGAGTACGGAGAAGAAGGGACTTTAAACGGTTTTTGCAGAGAAAAGATACAGAAATTTAGCTGTGGAAAAAAACAGGAAAGGCCGCAGATTCTTTCCGAATCTGCAGCCTTTTGATTTGTCAGGTCTTCTGTCCGCACCTGGTCATCAATGCCAGCAGCAGCCCGAGGGTGATGAAGGCGCCCGGTGGCAGGATCATCAGCAGCATCGGCTGGTAGGAACCGCCGAAGATGGTGAAACCCAGGATCGAGCCGGCACCGAACAGTTCCCGCACAGCCCCCAGGATAAACAGCCCCAGGGTGAAGCCGAGGCCCATGCCGATGCCGTCGAAGATCGAACGCAGGCTGTTGTTCTTCGACGCGAAGGCTTCGGCGCGGCCCAAGATCAGACAGTTGACGACGATCAGTGGGATAAAGATCCCCAGCGCCTTGTAGAGGTCATAGACCCAGGCTTCCATCGCCATCTGCACAACCGTAACGAAGGTGGCGATGATGATGATAAAGGCCGGAATCCGTACTCCGGACGGGATCAGCTTGCGCAGCAAGGAGACGACGATATTGGAGCAGATCAAGACGAAGGTGGTCGCCAGGCCCATCCCCAGGGCGTTCTCGGCGCTGGTGGTGACCGCCAGGGTCGGACACATGCCCAAGAGCAGCTTGAAGACGGCGTTCTCTTTCCAGAGGCCTTTGGTTAAATCCTGCATCAGGCTCATTGTGCGCCTCCTTCAGTAATCTCGGTTTTGTGCTCATGGTAGAAGTCGAGACCGGCCTTGAGCGCTTTGGTCACAGCCCGTGGCGAGATGGTCGCACCGGAGATCTGGTCGAACTCACCGCCGTCCTTCTTGACCCGCCAGTCGGCGTTCTCAAGGCTCTTGCCCTTGTATTGCTCCTTGAACCAGCCTTCGGTGATCTTGGCACCTAACCCTGGGGTCTCGGCGTGGTTCAAGATCTCGATGCCACTGACGCTTTCGTCGGTGGTCAGGCCGATCATGATCTCGATGTTGCCGCTGTAGCCTTCCGGAGCGATCATCTTGAAGGCGGTGCCGACCAGCTGATCCCCTTGACGGGCGCGGTAGAAGGTAATCTCAAGCGGATTCCCCTTCTTGTCGACGCCGTTTTCAAGGTTGACGGTGTCGGTGTCAGGGCTGTTGTCGAACGCAGGCAGTACGGCACTTAGGGCTTTGACCATCTGCGCCTTGCGCTGGGCCTGAATCGGCTCGCGGGTCGAAGACTCGACCACCGAGAGGATCAGGCCGGAGATGCCGGCAATCAGGGTCAGGGCGACGAGCAGTTTGATGATGTCTTTCATGATGTCTCCCTTTTAAGCCTTCTGTGGTGCCACCTGTCCGTAGATCTTCGGACGGGTGTAGCGGTCAATCAGCGGGGTGGCGGCGTTCATCAGCAAAATGGCGAAGGAGACCCCTTCCGGGTAACCGCCGAACAGACGGATCAGCACGGTCAGGATCCCGCAGCCGAAACCGAAGATCAGCATGCCGCGGCCGGTGACCGGGGTCGTGACCATGTCGGTCGCCATGAAGAAGGCGCCCAGCATCAGACCACCGGTCAAGAGATGAAACAGCGGGCTCGGGTACTTGGTCGGATCAACGATCCAGAAGATGCCGCTGAAGATGACGACGGTGACGATATAGGCGACCGGGGTGTGCCAGCTGATGATCTTTTTAAACAGCAGGAACAGCCCGCCGAGCAAGAGGGCAATGGCCGACATCTCGCCCAGAGATCCGGCGCTGTTGCCGAGGAAGAAGTCGAGCAGCCCGGAGTGAACAATCTCAGGCAGCTTGCCGGTGAGCATGACGCTCTCCTTGGCCAGGCCTAAAGGGGTCGCCATGGAGATGCCGTCGAGCTTGGTGCTTAAGACAGCCGGTGCTGTCCAGGCGGTCATCTGCACCGGAAAGGAGATCAAAAGGACAACCCGGGCCACCAGGGCCGGGTTGAACGGGTTAGAACCCAGACCACCGTAGACCTGCTTGCCGATCAGGATGGCGATGGCGGCACCGAGCAATGCCATCCACCAGGGACAGGTGGGCGGCAGGTTCAGCGCCAGCAGGATGCCGGTCAGGGCGGCGGAGCCGTCCTTGATGGTCATCTCGCGTTTCATCGCCTTGTTGGCCAGGGCTTCGAAGACCACGCAGCCGATGGTGCAGATCAGGATGACGATCAGCGCCGGCAGGCCGAAGCTGTAGAGCGAGACGAGCACAGCCGGGATCAGGGCGTAGATGACCAGGCGCATGATCTTGTCGGTGGTCTCGCCGCTGTGAATATGGGGTGAGGATGACAGATAGAGCTGGTTGTTCATCAGGATTTCCTTCTCTTGGCCATAATGCCGCCCTTGGCGTAGCGGATCGATTGAACAAGCGGCAGAGTCGCCGGGCAGATATAGGTACAGCAGCCGCACTCGATACAGTCGAGGGCGTTGTTGCTTTCCGCTTCGTCGATCAGGTCGAGCCTTGCGTAAGCGGCGAGCAGGGTCGGCTGCAGGTGGATCGGGCAGACGCTGACACAGCGGCCGCAGCGAATACAGGGGCTGGCCGGCTTGGTGTCGATATCCTCTTTACGGAAGATCAGCAGGCCCGAGGTACCGCGGATCGCCGGGGCTTCCAGGGAGAGCTGGGTCTGGCCCATCATCGGTCCGCCCATGATGATCTTGCCGGGCTCACCGTTTAAGCCGCCACAGACGTCGACCAGGTGCTGCAGTGGGGTGCCGACGGCTACTTTAAGGTTCTTAGGTTCCTTGATGCCGGGACCGGTGACGGTGGCGATCCGTTCGACCAATGGGTGGCCAAGACGGATGGCGTCGCTGACGGCCGCGGCGGTGCCGACGTTCTGGACGACAACACCAGCGTCCATCGGCAGGCAGCCGGAGGGCACCTGGCGGCCGGTGACGGCGTCGATCAGCTGCTTCTCGGCCCCTTGCGGGTATTTGACTTCCAAAGGAACGACCTCGATCTTGTGCGCGGCGCATTCCTTGCCGAGCTTGGCGATGGCGTCCGGCTTGTTCGATTCGATGCCGATGACGGCGCGCTCGATGCCAAGCACCTTGCGCAGGATGTTGATGCCGTCGATCAGCCGCTCGCTCTCTTCCAGCATGAGGCGGTGGTCGGCGGTCAGGAAGGGCTCACACTCGACGCCGTTCAAGATCAGGGTGTCGATCTTCTTCTCGGCCGGTGGCGAGAGCTTGACGTGGGCCGGGAAGGTGGCACCACCAAGACCGACGATGCCGCAGGCGAGGATCTTCTGCTTCAAGGCGTCCGCGTCGAGATCGTCGGGGTTGTCGCCTTGCAGGGTCTCATCCCAGGTATCGAGGCCGTCCGGCTTGATGACAACACTTGGCAGTGGCTTGCCGCTTGGGTGCATACGCGGCTCGACGGCGATGACTTCACCGGAGGTGGAGGCATGGATCGGCACCGAGACGAAGCCTTTGGCGGTGGCGATCACTGTGCCTTTTTTGACCAGGTCGCCCTTGGCGACGCAGATCTCGGCGGGAGCGCCGATATGCTGCATGGCCGGGATGACCAGTTCCTCGGGCAGCGGGCAAGCTTCAATCGCCTTGTGCTCGGAGTAGCTTTTACTGTCGGGTGGATGAAGTCCACCGGCGAAGGTTTTGAGTGACATGGGGGTTACCTCGCTTTTATGCGGCGCTATCAGGCTCGACTGCTGGTTTTGCAGGAGCGGCGTAGTCATGGATACATTTCATCGGGCACTTCTCGATGGCGGCTTCGATCCCTTCCGGCTTCTCATAGACGACGGTCGCCAGGAAGTTGTCGATGACATAGCCTTCGGGTACAGTCTTCTTGCAGATCATGCAGCCGATGCAGCCGACCTGGCAGTACTTGCGCACCGCGGCGCCCTTGTCGTGGCTGTTGCACAGGACATGGGTGGTGACGGACTTCGGCGTGAGGCTGATGACGCCGCGCGGGCAGGCACTGACGCACTTGCCGCAGCCGGTACATTTGTCGCGGTCGACAACGGCGAGGCCCTTGGCGTTGATATGGATGGCGTCAAAGGGGCAGATCCGCTCGCAGGAACCAAGGCCTAAACAGCCGCCGGGGCAGCTCTTTGGCCCGTCGGCGATTCTTTGGGCGGCGTTGCAGTCGGTGAGCCCTAAGTACTGGTACTTGGCACTGGCTTTCTCATTATCCCCCTGGCACTTGACCACGGCGACGACCGGTTCGGCGGCCGATGCCTCAATTCCTAAGATCGCGGCGACCGCTTCTAAGGTGGTGCTGCCACCGGGGGTACAGAGATTGGGGGCCAGGCGCCCTTCGGCGACGGCCTTGGCGTAAGCGGAGCAGCCGGCCTGACCGCAGGCTCCACAGTTGGCGCCGGGCAGCGCTTCAGCGATGGCGGCTTCGCGGGGATCGACCTCCACGGCAAATTTCTTGGCGGCAAAACCTAAGGTCAGTGAGGCGATCAGGCCGATGCCGCCGAGACAGAGTATGGATGTGAGCATGTGAATATTCCTCTTGAAAGCGACTTAATCCGTCTAGCCTTTGACCAGACCGGCAAAACCCATGAAGGCCAGTGACAAGAGTCCTGCGGTGACCAGGGCGACGGCGGTGCCGCGGAAGCTCTTGGGCACCGGGCTTAAATCGATCCGTTCTCTAAGACCGGCGAACAGGACCATGGCCAGGGTGAAGCCAAGACCGGCACCGATGGCGAAGACGACCGACTCCAGGAAGCTGTAGCTCTTCTGGATATTGAGCACGGCGACACCCAAGACGGCGCAGTTGGTGGTGATCAGCGGCAGAAAGATGCCGAGCGACTGGTAGAGCACCGGGCTCGATTTCTGGATGACCATCTCGACCAGCTGGACCAGGGAGGCGATGACCAGGATGAAGGCGATGGTCTGCAGGTACTCGATGCCGAAGCGCCCCAGGATGAAGTACTGGATGAACCAGGTGACGACCGAGGCGACGGTCATGACGAAGATAACCGCCATCCCCATTCCGAGGGCGGTTTCGACCTTCTTCGAAACTCCCAGAAAGGGACAGATCCCCAAGAAACGGGCCAACACGAAGTTGTTGACGAAGACGGCGCTGATTAAGATCAGGATCAGGGTTACCATGGGTGTATGCTCCAGAGTTCAATATATCGGGCAGTTAGAAAAAAAAAGTCCGATGAATAAAACAATGTTTCCAGTTGTTGTCAATAATTTTGAGCTGAGCGGCAGTTCTGCCTGCCTGACCGGATGTGACCAGGAAAAAAACATGTGCTGGTTGTGATTATTGAGCCGGTTTTGCGGAAGGATCTTCGTTGATCAAGCGCACTCAGCATACGCTGATTTTTTGCCAAGGAAAAGAAAGAATTTGCAGTGAAATTCTTATTGCCAACTTCAAATTCCCAGATCCTGCGGATTTCTCGACAGGAAAGACTCGACAGTAAAGTTGTTTTTTGGCCGTATTCCTCCTATCTTAGCTATTCGTCATCCGGAAATTCCGGCTGGCAAATAGTATGGCTGCTTTTGATGTCTGGAATGTCGAATCTATGTGGGCGATTGAAAATACCAGGATACCATGCTGCATTTTCTTCTGATCGGGGCGCTGCTGGGGCTCACCGCGGGTTTTTCACCTGGGCCGCTGTTGGCGCTTGTTGTCGCCGAGACCCTGAATCACGGTTTCCGGGCGGGTCTGAGGACGGCACTGTCTCCCCTGCTGACCGATCTGCCGATAGTGCTGGTCAGCCTGCTGTTGATCAGGCCTCTGCAGCAATCGGACCTTTTGCTCGGTGTGATATCGCTGGTGGGGGGCAGCTTCCTGCTGTTTCTGGGTATACCATGCTTTATGACCAGAGTCCTGCCTCAGGTTCAAGGTGGTTCGACCAGCAGATCGCTGCTCAAGGGTGTGCTGACCAATGCATTAAGCCCCCATCCCTATCTGTTCTGGATCGGTGTCGGCGCTCCGCTGGTGACTTCCGCTGCCGACAGCAGTTATTCAAATGCCGGGCTGTTGATCGGCGGTTTTTATCTCTGCCTGGTTGGTTCGAAAATTCTGGTAGCTCTATTGGTTGAGCGGGGGAGAACCTTCCTTGGTGGCCGACTTTATCGCACGATTTTGTCGCTGCTCGGGGCGGTGATCATCCTGCTGGCCCTGTTGATGTACTACCAGGGCTTGCAGCTGTTGAAGCTGTTTCCCTGATTTGTTGCTTACGCTGAATGAGAGGTCTCATGGAACATAAGATCGTCGATACACAGTATATCTCCAAACACTGCATGGTCTGCGGTGTCGATAACCCTTTCGGTCTCAAGGCCCGCTTCTTCGTTACCGAGGAGAAGGAGCTGGTGGCTCTGGTCACTCTGGGAGATCATCACCAGAGTTATCCGGGACTCGCTCATGGCGGGATCTCCGCAACGCTGCTCGATGAGCTGATCGGCCGGGCGATCATGAACTATTATGACCAGGAGACCTTCGGTGTCACCCTCGGGCTGGAGATGAAATACCGCCAGCCGGTTCCGCTCGGCGTAGAGCTGAAGGCGGTCGGGCGGATCACCAGAGACAGCGGGCGGATCTTCTGTGGCAGTGGCGAACTCTATCTGCCCGACGGCCGGGTTGCGGTCAGCGCCGAAGGGAAGTATATGCGCCGCAACGTCAAGCAGATTACCGATGACGAGTTTATCGAGAACGAATGGTTTGCCGACCCGGGCAAGATGCCGGAAATGATCGCCATCGATTCCGGGAGCGCTGCAGAGTGAATCTGTTCGTCTACGGAACCCTGCTTGATCCGGAGATCATGAGGCTGGTCTCAGGTAAAGATTACCAGCGAAGTGCAGCAGTGTTGCCCGGTTATGCCTGCAGAAAACTGGCCGATGTGGTGTATCCGGCCATCATGGCCTGTCAGGATGTTTCGACCAGCGGTGTCGTCTATACCAGCGTGCCTCTTGAAGATATTTTTTTATTAGACCGCTATGAGGGGAATGAATACGTGCGACAGACTGTGGCTGTCAATATGTCGGACGGCAGCCAGGTTGCGGCTGAAACATATGTCATCGCTCCTGCCCAGTCCTGCCGTATCCTTGAGGAATCCTGGAGTTTTGATCAGTTCAAGGAGCTCCACAGGGCTAAGTATCTGCGCCAGCTTAGCCATGAGGGATTTTGAGCTGACGGATAAGTGATATGCTTATTTCATGGCTTGCGCATCTCCAAATGCTATCTATGATTTCTTGGCTCAGCTGACCTTTTTCGGTTATCTGCCTGAGCTGCTGTCCCGCCGCTCAACAGCCGGGAGTCTGACCTATCCGTTTAACCAGCGACCTGCGATCAAGGATGCCATTGAAGCCTGCGGGGTTCCCCATACCGAGGTCGACGTGATTCTCGCTGAGCAGCGGAGTGTCGATTTCAGTTATCAGTTACGGGATGGGGACAATATTAGGGTCTATCCACCGAGATATAGATTGGGCCTTGCGGTGGCTGTTCATCTTGCCGAAGAGTCCCTTGAACAGCCGAGCTTCATTCTCGATGTTCACCTGGGTAAGCTGGCTCGCAAGCTGAGGTTTCTCGGCTTCGACTGCAGTTATCGAAACGATTATTCCGATCGGCAGATAGTTGATCTGGCCCTGAGTCAAAAAAGGACAGTTCTGACCCGTGATCGGGGACTTCTGAAGTATGCCAGGCTCAGTTCTGGGTTGCTGATCCGTTACGATCATGACCTGGAGCAGACGGCGCAGGTGCTCAATCGCTATCTGCTTTGGCCGCGTATCGCGCTGTTGCAGCGCTGCATGAACTGCAATGGTTTGCTTGAGCCGGTCGAAAAAGAGCTTATTGCTGAGCGCCTCGAGCCGATGACGCTGTCCTGCTGTGAGAATTTCTGGCGTTGCCGGGATTGCGATCAGCTTTATTGGCAGGGGGGGCATGCGGCAAGAGCAAGGCAATGGTTCGCTAACCTGAGAAAGATGCGTCAACTTCAAGGAGACACCGATGAGTGATTTGTTGACAGGTGAGAGTTTTTGCCAGCAGCGGCAGTCAGATTGTTCGGCAATCAAGTTGTTACTCGATCCAGTAGAGAAGGATCTGGGGGGCTTCTCGGTAAGGCGTTTTCTGCCGAGCAAAGTATTGACGCACGTCGGGCCCTTTATCTTTTTCGATCATATGGGGCCGGTCGACCTGCCTCCGGGGCGAGGGCTTGATATCCGCCCTCATCCGCATATCGGCCTTGCGACGATCACCTATGTCATTCAGGGGGAAATCCTCCATCGCGACAGCCTGGGGCATGTTCAACCGATCCGTCCGAACGAGATCAACTGGATGACCGCGGGCAAAGGAATTGTCCATTCCGAACGGACCGGGCCGGAGCTGAGGGCCCAGGGGCACAGCCTCGAGGCCCTGCAGCTGTGGGTCGCGCTGCCGGTAGAGGATGAAGAATGTGAACCCTTCTTTATCCATTATCAGGATGCTGCCTTGCCTCTGGTCGAATTGGAGAAAGTCAGAATACGCCTGCTGATCGGCGAGGCCTTCGGTGCCAAGTCGGGTGTCAGGACTCATTCACCGACGCTGTACGCTGCTGTTAAACTGGAAAAAGGTGGTAGCCTGGTATTGCCTGACGGGATCGAAGAGAGGGCTGTGTATATCCTTTCCGGGCAGGTGCTTATACAGGGAAAAACGCTCTCCCGCTATTCATTTGCCCAGTTTGACCAGACTCCAGGGATCGAGCTGGCAGCAGCAGAGGCGAGCGAACTGGTGATTATCGGCGGGACACCGCTCGGCCAGCGGACCGTCTGGTGGAACCTGGTCTCAAGCCGTAAAGAGCTGATCGAAAAGGCCAAGGCCGACTGGCGGCACAGGAAATTCCCGGCTGTCCCCGGCGAGCATGAGTATATCCCTCTGCCCGGGTAAAAAGAGTTGAGAGAGAAAAGTTCAAAGGGACTCCTTCTTCTGGCCGATTTTTGTTAAAGTGGCCGGCCTTACAATGACAGCTGTTGCCTTAGGCAGCGCAGTATCAAGGATTGAATGTATATGTCCAGTGTTTTGGAAACTCTTCTTGCCGATTGGCCCCAAACTTTGGAAAAACCGGTAAAGCTGCTGGTGACCAATTCCGGCGCAGCGGATCTGCATCGTGGTAATCCCTGGCTTTATGCGGAGAAGGTCAAATCAGCGAGCCGCCCGGGGCAACCCGGAGATCTGGCTGTCGCTTATGATGGTAAGAATAAATTTGTCACTGTCGGACTCTATGATCCGCTCTCTCCGATCCGGTTACGGGCTTTGCGAACCAGCAAGCCTGGGCCGATAGACGGGGAGTTTTTCGCGGAAAGAATAGCTGCGGCACTTTCCCGGCGAACGTCTTTTTTGAATTCAAACACCGACGGTTATCGCCTGATTTATGGCGAAAGTGACGGCTTTCCCGGGCTGGTTATCGATCGCTATGCCGAAACCGGTGTGGTTAAGCTCTACACTTGCGCCTGGCTGCCGTATCTTCATCTGATTCTGACCGAACTGCTCAGTCAGCAACCGCTTGAACGCCTGGTGCTGCGCATGAACCGGGGGATGCAACAGCATCCGGAGCTGCTGCGCGGGCTCAGTGACGGACAGATCATCTACGGGCCGCCGATCAACGAGACTCTGACCTGCCTGGAGAATGGCCTGCGTTTCGAGGTTGATCCGGTGCGCGGCCAGAAGACCGGTTTCTTTCTTGATCAGCGCGATAACCGAGCCGAGGTCGAGCGACTGGCCAAAGGGAAACGGGTGCTCAATGTCTTTTCCTACAATGGTGGCTTCTCGCTGGCGGCAGCTCGAGGCGGGGCAGTTGAGGTGACCAGTGTCGATCAGAGTGGTGCGGCCTTGGAATCGTCACAGCGTAATTTTGCTCTGAATGCCGATCATCCGGCGGTCAGGGCGGCAAAGCATCTGACTATCGAAGACGATGCCTTCAAGGCTATGGCGGAACTGGTTAAACGGAAAAAACAGTATGATCTGGTGATCATCGATCCGCCAGCCTTTGCCGTGCGTCGTTCGCAGGTCAAGGAGGCGCTCAATGCCTATGCCAAACTAGCGCACCTGGGAGTCAATCTGTTGGTGCCGGGTGGGGATATCGTCCTGGCTTCCTGTTCCAGTCCGGTGACCCCTGAGGAATTCCGGGAAACCATGTGCGCTGCGGCACAACGGGCCGGGCGACCATTGAAGCGCATTTGGGAAAGCGGCCATGCCTGCGACCATCCGACCGACTTTGCCGATTGTCGCTATCTCAAATGTCTGTTTGCCAAAGCATAGTTTTCAGCCGGAAACGGCCCTTTTCGCAGTGGCAGCCTCAATCTACGGGCTTGCTTGTGCGGCGTAAAGTACTACGCCTTAAGCGCAAGCCCTTGATTTCTTAGCCACAATAAAAATTTTTCATTTCCGATCTGAAAACTTACCGTTGCCTACTGGAGTTTCCCGATGGCAACTTGCTAGGCTTTGGCAAAAAGACGATCCTGCTAATTTTTCCGGCGCTGAGCGGGCTGCTGTTTTGAGCTGGCAGCTCTGCTTCCTTCACGGCGTTGGCTTCTGTTGGCCGGGGCCTGTTTTTGTCCTTGGGCTGGCTCCTGACGCTTGTCGCTGCGCCGTTTGACGACCTGCAGTTCTTTCCCCTCGCCGGGTTTTCTCTGTGCGGTCTTTGCCTGTTGCTCTGACTTCGGCTTTTTGCTTCTTTGCGGAGCCCTGCTCTTCGGTCGACCTGAAGGAACGTTATGGGTCGGAACAAAGCCGGTTTCGACTTCGCGTGGCAGGGTTTTCTTGATCACCTTTTCAATTGCCGCTAACAGTTTCGCGTCATCGGCGCAGACCAGTGAAATCGCTTCCCCCTCAAGGCCGGCCCGGCCGGTGCGGCCGATCCGGTGAACATAATCCTCAGGGACCTGCGGCAGGTTGTAATTGACAACCTGTGGCAGACCAGTGATATCGATGCCGCGGGCGGCGATGTCGGTGGCGACCAGAATCCGGACTTTTCCCGCTTTGAAGTCGGCCAGCGCACGGTTGCGTACGCCTTGAGCTTTGTCGCCATGGATGGCTACGGCGGACAGTTGAGCTTTTTTCAGCTGACGAACCAGCTGATCGGCGCCCCGTTTGGTCTTGGTGAAGACCAGAACCTGTTGCCATTGCAGACGCTCTGCCAGTTGGCAGAGCAGCGCCGATTTTTTGCTCTTGTCGACCTCGAAGACCCGCTGCCTGACGGTATTGGCTGTCGCATTGCGCGGGCTGACTTCGATCTGTAGCGGTTGGTTGAGCAGCCCCTTGGTAAAGCTCAGGATCGAATCGGAGAAGGTCGCCGAAAACAGCAGGTTCTGGCGCTTGGCCGGAAGCAGATCAAGAATCCTGTTCAGATCGTTTCTGAAGCCCATATCGAGCATGCGGTCCGCTTCATCAAGAACCAGGGCTTCCAGACGGTCGAACCTGACCGCATTCTGGCCGGCCAGGTCGAGCAGGCGTCCCGGGGTTGCCACCAGGATATCGCTGCCACCGCGCAGGCGCTGCATCTGGGGATTGATCTTGACCCCGCCGTAGACCGCATAGGTTCTCATCTTCAGATACTTTGCATAGCTTCTGATGTTCTGTTCAACCTGAACGGCCAGTTCCCGTGTCGGAGTGAGGATCAGGGCGCGAACCTGGTTCGATCTGGCCCTGTCGTCACGGCTCAGGCGTTCAAGCAGCGGCAGGCCGAAGCCGGCTGTTTTGCCGGTGCCGGTCTGAGCGGCAGCCATCAGATCCCGGCCGGAAAGGATGGCCGGAATGGCTTGGGTTTGAATCGGTGTCGGATTGCTATAGTTGCTGTCGTTGATGGCGCGCAGCAGTGGTTCGGAAAGACCGAGAGAATGAAATGACATAAGACCTTTTAAAAATGAGGTTATTTGGTGTGTACAGCAGACTGAGATATTGAGGAACGATCTGAGAATGGGCTGTGAAAAACTAGTTGATTATACCCGGCTTTCAACTAAACACAAGAAATATCGTAAGAAATGCAGATTTATCTGAAAAGGCCATCTCACGTGAAGCCGTGAAGCCGCGAAGTTTAGGATCAAAATCAAATATATTGAATCATGTAATGATTTTTTCCAGGCATCAAGAGACTTCGTATTTTTGACTGTTTAAAGCTGTTCTTTGCGATCTTCGCGTGAGACATGGTTTTTTATTTTTCCGTCTAGTTTTGGTGCGTCTTCAATCAGAAGTAGGTCTGCAACCCCTTTGGCAGCTGTTCAAAACGTTCAATATCCTGCCACTGTTCAAGTTCATTGGCCGCTGTGTGGTCATTGCCTTTGAGGATACGTGCAAAGCGGCCGATTTCATTTTCCTTCAGAGTGACCTCAGCCAGCTTGCGGCGTTCGATGACCATCTTGCGATTGCTCGGCAGGCGCAGCTCGCGGAACGGGTAACGGTAGGAGACCTGGTCGAGGACCGGGGTTTCCGCGTAGCTGACGTTCAATTCCAGGCCGCTGGTCGGCAGCTGCTCAAGAACCTGGCCGGTGCAGAACAGCAGGTCCTGGTGCGGGCTCAGTTCCCAGCCCTGATCGTCCCCCTGCGGCAGGTTTGCCGTCAGTCGGACCAGGTCTGCGCCGGTGGAACGGGCGACCAGGGTGCGCAAATAACCGGCTTCGGTCAGTTCCTCGTAATGTTTGCCGCTTAAGCTGGAGCCACGGCCTCGTGCAGCGGCGCGCTGGTAGCGGTTTTTGTAGACGAAGGAGCAGTAGTTGATGCCCAGCTCGAGGTTTTGCTCCAGGCCGTGACGGATCAGCTGTAGCGCGGTTAGTTCCGACTCGAGAACGGTGATCCGTTCGCCATGGACATAGGTGTAATCGCGCTGCTTCAGCTTGGGAAAATTGTAGGTGGTCAGGCGCAGCTGATGAAGATTGAGGAAGTTGATGCCCAAGTCGTTCATCTCGATCAGTCGTTCCTGCATCAGCTCCAGTTTCTCCGGGACCGCCGGGATCTCGACGGTGACGTTGGGGATGATGCCGACCGCCAGGGCGGCCTTGGCTGTTGAATAGTTGATGGCGCCGATGTCGAAGCGGATCTCATCCAGCCCGGCGTCGCGCAACTGTTTGAGGATATCGCTGGTGACCAGTGAGCCGTTGGTGTAGAGCCAGGTGTGGAGCTTGTCTCCCAGGTGCTTTTTCGCCGTGTCCAGAAAGCCGAGGCAGCGCCCCGGGGTCAGCAGCGGTTCGCCGCCGGACAGGCTCATGCCGCCGAAGCCGAAGGTCTCCAGGTAGGCCGCATAGTCCGACGGCAGGCGGAAGGTCAGGTTGTTGGTGGTCGGCAGGCCGATTTCATCCTGGGAGGTCGGACAGTAGAAGCAGTCGCAGTTGCATTTGCCGTTGATGAACAGACAGGACCATTGCCCCTCACTGCACAGTTTGCAGCCGGGTGACAGCCGGTTCGAATAGAGCTTGCTGCCGTTGCAGACAGACCTGACCTTTCCCTCGAGGTCGGCCAGAATGCCGGCACGAAAAGCTTCCGTAGTCGGAATCTCGTCAGCTTTCAGAAAACGAAGTTCCGTATAGATCTCGGCATAATCCCGACGGTTAGCGGCAATATAGTTCTTTTGTGCAGAGGGACTTAAAACATCGGCCATGAAGACCTCCCGTGTAACCCGGATCGGGTGTAATAGAAAAGCTGCGAAGTTATACGGCAGAACGATGTTTTAAGGCAATTTCAAAAGAGGCGGTTTCCGCTTTTTTTCTATAAGTTCACCAGTTGTTGGATAGACAGGAGCTGTGGATGTTGGCAGACGGTTTAGAGGCCCAGTTTGCGCATTTTTGATCTGAGCGTACTCGGGTTGAGGCCGAGGCGTTTTGCCGCACCAAAGGGCCCATCTATGCGCCCATGACATTCCAGTACAATTCGCTGAATGTGATTGCGAATGACGGTCTCAAGAGTTTCGTCTGCTCCGCCCGCCGAGTCATTTGACCTTTGAACTAGGTTTGTCCCGGACTCTTGAGTGACAGGGCCAAGGGCTGTGGCGATCTGCAGATTGCCGGTGACTTCGCCGAGCAGAACCGCACGGTTCATGACGGATGACAGCTCTCTTATATTTCCGGGCCAGCTGTAGCTTTGCAGCAGCTTTATATCATTTGCCGTGAGTCTGAACGGTTTTATTCCATAGCGGCTAAATGCCCGCTCGGCAAAGTATTCTGCCAGGGCAGGGATGTCCTCCAGTCTTTCACGTAAAGGGGGGATGACAATCGGGAAAACTGACAGGCGATAATACAGATCCTCTCTGAACAGTTTGTTTTCGATCAGTTGGGGGAGCGAGCGATGGGTTGCGGCAATGATACGGACATCGGTTCTGGTTTCTTTCTCACCTCCGACCCGGCAGAAGCTGCCATCCTGCAGAACACGTAACAGGCGGACCTGGGCAGCGGCACTCAGCTCGCCGATCTCATCGAGGAAAAGGGTGCCCTTGTCAGCCTGTTCAAACCAGCCGCGGTGCAAGCCGGATGTCCCGGTAAAAGAGCCCTTCTCATGGCCGAACAGTTCCGAGTCGATCAACTCCGGAGCTATGGCGCCACAATTCACCCGTCTGAAAATCTGATTCTTCCTCGCAGAGCGTTCGTGAATTGTCTGGGCCACTACTTCTTTGCCGCTTCCCGATTCGCCGTGGATCAGTATCGGGATGTTCTTGGGGGCAACCAGATTGACCCGTTCCATGACTTTGGCAAGACCTGAATCATGACCGATGATCTGTGTGTGCTTTTCCATGTCACATAAAATCCGTTTTATTTAATGTAAAAAACATTTTATTTAACTGTGACGCAATCGGAGTCAATAGTCAATCTGTAAAAAAATGCGTCAGAACGAGCATTTGTAAAGGTGGTACGGAATGCGCATGAAGAGACTCATTGATAAAAAATTAAAGGAGAATCTTTCATGTCGGAGAACAGAGCAGAGCTTGTCGCAGATCAGAATGCAGAAGTGTCTATCCTTGGCTGGGAAACTTCGGTCAGCAGAGACCGTCTCAGAATAAGCGAGCGGATTGTCCTCAATCGTTCTGAAATCAGGGCGTCCCTGATCGGCTTTGGAGTCTTGCTGGTCATCTTCCTGATCAGTTGCTGGCTGGCCGGTAATCCTTTTCCCGGCACTCAGCGGATAGCCTCGCCTGCATTGTCCGGGACCGATTGGCTTGGCACCAGTCAATGGGGCATTCTATGGACCGTTGTCGGACTGGCGATCATCTTTGAATTTCTCGATTCTGCTGCTGGGATGGGCTACGGTACGGCCTTTACCCCGATTCTGCTGCTGATGGGGTTCGAGCCGCTACAGATCATCCCCGTGATCATGATTCAGCAGGCCTGTGCCGGTTTGACAGGGGCCTACATGCACAAGGAATACGGCAATGTCGAGTGGCGCTTCAGGCCCGCTTCCGAGTCGGTCAGGCTGATTCTGATCATCGCCGGTAGCGGTATCCTGGCGGTCAGTTTTTCCATTTCATCAATCTACGGAATTTTCAAGGTGGGGGAAATCTGGATTAAGCTCTATGTCGTCCTTCTGTTGCTGGTCATGGGCGTAACGGCACTGTTTGGCAGTAGAAAGTCCTACAGTTATCGTCCCGGACGGATGTGTTTTTTTGGCGCACTGGCTGCCTTCAACAAGGGGATCGGTGGCGGAGGCTATGGTCCGGTCGTGACAATCGGCGGCTTGCTCTCTGGCATCCCGGCCAAGGCGATGATGGCGGTTACAGCATTTTCCGAAGGGATTGTCTGTGTCGTCTCTATCCTTGTCTGGATTTTCTGGCTCAATCGAGGACTGGCCATAGACTTTATCCTGCTGCCATCGATGATATTGGGAAGTATCCTGGCCGTTATTGCCGCTCCCTATATGACGCGGGTTCTGCCAGAAAAAACCTGGAGAGCCGTAGTGCCAGTCTATTGCTGCTTGATTGCGGCACTCTGTTTCTGGAAATTGCTGCCGAAATTGTCGGCACTGTTATTCTAGAGGAGATCGCTGAGAAAAATCACAGGCCACCTCAATCGGGAAGAGAGGTGGCCTGTGTCTATTGTTCCGGATTTCAGTTCAGGCGCTGTATCTCATCGCCCGGTTTGATAACACCCCCTTCTAGAACCCTGGCGAAGATTCCTTCCTTGGGCATGACGCAGTCTCCGGCCTGGTAGTAGATGGCGCAGCGGTTGTGGCATTCCTTGCCGATTTGAGTGATCTCGAGCAGGGTAGTGCCTATCTTAAGCTGGGAACCGATCGGTAGGGCCGGCAGGTCGATCCCTTCGGTGGTCAGGTTCTCGGCGAAATCGCCGTTATCGACATCGAGACCCATGGCCTGCATCTTGGCGATACTCTCCTTGGCCAGCAGGCTGACCTGGCGGTGCCAGTCACCGGCATGGGCATCGCCGACGATGCCGTGGTTGATCTGCAGTTCGACACTGTCGACCGGGGTTTTACGTTCACCTTTGTTCTTGCTGATACAGACTGCAACTAACTGTTGTGCCATGACTTCACTATCCTCCAATGTCCGGTTTGAAATACAGCCGGAGAGCATTGCGCACTTTCAAAATCAAGATTTTGCGTGGCCTTGGTGTTGATTAAAACGCTAGCGGAATATGTGGAGTCTATTCTTTAGCAGAATTGTCGTATTTAGCCAAGAGGTAAGCGCAACATAATCACTTCGGCGTAGTCACCCGCGGTCAGATCGGGACTGCCGATGGCCACCGGCAGTAGGGCCTGCGAGCCGTGAATGCTGCGATTCTGGCCGGAACCTTGACGTGTCGACGGCAGGAAGCAGATTTCCCCGCTTTCGACCTGCAACTGTCCCCACATGAACAATTGGCGTTTGACGCCACCCCTGACACTGTCCAGCAGTCTGACTTTGATGCGCGGCGCCAGTGCCTGCTGGCTGCCGCCGAGCAAACGCAGGGCCGGCATTCCGAACAGTTCAAAGGTGGCCGCCGAGGCTGCCGGGTTGCCGGGCAGGCCGAAGATCAGTTTTTCGCCGACCTTGCCGAACAACACAGGCTTGCCCGGTTTGATGGCGACCTTCCAGAAGATCTTCTCGAAACCGAGTTTCTCCCAGGTCGCCTGGACATGATCGTGGTCACCGATTGAAACGCCACCGCTGGTGAGGATGACATTCGCTTCTTCCAGTCCTTTTTTCAGCAGGGCTTCGAGTTCGCCTGGACGGTCTTTGGCGATACCGAGCAGAATCGGCTGGTAGCCTGCTTCTTTGAGGCGTGCAGCCAGCAGGTAGGAGTTGGAGTTGACGATCTTGCCGTTGTCAGGCTCTTCACCAAGGTTGACCAGTTCATCGCCAGTGGCCAGGATGGCAACCTTGGGAGCCGGGTAGACCAGCACCTGCTCGATACCGGCCGAGGCAAGCATGCCGATGGTGCCAGATTGCAGGGTACAGCCGGCCTCAAGAATTCGATCGCCGCTCTTCATCTCCTCCCCCTGGTAGCGGAGGTTATCGCCGAGCTTAGGTTTTTTTTTCAGGGTGATGGTCTTGCCGTCAAGAGTAACGTCTTCAAGAGGTACGATGGTATCGCAGCCGGGCGGCACCGGAGCACCGGTCATGATACGTACCGCTTCACCCGAACCGACCGGAGCGAGACGGTTGACGCCGGCCGGGACAAAATCGATGTCGGACAGGGTCAGATCATCGCCCAGGCCATTCAGGGCAAAGGCGTAGCCGTCCATCGCCGAATTGTCCTTCGGCGGCAGGTCGAATCTGGCGCAGATATCTTCAGCAAGGATGCGCCCGACCGCGTCGCCGAGCGGAACGCGAAGCGGGGCAAGCGGTTTGACGTTAGCGATTACCAGGGCGATTGCTTCATCATAACTGATCATATTTTTTTCCGTTCAAGCGATTCTTTTTCCTGCAGAAATCTTTGCTTCAGCATTTCTCGGCGAGAACTTTCTGCAGATCCTGCGGAGTATTGACGTTGGAGAGGGCCAGTTGCCAGCCTTCAGGAAATTCAGCAGTATCTATCAGTCTGCAGTCAATCCTGGTAAATAAACTTTGAATGCGGAAATTCTCAGCGCTCAGCATCTCTTCGATGATCGGCAGGCAGGATTTGTGGTAAAGGCCGAAAACGGCGTCGACGCGGCCGTCTGTGGTTGGCAGCACAGCCGAAACTTCGCTACGTAGCGGCAGGAGTTTTTCAAAGATAAGCCGGTCAGGAAAGGGCATATCGCAGGGCGCGATAAAAATCCACTCGGTTTCAGCTGCTTTGAGGGCTGTATGGACGCCGGCCAGCGAACTGCCGGGGTAGCTGTCCGCATAGGATTTGATGCCGGGAAGTTCCAGGTCGGGACGCTCGCCGGAGATCAGCACCTGATCAAAAAGCTCCTGCATCAGGTCGATAACCCGGCGGTAGAGAGGGCGGCCCGCAACCTCGAGCAGCGCCTTGTCCTGCCCCATGCGCTTGCTGCGACCACCGGCCAGCAGGACGCCGGTTACATCAGGGTAGCTTGATTTCTTCAGATCTGTATTCATGGGGCACTATGATAACGGATTTCAATTTTTTTTCAGCAAAAAAAGTCGACTGCGCTGCTAGGGATTACTGCCGGCTGCTTGTGCTGTGGCAATTTCAGGGCTGTTGCTGCCTGCCTGGTGCTGCTACGGATATCCCCCAGCTTCTGAAATAATCGACAAATTCCAACTGCACCAGTTGCTCATGGCGGTAGATGAACAGGAAAAACTTGAAGGAGGCCATCTTCAGGTAGGAATACCAGGGCACCGAAACACAGATGACCAGAATGCGCATCGCTTCATTGTCAAGAAAAAGGATCGCTGCGGCCGGGACGATGACGACAAAGATCGCCTCAAGGATGCTGCGCGCCAGGAAAAACAGCCAGGAACCGCCAAGGATCTGCGGAGCCGTGAAAAGCTTGATATAGAGCCCGAACTTCTCGGCGAAGCTGCCGTTATGCAGGACCGCCAATTTGGATGAATAGGACAGACCGGCCATGACCAGGGGCAGGGCGAGGGCGATGCAGATCAGCACCAGCCAGGCCGGAACGGGTGAACCGGTCTTTGACCACCAGGCCAGGCCGATCAGAAACCAGAAGCCGCTCCAGATCAGGAAGGTCAGAATGAGAATGGCCAAGGCACAGAAATCCCAGAAAAACTGGGACCCTTTAAGCCCGGCGAGAGAAGTCAGCATACCGGCATTGCGGTTGTCGTTGTGCCAGCGCCGCAGGCTGCTCGACGGCCAGAGTGAGATGATCTGCTTGAACAGGAAGAGACCCACAAGGACCGCAACCGTATAGGGGCTGAACAGCCATTGGGCCAGATGGGCCGGCAAATCCCTGAACAGGAATTCCGGCAGAACCCTGACGATTTCGGCCGGTGCCAGCGCTGTCTGCATTTTCTCGGCGCTGAAAAAATGGTGGAGAACCTTGTCGGCGATCAGGATGATGAAAATCAGTGCAATAAAGGAACGGTGCTTCAGCAGTTCCTTGACGGAGCCGAGGGTCAGAACCTTAAGCAGTATTTTTTTGTCCGAAGGCTGGGTAGTTTGGGTCATTGAGTATCCTGAGGATTGATCGGTTGTCCGTTGAAAAGAACCTGGGGGTACCCTTTGCTACTGTAAGGGAGAGTTAGCGTCAAACTGTGATCCAGTTCGGCAAAATAGCTTTTCGCCTCGATATTGAGCTGAAGATCAAGTTCGGAACCGTTCCGTTGCTGAGATAGTTTCTCCTCATAATCGGTATTCATCCAGCCAAAACCGTGGGCGTCGACACGCAGGGTCGAAAACAGGACGTCGGCATAGAACAGTTCGATTCGTTCAGGGTCGATGGTCGTTTGGATGTCGATAGTCTCTATGGATTTGATCTGCAGCCAATAGCTATTGGTCGAGAAGAACGGTCTGCGCGTCATAAAGGCTGTAGCCATGACGGCAATAGCCACGATCACCGCCGAAGTGATCAGCAGCTTCTGGCGTTTTCCGACTGGCCGGCCTGCGGCCTGTTGCGAGACGTCCGGCAGGTAGAAGGTCAGTCCGGTGGCGACGATGGCGATAATCCCGAAGGCCCAGATGGTGTCGCTGAAATAGTGGGCACCCTGGACGATTCGTGCGGCCGACAGTGCACCGCCAAGCACGATCCCGCTGGTGACGCCAGTGATGGCGATCGATTTTTTCCGGCTGTAAAAGGCTCCTGCAGCGACCAGGACAAAGCCCATGGTTGCGTGGCCGCAGGGAAAGGATGCACCCTGACCGGCAAGGCCGGGGTTGAAAATCGTCCGGTACTCCCAGTGTCCACCGTATTCGATGGTCTGGCTTGGCCGCGGGCGGCCCCAGTATTGCTTGAGAACCGAGTTGACCAGCACCCCGGCGCCCAGAACTGCAGTCAGGACAATGACCAGGCAGGGTTTTCTCCAGGAACGCAGGCTGCTTTTATAGAAACTGGCCAGCCAGACGCACAGTGCGGCGATGCTGACAATGATCCCTGGGATTGTTCCGTAATTGTAAAGTGCATCCCATAAGGGTCTGTCCTCGAGGAACCAGCCTTGTTTTCGGGTATAGAACATGCCTGAAATGCTGCGATCAAGATCCAGGGCGTTGATTACCATGGTTATGATCACCAGGACGATGAGCATCATCAGCAGGATCAGCCAGCGATATCTGTTTCTGCAGGAGGCTGAACCGCCTGGCGGTGGAACTTTTGTCATAGTTGATCTTTTCGTTTCTATCAGCACAGATGTCTGCAAGGATGCATCTGGTTACAGCAGTTATGTAAGAAAATTATTATGGCAACCTTAAGGTTTTTCCGGATGGCTGTTGTGCGGCGGAGTAAAAGGTCATCCCTTTTTATGTTCAGGATAACAGAATTCAGGGAAAATCGGAAGAATCCGTTAGCCAATGAAAAAATCACTGTAAGACCGCTGTGTTGATTCAAGCTGGCGGTCTTGTTCCCCCTCGGGACGGGCTGATTTCCTTTGCTTGTCATTCTGCCGGGAAGTCGAACAGGACATAGCCGGTATCGCTGGCAAGTTCATGGACCGGGATCCCTTTATCCTGCAGCTTGTTCAGATAGTATCTGGTGGTAATGCCGACCCTTATCGCGTCCTGCTCGGCAAGTTCCGGTAGCCGGGCGAAGTCTTTCTCCTTGATAGTCAGGGTATACAGGCCCGAATAAAAATTGGCGCTCGGTCTTTTGCTGATCTTGTAGAGCAGGATTTTTCCGTTTGCGGGTGTCAGTGTCGCCGCCTGCTCAGCCAAGTTGACCAGCGGCCGGTTCATCAGTCTGTCATAGGTCGGCAGAATCATGAAGACCATGATGATGTTCAGGGCCAGAGCGCAGATCAGCAGGGTTCTGAACAGCTGTTCGCTGTTCTTTTTACGGGTGATGACAATGATGAAAATACCGCAGGCGACCAACAGCAGTCCGGCCAGCCAGGGGGCGACACCCAGCGCAACCGGTTCCGCCAGAACCGGAGCCTTGAGAGCGTGTTTCCCCAGGCGGTCCGGCAGGGTGGCGAGGATAATCGGCAGGGCCACGAAGACGCTACCAAGCAGAGCAAAGAACAGGCCGGAGATCCAGCCGGAGATGATCGCCCAGCGCGACAGGCGGGCTTCGTTCTTTTCCAGCAGGACGGCGATCAGGATGGCAAAGCCGGGGAGTGCGGGGAGAATGTAGTTTGGCAGCTTGGTTGCGGCGAACGAGAAGAACAGCAGGATGATCACCGAGTAAATAAGAAACATCCGGATAAAACGGCTGGTTGGATTCTGGCTGTCTCTGACCGGTGCTGCTGTAAAGGCCTGACCGATATAGGGGAACCAGGGGAGCATGCCGACGAGCAGCACCAGAATGTAATAGAAGAAGGGGCCGGAATGTCCTTCCATGGCGCTTGAGAAGCGGCCGAGGTGATGCTTGAGGAACAACTCCTTCATGAAGGCGAACCCTTCAGGGTGAGTGAAGCCGAGCATCAGGTACCAGGAAAAACCGATAATGATCAGGATCAGCGCACCTGGGATCAGCCAGCTGGACCGGAACAGCAGCTTGAGGCGTTTGATCGTCACCAGGTAGATCAGCGCAGTCAGCAGCGGGAAGAGGATGCCGATGATTCCCTTGGTCAGCATGGCCAGTGCCGCAAACAGACAGGCAAGCCAGAACAGCCAGGTGCCGCGCCGTTCCCCTTTGATCGCCTGTTCCACCGCGTACCAAGAGGTGAGCAGGCAGAGGGTCATGTAGAGGGTCAGGATCATGTCGGTCATGGCGATCCGGGTCAGGTAGACGAAGAGGAAGGAGGTCGCCGTGATCAGGGCAGCCTGACCGGCCAGGCGCTTGCCAAGAACGGGAATCGACATGAAGTAGATGATGAGCAGCGTAGCGACCCCGGCCAAGGCATTGACAATGCGCGCACCGGTTGTTGTCGTACCGAACAGTTTGTAGCCGGCGACCTGGGCCCAGTAGATCATTGGCGGTTTATCAAAGAAATCTTCGCCGTTCAGGAGCGGGACGATCATCTGCCGGTCGGTGAGCATCTCCCTGGAGATTTCGGCGTAGACGCCTTCATCGAAGTCGATGACGACAGTCTGACCGAGGCCGTAGAGGAATATGATGGCCAGCAGAATAATCAGGGCGAAACTGGTCATTTTATGCATAATAGGGGTGCTCACCTTGCTAAGTTACTAAAAGTAGAGTATTCATGGCCGGGGTTCAGGGGCCGGCTTTGCCGGCAAAGCTTAAGTCATTCGACTGGCAACTGCAAGGTGCATTTGAACAGTCAGGATCGTCCGTTGGGAAGGGGCTGGCTGACTTGCTCACATGTTGGAGTGTTGTCAAATGGACTGATTGCAAAGAGTTTTTGTTGATGAATAAAAGAATCAAGATTCCCAGAGTTTTTAAGTTTGCACTTGTCGGCGGGGTCGGAACCCTGGTCCAGTACCTTGTTCTGACAGCGGGGGTGGAACTGTTTGCCGTGAACCCCGTGGCTTCCTCCTGTGTGGGCTATGGGCTCGGTTTCCTGGTCAACTATTTGCTCAATTTCTACTTTACCTTCAACCTCAAGGCGGGACACAGAGCCGCGCTGATCCGTTATTTCAGCCTCTCGCTGTTCGGATTTTTTCTCAATCTGGCGCTGGTCTACCTGGCGATCAATATCGTCGGTATGCATTATATCCCGGGGCAGATTCTGGCAACCGCCGTGGTCTTTCTATCGAACTATGTGCTTTCCAGCCGCTGGGCATTCAAGAAAATCGCTTAAATACAGTTAGCGTTAGCCGACCCAGCTGAGAAAGCGGCGATAGAGTCGCCACCAGTGTCTGACGACAAAGATACCGGCGATGATGCCAACCGGCAGAAGCAGTGCCCAAGCCAGGCTGACGTCGAGGAACAATGCCCGCAAGCCGAACAAGGCAAAGATGATGCAGGCTGAAACGGCGACACTCAAGAGTCCGAGTTTCAGTTCCCAGTATTTTGGCGGAATCTCCCCCTGTTTTCCCGAGCGCAACAGCCGGCGCTGCTGCGGTACCTTGAGCACCCAGAAGTAACAGATGTGAATCAGCAACCAGCCGATCAGCATGCCGAGCAGGCCATCGCTGATCCAGTGGTTCAGGCTCATCGGCCGGGCCAGCGCCATCCCCCCGGCATTGAGCAGGGCCAGAATGCCGACAATTACCCCGGCGATTCTTATTTTGAGGCTGTTTTCCCGGTTGCCGGCCAGCATGTAAGCGAGCAGCAGTGGCAGCAGCGCGGCAAGAGTATGGCCGCTCGGGAAACTGCCGCGATAGATCCCTTCGGAGATGAAATGCGGACCGGTGGTGAACCAGTCGCTGTAAGCCAGGTGGCTTTTGAGAACTTCCTTGGGGCGCGCCCGGCCGACCACCCACTTGACGGTGTGGACAAAGCAGAGGGCGCTGATCAGGCCGGCGAAGATGCCGAAACCGAGTTCTGCCCGCCAGCGCGCCAGCTGTTCTTTGGTGGCACTGAAGAGATAGAGCACCAGGCAGATCAGCATGCCGATAATCGAGACATCTCCGGCCCCGGGCAGATCGCCTTCAAAGAGGGTGCGGCTGTAGAAATCCTCAAACTGCGGCCAGGTGTTCTGCTTCAGGTAGAGAGTCACATCATAATCGACATGATGGATCGTCACGGCTGCAGTGCAGAACAGAATCAGGATAAGGGCCAGGAGCAGGTACTTCATAGCTGTGTGTCTCTTTTGAATATCAGCAGGGTGTCAGGGTAAAACTTTATTCCAGCGATCAATAGACACCGAAGCAAACAGGCCGGCTTTAGCGTAGGGGTCGTTGGCGGCTATCGCCTCGACTTCGGCCTTGTCGGCGACGTCAAAGATGACGATCGAGCCGCACATCTCCTCTTTTTCGTTGAGAATACCACCGGCGGCGAACAGCTTGTCGCCGAGACCTTTGAGGAATTCAACGTGGGCCGGACGGCTTTCCATGCGCACCGGCAGGTGATCGGCTTTATCGAGACAACGGACGACAAACAGCATATTAAGTTCTCCTTCTGTGGGAAAATTGAGATCTATTGAATAGCCCAGCACGCGGATTATTCCTAGATTTTTTTCCGTGCGCAATTTTTTTGCCCTGCCTGCTTCTCGGCAGCACGTACAGAATAGCCTCCCAAGACAACTGAGGCGGCTGCTGGTCATGTCGGAACGAAGCAGGTATGATTGACATCTAAAAAGGGGGATCGATGAAAAATTTCATGCTGATTGCATTGCTGACCGCCCTGCTAAGCGGCTGTGCTGGACATTCTATTCCAAGCGAGGGGCAGAGTTCTTTTGGGCAGACTGGTAAGGCGTCCTATTATGCCGCCAAATTTGAAAACAGAAAAACGGCCAGTGGCGAAATTTATAAGGGGGCGAAGCTGACTGCTGCACACCGCAGTCTGCCCTTCGGGACCCGGGTCAAGGTTACCAATCTGGCCAACGACAAGACTGTCGTGGTCAGAATCAATGACCGTGGTCCCTTTGTCAAAGGGCGGATCATTGACCTTTCAAAAACGGCCTTCAGTAGCATTGGCAGGCTCAGCGAGGGACTGCTTAAGGTCCGCATCGAGCTTGTTTCCGAGTAGCCTCAATCTGGTTTATACGTAAGTTCTGCATAGGGTATCAGCTTTTGTGGGGCTGGTTCAATCAGTCCGTTGCAATCGCTGTTTCCTGGGCCATGCACTCGAGGAGCTTCTGCCGGTCAGCCGAAGGCAAGGGTTCAAATGTGACGGTAAACCCCCCGTCGATATGCCTGACGATCCTGCCATCGAACTCAAACCAGAACTCCTCGGCTTTTTTGCCCTGAAGAGAGAAACGAACCCTGATGCTCTCGCCTTCTGCGGGGAGTGGTCGGGCGGTCGTTATGGCGCAGCCGCCCAGCGAAATATCGAACAGCTGGCCCGAGGCTTTCTCGTTGGGCAAGCTGTAGGCGACCGGTTTGTTGCGCAACTTGATGCGGATATAAGAGCGCTTGGATTCCTTGTCGAGAAATGCTTCAGCTGCAGCCAGGCTTTTGACATGGGTTGCTTCATAGCCCTGTCTGCTCACGGCAAAATTCTGAAACTGAAGATTTATCAGTTGTTTGTCATCGACAATCCGGACGATGTGGTTGACGCCGTGGGCAATCAGGTATTGCATGATTTTTGTCAGTGTCGAAAGGGCTGAGATATGCCCGTAGCTTACTTCGGTCAAGTCCAGAATGAGGGAAAAACCCGGCTTGAGATCTGCAACGGCAAAACGGATCTCAGTGAAATAGCCGTCGATATCTTCTTTGGCCACATTGCCGATGCATTTGCAGTATAGGCGGTTTTTTTTTATATCAATTCGTACTGTGTTTCTCTTTACCAATGCAGTCATGATCTCTCGACGCTTCGAGTCGAAATATAAATTTTATCAATTATACCCCGCGAGTTGATCAGCTCAACCGAATGATGCAGCTGAACCGCTAAAACGTCTTCAAGATCATTTGTGGTAAAGTTGATAGCGTATAACCGGGCAGGAAAAAGATTGATCTCATTTTTCTTTCCTGTATTCCGAATTGACCTGAGAAGGGCTGCTTATGAAGCCGGGTATGATGATTGTCGCACTGCTTGGACTGCTGCTGATGGGGCTGAACTCCCCAACAAGCGTCAATGCGGGCGTCACCGATACGCGGCCGCTGAAGATTCTTTTTATCTCTTCATTTAGCAAGGATATGCCGGGCCATGCCGCCCTTGAAAAAGGGTTGCAGGAATCCTTGACCCGGAGTCCTGTCAAACATGAGCTCTTTTTTGAATTCATGCATGTCCAATACCTGCAATTTTTTGAGGCCCTGTATACCCAACACCAACGCGATGAAAACTTTCAGCGCGCATTTGCCGCATACCTGAAAGAAAAATACCAGTACGTCAAGCCTGATTACATTGTTGCCTGGGCTGGGGAAGCCAATTCTTTTCTCGACCGCTTCCCGGATCTGCTGCCTGGCAGCAAACGGATCTATCTGCAAAGGCCTGAACTGCACGATCTGCAAGCGCAGGACCTCTATGTCGCCTTCGATTTAAAAGAGAATTTCAGAAAATGTATCGAAGAATTTCTGGCGATTGCCCAGCCTGAACATATTCTGGCTATCGGTTCGGAAAATAACAGTGCGGCAAGAACGAGCCTTGCCGGCTTCCAATCCGTCATCAGGGAGATTCGACCGGCTGCCGACGTGGAATACCTGATCGATCAACCGCTGGACTCTCTTGTTGCCAGGCTCGCAACTGAGAACAGGGAAAAGACGGTCGTTTTTTATATCCTGACCTCCTCTGATGGCAGGGGCAGGCAGATGACACCAGAGTCAGTGGTTTCAACGTTGACGGAAAGTTCGAATATTCCGGTCTACGGTTTATTCGAAAGTTTTTTGGGGCATGGGGTTGTCGGCGGCTACACGATCAGTCTGGCCATGACGGGTGAAATTCTCGGCGCAGTCCTTATCACCGGGGAATTACAGCAGCAACAGGTTCATATTTTTCCGATGCGCTATGCCTTTGATTGGTCCGCCTTCAAGAAGTGGAACATCGATACCGCCCTAATTCCTGAGCAATCGATCATTATCAACCGTCCGCCTGTCCTCTTGGCAGAATATCTGCCTCATATCATCGCTGGCGTCATTTTTATTCTTGCTCAGATGGTTTTGATCGGCCTTCTGGTCGTCAATCGAAATCGACTCAAAAAGGCGGAAAGCGAACTCAGGCAGCACCGTGATCATCTCGAACATATGGTGGCAGAGCGCACCAGGGAGCTGCAGAACTCCCAGCAAAAACTGGAGGCCGCAAAAGCCGTTGCCAAGCTTGGTATCTGGGAGCTTGACCTTGTCAATAATCATGTGAGCTGGTCGGATGAACTCTATGATCTGTTTGAACTGGATAAAGAGACATGTTTCCCTTCCACTGAGGTTTTATATAGAATTGTTCATCCTGCTGACAGGGCGTCAGTAGAATCCGCCTATAGAAACTCCTTAATCTCCCAGAACAAATTCAAACTGGCCCACAGACTTTTGTTGAAAGATGGGCGTATTATATGGGTTGAAACTCAGTGGGATACTCGGTTTGATGAGGATGGCAAGCCTCTTTATTCTCTGGGAACCACTTACGATATAACCCATCAGAAAGAAGCTGAAGAGAAGGTCAATAGTTACCTTGAACTCGCCAGCGATGGAATCCATATTCTTGATGAAAAAGGCAATGTTTTTGAGTGCAACAAAGCGTTTGCCGACACCCTGGGTTACAGTTACGAAGAGGCCCAGAGGCTGAATGTCAAAGATTGGGATGTGAATTCTCAGTCGGCAGAAGATCGGCTCCGCAGGGTTCTGATCAAGTCAGAAACCTTTGAAACTATTTACAAAAGAAAGGATGGGACGACGTTTGATGTGCTGGTGAGCACGAAAAGAATCAAACTTCAAGGAGTGACGATGCTTTATGCTTCAGTGCGGGATATTACCAAACAGAAGCAAGCTGTTGAGGAACGTTTGGCCAAGGAGAGACAACTTCAGGCCATTACCGACTCTAGCCTGGACGCGATCATCCTGATGAATCCGCAGGGGGAAATCACTTTCTGGAACCCGGCGGCTGAACAGATTCTGGGCTATCAGGCCGAAAAAGTCATAGGCAAGAACCTGCATAAACTACTGGCTCCTGAGCGCTATCTTTCCGAACATGAGGCCGCCTTTCCCCAGTTCGTCAGGGAAGGAACCGGTAATGCCGTTGGAAAAATCATTGAATTACACGCAAAGCATAAAGATGGCCATGAATTCCCAATTACTCTTTCTATCTGTGCAATCCAGCAGGAGAATCAGTGGCATGCAGTTGGGACGATCAGGGACATCACACGTCAGAAAGCCGCTGAAGCTGAGCTTGGCCGTCTGCTTGATGATCTTGTCGAGGCCTCGGTGACAGACAAACTGACCGGGCTGTTCAACCGCAGAAAGCTGGATGAGAGTTTCGAGTATGAGATTCAACGGGCCGAACGCTACCAATCGACTTTCTCGGTCATCCTTCTGGATATGGATCATTTCAAAAGCGTAAACGATGAGTATGGGCATCTGGTCGGGGATGAAGTGCTCCAGGTTTTGGCCACAATTCTGAGTAGTAATATACGCACTGTCGATGTCCTGGGCCGCTGGGGAGGGGAAGAGTTTTTGATTATCTGTCCCCAGGCAGATTTGGCGAGTGCTGCTATTCTCGCAGAGAAGCTCCGTAATGCTATTGAAGAGCATGACTTCTCGGTAGTTGGCAGTAGAACCTGCAGCTTTGGAGTGGCAAGTTGGGAGGCCGGTGAAAATATAGATGATGTTGCGGCAAGAGTCGATAAGGCCCTTTATCGTGCCAAGGAACAGGGGCGTAATTGCGTCGTCATGGAAGAATGAATAACAGAAGCGCCATTCAGATCATCTGAATGGCGCTTCTGTCTTAGTGGTAAGGACGTTAGTCACATCATGTGAATCTATAGCAGCATTCTTGGGGAGCAGATACCGTCAGCGTTTTCCGCGGGTTGGCCGCAGGTATCGCAGATATAATGCATTTCGTCTTTGATTGAGTCGCACATGGCGTTCAGGTCGCCGTCGAAACCGCACGATCCCGTGTTACTGGTAATTTCGACAGGCTTGCAGAGGTTCGCTTTTTCATCGGTCACAACGCCACAGGTTCCGCACTTATATTTGTCGCTCATCTTAATTCTCCTTGGTTTCGAGGAAAGAAGCTAAATATGACCTCCATTGTCATAAATTGATCTTATAAATTTTGCGGGTCTGTGACAAGGGGGAATGTGAAAATTATTTTCAGTTGGGAAGCGCTCCGGACGGCCTTGACTCTGGCCGTCCGGGGCGGGTGGTTGATGAGTGGCGGGGAGTCGACCTAGCTGAGCGCCTGTTGGAAATCCTCCCAGAGATCTTCGATATCTTCAATTCCCGTCGAAATACGTAACAGCCCTTCAGTGATCCCCAGCTTGAGTTTGAAGTCGGCCGGCATGGCCGCGTGTGACATGCTCCAGCAATGGGTCAGGATGGTTTCAACCCCGCCCAGACTGGGAGCGATGATCGGCAGCCTGATCTGTTTCAGCAGTGACGGAACCTGATTCTTGTCCTTCAATTCAAAAGAGAGAACCGCCCCGGCTCCGCTGGCCTGGGAAAAATGCAGTTCCTGCTGGGCGAAATCACTGAGCCCCGGATAGAGAACCCGAGCTACAGACGAATGCTGCTGCAGGCGTTCAGCCAGGATTTGCGCCGACCGCTGGGCCGCATCGAGACGCAGTTTCAAGGTCTTGAGGCCGCGCGAGAGCAGAAAGCAGTCGAAGGGGGCCAGCACTGCGCCGAAACCGTTATGGAAGCGCCTGAGCCTGACAGCCAGTTCATCATTGTCGGTGACTACAACGCCTGCCAGCAGATCACTGTGGCCGCCGAGAAACTTGGTGGCACTGTGAATGACGACATCGATGCCCAGTTCGATGGGACGCTGCAGCAGCGGAGTCATGAAGGTGTTGTCAAGCAGGGTCAGCAGACCGTGCTGTTTGGCCAGGTCGGCAATGCCGCGCAGATCGGAAATCAGAAAAGACGGGTTAGACGGTGTTTCAATGAAGACAGCACGGGTCTTTTCTGTCACTGCAGCCTCTATGTGGGCCAGATCGGTCATGTCGACGTAGCTGACCTCGATCCCCTGCTCGGGGAGGAGCTGGCGCAGATAACGGTAGCTGCCGCCGTAAAGGTCGAGTGGGGCAATCAGGTGATCGCCGCAACGCAGTAGTGACAGGGCCGTGCCGGTCGCGGCCATGCCGGACGAACAGGCAAAACCGAAGCGCGCGCCTTCGAGCAGGGCGACGGCATCTTCAACCTGCTGGCGGCTCGGATTGCCACTGCGCGCATAGTCGAACTCTCCGGCTTCGCCTTGCTCATGATGGTAGGTCGAAGCCTGGTAGATCGGTACCGCGGAGGCGCCGGTATGAGGGTCGCGGTCCTGGCGCTGATGGACCAGCTGGGTTGCGATTCGGTAGTTGTTCTGTGCCATCTGCAGAGTGTCCTTTCTGGATCAGCTTAGGGCCTGAGCAAGGTCGGCGATCAGATCTTCCGGGTCTTCGAGACCGACCGACAGCCGCAGCAGGGTTTCGTCAATACCGAGCCGGGAGCGTTCTTCGGCCGGGATGTCAGCATGGGTCTGGACCGCCGGCAGGGTCATCAGGGTTTCGACACCACCGAGGCTCTCGGCAAAACTGATCAGTTCGATCCGGCACAGGACCCGGTTGGCCAACTCCGCGCTGTTGACGCGGAAAGAGAGCATGCCGCCGAAATTGTCGTTCTGCCGTTTTGCCAGCGTGTGTCCCGGGTGCGTTTCCAGCCCCGGATAATAGACAGCCGTTACCCTGGGGTGACTGACCAGCCAATGGGCAATGGCTGCCGCGCTCTGGCAATGACGCTGGACCCTCAGGCTCAATGTCTTCAGCGAGCGGATCAGCAACCAGCAGTCCTGTGGCGGCAGGATCCCACCGGTTGAATTCTGCAGAAAGTAGAGTTGTTCTCCCAGTTCCTCATCGCGGGTGATCAGGGCCCCGGCGCACAGATCGCTGTGGCCGCCGAGGTATTTGGTCGCCGAGTGAACGACCACGTCAGCACCAAACTCAAGAGGGCGCTGCAGAATCGGGGTTGAGAAGGTGTTGTCGACAATGAACAGCAGTTTGTGCCGTTTGCAGAGGTCTCCCAGCGCCCTGAGATCGGAGATCCCCAGTAGCGGATTTCCCGGGGTCTCGATCAGCAGCGCCTTTGTTTCCGGCCTGATCGCTTCTCCAACCTGGGACAGCGAAGTGCTGTCGACATAGCTTACGTTGATACTGAACCTGCTGAAAACCTGGTCGAGGACACGATATGTTCCGCCATAGAGATCCTGGGAGACAACCAGATGATCGCCACTGGAAAAATGGAGCAGCAGGGTGGTCAGGGCCGCCATCCCCGAAGCGAAGGCCAGTCCCCGTGCCCCGCCTTCCAGCTCCGCCAGGGCTTCTTCAAGCACCTGGCGGGTCGGGTTGCCGCTTCGGGTGTAATCGTAGCCGGTACTTTGGCCCGGTGCCGAGTGAGCGTAGGTCGCGCTCGGGTAGATCGGGAAGCTGATCGCACCGCTACTGTCACGGCCGGTGCCAATCTGTACCGCCTTGCTGGTTTGGCTCCAGTGCTGCTTAGCTGACATGCCTGACTCCCTTGTCACATCGGCTTGTCCCAAATACATGTTCAGACGATGCCTTCAAACAGAACGCTGGTCAGATAACGTTCGCCGGAATCGGGGAGGATGGCGACGATATTTTTACCTGCATATTCAGGCTTTGCAGCCAGGCGTGCTGCTGCTGCTGCCGCCGCTCCGGAAGATATCCCTGACAAAATCCCTTCTTCCCTGGCGAGTCGCCGGGCAAAGTCGATGGCCTCGTCATTGCCAACCTGTTCAACCTGATCGACGACAGACAGATCGAGTGTCTCCGGAATGAATCCGGCCCCGATCCCCTGGATCTTGTGTGGTCCCGGCTGCAGGTTCTGTCCTGCCAGGTGCTGACTGATGACCGGCGAATCGGTTGGTTCAACGGCAACGGAATGCAGGACTTTCCCTTTGTCGAGTTCAAAAAACTGGGAAATGCCGCTGATTGTTCCGCCGGTTCCGACGCCGGAGACCAGGACATCGACGTTTCCGCCGGTTGCCTCCCAGATCTCTGGTCCGGTCGTGCTGCGATGGATCGCCGGATTGGCCGGGTTCTTGAACTGGTGAAGCAGGATATAGCGCTCCGGATCGCTGGCGGCCAACTCTTCGGCAGCGGCGATGGCGCCACCCATCCCTTTGGCTCCTGGAGTCAGGATCAGGTTGGCACCGAAGGCCTTGAGCACCTTGCGTCGTTCAATACTCATGGTTTCCGGCATGGTCAAGGTGACCGTAATGCCGCGGGCCGCAGCAACGAAGGCCAGTGCGATCCCGGTATTGCCGCTGGTCGGTTCAACGATTTCAGTCCCCTTTTTGAGTAGCCCTTTTTTCTCAGCATCCCAGATCAGCGCCGCACCAAGCCGGCACTTGACGCTGTAAGCCGGGTTGCGACCTTCAACTTTGACATAGACATTGGCCCCTTGCGGAACGATCCGGTTCAGTTTGATCAGGGGGGTGTTGCCGATGCTTAACGAATTGTCTGTATAGATCTGGCTCATTTTGAAATGCTCCTTTTTCACTTACTTGCTCTTTAGTCTGTTACTAAATCTTCCGATGTTTTTTGTACTTATAAACCCTATTGTTTTGGTAGGGTAATATTTACTACAAAAACAGTCAACAAGAAAAATATTAAAAAATAAAATCCACACTAGAATATGTTGTAAATGGGAGGATCGAGGGTGCAGGGTAACCACAATGGGAGGGCAGATGGCTTTCAGAATAGCTGTTCAGGGGTGAGTCAGTTCTATGGCGTTGACGCGGCAAGCGTCCAGGCAGGCGCCGCAGCCGTTGCAGTGGTTTTGGTCAACAACGGCGATCTTCCTGCCCCAACCGTCAGGCTGTTCCGTTTTCAGGCTCAGGGCGGCGTTTGGGCAGGTTGGCAGACAGGCTCCGCAACCACTGCATCTGTCACCAATTGTTGAGCGTTTTCTGTTTTGTGCCATATCGATCACTGGTGGGGCTTGTCAGGCGGCGATGGCCTGATCGAACTTGCTGGCTATTTCCGGAAAAAGACCGATTGCCGTTGTTGCTTCATAGAGTCGGTCCGGATCATCCAGGAAGTCTCGCAGGAAAATGATCTCCGAAGCCTTGGAGTAGCTGGCAAAAGGATAATCACGGTTGATTCCGAACATCTTTGAGACGATCTCGCGGGGGCTGGCAGCTTTAGGGAACCCTTTCAGGTATGCCGCCCGGTCGAGCAATTTTCTCAGGTAGAAGAGCAGGCTGTCATCGACGCTGTCGATCGATTCCCGGTGGCCGGGCAGGATGGTTTTATCGCGCAACTTGACCAGGTTGGCCAGGCTTGCACAATAGGCATGATAATTGTTGAATCGTTTGTTGTTCTTCAGGTCAATATCGAGCAGCGGGGTCTGGAATATCTGGCGCAGCATCACGTCGCCGGTCACGGCCCAGTTCTCACCACAGATGGCCAGGTCTCCCTGCGAGTGGCCGGGGCAGGGAAGAATCTCGATCTTAAGGCGGTCTGGCAGATCCGTCTCAGCAATTTTATAATTCTCAGGAAAAACGGGATAAACATTACCCGGCGCTGAGAAGCAGTCCATGAAGCTCTTGACAAAGCCGAGGTCAAAGCCGGCTGTGAGCATCAGGTCGAAAAGTCCCTCGAGATGTTGCTTGTGATGACGCATGCGGATATCATCATAGGCCGGAACATAGATTGTCGCATCGGTATGCTGCTCCAGCCAGCGGGCCTGGCCGTAGTGGTCAACATGGCAATGGGTGATCAGGACATGTTTGAGCCTGCTCAGGTCGAGGTTGGTCTGCAGGTAGCTTCTGGTTTCCTCTGTCGGCGGACCTGTATCAAAAAGAACAAGTTCTCCATCGATTTCGGTGGTATAGCAGTGAACCGGGCCAATCTGGTAAGGCGTATCTATCGTGTGCTGTTTTGGGATCATGTGAATCAGTCTAGCTGAGGCTGTGAATTATTGGAAGCGGCGAAGCCCCCTTGAATGAGCAGGCTTCGCCGTGGGCTCAGAATTTGTAACTGAACTGAACGCTTGCGATATCGACGGAATTTTCATAACTGCCAGAGATATTACCCATGGTTGTGCTTGTCATGTCAAGCTTGGCATCTTTGACGAAAATGTGAACATAGGCAGCGTCAAGGGTGATTCGCTTGCTGACCTGATAACCTGCGCCAAGGGATAGCCAGATGCGATCTTCGCCGGGGATGCGTGGCGTGCGGTACCTGTCGGATACCGGCGATTCATCATAGGCCAGGCCGGTGCGCAGGGTCAGCGCCTCACTTGGTTGGTAGGTTGCGCCGATGGAATAACGCCAGGTGTCGTTCCAGTGTTCTGGGGTTGTCGATTCAGTGCGTCCTCCGATTACTCCGTCTTCAAAGACAATGGTCATTTCATCGAAACTGCTCCATTGGGTCCAGCTGATATCGGCCATGATGGCCCATTGCGTGTTGATGCGGTGGAACAGGCTCAGAGAGGCAGAGGCTGGGAGGGTGATATCGCTGCTGATGCTCTCCGCGCTGAATGCAGCCGCATAGGCTGTCATGGTCACTGGCAGATCTGAGCTGACATCTCCTTTGAGAGTATGATCATATTCGGAACGGTAGGAGATACCAATGCGGGTTTCAGGGGTGAGCTGGTAGATCAGTCCCAGGTTGAAGCCGAAGGCCCAATCATCACCTGTATTTTCTACCAGCACGTCATAGTCAGTGTCGCTCAGGTTGGCGAGATCGGCTGGATTATGCGTTATGTTATAGGTGACCAGCCCGCCATCCACCATGCTAGACAGGGTCGCTTCGATATACTGGGCGCTTATGCCCGCGCCAATACTCAGTTTTTCCGTGGCTTGATAAGCAATGGCCGGATTGATGTTTATGGTTTTGACCTCGGATTTCACCGCATGATAACGGCCGACCCAGGTTTCATCATATTCGGTGGTCAGGCCAAATGGTGCAGTGATGCCCAGGCCGACGGCCAGTTTGTCGTTGATTTTGTTGCTGTAATAGACGTTCGGTACAAACCCGGCGCTGCCGGCGTCACCGCCTTCATCGCTGCCGAGGGAGGCGCCAAGGATATTGGTTGCACTGTCGAGGTTAAACCTGGCCGACGGTACAATCATGTGCACGCTGCCGATCACCTGCTGCCCTTCAAGAAGGCTCAGGCCGGCCGGGTTGTAGAAGATCGTCGAGGCGTCCTCGGCGCTGGCAGCGGCTCCGGCGAAGGCGTTGCCGAGCCCGGTGACCGACTGTTCGATCAGGGCAAAGCCTGATGCGTAGAGCGGGCTGCTGACAGCCAGCAAGAGGATGGATAAAAGGGTAATTCTGATTTTCCCGGTCATGGCAACTCCTTTGTCGTATCGACAGGGTGGCAGTGAGCAGTCATTGAATGTTACAAAATTATGCAGCATCATAAGGGAAAGTTACGTTTGCTACAACAGAACAGTATCCGGGCCTGGCTACAGCCCCGCGCGTCAGTTCCTCTGTCGACCTTGCTTGACAGCTATCAGGTGCTATGCTAACGAAGATCTTTTGCCTGCTTGTGCAGTTTCTGATCCATACTTTTTGACAAGGAGATCGTCAGATGAATCGACAGCAATCGGAGGCCGCGTTCAACGCCGCCAGACAGGTTATTCCGGGAGGCGTCAACAGCCCTGTCCGTGCTTTCAAATCTGTGGGCGGATCGCCTTTGTTCATAGAACGTGCGGCAGGCAGCAAGATCTACGATGTGGACGGCAATGAATACATCGATTACGTCGGCTCATGGGGCCCGATGATCCTTGGCCACTGTCATCCCAAGGTGGTTGAGGCGATCCAGAAAACAGCGGCCAGTGGTGCCTCCTTCGGGGCACCGACCCCACGTGAGACGCAGCTTGCCGAGCTGGTCTGCGAGGCCTATCCGAATATAGAAAAGGTCCGTATGGTCTCTTCCGGAACCGAAGCGACCATGAGTGCGATTCGTCTGGCCCGTGGTTACACCGGGCGTGACAAGATTCTCAAGTTCGATGGCTGTTATCATGGTCATGCCGATTCCCTGCTGGTCAAGGCGGGCAGTGGTGCCGCAACCTATGGTGTGCCGACTTCACCTGGCGTACCGGAAGATTTTGCCAAATATACTCTGACCGCGGCTTATAACGATCTCGAAGGGGTCAAGCGGATTATGACCGCCAATCAGGGGGAAGTGGCCTGTATTATTCTTGAACCGATTGCCGGCAATATGGGGCTGGTTCCGCCAGAGCCTGGTTTTCTGGAAGGGCTGCGCGAACTCTGCACTCAGGAGGGAGCGCTGCTGATCATCGATGAAGTCATGACCGGTTTCCGGGTTGCCTTCGGTGGTGCCCAGGAGCGCTATGGTGTGCGCGGCGATCTGGTGACCCTCGGCAAGATTGTCGGTGGCGGTCTGCCGGTCGGGGCTTTCGGCGGCAAGCAGGAGATCATGAATTGCCTCTCGCCGGAAGGTGGTGTCTACCAGGCCGGGACCCTGTCGGGGAATCCGTTGGCGATGAGTGCAGGGATTGCGACCCTTGAGCTGCTCAAGCAAGAAGGTTTCTACGCGCAGCTTGAAGAAAAGACGGCTTACCTGGAAAAAGGGTTGCTGCAGGTTGCCGCAGGCAGCGCTGTGGATACCTGCTGGCAGCGTGTCGGCGGGATGTTCTGTACCTATTTCCAGAAAGGACCGGTGCGTAATTTTGCCGAAGCTCAGGCCAGTAATTCTGTGCAGTTCGGCAGATTCTTCCGGGCCATGCTTGAGAATGGTGTCAATCTGGCACCAGCTCAGTTTGAAGCCGGCTTCATGAGTATTGCCCATTCGCAGGATGATCTGGACCGGACGATCGAGGCTGCGGATAAAGCGTTCAAGTCGTTGAAGGCATAAAATACCATGAAGCGCAAAATGGTTGACAAAGCGATTGACTTGCGGGAATTTGCATGGTAGTAAATGCGGGTTCAAATACCGGAATAAGTGATGTTTCCCGATGAAGGAAGATAGACGCGAACTGTTTAAAACCCTCGGTTTTATGTCGAGTGCCGGGATTTCTCTCGTTGCGGCCATACTGATAGGGCTGGCAATGGGCTACTATATCGACAAATGGCTCGATACGCGTCCGATTTTCACTCTGATCATGATGGTCATGGGGGTTATTTCGGGATTCCGCAATGTCTATCTGTTGACCAGGCGTGAACTTAAGCGCCAGCAACAGGAAGAAGAAAATCAGCAATGAACGTCAATGACGACCGACTTCTGGCCGAGATGGCCTTGAGGAACTGGTTGATCCTGCTTGTTCTCGTCGCCCTGAGCCTGTTCTGGAAATCAACATCGGTAACCCTTGGGGTATTGGCGGGTGGTCTGCTGGTCATCTTCAATTACCGCAGTATGGGCAAATCGTTGACCAAGCTGCTCGGCAACCCGCAGGCCGCCTCGCAAAAAGGCTTCAAGTTCAATTACCTGTTTCGTCTGGCCTTTATCGCCTGCGTTTTATTTCTGCTTATTACTCGTGCGAAGGTGCACCCGTTGGCTCTGGTGGTCGGCCTTTCTGTGGTCGTCCTGAATATATTTATTACGACAGTCAAGAGACTCTACTGACTTAAGAATAAGAAAGATATAGGAGAGGTTCATGGTACATCCATTTTTATTCCTGCACGGACTCGGTCAGATGCTTCATGTCAACGATGAGGTTATTTACACCTGGCTGGTAATGTTGATCCTTATTGTTGTCTCTTTCCTGGCCACCCGTGCCATCAGCCTGGTTCCCGGCGGCGTGCAGAATTTCATGGAAGCCATCGTCAGCGGTGTTGAGAACCTGATCGAGGAGACCATGGGCGAAGAAGGCAAGGCTTTCTTTCCGCTGCTCGCGACTCTGGCTCTGTTCATTCTGGTCTGCAACCTGATCGCTCTGATCCCGGGTTTCTTTCCTCCGACAGCCAAGCTGAACACCAACGTGCCGATGGCCCTTATTGTCTTCTTTGTTACCCACTATGTCGGTATCAAGAAGCATGGCGCAGGCTATCTCAAGCACTTCATGGGGCCGATCATCTGGCTGGCACCATTGATGTTCATCATTGAAATCATTGGTCATCTGGCTCGGCCACTGTCCCTTACCCTGCGTCTTTTCGGTAACATGGCCGGTCACGAGATCGTGCTGATGATCTTCTTCATGCTCGTACCTCTGTTCTGTCCACTGCCGATGATGCTGCTCGGCGTGCTGGTTGCCTTCATCCAGACCTTCGTTTTTACCCTGCTGGCCATGATTTACATTGCCGGTGCTCTGGAAGAAGCACACTAAATAAAGTTTCTTAGTGCCGCTCACAGGGGTGGGCGGCAAGTCCTATACTGTTTAGGAACAATCGACACTATCTAGTTTGAAAAAAGAAGGAGCAAGACAATGGAATTTTTCGCTTTTTGTATGATCGCTGCTGGTATTGGTATGGGTCTTGGTGCTGTTGGTACCGGTATCGGTCAGGGTTTCGCTGTTAAAGGTGCTTGTGAAGGTGTTGCCCGTAATCCAGGTGCTTCCGGTAAGATCCTGACCACCATGATGATCGGTCTGGCGATGATCGAGTCTCTGGCAATCTACGTCTTCGTTGTTGCCATGATTATCCTCTTCGCTAACCCATTCACCGAGCAGGTTCTCAACCTGGTAGGCGCTGCTCACTAATAGAGTGCTCCTTCAATAGGTGTTAAAAAGAGGCGGCCATCTGGTCGCCTCTTTTTTTTTGCATGCTACACTTGTCATAATTGCGTTGGTTCGATTTGGGCATAGCATATGAATATTCTTATTTTTGGTTGCAATCAAAGCACTATAACTGTAGTGTTTTGATATATTCATAAAGCTGAATAAAGAGACCTGTGTCTCGTCTCCTCGACCTTGAGTTCTTTCGTACTGCCACGAAATTTGCGAAGAGTTCGGGGATATATAATGATGACGTACAGCTTGTGTCTTCTATCAAGGAGCAGTCCGATGCGTAAGGTACTCTTTCTGTCGCTGTTACTGCTGGTGTATCTGGGAGTCTGTCAGGCCTCTGCGGCGAATACGATATCCTCGCCGGAAACCTGCCTGGAATGCCATGAAGATGTCATCGATGGGGACAGTTTTGTCTCATCGGTCCACGGCGCAAATGGCTGCGTGGCTTGTCATACCGAGCTGACCGACCTTGATGCTCACATGGATGGAGATCTGATGCCGGGCGAGGTGAATTGCGCCCGTTGTCATAAAGATGAATTCAGGGACTATTTCGATAGTGTCCATAATATAGCCCACCCGAATATCAAGATGGGGTGCAGCTCATGCCATTCGGATATCCACAGCGTCCAGACCTTTGAAGGTGACAAGCGTAAGGCGAACGCGATCTGTTCGCAGTGTCATCAGTCGGTTCCGGCTGATTACCAGGGCTCTGTGCATGCCCAGGCCATCGAGCAGGGGAACATGGATTCAGCCGGGTGTGTCGATTGTCATGGGCAGCACAATGTCATTGCTGTCCAGGATATGGACGCTCGTGATCGGGCGAACTTTCATACCGAATCCTGTATGAAGTGTCATGCCGATGAAGAGATGATGGCCCGCAACGGGGTCATGAATGTTGCCGTTGATACCTATCTGGAGAGTTACCACGGCAAGAACTTTCATCTCGGCTATCCAGAGAAGGTTGCTGGCTGTGCTGACTGCCACACCGCTCACCAGGTCCTGCCGCAAGCAGATGAAAACTCGTCGATCAATCCGGCCAATCGGGTTGAAACCTGCGGCAAGTGCCATGAAAACTCAACGGCACTGTTTGTCAAGTATTATGCCCATGGCGATATGACGGACAAGGATAATTATCCGATTCTTTTTTTTACCTATGTGGCCATGACCATTCTGTTGGTCGGGACCTTCGGTGCTTTCTGGCTTCATTCGCTGCTTTGGATGTTCAGGGGTTTTGTCGAGAATCGTGACAGAAAGAAAGCTCTTGCTGCCGGTGGGGCCGAGCACACGATCGCTAACCCGCACAAGATTTATCGTCGTTTTAAGGGTATTCATATCGCCATGCACCTGATGGTCATTACCAGCTTCCTGCTGCTGGCTTTGACCGGATTGCCGCTCAAGTTTGCCGATCAGGTCTGGGCCAAGGTTCTGATATCGGTATGGGGCGGAGTAGAAACGGCCGGGACCCTGCACCGCATCGGCGCTGTGATTACCTTTGCCTATTTCACAATGGCGATCGTCATGAGCGCCAGGTTCCTGTTTAAAAATCTGCAGTATCCTGTTGAGCTGATTCAACGCCTGTTTGGTCCCGAGTCACTCTGCCCGAGTATGAGAGATTTGCAGGATGTCACCAAGACGGTACGCTGGTTCTTCTTCCTTGGCCCGAAACCAACCTATGACCGCTGGACCTACTGGGAGAAATTCGATTTTATCGCCGTCTTCTGGGGTATGTTCGCCATCGGTGGTTCAGGTCTGCTGCTCTGGTTCCCAGAGTTCTTCGGGGCCGCCCTGCCGGGCTGGATCTTCAATGTGGCGACAATCATTCACTCCGATGAAGCGTTGCTGGCGACCGGCTTTATTTTTACCGTGCACTACTTCAATACCCATGGCCGGCCGGAAAAATTCCCGATGGATTTCGTTGTCTTCAACGGGGAGCTTTCAAAAGAGGAGTTTATCGAGGAGCGCGGCGATCAGTGGACGCGTTATGAGGAAGCTGGCATCCTCAAGGATTATGAGGTCAAGAGGCCGAGTGGCGCGATATACGACTTTTTCCTCAAGGGCTTTGGTTTCAGCGCCGTACTGATCGGTATTGCGTTGCTTGCCCTGATGATCTATGCCTTCACCCTGGGTGGCCACCATTTCTAGCGTTGGGATCCGGCAAGAGACTGCACGACGCAGTTTCTTGCCGGAATGATGACATGATGAATGACCTCTTCCTGCCTATAATCGCTTTTGTTGTCTATATCTCTGGCGGTCTGTTGACCTTCGCTGGGATTGTCATGATCCTGTTGTTGCGGGGAAAGAATCTGTGGGGCTGGGGAGATGCCTACAGTATTGGCTTCTTAAGTGTCTTTATCGGTCTGGTTCTGTGCATTCTCGGGGTTCTGATCCTCCGGATCGTCAGAAATCGAGACCTCGGAAATTTTGAAGATTCCTGAGAGTTTTACTGTCCCGCAGGGTTGACGCTTGCCTATTCCACATCTAGTCTTTATTGATAGCTTCTTTATTCTTCAATTTAAATGCGGTCCCTGCCACAGTGCATAGCGGTTTTTGACGCTCAGCTCTTCCGGGGAGGTCTGCTTATGTTGGTAAAGCTTGTCGATCTTCTGAAAACCTTTATTCATGCCATCCAGTGCAGCAGGCTGGCGATATCCGGGGCAATCCTGGTGACGCTGGTGTTCCCCTTTCTGGCTGCGGCCGTTCTTTATGATAGCTTTTTACATCTGGAAAATCCCTATTTCGGTGGTTTCATCTATATGGTCCTTGGACCGCTCTTCATCCTGGGGCTGATCCTGGTTTTTGTCGGGGTCTTTCTGGCCCGTGGTCAGGAAGAGGTGAGGCTTTTTACCCTCGAATACCTGCGCCGTCAGCTTGCAGATGAACGTGGCTACGACCGGATGCGCAAGATGATGTTTCTGGTTATTCTGCTGACCGGAGTCAACCTGGTGATTGTCAGTGTCATCGCTTACAGCGGTTATCACTATATGGAGTCGAACGCCTTCTGCGGCGAGGTCTGTCATGTGCCGATGACTCCGGAATACAGCGCATACCAGAATTCTCCGCATTCCCGGGTTGCCTGTGTTGAGTGTCATATCGGCACCGGAGCTTCATGGTTTGTCAAGTCAAAGCTCTCGGGAGCCAGGCAGCTGTATGCCGTTGTCGCCGATACCTTTTCGCGGCCGATTGAAACCCCGGTCCATGGCCTGCGTCCGGCCCGTGATACCTGCGAGCAGTGCCACCGTCCCGAGAAGTTTCACGGCGATAAGCTGGTGGTCAAGGATAAGTTCCTCGAGGATGAAAACAATACCCATGTCCAGACCGTGCTGCTGATGAAAATCGGCAGCGCGGGGGATCTGGCCTCTAGTTCCCATGGGATTCACTGGCATGTTGCGTTAGAAAACCGCATCGAGTATGTTGCTGTGGACCGGGAACGTCAGATTATTCCAGAAGTCAGATTGAGTCGTGGAGATAACGCCCCAGCGGTCTATCGCAATGCGGATGCTGATCAGCTGCTAGCTGAGGCCGAGGAGATGCAGGTTCGCGAAATGGATTGCATCGATTGCCATAACCGACCGAGCCATATTTACCAGCCAGCCGATCAGGCTCTCGATGCCAAGCTGCTGACCGGCGAAATCTCGGCGGAATTACCGTTTATAAAGAAGCAGGCGATGGCCATTATCGGCAGAGCTTACGCTTCCCATGAACAGGCGCGCGAATCGATTGCTGCTGGGCTTGATGAGTTTTATCGGGAGCAGTATCCAGATATCTACGACTCTCGGCGTGCAGAGCTTAATCGTTCAATAGGGGGGGTGCAAAAAGCCTATACGGAAAATGTCTTTCCTGCGATGAAAATTGGCTGGCAGACCTATGCCAGCAACATCGGTCATACCTATGCACAGGGATGTTTCCGTTGTCATGACGAAGAACATGAGTCGGAAGATGGAGCAACGATAGCCATGGACTGTGAGACCTGTCACATGATCCTTGCCGAAGAAGAGGAAAAACCGGATATTCTTCGGACCCTGCTGGGCATCTAAGCCGATAAGAATTCAATTTTTCTGTGGCCCATTCCCCGGACTGTGACAGCTGTCCGGGGATTTGTGTTTGATCCAAGAATCTGGCCACTTTCGGGGTCGATAGGCTTCCGGGGGACTGGTTATCTGACGGTGCTTCTGCTATGAATAGACGTACCGACAATTTATCAAGGAGTCACCATGGCAACTATAAAAGAAAAATTCTGGATCGACCCAACCCAGGCCGCATTGGTCGTTATCGACGTTCAGGAAAAACTCGCTCCGGCGATGAACCCGAAGCTCTATATTCGCCTCAAGGAAAACCTGCCGCTGTTGATCGAAGGCTGCAAGACCGTTGGCGTGCCGGTTATTGCGAGCGAACAGTATCCTAAGGGGCTTGGGGCTACGCTGCCCCTCTATCAGGCTGCGACCGAGGAGGCCTGTGTCGCCAAGACCACGTTCAGTTGTTGTGGCGAAGAGGACTTTGTCACTGCTCTGAAGAAAACCGGAGCGACCCAGGTGATCGTGACCGGCATGGAGACCCACGTCTGCGTGCTGCAGACTGTGCTCGACCTGCTCGATCAGGGCTTGACCGTGCATCTGGTGAGTGATGCCGTGGCGTCGCGTTTCCTCAGTGACTACAATAATGCCTTGAGCCTGGCCACTCAGGCCGGGGCCGTGGTGACGACACTCGAAACGGTTCTCTTTCAGTTGATCAAGGGAGCCGGAGAAGAGCACTTCAAAGCCATTTCGTCGCTGGTCCGTAAAAGACAGCACGGCTGATGAGCCTTTAGGAACGTATGTCGAATCTGATACTCATTGTACTGATGGTTGCCGGTGGTGTTGCTGTCGCCATGCAACCTTCACTGAACGCCCGGTTGGCTGAAAAAACCGGGTTCATCCATGCCGCAACGATCTCTTTTGCCGTAGGAACGGTCATCCTTTTTGTTACCGCTGTGATGAGCGGGCAGGGGAGTTTTCGTCGGGTTGGTGATGCGGACTGGTGGCAGTTGACGGGCGGCTTCTTCGGTGCCTTCTTCGTTGCCATGACCATTCTAGGCGTCCCGCGGATCGGTACTACCGCTGTTCTCGCTCTGACCATTGTCTCACAGCTGGTCGCAGGACTGGTCATGGATCATTACGGGCTCTTCGGTATGCGTGGAATCCCGATCGATCTTAAACGCATGATCGGCGTTCTTCTGCTGTTTGCTGGAGCGTACCTGGTCTGTAGGCAATAATTGACGGCCCTGCTTGACAGCGAGACATTGTCTAAACCATATTGATCTCTGGCAACTTCATAAAATACATTACATTTTTTATTGTTGAACCTTAGAAGTGACGCAGCAGTTCTGCCAGCAGAACTGCTGCTTTCTATGAACAGAAGGAGGACCGATTTGATTCCTGGAATATCTGGTGGTCGGCGCCGTTTTGCGGACTTGACCGAGCAGGAAATCCTGGCGCTGTCTATTTCCAATGAAGAGGACGATGCCCGGATTTATCGACAGTACGCCGAGCATTTGCGTGCCGAGTTTCCGGCTTCGGCCAAAGTATTTGATGGTATGGCAGAAGAGGAAGATGTCCACCGTCAGCACCTGATCGATGCCCATAAGAAGAAGTTCGGTGACGTGATTCCGCTGATCCGTCGTGAACATGTCTCCGGCTACTATGCACGTAAGCCTGTCTGGCTGGTGAAGAATCTCAATCTGGAGAAGATCCGCAGCGAAGCTTACGAGATGGAGCGCCAGGCGGAACAGTTCTATCGCAAGGCAGCTCAGAAGGCGACGGATGCCGACATCCGCAAGTTGCTCGGTGATCTGGCGAAATTTGAGGCTGGCCACTGCGAATTGGCCGGAACCCTTGAGGCGGAGCTTCTGACCGAAGATGAGCGTGGCGAAGAGGATCGTGCCGCACATCGCCAGTTCGTCCTGACCTGGGTTCAACCGGGCCTGGCGGGGCTGATGGATGGTTCGGTTTCAACTCTGGCACCGATCTTTGCGACCGCTTTTGCGACCCATAATACCCATACGACCTTCCTGGTCGGTCTGGCGGCCAGCGTTGGTGCCGGTATCTCGATGGGCTTTACCGAGGCGGCATCGGATGATGGTGAGCTTTCCGGACGGGGAAGTCCTGTCAAACGTGGTATCTCGGCCGGGGTGATGACTACTTTAGGCGGTCTTGGTCATGCCATCCCTTACCTGATTCCGCATTTCTGGACGGCAACCATCGTTGCCCTGGTTCTGGTTTTCTGCGAACTCTGGGCGATTGCCTGGATTCAGAATCGCTACATGGAGACCCCGTTCATGCGCGCGGCTTTCCAGGTCGTACTCGGCGGCGCGCTGGTCTTCGCCGCCGGAGCGCTGATCGGTGGCGGTTGACACATACGGGTTATAACAACAAAAAAGCTCTCCACTGGTGTGGGGAGCTTTTTTGTATGTTTCTGTCTTAAAAATAAATTCGGTTCTGCCCGTCAGATGAGCAAAGCTCATCGTTGGGCGCTCTGCATTCAGCTGGTGCGTTGCTACGCAAGAAACGCAGGCTTACTTCCGACAATATAAAAGGGCATTTTTGCACCCTTTTGAGGTCCGGGTCAAAAGGGTGTCGCCGGCGGGGGCGAGACCCCGCGACTTTGATCTTCAAATCGACAAACATCAAAATTAACACCAATACCAGAACCGGCGGGTCTCGTCCCGCCAGACGACACACTTTTCTTTGCGCGCAAAGAAAAGTGTGCAAAAGAAACGCTAAAGTCAACGGCATCGGTGAGAGAGTGTTCGCCGTATCTTCGTAGTCTTTGGGCAGCAACTCTCTTCACGCTCAGACAAGATGCTGCGCATCTTGAATTCGCGAAATCGCAAAGCCGGGTCCCGGCTTGATAGTTGAACCAGGCTCAAACCTTTATGGCCGGCACTCCGCACACTGCGAACGGAACAGGTTGGTGCTCAGGTAGCGGTCGCCGCGGTCGGGCAGCAGGGTGACGATGGTGCCGCTGTCGATGGTTGCAGCAACTCTCAGGGCTCCAGCGACGGCGGCTCCGCTTGACATGCCGACGAAGAGTCCCAGTTTGGTTGCCAGGTCGCGCGCCATGCTGTAAGCCTCTTCATCTTCGACCAACAATTTGTGATCGAGGAGCTGCTCGTCATAGATCTTCGGCACGATCGCCTCCTGCATGTTTTTCAGACCCTGGATCTTGTGCCCCAGCCCTGGCTCCACACCCACGATCTTGACCTGCGGAGCGGCCTGTTGAAAGTAACGGCTCATCCCCATCAGGGTGCCGGATGTCCCCATCCCGGCCACGAAGTAATCGATTTCGCCGCCACACTGCTGCATGATCTCCGGTCCGGTTGTCTCGAAATGGGCCAGCGGATTGTTCGGGTTGCTGTACTGATCGGGCATGAAATAGCGATCCGGCTCTTCCTGAAGGATCTGGTGAGCCAGGCGGATGGCTCCGTCGGTCATTTCACAGCCGGGGGAGAGCACGGTTTCGGCACCATAGGCTTCTAGAATACCGCGTCGTTCAACGCTGACGCAGCCCGGCATAACCAGTTTGACCCTGTAGCCTTTGGCCGCACCGATCATGGCGATGGCGATCCCGGTATTGCCCGAGGTTGGTTCCAGGATGGTTTTGTCGTGGGTCAGCAGACCGGCTTCTTCTGCCTTGTTGATCATGTAGAGAGCCGGACGATCCTTGACCGAGCCTCCCGGATTGCTCCCTTCCAGCTTGGCCAGCAGGCGAACCCCCGGCTTCCCTGTCAGAATAGAAATGTCGACCAGCGGCGTGTTGCCGATCGAGTTGATCAGGTCGGGGATGAAGGTTTGTTCCTGTTGCGGGTTGATCATCCGTTATTGTCCTTTTCTCAAATAATGCCATGTAGTGGTCCGCCACGTTCGGCAAGCGCATCGACCTGTTGTTCGATCTCGGGAACATCGATCAATGGTGGCGCGTGATGCGGTTTTATCCGTGCATCGATGATAACAGAGCCTTTACACCCCCAGTGTTTGCTTTTGGAGAAGCTGGCAATACCGTAGACATCCGAGGCCGGATTGGAGCGGGTAAAGGTGACCCACAGCCAGTTATTCAGAGCTGAGCTGCAGAAGTCGCTATCATCGACGACAATCACCAGCGGAAAGCGGCTAACGGGATCATCTTCCGTGAATTCTGCAAAGGCTTTTTGCAGCAGCGGATCTTCCATGTCTCGGGCGGTTTTGCACTGGGGCCCTTCGATCAGGAGGATCCCGGGAGTTGCAATCCTCGGCCTGGTATAGCTGTCCGGCAAACGCAGGTTCTCCGGCAGCTGTGTGGGCAGCTCGCGTCGCTTGTGGCCGGTGGCGGCGATGATCAGCTTGGAGCCCTGGTTGAGGCCGTGACCTGAGTAATCAAGGGTGTCGATGGTTGTGCGCGTCTGAAAATGCAGATCGCGGGCAGGATCAAAGCGTTCCAGAACATGCTGGAAAAATGCCGGAATATCATGAATGTCCAACTTTGGATTGTCATTTTCGGCGGCAATCAGCAGGTACTTGGCCAGTGACAGCTGCCCCTGGCCAAGTACCGCGTTAGCCTGGGTTTGCAGTTCCTGCGGCTGACCCGCACTTGAATAGGGAGTGTAGCGTTCGCTGCCGATCGCCAGTAGCAGAGGATGCACGCCGGTCGCGTCGACGGCATGAACAGCCTTGATCCCGGGCAGGACCTGCGGAATAAGTTCGCCGGTCAGTTCATGAATGAAGGCACCGAAACTGGTATCTTCCTGCGGCGGGCGACCAACGCTGGTAAAGGGCCAGATGGCGTCGCTGCGATGGTAGACCTTGTCGACTTTGATGACTGGAAAGTCATGGGTCAGAGAGTAATAGCCGATGTGATCGCCAAAGGGCCCCTCAGGTTTCAGCAGCTTGGGGTCGATGCTGCCGCAGATGACGAAATCGGCCTCGGCCGGTAAGGGGAGTAGCCCGGGCTGGCGGATCATTGTCATTCGCCGGCCGCCGAGCAGGCCGGCGAATGAGAGCTCCGGCAGCCCTTCCGGAAGTGGCATGATTGCAGCGAGGGTCAGGCTCGGTGGGCCGCCGACGAAGATATTGACCTTGAGCGGCTGGCCTGAGGCAAGTGCCTGTTGATGATGGATGCCGATCCCCCGGTGGGTCTGGTAATGCAGGCCGATCTCGCGATCCTGTTGATAGTCGTTGCCGGAGATCTGGATACGATACATCCCCAGGTTGGAGAAGCGGTAGCCGGGAGTCTCGGGTGCTTCCGTATAAATCTGTGGCAGGGTTATGAAGGCGCCGCCATCGTCGGGCCAGGATTTGATCTGGGGTAATGCGCCGATGCTTGTCTGATGCTGCATGACCGGGCCGGATTTAACGGTCTTCGGCAGCAGCTGGAGGGCTCCGAGCGGAGCCTGTAGCCAGGCGGAGGGATTCTTCAGGGCCGTTTTTGGATCGATCTTCAGTTTGACCAGAGTTTCGACCCGGCGCAGGCTGTCGCGGAACAGGTAGCGGGTTCGCTCCATGGTGCCGAACAGGTTGGCGACCGCCGGGAAACGGCAGCCGGTCAGGTTGGTGAACAGCAGGGCCGGGCCCTGATGCTGGTAAACCCTGCGCTGGATCGCTCCGGCAACAAGGTTCGGATCGACCGGTTGCTCGATGCGGATCAGTTGCCCGCTGCGCGTCAGGTCGTCAACAGCTTCTCTGAGATTTTTATAGCCCATAATAAATTATCCCCTGAATGGCCCCGAATATTACTTGAGGGGGTGGCAAAAGGCAATCTTTGCCGCTGCTCTGCAATTTTTGGGAATGCTTCAAGAAGAATCTTTCGCTATAAGTATTAAAACAGCAATGATTTGCTCGGGGAGATCTATGCGTATCGGCCTGGCCGTAAAATACACTCTGATCATCAGCCTTGTTCTGGTTGTGGTGATGTCCGTCAACGGTTACCTGCATATCCGCAAGGTGCAGAAGGTGATTGTCGAAAAGGCGATCCATGAGGCCGACCTGATCAGCGAGATGATCATTCTTGACTCCTACCACCTGATGCTCGAAGAGAACCGTCCGCAGCTTCAGTTGATGATCGAAAAGGTCGGGGCTTCCAACCGGGTCAGTCAGGTGCGGATTCTTGGTCGTGGCGGACTCATCGATTTTTCAGCGGACAGGTCGGAGATCGGCAAATTTCTTGATCGCAGTGATCCCAGTTGCAACTTCTGTCACCTGTCGGATTCTACAGTTCTTGACAACTCAGCGCTCAGAACGCGCAGCCAGGTTTTTACCGCAGCAGATGACAAGCAGTACCTGCGGATTATCAGGGTCATCAGCACCGATCCGAATAGCACCGCAGCGGTCTGCCATTTCAACGATGAGGCCTTGAACAGGGTCGGAATACTCGATATGGTCGTGACCCTTGACCAGATGGCCGATCTGGCGAGGACTCACCATAGAGACGTCATCGTCTCGACTCTGATTATTCTTTTCCTCCTGTCTCTGTCCCACTACCTGTTGACCCGGCAGTATCTGAGCAAACCACTCAAAAGTCTGCTGCAGCAGACCAGGGAACTGGCCAGGGGAAATCTTTCCGCGCGCGTCGTTTCCATCCCCAAAGACGAGATCGGAGAGCTGACCCGTTCCTTCAACGAGATGGCCGAAAACCTGGCCCAGGCTCAGACCGAATTGCGCCAGTGGGGTGAAACCCTCGAGCATAAGGTCGAGAAGCGAACCGCAGAGATGGCCAGAATGCAGAGCCAGCTGGTGCGCACAGCCAAGCTGGCATCGATGGGGCAGCTGGTCGCCGGGGTCGCTCATGAGATCAACAATCCGTTGACCGGCATATTGATGTTTGCTTCGCTCTCGGCCAGAAATCAGGATCTGCCTCAGCAGGTCAAGGACAACCTGCAGCTGATCATCACTGAAACCAATCGCTGTACCAAGATCGTCAAGGGACTGCTCGAATTCGCCCGAGAGTCGATTCCCGAAAAGAGGCCCACCGATATCAACGAACTGCTGCGTCAGACGGTCTCCCTTGTTTCGCAGCAGACCCTGTTTCAGAACATTGAGATTGATTGTGACTATTGCGATCGGCTGCCTCATCTAGAGGCTGATTCCGATCAGCTGAAGCAGGTGTTTTTCAATATGATTATCAACGCTGGACAGGCCATGCCCAATGGCGGAACCCTGCAGATCAAAACCCGTCTGCTGGAGAACGGAGACGAGGTGGTTGTTGTCATCGAGGATAGCGGAGTCGGTATCAGTCCTGAGAATCTCGAGCGGATTTTCGATCCGTTTTTCTCGACGAAATCCGAAGAAGGTTTTGGGCTGGGGCTGTCAGTCTCTTACGGCATCGTCAGGAATCACGGTGGGCGCTTTGATGTGATCAGCAAAGAGGGGCAGGGAACAAGTTTCAGAATCTATCTGCCCCTGGTTCAGGATAAATCCATTTCGCAAGAGGACTGATTCAGGGCAGGTGATCTTTGACTGAGATCCCGAGTTTTTTCAGCAGGGCCTGGAAATTGGGTCTGAGCATCCCTGTCTCTTCTGCCGCTTTGGTGATATTCCAGTCGTTGCGTTCCAGGGCAGCATAGACAAAGGCCTTTTCAACCGGTTCTACCGCCTGTTCGCGGATTTTACGCTTCAGTTCCTTGAGCTCTTCGCTGTTCTGGGGGGGAGTGATTTCAGTCGCAGAGCCTGGGAGGGTCGTTGCCGCCTGGAGTCCTGGCAGTTCGAGGCTGTCGCGATCGATCTGCTTGCCGTGACAGAGGACCACTGCGCGTTCGATGATGTTCTCCAGTTCGCGGACATTGCCGGGAAACTGGTAATTGCTCAAAGCCGCATGGGCGTCGGCGCTCAGGCCGCAGATCTCCTTGCCGATCTCGCTGGCGAAGCGTTTCAGAAAGAAATTGATCAGCAGCGGCAGGTCGCCTTGACGTTCACGCAGCGGGGGGAGATCGATCGGGATGATGTTGAGGCGGAAGTAGAGATCATCTCGGAACTTACCTTCTTCGACCATCTTTCCAAGGCTGCGGTTGGTCGCCGCAATCAGCCGGATATCAATCGCTGTTGCCTTTGTCCCACCTATCGGAGTGACTTCGCGCTGTTGCAAGACCCGAAGCAGTTTGGCCTGGGTCGCCATGCTCAGGTTGGCGATCTCGTCGAGAAACAGGGTCCCGCCATCGGCAACAGTAAACAGCCCCGGTTTTGACTGGGTTGCCCCGGTGAATGACCCCTTGACATGGCCGAACAGCTCGCTTTCAAGCAGGGTTTCCGGCAGCGAATTGCAGTCGATGGCAACAAAGGTCTGGTCCTTGCGGGTACTTTTGGTGTGAATCGCCCTGGCGATCAGCTCTTTGCCAGTTCCACTCTCACCGGTAATGAGTACGGAGCTGTTGGTCGGAGCCACCTGGACAATCCGTTTGAAGACTTTCTGCATGGCCGTACTTTTGCCGATCAGCGTCTCGGAAAAATCGGTTGACAGGTCTTCACTGGCTGCAGTCGAAGGGCTGTTTTGGCGCTGACGGGCAACGGCAGCGGCCACCTTGATACAGATTTCTTCCGGCAGAAAGGGTTTGGTCAGATAATCAAAGGCCCCGTTGCGCATGGCATCGACGGCCGAATCGACGGTGGCGAACCCGGTAATGATGATGACCGGTACCTCAGGCTGGAGAATCTGGATTGTTTTGAGCACTTCCATGCCGCTCATGATCGGCATCTTCAGGTCGCTGATGACAGCGTTGAAACTCCCCTTCTGCAGTTTTTCCAGGCCAATCTTGCCATTCTCCGCCAGTTCGACCTGATAGCCCTCATAGGTCAGAGCCTGTCTCAGTCCTTCCCGGATGGACATTTCGTCATCGATAACCAGAATGTTTTTAACTGGCTCGCTGTTTGAGGACATCGGTTCTCCTGCTGTGTGGCAGATGCTGTCGAGCTTATTGAATATTAGCCCAAAAAAAATCTATGAGCACCAAAAGAATGAAATGACAGTGGTGTACATATCTTAACAGACCTTTTGTTTGGCAGAAGTATGAATATAACATACAGCAGTATTCTTCCTGTTTTGCTGTAGTTTTTGTGAAGTTACGTAATTTCGATTAGTTATGAGTGTTTTTTTGATTGTACGTGCACGTATTCAAAAACAGTTCAAAGGTATAAAAAAATTATACGTCTGAAACGGCAGTTAGCATTTAGTGAAATACGGGATGGATTTATAATTTAATGATATCAGGTGGTTAGTTTTATATTTTGGGATCCGTTTCGGGTTGGCACGACTTCTGTAATAAGAAAAGAGAAAGTACCGGATAGATAACTCGTGCCCCTGAAATGGAGGATCTTATGAATACCATGAAAACTAAAATCGGTGGATTGATGGCTCTCATGCTTCTGATTTCGTCAAGTGCTTTTGCTGCTGAGGGTGGTGCAGGTGTTGCCGGCTCTCTGCTGCTGATTCTGTTCCTTGGCTTTTTTGCTCTGATCATTGTCTTTCAACTGGTTCCTGCTTTTCTGCTGTTTGTCGGTCTGCTCAAAGGTTTGTTCGGCAGGCCCCAGGATGCTCAGCAGAAAACTTCAGGGATCTGAACAGTTTGATCAGGGGGTGACCTATGAAGGGTCTGCTTATCGCGAACAAGGATGGTGAAGTCAGAAGCCAACTTGAGGCTATGTTGCAGAGTTCGGCTTACAGGATCACAACAAGCGATTCGGTGGCCAACGCACTGGAAGGTATTTTGAATAAATCGGTTCAGGTGGTGCTGATCAGCGGAGGTTTCGACGAGCATTATGTCGCCAAGTTTGTGCCGTTGCTCAAAAAGTGTGACCGTCATCTGGAGATTGTCTTGGTTGCCGACGAAATGCCGCTCGAATTGCTGCGCTGTATCCGCAAGGAAGGAATTTTTTATCATGCCCTTCAGCCCGCTGAAGGGGACAGTTGGGACGAGATCCGTCAGGCTGTCGAATGTGCGTTCGCCAGTTATGATCAGCATAAAGATGGGCTGCAGAGCTTTTCCTTCGGAAAGGCCAGGGCTTTGCTGGGCAGTTTGTCTTCCTAGCCCATGCGAACGAAAGGTTGCGCTGAACTCAGAGCTGTTGCTGCCTTGTGGGCAGTTGCCGATCTCAACAAGGAAGGTCTTATGTTTAAAAAAATCTACTACCTGGTTGTTTTGCCTCTGCTGGTCTCTGTCACGTCTCCGGCCTTTGCGGCTGATGCTCCCCGGGCGGATAACAGCATGCTGCTGGTCTATCTGTTCCTGGGATTTTGCGCAGTGATCGTGGTCTGTCAGCTGATTCCGGCGATTCTGCTGGTTGTGGGGATGGTCAAGGGGCTGCTCGGGCACAAGGGCAGGACAGCGCCGCTACCCGTCAAGATCAAGTAAACTCTCAACCTGTGTATGCGTTTCAACGGGACTTAAGCATGAAACGAGGGATATTTACACTGCTGATCGTCGGGTTGCTTTCCGTTTCGCCCGGGCTGCTCAAGAGAGCCTGTGCTTACGATAGTGAGGAATGTCTGGCCTGCCACAGTGACGCCGATATGGTCGGAGATGAGCTGCAGATCGCAGAAACCTTCATGAATACTCCGCACGCCGATCTCGGTTGCGATTCCTGCCATGAGGTTACGGATGATCACCCTGCTGATGGCGAAGAGGTTGTCGGGCTCGATTGTGGCAGTTGTCATGACCAGCTTGCCGAAGACTATGCGCGAACGGAGCACTCGGAAAATGCAAGCTGTACCGATTGCCACGATCCACATACGGCACTGGGGCTGGCCCGAATGTCGAGTGCCGGGATGAACCAGCAATGTGAAAGTTGCCACGACTATACAGAAAGTATCAATCAGCACGCCAACTGGCTTCCCCAGGCTGACCTGCACATGACCCGGCTCTCCTGCGTGACCTGTCACAGCGAGAGCCAGGCCTACGAGGTGGCCCTGCATCTGACCCGCAACGGTGCTGCAGAGGAGGACACAGCCTACGAGGTCTGTGATTATGACCAGCTGAAGGCGTACGCAGCGGATCGGGATGTGGCAGCCCTGATCGACGTCAATCAGGATCAGTTCATCTCTCTGGTCGAACTGCGCAGTTTCAACCTCAATTCCAGATATGCAGACCTGCGTCTGGAAGGAACCCTGGTTCCGAAGACGATGTCACACAGCCTGAAGACAATGGAAAACCGCTACGATTGCAGCTTCTGTCACGGAGCCGGTCCGCAGAGCATGCAAAACAGCTTTCTGGTGCTCCCCAATCCTGATGGTAGTGTGACTCGGATTACCGTTGAGCGGGGGGCCGTGCTCAATGCCATTCAGGGCGTTCCGGATTTTTATATGGTTGGCAGTACCCGTAATGCATCACTGAACATCATCGGTTTGGTCATTGTCTGCGCCGGACTGGTTATGCCTGTCTTCCACGGTACCCTGCGTTTTATGACCCGTAAGAACAGACGGCATTAAGGACACCGCTATGACTGAGAAAAAACGCATCTATCTGCAACCGACACCGGTTCGGATCTGGCACTGGCTGAACGCTTTCGCTATCGTCACTCTCTGTATTTCCGGGCTGCAGATCCGTTTCCCCGACTATGTCTCACTGCTGGGCAGCTACAAATCAGCCATTTATCTGCACCATGCCGCCGGTTACATTGTGACCCTCTCATTCGTTCTCTGGTTCATCTATTACTTCATCGTATCGCGCAGTATCGTCAAACTCTACTGGCCCAAGCCTGAAGATTTCAAGAACGGCGCCTTAAGCCAGGCGAAATATTATATGCTGACCTATTTTCTCGGCTGGGAGAATCCCCACAAGCCAACCCCGGACGACAAGTTCAATGCCCTGCAGAAGGGGGTTTATCTGGCTATCATGCTGGTCCTGATTCCGCTGGTCTGTGTGACCGGGATTCTGTTGCTCAATGTCGAAGCGCTCTTTGGCCTGATCGCCGTGATCGGTGGCATCAAGCTGCTGGTCAGCGTACATTTTCTGCTGGCCTGCTGCCTGCTTGCATTTTTGCCGACCCATATGTATCTGGCGACCCTCGGTCATTCTCCTACGGAGCATATCAAGACCATGTGGTTCGGCTGGGAAGAGGTTGCCAGCGCCAAATCGGAAAATTCCGGGAATTCAAAGCCCGCCGGGGTATGACGCTGTTACAGGGTGTCGATATCCAGTTGTGGTGAGAGCTGAGAGTGGTAGGCTATCTGTTGTGGCATTTTTTAAGCTGCTACCGTCATGCGAGGGGAGGCTATGTTTAACAATCTGATTGCCCGCGCCATTATACCTGTCACCATCGCCGTCACCGGGTTTGTCATCTTTGGCTGTCTGTTGCTCTATACCCTGATCAAGGGGGATATGACCGCCGAAGCTCTCCATCATGTCGACGGGATTGTTGAAACGGTCGTCCGTTCGACCCATTACGCGATGATGCAGGATGATCGTGATTCGTTACGCAATATTCTGGCCAATGTCGGAACCCTCGACGGTGTCGAGCGGATCAGAATCTACGATCAGGATGGCAAGCCTGCCTACACCGATCTCGAAGGGGTGACCGAACCGGGTTCTATTGCCTTCAAGGTCGATCAGTGGAACACCCCTTTTCTCGATCCTGCCCATGCCGGGCGAGAAGAACGCCAGCGCTATGTCGATCACTCCAACGGCTTTATTGCAGTCAGTCTGCCGATTCTGAACGAGCCGAAATGCTCTACGGCGGCCTGTCATTTTCATGCTGACGACGAGCCGATCCTCGGTTTTCTGAGTACCGGTGTCTCAAGTGTCAGGCTGGAAAAGACCCTGGCGCTGCTCAAGACCAGGATGGTTGTCTTCTGTCTGATGGTTCTGGTGCTGACCGTCGGCGGGGTTGCTGCGCTGCTGCGCATGAATCTGTTTTTGCCGTTGATCCGCTTCATGTATAATTTACAGCAGGCCGTGAGCGGGGTCAGGGAAACGGAACTGCCTCTCTCAGATCATAAGCTCGGCCAGATGAACAGGGATTTTCGAACTCTGGTCAGGCAACGGGACCAGGCCCGTGATGATGCCGCAGCACTAACATCCAACGATCGAGTTGCTGATGAAAGAGACGCCCCAGCCTCCGGCGGAGACTCCGCTGCCAGATATGGCTCCTCTGAAACAGCAGGTTCGGACCCGCATCAGAAGGTTTGAACTGCTCTCAAGTGCTGGCCTGTGGGCTCTTGCACTGTTTTCCATCCTGAGTATGGGAGCCTATCGGGACTTCAATATGCTCCCCTCATTCGGCGCTGGGGTGCGGGGGGTGCTTGGGGCCGGCCCGCCTGTCATGCTCATCAACTGGGCGCTGATCATCTACGGTTTTTCCGCACTGGTTCTGATTCTTATCCAGATGGCCAGTAATAAACGGCCGCGCTGTTCCCTGTTGCACCTTTTCTACCTTGGGGCTTTCTTCTTTTTTTATCACTTCAGTAACGAGTTGAGTGATAACTTCTGGGCACTGTTCACGGTCGGACTGACCATCCTTGGTTTGCAGAGCTATCATTTCTGGCACTACTACCAAGAGCAGATCGTCGAGCAGAAGGAGATCCTGAAAGAATTGGAGCGGTTGGAAAAAATGAACGTCTGATATTTTGGTCATAAATTTTATCAAAAATAGTCATCATTGATATTGACTTCAGATTCTCGATAGGGAATAAGTTGGTGATGGCTAATTTTTCTATCCGAAATAAAATTTTTATTTCCTACTTCCTGCTGGCGCTAATTGCGCTTATGAGCAGTTTTTATCTCATATACGCCAGTGCCGAGAAAAATCTTCAGAAAACCTTTACCAGCGAGCTGAAGAACAGTACTGAGCTGATCAATAATCTGGTTTACACGGTTGCCAGGTCATCAATCGAAAATCACCTGCGCTCGATCGCTGAGACCCAACTGCGGCTGGTAGAAGGTCTTTACCAGGATTATCAGGATGGGCGTTTTTCTGAAGAGCAGGCGAAGGATCTTGCGACCAGGTTCCTGCTGCGACAGGGTGTAGGTACGACCGGTTATACTTACTGTCTGAACAGTGATGGGTGGGTTGTGTTTCATCCTGACAAGCTGGTCGAAGAGAGCGATGTCTCCTCGTTTGCCTTTGTTCAGCAGCAGATGTACCAGAAGTCAGGGTATCTCGAATACAGTTGGAGAAATACCAGTGATGAGAGTCCCAGGGACAAGGCTCTCTATATGAGTTATTTTCCTGCGTGGGACTGGATTATTTCGGTGTCGGCCTATAAAAGTGAATTCGATTACCTGATCGATATTCCGGGAATCAGCGCTGCCCTGAGCAAGATCACCTTCGGCGAAACAGGTTATTCTTTTATTCTCGGTGCAGATGGTACTTATATCTATCATCCTCTGGTCGGCGGCAAGAATTTCAAAGATCTTGATCTTCCGGATGAGTTCACTTCTGCGACTAAAGAGATTCTGCGCCAGCGGGAAGGGGTCATCTATTATGAGTTGCGTAATCCGGGCGAACGTGTAACCAGAAGAAAAGTTGCCATCGTAACTGCTGTTGAGGATTTTGGCTGGATCGTCGGAACGAGTGCTTATCTCGATGAGCTTTATTCTCCCTTGAACCAGGTAAAAAAGGTGTTTTGGGCTGTTCTTGTCGCTTTTCTGCTGATCAACCTGCTTGCCAGTTACGCCTTAAGTTCGTTGATCTCCAGGCCCCTGCGTCAGCTGATGAATCATTTGCGCAACCAGGTACCTGGCGACATCAAGCCGATAGAAGGGCCGATTCCTGACGACGAAATCGGTGGGGTAGCCCGCTACCTTAATCAGTTTATTGGAAAGCTCAACGAACACAATGAGGCCTTGATCTCCGAGATAAGCGTACGTAAGGCGAGCGAAAAGGCCCTGCGGACCAGCGAGCAGACGTTTCATACTCTGTTCAATAATTCCTTTCAGTTTATCGCTTTGCTCGATCCCCAGGGGCGGATCTGCAAGATCAATCAAGTCGCGCTCGATTTTCGTCATTTGACCATTGCTGATGTTGAAGGTGAGTATTTCTGGGAAACGCCCTGGTGGGCTCACTCAACTACCCTTGTCGGGCAGCTGCGCGATGCTGTAGCAACTGCCTTAAGTGGAAAAACATCGAGATTTGAAGCTTTCAGCGATGCAGTTCGTGAAATTTATCTGGATATCTCCGTCAAGCCGGTCGTCGATGACGCGGGAGAGGTTATCTACCTGATTGCCGAGGCGCGGGATGTCACCGAAGTCCGCCGGGCGGAAAAAGAACTTCAGCAGGCGCAGAAAATGGAATCGGTCGGAATGCTCGCCGGAGGGATCGCCCATGATTTCAATAATGCCCTGTCCGGTATTCTGGGCACGATCGACCTGCTGAAAATTAAACAGTCTTCAGGAATGGCTGTCGACTGTGAGAGTTTTTTTACCCATCTGGACAGGATTTCCGGAGCGGCCCTGCGCGCTAGGGATGTGGTCAATAAACTCCTGACGTTGTCGAAAAAAATTGATTTCAAGTTTGTTTCTGCCGATCTTAGCGAGATTTTGACAGAGGTCAGTGTTATCGCCCGGAACTCGTTCGATAAATCGATAGCCATTGAAGAACAGCTTGCAGAAAAGGCCTTTGTACGGGGGGATATCAACAGCCTGGAACAGGTTTTTCTTAACCTCTATATCAATTCCGCGCATGCCATGACGCTGATGCGCCCCGAGGGTGAATGCTGGGGTGGGGATCTCAAGGTCGCCTGCAGTAAGGTCCACAGGACGGCAGACGATGATCATGCCGAAGGAGAGTTCTGGTGTGTCACTATCAGTGATACGGGGGTGGGAATAGCGGCGTCAGATCTCACCAAAGTTTTTGACCCGTTTTTTACGACCAAGGCGAAAGGTGTCGGCAGTGGTCTTGGCCTGGCTATGGTCTATAACATTGTGCGTCAGCACGATGGTTTTGTAGAAATTGACTCTCGGCCAGGGCAGGGGACGGTTATCCGGGTCTGTCTGCCGCTTTCTGCTCAGCGTCAACTGGAACAGGGTGAGGATGCGGTTCCGGTCTCAGAAAGTGGTCAGGAAACAATTCTAGTCATCGATGACGAGGAGTTACTGCGGATCAATGCCCAGGAGTTTCTGGAAGTCTGCGGCTACAAGGTGCTGTTGGCGGCAGATGGCACCGAAGGGATCGAGGTTTATCGTCAGCAGCAGCATGAGATTGATGCCGTCTTGCTCGATCTGGTGATGCCGGTCATGTCCGGGCGGGAAGCTTTTTTTGCTCTAAGGGAAATTAATCCGCGGGTCAAAGTTCTATTGTCTTCAGGGTTCCGTCTGGATGCCCGGGTCGAAGAAATTATGGCCGCTGGAGCAAATGACTTTATTCAGAAGCCCTATTCGCTTTATAGTCTGTCCCAGGGAATAAGAAAGATCCTGCACGAAGAATAAAAAAGAACTGTTCAGCGAATCTATAGGGGGGGCCTATGAAGAAGATCGCCTGTTACGTTTTTTTCGCTTTTTCAAGTATTCTTATTACGACCCTCTTTGTTGTCGATCTTTTCTACGCCGGATCGGTCCGCAGATTTGGCATCTCTCTTCTGTTGTTTCTTCTCGGCTTTATCTTTATTCTGTTCAGAGACGATCTGCTCGGAGATGACCCCGACTGTGAAAGTCTGGCCCGGGAGATTGTTCCCGGCGGGGGGCTCCTGGCTCTGTTTTTTGCAGGGTTCTTTCTGGTCAGTAATTTTCTTAGTTGACTGATTCCTCATTGCGGAGAAGGGATTACCCTCTCAGGTTCTTTTCTTCCGCCCGTCCTTCCAAATCTTCCAAGGCAATTTCGATGGCCCTGGTGCTGATAACAATTTCGAGCAGGGCGCAGAGCAGGGAGGTGACCAGCAGAAACAGGCTGGTGCCGAAGGCCAGCTCTGCATACCTGGTGTAGTGCCAGAAGATTAGCAGCATCGACAGAGCACAGAGCACGAAGCTCAACACACCGAGGCCCTGCATCGCTTTGATCAGCAGCAGGCGCAGTTTCAGATTGTTGATCTGGCGGACGATATGACTGTCCATCTTTGTGTCAGCATGCAGCTGGCGGATCAGTTGGGCGAGAACGATAAAACGGTTGGTGTAGGCCAGTAAAAGTAGTGATATCGCGGGGAAAAGAAGCGCCGGTGTCGTCAGATCCATCATTGTTAATCAACCTTTAAAACAGCTTTTTTGTTGACCTGAAAGCTGGTCGGTGGCAATTTCTGCCTTTATGGTTCAGTCACATGGTCGTCCCGCGACGGCAGGATTGCCGGGTCGTTGAGGCTTGTAGTATAGGGCCTCTGCGGATTACAGAGTAGGTCACTTCTGTGTTTTTATCTGTCTTCCATAATCAGAAAACCAAGGTCTCAGTGTCAAGTATCCCCCCGGATCTGAACCCGGTACAGATATTTTACACAAGGCTGCCTGTCTTGCATGGCAACCTCTGTGGCAGTATATTCGCACTATGAACGCGTTAGAAATTGAAAATCTGGAAAAGTCGTTTGACGGCAAGCCAGCCGTCAAAGGGATTTCCTTCGCCATCGAGCAGGGAGAGATCTTTGGTCTGCTTGGCCCCAACGGTGCTGGCAAGAGTACCACGATCAATATGATCGCCGGGGTTTCCCGGGTTGGTTCCGGGCAGATCCGTGCCTTTGGTTACGACAACCAGAAGGACTATCGCCAGACCAGGCGTCAGATCGGTGTTGTCCATCAGGAAATCGTCATGGACAACTTTTTCACCGTTGACCAGGCGCTCAAGCTGCATGCGGGGTATTACGGCGTCAAGGACGATCCTGAGTGGCGCAAGCTGCTGATCGACCGGCTGGCCCTGGGGCCGCATCTCGGCAAGACCATGGTCAAGCTGTCCGGCGGCATGAAGCGCCGCTTCATGATCGCCAAGGCGCTGATCCATCGCCCATGTCTGCTGATTCTCGATGAGCCGACCGCCGGTGTCGATGTCGAGCTGCGTCACAGTCTGTGGGATTTCGTCCGTGACATCAACAATCAGGGGACGACGATTCTGCTGACGACCCACTACCTCGAAGAAGCCGAAGAGATGTGCGACCGGATCGCCATCATGAACCATGGTGAGCTGATTGCCATGGACAGAACCCATGAGCTGGTCCGTCGTCTGTCGAATCGTCAGATTATGTTCTGGCTTGAGGCCCCGATTCGGGAGATTCCGGCCGGGCTGGAGATCTATTCACCCAAGCTCAAGGAGGATGGCGCCCTGTTGCTGCTCAATCTTCCGGCCGGAGAGAGCGCCGGAGTGCTGCTCGGACAAGTCTGTCAGCTGGGGCTGAAGATCCGTGATCTGGAAACAGATCAGAGTGGTCTTGAGGAAGTCTTTATCCAGTTGACCGGGATGAAGGGCGGGTGTGATCGTGACGCCTAGCGATTTGAATCGGTTCAACTCCTGGCTGCCGTTTCTGACCCTGCTCAAAAAAGAGATTCTGCGTTTCTGGCGGGTTGCTTCGCAAACCCTGCTGACACCGATCGTCACCGCATCACTCTATCTGTTTGTCTTCGGTGCGACCCTGGGGCAGCGGCTGAGTGTTGTCGAGGGTTTGAGCTATGCCCAGTTTGTCATTCCCGGGCTGATCATCATGGGGGTGATCAATAATTCCTTTGCCAATACCTCGTCATCGTTGTTTGTTTCCCGCTATTTAGGAGGTATCGTCGACCTGCTGGTGACGCCGGTTTCGCCGCCTCAGTTCATCATGGCCTATACCCTGGCTGCGATGCTGCGCGGTCTGCTGGTCGGAACGGTCGTCTGGATGATTTCCATGCTGTTTGCCTCGCTTCCCTGGGAAACGCCACCTATGGCTGTGCTGATGGCGATGGTGGCCAGCTTTACTTTTGCCCAGTTTGGTCTGGTTGCGGCGATTTACGCGCATAATTTCGACACTCTGTCGATGTATAACAATTTTCTGATTCTGCCGCTGATCTATCTCGGCGGGGTCTTTTATCCGATTTCGATTCTGCCCGACCCCTGGGGCAAGCTGTCATATCTGAATCCGCTGTTCTATCTGATCGACGGATTCCGCCACGCGATCATCGGGGTTGGTGATACTAGCCTGACGGTCGCTTTCGGGGTGAGTCTTGGCCTGGGAGCTGCCCTCTTTGTCTGGGCATCATGGTTGATCGGTAAGGGTTACAGGTTGCGCAGCTGATAGAGGCTGTACGGAGGCGTTAGGCAATGATGCATGATCATTTGGTTCGGGTCGTCAGTCAGGACGGCCTGCTGCGTGGGGCGGTTGCGGTGACCACCGCTCTGGTTACGGACGTCTGTCATCGTCAGCAGACCGATCTGACTGCAACGGTCGCCCTTGGGCGTCTGTTAACCGGCGGAGCGCTGCTTGGCTGTCTGCTCAAGGGCAAGCAGCGTCTGGCCTTGATGGTCGAAGGCAATGGTCCTCTTGAGCGTCTCAGCGTTGAGGCTGATGCGGAAGGGCGCATCCGTGGGACAGTACGCAATCCGATCGCCGGTCTGCCGCCTAGGGATGATCGTTTTGACGTCGCCGGTGCGATCGGTAGAGCGGGTTTTCTCCATGTTTGGAAGGATCTGGGGCTCAAGGAGCCTTACCAGAGCATGGTTCAGCTGCAGAGCAGTGAGATCGGCGAGGATCTGGCCTGGTATCTGACCAGTTCCGAACAGGTTCCGTCTTCGATCGGTCTGGGCGTCGAATTGGATTCGATCGGAGCCGTAGCCGCTGCCGGAGGGTTTATGGTTCAGGCCTTGCCGCCGGGCGATGAACAGCGCGTTGCTTCCCTGGCTGAGCGTCTTTCCGGGCTGCCGCCGATCACCAGCATGCTGCGTCAGGGGATGACGACAGGGGAGATCCTGAACGCTATCTTCGGCGCAGAAGATTTCCTCATTCAGGAGGAGTTTCCGATCCGTTTTCATTGTCCGTGCTCAAAAGATTATATCTCGGGGGTGCTGATTGGACTGGGGGCAGGGGAGTTGAAAAGCATTCTGGCTGAGCAGGGCGGTGCGGAAGTGACTTGCGAATATTGCCGGGAACGCTATGCTTTTGATGAGGCTGAACTGACCAAGATGATTGAACGAACCTCAGTGTCTTGATGGCAACGCCTGAGCAGTATGCTTGAAATGGTGTTGATGATGCGGCTCAGTTGGTAAACAGAGTATCGTAATATAGAGATAAATGACTTGTGTTTGGACGGCCTTTCTGTATACTGTATGCAGTGGAAATTGCTTGACAGCATATCTGAAGTGTCCTAATTTTCAGCGCTTAGAACGCGTTGTACGATTTCTGCCCGGCCTGTGGCCAGGTGATGCATCAAAAGAAGGAGCTGTTGTCTATGCTGGATATCTATTTGCCGGTTATCGTCGTGATCGGCATCGCCTTCGCTTTCGCCATCGGTTCGGTTGTCATGTCCCGCCTGGTCGGGGTCAAAAAGCCCAGCCAGGTTAAGCTGGCTCCCTATGAATGTGGGATGCCGCTGCTCAGTTCGGCTCAGGAACGTTTCTCAATCAAATTCTACATCATTGCGATGCTGTTCATCCTCTTTGATATTGAGGCGGTCTTTCTTTATCCCTGGGCTGTCATCTTCAAGCGTCTCGGTGTCTTCGGCTTTGTAGAGATGGGCGTCTTCATCATTATTCTGCTGGTCGGTTATATCTATGTCTGGAAAAAAGGAGCTCTGGAATGGGAGTAGAGCAACCCAAAACCCTCGGTAACGGCTTTATTACCACCAGTCTCGATAAGCTGGTCAACTGGTCGCGCGCCAGTTCCATGTGGCCGATGACCTTCGGTCTGGCCTGCTGTGCCATCGAAATGATGGCTGCCGGTGCGGCCCGTTTTGACCTCGACCGGATGGGCATTCTGTTCCGTGCTTCACCGCGTCAGGCTGATGTCATCATCATCGCCGGAACCGTCACCAAGAAGATGTTGCCGGTCATCCAGACGGTTTATGAGCAGATGCCTGAGCCACGTTATGTCATCGCCATGGGCGCCTGTGCCTCTTCCGGTGGAATCTTCGATACCTACAGCACCGTGCAGGGGATTGATGAGGCTTTGCCTGTTGATGTCTACGTCCCGGGTTGTCCGCCGCGTCCCGAGGGGCTGCTCTACGGCTTGATGAAGCTGCAGGAGAAGATCAAGCGCGAGCGCAATACCTTTGGGGCGGCGATCGGTGTCGGCGAAGTTATCCGCGATTAACAGGACAAACAAATGAGCGTTCAGCAAACAGTAGAAAAGATCAAGGCGAAGTTTTCCTCCGCAGTTCTCGATATTGTCGAGTACCGGGGCGAGACGACGGTCACGGTCAGCAAGGAGCAGATTGTCGAGATTTGCCGTTTCATGCGTGACGACTGCGGTTTCAACCTGCTCTGCGACCTCTGCGGGGTCGATTATCTGGGCCAGGAACCGCGCTTCATGGTCGTTTACAATCTCTATAACATCACTAGCAAACAGCGCATCCGTATCAAGTCTCCGGTCAGTGAAGAGGCCGCCTCAATCGATACCGTTTCAGGGATCTGGGGCACTGCCAACTGGCTCGAGAGGGAGTGCTGGGACATGATGGGCATCGTCTTCAACGGTCATCCCGATCCGCGCCGGATTCTCATGCCGGACGACTGGGAGGGGCATCCGTTGCGCAAGGACTACCCGGTTCAGGGGCCGGACCGCGAGCCGTACAAGGGTCGCCTGTCTTGATAACGCATAACTCCTTAATTGGGTGAGGCACACAATGGCTGCAAATACCACTGAAACAATGACGATCAACATGGGACCCCAGCACCCTTCGACTCACGGGGTTCTGCGCCTGGTTCTAGAGCTTGATGGTGAGATTGTCAAGAAGGCGACGCCGCACATCGGTTTCCTTCACCGTGGGGTAGAAAAACTGTCCGAGCACCGGACCTATCATCAGGTCATTCCGCTGACCGACCGTCTCGACTATCTGGCGCCGATGAGCAACAACCTGGGCTACGTCATGGCTGTCGAGAAACTGCTCGGCATCACCGATCAGATTCCGGACCGGGCCAAGCGTATCCGCGTCATCATGGCCGAACTGACCCGGCTCAAGAGTCACTTGGTCTGGCTGGCAACCCACGCACTCGATATTGGGGCGATGACCGTTTTTCTCTACTGCTTCCGCGAGCGTGAGGCGATCATCGATATTTACGAGAAGGTTTCCGGTGCCCGGATGACCTCCAACTATTTCCGTGTCGGCGGTCTGTCTCAGGACCTGCCAGCCGGGTTGGAACAGGAAATCCGTGATTTTACCGAGAAGATGCCGGCTCATATCGATGAATATGAAGGCCTGCTGACCGGCAACAAGATCTGGCAGAAGCGGACCATCGGCGTCGGCCAGATCAGCGCCGAGGCGGCCATTGACATCGGTATAACCGGGCCGGCGCTGCGCGGCTCCGGGGTCGACTGGGACCTGCGTCGCGATAACCCTTACTGCGGCTATGAGGAGTACGACTTTGAGGTGCCGGTGAGGACCGAAGGGGATACCTTCGCCCGCTACAAGGTGCGTCTTGACGAGATGCGACAGGCCTGTCGCATCATCCTGCAGGCTCTCGATAAGCTTGAAGATGGACCGATCCTGGCCGACTGTCCGAAGGTGGTTCTGCCAGCGAAGAAAGATGTCGTCAATACCATCGAGGGGCTGATTCATCACTTCAAGATCATTACCGAAGGGTTCAAGCCTGAAGCCGGCGAGATCTATCAGAGTGTCGAAGCACCAAAAGGGGAGCTCGGCTACTACATAGTCTCAGATGGCAGCAGCCACCCTTACCGGATGAAGATCAGACCGCCATCCTTTATTAACCTGCAGGGACTGCCGCAGATGGTTGAAGGGCGGATGCTGGCCGATGTTATTGCCGTTATCGGCACGCTTGATGTTGTCTTGGGAGAGATCGACCGTTAATCGACGGATGTGAGGGCTGATATGACAGAACACGCAGGACAAGCGACTGAGGAAGTTGCAGAAGAGGTCGATCTGACCGCAGCAAACGAGGTCATCGACAAATACCTGACGATGCCGGGTAACCTGATGCCGGTTCTGCAGGGGATTCAGGAAGCCTACGGCTATGTTCCCGAAGCGGCCGTTGATCTGGCCGCTGAGCGGCTCAATGTCTATCCGAGTCAGATCTACGGGGTTCTGACCTTTTATGCCCAGTTTCACCTCAAGCCGCGCGGCAAGTATATTGTCCGCGTCTGCATGGGCACCGCCTGTCACGTCAAGGGCGCCGGGCGGATTGCCGAAACCCTGGCCGACCGGTTGGGGGTTCGGCATGCGGAAACTACCGAGGATCTCAAGTTTACCGCTGAATATGTCGCCTGTATCGGCGCCTGCGGCATGGCTCCGGTTATTATGGTCAACGACGGCACCTACGGCAGTATGACCGTTCAGAAGATGGACGAGGTTATCGCCAAATACAAAGAGATGGATTGATGCAGGTGGTTCGCACCAACTAGGAGTGACTATGTCCGAAACTGCTGAAAACCTGAAAATTCTGGTCTGTACCGGGACCGGTGGCCTGGCGTCCGGGGCTGCCGAGGTGGTCAGGGCCTTTGAAACCGAATTTGAAAAACACGGCGTCGCCGGCAAGATCGGCAATGCCTGCGATGTCAATGGCACCGGCTGCCGTGGCCTGTGTGCCAACGATGTGTTGGTCGATGTCTGCATGCCTGGACAGGATCCGGTGACCTACGATTTCGTCACTCCGGAACTGGTTCCGCAGATTGTCGAGGGGCATATCCTCGGTGAAGGGCCGCTGGAGAAGAAGATCGCCGGGCCTTACTATGGCAAGTTCCTGGAAAAACAGCAGCGAATCATCTTCTCTCGTTGCGGCACCATCGATGCCGAGAGTCTCGACGATTTCCTTGCGCATAACGGCTTCACCGGTATCCGCAAGGCGGTGAAGATGACCCCGGACGAGGTCATCGAAGAGGTCAAGAAGGCCGGCCTGCGCGGACGTGGGGGCGGCGGCTTTCCGACCGGCGTTAAATGGTCGTTCTGCAAGGCTTCGCCGGGCGATTACAAGTACCTGATCTGCAATGCCGACGAAGGCGACCCCGGCGCCTTTATGGACCGCTCGATTCTCGAAGGTGACCCCTACGGTGTCATCGAGGGGATGATGATCGCCGCCTACGCGATCGGCTGCCGCAACGGTTACGTTTATGTGCGTGCCGAATACCCTCTGGCCATCAAGCGTCTGCAGAAGGCGATCGATACCTGCGTCGAGAAGGGGATTCTCGGTAAGGATTGTATGGGCTTGGGCTTCGAGTTCAACCTGCGCATCAAGGCTGGTGCCGGTGCCTTCGTCTGTGGTGAAGAGACGGCTCTGATGGCCTCGATCGAAGGGCAGCGTGGCATGTCGCGGCCGCGGCCGCCGTTCCCGGCGGTCAGGGGGCTGTGGGGCAAGCCGACCAACATCAACAACGTCGAGACCTTCGCCAATGTCTCTTACATCTTCTATAACGGCGCGGACTGGTATAGCTCCATCGGTACTGACGGAACCAAGGGGACCAAGATCTTCGCTCTGACCGGCAAGGTCAAGCACACCGGTCTGGTCGAGGTTCCGGCCGGAACGACGATGAAAGAGGTTATCTACGACGTCTGCGGCGGGATTCTTAACAACCGCAAGTTCAAGGCGGTTCAGGCCGGGGGGCCTTCCGGAGGCTGTCTGCCGGAACACGCGTTGGATGCCGAGGTCGATTACGATTCGCTGATCAAGGCCGGAGCGATGATGGGCTCTGGCGGCCTGGTCGTTATGGACGAAACGACCTGTATGGTCGATATCGCCCGCTTCTTCCTCAACTTCACCCGGGTTGAGTCTTGTGGCAAGTGTATCCCATGCCGGATCGGTCTGAAGATCATGCTCGAAATTCTTGAGCGGATCTGCGCCGGTGAAGGGCGAGAAGGGGATATCGAGCTGCTCGAGGATATGGCTTACGACATCAAGAAGAGTTCGCTCTGCGGTCTGGGGCAGACGGCACCAAATCCGGTTCTGTCGACGATCCGCTACTTCAGGCATGAGTACGAGGCTCACATTCAGAAAAAGGAATGTCCATCTCACTCCTGCAAGCCGTTGCTCCATTTTACGGTTATCGAAGACAAATGTAAGAAATGCGGAATGTGTCCGCGGGTTTGCCCGGTCGATGCAATCAGCTGGGAAAAGGGGCAGGTGGCGAAGATCGATCTGGACAAATGTACCAGATGTACCTCCTGTTATGACGCCTGCCGTTTCATGGCTATCGAGTAATTGCAGTTTTCTGCCTAAGCTTTACATGAGGTTGAAATGGTTAATCTGACGATTGACGGTAAACAGGTCACCACCAGCAAAACGTCGACAATTTACGAGGCAGCCAGAGACAACGGCATTCATATTCCGGTGCTCTGTTATGCCAAGAAGCTGTTCCCGTACGGAGCCTGCCGGATCTGCCTGGTCGAAGTCGAGCAGATGAAGGGGCGGTTGATTCCGTCCTGCACCACGCCGGTCACCGAAGGGATGGTTGTCACCACCATGTCGGATGAGATCCGCAAGGTGCGCAAGACAGTCCTTGAATTTCTGTTGGTCAACCATGTTCTCGACTGTCCGGTCTGCGACAAGGGGGGCGAATGCGACCTTCAGGATCTGGCCTATGAATATGAGGTCACCGGTAACCGTTTCGAAGGCGAAAAGTTCGACCTGCCGACCGATGAGGAAAACCCGCTGATCGAACGCAACATGAACCGCTGCGTTCTGTGTGGCAAATGTGTCCGGGTCTGTGACGAGGTCGTCGGTTTCGGTGCCTATTCATTCATCAACCGTGGCTTTGAAACCAAGATCGCGACGTCGTTTGATCGCGGCCTGAACTGCGAATTCTGCGGGCAATGCATCTCGATGTGCCCGGTCGGTGCGCTGCTGCCGAGGCCGTTCAAGTTCAAGGCGCGGCCCTGGCAGCTGACCGAGGTAGATTCGGTCTGCGGCTACTGTGGTAACGGTTGCACCCTGACCCTCGGCATCAAGGACAACGAGGTCGAGACGATCCGTTTCAACGACAAGACCGGTGTCAACGACGGCAACCTCTGTATCCGTGGGCGTTTCGGTTATTCCTATGTCAACAGCAAAGAGCGTCTGACCAGGCCGTTGCTGCGCAAGAACGACGAATTCAGGGAAATCAGTTGGAACGAAGCTTTTGAGCTGCTTGGCAGCAAGCTGAAAGAGGCTGGCAGCAAGGCCGGGATCATCAGCGGTGCACGGCTGACCAACGAAGAACTGCTGCTGATCAAGAAGCTGGCTGCCGCTGTTGGGACCGGCAACCTCGACCATTCCGGTGGCGAATGCTACAAGGGGGTCAGCGAAGGGCTGTTCGAGACGCTTGGCGTCAAGGCCTCGACCGCGACCTTCCCGCAGGTTGAAACGTGTAACTCGATTCTGGCCATCCGCTCCGATTTTTACGAGACCCATCCGGTCTTTGGCATGGTGGTCAACCAGGCGATCCGGCGCAACGAGGCCAAGCTGACGGTTATTGCCGACAAGAACGGCAAGCTGGGCCGTTTGCCTGGTGCACGGACCCTGCTGCACAAGCCGGGTCTGGAGCTGAATGTTCTCAATGCTCTGTGCCATATCCTGATTGAGGAAGGGCTGGCCAAAGCCGATGGTGTCGAGGGCGTTGAGGAGTTAAAAACGGCTCTGGTCGATTACAGCCCGGAAAGCGTTGCCGCCAGCTGCGGTGTTGATGCTCAGGCGTTGAAAGAAACCGCGCGGGAATTTGCCGCTGCCGAAAACGCTGCGGTTCTGCTTGCTTATGGCCTGCCGTACACCGCTTACAGTAAAGAACTGGCGCTTGCCGCAGCCAATCTGGCATTGCTGCTCGGCCTGCCGGGGCGTGAAGGATCGGGTCTCTATCTCTGTGGCGAAAAAGCCAACAGCCAGGGGGCGATCGATCTTGCTATCATGCCGCAGCAGAATGGTCTTGGTGTCGTGCCGATGCTCAAGTCCGCGGCGGCCGGCAAGCTTGACCTTCTCTATCTGATCGGTGAAGATCCGCTGGTTTCCTATCCGGACCGCGATCTGGTCGCAGCAGCACTGGTCAAGCCGTTTGTCGTTGTCCAGGATCTGTTCATGACCATAACGGCTCAGCATGCTGACCTGGTGCTGCCGGCTGCGTCATTTGCCGAAAAGGACGGAACCTTTACCAACGCCGAACGGCGGATTCAGCGCCTGCGGCCTGGGATCAGCTCTCCGGGTGAGGCACAGACCGATTTCGCCATCCTGCGCCAGCTGCTCGACCTGCTCGGCCATGTTGCTCCTGCAACCGTGGCGACTGCTTTTACAGAATTGGGGCGTGAAAATTCCGCTTATGGCGGAATGGAGCTGGCTCAGATCGGAGCCCAGGGGTACGTCTGGGGCGGTGAGACACTCGCTCCGCAGAAGCGTCAACTGGTTCCTGTTGCTGGTGGAAAAGCGCTGGATGCCCCGTATCAGTTGCTGGTCGGCAGCGCTCTCTACCACAGTGGAACCGTTTCTGTGCATGCCCGCGGTCCGCAGTCAGTTGTTCCTGACGCCTATATCGAGGTTTGCCGTGAAGATGCCAAGGTTCTGGCTCTGCAGGACGGGGACCGGATCAGGTTGAGCGCTGAAGAAGGGACGATTGAAGCCAGAGTCAAGATCGACCGGCGGCTGCCTCAGGGCGTGCTGTTTGCGCCATACCATTTTGCCGAACTTGGCCTCAACCGGATTTATCAGGGACAGCCTGTTATCGCTGTGACCCCGACCAAGGTTTGATGCTGATTTTATAACTTGCATCGCTTGGCCGACAAATCGGCTGAGCATTCGTACCATAGACTCAAGTAGAAGGAAGAGGATGGTCATGACGCCAGAGGTTCTGACTCTCTCAAACACCCCGTTTCTGTTTCTGATTGCCATGCTGGTCAAAATTGGTGTGGCCTTTGGGGTGATGTTGTTCATGGTCGCCTACGCGACCTATGCCGAGCGTAAGATCATCGGCGCGATGCAGACCCGGATGGGGCCGACCATGACCGGTCCGATGGGCTTGCTGCAGCCGATTGCCGACGGGCTCAAGCTGTTCTTCAAGGAAGACATCATTCCGGCTCAGGCCCATCATGGTGCCTTCATCCTGGCACCGATGATGATCCTGGCTCCGGCTTTTGTCGCAATCTGCGTCATTCCGTTCGGCGCGGACTTTCATTTTACCTGGGATGGTGTGCTCTACAGTGTGCCGCTGCAGATCACCGATATGAATATCGGTATCCTGTTTATCCTGGCGATGGCCGGGCTTGGCGTCTATGGGATCGTTCTCGCCGGACTGGCTTCGAACAGCAAATATTCGCTGCTTGGCGGCATCCGTTCCTCGGCCCAGATGATCTCTTATGAGCTGGCTGCCGGGTTGTCGATTATCGCCGTTTTCATGCTTTCCGAGACCTTGAGTATGCGCGGGATCGTCCTGGCCCAGCAGGGACCGCTGTGGGGGATCGAAGCCCTCAAATGGATTCCCGACTGGTACATCTTCACCCAGCCGCTGGCCTTCTGTCTGTTTGTGGTCGGCTCCATGGCCGAGGTCAACCGGACCCCGTTCGACCTGCCGGAAGCGGAAACCGAACTGGTCTCCGGTTTCTGTACCGAGTACTCATCGATGAAGTACGCCCTGTTCTTCATGGCTGAATACGCCAACATGATCACGGTGTCGGCGATCGGCACCACCCTGTTCCTTGGTGGCTGGGGCGGCCCGTTCTGGGGCTGGCTGAACTTCCTGATCAAGATCTGCGCTTTCATGTTCTTTTTTATCTGGATTCGCGCGACCTTTCCGCGTCTGCGTTACGATCAGCTGATGTTTATCGGCTGGAAGGTCATGCTGCCACTGGCGCTGGCAAATATTGTCATTACCGGTTTTGCGGTTCTGCTCTGGCAGTCATTCTAGAATCGCGTAGAGGATAGCTATGTTTAAAGAGTTTGCCAAAGGCCTGAGTATCACCCTGAAGCATCTGATTCCGGGGCACAGAACCACGGTCCAGTACCCGAAACAGAAATTGGAACCGGCTCCGCGTTTCCGTGGTCTGCATCGGCTGGTGCCGACCCAGGATCGTGAGAAATGCGTTGCCTGCTATCTCTGCCCGACCGTCTGCCCGGCCAAGTGCATTACCGTTGAGGCGGCTGAGAATGAAAAAGGGGAGAAGTATCCGAAGGTCTACGAAATCGACCTGCTGCGCTGCATCTTCTGCGGTTATTGTGTCGAGGCCTGTCCGGTTGAAGCGATCGAGATGACCGGTGAGTACGAACTGGCCAACTATAAGCGGGAAGATTTCATCTTCGATAAAAAACGTCTGCTCAAGTAAGAGGGAGCCTGGGTATTCATGGAACTGATCATCTTTTATCTGACAGCGGCAGTGGCTATCGTGTCGGCGTTTTTCGTCGTCAGGAGCCGTAACCCTGTAAACAGCGCATTGAACCTGGTGACCACCTTCATCTGTCTGGCAGTCCTTTACGTTATGCTCGAAGCGCCATTTATGGCAGCGATCCAGATCATGGTTTATGCCGGTGCGATCATGGTTCTGATCATCTTCGTCATCATGCTGCTCAACCTCGGCATCGCGACCAAGAGCCGTTATACCCACGCGTTGCCGGCCGGGGGGATTCTAAGCGTGCTGATGTTGCTGGTGGCCGGTTACTTTGTCCGTCATGGTGAAGCGACCGCAACCGGTGGGGAGATCACCAGCGAAGTGATCAACAGCATCGGACATACCGAACTGATCGGCCGGGCGATGTTCGTCGATTTCCTGCTGCCGTTCGAGATCGCCTCGATTCTGTTGCTGGTGGCGATCATCGGTGCCGTTGTGCTGTCGAAGCGCAAAGTTTAACTGAAGTTATCCGGGAGATTATCCATGGTTACTGTCAATCATTACCTGATCTTGAGCGCGATCCTCTTCGCCATCGGCACCTTCGGGGTGCTGACCCGCAAGAATGCCATCGTCGTTTTCATGTGCATCGAGGTTATGCTTAATTCGGTCAATCTGACCTTTGTCGCCCTGTCGCGCCATGTCGGCAATATGGACGGGCAGATCTTCGTTTTCTTTGTCATGACCGTCGCTGCGGCTGAAGCCGCGGTCGGCCTGGCGCTGATGATCGCCTTCTTCCGCAACCGCGAGTCGGTGGACGTTGATGATTTCAGGATGCTCAAGTGGTAGTCGTGCCGCTTTTTGGTTTGAAGTTTATAGGAGAATTTGATGTACAGTAATCTGTGGCTCATCCCATTCTTCCCTCTGGTCGGGGCGATTATCAACGGTCTGCTGGGTAAAAAGATCCGCAATGAAAAGCTCATCGGCGGACTCGGAACCCTGCTGATGTTCCTCTCCTTCCTGGTGGCGGCGCAGAACTTTCTGCACCTGCTCAGCGATAGCGAGAAGGTCCATCAATTGGTCATCGCCAAGTGGATTACGGTAGGGCAGCTCAACATCAACTGGGAATTCCTGCTCGATCCGCTCTCTGCGGTGATGATCATGGTCGTTACCGGCGTCGGTACCCTGATCCATCTCTACTCGATCGGTTACATGCATGGTGAGGTCGGCTTCTACCGCTTCTTCTCCTACCTGAACCTGTTCGCCTTCTCAATGCTGATGCTGGTTCTGGGTGGAAACGCCCTGGTTATGTTCATCGGCTGGGAGGGTGTCGGCCTCTGCTCCTACCTGCTGATCGGCTACTATTTTGAAAAGAAGAGCGCTGGTGATGCAGCTAAGAAGGCCTTTGTCGTCAACCGGATTGGCGATTTCGGATTTCTCTGCGGTCTGTTTGTCCTGTTCTGGAGTCTCGGCAGCAAGGGGGTCTGGACTCTCAATTTCGTCGAGATCGCAGGCAGTGTTCACCTTCTTGAAGCCGGTGGTGTCATCGTCACCATCGTGACCCTTTGTTTCTTCCTCGGTGCTACCGGTAAATCGGCTCAGATTCCGCTGTTTACCTGGCTGCCCGACGCGATGGAAGGCCCGACCCCGGTTTCGGCCCTGATCCATGCGGCGACCATGGTTACCGCCGGTGTCTACATGATTGGCCGGATGAACGGTCTGTTCGCCATGGCTCCGGCGACCATGATGACCATTGCCATCATCGGTGCGCTGACTGCGTTCTTTGCCGCGACCATCGGCCTGGCACAGAACGACATCAAGCGGGTGCTGGCCTATTCGACTGTCTCCCAGCTCGGCTACATGTTTCTGGCCATGGGAGTTGGCGCCTTTTCGGCCGGTATCTTCCATCTGATGACCCACGCCTTCTTCAAGGCCTGTCTGTTCCTTGGCTCAGGTTCTGTCATTCATGGCATGCACCATGCCTATCATCATGCCCATCTGCATGACGATCCACAGGATATGCGCAACATGGGCGGCCTGCGTAAAAAGATGCCGATCACCTTTATCACCTTCCTGGTCTCGACCATCGCCATCGCCGGTGTTCCGCTCTTCTCGGGATTCTTCTCCAAGGACGAGATCCTCTGGTGGGCCTTCGGTTCGAGCCGTGGCCACTGGCTGCTCTGGGTCCTTGGCGCTGCTGCGGCCGGGATGACCGCTTTCTACATGTTCCGTCTGGTCTTCATGACCTTCTTCGGCGAGCAGAAGACTCATCCGAAAGCCAAGGACCATATCCCTGAATCTCCGGTGACCATTACCATTCCACTGATTATCCTCGGGATTCTGGCGGTTCTTGGTGGCTATATCGGTGTGCCGAAGCTGCTCGGTGGTATGAATCGTTTCGAACATTTTCTCGCGCCGGTTTTTGAGCACAACCAGGAGCTGCATCACATTGCCGCTCATGGTGCCCATTCGACCGAATGGACCTTGATGATCGTCTCGGTGGTCATTGCTTTCATCGGTATCTTCGGCGCCTGGTTCATGTATATGAAGAATCCTGAGCTGCCGGTCCGTTTCACGGCCAGATTTGCCTTTGCCTACCGGGTTATCTTCAACAAGTGGTACATCGACGAACTCTACGATTTCGTCTTTGTCAATCCATGCAAGAAGATCGGCACCTTCCTCTGGCGGGCCATCGATGTCTGGATTGTCGACGGCATCGTCAACGGGATCGCCTGGGTGATCAAGGGGCTCGGCAATGGGCTGCGCTATACCCAGTCCGGCTATCTGTACAATTATGCTGTGGTGATGGTGATCGGTGTCATCGTTATCGTCGGCTTCTACGTTTTTGATTAATGTTCGCCAGGTAATGCGATAGAGCTACAAGGAGCGATTCCACATGGCTGAAAATCTGTTAACCATTATGACCTTCCTTCCTCTTGTCGGGATGTTGTTGCTGCTTTTGATCCCGAAGGCGAATGAAGGGCTGCTCAAAGGGTTTACTCTGGCGTTCACCCTGATCACCTTTTTCGTCAGTCTGCCACTGGCCTTCAACGATGTCTTTACAACCTCCGGAGATATGCACTACCGGCAGTTTGTCGAGTGGATCAACGTCGGTGATTTCTTCCAGATGAACTATAACGTGGGTGTTGACGGTATCAGCCTGTGGCTGGTCATGCTGACGACCTTCATTATGCCGATCGCCGTGCTTTCGACCTGGAATGCCATCGAAAAGAACACTAAGGGATTCATGGCGATGCTGCTGCTCCTGGAAACCGGGATGCTGGGTGCCTTCGTCTCTTTGGATCTGTTCCTTTTCTATATTTTCTGGGAACTGATGCTGATTCCGATGTACTTCCTGATCGGCATCTGGGGTGGCAAGAACCGTATCTACGCTGCGGTCAAGTTCTTCATCTACACAGCGGTCGGCTCGCTGCTGATGCTGGTGGCGATCATCTTCCTTTACTATTTCGCTGCCAAGAGCGGTGTCGCCCTGCACGGTTTTGATATCGCCGAGTTCTACAAGCTGGACCTGCCGTACAACGCCCAGTTCTGGCTGTTCCTCGCCTTTGGTTTCAGTTTTGCGATCAAGGTGCCGATGTTCCCGCTGCACACTTGGTTACCGGATGCTCATACCGAGGCGCCGACCGCAGGTTCGGTTATTCTGGCCGCTGTGCTGCTGAAGATGGGCACCTATGGCTATGTCCGTTTTGCCATGCCGCTGTTCCCGGATGCGTTACCAACCTTCATCCCCTGGCTGTCGCTGCTGGCAGTGATCGGCATCATCTACGGTTCACTGGTGGCGATGATGCAGGAAGATGTCAAGAAGCTGGTCGCCTACTCATCGGTCGCTCACCTTGGTTTCGTCATGCTCGGCGTCTTTGCCCTCAACCTGCAGGGGATGGCCGGTGGCATGATCCAGATGATCAACCACGGGGTTTCGACCGGCGCGCTGTTCCTTATCGTCGGCTTTATCTATGAGCGGCGTCATACCCGCCTGATCACCGAGTTCGGCGGTCTGGCTCACAAGATGCCGATCTTTGCCACCATCTTCATGATCATCACCTTCTCGTCGATCGGGCTACCCGGCACCAACGGTTTCGTCGGCGAGTTCCTGGCCCTGATGGGTGCTTTCCAGGGCGGTTTGCGCTGGTATGCGGTCTTTGCTACTACCGGTGTTATCCTCGCTGCGGTCTACATGCTGTGGATGTATCAGCGGGTCATGTTCGGCAAGATCACCAATCCGGCTAATGAAAAACTGAAGGATCTGTCGGCACGGGAAATCATTTTGATGTTGCCATTGCTGCTTTTTGTCTTTTGGATCGGGATTTATCCGAACACCTTTTTTGAGAAGATGAATCCGGCGATGGAGAAGGTTCTGGCGCAGATGGGGGCACCGCATGCGGTTGTTGAGATTCAACATCCGGTGGTACCGGCCCATGCTCCTGTGCCAGCGCACGGCGAGCACGCACCGGCCGAAGGCCATGAGTAATCTGTAATAACACTGGTTCTTTAGGAGCTGTTTGATGGAAAATCTGGTTCAAGAAGCCATCCAGAATGTGAATCTGCAAGCGATCATGCCGTCGCTGGTTCTTTGCGTCTGTGCGATGGTCCTGCTGCTGATCGGCGTCTTCTCCAAACGTGGCAGCACGTCTCATGTGGCCTGGCTGAGCATCGTCGCCCTGATCTTCACCGGGTTCGTGACCTTAAGCGGCTGGAATAACCCACAGGCTGGATTTGCGGGAGCTGTGCTGCTTGACAACTTCGCGACATTTTTCAGTATGATCTGCCTGATCGCGGCCGGTCTGACGATCCTGATGTCGGACAACTACCTCAAGCGTGAGGAGTTCCCGGTCAGCGAATACTATCCGTTGATTCTGTTCACCACGGCGGGCGCCATGTGGATGGCATCCGGCACTGATCTGATGACCATTTTCCTCGGCCTTGAGGTGTTGTCTGTCTCTCTCTATATCCTGGCCGGCTACTTCCGCGATCAGGTCAAGTCGAACGAGGCAGGTCTGAAGTATTTCTTTCTTGGAGCCTTCTCGACGGGCTTTCTGCTCTACGGTGTCGCACTGCTCTACGGCGTTACCGGTACCACCAAGATCGAGGGGATCGCTGCTTACATGCTGGCGCATCCGGCGCAGTTGCATAACATCATGTTCGTTGCCGGAGGACTGTTGCTGCTGGTCGGTTTTCTCTTCAAGGTTGCTGCGGCGCCATTCCATATGTGGACACCGGATGTCTACCAGGGAGCTCCGACCCCGATTACCGCATTTATGAGCGCAGGACCCAAGGCTGCTGCTTTTGCCGCCTTCATCCGGGTGACAATTCTCGGTCTGGACGGGATGCATCTGGAGTTGGCCAATCTGTTCTGGGTTCTTGCGGTGCTGACCATGATCGTCGGCAACTTTATCGCGCTCAGTCAGAAGGATCTCAAGCGCCTGCTCGCCTATTCGTCGATCGCCCATGCCGGCTACGCCCTGGTTGGTCTGGTGGCCTGGAATGAGGTCGGACTCTCCGCGATTCTCTTTTATATGATGGTTTACACCTTCATGAACATGGGTGCTTTTGCCGTGCTGGTGCTGATCGGCAAGAAGGGGGAGGAGAACCTCACCCTCGACGGCATTGCCGGTCTCGGCTATAAAAAACCGGTAATGGGGATCGCCTTGTGTATATTTCTCTTTTCGCTGATGGGATTGCCGCCGACTGCTGGTTTTACCGGCAAGTTCTTCATCTTTGCCGGTGCCATCAAGGCTGGATACATCTGGCTGGCAGTCCTCGGTATCCTCAATTCCGCAGTGTCGCTCTTTTACTATCTGAGAATCATGGTCCAGATGTACTTTCGCGATCCACAGGAGGATTTCTCCTGGGTTTCGATCAATGTGCCGGTCGCGATTTCGATCGTCATCTCGGTTGTCGGGGTTCTCTACCTGGGGATCATTCCAGGTTCGCTGATGCAGTTGGCTAAACTGGCTGGCTTGTAGAACTGACAAATTGAAAAGCTTTTGAATTAGAAGCCCGCCGGATATCCGGCGGGCTTTTCTGTTTAACCTTCGAACGAGTTCATCTAATGGGCAGAACCGGAAAGCCGCTTTGCGGCTTAATGGTTTGAAACAGGCCTTAATGTTAGCGGTTTTTCTTGCGGTAGATGAGATATTCGCGTACTGCTCTGTTGTGTTCGACCAAGGTTTTGGAAAAATGGTGCCCGCCGTTGCCGCTGGCGACAAAATAGAGATACTTGGTCTGGGCCGGATGCGCTGCCGCCTCAAGGGCTGCTTTGCCGGGGCTGGCGATCGGGCCGGGGGGCAGGCCGCGCATCAGATAGGTGTTGTACGGCGTCGGGGTCTGAAGATGCTTGCGGGTGATGTTGCCGTCGTAATCCTTGATGCCGTAAATGACGGTCGGGTCGGTCTGAAGTGGAATACCCCTCTTGAGACGATTATGAAAGACCGATGAAATCAGCGGCATCTCTTCGACAACGCCGGTCTCCTTTTCGATGATCGACGCCAGGGTAACAAGCTGATGGGCATTCAGATTATATGTTTTGCCAGCCGCTAACAGATCGTCTGTCAGGTGCTGGCGACAAAGGTCGACCATCATCTTCAACAGCGCCTTTTCAGTGGTTCCCTCGGTAAAAACATAGGTATCAGGAAAAAGGTAGCCCTCAAGACTATCACCCGGGATCTTCAGCTCTTTAAGAAATTCCTTTTCATAGGCCAGTTGCAGCATCTGCTGCTTATCTCCGTAGCCGGCCTCGGCGATGCGCTCAACGATCTGCACCAGGGTAAAACCTTCAGGAATGGTCAGGCGGACCTTGATGGTATCGCCTGCAAGCAGGCGCTGAAAGACCTGCTGTGGGGTAGCCGGTTCAGAGAAGCTGTAGTGACCAGCCTGGATATGTCCGCCCTGATTACTGAGCCGGGCCAGCAGACGCAGAGACAGCGAGCTGGTAATAACTCCCTGCTGCTCCAGACGGCGAGCCACCAGGCCCAGGCTGCTGCCTGGTTCAATCGCCAGGGTAACGGGCGCTTCGGGGGCATGGGGACTGTTGATCTGGTTATAGATAAAAGTTCCGCCTGCTGCTCCGGCTACCAGGATCAAAATCAGAAGGCCGATTAAAAGTCTGAACAGCAGCTTCATCAGATCTTGAACCGATTTTCGGTTCCGGCACGCAGGCGCTCAATATTGCCGCGATGGCGCCAGATGACAATTGCAGCGATAATAAGGGTTGCGCCAAAGAGTGGCAGTGACCGATTGAAATAGGCGATGACAAAGGGGATGACCGCAGCTGCCGTGATCGATGCCAGTGAGATATAGCGCCAGATCAGCAGGACAACAATAAACACCAGCAGGGCAACCAGAATCGCCTTGGGGGAGAGAACCAGGAAGATGCCCAGGGCTGTTGCGACCCCTTTCCCTCCTTTGAAGCCGAGATAGATCGGGTAACAGTGGCCGATGAAAGCGGCCAGAGAGACCAGAGCCACCCCTTCAAGAGGCAGGCCGAGTTTGATGGCGATAAGGACCGGAACAACACCCTTCAGGCAGTCGCCGACCAGGGTCAGAATCCCCATTTTGCGCCCGGCGACACGATAGACATTGGTCGCGCCAATGTTGCCGCTACCCGCTTTACGGATATCGCTGCCGCCGACCAGGCGGGTCAGCAGGACACCTGTAGGGATAGCGCCGATCAGGTAGGCGACACAGATCATCAGAATCAGGATCATAATTGCTCCATAGGTAGCTATTTGAATTAATTTGATTGTTTGTTCGACATGGCTTTGCGGTATTCACGGATGGCTCCGTGAACGGCGCTGGCAGCGAGATTGGAACAGTGCATTTTTTCCGGGGGCAGACCGTCAAGAGCCGCAGCAATTACATCATCGGTGATCTCCAGAGCCTGATCCAGGGTCTTGCCCTTGACCAGCTCAGTCGCAATCGAGGCCGTTGCGATCGCCGCACCGCAGCCGATGACCTTGTACTTGATATCGACAATCTGGTTGTTTTCTATCTGCAGTGTCATCAGCAGGGAATCGCCGCAGTTCGGATCTCCGACCTGAACCAGAACGGTCGGGTTGTCGATGATACCGACATTGCGCGGATTGCTGAAGTGGTCCATGACTTTTTCGGTATACACGAAAAGACGCCCTTTGCGAAAGATCCATAGGTCACAGGTAAACTGCAGTCTACCGTTTTGACCATATGCAGGGCAATAAATTATTCTTTTGGCGGGTTTGTTAACTCAGAAATGAGTGTATGGAACTGCCGGGGCGTCAGTGATGAGCGCCCCAGCGGGTGATTAGATGAAACTTTTCGACGTCGCTCAGGCCGTCTTCACCTGTCGCCCGACCGTCTCTGGTCCAGCTTTTCAGATGAGCTGCGCTTACTACGACAAGCAACGTCAGGGCGAATAACAGGATAAAAAATAAAAAGCTCATAGCGGCCTCCGGAATAAATCGGTTGATGTCCTGTTGAAATACTAGACAGATAAGATGTATAAGTAAAATCGCAAATAATTAACTATTGTATAGGAATTGCTTATGCTTCCGGATTTGAATCGGCTCAAGCTGTTTTATTATGTCTATCGTGCGCGTAGTGTTGTTGGCGCCGCCGCGGAGCTGAATATTTCCCAGCCGGCAGTCAGCCAGCAGCTGCAGAAGCTGGAAGCTGAACTGAAGACCGCACTCTTTACCAGACTGCACAAGAAACTGGTTCCGACCTCGGCCGGAGAACGGCTGTTTTCTCTCGTCTCGCCGATGATCGATGGGCTGGAAGATGGCCTGCCATTTATCCGGCAACCGAGCGATACTCCTGCCGGATTGCTACGTATCGGTGCGCCTCGTGAATTCGGCAAGTATTACCTGCCCCGCTTCTGCGCTGATTTTCGCAAGCTTTACCCGGACGTTTCCTTCGGTTTCAAGCTCAAGGAATCGCTGCCGTTGATGACCATGTTGCGTGAGGGAATACTCGACTTCGCGTTGGTCGATGTCTATTTTGAGGAGGGGGCGCTGGCCGGTTTCAAGGATATCTTCAGCTATGATCCACTACTACGCGAAGAGATGCTGCTGGTCTGCTCCAAGAGTTATTATGATCAGCGGATCGCCGGGAATCATTCCCTTGAGCATCTGGCAAGCCAGGATTTTGTTACCGATGAGGATGACCCCTCGATTCTCGATGTCTGGTTCCGTCATCACTTCGAACGGGTTCCCGACAAGCTGAATATCGTTATGCGCTTCGACAGTCATGAAGCGCTGTTGACCAGCCTGGTTTTGGGGCAGGGGCTCGGGGTGGCAACCGCCCATCTGATGTGGGATGAACTGCAGAGTGGTGAACTGATACCGCTGACGACTCGGCACGAAAACCTGGTCAACATGATTTCCCTGGTTCAGCTGCAGGACAAGGTGCCGACTCTGACCGAGAAAACCTTTCGTGATTTTCTGCTCAAAGCGATTGGGCAGAAGGATGTTCTGGAGCGTTTTCAGCGAGTTCAGCGGATTAAAGCGATCTTTACTGACAATTAAAAACGTTCAAGCGTTGATTTCGCTTCAGTAAAGGCACAAAGAACCTCTTCGGAAAAGCAAACGATGATAACATGTTCAAGGGAAGAGGGGTGTTGTAGAAAATCATTAATCGTGCTGACCGCGATACGCGTTGCCTGATCGAGGGGGTAGCGGTAGACACCGCAGCTGATGGCCGGAAAGGCGATGGTTTTCAATGAAAGGGCTGCAGCCAGCTCCAGACTGGTGCGATAGGCGGAAGCGAGCAGTTTGGCTTCGTCATGTTCACCCCCCTGCCAGATCGGTCCGACGGCGTGGATAACATATTTGGTCGGCAGCCGGTAGCCGGCCGTGATCTTGGCGGAGCCGGTCGGGCAACCGCCCAGCGTCTGGCATTCCTCAAGCAATTCCGGACCCGCTGCTTGCTGGATCGCTCCGTCGACTCCGCCACCGCCAGCCAGTCTGCTGTTGGCTGCGTTGACGATGGCATCGACCGCGAGCCTGGTGATGTCTCCTTCGACAATCTCAATTCGATCCATACCTGTTCTCCTCGTCTTGGCCGGAAGATAAACGCTGATATTTCAGCAGTCTATCATAATATTCATGAAATATAAAAAATGTTGAACAGATTGTTTAGGGCACAAACAGGTCGTAGGCGCATTTGATCAACAGCAGAAAGAGAACAAAGCGAAAGACCGGGACGACAATCCGGTCGGCGTTTTTCAGAACCAGGCCGCTGCCGAGCCAGTTTCCACAGATCGAACCGGCTATAGCGACACCGGCCACCTGCCAGAGGATCTGTCCGTTGAAGAGAAAGAAGACAAAGGCCGCCAGGTTGGAGGCGTAATTGACAATCCGGGCATTGGCACTGGCCTGACGCGGGGTCATGCGCAGGAAGACCATGAAACTGAGTAGCAGGAAGGTTCCGGTGCCGGGACCAAAGATGCCGTCGTAGCCACCGATGATCAGTCCGGCCAGGGCTGAACGCAGGGCGATTTGGGGCGCTGTCAGAGTATCCAGCCGGTCGGCGGCAACCACATGGCGACTCTGTAGAAAGAACAGTAGTGGAATGACAACCAGCAGGATAATGAACAGAGATTCACGCGACAGGAATCGAGACAGAGAGGCGCCGATCGCCGAGCCGATCAGGGCGGCAACAATGGCATAGCCTACGGTTTTCCACAGGATCGTCCGGTTGCGGACATAGCGGAACACAGCGATAGTGGTTCCTGTCGAGCTGACGCATTTATTGGTACCGAGCAGCAGGTCGGCAGGCAGCCCGAGCGCCAGATAGGTCGGAACCGAGATCAGCCCGCCGCCCCCGGCAATCGAATCGATGAATCCGGAAAAGCCGATCAGGATAAACAGCAGCAGGTATTGCCAGAGTGCAAATTCCACGCGGGGAGCCTCTTTGGTTGAAATGGGTATATCGCAATCTGATAAATTTTTGCCGGGACGTCAAGGAAAACACCGGTTGATATGATGCCGATGGCAGTGGTCGCTGTGGGTGAGGGATGTTTTTTCGATCAGTTCAGCACAACGCGGTTGCGCCCGGCATTTTTGGCTTGGTAGAGTAGTTCATCGGCGAGCGAGATTGTTTTGTCGAGGGTTTCACTCAGCTGGTTATTGACGCCGATTGAGACGCTGACTCGGATTTCATTACTGTCACAACCAATGGCGTGGTTGAAGATCCTGGTTCTCAGTTCATTGAAAACGCGTTCCCGGTGCTCAGGATCGAGATTGCTGGTCATGACGATGAACTCTTCACCGCCCAGCCTGGCAACCAGGTCCGACGAACGGAAGCTGCTGTTAAGAATGGTCGCTACCTGTTGAATGACCATGTCGCCGCAGCTGTGACCGTAGGTGTCGTTGATCTTCTTGAAGTGGTCGATATCGATCATGGCGATGTCGATCTTCAGGTTGTCGCGCTTGGCATTATTGAACAGCTTTTCTGCAACCTGGAAGAAATGACGCCTGTTGAAAAGTCCGGTCAGAACGTCCTTGTAGGCAGCATCCCGCAACTGTTCCATCTGGAACAACATCTCCACGTTTTGGTTGACCCGCCAGATCAACTCCTCTTCAAAGTAGGGTTTGTTGATGAAGTCGTTGGCACCGCGTTTGAGAAACTGGGCCGAGAGCAGTGGGTTTCCGTGTGCCGACATGCCGATGATGGAAACTCTGTCCATCGGGTGATACTTCCGAATCGCCGCCGTCAGCTCAAAACCGTTCATGCGCGGCATATTGAAGTCGGTCAGGACCAGTTTGATTTCGGGGTGGGCGTTCAGCTTCTCCATCGCCTCGCTACCATCATGCGCTTCAATGACCTTGAATTTCTGATTTTCCAGGATCTTCCTGGTCATGTCACGGGTCAGGTTGGAATCCTCCACGAGCAGAATCTCGACATGCTTGTTGCGCAGGAAGCGGCCGATGGTACTGGCCAGCAGATCCAGGGTATGCGGACCCTTGATGATGTAGTCGATGACCTTTTTTTCGAGGATTTTATCCCGGGTCTGATCGTTCATTCTGCCTGTGACAACGACGATTGGGATGGCATAGCTGTTGACCAGGTCGACGATTTCTCCATCTGGAGAGCCAGGCAGAGTCAGATCGAGAATGACCAGTTCGTAATCTGTTGTTTTTCCAGCCAGAAGAGTCATGGCCTCTTCATAACTGCGACAAACGTCCGATTCAATCCAGAAGTCTCTGTAGATCCTGTTTTTCAACAGGTTGACAAACATATTGCTGTCTTCAACGATCAGGATTTTTTTCATAGCGAACCTGTGCTTTGTATTGACGTTTGAGAATACTAATCTAAGTTATTGTTAATGTTTGTGCAAGGGGTTTGTTAGCGATTTTTTCATCGGAGCCAAGCTAGAGAGATATAATCATTTAAAATACTTTTATAAGTTTTCAGGTATGTTGTTTTTTTTGTTACATTTTTTGGGAGTCAATCTGTTAACTTTTTAACTGCCTGTAAGTTCCGTTTTGAGCTCAAAGACATAGAGAATCACTTTTCGGCGAACGGCAGATCATGATTTCAGAAGATTGAATATACAGAGAACCTATCTTGCGAGGATTATAGAATTGGTTAATCAGGACAAACTCTTCCCGGAAAACCCATTACTGATCATTGATGATGAGCCTTCCTGGCTGAAAAGCATGGCCTTGTCACTCAAGGCTTTTGCCAACATTACCAATATTGTCTTCTGTCAGGACAGCCGGGAGGCTGAGAAGATGCTTGCGCAGAAAAGGTATTCGCTGGTGCTGCTGGATCTGACGATGCCTTATCTTAGCGGGGAGCTTTTACTGAAGGATATCTCTGAAAAACACCCGGATTTACCAGTGATTGTCGTCAGCGGCATGAACCAGATTGAAACAGCTATCAACTGTATCAAGTCGGGAGCCTTCGACTTTTTTGTCAAAACCGATGATCGGCAACGGATTATCAACGGCATCCTCAATGCGTTGAAGCAATCAGAGCAAAGACAGGAGAACCAGCGGCTGGCTGAGAGTCTGCTGTTTGATGCGGTTCCGGATCATGCGGCTTTTTCCGGAATCATCACAATCAATGAAAAGATGCAGCGTATCCTCGCCTATCTGTCGGCCGTTTCGTCGAGCCGAGAGCCGCTGTTGATTCAGGGAGAGAGTGGAACCGGAAAGGAATTGATTGCCCGGGCTTTGCACCAGTTCGGTTATGCCGACCGTCCTCTTGTTGCGGTCAATGTTGCGGGGCTGGACGATATGGTTTTCAGCGATACCCTCTTCGGGCATGTCAAGGGTGCCTATACCAGTGCCGAGGGCCTGCGCAAAGGGATGGTTGAAGAGGCCGGAGACGGCGTACTTTTTCTCGATGAAATTGGTGATTTGTCAGCGGCGTCACAGGTCAAACTCCTTCGCCTGCTTCAGGAGGGGGAATATTATCCGCTCGGCAGCGACAAACCGAAAAAATGTCGTGCCCGTATCGTGGTAGCAACGAATCTTGATCTGCAGCACAAAGAAGCGGAAGGGGCATTTCGCCGGGACCTGCTGTTCCGTCTGAGTACGCATCGTATCGAGCTGCTGCCTTTGCGAGAACGCAAAGAAGATATTCCTTATCTTCTCGACTTCTTTCTCAACGAAGCGGCCTCGGCTGCTGGCAAGAAAACGCCGACATATCCTCCCGAGCTGCTGACCCTCCTGAATGCTTATCATTTCCCGGGGAATATTCGGGAAATGAAGGCGATGGTCCATGATGCCGTCAGCGTTCATGCCAAAGGGGTTCTGTCTCTTGAACGCTTTAAGGAAGCGATCGCGGTTTCCGGATCTGCGCTGTCGGAAGAGGCGCTGACCGTGCCTTTGTCCCAGCTGCATATCAAGTTCCCGGAAAGATTGCCGACCATTAAGGATATGACGCGTCTGCTGATTGCTGAAGCCCTGGAGCGTACCGGGGGGAACCAGTCGCAGGCAGCCCAGTTGCTCGGCATCACCCATCAGGCCCTGAACCAGAGGTTGAAGAAATTATCCTGACGAGATAGTTAAAAAGGATGCAATGTTTGTTGCAGAGTCAATAAATATTGCATCTTGATTAGACTTTACCAATATCACGCTCTTATCAGCCATTCCTTCCTAACTATATCAATTTTTATTGCAACCCTTTATCTCCCGTACTTTTTCGTTGTTAGTTTTTAACTAGCTGAAACTATGTTAACTTTTTGAAAATAATTAGCTGGCACTAATTGTGCAAGTATCATGGTTGTTCTACGGTAAATATTTGATATTTCGCCTCTGCAGGCGGTCGCTTCGATCGGTTTGATGGCGTGCAGTTCACACATGGGAGTATTTGTATGTTTAAAAAACTTAAAATTGGAACGAAAAACTATCTTCTCGCCGGATCGATTCTGGTGCTCATGCTCATTACGCTGGTCTGGGGGATTAATGGCCTGACCACCACCGTTCATAACGGGGAGGAGATGGCTGCCGGCAATGCCCTGCGGGGTGAGCTACTCGCCCGCGAGGTTGACCACCTGAACTGGGTGAAAACGGTTTCGACCTTTTTGAGCGACGAAAATATCACCGAGCTTAATGTGCAGATGGACCACACCCAGTGCGCATTGGGGAAATGGCTTTACGGGGATGGGAGGCGAGACGCCGAACTTCTGGTTCCCGCACTCGCAACCGACCTGAAGGCTTTGGAAACACCACACAAGCATCTGCACGAAACAGCCATCAAGATCAAGGATGTTTATAAGGCGGCCGATCCGAATCTGCCACAGTTTTTAACCAAGAAAGAACTTGATCACATGGTCTGGGTCAGTGCCGTTCAGAACGCGATTATTGCTGGGGATGCCAACCTGGATGTGCAGTTTGACCATAAACTTTGCGGTTTCGGAAAATTTCTTTACGGCGAGGAAGGTCGTAAAGCGGCCCTTGGTAATCCAGAAATCGCCCGTATTCTGGAAGAAATCAAGGAGCCACATGAGGCTCTCCATAAGCATGGGGAACAGATCAAGCAACTGCTTGCCGCCGGAAGACAGAACGAGGCCAAGGCTTACTTTGAGGCCAATATAACTCCAAATCTGCAGCGCACATCGGCTCTGCTTAAAGAAGCTGATCACCTAGCAACGGCAGCTTTGAGCGGGCAGAAAGAGGCCAACCGAATCTTTGCCCAGGAGACACAGAAGAACCTGAAAGAGGTCCAGGGACTGATGCACGGGCTGATCAAGACTGCTGCAGACAATATTATGTCGGATGATCAGATGATCGCTTCCGCAGTCCAGACCCGGTCAGCGATTGTCACGATCGGTATTGTTGCCCTGTTTATTGGTATTGGCCTGGCCTGGCTGATTTCTCGGAGTATTACCAAGCCGCTGCATCGAGCCTTTGCGGTTGTCGCCCAGTATGGGAAGGGAGACACCAGCGACCAGAGCCTGCCGATGGGCGAGCACGTCAACTGTTCCAGTCTCAATAACTGCGGTCAGAAAAACTGTCCGAGTTACGGTCTTGAGGGGAATTGCTGGGTAGAGACCGGAAGCTTCGGTCCGAACCCGGTGTGTGTCAAGCTGACCAACGGTACCTTCAGTGATTGCCGTCAGTGCAAGGTCTTCAAGGCCAAGGATGAAATCACCGAGCTGGGGTCGGTTCTGGTCGGCATGGCCAAAAGCCTGCAGGGCCGCAGTGAGCTGGCCGAAGCAATCGCACAGGGCGACCTGACCCACGATGTCCAGGTGAGCTCGGCGAATGATCAGCTTGGTCATGCCCTTAAAACCATGCTTGAAGGTCTTCGCGATATGGTCGGAAATATCCAGGTTGCTGGTGAGCAGATTGCAACCGGAGCCGGGCAGGTGTCAGACGCCAGCCAGGCATTGTCGCAGGGCGCTACCGAATCGGCCAGTTCACTGGAAGAGGTGACCGCTTCGATGAATCTGATGGCCGGCCAGGTCAGAACCAATGCCGAGAACGCCAGTACCGCCAACCAGTTGTCGAGCGAATCGAAGCAGGCGGCTGAAAAAGGTGACAAGCAGATGGCCGAGATGGTCCAGTCGATGGAGGAGATCAACCAGGCCGGGCAGAATATCAGCAAGATTATCAAGGTGATCGACGAGATTGCCTTCCAGACCAACCTGCTGGCGCTGAACGCCGCCGTTGAGGCGGCCCGGGCTGGTCAACACGGAAAAGGCTTTGCCGTGGTTGCCGAAGAGGTCCGAAACCTGGCTGCCCGTAGTGCCAAGGCCGCTGAAGAGACGGCTGAACTGATCGAAGGCTCAGTGGCTCTGACCGATCGTGGTGCCCAGATGGCCAAACAGACGGCGGTAGCTCTTAAGGAGATCATGGAAGGGACGAATAAGGTTTCCGACCTGCTTGAAGAGATCGCGGCTGCGTCGAATGAGCAGGCGCAGGGAATCAGCCAGGTAACCACCGGCCTTTCTCAAATCGACCAGGTGACCCAGCAGAACACCGCCAGTGCCGAGGAGAGTGCTGCGGCTTCCGAAGAGCTGTCGGGGCAGGCAATGCAACTGCGTGAAATGCTCAAGCGCTTTGTCCTGCGCAAGGATGATCAGGTTCAACAGGTCAGCTATGTCTCCGGAGGTGTTCAGACGGGCTCGTGGGGAGGCCGTGCGCCTCAGATGAAACTGGCCATGAGACAGCAGATATCTCTTGATGACGATGAGTTTGGAAAGTTCTGAACATGGTGAAAAAAACGGCCTCTCGAATAGAGGCCGTTTTTTTGTCAAACTTTCAGCAATGGAAAATATATATAAATGTTAAGTTTCTGTAAATATTGAGAAATATCAATTTCATTCATGCAATATTTCTTGCAACTGCAAGAAATATTGCATGATCCGTAACAGCCGAAGTTTGGCTGGTTATAGAGATTTTCAGTTTTTAATATCAACCTGCCTTGCACCCCTTTTCAGTCAATTTTCTTTCTGTATCCTTCACAAGCCCAGCAAAATAAATAGATTGGCAAAATATTATTGGCTGGTATTAATTTTGCTGAGTGTTCTGTGTAACTTAGAGATTGGAAGGTAAGTCATGGCGAGTATTCTGTTTTTTGATCCGGATAAAGTCTGGATAGGGCAATTAAAGAGAATGTTAAAGCATACAGGCTATCAGATGACAGTGTCGCGAAGTATGGAAGAAGCCTGTTGCTGGCTGACCGCAGACAGGTATCGGCTCGTTGATTTCGATTTATTGCTGTTGAGCAATATGCCTGAGGGGACAAGAGAGAGCGAATTTTTACTTGCTCTGGCTGATGAATCGACCTTGCCGGTTGTACTGATCCACAATGACGGTGACCACTATGAGGATTGGTACAAGGAAAAAATAATTTTGTGTTCTCCAGATGAACTGATGCGTTGTCTGGAGATGTGTCTGGGACGGGTTGAGTGCAAAGGGCAAGAGGAATTTGTGTGATGGCTGAAATTGAGATTCGGGAGCCTGGATTCTGCTCGAGGGCCAAAGCTGAACAACGATGAACTCATTCAAAAACGTAGCAATGTTGTTAGACCAGTATATTACGAACTAGAGGAGAGTACGTATGTTTAAACGATTGAAGTTGGGTGTGAAAATAAGTGGTGGATTCGGAATCCTGCTGGTGATAGCGATCGCTCTGGGAATTCTTGCCATTGTGAATATGGCTCAGGTCACGGGCAAGTCGGAGATGCTTGCGACTGAATTTGTCCCAGAGGTTGAAATTGCCAATAACATCCAGAGCAGTACCTGGCGAGTGATGTTCGATATGCGCGCCTACGGTTTTACAGGTGAGAACCAGTTCTTACAAAAAACCAGAACCAGTATGGCAGAACTCCAGGACGGACTGGATCGCGCCAAGAATTTTGGAGATTCTTCGCAGCATCTCAAGGAATTGCGCCCCGCAGCTGAAAAAATCCAGGGAAATTTTGACACCTATCGGGGTTTGATCGAGGAAACAGTTGAGATCAATCAGCAGATGGCTAACCAGATGGCTGAACTGGGTACAGTGGGTGGCCAATATATGGATACTGGTTCAACTTACATAGATGGACAACTCGAAAAAATTCAAAAGGATATCAAGGGCGGCGCCCCTTCTGCTCGGTTGCAGGAACGTGCGATCAAGATTGCCAATGGCAAAGAGATTGTCAACTTAGGTTATCAGGTTCGCTTGGCCTTTCTGAAAGCCCTGGCATTGCGGGATATCCAGTATGTCAAAAGTGTTGGCGAAAATTTCAAGGAGATCGCAACGCGGATTGAGACGATTGAAAGCATGACAACTGGCGCAGATGATTTTCAACATATTGCGGCAATCCGCAGTGCCGCCGGAACCTATCAGGCGGTTATGGACAGCTATCTGGCGAACTGGTCGAAGAACAGTACCCTTGGCACTCAGAGAACAGAGATAGGAAATACCCTGCTGGCTGAATCGATTGTTGTTGCCAGAGCCGGCATGGATGAAACGCAGGGTGTCGCAACCTCGGCGGTCTCCGCGTTGCGTTCGGCAGGCGTTATCATGACCGTAGGTCTGATCATTGCCGTCATTGTCGGTTTGGGCGCAGCCTACCTGATTACCCGCAGCATTACCAAGCCGTTGCGAAGAGCATTTGCCGTTGTAAGTCAGTATGGAAAAGGGGATACCAGCGACCAGAATCTGCCGATGGGCGAAAAGGTCAACTGCTCCAGCCTGAACAATTGCGGCCAAAAGGATTGTCCAAGTTATGGCTGTGAAGGGAACTGCTGGGTAGAAACAGGAACCTTCGGTCCGAACCCGGTCTGTCTCAAGCTGACTAACGGCACCTTCAGCGATTGTCGTCAGTGCAAGGTCTTCAAGGCTAAAGATGAAATTACCGAACTGGGTTCGGTCCTGGTCGGTATGGCCAAGAGTCTTCAGGGGCGTAGCGAACTGGCAGAAGCGATAGCCCGCGGCGACCTGACCCATGAGGTCCAGGTGACCTCGGCGAACGATCAGCTCGGTAATGCCCTGAAGGTTATGCTCGAAGGACTTCGCGATATGGTCGGCAATATCCAGCTGGCCGGTGAGCAGATTGCTTCCGGTTCCGGCCAGGTCTCGGATGCCAGCCAGGCGCTGTCGCAGGGAGCGACCGAATCGGCCAGTTCTCTGGAAGAGGTGACCGCTTCAATGAACCAGATGGCCGGTCAGGTCAGGACCAATGCTGAAAACGCCAGTACCGCCAATCAGCTGTCGAGCGAATCGAAACAGGCGGCTGAAAAGGGCGACAGGCAGATGGCAGATATGGTCCAGGCGATGGAGGAGATCAACCAGGCCGGGCAGAATATCAGCAAGATCATCAAGGTGATCGACGAGATCGCCTTCCAGACCAACCTGCTGGCGCTGAACGCCGCCGTCGAGGCGGCCCGGGCTGGTCAACACGGAAAAGGCTTCGCCGTGGTTGCCGAAGAGGTGCGGAATCTGGCTGCCCGGAGTGCCAAGGCTGCCGAGGAGACGGCCGAACTGATCGAAGGTTCGGTAGCTCTGACTAATCGCGGTGCCCAGATGGCCCAGCAGACTGCCGTCGCGCTCAAGGAGATAATGAGTGGAACCAACAAGGTCTCCGACCTTCTGGAAGAGATTGCAGCCGCATCGAATGAGCAGGCGCAAGGAATCAGCCAGGTAACCACCGGTCTGGCACAGATCGATCAGGTCACCCAGCAGAACACCGCCAGTGCCGAGGAGAGTGCGGCAGCCGCTGAAGAGTTGTCCGGGCAAGCCCTGCAGCTGCGGGAAATGCTCAAGCGTTTTGTGCTGAGAAAGAGCGACCAGGTGCATCAGGTCGGCCAATATGGCGGTGGGGTGCAGAGCGGATCCTGGGGTGGCGCCGAGCCGCAGATGCAGCTGGCGATGAAGCAGCAGATCGCTCTTGAGGATGACGAGTTCGGGAGGTTCTGATCATTAGCCCGTGGCAGCCAGTTGCGGCTGCCACGGCAATCAACAGGATCCTATTATGCTTTTCCATCGCTGCAGTTACTGTCAGGAGGAGATTGCTCCTCCTGAAGAGACGCATGATAATTCTGAACAGGTCAGTCACGGGGTCTGTCGCAGTTGCCTGGAGAAAATCATGGCTGGAAGCGGGCAGCCTTTCGCGGAATTTCTCGATTCCCTTCAGCAGCCGGTTTTTGTCGTTGATCAGAATGTCAGAATCAAATCGGCCAATGTCGCCGGTCAGAAGATCGTCAAAAAGAATCTAGAAGAGATTCAGGACCGGCTGGGTGGTGAGGTTTTCGAGTGTGCTGAGGCTCTGCTGCCTGGAGGTTGCGGTAACCGGCAGCTCTGTCGCTGTTGCGTGATCAGAAATGCAGTCATGGAGACCTATCAGGATGGTCAACCGAGAATCAAGATTCCGGCATACCATGAGCTTGATCTGATAACCGGGCATCAGAAGGTCAAGTTCCTGATCAGTACCGAGAAGGTCGAGGATATGATTTTTCTGCAGATAGAAGAAATGTCCTTTGAATGACTCAGTATGAGTCTTTTCCTGAATTCAGAACACTAATCATCACAATTATTTTTGAAATAGCCATGCTCTTCGCTATTATCCAGGAGTCTCGATGGTCATATTGACCGGAAAGCTCTTGTCTGGTTCCCGATCCACTGAAGTCTTGGTGAGGCTGATTGATGTCGAAATCCGCAAAGATAACCGGGATATTTCTGCTAGGTCTGATCCTCTGGAGTGGTGTGATAATTTTTTTCGCGCTGGAGGAAAACCGCTCTGAACGAGAAATGGTCATGGCACTGGCCATGGCCGAAGCGCGCGGCGATTTCAATATGGATCTGGGCTATCGGCGCTGGGTGGCTGCCCAGGGGGGGGTCTATGTCGTCCCCAGTGACATGACCCCGCCAAACCCTTTCCTGAGTTATGTTCCCGGACACGATGTTCTCACCACCGATGGCCAGAAGCTGACCCTGGTCGATCCCTCCTACATGGTCCGCCAGGTTCATGAATTGGGAGACTTTCAATACGGTGCGAAGGGACATCTCACCAGCCTCAATCCGCTGCGTCCCGAGAATAAACCGGATGACTGGGAGCGTGATGCTCTGCAACAACTCACGCTGGGTGTCGAGGAAGTTGCCGCTGAGTCCAGGATCGACGGGGAACCCTACCTGCGGCTGATGCAGCCGATGGTCACAGAAGAAAGCTGTCTGAAATGTCATGCCCAGCAGGGCTACCGGCTCGGTGATATCCGGGGGGCGATCAGTGTCTCTATCCCGTTGGCGGGCTATTTTGCGGAACTAAATATAAATTCCTCGGTTCACAGGCAAATCAGCTTTGTACTCTGGTTTATCGGCCTGTTCTTTTTATCCGCCACCTACATGTCGCTCAAGCGGCACTTGCAAAACGAGTTCCGGGCAAAGGAAAGAATAGAGCTTTCCGAGAGCAAGTACCGGACGATTTTCGACGAGTCGACGATTGGAATCATCCTGGCTGACTGGGAGTCCGGCCGGATCATCGAGTGTAATCAGGCCCTGGCCCGGTTGGTCGAGCGCGATAAAAGCGAGATTATCGGCCAGCCGGAGGCACTGTTGTTTCGGAGAGAGGTTGCTCCGGGTGAAGTGACCGATCACTTCCTGATTCACAGGGAACAAAGCAGAACCAGGAAAATTGCCACAACCCTGCTGACCAGCTCCGGGCGCGAGATTGAGATCGAATTGAAGGGACGCTTTATCAATCTGCATGGTCAAAAAGCCGTCATTGGCGTATTCCGCGATGTCTCAGAACAGATGGCTTACGAAGAGCGCCTCAGGCAGAACGAAAAGAAGTTCAGGCATCTGCTCAATAGCCAGCTGGATGCTGTGTTTCTTTACCGGTTTGCAGAGGATCGGATCTCAAGAATTGTCGAAGTCAACGATGCCGCCATCAGCAAATACGGCTATACCAGGGAGGAGTTCCTGAGCCTGACTCTGTCCGACATCTCGACGAGCAAGGCTCCCTGGGACGATCCTGATGTGAACTGGGAGTCGCTGGCATTGCTTCAGGAGAGAACTCATATCAAAAAAAGCGGTGAATCTTTTCCCGTTGAAGTGAGTATCTCCAGCCTGGAGCTCGATGGCGAGGTCTTCTACCTGACTGTTGCCCGGGATATCAGCGCTCGGATCGCTCTGGAAGAAGAGCATCGCGATCTGCTGAACAAGTTGAAGCATATCTCTGGACAGATACCAGGGGCGATTTTTCAGTTTGAACGGAGTCCGGAGGGCTCTTTTTCTGTCACATTTATCAGTGGCAATATTACAGATCTTTTTGGCCTGACAAAGGGTGAAACCATCACCACTGAACGTCTGGTTTCCCGGACCCATCCCGACGACAGGCAGGGCCTGGATTTGTCGGTTAGTGTTTCGGCAATCAATCTGGGCCGCTGGAATCATGAGTTCAGGGTTGTCCGCCCGGACGGCAGCATTGTCTGGCTGGAGGGGAACAGTGTGCCGATCCGCAAGGATGACGGCCGTATCGTCTGGTACGGTTTTATTTCTGATATTACCGATAAAAAGGAAAACGAACTGCAGCGTCGCAGTCTGGAGGGCCAGTTGCGGCAGAAGGAGAAGCTGGAAATAATCGGTCTGCTGACCGGTGGGATTGCCCATAACTTCAATAACAACCTGGCGATCATTCTTGGCAATCTGGAACTAGCCAGACATCCGGATCTTGAAGATGAAGAGAAACTGGATCTGTTGGACAGTGCTCATATCGCGGCACGGCGTGCAGGCGAACTGATTCGTCAGCTCATGAAATTCAGCCGTAAGGAAGATAATTTTGAAACGCTTGATCTGAATGAACTGCTCTCAGAGACCGGAGCACTGCTGAGAGGCACACTGCCGTCAACGGTTGATTTTAAACTGGCTCAGGACCCTGGCGTCGAACCCTTGTATGTTCATGCCAATGCCGCCAGGGTTCAGGATGTGCTGCTGAACCTTGTCACCAATGCGATTCACGCCATGCAGGAGCGGGGTGAGCTTGAAGTAGCCATCGAAAAGGTTGTGGAGTTGCCTTCTTGTCTGAATGACAGGCAAAAACAGTCACGGGGATCCTTTGCCAGAATTACCGTCAGTGATACGGGCTGCGGAATTTCAGCGGAAAATCTCGGTAAGATCTTCGATCCATTTTTTACGACCAAATCCTCCGGAGAAGGGACTGGGCTCGGCCTGGCGACGGTAAAATCCTCCATTGAGCAATGCCGAGGATGTATTTCCGTTGAGAGTGAGGTTGGCCAGGGGACCAGGTTTTACCTCTACTTTCCACTGTTAAGCCAGGGAGTAGACTTTACTATTGGGGGTGATGGAGAGTTGTGCCGGGGGCAGGAGCATATCTTGCTTGTCGATGACGAGCCTATGATTGCAGACATGATGTCCAATATGCTCAAAAATCTTGGTTACCAGGCAACGGTTTGTGCGGATGGCCAGGATGCATTGAGCAAAGTTGAGGAGGATTCCCACGTTTTTGACCTTATTGTAACAGATCAGCTTATGCCGGGAATGACTGGTGGAGAGTTGGCGCAGCGGGTCAAACAACTGAGAGACACCATCCCGGTAATTTTGATCACCGGCTATAACACACAGATATCAGAACAGAATATTGCTGACTTCTCTATCGATGCAATTTGCTATAAACCTTTTGATCTCGAAGAACTTTCCAAAGTGATCAGGACGCTGCTCGACCGCTGAGTTTTTCAGGGCCTTTGCTTGTGCAACTTTCGCCACTGCGGCCAGGCCTGTTTCAGCCACAGGTACTGATGCAGCAGGGTTGTGCGCAGCCAGCCGTTCTTTTTGTATTTCCTGGCACTGGTGAACAGTGTTGTGCCGGTAGGGAAGAGCTTTACCCCCTGCTGGCGGGCTCGCCAGACAAACAGGTGATCCTCTCCGTAAGCCTCTCCTTCAGGAAAGCCGTTGATTTTGTCGAAAATATCCCTGTGCAGGCAGAACCCCTGGTCGCCGAACGGGGTCTGCAGCAGCCGGGATCGTAACCGGACCCCCAAGGCATTCAGCGGCATCAGTGGAGATGCGTCAGCGAGAAAGCGCAGATCGAAATAGATCAGTCTGTCGGGGTGAGCTTTCATGGCCTGGTGCAGAGAGCTCAGAGTGTTGGCGGCGAGTCGTGAATCGGCGTGAACAAACCAGAAGAACTGCCCTGTGGCTGCTTTTGCTCCATTATTCATCTGTTCGGCCCGTCCTTTTTTCGAGCTCAGGAGCCGAGGGGCGATGGTCAGGTCGTTCGGCACGGTAATGTCGCTGCCTTCCGGTCTGACAAGGATAATCTCTGTCTTAGTGGGGAGTGTCTGCAATGCATAAAGCAGATCAATGTGGGCGGTTTCCTGTTCGCCGACCGGAATAATGATCGATAGTTGTGTCATGCTTTGTTTTTTCGTTTCTTTTCTATTTCAAGTCAGGGATTGATCCTGCCCTTGAACCAGTCTTCGAGGTCGTTACCAAAACTTTTTGAAATAAATAGCCTTCCCAGCCTGATGATCCCCCAGAGAAAAAGAATTGGAAGCAGTATCGTATTCAGCACGAAAACCACAATAAGGCCGATGATCTGATCGATGAGTTGAGAGGAAAGCTGTTTGAGTATCTCCAGTTTGGACTGGATATCGAGAATCTTTCTGCCCTGGGCGGCGATATCTCTGATGCTGGTTCTGGTCTGCTCCAGCCAGCCTTCAGAGTTTGTCGGATCCTCTTCGGGCACTGCTGCCGACTCTTGTGTTGTTGTCTGTTGCTCAAGCTCTGCAACGGTTCGGGTCAGGGTTTGCTTGGCAATCTCTTCATCGCTTTTCAGAAAGCTGGTATAGACCTGATTGTTCAGGTAGGCCATGGCCGGAATCGCCAGGCGGGTAAGGACGGTGATAATTAGCAGAATCCGGGCAAGTCGCGCGCAGCGCGGGCTGAATTTCTCCGACAGCCACAGGGCACCGAGTGCGGAAAGAAGGGTCAGCAAAAACAGGATGCGAATGCTGATAAAGGGCATGACCTCAACCAGGACTTTCTGGATACCGAGGGAGGTCATGCTCGCCAGCATAACCCAGGAAAAACGTTCGATCAGGTCGTTTATCGGGTCAAGAGCCGCGCCCGCGGCAAAGGAGACACCGATGCCGCCCGGTTCCAGCTGAATGTCGCTTTCGCGAAAAACCGAGATGACGGCATTGAAAGTTCTTGCCAGGGCAAAGGCGGCTGTTGCCCTTGTCAGGCTGCTGTCGACGTAGTCTGTTGCGGCAGAATCGATCGTTGCAAAGATGTGCTGTTCGAAGACCAGCTGGCGGGGCACCTGAAAAAGGGTGACAAGCAGCAGGAGGAAGAGAATAAGCGTCCAGATCAGTTTTCTGAGATTCATTTCACGCAACATGAGCCCCTCCTTTGAGCACATGATCTATTTCAGACCCATTACAGTTTAGCAGCGGGTCGAGCTTAGTTCAGCTGTTTTCTACAGGATGAAAAGGGCAGAGGGCTGGAAGATATGCCGGCAGGTTGGTTTAAAAGAAGGGAGGCAGCATAATGGCTGCCTCCCTGGGACGACATGGACAGAGAATAACGTGACGATACCTCCCCAGATATAGGGCATAAAATGCCCATATGTCACGGATGCCTGGCCTGAAGTTCTTGCTCTGGAACTGGCCGGATCATGAGCGTCCATGGTTCCCCGAACCTTGCACCTTTGCTTTTTGACGAGAAATCATGTTCGGTTTACGGAATGTCATGCAACTAAGGATGAGCTGAGGTGGGATCATGCATTTAAAGCCATTCTGCCTCGTTGATCACTGGTTGCGTCACAAGGATATAAGTTTATTCGAAGATTGCAAGCGGAGGCGAAAGATATGGCGAATTATTATTTTTTAAGAGCACTGTGCTTTGGAGATTATATGGCCGTTGAGTTTATCTGCAGAAGTAAAAGCCACTTAGCAAGTGAAGCTAAGTGGCTTTTACGTTGAACTTGGGAGGAGTTTCCCTGAATTTAGTTACATGAACATCAAAATCAGCGAAGTGACAATTCCGCCCCAAATCAGTGCCACCGTACAGTAACCCATGATGTCGCGGATACTTAAGCCCGCGATTCCAAGCAGCGGCAGTGCCCAGAACGGCTGGATCATGTTGGTCCAGGCGTCGCCCCAGGCGATAGCCATGGCAGCCTTGCCAAGAGGAACGCCAAGAGCCTTGGCTGCCGGCATGATGATCGGCCCCTGGACTGCCCACTGGCCGCCACCTGATGGAACGAAGAAGTTGACGATACCGGCGGACAGGTAGGTGAAGAAGGGGAAGGTCGTCGCTGTTGAGATATGGACAAACCATTCGGAAATCGATGCGGCCAGGCCGGATCCGACCATCATTCCCATAATCCCGGCATAGAGTGGGAACTGCAGGACAATGCCACCGGTATTTTTGATGGCGTCGTTCATGGCCCGCAGGTAATTGGCCGGGGTTTTATGCAGCAGAACACCGGCGAACAGGAAGATCATGTTGACGCTGTTGAGTCCCAACGATCCACCCTTGGCGAAGTAATAGACGATATAGGCCAATCCCAGGATTCCCAGGATCAGCGAGATGATCATCGAATTTTCCAGTTTTTCGGCCGGAGTCATTTCACTGCGCGGTTTCAGCTCCACCTCTTTTTCATCGTCAGCAAACAGGGCAGGGTCTGCTTCGATGATCTCGTCCTGTTTCGGGCTCATCATGACGTTGATGATTGGCAGGGAGATCAGCAGGATCAGGCAGATCAGCAGACTGTAGCCGGAGAAGAGTGTTTCCGCGACCGGAATCTGAATTCCGCCGGTGATCTCGGCCATGAAGCCCTTGCCATCGGCAATCTGCAGCGGGATCGAGCCGGACAGGCCGGCATGCCAGATGATGAAGCCGGTATAGGCCGAAGCGACCAGCAGGCCGTAGTGGATGCCGCGTACTTTTTTGACCATCTCACGGGCCAGCAGGGCACCGACAATCAGGCCGAAGCCCCAGTTGATCCAGCACGCCACCAGGGCGACAAAGGTGGTGACGATAATCGCCTGGGCCGGGCTTTTGGCGATTCCGGCGATCCCTTTGAGAATTCCCTCGACGACCTTGGTTTTGGCCAGGGTGTGGCCGGTGACCAGTACCAGAACCATCTGCATGGCGAAGGCCAGCAGTTTCCAGAAGCCGTCACCCCAGTATTTGACCATGGCAATCGGTGATTGGGATTCGAAAATCATCCCGAAGATAAAGACGATAAAGGTGAGTATCGCGGCGAAGAGAAAAGCGTCCGGTAACCATCTTCGGACAATTTTGGTGAAAAATGCTGCCAGGTTGCGAATCATGTCAAGTCCTCCTGTCTGAAGTGCGCCGTTCATCTTTGATGGTGTCGCAAAAACTCGCCAACTGCTGTGTTACTGCAATAACCTCGCTGCCTTGACGTACCTGAGTACGTCTCATTGCTCGACAATTGCGCGCCTTGCATTTGACGTTTTTTGCTTAGCCATTCATTTTGATACTTTTTGCAAAAGCATCATCATTGATCGGCTATGTGTTTTAGGTGTGGCAATCAGACAGTCTAAGAGCAGCTACCGTGCCAAGTGAAACAACAGGCAAAATAGAGCATTTCTGGGTGCAAAAGAATAAAATGGGTCGTCGGGGTGTGAAAAGTTCGGGACTTGATGTGTAAAGTTTACACATCAAGATGTGCAGCTCAGTCTGGTGAGTGTTCGCTTCCGGTCGGCACGCTCAATTGGTATTTTTCGATCTTGTAAATCAATGCCTTGCGGCTCATCTGCAGTTTTTCTGCTGTTTTGACCCTGTTCCAGTCGTTCTGCTCCAGTGCTGCGGCCAGGATCTGTTTTTCGGTATTGTCCAGCATCTCTTTGAGGCTGCTGCCAGTGGGAATGAAGGAGCCTGATACCGGTCGCTCCAGTTTGTCCTGCAGTGGGGAAGGTAGATTCTCTTTCATCAGCACGCCCCCCTGGCCCATGACGACGGCGCATTCTATGGCATTTTCCAGTTCCCGGACATTGCCGGGCCAGTCGTAGTGGCGTAGAATGTCCATCGCCTCAGCATCGATGCGCTGAACCTTTTTCTCGTTCTCCTGGTTGGAGCGGGAAATGAAATGGTCGATGAGCAGGGGGATGTCTTCGCGTCGCTGTCTGAGCGGTGGTATCTGGATGCAGACGACGTTGAGGCGGTAGTAGAGATCCTCCCTGAACCTCCCCTGACGGATTGCTCCACCAAGGTCGATATTGGATGCGGCAATGATCCTGACATCTGTTCTGATCGGTGTTGTGCCGCCGACCCTGTGGAATTCCCGATCCTGCAGCACGCGCAGCAGTTTGGCCTGCAGGTTGTGGTTCATTTCACTGATTTCGTCGAGGAAGATGGTGCCGCCTGAGGCCATCTCGAACTTCCCCTTCTGCATGCTTACGGCTCCTGTATAGGAGCCTTTTTCATGGCCGAACAGCTCGTTTTCCAGCAGATTTTCTGGAATGGCGGCACAATTGATGTTGATCAGCGGGCCTTTGCTGCGGTTGCTGTTGTAATGAATGGCACGGGCGATCAGTTCCTTGCCGGTACCGCTTTCCCCTTCGATGAGGACAGTGCTGTTGCTCGGTGCAACCTTGCCGATCTTTTTGAAGACCTCCTGCATTTGCACCGACTTGCCGATGATGTTGTTGATGGAAAAGCGCGTGCCGACCACCTCGCGCAGGGTTTCGACCTCTTCGGTCAGGTCTTGGATTTCAATGGCCCTTTTGACGTTGATCAGGATCTCCGAGTTGTTGAACGGTTTTGAGATGTAATTGAAGGCACCGAGTTTCATCGCTTCCACTGCGCTGTCAACCCCGGCAAAAGCCGTTGTCATGATGACAGCGATCTGTGGCCACTTTTCGCGCATGATTCGGAAGGCTTCCATGCCAGACATCTCCGGCATTCTGATATCCATCAGGACCAGAGATGGATGAAGCTGTTCCAACTGCTCAAGAGCTTCCCTGCCGTTGGCGGCAAAGCAGCAGTCGTAGCCTTCTTTGCGCAGCAACTCGCTGAGCAGCAGGCGGACATGTTCTTCGTCATCGACGATCAGAATCTTTCGCTTGTGATTGGTCATCTTGGCTCTCTTTGCTGATCGGCAGAGAGATAACGAAGCGCGCTCCGCCAGTATCCCTGTTGTCGACTCGAATCTCTCCCTCGTGGAGTGTAACGATTTTCTGAACAACTGCAAGTCCCAAGCCAGTACCGTCACTGCGAGTGGTGTAAAACGGGTCGAACAGGCGGTTCAGCTGATCAGGGGCGATGCCCCGTCCGTTGTCTTCTATGCTGATCACGACCCTGTCTGCAGTGCTGGTGGCGCTGATCCAGATCTGGCCGTGATTGTCGACGGCCTGGATTGCATTGATGATCAGGTTGAGCAGAACCTGTTTCAGCTGGTCATGGTCGCCAGTCAGCGCTGGCAGCTGGGCGGGGATATCCTGGTTGATGGTGACTCTGCGGCTGTCCGGGTTCAATCTGACCAGCTGCAGCGTCGCATGAATGATTGCTCCGAGCTGAACACTGCTTTTCTGGGGTTCGTTGGGGCGCGAATAATAGAGCAGTTCATGGACCATGTTGTTGAGGCGATCCGTTTCGGAAATGACAATGGAGGTATATTGGCGACGTGGGTCTTTGCTGTCCATTTCAGATTCTATCAGCTGGACAAAGCCTTTGATCGATGTCAGCGGATTGCGTATTTCGTGCGCTACGCCTGCGGCGATTTCGCCTAGCGCCACCAGGCGGTCGGTCCGCTGCATCTGTTCTTCCATCTTGCGCTTCTGGACCAGGCGTTCGGCAAAATCGTTGATCGATCTGGCGATAGCGCCAAGATCACCCGCCATTGGCGGGATACGGAAATTTTCATCGATTTCGATTGTTTTGATCGCCGAGTTTATCTCTTTGATCCGGGTGCCAACCAGGTGGGCAATCAAGGCCGTTCCAACGAAGGAGAACAGGATGCCAATGAGGATGATCAGGTATGAGGTCTGAGAAATTTTGTTGATTTGATGGTTAATGTCATTGACCAGTTCATTGGCCCAGACATAGCCGATAACAGACCCGTTGCGGATCAGTGGAATCATGCAGTTCATGATTGAGCCGCGTACCAGTGTGCCCGTTTGAACCATCGGTTTGCCGCTGGTCATGACGATCCAGCCCTGGTGGTCCTTGTTGATTGAAAGTTTGACCATATGCCCCAGTGTTGTACTCGGACCGTAGGTAATGATCGCATTCAGTTCTTTTGAATAGTAGCCGACTCCTATGCCTTGCTGTGCTGCTGAGATCCGATCGGTAAAGTCTGCAAGATGCCGGTTCAGTGCCTCGATCTTGTCATCCCGTGAGGCAGCAAGCAATCCTTCCTGGCGGAGAATATCCTCGAAGGTTCCCGGCAGCCCCTGGTCCAGCAGCCTGGCAAAAGCAAATAGTTTGTTCTGTTTTTCACTGACCAGAGTCGCCCTGGTGGTATGAACCAGGTAGAGACCAACGCTTAAGGACGCAACAGCGATGATGAGGGACATGCAAAGGAAGATGAAGATACGAACAGGAATACGTCTCATGTCGGCTCCGAATTAGAAGTTGAGGCGCAGCTACTATATTCGTAGTCATAGATTTTCATTAGTAACACTTATCAAGTGATAGAAGCAAAATTTTTTATCAGGAGGGAATAATAACGAGCGAATATGATGAAAATCTTATCCGCTGGTGGATTCGGGGAGGGGAAATACATTTTTTGTCCGAAGGTGACGAATGGCTTACGCTCAAGTACAGTGCGGGGCATGCCTCAACCTTGCTGATGCATTTTCCCCGCTCTGTTTAATCTCTTTGATAACTGTCTTGTGTTCTTATCGTTTTCACTGTCGTTGGCAGACGATTAGGCACATTTGTATGACAGGTTCTGTCAGTTGCAATCGCTCCTTGTCTGGTTTTGTGCATGTTTCTCAAGGCAAAGAGGACAAGCTGATTTGTTGTACTAATCCCTGCGTGTTGAAAGAATTTGAATACCAAACCTGTCATACAGCGTACCCATGATTCCACGCGGTGCAATGAGAATGATAACGATGGCTATGGCACCGAGGATGATCATGCTTATCCCCGGGAAATCATAGAGATATTGCTTGAGAAAGACATAGATTATGGCACCGATGATCGGGCCTTCCATGGTTCCGATGCCGCCGATTATGACGATAAAAACACTGGCGACAGTCCAGTCGATGCCAAAGGCCGATTGGGGTTGAATGAACGAGAGAAACAGATACATTGCTCCGCCGGTGATTCCTGTGACAAAGGAGGTAATCAGAAACAGGACGAGTTTTGTTCTGTATAATTCGATGCCGAGAACCTCTGCAGCGGTTTCGTTGTCCCGCATGGCCATGATTCCCAGTCCCCGTTTGGTGCGCATGATGGCGTATACCAGTATGATCGAACCAAGTCCGACGACCAGCGCTATGTAGTAGAGATAGGTTGTGGAGAGGTCGTAGGTCGCTGTGATATTGAAGCCGATGCCGGCTCTGACGTAGCGCCAGTTGAGGAAAAACAGGGCCAGGGTTTCGGCGATGACCCAGCTGCCGATGGTGAAATAGACGCCTTTCATCTTGAATAGCGGTCTTGAGATCACAAGGGCAAAAAGGGTGGAGATGATGCCGCCAACGAAAATACCGAGAAAGAAGTTCAGGTGATAGGTCTCGGAAATTACGGCAAGGGAATAGCCACCAAGGCCTATGAATATCTGCTGTCCCAGAGAAACCAGTCCGGTATACCCGGCGAGCAGGTTCCACATCTGTCCCAGAGAGATGTAGAGCATGATAAGCAGAAATATTGAGACGATCCCTTCACCGGTATAGGCCGGAAGTGTGATCAGGTAGATGATGACAAGTGGAAAAAGTATCCGTTTCAATAACACCGGATAGCTTGAACCCAGACAGTTTCTCATTATTATACGCCCCCTTTGAGGTTTCTTGCGGTCACTTGATTACAGAGCATAGCGCCTTCTTCTGCAGGTCTACTTTTTATGTCCTGTCATTCTCTGAGGGCATTTGACAGCAGTCCTTGTGGTCTGAGGGTTAAGATGATGAGAAGTACGAGGTAGCCGGCGATAAGCTGATAGGCCGGACCGAAGAAGTACGAACCCAGCATCTGGGCAAGGCCAAGAATAATGCCGCCGACCAGGGTTCCGGCAAGACTGCCCATACCGCCTATGACGACGACGCCAAAGGCAAAAATCAGATATTGTGTTCCAGTAGAGGGATAATAAATGAAGGTCATGCCGACCAGGAGTCCGGCGATGGCTGCGGTCACCATGGCCAGGCACATGGCGTAGGAAAATATGCGTTTGGTATTGACGCCCATCAGTTCTGCCGCCACCTTGTCGTCGGATGTGGCACGTATCGATCTGCCAAAATAGGTTTTGCCGATCACGTAGTGCAGGACCGCGATGAGAAGAACTGAAACGACAAAATCGAGAAGATAGGTCGCAGAGACAGAGAAGAACGGGGTGGTCAGGACGTTCTTGGCTGACAGCGGTGATTGTATCGATTTTGCGCCAGAGCCGAAGGCCAGCAGCAGAACGTTCTGAAATATGATCGAGAGGCCGAATGTCACCAGCAGCGGAGGTTCCGCTCCTTTGTCTATGACCCTGTTGACAAGGAAATTCTGAATCAGAAAACCGAGAACAATCATTCCTATCAGAGTAAAGGGGATGGCCAGGATTATGTTGCCTGAGAACTGTAAGGCAATGATCATACTGACATAGGTCGATACGATCATCAGGTCTCCATGGGCGAGGTTGGTGAGCCGCATAATACCAAAGATCAACGACATGCCCACGCCTATTGCTGCATAAAGGCCGCCCAGTAATATGCCATTTACAATCGATTGAATTAGAACATGCATATCTTTTTGCCTTGATTGTTGAAATTTTGTTTAGGGTTCCCATCCATTCTCAATGGAAAATCGTCTTAAGGGCATAACAGCGCGGTATCAACATGGTTCAGGGGTTGCGTATTTGACGCCGAAATAGGCTTTCTTGACCTCTTCTTCGTCGAGCTCCGAGGAGATTCCGTTCATGACAATCCGTCCTTTGACCAGAACGTAGCTGTAACTCGCATGTTTCAGGCTTCTTTTGACATCCTGTTCGACGATAAGGAAGGTGATGCCGGCCTGGTTGACCTCCTTGATTTTCTGGTAGATATCCTTGACGATAATCGGTGCTATTCCCAGGGATATCTCATCACAGAGGATGATGTCCGGATCAGCCATCAGGGCCCGTGCAATTGCCAGCATCTGCCTTTGGCCGCCACTCAGGAATGTGGCCAGCTGGTTAGCCTTCTCCTTGAGTACAGGGAAGAACTCAAAGTTCTTTTCCAGCAGTTCGTCCTTTTTTTTTCTTGCTTCATGTTTGTAGGCCCCCATCAGCAGGTTTTCTAGGACGCTCATGTTCTGGAAAACGCGACTTCCCTCGGGGGCCATTGATACGCCCAGCCTAACGATCTTGTTGGGCTGCAGGCCGTCAATGCGCTTGTCATTGAGGACTATTTCTCCTTTCGTCGGCTTGTTGAGACCGCAAATGGTATTCATCAGTGTCGATTTGCCAGCTCCGTTCGGCCCGATGATGGAGACAATCCCACCTTTGGGAATGTCTATGGACACATCAAAAAGGGCTTTCAGATCGCCGTAATGAACATCGATATTTTTTACCTGCAGGGGAAACTCGTTGGCATTGCTCATAACTCATCCGCTCCCAAATAGCATTCAGCAACCTCTTTCGATTCCAGGACCTCTATCGGTTTGCCGCAGATCAGGTCACGTCCTTCGGCCAGGCACAAGACCCGGTCCGCGCCTTCCAGCATGGTCTGCAGGACATGCTCAATCCAGATAATGCTTTTACCCTGGGCCTTGATCGGCTTGACAATTTCAAGGATCTGATACACCTCCGACTCAATCAGTCCACCGGCCACTTCATCAAAAAGCAGGACCTTGGCCTCCGTTGCCATGGCTCTGCCGATTTCGAGTCTTTTTCTGTCGAGAAGGCCAAGTTTCCCGGCAAGCCACTGTTTTTTGTCGGCTAGCCCTATTGTTTCAAGGATGTCCCAGGCCTTTTTTTTGGCATTTCTTTCACTCAGGCCGTTGCCGTAGACCCCCCCGACGATGATATTTTCGAAAACCGTCATCTGCTCAAACGACTTGGGGATCTGGAAGGTTCTGCCGAGTCCAAGGTGGCATCTCTTGGTGATTTTTTCTTGTGTGATATCGGTCCCTTGAAAGATAATCTTGCCTTTGGTCGGACGCAGTATGCCGGTCAGCAGGTCGAGCATGACGGTTTTTCCTGCTCCGTTAGGGCCGATGACTCCCAGGACTTCGTTAGGATATAATTCGTAGTTGACAGATTTGAGTACATTGTTGCTGCCGAAGGAGATACCCAAATCCTGGACACTGAGGACGACTTCCAAAGACCTACCTCCGTTTTCCGGTTGATTGAGATGCCGAAGGGCACGGAGCCCTTCGGCATCTCAATCAGAATTTATAGTCTGTTCAAGCTGCTTTTATTTGGAGCCTGGTAAGAAGAAAAGTTTATTTTCCGAGAGAGGAATGTCTTCAAATTCGCCCCTGGCGAGGACATTTTTGGTCCAGGTGCCGTCATCCTTTTTCTGCCATTGCGATACGACCACCGGAACCTCGGCAACATGTTGATCGTTATACTTGATATGACCGTAGACGGTGTCCATGTCTGTTTCTTCAAGGGCTTTCTTGACTTTTTTCCGATCAATGGATCCGGCACGGGTGAAAACGTCGTTGATGATTTCAAAGACAGACATGTCGTAACCGATTGTGCAGTCACCATACAGACCGGTTGCTTTTTCGAATTCCCTGGTGAGCTCCATGGCGGTCTGGCCGGTCAGGGAACAGGTGTAAGGTGAACTTGGAGCCCAGAGGTCTTCGCTCAGCAGGCCATTTCCCAGGTCGCCGCCAAGGGCAATTGCATCGGTGGTGAAGTGCAGGCCTTTGCCGATGGTGAAAATTTTCGGGACAAAACCCTGCTGATGAAACTGGTTCCAGGCCACCCCAAAATCAGGAGTGATCATGTTAGCTACGACGATATCGACACCCTGTTGCTGAAACATGCCGATGATGGCGGTGTAATCCTTGGTGCCAGCCGGAAAACGGCCTGGATCAACGATCGTATAACCGCGTGCTTCAGCCTGGTTTTTGGTCATTTCCGAGAGGATGATGCCATCGACGTTGCTGTCAAAGATGAAGCCGACCTTTTTGTTGGTTTCGACAGTATCCCAGGCGTCAATATAGACCTTGACCATTTTTTCCGAAACGAAGAGGTTGCCGTAGGACCAGCGGTAGGGGCCGCCAGTCAGCCAGGAGGCCATGGGGCCATTTTCCATCAGGGCCGGGATTTTGTGGCGTTCGGCAGCTGCTGATACCGTGTTGATGTGGGTGGGGGTCCAGGCGCCGACAATAAAATCAACCTTGTCGGTGAGGATCATCTTGCTGGCAATTTCAGAGGCCTTGGTGGGGTTGCTCTCGGTATCGCCATAGATGATTTTTACCGGAACTTTTTTGCCGTACTCCTCGATGTAGATACCACCATCCTTGTTGATGGCAGGCAGGGCTTTTTCTTCGATGAATTTTATCGACTGGGTGAATTGGGCTAGCGGGCCAGAAAATGCGGAGACATAGCCGATGACGATGGCTTCCTCTTTTTTCTTGGCCTCGGCCTTTTCGGCGAGTACGCCGTTGACAAAGAAAAATACGGCAAAGAATGCCACAAACAGGGTGACTGAAGAATGGCGCTGTGCAAACGTTCCTTTCATACTGGATCCTCCCAACCTCTACAGTTAATGGATTAACGACTATGAGCGACGTGTTGCTAGCCTGCAGATTTTTTTCTTTTAAATACAGCTCCGTGAGATATGTTTTTTGCAGATATACGTCGGCAGATGATTTGACCGTGGCCTGCCGAGTTTAGATTGAAAATTTATTACAGTACTTGCTGATATTATAGAAGAGTATAGCGCGAAAATGTCTGAATGAGGTAAAAAAAATACAAAAGTGCTTAAAAAATAATCTTTAAAACATACTTATGTGTATCGAGCTGTAATTCTTATAGAACTGTGCCTGGTGGTTTTTGTTGCCACCGGTTAGTGATTCTATCTCCAGAAGGGGAATGGAAAACTGGAAACTGGCATGGAGAGGGTGGGGAGATGCCCCCCTTCTGATAAGAGGTGAGGCATCTCTTTTTTCGAGTTAAAAGGTCGGCAGGATATCTGCTTTCCGATAGCTGGCAGGCATCTCGGCCTGTTTCCCATCTCTGGTCCAGATCGTTAGGCTGAGCTCTCTGTTCAGATCATCATCAGACAGGGGCTGATCGATATGCCTGGTTCTGATGAAGACTGCGTAAGGTTCATGTCTGCGCATTTCGAACATGATCTCGTATGCATCGTAGCCATTCCATATGCCTTTGGTCAGGATCGCCCGGGAACCCAAGGTCATGTTCATCAGGACCTCGGTGTAGTCCGGCGGCACCAGAAGTCTGGCTACCCCATCATGGATCGATAGATAAAGAAACCCCTCTCTGGCCAGAAACAGATCCCAAAAGTTGGTGGATTCAATATCAGGACCATTGTTATTTATCTTGATAACTTCCATCGGTGTCTCCTTCGTGTGCTCTGGCGTCATGGTGAAAATCGTCAGAATGAAGAGATAGAACGCAAAAAGGCCGGATCGTTAATCCGGCCTCATTACCTAAATTTTTATGGTCGGGGCGAGAGGATTTGAACCTCCGACCCCCTCGTCCCGAACGAGGTGCGCTACCAGACTGCGCTACGCCCCGACACAATGCTTACTTGGCGCAAAGATTTAGCACCCTTGTCGGCGAAATGCAAGAGGATTGATAGGTGTGCAGTTGTTGTCCTGATATTTTTCAGGGCAGACTGGTCGTTGCTTCAGTGGGGACGCTTATTCTCTGCGCCGATGACCTCGCGAACCTTTCTGCTGATGAAGATCGGCAGATAGGAGCGGATTGTCGCCTCGGTGATCATCGCGGCGAGCTCGTTTTCATAGAGTTCAGTAACTTGCTGGGATTGAGCGGGGAATTCTTCACAGAGAAGCTGAAGAGCTGATTCGTGCTGGTTTTTTTCAACATCGTTGGAGAAGAGTGCTTTGTTCATATGTTCTCCTGTCTATAAAAGCGAGCGCAATATACCAGCTGAATGTTAGGATTGCGTTAGTTGTTGCATTTTATCCAGGGGAAAGCTGATTTTCCCCTGGCTGAGATCCGTCAGTGCCTTTTTCAGCGCTTCCTGCTGTTTGCTGGGGCAGCGGAGGCTCAGTTCGACAAGGGCGCCGAAGTCGCGATCGAGGAGCTCGGCTTCATAGTGGGTCAGAAGCAGTTCGATCTGCTGCAGGAGTGTGTAGTCGCAGCTGAAAGAGAGTTGCTTCCAGTCGATTTTTTCGCCTATAGAGGCCTCTGCCAGGGCATTTTGCGCCGCCTGTGTATAGGCCTTGACCATTCCTCCCTTGCCTAATTTTGTGCCACCGAAGTAACGACTGACAACAATCGCGATGTCGCCGATGCCGCTGTGCTGCAGGGTGGTCAACAGTGGCTTTCCGGCTACGCCGTGCGGTTCTCCATCGTCACTCAAGCCGATCCGGTCACTGTTGCCCGGGGGGCCGACCAGGTAGGCCCAGCAGTTGTGGTTGGCATCGGGAAATTCGGATTTGATCGTGGCAATGAATTCAGTGGCCTCCTCACAGGAGCAGACCGGTTGCAGGGTCGCAATAAAACGGCTGCGTTCGACAACGGTTTCGCAGCGGTTGGATTCAAGCAGGATGGGATAGCGTTTTGAGTTCATAATTTATTTCATGGCTTGTTCCATGTCATCAAGCCGGGCTCCGGCATTGCGATTGCGCGAATTCAAGACACAAAGCGCTTGTCTGAGCGTGAATAGCTGTGCAGCCAAAAGCTACGGAGTGCATTAGGAACAATTTACGTCAGTGTTTCCAAAGTGTACAGGTCAAGGACATGGGTAACACTTTTAAGAGAAATGTACGAGCAACTTTTCCTGACAGCATTTCTCTCATCAAGGCGTCAAGGCAGATCGGACCAAAAAAGACGTCAAAAACACCTTGGTCGATCTCGTTCAAACCGACATGGTAACCTTCAAGGACATTAGAAATATAAATTGTGTGGTTTCGGAAATACACGAGCCCTGAACCTTGAACCAACTATACGTCATAATTGGCCAGGAATGGATCAAAGCGTGCTTGCTGCTCCTTTCAGAATGCCATGAGTATAAATCTGTCGCCTATGTCTATAACCCCTTACCCCAAGTGCGTTTTTTGCTTCAGTATTGAGGCCCGGGTCAAAAAGGGTGGCGGCGTACGGGGGCGCCACCCCGTGTTTTTGGTTTTTCAATCATTATTCATGCGGCTCAGTCATCCTTGCCGGATCCAATAACCTGCTGAGCACCTTCTCATCCACACCATCGGCCAACGCTAGCTCCCGCAATGTTTTTCCTGTTTTGTGCGCCTCTTTGGCCAGTGCCGCCGCGCGGTCATAGCCGATCTCCGGAACCAGTGCGGTGACCAGGGCGAGGCTCTGTTCGAGCAGCGACTCGCAGCGTTTTTTGTCCGCCGTGAGACCGGCGAGGCATTTTACGTCAAATGCCTTTATCGCGTTGCTGAGCAGTTCGATGCTCTGCAGCATGTTGTAGGCGATGGTCGGCATCATCACATTCAGCTCGAAATTCCCTGACAGCGCACAGAGTGCGACTGTTGCATCGTTACCGATCACCTGGGCACAGACCTGCATCAGCGCTTCAGCCATGACTGGATTGATCTTGCCCGGCATGATCGAGCTGCCCGGCTGCACGGCTGGCAGGATCAACTCACCGATGCCGCAGCGCGGGCCGCTGGAGAGGAAGCGGATGTCGTTGGCGATCTTGAACAGGGCGGTTGCCGTGTTGCGCAGGCTGGCGCTGGTTGCAACCAGCGCGTCCTTTGCTCCTTGCGCCTCGAAGTGGTTGGTCGCTTCCCGGAACGGCAGGCAGGTTTCCCTGGCGATACCGGCGATGGTTTGGCTGGCAAAATGGGGGTGGGTGTTGATGCCGGTGCCGACGGCGGTTCCCCCGAGTGGCAGTTCATAGAGGCCGCTGGAACAGACGCTCAGTCGTTCGTGACTCAGTTCGACCTGGCGGGCGTAGCCGGAGAAGACCTGGCTCAGGCGAACCGGTGTCGCGTCCTGCAGATGGGTGCGGCCGATCTTGAGAATCCCGTCGAATTCCTCCGCTTTCTCCGCCAGCAGCTGGAGCATCTCTTCAAGGGCTGGAAGCAGGGTTTTGTGGAGCTGCTCTGCGCAGGCGATATGAATCGCACTGGGGAAGACATCGTTGCTCGACTGCCCCATGTTGACATGATCGTTCGGGTGAACGGTTTTGCTGCCCAACGGCAGGCCGAGCAGTTGAGCGGCGCGGTTGGCGATCACCTCGTTACTGTTCATGTTGCTGCTGGTGCCGGAACCGGTCTGAAAGATGTCGACAGGGAAGTACTGGCTTAAAGAGCCAGAAATGACCTCAGTTGCTGCACGACATATTGCGTCAGCAGTTTCTTCGGAAAGCAGCCCCAGTGAACAGTTGGTTGCTGCGGCGTGTTTCTTGATAAGCCCAAGAGCTCTGATCAGCTCCGCGGGGAGTGTGTATCCCGAGATCGGAAAGTTGTCGACGGCGCGGGCTGTCTGGGCGCCGTAGAGCGAATCATAAGGAACCTGCATTTCGCCAAGGGAATCCTTTTCAACGCGATAGTTTTTCATCATTTCAATCCTTTCAGAGGCATTTCTCAGATATCTAAAGCATAACTCTTTGGGCCGGGCAGTCAAAGAGTCTATTCATTGTGAAATTGTTTCGCTATGATGCCGCAATGCAAACTCTCGCTCTGGTTCTTATTGTATTATCCGCCCTGATGCATGCCATGTGGAACCTGCTGGTCAAAAAAAGTTCCGACAAGACGGTCTTTATCTGGTGGATGTTTGTCAGCGCCTTCTGTCTGATGACCCTGGTGACCTGGGGGGTGGATCTTTTCCCGCATCCAACCCCCAGGTTGTTAGGGCTGGCCTGTATCTCGGCGGTCTGTTTTGTTCTCTATCACTGGTTGGGCGGTTACGCCTATCAGGAGGGGGATCTCTCCGTGACCTACCCCCTGGCCCAGACCTCGATGGTCTACGTGCCGATATGGGGTGTGTTGCTCCTACGTGAACAGCTGTCTGTCACGGGGATTGGAGGAATCCTGCTGATTGTGATCGGCGCCTACTGTATTCAGCTCAAGGGGCTTGGGCTTGCCGATTTTCGTCGCCCCTTCATGCAGTTGGGTCAACGGTCGGTTCAGGCTGCGCTGCTGGCTGGTTTTATATATTCACTCGGGGCTATTGTCGACAAGACCGGGGTCGGTGATTACAGCGCCTATCAGTTTACCTACGTGCTGGTCTGCTTCATGGTGCTGCTGATGACGCTTAATCTGCTCAGACCGGGTTACCGGGGCCGGATTCTGAATGTCCTTAAGGTCAATCCCTGGCTGGTTCTCTGTGCCGGTCCGGTGGTTTTTGCTTCGTTCATTTCCTTTCGCATGGGACTACAGCTGGCACCGGTCAGCTATGCCGTGCCAGTCCGTCAGATCGGGCTGCTCTTTGGTGTGCTGATCGGCCTGATCTTCCTTGGTGAATCCTGCGGTCGGATCAGGCTGACATCGGTCGGATTGATTTTGCTTGGGGTTGTGCTGGTCTGGCACGGGTAAGACGGGGCAAAGCAAAAATACATATCTCACGCGAAGCCGCGAAGGCCGCGAAGAAAATCGTTGTGAATCAAACGTTATAATCCTCTGCGGGCCTGATAGGTTAGTTCATCGGATTTAAGAATTTGACTGTGGCTTTAAACCTTCGCGTGAGGCTGATTTTGATCTTGAAGCGACTGTTGTTGAGAAAAGGATCTTCACCGCAGAGAACAGAGAGGAAAATCTTCAAAAATAGAATGAAAACTCTGTGTGCTCGGTATCTCTGTGGTAAAAAAGAGAACAGATTTTCAGATAAGGTTGATCAATGAAAAACATTGCCAATTTTCTTTTCGAAGTCGGGATGCTCAAGCGCACTCCGCGGACCGGGTTCCAGTTTCTCGGTTCCGGAGCCCAGTCAGTTGCTGAGCATAGCTTTCGTACCGCGATGATCGGATATACGTTAGCCCAGCTCGATGGTCAGGCCGATGTCGCCAGGGTTCTGCAGCTCTGTCTGTTTCACGACCTGCCGGAAGCGCGCATGGGGGATCAGAATTACGTCAACAAGAAGTATGTCACCGTTGATGAGATGAAGGCGGTCGAGGATTTGGCCCGTCAGCTGCCATTCGGCGACGACTATCGCGAGACTCTCAAAGAGTTTATCGCCCGCGACAGTTACGAGTCGAAGCTGGCCCACGATGCCGATCAACTGGAGATGGTTGTGTCGCTTAAGGAGCACAAGGATCTTGGAAACCGCTACGCCGATGAATGGTATCCTTTTTCGCGTTTGCGGCTGCAGACCGAGGTCGCCAAGCAGCTGGCCGAGACGATCTGGGAGACCGATTCGTCGAAGTGGTGGTTTGACGAAGACCACGAATGGTGGATCAATGGAGGGAGGGAGGAATAGCTTTCAACCATCTGCGTTGTTGCTGTTTGCGCTTGATCCTCGACGTAGCAACCGCTACGTCTGCGGTCAAGTTCTACACAGCGCCTAGCATCTGGTTAGAATCTCTTCCTCCTTAATCATTTTAAGATGTATTCCTTCTTCCGTCTGGGAGAAGGTGCCCGAAGGGCAGATGAGGGCTAAATTAGCAGTTCTTGTTAGCGGTATATGAAACCTGTGCCACTGACTTGACCCCTATAGAAAATAAATGTTATCTAGTGCCGGCTTATAATTGTTGGCTTACAGGAGAAAATAAATGCTTGATATCAGGTATTTGCGGGAAAACTTTGAGGAGGCCGAGGCGGCTTTGGCCAATCGCAGCGGAGAGATCGATCTCTCTGCATTCAAGGACCTCGATCAGGGCCGGCGTGGACTGCTCTCTGAGTCGGAAACGCTCAAGGCCGAAAAGAACCGGGTCTCGGCGCTGATCGGCAAGACCAAGGACAAAAGCACGGTTCAGGCTGAGATCGCCCAGATGAAGGAAGTTTCGGCGCGGATCAAGGAACTGGATGACAAGTTGGCTCAGACCGAAGAAGAGCTGAATGCCCTGCTGATGGGGGTGCCGAATATTCCACACGAACTCTGCCCGGTCGGCAAGTCGGAAGACGACAACCGGGAAGTCCGGACCTGGGGCGAGAAGCCAGTTTTCGATTTTACTCCCAAGGCGCACTGGGATGTCGGTGAAGATCTGGGGATTCTCGACTTTGAGCGGGCCAGCAAGCTCTCAGGAGCCCGTTTCGCTCTCTACAAGGGGGCCGGTGCACGTCTTGAGCGGGCCTTAATCAACTTCATGCTCGATCTGCATACCACCGAGCATGGCTACACTGAGACCCTGCCACCGTTTCTGGTCAATCGTGCTTCAATGACCGGGACCGGTCAGCTGCCCAAGTTCGAGAGCGACCTATTTCACACTGAAGACGTCGATCTGTTCCTGATCCCGACGGCTGAGGTTCCGGTGACCAATATTCACCGTGACGAGATTCTCAGCGAGAAGGATTTGCCGCTCTGCTATACCGCCTACACCCCTTGTTTCCGTAAGGAAGCTGGCTCTCACGGGCGTGATACCCGTGGCCTGATCCGTCAGCATCAGTTCAACAAGGTCGAATTGGTCAAGTTTGTTGTGCCGGAAGAGTCGGATGCCGAACTGGAAAAGCTGCTGAATAACGCTGAAAAAGTTCTGCAACTGCTCCAGATCCCATACCGTGTTGTCGATCTCTGTACAGGTGATATCGGTTTCTCGGCTTCCAGAACCTATGATATCGAGGTTTGGCTGCCAGGGCAGGAATGTTACCGCGAGATCTCTTCCTGCTCCAACTTCCGTGATTTCCAGGCGCGCCGTGCGGCAATCCGGTTCCGTCGAGAAGGCGGTGGCAAACCTGAGCTGGTCCATACCCTGAACGGTTCGGGTTTGGCGGTCGGCCGGACCTTCCTGGCGGTTCTGGAGAATTATCAGCAGGAAGATGGCTCTGTTATCGTACCGGAGGTTCTGCGACCCTATATGGGCGGGTTGGAGAAAATTACCCTCCAGGGATAATTTCTGATATGCGAATCGGACTGTTTTGTGGCAACCGGTTGTAAAAAACTGCCATTTGTCATAATTTGACGGTTCGTTTTTTGACATTTTTTGTTTGTTCTGACGAGGGAGTTGTTGGGGAGGATCTATGGATAAACATGAACAGAAGCTGGATAGAATGAGACCTGGAAAGCGCTGGGCCTTTACCGGGTCAAAGAAATCCAACACGATCGGCTTTATTATCGGTTTCTTGCTGATCGCGGCCTACATTGCTTATACAGGTTGGGGGTTCGTTCAGAATGTGAAGGAACAGAAGGCCGCAGGCAATGCGGCGCCACAAGTGGAGAGTTCAGAGCCAGCGCCAGTTAACGAATAGTTGGCGGCATGAAAAAAAGATGCGAAAATGCCCTTGCATTTTGATCTGATTTTCGTTATCTTCCCAAAGTTTTTCGGCCAAGGCTGAAATCGGCCGGATTCTTGCGGAGGAGTGGCCGAGTGGTTTAAGGCGGCGGTCTTGAAAACCGTTGTACGAAAGTACCGTGGGTTCGAATCCTACCTCCTCCGCCATATGAAATAATTGAATATCGTTGTGAATGGAGAGGTGACCGAGAGGCCGAAGGTGCTCGCCTGCTAAGCGAGTGTTCTGGGAAACCGGGACCCGGGGTTCGAATCCCCGCCTCTCCGCCACTACGATAGTTAAAAAATGAGTAGCAAAAAATTCGAAAAAGAAGTTGACAAAGTTTCGGATTTGAGCGATAAAGCTGCTCTCTTAAGCGCCGCTAGCTCAGCTGGATAGAGCGTCTGACTACGGATCAGAAGGCCGGGAGTTCAAATCTCTCGCGGCGCGCCAACATTTCAAGGTCCCAACTAGCATTTCGCTGGTTGGGGCTTTTTTGTTTTGTCTCTCTTTTTGTCAGTGCGTTCCCAATGTGGTGTTTGTGCCTGACTATTTCTAGGTCATCTCCTCGGGGATAAGAGTTCCCTGAATCCCCCCTCTATGATCTTTTAAGCCCTCTGTTGCTGTAGATCTTAAGTGGTTAGAAATTTGCCCTCCAATTGTAGCCATCAATTCGCATGCCCACCCAAATGCAGATACATGAACTTGGAGGGAAATCAATTGCGCTGCAGTTCTTCATGGACCATTTTCGCCAGATCGCGCACGCTGTAGGGCTTTTTCAGATAGTCTCCTGCCCCAGCGGCTTGAGCACGTTTGACTTCCGTGCTTTCGGAGAAACCACTGCAGATCACGGCTTTAATGCCCGGCTGCATGACAACAGCTTGAAGATAGGTTTCGCAGCCGTTTATGCCCGGATCCATAATCATATCGAGTACCAATAGGTTTACTGACTGTTTTCTCAGGTATTCGATCGCATCTTCACCGCTAGCGACGATGTCCACCCTGTAGCCCAAGGCTTCCAGTATCTGAGCGGCCAACTCGCGAATATGAGGCTCGTTATCAACAACCAGAATTCGCTCACCATGACCGCGTGGTAACTCGTTCTTTTCTACAGCCTCTTCCAGTTCGGTCGAATTGCGTGTGATCGGCAGATAAATTACAAAGCAGCTTCCTTGTTCGGATTGTTCGATTTCAATATAGCCGCCATGGTCATGCACCGTGTTCCAAACCACCGCTAGTCCCAACCCTGTACCACTATGCCCAATCTTTTTACGCGTAAAGAAAGGTTCAAAGAGATGTTCGAGGTCCTGTTCGGCAATTCCCGGCCCGTTGTCACACACTTCTAACCGTACATATTCACCGATCTTGACCTGCTCATACAAACCGAAGGGCCGGTCAATATAGCAGTTACGGGTACGGATCAGGACGTGACCCTGCTCGGTCGCTTCAGCTGCGTTTACAGCCAGATTCATCAGCGCCTTGTAGATATGACTATCAGAACAGGCGACATTGAACAGGTCATTGCTCAGGGAGGCGCTGAAATCAACTCGTGGGAAACGCTTAGCCAGCTCTGCCTGTTCCGGAGAAGCGAGGTAGCGTTTGACCAACTGATTCAGGTTGAGTGGCTTCTTGTCGGTAGCAGCGTTGCGCGAAATGGTTAACATGTCTGCAACTACGGCTGCAGCGCGCTTTCCAGAGTCACGGATGGTTTCGGCGTACTTACGAACCGGGCTGTCCGGTGGGACTTTCATCAACATCAGTTCGGCATAGCCACTTACTCCAACGAGAATATTGTTGAGATCGTGGGCGACTCCGCCTGCCAGTAACCCCAAAGCCTCCATCTTCTTCGAGCGCTCAATCTGCTCTTGTAGCTTTTGTTTCTCGCGTTCCGCCTGTAGCCGTTCTTCAAGTTCGATATGCAGTTCAGCAGTGCGCTGCTGTATCTGTTTTTTCAGGGTACGGTTCCACTGCAGAACGACAGCTAGTCCAAGTAGCATGATGACTGCTACCACGCATACAATCAGGGTAGGAGAAGGCCTCCAGCTTGCGTTCCCAAGGGAGATCCAGTTGTTATAAACGGTTTTACGTTCCTCTGGAGAGATGGCGGCTAATCCCTTTTCCAAGATACTCTGTAGAATAGGCCAATCACTGCGGCAGGCAAGGGATAGGTCGAAGATGAAACCCGTATCTTCGCTTACCTTGATGTTTGTGATACCGTCCTTGGCTATGTAGTAGGAGGCGGAGGCGATATTAAGGATCATCGCATCGACCTTTCCAAATGATACCAGGCGTATGCCAGATGAAATATCTGGCATCACCTCAAGAGAGATCTCAGGATGAGCACGTTTCATGTATTCGTGATCGGCGTAATTTGCCACCACCGCAACACGTTTGCCCTTTAGATCTTTGAGCTTTGGGCTCTCCTGTACATCGTCCCGAACCAGAACCACCGATGGAAATTCGACAAACGGCTTGGTGAACAACATGTACTCCAGCCGTTCCGGGGTTGGGACTGCTGCACCGAACATATCGATACGGCGATCCTTAGCCGCCTGAATAACCTCACTCCAGTTATCCATTTGCACTATCTCCAGCTTGATAGGCAACTTGCTTTGTAGCAACGTGAAGAAGTCGGCAGTGATACCATGATAACGGCCATCTATATCAAAATATTCGATCGGGGGGAAATCGGGGTCGGGGGCCAGTCGTACATGTGGGTGTTCCGTGATCCAGGTGAGTTCTTCGGCAGTCAGTTCGGCTGGCGCTCCTGCTGCGATGCTGGGGATTACCGATAGCAGGACCAGCAGTAAAATGAGCCTCCAAAACCGCTCAAATATCTTGGCTGGTGACCGCATAAGAAATCCCTTGAAAGCAGAAACCGTGACACAGAAGAATCAGGATATCTTTCAATATTAACAGAAGGCTATGGGATTAGCAGAAAGCAATGAGGCTGCCTTGATAGCAAGGAAGGGGAGGCGGATGGCAATTCAAAAATCGAAATTTCTCTTTTGACAGACTTTGAGCCACAAATTCAGCAGATTTTCACAAATAGGCATATTTGAAAGAAGCCGAAGAAGCATTTCCGACGGCTTGTCGGTTCCAAAAGATCTGATTTTTGACTGAGTTTAGTATGACAATACATTTTGCAGAAAATTAGGCTATGCAGAACACTGCAAAACCGAGTTCATGTTAAAATCAATATAGAAAAAAAACAGAGCAGATAGGAGACTGACGATGATTAATATAGAAAAAGCTATGCTGAATCCTTCAAGTGAGTTTTCGCATCCAGAGGATGTCCTCAAACAAAAAAATATATTGAAAGAGCAACAGGTCGCGATATTGCAACGTTGGGAATATGATGCCCGCGAACTTTCCGTCGCAGAAGAAGAGAATATGACCGGTGGGCCACCCAATATGCTTACGGAGATTCTCGATGCCCTTCACAAACTAGGAGTGGACAAAACAGGTGAGCATTCACCTCCGACAAAGCAGGGATGACAATACCATTTACGCCCATTTAATGACATCGACCGGACATACAGAGTCGCATGATCCGCAATCGGTACATGTCTCTTTGTCTATAACGTGAACATCCCCTTGCTCACTGATTGCATTGACCGGACAAACCTCAGCACAGGTACCACAGTTAATACAGCCATCATCGATCCAATGAGATCCCATCACTAATTCCTTTCGAATTGCACAATAAAATATGAGTTTAACAGCCATTCAGAGCAATTCAATATGAACCAAAAGTCTGTTTATCCAAATATGACGATATTTAAGGTTGAGGTGGTTTCTCTTTCATTTAAATAGCCCCTCTTTATTGTGACCAATCTGGTAAGGTAATATGTGATATGGACCTCTTCAGTTAGGGGGCCTGCGTTGGGTTCATTTCGCCAACGCCTTAACCGCAAATACCAATCGCCCAAATTCCGGGGTATGTGCGAGAGAATTGAAGGAGTTGTCTATGTCATATACATTACCTGAATTACCATACAGCTATGCAGCATTGGATCCTCATATTGATGCCCAAACCATGGAGATCCACCACACCAAACACCATCAGGCCTATATCAATAATCTCAATAATGCCCTGAAAGACTCCCCCTTGAGCGAACTTCCGGTTGATACACTTATGACCATGCTGGAGAAGGTCCCTGTAGATCTCCGGACTGCCGTTCGCAACAATGGTGGCGGACATCTCAATCATAGCCTGTTCTGGACAGTCCTGAGTCCGGATGGAGGAGGTGAACCTGGTGGCCCGCTGGCCATGGCGATAGGCCAAGAGCTTGGTGGCTACGTAAAGTTCAAGGAGACCTTCACCCAAGCGGCATTAGGCCGGTTTGGCAGCGGTTGGGCATGGTTAAGTCTGACTCCGACGGGGCAACTTACTGTTGAAAGTACTCCGAATCAAGACAGTCCACTTATGCATGGAAACATACCAATATTAGGGATCGACGTCTGGGAACATGCCTACTACCTGAAATACCAGAATCGACGAGCAGACTATATCGGCGCGTTTTTTGAGATCATCAACTGGATTGAGGTCGAGCGCAGGTTCCTGAAATAGCCGTTCAGATTCAAAAGGGAGGTTCTTGGATAGGTGCCTCCCTTTGGGGCAGGACCTTCAGCCCTTGATAGCTTTGTTCCGGGCCTGTTAGGTGTTTCCAGTCACAATGGGATAGGTATGGCAAAAATTGCAATAGCCTCAGATCATGCGGGGTACCACTTAAAGAAAATTTTGATTGCTCACCTTAAAGCCGCAGGCCATAGGATAAATGATTTTGGCACAGACAGTGATACGCCGGCAGATTATCCCGATTACATCCGTCCTGCAGCCATCAGTGTTGCTTCTGGAAATGACGAATTGGGAATCGTTCTTGGTGGTAGTGGCAATGGTGAAGCTATAGCGGCAAACAAGGTTTATGGGGTGCGCTGTGCCCTGTGCTGGAATGAGAAAAGCGCTCGCCTTGCCAAGAAACATAACAACGCAAACATGATTTCTATTGGTGCGCGTATGGTGAGTCAACGTGAAGCATTAAAAATAGTCGATACATGGCTACAATCTGAATTCGAATACGGTAGACATGCCCACAGAATTGAAAAAATCGAATAAGGTCGCTAATCTTATTTTTATAAAGAATGAGCCTTGGGAGGGCTGTCCGAGACGAGCCCTGTCAGCGCCCCATGGAGATAGAGAAAGCTGTGAAGGATTTGAGAAAATATCAATAAATGAAATATGGAGAGAAACATGGTCAGAAAAGATTATGTCCTCAGGGTGCTGGAACAGACACCGGAAAAAGAGGCGCGCTTTTTCGCAGCATGGAAATCGAGTGTCGAACTGGTTGGCAGTCATCTGTTCGGCCCGAAATCTCCAGCGACAGCGAAGGACAAGGATGGACTTCGCCCGCAGTACAAGTTGATTGAAGCTGAACTGGCCACGGAGAGTTGCGGTGAAGAGCAGTTTCTGACTGGAATGGTCAGTTTCTTCGATCCGGCCTGGGGAGAAGATCTGGTGAAAAGGATCGACTGCCACAAATCACTATGCGGCCTGACCTACAATCTGGATCACGAGCGTATTGAACTGCTTTGTGAACTGCTTCGGAACTACTCAGGTTGGGTAACAGACGATTCTACGACATGCACTACGCGTTGTAGCGGTTGCGACTGACCCGCGACATCTGCAACGGAACAAAACTTATTCATGAGGGGGCATAAGGCGGTGAACGGACTCATTGACAAGACCTGTATTCCATGTAGAGAGGGTGCTCCTTTAGCAACCGAGGCGGAAATTGACAAATACATGACGGAACTTCCGGACTGGAAAATCGGAGTTGTTTCCGGCGTCAATCATCTTGAGAAAACCTATAAATTTAAAAATTTCAAGCAGGCTCTGGAATTCAGTAACGAAGTTGGAGCGCTTGCTGAACAAGAAAAACATCATCCCGCAATATTGACAGAATGGGGGCAGGTCACTGTGAGATGGTGGACCCATAAAATAGATGGTTTGCATGTCAATGACTTCATTATGGCGGCAAAAACCGACCAGATAATCAGATGTAGTCATCGCGACTTGATCTGACCGTTACCAGTTTTTCGGAGGTGTCAGATCAAGTCGAAACTAATTCAAGTAAAGTCACAATTTATGATGTTGGCACTAATTGCTTCCGCAAGAATGCCAGGGTTCGGTCCCAGGCCAGTTCTGCTGCGGCCTTGTTGTAGCGTCCGGTTGAATCGTTATGAAAGCCGTGGTTCACGCCGGGATAGATAAAAGCTTCGTAGGGGACTTTGTTGGTCTTGAGCAGCTCTTCGTAATCCGACCATGAGGCATTGACCCGCTTGTCCAGCTCGGCAAAATGGAGCAGCAGTGGACCTTTGACCTTAGCTCGTAATGCTTCAGCGGCCGGTGTTCCGTAAAAGGGAACCCCGGCGTCAAGATCATGGGGAATTGAGGCGGCAAGCATGTTGACTATGTAGCCCCCAAAGCAGAATCCTACCGCCCCCAGCTGGCCATTTCCTTGTGGGTGTGCCTTGATAAATTGGGCGGCAGCAATAAAATCCTCCTCGATTTTTGCACGCTCCATACTGGCTTGAAGGGCACGACCGTCATCGTCATTCCCCGGGTAGCCACCGAGCGGATAAAGGGCATCCGGAGCAAACGCGATGAATCCCTCTTTGGCCAGTCGCCGGGCGACATCTTTGATATAGGGATTGAGTCCACGGTTTTCATGAACGACCAGGACTGTCGCCAATGGCATGCTGACCTCTTTGGGGGTCACCAGGTAGCCCTGACCCGTGCCGTATCCCTGAGGAGATTCGAACCGGACGTAACTGGCTTTGATGGCTGAATCGTTAAAGTTGACCTGCTCAGCGAGAGCATAGTTGGGTAGCAGCACCGAGGTGAGGGCGCTCATGCTGAAACCAACGGCAGCAAGAGTTGCCAGTCGCTGCAAAAACTCACGCCGATCGATGATACCGTGAGCATATTCATCATACCAATCAAAGGCTTCCTGGGGGATTTCTCGTTGCGGGTTCGATGGACTTGTTGACATGGAATGACTCCTATTCGCCAGGATGTTGCAGCCAGATTATTGTTCGATTGCTCCGTTTATTTTTTCCGAAAATATTTTCAACGAAACATCAGGGCAGGCTAGCTTCCCGTCCGTTTTTTGTTCAGGAGCCTGTCAATTCCCCACGGGCCACCGCCCGCGAAAACAAAGTAAAGAAAAATGAAACAAAACAATACGGACAGCTCACCACGATTATTGAGAGGCCAGAACCCTTTCGGAAAGTGCGCCATGAAATAGGCGAATGCCATCTCTCCGCAGAGCAGAAATGCTATCTGGCGGGTAAAAAGTCCGAGCAATAGAATCGCTCCGCCAAAAAACTCCAGGACACCAGCCACACCATAAAGAGAAAAGAGGTCGAAAGGAGAATTCTGGGGCGCCGGGAAGCCGAACAGTTTTTGTGCTCCATGCTGCATGAACAAAAGGGCGACAACGATTCTGACGATACTCAATACAACGGGACTCCAGGTGTTCAAAAAACTTTTCATGTTTTTGTACTCCTTAGAGAGGCAGACAGATTGCGGGAATGGTTGGCGTCAATCAGCCATCTTCCCAGCGGATGACGTCGACAGGGCAGACATCGTTACAGGCCCCGCAGTCTATGCAGGTGTCCTTGTCAATAACATGGACATCCCCTTCGGGGCTGATTGCATCGACTGGACAGACTTCCGCACAAGCACCACAATTGATACAGCCTTCATCAATCCAATGAGTTCCCATGATATGCCTCCGTTGTTGAGATTTTTAATAGGTTAGCAGGTATTTGACACCTTACAATTGGATTGGCCAAACTTACTCCGGCGGCCATTACTGTTGATCCTTTCTGTGATCAGTTGTTCTCTTTCAAATTTATCGCTTACAGTCAAGACATGGAAGAAGCCATGTGCATATTCAAAAATCGCAATTTTACTTTTGACATGGGCTTTGCAAAAAAAAGCTGTCGGAGCATTTCCCCGGCGACGTTTCTGTTTCAAGAGGTCTAGATTTGAAGCAAAAGAGAAAAACCCCGATACGCTGGAGGGGGATAGCGAATCGGGGTTCACGTCTGTTAAGACATCTCTTAGAATATTTTAAAGCTTAGCGCGTGTCAATCGCAGAATTCAATTCATTATAAGGACCCATTAGAAAATGAATGACTTCTACGATTTAAAAAATACCCCCTGTAGATTTTCAGAGAATTCGTCATGAAATTTATGACATTTGAGATATGCCTTCTCGTTCAATAAACTTAATAGATATCAATGCATATCTTTGAATGTTATATTGTCAACATACGTAGCTTTGGGTTCTGCATTTTTCTCCTTGGGAGCTTCTGTATGTCGAAAATATTGTTGGTTGATGACAAGATAGCCAACCTGGTCGCCCTTGAAGCAATACTGGAAAATTGTGGTGCGAAACTTTTTACTGCGACATCGGGAAATGAAGCTCTAGCACTGATGCTGGAAGAGAAGTTTGCACTGGTTCTACTGGATGTACAAATGCCAGGCATGGATGGTTATGAAGTTGCGGAATTGATGCGACAGAACCCTGATACCCAAGATATCCCCATTATTTTTGTCACAGCAATCAACAAGGAGAAGATGCACGTCTTCAAGGGGTACGAGTCTGGAGCGGTCGATTACATTTTCAAGCCGATCGATGACAAAATCCTGAAAAGCAAGGTTTCTGTCTTTATACAACTTGATCGAAAAAATGAAGAGCTTCTCAACGAGATTGAACTACGCAAGCAGGCAGAAAATGAAAAAAACAAGATTATTCTCCAACTGCAAGATGCCTTGTCGGAAGTGAAAACATTGCGCGGCATCATCCCAATCTGTTCGAAATGTAAAAGCATTAGAGATGATCAAGGTTTTTGGCAACGTCTGGAAGACTATTTACTTGCTCATAGCGATATTGAAATGACTCATAGCCTTTGTCTGAAGTGTGCTGAAGAAATGTATGGAGGAGAAGCCTGGTATGAAAAGTCGAAAGAAGAGCATAAGTGAACGATTTGATTATGCCGCAGATTTTACTGGTTGATGACAAAAAAGCCAACCTGATTGCCCTCGAAGCACTACTGGAGCGTTGTGGAGCAAGGCTGTTTACTGCGACTTCGGGAAATGAAGCGCTGGCACTAATGTTGGAGCACACGTTTGCTCTGGTTCTGCTGGATGTGCAAATGCCGGATATGGACGGTTACGAAGTTGCTGAATTGATGCGTCAGAATCTTGATACCCGGGATATTCCTATTATTTTTGTCACGGCCATCAATAAGGAAAAGACCCACGTCTTCAAAGGGTATGAATCGGGCGCAGTCGATTATCTGTACAAGCCTATCGAACCTTCTATCTTACTGAGTAAGATCAGCATATTCATTAAAATGTGGGAAAAGAACGCCAGGTTAAGAGAGACCGTAGCCGAACTGGAAGCGGCAAATCAGACGATCCTGACACAGCAGGAAGAGCTTCGCCAGTTAGCTATCCACGATCATCTGACCGGCATGTACCAGCGGCGCTGGTTTGATGAGATGATTGAAAAAGCGGTGGCCTTTTCAATCCGGAACAATGTCCCTTTGACACTTGCGATGCTCGATATCGATCACTTCAAGTCGATCAATGACAACTACGGCCATGATGTTGGCGACACGGTTTTGGTGCAGGTAGCTCAGGTATTGGCGGAGTCTATTCGAACTTCTGATGCGGTTTTTCGTTATGGCGGTGAGGAGTTTGCCATTCTCTTGCCCAATACAGACCGCCTGTCTGCAACTGACGTTTGTGAACGAATTCGGCAAAACATCGTGGAGCGCCCATTCAGATATGACGGCGGACAGCTGTCTATCTCGCTGAGCGGAGGTATTGCCGAGTTGCTTGAACTGGAAAAACCGACTCCGAAGAATCTGCTGATCTGTGCCGACGGCCGACTTTACCGTGCAAAATTATCTGGCCGGAATCGCATTTGCGATAACGGCTGCTGATTTCAGATTGAATTCCGGTGGGGAATGCTCATGTCTCGATTTTTAAGCCTGATTACCGCTGTTTCTTTTCTCTTACTCCTCTCTTGTGTATCGGTTGTCGCAGGCAAAGTCCCGATAACGGCGGTCGGCTTACCACTCGCTGATCATTATGCCGCTATTGTCGCTTATGAGAAATATCATGACCAGATGCAGGAAGTCGATTTCCATTTCAAAATTCTGCCCGGACCTGAATTGGTGAGGGCGGCTTTCCTCTCTGATTCAAGCATCGATGTCGCATTCAATGTTGCGCCGATGGTTCTGGATATGTTTGCGCAGACACCGACCTTCAAGTGGGTGAGCCTAGTTCATCGCGATGGTAATGCTCTGGCGATTAATCTTACGTTGTTGAAAGAGCTGCAATTACCCAGCGATAAAAGATCACGCTTGCCCGACGCCAAGCTGGCCTCAGCCATTCGTAGCTACAAGCAAAACCATGGGGGTCCAGTCCGGATCGCAATACCGTCCAAGCTGTCCACCCATTCAGCAATTCTCTATAAATACCTGCGCGATCAAGGATTAAGCTTCGGGTTCCAACGATCGGACAACGTTGACGTTTTGCTTGAGATCGTCAAGCCGCCAAACGCACTCACTTTTTTGAAAAAGCAAGATGCTCGTGCAAGAGCGGCGGCCTTCGAACAGTCCCTTCCCTGGCCCGAATTGAGTGAAAGTGCCAACAATGGCCGTATTGCCTGGTATTCGAAAGATGTTATGAGTCACGACAAGGGGCATGTCGAATGTATCGCTATCGCTAAAAATGAAACCATCCGCAACAAGCGTGCTGCTTTAGCGGAGGTTATCACCTACCTGCATCGTGCTGGAGAAGATATAGAAATAGCGCGACGCCAAGGGGGGGGACCCCTAGATGAGATTGTCACACTGATCCAGCGCCATATTCCGGCCCATAGCCGTGACGCCATTCTCCAGAGTCTGCGGGATGATCTTTATACCATCAACTATCTGAACCTGAATATTGATGAGAATGCCAAACAAAGTATGTTGAACATCATGGAACTGTCCCTTGAGGCAGGATTTTTAGCGCAGCAGGTTGACCTCGATCAGTTAGTTGACGAAAGCTTTAATAGTCCAGCGACAGAATAAAAGGCGCCGCAATGAAAAAGTATTTGCACAATCTTCCGAAGTCCGGATTGACAAAACAGGTGCTTATCTGGTTTTTGTGCGCCTCCTTAATCCCCCTCTGTGTCATAAGCTGGATCAGCTATCAGGAAGCCTACAGTCAGTTGTACCAAAAGGCTGAGCAGTACCTGCGTGTCCTGACCGAGATTGAAGCTGAACACATCAGGGCAAGCTTTGGTCGTGTCATAGTGACCTTGGAGCAGGAGTCGGAGCGTCAAAGCAATAGCCAATTGCTCGCCCGGCTGGAAAATGATTTTTTTGAGAGCGGCGTGTCTGCCGATGAGTTCGTGACCAGCTACCGCTGGGCCCAGGAAGTCGATGATTTAGCAGGTGCAGCGGATTTGACGTCTTTTTGGAGAGAAACAGGTTACAGTGATATCTACTTGATCGACTCAGCGGGGAATATCCTGTTCTCTGTCAGCAAAGGGACGGATCTCGGTCAAAACCTTTTTCACGGCAGCCTGAAACAGACCCGTTTTTCCCAAGCGGCCAAGAACTCTTTGGCAACCGGTCGCATCTCTTTTTCCGATCTGGAATTTTACGCACCGAAAGACAATAGCCTGTCTGGTTTTCTTACCTCTCCAATCATCGATGAAATGGGAGATAAGATTGGTCTGATGGCCTTTGCTCTGGCTGGCGAACAATTACAGCAACTTTTGGCCCATGAGCACAGTGGAGATCACACGGGAGACCGATATCTTCTCGGAACCGATCTGACCCTGCGTAGTCCAGGGATTTTCGCGGATAAAATTCCTCTTCTTACTCAGCCGGTAAAGACAAAAATAGCCCTTTTATGGCAGAGCGAGCATGTCCTGTCCACGGGGACTTCCGTGGAACCACAAGCGGAGTCAGTCCTGATCTATCCAGATCCTTTGGGTAAAGAGGTTATTGGCCTGCATGAAGAGATCGAAATTGCCGGTATCCATTGGGCCTATATAAATGAAATCCCGCGCGCTGAGGCACTGGCTGCGGCGGATCAGCTAGCCAGAATCACCCTGATTCTGGTCGTTGTCACTTTTTTCACGATGGTTGTTTTTGCCATATTGGCAACCCGGCGAATCGTTTATCCGGTCGTTCAGATAGCGGATGCCCTGTCCCACGTTGGACAGGGCAACTTGCTGCAAAAAGTGGATGTTAAAGCAAGTTACGAACTGAAGGATCTGGTCAATGGCTTCAACGCCATGTTGCGAAACTTGCAATTGTCAAAGCAAAATGAAAATGACCGCCAATGGTTACAGGACACAACCAACAGGTTGAATGAGAAATTGCAGGGGGATCAAAGCCTAGCTCAAATGGCCCGTAACACAATTTCCTTTTTGTGCCAGCATCTTGATGTACCGGCTGGGGCATTTTATGCCGTTCACAACAATCGAATTCAACACATCGCCGGTTACGCATGCAATGAGAATTTCGAATCCAGTGCTGAATTCGGCTTGGGGGAGGGCTTGGTTGGCCAGGCCGTGGTCGACAAGGAAATCCTGGAAATTCATGACATCCCCAAAAAATCTCTGCTTATCAGTTCCGGATTGTTTGCAACCCCACCCGGCATTATCACCATTCTGCCATGCAGTTGGGATAACGAAATTCATGTTGTACTGGAGTTCGCGACCCTGAAGCCTTTTGATTTATTGCAGAAAACATTGTTCACATCGATCTCCCCGATCATCGCCATTTCGGCTCAGACCGCCCTCTCACGCCAACAAACTTTTGACCTCCTTACCAAAACCCAGGAACAGGCGGAAGAACTTCAGGCGCGGGAAGAGGAATTGCGCACAAACAACAACCTACTGGAAGAACAAGCCGGTGCGCTGAAAGCATCCGAAGAAATGCTGCGTCAAAAGCAGGTGGAACTCGTCGAAAAAAACGAAAAGCTGCAAACCCAGCAGGAGGAATTGCGTGTCTCCAACGAAGAGTTGGAGTCACGGGCACTTGAGTTGAAAAAATCTCGCGATCAGATTGAGGTCAAAAACCAGGAATTGAAACAGACGCAGATCGACCTGGAAAAACAGGCTCAGGAATTAACCAGTAGCAACCAGTATAAATCTGAATTCCTTGCAAACATGTCTCATGAGTTGCGTACCCCGCTGAATAGCATGATGATCCTTTCTAAAATGTTGTCAGAAAATCCGGACAAAAATCTTTCTGAAAAGCAGGTCGGGTTTTCGCAGACAATTTACGAGGCCGGAACGGATCTTCTCGAGTTAATCAACGATATCCTTGATCTTTCAAAAATTGAGGCCGGCCAGATGGATGTTCAGATCGAAAGTGTCGATTTGAACGAGCTTATTGCCGGTTTCAGGAATATATTCAATCCCATCGCTGCGCAAAAGGGGTTGGAATTCATTATTCAGAATGATTTCACGCAAAATCGCCTCAAAACGGATGAACAAAAGCTATCTCAAATCATCAAGAATCTGCTTTCCAATGCCTTTAAGTTTACCTCTGAAGGTTCTGTTGAGCTGCATTTTACACAACCGAAAAATGCTCTCGCGCAGACAGCGACAGGCCTTACGGAGGACTATCTGGAAATTTCGGTGCAGGATACCGGAACAGGCATCGACGACGACAAATCTCAAGCGATTTTTGAGGCCTTCAAGCAGGCCGACGGTACGACAAACAGAAAATATGGCGGAACCGGCCTGGGGTTGTCGATTTCGCGGGAATTAGCCCATCTTCTTGGCGGTGAAATCCATTTACAGAGCCAAAAAGGCGTTGGTAGCACCTTCAGTCTCTGCATACCGGTCGGCGGGAAGCCTGTATCCCTGCCGGAAACGAAGACGCATTATGCAGATACTGCTTCAGGAAAATTAGATCAGGGAAGCGGGTCCGGGGCTACTCAAGTTGCTGCCAAAGATATGCTGTCATCTAAAATAGACATCGAAAAAACAGACATTCCCGATGACCGTCACAACCTGAGTAATGAGGATCGATCGATCTTGATCATTGAAGACGATGTCCGCTTTGCAGAGATTCTCGTTGAATTTGTTCGAAACCGTGGTTTTAAGGCGCTGGTCGCGACTGACGGCCAAGCTGGATTATACTTGGCCGACTACTATCAGCCGAGTGGCATAATGCTCGATATCAAGTTGCCCGGCATCGACGGTTGGCAGGTGATGGGGCAGCTGAAAGGGGGCGCAAAAACCAGGCACATTCCTGTCCATTTTATGTCTGTCGACGACTATACAGGTAACGCCATGAAGAAAGGCGCTGCCGGGTATTTAGTTAAACCCGTTTCCAATGCTGAGATGCAACAAGCCCTCGAGCGGATTGAGGATATCATCAATCGGTCGATGAAGCAGGTGCTGCTGATTGAGGATGATCCGCGTCAACTGGCCGTGTTGCGGGAGCTGATTGGTAACGGCGATGTTGCCACCTTGGTGGCAAAAAATGGCGCAGAGGCATTACGGTTGATCGAAGAGAACAAGATTGATTGTATTGTCCTCGACTATGGTCTGCCCGATATGAGCGGCCTGCAACTGCTGGAACGTTTGCGCGAGAGCAAAGAACTGAGAACCATCCCGGTTGTCGTCTATACGGGAAAAGAACTTGATACCAAAGAGCGTGAAATGCTTGAACGCTACGCGCAAAGCCTGATTATCAAAAGCGCCCACTCTGAAGAAAGGTTGCTGGATGATACCACCTTGTTTCTCCACCGGGTTGAGAAAAATCTTCCCGAGGAAAAACAGCAGGTCTTGAGGATGCTGCATAATCGCGAGGCCATTTTCGAGGGACGCAAAGTCTTGGTGGTCGATGACGATATGCGAAACGTCTACGCCCTGTCAGCAATCCTGAAGGATCAAAACATGCAGGTCGTTGTGGCTAAAAACGGAGTTGAGGCGCTCGAAAAACTTGATCAGCAACCGGATACGTCCATCGTGATGATGGATATCATGATGCCGGAGATGGATGGTTATGAGGCCTGCCGACGAATCCGAGCACAGAAGCGTTTTAGTGAGCTGCCGATTATCGCCTTAACGGCAAAAGCGATGAAAGGCGACCGGATAAAGTGTATCGACGCGGGAGCCAGTGATTATCTGGCCAAGCCGGTTGATGCGGATAAATTATTGTCGATGATGAGGGTCTGGCTTTATCGCTGACCTGACGAGTATGGATACAACGAGCAACAACCCAGAGTTCCGAGCGATTCAACGCCTGTTTTCAGAATTGGAGGCACGTTACGGGTTTGATTTCCGAGATTACGCCATGAACTCGGCCTGTCGCAGGGTCAAGCAGTTAATCGGCCAGGAGGGGTTGGCTGGCATTGAAGAACTGCAGCAGAAGATGACTCATGACAAAGACCTGGCGGATCGTCTGGTTCGGGGCCTCTCGATCAATGTTACGGAAATGTTCCGCGATCCTCAGTTCTTCCTCGCCCTCCGCAAGCAGGTCATCCCCCTGTTGAGAGACTTGGAGCATTTCAAAATCTGGCACGCAGGCTGTGCCAGTGGCGAAGAGGTCTACTCAATGGCTATCATGCTTCTGGAAGAGAACCTGGATGAACGTTCTATGCTGTTCGGGACGGATTTTAACTGCAGCATTCTCGATCGGGCAAGACAAGGAATACTCCCTCTCGATCAAATGCAGAAGAACGTCATGAATTATCAACAGGCTGGTGGAAGACAACAATTTGTAGATTATTATCATGCCCGCTATGCCGGTGCAGCCTTAGCTCAACATCTCAAGCAGAGAATCCTTTTTTCGTTTCACGATTTGACCAGAGACAATGCTTTTGGAGAGATGAATATGGTGATTTGCCGAAACGTTTTGATTTATTTCAATAAAAAGCTGAAAGAGAGGGTTTTGCAGCTCTTTTATGATTCCCTTGTCGAGGGAGGCATTCTCTGCCTGGGAAGTCACGAGACCCTTAAGTTGAGTTTATTGGCAGAGCACTTTGAAACGATTAATGCCGAGCAAAAAATTTACCGTAAGCTAAGAGCCTAAAACCTATGGCATAGAAAAATTACTTCGACATGGTGGTTATAGGAGCGTCGCATGGGGGCTATGATGCGCTAAAGACAATACTTGCTCCTTTGCCGAGTGATTTTCCTGTACCGATCCTGATTGTGCAGCATCTCCTTGCCAATTCAACCAGTTGTCTTGCCGAATTGTTAAACAACGAAACCGGCCTGACGGTTCAATTCGCTAGTGATGGGGAGAGGCCTAAGCCGGGGCACGTTTATCTGGCTCCTCCGAATTATCATCTACTGGTAGACGAAAAGCTGCGGCTGAAGTTGACACAGAGCGCACTCGTTCATCACAGCCGACCAGCTATTGATCTTCTATTTACTTCAGCTGCGACTGTTGTGGGTAAAAAGTTGCTCGCGGTTGTGTTAACAGGAGCAAATTCCGATGGGGCCGCTGGACTCAAGGATGTCGATACCCATGGCGGTTTTGGCATAGTTCAAGATCCTGATTCCGCCATGGACTCGACGATGCCGCTAGCGGCGTTACTCGCAGTACCAAAAGCCTGTAGAGTTAGCCTGAATCAACTCGGCCCACTTCTCTGGACACTTGTAAGAGAAGGAGAGTTTCATAACATGCCATTATGGATTACCAAAATGATGAATTCAGAGTAAGTGCCATATTTATATCGAGCTCAAATGTAACCTATGGTTGTTCCAAATATCCTTAGATGATGTGAAATCGAGTTTTGACCTGACTTTTGAAAAACGTAGCAAAAACTCTTGCTGAGCACTCAAGCAACCGGTCATAAATTCTAAGATTTGAAAAACGGATGCCTCCGGTATCTCCAGAGGCATTTATCTAGAAAATTACGACTTTTGAGACGAGAAAATGGGGCGAAGTGTTCCCCCATATTTCCAACCTGGTTCAGGCGGTTATAGAACTGAGACGGGAGAATATCCGATAGACGATACCGGTCCGGATCTTTCAAAAAGAAAGCCCAGACCGGCTTTCGCTCCTACTCCCTTTTTCTGAGCCAGGAATCCACCTGGTAGAGGGGGCCCACGCTGTTGCCCACCTTCTCAAGGGCGTCAACGATCTCGTAAGCCGCATCTTCCTCTTCGACCTGCTCGGTCACGAAGTAATTCAGAAACACTTCCGTGGCGATGTCATCAAGTTCCCTTGCCAGCTTAACCAATTTATGAATGGTCCCAGAAATGTACTTCTCATGGGCGAGGGCCGCCTTGAAAAGCTCCAGAGGGGTGTTCCAGGTCAGTTGTGGCTCCCCCAGAGCTTTGAAGACGACCCGTCCCTGCCTATCCTTCACGTAGTCCTGGATTTTTAGGGCGTGCCCCATTTCCTCCTGGGCCTGCTTCCTCATCCAGTTGGCCATCCCCCCCCATCCCATCTCGTCAAGGTCGGCGGCCATGGCCATGTAAATGTACATGGAATTGAGTTCCTCATTGATCTGCCCGTTCAGGGCGTCAAGCATTTTCTGGTTCATGTTCTATCCTTTTCTGTCAATTGTAAGAGCTGATGCAGTTAGGACATTGTTTTTCGGGGATTGCACCTGAGGCGCATTGAAACGCCACTCATCCTGAATCCGTTAGATTACCGACGCAGTCCTATTGAGGACATAAACCTTCCCAATGAAATATTGATAAAATGGTCTCTGCTTAAAAAAGGTATAATCGGATTTTTACGCATGCCAAGGAGTCTGAGTAAGGACAAAATCTCACCATTCCCTTTTGTTTTAAGACCCTTTTGAAGGGTGTCAATAGCAAACTTTCTTTGCCCATTGAGAAGGTAGATTCTGGCGAGAGCTAAATAGACATCTGGGAGTTGTGAATTACAGCTTAATGCAGTTTTGCAAAGTGAAATCCCCGCAGCAGTATCCTTCTTTTCATAGGCGAGACAGTACCCAAACCAAGCCTTTTCTTTGGGGAAATCTTTACTTGTTTCAAAATCTTTCAGCAATTCAAGCCCAAGCTTTGTGTTGCCTTTTTTCGCCTCTTTGATTCCGTCACTTAAATCATCAAACATGCTTGTCCCCCTCTGGAAATAAGGAAGGTCACATTGATAGTTTAGCAGAGAATATGGCGTATTGATGATGCCTTAGCTCGAATCGACATAGGAGCCTGTTTACAATGAGGTATTGCAGACTGAAGTGCCATCCAGCAGAAGGCATGTTTGAATTTCAAAATTGACAGCTCAATATTTGAAATTCCTGAGATAGGCGGAGGTGATAAATTCTCAAATATAGGCAAATCTGCTTTTAAAAATCAGATGATCGCTTCGGACCATACCCCTTTTGAGAGTTATGGATGGATAGCTGGCAGGGACTTTTTGATTAGGTATCCTTTATAGAAATCAGAAAAACACTTTAATATGAAATATAAAAATCAATTGAGGAAACACCATGTCGCTTGGATAGGATGAAAAAACTATCACAACGGCTTTTATCAGAAACCACTGAACGAACCCTCTGTTTCAAACCGGCGCTGCCATTCCTGATAATCAATGACATAATTATAACCACAGACGGTGGCAAGTTGACGACCTTCAAGAAGGTCCCGAATACGTCGACTACCGGCAAGGGTTCGATCGGCAGAACCAAAGGGGTTAAGTTTCATCCCATCACCACAAAGAAAAACGTAATCGCAGATAAACAGTGTCTCTTCAAAAATGTAGAAAGTGAAGCCGGGCGTATGTCCGTCTATATGGAAGGCTTCGATACCGCAATGGGTGAAGTTTCTGTCAAAAGGATTGTCGAAGCTAAACGGACGGCAGATCTCATGTTGAGTGTCCGCTTGGTGGATTCGAACCTTGGCAGCAAAATGTTCCCGATACAGGTTGGAAGCGCCGAGAAAGTGGTGATGGGTAAACAAGATTGTATCGACACTTGACACAGAGGTATCAAAAGAGGACGGGCAGTCAATCCAGACGCTATTCTGGCCAGTTTCGATCCGATAGGCCGCATGCTCGTACCCGAGGGCCGGCTGAGAGTTAAGCCTGGCCACCTTCTCATTGACCGGTGTTGACATGACCTTGAATCTGGAAGAGCATTCCTCTGCGGTTAAGAATCGCTCCTTTCGCGCTCCGCAAAAGGGACAGGTGTCAGGATGAAAACCTACCATGTTAAAGCCGCAGACAAGGCAGACATATTGTTGTTTTTTCATTGATCCTCTGCGTCTGTCACCGTCCACCAAGTCAGATTCTTACTCACTTCGACATCCCGCCCGAACTGGTTAACCTCAACGAGGTTGTTGCGGAATGGGTGAGGAAAAGCTGCCCAGCCGGTTTGTCTATCAGTAATCTATGCCAGGCTGTGGTTCGATCTCCTGGCGATAAGCGTGCTTTATTTCGTGTACCTCGCTGACCGTATCGGCCAGTTCGATGACCTGCCGGTGCGCGTCACGGCCGGTGAAAACTAGATGCAGCAGGGGAGGCTTGTCCTGCAGGAGACTGATTACTTGTTCGAGGTCGACCAGTTTGAGTTTAAGGGCGTTGTTGATTTCGTCGAGGATCAGCAGATCGTAGCTCCCCGCTGCAATCTTCTCTCGGGCCAGAGCTATGGCATCCTGGGCGTTTGCACGATGCTCGTCCCAAGGGTAGGGGTTGCCCTGGATACCGCAGAATCCCTTTCCGGTAGCGAGTAGCTCAATATTGCAGCTCATCTGTTTGACACCGTCCCACTCTCCGGCATAGAGGTCGCCTTTCATGAACTGGATGATGCAGACCTTCATGTCATGGCCGCAGGCACGCAATGCCATCCCCAGCGCCGCTGTGGTCTTGCCCTTGCCGTTGCCGGTGATGACGACGATCAATCCCTGACGCACCTTTGGTTCAAGACGATCGATCTTGTCCGGTTTGGTTCCGCGTTCGGCCATGAATTGTTTACCATTTCGTGTCAATAGCCACCTTATTTTAAGACTTTTAGACTTCTGCCCGGTCCAATCTCCGGCCTTCCTTCGAGGCTGTCGCATTGCGGACCGAATGAACTTGTTATTGCCAGTATAACACTGCAGGTAGATGGGGGGCGAGAACCACGGGGGAACCCTGGCGATATTTTCTCAAATATAGGTACATATGAAACATGTCGTCAGAGCATTTCTGGCGGATTTTCTGTTCCTAAAGATCTAAATATTCAAAACAAAAGAGGAAGTCTACGACCTCCTCGTGAGCATTTCTTCCCCTTTGATGAAAATTACGTCAGTAGTGTTAACCTTATAGAACCTTCTTGATTGATCAAACGAAACCCATTTCAAAAAGGAGTCAGCATCATGTCGATGTTCTGTTACCAGTGCGAACAGACAGCTCACGGAACCGGTTGTACCATCTCAGGAGTATGTGGCAAAAATCCCGATGTTGCCAACCTGCAGGACCTGCTTATCTACAGTCTCAAAGGCATTGCCTTCTGGGCTAACCTGGCCCGTGAAAAGGGAACCATGGATCAGGAGATCGATCGTTTCATGATCGACGCATTGTTTACCACGGTGACCAATGTAGATTTTGATCCCGAGGTGATATCCTATTTCGTTAGCGAAGCGGTCCGGCTCCGGGATAAAGCCAGACAATTGGCAGGCGACTATACCGGGGCTGTTCCACCGGCCGCAGGCAATTGGGAGCTGCCCACTAATATCGAGGAGCGGATTGCTTTGGGAGAGATCCATGGGGTCAAGGATTATCAGGTTGATGATGATATCCAGTCCGTCCGCCAGATGATTACCTACGGCCTCAAGGGCTATGCGGCTTACGCCGACCATGCCCGGACCCTTGGCAAAGAGCTTGACGAAATTTACGCCTTTACCCATAAGGCTCTGGCCGATTTGACCGATGACAACCTCGACTTGATGGCGAATGTCAATCTTGCCCTCGAAACCGGGCGAATCAATTATCTGACCATGGAACTGCTCAATCAGGCGCATGTCGACACCTACGGAGCTCCACAGCCGACAAAAGTTCAGCTGGGCACCAAGGCGGGCAAGGCAATTCTGGTTTCTGGACACGATCTGAAGTTTTTGGAAGAGCTGCTCAAACAGACCGAAGGCACCGGTATCAATATCTATACCCACGGAGAGATGCTACCGGCACACGGTTATCCGGGGCTGAACAAATATTCCCACCTTGCCGGAAACTTTGGCGGAGCCTGGCAGGATCAACAGAAGGAGTTCAAGGATTTCCCTGGTGCCATCATCTTCAATACCAACTGTATTCAGCGACCGAGTGATGCCTACAAGGATCGCCTGTTTACCTGGGGGCTGGTGCAGTGGCCGGATGTGCCACACGTTGAGGGCTTTGATTTCTCGGCGGTGATCAGGAAGGCTCAGGAGTGTGAGGGCTTTGTAGACAATCCGGGGCAGGAGATCCTGACCGGATTCGGTCATCACGCCGTATTGGGTGTTGCCGATAAGGTGATAGCGGCGGTCAAATCCGGAGCGATCAAACACTTTTTCCTGGTTGGCGGCTGTGACGGTGCCAAATCGGGACGTAACTATTACACCGAATTTGTCGAACAGGCTCCGCAGGATACGCTGGTTCTGACTCTGGCATGCGGTAAGTATCGCTTCAACAAAATGGAGTTGGGGGATATTGAGGGCATCCCACGTCTGCTCGACGTTGGTCAATGCAACGATGCCTACAGTGCCATTCAGATCGCTCTGGCATTGGCAGAAGCCTTTGACTGTGAAGTCAATGAACTGCCCTTATCGTTGATTATCTCCTGGTACGAGCAGAAAGCGGCAGCCGTATTGCTGACTCTGCTTTATCTGGGGATCAAAAATATCAAGCTGGGACCAAGCCTGCCGGCCTTTGTCACGCCGAATGTGCTGAACTTTCTGGTCGAAAAATACAACATTGCACCGATTGCAACTGCGCAGGAGGATCTGAAAGAAATACTAGGCTGAACGTATTTGGGTTGTCAGCAACCCTGGTGGCTGGCAACCCGATTATCAAAAAAGGTCTAATTCAGACTCAAGGGCCGAAAAAAAGGAGGTGACAAGATGAGACGATGGAAAGTCGCCTTGTTGCTGATAGCTGTCGGAGTTGTTCTTGGCGTTCCGTTGATGAGCATGGCCTATTACACCATGGTACGAACCTCAACTCCTCAGTTCTGCGCCCTCTGCCACGAGATTCAACCGGCCTATCGCGAGTGGCAGACATCGAGCCATGGTTACAATGAGTGGGGTGTTGTTGCTGATTGCATGGATTGCCACTTACCGGTACCTCACGACACCTTCAATTTCTTCTACAAAAAATCCTATCACGGCATCAAAGATGTCGTTGCTCATATCTTTCTCGATGAATATGACCGGGCAAAAAATCGTGAGCACGCTTACACTGATATCGAAAATGCCCAATGCATGAAATGTCATCGCAATCTTCTCTATCTGACAAAAAATCGTGGTGCCATGCTGGCTCATCGAACGGTTGTGTATGCCCGGGAAGGTTATGAAAAAAAATGCATCGACTGCCACCGTAACCTGGTTCATAACCCTAAAAAACAGTTCGCATATAAACGCCAATACTGATTTTGCTGCTCAATGTTTATTGTACTGCCACGTAGATCAAATTGTTGATTTATTATCAGGATACATAAGAGGAGCATGTTATGAAGAGGTCTCACGTTTTTCTCCTGCTTGGGATACTGTCGTTGGCGTTGGCTGGATCGGCCTTCGCCGCCAATCAGATCAAACCTAAAAGCTTTCGGCTAGATCGCAGCATGTCCAAAGAAGCTCAAGCTTGTCTTGAGTGCCATCTGAAAGAGCATCCCGGAATATTTTCCGACTGGGCCGAAAGTCGTCACGCTAATGCCAACATCACCTGTATCGACTGCCATCTTGCCGACGAAACTGACCCGGACATCAGCGAAACGCACTATAAGCAATATCAGCGTAGCGATAGCGAATGGGGACGTGCAGAATACCGGGTTCCCATTGCCGAAGCGGTCACACCAAAAGATTGCTCGCGTTGCCATCCAGATGAAGTGACCGAATATGATCGCAGTAAACATGCGAATACTATCGAGATCATGTGGAAGATTGATCCCTGGTTGAATAAAGGAATGAATTCGGAAACTGAGCGCCAGGCCGGTTGTTATTACTGTCACGGAACGGTCCTCGAAAAGGATGAAGAAGGGCAACTGTCTTCAGATACCTGGCCCAATGTCGGTGTCGGTCGTATCAACCTGGACGGTAGCAAGGGGAGTTGTACCAGCTGTCATACTCGCCATCGTTTTTCTGTTGCTGAAGCACGGCGTCCCGAAGCCTGTGGACAATGTCATTTAGGTCCAGATCACCCACAGATTGAAATTTTCACCGAATCAAAGCACGGAGATATTTATGACAGCTTTGGTGATGAATACAATTGGGACGCGGCTCCCGGGACATGGACGGCCGGTGTCGATTATCGTGCGCCGACCTGCGCATCCTGTCATATGAGCGGTGCCGGTGATCAGCGGACCACCCATGATGTCACTGAGCGCCTGAGTTGGGAACTGCAGGCGCCACTGACGGTACGGCCTGAAGATTTCAACCCACTTCCAGCTCAATCGAACTGGAGTGTTGAGCGCGATAAGATGAAGAACATCTGCAAGCAATGTCATGCCAGAAACTGGGTCGAGGATCATTACACCAAGTTGGATCAGGTCGTAACCGAATATAACGATGTCTATTTCAAACCGGCCAAAGCGATGCTTGATGACCTCTACAGCAAAGGTCTGCTAGATAACAGTAAGTTCTTTGATGAGCATCTTGAGGTTCAGTTTTACGAATTATGGCACCATGAAGGACGCCGTGCTCGCATGGGTACTGCGATGATGGCCCCCGACTACGCCTGGTGGCATGGCTTCTATGAATGTAAGCACCGCTACAACGATTTCATGGAAGAGGCCAGAGGGCTTATCGAAACCGGTGAAAAAGCCTACATATTCAAGGATTTTCCTAATGCGACAGGTGACACTACACGGCCACCCGTCATATTTGGCGAGAAAAAGCATTGATCTAAGAATCAAATATTTTTCAGGATAAATTAATTGTCCCCGGAACCTTCTGTTTAAGCGGTAGGTTCCGGGGACAAAGGACGTCTAAGGCTGCATGCACGATCATCGGACTCTCGTTCATCCTCCCCCTTCCTTTCTTCAGTAATTTTTCTACGAAATTTGAAAATTATTTTCATTTATTTGATCTAGGTTAAGTTTATTGATGACAAAAGAAGTTATATATACCTCAATTCAACACAAACAGGAGGCAATATGGGCATTACCGAATCGACGACGATCAACGAACTGCTGAGCAAATATCCTTATCTTCAGGACTATTTGATCAAGCGTTCGACTAAATTTAAGAAATTAACCAATCCACTGATTCGCAGCATTATGGGTAAGATCGCTACCGTTGCTAAAGCTGCGGCAATCGGTGGCATTGAGCCCCAGCAATTGGTTGACGAAATCAACGAAGAGATTCGCCGCAAAGGTGGTGCCGCTATGGCTGACGCCGACGAAGATCGCCGCGAACAGCTGAAACAGATCATTCGTGATTTGCACGAGGGTGCTGACCGCGCAGAGCTGAAGGAGAGATTCCGCCAGTTTTTGTTCCGCGTCAGTCCGACGGAAATCGCTGAAATCGAGCAGTCGCTCATTGATGACGGCCTGGCGCAGGAAGAAATCAAGAACCTTTCGTCTTTGCATCTGGAGATTTTTCGGGAGGCGATGGATGAAGATGCGCTACCGGAGATGCTTACCGGGCATCCCGTGGCAAGTTTCGTTACGGAGAACAGGGCCGCACAAGAGCGCCTTGAAGCTCTGCGCAAGGTCGTGGAACTGGCGGGGAGCGACCCTGAGCCAGCGATCTTTGCATCCTTTGCTGCACGCTTTGATGCCCTGATGGGAGATCTGGCCCAGATCGATAAGCATTACCTGCGTAAAGAGAACCAGCTCTTTCCCTTCCTTGAGAAGAAAGGGCTCAGTGGTCCGGCACAGGTGATGTGGGCGCTGCACGATGATATTCGGGCCCAGCTCAAGATTGCTCGTGACCAGAACGCCCTCGCTGGCACCAGGATGGCGGCAGCAGCGGCACTGGTGACCGAGATCGGTGACATGGTTCTTAAGGAGGAGTTGATTTTACTGCCGCTGGCGCTCGATTTGTTGGCCGAGGAGGACTGGCTGGCCATTCATAGCGGCGAGAATGATATCGGTTTTGCCTGGATCACCCCTGGTCATGATTGGCCTACAGCAGATAGCGCTGCCCCGGTCACCCTGAATCAGGCGGCTGAAGCCGCTGGCATTAAGCTCAATTGTGGCGTTCTTTCGGGCGAGATGATCAACCTGATGCTGACCCATCTGCCGATCGACCTGACCCTGGTCGATGCTGATGACCGTGTGCTTTACTTTTCGCAGGGAAAGGAACGCATCTTTCCTCGTAGCCCCGGAATTATCGGCCGGGAGGTGCGCAACTGCCATCCGCCCAAAAGCGTACACATTGTTGAAGAGATCCTGAGAAAATTTCGCTCGGGCGAGCGGGACAGCGCCGAATTCTGGCTGGAACTGGGCGGCAGCTTTATCCATATCCGCTATTTCGCCCTACGTGACGCGAAAAATACCTATCGCGGCTGTCTTGAAGTCAGCCAGAATGTCACCGGTATCCGTGCTCTTGAAGGGGAGCAGCGCTTGCTGAACTGGAATTGATTATCCAGGCGATAACAAAAAGAAAGGGAAAGTTATGAATGAATCGACCGCACCTGTAGGAAACGCATTTCACCTTGAAACATTTATCGACTACGCTGCCGGGTCCGTTGTCAGTAAAACCTTGCTGAAGAAAGAGGTTGGCAACTTGACTCTGTTCGCTTTCGACGCCGGTCAGGGCTTAAGTGAGCATAGCGCTCCTTTTGACGCGGTTGTCCAGATTCTTGATGGCTCAGCCGAGATCACTATCGGTGGGACAATTCAAAGCGTTGGGGCTGGAGAGATGCTGGTCATGCCAGCGAATATTCCGCATGCACTACAGGCGAAAGAGCGCTTTAAGATGCTGCTGTCAATGATTCGCAGTCACTAAAAGAAACAGGTTTTTATGATAGGTCCGTTTTAATAATCAGAACGCAGACTATCAATACAAAGCCGATCGCAGTTACGCGATCGGCTTTGGCTCAAATCACCAACCCGTTCTCAAAACCTCGAAACTGCCCATTGGGTTCAGGCACGCAGGGCATTGAGTTGGAGCTGTTGTGCCTTCATGGATGTAGCCACACTTCAGGCAGTGCCAGCGAACGATCTCTTCGCGGGCAAAGGTTCTTTGCTGTTTCACGTTGTCTGCGAGTTCCCGGTACATCGATTCATGCTGTTCTTCCGCAACGGAAACGCGATGAAAAGCGTCAGCGATCTGGGTAAAGCCTTCGGCGTCTGCTTCGTCGGCAAATAGTGGATAGGCGGTGCCATGGACAAAAAGTTCAAGCTCAGCCGCGAAAAGCAGGTTTTCGTGCGTCTCATCCATGGAAAAGGTCGGAAAAACAAAGTCAATCTTTGCTTCACCCCCTTTTAGAAAAGTCAGGAACCGCCTGGCGTGCTCATATTCCTGGGCCGCTGTGTCATCAAAAATTTTCGCAATCTGCAGGAAACCTTCTTGTTCAGCGCGCGTAGCGTAAAAATTATAGCGAGTTCTGGCCTGTGATTCTGCGGCAAAAGAGGTGATCAAATTCTGCTCTGTTTTACTACCTGTCAAGTCTCTCATGACAACCTCCCGGACTTGTTAAGGGCTATTTTCTGCTCCAGTTTCAAGAGGAAAATGTAGCTGTGAGTGTTTTGCAGTAAACAGCGTATTTCTGCCCATTTGGGGCATTATCTGTTTTCACAATACACGGATATAGATAATAAAAAATTGAGCTAGGTCAAAAGATGACAGAAATCATCTCAATTAGAGGCCTGACAATCCCAAAAAGGAGTTCGATACGTTGACCCTATGATGATTTCTCGAATCTGCTAACCATTTTCTATGGGATTAGCATGCTGCGGAACAGAGATTTCTCTTCCAGAAGAAATGCGTATAAAAAATGCGGCAAGAGTGCTGTCAAAGCGTTTAGCTGTTACAGCTTTGGCTATGTCATAAAATCATGCTAGCCAAGTTTACGGGGAGTGTTCAGTCGTGTGCTGGACTCTTCAATCTGGCCGTTTTCCAATCTCAACCGGGCAAGGTTGCGCCATGATTGCGCCAATAGTTCGAGAGAGGCAATCTCAGAGAGAGCGTCCTGATTCAAGGTCTCTTGGTAGAAGAAATACAGCAGTCGTGACAAGGTCCATTCTGGATGAAAACGTTCGGTCAGGCTTAATGAAGCGCCTGGATAAACTTCGCCTGCTTTCAACACACGATAGTACCACCCGGTTCTGCCAGTGTTCTGAACGCGAACGGCCATGTCGGTGACAGCAAATTTTTCATTGAGTTTCCAGCATGGCTGGCGGGCTTGAGTTACTTGAACAAGAGCTGTTCCTAGGCGAAAGATATCGCCAATACAGATATCTTTCTCAGTGATGCCGACAGTGGAGAGATTTTCACCAAAGGCACCTGATTGCCAGCGGTCAGCATGAACATCAGGCAACTCTTGTTGCCACACGGTATAGTGCTCAGACGGATAATGGTGAACAGCCTTTTCTTTTCCTCCGTGATGAATAAGATCCCCATGCTCATCACCTGAGAACCCTAACAGTCCTAGGGGAAGTGGCTCGTCTATTTTGTTCTTGGCGATGGCGCTGCGTTCCCCATTTGGACCAAAAGACACCGCCCGGCCAATCATGAGGTGATCAATTTGAACTTTCAATGATACATCTACGGCCACAATGCTGTCCTGTTTGCCAAGTTCCGGGTTGTTAATGGCCTGGTTGTATTGATCCGCCAGTAACGGATCAATACAACCAGTTGCTTTATTTAAGCACCAAGTATTGCCTTAAGGTCTTCTTCTGCAGTTGCCGCGATAGGCCCGATATTGTAGTTCTCGACCAGAAAGTTGAGAACATTCGGGGTGATGAACGCTGGGAGGCTAGGTCCCAGCTTGATGTTCTTGATACCCAGGTGAAGCAGAGTCAGCAGGATTGCAACGGCCTTTTGCTCATACCAGGAGAGGATCAGCGACAACGGCAGTTCGTTGACTTCGCATTCAAAAGCATTAGCCAGGGCAACAGCAACCTGAATGGCGCTATAAGCGTCGTTACATTGTCCAACGTCGAGCAGACGCGGTATGCCGCCAATGTCACCGAGATCAAGTTTATTAAAGCGGTACTTACCACAGGCGAGTGTCAGGATCACGGTATCCTTTGGGGCCTTTTCAGCAAATTCGGTGTAGTAGTTACGACCACTTTTGGCACCGTCGCAACCACCGACGAGGAAGAAGTGTTTAATGTCACCGCCCTTGACCGCCTCGATGACCTTGTCGGCGACACCGAGAATAGCATTGTGACCAAAACCGGTGAGGATCTCCTGTCCTGGATTATCTTCAAAGCCGTCACATTCTTGAGCTTTCTTGATCACCTCGGAAAAATCCCAGCCTTCAACGTGCTTGACGCCAGGCCACTGGACAAGGCCCCAAGTAAACAGACGATCCTTGTACTGGTCGGCAGGTTTCTGGATACAGTTGGTGTTGAAGATGATGGCACCGGGGAAATCCTTGAACTCTTTCTGCTGATCCTGCCAGGCGCCGCCGAAGTTGCCTACCAGATGGTTGTACTTCTTCAGGCCCGGATAGCCGTGAGCTGGCAGCATTTCTCCGTGGGTATAGATATTAATACCGGTTCCTTCGGTCTGCTTGAGCAGTTCTTCGAGGAATTTGAGGTCGTGACCGGTGACCAGGATCGCCTTGCCCGCTTTTGTGCCGAGTTGAACAGGGGTAGGAACCGGGTGACCATAGGCCTCGACATGGGCCTGGTTGAGCAGTTCCATGGTCGCGTAGTTGATACGACCTGTTTCAAGAGCCAGATTGACGTTCGCCATCAGGTCGAGGCTGTCGTCGAGTAGAGCAGCCAGGGCTTTGTGGGTAAAAGCGTAGATTTCATCAGACTCTTTACCGAGGGTACGGGCATGATCGGCATAGGCGGCATAGCCCTTAAGGCCGTAGGTGATAATCTCACGGACAGAATGAATATCAGCGTCAACGGTGTAGTCTTTAACACCGTGCAGCGCGCCGAGTTTTTCCTGCTCTTCGATTGCTCCCGGAAGATCCCAGTCCTGAGCAGCAGCAGGGACGCTACCGTCAAAAGCACCGGCCAATTGCTTGGCTTTAGTCCGCAGGCGTACACCTTCTGCAACCAGATCACTGATAGCCTTGTTGTCAAAATCGACATTGGTAACAGTCGCAAACAGACCGTCAATCATGAAGCGGTCAATTTCCTGGTCCTTGGCCCCTTTTTCTCGTGCGAGATTACCCCAGAAAGCAATACCTTTGAGGGTATAGACCAGCAGGTCCTGAAGAGCTGCAACCTCTGGTTGTTTGCCGCAAACTCCGACAGCAGTACAACCGGTTCCTTTAGCTGCTTGCTCACACTGGTAACAGAACATTGACATGTTATCATTCTCCTTTGATGTTGGTGTGGAAGTGACCTCTTTGTTGCCAAATAAAAAATCAAATATACCCATAGCACATATCTCCCTTGAATGATTGAGAAAAACTATTTACTGCTATTTTGTTTCAATTCATAGAACTCGACCATATGCCGATATTTCAACTCGACCCCATCAGCCTTTTCTTCTGCACTGTCGTATGCATGGAGCATGTCGGGTCTGATTCCTTCCGGCAGTACGCGTTCAGCCAATGGATAAAGAATGGTGTCTTCTTTGTCGATGTGTCCCCTTAATAATTCGGCGTATCCTTTAGCATTCATGATTATTGCGGGGATCTGCTCAGAGTCCCCGGCAATGGTTTTTTTAGCTGCGGATTCTAGCTCTCTGACAAATTGGCGCCCTTGGTCATGTTCGATCAGCATCGCTTCAATGGGAGATTGCTTTTCAGGCATGCCGTTTTTGACGAGTTCGACAAATAAAACATCCTCTTCCTTGGCATGATGAAAACGATCCGCAAAGTTGCGTATAAAGTCTACAGCATCAAGAAAGAAGGTCCAGTTATTGAACTTATTCTCTTCCACGAGTGCGACTTTCTTCTCGATGAGACTAATCATGCGCAGGATCAATTGATGTTCAGCAACCATAACCTGAGTCACATTGGTTTTCATGTCAGGCTCTCCTTTGACCATCAACACCGATGATCGCAATCTCCAGAGGAACATCCTTTCCGGACTGCGTTATTGCCTGTTGGGCAAACATCGCCAACCCACGACAACATGGAACTTCCATGATAGTGACAGTGACGGACTGAATATCATTTTGTGAGATCATTGCCGCAAGTTTTTCCACATAGGGGCTTGTATCATCCAGTTTTGGACAGGCATTGACCAAAACACGCCCCTTGATGAAGTCGCGGTGGAATTCCGCATAGGCAAAAGGTGTGCAGTCCGCTGCGATGAGCAAATGAGCATTTTGCAGATAGGGGGCCGTTGGCGGAACCAGATGTAATTGTGTTGGCCATTGGCGCAGCTCAGAATCAATGCGTTCTGGTGTTTCATTATTATTCTCAGTCTTATTGATGGTACGAACCTGGGAGCCCGGGCATCCACATGCAAGATTTGCCATAATTCTATTCTCCTTGCGTATCAAGATAATCGTTAATTTCTTGTTCTATCGATGTTTCGGCCTCAGCACCAAGGGCGTGAATTGACACAACGTCTTTGACTAAGCAGATCCCGACGCCGCAGGTGACACAGCCAATGTCGTATCTCTGTAAAATTTCACCGATATAGGGGTGTGCTTCGATCGTCTTATTGATGGCCTGTTCGCCGATATTATTTTTAAGGTTCATTTTGATAGCTCCTTCGTTTTCATCTGATGTGAGGACGATACAGGAATTTTGTGCAAGAAAAATTGAGCTAGATCAAAAGATGACAAAATTGGTGTTTTATGTTGGGAGGTCGCTGCCTTTATCCTCATTTGAAAGAGAGTGCTAATCGACTGATTTACGCCGATTAGCACTCTCCTTTCTTGATGTTTGTTAGACTGAGATCATCGCACCGAGAACCTTTGCCGATATCTCGCTGGCTTGCTTTAATGTACCGATCCCCAGGTGCGCATATATCTGAGTCGTGCTTACATCTGCATGCCCCAGCAAATCACGGACCTCATAGATACTGACCCCCGCATTGACCAGATTCGAAGCAAACGAACGCCGCAAATCGTGCAACCTGAGGTTTTCAATCCCCGCTTCTGTCAGGAGTCTGGAGAACGTGTTCCTGACCTCCTTGAGGTGCCCTGTTTTTGAGTTGCTCGGGAAAACCCACTCCTGCTTGCCGACCCTTTCTTTAGCCATCCGTGCCAGCAATTCCTGAGCAATACTGTTCAGTGCTACATGCCGGGGCGTACCTGACTTTGTGTCAGGCAGATAGAGAGTTCCGTTCAACAGATCAACGTACTTCCACCGCAACGAGAGCACTTCCATCTTTCTCAAACCCAGAGCCAGCAGCAGGAAAATTGCACGGACCTCCTGTTGATCGAGCTTCAACTGGACAGTCTTGGTGAATCGTGCCAGTTCTTCTTCGGACAAAACACGGGTACGGGGACCACTTTCTTTAGCCTTACGAATACCCCGCGCAGGGTTCTTATCGAGGCAGTCATAGTCGACTGCCAGAGTCAGCACTGAGGAGAGCAAAGCCAAATCCCGATTTGCCGTTGTTGCAGAAACCTCAACCTGTAACTTCTGATGGAATTGAGCGATTTGAGCTTTTTTGATCTGGTCAAGAGGAAGGGAACCAAACGTCGGAAGCAGTCTTAACTTGAGCCTGCTGTCAATATCAGACCATGACTTGCGCTGCACCTTGGCGAAGGGGACATAAAACTGATCGACAAACTCACCCAACGTCAGGCGTGTAGTACTCTGATTGCGTGGATCTTCCCCTTCGAGAACCTTCTGGCGATTCTGCCGGACTTTCTCACGAGCCTGTTCGACTGTCATCGTCGGAAACTCGCCGATCGTCACCGATACTTTCTTGCCATGCATCGTGTACCGATGCCGGAAAAACTTGCGACCGCTCTTGTAAACGGACAGTTTTAACCCCTGCTGCCCGAGGTCGGTATACTCGATACCGGAACTTTTCCCGCAATCCTTAGGGATCGAAAGTTTTTCGATTGTTCTGTGGCTGAACTTGATGGATTTCGTCATAACATATCCTTCTAGTCATGCCGAGAAGGAGTGATTAACACCCACAGAGCAGTCTCCTCGTGCTGATTATTTAGTTGTCAAAGAACGGATTTCTGATTTGCCCCACGATTGTCTGTTGGCAATTGCTTTATTTGGCTAAAGAATCTCGGCAGCACGACGCCAAAAAGGGAAGGAAAACCTTACCGTCTCAAAGTACGAAGCTGTAACGGGCAGGATAAGCAAGGAAATAGGACGATTCTGGATTGAACGAAGCGGGAAAAACTAGGGGATTGACGGCTAATCAATGCTTAACGCCTGATCGATCTTGTTAGACATAATTTCACTGGTTCTGGCTATCGATGCCGTGGCCAGTCGTGCATAGATCTGTGTCGATTTCAGATCCTGATGACCGAGGATCTCTTTCACCTCGTAGATGCTTGCACCGGAATTGATCAGGTGACTGGCCATTGTCCGCCGAACGTCGTGCAGCCGGAACTCACGGATCTCGGCTTTTTCAAGAATGAAAGCAAAGGTTCTTCTGATTTCCCGCAAGTGGCCGCATTCCGCATTACTGGGAAACACCCAGTCCACTCCGGGCTCTCGCTCCTTGTGCATCTTCTCAAGCAGAGCGTGAGCCTGTGTATTCAGAGCGACATATCGCGGCTTGCGGTTCTTCGGATCGGGAATGTAAACACGCTTCAGATCAAGATCTATGTTCGACCAGCGGAACGACAAGACTTCCATTTTGCGCAGCCCCAGAGTCAGCAAGAGGAAGATCGCTTTGACTTGTCGGTTTTCGATGTTCTGTTGCAGCACATGAACGAAACGTCTCAATTCATCATCATTGAGATAGCGGTCACGGCTCTCCCCTTCATAAAACTTCTTCACTCCAGAGGCAGGACTCTTAACGATCAGTTCCAGCATCACCGCCCTATTGAAGATACTGGCCAACATCGACAGGCAGCGGTTCGCAGTAATAGGGCTGATCTCGGCACAGACCTGCTCATGATAGCGGACAATATCCGCCTTGCAGATGTCAGTCAGTTTCCGCTTGCCGAACTTCGGCAGCAGATGACGGGTCAATGTACTTTTGACGTTACTGAAGGTTTTGTACTTCTTCTTGGCATAAGGAACGAAGTCATCTTCGATAAAACAGGCAAAGGTCGGGCTCTCTTGCCGACGTTCCTCGGCCTTAGGATCGAACCCCTGAGCCAACATCAACTTGTACTGCCGGACAAGGTTTCTGGCATCTTCGACATCGAGAGCCGGAAAAGGTCCCAGCGTGATAATTTCTTTACGTTCGTTGTAGGTGTAGCGGAAGCGCAGACTGTCAATCAGCATTGAAAATTGACCCACCATCGGCGTCCAATTTTGACCCACCCCAGCGGGTTAATTCTGGTCGTTATTCCTGGTTCTGATTCTCCAGCTATCATTCCCCGTTTCGATAATCTCACAGTGGTGTGTTACCCGGTCGAGCAGTGCTGTTGTCATCTTGCCGTCGCCGAAGATCTGTGGCCATTCACCGAAGGTCAGGTTGGTTGTGATCAGCAGAGAGGTCTGCTCGTAGAGCTTTGAGATCAGGTGAAACAGCAGTTGGCCGCCGCTCTTAGAGAACGGCAGGTAGCCGAGCTCGTCGAGAACGACCAGATCGAGCCTTGCCAGACTGGTAGCGAGCTTTCCGCCTTGGCCGCTCAGCTTCTCCTGCTCCAGTTGATTGACCAGATCAACCAGGTTGAAGTAGCGGCAGCGCTTGCCGCTACGAACGATCTTCCTGGCGATGGCTATCGCCAGATGGGTTTTGCCTGTTCCAGTCCCGCCAACGAGAATGACGTTACACTGATCCTCCAGGAACTGTCCTTCGTACAAAGTTCTGACCTGAGTTTCATTGACCGGAGAAATGTTGAAGTCGAATTGATCCAGATCCTTGGCGACAGGGAACTTTGCCTGCACCATTCGATAGCGGATACTGCGCATCTTGCGTTCAGCCTGTTCCGCCTGAAGCAGCTCCAGAAGGATTCTCTCTGGAATGCTCTTCTGCCGGGTGCCGTTGACCAGCACCTCATCAAGGACGCTGCGCATGCCGTGCAGTTTGAGCTCTTTCAAGGACGTCAGCAGTTGGTCACGAAGCACGGCGACCTCCTGAGAGAAGGCGGTTGTAGCGTTCGCAGTCAGCGGTCGGGGACAGGTTCAATTGCGGCAGATGAGCCGGCGCCAGGCTACTTGTCTCAGTCTGCGGGTCCTCTACTCGTGACAGGATATTCAGCACCAGGTCACGGCTAATGGTTCTGGCCAGCAGAGCTTCCTTGCAGGCTTGCTCGACGGCATTAATCCCATAACGCGGGATAGCCGCAAGGATGCCGACGAATTGCCGGTCTCCATCATCGATGCGTCCCAGGCGTTCCTGTGCCTTCTGCAGGGATTGCGGCAGGTCCCAGTTGCGAAACGGTGCTCCGTTGCGCAGCGCACCCGGCTTCTGCTTGAGGATATCGAGATAGTGCCAGGGGATGTAGATTGTCTTATCACGGCCGTACTGTCTGCTATGCAGGCCGATCAGCTTTCCGTCGTAAAGGAATGAGATTCGGTCGACATAGGCGCGCACTGTAACGATCTTGCCGACGTAGAAGGCTTCAACGCTGTAGCGGTTGCGGTCGAAGGTGACCAGTGAGGTCGGTGCAACTCTGGCCGTGCTCTCCCGATGAGCATCGAAGGAGACCGGAGTATGAACCAGCGATTCGCGTTCCTGCTCGGCGACCTCGGCCACTGTCCGTTCCGGATCATCGGGATGTCTTGTCGTCGCCGCCAACATCCTGCACTCATCCCGTAGCCACTGGTTCAATTCCTCCAGATCGGCAAACTTGCGCCGCTTGCCGAACAGGCGCTGACGGACAACTCCGACCTGTCGTTCAACCTGTCCCTTCTCCCAGCCTGCGGCGGGCGTGCAAGCGACCGGCTCGAACAGGTAGTGGGATGCCAGAGTCTGAAAACGGCGATTGAAGATCCGATTTTTGCCGACCAGCACTTTGCTGACCACCGTCTTCAGATTGTCGTAGATTCCCTTGCGGCAGACGCCGCCATAGAACGAGAACGCCTGGACATGGGCATCAAGAATCATCTCCAGGGTCTCGCGCATATAGGCCACGCAAAAGGGCGCACGGCTATGGCAAAGACGGAAGTGGGCCACCTTGATCTTGACGTTCGCTCCTCCCAGCTCGATCTGCTCATAGCCCCAGTCGAACTGAAACGCTTCGCCCGGAGCAAAAGCCAGTGGAATGTAGGCTTTAGCCTGAGAGCCCTCATCGCGCCAAGACTTGACGAATCGCCGCACCGTGTCATATCCGCCCTCAAAGCCAGCGTGCTGCAACATCTCGAACAGCAGCAAAGCCGTACGTCGCTGCTTCGTCGGCTTCTCCTGATCCTCTTTCAGGGCGGCGATCAGCTGATCTTTAAACGGCTCCAGCTTCGGGCGCGGCTGGGTTTTGCGTTCGTAGTACTGCTCTGTCTTCTCGGAACGGATGATCTTACGAACGGTATTGCGGGACAGGTTCATCTCCCGGGCGATCTGCCTTAACGGCTTCTTGTCCCGGTGGTAGGCACGTCGGATTTTAGCAATGGTTTCCACGGTCAGCATCTCCTGCAAAAAGCTCCTCTCTCTGAAATTTCAGAGAGCTTGGAGGACAATGCTGAGGTGGGTCAATTTTGGACGCCGATTATCCCCGTAAGTGGGTCATTTTTGCATGCTGATCAACAGCGGGAGAACAGTCGACAGGTACCTTCGTTTCTGTTCCCGGTGAAACCCCTGAACTGAAAAAGAATCATGGTGCTCAGGTTGTCAGTATTCGGGAGCTTGAAACTGTTCCAGGTCCAACCCTGCCTGGAGCAAAGGTTCCCAGGGGGGGCAGTTCCCCGGTTTATCGCAGGGCGATGGTTGAACTTGCTTTTCCTCTGGGCAATTTCGGAGTTTCAATTCCAAATCTTTTGGCAACCGTTGCCGGAAACCTTTATGAACTGGGGGAATTTTCGGGTCTGCGTTTGATGGATCTGGATATCCCCGGAGCCTTTTCGGAAAAATATCCCGGTCCACAATTCGGTATTGAAGGAACCAGGCGGCTGGCAGCTGTCTTTGGACGCCCGCTCATCGGCACCATCATCAAGCCAAGTATTGGTTTGAAAACCAGAGAATATGCCCCTCTTGTCAGGGAACTGGCCCTGGCCGGCCTTGATTTCGTCAAGGATGATGAGCTTTGCGCGAATCCCGACTGCGCGCCCTTAAAGGAGCGTGTCGAAACAGTTATGAACGAGATAAATCGAGCTGCCGATAAAACCGGTAAGAAAATGATGTATGCCTTCAATATTACGGCAGACATCGATGAGCTGGAAAGAAACCATGACCTGGTTGTCAAGGCCGGCGGGAATTGTGTCATGGTCGGGATAAACAGCATTGGCCTGGCAGGTGTCGCGTATCTGCGAAAATTTGCCCAGGTGCCGATCCATGGCCATCGTAACCAGTGGGGGGCAATGAGCCGTTGTCCCCTCCTGGGAATGGAATTCAGGGCCTATCAGAAGTTGTGCCGTCTGGCAGGTGTCGATCATCTGCATACCAATGGTGTCGATAATAAATTTTCGGAATCGAACGAAACTGTTTTCAGGGCGATCAGGGATTGTCTGATGCCGATGTTGGACGGCTATCCTGTTCTGCCGGTTCTGTCCTCGGCTCAGTGGGCCGGGAGTGCAGAGAAGACGTTCAGTGCAGTAAAGTCAACGGACCTGTTGCATCTTGCCGGAGGAGGGATCATCGCTCATCCGGGAGGAGCTCAGGCCGGCGTTTTGAGTATGCAGCAAGGATGGCAGGCTGCCGTCGAGGGGATTCCTTTGGCCCGCTTCGCCGAAAAGCACCCGGAACTGCAGTTGGCGATCGATAAATTCTCTGCAAACTAGAGGGCTGTTATGAGTATGGACGAATTATTGCTCGCATTCTATGGTGATGACTTCACCGGCTCGACAGACGCGATGGAAGCCTTAACGATCCACGGTTATCGCACTGTCCTGTTTCTTGAGCCCCCGTCTGCTGAACTGCTTGCCGATTTTGATGGATTGAGATGTTTCGGTGTTGCAGGAACCAGCCGGGCCAAAAGTCCCGCGAACATGGAAAGAGAATTACGGCCTGTTTTCTCAGAACTGGCAAAGATACGTGTTCCGCTCATACATTATAAAACCTGTTCTACCTTCGATTCCTCCCCAGAAATTGGCAGCATCGGCAAGGCGATCGAGTTAAGCCGGGAATATTTCACGGGCCATCAGCAGATCTCCGTTCTGGTTGGGGCTCCCGCGTTGGGGCGCTACACCTTTATGGGCAATCATTTTGCACGGATGGGAGATACTGTCTATCGTTTGGACCGCCATCCAACCATGGCAACGCATCCTGTCACTCCGATGACCGAAGCTGATCTGCGCTTACATTTGCAGAAACAGACCTCTGAGAAGATTGAGCTGATGAGTATCTTCGATCTGTCTGGTTCCTATGCCGAAGTGAAAGATCGTTTTGAGAAGAAAATGGCTGACGAACCCGGCCTTTGCCTGTTTGATGTCATCGACGATCAGCGCCTGCTTCACTCTGCCCAGTTGATTTGGGATGGAAGAACAGAGAGTCCCCAGTTTATAGTCGGTTCTTCCGGCTGGGAATATGCGTTTACCAGTTTTTGGGCAGGGCGGGATCTGGCCTCGCCAGTACCACCGCTGAGTCAACACGCCGTTAAGGAGGTTGAGCAAATCCTGGTTGTTTCGGGGAGCTGCTCTCCACTGACCGAGGACCAGATCTCTTTTGCCAGCAACGCAGGTTTTCGGCTGGTCAAGATTCCGATTCATCAGATAACGGATTTGAATAGCCTTTCCAGAACCTTTGTGGAAGAGATCCTGGCGTTGGTCAAGAGTGGTGAAAACGTCCTTTTGTATACTGCGGCCGGTCAGAAGGACAATTCAATAGCGTTGGCCCGAGAGCATTTTAAAGCGAAGGGGATCGCTCTATCTGATACGGGAGAGGTGATTGGCCGATATCTTGGCCGAGTGGCTAAGGAAGTTGTAGATAGATCGGCGATTCGGAGAATTGTCGTCGCTGGCGGTGATACTTCCGGATTTGTGACAAAAGAATTGGGAGTTTACGGTCTGGAAATGATTTGCCCAATATCGCCTGGTGCCCCCTTATGTAAGGGGTACACCTATCAACCAAACCCGTATGGATTGGAGCTTGCTCTGAAGGGTGGGCAGATGGGCGAAAAAGATTATTTTGTCAGGGCATTGAATGCGGGTAAGTGATGGGCTAATCCGGAAAGCACAAACCCACCGGAATACATCTTCAGCTGGAGGTCTCAATGCCCTTCAGGGTTGTGGTCCGGAACGGCCTGAAGGTAGCCGCTGTTTGTATTTTAATTCCTATTCTCAAATAACAGAAGCTCCAGAACAGCGGGGGGCCATTCTGGAGCTTCGGCGGTACGCGGCGAGCTGATCTGATTCAGCTTTTTCAACGGTTGCAGAACCATAATCTTCATCTTTGAGAGTGTTCTCAATTTAGATGATATCAGGATCTGTTCTCGTTCTTTTCATCATCTATCATTCAGGATGACAAATGATGCCGCCGTCTGTTTCAAAGTCCGATTTATTATATCGGTTTTGAAAATCATGGCAATCTCCCTGAGGAGAAGAGGGGGATAAGGGTTTAAGCTTTTATCTCACCTCGTTTTGCTATGATCTGCCGCGTAAGGAAATTATATCAACAATCGTCTGTTTCGCAATCGATGAGCGCTATTTTTATCTTTCCCGTCCTTTGGCCTGAGCTCCACTCTGGTTGTGCTATATTTTACAGACAAGCCGGGCCTTTCCAGGGGGAAGATAATGAAAGTTATTCTCTATATTCTGCTGGTTTTCTGCCTTGGGATGCTGTTGCCGCCTGCCAAGATCCAGGCAGTCGACATGCCGGTCCAGCTGACCCAGTCTGAGCAGGACTGGCTTGAGCAGAAATACACCGTTAGGGTTCGTGTTGGCAATTGGCCTCCCTTCATGTTTTCTGAAGGCGGTTTCCGGGGTATTGCTGTTGACTACATCAAAAAGATATTTGTTCTCCATGGTATTCAGTACGAATTCATTTCAGACGAGACCATCCCCTGGAACAAGGCACTCGATGCGCTTGGCAAGCATCAGACGATTGATCTGCTGCTGACCGCCAAGATTTCCGAAGAGCGCAAAAAGACGATGCTCTTCACTGATGAGTATCTGTTTCTCCCCTGGGTTGTTTTCAGCAGGATGGACTCTCCCTTTATCGCAGGCCTGGATGATCTGGCCGGAAAATCGGTCTGTGTGCCTCAGGGGTATGCTATTCAAGAGATGCTCGCGAAAGACTATCCCCAGATCAGGCTGGAGCCGATTACCGGTCCGAACCTTGAGCCAAGATGTCTGGAGCGGCTGGCCATGGGGCGGGGGGATGCCTATGTCGGTAACCTCGCTGTCGGTAGCTACATCATCCAGACTCAGGGTTACAATAACCTCAAAGTTGCGGCTCCCACCTCCTTTGGCCCGCATAATCAAGCCATGGCGGTACGAGATGACTGGCCGCAGCTAGTCGGCATCATCAACAAGACTCTTAAAAGTTTTACTCCTGAAGAACACGCGGAAATTCGAAATCACTGGCTGTCTGTTCGCTATGAGTATGGTATTCGTCCGTGGGATGTTATCAAATGGGTTGTCGGCATCCTCTGTGTCGCGGCTGTTCTGGTATCGGTCATTCTGTTCTGGAACCGCAGGTTGCAGCGCGAGATCGATGAGCGGCTGAAAGTCGAAAAACTGTTAAAGGAAAGTGAAGAGAAGTATCGCAGCTTGTCAGATGCGGCCTCCGAAGGGATCCTGATCGCTGCTGCTGGGAAAATTATCGAAGTGAATCGGGCCGTGGTGGAGATGTTTGGAGCGACTTCCGTTTCGGATCTTTTGGAAATGCGGGTTTCTGATTGTTTTGTTCCTGAGAGCCGGGAGATGATTCGTACTGCGATAGAGACAGAATCGGACAGCCCATACGAGGTTGCTGCTCTGAAGAAAGACGGCCGGTCTTTTCCTGTTGAGGTGTGTGGCAAGATGTTTACCTATCGCGGCAAGCGTGTCCGGGTGACGACGATCCGTGACCTGTCCGCGCAGAGACACGCGGAAGATGAGATCAGGAGATTGCAGGGAATTATCCCCATTTGCATGTACTGCAAAGAAATCCGGGATGATCGCGGGTTGTGGAAACAGCTTGAAGAATATATCTCCGAACACTCAGAGGCGACGTTCAGTCACGGTGTTTGTGAAAAATGTATGAAAAAATACCATCCAGATATTTCCTAGACAACTCATTGTGATAGGTGCGGCCGGTCCGAGATAGAGGCTGCCGTCCTGGTTGTCGGCGAAGTTCAGAACCCTCGCGATGTTCTTGTCCCTCCATGCCTGCTTTATTTTTATCTGTTGAGATTTTCTCTCTGACCTGGTTGTTTACGAATCTTGTCTTCAAAGGGTGATTTTATAGTTGACTGAATGTTGGCGGTGATTAACAATTGGATTTTATGTTATTCCATTATTTATTAGCTTGTTATGCCACCACAATGTGACATTGTGTACAAATCCAAGGTTCATATCAGATGAGCGAATCTTCGAATTTACCCGAACATTGCCCGGATCCTCTGCCGGAAGACTATCAGCAGTTGAAGCTTGTCTGTGAAGATCAGCTTCAGACCATAAAGGCTTTGGAAACCGCGATTGGTGAAGCGGGTCAGCAGCAGCTCATGGCAGAGTTTGAAAGCCTGGAGATGAATCAGATTCTTTCGGCGACAGCAGATCCGATCTGGGTTGTGCGGGAAGACGGAGTGGTGATTCGCGCTAACGATGCCATGTTGAAAGTGCTGAAGAAGGAGTTATCAGAGGTCATCGGTCAGCAGTGTACAGAGCTTTTTTGTTGCGGGCACTGCGAAGATGATGACTGTCCTCTTAAAAAAATAAAAAGCCGAAAAAGCCAGGAATTTGAGATCTGTTTTGATGGTGAGTGTTACAGCCTGGCCACTTCGCCGCTGGTGACAATCGTTGGCACGGGGGCCTTTGTCGGGCATTTCAGAAATATCACTCTGCGCAAGCAGGCGGAGCAAAAACTGGAAGAGTTGAACAGGAAGCTCTCTGAGGCCGCTAATATCGATGGTTTGACGCAGATTGCCAATCGTCGTTCGTTCGATACCCAGTTGTTGAAGGAATGGTCGCGCCTCAAACGTAGCCAGAATTGCCTGTCCCTGGTTTTGATCGATATCGATTACTTTAAAAAATATAATGATCACTATGGTCACTCTGCCGGTGATGACTGTCTCAAGCAGGTCGCTTCGGCGCTTAAATCTGCAGTTTTGCGGCCGGTTGACCTGGCCGCCCGTTATGGTGGAGAGGAATTCGTTCTGTTGTTGCCGGAAACGCCCCTGGAGGGTGCTCTTGCAGTGGCGCAGAGGGCTGCTGCAGCTGTGGCGGAACTTAAGCGGCCTCATCATAAGTCGGAAGTTTCTGACTATGTCACCATCAGTCAGGGGGCTGCCTGCATTGTTCCGGGGGAAGATTTAGAGCCCATTGCTCTCATCAACCTGGCCGATAAAGCTCTGTACATGTCGAAGGAGCAGGGGCGCAATCGCTGTACAGGGGTGTAGGTCAATTGTTCAGGACCGCGATTGCTGATCAAATATGTCATCCACGTGAAAATGAATGTCAATATTTACAAATAGCGTTTTACAGAGTTAGAATCAGAACAGAGTGAATCCACTAAGATAACGAAGTTCGCTATGCTTTTATTTTCACCTGTAGGTGAAATCGTTCAAGGGAGAACGTTATGGAACTCTGTTTTGACATTGCTCATCTTGCCCATGTCGAGATGTACACCGATAAGTTCGATGAAAGCCTTGATTTCTTTACCCGGGTCTACGGTTTGTCGTTGTCGGCTCAGGACGAGAATTCTGCCTACCTGCGGGCCTGGGACGACTATGAATTTCACAGTCTGAAGCTGACCCGACATCATACTACCGGTGTCGGGCATATTGCTTACCGGACCTCCTCTGAACAAGCGCTGAAACATCGGGTAGCTGCGATTGAAGAGAGCAGCTATGAGGTCATCGGCTGGGTCGATGGTGATCTTGGCCATGGCAGGGCCTTCCGTTTTGCCGATCCGTTCGGGCATGTCTTTGAAATCTATTGGGATACGGTCCGTTTTGTCCCCTCGGCAGAGGAGACGCCTGTTCTGAAGAACCTGGCCCAGCGTTATCATGGTCGGGGAACGGCGCCGCGCCGGATCGATCATCTCAACCTGCTGGCCGAAGATGTCTCTGTCTTCAAACATTTCATGGAGACCTGTCTCGGCTCGCGTGTTACCGAAATGATCCAGCTTGATAACGGACGCATCGGCGGGGCCTGGTTTACCGTCAATAACAAGACCTACGATCTGGCCTGCACCGAAGAGCACGGGGGTGGCTATGGCCGTTTGCATCATGTCACCTATGCAACCGATACGCGCGAGGAAATTCTGCGTGCCGCCGATATCTTCCTGGAGAATGGCGTCCATATCGAAACCGGCCCGCACAAGCACGCCATTCAGGGGACCTTTTTCCTCTATGTCTGGGAGCCGGCCGGTAACCGGGTCGAGTTGGCCAACTCCGGCGCCCGCCTGATTCTTGCCCCTGACTGGCAGACGGTGGTCTGGACTGAAGAAGAGCGGAAGAAGGGGCAGGCCTGGGGACTCAAGACGATCGCGTCCTTCCACACTCACGGCACGCCTCCGGTGCCGCACAAGGAGGAGCGTAGCGTGGCTTAGCTTCAGACCACTCTGAGGCTGACCGCCACTCTGCCGTTAAGATTGGCGTCGGGCCGTCAACTTCTGTTATGATCGGCCAGAATTTTGCCGATGAGTGACAGATCTTGAGTGTGATCAGAGAATTTCTTCAAAAAGAACGTGGCCGGTTGGTTGGTGTATATCAGGAACCTTATCCTCTCGATGAGCCCTTTATCGATTTTGCCGGCCGGTTTTGTGATTGTCCCGGCACTGTTCTGCTGCTGAGCGGTGGTGAAGGGGACTCTGCTCGTTTCAATATCCTCGGACTTTTCCCCGACCTGATCCTGACCGGTTCCGGCCGTAAAATCTCTCTTCGTCTCACAACCGAACACGGCTGTAGTCACGAAAATTACAGCGCCGATCCCTTCGGTCTGCTGGAGCAGGTTCTCGGCCATTTCGACTGTCCGCAGGAGAAAACGGTGGCTCCGCTTACCAGTGGACTTCTCGGTTACCTGTCCTACGATCTGAAAGATCAACTCGAACGTCTGCCGCGCACCACGATCGATCCCTGGGGCTTGCCGGAGCTTTATTTTGTCCTGCCGCGTGCCATTCTTGTTGAGGATCGGCACACTGGGGGGACGACGCTCCATATCCCGCGTTTTGAAAAAATGTCTTTCACGCCTGAGCAGATCAAGGCTGAGTTGTTGAGGGCATCAACTCGGCCGGAAGATAGCTGTGTGCTTGGCAAGGTCAACTCGACAACCTCGCATCGGCTGTTCATCCGCCACATTGATGCCATCCGTGAGCGGATTCGCCAGGGGCGGGTCTATCAGGTCAATTATTCCCAACAGTTTCAGGGGAGCTTCGACGGGTCGGCTTTTGCCCTGTTCAGGAACCTGTTCCAGCGTAACCCTGCTCCTTTTTATGGCTTCATCAATGCCGGCGATCACCAGATTGTTTCGACTTCGCCGGAGCGTTTTGTCTGTCAGAATGGGTCACTGGTAGAGACGCGGCCGATCAAGGGGACGCGGCCGCGTGGTCAGGATGTTCGGGAAGACAATGCTTTGCGCGACGAGTTGCTGAGCAGTGAAAAGGACGATGCCGAGCTGGCGATGATCGTCGATCTGATGCGCAATGACTTGGGGAAGGTCTGCCGGCTAGGCTCGGTGAGGGTCCGGGAGCATAAGCGGATTGAGAGTTATCGCAACGTCCATCACATGGTGTCGATTGTCGATGGCGTTCTGGCGGATGAAAAATCAGCGGTCGATCTGCTTAGGGCCAGTTTCCCCGGGGGGTCGATCACCGGTTGCCCGAAGATCAGCGCCATGCGGGTGATCGATGAGCTGGAAGGGGCACGGCGGCATATATATACCGGTTCAATCGGTTACCTGAGTTTTCATAAGACGATGGATCTGTCGATAGCGATCCGGACCGCGACCGTCTTCAATAACAGGATTCGTTTCTCGGCCGGCGGCGGAATCGTCTATGACTCCGATCCGCAGAGCGAGTTTGAAGAAACTCTGCACAAGGCCCAAAGTTTTTTTGAACAGGAGTCTTCAGTGAACAGCTCTCCTCAGAAATGCTTGTGGATGAACGGTCAGATTCTGCCTCAGGACGAAGCACTCTTGCCCGTTCAGAGCGGCGCTTTTCAGTATGGTTATGGCCTGTTTGAAACACTCAAAGTGGAGCAGGGTGAGGTCCGCTATCTTGCCGAACATCTGGAGCGCCTGCAGTCGGGGTGGGGGATATTGTTCCGCAGCGCCTTTCCTGATCTCGCTTGGACTGAGATCGCCGCTCAACTGCTCAGTCAGAACGGCCTGGAAAATGCTAGCGTAGCCATGAAGATCATGGCCAGCAAGGCGGCTGAATCCTCCGGGGCCGAGGTTGACCTGGTTGTTAGCGTCAGGCCCTATCGTCATCGCCTTGATGGGTGCCCGGAGAAGGGCCTGCACCTCGGTGTCTATCCAGAACCACGCCAGACCCCACTCGCTGACCTGAAGTCATTGAATCACCTCTACTATATCCGGGCCGGGGAGTGGGCTGCACAAAACGGTTTTGATGAAGCCCTGATTCTCAACCCGGACGGGTCTGTATCTGAGGGGAACAGTACCAATCTCCTGCTTATAGAGGGGCAGACGGTTGTTATCCCCCAGTCTGAACATGTTCTTGGTGGGATCATGCAGTCTGCTGTCTTGCGTGCCTTGGAGGCCAGGGGCTACACATCTGTCCGCAGGAGAGTCCTTGTTGATGAGCTCAGGCTAGCCGATCAGGTGCTGCTCTGCAATTCGTTGCTGGGAGTGGTTGCCGTGCTGAAGCTCGACGGAGTCATGCTCAATTCACAACCCGGCTTTTGTGACGGCTTAAATATTCAATAATATCAATTATTTATTAATGCTTTTCTTTACAAAACTTTACTTTCCTTAAGTTCACTTTACCCAATTTTTTTCTATACTCGGCTCATCGATATCGCGCTTGTGTAAAAAAATACCATTTAATATATAACGTCGAACAAGGAGCCCAAAATGAGTGCAAAAAATATCGCCCGTCAGTGGATTACGCCAATTACCCTAGGAAGTTTCATCGTCAGCGCCGTTACCGGAATTCTGCTGATCTTTCACATCCGGAGCAGTTTCATCAACTGGTCGCATGAGTGGCTGAGCCTGGTCTTTGTTGTCGGTGCCCTTGTGCACTGTCTGATCAACTACAAGCCTCTGAAAACATCGGTCGTGCGTTTCAAGGGGGCAGTCATTGTTGCCGCTTTCGTGGCAGTTGCCGGTGTTGCAATGTTCACCCAGGAGCAAAGTGGAACCGGTGGTTATAATGGTCATCGTAACCATGGTGGTTATTCTGCCGTTCCGGCTGAGACCGGAAAGATGTATGTCGCCATGGGCAACCTGCCGTTGGAAACATTGGCGGTGGCAACCGGACATACTCAGGATGAAGTTGTCGAAGTGCTGGCAAGTCAACATATAACGGTGTCAAGCCAGACACAGACGCTGGCCGAGCTGGCCAGCCAGAATGGAACCCAGTCTGCCGATCTGTTGAAACTGGTTCTGTAAGCTGTTGTAAACTTCAGGAGATTGGCGAAGGCACAGGGAACTCCCCCTGTGCTTTATTTTGTTGAGCTCCGTTTTGAAATGCAAGGGTCTGTAAGGTCAAAGTCATGCTCAGGCGAAGCCGCGAAGCTCGCGAAGAAAAGCTTTAAGCTAAAAAAACAATCAGTCTGGTTCGGTTTTCAGATTTCAAATCTTCGTGCTTTCGCGGCTTAGCGTGAGAAGTCCTTTTTGGGTTATCGCATTTGTCGCTTGAAATGGTTCTCATCTGGCCAGGATATGACGTATACTGAACTCTTGCGGTTAGTGCGCAAGGAGGTGCTTATGGCGTCGACACATGTTCAGAAGCAGGCTCAGATTCTTTACCTTTCTCACGGCGGCGGCCCGCTGCCCCTGTTGAATGATTCCGGCCATCAGGCGATGATCGCATTCATGAGCGAATTGCCCAAGGTCCTGCGCCAGCCGGAAGCCATACTGGTCATCAGTGCTCATTGGGAAGAGACTGTGCCGACGCTGCTCGGTTCGGCCCGTCCGCCGATGCTCTATGATTATTACGGCTTCCCGCCAGAAACCTATCAGGTGAATTACCCTGCCCCTGGGGCGCCTGGATTGGCCCTGCAGCTTGCCAAACAGCTGCATGAACAGGGCTTCTCCGCCGAAATCGATCAGCGCCGCGGTTTTGACCACGGGACCTTCATTCCGCTGATGCTTATCTATCCCAAAGCCGACATCCCCGTCATTCAGCTTTCGCTGTGCAAGGGGCTTGATCCTCGAACTCATCTTAAGCTCGGCAAGGCACTGCAGGAATTGCTCAGGGAAAATATCCTGATCGTCGGATCCGGTCAGTCGTTTCACAATCTCTATGAATTTTCCCAGCGTAGTGACGCAGTTGATCCGCAGAATGAAGCCTTTCAAAACTGGCTGGTGGAAATCTGCAATCCGGCCATGTCTGAACCCGAGCGGCAGCAGCGGCTGATCGCCTGGAAGGACGCGCCGTATTCCCGCTACTGTCATCCCCGCGAAGAGCACCTGATTCCGCTGCACGTCTGCCAGGGGCTGGCGGAAACTGCCCCGCAGATCATCTTTGACGATCTGGTCATGGGCAAGAGGACGCTTGCTTTTCAGTGGTGAATTGTTCAGGGAGTTCTCAGGCTCGTTCGCTATGCTCATTCGAGACAGTATTTTTGATTCCAGGTTAGGCTGTTTATTGTCTAAAACGACAATGTCGTAGTTGAGAAATTGACAGACCTTCAGCGATTGTTTGTAATCTCCTTGAAATGCACACGATTTCATGATAGAAGCACAGTCCTGCTGCGTAAAGGGTGAGCATGGAACAGGCGGAACTTGATGAAAAGTTCATGCGGGAAGCTCTCGCCGAAGCGAAGCTTGCCGAGGACCTTGGCGAGGTCCCGATCGGTGCTGTCATCGTATATCAGGGTGAAATCATCGGACGCGGACATAATCTGCGTGAAACCAGTAACGATCCAACCACCCACGCCGAAATGATCGCTATACGCCAGGCCGCGGAAAAGCTCGGTTCCTGGCGCCTGCTCGATTGTACGCTCTATGTGACCCTCGAGCCATGCGTCATGTGCATGGGGGCGATAATTCTCGGCCGGATACCGTACCTGGTCTATGGCTGTCGCGATCCACGGGTCGGGGCTGTCGGTTCGATATACAACCTGGCAGATGATGAACGCTTCAATCATCAGCCGCAGGTACGTGAAGGCATTTTGCAGCAGGAGTGCAGTTTTCAGCTCAGCGACTTCTTTCGTCGTTTACGTGAGCAGAAAAAAGCGTTAAAACAGAAAAACAATTAAATAACAGATGTGGAGAGGTGTCCGAGAGGCCGAAGGTGACAGACTCGAAATCTGTTGTGGCGCAAGCCACCGGGAGTTCGAATCTCCCCCTCTCCGCCATTTATAAACAAAAAGCCCAGATTTTTTTCTGGGCTTTTTGTTTATATTCATGCAGATCGAGATTCGAAGCGTAGCGAGCGCAGACTTAATGTCTGAAAAGCGGCCTTGGATGGCCGGGTCAGCGAGTGGAGTGGAGCCGACGCAAGGTCTTGTGTGGTGCAAAACGCTGTAGTGGGCGCATCTCCTCCTCACTGCCATTAACAAAAACACGGGCGTCCGGATTTTCTGAAGCCCGTGTTTTTTTATATTCGTTGGATTCTATCATCGGCTCGTTTCATGAGAATCTGGTTGCCCTCAGAAAAATCTGGTTTAGGAGCCACTTGCTTGAGCGAAGTAGCTAATCCGAAAATAATATTAAAGTGGATTGATATATGCTTTTTTTGATGTAAAATATTTTGTCCATTTGGTTTTGATAGTTTTGTCAACTTTTGACCATATGTTACGCGTCATTGGTGCGTACGCAGTATACAATGATGACATTTTGCAATTTGATGACAGGTGATATGTTTATAGCCACTAAATTTAAGTCTATATGCTTGGCTGTTGTTATCTTATGTTGTGCTTCGACTACGGCTTTAGCCGTGCCAGCGACCAGCCAGATTCCACTCGATAGCTGGGTATATCCTGCTCTGGATAAGCTCAGTGCCTTTGGTTTAATCCATTCCTCCTTGCAGGGAGCTCGTCCTTTTACCAGATACGAAGCTGCTCGACAGGTTGAAGAGGCAGTCTCTGCTGCTGAGTATCGAGATATCCCGCCGGTTATTGCTTCATTAATTGTGAGACTTGAGCGTGAGCTGAAAGACTCTGCCGATGAACTGAAAACAAATGTGGCGCCAGGATATATCAAGCCTCGAGAAATCCGACTCAATTATGTATCTCAGGACGGACAAGATGCGGTTTATTCGAGTGGTGGAGTTATCACCAGTCAGTTTCCACTTAATTACAATAATTCGGGGATAGAATATGAGGATCAAAATCTGGCGCTGATGTTCCAGGGGGAGGCGCGCCTCGGAAGTCATTTTTTAGTAGAGATGAGACCTCAGTTGCTGTTTTCTGAAGGAGAGGAAAGTGATGCCGATCTGTCATTGCTTGAGGGGAGAATAACTCTGCAACTGGGAAGGGTTGAGCTATCAGTCGGCCGTCAGTCTCTTTGGTGGGGACAGGGGCGACATGGTTCTTTGGTGTTGACCAACAATGCCGAACCGCTTGACATGGTTCGCGTGACCAATCCCGTTCCAACGTTGCTGCCATGGATTTTCAAATATCTTGGGCCGTTTAAGGTTGATGTCTTCTGGAGCCAGCTGGAAGAAGGTCGGGTTGTTGCAGAACCTTATTTCGCTGGTCTCCGTTTTAACTTAAAACCCCTTCCCTGGGTTGAGCTTGGCGCGTCACGTACAGTTGTGTTCGGAGGTAAGGGCCGGCCAGATGTTGAATGGGATGATTTCATCACTATCCTGGGCGGGAAAAACCTTTCCGGGGGGGGAGATACCAGCGATTCGATCGCTGCGATTGATGCCTTGCTGCGTTTGCCTTTTCTCTTCGGTGCTGAAATCTACGGAGAAGTCGGAGGGGAAGACGAGGCCAACCACTTTTTTTCCAAAGAAGCCTATCTGGCCGGATTGTTTCTGCCAAGAATTGAGCCGAGCGGCAGGATGAGTCTGCGCCTGGAGTACGCAGACATTTCTGATCCCGTTTGGTACAGGCATTCACAATATCGCTCCGGGTATACTTATGAGGGGATGCTCATGGGTCATCACCTCGGCGGTGCAGCCAAGGATAGTTATCTGGAGCTCCGGGTCATTGCGACTCCAGAACTGCAGCTGATTCTTGGTTTAGATTACGAGGAACGAGGCCTTGATCAGCCGGTCACGGAGGAATATAGCGAGGTGAAACTGGCGCTGGATTGGGCGTTTTCTGAACATTTCTCGATTAATACCAGCCTTGCCCTTGGGCAGGCTGAAAACTTCGATTTTGTAGATGGGAATTCTCAGGATTTTAGTTTGCTGACCTTCGGGGTACGCGGACATTGGTGATTATATTCGGGAGATTATTGCTGTGCGAATGAAGAGAGGTTGGCTGTTTTTTGTCACTGGGATTTTGGCTATGGTTTTGTTGCTGGCCGGGTTGACTGTTTCGTCGATTGCGGCCGAAGAGGCTGCTGTTCCGGTGGGCACTTCAATGGTGGAATACCTGCAGAGCCTGACACCGGAACAGCGTGCCCGGTTGCAGCAGAATCCGCAGTTTCTGCAACAACTGACAGCGGAGCAGCGGCAGAGTCTGTTGTCGATGGGAGTGGTCTCCGCCAATGACACAACGGCGGGCTCTCTCCCCTATGAACAGGTTCATTATCAGGCGACCAGTGGGGTGACCCAGATGGTCGGGGCCAAAGACGGGACAGTAAGCAGAAAGTCATATATTGGCGGTCAGTTGCCGGGCAATGTTCAGGGTATGCAGGGTAATTACCAGGGTATGCAGGGTAATTACCAGGGTATGCAGGGTAATTACCAGGGTATGCAGGGTAATTACCAGAGTATGCAGGGTAATTACCAAGGTATGCAGGGTAATTACCAAGGTATGCAGGGTAATTACCAGGGCATGCAGGGTAATTACCAGGGCATGCAGGGTAATTACCAGGGCATGCAGGGTAATTACCAGGGCATGCAGGGTAATTACCAGGGCATGCAGAACGGCCAAGATCCTGGGCTGTCATCGACAGAACAGTATTTCAAACAACTTGCTGGGGAAGAGAAGGCTCCCCGTGGCCAGGTATTGCAGTCGCCGCTGAATCTTAAGCAGTTTGGATTTGACTTTTTCGGCAATAGCCAGGGGTTTAGTGCGGATGATAGTGGGTTAGTTGGTTCTGATTATGTCCTCGGACCGGGTGATACCCTGCGCGTGGATCTATGGGGCAATATTGAAGGGCATTACCAGGCTCAGCTTGATCGTAATGGCGAAATTGTCCTGCCCAAAATTGGGGTTATTGGTTTGGTTGGCCAGAGCTTTGCGGAGGCTAAAAAAACAATCGATCATCAGATCGGTAAATATTTTAAACATTACCAGTTGAATGTTGCGCTGGATAGTGTTCGTTCCATCAACGTTTTTCTGGTTGGTGAAGTGAAGGCTCCGGGAACCTACCGGGTTTCATCATTAAGTACCGTATTAACCCTGCTGTCCAGCGCCGGCGGCCCAAATAAAAATGGCAGCCTGCGCAATATTCAGGTGTTGAGGCATGGGCACTTGCTTGCCAGCATTGATTTTTATGATTTTTTCCGCCGTGGCGACAGTAGTCAGGATATCCGTCTGCAGTCGGGTGATACGGTGCTGGTGCCGATCGCCGCAGCTCAGGTCGGTATAGCCGGTGGTGTCAGGCGGCCGGCGATTTATGAGTTGAAGCCCGGTGAGACGCTGGGCCAGTTGATCGAATTGGCTGGCGGGGTGGTGTCGACGGCCTATCTGCAGAATGTTCGCCTGCAACGTGTCGTCGAGCATAACAACAGATCCATCGTTGACCTGTCTCTTCATGGTTCTCAGGATGAAACATCCGCCGCGCTTGCTACCCCTCTGCAGGATCGTGACTTGGTCCAGATCTCACCGATTACTGACGCCGGCGGTTTTGTCTCACTCAGCGGTTATGTTGCCCGGCCCGGAGAATATCAGCTTGAGCCTGGAATGCGGTTGGCAGATCTGCTCACTAACTATGGCAATTTACTTCCAGAGTACTTTCCCGACACCGCACAACTTGTCCGTAAATCGCCTCCGGCCTATCGTCCTGAAATACTGACAGTTAACCTGCAACAGGCTTTGAAGGGTGATAAACAGAACAATGTCCTGCTGCAGGAATACGATCAGATCCGACTCTTTTCCCGTATGGAAATGGAGGAACTGCCAGAGGTGAATATCTCTGGAGCTGTCCTGAGGCCGGGGACCTATAGGCTGCTTGAAAATATGACCATAGCCGATCTTGTTGCCATGGCAGGGAGCCTCAAGCGCGGGGCATACCTTGATTTAGCCGAGCTGACTCGCTACGTTTCAACCGGTGAAACAACCAATGTTGAACGTTTTGATATTAATCTGGGAGCGGCCCTGAACAATGTTGCAGACAGCAACCTGCAATTGAAGCCGCATGACCATCTGATCGTTCGTTCGATCCCTGATTATGATGACCGTTACGTAGTGACATTGAAGGGCGCGGTCAGATTCCCCGGAAGTTATGCCATTGGCAAGGGGGAGACGCTCTCTTCGGTGCTGGAGCGTGCTGGCGGCTTTACTGACAAGGCTTACCTGCGCGGGGCTGTTTTTAGTCGTGAGGCGCTTAAAGAGACCCAGCAAAAGCAGATCGATAAGCTGATCGCTGAAGAGCAGAAGCAGCTTTCGCGGATTGCCGAAGAAATTTCGATTGGAGCAATGAGTGTAGAGGAATCCAAATCGGCGGAGACCCTGTTGGAAAATCGCAAGACCTTGATCGAGGATTTGAAGAACACCCCGCCGACTGGACGGTTAGTCGTGAAGCTTGCCGAGATGGATAAGCTCAAGGGGAGTCCTCAGGATATCATGCTGATGGATCGTGATGAGCTGGTAATCCCTGAAAACTTTCAGACTATCAATGTTCAGGGTGAGGTTTATAATTCGACTTCGTTAAGCTGGGTTCCCGGAAAGACTGTCAGCTACTACCTTGGTAAGGTCGGCGGTGCCAAGGAAACCGCCAACGACGATGAGATCTTCATCGTTCGCGCAGATGGCACCGTGGTCAGCAAGCAGCAGGGTGGCCATGGGATTGGCTGGGACAAGGAAAACTGGCGCTGGACCTTCGGCGGTTTCAACAACACTGTTCTTTACCCTGGCGATTCGATCCTAGTGCCGGAGAAATACAAGCAGTATGACTGGTTGAAAGAGACTAAAGATATCAGCACCATTATTTACCAGATGGCTTTAGGGGCAGCGGCTGTTGCAAGTTTCTAGTGCAATTATATATATGAAACGATGTTAAAATAATGGACTCTAAAATGTCAGAAAATACTCAACCATCAAGCTTCTATGAGCAGTCGCAGGTCACAAAAGATGATGAGATAAATTTGTTTGAATTGCTTCTTGTCGTCGTGCAACATAAAAAACTGATTTTATACAGTAGCATAATCACATTTCTTATTGCTTGTGGCGCGACCCTGCTTATGCCAAATGTCTATTCTTCCACTGCTCGGCTTTTGCCGTCTCAGAATGATTCTGCAGGAATTAATTCAATGCTTGGAAATATGGGAGGACTGGCCTCATTGGTCGGTATTTCCTCTGGGAGTAGCAAAGGGGCGCTGTATGTCGGGATGCTAAAAAGCAGGACAGTCAATGATGCCATTATTCAGCGATTCGATTTGCTGACGCATTATGAGTGTAAAACACGTTCATGCGCGTATAGCACTTTGGCGCAAAAATCAAAATTTTCTTTAGGAAAAGATGATGGCATCCTGTCAATAAGTTTTGAAGATAAGGATCCTGTGTTTGCCGCAGATATTACAAATGCTTATGTTGAGGAATTGCAAAAACTGAATATTAAGATCAATTTGAAAACGGCTGGTCAGGAAAGATTATTCTTGGAAGACCGTCTTCAGGTTGTTAGAGGCGATTTAGTAAACGCTGAGGAAGCATTGAAAGCTTTTCAGGAAAAAAACAAAGCAATAAGAATAGATGATCAAGCTAGTGCGATTATTGGAGCCATTGCATCATTAAAGGGCGAATTGGCGAGCAAGGAAGTAGAGTTGGGCGTTCTTTTATCTTCACAGACGGACGAAAATCCTCAAGTTGTGGCACTTCGCGAGGGGATCTCTCAGATAAAGGAGCAGATTTTAAAAATGGAGAATTCGCCGGAGGGGGAAAAAATATCATCTGATATTTTTTTGGCGACTTCAGAAGTCCCTGAGCTTGGCATTCAATATGCGAGGCTTTTACGGAACTTTAAAGTTCAGGAAACTCTGTATGAGCTACTGACGAGACAGTATGAAATCGCAAAGATAAATGAGGCTAAAAATACTTCTACAATTCAAGTTTTAGATAATGCTATACCTGCGGACAGTAAAGCTAAACCGAGACGAAGCAGAATTGTTTTACTCGCAACTTTTTGCGCAGCTTTTTTATCTTTCATTGCGGCCTTAGTGCGAGCTATTGGGCACAAAATGGACAACGAGGATAGGCAACGGTGGGAGCAGATAAAGGGTCAGCTGATATTTTATAGGAAGTAGGAAAAATTGTAGATTTTTATGAGAGATATTTTCCTATATATAGTCAATAGAGATAAAGAGTGATTATGAAAAACTTTGCGTTGATAGGGGTGGGTGGCTATGTCGCTCCTCGGCACATGAAGGCTATAAAAGAGACAGGGAATGATCTTGTTGCGGCGATTGATAAAAATGATTCTGTTGGAATAATGGACTCGTTTTTCCCTAAATCGCATTTTTTTACTGAATTTGAACGCTTTGATCGACATATAGAAAAACTACGCAGAGAAAATGCGGGTCGGGAGGTAAATTATGTGAGCATCTGTTCCCCTAATTATTTGCATGATGCTCACATAAGATTTGCGTTGCGGGCGCATGCAAATGCTATTTGTGAAAAGCCGCTTGTTCTAAATCCTTGGAATATTGACGCTTTGCAGGAAATAGAAAGTGAGACAGAAAAGAAGGTTAATACCATCCTCCAGCTACGTTTGCATCCAAGTATTGTCGCCTTAAAGGAGAAGGTTGAGCGCTTTCTAAAGGATGATCCTGATAAAGTATTTGACGTCGATCTGAATTATCTGACGTCGAGAGGGCGTTGGTACCATATCAGTTGGAAGGGAGATATTGATAAATCTGGGGGGGTCGCTACGAATATTGGTGTGCATTTTTTTGACATGCTTTCATATATTTTTGGGCCTGTGCAGAAGAATATTAATCATATTCATACAAAAGATACCGCTGCAGGCTACCTGGAGTTGAAACATGCGCGTGTCCGTTGGTTCTTAAGTGTAAACTCTGAATATTTACCCGAAGCGGTGAAGGCAGCGGAACAGACTACGTTTAGATCAATAACTGTTGACGGTGTTGAGTTTGAATTTTCTGACGGATTTACTGATTTACATACAAGAAGTTACGAAGAAATTCTTGCTGGACGTGGGTTTGGACTGGATTCCGTGAGAAATTGCATTCAGATAGTTCATGATTTTCGTGAAGCCATTTCTGTCGGCTTAAAGGGAGACTATCACCCTTTTTGCGCCAAGGTGAAATGATGGCTGATATTGCAAATACGTTCTTTGTGCATGAATCGAGCTATGTTGATGACAATGTAAATATTGGACCTGGTACAAAAATATGGCACTTCTGTCATGTTCTTTCGCATACTGAGATAGGGATCAATTGTTCCTTTGGGCAGAATTGCGTTATTGGTCCAAAGGTTAAAGTCGGAAATAATGTCAGAGTTCAGAACAATATCTCGATTTATGAAGGGGTGGAAATCGAAGATGATGTTTTTCTGGGCCCTTCATGTGTTCTGACCAATGTGACAAATCCTAGATCTCAGGTGTCCAGAAAATCTCTTTATGAAAAAACTCTTCTTAGGCGTGGGTGCTCTATCGGCGCAAACGCCACAATTGTATGCGGAATCACTGTAGGTTTTTATGCTTTTGTTGCAGCTGGAGCTGTTGTTACTGCTGATGTCCCTGATTATGGCCTGATGGTTGGGGTTCCAGCAAAACAAAGAGGTTGGATGAGTCGGCATGGACATATATTGGAAAACGCGAACCATGAGGGAATTTTTGTATGTCCTGAAAGTAAGTTGAGGTATCGGGAATGTAATGGTGTGTTGCGTTGTTTGGATTTGAAAGAAAATGATGCTCTTCCTGATGTTCTGTCAGTGGGAAAAAAAACATACAAAGAATACAAAGAAGTTTGAATGATACAGAAAATTCCATTTATAGATCTGCGAGCCCAACAGGAATCCATTCGCTCTCAAATTGATGCTGCAATTAAACGGGTCCTTGATCACGGGCAGTATATTCTGGGGCCAGAAGTTTTTGAGTTGGAGCGGCGTTTGCAGCTCTTCACAGGAGCGAAGCATTGCATTTCTGTTGCGAGCGGAACTGATGCCTTGTTGATTAGTTTGATGGCAATCGGTGTAGGGCGTGGTGATGAAGTTGTCACTACGCCTTTTACGTTTGTTTCTACTGCGGAAGTTATCGCCCTTCTTGGTGCGATCCCGGTGTTTGTCGATGTGGAGGCAGATACCGGTAATATAGATGTGTCGAAATTGGCGGATGCTTTAACGGAAAAGACAAAAGTTATTATTCCCGTAAGTCTCTACGGTCAGCCCGCCGATATGGATGAAATCATTGGCCTTGCCGAGAAGTATGGCATAAAGGTTGTCGAAGACGGATGTCAGTCTTTTGGAGCGACCTATAAAAGTAAATACAGCTGTAATCTTTCTACACTAGGATGCACAAGCTTTTTTCCTAGTAAGCCTCTCGGGTGTTATGGGGACGGAGGTGCTATTTTCACTTCAGATGACGACCTCGCTCGAGCTTGCAGGGAGATTAGGGTCCATGGCCAAAGTCAACGTTATGTTCATACTCGTATAGGCGTGGGCGGCAGGCTGGACACCATTCAGGCTGCGGTTTTGCTAGAAAAGCTTACTCTCTTTGAGTGGGAGGTCGGTCAACGTACGAAGGTTGGGAATCGTTATAATCAATTAATGGATCAGTATGGCATTCAACGAATACAGCAGCGAAATGATCGAACCAGTGTTTTTGCTCAGTACACAGTGTTGGTAGATGATCGTTTAGAGGTTCAAAGGCTGCTTGGTGAGGGGGTCAAGAGAGAGTCGGGCAGAGTTGGGTCTACAGAAGAGATCGGCGATCAATTTATTTCAGTGCCGACGGCAGTACATTATCCGCTGCCACTGAATGTTCAACCTGCATATTTAGGGTTGTTTAGAGGGGTTGATACCCCCATCGCCGCTGAATTAGCCGGACGTGTGCTGAGCCTGCCAATGCACGGTTTTTTAAGAGTTGAGGAACAGGACTTGATTGTTAACTCATTGAAAATGGCATTAGGGAATTAATTATTTCCCCCAAAAACGTAGTTTTTCATCCGTGTAATGAATGATTCACTTTTCAACCATGTCAGTGACACGCAGATAACTAGTATATAGTTATCGAAGTATTTTCAAATTTACGCCAAAAATCTAATTGTAATCTAAGTATTAAATTGAAGTTAAAATTACTCGGAATTTAAATGAAAAAAGATTACTTTCTGACACTTACTACGACGCAACTATCAATGTTTCTGAACGTTTTGTCTTTTAAGCTGGTTGCTATATATTTTGGAGAGGACGGTTTTGCTATATATAACATAGGTCGGAGGACAATATCAGTATTGTGTCCACTTCTGATTATGGGTATTGGAATCAGTCTGTCAAGATATGTTGCAATGACTGAATGTGATGATGTTTTTTTGCGAAGAAAATTATTATTTAATGCATTTTATCCGGTTTTTTTTGTGTGTTTATTGGTAGTTATAGCGTCATACTTCCTCCCAGAAAAGGCAGCTTCGCTATTTTTGGGTGATTCCTCTCTTGGACTGCTTATTAAGTCTATTGCGGTATACGCAGCAGGAATTACGTTGTTTGGAATATTGCAGTCCTATTATAGGGGGACAATGCAGTTTTTTCGATCAAATATGTTGAATCTTTTTTCTGGTGGAATCATTCTGATTCTCTGCATAGTTATATTTAATGAAAGTGTTGAAAGAATGTATTTCATGGCGGGTACATTCATGATTTTTATTGCGACAATTATCTACTTTAACTCTTCAGGGAATGGTCCTTTGGGTTCTAAGTATGATGCAGGATTGATGAAGAATCACCTCAGTTATGGCTTGCCAAGACTTCCTGGAGATATAAGTTTTTATTTACTTCTGATGCTTCCCTCTTGGATGGCGAATAAATATTATGGAATTGCTGCGGGTGGTAGTGTTGCATTCGCTTGTACCATTCTAAATATATATTCTAGTGCGGTTTCGCCAATCAGTTTTTTATTGCTACCCAAGGCGTCTTCTATGTTTAAAAATGGAGAGCGTGGAGAGTTAAGGGTATTAGTGTTGAAAATAGTGATAGTATCAGTTGTTGTTTCAACTCTTGGAGTTATTGTTTTAGAGTTGAGTATCGATGAGATAATAAAATATGCATTGGGTAGTGAGTATTTGAAAACGTCCCCTTTGATCCGTATAGTATCTTATGGAACGATACCCTATACTTTATTTATCTGCTTAAGGAGTATAGCTGATGCTAAGACCAGTATTCCTGTAAATGCTACTATATGTATTGCTTCTCTTGTCGTTATGCTGTTCTGGGATTTTATGACAGGCAGGTGCGGTGGTGGAGTTGAAACATTGCTGAGAGGCCTTGTTGTTAGCTTATATGTTCTTGGTGGGCTTTCAGTTTTTGTGTCATTTTATTTCCTTGGAAGAAAAAAGAGCTAAGAAATAATGTATAGCTTTTATGATGTGATAATTTTTTTTATTATATTTATTTTATACTTAGCCGTAAGTTTTTCTGTGATAAGGCACTCATTTCGCGTTGAAGGATTAATTTCTACTGGTCTTCTTTTGGTTATTTTATCAACAATTTATTATGTGTCAATACCTTTAGAACTTATATTGACTCATGGTAACGATTATTTTATTGCTGGAGTTCATGTAGAGATATCTAATTATGATAATATTTTTATTATAATAAACACGTCAGTCTCAATTCTTGCATTTTATATAGGTTATGTTGTTTCTGGATATCGTCCCGACTTCAACTTTATTAAGAGTAATGTAGAATACTCTTTATCAAAAACTAAATCTTTCGAAATTTCTATAAAGATACTGTTGTTTTTTTCTTCTATTGTGCTTTTTGTTTTTTTAAGATCAGAGCTGTTTGTCTCAATGTCTGGTTATAGCTCGAATTATAGTAACGTTTATAATAATCCAATATATAGCTATACTGTATTTGTTTTTACTCTATCACTTTCTGTATATGCATGTTACAAATTATGTCTTTATGATTGTAAGTTTCTTGGGGTTTTGCTGGTTTTTTTTGGCGTATTGTTTGGGATTTTAACTTCAGATAAAAATCCAATCCTGATTTCTATGTTACCCTTTGTCGCCAAAGTCAATATGTCCATTATCCATAGGAAGACTGGAATTTTTTTTCTTATCTTTGTTCTTCCACTAGGCTTCATCGCGCTATTGATGTTGATACCTGCTTTTTCTCTTTACCGTGCGGGTATCGATATATTCAGTTTTGAGCTATTAAAATATTATAAATTCTCATTTACAAGTATTGACCCTGCTGGGCCTTTCGTAAGTTTGGTTGAGACTCTTAAGGGGGAAGAATCATTACGGTTGGGATTTCAGTACGTAAAGGATTTGTTGGTCTTAATCCCCCGGTCTGTTTTTCCTGGTAGGCCTTTCGATTTAAGTGAGCAGTTTGCAAGGGGGTTTATTAAAAACTGGCAGCCAGGGTTGGGGCTAGGTTATTCGTTCATGGCTGAAGGTTTAGTTAACTTTGGTAGATATTTTTGTTTTTTGCATTTTTTTATTGTTGGTTTTTTTTGGGGCTGTGTCTGGCGAATTATTCGCGCGTTTCTGAAAAACAAAGCTCATACTGATATTTTGTACAGGACACTTGGCTTGTATTTGATTGTGCTCATGCATCGTGGGCCGAGCTTGTCTCTTGTGAAAATGATGTTACATTTCTTCGTTCCATTATGTGTGCTTATTATTTTAGTTAGAACTTTCGGGCCGATCCTTAAGACTGTCTGCGCTCCATCCTCCTTGTTTGACAAGCATGCTTAAAAGCAAAGACGATTATTATGAGAATTTTGTGGACTCACAATTTTGACCCTGAGATCGAAAATAGCGGCGTTTTTATGCATCTTATGGCACAGGGGATGAGGGATGCTGGTGTTGACATTGATTTATGCTATCTTGGAAATCTTCGTTCCTACAGAAATATACTTAAGGCCTGTTCGTTAGTAAGAGGGCGAGCTTCTGAATATGACCTTGTTCATTCTCAGTTCGGTTCGGCCTGCGCCGTAGCGACCAGTCGGGTAGACAGCGTCCCAACCGTGCTATCATTGAGGGGGTCGGACTGGTATAGATGCAGAGGCTTATTAAGCTTTTCTGCACTGCATGGAATGTTGTCAACGTTTATGACGAGGTCTGTGCTAAGCGGGTTCAACTCAGTTGTTTCAGTGTCTTACCGAATGAAAAATGAGATACTCCGAATGTATCCTGATCTTGACATCAATGTCATTCCGAGTCCGATCGACCTTGACTCATTTAAGCCGTGTAGCAGAAGTGAAGCCAGAAATTTGTTGGGCTTTCCGGGAGATACCGATAGGTGGGTACTGTTTACTACCTTGTCAGAAAGTAGCCTGGTGAAGAGAGTACCTCTGGCCAAGGAGGCCGTCAGGATCGCAAACGAAAAAATCGGAGGCGTAAAACTGCGAATTGCGACAGGGTTAAGACATTCAGAAATGCCAGTTTTTGTGAATGCATGTAATCTGGCGATCTGTACTTCCTCACATGAAGGATGGCCGAATTGTATCAAGGAAGCTCTTGCATGCAACTTGCCTTTTGTGGCAACGGATGTGAGCGATTTATCGTTGATTGCATCGCAAGAACCTTGTTGTCGTGTATGCGCTCCGAATGCTGAGGAATTGGCAGAAGGTATTTGTGAGATTCTGAACCTTCAGCAGGAGGTTGATCTTCGTAAGTATGTTTTGGATATGGATATTTCTGTTACAAGCGAAAAACTCATTAAGTTGTATTCGGGAATACTCAATCAGAGGAGTGAGTCTGTCTCACAATGCTTGTAAAATAAGGTTTATGATTGGTTGTGATAATGAACTTTATTCGAAATCTTGTAAAGACGTTGTCTTATTGTTGATGAGGATATTTCCTGATGTGTGGAATCTTTGGAATGATATCTCCAAGGGAGATAGATAAAAATAATTTTAAAAAATTAGTTACGCACTCTCAGCAGCGAGGTAAGGATTCTAGCGGTTTATTATGCTATCAGGGAGGCACTTATCATGCATATCGTGCTGACTATCAAATTACTAGGCTCTTAAGTGAGATAAGGCCCTATTCTAGTCCCGTCGTTATGGGGCATAGCCGTTTGATTACAAATGGAATGGTCGATAACCAGCCTGTAATTAGAGACGGCATTTGTGCCTTGCATAACGGTATTATTGTAAACCATGAGGCTATTTGGCCTGAAATAGGCAAGGAGCCAAGGCTTCAAATAGACACAGAACTTATCATTGGAATTGCCTCCGCTCATCTTGAGTCAGGAGGGGATTTGGCTGAATTGCCTGTAAATATTTTAAAGTTGTGTCAAGGTGTTGTTGCATGCGCGTTGATTCTTCCAAAGTATGGCAAAATATGCCTGTTTTCCAATAATGGAAGCCTGTATGTCGGGGAATATGGGCAAGGTACAGTTTTTGCTTCAGAGAGTTTTCCTTTATGTGAGATTGGTTGTGAGGAGATAAGGCAGGTTAAGGGTAAAGCAGTTTTTCTAGATATCCCAGTGTCAGATAATGACATCAAAATTCAAGACAAACTTGCAAGAACTTCTAATTTAATACCAGCACTGAAATTTTCTTCATCAGAAGAAAAAAAACTTATATACCGTCGGCATGACCTGCGTCGGTGCACGCGGTGTGTCCTTCCTGAAACTATGCCTTTCATTAATTTTGATGCTGACGGGGTTTGTAATTATTGCCGGAGTTATAAGCCTAGGAATGTTCCAAGGTCTACGGATGAAATCTTTGATCTTGTGGAGCCTTACCGGAGGCAGATGGGTAATGATTGTATCGTACCTTTTTCTGGGGGACGGGACAGTTGTTACGGGCTTCACTTGATCGTCAATGAGTTAAAAATGCAGCCTGTAACCTATACTTATGACTGGGGCATGGTGACGGATTTAGGGCGCCGTAATATCAGCAGACTGTGTGCTGACCTTGGTGTGGAAAATATAATAATTGCAGATGATATTGCTAAGAAGCGTCGCAATATTAAGATGAATCTTAAGGCTTGGTTACGGTCCCCTGATTTGGGGATGGTGAGTATTTTAACTGCAGGTGATAAACATTTTTTCCGTCATGTCGAGTCAGTTAAGAAACAAACAGGAATTAAGCTTAATCTGTGGGGTGTCAACCCTTTGGAAGTCACACATTTTAAAGCTGGATTTTTGGGGGTTCCTCCCGATTTTGAAGAGAAGCGCGTTTATAATCATGGTTGGCAAAAGCAACTCAACTATCAAAAACTTCGATTTAAGGCAATGCTAAAAAGCCCCGGCTATTTTAATAGATCATTATGGGATACATTGTCTGGAGAGTACTATCGAAGCTTTACCCAAAAGGAAGATTATTTTCATATTTACGATTATTGGCGTTGGGATGAGAAGAAAATTGACGCGGTTCTGGATATGTACAATTGGGAAAAAGCTCCCGATACAAAAACTACTTGGCGGATTGGGGATGGTACTGCGGCATTCTATAATTATATTTATTATACTGTGGCAGGTTTTACAGAGCACGACACCTTTCGAAGTAATCAGATTCGTGAGGGGGATTTGACAAGAGAAGAGGCTCTTGAACTGGTCATTGATGAGAATACGCCAAGATACCCCAATATAAAATGGTATCTTGATGCCGTTGGGCTGGAATTTGATGACGTGATTTCTGTAATCAATTCTATTGAAAGCTATTATTGAAGTTTTGAAATGAATATTTGGTATTTGTCTGCTCATGATCAACCGAAGGGCCAATCCGCACGCACTTATGAGTTTTGTTTAGAATTGTGCAGGAAAGGCCATCATGTCACCATGTTTACAAACAGCTACTGTCACTGGACCCATGAGGAATTGCTGTCACCTCGAGAAAAGTGGCGTATTGAAGATATTGATGGGCTTCGAGTGATATGGTTACGCACCATTCACTACAGTGGCAACGGTCTTAGACGTGGTGCGAATATGCTGTCGAATGTCTGGCGATCATTGCAGGTGGCAAAGGTTTTGTCTGACCGGCCTGATGTTGTTGTGGGACCTAGTGTGCCTCTTGGTACTGGCTGGGCTGCGTTGCGGATTGCACAGCAGAGAAATGCGGCCTTTGTTTTTGAAGTCAGAGATGTCTGGCCTAGTGCTCTTGTTGATGACGGTGGATTATCAAATAAACATCCTGTCTATTTTTTCTTTCGTTTTCTTGAAAAGCTTCTCTATCGCAAAGCCAATATGATTTCATCTGCAATCCCATATATATCCGAGCATGTTGCAGCAAGTGGTGGCGAACCAGATAAGATTGTGTGGGTTCCTAATGGCGTCAGCTTTGAACGTTATGACTGTTATGGTGAATATGATGGAGGGCGAAAAAGCCCTTTAGTCGTGATGTATGTAGGCGGTTACGGAAATGCTCATGATGTACGTACTATCGTAAGGGCTGCGAAAATTTTGCAGGCGCGAAAAGTTGATAGCTTTTACTTCATTATAATTGGTAGCGGACCTAAAAAGGCTGAATGTGTGAGGGAGGCAGAAGAGGCAAAGCTTACGAATATTGAATTTCGGGCGCCTATACCCAAAAGTGAGATTCCAAAGGCACAGATGGAGGCCGATATACTGATAGCAGCTGTTCTGGATTCGCCAATCTATCGGTTTGGTTTGAATCTCAATAAAATGTTTGACTACTTTGCATCTGGACGTCCGGTGATTTTCTCAGGGAACGCACCAAATGATCCCGTTGCAGAAACAGGTGCCGGATTTAGTATACCTCCGGAACAGCCAGAGATAATGGTGGATTCATTGATGAAATTATTAGCTCTTTCTCCTGAAGAACGCTCTGAGATGGGGCGTCGTGGACGGGATTATATTAAATGTTTTGATATGCAAATCCTCTCTAAGCGTATGGAGGCACTGTTGTATCAAGCCAGCCAAGAAAAGGAGAAGTCTGAATGCCGTTAGAAGAACGTAAGCTGAAGGAAATAGAGCACTCTGATCGGCGCCGCTCAATAGTCAAGGGATATGAATATCAGACCGATACAGCTGACGATCAACTTGATTCGACATTTGTCGCAGGTGGTGAGGAATATGATCAGCACTTCAGCAACATGAAGTTTTACAGTGTTACCAAGTCTAGTTTTGCGTATCGAGACGCACTTTTATATGAAAATCTTCAGGGGGCGGAAGTTTTGGATTACTGCTGTGGCAATGGTGAAGTTGCCCTGGAAATGGCCAAGCGTGGAGCAAGGAAGGTTGTTGGTATTGACATTAGCGAAGTGGCAGTTAAAAACGCTCAAGAGTTGGCCAAAATTCAGGGTGTTGATTCTATCTGTGAATTTAAGGTGATGGATGCGGAGCATACCGAATTTGCGGATAGCAGTTTTGACATTATTCATGAATATGGTGCTTTACATCACCTCGATCTGCCGTTGGCTTTTGCTGAGTTGGCTCGCATTTTAAAGCCTGATGGGAGGTTGGTCTGTACGGAGGCAATGCGCCATAACCCCCTGATTCACTGGTATAGAACGCGCACTCCTCACCTGCGTACCGAATGGGAGGTGGAGCATATCCTAGGTATCCCGGAGATCAACAGTGGTGGCCGTTATTTCTCTTCAATAAAGACAAAAATGTTTCATCTTGCGGTATTAGGGTCGGTTCCGTTCAGGAAAAACTTTATATTCAGACCCCTGCTTGCACTTTTTGAAGCTGTCGATGCATGTATTCTTAAAATTCCGTATTTTAATCGTCTTGCGTGGATAGCTGTTGTTGAATATCGAAAGCCCAAAATGAATGATTGAAAATGTGCCAATGTAGTGTTGCTGAGCCCCAATTAGGGCACTCACGATTTTCGTTGTTGGTAAAACGTTTGATCGATGTAGTTATTTCACTTCTCGTTCTTTCAGTGATATGGCCGATTTTGCTGGTTGTTGCCTTAATTGTAAGGATGACGAGTCATGGCCCGGTATTTTATCGAGGCATAAGGTCTGGTCTGAATGGCTCATCTTTCAGAATTCTCAAGTTCCGTACAATGGTGTCCGATGCAGAATTGCGTGGTGGTCCAACTACTGGGACCAATGATCCGCGCATTACTAATATCGGAGTTCTTCTTAGAAAAACCAAAATCGATGAACTTCCGCAGTTTATCAATGTCCTGCTTGGCGATATGAGTCTTGTCGGGCCACGTCCTGAAGTGTTGGAATACACGAATCAATATGTAGGTGATGAATGCCTGATTCTCTGTATGAGGCCTGGTATTACAGATTATGCTTCTGTGGAATTTGCCGATTTGGATGACAGGGTCGGAACGCAGGACCCGGACAGGTACTTCAGAGAACATATTCTGCCCCAGAAGAACGCTTTAAGGGTGAAATATGTCAAAAACTGGACTTTGGTATCTGATTTTAAGATTTTGTGGGAAACCTTTAAACGGGTTCTGAAGAGGGGCTTTTCGCGGTGAAGCAGCTTGAGACTGTGCCACTTGTTACTGGATTTCCTGCTGCTACTCGACTTGGTATGGGATGTTGGGCTATTGGCGGACATGGATGGGGAAGAGTCCAGGATGATGACTCTGTTCGTGCGGTGAACTGTGCTCTGGATCGTGGGGTTTCATTTTTTGATACGGCCGATGCCTATGGCCTGGGGAAGTCAGAATCTCTCCTGTCTGAAATTTTGGGAAATAAACGCCATTCTTTAATCATCGGGACTAAGGGTGGGGTTAAGTGGGATGATTGCGGTAATGTTTGGACAGATATTTCTCCCGAATCTCTCCGGCAATCGCTTGAAGGAAGTTTGAGAAGGCTGCGGCTTGATACGATTCCTTTGTATTACATCCACAAACCAGACAATTTTACGAGGATAGGTGACAGTATTGCTGCGCTCAGACGTTTTCAGGATGAAGGAAAAATCGTAGATATCGGAGTCGCAAATTTTAGACCTGAACAACTCTTGGAGGCTCTGAAAGTAGCGCCTGTCAAGGTAGTACAGCTCAGGTTGAACCTGTTTGAGCAGGATCTTTTGAAAGAATATCAGAAGATCTGTCGTGAATATAGTGTTCAGCTGGTTGCATGGGGGGCTTTGGCTGATGGATTGTTGACTGGAAAATTCGGAAGCAATTCGTCTTTTGGGCCAGATGATCACCGCAGTAGAATGGCTGACTTTATCGGGAAGCGTTATTCCTGCAACCTTGAATGTGTATTGCAACTTACTGAATTTGCCGCCGAGCGTGGCGTCCCTTTAAGCCAACTAGCGTTACGATGGGTGTTGGACAGCTCTGATGTCACAATGTCATTGTTCGGAGCTAAGACAGACCTGCAAGTTGAACAAAATATGTCGGCTTCGAGTTGGCGTCTTGGTTCAGCAGATATTCATACTATTAATTCCATTGTTGAGAATGTCCGGAGATCATATGGTCTATCCAGTTGAAAAATTACTGAAATTATACCGCACTATGCTGAGAATTCGATTTGTAGAAGAGGGTTTCGTTGAGCCCATACTAAACGGTGAAGTTAAATGCCCTGTCCATCTATACTCAGGCGAAGAGGCGATTGCAACTGGAGTGTGCACGGCACTGACTCCCGACGACTATGTTTTAGGCAACCACCGTTCACACGGGCATTATCTTGCGAAGGGGGGCGATTTGAACGCTCTGGTCGCCGAAGTGTACTGTCGGGAAACAGGTTGTTCGCGTGGTCGCGGAGGGTCGATGCATTTGATTGCCCCAGACGTAAGTATGCTTGGTTCTGCTCCAATCGTTGCTGGTACAATATCTCTTGCGTTGGGGGCCGCTTTGGCTTCATCAATTAGGGGGGATGGCAGGGTAGCTGTCAGTTTTTTTGGAGATGGGGCCACCGGAGAAGGGGTGTTGTGCGAGTCTATTAATTTTGCGGCACTAAAGAAGTTGCCGATTATTTTTGTTTGTGAAAATAACCTCTATTCAACACATCTATCAATTGATGAAATACGTGTTAATCGAGAGATCCATCATTTGGGCAAACCTTTTGGAGCTAAAAGCATTCAGGTTGATGGGAACGATGTGCTTAGCGTTTATGAGCATGCCAAGCAGGCTGTGTCCGCTTGTCGGAATGGAGAAGGTCCTGTGCTGTTGGAATGTGTGACTTACCGTCAGAGAGGGCATGTCGGTCCTGATGATAACGTTCAGGGGCTTCATACCGATATACGTCCACAGAAAGAGTTAGCACATTGGATCGCTAAAGATCCTCTTAAGAAACTTGAAGCATATATGCTGAAAGAATGTTGTTTGTCGATTGCTGATCTGGATAAGATTAAAATCACTGTAGAAAAGGAAGTTGCTGAAGCATTTGAATATGCACTTACAAGCCAATTTCCAGCTTCTTGTGGGGGAGGGAATTATGTCTTCGCAGATTAGAAAATTGTCTTATGTCTCCGCTATTAATGAAGCTTTTCATCAATGTATGGAATCGGATGATTCCGTGTTTTTAATAGGCCAGGGGGTTAAGAGCCCTTGGTATGTTGGCAATACTGCAACGGGTTTGTTGAGCCGGTTCGGTGAGAAGCGAGTCATTGATACACCTGTTTCGGAAAATGCCATAACAGGTGCTGCCGTGGGAGCTGCCATGGCTGGTATGCGTCCAATCGTTGTTCATCCACGAATGGATTTTATGTTGTTTGCTTTTGATCCAATTATTAACGAAGCTGCAAATTGGTATTATATGAATGGTGGAAAGCTTTCGGTTCCTGTTGTTTTCTGGGGGGTGATTAACCGAGGTGGAGAACAGGGCGCTCAGCATTCTCAGGCATTGCATGCTATGTTTGCTCATACCCCAGGATTAAAGGTGGTGATGCCTGCGACTGCATACGATGCAAAGGGGCTATTGACTGCTGCTATTAAGGATAATAATCCAGTAGTTTTTATTGATGATAGGTGGCTTTATGGAACAGAATCACATGTTCCAAAAGAACTATATTCCATACCTATTGGTGAAGGAGTATTGCTCAAAGAAGGTCGTGATATGACTATTGTTGCGATGTCTTATATGGTTCACGAGGCTCTTAGTGCAGCACTAACTCTTGAAGAAGATGGTATTTCAGTGGAAGTTATTGATCCAAGAACAATAAAACCCCTTGATAAAGATCTTATTTTAACTTCCGTGAAGAAAACAGGCCGTGTCTTAATTGCAGACTGTGGCTGGAAATCATTTGGTGTTTCAGCTGAGATTTCAGCTTTAATTTCAGAGAATTGTGCTTCTTCTCTAAAATCAAATATTGTGAGAATCGCGTTGCCAGATATGCCTGCTCCTGCCAGTAGAAGTCTTGAGAATGAATATTATCCCAAGTCTGGTGATATTGCCTCCAGTATTAAAGAAATTTTAGGGCGGTGATTTCTGGCTCAGAATTATTTATTAAATGGGTTGATCCTTTGATTTTATAATATGTCTGTATTTCATTTGGGTGTTGCACTTACCCCACTGCCAGAACCAACGGGGGGAGTGATTTTAGTCTGAAAACTTGCTGCAAACTCGTTTGGTGACATGTTGTTCAGCGACCGATGAGGTCGATTGGCGTTGTAATTAAGTCGCCAGTTTTCAATTTTTAACTGAGTATCACCCCGCCCCACAAAACATGCTCGGTGAGGCATTCATTCTGGACCTTGCCGTTGAAATTTTCGATGTAGGCGTTCTGGGTCGGTTTGCCGGGTTAAATAAAGTGCAGTTTAACCCTGTTTTCATAAGCTCAGGCATCTATCGCCTTTCTGATGAATTTTGGCCCGTTGTCGACGGTAGTGACTTCGGGCAAACCGCAGGTTAACACGATTCGCTCCAGAACCCGCGTGACTCGCTGACCAGTTAAGGAGTGATAGACCTCGAGTACCGGACACCTCTGGGCCTGCTTCAAGATTCCGATACTCTACTCTTCGGTGAACAGTATCGATTTCATGTCTATCCTCTGTCTGAGAATGAATAGACCGAAATCACTAACTTTGTACTGGTTCATTTTTTAGAGGTGCCCTCAGGGTGAATGGCCTCCTTTGTCAGTTGTTCCAAAAATCATGGAGTGTGATCAGATTACGATCAGTAAAAAATAGCTTAATGTAGATGCTTCGTGCAGATTTTTTGATATTCTTTATGATGTTTAAAAATTAGATTTATTCTGTTTTTTCAGTAATTTAGATTTTTTATTTGGTTTAGGGGTTGCTGTGAAAGCTTTTTTGTTTCGTTTTCGTGTTTATATTATTTTCATAATAACCATCGCAATTGTTGTTAGTTCGTTGTTGCTAGCCTATGCGATTCGATTTGATTTTTTAGTCCCGCAGATTTATTGGCAGAGGATATTTTTCCTTTTGCCCTTTGTTTTGGTCATTAAATCGATAATTTTCTGGCAATGCGGTTGTTTTAGGGGGTGGTGGCGTTATGTGTCATTTCCCGATTTGATTTCTATCGCCGAAGCAAACCTTATCGCATCTGCTGTTTTTTCAGCCTTTTCTGCTGTGGTGTTTCATTTGGACATGATCCCGCGGAGTGTCCTGATTCTGGACGGGATTCTGTGCTTTCTGTTGATTTGTGGAGTACGTTTCTCTGTCCGGGCGATCCGCGAACAGTATTTTCCTCTTCGCCGGGGCCAGAGGGATGCAACCCGGGTGTTAATAGTCGGTGCCGGCGATGCAGGACAGATGATTGCCCGTGAAATCCGCCAGAATCCAAAGTTGAACCTGGCTATAGTTGGTTTTGTCGATGATGATACCAGGAAAACTAAGTCCTTGATCCAAGGTTTTAAGGTTCTGGGGACTTTGGAACAAATAGGCTCTTTGTCGGTAAAATATGAGATCGCGGAAATCATTGTTGCGATTCCTTCGGCCACGGGCAAGCAGCTTCGCCGCATTGTTGAAAAATGTCGTGAATGTCATGTTAAGTTCAAGACGTTGCCAGGGGTCGGCGATCTGATCGGTGGAGCCGTTTCGGTTCAGCAGATCAGGGAGATTAATTTGAACGACTTGTTGGGCCGGGAGCCGATCCAGCTTGATGAAGTCCAGATTAATGATTATTTGCGTAATAAGCGGGTCCTGGTCACGGGCGCTGGCGGCAGCATTGGCAGCGAGTTGTGTCGTCAGATTGCGCGTTTCTCTCCGGGCAAGATCATTCTGTTTGAAAATGCGGAGACTCCTCTTTTTAGTATTGAGCAGGAGCTTTCGAGGCTTTTCCCCGAGGTGCTGATTGCACCTATCATCGGAGATATCAGGATGAGTACCAGGGTTAACGCAATTTTCGATGAGCAGATGCCTCAGGTTGTCTTTCATGCGGCAGCATACAAGCATGTGCCGATGATGGAGAAAAACCCTGCCGAAGCGGTCAACAATAATATTCAGGGAACCTGTAACCTGGCAGATGCAGCCGATTTTTTCAAAGTTGAAAAATTTGTCATGGTGTCGACGGACAAGGCTGTTAGGCCGACCAATGTTATGGGTGCGACCAAGAGGGTTGCTGAACTCTATGTTCAGTCTCTGGACAAGCATAGCCAGACGCGCTTTGTGACGACGCGCTTTGGAAATGTTTTGGGCAGTAACGGCAGCGTCATTCCGACCTTTAAGGAACAATTGAAAAAGGGCGGTCCATTGACGGTAACCCATCCCGAAGTGATCCGTTATTTTATGACGATCCCGGAAGCAGTTCAATTGGTTTTGCAGGCTGGCAGTATGGGGAACGGCGGGGAGGTTTTTCTTTTTGATATGGGGGAACCAGTCAAGATCAAGTTTCTTGCAGAGGAGTTGATAAGGTTGTCGGGCTTTATGCCTTATGAAGATATTGATATCGTTTATACGGGTTTGAGACCCGGAGAAAAACTATATGAAGAACTTCTTTTGGCTGATGAAGGCGTATTGCCGACGCCGCATAAACAGATCTGTGTCGCCCAGGCCGTGGATATTCCATATCATCAATTGAAGACGCAGATTGATTCTCTCGTTGCGGATGCCAGGGCTCTGGATATTTCTGCAACGATGTCTAAGTTAAGGGCTCTGGTTCCTGAATATCGACCTCAGGATGATGGTCGTGGTGGCTTGCCCAGACCGATGGCAACTTCGAGCGAGTCTGTCAAGCTAACCGCAGTGAAGTGATGATGCATGACTGGTAAAGTGTGAAGCGATACGATCCTTACGGATCTCACACTACGAAAGTCTGTAATCTTTCTGGTTGATTAAATAATATTCATCCGTTGAACGCAGATAAAAACTGATAAATGCAGATAGGCTTAATGGTATTTGCTTTTCATCTGAGTTTATCTGTGTTTGCTTTAAGATTCACGGACAGGGAATTTTGTCGAGTGTTTGAATCTGTTTGTGGTAGATTGTTCGCCTTTGGCTGACAATAAGATAACTGAATTTTGCGGGAAGATTTAATGCAATACGAAACAAAAAGCCGCTCGATTTTGAAGGCGATCTCCTGGCGAACCTGTGCGACATGTACTACAGCTGTCATCGTTTTTATTTTTACCGGTGCCTTCACCCTGGCGATCACGGTTGGTCTGCTTGAAGTGTTTGCCAAGATGGCGCTCTATTTTTTTCATGAGCGGGCCTGGCAGAAGATCGGTTTCGGTAAAAAAGAGGTTCCCTCTTTTGTTCTCTGGTTCACTGGTCTGCCTGCCTCTGGTAAGAAGGCGCTGGCTGACGCTGTCTACGAACAGCTGAAGAAAAGCAAGCTGAAGGTAGAGCGACTTGACAGTCATGATGTTCGTCCATTGTTTCCCGAAACCGGGTTTTCCCCGGAGGAGGTCGACCGTCATGTGCGGCGATCCGGACATCTTTGCAGTATGCTGGAGAAGAACGGGGTGATTGTCGTCGCTTCGTTTGTCTCTCCTTATGCCGAGAGCCGTCGGTTTGTCCGGGGCTTGGCGAATAATTTTATCGAAGTTTATATGGACACCACTGTTGCGGCATGTGAGAAACGAGACGAAGCGGGACATTATGCCAAGGCTCGCAGTGGCGAGTATCGGTTTTTTCCCGGTATCGATGTTGAGTATGAAGTTCCTCAGAACCCCGACATCGTGATTCCCGTAGATAGCCAGGATGTTGACGCTTCTGCAAAAATAATCGTTCAATATCTGAAAAAGAACATTATCAGTGGTGTAAAATAAGACTTTTCAAGCGCCGGGTCAGGTAGGACTCTCGGACCTGCTCAGTGAAGAATTTAATCAATAAACAGGTAACTCAATGAGATTGACACATTTAAAACAGCTTGAAGCTGAAAGTATTCACATCATTCGCGAGGTGGTTGCCGAATTTGAGAATCCGGTCATGCTCTATTCGATCGGCAAGGACTCATCGGTCATGCTGCACCTGGCCCTGAAGGCCTTTTATCCCGCCAAGCTGCCGTTCCCTCTGATGCATGTCGATACGACCTGGAAATTTCGTGAGATGATCGAATTCCGTGATCGCATGGCTCATGAGCATGGTTTTGATCTGTTGGTCTATACCAACCAGGAAGGGGCTCAGCAGGGGGTCAATCCATTTACCCATGGCAGTGCTCTTTATACCGATGTAATGAAAACGGAAGGCCTTAAGCAGGCTCTCGACAAATACAAGTTTGATGCTGCATTCGGTGGCGCTCGCCGTGATGAGGAGAAATCACGCGCCAAAGAACGGATCTTTTCCTTCCGAACCAGTAATCATCGCTGGGATCCGAAAAATCAGCGTCCGGAGTTGTGGAACCTGTACAACGCCCGTGTCAACAAGGGGGAAAGCATTCGGGCTTTTCCGCTCTCCAACTGGACCGAGCTGGATATCTGGCAGTACATCTATCTGGAGAACATTCCTATCGTTCCGCTCTATTATTCGAAGGAACGTCCGGTTGTCGAGCGTGATGGCATGTTGATCATGGTTGATGATGACCGGATGGAACTCCTGCCCGGGGAAAAGGTCGAGATGAAGTCGGTTCGTTTCCGGACTCTCGGCTGTTATCCACTGACCGGAGCTGTTGAATCGACGGCAGCCACTCTGCCGGATATCATTCAGGAGATGCTGCTGACCAGAACCAGTGAACGTCAGGGACGCCTGATCGACCATGATCAGGCCGGTTCCATGGAAAAGAAAAAGCAGGAAGGATACTTTTGATGGCTCATCAGTCAGACATGATCGCTGAGGATATTCACGCATATCTGAAAGCTCAGGAAGAAAAATCGATGCTCCGTTTCATTACCTGCGGCAGTGTCGATGATGGCAAAAGTACCCTGATCGGCCGTCTTTTGTGGGATTCGAAGATGATTTTCGAGGATCAGCTGGCTGCTTTGGAAGCTGACAGCAAGCGGGTCGGAACACAGGGGGAAAACATCGACTACGCTCTTCTGCTCGACGGGCTTCAGGCGGAGCGTGAGCAGGGGATCACCATTGATGTCGCCTATCGTTTCTTCTCGACCGATAAGCGCAAATTCATTGTTGCGGATACCCCAGGCCATGAGCAGTATACCCGAAACATGGTCACCGGCGCGTCAACGGCGGGTGTTGCCGTTATTCTGATTGACGCCCGTAAGGGGGTGCTGACCCAGACCCGGCGTCACAGCTATCTCGTCTCTTTGGTCGGTATCAAGAATGTTGTTGTCGCTGTCAACAAGATGGACCTGGTTGACTACGATCAGCAGCGTTTTGAAGATATCTGTCAGGATTACAGGGAGCTGGCCCGGGATCTTGAATTTGAGGAGATTACCTATATCCCTCTTTCGGCCCTGAATGGTGATAATGTCATTACCAATCTTGTCCCTCAGGAAGCTGGCTCCGAGCCCGTCTCAAACATGTCCTGGTACAGCGGGTCGACGCTGCTGAACTATCTCGAAACCGTGCAGGTTGTTGATCGCTCCCAGGAACAGCCATTCCGTATGAGGGTCCAGTGGGTTAATCGGCCGAATCTTGATTTCCGCGGGTTCTGCGGAACCATTGCTGCCGGGAAGATCAGGCCGGGCGACGCCATTGTCGTTCCCTCGTCCGGGCAGACCAGCAGGGTTGCCCGGCTTGTGACAATGGACGGAGACCTTGACGAGGCGATCGCCGGGCAGGCAATTACCATCTGCCTGGAAGACGAGATCGATATCAGCCGGGGTGATATGCTGGCTGATACTGTCAGCCGTCCTGATTTCGCCGACCAGTTTGAAGCCAAGATCGTCTGGTTGCATGAAGAGGCGATGCTGCCGGGGCGCAGCTATCTTCTCAAGGCGGGTTCCGCGACAGCTCCGGCACAGATCAGTGAGCTGAAACGAAAGATCAACGTCAATACGTTGCAGCCTGAACCTGCCAAAACGCTGGAGATGAATGAGGTTGGGATCTGTAATGTCAGCATCAGCAAAGCGATAGCTTTTGATGCCTATAAGGACAATCGCTACACCGGGAATTTCATTCTGATTGATCGTTTTACCAACGCCACAGTTGGCGCAGGGATGATCGATTTCCCACTGCGCCGGGCAACGAACGTTCACTGGCAGTCGGTCGATATCGATAAACAAAGCCGTGCAGAGATGAAGGGGCAGAAACCCCGGGTTCTCTGGTTCACCGGTTTGTCGGGTGCCGGGAAGTCAACAATCGCCAACCTGGTGGAGAAGAGACTTCATTCCATGGGCAGACATACCTATATGCTTGACGGGGATAATGTCCGCCATGGCTTGAATCGTGACCTTGGTTTCACCGCAGTGGACCGGGTCGAAAATATCCGTCGGATCGCCGAGGTCTCAAAACTTTTTGTCGATGCGGGGATGATCGTGCTGACCGCATTTATCTCGCCATTCAAAAGCGAGCGGGCTATGGCCAGGGAACTGCTTGAGGATGGGGAGTTCGTTGAAATTTTTGTTGATACTCCAATTGACGTCTGTGAACAACGTGATCCGAAAGGTCTTTATAAAAAGGCCCGTAGCGGCGAGCTGAAGAATTTCACCGGAATCGATTCTGATTATGAGGCTCCTGAAAATCCGGAAATTCATGTCGATGGTTCCAGTGCAGCCGCTGAAGAACTGGCAGAACAGATTGTCCGGGAACTGTTCGGTTAGAGACCATAAAGCAAGAAGGATTGCTCGTGAATAATCGAGATATCGATATTGAAATAGTCAAGCAGATAGCCCTGGCTGCCGGGGCGGCCATTATGGAAATCTATGATGGCGATCATGCTGTCGAATACAAAGATGACAGTTCTCCTTTGACTGCTGCCGATAAGGCGGCGCATGAGGTGATTGCTGCTGGCCTGCAGCAGGCGTTTCCGCAGATTCCGCTGCTCTCCGAGGAGGGGAAGAGCATTCCGTATGAAGAGCGAAAAAACTGGAAGCGCTTCTGGTTGGTTGATCCTCTCGACGGTACAAAGGAATTTATCAAGCGCAATGGTGAATTTACCGTCAATATCGCTTTGATTGAGGAACAGAAGCCGGTCATTGGAGTAGTCTATGTTCCGGCCCAGGATCGTCTCTATTGCGGTGTCGTAGGAGATGGAGCATGGCTTTGGGAAAACGCCAGGTTGTCCGGTGCCGGCCGTACCAGCAGCATCAGAGTTCGTGAAGCAGATCCGGAACGTGCCCGGGTTGTCGTCATGAGCCGTTCCCACCCCTCGCCAGAGTTGGAAGAATATCTCAAGGACATTGAGGTTGCCGAGGCCTTGCCGGTCGGCAGCTCGCTGAAGTTCTGTGTTGTCGCCGAAGGGCAGGCCGATCTCTACCCTCGCCTTGGCCCGACTATGGAATGGGATACCGCTGCGGGACATGCCATTGTCCTTGCTGCCGGTGGGCGGGTTGAGACTCTGGAAAAAACTGCCCTGAAATACAATAAGGAAGAACTGCTGAATCCGTATTTTGTTGTTAGTCATCTCTGAATGCAATTCGTATGGAGATTTTTTCATAATCAATCTTAGCTTGTTGTTTCTCATCAGGGTCATGGAGGGGATATGTCCATATTGATCACCGGAGGGGCCGGCTACATTGGCAGCCATACCGTCGTCGAGCTGTTGCAGACGGGACAGGATGTTGTGATTGTCGACAATCTGGCGAACTCCTGCAAGAGTGCCCTTGAGCGGGTTCGCACCATCTGTGGGAAAGAGATTCCGTTTTATCAGGTTGATATCCGTGACGGAGAAGGCCTGAGAGATGTATTCGCCCGTCATTCCATCGAATCTGTCGTGCACTTTGCCGGTTTGAAGGCCGTTGGCGAATCGTCGCAGATCCCCCTTGAATATTACGATAACAATATCGGCGGTACACTCGTCCTGCTCGAAGAAATGCGTCGGGCCGGGGTGTTCAGGCTGGTCTTCAGTTCCTCGGCTACGGTTTACGGGGATCCGGCCAGCGTGCCGATCCGCGAGGACTTTCCGACCTCGGCAACCAATCCTTATGGGCGCACCAAACTGATGATCGAGGAGATCCTGCGTGACCTTGCGGCTTCGGATGAACGCTGGGGCATCGTGCTGCTGCGTTATTTCAACCCTGTCGGAGCCCATCATTCCGGTTTGATCGGTGAAGATCCGAAAGGGATCCCGAACAACCTGCTTCCCTATATCAGCCAGGTTGCAGTCGGCCGTCTCAAGGAACTGTCGGTCTTCGGCGATGACTATCCGACCGGGGACGGAACCGGTGTCCGCGATTACATTCATGTGGTTGACCTGGCACTCGGCCACCTGTGCGCACTGGAAAGAGTTGCCAGGGACCGCGGGGTTTTCACCTACAACCTGGGAACCGGCAACGGTTATTCTGTTCTGGAAATGATCAGAGCTTTTGAAAAAGCTTCAGGTAAAGACGTCCCATACCGGATTGCTCCACGTCGTGCCGGCGACATCGCGGAATGTTTTGCCGATCCCGCCCTGGCTCAACGAGAGTTGAACTGGAAAGCCGAGCGTGGCCTGGATGAGATGATGCGTGACAGCTGGAACTGGCAGAGCCGCAACCCGCAGGGGTATCAACCCTGAGGAAAGTAGTAAGCCGGAAGTCTTAAGTTTTTTGCCGCAGATAAGATCTGATAGAATCTGATGGGAAAGTTTGAAGTTGCCGTTGCTGGCGTGCTCAACCCTTGTTTTTTGTCCAGTTTTATCAGATTTTATCTGCGGCTATAACTGGTTTCATAGGTTGTTGAAGCTTTTGGAACGGATAGCGAATCACCCACTTCCTCTTTACAAAACATGCTCCTCTGGCTTATTAAAGTACAAACGAAAATGATGGATGTTGTGATGTTTTTTGCCGCATGAAAACTCCCACCGTTTTTTCATCTCAATCCATCTGCAAATTCATTTTTATCAATCGATGACGATAGTTCCGGGATAACACATGTCTGAAATGAATGAAGCCGTAATGCAGAGTAAAAGACTCTATATCGACGCCGGGGTTGAACAGATCCTCTGTTGTCTGATATCCGATCAGCAAGCTACGCCTGAAAAAGTCTGGTCGTTCCCGGCCAGCGAGGTTTCCGGGCAGAGCTTTGGTGATCTTTCCGCCGACTCTTCCGTCTATGTGACCGGGAAATTCAGCAAGATCATCAAGGAGAATCTTGGGCGTGGTCAGCTGCTGATGCCTCTGGCGGTGCTCTGGGCGGCGGCTGCCGAGCGATCCTTGGCTGAGCAGAAATCGGTGGCTGTGCTCGATCTTTCCGCTTCCGGTTATGCTATCGTCGGTGTTGATTCTCAGGGGGAGCTGATCGATGATCTGCTGAAAACCAATCCGCGTTGTGGGTCCGGTGCCGGTATCAATATTGACCGGGTGTTGCGCAAACTGGCGATTGAGCGATCGGCTGTCGATGGCGTACTTGGTCAGTTTCTCGGCGAAGAAGGGACGCCCGCGAGGCAGGATATCCCGGTACGCGCCGACCGCTGTGGTGTTTTTGCTTCTTCTGCGACAATTTCGGACAAGAATCAGGGGATTCCCCTCGATTTTGCGCTGGCAACCACCCTCAAGTCTGAGGTTCTAAAAGCCTGTAAGCATATGGACAGTCCCTTCGATCTGGTGATTCTGACCGGCGGGATCTTTCAGTGGCAGTTTGCCCGAGATTGTGCCAGCGATTATTTTGCCGAAATCGGTTGCAAGCTGATCATTCATGATCAGCAGCGCACTATCAAATTTCCGGGATTCTCAAAGCTGATCAATCAGTCGACGGTCATTCCCGACGAAATTGTCGCCAGGGCGATGGCTGAAGAGACTGAACACGCCAAGCTGTTTCCTTCGTTTCCAAAGCTGCGTGATGGACTTGAAGCATCCCGACTCTACAAGCGCCAGACAGAACTCACTTTGCCTGCCGCAGATGCGTTGCCGGAACTGTTTGCCGCAGGAGTGGTAGTCGGTATCGATGTCGGCTCGACCATGGCCAAAATCGTTATCGGTTCGGCCACCGGAGAGCTGCTCTATCGCGCCAGCTACTCGAATTCCGGTGATACCGTCGAAACCATCAAGAAGGTTTTCGAAGACCTAAAAAACCGAGGAATTGAGGATCTCAATGTCTGTCAGGTCGGCATCACCGGCAGTGCCCGCTATCAGATTCAGCAGGCGCTGACCGCCACCTATCCGCAACTGGCCGACCGGATTCTGGTCCTGGTCGAAAACTACGCTCATGCGCGTGGTTCGGTGCCTGAGGTGCGTGCTTACCTTGATGAGTTGGCCGCACAGGGGGTGGAAAACCTCAACCGTGACTTCTGCGTGCTGGTTGATGTCGGTGGTGAGGATACCAAGATTTCGACTATCGATCTGTCGCGCGGCGATCTTTACGACAACGCGATGAACACCAAGTGCTCGGCGGGGACCGGCAGTCTGCTCGATACGTTGGTCGACCTGTTTCGCCTCGATGGTGTCGGCGATGCGGTGAAACTGGCCATGGAAGCGCCGCAGGCAGAAGCGATCAACGCGACCTGTGCGGTCTTTCTGCTTGAACACGCCCGCCGTCTGCAGGCCGAAGGACGTGGGCAGGGATCGATCATCGCCTCGGCCGTCTGGGCGATTGTCGAGAATATGGCGCGCAGCCTGTGGCCGCAGATCTATCTACCGTCCAATACGGTTGTTCTGCTCCATGGTCAGACCATGCAGAGCGATCCGATGCCCCTGGCGATCAGTCAACGCCTTCAGACCTTTCTTGACGAACCGGCCTATTGTCTGGTCCCGGCGATTCCGGGGCACCGTGCCTGCCATGGTCTGATTCAGACCTGTATCGACCGTGCCGAGGTTGAGGGCTCTGTTGCTGTCCGCTTAAGCCACTTCATCGATCAACAGTTCAACCGCAAGATCATTCACTGCCGTGGAGCTGTCTGTGGTGATCCGGAAGCTCATTGTTTCCGTTCCCGGCTGTCGGCCGAGGACTCAGACGGAAAACCGTTTGCGATCAGCCTGGGTGGCTGTTCGGCGGTCAACGAACTGCCTAATGTCGACAAGGAAAAGCGCAAGGCGACTGTTGACAGCTGCCGGGCGATCTGGCAGTTCCAGGTTGATCAGCTGCCGACCTCGTCGGCGGAAAACCGCCTGGTTATCCCACGCTCCTTTGCAGTTTCCGAGTGGGCACGCTTTTTCGCCGCCCTGTTTGAGGGCTGTGCTATTCCGGTTCATGTCGATCTGCCCAGTGAGGCTGATGTCCTGCGTGGTCAGCCGTACTTCCGAATTGACAGCTGTGCCCCGCATATCGGGGTGGTTGGCCAGATTCTGCGGCTCGCCGAAGCGCCGCACGGCATGATCCTGACGCCGCAGATCGAATACCTGCCGCTGGTCGGTAGTTCGCTGGGGCGGACCTGTACCATTAACCAGGGGGGCTTTGCGACAGCCCGGGGTGTTGCGCTTTCTGAATTTCCGCATAGCCGTTTCCATCTGTTTAACGTCGATCTGAAGAATTACGACGAGAAGTCTCTGGCCCATAAGCTGTACAATCGTCTGCTGCCGGTTTATGAGTATTATCATGTCGACATGCCTTTTGAACGTTTTGCGGAGTTGGTTCGTGCTGCGCTTGGCAAACAGCAGGAGTACAAGCAGAAGACCTCGGATTTCGCTGCTGGGATCGCCCGTGAGGCACTGAATAACGGGCAGCAGATCGCGCTGGTCATGGGGCGTGAATATGTCCTCAACCCGGGAGTCTATGACAGCCACGTAGGTCGCCTGTTGCGCGACAAGGGGCTGGTCGGGATTCCCAGCTATGTCCTCAACGCGGCTTATAACCCGGACCTCGCTCACTTCTACTGGCGTAACGCGCATATGGTCGCCAGCGTTGCTGAGGCGGTGGCCAAACGCAAGCTGCATGAGATCATTGGTCATCCCGGACTCAAGGAGATTTTTGCCGAGGTTGAACAGCAGAAGAACCTGCTGCCGCTGGTTCATGTCTCGACCTTCCTCTGCGGTCCGGACAGTGTGACCAATCCGCTGATCAATGAAGTGATCAAGGAGCGCCCCTTCCTGCGCATTCAGTCGGACGCCGCCATCAAGGAGCTGGCTCACCTTGAAAACCGGATGAACACCTACGTTCATCAGCTGGCTGCCGAAGGGCGTCAGCAGGTGCGCCTGGGCAATCAGCCGTCCTTTGAGGTCAGGCTGCTTGATCCGCTGGAGAATCGTGACGAGCTGGATGCTGAGCGTGATGTCATCTGCTTCCCGACCCTGGCTGATAACCGGCCGTTGGTTGCGGTACTCAAGAGTGCTGGTTTTACCTGTCTGGACAACTATGACGAGTATTACGACCTGCAGAACCTGATCGAGCAGGGGCGTTCGGTGGTCGGCGACGGTGTCTGTGCTCCGCTGGCAGCCGTTTACGGTGATGTCCTGGCGGCGATTCAATCCTTTAACCGTTTGAAGCAGAAACACCCAGATTTCAAGAACAAGAAGCGCTTGCTGATTTTTAACAATAAGGGACTTGGGCCTTGCCGCCAGGGGCAGTATGTCGAGGTTCACAAGCTGTTCCTCCACCAGTTTAACGGCATCGGTGACAAGGTCGAGGATCTGGGCGATAACCTGATCCAGTTCCTGGTTTCCTATGAAGATGATGGTTACACCAATGGTTTTCCACGCTGGATTTTCCTGCGTGGAGTGCAGGCCCTGATCCTGCAGGGGGTTATGCATCAGGTTTTGGCTGAAGGGTCGGCGCGTTGCCAGGATAACAAAGAGCTGCAGGCCTTCCTGACTGCTCACAAGGTCCTCTGTGATCGGCTGTCCCATCTGGTTGAAACTCTGCCGGTACCGCCGGCTGCCGGGAGTCAGGGGCTGCAAAAACTGTTGAGCTTCCCGCAATCACTGGGTTCACTGTGGCGCGATCTGTTCCGTCATCCGGCAATGACCGAGCTGCGTCATTTCAGTAGCCAGTGGTGCAGCAAGCCGTTGGGCAAGCTGATCCGTATTCACATTGACGGTGAAGCCTATATGCGCGTTGCTCAGTACGAGGAGACTCACCGGGTGCTGCTTAATATTCTCGGTCCGGGGCGTTTTCATCTGACCCATACGCCGCTCTGGGGATACCTGGAATACAAGCTGGCCTGGACCATGGTCAAGGCCAAGGAGGCGATCGCTGAAGCCAAGGCTGAGCTGGCCCGTGGTGGCAGCCTCGAATTTACCCGTCAGCGCAAGGATCGGATCAAGCTCAAACGCAAGGCCTATATTCGTGCCAAAGGCATCCAGCTGCTGCTGCGCAAGGTCATGGCCGGACCTTTCTACAAGGCCGCCGGGTTGACTCTGCCTGAGCCGATGCCCGAGATCCTGAAAACAGCGGAACGGGTCATTCAGACCAAACGGCCTGGCGGTGAGCTGGTTCCTTACCTGGGTGAAGCTCTGCTGAAACTGGAGAAGGGGTACGAGCTGATCCTCAATATCGCCCCGGAAGGTTGTATGGTCTCGTCTATGGGCGAGGTCATTACCCCGGCGCTTTATCAGGTCGCCCCAGGCTTCAAGGGAAAGATTCAGCCACTGTTCTCTCAGCAGGGGGATATTGACGAAGATAAACTGGGGCAGGCAATTCTTCAGGCGCTTGGGCCGGATCGACTTTACCTGTAGCAGGTTTTATTCAATAGGCTGGAGCAGGGTCGATACTTCCCTCTTGATCTGTCTGAGCTGATATCGGTTCTTCAGGTAGGTAATGAGATTTTCGCGGCGACTGGTGATGACAAGCTAGCGCCGCAGAAATTCTCCGAGCAGCATCACTCTGAACTCCTGTGATCCTGGATCGATCCGATCCCTGCCATACCCTTCAATAAACGTCATCAGCGCTGGCGGAAACTTACCTGATGCCGGGGATATGCTGCGTGACCCGAGCAGCGGTAGGTGGCACTTAAGTAGGTGAGCATTCTGCAGAGTCGTTTTCGACAGCTGCTTCTCTGTTGGCCCAGATGTCTAGGGCATAGATCCCCTCTTTTCCGAATTTCAGATTGCTTGGGGTGAAATCACCATGCAGTCTGACCCTGTTCCTTGCCACAACCAGCTTGTTTTCTTTAAGTTCTTAGAGTTTTTTCGGTTACTTAGGGAAAAGCTCGGGTAGCGATGCGCCGTTCAGATCCGTCGGGCCAGATGTTTAGCGAGTGAGTGCAGGTACTGGCCTAGATGCGTGGGACTGTTTTCACGGTGGGACAAATCATGAAAATTACGCAGCAACTCGCCGGCCATCTTGATGAGGTGGAGGTGTCGTCTGTTTGAAAGCAGTGGGTTCAGAGTTGCTTGAAGAGATTCGGTCCTTCGATCCAGTCCATTGCCAGGTAGACGTACTCCCTGTTGAAAAAATATCCAGTGCCCCAGGATTATTTCGCCATGGCCTCTCTGCAGAATTGCAGGGCTTCAAACTGCTGTTTGGCAGCATTGACGGGCGGTGCCTGCTTGTAGAGTTTGAGAGCAATCTTTTGTCCCGATGCGAGGTTTCTTGCCTGGTATAAGTTGCATTCCCGGGAGCGGATTTTCGGACCGGACAGATCCCATGGAGATTGCTTAATGGATTTCAGTTCCTCGAGTAGAATGCTTTTTATTGCTGGATTCATGACCGGCCGATTTCAGTTCTGACTGGGGGGGAGTTTGTTCGATAATTTTCGTTCCGTCTACTTTTTGCGGTCTCTGGCCTGTTGCGGATTGTTTGTTTTTTGTTAATTTTAAATAGGACATGTCTAAATATTGACACATTACAGGGTTCATATTATTCTCGCTTCATAAAATGTGTCATCGTCAAAATGTCGACATTGGAAAGAACGGGTTAAAGTATGACCACAGAGAGTGGCTTGGGCGGAATGATCGGGAAGTCGGAACAGATGCGGGAGTTGTTCGATCTGATTTCCTGTGTTGCCGAGGAAGGTGACAGTACGGTTCTGATCCAGGGGGAAAGCGGGACCGGAAAAGAGCTGATCGCCAGGGCGATTCATCAGAACAGTCCGCGGCGTTCGGGGCATTTTGTTCCGGTCAATTGTGCTGCCATTCCGGACGAATTGCTCGAAAGTGAACTCTTCGGCCACGTCAAGGGGGCATTTACCGGCGCTCAGCAGAGCAAGATCGGACGCATCCAGTTTGCCGATGGTGGTACGCTCTTTCTTGATGAGATCGGCGACATGAAGCCGATTCTGCAGGCGAAACTGTTGCGTGTTCTGCAGGAGCGTGAAGTTGAGCAGGTTGGTGGCGTCAAGCCGACCAAGGTCAATGTCCGGGTTATCGCGGCAACCCATCAGAATCTGGAAGGACTGGTGGCTGAAGGTCGTTTCCGGGAAGATCTGTACTACCGCCTAGCGGTTATTCCTCTGCTCGCCCCGCCGTTGCGTGAACGCCGTGACGATATCTCTCTGTTGATCGATCTGTTTATCGAGCGTTTCAGCAGGCGCAAGACGGACCGCAGGACATCCATCGATCCGCTGGCCATGCGCAGCCTTGAAGCCTATGACTGGCCGGGGAATGTCCGTGAACTGGAAAACCTGGTCCAACGGCTGGTCATTCTTCATCGAGGTAAAAAAATCTCGTTGAAAGAGCTACCCGATAAGTATTGTTGCTCGCAACTTATCGAGGAACAGCCGCTTGAGGAGCTCTTGGATGAGGGCTCCCAGAGGAAAGCCGCTCAGGGCGTGGCGCAGATTGAAGCGCCGGAGATCGTCTGGCAGGAAAGTGGGCTCGATTTTAATCAGCTGATCAGCGAATTTGAAGATCGCCTGATCCTGGAAGCGCTGAAAAGAACCGATGGCAATAAGAAGGAGGCTGCCAGTCTGTTGAATCTGAAAAGAACAACGTTGATCGAGAAGATCAAAAAGAAAAACCTTCCCGTGTGAAACTGCTCATGACCTGAGAATGCCTGGGCTTTTATTGTCACTAAGACCACTGGGCTTTGCTCATAATGGAAATATCATTAAAATTATTGTTATGCTAGTATCCATGTGAAATCAATGTATTGGCAGTGGGGGCACATGGGGACTGCGAAAAAACATAAATATTTCGATCAATACAGTAACGAACTGGTTCAGTGTTATCTGCGTATCGGTTTTATTCTGTTCTGCTTTGCCGCGCTGTTCATTTATCAGCGGATCTATCATGTCGAGCTTCGTTCTTCTGCCCGCTTCATGGGCCTGTTTCTGGTCTGGATCCTGGCTTACTACCTGTTTATAAGGATGTTCCCTCAGCTTTTTTCAAAGCAGCGTATTCTTTTTGTCATGGTTGTCGATATCCTGGCGACAGCATGGTGCATGTATATTTCTGCCGAGTTGTCCGCTTTGGTTGCATCGACCTTTATCTGGTACATCCTTGGCTATGGCATGCGTTTTGGCTATAAGTATGCGCTGACCGGAGGTCTGCTGAGTGTCTGTTCCTTTCTGACCCTGTCGATTTCTTCCGTTTACTGGCGCGCCAATCCGATCGTCGTACTGGGCTGGGTCCTTGCGTTTGTCGCTATCCCTGCCTACAGCTTTGCCCTGGTCAAGCGTCTGCACATCTCTTTGCATGAGCTGAACCGGGCATTGGGGCAGACCGAACAGCTGGCCAGGTATGACGGCCTGACTCAGCTTTATAACCGTCATTATTTTTCTCAGCTGACCGAACGGATGCTGCGCAGTTATTCTCAACTGGCGATTCTGCTGGTCGACCTGGATGGCTTCAAGCAGATCAATGACAATTACGGTCATGCTGTGGGGGACCAGGTGTTGGTCGAGGTAGCAGCTCGACTGAAAAGTTTCTGTTGTGATAACTGCGTGGTCGGGCGGCTTGGTGGTGATGAATTTATGTTCGCCATCGGTGATTTCGAAGAGCGGGATACTGTTGTCGCTCTTGCTGAAAAGCTGCTGGTTGCAATAGGGGAGGTCGGCGAACGGTTCCGGGGGCTTTCCGCGAGTATCGGGATCAGTTTTTATCCCGACGATTCGGAGGATCTGTCGCAGGTCAAGAGAAATGCTGATATCGCCATGTATCAGGTCAAACGCAGCGGAAAAAACTGTGTTTATATTTATTCAGAATGCCTGCCAGAGGTTCTTGCCGGGCTGGCCTGAGAAGCGCCTTGTCAGCTGTTTGCCATCTGGAACCGCCGGATGATGCTAGTGCCTATCCGGAAAGTTCAAAGGGCACTGCGCAGTTTACAGGTTGGAAACTAACTAACTTGCTTTTTTCAGGTGTAGCGAGACCTTGTCCTGTATTTCATTGTTGGTTGCCGGAAGCACCAGAATATCTTTGGCGCCGTATTTTACCGCCCGTAAAACTGCAGATCGCGTCCAGTCCGGGCCTGCAAAGATCAGTGGCGGAAGTTTCTGTCCGGTCGACTGAAGTTTGATGGCGGTGGCGAAGCCTTTCTCTCCCACCTGAGCCATGAGCAGGAAAATTCCGACGATACTGAACTGGTTGAAGAGCGTTCTGATCTCATCCTGATAGCTGAGGATCTGACACTTGTAGCCTGCGGAAGTCAAAATCTCGGAAAATGGCTGAGCATTTTCCTGTTGATCAGAGATGACCAGAACCAGCTGGTCTTTTCCTTCCTGAGGTGCAGACACTGATTCAGCAGGTTGCGCGGTGCCCCATTCACCTGCGGTCGATTGGCTGCCCGTGTCTATAGGAGGGCCGCCCCATTCACCAGGGGCCGGTTGGATGCCTGATGCCATGCCGGTTTCTGGCTGAGGCGCCTGGGAGGCTGATGTAGCAGGCGAATCCTGCGGCTGCTGTTGGGCGGGTTGACTCTCCAGGTCAAAGATGTCAGCCGGAAAAATCAGGTTGGCCCTGTGTAGTTCAAACCCTTCTATTTTAAGAGCGAAGCTGGCAAGGTAGTAGTCCCCTTCTGGAAAGGGGTGTTCCGCTGCCATGTCAAGTTTGGTCGGAACGATGGTCTCGGCATCCGTCTTGATATAGCGGATCTGTTTCGGATAGCGATCGAGGAAAACCTGGGTGAGACCGCCGGACACGATATTGGCGATTTCACCGAAAGCATCGGCCACCTCACCCTCAAGCTGACCGCTCTGGCTCTGGGCTTCAATTTCATCGTCCGGCAGCATGATCAGGGTGCCGCCCATGATCACCGCATCCGGAACCTCTACGCAGAGAAAACCGAGTCCTTCGCGTTCGCCGGTCACCTTCATGTGGGTCAGGACAGATTTCTCCAGACAGTAGTTGGAGAAGAAATCCTTTTTGCTAGTGACCAGCAGTTTCAGGTCGGAGCATTCAAGGGTCTGGCCTAGCAGCGCTCCGACCTCTTCGCCGAGTTGCTTGACGACTGCGGTAAAGACGACGTCTGTTAGTTTTTTAGCCTCTGCAAAGGGCGCACGTCTTTTGGGGGGCTCGACAGGAGCAGCGGCAGCCGTCTCAGCAGGCTGTTCGGCCGGAGGGGACGTTTCTTGTGCTGGTACTGCAGCTTGAGCCGGTGGCTCATCTGCAGAGGGTTGGACCTCGGGTGCTTCGGTGACTTCCTCTTCCAGGCCAAAGATGCTGGCAGGAACGACAAATTCTAGGTTGCCAAGATCCTGGTCCGCAAGCTTCAGAGAGCATTTGGTCAGGTAGTAATTGCCGGCCGGAAAAGGCTCGTCGCTGTCGATAGCGATTTTCGTCGGAATCAGGTCTTCGACCGATTTTTTGATGAAGCGAAGGTTGTCTTTGTACTTATCGACAAAAACCTGGGTGAAAACCCCGGCGATGATGTTGGCAATCTCTCCAAAGGCATCCTGCATCTCGCCGTCGATTGTTTCGCTGGCGGCCTGCTCTTCGATGATGTCATCAGGCAGCATGATCAGGGTGCCGCCAAGAATCGCCGCGCTGGCAACAGGGATGAGCAGATAGCAGTGACCTTCGCGGTCACCGCTGACAGTCATGCGGGTCAGGGTGGTTTTTTTTCTGGCGGGGTCGGCAAAAAGCTGAGCTTTGCTGACGATGTCGAGCTGGGCGGCACCGCAGGTCAGGTCCTGGCCGAGAAGCGCACCGACTTCTCCGCCCAAGTTGGCAATACCTGCTTTGCAGATGACATCAATAATAGCCCGCTGATCCAAAATCGACCTCTATGTTATGGGCGGGGCTACATGAGATTGTATTTTATCTCGATAAAAAATTGCCCCTGTTCAATGTTGAATGGAATGACAACCCTGCGACTGTCCTTGGGGGCGGAAATCGTGTAGGACTTCCCTGAGACAGTCGTTGGTATTGCCAGTTCCAAATCGATATTTTCCGCTGAAAAGCGTTCCTTCAGCCCCCCGGCCATCATGTTGGCGATTTCGCCGAGAGCATCCTTCACGTCAGCGTCGATCTCCTCCATCTCCATCCCCAGCATGCCGCCGGCAATGGCCAACCCTGTAGCTTCAGGGCAGTGGATGCTGAGCATGGCGCTGATCGTTCCGGTCAGGCCGATCATGGCAGAAACGTGGCAGCCGAGTACCTGCTTTCCCTCTTCGAGGACGGATTCAGGGCTGACGTCCATGAAAATCATGGTGCTGAATATCTCTTCGGTAGTTTCTACGATTTTTTTAGCAAATTCCACAGGATTCTCTTTAGCCTCTGGTGTTTGGTCGTAAATTAATTAATCCTGACGGAACTGAAGCTCGACCAGGAAGTTTTCGCCGTTGAAACTGAACGGAACTGTCACCGTTTGAGAATTGGCCAGGCAGTCGATCGAGTATTCTTCGCCGTGGACGGCAGATGGCATCGACAGCTTGATATCGCTGCCACTCGGATCGAGTGCCGATTTCAGATTGCCGGCAACCATGTTGGCCAGTTCGCCAATGGCATCACGGACATCATCATCGATCTCCTCAACGTCCATGCCGAGAAAAGCTGTCGTTACAGCCAGTGCTGCATTGTTCGGCAGGTGGATGGCGAGCAGGCCTTTGGTCGATCCCGCCAGGCCTATAATGCCGGAAATGCTGTTCTTCAATGGCTCATGGGCCCGTTCGTAGGGTTGCCCCGGAGTGACTTCAAGCATGATCATGCTTGAGAAAATTTCCTGGGTTGAATCAATAATATACTGAGCGTGCTCCACAAAAAGCTCCTTCTTGTGCCGGCTGCCGACAAGGCCGACAGCCGGGCCTGGCGGTTTAGATATTAGAGTAGTGCGCCAAGAGTTTCGTTGATCATTTCAGGGGTAAAGGGCTTTTTGATCGCACCTTTGGCACCGTATGATTTGGCTTCGTCGATGATATCGGCACCGGTTTCCGTAGAGATCATGATCACTGGAATATCCTTGATCGCAGCGTCTTCAGATTTGGCCTTGAGAAACTCCAGGCCGTTCATATTCGGCATGTTGATGTCGCTGAGAATGATATCGACCTTGTTGCCGCCGAGTACTTCGAGCGCTTCCTGGCCGTCGCCGGCTTCGAGAATGGTGTCGAAATCGAGACCTGCCTGGCGCAGGGAGCGGGACACGATCTTGCGCATGGTATTTGAATCATCGACAATGAGAACAGTTCTTCCCATGTTGTTTTCTCCTTTAAGCTGAAATGATTGAATTAGCTATTCTCAGGACTTACTGGTTCATCGCGACCAGAGCCGGTCCTGAGGCGTAAATGAAAATTGGATCTTCATCCCCGGTCATCAATTTCCAGATGACCGTTCCTGGTTCGGCTGCAGGTAGCTCGTCTTCACCGATTTCCGGCAAGCCTAATTTGTATTGTTGATCATCCGGCAGCAGATTGGTCATGAACAGTCCGGCAACCGTGTTGACAATCTCGTTCAGGATGTCGTTCATCTGCGACTCGGTCAGTTCTTCTTCGTCGATTCCGAAGATATTGCATGAAAGTTTTTTCAGCATAGCTTCTGACATGGCCAGGCGAATTTCTCCCTGAACCGGGTCATTGATGAGCAGACTGGTCCAGACCGTTTCCTCCACCGGAAGTTCATAGTCCGGATCGAAATGTTCCATTGCTTCCATGAAAGCCATGTTTTCAAGTGTCTGGCTGACAGCTGTCATCATGGCGTCATACATCGATTGTTCACCCATGTATATGTTCTCCCGATAGATAGATTAAGAATCGATAAATTCCGAAAGGGCATCCATCATCACCGGTGGTGAGACCGGCTTGTTCAAGACCCGATAAACGCCAAGTTCAAGAAGTTGATGCTCCTTGGCCGGGTTCCCTGCACTGGTGATGACGATGATAGGGACCTCGCACAGCCTGGGGTTGGCCTTGACCCATTTGACCAGGGTTTCTCCATCCATGACCGGCATGTTCAGGTCAGTCAGAATCAGATCGATATCCTGGGCCTTGGCCGCAGTAAGGGCTTCCTTACCGTTTTCCACCTCGATCATCTCTGCGTCACTGAGGCCAACGATGCTCAGGCAGCGCTTGATGAACATTCTGGCGGTTGCTGAATCGTCTGCGATGATAATTCGTTTCATTGGCTTTGCTCTCCCGGACCGCTCATCGATCCTTCAAGTTTTTCAAATTCCATATCAACAGCTAGCATAATTTTTGACAAAGCGTTGGGACTGACTTTGATGTAATTCCTGTAGCCCGGGGCGAGCTTGTAGCGCATGCTGTCAGCGCCGGTGCCGAAGCCGCCGAGCATGGCAATGCTGTCGCCAAGATGGACGGCATAAACCAATGGACGGTACTCTTCCGAAGCCTTTTCCGGCTCATGGTGATAGAGAATTGCTTCGGCCAGCTCATCCGGGAGATCCCAGGCTTTGGCCAGTTCATAGCCCGCCTGAGTATGGTTGAAACCGATCAGTTTTTCTTCAGCTTCCAGGTAGTCTGGACTATCAGTACCATTCAACAGGTCGATCGCTTCCGGGACTGAACCCTGCAGGTAATCAGAAATCAGCGATTTGCCGATGTCATGCAGCAGGCCAGCGGTGAAAGCCAGCTCCGGACTGATTCCTTCGGCGCTGCATTCGACAACGAGTTCTCTGGCTGCAATCGCGGTTCTTAAGTCGTGTTTCCAGAGAGAGCCGCCGGTCGATTCATAACCGCTTAATTCCTTGGTGAACAGCTTCCCGGCGCAATCGCCCAGGGCGATACCGACAACGATCCGTTCGCCAAGGTAGGAGACGGCGCGATCAATAGAGGAAACCTTGCTGACCAGGCTGAAGGCAGCCGAGTTTACGACCTTGAGAACCCGTGCGGTCAGATTCGCATCAAACTTGACCAGGTTGATGATGTCGCCCAGGTCGTGGTCGGCCTGTGCTGCAATTTGCAGCAACCGGCTGGCGCTGGGGGACAACATGGGAACCGCTTTAACAATCTTCTGTAGCTCTTCTTGAGTTATCAGTTGTGTCATGTGGTTCCTCCTATAGCAGCCAGTTTGGCTTGCCGGGCGAGCTCAAGGTGATCTGTCCGGCAGAAACTGAAATCGAAACGGTGCGACTGTAGTTACCACCAAGATCTTCAGAAACAGCACCCATTCCGTAAGACCAGAGGATCTTTTTGATAGCCAGGGCGTTCCGCTTGCCGATCTGGAACGTGTCGTTGGCATCCATGACATTAGCGCCGCCGCACAGCTTGACGATCATCCCTTTGCCGCGTTTGTCACAGCCGAAGGTCGCCATCTTTTCCAGCAATGCCGGAATCGCCGTATCGGCAAAATAACCTGGTTTGTCTGCTGCTTTGGCTTTGTTTATAGAGGAATCGGGCAGGGCGACGTGAGCCATGCCAACCGTTCTGGTTTTTGGATCGAGCAGGATGACGGAGACACATGATCCCAGGGCGAACGTTTTTACGTCGTCGCCGGGGGTGTTTGATGCACCGTAATCACCGACCCCTAAAATAATTTGACCCATCTATTTCTTCTCCGTAAGCAGATTCAGAAGCGAAGCGGCGATATTGGACAATGTCACCAGCTTGCTTGCTCCCCCCTTTTCATAAGCAACCTTCGGCATGCCGAAGACGACGGATGAGGCTTCGTCCTGGGCGATGCACTTGGCGCCAGCTTCCTTCATGGCCAGCATGCCATCTGAGCCGTCAGCGCCCATGCCGGTAAGCATGGCACCGACCGCATTGCTGCCGACATATTTGGCAACAGAATGCATCATGACGTCAACCGAGGGGCAGTGGCCGCTGACCTTGTCTGTTCCGCCAAGGCGAACGACATAAAATCCGCCGGAGCGGACGACTTCCAGTTGCCGGCCTCCCGGAGCGATCAGGACCAGGCCGGTACGGATCCGGTCGCCATCCTCAGCTTCCTTGACCTGCATCGGGCAGAGCTGGTTGAGGCGCTCGGCGAACATCTTGGTGAAGCCGCTAGGCATGTGCTGAACAATGACCGTTCCTGCAGTCGATGCCGGAAATTTTTCGATAACCTGGCGGATCGCTTCGGTTCCCCCCGTTGATGCGCCAATAGCGATAACCTTGTCGGTTGACTCAGCCAGGGCGCTGGGAGCTGCAGTCGTTCGGGCCGTTGTTGGAGAGGCGACCTTGCCTTTCCAGTGGGAAACATTGGCCGTTGAGGCAATTTTGACCTTGGTCCTCAGTTCGGTCAGCATGGCATTGAGGCCGGCCGTCACATTGGATGTCGGTTTGGCCACGAAATCCACGGCACCGGCTTCAAGGGCTTCCATGGTGATCTGTTTGCCCCGCTGGGTCAGTGAACTGACCATGACCACGGGGATCGGGTACTGCGGCATCAGGCGCCGTAAAAAGGCAACGCCATCCATGCGTGGCATTTCCACATCAAGGGTCAGAACATCCGGCTGCAATTCAACAATCTTGTCCCTGGCACTGTAGGGATCGGCGGCAGTGCCGACGACGTCCAGGGCGGGATCTGCAGAGAGTCCCTGCTTGAGAATATTTCTCACCAGAGCTGAATCGTCGACGATGAGGACGCGGATTCTTTTGCTCATAAGCTCCCCCCTTTTTGGTAGAGAGCCGGCTTGAGATACTTGTAGAGGGTCTGGTTGCGTCCAAGTGTCTCTGAGTGACCTATGAACAGGTAGCCACCCGGCTCCGTAAATTTGTGATACCTGCTGACCAGGGCATCACGGGTTGGCTGATCAAAATAAATCATCACATTGCGACAGAAAATCATCTGAAAAGGTTTCTTGAACGGAAAGGTCGTATTCATCAGGTTGAAACGCCGGAAGGTTGCCTCCCTTTTCAGTTTGTCATTGACCATCATTTCGTCAGAACCTGATTTGACGAAATATTTCTTCCACAGCGGGTCCGGTAATTGTTGAACGCGGTCGGTGCTGTAGGCTCCTCGCCGGGCGATGGTCAGGGCCCGGTCCGAGATGTCTGTAGCCAGGATTCCCGCATCCCAGGAACTGTATTCCGAGCCAAGATATTCCATCATCAGCATCAGCAGCGTGTACGGCTCCTCGCCGGTCGAACAGCCGGCACACCAGATGCGCAGGTCCTTGCGATTCTGCTGTTTGAGACTGGTGATGACCGCTGGCAGGGCAACCTGGGAAAAGTATTCGAAGTGCTCCTTCTCCCTGTTGAAGTAGGTATGGTTGGTCGATATCAGGTCGACCAACTCTCCCAGCGCTCCTTCCGTTTTATCGGTCTTCAGGTACTCATAGTAGTCGGTAAAGGTCGCCAGGTTCCTGTTGCGCATCAGTTTCTGCAAACGGCCGACCAGCAGAGAACGTTTCTGCTCGGTCAGATTGATGCCGAAACGCTGATGGATCAGGTCGCGCAACTGTGCGAACTCCGTTGCGGTGATATCCATCAGTGAGCCAGTGGTGGGCTGATCGTTGTATGTCATCGGTTCCAGTCAATCAGTCTTCGAGAGTCGCAGCAAGTTCCTGCATCTCTCCACTGAAAAGAAGTTTGTGAACATCGAGCAGGATCTTGACCGAATTGTTGATCTTGCCCATCCCCTGGATGTAGCTGTCTTCGGCGTTGCGGCTGGTTCTTGGCGCCGGCTCGACATTGGCTTCGGGAATATCGGCGACCTCGCTGACCTCATCAACAACCAGACCGACCTCTGTTCCTTCCACATTGACGACGATGATACAGGTCCGGTCATCATATTCTTTGTCAGACAGGCCGAAGCGTGCTCTGACGTCCATGACCGGAATGACCTTGCCGCGCAGGTTGATGACGCCACGGATGAATGCCGGCATGTCGGGAACATCGGTGATGTTCTGGATGCCGATGATTTCAATGACGTAGCGAATTTCAATACCGTAATCCTCACCGGCCAGGTGGAAGGTGAGGTACTTGTCGCGTTGGGTATCCTCGTTGTCGAGGTGGGACAATGTTGTTTCTTCAGCCATGAGGGCCTCCTTTGCTTTATGCTTCTTCAGATTCCGAGTCAAAATTTTTGCTGTCAGCCGATTCGACCAGCGTACCGACATCGAGGATCAGGCTTACGCCGCCATCGCCAAGGATGGTACAGCCTGAGACGCCCTGGACATTGCCGATGAAGTCGGAAAGGCCTTTGATGACGGTCTGCTGCTGGCCAAGGATCTCGTCGATGAACAGGCAGAAGCGGTTGTCCTGGTATTCGAGAACGATCAGGATGCCGTCCGACAGGGTTCTCGAGTCGGGTTCCTTGCCGAGAATGTCGTGGAGTCTGACAATCGGGAAGAAGTTCTCGCGGACTTTCGCCAGTTCCGAACCGTCCGGGGTCACGGTGATCTGATCCATTTCCGGGCGGTAGGCTTCAAGGATCGACAGGGTCGGGACAATACAGGTTGTCGAGCCGACGCGGACAATCATGCCGTCGATGATCGCCAGGGTCAGAGGAATCCGCAGGTTGATCTTGGTACCCTGGCCAGGAACGCTGGTGACATCGATCTTGCCCTTGATCTTTTCCAGGTTCTTTTTAACGACGTCCATGCCGACGCCACGCCCGGAAATATCGGTGATCTGGGCTGCGGTCGAGAAGCCGGGGGCAAAGATCAGGTTGTTGATCTGCTTGTCGGTCATGTCGGATCCGTCACCTTCGATCAGCCCCTTGCTGATCGCTTTTTCAAGAATTCTTTCTTTGTTCAGACCGCGGCCGTCATCTTCGATGGTGACCCAGACTTCCCCCTCTTCGTGACGGGCGGAAAGCTTGACCGTACCTTTTTCGTTCTTGCCGGCAGCAAGGCGTTCCGCCGGCGGTTCCAGGCCGTGGTCGAGAGAGTTGCGCAGCAGGTGGACGAGCGGGTCGGTGATGGTTTCGATAACCGTCTTGTCGATTTCGGTCTCTTCGCCGATCAGCTGCAGGTCAACCTTTTTGCCGGCTTTGACCGAAATATCGTGAACCAGGCGGATCATGCGCCTGAACAGGCCGGAGACCGGGATCATGCGGATGGTCATGGCCATTTCCTGCAGCTCACGTACCAGTTTGGACATGTGCTGGCCGGCTTTGTTGAAGTTCTCCAGCTGCAGGCCGCGCAGGTCCGGATTGTGGATCAGCATGTTTTCGGCGATGACCAGCTCGCCGATCAGGTTGATCAGATTATCCAGTTTGCCCAGCTCGACTCGGATGTCCTGGCGTTTGGCCGGTTCCTTGCTGCGTGCAGCGGGCTTGATATTGGCTTTGGCCTCAGTCAACTTGTCCTGCTGTTTTTTCAGGGCGCTTTCGATCTGCTGTTGCGACGCCTTGCCCTTGTCGATGAGGATCTCACCGACGTGTTTCTTCTGGGTCTGAACCGCATCGTTGATGGCATCCTCTTCAACCCCTTCTTCAACCAGGAAGTCACCGAGCAGAGGAGCGAGCAGCTGGTTCAGCTCTGCCATGTGCCCCTCGATATCGTCGATCTTGTCGCCTTTCCCTTCGGAAATGTTGTTGACTGTCTGCTGGAGAATGTCGAGTGCATTCAGCAGCAGGTCAGCAGGGTTGTCGTGAGCGAGTCGCGATCCCGACTTGGCCCGGTCGAGGATGTTTTCCATCTGGTGGCTGAGTTTTTCCAGGTCGGCGAAACCAAAGAAACCGCAGTTTCCTTTGAAACTGTGAATATGGCGAAAGATTTCCCCCAGGGAGTCACGGTCTTCGGGGGTTTCAGCCCAGGCCAGCAGGCCCTGTTCTGTTTGCTGGAGCAGCTCGTTTCCTTCCTGGACAAAGCTGGCCCGCATCTCATCGGTAATTTCCATGACCAGGTTGTCAGGGATATCTGCCGGGCCCTTGGCCGGGGTCTGTGCTGCCGTTTCAGCCTTGGGCTCCTCCGCCGGTGCAGGGGCTTCCTCTCCGCCACCTTTGGCAACCTCTATCGCATGGTGGAGTTTGCCGGAGATTTCATCAGCTCCTAAAACCATTGAGTCATCGTTGTAGTTGCTTTCGATCATGTCGAGAGCTTCCTTGGCGAAGTCGCAGGAAGAGCAGAGCAGGTTGACATGATCCGGAACCAGGGTGATTTCTCCATTGCGAATCAGATCGAGCAGGTTCTCTGCTGCATGAGCAACCCTGGTAAGGTGATCGAATTCAAGAAATCCCGCGCTCCCTTTCATGGAATGGAAAAGACGGAAGATGGAGTTGATTGTTTCCGGGTCGCTGTTCTGCCCCAGCTCAATGATGGCAGGTTCCAGCTGCTCGATCATGTCACGGCTTTCTGTGACAAACTCCTGGATAATTTCAATCTGGTCGTCATCGATGTGCATGCTCATCGCTGGTCCTCGGTTCTATCATGAAGAGAGTTTATGAATATCAATAGCAAATGAAGCTTAATTATATAAAACTTATAAAAAAATTTAAAGGTCAAAAAATAACTTTTTTGACACCTCCTCATCTCAATGGATTGATGATGTTTTATCGTCTGTTTTTTAGGTGTTTACCATAGCCATCTCGGTCCTGGTTCTCGATGTGGGTAACTAGCCAGTTCTTGAGAAACAGGTAGAGATCTGCGACCGATACGCGCTGATTGGCTTTTAATTTGTTGGTATTTTCCGACACTTTGTCGACAAATAAATCATGAATTTTTTTGTGTTGCTCGAAATTCGGTACCTTATGTTTTTTCATCAGGTCTTCTTCGGCGCGAAAGTGGGTCTTGGTGTAATCCAGCAGGTTGTCGAAGATTTTCAGCAACTTTTCGCGGTCGTGCTCAGAGGACAAGCAATGGTACAGATCGTTGAGGTAATCGATCAACTTATGGTGCTGCTTGTCCATCAGGGGAACGCCAGTATTATATTCCTCCTTCCATTTGATGATGTTGGAATTTTTCTCTTTTTTGGGTAGCAGCAGCTGTCCGTCGGGTGAGTCCCATTGCGGCTGAGGAGCTGCTGTAGTCGCTTGCTGGGAGGGGTGTTCTCGCTGGAGAACACTATGATGTGCCGAGTCGCGTACCTGGAACAGGTTGATCAGGTTTCTTAGTTGAACTGTCTGGCCAGCCAACTCCTGACTGACAGCGGCACTTTCCTCGGCGTTAGCGGTGGTCTGCTGAATGACCTGATCGATCTGCTGCATGCCGATATTGACTTGCGAGATTCCGTTGGCCTGCTCCTGGCTGGACTCGGCGATATTGCTGATCAGCTCAGTGACTTGGTCGATAGATGCGACAATTTCTTCCAAGGCCTGAGAGGTCCGTTCGGCAATCTGGGTTCCGTTGCTGGTCTTGTCAACAGAGCCGGCTATCAGTTCGGCCGTTTCCGCAGCTGCCGTGGAGCTGCGGGCCGCCAGGTTGCGGACTTCCTCGGCGACAACGGCAAAGCCTTTGCCGTGTTGTCCGGCACGGGCGGCCTCGACGGCGGCATTGAGCGCCAGCAGGTTGGTCTGGAAGGCGATCTCGTCAATGACCTTGATGATTCTGTTGATATCCTGGCTGGCCTGGTTGATTTCACCCATGGCATCGATCATCTCAGCCATGCGCTCGCTGCCTACCGCAGCCGTTTTGCGAGCATCTTCAGTCAGCTGCCGCGCTTGCTGAGCATGTTCGGATGCACTCTCGGTCTGTTTGCCGATTTCGTTCATGGCGCTGCTAATCTCTTCGACCGAAGCGGCAGATCTGGCTGCACCATCTGACAGCGAGGTTGCGTTGTCACTGACCTGAGCGCTACCTGTGGCGATTTGTGCGGAGGCGTCCTGTAGTTCGGTGATCATGCTATTCAGGTCATGACCCAGGGTCTGGATGGCCTGTCGCAGCCTGTCGTCGGATCCGTGAGGGTTGACCTCGATAGTAAGGTCTTTGGCGGCCAGTTTCTGCAAGGGTGAGACAATTTCATCCTGCAGGCTGTCGGCCAGGGCGTCGAGAGAGCGCGCTGTCTCGCCGATCATGTCGTGCTGCTTGAAGCTCAGGCGCTTGCCGAGTCGGCCATGGCTGATGTCGGTAAGGATTTCCCTGACCTGGCCGAGGGGAATTATGATCATCCTGCGGAGCATGATAAAAAGGACCAGCCAGGTAAAAGCCAGGCTGATAATGGCGATGCCGATGTTGTTGGTCAGGCTGGATGAGGTCGCTTCGGCCAGGATCTGTTGTGAGTGAGAGACCTCTTCATTCAGGGTGGCCAGGCTGTAGTCGACATACAGAACCCCTGCAAGGTGACCGATGGTTGCGTCGTCATGGCAGTCTAGGCACCTCTCTTCAAACATATTGCCCTGGGCGATGACGAAGGTGTCGGCTGTTTCCTCTTCAAGTTTGAGTGGTTGTGTTGTGCTGGAGATTTTGATCGTGGAGTGGGCCTGGCCGATATTGTTCTGATTGCTTGAGTAGCTGATGGTGCCGCCCGGATTGATCAGCCCGACTTCGAGTACGCCCGGAACCGAACCCAGGCCGTTGAGCAGGTCGGCGAAGCTCTCCATTTCACCTTGTTCCAGAGACGCACGGGTTCCGACCGAGAGGCTGGAAAAAACGCTGCGAGCCTGGTCGTGAATCGCTTCCTGCAGGGCCTCTGTCCCATCAGTGGACAGTTTCTGCATGAGGCTTTGGGAGCGAAGTGTCGTGACTGTGAAACCTACGCCAAGGACAATGATCAGGAGGAGGCAGAGGGTTCCGCTGATTTTGCTTTGCAGGCTTCGGAAATTCATATTCCCTCGCTATTGTTATGTTCGGAGTCCTGTGCTTGAGGATCCGCTCAGCCGAGACAGTCTATCTCAATAACTTTAGCAGGGTTTTTCGGAATTTGTATTGTTGCGTGGCTTGCGCCGCGGGCGGCGGCGTTTTTTGCGTTTTGCTGGTTGGTCGTTAGCAATCAGCTCATCCCAGGACTGTTCCAGCTCCTGCAGTTCCGGTCGGACTGCGGCCCAGAGTCTGAACAGAGCAAAGGTCTTTGCCGTGAAGGGGTGATTGAGGAAACGTCGTTCGCCCCGGTAGCCGCGCCCGCGGGCCAGGCGGAAGCAGCCGATCAGAAGTTCGCGGGACTCATGGCGGATGCCGCTGGCAACGCTGAAATAGCGGCAATGGGGAATAATGATCTCATTGGCGATATGCAGTGCATCAGTGATATGGGTTTCTGCCGTTGGCGGGCAGCGATCCATGAATAGGCGCAGGTAGAGTGCCGCAATGGCAAAGCTCTCTTCAGCTGCGGCACCGCGTGCCGTGCGGTTGTCGACCTCTTTGAGCAGGGCGATGCTTTCATCGTGTCCAGGATAGCCGGCCAGCAGGTGTGGCAGCATGCCTAGCTCGCGGCACTGCTTTAAGACCGGACCGGCGATCTTGTGGCGGAACAGTTCCATGATTTCTTCACGAATCCGAGCCGGGGCCGCCGTCTCGAGCAGTTGCTTGTGCTTTTCGATGGCCGCAATAATCGACTCTTCCATAGTGAAGTTCAGCCGCGCCGCAAATTCGATAGCTCTGAGCATGCGTACCGGATCCTCGACGAAACGGACCATCGGGTCACCGATGACCCTCAGGCGTTTATCTTCGAGATCTTTCAGGCCGCCGACATAATCGATGATCGAGAAGTCGTCGATATTGTAGAACAGGGCGTTGATGGTAAAGTCGCGACGAAAGGCGTCTTCGCAGGGGGTGCCGAAAACATTCTGGACAAAATGAAAATGTTCGTCCGGATCATCCGGCAGCTCCTCTTCGCGCGGGTGGCGGCGAAAGGTTGCCACTTCGATGATCTTGTTGCCGGCAAAGCGGATATGGGCGAGGCGAAAGCGGCGGCCAATGAGAAATCCGTTGCGGAACAGATTGCGCACCTGTTCCGGAGTGGCGTCTGTGCCGATGTCAAAGTCTTTGGGGCGCCGACCGAGAAGCAGATCGCGGACACTGCCACCGACCAGGTAGGCTTTGTAGCCATGCCGATTCAGGCGATAGAGGACCTTGAGTGTCTCGTCGTCGATCTGTTTGCGTGATATCGGATGGCTGTCACGCGCTATGATTGTTGGTTGAACTTCGTCCATGACTTTGGCTTTCTCTCGTATATAGCTGTAAAACAGCCGGACTATAGCAAATCGCCGCCAATTGAAAAAGGATTTGCATAGGCAGCAGGAGCTTTTTTCGTTATTCTTTCCCCTTTGATTCTTACGGGGAAGATGATGGCGGCGAAAACGGACAGGCTGAAACTGATGGTAATTCTTGGCGCGACGGCGGGAGGCAAGACCAGCCTTGCCGTTGCCGCGGCGCGCCTCTATGACGGTGAGATCATCTCCGCCGATTCCAGGCAGGTCTACCGCGGCATGGACCTGGGGACCGGCAAGGACCTGCACGAATACGGCGATGTTCCCTATCACCTGATCGATATCATCGAGGCCGGCGGCGAATATAATCTCTACCGTTTTCAGCAGGATGCTTACGCTGCCGCGAACGATATCCTGCAGCGCGGTCATCTGCCGATTGTCTGTGGCGGCACAGCGATGTATCTCGATGCCGTGCTGCGCGGTTATCGCCTGGTCGAAGTGCCCGAGGATCTGCAGCTGCGAGCCGAACTGGCCGGGAAAAGTGACGAGCAGTTGCGTCAACGCCTGCTCGGACTGAAGCCTCGGCAGCACAATCAGACCGACTTGCTTGACAGGGGCCGGCTGGTACGGGCTATAGAAATCGCCCTGGGTGAACAGCGGGCCGACAGGGCGCTCCCCCCCCTTCCCGAACTTGATACACTGGTCTTCGGCCTGCGCTGGGAGCGTCCGGTGTTGCGCCAAAGGATCGCCCGGCGCCTGGATGAGCGTCTTGAGGCCGGCATGATCGATGAGGTCGCACAGTTGCACAGATCCGGAGTGGCTTGGGAGCAGCTCGAGTTCTACGGTCTGGAATACCGGTTGATTGCCCAGCATCTGCAGGGCCAGCTCAGTCGCAACGAGATGGTTCAGAAGCTGTGTAGCGCGATCGGTAATTTTGTCAAACGTCAGGAAACCTTCTTTCGCAAGATGGAGAAACAGGGAGTGGTCATTTACTGGTTAGAAGGGGCGGGAGATCCCCTGGCAGAATTGCGCCGGATCGCCGATCCTTGGCTGTGCAATGGATGAACGTATCCTGAAGAAATACTCTGTGAGCAGGGCTGTGCAGGGGGAGTGGTCGCTTGAGGGGAGCTGTGACGGTTGTTATACGTCTGTTGTTGTCATCCCGGCATTGGCTGAATCTGTATCTCTAAAAAAGTGTCTTGAAAGCCTGACCCTGGCTGAAGCTGATAAAGAAGAGCATGTTCTGGTTGTCGTTGTTGTCAATAATCGACGGTCTGCAACGGTCTGTCAGGTTGAAGATAACGGTCAGACTCTCGACTGGTTGCGTCACTGGAGTCATCCTGGCCTGTCCCTCGCCTGGGTCGATGCCAGTTCTGCCGGGTACGAGATCGATGACAGTGAAGGTGTCGGTCTGGCGCGTAAGATCGGCTTCGATCTGGCTCTGGCTCTTCTCGATTGGAGTCACGAACCGCTTTTTTTTTCCCTCGATGCCGATACTCTGGTCGATAGCTGTTATTTCAGGGCCGTGCGAGGCCACTTTCGTCGTGCCGGACAGGGAGCGGCAGTTATTCCGTTTCGCCACCAGTCCGGCGTAACCCCGGAGCAAGAAGCGGCGATCCGTCATTACGAGTTATACCTGAGAAGTTTTCTGTTCGGTCTCGCTCGGGCTGGTTCGCCATATGCCTATCATACGCTCGGTAGCGCGTTCGCCTGTCGGGCCGGGGATTATGTCCGGGCCGGTGGGATGAACCGCCGTCAGGCCGGTGAAGATTTCTATTTCCTTCAGCAGCTGGCTAAAACAGCAGGGGTTGTGATGCTGAACGGCACGGTCGTGTCTCCTTCCCCCCGCTTCTCTGGGCGGGTTCCCTTTGGCACCGGGCAGGCGACCCTGGCTCGCAGCGAAAACAGGACCGTCTATCGTTTTGTTTCCGCTGCAGGGTTTGAGCGTCTGGAGGTCATGTTGAAGTGCGTGGCCGAGAACAGTAAATCGCCCCATTTATTAACGGATATCTGCACGTTAGACAAGGCTGTCGCAAGATACCTGGCCGACCTTGGGTTTGAATCTGTCTGGCAACGCATCTGTCGCAATCATGTGAGAACTGAGCAGCGTAGCAGTGCCTTCCATCAGTGGTTTGATGCGCTGAAGACCCGTCAGTTTCTCACCCGCTTTGACCCGGTGCGCGTTGATGAGAACGGGCTTGTCACGGAATTGCTGCAATGGGGCGGATATCCCGGTTATGATGAGCCTGACAGGCAGTTGTGTCTGCTGGAAGAATTGCAGAACTGTGGCAGGCTCCAGGCTGGTTGACATCGCGAAACTCTGGAGGGCCAGGCGAAAGTTTTCAGGTTGGAAGCGATCGATTTTGTTGTGGCTAGAAAATCAAGGGGGAGTGCGGAGGCGTACAGCGGTACGCCGCACAAACAGACCCGCAGATTGTCACTGTCACAGTGGAAAAGGACCGTTTCCGGATGAAAACCTGGTTAGTGGGGTATGATGGAAAAACCGTTCGTATCGATCTGCCAGTCGGTAAATGCCGCAGCATAGATCACCCTGCTTGGAGCAGGCTGTGATCAGGATCAGGGAGGACAGAACGACTGAAAAGCTGAGTAAGTGGAGACTTTTCAACATCATATTCCTTCCGAAAAAAGAAAAGGTCGCCAAATGATGGCGACCTTTTCTGATTTAAGTCAAGAGGTTCTGGATCAGATCACCTGCTCCATGCCCCAGATTCCGCACGGGCAGAGGCCGGAGCAGATTCCGCAGCCGATACAGTATTCGGCGTCGGAGACATATTCGAAGCTACCGTCCTCTTTTAGGACGCGACGGATGGCGCCTTCCGGGCAGGCTTCGAGACACATCTCACAGTCACGGCAGGTGCCGCAGGAGAGACAGCGGTTGGTCTCCTGATTGACATCAGCTTTGAAACGTCCGCGGTTCTGCGGGCGGAACAGTTCCTTGCTCAGGCATTCCTGGGAGATCATCGGCGGCTTGACCTTGGCAACTGGTGAGTTGCCGGCCAGATAGCTGTCGATATACTCAGCGGCTTCACGGCCATGGCCAATAGCGTGAGTGAGCAGTCCAGGTTTGATGGTGTCGCCGATGGCAAACACACCAGGTGCCTTGACCAGCTGGCCACAGGAATCGACGTTGGCCATGCCGCGATCGTCTAGCCATTGGCGTGGAATATAGCTCAAGTCAGGACGCTCACCGATGGCAATGATGATGGTGTCGGCTTCGATCAGACGACCGTCCTTGGTATGCAGGCCTTTTTCATCGACCTTGTCGGTGAAAACCGGCCATTCGATACGCCCACCAAGTTTCTCGAAGTGCCCGATCTCTTTTTTAAAAGCGGCAGGGCGCTGAATATCGACGGCGGTTACCTGCTTGGCTCCCATGGCGTAGGCGCCGAGGCAGACGTCCATGCCAGCGTTACCGGCGCCGATGACCACGACTTTTTCGCCGACGGTCGGATTCTCACCGTTATTGACGCTTTTCAGGAATTCCAGCCCTTTGACCAGTCGCTCATGCCCCGGAAACGGGATGACGACCGGGTTGTGGGCACCCGAGGCAATGACAATGGCATCAAAGTCTTTTTGCAAGGTTGCAAACATGTCACTGTCAATGGACTGGTTAGTAACGATTTCAACACCCAGGTCTTTGACGCGCTGAATCTCTGCCGAGAGGGTGTCCGCCGGCAGACGGTCGGTCGGAATAACCTGACGCAGCTTGCCGCCGACTTCCTTGTCTGCCTCGAAGACGGTCGCAGCGTGGCCGAGCAGGCGCAGTTGCCAGGCCGCTGAAAGACCTCCCGGACCACCACCGATCACTGCAACTCTCTTGCCGGTTGAGGCTTTCGGTTCGGGAGATTTGGCTTCAGTGGACAGTTTGCCAAGTTCCGGCATGGCCACCGAATGATCGATGAACTGACGGGTACAGGAATCCATGCAGGGGTTTGGACAGACCTCGCCACAAACACTGCCCGGGAACGGCGAGTAGTTGAGGACCAGTTCGATCGCTTCCTTGTGCTGCCCTTTTCTGAGCAGGTTGATGCGGTCCTGGGTCGGAATCGACGACGGACAGGATGCCTCGCAGGGCGCGCAGAAGGCTTTGTTCCGCCAGTGTGGTATCTTCAGGCGATTATCGCCGGTGTTGACCAGTCCGGCGGTGAAGTCGTAGTCATCCACGATCAGGTCGCCGAAAATGCCGCCGTCGCCGACCCATTTATTGAGGCGGAACTCACGCATGCTGATGCGGGTCGACTTGCTCAGCTGGCGTTCCTCGTAGGTTTTGGCCGTGATCTTCTTCCACTTGCTGAAGTCGCACAGGGTGTCCAGGTGCTGATTCCTGTCAACTTTGGCAAGAAATTCAGGGAGTCCGGCTTGCAAATAAGCGATATCGGCCTCGTCCAGGTCGAGCAACAGGACTTCGCCTGGCAGGTTTTTGACCGTACCGCGGATGTAGATGGTGCCGCCGACCATTCCCATGCAGCTGCGGTCACCGAGAATCGATTCCATATCTTCACAGCCGATGCCGCAGATGACCGCGGTACCGCCCCCCATGAATTCGAAGGAGAAGGAGCCGGTGTTCTTCAGGACCCAGAGTTCCGGGGCGGAAAATGCTGGATCGTGCTTCATAAGCGAGCCGGAGCGGGTACCGACGCGACCAGCGACGTAGATTTTGCCGCTCGCTGCACAGTGGGCAGTGGTGTCGCCGCTGTCCCCCTTGATGATCAGTTCGGCGCCGGCGTTGAGCCAGCCGGCATCGGCCGGAGCCGGGCCGTCGACGATGATCTGGGTGCCTTCAAGGCCAAAGGAGCCGACCCGCTGCCCCGGGTTCTTGACCCGGAACTTGAGTGGTTGGCCGTCTTCGCGCCAGAGCGGTCCGCCGATATCGTGATGTCCGGAAGAGAGAACCTCAAATTCGCTCTCCCCCTGTTCCAGCGCGGAATAGATCTGCATCAGCAGATCCTGGGTCGAGATCCGCTGGTTATTTTCGTCAAAGCCTTGAATTTGAGCTGCCATGTTCAGGCCTCCTTAACATACATGTTGAATCTGCAGACGGTCGGCGACAGCTTTGTCCATGGAGACCAAAGCGTCGGCGCGGCCGATTGGCAGAGATGAGTTGCCGATCGGAGCCATCAGTTTCTTGAGCTCCGTGTCCATCGCCAGGAAGTAGTTGACGATGTTCTGGGCGACCTTGTCCGGGTCGAGGCGCTGGGCCAGCTGTGGGATCTGGGTCGTGATCCCTGCCGGGCACAGGCCGGTGTTGCAGGCGTTGCAGCGGCCAAGGTCGTTGCCGATACAGCCGGCCATCTGCAGGATCAGCTTGCCGGTGAAGACGCCGTTGGCGCCGAGGCACATCATTTTAAAGGCGTCCGCGGCCAGGTCGCCGGTCTTGCCCAGGCCGCCTGCGGCCCACAGGGGGATCTGTCCCTGGCGTCCCTGGGTGACGGCAGCCAGGTAGCAGTCGCGCAGCTTGCTGACGATCGGGTGGCCGGTGTGGTCGAGACTGACTTCGTGGGCCGCACCGGTGCCGCCGTCGATTCCGTCGAGGAAGAAGCCGCCGACGATATCGTAAGGATCGCGCACCAGGTTGTTGAAGACGCTGACGCTGGTCGCCGAGGCCGCGACCTTGATGGCAACCGGCACGCGGAATTTGAATGCCGCGTTGAACGACAGAAACATTTTCTGAACGCTCTCTTCGATGGAGTAGAGCCCCTGATGGTTCGGCGGGCTGAGCAGGTCGGCCTTGGGAACGCCACGGATCGCCTGGATGTGCTCGGCAACCTTGGCCGCCATCAGCAGACCACCGTCGCCTGGCTTGGCGCCCTGGCCGATCTTGATCAGGATGCCGGCCGGATCTTCGATCATCTCCGGCATGGCGTTGACGATCCGGTTCCAGCCAAAGTGGCCAGACGCAATCTGCAGGATCATGTACTTCAGGTATTTGGAGGTCAGCAGGCGTTTGGGAACACCGCCCTCACCAGAGCACATACGCACCGGCAGGCCGCATTCCTCGTTGAGGTAGGCGACCGCCATGGCTACCCCTTCCCACATCCGCCAGGAGAGGGCACCGATCGACATGTCGCCGATGATGACCGGATAGATCCAGTTGACCGGCGGGGTACGGTCTTCGGTTTTCAGCTGCCCGTTTTCAAGTGCCGAAAATGGCAGTCCCTTGGGGGGAAGAATGCGACCGAACGGAGCGAGCAGATCGAAGGTGTGGCGCTGGGCGTCGAGACTCGGGTCGGTCATCTGCGAGATACGCCCGACGCGGATCGCGTCAAGGGTCCGGCTGGTGTTCTCGAGATTTTTGCGGCCACCACGTTTGATCGAGTCCCCTGCCAGGCAGCGGGTGACAATGGGGTGACGAGTGTCAGGGTTGCGAACTGGTTTTATTGCGTCGTTCGGACAGACCCTTTCGCACATACCACAGCCACGGCAGTAATCGCGGATCGAGTTGACCTGGCGGATGACCGGCACAGCTGAAAAGCGGCTCTTCGGTTCTGGAATATCCCCTTCGGAGAAGACCGTGCGACGTCGTTCGACCTTGACCTTGATCGCTTTGAATGAGCAGGCTGCGACGCAGGAGCCGCACATGGTGCAGCGGCTGGCGTTATAGTCGATCTTCCAGGGGAGATCGTTTACGGTAACGTCATTGAGTTTTACTGTTTCCATCTTATTACCTCCAGTTCGTCGGTGATGACGACTGTTTCCCGTTCATGTGGGTAGATATCCTGCTCCCAGTCACGGTTGGGCAGAACTTCGTTAATGCCGCAGACTTCCGACGTGATGGCGACGGTTTCGGCGTCACGGCCGATGACGACGGGGCGCAGTTTCTTGGCATCGCAGCAGGTGAACAGGGTGTTATCGGGCAGCATGCCGATGATGGTGTTCGGGCCGTTGATCTCCAGGTGTGTCAAGGACTGACGGATCGCCAGCAGTTGCTCCTTGTTATCGCGTTTTTCGACCTCTTCGAACGGCAGCGGGGTAACAACCTGCTTGTAGTACTGCAGCGGCCAACCCAGCTCGCGGTGCACATAGTGCAGGGTGTAGAGAAAACACTGGGAATCGGATTCAAAGCCGATATAGCCGCGATGCAGCTTCTGCTGGAACTCCTTGTTCTTCATGTAGAAGGTGTTCTCACCGTTGGCCAGAGCAGTGTAGCCCTGCAGATGGAAGGGGTGGGCCGCATAGCGCACGATGTCGTAGTTGGTGTTCTGGCGGCACTGGGCGGTGATGACCTTGGCAGTGAAGCGATCGTCCTCTTTCCACAGGTTAAAGTAGGTGCCGATGTCGCGCGGATCACCGATTTCCTTGAGAGTGATGACGTCGGGCCAGAATGAGTAGGCGAATCCCTCTTCATTCTCTTCCAGAGCAGCGCGCAGCTTCAGTCGGGTGTCGAGCAACAGTTCTTCCTTGTCTTTCTGTGGCGCGTTCTCATATACGCTTGGGTATGAGAATGTCTCGAAGACATAGTTCGGCATCGCATTGATGTCGAGACCTGGCTGCGGGTTGACCTCGGGGGACCACTGCATGACACGATGAAAACCGATCTCATGGAGAATATTCTCAGCAATCTTGATCCCCTTGTCGGTGCAGGCCATAGACAGGGTTGGCAGATGCTTATAGGGCTCAAAGATACCGCCGAGGTTTTGCATAACCATGGCGAATCCAGAGTTGTCATGCCCTTTTTGTTGCGACTGCATCAGGGTGAGCGCTTTGCTCGGATGCACGTAATTCAGGCTTTTAATCGCACCGATGCGACACATAAATCGACTCCTTGTTGCTGAAGTGATAATTCCAAACAGGTTATTCAAACAGGCAGTAATTATCGAAATTGCAGAATTAAAGCGGAAATGCTATCAGCAGGAACTGTGCCAGCTTGGGGCCGGTGGGTGAATGTTGGGGATAAATCGCGGTTTAAAGCGGTCTGGCGCCGTCAGTCAGGACTGTGCGACGCCAGTTGCAGGGAATGTGATTGTTTTATCTGAGTAGATAACTACTCAAAGTGTTTAATTGGAAGATGCTATCAGGAGTCGGCTTAGAGCAGAGTGACCCAGTTGTACTTATCAGCAGCTTTGCCGTACTGGATAGCGGTGAGCTTGTCGTAGAGCTCCAGGGTCAGTTTGCCCGGCTTGCCGTCACCCACCTGGATCTGCCGTTCCTTGTAGCAGAAGGAACCGACCGGGGAGACGACAACCGCGGTACCTGTGCCGAAGGCTTCCTTAAGGCGGCCGCTGGCGGCCCCTTCCATGACCTCGTCAACACTCAAGGCGCGCTCTTCAATTTCGTAGCCCATCTCTTTGAGCATGGTCAGTGCCGAGCGCCGGGTGATGCCGTCAAGGACGGTTCCCTTGAGTGGTGAGGTGACGATCTTGCCGTCGTAGAGGAAGAGCATGTTACTGCTGCCAACCTCTTCAACATATTTTCTCTCTTTGGCGTCAAGCCAGAGCACCTGGTCGAACCCCTTTTCTGCCGCTTCCTTGGCAGCGAGCAGGCTGGCAGCGTAGTTGCCGCCGGTCTTGGCTTCACCGGTGCCCCCTTCGGCTGCGCGGACATAATGATCCGAGATCCAGATCTTGACCGAATTCAGTCCGCCTTTGTAATAGGCTCCGACCGGACAGAGGATGATGTAGCAGAGGTATTTGTTGGCCGGACGAACGCCGAGGACGGCTTCGGTGGCGATCATGGTCGGGCGGATGTAGAGGCTGGTTCCGAGGTTTTTCGGGATCCAGTCCTGTTCCAGTTTGACCAGTTCGAGCATGGAGTTGAGGAGAAACTGCTCGTCAACTTCGGGCATGCACAGGCGCTTGGCGCTCAGGTTGAAGCGCGCAACGTTGTCGGCGGGGCGAAACAGACCGATCTGGCCATCCGGACGACGGAAAGCTTTCAGCCCTTCAAAGATCTCCTGGGAATAGTGCAGGACCATGGCAGCCGGATCGAGTGAAAAGGGTCCGTATGGCTGGATGCGGGCGGAATGCCAGCCCTTGCCGGTGTCATATTCCATGACAAACATACGATTGGTGAAAAGTTTGCCGAAGACCAGTTGGTTTTCGTCAAAGTCGGCTGGTTTCGGGTTGCTCAGTGGCAAAATCTGAAGATCCATGGCTGCATTCACTCCTTGCTGAGATAAGGAATTCTACTTAGCACAGCTCCTGCTTTGCTGCAAGAATATCCTTTGCCTTACGGCAAGTTCCGGATGCAGAGGTTGCAGACTGTAATCTTTGTTGAGAGAGCGGTAATACTTCGCTATTCTTGATTCATTCCGTTCGCAATAAGGGGGCAATGTCAATGCAGACTAAAGAAGAGGTTCTGGCTAAGGTTATCGAGGGCGGTTCGTTGCCGACCCTGTCAACCGTTGCCTCGACACTGATCAATATCACCGGTAAGGAAGAGACGACGATCTACGATATCACCAAGCTGATCGCGCAGGATGTCTCGCTGTCGACTAAGATCCTCAAGGTCGTCAATTCGTCTTTTTATAATTTCCCGAATGAGGTCGGAACCATTCAGCAGGCGGTGGCGATCCTGGGAACCAACGCAGTACGCAGTCTGGTTCTGTCCTTCTCCTTTCTCAATATGGAGCGCCCCAAGCACGGTGCCGGCTTCAGTTATGAACGGTTCTGGGAGGAGTCGCTGGCTGCGGCGGTTGCATCAAAGCTGATCATGGCCAAGGTGAGCGATCAGGACCCGGAAGACGCCTTTACCGTCAGCCTGTTGCAGAACCTGGGCAAGCTGATCCTGGCCTGTGCCTTCAAGGAACAATATGACGCCCTGCTCGAGGAGGCGGACGGAAGCGAGCAGCGCCTGCTGGAACTCGAGGAAGAGCGGCTCGGGGCCAGCCATGCCTATATCGGTGCCGAGGCGGCTAGGCACTGGAATTTCCCGGAAAGCCTGCGGGTTCCGATCGGCTGTCACCATGATCCGGCCAGCTGTGATGTCAAGGACTCTGCGCTGAAGACGGTTGTTCAGGTTGTTCACCTCGCGGCGCTCTGCGCCAACATCATGTATTCCGGCAAGCCGATCGATTATCACGCGCCTTTTCGTGAGCGGGCGCGCAAGATGTTCCGCCTGGATGCCAAGGCGATCGATGATATTCTCGCCCGGGTCGATGTTGAAGTGGCCAAGGCTGCCGACTATTTCGGACTCAACATCAAGGGGACGGCGTCAATTCCGGAGCTGCTGCAGCAGGCCAATATCGAACTCAGCCTGCTCAACATGAGTTACGAGCAGATGAACAGGGAGCTCGTTCAGGCCAAGATGAAGCTTGAAAAGCTGACGACCGAACTGGAGGAGAAGAACAGCTATCTGGAAGGGATCGCCAACCTCGACGGCCTGACCGAGATCTATAATCATCGCTATTTTCAGGAATTTCTTGATCGGGAACTGAGCCGTTCGCAGCGTCTCGAGAGTCAGCTCAGCCTGATCCTGACCGATATCGACAACTTCAAGAAGTTCAACGATTTTTACGGTCATCAGGCTGGCGATTACGTGCTCAAGGAGTTTGCCGCACTCTGCAAAGGGCTGATCCGTGAATACGACTTGCTCGCCCGTTACGGTGGTGAGGAGTTTGTTGTTGTCCTGCCGGAGGCCAGCGCCGCAGACGCCGAGGTGGTGGCTGAGAAGCTCCGTGCCGCGATCGAGGCCCATGATTTTTCCTACGCTGGCGAGAGTTACAGGGTGACCAGCAGTTTCGGGGTCGCCGTCTTTGATCCAGGACCCAAGCCGCTAAAGAAAAACGAACTGATCGAGCGTGCCGACAAGGCGCTCTATCAGGCCAAAAAGAAAGGGCGTAACCGGGTTGAGGTCTTCACTGAGAAGAGCGGCTGGTTCGGCAAGAAGTGAAAGGTCAGTCATAAACTGTGAGCTGTAAGGGACGGGCAGTTAAGTGCCGTCCTGCTGTGGACTTTTTTGTTGATTTGTCAGATAATGACAAGCTCATTGGTTAACGAAGCACGGGGTGGCAGAAGTCGACCTCGTGCTTTTGTATTGAGTAGACAAGCAAGAAAAGGAATGCAAATGCTTGATCAGAAGATTATCGCCACTTTGGAACAGATCTGCGGCAAGGAACATGTATCGACGCTTAAGGCGGACCTGATCTGCTATTCCTACGACGCGACCCAGAAGCAGTTTCTGCCCGATGTCGTTGTTCACCCGGCCAATACTGAAGAGATCAGCCGGATCATGAAGCTGGCCAACGATAATGGTTTTCCGGTTTTCCCGCGTGGCGCCGGCAGCGGTTTCACCGGGGGCAGCCTGCCGGTTGGCGGCGGGGTGGTCATGGTTCTGACCCGTCTCGATCAGATTCTTGAGATTGATGATGAAAATCTGGTGGCAACGGTTGAGCCCGGCGTGGTGACCGAGGACTTTCAGAAAGCTGTTGAAAAGGTCGGACTCTTTTATCCGCCCGATCCTGCTTCCTTGAAAATGTCGACCCTCGGCGGCAATGTTGCTGAATGTGCCGGTGGTCCGCGCTGCGTCAAGTACGGGGTGACCAAGGATTACATCATCGGCCTTGAGATTGTTACCCCGACCGGCGATGTCATCAAGACCGGGGGGCCGACCATGAAGGGGGTTGTCGGTTACGATCTGACCAAGCTGATCTGCGGCAGCGAGGGGACTCTGGCCGTTATCACCAAGATTGTTGTCAAGCTGTTGCCGAAGCCGGAAGCCAAGAAGACCATGCTGGTCCTCTTTGACTCGATCGATGGCGCTGCCCAGGCGGTATCGGCGATCATCCGTAACAAGATCATCCCGACCACCCTCGAGTTCATGGATGGCCGGACCGTTGACTGTGTCCGCCAGGCGACCAGCCTGGAACTGTCTGAGCAGGCCAATGCGGTGCTGATCATCGAGGTCGATGGCGACCGTGAGTTCCTTGATAAACAGGCTGCGAAAATCGCCGAAATCATCAAGCCCCTCGGCGTTGTCGATACCAAGATTGCCGAGACTCCGGAAGAGAGCGAGGCTCTCTGGCAGGTGCGCCGCTCAGTTTCGGCCTCGTTACGCCGGGTCAATCCAGACAAGTTCAACGAGGATATCTGTGTGCCGCGTTCCAAGGTTCCTGAGATGATCCGTAAGATTGACCGGATTGCCGACAAGTACGGTATTCCGATCGTCAACTTTGGTCATGCCGGTGACGGCAATATCCATGTCAACGTCATGATCGACAGCAAGATCGAAGGGGAGCAGGAAAAGGCCGACAGGGCTATTGAAGAGGTCTTTGCCGGGGCTCTCGAGCTGGGTGGAACCATGAGCGGTGAGCACGGCGTCGGTATCATGAAGGCTCCTTACCTGCAGATGGAGTTGGCTGATGCGTCGATCGACTACATGAAAACCCTCAAGCGGGCCCTCGATCCGAACAATATCCTGAATCCGGGGAAGATCTTTCCCAGCGACAGGGCCGTACAGCACTAGAAGGTAACTTGCCCGTTTGGGCGGTGAAAGAGATAGCTTAATGGCAAAACTTAAAGATCTGGAAGAATATCGCGCTGAGATAGAACAGTGCGTCAAGTGTGGAGCCTGTCGGGCCCATTGTCCGGCTTTTGGCGCAGTCAAGCATGAAGGGCGGGTTGCCCGGGGCAAGATTGCCCTGGCGGACTCACTGCTCAAAGGGGAGATCGACCTCGAGGAACGTTTTCTCCTCGATATGTCACAGTGTCTGCTCTGCGGCAGCTGCTTCGGCCAGTGTCCGAACAAGGTCAAAACCGAGGATATCGTTGCCGCAACCAGGCGGGAGATCGCCAAACGCAAGGGCTTATCGACCTTTGGCAAAGGGGTGTCGACCGTTCTCAAGCACCAGGGGCTGATGAACACGCTGGCCAAGAGCGGTGCAGCCTTTTCCAGGCTGCTGTTCAAAAAAGTGCCGGAAGGAAGTGGCCTGCGTCTGCGCTTCCCGGCCCCTTTTATCAGCTCTGACAGGACCTTGCCGTCGCTGACCGGCAAGCCATTCCGTGAGCGTCATCCCGAGGTCATTGAGGGGCAGCCTGGTGCGCCACGCGTCCTGTTCTTCACCGGTTGTGGGATCAACTACATGTATCCGGACAGTGGTGAGGCCCTGCTCAAAGCGCTTAGATTTCTCGGCGTAACGGTGATTATTCCCAGGGATCAGCAGTGCTGCGGCTTGCCGGCGGTTTCTGCCGGAGCGGCCGACACAGTCGAGTCTCTGGCCGAAAACAACCTGGAGATGTTTGCCAAGCATGAATACGATTATATCGTCACCGCCTGTGCTTCCTGCCATTCCGGTCTGACCCAGATCTACCCGGATATGGGCGAAGAGTTCGGCGCGCTGAAGGACAAGGTCCGCGACATCTTTGTCTTCCTGGTCGAGCAGGGGCTGCCGGAGAAACTGAACGCATTGCCTAAGGCCGCTTCGCCACTCAAGGTGACCTATCACGACCCCTGCCATCTGCGGAATCATGGCATAACCAAGCAGCCGCGGGCTATTCTTAGGGCTTTGCCGCAGGTCGAATACATCGAGATGGAAAACGCCGGCAGCTGTTGCGGCCTCGGAGGCACCTACTCGGTCTATCATTACGACACCAGCAAGAAGATCGGCGCGAAAAAGGCCGACAATATAATGTCCAGCGGTGCCGATCTGGTTGCAACCGACTGTCCCGGCTGCATCATGCAGCTGCAGGACAATATCAATCACGCCGGAGGCAAACAGCAGGCCTTACACATTCTCGACCTGCTCGCTGAGGCGTTGCCTGACTGAAAAAACAGGGATAATCAAAACCTGACTCACGCGAAGGCGCGAAGAAGAGAAGTTTTTAAAATCAAAAAGCACAGACTCGGCTTTTGGTTTCGCTTCAAAAAGATTGTCTTCGCGGCTTCGCGTGAGAAACAGGTGTCTGGTCTTTAGGTTTTTTTTCAGCCCCGCCTTCTACATCATCTCTTTGAAACTTCCCCTGTCTTGGTTAAACTGATCTGAACATGTCGCCAAGGAGAAGAGATGCAGCCAGAATCATCGCCCCGGACCGTTTTTCGACATCGACTGCATGAGATTATTTTTGAAGCGGATACTCCCGGCGGAAAATTTTTCGATGTCGCCCTGATCCTCTGCATCATTCTGAGTGTCATTGTCGTCATGCTTGACAGTGTTGCCTCCTTTCAGCGTAGCTTCGGAGCGCTTTTTTATCTGCTCGAATGGGTGTTCACTCTGCTCTTCACCCTCGAATATCTTCTGCGCCTCAGTTGTATCGGCCGGCCGTTTAAATACGCCTTAAGTTTTTATGGTATCGTCGACCTTCTGTCGATCTTGCCGACCTATATCGGTCTCTTCCTCGTCTCCGGAAAATACCTGCTGGTCATCAGGATTCTGCGCCTGTTGCGGGTTTTCAGGGTGCTGAAGCTGGCCCAGTATGTCGGTGAATCGAATAATCTGCAACGCGCCCTGTGGGCCAGTCGGCGCAAGATCTCGGTCTTTCTGCTCTCGGTTTTCGTGTTGATGATCATTTTCGGATCGGTGATGTATATCATCGAGGGGCCGCAACGCGGTTTCACCAGTATCCCGCGTTCGATCTACTGGGCCATCGTGACCATGACGACAGTCGGTTACGGGGATATCTCACCGCAGACGAGCATGGGACAAGCTTTGGCTTCCCTCGTGATGATTCTTGGCTACGGAATTATCGCCATTCCGACAGGTATTGTGACAACCGAGCTGGCTTATTCAAAGCGGGTATCGACCCAGGCCTGCCCCCAGTGCGGCAAAGAAGGGCATGAGTATGATGCTCATTTTTGCAAGCATTGCGGTTCTGTGCTGAATCCCTGATAGTCGTGCTCGTAAAGTTACAGGTGGGAGGCTTATTGAGTCCTTGTCTGGAGGGTACAGAGAAAATATACTCACGCGAAGTCGCGAAGATCGCGAAGAAAATCTTTTTGAAGTTGAAAATAGTTAGCCCGGTTTTCTAATTTTAAAAACTTCGCGGTTTTACGTGAGTCAGTTTTTAACAAAAAATGCCGACTGAAAGGATTCAGTCGGCATTTTTTGCTGCTTGATTTCCGAGCTCTTAGAGCAGGGTGATCTGCTTGGTGCCGGTCAGTGGAATCTCCGGATGACCGCCGTTGTAGACGACGTCCATTTCGTATGGGAACTTGGTTCCCTTGCGCCACTGGCCACCAACCAGCGGGGTGCCGCTGTAGTGCTCGTCATTGTAGTCGATCGGGCCGACCATGGTGTCGAGTTTGGTCTCGGAGATCGCTTTGAGGACGGCTTTCTTTTCAAGGGTGCCGGCGCGCTTGAGAGCGTCGGCGATGATCTCGTAGCCAGCGTACTTGAAGCCGAGAGGAGCAACCCATGGTTTGCCGGTTTCTTCTGTCCAGCGATCACAGAGTTGCGCTGCAGTCATGCCGTCCAGAGACGACTGGAACGGGTGGAAACGGCTCCACCAGTTTTCGCAGAGCAGACCTTCACCAAGGCTTTCGCCGATTGCTTCGACGTCAGATGGGAACAGAATCGCCTTGCCGATGGTGGCCATCTTCGGTTTGAAGCCCTGCTGGGCGGCCTGGCGCCAGAAAGTGACGAAATCCGGTGGAATCATGATCCCGGCGATGATTTCGACATTTTCCTTCTTGAACTTGCTGATGATCGAGCTGAAGTCTTTCAGACCGTAAGGGAACTGGCCCGGATCGACGACCTTGAAGCCTCTTTCCCTGGCAATCTTGTTAAACAGCGGGTTGAAGGTGACGCCGTCCGGGTCCGTCTGCCACAGGAAACCAACGGTTTTGTTGTGCTGTGCGGCCATCTCTTCCCACATGCCGAGGTAGACATTGATGATTCCTTCGTTGGTCCAGTGGGCATGGTAACACCAGTCGTAAGGACCACCGGACAGCCAGGCGCCGACAGGGGCGTCGAGGGAGACACATGGAATCTCGAAGTTATCGCACATTGCGGAGACCGGAGCAACGGTGTCCGGAGTGTGAAGCACCAGCATGATGTCAACTTCGTCCTTAAGGATCAGCTTTTGGGCAACTTCACCTGCCAGAGTCGGGCTGGACTGGGTATCGACCAGTTTGATCTGAACCGGAAGTTTTTTGCCGGCTTCCTTGATGAAGATCCCACCGTCCTTGTTGATCGCTTCCAGGGCAATCTTGTCTACCCATGGAGTGGCTTCACCAAAAGAAGCGAGTGGGCCGGTCGACGGGTTCGGGCGGCCGATCAGGATGTAGCCACGCTTGGCGGCACGAGCCATGGCAGGTTTCAGCAGTCCGGTGGTACCAAGTGCTGCACCACCGACGGCCATATTTTTGAGAAAATTACGGCGAGAAATGTTTTTGCTCATGATTGACCTCTCTTGTCTCGTATAGAGTTCGAAGGATAATCATCCGCAACAGCGGTACTTTAATTGCGTCACGGATCTCGAAGAACGGAATCAAGTTACATATAGAACAACAACATTTCATATAGCACAAATGCACAGTCGTGAACAAGTGAAAATAAAGATTCCATAACTTTTTCAGTCAAGAATCGTTGCGATGGTGATTGAGCGTGATAAAAACTGACATCTGGATACTAAGGTGGCTAACTAGAAAAGGCGCGGGGTGGTAACCCGCGCCTTTGAAGACATCTCTGAATGTGGGATATGAAATTATAAATATCACTGCGAGTCGTGCGTTACTCCGAGATCTTTTCCAGTTCGTCCCAGCGCTGGTAGGCGGTCTCCAGTTCGTTTTCGACCTCTTCGAGGCGCATTTTGAGCTGGCCGATCAGCTCGGGGTTGTCCCTGTAACTGGCGGGGTCAGCCATTTTTTCATGGATGTCCTGCTGTTCCTTTTCCAGGCTTTCGATGCGCAGCGGCAGCTCTTCGAGTTCCCGTTTTTCCTTGAAGCTAAGCTTGCGCGCCCGTTCCTTGCGCGGTTGGGCCTGGGCCTTCTCTTTCTTGACAACAGGGACCGCCGGTTGCTTCAGAGCCTGCCAGTCGTCGTAGCCGCCGATGATCTCTTCGATTGTACCATCATCGCCGAAGATCAGTGAACTGGTGACAACATCGTTGAGGAAGCTCCGGTCGTGGCTGACCAGCAGAACCGTGCCCTTGTAGTCGAGCAGCAGCTCTTCGAGCAGATCGAGGGTTTCCATGTCAAGATCGTTGGTCGGCTCATCAAGGATCAGCAGGTTGGCTGGCCGGGTGAACAGTTTGGCCAGCAGCAGGCGGTTCTTTTCGCCCCCAGAGAGAACCTTGACCGGTGTCCTGGCCCGTTCCGGGGTGAACAGGAAATCCTGCAGGTAACCGTAGATGTGGCGCGGCTTGTCGCCGATGAGAACCTGGTCATGATCGTCGGCGATGTTCTGTTTGACCGTCCGTTCTTCGTCCAGCTGGTCACGCATCTGGTCAAAGTACGCGATCTGCAGGTTGGTGCCGTGGCGCAGCGTGCCTTCTGTCGGCACAAGGGCGCCAGTCAGCAGTTTGAGCAGGGTCGATTTGCCGCTGCCGTTGGGGCCGATCATGCCGATCCGGTCGCCGCGCATGACGCGCAGGTTGAGACTGCTGAAAATCTGCTTGTCCCCGTAGGAGAAGCCAAGTTCCTTGGCTTCTAGAACCATCTGGCCGCTGCGTGAGGCTTCTTTCAGCTGCATCTTGACGTTGCCGGTCCGCTCGCGACGTTGGCGGCGTTCTTCGCGCATCTTCAGCAGATCGCGGACTCGGCCCATGTTGCGGGTCCGGCGGGCTTTGATCCCCTTGCGGATCCAGACCTCTTCTTCGGCCAGCTTCTGGTCGAAACGCGCCCATTCTTTCTCTTCGGCATTGAGGACGTCCTGGCGGCGCTCCAGGTAGGTAGTGTAGTTGCAGCGGTAATCCTGGATCCGGCCGCGGTCGAGTTCGATGATCCGGGTTGCCAGCGCCTTGGCAAAGGCCCGGTCGTGGCTGATGAACATCAGGGTTTTGCGCAGGCGCAGCAGGAAGTTCTCCAGCCAGAGAATCGCTTCGATATCGAGGTGGTTCGTCGGTTCGTCGAGCAGGATCAGGTCGGGATCCTGAACCAGGGCTGCCGCCAGCAATACCCGGCGCTGCTGTCCACCGGACAGGTTCTCAACCCTGTCATCACCGTTGAGATCGAGCTGGCTGAGGGTCTGTTCGATCTGCACCGAGACCATGTGTTTCTCGATATTCTGGGAGGACAAACTGTCGGCCAGGTAGTCGCTGATCGTCCCTGCCCAGTCGGAGGGGAACTCCTGAGGTACGTAGGCGGTGATAACTCCCTGGCGGCGGATAATATCGCCAGCATCAGGTTTGATGTCGCCGTTGATCAGGTGCATCAGCGTTGATTTGCCGGCACCATTACGCCCCAGCAAACAGATCCGGTCCCCTTCTTCAATCTGTATGGAAGCGTTGTCGAGCAGGGGAGGTCCACCGTAGGCGTGGGCGATGTCTTTTAGGGTCAGTAGATTCATATATACTCAGGTTTGATAGGGGCAAACTAGCCCCCCTCAGCCCCCCCTGTGTGACAGGAGGAGCGAGCTTGACGAACAGGGGGGAGCTTATGGCATTTCGACAATCACGATATTTGAGCGTCCGTGCTGCAGAATATTGTTACTCTTGTAGCGGATTGCCATAACGATTTCATCCTCACCGTCATTGTCCGCATCGGCAACTGAGAAGTCCGCCAGGTAGCCACTCTGGTAAGTCGTTTTCCAGAGTTCCTGCATCTGATTGCCGTCCCATTTCAGGGCGACCAGATTGTTGCCCTCAAAATTACGGTATCGTTCCAGGGCGCGGGTTCCTTCGTTCTGCAGGGCCAGTATCTGTCCACTGCCAAGCGAAAGAATCCGTTTGCCGATGTAGGTTGGCGGAATGCTGTCATTGTTTTTATCGGGGGCGATGTAGAAGAATTCTTCCGTTCCGCCAATCTTTTCAGTCGAATGCCAAAGTTCTTCACCTTCAGCGCTAGTGACGTAAAGGTGGTCATCGCTTGAAGAGAAGGTCAGCAGGGAACCATGTTCAGCCTCCAGTTTGTTGTAGCTGAACATGTTCGCTTTAAATGGCAGGGAGAATTCTTCCCCCTTGAGGAGCTTGTTGCCGTTGCGGGTGACTTTGAATGGCGCACCGGCAAAGAATTGATCCTTGTTGCCTGGCTCCTGGCCAACCAGGTATTTGCCTTCACGCTCATTGTTGACAACACGAAGATACCAGTCGATCCCCTTGATGCTTCTGGTATAGCGTCCATTGCGGTACTCGACACATTGAGAATAGAGCGAATTGTCCTTGGCCGCAGTCAGATATATCTCTTCTCGGCCGTCGTTGTTCAGGTCGATACTGTCGATACTTAAGAGCTTGGTTTTGCCAGGAAATTCGATACTGTCGAGCAGGACGAAATCTCCGGACGTGATACGGTAGATAGCGATGTTGTTTCGATAGGCCACCGCAATCTCCTGTTTGCCGTCGCCATCAAAATCTGCCGTAATCATCCCGATCGGGTTTTCTTTGAGATTCGGGCTCAGCCACAAATCGCCACGGGATATCTGCTGTGAGCGGATGATTCCAGGATTTTCAAGACGGTTATCCTTACCGATGCTCGCATTGCCGAGGACCCCTTCCAGGGCCTTCTGGAGAATTCTGGGTTCGTTTTTTGTCGGCGTAGCTGTCGCCACCGGAGCGGTCACTGTTTCCGTTACGATATCTGACGCGTTGTCCGTGTAGGTGCGGACCGAGGTTCCGTCAGCTGTGGTCACCAGCACGCGATCGTCCATGATTTCAAAGGTCAGAAGCGCGGAATCAACTGCTGAGCCTGTAATCCAGTTAAGTTGAGGCAGGGACTGCCGAAGCTGTTCTGCAAGGGCCGGATCGGTGCTCATGATTATTGCCGGGACCTGTTCAAAGCGTTTGACGCTGTCCCCCTTTTTTAGGGGGGTGTCACTGCTGAGCAGTTTGACGTAGGAGTAGCCGGTCTGCAGGCGGGTCACCTGGAGGAAGCCGTGAATCTCATCCAGGCTGCCCAGCACTTCCTTGCTGACCGGGTGAATGATCTTCTCACCTGGACTGACGAAGGTCAGAATGTCACCTTCGCTAAGGCCTGAGGTCGCATCGAGATCAATCAGGTATTCATTGCCAACCGGCATGATGACCAGGCCGGAAAGCGACGAAAAATCCTTCTTGAGCTGTCCGGCGATGTCGGCGCTGGCATGGGTGAAAAAAGACAGGGACAGAATCAGGGTAATCAGAACGCAGCGAAAAAAATTCATGAGATATCCATGCTCTTCAATGGGAACGGAATTATCACTAAGGGTCGGTATCTTACCCTGTTTGACGTTTAAAAAAAAGTTGAAATGCGTTTCTGAATGGTTGACGTGGTGCGGTTGCTATTGAGGATCTTGCTTTGAATATAAAAAAAGCCCGCTGCCGGAGCAACGGGCTTTAATTGCATCAGGATTCTAACGAATTAGAACTTGATTTCGAGCAGGCACTCAGCGCTGATCCACTGGTCTTCCAGGCCAAGGCCTTCACCAATGTCAGTTTGGTCCCAAGCAACGTACTGGCCCTGAAGGGCAACCTGGACGTTGTCAACCAGCATGTGGCTGATACCGGCATTAGCAACGATTGCGGAGTCAGCGATTGCGAACTCGTCGTCAGCAGGAACTGCGTATGCGATGGAGCCGGTAACGTCGGTTTTGGCTGCAACAGCAGCTTTGGCGAAGATCTGGCCAGCCATAACACCGGAACCGTTGGTTTGTGGTACAGGGATAGCAAACGGAGTTACCAGGTTAACGGCGTTGAAGATGTCGTATACACGGCCACCGAAGAGCAGGTCTTCGTCCTGGAGAGGACCGCGGCTCAGGTAGTCACCGTCGCCGAAAGCTTGGCCGATAGCGGTGATTTGTTCTTCGTCATCATCGGTGTCAGCGCCGTAGTAGAGGCCGGCACCAACTTCAACAGTCTCGGAAATAGCCATGGTAGCTTCAGCAGCAACTTCGAGGCCCTTGGCGTCGATGGTGTCGCTGGTTTGACCGGTGAAGTAGGCAACGCCAGCCATCAGCTTGACAACGTCGAGGTCAAAGTGGCCCCAAGCGAAAGCGGAGGTAACTGCGTACTCGTCGTCACCGGACTGATGGCCGACGCTCAGTTCAACTGGACCCAGGTTGACAGCGGCCATCAGCAGGACGGTATCTTCGTCATTGCTGCTTACGGAAGAGCTGGTGGCAGTAACATTGTCGCCGTCAGCAACAGCAACACCGCCGTTGTCAATAGCGTAAGTAGTAGTGGTGGTGGTGTTTTCGTTGTTGTCGCGCAGGAAGGCTGCAAAAGTGACAGGAACGTCTTTCAGGGCAACTTTCAGACCGGTGTTGTTAGCGGCGGTGCCGTGGAACAGCGGGCCACCGATGCCCCACTGGAAGGTACCAATGCTGATGGTCATTGCGTCGAGAGCGATGTCGGCATAAGCGCGGTCGGTGTCAGCAGCGTTGCCTTGGTCCTGGAACAGGCGACCCATAGCATTGTCGCCCCAGTTGCCGTCGCTGAAGTCGGTACGCCAGTAAACGGTGACGCGATCGGTCGGCTTGAAGCTGGCTGCGATACGCAGGCGCTGGGTGACGAACATGTCGGTGTAGTCGCCATCGGTTGCATCCTGGTAGACGCCTTCGAAACGCAGTTCACCACCGAGGCTGAAGGTGCCGGCTGCAAATGCAGGTGCCGCGATTGCGACTGCCGCTACGAGAGCGACCAGGACTTTCATAAACTTGCTCATACTTTGTTACCTCCTCTAGGTAAAAGAAAGTGCCGAACAATTCGGCGTTGAACAATTGGCTGTGCAGGCAGCCAAACAAAACAGGGTACAGTATACAAATTTAAACCGGCTTTTCCAGTGCAATAATGCAAGCACGGTCAATTTTTATTCTGTTCTCATAAAATGCAAATAAACAACTGAAGGACCTCGTCAAAACATTAAGCAGATAGCGTGCCAATAGCGGGTTTGGTGGGATATCGATAGCTAAGACGTTAGAATGGTGAGCTTTCTTGCGTTGCTTGTAAGGCGGGCTATTCGCTGTGATCCCGCCTGTGTAGCCATGTTGCAACAGTTTTGCCCGGTTGTGTTGTTGATAAAACAACACGCTTTCGTGTGGCGAACTGTGGATTTTGTTCAACAGTAGGGCGGGGATTCCTTCCGCTTTCCGTCCTGGGTGTGGTTGCTCAGGGAAGGATCTCTGCGTAGTTCAAGAAAATCTAGATGTCAATATCAGCCTCACGCGCAGCCGCGAAGTTTTAAAACCCTCAAATAGAAAGACCAACTGCTTGTTTAGGGTTTTAAGGGTTTTCTTCGCGGCTTCGCGTGAGATATTGAGTTCTAGGTTTTAGTGCTGCGGTTGGCAGATCTCGGTCAGTACTCCACCCGAAGCCTTGGGATGGATGAAAGCTATCGAATTATGATGCGCCCCTGTGCGGGGGACTTCATCAATCAGGCGGATGTTGTCTGCTTTGAGCTGAGCTATTGCAGCCATGATGTCTTCGACCTCATAGGCGACATGATGGATTCCTTCGCCGTTTTTGGCCAGGAATCTGGCGATCGGCGAATCATCAGCGGTCGGTTCGAGCAGTTCGATACGGCTTTCGCCAATTTTCAGAAATGCCACCTTGACCTTCTGCTCCTCGACAACCTCTGTCCCCTCGAAGGCCATGCCCATCTGGTCGCGATAGTAGGGGATTGAGTTGTCAAGGTTGTGAACGGCGATTCCGATATGGCTGATTTTTTTGGTCATGGTCTTACTCCCTGCTATTTAAGGATTCAGTGATAACGTTTAAAACTTTCAAGTAGTCTGCGTGCCGCGGCGCCTGGTGTGGTCGTGCCGTTGGCGATGCCGGCCTGAACCTGATCGAGGGTGGTGGCGACCTTCGGATCGTTGAGAAACAGATCCTTCAGGTTGTCCATGACCATCGACCACATCCAGTCATTTGTTTGCAGGCGGCGTTTACTGCTGAATTCATCATGTTCTTTCATGGTCACGATAAAGTTCATGATCATGGCCCAGATCTCATTGATCCCTTCTCCTGTCAGCGCACTGCAGAGCATGGTCGGAACCTGCCAGTGGCTGCTCTTTGGTTTCATGAGGTGCAGCGCACTTTTGTACTGGTTGCGTGCCAGTTCTGCTGCCGGTCGGTTTTCTCCTTCCGCCTTATTGATGATAATTGCGTCTGCAATCTCCATGACGCCTTTCTTGATTCCCTGGAGTTCATCGCCAGCGTTGGCCAGTTGCAGCAGGAGAAAGAAGTCAACCATTGACGCGACTGTCACCTCAGATTGTCCGACACCGACGGTTTCGACAAAAATGACATTATAACCGGCGGCTTCACAGAGGAGTATAGTCTCTCTTGTCTTGCGGGCGACTCCGCCGAGCGTATCTCCCGATGGCGATGGGCGGATAAAGGCGTTTGTTTCTCTGGCAAGCATTTCCATGCGGGTTTTGTCGCCGAGGATCGAGCCGCCGGAAAGTTGTGATGTCGGATCGACAGCCAGTACTGCCAGCCGTTGGCCCTGCTTGAGAAGTTGTAAGCCCAGAGCTTCAATAAAGGTACTTTTTCCAACACCCGGAACGCCGGAAATGCCGATTCGGATCGCGTTGCCGGAATCGGGCAGAAGCGTGTTGAGCAGTGCTTCGGCATTTTGGGCGTGATCGGGGTTTCGGCTTTCAATCAGGGTGATCGCTTTCGCCAGTGAGCGCACATTGCCGTTGCGCACCCCTTCTGCCATTTTCTCGATTTGAATCAATGCCTGATCTCCAGCTGATTGTTGTTCTGGTCTGTGCTTTTTGTGCTTTGTCCGTACCCTGCCCGGGATTTACCGATGTGACAAAGCCCGGGCAGGATTTGTGCGATTCTGCCAGTTGTTTAAGTGCTAGCAACAGGCTTCTATTGCATCCAGTGTTTCGTTGGCAGAGGCTGTGACCGATGTGCCCGGCCCAAAAATTTTGGCTGCCCCTGCCTTGGTCAGATAGTCGTAGTCCTGTTGCGGAATAACTCCGCCGCAGACAACGACGATATCTTCCGCGCCAAGTTTTTTGAGCTCTGCAACAAGCTGCGGAACCAGGGTTTTATGGCCGGCCGCGAGGCTCGATACGCCGACGACATGGACATCGTTTTCGACCGCCATCTTGGCTGCTTCCTCAGGGGTCTGGAAGAGCGGGCTGACATCGACATCGTAGCCGATATCGGCATAGGCGGAGGCGACGACCTTGGCTCCGCGGTCATGACCGTCCTGACCCATCTTGGCGATCAGGATGCGCGGCCGGCGGCCTTCCCGGGTGGCAAAGTCGTCGATCCGCTGTTTGACCTGGGAGAACTCGGCATCGTCACTGACGACCGATCCGTAGGCACCGGAAACCAGCTTGATCTCGGCCCGGTGGCGGCCGAAGACCGATTCCATGGCGTCGGAAATCTCGCCGACGGAGGCGCGCTGACGGGCGGCATTGATGCTCAGTTCGAGCAGGTTGCCGCGCCCCGAAGCGCAGGCTTCGGAGATGGCGGCCAGGGCCCTGGTGCATTCCTTTTCGTTGCGCTCCTTGCGCATCTTCTGCAGACGGGTGATCTGGGCTTCGCGGACTGCCGCATTGTCGACATCGAGGACATCGAGCGGGTCTTCCTTGGCGAGCCGGTACTTGTTGACGCCGACGATGACATCGCGTCCCGAATCGATGGCGGCCTGCTTCTTGGCTGCCGATTCTTCAATCCTCAGTTTCGGCATGCCGGACTCGATCGCCCTGGTCATGCCGCCGAGCTGCTCGATTTCGGCCAGGATCTTTTCCGCCTCTTCGATCAGCGAACCGGTCAGTGATTCGACATAGTAGGAGCCGGCCAGCGGGTCGATGATATTGCAGATGCCGGTCTCTTCCTGAATGACCAGCTGGGTATTGCGGGCGATCCGGGCGCTCTGGTCGGTCGGCAGGGCGATCGCTTCATCGAGGGCGTTGGTATGCAGTGACTGGGTGCCGCCGAGAACCGCGGCCAGCGCCTCGATGGTGGTGCGGATGACGTTGTTGTAGGGGTCCTGCTCGGTCAGCGACCAGCCGGAGGTTTGGCAATGGGTGCGCAACATTGAGGATTTCGGGTTCTGAGGGTTGAACTGGCTCATCAGTTTGTTCCAGAGGAAGCGGGCGGCCCGCAATTTCGCAGCTTCCATAAAGAAGTTCATGCCGATGGCAAAAAAGAAGGAGAGTCGCGGCGCGAAGGCATCAATGTTTTGTCCCCTGTTGATTGCGGCGCGGACATACTCGAGGCCGTCAGCCAGGGTGAAGGCGAGTTCCAGTGCGTTGTTGGCACCCGCTTCCTGGATGTGGTAGCCGGAGATCGAGATTGAGTTGAAGCGCGGCATGTGCTTGCTGGTGTATTCAATGATGTCGCCGACGATGCGCATCGAAGGTTCAGGTGGATAGATATAGGTGTTGCGCACCATGAACTCTTTGAGGATATCGTTTTGGATGGTGCCGGCCAGTTTCTCCTGGGAGACTCCCTGCTCTTCGGCTGCAACAATATAGTTGGCGAGGATCGGCATGACGGCGCCGTTCATGGTCATCGATACAGAGACGTCACCCAGGGGGATGCCGTCGAAGAGGATCTTCATGTCTTCGACCGAGTCGATGGCGACTCCGGCTTTGCCGACATCGCCGACAACCCGCGGGTGGTCCGAGTCGTAGCCGCGGTGGGTGGCGAGGTCGAAGGCGACCGATAGGCCCTGCTGGCCTGCCGCCAGATTACGTTTATAGAAGGCGTTCGATTCCTCGGCGGTGGAAAAGCCCGCGTACTGGCGAATCGTCCAGGGGCGACCGGCGTACATGGTGGCCATGGGACCGCGAACAAAAGGCGGCAGGCCGGGGAGGCTGCCCAGATGCTCGAGTTTTTCCAGATCTTCGCCGGTGTAGAGAGGTTTGACAGCGATCCCCTCGGGCGTTTGCCAGGTCAGCGCTGAAAGATCATCGGTCTTTTTTTCTTTTTTGGCTTTGGCTTCCCAGTCGGTCAGGGAATGTCTGCTGATCTCGCTCATGATGTCTCGTCCTTTAGTCCTGGTCGCAATTGGTTTGAGGGTGTTAAGTGTCTGGTACGAAAGGGATTTTATCTCAATTGTGAAAGCTGATAAATGCGTGTCAGTGTATGAATACTGCCGCTTGGTCAGTGTTTTTGGCCTGTTCATTCCAGGTGTTGATTTTCAGGCAGTCCGCCGGCTTTTCAGGGAGTGGCTATCGGGATCTTGCCCGGTGGGTGGAGATAAAAAGCCCTTGACAATCGGCTCGGCACAAATATTATTACCAACTGTTAGCACTCAGTTGCATTGAGTGCTAACAGTTGGTATACTCCCTTTCGTTTTGGTGAAGACGACAGCCGCGGTGCGGCTTTCTATCAAACAAGGACATTTAGGCCTCAAGTGCCGTATTAAACGTGAATCTGAAAGGAGAACGTCATGAACATCAGACCATTGCAAGATCGTATCATTGTCGAGCGTATCGAAGAGGAAACCAAGACCGCTGGTGGAATCATCATTCCTGATACCGTTTCTAAGGAGAAACCTCAGGAAGGCAAGGTCATTGCCGCTGGTAAGGGCAAGGTCACCCCAGAAGGCAAGGTTCTGCCCCTCGACATCAAGGAAGGCGACCGTGTTCTGTTCGGCAAGTACGCCGGTAGCGAGATCAAGGTAGACGGTAAAGAATATCTGATCATGCGCGAAGACGACGTCCTCGGCGTCATCGAGTAGGCAGGTTCCGCTTTTGCCCTCATGCGGCGTTGCTGTGCTGCTCAAATGCTCACGTAGCTTTCGCTACGCTGCGCGTTTCGCTGCTCGCGCCTTGCAGGGGAACAAAATCGAAACTGCTGGGAAAGTTTCTACTTTCAACTGAATATCAAAAAAATAAGAACTAAGGAGTTTTTATCATGGCTAAAGAAATCAAGTTTTCCCAAGATGCTCGCGCCAAGATCCTTGATGGCGTTAACACCCTGGCGGATGCTGTTAAGGTAACCCTCGGTCCTAAGGGCCGTAACGTTGTCATCGAAAAATCCTTCGGCGCTCCGCTGATCACCAAGGATGGCGTTTCCGTTGCCAAGGAGATCGAACTGGAAGACAAGTTCGAAAACATGGGCGCTCAGTTGGTCAAGGAAGTTGCTTCCAAGACTTCTGATGTTGCCGGTGACGGTACCACCACTGCAACCGTTCTGGCTCAAGCTATCTACCAGGAAGGCGTCAAGCTGGTGACCGCCGGTCACAACCCGATGGAAATCAAGCGCGGTATCGACAAGGCTGTTGTCGCTGCTGTTGAAGCTCTGCGCGAACTGTCCAAGCCGGTTCAGGACCACAAGGAAATCGCCCAGGTTGGCACCATCTCGGCCAACAGCGACGAGACCATCGGTAACATTCTCGCCGAAGCTATGGAAAAAGTCGGCAAGGAAGGCGTTATCACCGTTGAAGAAGCCAAGTCGATGGAAACCTCTCTGGAAACCGTTGAGGGGATGCAGTTTGATCGTGGCTACCTCTCTCCATACTTCGTCTCCGACGCAGAGCGTATGGAATGCGCCATGGACAACCCGCTGGTTTTGATCTACGACAAGAAAATCAGCACCATGAAGGACCTGTTGCCGATTCTTGAGCCGGTCGCCAAGCAGGGCCGTCCGCTGATGATCATCTCCGAAGATGTTGATGGCGAAGCTCTGGCTACTCTGGTTGTCAACAAGCTGCGCGGTACCATCAACGTCTGTGCCGTTAAGGCTCCAGGCTTTGGTGACCGCCGTAAAGCGATGCTCGAAGATATCGCTGTTCTGACCGGTGGCCAGGTTATCTCCGAAGAAGTCGGTTTCAAACTGGAGAACGCAACTGTTGACATGCTCGGTACCGCCAAGCGTATCGTTGTCGACAAGGAAAACACCACCATCATCGACGGTGCCGGTGCTGAAGCTGATATCGAAGGTCGCGTCAAGGTCATCCGCTCCCAGATCGAAGAGACCAGCAGCGATTACGACCGTGAGAAGCTGCAGGAGCGTCTGGCCAAGCTGGTTGGCGGCGTCGCTGTCGTCAAGGTCGGTGCTGCAACCGAGACCGAGATGAAGGAAAAGAAAGCCCGCGTTGAAGATGCCCTGCATGCAACCCGCGCTGCTGTTGAAGAAGGTATCGTCCCTGGTGGCGGTGTTGCCCTGCTGCGCTGTATTCCAGCTATCGAAGCTCTGGCTCTTGAAGGCGAGCAGAAATTTGGCGTTCAGCTGGTTCTGCGTGCCCTGGAAGCTCCGCTGCGTCAGATCGCTGCCAACGCCGGTGTTGAAGGTGCCATCGTTGTTGACAAGATCAAGAACGAAAGCGGTGCCTTCGGTTTCAACGCTGCCAACGACGCGTTCTGTGACATGATCAAGGAAGGTATCATCGATCCGACCAAGGTCACCAGAAGTGCAATCCAGAACGCAGCTTCCGTTGCCGGCCTGATGCTGACCACCGAAGCGATGATCGCTGACAAGCCATCTGAAGATGCTGGTGCCGGAATGCCTGCTGGCATGGGCGGCATGGGTGGTATGGGCGGCATGGGCGGCATGATGTAAAATTTCTGCCCGGAAGCGGCCCTTTTCCGCCATGGCTGCGTTGATCTGCGGGAGCGCTTGTGCGGCGTAAAGCACTACGCCTTAAGCGCGCTCCCTTGATCGCCTTGCCAGGACGAAAAATTGCTCGCTTCCGAATCAGAAATTTGCTGCACTGTAGCTACGAAAAAGCCCCGTCGGGAAACCGGCGGGGCTTTTTATTTGCGATCTGAAATCTGAGATTTGAAATCGCGCTGGCGCGGTCGCCAGTGCGTCAACTGATGATCATCTGCGCCGAGCGGTCACGTGGCAGCGGGGCAACACGGCACACAGTTTCTTCCGCCGGGGTAATGCAAAGCACGTCTACCTCTGCTTCGTCTTTGCCTTTGCCGTATGAAGCGACAATCGCCGCGGCCAGCTCCCGCTCTTCCTGTGTTGCTTCTCCGATCAGCAGGGCGAGGGGACCGCTGAAATTCTGACAGCGCATCGTGGTGTGCTGTGGTTTGGCCAGGGCCTTGATCTGCTCGTTATCGGACTGATTGCGGCCGACAACCAGTTTGGTCTGCGGGGTCAGGCGGAACTGACGACCTGCTTTGAGCAGTTCGACATCGGCGGGATCGGCCAGCGGGTCGTGCGACAGCAGGTCGCGCAGCTGGTTGGAGAATCCTTCTTCGGTCAGCAGACAGCCGCCGGCGGAAGGGGGGTATTCAGTCAGTCCCCATTCTTTGGCCAGAGCCTGTTGGCGTTTTCTGGAGCGGCCCTGAATATCGAGCAGCTGTTCACGGTCAACCAGGCCGGTCTCTTCCATGGAGGTGATCGGCAGCAGTTTGGCGCTTAAGGGGCGCAGGATCTTGTCGCCGATGCCGCAGAGTTTGGCAACCGAGCGTAGGGCGTTGCGGTTCTGACTCATCGGGCGCTGACCGAGCACTTCGCCGGAAAAGAGGAAATCGAAACCGTCTTCCTGCATCCGTTTGCCTGCCAGCTCAAACATCATGGCGTGGCAGTCGATGCAGGGGTTCATGTTGCGACCATGGCCGTAGGTCGGGTTTTTGACCATTTCCAGATGAACGTGGCTGATGTCTTCGACGATCAGGGGAAAGCCGATCAGTTCGGCCGACTTGATCGCTTTTTCGGCTCCGAAGAAAGGGGTGACAAAGGCGATTCCGGTGACATCGATTCCCTGACGTTTCAGGGTCATAAGGGCGAGGCTGCTGTCGAGGCCGCCTGAAATAAGCCCTAGTGCTTTACTCATCAATTGCTCCAAGATTACGTTTGTTCTTTTGCTGGGAGTGAGACATTAGCATGGCAGATCATTTTTAAGCAACTGTAGCCTAAAATGCCCGCAGGGGGAAACTGTTGGGAGGTGTTGATGCGAAAGTCCGACCCGAAACAGGGCCCTGCATGCAAGGCCGCTGTCCCGGGATTATGGAGAAACTTACTGATCCTTGCTCTTTTTATCCGTGATGTCCTCGATTTCGCCTTCTTCGATCTCATCCTGGGCTTCGTTGATCCCTTTTTTGAAATTACGCAGCCCTTTGCCAAGTGCACCACCGACCTGTGGCAGTTTTCCGGCTCCAAAAATGATCAGTACAAGAACCAGAATAATCAGTAGTTCTGTGTGGCCTAATCCAAACATATTGTTTGCCTCCCTGTGTCCTGCTGACAGAAGATTCTAAAGGTCCATAAACATACATCGGTTAAATGGAAAAAACAATCAGAGTTAGCTCTTTACCTGCAAGAGCTCTATTTTTTCTTGACTGATCAGGGGGGGGGCTGCTCTGTTGCTGAGGCTGGAACGAAAAAAAACGCGCGGATCGGCAGGTTATCGGTTAGAATGAAATTCTAATGAGATTGCCGGGCGCGGAGGAGGACGATATGGAATCCCTGATAGACGTCATTTATCCGGATGGATCATTTTCGATGGTCAGTAACGCACTGCTTGATGCCCTGATTGCAACGCACAAAATCAGCGCTTTTCATCGTTCCGAAGGATGGGTTTACCTCTGCGCGGAGGACATCCGCCTGCGAGACTATCGTCATGGCCAGGATTACCCGGGCCCGGAGCGGCGTTCAGCCTGGCGGACCAGTGACGGCTGAGCAAGAAGAGGCGCTCTTCTCACTCAGCCTGTAGTGCGGTTGTGGCACTCAGCCGATTTTTTCCTGGCGTTCCTGTTCGGTTTTACAGTCGATACAGAGTGTGGTGACAGGACGAACCTTCAGGCGTTCTACGCCGATCTCCTCCTCACAGCTTTCGCAAAGCCCGAAAGTTCCTTCTTCAATCCGTTCCAGGGCCTGTTTGATTTTGTTGATCAGCTTGCGTTCGCGGTCGCGGATGCGCAGTTCGAAGTTCCGGTCTGACTCAAGTGAAGCACGATCCGTCGGGTCCGGAAAGTTTTCCACTTCTTCGGTCATATCGTTCACCGTTTTGTCTGCATCAGAAAGCAGTTCTTTAAGCTGCTGATTTAGGATCTGTCTGAATTCTTCCAGGGTTGTTTTATCCATGGGCACCATCCTTTCTGGCGAATCAGTCCGGTTGCAGCGGGGAGTTACATGGCCCCTTTGAACTGGACGATAATAATCAGGAGCAGGACTGCAGCAGCCAGCCAGGCCGAGAAGACATCTCCGCTTTTGCGCGGAGGAGCCTTGGCCATCTGGCGAGTGTCGTCACCGTAAATTGTCGCGGAGCAGCGCTCGAGGATCTGGCTGATCAGGCTGCCGAAATTTTCATAGCTGTTTGAGATTATAGCGAAATCGTTTTCACTGCTGAGGCTGATGAAGACGCGTTTGCGCACCCGGATGGTATCTACGGCGGTCAGGTCGGCAAAATTGAGGGTCTTGGATCTGAGCAGTTTTCTGATAGTGATCGTCGTATCCGTCAGGCTGATAGTTCTGGTCATGCTTTCGACAAACAGGCCGACTGTCGGAATGATCAGGACAACCAGGATGATGATCTTGCCGGCCGGCAGGTCAAGGTAGAGGGTGCTGGCCAGCAGGATGACGGCGAGCAGGACAACCAGCCCCATCGGCAGAAGAAATGATTTGCGAATCCTGAATGTGTTGTCTGAATCTGTCATGACTGTCCTGCAGAGAAACCGCTCAAAAATTATTATTATTTTTTTATATTGAGCGAGATTAGCATCTTTATCTCAAATTTCCAATCGAGAAAAGAACATCGTTATGACCATCTGAATCGGTGAGCGGATCAGCGGATATAAGTACTTCCCGTAGATTCAGATATCAGTCGAACATGTGTTCCAGGGCCTCGGCCGCGTGCCTGATGCCGATCAGATGAATCGATTCCGGAACCTCAAGATTTTTCAGGTTGCCCTGGGGCAGGATGCAGCGGGTGAAGCCGAGTCGTGCCGCTTCCTTGACGCGCAGCTCCGGTTGGGAGACAGCCCGTACTTCGCCGGTCAGGCCGACCTCGCCGAAGATCACGGTCTGCGGGTCGATGACTTTGTTCAGGTGGCTCGATGCGAGGGCTGCTATGACGGCCAGATCGACGGCTGGTTCATCGAGCCGGACACCGCCGGCGACGTTGAGAAAGATATCCTGACCGCCGAGGGAGAGCTCGACCTTTTTTTCGAGAATGGCAACCAGCAGAGCGACCCGTTTATGTTCGTAGCCGATGGCGGTCCGTTGCGGAGTGCCGAAGGAGCTTCCCGAAACCAGCGACTGGACTTCGACCAGGATCGGCCTGCTCCCCTCCAAGGATGCGACGACGGCGCTGCCGGCACTCTGTTCCGGGCGCTCGGCGAGAAACAGCTCCGATGGGTTGCTGACTTCTCTTAAGCCGTGCTCGCGCATTTCAAAGACGCCGATCTCGTTGGTTGAGCCGAAGCGGTTTTTGACCGCCCGCAGAATCCGGTAGGGGTGACCCGGGTCGCCTTCGAAGTAGAGAACCGTATCGACCATGTGCTCGAGAACGCGCGGCCCGGCGATGGCGCCGTCCTTGGTGACGTGGCCGACGAGGAAGGTCGGCAGGCCGTCGGCCTTGGCCTGGAGCATAAGCTGGCCGGTGCATTCTCGGACCTGACTGACGCTGCCCGGGGCTGAGTCAAGGCTGCCGGTAAAGATGGTCTGGATCGAGTCGATGACCAGGAAGTCGGGTTTGAGTTCCTTGATGCGCTGCTTGATCTGTTCCAGCGAGGTTTCAGCCAGGAGAAACAGGTTGTCGCCGGAGATGCCGAGTCGGTCAGCTCTCAGCTTGACCTGGCGGGCAGATTCTTCAGCGGTGACATAGAGAGCCGTGCCATGGGCCGCGAGGTTGGCGAAGGCCTGGAGCAGCAGGGTCGATTTGCCGATGCCGGGATCGCCGCCGACCAGGATCAGTGAGCCGGGGACCAGGCCGCCGCCAAGCGTCCGGTTGAGCTCCGAAAGGCCGCAGCTCAACCGGTCCTCTTCACGGATGGCCACCTCGCTCAGCTTCAGTGCCTTGCCCGGTTCAGCCAGCGCCCGGCTGTGGTCGGACTGGGCGACCGGCTGTTCTTCGACCAGGCTGTTCCACTGCTGGCAGTCGGGACAGCGCCCCAGCCATTTGGGGCTTTGCAGGCCACAGTTCTGGCAGGTGAAGATTGTTTTCTGGCGAGCCATGTTTATCCTCCGTAAAAAGAACCTGGTACTTGTTGTTATAGACACCGGAACAATATTCTGAAGGGTGAAAGGCTGTCAATTGCTTCAGTCTTAGTTGTCGCACCCTTGGTTGCTCACACCACTTTCAGGTATAGTCAAAGGGGATGACGGAAAATGTCTCAAAGGATGTGCCATGCGCTTTGAAGAGCTTCAGAACGCACTTGGCCTGTTTGGCCTTGCGCAACAGGTCCCCCGGAAGCAGATTCGCAAGCGTTATCATCAGCTGGTCAGGGAATGCCACCCCGACCGTAGCGAGGATAATGAACGGATACGTGAGCTGAATGCCGCATACGAAATTATCAGTGAATACCTTGCGGATTATCAGTATGACTTCAGTTTTGAAGCCTATTTGGAGCAGTACCCGGAAGAGCGGGTGCGCCGCCAGTTTTACGATCAGGAGCTGTGGACGCTGAAGGGCTGAGCCCGAAATGGGGAAGAAGGCTTTTTCCTGTAGCGGCTTTGTGATACATTACCCCCCTTTTGCTAAGTGAAGGGTAAATAAGCCTTGTCTGAAAAGTTTCTTTCGGAAATATTGACCCGCGTCGGGCGGCCGTCGCGTTACCTTGGCGGCGAGTTGGGAAGCGTCAGCAAAGACGCAGATGTGCTTGAGGTTCGGCTGGCTCTGGCCTTTCCGGATGTCTATGAAGTCGGCATGAGCCACATCGGATTTCCGATTCTCTATAATATAGTCAATCAGCTTTCCTGGGCCGCGGCTGAGCGGGTTTATGCCGCCTGGCCGGACATGGAGGAGGCCTTGACGGCGGCGGGCGAGTCTTTGACGTCACTGGAAACGACCCGTCCGCTGGGGCAGTTTGATATTATCGGCTTCACCCTGCAGTACGAACTCAGCTATACCAACCTGCTGAGCATGCTCAAACTCTCCGGGATTCCGCTGCTGCGTGATGAGCGTAGTGAGGATGCGCCGCTGATCATCGTCGGTGGCCCCTGTGCCTACAATCCGGAGCCGCTTGCTGATTTTATCGATGCGGCGCTGATCGGTGACGGAGAAGAGGCGCTTGTCGAACTGCTCGAACTGGTTCGTCAGGCCAAAGCCGAAGGCTTAAGCCGCCTGCAACTGCTGGAAAAATTGAGCGAATGTGAAGGCTTCTACGTGCCGCAGTTCTTTCGGGTCAGCTATGCCGAAGATGGCCGGGTGGCGGAAATCGCCCCGCAGCGGGACGGTTACCCTAAGGTTAGACGGCGTTTTCTGCAGGATCTGGACAGCGCCCCGTTTCCGACCCAGCCGATCATCCCTTTCATGCAGACCGTGCATAACCGGGTTGCGCTGGAGATCGCCCGTGGCTGTACCCGTGGCTGCCGCTTCTGCCAGGCCGGCTATATCTATCGGCCGGTGCGTGAGCGCAAACCGGAGACGATCCGTCAGTTGATCCGCGATGCGCTGGCTAATTCCGGCTATGAGGAGATCTCGCTGCTGTCGCTGTCAACCGGTGACTACAGCTGTATCGAGCCGCTGCTCAAGGAGCTGATGAACGAGCATCAGGATGATCGTGTGGCGGTCTCCCTGCCCAGCCTGCGTGTCGGTTCACTTACCCCTGAACTGATGGAAGAGGTCAAGAAGGTGCGCAAGACCGGCTTCACCCTGGCCCCTGAGGCGGGGAGCGAGCGGATGCGCCGGGTCATCAACAAGGGGATCACTGAAGCGGATCTGTTGGAAACCACCGGCAACGCCTACCGTCTCGGCTGGCGGCTGATCAAGCTCTACTTTATGATGGGCTTGCCGAGTGAGACTGATGAGGATCTGCGGGCGATCATCGAGCTGGCGAGCCAGGTCAAGCGCAGCGGCAAGGGGACCGGCGGCAACGATGTCAACGTTGCGGTTTCGACCTTTGTGCCCAAGCCGCATACGCCGTTCCAGTGGGAAGCGCAGATTTCGATGGATGAAACCCGGCGCAAGCAGAGCCTGCTGCGCGAAGGGCTGTATAAAAAGAAGCTGCGTTACAAGTACCATGACGCCGAACTCTCTTTCCTTGAAGGGGTTTTTGCCCGTGGTGACCGGCGTCTGTCCGCTGTTCTGAAGCGGGCGGTTGAGCTGGGCAGCCGTTTTGATGGCTGGCGCGAGCATTTTGATTTCTCCAGATGGCAGCAGGCGTTCAGCGACTGTGGCATCGATCCGGCCTGGTATCTGCGTCGGCGCGACGAGGAGGAGATCCTCCCCTGGGATCATATCGATTGTGGGGTGTCGAAGAGCTTCTATCTGCGCGAGCGTAACAAGGCGCTGGGGGAAGCCGCGACCCTGGACTGCCGTAACGGCAACTGCCACGGCTGCGGTGTCTGTGACTTCGAACAGCTCAAGATGCAGCTGGTGCAGAGCTGTGAGCTGTCTGCGCCTGAGGACGTGAACGCAGAGCGGCGGGGGAGTGCACCTCAGGAGGAGCTGACCCGGGTGCGCCTGACCCTGCGTAAGGCCGGCAGAGCCCGGCTGGTCGGCCACCTCGAATATCTGACCATGTTCCAACGGGCTATCCGCAGGGCCGGCCTGCCGATCCGCTATACTCAGGGGTTCCACCCGACGCCCAAGGTCTCTTATCTTGAAGCTCTGCCGATGGGGGTAGCCAGTGAGGCTGAACTGGTCGATCTGGAACTGCATTATCCTGTTCCGCTTGGAGAGCTGACCGACCAGCTCAATGCCCAGTTACCTGAAGGGTTCCGGGTCATTGACGCTGCCCTGGTCGCCTGGAAAGCACCATCTCCTTCGGCATCGGTGGCTTCAAGCAGTTACGCCGTGCCGCTGCCGGAGACTGCTCCTGCCGATCTGGAACAGCGCATCTCTGTTTTCCTGGCGGCAGAAAGCGTGCCGACGATCCGGTTGAAAAAAGGGCGCGAGGAGCAGATCGATCTGCGCCCCGATCTGGTCAGTCTGACTTTGACAGACGGGATGTTGCACATAGAATTAATCAAAGGCAGTCCGCTGCAGGTTGCAGCTTATCTGTTTGACTTCGACGTTGAGGATGTCCGTCGTCTCGGTGTCAGCAAGACTGCTATTCAGCTAAAAAATTGAGCTTTCGAATTTATATATAAAACAGTGTAGGAGTTGAACATGACGAAGGAGCTGGTCATCAGTACCACCTCCCACGAGACGCGTGTCGCTTTGCTGGAGGGCGGGCATATTGCCGAGCTCTACATCGAGCGGGAACGGGAACGGGGGATTGTTGGAAATATCTATAAGGGGCGGGTTATCCGGGTGCTACCCGGCATGCAGGCGGCTTTCGTCGATATCGGCCTGGAGAAGGCGGCGTTTCTCTACGTTGCCGACGTGCTTGATGTGATGGAGCAGGTCGAGCGGCGCGTCGAAGGCGATGCCGAGCCGGCCGGCGAAGAGGAGAGCGCACTGCCGCCTTTGCCGCCGATCGAGGATCTGCTCAAGGAAGGGCAGGAGCTGCTGGTGCAGATTTCCAAGGAGCCGATCGGTACCAAGGGCGCCAGGATCACCTCGCACATCTCCCTGCCGGGCCGTCATCTGGTCTACATGCCGACCGTCGATCATGTCGGCATCTCGCGGCGAATCGAATGTGAAGAGGAGCGCGAACGGCTGCGCAGCGTCGTTGAAGAGATCCGCAGCCCCGGCACCGGGTTCATTGTCCGTACCGTGTCCGAAGGGAAGAGTGAGGATGACCTGCGCCATGACATGAACTTTCTGGTCGGGCTGTGGGAGAATATCAGCCGCGGGCTTGACCAGATCAACGCTCCGGAGCTGGTCCACTCCGACCTCGATGTGACCAGCAAGGTGCTGCGCGATATCCTTACCGAAGATGTCCAGAAGATCGTTGTCGACAACCAGGAAGAGTACGAGAAGATCGTCCGCTTCCTGCGTACCTTCATGCCTCGCCTCAACTACTGTATCGAACTTTACAAGGGGGACGAGCCGATCTTCGATGCCTACGGTCTGGAGGTTGAAATCTCCCGTGCCCTGGGGCGTAAGGTCTGGCTCAAGAGCGGTGGTTCGATCATCATCGAGCAGACCGAGGCGCTGACCGCTGTCGATGTCAATACCGGACGTTACGTCGGTAAGCACAACCTGGAGGATACGATCCTCAAGACCAACCTTGAAGCGGTCAAGGAAATCGCCTTTCAGCTCCGCCTGCGCAATATCGGCGGACTGATCATCATCGATTTCATCGACATGGAAAAAGAGGCGCATCGCGAGAAGGTTCATGCCGCCCTGGAAGAAGCGCTGAAGAACGACAAGAACAAGACCAATATCCTCAAGATCTCAGAGCTTGGCCTGGTTGAGATGACCCGCAAGCGGGTCAGGGAAAGTATCGGCCGGACTCTCTGCGAGCCTTGCCCTTACTGTGAAGGAAAGGGCTATGTCAAGGGCAAGTTGACGGTCATCTACGAGATCCTGCGAGAATTGCACCGCGAGATGAAAGACCTGCCGGCCGGGCATGTCACCCTGTTGGCTCATCCGGAGATCGCCGGCCTGCTGATCGATGAAGAGCGCGCCGGGTTGGATGAGGTCGAAGAACTCTACGGTCGGCCGGTGTCGATTCAGTCGCGCCCCGGTTTTCATATTGAGCAGTTTGAGATTTCTGTCGGCTGATATTTGCTGAGAACGAAAGAAGGCTGTTGCCCTCTATATGGGGTTGCTGACGGGTCCCGGGTTGTTAACTCCGGGGCCCGTTTTTTTATCATGACGGTGCATTGATTGGTGAAGCTGTTTTGGTGAGGGTAAAACCCCTTGGTTTTGGGATTGTTCCTGATTGTTTTTCTGTTACCATTGTCAGGAGACAGGCTTGCGATTTGAATTTCAAGGGAGATTCCTATGGCCAGAAAACCGCGTCTGCACTTTCCCGGGGCGATCTATCACGTCGTACTGAACGGCAATGGCAACCGGCAGGTTTTCAGCGATGATATAGACCGGACCCGCCTGTTGCTGCTGCTTCAGGAAGGGGTCGAAAAGTTCGGCCATAAGATCCATGCATACTGCCTGGTTTCGACGGCCGTCCATCTGGTCATCGAGGTGGATCAGGCACCTCTCTCACGGGTCATGCAGCAGATCGGCTTTCGATATACGCGCTGGTACAACGACTGGCACGGTGAGATCGGCCATCTGTTTCAGGGCCGCTATAAGGCGATCCTGATCGACCCGGAACGCTATCTGCTTGATCTGGTCTGCCATCTCCATCATCTTCCTCAGGCCCTTGGCCTGGCCGACGATCCGATGCAGTTTTCCTGGAGCAGTCACCGTGCTTACTGCATGCGCGAGCAGGTTCCCTGGCTGAGTACAGAGCGGACTCTACTGCAGATCGATCAGGCTGGCACCCGTGCTCTGCTCAGGTTTCACGCCCGGGTCAATGATGTTGAGGCTCGCCCGCGGATCGATTTCAGCCGGGGCGGCAGCTATGATCCCCGGGTGTTGGGTGATGATGATTTCGTCCGTGGTGCCCTCAAGCTGTCACGTCAGAAGTACCAGCCCCGCCTTTCCCCCGACAAGGTCTTCGCCGTTGTTGAACGGGCCTTCAGGCTCAGCGAACAGGAACTCGCGGCTCCCGGTAAGGCCCGCCAGGCCGCCGAAGCCCGCGCCTTTCTCGCCTGGCTCTACATGCACACCGGCTGTGATACCCTGACCAATTTGGGAGAACGGCTGAACCGCGATATCTCGACCCTGAGTTCGTCAGTCCGACGTCTTGAACTCAAAGCCAAAAAGGATGAACAGCTCTCAGAAAAAATTCAGCTTCTGTTGAGGCGGGTGGGCAGATAGGCTGCCAATATTTAATTCTGCTGTCGTTGAGTCGAGTGAAAAACAAGCTAGGCTATAAGTAGACCCTTTCTTCTGGAGGGTGTATGAATCTTTACGCTGACTGGCTCTGTTCCTATCTGCTCTGCAAGAGCCCGGCTTTAAGCCTGCTGCTTTTGCTGGTGATCGTCTGGACAACGGGGGTGATCTGTCGTGTTCTCAAGCAGCCGCCGGTGCTCGGCGAGCTGACTGCGGGAATTATCTTTGGCCCGGCTATTCTCGGAATCATTGTCCCCAATGAAATGCTTGAAATCCTGGCCGAGCTAGGTGCCTTTTTCCTGATGTTCTATGCCGGCCTGGAGACCAACCCGGTCGATCTGAAGAGGCAGGGCTTTGCCTCGAGCTGCGTCGGCATCTGTGGCTTTGTCGTTCCCTTTCTGTTTGCCTATGGCGTCTGCTATCTGTTCGCTTTGCCGTCATCCATGTCGCTGTTCATTGCCATGGGGATGTCGATCACTGCCATTGCCGTCAATGCCCGGGTTCTTCACGATATGGACCTGACCGGGCGGCGGGTGACGCCGGTGATCATCGGCGCATCGATCATCGACGATGTCATGTCGCTGGCATTTTTCACGGCGATCATTGAAATCACCACCAGTTCACAGCCTTTCAACCTGATGGCCATTATTCTGCTGGTTGTCAAGGTCATCATCTTTTTTGCGCTGACTGTCGGAGTGGGGATCTGGATTTACCCCTATATCGGCAAGTACTTTTCAGCTCGTGAGGCCAAAGGCTTTACCTTTGCTCTGCTGATGGCTTTTCTCTTCGGTTTTCTGGCCGAACTGGCCGGTCTGCATATCATCATCGGCGCTTATCTGGCCGGTCTGTTTGTCCGCGAAGGGGTGGTCAATCAGGAGCTGCTCAACAAGATCAATGATCGTTTTGTGTCGATTACCTACGGCTTCATCGGACCGATCTTCTTTGTCAGCCTGTCCTTTCATGTCACCTTCGAGATCTTCAGGACCGAACTGCTTTTCGTTCTGGTTCTGCTGCTTGCCGCCCTGGCCGGCAAGTTTATCGGCAGCGGTGCGGGAGCTCTGCTCGGCAGGATGAAAAAGGAGGAGGCGGTGGTCGTCGGGATTGCCATGAACGGCCGTGGTGCTGTCGAACTGGTTATCGCTTCGATCGGGCTCAAGCTCGGCGTCATTGACGATGTGGTCTTTTCGATCCTGGTGCTGATCGCATTTGTCACGACCATGCTGCCGCCACTGTCGCTTGGCTTTTATCTGAAGCGGAAAAAGCAGCTGTTGCCTTAAGGTTGCTACTGTTGGGATTTTGCTTGACATGGGTATGGCGGGTAACTATAGTACGCCGTTGCAGTGCGATTGGTAGCATCTGCAGTTGAGGTCTCAAACTATAGGAGAATGTAACATGTATGCGGTGATCAAGACCGGAGGAAAACAGTACAAAGTTTCCGAAGGCGACCTGTTGAAGGTCGAACTGATCGAAGGTGCGGTAGGTGATACTATCGAACTCGATCAAGTCCTCATGGTCGGTGGCGCAGAGGTAAAAATCGGAACACCTCTCGTACCAGGTGCCAAGGTTAAGGCACAGATCGTTGCCCAGGAAAAAGACAAGAAGGTTCTTGTCTTCAAATCCAAGCGACGTGCAGGTAATCGTAAGAAATACGGCCACCGTCAACCTATTACCCGACTCAAAGTCGCGGCGATTGAAGCTTAAGGAGGCGATCTAATGGCTCATAAGAAAGCTGCCGGTAGTTCTAAGAACGGTCGCGATAGCGCCGGTAAACGACTCGGTGTCAAGCGTTTTGGTGGTCAGGAAGTAACCGCTGGTTCCATCCTGGTCCGTCAGCGTGGCACCACCTTTCACCCAGGCACCAACGTAGGTTGTGGCAAAGACTACACCCTGTTTGCACTGGTCGACGGTGTTGTCAAGTTTGAAACCAAGTCTAAAGGGCGGAAGCATATCAGCGTTTACGCTGGTTAATTGTTTTCCTCTTTAACTCTTTGAAGAACCCGGTGCTGCATGTCAGTGACCGGGTTTTTCTCTTTGTTGCTTCAGTACCACACGAAAGCCGAAGCAACGGGCAGTCAGGACAATAAAGAAATGAAGTTCGTAGATCAGGTCAAAATTGAAGTCAAGGCCGGTGACGGCGGCCGTGGTTGTGTCTCCTTCCGGCGAGAAAAATTTATCCCCAAGGGTGGTCCGGACGGTGGTGACGGCGGCAACGGTGGAAGTGTCTATTTTGTTGTCGATGAAGCGCTGACGACCTTGCTTGATTACCGTTACATGCACCATTGCAAGGCCAAGAGTGGTTCCCACGGCATGGGCAAGAACATGCACGGCAGGGGCGGTGAAGATCTGGAACTCAGGGTTCCGGGTGGGACCCTGATCTATGACGATGAAACAGGCGAGCTGCTCGCCGATATGACCGAGCCGAACAAGCCGCTCAGGCTGCTTAAGGGCGGAATGGGCGGTCGCGGCAATGCCCGTTTCGCCACCAGCACCAACCGGGCACCACGTCACGCCCAGCCGGGAACCGAAGGCGAGAAACGCTGTCTGCGCCTTGAACTGAAGCTGCTCGCCGATGTCGGTCTGGTCGGGCTGCCGAACGCCGGAAAATCGACCCTGATCTCTTCCGTATCCGCGGCCAAGCCGAAGATTGCCGACTATCCATTCACGACCCTGGTGCCGAATCTGGGGGTGGTTCCCTATGGTGGATTCAAAACCCTGGTCATGGCCGATATCCCGGGGCTGATCGCCGGAGCCAGCGAGGGGCACGGCCTGGGAACCCGCTTCCTGCGTCATGTTGAGCGGACCGATCTGTTCCTGCATCTGGTCGATGTCTCCGGCATGCAGGAGGGCGACCCCTTCGACAATTTTCAGATGATCAACAACGAGCTGGCCGGTTATGCCGACGAACTGGCTAAGAAGCTGCAAATGGTGGTCATCACCAAGATCGATGTGCCGGAAGTCCGTGAGCAGGTTCCTCAGCTCAAAGAGCATTTTGAGTCGCTCGGTTATCCGACTCTGGCTATTTCGGCGGTCACCGGCGAGGGCTTGAAGGAACTGGTCAATATCGTCGGCCAGGCCCTCGACGAGCAGCGTGAAAAGGAAGCAGCCAAGCGTGCTGTCGAACAGGCTGCCGCAGAACCGGTCAGCGACGAAAAGCGGGATGAGTCCGATGCGTAATGCGCTGCTTGGTCATGTCAAGAGGGTCGTCGTTAAGATCGGCAGCGGCGTACTGTCCAATGTCTCTGGTCTTGAACCGAGGCAGGTTGCGACGATTGCTGCCGATATCTGTGCCCTGCTCGACCGTGGTCTGGAAGTGATCGTCGTCTCGTCCGGGGCGGTTGCCGCTGGCAAGGGCCAGCTAGGAATCACCGGTCGGCCACAGACCATTCCACAGAAACAGGCTGCAGCGGCTATCGGTCAGACGCGAATTATCCGCGAATACAAGGACACCTTCAACGATCACAACTACAATGTCGCCCAGGTGCTGTTGACCCGGGATGACTTGTCGAACCGCCGCCGCTATCTCAATGCCCGCAATACGGTCATGACTTTGCTCGAGTACGGGGTGACGCCGATCGTCAACGAGAACGACACTGTCGTGGTTGAAGAGATCCGCTTCGGCGATAACGATAACCTGTCGGCGCTGGTCACCAGTCTGGTTGAGGCCGATCTGCTGGTCATTCTTTCCGATGTGGATGGGCTCTTCGACAAGGATCCGAACTCCAACCCCGACGCCAAGCTGATTCCTCTGGTTGAGCGGGTGACTCCGTCCATCGAGGCGCTGGGTGGCGGCTCGGCAAGCACGGTCGGCACCGGCGGTATGGGCACTAAGCTCAAGGCCGCCAAGAAAGCGGCCTTAAGTGGCGTCGGCACGCTGATTGTCAACGGCCGGACCCCGGGGATTTTAAGTAGGGTGTTTGCCGGTGAAGAGGTTGGCACTTACCTGCTGCCGGGACAGTCGAAGCTGACCGCCAAAAAACACTGGATTGCATTTTCCAAGAAGCCGCGCGGCAAGCTGCTGATCGACGAGGGTGGCCAGTCTGCGGTTATCGGCCGGGGCAAGAGCCTGCTGCCATCGGGGATTGTCGGTGTCGAAGGTGGCTTTGAACGCGGGGATGCGGTACGCTTGTGTGACCGTAACGGCGTCGAGTTTGCTCGCGGTGTGACCAATTATTCACTGACAGAAGTATTGCAGGTTATGGGTAAACAATGCTCCGAGATCGAAGCGATCCTGGGCTACAAATATCGGGACGAGGTTGTCGGACGCGATGACCTGGTGCTGACGGATGACGAGGAGGATTAGAGACTGATGGATATGGCGCAACAGATGCTCGAACTGGCCAAAGCGGCTCAACTGGCTTCCCGGCAGATGGCCACCCTGTCTTCCGGGGTGAAGAATGATCTGCTGGTGGCGATGGCCGCAGCGCTTGAAAGTGCGACCGACAAGCTTCAGGTTGAGAATGAAAAAGACCTTCAGGCGGCCCGTGAAAACGGCATGGCCGCAGCGATGATCGATCGCCTGACTTTGACCCCCGAGCGGATTCAGGCTATGGCCGATGGCTTACGTGAGGTTGCCGCCCTGCCCGATCCGGTTGGAGAAATCACCGGTATGTGGCTGCGTCCGAACGGTATCAAGGTGGGCCGCCAGAGGATCCCGCTCGGGGTTATCGGCATCATCTATGAGTCCCGTCCTAACGTCACCGCCGATGCTGCGGCGCTCTGTCTGAAGAGTGGTAATGCGGTCATCCTGCGCGGCGGCTCGGAAGCGCTGCACTCCAACCGCGCCATTGGTGCCGTACTGCAGCAGGCGATTGCCGATTTCGGTCTGCCGGCGGCTGTGCTGCAGGTTGTAGCGACCAGTGATCGCAGCGCCGTCAATGAACTGCTCAAGCTGGAGGACTATGTTGACCTGATCATTCCGCGCGGAGGCGAAGGGCTGATCCGGTTCGTTTCTGAAAATTCGCGGATTCCGGTCATCAAGCATTACAAGGGGGTCTGTCACACCTATGTCGACAAGTCCGCCGACCTCAAGATGGCTGAAGAAATCTGCATGAACGCCAAGGTTCAGCGTCCTGGGGTTTGCAACGCCATGGAAACCCTGCTGGTCCACCAGGATGTCGCCGCCGAGTTTCTGCCTCGGGTTGCCGCTGCTCTGGAAGGAGCGGGCGTCGAACTGCGCCTCTGTGGGAAGGCTCTGCAGATCCTGCCCGGCCGCACTGCGGCAACGGCTGAGGACTGGCCTGCCGAGTATCTCGATCTGATCCTGGCCGTGCGGGTGGTTGATGATTATGATCAGGCCCGCGAGCATATCCAGACCTACAGCTCGCTGCATACCGAGGTGATCGTCACCAACGATTATCTTCTGTCTCAGCAGTTTCTCAAGGAGATCAATTCCAGCGTGGTCATGGTCAACGCTTCGTCGCGCTTCTCCGATGGCGGTCAGCTGGGACTGGGTGCGGAGATCGGTATTTCGACCTCCAAGCTGCACTCCTTCGGCCCGATGGGGCTGGAGGACCTGACGACCCGCAAATTCGTTGTCCTCGGAACTGGCCAGGTGCGGTCCTGACAGGCTGATTGAACTTTGAGATTTGAAGCGGAGTTGAGAATGCGCATCGGCCTGTTAGGCGGAACGTTCAATCCGATTCATAACGGCCATCTGCATATCGCGGAAGAGGTGCTGGTTTGCTGCCAGCTTGATCAGATCTGGTTCGTACCGGCATGTACGCCGCCGCACAAGGATCTGGTCGGTGAGGTTTCCTTTACCGAGCGGTTGGCCATGGTCAGGGCAGCCATTGCCGGCAATGAACGCTTCTCTGTCTGTGATGTCGAGGGGCGGCGTGGCGGGACCAGCTACTCGGTGGAGACCCTGCGTCAACTGCGCCGTGAATTTCCGCAGCACGAGTTCTTTTTTATCATGGGACTCGACTCGTTTCGGGAGATTGCCTCCTGGAAGGAGTATCTGCAACTTTTCGAGCTGGCCCATATCATTGTCGCCGCCCGGCCCGGTTTTGACGGGACTTTGCAGGAGCTGCTCCCGGTTGCTATTGCAGATAGCTTCTGTTATGATTCCGGTTCCAAAAAGCTCACAAGTGACAAGGGCTTCTCTGTCGTTCTGGTGCCACATACCGATCGCGATATCTCCTCCACGGAAATCCGCAGTAAAATGATGGCTCATCAGGACGTCAGCAGACTGGTTCCCGCAACGGTTGCGAACTATATGCAGGCCCATTCACTTTATCAGAAGTAAAAGGAAAAACTTTGCAAGCGAAAGAAACAGCTCTTTTTGCAGTCGAATGTGCGCTCGATAAAAAAGCTCACGATCTCAAGCTGTTCGAGGTCAGGGAATTGTCCTCTCTGACCGATTACCTGCTGATCGCATCCGGACGTTCGGACCGCCAGGTTCAGGCGATCGGCGAACATATCCGTCTTGAGATGAAGGAGAAGCATGGTCTGCTTCCGCTGGCGATCGAAGGGATGGATCAGGGGCGCTGGATTCTGCTCGATTACGGCGATGTCATGATTCACGTTTTTCAGCCGGAAGTACGCGGCTTCTACGACCTTGAAGGGTTGTGGACCGAGGCGCCGGAAGTCGAACTGGAACGGACCTCGGCCGAGTGAAACTGAGACTGATCTGTGTCGGCAAGCTGGCCGAAGCCTGGCAGCAGGCGGCCGTCACAGATTACGCATCCCGACTGCAGCGCTACTTTCCGTTTGAGACGATCGAACTCAAGGAAGAGAAGGGAAGAGGCAGCACGAAGGAGATACTGAAACGCGAGGGGGAGCGGATTCTGGAGAAGGTTCCGGAACAATCTCTGCTGATCGCTCTTGATGAGCGCGGCCGCCAATTCAGTTCGGAACAACTGGCTGAGAAACTTTCCGTTGAAATGCTGCACGGCGGTCGGGACTGGTGCCTGGTGATAGGAGGCCCGTACGGGCTGTCTGCCGTTGTCAGAGAACGGGCTGAGCTTTTGTTATCCCTGTCGAAGATGACTTTTACCCATCAGATGGCCCGGGTCTTTTTGCTTGAGCAACTTTATCGAGGCTGTACTATAATCAGGAATGAGCCCTATCACAATCGATGAGCGGGTGTCCAGGAGGATGATTGGCGGATGAGTGAACAACTGGCAGAAATCAAGGCACACCTTTTAAAAATGCGTGAGGAACTTCTTCAGGAGGCCGAGCGCGCCTATGAGGCGTCTCAGTCTTTGGGGCTGGATGGCGTTCCTGATATCGGAGACATGTCCTCCAACAGCTATAACCAGGAAGTCCTGATGAACCTGAGCGAGACCCAGCGGTCCCGGGTGCGCGATATCGATGCAGCGCTGGAGCGGATGGCCAAGGGCGTTTACGGACTCTGTGCCCGTTGTGAAGAGGAGATCCCACCGCGGCGGCTTGAGGTTCGTCCTTTCTCCCGCTACTGCGTCGATTGCAAGGCAGAAGTCGAAAAATTCGGCGAATAATCAACATCGGTAAGACAGCCCGCTGTTTGCCGGGTCGATCTGGAGATCACCATGATTCGTGTCGCATTGTTTGTGCTGGTACTGGTCGTATTCATCCTTGGCTTCCTGTTTTTTCAGGGAGTGAATCCGGGTGAGATGACGGTCCATCTGACCAGTGATCTGAGTTATACTCTGCCGATCAGCATCATGCTGATCAGCGTTCTGGTCATCGGTCTGCTGATCGGGACCGGCATCCATATCCTCAGCGCGCTGCTGGTTTCTTTTCGCAGCTGGCGCGGCGGCCGCAGGCAGAAAAAGGCCGAAGAGGTCAGCGGCATCTACCGCAGCGGCGTCGGTCGCCTGCTGTCGGGTGACCTGAAGAAAGCCCGGACGCTACTGAGCAAGGCTCTCGAACGTGATTCCAAGCGCGTCGATACCCATCTGGCTCTGGCCAGTGTCGCCCTGCAGGAAGGACAGCCTGAAGAGGCAGTCGATCTGCTGCAGAGAGCCCGCAAACTTGATCCCAAAGGCGTGGAGGTGCTTTTCAAGCTGGCCTCGACTTTTGAGGAAATCGGTCGTCGTGAAGAGGCGATCAATATCTATAAGGACCTGCTCGCCGGGGATGCGGGAAACCGTAAGGCAATGCGTGCCCTGCGCGAGATCTTTGTTGATCTCGGCCAGTGGGATGAAGCTCTCAGTCTGCAGAAGCGGATCATCAAGGCAACTGCTTCGGGACCGAAGGCCGATCAGGAAAAACAGGTTCTTCTCCAGTTGCGATACGAGATCGCCAGTCATCAGCTCGAAAGCGGTGAAGCCGAACCTGCGATCGATGTCTGTCGCGAACTGATCAAGCAGGATCCAGCCTTTACCCCGGCCCGCGTGACCCTCGGTGACGCCTGCCATCAGGCCGGCCGTAACCCTGATGCCATCAAGGCCTATGAAGACGGCTACAAGGCGCTCAAGAAAAGTGTCTTTCTGGCCCGCCTTGAAGATCTCTATATCAACGCGGAAGATCCTGCCGCACTGATGGCATTCTATCGCGCCCAGATGGACGCCGATCCGAATGACCTGCTGCTGCGCCTCTATTTCGCTCGTCTCTGTCTGCGCTTGGAGATGGTTGACGATGCAATGCAGTACTTAAGTGATCTGGAAAGCAGCGGGGTCGAATTTACCAAGCTGCACCTGCTGCTGGCCGAAGCACAGCGTCGCCGTCACAACGTCGATGAGGCGATCAGAGAATATCAGAAAGCTCTCAATATCGATGGCTCTCTGCGTCTCGGCTATGTCTGTGAACGCTGCGGAACCAAGTATCACAACTGGCAGAGTCGTTGTTCCGAATGCAAAAGCTGGGATTCTCTAGTGCTTCCGGAGCGACAGCAGATGCAGAGTGCGCAGCTGAACCAGCCGAAAATGATCCCTCATGGAGCACGGAGTTAGTTATGTCTGGTGGCCCGGTTGTTCTGACCATTCTTGACGGATGGGGTTTGCGTGATGAATGTGCTGATAACGCTGTCTGTATGGGTAATACCCCGGTCATGGATGGCCTGCTGGCATCCTGTCCGAACAGCCGTCTGAGCGCTTCCGGCCGGGATGTCGGCCTTCCTGACGGACAGATGGGCAACTCGGAAGTCGGGCATATGAATATCGGCGCCGGTCGGATCATCTATCAGGATCTTAGTCGGATCAGCCTGGCGATCGAGGATGGCTCCTTCTTTGAGAATACCGTTCTCAAGGATATCTGCGCCAAGGTTGCAGCAAGCCACAGCAGGTTGCACCTGCTTGGCCTGCTTTCCGACGGCGGAGTCCACTCGCACAACAGCCATCTTTACGCTCTGGTCAGATTGGCCAAGCAGTCCGGCGTTGCCGATGTATGTATTCATGCCTTTATGGACGGCCGTGATACGCCGCCGCAGAGTGGCTACAAATATCTGGCCGAGCTGGAAAAAGAGCTCGAAGAGATCGGCCTCGGACGGGTGGTAACGGTGACCGGCCGTTACTGGGCGATGGACCGGGATAATCGCTGGGAGCGGGTTGAATCTGCCTACAAGGCCCTGACTCTGGGGGTCGGTTTTCATGCCAACAGCTCAAGGGATGCCATCGAACAGGCTTACGATCTGGGCCAGACCGATGAATTCGTCGAGCCGACGGTGGTCGGTGAGACGGGCACCATCGATGACGGCGACGGCATTATCTTCTTCAATTTTCGCTCGGACCGGGCTCGCGAGATCACCCGGGCCTTGACCTTTGCCGAGTTTGACGGCTTCCAGCGCAGCAAGGTCCCGCAGTTGGCCGGTTTTGTCTGTATGACCGAATATGACGAAACCTTCGGTCTGCCAATCGCCTACCCATCGGAAAGTTACCCGGAGATTCTCGCCGAAGTGGTTTCCGGAGCCGGCCTCAAGCAGTTGCGCATTGCCGAAACCGAGAAGTATGCTCATGTCACCTTCTTTTTTAACGGCGGCGTGGAAAAATCCTGGCCGGGTGAAGATCGGGTCCTGATTCCTTCTCCCAAGGAGGTGGCGACCTACGATCAGAAACCGGCGATGAGCGCTGTCGAGGTGACGGACGAGGTCGTCAAGCGGATTGCTTCCGGTGATTATCAGCTGATCATTCTGAATTTCGCCAATGGCGATATGGTCGGTCATACCGGGATTCTCAAAGCGGCGATCGAAGCGGTTGAAACCGTTGACAGTTGCCTCGGCCGTGTTGTCGATGCGGTCAAGGACGCTGGCGGCAAGATGCTGATCACGGCCGATCACGGCAACTGTGAGCAGATGGTCGACGGGAGTGGCCAGCCTCATACTGCCCATACCAGTGACCCTGTGCCTTTGATTCTGGTTACCGGCGATGATGTACAGTACCGGTTGCAAGACGGCATCCTTGCCGATCTCGCTCCCACTATGCTTGACATGCTTGGTCTTGTGCGGCCGCAGGCGATGACCGGACATTCCCTGCTCGAACGTTAGATAATCAAGATGCGGACGGAGATGCTGATGATTCACAGGCTCCGTCCTCTGCTGCATTTTTTTCTGCCGCGCGCCTGTCCGGTCTGCCAGGAAACCCTGGTGGATCAGTCCAGTCGCGCCCCTTTCTGTCCAACCTGTATGATTTCCTTTCGTCCCCTGACCGGGACCGGACAGTGCAGTTGCTGCGCTCTTCCCTTCAGGGCGGCAGAGCAGACTGCTCATCTGTGCAGTCGCTGCAGTACGGAGCCCCCTCCATTTGTCCGGGTTTATGCCGTCGGCCTGTACGAACATACCCTGCGTCAGGCTATTCATCAGCTGAAATTCAGAGGCAAGGTTTATCTTGATCGTCCTCTGGCTATGCTGCTGGATGCCAGGCTGCCTGAACAGCATGCCTTTGACCTGATCGTTCCGGTCCCTCTGTCACGCCATGCTTTATGCAAGCGCGGTTATAATCAGGCTCTGCTTCTGGCTCGTCAGCTTTCTGTGCTGAGCCGGATTCCGCTGCTGCCGACCGGGCTTGTCAAGACCCGGGAGACTATGAGCCAGCATGATCTGTCGGCAGAGCAGCGGCGCAGCAACCTGAAAAATTCCATCGCCCTGGGGCGATCGGTTGAGGGCCGCAGAATCCTGCTGATCGATGATGTATTGACTACCGGGGCAACCGCTAGTGTCTGCGCTGAGGTGCTGTTGAATGGGGGTGCCAGGGAGGTTCACGTCTCCGTGTTGGGGCGTGCCGATTGATCTGTCCATTTTTGTGCTATAGTTGTTCATCAGTATTCTATATCTGTAATTCGGAGCAACTATGAAGCACAATCTCAAACGTCTTCTTGCAGACTATCCCCTCGAGACATTGCTGCAGACGATCCCGACGGGACTCTTTCTGGTTGATGCTGACCGGACGATTGTCTACTGGAATGGAGAAGCTGAACGGATTACCGGCTACCGTGCCGATGAAGTGGTTGGCAAGCATTGTTCTCTTCTGGACGGTAACCCCTGCGGCAAAAAATGTGCTTTGTTCGATGAGGCGACAGAGAAACCCAATGTCGGGCGAATCTGTGAAGTACGGCATAAGAACGGGCAGGTTCTGACCCTCAGCAAGAACGTTGATCTGTTGCGTGATCAGCAGGGACAGGTCATCGGCGGCATCGAATCCTTTGTCGATATCTCTCGGCTCAAACAGCTGGAAAATAATCTGCGCGCCGAGGTCGCCGAAAAGACCGCTCAGTCGGAGCGTGAAAAAGCGGGTTTGCGAGCCGTCCTGGATGGCATGGTCGATCCTGCCTATATCAGTGACGATCAGTATCACATTATCTTTGCCAATCGTGCCATGTGCGAAATCATCGGCCATGACGGTGCTGCCTTGTGTTACGAGGCGATCCATCGCAGAGACAAAATCTGCCCGGACTGTCCGATGCCTCAGATCATGCGCGGGGAAATCGTCAGGCAGGAAAAGACTCTGGATGACAGCGGACGACTGTTCGAACTGATCCATACTCCCTATCCCGATGCTGAGCATCCGACCCATAAGCTGGCAGTTTGCCGAGATCTGACCGACAGGATCGAGAGTGAACGGCGTCTGGCTCAGACTAACCGGGAGCTGGATGCCTTTGTCTCGACGGTTTCGCATGACCTGCGTTCGCCACTGACGCCTCTGATCGGATTTACCGAATTGCTCGAAGAACGCTATGCCGAGCAGCTGGATGAGGTCGGCCGGGTCTGTATCACCGAGATTCGCAATACCGCTGAGCGGATGAAGGCTCTGCTGGAAGATCTGCTCTCCCTGTCCCGGGTCGGCCAGTTGAAGGTTCCGGAACGTCCGGTCGATGCCACAGCTATTGCCAAGGATGTTCTGATGGAGCTGGGGGACAAGGTTCTGGAGAGGCAGGCCCTGGTCTCGATAGGCCCCTTGCCGGCGGTCAGGATTCCGGAAACGCTGTTGAATGACCTGTTCAGGAATCTGCTGGAAAATGCGTTGAAATACGCAGCACCTAAGGATCCGCATATCGAAATCTCAGGCCGGACATTTTCCGACCGGGTCAGGTATGAGGTCATCGATCACGGACCGGGAATCGATGTGGAAGAACGGGAAGAGATCTTTGAGCCGTTCCGGCGCGGCAGTGGCAGTCTCAATTCAGACGGAACCGGCATCGGTCTGGCCACTGTGGCCAAGATTGCCCGGGTCTTTGGTGGCAGCGCCTGGGTCAGTCAGACACCAGGCGGCGGCGCAACCTTCAATGTCGACCTGGTGATTGCCCACGAGGACCGTTGAATTAAGTGGTTTGCAATACCAGCTTCGGTCTCTTGAATAATTCGGTTCTGCCCGTCAGATGAGCGCAGCTCATCGTTGGGCGCGTTCCGTTTTGCTGGTTAGGGCATATCGAGAGAAGGCATGAGAGGCTTAGGTTGTTATTAAAAAGTTTCTTTTGCCTCTTTTTCTTTTCGACAAAAGAAAAGGAGGTCGTCTGGCGGGACGATACCCGCCGGTGTTGGTTTTGGTGTTTGTTTTCCAATTTTTTAAATTAAAGTCGCGGGGACGCGCCCCCGCCGGCGCCTTACTTTTTACAGGCTGAAAAAAGTAAGCCCCGAATTTTGTGATTCGGGGCTTGTTGATATTCAGCTTATTCGCGAACGAAGGTGTCGATATCGGTTTCGTGAACCATACCCATCAGGCGGGCATATTCAGATTCGATCAGGGCGTAGTGATGCTCGGTCGATACGGCGTTCTCTTCAAAGATCGCCCGTACGTCCGGATCGCTGATCTTGGCGGCCATCTCGCGCAGGCTTTCGGCCAGGCGCTTTTCTTTTTCCATGGCCAGTTCCATCGCCTTGCGATCATCAAACCCTTCGAGCAGTGCCTTGTCCAGGTCGCTCAACCATTCGCTGCTTTTTTCAGGTGGCGCGTCGATAAACTGATCGAAGCTGGTTGGTAGCAGATCAGGGCAAAGGCACTTGTCAAAGAAATGTTTGGCGTGTTCACGCTCCTCACGAGCCAACAGTTCGAAAGTCTTGATCGCGTCCTTGTTCTTCATCTGCTTGGAGGCGATCTGGTAAAAATTCATGGCGTTTTTTTCGGTCTGAACCGAGCGGGCCAGGGCTTGCTTGACTTCAGCTTCATTCATCGGAACATGTCTCCTTGTCGATAATTCACGCTTTGATTGTATTGCAGTTCGGATTCAGTTATTTTGGCCATCAGGAATACTTGGGTGGCCAGTGTGCTGGCCTGCCTGAAAGCGTTTGGTTAACGATGTCTGCGATTTGGATCCACTGAATTGTATACAGTATTAAATGTATAGCAGAAACTGCAGGCTGGTACAGTACAAATCGTTCAATCCGGCATGCAGAAATTTTAGAGAATAATTTCGTCGATGACGGCTTCACAGCTTTAAAAAGAGAAGAAGAATATGATTATCCGTTCTGCCGACTTTGTCAAAAGTGCAACCCGGCCAGGCAATTACCCGCCTGAATCGGTACCTGAAATCGCCTTTGCCGGACGTAGTAATGTCGGTAAAAGTTCATTGATCAACACCCTGTTGAATAGGCGTAATCTGGTCAGGACCTCTTCAACACCGGGACGGACCCAGCTGTTGAACTTTTTTCAGGTTAACGACAGCTTTTCGCTGGTAGACCTGCCCGGTTACGGTTTTGCCAAGGTTCCGCTGGAGGTCAAGAAGGCTTGGGGGCCGATGATCCGTACCTACCTTGAGAGCCGCGAAAGCCTCTGCGGGGTTGTCTTTATTCTCGATATTCGCCGGGTCCCGGGAGAGGAGGACCTGCAGATGCTCGACTGGCTGGAAGAGTTTGGCGTGCCGACCATTCCGGTTATCACCAAGATCGACAAGATCGGCCGTGCTCAGCGCCATAAGCAGGTGCGCCAGATCGCCGAAGCGACCGGGTTGCCTGTCGATGCCTTTTCGCTTTTCTCTTCCCTGAGCCGTGAGGGGAGCGAGGAGGTTTGGGAACGTATCGAGGACGCGCTTGACCCGGCTGCGGAGCAGGACGGAGAATCTGACGCTTGATTCTTGCGCCCGGCAATTTTATGATCAGCTCTCCGGAGTGAAAGGTCACTTAGGCGGAATCCAAGAACTTTGAGTTGTGAACAGCAGCTTTTAAAAAGGCAAAAACATGAAATCAGTCTATGTCATCGGTACCGGTATGGCCGGCCAGGAAGGCTTCACCCAACAGGCCCGTGATCTGGTCGCCTCCAGTCGCCTGCTGTTCGGCTCCGAGCGCCTGCTGGCCTTTTTTCCTGAATATGGCGGAGAGAAGGTGGCGATCGACGAGCACAACCTAGCGGAAATGGTCGCTCGCCTCGAGGCGCTCGATGGCAGGGCTGTCGTTCTGGCGACCGGAGATCCGCTGTTCTTCGGCGTGGGACGCTATCTATTGCGCAATCTGCCAGGGAAAATCATCGAGTTTCTGCCCAATGTCACATCGGTTCAGTATGCCTTTGCCAAGATCCGTGAGCCATGGGATGACTCTGTCTTCATCTGTGCTCAGGGGCGGGTGCTCAAGAATATCGTCGACAGGATCGTCGCCAACGACAAGGCGGCCGTTTTGACCGATACGATCAACACTCCTGGCATGATCGCCCGGGAACTGCTCAGCCGTGGTCGGGGGGGCTACAAGGTTTACCTCTGTGAGAATCTCGGCAGCGATGACGAGAGGATCCGTGTTTCGGACGTCAAGGGGCTGCTGGAACTTGAGGTAACCGGGCTGAATGTCCTGATTCTGATTCGCGAATACGAGGACGACAGCGATCTCTATGTGCCGACTCTGGGGATTCCTGATGAGGAGTTTGTCAGCGTCAAGAAGCTGATCACCCGTGAAGAGGTGAGGGTGGTGACCCTGGCCAAGCTCAAGCTGCGCCACGATATGTGCCTCTGGGATATCGGCGCCGGTTCCGGATCGATCTGTATCGAGGCTGATTTCCTGTTACCGAACGGGCGGATCTTTGCCATTGAGCGCAACGAAGAGTGCTGCCAGTTCATCAAGGAAAATCTGCAAAAGTTCAACACCCGCAATGTCACCCTGATCGAAGAAGAGGCCCCTGAATGTCTCGATCAACTGCCGGATCCGGATCGGGTCTTTATCGGTGGCAGCGGCGGCCATCTGTGGGAGATCTTTGATGCGGTCGACCAGCGTCTGGTCAGCGGTGGACGGATTGTCATGAATGCGATGACCCTGGATACCCTGACAGCGGCCAATGAATATTTCAGCAACTCCGGTTTCACGACCGAGGTTGTTACCGTCAATATTGCCAGGACGCGGCCCGATACCCAGTACCAGATGTTCGAAGCCTACGATCCGGTCTATGTCGTGACCGCGATCAAGGACTGACAGCCACGATGTCTGTCGCTCTGACTCCCGATCCATCACACCTGAAGAAGCTTGCCGCAGTCAGGATGCCGTACGGCAAGTATGCAGGTCGCCTGCTGATCAACCTGCCGGAACCCTATGTGGTCTGGATGGTCGGCAACAGCCTTCCGGATGGGCTTCTCGGTCGGCAACTGCTGGAGGTTTATGAGCTCAAGGTCAACGGCCTAGAGACTCTGCTGCGCCCTTTTGCACCTCAGGATGGCAATGACTAACCTTCCCTGGCAGCCAGGTACCAGGCCGCTGATGCTTGCCCCGATGCAGGGGCTGACCAACCAGGCGCTGCGTCAGCTGTATATCGATCAGTATCCTCCCGATGTCGTCTTTACCGAGTTTGTCAGGGTTCACAAGCAATCGCGCAAGCGGGTCGCCCGTGGTGACCTGAGCGAGATCGCTGAACACTCCGGCTGTGTACCGCTGGTTGTCCAGCTGATCGGCAGTGGTGCCCAGGCCCTGGCAGAAGCGGCCGATATCGTTCAGCGCTCCGGTTGCGAGCATCTGAATCTCAATCTTGGCTGCCCCTACGGGCGGATGACCACCGGAGCGACCGGTGGTGAGCTGCTCAAAGATCCTGCCGGGCTTGGCGAACTGCTTTATGCTTTGCGAGGTGCAGTAAGTTGCGGTTTCTCGGTTAAATGTCGTGCCGGTTACGATAACCCGCGTCAGCTGTTCGAGCTGCTGCCGCTCTTTGAGGACTGTGGGGTCGATTTCCTGATCATTCATCCGCGCACGGTCGTTCAGAAATACAGCGGCAGTGCCGATCATGAACTGGTCGCTGAAGCCGTGACCAGAACCCGCCTGCCGGTCATTGCCAATGGTGATATTGTCTCAGTCGAGCAGGGACTTGCCGTGCTTGAACAGACCGATGCCGCCGGGCTGATGATCGGTCGCGGTGCCCTGGCCGAGCCAACGCTGTTCGAGCGAATTCGCCGCCGGGATCTTCAGCTTCCTGATGAGGTGCAGCGCCGCCAGGAGGTCTACCGGTTCCTGCATGATCTGCTGGAGCGTTACCTGGTCAGGTTCTGTGGTGAGCGTCAGGCCCTGATGAAGCTCAAGGACGTGATCAACTTCATCCCCGATCAGGCGTTACAACGAGATCTCGGCAAGTTGAAACGGGTCACGACCGTCGCCGCCTTTGAGTCGCTGCTGGAAGTTCGTTTTGGTCTGTGAACGATTTTTTCTGAGCCTGTCGCTACAAATCCCAATCCTTCATAAACCACTCTAAGTTTGCCTGTTAAAACCCGACAAATAGTGCAGAAATACGTTTTTTATGCGCAGTTTATCCACAGGATATTTACAGGTTCTTCTCCAATATATGGTGCATTGAATATATTCTTGGTACTAGATATTGTGTTTTTTGCCCTTGAAATATCCACTTGCTGTGATAGTCTCGAGTCTTGTGTGAGGTTTCCATTCTGATGGGGTCGATGCTGACCCGTTTTTGTATAATAACTACCCAACAATGAATCGTCGGGAGGGGAGTATGCTCGAATTTATCCGCAAGCGTGATGGGCGCCTGGTTCCGTTTGAAAAGCCGAAAATCGCCAATGCCATCATCAAGGCTGTCAAGGCCGTTGGGGGGACGGACTTCCAGAAGGCCGAAGAGATCACCGCCCAGGTCGGCGGCATCCTGGCTGTACTGTACAAGGACGGGCGCTATCCGACCGTCGAGAATGTTCAGGATCTGGTTGAGAAGATTCTCATCGAAAACGGTCATGCCCAGACCGCCAAAGCCTATATCCTTTACCGCAAGCAGCACGAATCGCTGCGTCAGACCCGAGAATTCATGCAGCAGTCGATCGAGGCGATCGACTCCTACCTGGTCAAAGAGGATTGGCGCGTCAACGAAAATGCCAATATGGGCTATTCGCTGCAGGGGCTGAACAACCATATCGCATCGAATATCACCAGTAATTACTGGCTGAACAAGATTTATCCCAGTGATGTCGCCGATGCTCATCGTGACGGTGATTACCATATTCACGATCTCGGTCTGCTGTCGGTCTACTGCTGTGGCTGGGATTTGAAGGACCTGATGCTCAAGGGATTTACCGGGGCCTACGGCAAGGTGCAGAGCGCTCCGCCGAAGCATTTCCGTACCGCGCTTGGCCAGGCTGTCAATTTCTTCTACACCCTTCAGGGGGAAGCGGCCGGGGCTCAGGCCTTTGCCAACTTCGATACCCTGTTGGCTCCCTTTATCGCCTATGATGAACTTTCCTATGAAGAGGTCAAGCAGTCGCTGCAGGAGTTCGTCTTCAATATGAACGTGCCGACCCGGGTCGGGTTTCAGACGCCGTTCACCAATATCACCATGGATATGATGCCACCGGCCAATATGAAGAACGAAGCGGTGGTCATCGGCGGTCAGCTGATGGATCGTTGTTACGGTGAATTCCAGGCGGAGATGGACATGCTCAACCGGGCGTTCTGTGAAGTGATGATGACCGGCGACGCCTCGGGGCGGATCTTCTCCTTCCCGATTCCGACCTACAATATCACCAGGGAACTCGACTGGGAGAGCGATCGTCTCAAGCCGGTCTGGGAGATGACCGCCAAGTACGGCATCCCTTACTTCAGCAACTTCGTCAATTCCGATATGGACCCGGAAGATGCGCGCTCCATGTGCTGTCGCCTGCGCCTTGATAATCGCGAACTGCGCCGCCGTGGTGGCGGGCTGTTCGGCTCCAACCCGATGACCGGCTCGATCGGCGTTGTGACCATCAACCTGCCGCGCGCCGCCTATCTTGAGCAGGACAAGCAGGGTTTCTTTGCACGTATTTCGCGGTTGATGAACTTGGCTCACCAGTCTCTGGAGATCAAGCGCAAGCAGTTGGAGCGCTTTACCGATGACGGCCTCTATCCGTTCAGCAAATTCTATCTCAATGCCATCCGCGAGCGCAGCGGCAGTTACTGGGATAACCATTTCTCGACCATTGGTCTGATTGGCATGCACGAAGCCTGTCTCAATCTGATCGGCGAAGGTATAGATTCTGAAGCCGGCAAGGCTCTGGCCCAGGAAACCCTTAATTTCATGCGCACCCAGCTGGAGGCGTTTCAGGAGGAGACCGGGCACCTTTACAATCTCGAGGCGACACCGGCTGAAGGGACCAGCTTCCGTCTGGCCAATGCCGACCGTCAGCGTTACCCGGAGATTGTCTGTGCCGGAACCGATGAACCTTATTACACCAATTCAACCCAGCTTCCGGTTGGGACCACAGAAGATATCTTTGAGGCCCTGACGCATCAGGATCAGATGCAGACCCTCTATACCGGCGGAACTGTCTTTCACGGGTTCCTTGGCGAACGGCTTGAAGACTGGCGCAGCGCCCGTCTGCTGGTCAAGAGGATAGCCGAGAACTTTCATCTTCCCTATTTCACCCTGAGCCCGACATTCACCGTCTGCCCGGTTCATGGCTATATTGCAGGAGAGCACTTTGCCTGTCCCCACCACGTTGAGGGGAAAGCGGCCTGATGGTCATACTCTAAAAGGAGAAGTTCAATGGCAACCAAGTGTGATGCGAAAACAGAAGTTTATTCAAGGGTTTGCGGTTTCTTTCGCCCCGTTCAGCAGTGGAACAAGGGGAAGAAGGAAGAGTTCAAGGATCGTTCTGAATACATCGTCAACACTAAGGAAATACAGCGCTGAAAACTCTAACTGTCAAAGGCTTTCAGGGAACCAGTCTGCTCGATTTCCCCGGCCGGGTTGCAGCCTTGGTATTTACCGGAGGCTGCAATCTGACCTGCCCTTTTTGTCATAACGGTGAGCTGGTTCTCAACCCTCAGGCCTATCCTGATTTTCCGCTCGACGAGTTGCTGGCGGACCTGGAAAAACGCCAGGGCTTTATTGATGGAGTCGTTGTTTCGGGCGGAGAACCGACCATCGATGCAGGTCTGCCGGCATTTTTAGCCGAACTCAAGCAGCGAGATTTCGAGGTCAAGCTGGACAGCAACGGGCTGCTTCCCGAAGTGCTGGAAACATTGCTTGAGCGTCAACTGGTCGATTATTATGCCATCGACATCAAGACCGCGCCGGCTCGCTATTCGGAGTTGCATACCCATCCGGTGAATGGCGTCAATCTGTGCCGGACTGTTGGACTGCTCAAACAGGCCGATGTCGAGGTTGAATTCCGTACCACCTGCGTTCCGGGGTTGGTTGAAGCCGCGGATATCGAACAGATGGGGGAACTGCTGCGCGGGGCGCCTCTCTGGGTTCTTCAGCAGTTTGTTGCCGCCTATGCTATGGTTGACGACTGGCAGGACCGGCAAAGCCACAGCAACGCCCGTCTAAAAGAATTTTCCCGCAGTGCCGGAACCTATGTTGGCAAGGTTGAGCTGCGCGGACTCTGAGCGTTGCTTCGGCAAGGTTTTCAGTTGACCTTATGGCAGAAGAGGCAGCGTGCTTTGGTCGGGTGGTCTTCGGGAAAGGGAACCTGCTCCGGGTTGTGACAGTCGCTGCAGAATTTTTCAGCGGCTTTTTTGCCGTCGGTTTTGACCAGCTCCAGCAACTTCTGATGATCTTCATCCTTGGGAACGTGGCTTGTCGACTCTTCTGGCGCCATCCACAAAAAAGCGATGATGGCAACAGCTGCAATGAGCAGGAGTATATCGCGTTTTTTCATCGAGTGTCCCTCCCCAAAGTGCAGGCCTGAAGTTATTCCGACTTAACGAACAACAGGTAGATGAACAGCGCGACGACGACAGCCCCGCCGCCGACGACGATCCAGATGCCCCCGCCTGCGATCCCTTCGGTTCCTGTGCCTTTGCCGATGGCATAAGAGAGCAAAAGGGTGAAGCCACCGATGCCGACAATGGTTGCGCAGATTTTACGCATGCCGATGAAGTAGGTCAGCAGGATGACGATGACAAAGCCGCCAATGAACCAGGGATTGGTTTTCAGGTCACCGAAGTTCCAGTCCTGCAGCTGCTGCATGATGTTGTCGGTGCGGAATCTGACCAGGAAATCTGTGACATCTGTCCAACTCATAGCATCTCCTTATTGGAATTTGCTCAAAATACTACCAGAATCACTGCCCCGGTGAAAGCTATAAAAGCCCGAAAATCTTGACTTTGCCAAGGGGGTTCAATAGGATGAGCAACCTGTTCCGAGGTTGTCGGCTTGGCTGTTTTTTCAGGAGTTTTCGTGCGCTATAGATCGATCGGCATATTTGATTCAGGAGTGGGGGGCTTGACGGTCTTCAAGGAGATTGCCAGACTGCTGCCCAGAGAGAACCTGGTGTATCTTGGCGATACGGCTCGTGTGCCCTATGGCTCCAAGAGCGAAATTACGGTGCAGCGTTATGCTCTCGAAGCGGCTGATTTTCTAGCCGAAAAAGGTGTGAAAATGCTGGTTGTGGCCTGCAATACGGCTTCGGCTGTTGCCTTGCCCGCTCTGCGTAAGCGCTTCAATCTGCCGGTCATCGGGGTTATCGAGCCGGGTGCCCGCCGCGCCTCCCAGAGCCTGAACCGGCGAATTGGTGTCATCGGTACCGAAGGGACGATCAACAGCGGTCGTTATCCTGAAGCGATTCATGGTCTGTTGCCTGATGCGCGAATCTATTCGGCGGCCTGTCCTCTTTTTGTCCCCCTTGCCGAAGAAGGCTGGGCTGATCACGATATTGCCCGCCTGACCGCAATTGAATATCTGCGCCCCTTGATGGGTGCCGGAATCGATACCCTGGTTCTCGGCTGTACCCATTACCCTCTGTTGCGGAACACCCTGCAGAAGGTTCTCGGGCCGGAGGTTCAGCTGGTCGATTCCGCTGAAGAGACGGCCAAGGCGGTACTGCAGCTGTTTCGCGAGCAGGGGCTTGAACATCCTGACAGCGGCGGCCTTCGGGAATTCTATGTCACTGACGTTCCCGCACGTTTTGAGCGGGTCGGCCAGGCCTTTCTGCAGGGCGAAAAGATTCGGGCAACCCAGGTTGAACTCGGTTAGATATTTCAGGAGTCAAAGATGAAAAAGCTGCTGATAGGGTTGGTTGTCGTCCTGTTGCTCGGACTCGGGGGCGGGTACTTTTTCGGCTGGTATTTTCAACCAGAGCAGGACCAGGTTACCGAGCTTCCTGTTGTCACTGCAGAACCTCTTCCGGAGCAGGACATTCAGCTTTTTTTCGCCTCACAGGATGACGGTTTGCTCGTTCAGGAGGCGGCCCAGATCCCGGTCTGCAGCAACGATGCTGATTGCGTGCGCAGTCTGGTTGAAGCGCTTGTTGCCGGATCAAGGCAAAACGGACTGGCCGTGCTTCCCGCTCAGACCCGCCTGCTTGGTGCCGAGATCGAGAATGATCTGGTGCGTCTCAACTTTTCCGCTGAACTGGTGAATTTTCATCCAGGTGGAAGTCTTGCCGAATTACAGACCATCTACAGCCTGGCGAACAGCTTGAGTGTCAGCTTTCCCTACATCCGCCAGGTGCAGATCCTGGTCAACGCTGAGGTGCGCCAGACTCTCAAGGGGCACGCACGGATCGATCAGCCGGTTTATGCCGATTACAGTTTCAATAGCCAGCAGCAGGTACCAAAGAAACCGCCTGGTCTGTCGATCGACGGGCTGATTGAAGAGGCCGTAGAGAATTAGCCTTGCAGCATTTTTGACTTTGTGTTTCTATTTCTCAGATTTAACTTTAATTTCGACTATTTAATGTTTTGTTGCGAGGAAACTATCCGGCATCCCGAATGATTGCAACGGGGGCCGGTCTGCCACCAAGAGGCTGACATGATCGTAGGTTTTAATCACAATATCTCCTACCGTGGAACTGTTTTTCATGTGCAGACTGAAGATAGCGGCCTGAAAAAACCTCAGCTGATCACCCTTCTTTACCACAGCGGCACCATCATCACGTCGCAGAAGACGCTTTATGCCGACATTATCAAGGTCGATAATCTTGATCAGGTTGTCGAAGAGCTGGCCAAGGATCAGCATAAGGGGATGTTGAAGCGTTTGACCAAGGGGGAGTTCGACGAGCGTATCGTCGCGCTTGGGATTCCGCTGGAATGTGTTGCCGCCGCTGCGAAAAGCTCGGCCGTGCCAGATGCGAAAAAAACGGCTGTGAATACACAGCCGGAGGCAGTTGCTGCTCCTCAGAGTACTGCTCCATCAGTGGCTCCGGTCGCTGAGCCCACCCCTGAGGTTGAAGAGATTAAGATTGTCGAAGAGCCGATCATCGATCGTTTCCAGAAAAAGAAGGCACCGGCTCTGAGCCTGGATGAGCTGATTCTCAGTTATCTGACGGCGGGGCAGAAAAAAGCCTGAGTTATTTCTCGACAGTTTGCCACAACCCCAGGCCATTACGGCGGGCTCTGGTTTCTTCATCAAGAAACCGCTCTTTTTTCGTGAACGAAAACCTCCGGTAGACTGTCGCCAGTCCCATCTCCAGAAGTTGCTCATTCAGTAGCTTGCCATTGCTCAGGTAGACATAGGCGAGGTAACGGCCGTATTTGTCTTTTGCTGTCCCGTCAGTTATCAGACAGACTCGCTCTCCTTTGACTTCATCGATCAGATAGCTTTTCCCCTGGCGGGCGATGGTGCGCAGTATCGAGGGGGAAATGGCAAACTTGTGTTGGTAGTAGCTATCACGTTCCGAGGCCAGGGTCTCCGGTGCATCGATGCCAATCAGTCTGACCTTGCCGATCTTGTCAACCCTGAGCGTATCTCCGTCGTAAATCCACGAAACCCGGCCGCAGAGTTCTTCCGCGCCGAGGGGCACAGCCGCTGACAGGCTGAGCAACAGTAGCCATGTCAGGATGCGTATCGGCAGGCTCAATCAACGCCCCCAGAGCAACCGGGTGAAAAAACCGGTGAAAAGCCCCCAGATCAGGTTGCCGATAATGATGACGACAGGTGCGATGAGCCCCAGTCTGGTGGCAGCCAGACCGTTGTGCAGGATGTAGGGGTGGTAATAGAAAAGAGCAAAGAGGGAGGGCAGGATGGAGAACCACAACCCTTTGCGGACCCAGTGGCGTCTCTGGCGTGGGGTGCCGACGGTCAAGAAATAACCGATCGCCCAGAGGCCGCCGATGATCAGTTTGGGAGAGGCTGTCGCAGTCGTCAGAGTCTGTCTGAGGTTGACACCGAGGAAGTTAAATACTCCCCATTGTGTACAGCTCCAGAAAAACAACAGGGTGACCAGGGTTCCCAGCATCCCGGCAACGAAACAGACCGCTAACAAGGCACCACTTTTAGGCATGGATCCTCCCGAAAGGACAATAAAATTAGATTTTCAGCAATATACAATCTGGTTGGTACTATCCTTCTGCTGCTATTTCAGACCCGTATTCATACTTCCACTGCGGTATCCTTGCAGATCGAGGGTCACATAGTCAAACCCATTTTTTTTAAAAAAAACAACAAGTTCTTCTCTTAAGGCGGAATGAGTGAGAAGATAGAATTCTGCCGGCACAATTTCAATCCGGGCGATCTGCTGATGATAGCGGACGCGGCACTGGCTGAATCCCTGTGTTCTTAACCACTCTTCACAGCGGGAGATACGTTGCAGTAAAACTGTATCGAGAGGAGTGCCATAGGGAATTCTTGACGCCATGCAGGCCAGAGCAGGCTTGTCCCAGGTCTCGAGTTGCAACTCCCTGCTCAGCTCGCGGATCTCCTGCTTAGTTAGTTGCGCCTCCAGTAGGGGGGAGTGGATATTCAGCTCTTCGAGAGCTCTGCGCCCCGGGCGGTAATCCTGCAGGTCATCGAGGTTGGAACCATCGACGCTGACGGCAAGCCCTTCCCGCTTCTGCAGCTCAACGATTTTCTGGAAAAGGTGCTTCTTGCAGTGGTAACAGCGAAGTGGGCCATTGCTGATCAGCTCTGCGGGTTCCAGACCGTTCAGCTGAACTTTGAGCTGAACGACGCCCAGTTGCTTGGCAAGTTGTTCGCTCTGTCTGCCTTCCTTGTCGGGGAAAAGGGGAGAGCTGAGGGTGATGGCGATGACCTTCTCAGGGCCCAGACAATCCCTGGCCACTTTCAACACCAGGGTTGAATCGACCCCTCCTGAAAAAGCAACGGCTACAGAGCCGTAATTGATAAGCAGCTCCTGTAGCCGTTGGTATTTTTCGCTGAGTGACATCGTCAGAGAATCAGATGAAATACATGAAACGATGGTCGAGCTCTTTTTCCAGCCCCATTTCCTGGCCCCTGTCGCAGAGGTCTTTAAGGCTGATCGATTCGAAATATTTCCCCAAGATTTCACTGCTTTCAGCCCAGATATGTTGAGTGATGCACTGGTTGTCGAACTCACAGCAGGGCGCTCCTTCGCTGTCCTTGCGATGGCCTTTGACACAGTTGACCAGGAGCAGTTCTCCTTCGGCAGCGAGGACGATTTCCTTGATGTTGATCTGATCTGCCGGGCGGGCCAGACTGTAACCGCCCTGTGGCCCACGGCGGCTTTTGAGTAGCCCTGCCTTTTTCAGATCCTGGAAAATCTGTTCCAGATAGCGGGGGGAAATGTTCTGACGTCTGGAAATATCTTTGATTTGTGCCGGCATTGTGCCAGCATGATAGGCCATGTCGAACATGGCCCGAACGCCGTAACGGCTTTTGGTTGATAGTTTCATTTTGAACTCCCTCTAGGTGGCTTGATTTGTCACTATAGAAATCTCTAGTTATCCTGTCAAGAATAATGTACTATTCTTAATGCGGTTTTTTGTTGGCGTTTATTCTTTATTGAGAAACTGTTGTAATGCTTTCGGCATCTGGAAGTGCTTTTTATTGGAGTTTTTATGCAGGGCTATCCGTTTTGTCTTGAATTTGAAGTCCGTGATTATGAATGTGATATGCAGGGGCATGTCAACAATGCGGTCTATCTGAATTATCTGGAGCATTGTCGTCATCAGTTTTTAAAGTCGCAGGGACTCGACTTTGCAGAAATCACCAGAAGCGGTCTGAATCTGGTGGTGGTGAGGGCCGAGGTTGACTATAAGCGCTCACTGCAGAGCGGTGAGCGCTTTGTCATCGGTTTGAGAATGGAGCGCGTCTCGCGGTTGCGCTTTCAGTTTATTCAGGAGATTTTTCTTCTGCCGGAAAACAGGACTGTGCTGAAGGCGACCATCCTCTGCAGTGGCGTCAACAGCAAGGGGCGTCCGGATCTGCCGAAAGAGCTTCTTGAGGCACTTGAATCAACTGAATGAATAATCACTCGACGAGGCGGATGCCGTCGTCCTCCAGTTTGATCTTGCCTTCCTTGTATAGCCCGCCGATCGCCTTTTTGAACTGCTTTTTGCTCATGCCGAGCCGGTCCCGAATCAGCTCGGGGGAGCTCTGGTCGTGCAGGGGCAGGTATTTCTGGGTGTGCAGAATGGCGAGCAGGTTGTCCTTGGCGTCTTCAACGCCCGAACGGCCGGGGCGGCTGAGTCCGACATCGATTCTGCGGTCGGGGCGGATCCGCACGACATAGCCACTGATCCTGTCTCCCGCTTTGAGTCCAGCTGGAATATCGCTCTGGTAGAGAACCGCTTCATAGCGGTTGTTGACGATCATCTTGGCGCCCAGATCGGTAAAGGCCCAGAGCAGCATATCGACCTGCTCCCCTTCTTCAAGATCCTCATTCTCTTTACTCAGAAACTGGTCGAGTTTGCTTGAGGCGATCGGTCGTTGCTGATCGTCATGGCAGATTCTGACCAGATAGCGGCGCCCTTCCAGCATCCTTTTGTACTGTTCGGCGAAGGGGCAGAGCAGATCTTTGGCCACCCCCCAGTCGAGGAAGGCACCATGTTCACCGACACTCTGCACCTTGAGCATGGCGAATTCATCGACCTGGGCATAGGGTATCCGGGTTGTCGCCGTCTGTTGGCCGTTACGGTCAAGATAGATAAAGACCTCGATTTCACCTCCCGGAACCATGCTGCCGACACATTCCCGGCGCGGAAGCAGGATCTCTGACTCGAAGTCATTGAGCCAAGCCCCTTTCGGATCGATGCGGTCAATTGTCAGAGTGTAGCGGTAGCCGGGAATAATCATGCGTTATGTCCTTTGGTCAGGATGTTCGTCTTGGTCCGGAACAGGGCGGCAATTCCGAGCAAGGAAATCATGGCAAGCAGGAGGAGCAGGCCATGCCAGCCCAAATGGCGATAGGCGATGCCGGGAACATAGGAGCCGACACTGCCTCCAGCATAATAAAACGCGACATAGAGGCCGTTCGTCAAGCCCCGATTTTGGTTGCCGGCCAAGCGGTTGATCAGACCTGACGCTGTAGAGTGTACCAGAAACATTGTCGCGCAAAAAAGAAACATGGTTGAGAAGATAAGCGCGGTATGGGGAATTGAAAATCCTGCTAATGCAATCAGGAAACAGATAAACCCTGTTCTCATAGCCATGATTTCAGACTTCATGAACCTGCTGATCCAGGGGGAGCTCAAAGAGGTTATGATCCCCATGATATATCCTGAGTAGATCATGCCGATACGAAGTCCGTCAGCCTGGGAGCTGATATCGGTCAGCCGAAATGGGATAAAATTCATGATTGCTGCAAAGCAGAGGAACAGGCAGAAGATGCACAGGTAGATCGGGGAAAAACCCGGTTTACGCAGAACCATGAGAAGATCTCTGGGATGGGGTTTGATCAGTCGCTGGGTGGTCTTCTCCTTTAGCATGAAAGTCCCTGCGAACCCAAATAGCAGACTGATCGAGAGAATGATAAAGGGCGTTCTCCAGTTGAGCAGATTGGAGATGGCTCCCGCCAGTAACCTGCCGCTGAATCCACCGAAGATTGTCGCTGATATATAGATAGCCATGATTCGTTGAACATTCTGGCTGGTTGCATGGCCGGCCAGGTAGGTCATCAGCGAAGTTAGCAGTGCGGGGATCAGCACCCCCTGGCCGATGCGAACCAGAATCAGCAAAGTGTAGTTTGGCGCTAGAGCAAAGATGACTTCGCTGATAACGAGCAGGAGCAGAGCGATGCGGGTGATTCGCAGCGGTGATACAGTTTCCAGCAGATAGCCATAGAATAGTGGTGCAAGGCCAAGGGGAACAAATGCCACGGTCGTCAGGGCTGCGGCACCTTCACGGCTGACAGCGAATTCTTTGCAAAGTTCCGGAAGCAGCGGTTGTGGTGCATAGAGCGCCGAGATAACCAGGACTGTGTTGATAATTGCAGGAAATATGATGAAAAATTGGCTTCGCCGCATCGGTCTTTTATTTTGGTTCCGGCTTGGTGTGGAAGAATAGCTTGGATAGTGAAAAACTCGCCTGAAAAAAGCAAGAAAATAAACCTTCAGGGGCGTTGCCATTTATTTCTGAGGTGCAATGCAGAAGAAAAGTTGCATTTCTTCCCTCTTTCAGATGATAATGAATTCCAGTTGCATAACGGGAGCAGATATGAATAATGAGTGTCGATATGAGCATTTACCAGCCATCCGTCAAAAGGCCGATCGGGAATTGACCTGGGTTGATATGGTAAACTGTTACCCTGCGGAAGCGGATTGTCTTGGAGCCTTTCTGGTGACCTCCGCTGCCGAGGTGTTGGAGGGCGTCAAGCCTGCAAACCTGGTCAGCCTGCCGAAGCGAAGACTAAAGTGTGGACGTTCGCTGTATGCGCTTTGGCAGAAATATTCGACCGAACTGCTCAGGCAGTCGCAACTGGACGTCTGCGTCCTGCGTGATGGTGGTGATGTTTTGTTGCTGCTCCTCTATCGTCGGGATCTTCTTGAACAGCGGATGCGTGGCCGAACCATGCAGACATTTTTACGGCGCATGCAATACGCGCAGCCTGATAATCTGGAGGCCTGTCTGGAACGGCTGCAGGAGAAATTTGAGAAACATGCTACGCCGAACGAGGTCGGGATGTTCCTGGGCTATCCACTCAAGGATGTGAACGGCTTTATCGATCAACGTGAGAACTGTTGGCAGGGGCGTTGCCTGTGGAAAATCTACGGACCACCCCGGCGCAGCCTGGCTTTGTATCACCGTTTTCGTCAGTCGCGCCAGTCTCTGCAGAACAGATTGTTGGAGGGGGAGTCTCCTTCGCGTTTGTTGAAGGTTGCCTGAGAGCAACCCCGTTAAGGAGCCTCTCTCAGGCCATTCTCTCGGTGATCGTCAGTCGTCAGCCATGCTGATCTTCCACTCTCTCCAGACATTGCCGACCAGGTCGAAGCCTGGCTTGAGGGTCAGTTTTCCGGGGCGCCAGCCTGAAGGCGTGACTTGGGTCCCTTTGGTTTCACGGACAAGCTGGAAGGCCTGAATTTGGCGCAGAGTTTCATTGACATTGCGGCCGACCGGTGGGGTCAGAACTTCGTAGGCCTGAATGATACCATCGGGGTCGATGAGGAAACGACCTCGGTTCTCCACGTTAGCCTCATCATCGTAGACCCCGTAGAGTTTGCCGATGGCGCCGCCGGCGTCGGAGAGCATCGGGAAGGGGACACCACCTTCGACCATCTTGCTCAGTTCATTGTCGTTCCAGATCTTGTGGGTAAACATGCTGTCGATGCTGATTGAGAGGAGTTCGACACCGAGTTTTTGAAATTCAGGGTATTTCCCGGCAACTGCCGAGAGTTCAGTTGCTCAGACAAAGGTGAAGTCGCCGGGATAGAAGCAAATGACCCTCCATTTGCCGGCATAGTCAGAAAGTTTCACTTCTGGAAGAAATTTATCCCTGTGGTAGCCCGGAGCACTGAAATCCGGGGCCGGTCGCCCAACCTGGATCATTTTGACCTCCTTGATCTGAACAGCGGAATTTCCCTGGGTCTCTACCGTTTCAGGGGCGATGGCTTTTGCCGCCGGTCTGACGCAGCCGATCCCTTGTTCATCGCTCATAACTCCTCCTCTAAGGTGAGGTTGATGAGCTTTAATTCTACTGCGGATTTTGGGAAAATCAATATGGTCGAGATTGTTAATCGGTCGAGTCGATAGCTCTGCGCCGGTAGTGATTGATCAGACCGTTGGTCGAACTGTCATGACTGCCGACCTCCGCACTCTGAGTCAGTTCCGGAAGGATCTTCTTGGCCAGCTGTTTGCCCAGTTCGACCCCCCATTGATCGAAGGAATTCAGATTCCAGATTGCTCCCTGGGAGAAGATCTTGTGTTCGTATAGGGCGATCAGTGATCCGAGGGTGCGCGGCGTCAACTGGTCGAACATGATCGAACTGCTAGGCCGGTTTCCGCTGAAGATCTTGTGGGGTAGCAGCTGTTCGATCCGCTCTGCGGACAGTCCCTCCTGCTCCATTTCCACTCGGGCTTCGGCGGCATTTTTCCCCTTCATCAGAGCTTCCGGCTGGGCGAAGAAGTTGGAGAGTAGCAGTTGATGATGGTTTCCAAGCGGGTTGAGGCTACGAACCGGGGCAAGAAAATCGCAGGGGATCAGCTTGTCCCCCTGGTGGATCAGCTGATAGAAGGCATGCTGGCCGTTGGTTCCCGGCTCCCCCCAGATGATCGGTCCGGTCGCGTAGTCGACTGGCTGGCCATCAATGGTCACCGATTTGCCGTTGCTTTCCATATCGCCCTGCTGAAAATAGGCCGGAAAGCGGTGCAGGGACTGATCGTAGGGGAGGATGGCGTGAGACTGGGCTCCGTAGAAGTTGTTGTACCAGATGCCGAGCAGGGCCATGATGACCGGGATGTTCTGCCTGAAGGGCGTCTCTCTAAAATGTCGGTCAGCCCGGTGAGCGCCACAGAGCAGCTCTTCGAAATGATCCATGCCAACATAGAGAGCAATCGACAGGCCGATCGCCGACCAGAGCGAATAGCGTCCGCCAACCCAGTCCCAGAATTCAAACATGTTATCCGGGTCGATGCCGAACTCCACGACCTTGTCACGGTTGGTGGAAATAGCCACAAAGTGGCTGGCAATAGCGGTTGGTTCCTTCAGTGCGTCAAGCAGCCAGGTCCGAGCTGAATGGGCATTGGCCATGGTTTCCTGGGTGGCAAAGGTCTTTGACGCGACCAGAAACAGGGTGGTTTCAGGACAGAGGCCATGCAGGGTATTGGTCAGGTGAGTGCCATCGACGTTGGAGACAAAGTGAACGCGCATGCGGGGGTGACCATAGGGTTTGAGTGCTTCACAGACCATAAGCGGGCCCAGGTCCGAACCACCAATGCCAATATTGACGATGTCGGTGATCTCGCAGCCTGTTGCCCCGCGCCAGGAGCCGTTGCGAACGCGCTCCGAGAAGTCACGCAGTTGGGCAAGGACTCGGTTGACCGCAGGCATGATCTCCTGTCCGTCAACGTAGACCGGTGTGTTGCTGCGGTTGCGCAGGGCCGTATGGAGTACGGCTCTCTGCTCTGTCCGGTTGATCTTTTCGCCGCTGAACATCGCTTCTATCTTATTCTTAAGGCCGCATTCTTCGGCTAGGGTTGTCAGCAGCTCGACAGTCTCAGTACTGATGCGATGCTTCGAATAGTCAAGCAGTATATCGTCCAGTGCTATGGAAAACTGCTCGAATCTCAGCGGGTTATCGGTGAAGAGATCGCGCATGTGCAGTTCTTTGGTGCTCTTGTGATTCTCAACAAGCTTTTTCCAGGTCTTCATCTCAGTCAGTGCGGACATCGGTTTCCCCTTCATGTTGTCGTGGCTATGTCTGCATAAGAATAACAGAAACTTCGGGTTGTCAGCTCGAACAGGGTGTTTTTCCCACCAGTATGATTTCGCTCTTTCAATAATGCGGGAAGTGAAAAACGCCTGCAAGAATTTAACGAAAAATCATGAACCTCTTTAAAAGAGAGGTGTCTGGTGTTTTTGATGGCCGGTCAGTATCTCTAAGTGGCTGATTCTCTGCTGGAAAGTTGCCGATGGATGTTGAAAGTTGGAGGGAAAGTGGCATTATATAATATGAGCTCAACAAAATGGAAAGGAGTTTGCGTCATGGAATATGTCAAGCCAAGTGTGAAAATCAGTGTGATTTACAAGAACGGGGTCAAGGACCGGATCAGCCCCGCTTTGCTCGATGCGTTACTCGATGCAGAACAGGTTGATCGATTTCAGCGCGCGGATGGTTGGGTTAAGGTCGGATCTGACCCGTTGCGTGGTCTGGGCGGCTATTACGCCGGTTCAGAAAGGCGCAGGTTCTAGTTGGTTGCCGCCAGTGCAGATTACCAGTGAGCGCCCGGGCGGGTGATGGGGTGCTGATATTTCTCCTTGTTGTTGACTTTTGAGCCCAAGTAGGAGACGCCGAGCACGATAGCAGCCAGCACACAGATGCCGATAATGAGTTTGATGATGTCCTTGCTCATATCCATATTTTTCCCCCACGATTGACATTGATAGTTTACTCGTCGGGTACTGTCTGGCAATTCTTTAGTTTTAAAATAGAATCTGAAATAGAATGGCCCCGATACTCATCGGGGCCATTTGTCTTGGTCAATTATTTTTCCAGCAGAATGCGCAGCATGCGGCGCAGAGGCTCCGCAGCTCCCCAGAGCAGCTGATCGCCACAGGTGAAGACTGACAGGTATTCCGCTCCTAGCTTCATCTTGCGGACCCGGCCGACCGGAACGGTCAGGGTTCCGGAAACCGCCGCCGGAGTCAGGTTGGCCAGGGTTTCTTCCTTGTTGTTCGGCACCAGTTTGACCCAGTCGTTGGCACCGGCAATCAGGCTTTCGATTTCACTCAACGGAAGGTCTTTTTTCAGCTTTACGGTCAGCGCCTGACTGTGGCAACGCATTGCACCGACGCGGACGCAGGTGCCGTCAACCGGAATCGCCGAAGCTTCGCCGAGGATCTTGTTGGTTTCGACCATGCCTTTCCATTCTTCACGGCTCTGACCGTCTTCCACTTCCTTGTCGATCCATGGCAGGACGCTGCCAGCCAGCGGGAAGCCGAAGGCTGCAGTGGTCAGCCCGGAACCACGCATGGTTTCGGTGACCTTGCGGTCGATGTCAAGAATCGCCGAGCCCGGATCGGCCAGCTCATCGGCAACCGCGTCACGCAGTTCGCCCATCTGGGTGAGCAGCTCGCGCATGTTCGGTGCGCCAGCCCCGGAAGCGGCCTGATAGGTCATGGAGGTGACCCACTCGACCAGGTCAGCCTTGAACAGGCCGCCGATCGCCATCAGCATCAGGCTGACGGTACAGTTGCCACCGATAAAGTCCTTGCCGCCATTTTTCAGCGCGTCGTCGATGACGTTACGGTTGATCGGGTCGAGGATGAGTACGGCATTGTCTTTCATGCGCAGGGTTGATGCCGCATCGATCCAGTAGCCCTGCCAGCCGCCGGCACGCAGTTGCGGGTGAATCTCGGTGGTATAGTCGCCCCCCTGGCAGGTGATGATGACATCCTGCTCGGCAAGTTTGGTAAGATCCTTGGCATCTTCCAGAGTGCCGCCACCCTGGCCGAACTCAGGTGCAGGTTGTCCTGCCTGTGAGGTTGAGAAGAAAGTTGCATCGACACCGACGAGATCTTTTTCTTCTACCATGCGCTGCATCAGCACGGAACCGACCATGCCGCGCCAACCGACTAAACCGACTTTCATAGCGTGCTCCATCTTATAATCAGGAAAAGTGCGTAAAAATAACCAGGTAGATGCGTCAGAAGGCTATCTGGCGCACCAAGTTCGGCGAAAAAGCATATCAGCAATCGTCATAAAGTGATATGTTTTTTTCAGTACTTTTAACCTCATCATTGGCGGTTTGACGAATGTCCAAATACGAAGAAAATCTGTTGTTAGGAAAGACCACCGAATACAAGTCGGAATACGATCCGGGTCTGCTCTGTCCTTTTCCCCGCCAGGTGAAGAGGGATGTGATCGGTGTGACCGGCGAGCTGCCTTTTGGTGGCTATGACATCTGGAACGCTTACGAGGTCTCCTGGCTTAACACCAAAGGGAAGCCGCTGGTGGCTATGGCCGAGTTTCATATCCCCTGCACCACCCCCAACCTGATTGAATCCAAATCGTTCAAGCTCTATCTGAATTCTTTCAATCAGACCCGTTGTGCCGGCAGCCTGGAGGTTGCGGAGATCATGGCCAGGGATTTGAGCCGAGTGGCCGGTGGCGAGGTGCAGGTCAGGCTGATCGCCAGTGAGGAGTTTGTCGCGGAAAAAATCTCATCTCTTCCGGGCGAGTGTATTGACGATCTTGATATCGAGGTTGATCACTATGCCCTCGATCCCGCTCTGCTGGAAAGTGCGTCTGATACCGATCAGCAGGTTACTGAAGAGCTGCACAGCCATCTGCTTAAGAGTAACTGTCTGGTGACCAATCAGCCCGATTGGGGGAGCGTACTGGTCCGTTATCAGGGGGGGAAGATAAACCGCGAAGCACTGCTGCGCTACCTGATTTCCTTTCGTGAACACAATGAATTCCATGAGCAGTGTGTCGAGCGGATCTTTGTCGATCTGATGCGCTTCTGTCAGCCGGAAAAGCTCACGGTCTATGCGCGCTATACGCGGCGCGGCGGCCTTGACATCAATCCGTTCCGGTCGAACTTCGAGCCACGGATCGCTAATCTGCGTCTGGCTCGGCAGTAGGCTTTTTGCACAGGTTGTGCGCCTTTTTTGCAACAGAAACTATTAATGTGGTGGATTCATTAAATAGGTTTATTTCCTCTGTGCGAAAAATCAGTGGGTTAGCTTTTTCTGCCTGGATGGCATGAGATTTGTATTTGGTTGAGTGTGTTCAAACAAAATGCAAATTCTGTAGCACCAAGGAAAAGGCTGAAAAAATGAAAAGTTTGATTATCTCTCTGCTGCTGGCAGGACTCTGCCTGCTGATGTCCTCTCCAGCGTGGAGCGAACTCTACTACGCCGGTAGCCTGGGCAGTTCAACCGTTGAAGATGCTTTCAGCGATGACGGTATCGATTCGGGGGTATTCAGTTTCGAGGATGGCTATGCCGTGACCGGAGCTGTGGGCTACACCCTGGGGCAGACCAAGTCCCGCATCGAGATCGAGGCTGGTTATCGTTCCAACGATCTCAATACCATGACAATTTACGGTAACGGTCGTTACCTGGTCGATGGCCGGGTTGAGGCGCTGTCTCTGATGGGCAACGGTTTTGTTGATTTTGCTCCGGGCCAGCCTTTCTCTCCTTATGTCGGCGTCGGTGTCGGTGTCGCCACCCTGGAAGCGGACATCGATGGGTTGGGGAGTGCTGATGATACGGTTTTTGCCTGGCAGCTGGCGATCGGTTGGGATTTTTCAGTAAATGAATCACTCGATTTCAACGTCGAGTATCGCTATTTCGCGACTGAAGATCCTGATTTCAACGGGCTTAAAATGGATTACGAGACACATAACCTGTTTGTCGGCTTGCGCCTGTCCTTCTGATCCGCTTATTTTCATAAATTAATAATTCGGTTCTGCCCGTTGATGAGCGCAGCTCATCTTGGGGCGTGGTCCGTTTCGCAGGTGTGAACCGTTAGTCAACGGTATGAACAGCTTAGGTCGTTATTAAAAAGTTTCCTTTGCGATCAAAGGAAAGGGAGTCATCTGGTGGGACGCGACCCGCCGGTTTTGTCTTTGATCCTTCAGGTAGTTAACAGTCAAAACCACTGGGACTCGCCCCCGTCCGGCGACCTTCTTTTGACCTGGGCCTCAAAAGGGGGCAAAAACTCCCTTTAAAAACTGACGAAGATTGACTGTACTTTCTTCGTAGGTTCCTGACAGCAGCTGACAACGCGCCCCACGATGAGCTGTGCTCATCTGATGGGCAGAACCGGAAAAACTCAGCCATGCTGAGTTTTGAAAAAAACGGTTGAAGCAAACCCCGTTTTTGTCGGCAGTTTCATAAACAAAGGACAAAATTCCAATGAAACAACAGAAGGTTATCCATATCCCCAGCCAGGATGTTCCGCAACTTCTTCAGCAAGGAGTGACGCTGGTTGATGTCCGGCGGCCTGAAGAGTGGCAGCTGACCGGCGTTATCGAGGGCAGTATTCTACTGACTTTTTTCGACAGCGCCGGAAGAAGCCAGCCGGAGGAGTGGCTGCGTCAGATAGATGCCAGGGTTTCCGTAATCGAGCCGCTGATTCTGCTCTGTCGTACGGGACACCGGACGGGGCTGATCAGTGATTTTCTCGTCCAAACGACACAACGTAAGATCATTTACAATGTCAGTGATGGCATTCTGGGCTGGCTGGAAACCGGTCTGCCGGTCAAAAAATATTCTCTCACTGAGAATGGCTAACTTAGCCTGCTTATTGTCTTGATTCTCTAAGTTGTTGAAAAACAGTCAAAAAAATATTTCTAACGGTTGACTTTTCGGTCCCACGCGATATTTCTTTAAATTGTCACTTCAGAAAAGAGGTCCCAAAAAGACAAGGAGGTCGTTATGGAATACCACCGTGGTGACCGTGTCAGGATTCTGGGGAGGCCGGAGTGGGGTCCCGGCTATATCCAGACTGACTGCAGAAATGGAAAAGTGAAAGTCCGTTTTGCCAACGCCGGGCGCAAAATCCTGGATGTTCATCATGCCAAGCTGATGAAGGTCGCTCTGCGTGACCCTGTCTGGCTGGAGCAGAGAGAAAGCTGCTGGCGAGGGCGACAGTTGCTCAGTTGAATTTTTTACGAGAAATCTCCGGGTTTTATTTGTTGTCTTAAAAGGCGTATACTTGGAAAAATAAGTGAAAGTTTGCGGGCATGCCTGTCGTTCAGGCGTGCTGTCTTTTTCTGAGACCCGGAGAAAAATAATGAAAAAAGCGCTTTTGTGGATAATTGTCCTGTTTTTTGCCATTCTGACGGTTGGCTGCCAGGCGACCAAGACCTACTACCTGGGGGCTGGTGTTGAGCGTTCAGCGCGCTTGCCGGTTGCTGAAGCAGGTCAGTCGGCCATGCGTTGGCAGGATGACTATGTTATTGTCGATTTTGACCTGACCAGAGAGACGACGAGCCTGACAGTGGCCGGGACACTGGACTTTACAGACTATTCCAGGATCATGTATGTCTGGGCGAGTTATCTGAAGGTGCAGATTTTCTTCCTCGATGTTGATGGCAAGGTCGTTGATTATGCGGAAATTTTGCCGCAGCGGGGGCGCGACGTCAGTAAAAAGCACAAGTTCAATTTGAGCGTTCCTCAGAACGTCGCTTTCTCATCGGTCTCTTTCGGCTATGAGACGACTTTTGTCGATGATGAAGGGTCGGGAAGCATGGTCAAAGCCTGGCCGACTGTCGGTCAGTAGTCAGAGTGAAATACTGTTAGAAAGGCGGCCTTGTTGGGCCGCCTTTTTCGTTTCCAGGCGAATCTGTTGCGGATTCGACAGTCGCCCGTCGCGCTTTGAAAAATGCTTTTCACATGCTAGTATCCCCGTCTTTCCTGCGTCCTGCATGAAAGGCGCAGATCCTCAACAGGGAGAACCTCTATGGCTATTTTTGATGTTGTCCGGCAGCTCGTCGAAGAGACTGGTCTGAAAGCTTTTCAGATTTTCCAGACCATCGCGCTGCTGGAAGAAGGAGCGACGGTTCCATTTATCGCCCGTTATCGTAAAGAAGCAACGGGTGAACTTGATGAAGTTCAGGTCAGGCATCTTGAAGAACGCCTGACTTATTATAAAGAGTTGCAGGATCGCCAGCAGGCAGTTCTCAAGTCGATTGACGAACAGGGCAAGCTGAGCGCTGAGCTTCGGACTAAAATTGAAGCCTGCCGTCAGAAGACCGAGCTGGAAGATCTCTATCTCCCTTATAAGCCGAAACGCCGGACCAAGGCGACAATGGCCCGTGAGCAGGGGCTGGAGCCGCTGGCGACAGCGATTCTCGAGGCGCGTGACTTGAAGGTTGCGCTAGAGACCCTGGCTGTCGACTATATCGATGCAGAAAGAGGGGTCGAAGATAGTGCGGCAGCTCTGGCTGGAGCGGGTTTTATTCTGGCGGAATATTTTGCCGAAAATGCCCAGTGCCGGACCATCGTCCGTGACCAGACCTGGGAGCATGGCTTGTTCCGTTCTCAGCCCGCCCGTGGCAAGGAAGGGACGGTCAGCAAGTACGAGATGTACTACGATTTCAGAGAGGCGCTCAAAGAAATCCCTTCTCACCGGATGCTGGCGATGCGCCGTGGTGAAAAGGAGGAGATTCTGCGCCTTGCTGTCGAAGCCCCGGAGGAAGAGATCCTGCGCCGCCTGCGTCAGCTGCTTGTTGCGGGGCAGCACCCCTATGCTAACTGGCTGGAGATTGTTATCGGCGACGCCTATGCCCGGCTGTTGTTCCCTTCGATTGAGGTCGAACTGCGCCTGAAGGCCAAGGCGGTCGCGGACGAGGAGGCGATCCGGGTGTTTGCCGAGAACCTGCGTAACCTGCTGCTTGCAGCGCCGGCCGGCAGTCGCCGGGTACTGGGTATCGATCCGGGCTTAAGGACCGGGTCGAAGCTGGCCGCTGTCGACCAGACCGGCAAGTTTCTTGAGCACGTCACCGTCTACCCGCACACCGGCAGCAATAAGATTGAACCGGCGAGAAAGGAGCTGTTGCGTCTGGTTGCTGCTCATCAGATCGAGATGGTCGCCATCGGCAATGGCACGGCAGGGCGCGAGATGGACCAGTTTGTTCGCCAGTGTTTTCGGGATGCCGGCAGCAAGCTGCCGGTAGTCATGGTCAGCGAAGCCGGTGCCAGTGTGTATTCGGCTTCGGACATTGCCCGCGAGGAATTTCCGGATCTGGACCTGACCGTGCGCGGTGCCATCTCCATTGCCCGTCGCCTTCAGGATCCGCTGGCCGAGCTGGTCAAGGTCGATCCGAAAAGCATCGGTGTCGGTCAGTATCAGCATGATGTCAATCAGACCCTGCTCAAGAAAGCCCTCGATGACGTCGTCGAATCCTGCGTCAACTATGTCGGTGTCGACCTGAATACGGCCAGCTGGGCGCTCTTGAGTTTTGTCTCCGGAATCAGCGAGTCGCTGGCCAAGGCGATAGTTCGTCAGCGTGACGCCAAAGGGCTGTTTGCCCGGCGTGAACAGCTGCTCGATGTTGCCCGCTTCGGTCCCAAGGCTTTTGAACAGTCGGCCGGTTTTCTGCGTATCCGCCAGGGGGAGCAGCCGCTCGACAATACGGCCGTTCACCCGGAACGTTACGCGCTGGTCAAAACCATGGCCACCGATAACGGTGTCGCTCTCGAGACATTGATCGCCGAACCGGCCCTGCTCGACAAGATTGACCTCAAGAAATATGTCTCCGACGATGTTGGCCTGCCGACCTTGAAGGATATCATTGCCGAATTGAAGAAACCGGGGCGCGATCCGCGTCAGAGCTTTGTTACCACCAGCTTCCGTGAAGATGTCATGGAGATCAGGGATCTTAAGGAAGGGATGAGTCTCAGCGGTGTGGTCACCAATGTTGCCGCCTTCGGAGCCTTTGTCGATATCGGTGTGCATCAGGATGGACTGGTTCATGTCAGCCAGCTTGCCGATCGTTTCATCAAGGATCCGAACGAAGTGGTCAAGGTCGGTCAGCAGGTTCAGGTGCGGGTTCTTGAGGTTGACGAACGGCGCAAGCGGATTTCTTTGACAATGCGTAATGAGGCCTCTGAGTCTGTTGGTAGTTTCAAAAAAGATTCAGGAACAAAAGACATGAACAAACCAAAAAAATCGAACAAGAAGGATAGTGAAATTAAGGGCGATATCTCTGGTTTGGCCCTTGCCTTACAGAAATCTGGATTCAGGGTGAAATCCTGATTCTCGCTGGGCAGGAATTCTCGGAGCAAAATCGCGGGTTCTTTTGCATGCTGACAGCTGATTTATGATCAGCATGCTTCTGCTTCCTTTTGACTTATGGATCTTGCAGAGCCTTTCTTTTGGAGAGACTCTATTTATGGTAATCGGCGTTCTAAAAAGAAATATGTTCATTATTGTTGTTTCTGTCGTTCGCCCCTGCCATTGTCTTTGCTTGAGATTCTTTGACGGTTTTTGGCGACAGTGTAGATTAGCTCTTTTCATTCAGTAATCGGACAGGTACACTTAGATTCTGCCCATGGTTTGGTTGTGAAATGACCTGTGTCTTTTTACTATGGGAACTATCCGTCATAACTGCTTGCAGCATTATCAATATCTGTCATTGACTATTATTCAGGGATGGCCGGGGAGGGCTTCATGTCTGAGGGGAAATGGGGAGGTAAAGGCGTGGATGGCAAAAAGTCGACATCCAGAAAAAAGCATAGATCAGAGAAGGATCTGAAAAAATTCAAGGTGATTGATGGACGTCGGGAAGTTCAGCCTGAAGCGATATCCGAGACCGCGGAAAAGGAAAAAAAGGTGACTTCAGAAACAGCATCTGCACTACGAACCGGCAGCCGGCAAATGAATGTCAGTTTCATTAAGGCGGGAATAGGCTTTGGTCTCGTCGCCCTGGTGATGTCCTTTATCATGCAGGATTTCCGTGAGCATTTCGTCGTCATCGGCATCTGTGCCGGTATCCTGGTCTATGTCGCCCTGCATCTGGTCAACTTTGTCCTTGAATCGAGACAGGTGGCCCTGAAGATAGGTCTCTTCGTGGTGTCGGCCCTGCTGCTTGCCGCACTGCTTTACACCTTTGTCATGACTGTCAAGCCGGGATGACCGGTAACTTGAACAGATAGAGAGAATTTGAGCCCGGTTCGAAAGAGTCGGGCTCGTTTTGTTTCAATATGGATCCGGGCAGGCTGAGGAGCATGCTAGTGAGGAGAGATTATGTTCATTGAATTAGCAAGGAAACGCAGAAGCGTAAGATCCTTTACCGATCAGCCGGTTGAAGAGGAACAGCTGGCGCGGATTGTTGAGTCAGCATTACGTTCACCATCGGGACGCTCCAAGCGCCCCTATCATCTGCTGGTTGTGACGGACAGAGCTCTTATTGATCAGATGGTTCAGGCCAAAACCCATGGCGGGCTTTTTTTGTCGACAGCGACAGCGGCCATTGTCGTCTGTGGAGATCCGACCATTTCAGATATGTGGATCGAAGACTCGACCATTGCAGCTGTCACCATGCAATATGCGGCGACAGATCTGGGGCTTGGCAGTTGCTGGGCTCAGATCCGGGCGCGCAACCACAGTGATGACTTAAGCGCCGGAGAATATCTGACCCGGGTCCTTGAGCTGCCGGAACATTTAGACGTCGAATGCGTGTTGGGAATCGGTTACCCTGCCCAACAGCCTGTCCCGCTGGAGGAAGGCGCCCTGAAGTATGACAGGGTCAGTTTCAACAGTTATCTGACGTCTTTCAAGGAGTCCTGACGTCAACCGTTTTGAGCGGCCTTGTCGCTAACAATGACGAGAACTCGCTGTCTCCGCTGGCGAGGGTGGTGCAATTGTTTCTGGGCGCCATCCATGCTGCTGAGATCCTCGGCCGAGAGAGGGCCTTCCTGAAAGTATTTTTGGCGGTAGCAGTGATGAATTCGATCAATTGCCGGCTGCAGTTCGGTAAACAATGAACCTAGGCGCTGAGAGAACTGATGCGGAGTTTCTGCCTGGCGCGGCGGAACCCCACTGCGTGTTCCCCAGAGAACCAGACGTTTGAAATCGTCTTCGCTGGTGTAGCTTTTGCGCCTGAAAAAATTGTCGGCGCTTCTTAACAGCAGCGCGATAACCTTGAGCAGCCGAACTGGTATCCGGATAAAAGCAACACGCTGCAGTTGTCGTTTGGTGAATGATCCTTTAGCTCCTCCCTCAAGGGATGAACAAAGATGTCACAATATACACTTTCTTAAAAAGAATTCTCAGGCCACGTTGAGGTTGTGTATTTGGTGTCAGCGAAAGAACAGTTCCAATCCCAGGGCCTGGCGTTCAGCCAGTTCCGGAATCCTTTTCTTGTGCCAGCGTTTGACTAGCGGGAACAGCCAGCAGGTTAGCGGGATCAGGGCGAAGCGGTCGATTTTGCGGTATTTGGCCCGTTCGCGCATGATGATGCTGAACAGCATCCCGGCGGTGACCCAGCGGATATGGAAGGGAGAGAAATCGCATTCCACCTGAAACCCTTCAGGGTGCTTGGCGTAATATTTCCTCAGTCTGGCGGCGATCTTTTTCTCCCGTTTTTTGCCGGCATTGCCGGAGTAGAAGCGCCGCAGCGTATAAAGCACGCGGAAGGTGTCGACGCCCAGTTCAAGCTCGGGGTGTTGTTCCGGCAGCTCGCTGATCTTCTGACGCAACTGCTTGAGCAGTTTGCGTTGCTGTTTGTCGATCCGGTGGATCTCCGCCGGATCTTCGAGGTAGACGTGGAACATCAGGCGCAGAGCTCGGTTGACGATGATGGTATCCCAGAAGATCCACAGCAGGGGCGGAACGCGCAGGCGCCGGAACCAGATCGTTCTGGTCGCAAAGGGGACGAAATACCAGAGCTGATCGATCAGCTGGTCGAACAATTCGGTAACCTCCTGGAGCTGTTCCGGTGCCTGTGGATAACTCTGTTGACAGAAGCCTTTCAGCACTTCTTGGGCGCTTTTTTCTGTGGAAAACAGCTCAAAACTCGCCACTGTGTTCATCTCATTCCACAGTGAAGAGTTGTCAAGAAAGGTCAGCTGGTCGAAATGTGACCAGCCGCCGGTTTGGCACCAGACCGAAATGCCACGCAGGGTCGGACAGTCGCGCAGCTGATCCCTCAAGGCCTGGTACTGACGGCCAATATAGGCGGGAAAAACGCCGAACCCCTCATATTCACGCCTGGCCTGCAGTTCGACGATCTGCTGATGCCGGGATTGAATGATCCTTTCATTGAGTTCGACAAAACGGAAAAAATCGCTCGGACCGTATTTTCTCGAAACAATAAAGGACTGCGAATCGATCTTGTCAAAGGCCCGTTTCTCGGTTTTTTCATTCCAGATCAAATCACCCACCGGGAAAGCTCCCAGTCCCCAGGTGCGAAAAATTAGCTGTTTGCCTTTCTTTTCAAAGACCGGGATCAGGCTTTGCAGCCAGCGGTTACACTGTTTCGGGGTTCTGATCTGCATGCGGGTTTTGAACAGGGAGTCGACATCATGGCCGTCAGCTTCTCCGATGCGGGTGACAATCCCGTCGATTTCGGGGAAATTTTCGAACAGTCCCTCAACAGCTTCATGGAACAGGGTGCAAAGAATTTTGTCGCGGTTACTTTTGCTGCATTGGGCCTCGATATGGTCGTTGAGAAACGTCAGGTCGGAGGTGATGTATATGCGCAGCCCGGCATTACGGGCGGTGGTAAATATTCTGCGAAAAAAATCCTGGTAGGCACTTACTGTGCGACGCAGATTAGCGGGGTAGAAATTATAGGAGGTCAGATGGGCAAGATCGTCAAAGGTTATGGCATTGTAGCCGATCTCACGAACTTTCAGGCAGTAGCTTTCGGTCTGACGACAAATCTCTTCAAGGTACTGGCCAAGCAGGATGCCGTCGCGCTGGAGCTGGGATAAGGGGGCTTTTGACCAGTTTTTCCTATGCCCGTTGATGAAGGGGTAAAAGAACGGCGCGGCACCATCTATGAGGTATATGTCCTGTTTTGTTGATGGCGTGTCGGCTGATTGAGTCAAGGCACCCTCCTGTTCTAGGAAAAGATTCAACTCAAAACTATCCACCACGCATATGAGCAAAAGGTGAGGGCTTTGTCAGGTTGCCATGTGTGGGCCAGGTATCAGTAGTTTCTGCAACCGCTGGTGGTGAAATCAATCTGAGGACGGCTTCCTGCGGACGTCGCTTTTCTGTAGCGCACGTAGCAGCTTGCCGTTCCAGCATCGACCGGAATGACTTCCGGCCAGTAGACCCATGCGTCATAGATGGTACTGTGGCGGACTTTCCATCTTGATGGCGTATCGACCATTCTAGTGATGCCGTAAACGGGTGTCGAGTTGTTCGGGGGGATTGACGGGAAGCCGTAGGCGAGCTCGATGGTTTCCCCTTCGGCGATAATGGTTGATGTCAGCTGACTGTCCACACCGTCAAGTTTCGCCTTGGCGTGAGCCAGAGTTGAGGCTGTCTGCAGTGCTCCGACCAGGCCTTCCATTGAGCTGATTATAGCCCGTTCCTTCATGTTGGCGAATTTGGGAACGGCGACGGCACCTAGAATTCCAAGGATGACAATGACAGCAACCAGTTCTATGAGGGTGAAGCCACGCTCATTGCTGTTATCTGTTGGCAAGAGACTCTCCCATTTTAACGAAATTAGACTTTGCGAATAAATCACTAACATATTGGTGCGTCAACACAATTTTAAATTTCGAATAACATCAGTAAAGAACTTTTCAGAATTGATATTCCTGAAGAGTTGAAGATGTCGCCGTTCTTTTGATGGTAATTATCATTTTGTTGGCAAAGGAAATGAATTAAGCGAAATATATGATATTCCAGCAATGTCGATCTCTTCATGTGAAATCATATCTCATAATGTAAAATCACGTTAAATTAATGGTTTGCGCTGATTTGGTACTTGATTAATTATTGTTAATTGGTGTAATTATGCTCCATTCAGTGAAGTGAACAGGTAGCCAAGGAGGCATCTTATGAGCTGGACTTTTTCTAGAAAAGCTGTGCTTGCGGGGATTGTTTTTTTTATAGCTCTGATCATTCAGGCTTGGGTTTTCAGTCAAATCAATTCACTTGTCTCATCTCATCAGACTTTGAGTGAACAGATTCACAGGTTTACACTGACCGGTAACATCATCCTGATTCTGATGTTCATTTTTTTCGTAGTACTTTCCTTCCTGTTGATAAAGGGGCTGATTCAGCCGTTAAAGCAGTCCATTGCCATGGTGCAGGGACTGGAGAATGGACGGCTCAATCAACAACTGGATGTCACCACCAGTAGCGAGGTCGGTCAGCTGGCCTCTGCACTGAATTCATTGGCTCTTGAACTGAACCAGGAAGTTGTGCGTCCTTTGCAGCAACTGGCTGATGGCGATTTCAACTTTACTGTGACTCTTCGCAATGAGGGGGATCATATCCGTCAGGCGATTGCCCGCACTTGCAGTGATTACAATGAGATGCTCGGGCAATTTATGGAAGCGACCGAGCAGATGAGTATTGCCAGCACTCAGGTTTCAACCGCGATGCAGGCTCAGGCTGATGGCGCGAGTAAAGCGGCTGCTTCTATCGAAGAGATCAGCAGTTCGGTGCATGAAATGTCATCTCAGACCCAGCTCAACGCAGATAATGCCAACCAGGCCAGTCGACTGGCCTCGGAGGCCAGCGGTGCCGCCGCCAAGGGCGGAGACCAGATGCAGGCCATGGTCGTGGCGATGAATGATATCAATGCAGCTGGTCAGAATATCAGCAAGATCATCAAGGTTATCGACGAAATCGCTTTTCAGACCAATCTCCTGGCACTCAACGCAGCTGTTGAGGCGGCCCGAGCCGGTCAGCATGGCAAGGGGTTTGCCGTTGTCGCCGAGGAGGTTCGAAACTTGGCAGCGCGCAGTGCCAAGGCAGCTCAAGAGACGGCAGAGTTGATCGAGAGTTCCGTTCAGAAAACCGTGAACGGAACCAACATTGCCGAGCAGACATCTGGGTCGTTGACCGAAATTGTCAACTCAATCAATCAGGTCACCGGGCTTATTGCCGAGATCGCCTCTTCGAGCAGTGAGCAGGCTCGTGGAATTGAACAGGTCAATCAGACCTTGTCGCTGATAGATAAAGGGGTTCAGGCCGATACTGCCAATGCCGAGGAGGGTGCCGCGGCAGCGGAAGAAATGTCCAGCCAGGCGGGTTACCTGCAGCAACTACTCGGCCATTTTCAGCTGAATAGAGGCCAGCTTACATCATCGGCCCAACAGACCCAGCTATCGATATCTCACTGATCTCGCCATAAAAAGCGGTCTGCGCAACAGCAGGCCGCTTTTTTTATTGCCAGGGCAGGTCCGGCCCCAGGGGGACCAGGCCCGTAGGGTTCAGGGCCCGGATGGAGTAGTAACCCGTCTTGATATGATCGATGCGCACGGTATCAGCAATTCCACCCAGGTTGTAGATCCTCTGCGTATACCGCTGCAGGTAAGGCATGTCACGAATCAGGTTGCGGTTACACTTGAAGAGCCCGTGATATGCGGCATCAAAGCGGATCAGGGTGACAAAGAGTCTGATATCCGATTCCGTGAATCTGTTGCCAAATAGATAGTCCCGTCCGTCAGCCAGCCTGGTTTCAAGCTCGTCCAGTGTCGCAAAAACCTTGCTGTAAGCTTCCTCGTAGGCCAACTGCGTGGTAGCAAAGCCAGCCTGGTAAACTGCATTGTTCAGGTTCTGGTAGAGCTGTTGATTGAGGTCGTCGATCTGGCTGTGCAGATCGGTCGGGTACAGATCTGTGGAGGGTTCTGCCAGATTGAAGAAGGCGGTATTGAACATCCGCAGGATGTCCGCTGATTCATTGTTAACGATACACTTTTGTTGCTTGTCCCAGAGTACCGGAACAGTTGCCCGCCCGCTATAGACCGGATCCGCCATGGTATAAATTTCATGCAGATAGGTGCGACCATAGAGCTTGTCTGGCTGCGCTCCCGGAAATGAGTCGAACTGCCAGCCCTGCTCGGACATGCGGGGATTCAGAACCGTAACACTGACCAGTTGCTCCAGTTTTTTTAATGTTCTGGCCATCAGGGTTCTTGCTGCCCAGGGGCAGATGTAGGCGACGTAGAGGTGATAGCGTTCCGGCTCCGCCTTGAATCCCCCTTGGCCGGTCGGACCGGCTGAGCCGTCAGCTGTAATCCAGTTACGAAAGTATGAAACCTGTCTTATGAAGCGACCCTGATCGTCGAGTTTCTGGCGCGGTTGCCAGTTTTGTGTCCATTTTCCTTCAATAAGCATGTGCTCAATCCTTTCGTATCCCGGTTATGTTTCAACGTCCCTGATTAGACTGTCTTGTCAGAACTGAGTGCGCTGTCGACTGAGAAGCGGCCCCCCCCTTGGATCGCCAGAGCCACCGCAACAACGAAAACGGTCAGGGCGTATTCATAGCCACCATCGCTGATGAACAGGCCGGCTTTGAAATGGACGAAAATGATGCCGATCAGCATGTTGAAAGCGACAACGACTGCCGCCGGACGGGTTAGCAGGCCGATGACCAGAGCCAGTCCGCCAAAAAATTCACCACAACCGGACAGCAAGGCCATGAGAAAGCCCGGCTCGAGACCGATGCTGGCTAACCATTGGCCGGTTCCCTCGAGGCCGTAGCCGCCGAACAGGCCGAACAGTTTCTGCGCACCGTGGGCGGCAAGGATCACCCCTACCGGGACTCTTAAGACAAGTGCTGAAACGCTGCAGTCAGTTTTTAAGATTTTATAGAATAGAGAGTTATTCATGACTCCAACCTTTTGTTTGAGTTTTTTGAAATCAGGATATCTTTTTCAAGTACCTGATTAGAACTTTATATTATGTTGAAATCGGGATAAATCGGAGTATTGTTGTTTTATTATCAATAAATCATTGATAATTGTTTTTACCTCAAGCCGTGGAGATGCTGATGGATCAAATCGATGCGATGCGGGCTTTTGTGACGGTTGTCAACGAGGGAGGTTTTACCCGGGCCGCAGAGAGGCTTGAACTTTCCCCTCAGTTGGTCAGTAAATACGTATCCCAGCTGGAAGAGAAGCTGGGGGTCCGGTTGCTGAACCGAACGACCCGCAAGGTCAATGTCACAGAGGCCGGGCGTCAATACTTTCAGCGCTTGCAGGAGGTTTTAAATGATATTGATGATCTTGAAAATCAGATGGGAGCATTGCAGGAGTCGGCGCGAGGAGAACTGAGAATCAGTGCTCCGGTTTCATTCTCCGCGCAGCATCTGGCTCCACTGCTTTGCAATTTTCAGAAGCAGTATCCTGGTGTCGGTATCGACCTGCAGCTGAACGACCGCAAGGTCGATATCGTTGAAGAGGGCTTTGATGTGGCCCTGCGGATCGGTCACTTGAAGAGCTCTGCCCTGATTGCCAAATGGCTGGCACCGGTGCGCCTGGTCATCTGCGCAGCTCCGGACTATCTCAGTGAGTTCGGAACACCCCAGGAGCCGGGCGACCTGAAAAAACATCGTTACTTGAGGTACAGCTATATGGAAGAAGGTTCGGGCCTGTTCGGGCAGACCTGGGCTCCAGGAGGGCACTGTGAGTGGCGGGGAGAATTTGTCTGCAACAATGGAGATGTTTTGGCCGCAGCCGCAATTGCCGGGGCCGGAATCGGCGTCATGCCGACATTTATCTGCGGGCCCGCCCTGGCGGATGGCAGGCTGCAAACGGTACTTGATGGATATGAACCGGAGCCGATGGCCCTTTTCGCTGTTTATGCCCACCGTCAGTTACTGGCTAGTAAGGTCAGGAGTTTTATCGATTTTATCGACGGCTATTTTGGTTCTCCCCCCTATTGGGATCGTCTGGCCGAATAGGCCGGGTTTTTCGTTGACAGCAGTTCTGCCCTTTCGTACAAACATAGTCGTTTGCATCAAAACCAGCGGGCTATCGTATCGTATCGCCCGGCGGAACTCCCAACGCTATAAGCAGCAAAGCCCCATCAAGATGACTGAAATTGCCAACCTGATCCTGGTCTCTGGACGTGCCGCCGTCGAACTGGCCCTGTTTGTCCTGCTGCCGGTCATGATCGTCATGCTGACCCTGATGAGATTCCTTGAAGCCAGGGGAATTCTTGATCGTATTGTCGCTCTTCTGTCACCGGTCCTGAAACCGCTTGGGATTCCCGGCCTCGGGGTTTTTGCTCTGATCCAGGTCCTGCTGGTCAGTTTTGCTGCGCCACTGGCGACTTTGATCATGATGGAAAAAGGCGGGATCAACAGACGTCATCTGGCTGCCGGGTTGACTCTTATCTTTGCCGGTTCTCAAGCCAATGTTGTCTTTCCGATGAGCGCCATGGGGCTGAACGGTCTGGCAACTCTGGTCATTTCAGGCGTCGCAGCAGTCGTCGGTGCAGCGGCAACCTTCCATCTCTTTGGCCGTAAGCTGGAAAATGAGGACGAACCGCCGGAGCCCAAACCGGAACACGCGACGCTAGACAGTGGTAAGGGAGTGATCGAGGTCATCAACAGCGCCGGCAAAGAGGCCTTTACCATTGCGGTCGGCTCGTTGCCGATGCTGGTTCTGTCGCTGCTGCTGGTCAATATACTGCGCACTATCGGTGCCATTGAGTTTATTGAATCATTGAGTGCGCCGCTGCTGGCTCAGGTCGATCTGCCGCCGGCAGCAGCCCTGGCAGTTATCACCAAGGCTATTGCCGGTGGTACCGCGATGATGGGGGTGACTTCCGATATGCTTCAGCAGGGGCTTTTGACTTCGGTGGATGTCAACCGAGTGGCCGGTTTGCTGATCCACCCCTTTGATCTGGTTGGAATCACCATCATGATTTCGGCTGGACCACGCGTGGCGTCCATATTGCGACCTGCTGTCTGTGGAACGGTTGTTGCCATTCTGCTGCGGACAGTCATTCACCTGATTGTCTGGTAGGTTGTTTTTTCGTCAGACTTCATTTTTGTGAAAGACATCAAAGAAGACGACGCTGTCGTCACTGATCTTGCCGCATTTTTCGCAGCGCTCTTCCATCTTCATGCTGGCTTTCTGGCAGAGTGAACACCATTCGTAAATCAATCGGTAATCGCGGCGGCCGACGTATTTTTTAAAGCGGCTGTGGTGCTGTCCTCGCATCCGTCCATCCGCATCTTCCGGATTTTCCAAGATGCGTTCTATGACCTGGTTAATGCGTTTAAAGCCGACAGTGTCCTGTTTTTTGATCCGTTCCAGTTTGTTTTCAAAGCAGACCGTCGGATGGTAGCTGTAGGGTGGCATTGAGCATGTCCTTCCATAAATCAATATCTGAAATCTGTTAAAGAATAACGATCTGTCGAGATTTGTCAGCATCTTTTCAACGTCACTGGGGTCTTGTAACCAATATCCTTTTTACTATAAGCAAAATTTATAAAGATGATTTAAAAAAAATATTTTCCTTTAATTACTGAATGGGTTATCTTTTGTTCATGAATAGTAACAAGGTTGCAAATAAAGAAAATTTATGGAGCTTGCGGCTCCATAACATAACAACACAGGAGTAAAAATCATGAAAGGCTCCAAATATTTTGCAGGTACCGCTCCCGCACTTGGTCTTCTCGCTGTGTTTACTCTGATCCTCGTTGGCATTGCAGCAGTTGCCTAAATTGACAATTGGTCATCGAGAACGGATGAAGTGCCGAGACAGGCATCGAGTCGCAACAACACGAATGGACAGTTTATAAGCTGTCAGACAATAAAGGAGAAAGTCATGAAAGGCTTTAATCATTTTTCAGGAACCGGAGTAGCGCTTGGTCTTCTTGCTGTATGTACCGTTATTCTGGTTGGTTTGGCTGCAGTTGGTTAGTTATTTCAGCGACGACTGGGCAAGTACTTCGAGACATTAACTTGAGCCAAAGGAGATAATATCATGAAAGCCAAAAAGCAATGTGCGTGTAATCCAACTCAAGCAATGTGGGTCTATACTTCGATCTGCTGGAAAGAACTATAGCCACAAAGAACGTAGATAGGGATTTTTAGTAAAGTTTTATTCGAAGAGGAAACGATAACTCCGGCTAAAGGAGAGGATTATGAAAACCAGAAAACAATGTGCATGTAATCCAATTCAGGCAATGTGGGTCTATAGTTCGATTTGTTGGAAAGAACTATAGATTTTACATCACTACTGTCCGGTTAAAAAATCAGACAACGTTGTAAGTTGTTGATAATAATTGTTCTTTGACATAACTGTTCCGTTTTCGATTTGAATTCACCCCACGAATATGGGGAGATACCTTCCATCAACGCAGGAGGTATCGATGAATTCAGGCCAAACCGTTTTCAGGCAACTGCTGCAGTTTCTGCCACGTCACGATTTCAATCTGTGCGTTCGCCGCTACCGTGGTGATTATCGGGCCAGAAAGTTTTCGACATTCGATCAATTTCTGTGCCTTGCCTATGCCCAGATGGCTGGCCGTGAAAGCTTGCGCGATATTGAAACCTGTTTGAACTCTCACCGCGAGAAGCTTTATCACATCGGCTTTCGTGGTTCTGTGTCCCGCTCAACTCTGGCTGATAGCAGTGAGCGAAGAGACTGGCGCATCTTTCAAGACTTCGGCCATGTCCTGATTCGCATGGCGCAGCGTCTTTACTGTGACGAACCGTTTGCCCTGGAGCTCGGTCAGCCACTGTATGCTTTCGATTCAACGACCATCGATCTGTGCCTGTCCCTGTTCCCGTGGGCTGGATACAAAACGACGAAGTCGGCGGTTAAGATGCATACTCTGCTTGATCTGCGAGGCACCATCCCGACTTACGTCGCCGTCACGACAGGCAAAGTACATGACGTCCGAATGCTTGATTCTCTGCCGGTAACCGAGAATGCCATTTACACCATGGACAAGGCCTATACCGACTTCTCGCGACTCTATACGTTGCATCAGCAAGGAGGTTTCTTCGTCATCAGGGCAAAAGACAATTTGCGCTACAGGCGACTTTATTCCGCAGCCAAAGAGAAGTCAGCCGGGATCAAAGCAGACCAGACGATAGTCCTGGTCACTCCCAAATCGAAAAAGGACTATCCGGAAAAGCTCCGTCGGATCAGTTATGTTGACAAAGATCGGAACAAACATCTGGTCTTTTTGACCAACAATTTTGCGATTTCAGCAACGACTGTTGCCGAAGTCTATAAGCAGCGCTGGCAGGTGGAACTATTTTTCAAGTGGGTCAAACAACACCTGCGGATCAAATCGTTTCACGGAACATCGATCAACGCTGTGAAGAGCCAGATATGGGTCGCACTGAGCATTTATCTTCTGGTTGTCATTGCGAAGAAAAAGCTCAAAATTCCATGCGAGCTCTACACTTTTTTACAGATTCTAGAGGTCAATTTGTTTGAGAAAAAGCCCATTTCTTCACTGGTTGCCGATGCTCTCAAGCAAATTCAAGACCTCCCTAACAGTAACCAGCTGGATTTATTCAGCTATTAACCGGACAGTAGTGATTTTACATAAAAAATTCCGAAATTGACCTTTGAGAAGATCGGTTCAGGAAAAAGAAAAAGGAGAATATTATGAAAGGCTTTAAACATTTTGCAGATACTGGTCCAACCCTTGGTCTTCTTGCACTGTCAACCCTGATTCTGGTTGGTATCGCCAGCGCACTGGTTGTTGATCAGCATGCAAAAATGACCCACTTACGGGGATAATCGGCGTCCAAAATTGACCCACCTCAGCATTGTCCTCCAAGCTCTCTGAAATTTCAGAGAGAGGAGCTTTTTGCAGGAGATGCTGACCGTGGAAACCATTGCTAAAATCCGACGTGCCTACCACCGGGACAAGAAGCCGTTAAGGCAGATCGCCCGGGAGATGAACCTGTCCCGCAATACCGTTCGTAAGATCATCCGTTCCGAGAAGACAGAGCAGTACTACGAACGCAAAACCCAGCCGCGCCCGAAGCTGGAGCCGTTTAAAGATCAGCTGATCGCCGCCCTGAAAGAGGATCAGGAGAAGCCGACGAAGCAGCGACGTACGGCTTTGCTGCTGTTCGAGATGTTGCAGCACGCTGGCTTTGAGGGCGGATATGACACGGTGCGGCGATTCGTCAAGTCTTGGCGCGATGAGGGCTCTCAGGCTAAAGCCTACATTCCACTGGCTTTTGCTCCGGGCGAAGCGTTTCAGTTCGACTGGGGCTATGAGCAGATCGAGCTGGGAGGAGCGAACGTCAAGATCAAGGTGGCCCACTTCCGTCTTTGCCATAGCCGTGCGCCCTTTTGCGTGGCCTATATGCGCGAGACCCTGGAGATGATTCTTGATGCCCATGTCCAGGCGTTCTCGTTCTATGGCGGCGTCTGCCGCAAGGGAATCTACGACAATCTGAAGACGGTGGTCAGCAAAGTGCTGGTCGGCAAAAATCGGATCTTCAATCGCCGTTTTCAGACTCTGGCATCCCACTACCTGTTCGAGCCGGTCGCTTGCACGCCCGCCGCAGGCTGGGAGAAGGGACAGGTTGAACGACAGGTCGGAGTTGTCCGTCAGCGCCTGTTCGGCAAGCGGCGCAAGTTTGCCGATCTGGAGGAATTGAACCAGTGGCTACGGGATGAGTGCAGGATGTTGGCGGCGACGACAAGACATCCCGATGATCCGGAACGGACAGTGGCCGAGGTCGCCGAGCAGGAACGCGAATCGCTGGTTCATACTCCGGTCTCCTTCGATGCTCATCGGGAGAGCACGGCCAGAGTTGCACCGACCTCACTGGTCACCTTCGACCGCAACCGCTACAGCGTTGAAGCCTTCTACGTCGGCAAGATCGTTACAGTGCGCGCCTATGTCGACCGAATCTCATTCCTTTACGACGGAAAGCTGATCGGCCTGCATAGCAGACAGTACGGCCGTGATAAGACAATCTACATCCCCTGGCACTATCTCGATATCCTCAAGCAGAAGCCGGGTGCGCTGCGCAACGGAGCACCGTTTCGCAACTGGGACGCATCGATGATGGAGACCGGCAATTCGTCGGCATCCTTGCGGCTATCCCGCGTTATGGGATTAATGCCGTCGAGCAAGCCTGCAAGGAAGCTCTGCTGGCCAGAACCATTAGCCGTGACCTGGTGCTGAATATCCTGTCACGAGTAGAGGACCCGCAGACTGAGACAAGTAGCCTGGCGCCGGCTCATCTGCCGCAATTGAACCTGTCCCCGACCGCTGACTGCGAACGCTACAACCGCCTTCTCTCAGGAGGTCGCCGTGCTTCGTGACCAACTGCTGACGTCCTTGAAAGAGCTCAAACTGCACGGCATGCGCAGCGTCCTTGATGAGGTGCTGGTCAACGGCACCCGGCAGAAGAGCATTCCAGAGAGAATCCTTCTGGAGCTGCTTCAGGCGGAACAGGCTGAACGCAAGATGCGCAGTATCCGCTATCGAATGGTGCAGGCAAAGTTCCCTGTCGCCAAGGATCTGGATCAATTCGACTTCAACATTTCTCCGGTCAATGAAACTCAGGTCAGAACTTTGTACGAAGGACAGTTCCTGGAGGATCAGTGTAACGTCATTCTCGTTGGCGGGACTGGAACAGGCAAAACCCATCTGGCGATAGCCATCGCCAGGAAGATCGTTCGTAGCGGCAAGCGCTGCCGCTACTTCAACCTGGTTGATCTGGTCAATCAACTGGAGCAGGAGAAGCTGAGCGGCCAAGGCGGAAAGCTCGCTACCAGTCTGGCAAGGCTCGATCTGGTCGTTCTCGACGAGCTCGGCTACCTGCCGTTCTCTAAGAGCGGCGGCCAACTGCTGTTTCACCTGATCTCAAAGCTCTACGAGCAGACCTCTCTGCTGATCACAACCAACCTGACCTTCGGTGAATGGCCACAGATCTTCGGCGACGGCAAGATGACAACAGCACTGCTCGACCGGGTAACACACCACTGTGAGATTATCGAAACGGGGAATGATAGCTGGAGAATCAGAACCAGGAATAACGACCAGAATTAACCCGCTGGGGTGGGTCAAAATTGGACGCCGATGGTGGGTCAATTTTCAATGCTGATTGACACCGGACTTTACGGCGCGATTATCCTTGGCTTTGTTGCGGCGTTGCTTGGCGGAACCAGGGTCCAGATTTCCGGACCAACCGGACCGATGACTATTGTCACTGCGTCGACACTGGTCCTGTTTCAGGGGGATCTCGCCCTGTTGATGTTTGTTGTGCTGCTCACCGGCCTGTTTCAGGTCGTCCTCGGGCTGCTCAAGGTCGGCCGTTTTGTCAAATATGTCCCTTATCCGGTTATCTCCGGGTTCATGAGTGGCATCGGCGTGATTATTATTCTGCTGCAGATCAATCCTCTGCTCGGTCTTGACGGCGTAAATTCTCCAGTCAAGGCTGTCGTCGTTTTTGCGGATCTCTTCTCCGGTCTGAAACCACAAACGATTTGCCTCAGCCTGGTTGCACTGGCGATCGTCTTTCTCACGCCTAAAAAAATTGCCAGGATGGTCCCGACTCCTCTGCTGGCACTGATCCTTGTGACCCTGCTATCCAGGTTGGCCGGTTGGCAAGTTGCGACGATCGGTGATATCCCCTCCGGTTGGCCGGCACTGACTTTGCCGGGATTTTCCTTAAGCCACCTGTCTGCTATTGTTGCTTCCGCCCTGAGTCTGGCTCTGCTCGGTTCGATCGACAGTTTGCTCACCTCGCTGGTCGCCGACTCGATCACCAGGACCGAGCATAATCCCAACCGCGAACTGATCGGCCAGGGCGTCGGCAATGCGCTGGTCGCTTTCTTTGGCGGAATCCCTGGTGCCGGTGCAACGATGCGGACTGTTGTCAATGTCAAGTCGGGAGGCTCAACCCGCCTGTCGGGAATGCTCCATGCGCTGCTTTTGGCGGCGATCCTGTTGGGGCTTGGACGCTATGCATCGGTTGTCCCCATGGCGGTACTGGCGGCGATCCTGATCAAGGTCGGTATCGATATTGTCGACTACCGGTTCATCAAAATAGTCCGTCAGGCCCCCCGACATGACCTGGTCATCATGGTTACCGTGTTGCTGCTGACCGTTTTTGTCGATCTGATCATGGCTGTCGGGGTGGGGGTTATTCTGGCTTCGGTGCTGTTGACCATCAGGGTGACAAATCAGGTGCGCTCGACAGTTAACGACATTGCAGTGTCTTCAGTCAGTCGTCCGGAGGGGGAACCTGCTGTCGAGGAGGGGGGCTTTATTCTGCGGGTTGTCGATGTTGATGGGCCGTTCTTTTTCGGGTCAACGTCGCAACTTGTCGGTCAGGTCGGCCAGTTGCTCGGCACCAGAGCAGTTATCATCAACTTTCAGAAGGTTCCTTTTATCGATCTTTCCGCCTACTTCGCTCTCTGTGAGATCATCCTCAAGCTAAAAAGCAAAGGAACGCTGCCCTTTCTGGTGGCTAATGCTGAAGTTAAGGAGAAACTGACGTCGTTGGGGATAACCCAAGTGCTGCGCGAACCGCATATCTATACGGATTTAGAAAAAGCTGTGGAACATGCCAAAGAACATGTCTTTGCCAATCGGCCCTGAGATTGACCAGTGCCTTCAAGGTCTATACTCATAGGCAGAGATATTGTTCTATCGACTCACTTATTGTTTATAGCTCAAGCCTCGCAATACAGCAGGCACTGTGAATATGCTCCACAGTGCCTGCTGAAAATCAGAATTTGACGTAGGTCTCGAGGAAGAAACCATCCAGACTCAAATCGGTTGTATCTGTTGATTTGAGTTGAGAGTCGACATCGTCGCTGAAGCGATATGCCGAGACCAGATTGAACCAGTTCTGCCATTCATAGCCGGCGTTGGCGCCGATGATCCAGCCGTTTCTGAGTTCGCGGCTATAGCCGGCGCCTACCTTGATTTCAACAACCGGGATCAGGCGAGTATCGCTCTCGTTGACAGCAACCCTGGCAGTATCGGACGTCGCTCCAGCCGGGCGATCGAGTTCGCTATACGACAAGCTGTAGTTGCCAAGCATCAGAGAGCCTGCTGTTTGATTGAAAAGACTGAATCCGTGGCCGATCTTCCAGTTCACGTCGAAGCCGACCCGCGGCCCCCAGCCTTTGAAATTGTTCTTATCTTCGATTGTGGCACTGCGATAGGTTGTTGAAGTCACGTCCTGACGATAGTAGGCGGAGGTCTTCTGCTTCAGGTTTGCATAACGCAGGGCCGCCAACAGGTCGATGGCAAGGCTTTCTCGCTCAACCAGCTGCTGGCGAAGGCCGAGGTCGAAGCTGTTCAGATCGAGACCGAAGCGTCCTTTGGCTGAAGTCACATTATCGTCATCAATAATTGCGTTGGCATGCAGCCAGTTGCCCCACAAGTTGCCGTCTCCATCCTCGACAGATTTGCTGTCGCTTGTTGTCAAGCGGGTGAAGTTCGCCACAAGTGTGCTGCCTTCACCGTTGTCGTAACCGAGGCCAAGCCGGAGACCGGCATGATGGTCAGGTTTAACAGTGACGCTTGTTCCTGTAATATGATCAGGACCGGAACTCTCAGGATCGTAAGTAGCAAAGTCAAGGTTGGTTCGGGTCGGGCGCAGGTTGATATACTCGACTGACGTCGTCAGCCCTGCTTTTGACTGGGGAGGCGTGGTTGTTGCGGTAGTGACCGGCGTAATTTTTTCCTGCTGGATCCTGGCCAGTTCCGTCTTGATCTCGTTCGCTTCTTTACGGGCGGTTTCAGCTTCCGCTTTGTAACGAGCTGCATCCGCGTTGGTGGCTTCAATCCTCTGCTCGAGGCGCAGAATCATTTCGTACAATTCTTTGTTGCTGGGTTCAAGGGACCAACCCAGTGCCGGCAGTAGCAAAATGATCAGGAACGTGGTCGTGATTTTTTTCATGGTTTAATCCTCCGTTAAAAATAAATATCAGTCTAAGCTATTGGAAAAACATTAAATTTTTACTTGATCATTTGGGTGAGGCAGGATAGATCTGATCCAGATCAACGAGCGAGGAGACAGGAACAGTGGCCTTTGTGGCAAGCGCGCGAGTCCGAGCCTGAACATGGATACAAATTTAAGTTCTATAGCCTGTTTTTAAGCTGGCGCGGCTAATGTACTGAAGATTCATGTGTTTTGCAAGAGCGGAGTTGGCATATGTCGGATATGTGACGGCACCAGTTCAGACCTGAAAATTCTGGTGCACTGGCCTAGCCACGTTTTCTGCACAAGAGGGCGATTATGTTGGTTTCCGAGTGCCGACCCAGTGTTTCCAGAGCCTCAATAGCCGTTTCGGCGTTCTCTTTCGGGCTGCCGGTCAGGTAGGCGAACAGGAACGAGGCCAGGTCGGCACGGGCTGCAGCCTGTTTCTCCTCGGGGGTGCGCTTTTTCCCTGCTGCCAGCCAGAGTTCGGCCGAACGCTGTTGGTGATGGCTGATCGCCCTGCTGGTCAGGTTAAGGCGTTTTTCGAGGGGGATGTTCTCTTCGAAAAAGAATGCGGATTGGAGATCTTCGGGAAAATCTTCCTGGATCAGCTCTGCCAGTCTGAGAAGTCTGTTTTTCACTTGGCTCTCACCTTGTCAACGGGGATCAGGTTGGTCGATTCGCTCTTTAAATCATGGACGATACGGATCTTGTTCTCTTTAAGCTGGTCCATAAGCTGTGCAACCTTGTCGTCCAGATTGCAGCCTGACTGGTCCCAGTCCATGCCGTCCCGGGTGACGAATTCTTCCAGCAGCGCTCGCAAGATAGCTGAATCAAGCTGCTGGAACGGAATTTCAACCAGCTCTTCTGTCATGATTTTTCCTGCCATTCAATAAGTGTTCTTTTGTCCCGGGCAGATAACCTTTTCAGTTCCGCTTCACGGCAACTGGCGGAGCTGCGGGTGTGACTGCTTTCCAGAAAAACGACACGCAGCGGTTGGCGGCCGCGAAAATATTTGGCCCCCTGCCCGGTCTCATGCTGAACAAAACGTCTTTGCATGTCGGTTGTTATCCCGGTGTAGAGCGAATCATCACTGCACAGAATCATGTACACCTGCCAGTTTGTTTTGTCTGCCGGTTTATTCATAGGTCCGGATTGTATAGCAGTTTTCATGGGTCTGGGTATAGCGAGATCTGATTTTTTAACTACCAAGAATCCTGACTAACCATTGCTCTGTAAATATTTGTAAAGTCTGCAAGATCTTTTGTGGGATTGGTTCAGGTAAAAAGGACAATCTGGTATTCTGGATCTGTTTGACGAAGGAATTAACAGTTTGAACGGTTTTTGACATAATTGAGAAGGATTTCTCCGATGAGACGCTTACATCTATTTTTCTGGGGTTCGTTGGTTATCATCACAGTCCTGTGGATGCTGGCCGACAGCTTTACCCCTGATCCATTGACCTATTTCTCCTTTCGTTTTGTCTTTGTTCAGTATACCGGGATTATCGCTACAGCCGTGATGAGTCTCAGCCTGCTGCTGGCGGTCCGGCCGGGTTGGCTGGAGCCTCATCTTGACGGACTGGACAAGATCTATCGGCTGCATAAATGGCTGGGAATTTCAGCTCTGTTTTTTTCCTTACTCCACTGGTGGTGGAGCAGCGGGACCAAATGGCTGGTCGGACTCGGACTGCTGGAAAGGCCACAACGGACGCGCGGCGCTCAGGAAACCCTGAGCTGGTTCCTGACCTTTATCAACAGCCAGCGCGGTTTCTCGGAGGCGGTCGGCGAGTGGGCTTTTTACCTGATGTTGATTCTGATTGTGTTGGCGCTGGTCAAGCTGTTCCCCTATCACTGGTTCAAAAAGACTCACAAGTGGCTGGCCCTGATCTATTTGCCGATTGTTTATCACTCGGTGATTCTAACCAAAGTTGACTATTGGGCCCAGCCGATCGGTTGGTTGTCCGCCCTGCTGATGATCGTTGGCACCTGGTCGGCGATCCTGATTCTGCTGGGGCGGGTCGGGAAGCGAAAAATTGTCAGCGGCGAAATCATTTCGGTCAATCAATATGTAAATCTGGGTATCCTTGAGACCCGGATCCTGGTTGATTCCGGCTGGCCGGGACATAGCGCAGGGCAGTTTGCTTTTGTCACCTTTGATAAACGCGAAGGCGCACACCCGTTCACGATTGCCTCAGCCTGGAATCCGGTCGACAAAGCGATCATGATCATCAGCAAGGAGCTGGGCGATTATACCAATCGCCTGCGTAACGAGGTCAAAATCGGCGACAGAGTCGCTCTCGAAGGCCCTTACGGCTGTTTCGATTTTAGCGATGAACAGCCACGCCAGGTCTGGGTCGGTGCGGGAATCGGGATTACTCCGTTTATCGCCCGCCTTAAACAGTTGGCTATCGCGGGGGATAAACGGCCGATCGATCTTTTCCATTCGTCAAAGGAATATGAAGTAACGGCTCTGGAACGTCTGAAATCTCTCGCCGAAGCAGCCGGTGTCAAGCTGCATATCATGATCGATGACCGAGACGGTTTCTTGAACGCGGAAATCATCCGCAGCAAGGTTCCCGACTGGAAAACGTCTAGTTTCTGGTTCTGTGGCCCACCCAAATTTGGCCAGAAGCTCAGAGCTGATTTTGTTGGGCAGGGAATGTCCTCAAAACACTTTCATCAGGAGCTGTTTCATTTCCGTTAAGGTTGAATTTTTCGGGCATATTATAATGGGATAATAAAGGCCAGTCCCCACTTTTGGAGACTGGCCTCGCTTTGTTTTTTAGATTACGATCATCCCCAGGTTGACTGAATTTTCCAGGTTGGCCTTCCTGCCTCGCTTGCCTTTTATCTCGATGGCGTATTCTCCGGGATCCAGGGCATCAAACTTGAAATCACTGAAATACTCGGTGGTTTGCGTGCTGCTGACCGTTTTCCACTTGAGGGTGACCTCAATCCCTTCTGCGCACTCCTTGTCCTTGAGTAGATCTCCTGCGATGACGGTTTTTTCAACGCGATAGAGATTCTTGCAGAAAACGTTCGTTTTGCTGCTCAACTGAGGGAGGCAGTTTTCAAGCTTTTCGTCCTTGTTCTTCTTGTCCATCTCGGCGGTTTCAAGGTGGAAATCCTTCATCGCCTCAGTCGGGCAGCTGTGGATGCAGATCAACCTTATCTTCCTGTAGGTTGATTCTCTGTGATGGGGCCTCAGGGCGCTTTTTCATTTTTCTTCCAAAATTTTTGCACTTTTTTTGTGTAGTTTGCTTTCTATAGCTAGTGCCCAGCCGGAAAACTCGGACGGCGCACAGCAAGTTTTCATCCATACAGATACGGAGCAGGTCATGAAAAGAATAATTCTGACAGTAATGTTTTTGACACTGACAAGCGGAGCTGCATTCGCAGCTTCTGGGGCTGGGATGATGTCGTGCCCTGAGGGAACTGCAATGCGACAGCCCCCCGCTCCCCACGGGGAAAAAGACAAGGGCCCTGACGGTCCGGACATGGCAGTTACGCCTCTGCAGTTGAGCGAAGAGCAGCAACAGCAATTTTTCGAGATTGCCGATAAAGAACGCAGAGAGCTCAGGGGCTTGAGCTATAAAGCAGAAAATATTATGGACGATATCCATAAAATGGAACGTGCTGAGGAGATTGATTTCGCTGCCTATGAAAAGCTGGTCAAGCAGGCGATGACACTTGAAGCTGAAAAGCTTGTTGTCAGGGCTCGGACCCATGCGGCTATTCGGGCGATTCTCAGCGAGGAGCAGCTTCTGTTTTTCCCTCCTTTCAGAGGTCTGCCGGAAGCTGGTCACGGAATTATGAGGTCACCTCAGGAGCCACGGGGCCCGCAGGGGCGTCCTGTATTGCCTGGTGGTTGAGTCCTGGACCATGTCCTGAAAGCTGAACAGGATGCCCTGGGTGAGTTCGTAGATCTTTATGAGTTTCTTTCTTAAGTTCGAGAATTGGCCCTGAGACAAGGCCTTTTTGGTCAGAAGCCCGTTTGGCTATGAGGGCTGGGCAATGCCTCTTTCTTTTCCGTTTTGAACAATGCCCCATAGCAGGGCCGCTCCCCCCATGACAATAAAGAGCAGTGCCGCGACAATGAAGGCATACTTGTTCATGTCGGAGCCGATCATCCGAGCCAGAGGTGAGATGAGGTAGGGATTGGCAAAAGAACCTACGTTCTGGCCCATGACCACAATCGACATGGCTAGTGGGACTGTTGCGGGACTGACTGACAGGGAGGTTCCCATCATGATGCTGGCAAAGACGATGGTGACTGTTGCACCATAGAGAAAGCTGCCGCAATAGAGGGTGGGCAGGTTGGGAGATAAGGCGATGACGATAAAGGAGGCTGTGCCTAGAAACAGGCCGATGCTCAAAGCGAGATGGCCCACCAGCTCGACCAGCCTGCCGTAGAGAAACCCCATGACAACACCACCGATGGCAAAAATCATCGTCGCCTGGCCGGCCTGACCGGCACTGCCAAGTTGATGATCTGTCATGTAGAAGGCCACGAAGTTGGCCAGGGTCATGGCACCGATAAAAAAGATCAGCGTGGTGATGGTCCAACCCCAGGCCGCAGGGGTGAGTTTCGGCTTCTCTTCAACCTCTGTGTTATCTGAGGTGCGGGCTGGAGCTTTATTGGGTAAAAAAATCGTTACGCAGATCAGGACAATCAGAGCAAAACCGTGGACATAGAAGGTGATATTCCAGCCGATCAGTGCGAGGTAGCCGCTGACAAAAAACATGAAGGCGCACCCGAGCATTTGTGCTGAAGAAAGTTGCCCCATGACCTTGGTCCGCTCATTGCCGGAAAAATATTCGGCTACGAGGGCCGAGGAGAGGACCTGGGTGATAGCGATGCCGATGCCGAGAATGGCCCGGCAGACGAGGATCAGTTTAAATGATTCAAGAAAGGCGGGCGCCATCCCTCCGACCAGAAAACAGACGATGCCGAATTGGACCAGATATTTTTTCGATATATATTCATCAAGTTTACCGATGATCGGGTTGACGAAGATGATAACGATGCATGGCAGGGTGATCAGTAACTGGATGGATGTCTGGCTGACGTTACTGAAATGTTTGGCTATTTCAGCGAGTCCGCTGGCGATTCCGACAACTCCCATCAACAGTGTGCCGATGCTGAGAATTGCGATACGGGTGGTGTTCTGTACCTGGTTCATGGTGATTCCGAAAGAAAGAAGTCATAGGATAATATGCTAAAGTCATATAGACGACTATCTTACCTGGGGGCTTGGGATTTTGATAGTTAATTTGCTTTAGTGTAGCCAGAGAATCGTTTTGATGCCCTCTGAGGGCAGAAATTGACTGCGTTTGAGGCGCAGAGTTCTGGGTCATAGGAACCAGAGTCTTTCCCCGGAGAGCGACTTCAGGGTTGGGAGGCTAATGCTTCCAGGGTGACTCGGGCAGCGTAATAAGCCAGCCCATCACCCGAGTCGGTAAGCAGGGGTGGGACTGCGCTGTTGGCCTGTCCCCACTTCATCGGGATGTTTTTCCAGCACATCAAGGTGCCCGGGGCGATATTTGTCGTTATGACGGTCTCGGCAACGAAGCTCCCGGTCGCGCCGGTTATCCGGACCTCCTCCCCCTGCTGAAGGGCAAGTTTCTGAGCTTCAGCGGGGTGGATATGAACCGTCTGGAGCCCCACTTCCATGCCTGGCAGGATCTGGGAGTTCAGGTAGCTTATATGCGATGAGGTCAGTAGCTGAAAGCCTTCAGACTGATCCGGCATGGCCAGTTCCAGCTGTCCGGTTCGGTAGTGACGTTCTGGAAGCTCGATCCGTTTTAACTGCGTCTGGGGCTTCAGCGGGAAGTTCAGCTTGAGAATGTCTGCCAGGTGGGTCGCGGCCGCAAGATCAGACAATTCCATTGTCAGCCGTTCTCTCTGGAAATGATGCGGGAAGAAATAGCTGCCCATGAAATCGTCCTGGGCGAACATGCCGCCGACCTTGAGAAAAAAGTCCGCATGGCAGCTTGTTTCATCCAGACCTGTGCCGATCACCAGGCTCGGCGTTTTTTGCAAGGCCTGGTGCCAGAGCGCTGAATCCGGAAAGGTCATGGCCGGGTTGGCGGCCACGCAGACGAACAGGTCGAAGTCGCCGTTGGCTAGCTGGGAAGCGATGCGGTCGATATGGACATAACCGGCAAACGACGCCTGGGGCTTTTCCCACAGCCGTTTCGATCCGTGGGTCCAGAACAGCAGGTCCTTGCTGCCGGTCTTGACCGCCAGACGGTTGATCCAGCGAAAGGCATTCATGCCGTTTTGCTGGCGTTGCAGACCGGATCCCTGGATGTGGGCCACCCTGCTGCTTTTCAGGAGGTCCAGCAGCAGGTCAAGGTCTTCTCTGCTGATACCGCACAGATTGAGCAGCCGGTCCGGGTCGTGGCCGTCCTCAAGCCCCAGAGCGCTGAGCAGGGCACAGGCGAGCAGGCCGTCGCAGCCGGGTCTGATCTGGATGTAATGGTCGGCCAGTTCGGCCGTCGGTGCCCGGAACGGGTCGATGTAGATCAGCTGCTTGCCCTGTTTTTTGAGCTGCTTGAGGTAGGCGTAAAGGTGCGGGCTGGTCGCCTTGGCGTTTTTGCCGTAGAGGATGATGGCTTCCGACTTTGCCAGCTCAGTGACATCCGGATTGGCGAGAACTCCGAAATCGGCCTGATGGGCGGCACTGCCGGTGTCGTCGCAAGGACCGCCGCTGGCTCCCTGGCAGTTGGGAAAGGCCGAGAACAACAGGTCCCAGCAGGCCATGTTGTAGCTCAGGCTGCCCGAACCGCGCAGATAGAGGATCTTTTTATCCCGGAAAGCGGTCAGATACTCAGTCAGCGCATGCAGCGTCTCGGCAGCGTTGGAAAATGTCAGTTTGTGTCCATTGCTCGTTTGCCAGGACCTTTCTCCGTTGTTGATCTCACGTTCGATGAAGGTTCGAAATTTCTGGCAGACAAAGCCGGGCGAGGACCAGTCCTGGGCCAGCCCCTGGTAGCGGCAGGGGGAGATCGATGTGAAACTGACACCGCAGAGGTCGGGACAATCTTTGCTGCAGAAAAAATTCATCTTTCATCCTGTCAATCCAAGGTGCCCGAACGAACTGTCGCGCTCTTGTCAAAATCCTGTCATCACGCTTTAAAACGTCCCCATTCTACCCTGAATCCGCTTTTCTGTCTCGTGAAAGACCAGGAAAAACAGCTTGTTAATCAGGGTTTAATGTTTTGGCGCGATTCTCGCTTAAAAGAAATCTGGATTGTTGTGCTAACTGTGGAGGCCTTGATGAAACAACCTCTTGTTCCGATAAAATGGTTTGGCTGGTTGCTCTTGTTTTTGCTGTTGTTTGCCAGCATGGTTGTGCCGGTTCAGGCGGATCAGGCGCTGACCGCAATGGGCAAGGAAGAATCGCCCCATCAGACCAAGCTGACCCTCAAACTGACGGAGATGCCGGTTTTTGAGTTGCAGCACTCCGGTCAGCGGGTCGACCTTGAAATTCAGAATGCCGGGGTTGCACCGAGTCTGCACAGTCTGCCGGAAGACCAGAGTATCGTCAAAGTGATGCTGGTGAAGAAACGTGATGCACTGCTGATCTCTTACCTGTTGCGTCGGCTGCCGCAACAGGTGGTCGCTGAATCGAAGGACAATCCGCCGCGCATCGAACTGAACATCTATTGGGAGCAGGGGAGTGAAGGAGCCCGTCCCGGTGTCGTTTTCAGGATCGCCGACATGCCGCCCCGCAAAGCGGGGCCGGGGGCGGCCAAGTCGTTGTTGAGCTCCCCCTGGGATGATGACTGGCTGGCCTTTTTCAGAGAGTACCGCAGTCTCTGGAAGCTGGATCTGCCTCTGACCTACACACTGCCGCACTTGCCGCAGCTGGTCAGCGATGAGCAGAGCGTACTCTGGCCCTTACAGGGCTTTGCCAACCGGGGGATGTTTCTCAGCCTGTTGCAGGAAGCGACCGCACTGAGCGATCTGTCCGAGGAGGAGCTCTATCTGCGTGATGTTTTTGTCGCTGAGGCCCAGTTGCGGACCGATGCTCTCGAGGCGGCAACAGCCAGGCTCGATAGGCTACGTGACCAGAACGGTCCGCAGCAGACCCGTGTCGAATATTTGACAGCTTACGCGCAAAGCCTGGCCGGTCAGCCACTTGTCGCCCAATTGATACTCGGTGGCCGCCTGCCCCAGCTAACGGAGCAGAACCCATTTCTGCCGCTTTATCAGCTGCTTTACGGTGAAACAGCACTGGCCTCAAAGCAGGATAAGGAGGCTCTTAAGCACCTTGGCAGTGACATAAGCTGGCCGGACAGTCTGTTGTCGATTGCCGACCTGCGCCGCGCCGATGCTCTGGCCGGCCTTGGCGATATGCAGGCTGCCGGGGAGATCTACACCGATCTGGCGGAAGAGCCGGGCCTCTTTGAGCATTACCTGTTTTCCTTCAATCGTGCTGCTTTCAATGCTTTCAAGCTGAAAAACTATGATTTCTCCTACCATCTGTACCGCCAGCTGGTTGAGCTGGCTCTGGAGCTGCCGGGAAGCGACCTGATTCTCTATGCTTCAGGGGCAGCGGCCCTTGAAGCGGGGGATCTCGGCTGGGGACTGGTCGGTTTGCAGCGGGCAACCCTCGACCGGCCCGGAAGTGAAGGCGGCAACCGGGCTGAACTGTTGATGATCGATCAGAAGGTCAACAATGAGGGGGAGATGGCTCTGGTCGAGGCGGCCGATGGCTATGGCGATCTGGCTCGTCGTTCCAATGCGCGCGCCGTTCGCGAGGAAGCTTATTTTAAGCAGGCGCTGGCCCACTACCTGATTGGGGAAAATGTCCAGAGTGTCGATGAGCTGATGACCTTCAATCGAGATTTCCGCAGTTCTGCGCTGCGCCGTGAAGCCGAACTGCTGCTGGCTAAACAGCTACCCGGTCTGATCCGCAGCCTGATCGATGGGAAGGACGATCTGAAGGCTGTGGTGCTGGTCGAACAGAATCGCAAGTTGCTGCTCAACGATAGGCTGGGGCGTGATTTTCTTAACGATGTCGCCGGTGCTTTTGAGCGCCTTGGCCTCTATGATCGTGCCACCAAGGTGCTGCTCTACCTCTACGATCAGAGCAGAAGCGACGCCGAGCGTGAGGACCTTTACCTGCCCCTCGCCGAATCCTACCAGAAGCAGGGGGAGTACGCCCGGGCCAGCGAATATTCGGAAAGCTACTTGAAGCGCTACCCACAGGGGGAAGACGCCGGGCCTCATTACCAGATCCTGCTTGACAGCCTGGCCCGTCAGGAGCGGAACCGGGAGCTGCTTGAGTGGCTGCGCAAAAGCGAGCGGCCGACATCGGTCGATCTGGAGACGCGTGCGGCCCAGGCCTACTGGGATCAGGGGGATTACGCGGCGGTCATCGCCAGCCTGAACAAGGTCATGCAGATGGGGGGCGACCTGCAAGTCAAAGAAATGGCACAGCTGGCCGAAGCCAGCTATCAGCTCGGTCAGCTGAACGCTGCCGACAGCTATTATCGGGCCCTTTTTGAAGACCCTGAATTCTCCTCACAGGCCCGTTACCGGGTCGCGCAAATAGGCTTGAAATCTGGAGATAAGGTTGAATCACTCAAGCTTTTGGAGGAACTGGTCGAAAAAGATGGAGCGAGCGGCTGGGGAAAATTGGCCCGGGATTTGCTCTTGGTAGAAAACAGGTAATTTGACTCGCCAACTGTAGCGTCAGGCAGGAGAGATTTATGGCAGATTTTTTACTCACCGACCGGACCCTCTCGGTTCTGCAGAAGAGCCTGGATCTCCGTTCCCAGAAGCAGGAAGTCATTGCGTCCAACATCGCCAATGCCGAGACCCCAGGCTATAGCGCACGCAAAATGCGTTTCGAAGAGGATCTGCGCAAGGCGATCGAGACGCCGCAACTGAACAGCCGTCAGACCAATCCGAAGCATTTCCCGATTGGCGGCAGTAGTATTCAGGCGGTGCAGGGCACCATTGAAAAGGAACTGGAAGCCAGTTCGCTGGGGGATGGCAATAACGTTTCAGTCGATGATGAAATGTTCGACCTGGCAGAAAACCAACTGCTCTATGAGGCCGGCGCGCAGATTCTCAAGAAGAAGCTGACCATGCTCAAGTATGCAGCGAACAACGGGAGTTAAGCTATGGACATCTTCACCAGTATGAAAATCAGCGCTTCGGCGCTCAAGGCCCAGCGGATCCGCATGAATGCGATCAGTTCCAACCTGGCCAATATCGAAACAACCCGGACGCCGGATGGCGGTCCCTACCGCAAACGTGAGGTGGTCTTTACCAGCACCCAACAGGGCTTTGCCGAACAGCTCGACAGCCGGATGAGTGACGCCGTGCAGGGGGTCAAGGTCGCTCAGGTGCAGGCCAGCAGCCTGCCGCCACGGATCGTTTACGACCCATCTCACCCGGATGCCAACGAAAACGGCGAGGTGGCGATGCCGGATATCAGCCTGGTCGAGGAGACCGCCGATATGATGTCGGCATCGCGCGCCTACGAGGCTAATGTCACAGTTGTCAAATCAGCCAAGCGCATGGCGCTCAAGGCCCTCGATATCGGCAAGTAGAAGGAGTGAGTTATGAACAGTATCGCTGATATTACCATGAAGGCTCACCTCCAGGGGATGAGCCAGGTCAAAACCAGCCCGATCCAGGAAAGTGCCGGCAAGTTCGGTGACGCCCTGCTGAAATCGATCTCCGAGGTGAATCAATCGCAGATCAATGCGGATAAGGCCGCCGAGCAGATTGCCGCCGGCGATACCAAGAACCTGCACGAAGCGATGATCAAGCTCGAAGAGGCGGATATTTCGTTGCGTTTGATGGTGCAGGTGAGAAATAAAGCTGTCGAGGCATATCAAGAGATTATGAGAATGCAAGTCTGATGACGGGCTTGAATTGCGCTCCACGGTGTTTTCAAGCTTTTAGACCCTTGACCTGCTGGTGTAGGCCTGCGGCCCTGAAAATTTGAATCGCCTTGTTGAGCACAATTACGCTCCGCCATCATGCTATTGCAAAATTGCTGAAATTGTTGAAGCACGAATCAGATTGACCCAGGATAAGCCAGATAATCGGAGGACGTGACCGATGGCAGATGAAAAGAACGATATCATGAAGACAGGCGCAGGGGCCGAAGAGAAGGCCGCTGAAGTCAAAAAGAACATCATCGACGTCATAAAGGAGTGGCCACTGATGCGCAAGCTCAGCCTGGCCGGTGCTGTGGTTGTCTGTGTCGTTCTTTTCGGTGTGATCATCGCCCAGTCGCGGGTGGCGGACTACAGTCTGCTGTTTGCCAATCTGCCCAGTCGGGACGCCGCTACCGTTGTCCAGTGGCTGAAGGACCGCAAGATCGCATATCGCCTTGAAGATGGTGGTCGCGATATCCTGATCCCTGCAGATCAGGTCTATGAGGCCCGTATCGAACTGGCTGGTTCCGGCCTGGCCGAAGGGGGGGTCGGTTTCGAGATCTTCGACAAACAGAGCTTCGGCATGACCGACTTTGCCCAGAAGGTCAACTACCGCCGGGCCATGCAGGGCGAACTACAGCGCACCATTTCATCGCTGGCACCGGTCGAATCGGCGCGTATTCATCTGGCGATCCCGGAAAAACGCCTGTTTCGCGAAGAGCAGCAGGATGCGACGGCCTCGGTTATCGTCAAGCTCGAACAGGGGCGTTACCTGACCGAACCGCAGCTGCAGGGGATCGTGCATCTGGTGGCTGGCAGTGTCGAAGGGTTGGAAGCCGAGAATGTCACCGTCGTCGATTCGAGCGGCAAGGTGCTCTCCAAGAGCCGCGCCGATGAGCTGGGCGGGCCGATGACCCCGGGCATGCTGACCTACCAGCAGACCATGGAAAAACGCCTGGAAAGCCGGGCCCAGTCATTGCTTGACCGGGCTCTCGGGGCCGGGAACTCGCTGGTCAGGGTCAATGCCGAGCTCGATTTCGATCAGCGTGAACGGGTCGAAGAAGCACTCGATCCCAAAGGATCGGTGGTGGTCAGCGAACAGACCAGTAACGAAGAGGGGAGCAGCGAGGCTTCCCAGGGGGTTCCCGGGGTAGTCTCCAATCTGCAGAACAATACTGGTTTGACTACGGGCAGAACCCCGGCGACCCGTTCCAATGAAACGGTCAATTACGAGTTGAGCAAGGTGGTCAGTAAAACCGTCGAGTCGGTCGGCAGTCTCAAGGCCCTGTCGGTTTCGGTGCTGGTCGCCGATCGTGTGAGTGCTGGTGCCAACGCCGGGGATCCGCCGGTCAGCACGCCGCGCAGTGCCCAGGAACTGCAGGAGATAGAGCAGATGATGCGCAGCGCTCTGGGCATCAACGAGACTCGCGGCGACCTGATTTCGGTTGTGTCAATGCCGTTCGAAAGTGGTTTCGACGAACAGCAGCTGCCGCCACCGACCGTGGTCGAGAAGGTCTACACCTTCATGCCGCTGATCAAGTATGCGTTGTTGGCGATCGCCGCCCTGTTCGTCTACCTGTTGTTCCTCCGGCCGCTGATGAAGACCCTGCGCGGTGTCAAGGAAGAGACCCAGCCGCTGAAGACGGTTGAAGAGCTCCAAGCGGAACTGCGCGGTGGTGAAGGGCAACCGCTGTTAGGAAGCTCGGCCGATCCCCTTGAGCGGCTGCGTCAGGAAGTCCTGGGGGGCGACGTGATCCCCGTTCAGATTATCAAGACCTGGCTGCGTGAAGAACCGGCTGAATCCTGATTGTGATATTTAAAAGTGGCGGGGAGTAGGGACGCGTGAAGAAGTCAAAATATCTTACTGGTGTGCAAAAAGCGGCGCTTCTGTTGCTCTGTCTGGGAGAAGAGGCGACGGTCAAGGTGTTTGAATCACTTGACGACAATGAAGTGCGCGAAATCAGCCGCAAGATGATGGAGATCGAGCACGTCGATCAGGCCTTGGCCCGCGAAGTCCTCGAAGAGTTCAAGCAGGCCCGTGAAGGGGATGTCGGTATCTACATCCGCGGCGATGAATTCGCCAAGCACGCCATATTGGGCGGCGGTGATACGCAGCGGGCCCAGTATCTGCTTGAGCAGGTTTCTTCCGGAATGGAAGGACGGCCGCTGGAAACGATCTCCAAGATGCACCCGCGCATGGTCGCCGGCCTTTTGGAGAACGAGCATCCGCAGACCGTGGCCCTGATCCTGTCGACCCAGAAGGAGGATCATGTCAGCCGGATCCTTTCGGAAATGCCGGATGATCTGCGCGGCGAGGTCGTCTACCGGATCGCCAAGATCGACACCGTTTCGCCGGAGGTCATCAGCCAGATCGAAGAAGCGTTGCAGCGCGAGGTCGGTGTCGCAGTTGGCCGGGACCGTAAGCAGGTCGGCGGTATCAGCAAGGTTGTCGACATCCTCGGCAAGATGGACAAAGGTGCCGATCAGGTCATTCTGACCAGCATCGAGGCGGCCGATCCCGATATGGCCGAAGAGATCCGTCGGCGCATGTTCACCTTCGAAGACTTGGCTTCGATCGATAACCGCGGCATGCAGGCCATCCTGCGCGAGGTCAGCACCGATATGCTGACCCTGGCGCTCAAGACGGCCAGCGACACGATCAAGGGAAAAATCTTTGCCAATATCTCTCAGCGTGCGGCGGATATGATCGCCGAGGATCTCGATGCGATGGGGCCGCGCAAGCTCTCTGAGGTTGAGGCGATGCAGATGGAAGTTGTCAAGGTGGCGTTGAAGCTTGAAGAAGAAGGGACCATAGTGATTCCTGGACGAGGTGGTAGCGGCGATGAGCTTGTCTAAAATCTACAGAGGAGAGCAGGCCGCCGGCCTGAGAACGTTTCAGTTTGCCTCATTCGGCGACGGGACCGCGCAGAAGCATACGGAGCCGGAAGAGTTCGTCGCCGAGGGCAGCCCGCAGGTCGCTCACACGGAGCCGCTGCAGTCGGTTGCCACCGGGCATAGCCCGGAAGAACTGGAAGAGGCCTATGCCAAGGGCTTAAACGATGGCCTGGAGCAGGCCCGCCTGCAGTTCGGCGAGAGTGCCCAGGCCCTGGCCGACGCGGCAACTCAGCTCAGCCGCCTGCGTGAGGGGCTGGCCCGCAACAGCAGCCAGGACATGCTGCGTCTGGTGATGGTCATTGCCGAACAGGTCATCCGCCGTGAGGCCCAGGCCAGCGCTGACGTGGTGCTCAAGATCATCGAGCATGCGCTGCAGGCCTCGGTACGTGCCGATCAGTACCGGGTCAGGGTCAATCCTGACGATCTCGAAAAGGTCGTCGAAAACAAACCACTCTTTCTGGCCAGTATCAGTGGCCTGAAAAACCTCTCCGTTGAAGCCGATCCTGCCGTTTCGCGCGGCGGCTGCCTGGTCGAATCGGAGCTGGGTGAGGTCGATGCGACCATCGAAACCCAGCTGGCGGCCATTCAGCAGGCTCTTGACGAGGCGGTCGCGGGGTAACCGATGAAATCCCTGGTCGATTGCGTCAAAGCCGTCAATCCGCTCAAGGTCAGCGGCAAGGTGATCCAGATCGTCGGTCTGGTTGTCGAAGGTTATTGCCCGACAGCGACCGTCGGCACCCTCTGTCAGCTGATTCCGCTCGGCGGCGGTGAGCCGGTTCCTGCCGAAGTCGTCGGTTTCCGTGATTCCAAGGCGCTGTTGATGCCGCTTGGCGAACTGCGTGGCTTGGGGCCGGGCAGTTTGATCCAGGTGGTACGTGACCGGGCAACGCTCAATGTCGGCAATCAGCTGTTAGGCCGGGTTCTCGATGCCCTCGGTCAGCCGCTCGATGACCTGCCGACTCCATTCTGTCCTGATGAAATGCCTCTTTACGCTCTGCCGCCGGGGCCCATGGCGCGCAAGCCGATCAAAGAACCGCTCGATCTCGGGGTGCGTGCCATCAATGGTCTGCTGACCTGCGGCATCGGCCAGCGGATGGGAATCATGGCCGGCTCCGGGGTCGGCAAGTCGGTGCTGCTCGGCATGATGGCCAAACATACGGTCGCCGATGTCAACGTTATCGCCCTGATCGGCGAACGTGGTCGTGAGGTTCGTGAATTTCTCGAGCGTGATCTGGGACCCGAAGGGGTTGCCCGTTCGGTGGTCATCTGTGCAACCTCTGACCAGTCGCCGCTGCTCAGGATGCGCGGCGCCTTTGTCGCCACAACCGTTGCCGAGTATTTCTGTAAACAGGGTAAAAACGTGCTGCTGCTGATGGATTCGGTCACCCGCTTCGCCATGGCGATGCGCGAGGTCGGTCTGGCGATCGGCGAGCCGCCGACCACCAAGGGTTACACCCCGTCGGTCTTCGCCACCCTGCCAAAGCTGCTCGAGCGCGCCGGCAGTTTTTCCGGCCAGGGGAGTATCACCGGGCTCTATACGGTGCTGGTCGAAGGGGACGATATGAATGAGCCAATCGCCGACTCGGTGCGTTCGATCCTCGATGGTCACATCGTTCTGTCGCGTGATCTTGCCGCTCGCAACCATTTCCCGGCGATCGACGTGCTGCGCTCGGCCAGCCGGGTCATGCGCGATATCGTGCCGGAGGAGCACATGCAGGCCGGTGGCCAGGCTCGTGAGATTCTGGCCACCTACAAGGAGGCGGAAGATCTGATCAATATCGGTGCCTACGCCGAAGGGAGCAACAAGCGGATCGATTACGCCATCTCCAGGATCGAAGCGGTCAACGGCTTTTTGAAGCAGGGGATGAATGACGCCGTCGATCTCGAGACCACCCTGGATGAGTTGAACGAACTGCTGCTCGACCGCAGACGGGGGTGATGGGTAGCTGATGGCCTACAAATTCAAACTGCAGTCGGTACTGAACTATCGACAGATCCTCGAAGGTCAGGCTCAGCAGCAGCTGGCCGCCAGTCTGCAGCAGCGTCTTGAGCTGCAGCAGCAGCAGGTCCGCGTTGAAGAACGACTGGAGCAAACTGACCGGGAGCTGCGGGTCAAACAGCAAAAAGGGATGGATATCGCCGAGATGACCCTCTTTGAGGATCAGATCAGCCATTGCCAGCGCCAGCTTGAGCTGTTGCGCAAGCAGCTGCACCGGCTGGAAAAAACCATCGATGAGCAGCGCCAGGAGCTGCTGCAGGCCTCTATGGAACGTCAGGTTATGGAAAAACTCAGGGATAAACAGAAAGATGAATATCTGCGGGAAGAAGGGCGCAAGGAGCGCGAGCTGCTTGACGAAATAAGCCTGCGGGGCAAAGGAGACAGCCAATGAAACGGATGATCTTCTGGCTGCTGGTCCTGGTGAGCCTAGGAGCCGTCGGCTTTGCCGCGGACAGCGTGCCGGGCACTGAAAACGATATGTCGATCTCTTCGGTTGAAGAGCGCCGGATCTTGGTTTCCGTGGAGCAGGAACGGGAGAAACTGCTGGAACGGGAAAAAGAAGTCGATAGCCGGGAAATGCAGCTAAAGACTCTCGAGGGCGAGGTCGATAAGAAGCTCGCAGAGATGCAGAGTTTAAGAACGGAACTGCTCAACCTGATCGAAAGCAACAAGCGGGCGGAGCAGAAAGTTCAGGATCTGGTCAAGGAGATCGAAGGGGAGCGGATTTCGGAACTGAGTCTGATGTACGAGAAGATGAGCCCGCAGAAAGCGGCTCTTCTGCTCAGATCTCTCGACCAGGATGTCGCTGTCGGCGTGCTCCTCGGGCTGAAGAAAAAGTCAGCCGGAAAAATTCTCGACAGCCTTGATGCGGAAACAGCAACTCAGCTCAGTTCAGCGCTTACCGAGATCACGATCCCGGATACGCAATAGCGGGAACAGCCCGTAAATAACCATATCCCATAGAAAGGAGGTGAATGAGATGCAAACAGTCATGAACGTCGATGTGGCAGCGACCGTCGGAGACAATCTGTTTTCCTCCAGAACGTCATCTGCAAACGCCCAGGATTTCCACCGGGCGATGAACGAAGCTCAGCAGGCCGGGAAGAAGGCCGAAGTCAATACTGGTGAAACTAGGAGTGACGCCAAGACCGAACAAAAGACAATCCAGCAAAAATCGCATAAGGAGGCTGACCGCCCGGAAACCGCCGAGCAGGCAGACACTACCGCACAGACGGAAGCCGTTGCCCAGGCCGACCAGGCCGAAGCACAACAGACTGAAGTTTGTGACGAGCCTGGCGTTGTCAACAAGAAGTCTGACACGGTTCAGCACGAACTGATCGACCTGCTGCAGGCAATGGCCGGTATCGCTGATCAGTCCAGTGACACGCAAGAGATCGATCTGGACGGCATGCTCAGTCAGTTGGTTGCGACCCTGGACGAGGCAGTTGACAACAGTGAGCTGCATGGCGAGCAGGTGGTTGCCGGTGTTGATCTGTCTCCCCTGGTCGATATGTTCAAAGATCTTGAGTCATCCGAAGATCCTCAGGCTGCACTCTCCGAGTTGGCTGTTCAACTCAAGGAGCAGCTAAGCGCTCTGTTTGAAACCAGCGAAAGCGGTGCCGCGGTGGTTTCTTCTGAGGTTGTAGCTGAGGCTCCTGTCGTTGCCCCTGTGGCGGAAACCCTTGCTCAGGCCCGCCAGTTGCTGCAGAAAGCTATTGACGCTGTTGCTTCTCAGAACGAAAACGAGGTGGCTGTCGGTGATGAGCGGCAGGAGATTTCCGAGGATCTGTCGTTGTTCAAAACAGAAACGAAGGAAGAGATCGATCCCCGCTTTGCCGGGCTCCTGAATGTTCGTCAACAGTCGCGCTCAGGTTCTGAAGCTACATCCGTCAGTACCAATGGGCAGAAAACTGTTGACCCGGTTGCTGCTGAAAATGCAGTGACAGGTGAGGTTTCAGCAGATGGGCTCAAGACTCTGGATTCGACCCTGGCTCAGGTCCAGTCGCAACCGCAGGTTGAAGCGGGACAGCACCTGACAACAGCACCTCATGCGTCGCAGCTGCATGGCCAGGCTCAAGCGGCCGGTCTTACATCGTCCCAGTCCAACGGTGTACAGGCACCTGTGCAGACTCAGGCACAGCATGTCTTTACCCTGGCCAGCGGGACCCAGGTCAGTGAGAGTCAGATCTTTGACCAGGTTGTAACCCACATCTCCGGCAGCGCCAACGGTGAGACCGGACGTATGGTGGTACGCCTCAACCCCGCCGAACTGGGCAGTCTCAAGCTGGATCTGCAGGTCGAAGGGGATAAAATTCGCGCCAATATCCATGCCCAGAGCCAGCAGGTTCAGGAAGTGATCGAGCGGAGCCTGCCGCAATTGCGTAATGCCCTAGCCGAACAGGGACTGAAGATCGATCAGTTCCAGGTCAATGTCGATCAGCAGCAGGATCAGAACCGCTTTGCCGGACAACAGCAACAGCAGTCGCGCAACGCTTTTGCCGGGCAAACATGGCAAAACGAGGGGACTTCAGAAGAGCAGGCGATCCCCCTGGCCCACCTGGTTCAGAACGGTGGCGGAGGCATCAGTCTCCACGTATAAAAATCTAAAGAAAGGAGGAATAGATGGCGGCAATCAGTGGAATCGATACAGGCTATTCAATCACCAGCCTGACCTCGTCAAAAACTGAAGATGTGTCGATGGGGAAAGAGGATTTTCTGACCCTGCTAGTCGCTCAGCTGCAGAATCAGGATCCGATGAACCCTTCCGATCCGACTGAGTTCACGGCTCAGCTCGCCCAGTTCAGCCAGCTGGAGCAGTTGACCAACGTCAACAGCAGCCTGGAAGGTCTGTCAACCATGAGCAGCGAGATGCAGCGCATGTCGGCGCTTGGCCTGATTGGCCAGGATATCGTCGCTCAGGCCGATGAGTTTGACTTCGACGGTGAATCCGTTGAACTGGGCTATCGCCTCGACAGCCCGGCCGAAGATGTCCAGCTTTACGTGCTGGGCTCAAGTGGTGCAACCCTGGCGACCTTGACAGCACAGGATACATCGGCGGGAGAACACTTTTTCAGCTGGGACGGCACGACCGACACCGGCATGCCATTGGTGGCGGGGCATTACAGCCTGGTGGCCAGGGCCGTAGATGCCGATGAAGCTCTGCTGGACTGTCAGACCCTGGTTCAAGGGCAGGTCAGCGCCGTTGACTTGAGTGCCGAACCGGCATTGTTGGAAACAACGGCGGGTACCTTCTCGATCTCGAAGGTCGATAAGGCCGGGGCGGTTCTATGAGTGATGATCTGACCATCATCCCGCAACCGATAGGGGTTGCCAGACCGCAGCAGAGCAGAGGGGCGCAGAAGGCGCAAACGAGCGGCCAGAGATTTGATCAGCTGCTCAACAAGAAGATCGATCAGGGTAGTGTCAAATTTTCCCGACACGCCAGCGAACGGATGCAGAGTCGCGGTATTTCCTTTGATGCCGGACAGATGCAGCGTCTCGAGAGCGCCGTCTCTCAGGCCAGCGCCAAGGGGTGCAGGGAATCGCTGGTGATGCTGGATGAAACAGCCCTGGTGGTCAGCGTAAAAAACGATACCGTGGTCACAGTGGTTGATCGCGAACAGATAAAAAACAACGTTTTTACCAATATTGACAGCGCAGTAATCGCTTAATCCGAACCGGTCCTCTTGGAGGAGGTTCGCAAGCCGCCGACCGATTGACGCGGCTTCCCAATAGGAGAGACAAGATGGGTGTATCCAGTTCTTTGTACAGTGGCGTCAGCGGATTGAACGCCAACGGCAACGCCATGAGTGTTATCGGCAACAACATTGCCAACGCCAATACCGTCGGTTTCAAATCGAGCCGGGCGATCTTCGGCGACCTGCTCTCAAGTCAGATCTCCGGTTCCGGGGGAACCTCGCAGGTTGGCCGTGGTGTCGGCCTGTCGATCGTTGATAATGTCTTCAGCCAGGGAACCTTTGAAAACACCGAAACCAATACCGATCTGGCCGTCGAAGGCGCCGGTTTCTTTATCGTCAGTGATCCGACAACCGGTAATGCCGTACAGAATTATACGCGTGCAGGAGCTTTTCGGTTTGATGCCCAGGGGTACCTGGTTAACCCGGAAGGCTATAATGTCATGGGTTATCAGCTCGATGAAAACGGCAATACCTATGGTGACCTGACAGCAATCTGGGCCAATACCCAGTCCTTTACTCAGGCCGGGCCGACTGCCAATATCAACCTGAACACCAACCTCGATTCCGACTCGGTCGCAATTACTGTTCCTGATCTCGCCAACAGTGCCAGTGCCTTGAATGCCCTTTCTCCAGATCTCGCATTCAGTAATCTAGCTGCAAGTCCGGCTGATGCAGGATTGCAGGCAGCTGCCCAAACTGTTGCAAATACCCTTGAGACGACCCTGTTAGGTACGAGTCCGGTTGATACCAATACTCTGGCGGCGGTCAAAGATCTACAGAATGCAATTTCTGACGCCCTTGGCACAAGCGCAGATAACACTTTTAACGTCTATGATCCGACGGCGAGTTCGCATTATGCGACCTCGATTCAGATTTATGACAGCCTTGGGACCACTCACCTGATGACGACCTATTTTACCAAAGTCGACAATCAGTCGTGGGAGTGGCACAGTGTTGTCAATGGGAGTGAAATTACCGGGGGAACTGAAGGGGTTCTGTCTGTTGTTGGTCAAGGGGTTGTCAATTTTGACGAGTCGGGAAATCTTGATATGGATAACTCAGGAACTGGAATCCCGCTTACAACCGTTGGCGAATTTACCTCTGATTCCGGTAGCCTGGCCTGGACCAACGGGGCCGTTCAAACTCAGATTGTCGAGTTCGATATGGAAACCACCCAGTATGCCAGTCCGTCTGTTGTTGTTTCTCAGGAACAGGATGGTTATGGTACCGGTTCTCTGGTTAAACTGAGTGTCGATGAGCTGGGGAACGTTATCGGTAATTTTTCCAACGGAACCCCACGCCAGCTGATGAGGATCGCCCTGGCCAAGTTTACCAATCCGAATGCACTGACCAAGGCAGGGAACAATATGTACAGTCAGAGTAACAATTCCGGGGTCCCAGTTATCGGGACTGTCGGATCCGGTGTCGGCAATATCTTTACCAATGCGCTGGAGCTGTCCAACGTCGACCTAGCTCAGGAGTTCGTCAAGATGATTACGACTCAGCGTGGTTTTTCGGCCAACTCCAAGACCATCACTACGACAGACGAAATGCTGACCGAGGTCATCAATCTCAAACGCTAATATCCTGGTCAAAATTCTGACTTAAGATGAAAGGGCTGTCCCGGAAAAATGGACAGCCCTCTTTTTTTGTTTTATAACAGTCTGTAATTCATATGGTTTTTATTTGTTGGAAAACTTTATGGGAGATGGCATACAATCTGCTAAATATCAGGGCGGCAGCTTTGTGCTAGATTTACAGTGTCATCTTTTTGAGTTTTGCAGAAGAGTTGGCCGGTAATTGAAACGGATCGGGGAGAATTATGGATATAGCCACTATAATCGGCCTGCTGGCGGCCTTCGGTTTGATGGTCGCCGCCATACTGCAGGGCGGCTCACTGATGATCTTTATCGACGTCGCTTCGCTGATGATTGTCATCGGCGGGACGATTGGTACTGTTCTGGTCCATTTCCCACTGGGTGATGTCCTCGGGGCCTTCAATGTCGCCCGTAAAGCCTTTTTTCACAAAGCTCAGTCTCCCGTCGAAACCATCACCAAGCTGATCACCTATGCCGGCAAAGCGAGAAAAGAAGGGATTCTGTCGCTGCAGGCCGTAATGAACGAGATCGACGATGAGTTTTTTCTCAAAGGGTTGCAGATGGCCGTAGACGGTCAGGAGCCGGAAGCCTTGCGTGATCTGCTCGACAAGGAGATCGAATACGTCATGGAGCGTCATGACAAGGGGGCCGATATCTTTGCCACCATTGCTGCCTATTCTCCGGCGATGGGGATGATCGGTACCCTGATCGGTCTGGTTCAGATGCTGCAGAATATGAGTGATCCTTCTTCGATCGGCCCGGCGATGGCGGTTGCCCTGCTGACAACCTTTTACGGTGCCGTTATTGCCAACGTTGTCGCAACCCCGATCTCCGGTAAGCTCAAGCTGCGTTCGGCCAGTGAGGTGCTGAACAAGACCCTGATCACCGAGGGGATGAAGGCGATTCTGGAAGGGGAGAATCCACGTCTGATGGAACAGCGACTACACGCGTTCGTTGCACCGAAACAGCGTCAGAGCAACTTCAACTAGGGCGAAAAGACGATGGCCAAAAAACAGAAAAAGCCGCCAGCCGGAGCGCCGATGTGGATGGTCACCTTCAGTGATATGGTGACCCTGCTGCTGACCTTTTTCGTTCTGCTGCTGTCGATGGCCAATATGGATCAGATCAAATTCAATGCGGCCAGTGATTCGCTGGCAGGCGCTTTTGGGGTGCTGGGCAGCGAGCGCAAGACGAATGTCGCACCGCCCACGGTGGTCTCCTATTCGCCGATGGACGACGATTTTACCTCCAAGGTCTATCGGCGGATCAAGTCGAAGCTGCGGGAACTCAAACTCAACCGTGAGATCGAGGTGGTCAAGGATCGAGGCGCGGTCATTCTGCGCGTCGATGAGGCTGTCCTGTTTGCCAGTGGCAGCAGCGCCCTGCAGCCCGAAGCGGAACCCGTTCTGCGCAAGGTCGCCGAGTTGGTCAGGCCGCTGCCCCTCAATCTTAAGATCGAAGGGCATACCGATGATCAGGGGAATGAGCTGAACAACTGGAACCTGTCGGTCAACCGGGCTGTTGCCGTACTGCGCTTTATGGCGACCAATGAACTGGTGCCGCTGACCCGTATGGCGGCCACCGGTTACGGTTCTCAGAAACCCCTTTTCCCGAACAACAGCGACCGGGAGCGGGCGCTCAATCGTCGGGTCGAATTCGTACTCGAAAGCCAGGGGGATCCGAATCAGGAGCTGCCTTACCTGATCGATGCCAATGAACAGACTCCGTTTTGACGCTGGTCGAAACAGGATTTCAATTTGTAATCTGATATCTGAAATTCCCGCTCGGCATGAGTGGGTGGAAGGAAAGACCTATGGCAAAAGAACCTGCAAAAGACGCTGAAGAGGGTGGGAAAAAGGGCAAGAAAAAACTGCTCATCATCATTATCGTCATTCTGGTCGTGCTGATCGGTGGTGGAGTCGGGGCATTTCTGTTTCTCAGGGGGGGAGGCGGTGAGGAGAAGATTTCTCCTGAGGAAGAGCAGGCCCAGCTTGCAGCCCAGGCCCAGCAGGTCGGGCCGATGGTCAACATCGATTCCTTTATAGTCAATATCATCGACAATGACGAGAGTCGTTATCTTAAGGCGGCCATCACTCTTGAGGTTGACAGCGATGCCGCATCCCTGGAACTGTCCCAGCGCATGCCGCAGATCAAGGATGCGATTCTGCTGCTGGTCGGCAACAAGACCTATACCGAGCTCAACGATCTGCAGGGGAAAATTCAGCTGCGTGCCGAGCTGATCAACAAGATCAACAGCATCCTTAAGCAGGGTAAGGTGAAGAGAATCTATTTTACCGATTTCGTGGTCCAGTAAAGGACAGCTTAAGTGGAAAAGATACTCAGCAAAGAAGAGATTGCCGACCTGTTGTCGGCAGTCCGGCACGGAGAGATCGACGTCGATGCGGTCGGTTCTGACGAACCGGGTGCCAAGCCCAAGAAAGCGGCTCAGCACTGCAATCTGGTCAGGTCGGACGGGCCGGAAAGCTGGAAGCTGAAAAATTACGACCTGATCCTCGATAGCTTTGCCCGCAACTATTCGCTGTCGCTGTCGTCGCGCTTTCAGCGTTCGGTTCATGTCAAGCTTGAAGCAATGGAGTCGATGGCTTTCGATATGCTGTTGCAGCGTCTGTCCGGACGTGGGGCGATCGGCATCATGCAGCTCGAGCCACTGACTGGCGGCGCACTGCTGGTATTTGACGAACAGCTCTCTTTTGCCCTGGTGGAAATGGTGCTGGGCGGGGACGCAGAAAACAAGACGGCCATCCCCGATCGCAGTATGAGTGCCATCGAGCTGAATGTCCTGCGCGATGTGATCAAGGGCGCCTGTCCGGAGATCAGCAAGGGATTTGACCAGATCTTTAGCGTCGACACCTCGCTCGTCGAGGTGGTCAGCAACCTGCGTCTGCTCAATTTTGTCGGTCCGGAATCAGGGGTTGTCGCCGCTCGTTTCAAAACCACGATCGACAGTCTGGATGGCTATATCTCTCTTGTTGTCCCGCACACTGCGTTGGAGCCGTTGCAGAAGAAACAGCAGTCGAAGGCGGTGCCGGCGAGCCTGAATAAAAACAGCAAATGGCAGAATTTTGTCTGTTCCGAGCTTGAACAGATGGAGGTTGAGGTCGAGGGGGTCTTGTCGACTCTGAATCTGCGGGTTCGCGATATTCTCAACTTTCAGGTGGGTGACGTCATTGAATTAAACTGCAAACCGGAGGCTCCGCTGAAGGTGCTGGTTCAGAATCGACCCAAGTTTCTGGGGGTGGCCGGCGTGCAGGATGGTAAAAAAGCGATACGGATAATGGGGCGGATTCCCCATGGAGGTTAAACATGAGTGAAGAAACTGTTGAAAGCGGACAAGCTGCGACAGATGCGGGAGATGGCCGCGGGATCGATCTGCTGCTCGATATCCCGCTGGAGATTTCCGTTGAGGTCGGTCGTTCCCGCATCCTGGTTCGGGATCTGCTCCAGCTCCAAGAAGGGTCGCTGATCGAACTCGACAAACTGGCCGGTGAACCGCTTGATCTCTACGTCAATTCCAGGTTGATCGCGCGTGGTGAAGCGGTCGTGGTCAATGACAAGTTCGGCCTGCGCCTGACCGATGTCGTCAGCCCGTCTGAACGGATCGAGAAGCTGGGTTAATACAAATGGTGCGCCTGCTCATTGCTCTGTTTTTTATAGCTCAGCCGGTCTGGGCCGGCGAGGCTGTCGCTGCTCCGAGCCTGCTCGGTTCAACCCTGAAGATGCTGGCTGTGATGGCGGTTCTGATCGGCATCCTGCTGCTCTTCTATGCGGCCAGTCGTAAGGGTTTTGGTGTCCTGCCACAACGTAAGGAAGGGTTGGTCAAGGTGCTTGAGACCAAGCCGCTGGGGGGGCGCAAGTTTCTCTGTGTGGTCAGGTTCAGAGGTGAAGAGCTGTTGCTGGGCCTGACTCATGACCGGATTGAATGTCTGAGCAAGGCAACGCCTGCTGAGGATTTTTCCAAGACCCTGGAACAGGCAGAAAAGGGCGAGTCATGAGAAGCAAACTGTTTCTGCTGTTGATTCTGGTGCTGCTGCCGGGGACTCTTTTTGCCGCAGGTTTGCCGACCATCACCCTTGGTGTCGGCGAGGCCAATTCGCCGGGTGAGGTTTCGACGGCCATTCAGATCCTGCTGTTGCTGACCATTTTGTCGGTGGCTCCGGCGATCCTGTTGATGACCACCGGCTTTACCCGGATCGTTATCGTTCTGTCCTTCGTGCGTCAGGCGATGGGGACGCAGGGGGCGCCATCCAACCAGATCGTCATCGGGCTTTCGCTGTTCCTGACCTTCTTCGTCATGGCCCCGGTGTTCAGCAAGATCAACGACCAGGCAATTCAGCCCTACCTGAATCAGGAGATCAACCAGGAAACGGCGATAACCGAAGCGATCGAGCCGATGCGCGAGTTCATGTTCTCCCAGGTCTCCGAGCAGGATCTGCAGTTGCTGGTCGATATCTCCAGGTCGCCCCAGCCGGACAACAAGGATGATGTCTCAACCCTGACCCTGATTCCTGCGTTCATGCTTTCGGAACTGAAACGTGCTTTCCAGATGGGGTTTCTGCTCTTTGTCCCTTTTTTGATGATCGATATGATTGTCGCTTCGATCCTGATGGCGATGGGGATGATGATGCTGCCGCCGATCATCGTCTCTCTGCCGTTTAAGATTCTGCTCTTTGTCCTGGTTGACGGCTGGTCACTGGTGATAGGTTCGTTGGTTCAGAGTTTCGGGACCTGACAGGTTAGGAGAAATCTATTATGACTCCTGAATTTGTTGTCAATATCGGTCGTCAGGCAATTGAGACGACCCTGATGTGCGCTGCGCCGATGCTGATCGTGGCTCTGCTGATCGGCCTGATCATCAGCATCTTTCAGGCCGCGACCCAGATCAACGAGCAGACCATGACCTTTATTCCCAAGATCGTCGGGGTATTTGTCACCCTGCTGTTTTTTGCCCCCTGGATCATGCAGAAGACCATGGCCTTCATCACCATGATTTTCAGTCAGCTACCCAACATCGGTCATTAGTGTGACTATTTTTCGCCTTGCTGAATGCAGCATGTGGCAGATAGTGGGACGCTGATATGGATCTGCCCGATTTTTCCCTCCCTCTCCTTCAGGGGTTTCTGATCTGCTTGGCCCGTGTCGCCGCCATGTTTGCCGCCATCCCCGTTTTCAGCGGTGCCCAGATCCCCTTTCAGCTGCGTGTCGCTGTCGCTTTTCTATTCTCCCTGATCACCTTTCCGATCATCGAGCCCTTTCTGCCGGCCCAAAGTTATGCCCCGCTTGAACTCGGTCTGGTCGTTGCCGGAGAGATCGTTCTTGGGCTGCTGGTCGGATTTTTGGCGCAGCTGGTTTTCATGGCGGCGGAATTCGCCGGATCGATCATCGGCTACAAGATGGGCTTTGCTGCTGCCAACGTCTTCGACCCGACAACCCAGCAGCAGGTCGCGCTGATTTCCCAGTTTCAGGGGATTCTGGCGATCCTGTTGTTTTTGAGTCTGAACGTTCATCACCTGTTTCTACGGGCGATCGTATCGTCCTTTGAACTCTTGCCCCCTGGCGGCGTCAATCTGGGCGGCGGAGCCATTCCGATGATGATCGAGGTGCTCAATCATTCGTTTGTTCTGAGTATCCGTCTGGTCGCTCCTATCCTGGTACTGCTGATCCTTTCGACCCTGATTCTCGGCCTGATGGCCAGGGTCTTTCCACAATTGAATGTCTTTCTCCTCTCCTTTCCTCTCAATATCGGCATTGCCTTTATTGTCATGGGCATGACCCTCGGGGTGATGGCCGGCATGCTTACCGAAGAATTTTCTCAACTTTCGGAACGATTTTTGCGTCTTTTCAGTTTGATGTGAGTTTTCGTACCTGCCGGCGCCAAAATTCCGGCACGGAAGACTCATGAAACTCAGACTTTTAGGACTGTGTCAAAATAATTGCCACAGTCGGAGATGCGAAGATGGCCGAAGAATCCGGACAGGAACGGACAGAGAGCGCGACCGGAAAGCGAAGACGGGAATTTCGTGATAAAGGTCAGGTCGCGCAGAGCAAGGAGGTCGGAACTGCAGCTCTGTTGACGACCTCCTTGCTGCTCTGGGTTTTCTACGCCAGGTATTTCTGGAGAGATCTGGAGCGACTTTACCGCGAGGTTTTTGAGCTGATGGCTCATTTCGAGGTGACTGCTCCGTCGATGACCCTGCTCGCATGGCAGATGGGGAAACTGCTGATCGGGCTGCTCTGGCCGGTCTTTCTGCTGACTCTGGTGGTTGGTTTCTTTGCTTCATTCCTTCAGGTCGGTCCGCTCTTTTCGACCAAGGTCTTCAAGCCGGATATCGCCAAGTTCAATCCGATCAAAGGGATGTCCAAGTTCGTCTCCAAGCGTAGTGCCATCGAAGTGGTGAAATCTTCGGCCAAGGTCGTGGTCATCGGGTTTATCGCTTATAAGACGGTTGCTGGAGAATTCGACGCTGCCCTGACCCTGGTTTCCCAGGATCTGCAGCAGATGCTGGTCTTTCTCGCCCATGTCGCTTTTCTGGTGTTCGCCAAAAGCTGCGGGGTGATTATCGTGCTGGCGATTATAGATTTCGGGTTCAGCAAATATGAGATGGAGCAACGGATGAAGATGACCAAGCAGGAAGTCAAGGAAGAACACAAGGAAACGGAAGGGGATCCGAAGGTCAAGTCGCGGATTCGCTCGATGCAGATGCAGGCGGCCCGGCGGCGGATGATGGCGGAGGTGCCGAAGGCCGATGTCATCATCACCAACCCGACCCACCTCTCCGTTGCCTTGAGTTATGAGCGGGGCAGCATGGGCGCGCCGAAGATCATCGCCAAGGGGGCCGACCATGTGGCCTTTAAAATTCGTGAAATCGCCCGCGAACATCAGATTCCGATCATTGAGAACAAGCCGGTGGCACGGGCTTTGTACAAGCAGGAGGTGGGGGAAGAAATTCCTGAAGAAATGTTTACTGCTGTAGCTGAAATTCTGGCCTACGTCTACAGCTTGAAGAAGCATTAGTTGCTGAAATAACACGAAATTTTTAAATAAATTAGCAGCTTTTCAACTGAGTCGGAAAATTGACAAACTGTCAGAAAACGAACGACGGAGATAGATGGATATGGCAACTCTCGATGGAATAATGCAGCAACGTTGGAAAGAATTGTTGATGCGCAGCGATATTCTTGTCGCTTTCGGGCTGGTCCTGATTCTGATGCTGATGATTCTGCCTGTTCCGCCGCTGCTGCTAGACCTGTTTTTGTCGATGAACATCACCATCGGGCTGCTAATCCTGATCATTGCCCTCTATACCTCGAAGGCGCTTGACTTTGGCATCTTCCCCAGCATTCTGCTGATCACCACCCTGTTTCGTCTTTCACTCAACGTCGCATCGACCCGTCTGATTCTGCTTCATGGTGACGAAGGTCCATCGGCGGCAGGGACCGTCATTCAGTCGTTCGGTCAGTTCGTCGTCGGCGGCAACTATGTTGTCGGTATAGTCATCTTCGTCATCCTGGTCATCATCAACTTCATGGTCATCACCAAGGGGGCCGGGCGGATTGCCGAGGTCGCCGCGCGTTTCACTCTGGATGCCATGCCTGGCAAGCAGATGGCGATCGATGCCGACCTCAACGCTGGCCTGATCAATGAAGACGATGCCCGTACCAGGCGTTTGGAAATAGCCGCCGAGGCCGATTTCTACGGCGCGATGGACGGTGCCAGCAAGTTCGTCAAGGGGGACGCCGTCGCCGGTATCATCATCACCATGATCAATATCGGGGCGGGGTTTGTCATCGGTGTCATGCAGAAGGGGATGCCGATGGCCGAAGCCGCGGCAAACTATACGATCCTGACGGTCGGTGACGGTCTGGTCGGTCAGATTCCGGCGCTGATCATTTCCACCGGGGCCGGTATCATGGTCACCCGGACGGCCGGAGACGAGGACTTCGGCAGCCAGATGAAGCGACAGTTTTCCGTCCATCCCCGTGCCCTGTGGGTCGTTTCCGCGACCCTGCTGGTCTTCGCCCTGATTCCGGGACTGCCCCATCTGCCGTTCCTGTTCCTCTCTGTCATTGTCGGTGTCATCGCCTGGCGGGTTCAAAAGGCGGAAAAAGAACAGGAGCTGGAAGCGGCTAAGCCTGAGCTGCCGGCACCGAAACAGTTGGAAGAGGAAAATTACGAGAAGATGCTCAGCGTCGATCTGCTCGAGATGGAGGTCGGCTATGGTCTGATCCCGTTGGTCGATACGGCGCAGAACGGTGAGCTGCTGCCGCGCATCAAGTCAATACGCCGACAGTTCGCCCTTGACATGGGCTTCATCGTCCCACCGGTGCATATCAAGGATAACCTCCAGCTCAAGCCGAACGAGTACGCCATCGTCCTCAAAGGGGTCAAGATCGGCGGCGGCGAACTGCTGCCCGGCCATTTCCTGGCGATGAACCCGGGCACCGCGACCGAGGTGATCAAAGGGGTCAATACGGTGGAACCGGCCTTTGGCCTGCCGGCGGTGTGGATTTCCGAAGACAAGAAGGAGCGCGCTCAGATTTCAGGTTACACGGTCGTCGATAATACCACGGTTGTCGCAACCCACCTGAGCGAACTGATCAAGCGTCACGGCCATGAACTGCTCGGGCGTCAGGAAACCCAGAACCTGCTCGACAACCTGGCACACGACTATCCGAAGCTGGTCGAGGAGCTGGTGCCGAACCTGCTTAGCCTTGGTGTCATCATGCGTGTCCTGCAAAATCTGTTGCGCGAAGGCGTTTCTGTGCGCGATCTGCGAACTATTTTGGAAACTTTGGCAGATTGGGCACCAGTTGTGCATGATCCAGATCAACTGACCGAACATGTCAGGGCCGTGATGGCCCGCTCGATCAGTAACAACTACAGTGAAGATGGGCAGGTACTTGAAGTGATGACCTTTGACCGCAAAGTTGAAAACCTGATCCAGGAAGCGCTCCACACCACGGATCACGGAGCATATCTGGCTCTCGAGCCGGGTTTCGCCCAGGCGCTGATCAACAGCCTGAACAAGACTTTGCAGAAGGTGACGGCGGCGACACCGGTGCTGTTGTGTACGCCAACAATCCGACTCCATGTCAAAAGGTTGACTGAACGTTATCTGCCGAATCTGGCAATTATCTCTCACAACGAGATCGCGCCTCATATGAAGGTCCGGTCGATAGGAACGGTGACTGTCGATGTTGGTTAGAAAATTCGAAGCGGAAACGATGGCAGCTGCTCTGCAGCAGGTAAAGGAAACCTTGGGCTCGGACGCGCTGATCCTGTCGACCCGGACAATCGGGCGCAAGGGGCTGGGCGTGCTCGGCAAGCAGCTGATCGAGGTCACTGCCGCCATTGAGTCACCGGCGATGAAGGCCTCCGCAGTTAAGGTCGACAGCAGCCGCAGCCTGGCTGGCAAGCCCCAAGCGAGAATTCCGGCCGCCTACAGTCAGCGATTTGATCATCTTGAAGAGGAGAAGGTCTCCCTGTCGCGGCCGCTGCGCTCCGAGCCTGTCGAGGTCGCCGGCATCCCGCTTGAGGATGAGGTCCGGGAATTACGGGCCAGGCTGGAATCCCAGAACTTTGACCAGCTGCAGGCCGAGCTGAGTGAGCTGAAGAATCTGATGCAGACCCTGTCCCGCCAGAACCTTCAGCAGCCAGTGGTCGCTCCGGTGATTCCGGTCGCTGCCGCACCGCAGGTCGCACCGGTTGAGCTTGCTCCACAAGCCCCGCAGGTCGTCAGCGAACCGCGCCGTCCGCATATCGCCAAGCCAGCCGTTGCAGCTGCAGCTGCAGCTGCAGCTCCTGCTGCCCTGGACGACCTGGGCCAGTTCCTCTCCGATTGCGGTATCGACGCCGAGGCTGCGGCGACCATCGCCCGTTTCAGCACCGCGAAGATGACAGCCGAACAGCGTCGGGACAGCACTGAGTGCCAACGTGTGCTGACCTCAACCCTGGCCAGCCTGGTGCAGACCAGTGGGCCGTTGTGGCAACCAGGTCAGCCCCAGAAGCGTATCTCGCTGATTGGGGCGACCGGTGTCGGCAAGACCACGACTATCGCCAAGCTGGCCGCCGAAGCGATGACCAAAAGCCGGGCCCGTGTCGCCCTGGTGACCATCGATACCTATCGGATCGCTGCGGTCGAGCAGCTCAAGGTCTACGGTGAAATCATGGGTCTTCCTGTTGAGGTCGTGCTCTCACCGGATCAACTGCAGGACGCTTTCAAGCGTCATGCCGACAAGGACCTGATCCTGATCGACACGGCCGGTCGCAGCCCCAAGGATGAGCTCCGCATCGAAGAGCTGAACCTGTTCCTCGGTGAGGACTCGGGGGTTGAAAACTGCTTGGTTCTTTCGGCACCGACCGAAGAGCGCCTGCAGCGCAAGACTCTCAAGGCGTTCAGCAAGCTGCCACTTAAGCGGCTGATCTTCACCAAGCTGGATGAAGCCGATCGCTGTGGTTCGATGATTAATCTTTCAACCAGCAGCAATCTTCCCCTGGCCTATCTGACCAACGGTCAGAAGGTACCGGAAGATCTGCTGATGGCCGATCCGCAAACCGTTGCCGGTCTGGTCATGGAAGGCGCACAAGCTGAACGGAGGTTGGCAGTATGATGAGCGGTGTTGATCAGGCAGGAACCTTGCGCAGTATGCGCGACCAGCTGGACTCTGCGGACAGTGAACTGCGCATGGGAGCGACCCGGGTGCTGTCGGTGACCAGCGGCAAGGGAGGGGTCGGCAAGACCGCCGTGACCTCGAACGTTGCAGTGACCCTGGCCCGTCAGGGCTTGAAGGTACTGGTCATTGACGCCGACCTGGGGCTGGCCAACATCGATGTGGTGCTCGGTCTGTCGCCGACCTACAACCTGAACCATTTCTTCAATGGTGAACGCTCCCTGGAAGAGGTGATGATCGAAGGTCCCTACGGGCTGAAGATCCTGCCCGCCGGTTCCGGTGTTCAGCAGTACACCCGGCTTGACAGCCAGCTGAAGATGCGCCTGATCGAAGCTCTCGACGGCCTGGGCGAGCATTTTGACGTGGTGCTGATCGATACCGAGGCCGGGATCTCCGATAACGTCACCTATTTCAACGTTGCGGCCCAGGATATCCTGGTTGTGACCACCCCGGAGCCGACAGCGATCACCGACGCCTACGCGCTGATGAAGCTGCTCTCGACCCAGTACCATCAGAAGCGTTTCCTGCTGGTCGTCAACTCGGTGCGCAACGCCGACGAAGGGCTCGATGTCTTTGAAAAACTGACCATGGTCTCGGGGCGTTACCTCGATATCTATCTCGACTATCTGGGCTGCATCCCCTACGACAAAAAGATGCATGAATCGGTTCGTCAGCAGAAGGTCATGGTCGACCTCTTTCCTGACCACAAGGTTGCCAAGGCCTTCAATGAGCTGGCCGAGACGCTGGCCGAAATGCCGATCAACAATCAGGCGCAGGGAACTCTGCAATTCTTCTGGAAACAGTTTCTGGGAGTCGGTACGGAGGTGAGCTGATGACCAACAGCTATGGCCCGCCGGGTGCTGTCGAGCGGGAGAAAATGATCGAGACGCATCTGCCGCTGGTCGATTTTCTGGTTGACCGGATGATGACCCAGGTGCCGGCTTTTGTCGACCGTGAGGATATCCGCAGTGCAGCGCTGATGGGCTTGATGGATGCGGCCAACCGTTTCGATCCGCGCCGCGGCGTTCTGTTCAAGACCTTCGCCGAGCGGCGGATTCGCGGCTCGGTCTTTGATGAAGTCAGACGCATGGACTGGTTCTCCAGGACCTTGAGAGAGAAGCAGTCGCGGCTCTCAAGGGCGACCGAGGATCTGGCCAAAAGGCTCGGGCGCACTCCGGATGATCCCGAACTTGCCGAGTATCTGGAGATGAGCCTGGACGATTTCCGTGAGCTGCAGCTGCAGGTCAGCCAGCTCGGTTATGTCAGCCTGAACGAAAATCTCGATGAGGACGACGCCAACAGCCAGTCGTTTATCGACAACCTGGAAGATACCGGCCAGGTCAGCGTTCAGGAGCGGATGGAGGCCAACGAGCTGACCAAGGAGCTGGCCGGCTATCTGGAACAGCTGTCCGACAAGGAGCGCCTGGTCATCGCCCTGCTCTATTACGAGGAACTGTCGCAGAAGGAGATCTCTGAAGTCCTGGAGTTGTCGGAAGGTCGGATTTCCCAGCTCCACAGCCAGGCTCTGAGTAAGCTCAAGGGCAAGATGCGTCGCAGTATCTACGCCCAGCGCGGAGAACAGGGATGACGCCTTTCGGACTCTGGCTGACCTGTGCGGCGCTCTTTGTCGCACTGGCTGCGTTGCTGCTGAGCGTCTTCCTGCTGAGCGGGCAGCGGCAGCTCAGACGCCAGCTCCGTGAACTGGGAGAGCAGGAAAAGGTGCCGCCGCAGGACCGCTTTGACGCCCACCTTGAGGTTGCTGAAGAGGACTATCACCGGCAGCTGGCAGGCGGTGGAACCGCTGAGAAGTATCGACTTGTCGAGGTTCTCTCCAGTCAGGGGCACAGCAAGGACGAGATTGCCGAGCAGCTCAGGATGTCGGAAAGCGAAGTCGATCAGCTGCTCAGTCTGGTCCGCTTGAAGCAGAATCACAACCAGGCCGGACACTAAAGAAATGACGGGAAGCTGTCGACAAGACTGACAGATCAAGAGATGGAGTTTGAACCATGCCGAGCGGAAAATATGGAGCCATATCGGGAGCCGTAGGGCGAATGCAGATGCTTGATACGATCAGTGAGCATCTGGCTGCGGCCAAGACCCCTGGTTACAAGAAAGGGATGTCGACCTTTGCCGCCAAGCTGGGGGAGGCGACCTCGGGGATGGCGACCAGGGCGACCAACTACACTCGGGTGACCAGGGAAGAGATCGACTTCAGCCACGGCGTTATGGAATATAGCGGTGATCCTCTCGATCTGGCGATCAATGGCGAAGGGTTCTTCCAGATTCAGCGTCCCGACGGAACCCTGGGCTACACGCGCAAGGGGAATTTTCAGCTCACCGGTGAGGGACAACTGGTCGACAGCAATGGTTTTCCGTTGATGGGAGCCGGCGGGCCGATCACCCTGGAAACCTCTGATGTCGACATCCTGCCCGACGGATCGATCTGGGAGGGCGAGACGCAGCGTGGCCAGATTCCACTCTATCAGTTCGACGATACCTCGGTTCTGGAGCGCGCCGGCGATGAGTTGTTCGTCGCCTCGGATGGAACCCAGCCGACGCTGATGGCTCAGCCGGAGATGGTCCAGAAAAACCTTGAGACATCGAATGTCGATATGATGCGCGAAATGGTGCGCATGACCACTAATATGCGCGCTTTTGAGGCGACTCAGAAAGCCTTGAGAATTTACAGCGATATGGACGCCAAGGCCTCGGATATCGGCCTGGTTCAATAAGGATTGACCTAAGGAGTCAGCAATGATCAGAGCACTTTGGACAGCTTCAACCGGGATGCAGGCCCAACAGCTGAATATGGATGTTATCGCCAACAACCTGGCCAACGTCAACAGCTCCGGTTTCAAGAAAAGTCGTCCCGATTTTCAGGACATTCTCTATCAGACCACCAAGGCGGCCGGTACCGGCGCCGCGGGCGGGGAAACCCCGACCGGCGTTCAGGTCGGTCTCGGTGCCAGGGTGGCTTCGGTGACCAAGGTGTTTACCACCGGTGATTTCCAGCAGACCGAGAACGAGCTGGATCTGGCCATCGAGGGGAGCGGTTTCTTTCAGGTGACCCTGCCTGACGGGACTGACGCCTATACCCGTTCCGGTGCCCTCAAGAAGGACAGTACCGGCCAACTGGTGACCTCGGACGGCTACCCTGTGGTTCCGCAGATCGTCATTCCGGAGAATACGACTTCGATCACCATCACCAGTGACGGTACCGTCAGCGTCCTGCTTGATGGCGAAAGTGTTCCGACCGAGGTTGGCAACTTCGAGCTGATCCGTTTCGGTAACCCTTCCGGTTTGAAGAGTCTGGGGCGCAATCTCTACGCGGAAACACCGACCACCGGGGCTCCGGTTGCCGGGACTCCGGGCACTGAAGGCTTCGGCACCCTGTCTCAGGGGTTTCTCGAAGGCTCCAACGTCAACATTATGGAAGAAATGGTCAATATGATCGCCGGGCAGCGCGCCTATGAGGTCAACTCCAAGGCGATTACAACAGCCGACCAGATGCTGGAAATGACCTCGCAGCTGGTTCGTTAAGGTAAGCATATGAAGATCCTGGCCCAGTTGATAGTCCTGCTGTTTCTTTGCTCATCGGTCTTTGCCGCCAAGCCGGGCGTGCTGATCGACAGGCAGGAAATGTTACAGCTGGTGAACGATTATCTGGCCGATCAGTCGAGACAACTTCCGAACGTTCAACTGAAGCTTGCCGACGCCTCTTTTCCCGCGGCCTTTGAGGTTCCGCAGGGGCGTATCGAGCATCAGCTGATCCCCTCCCGTCCAGGCGTAGTCGGCAGCGGCAGGCTGACCCTGATGACCAGGATCGACGGCCAGATCGTCGCCAATCAGTCGATTCGAGTCAACCTGCAGGCCCTGGCCGAGGTTGTTGTGGCCAGTGAAAACCTGACCCGCGGCGAGCTGCTCGATGCCGGACGGGTCGAGCTGGTCTATCAGGATATCTCCAGGCTGCGTGAACCGATTTTCAGTATCGAAGATGTCGTCGGCAAGCGGGTCAAGCGTTCCGTGCGGTTGGGCGATGTTCTCGAACAGCAGCAGGTGGAATTCCCTCCTGTTGTCAAGCGTGGTGAGCGGGTGACGATTCAGGCCTATGGCCGTGGCCTGGTGCTGACCGCCGTCGGTGAAGCCAAACAGGATGGTCGTATCGGAGAATCGATCCGGGTGCTCAACAGTGGCTCGCGCAATGAGGTGCTTTGCCAGGTGATTGCCCCCGGTCGGGTTCAGGTGGAGTTTTAAAGATGAAATATCTCGCTCTTATAGTTTTGGGCACCCTGCTTGGTGCCTGTGCGGGCCCGGCTGTCAATGTCGATCTCGATGTCGAACCGGTCACGCCGATCGTCACCGAGGTTCCGATGCCGAAATCGACGGGGTCGCTGTGGACTGAACCGCGCGGTACCATGTTCCTCGATAACAAGGGGCGTGCCGTCGGCGATATCGTCACCGTGGTTATTTCGGAAAGTGCCAGCGCCAGCAAGGAAGCGACCACCTCGACGGGTCGTTCAAGCGACATGTCGGCCGGCATTACCAGCCTGTTGGGGCTGGAAAGATCGATCAGCCAGGCAACCAGTATGGACCCTTCCGCTCTGGTCGATGCAAGCACCAGCAACTCGTTCTCCGGCAGCGGCAAGACGGCCCGCAAGGAAAATCTGGTCGCAACCCTGACCACCCAGGTGATAGAAGTGATGCCGAACGGTAACCTGCGCATCGAGGGGAACAAGACGGTCACGGTCAACAGCGAGATGCAGATCGTGACCCTGACCGGGATCGTGCGTTCCAGCGATATCACTCCGGGAAATCTGGTTGATTCGGCCGATGTGCTCAATGCCCGGATCGCCTATGTCGGTAAAGGGGTGATCAGTGACAAGCAGCAGCAGGGGTGGCTCGTCCGCGGCCTGGACGCAGTATGGCCTTTTTAGGGTAGGGTTGATGAAAAGCACCTGCCTGTGGCGTTACCTTTGCCCCGGCTCAACGACGTAGCTTTCGCTACGCCTTATTCGCCGGGGCTGCAGGTGCCTTGCATTCAGGCCCTTTTGATCAGCCTTGGGATGGGTAGCGAAATTTAAGTATCAAAGCTCTGTCAGAAAAGTGAGAGCTCGTTATGGTAAACCGAATTTCTGTCAACAAAGTCATCATCGCCCTGCTCGTACTCTGGGCGGTTGTTCTGCTCTCGACGGCGGATGCCTCGCGGATCAAGGAGCTGGCCCAGATCGAAGGGGTGCGCGCCAACCAGCTGGTCGGTTACGGTCTGGTGGTCGGCCTGAACGGCACTGGGGACAGCTCCAGCACCGAGTTCACCATCCAGTCGCTGGCCAACATGATGGAGCGACTCGGGGTGACCGTCGATCCGGCGGAGGTCAAGGTTGATAACGTTGCCGCTGTCATGGTGACCGCTGAACTTCCGGCCTTTGCCCGGGCCGGCAGTTCGATCGATGTCACCGTCTCGTCGATCGGCGATGCGGAGAATCTGGCTGGCGGAACCCTGCTGATGACGCCGCTCAAGGCGGGGGACGGTCAAGTTTATGCCGTTGCCCAGGGCGCACTGGTGGTCGGTTCGCTGGCCTTCGGCGGCAAGGCCGCCAAGGTGCAGAAGAACCATCCGACGGCGGGACGTATTCCGGGCGGGGCTTTTGTCGAGCGGGAGGTTCCTTTTGTCTTCGGCCAGGACTCGGCATTGAACTACCGTCTCAAGGATGCCGATTTTACCACCATGTCGCGGATGACCGCGGCGGTCAACAGTCATTTCGGTGGCCCCTACGCAAAAGCTGTCGATGGCGGTGAGATGAGCGTTCAGATTCCGAAAAGTTATCTGAATAATGTCGTTGGTTTTGTCGCTGATCTGGAGCGTCTAGAAGTGGCTCCGGATACCCTGGCGCGGATTGTGGTCAACGAAAAGACCGGAACCATTGTCATGGGTGAAAATGTCAGAATTTCGACAGTGGCGGTTTCTCACGGCAATCTGAGTCTGATTATCAGTGAATCCGAAGACGTCTCTCAGCCGGCCCCCTTGTCTCAGGGGCAGACGACCGTTTCGCCGCAGACCCAGGTCGGTGTGACAGAAGAAGACGGTGAACTGGTTGTCCTCGAACAGGGGGTCAGTATCGGTGATGTCGCCTCAGCTCTGAATGCGATCGGCGCCTCCCCGCGCGATCTGATTGCCATCTTCCAGGCGATCAAGGCGGCCGGTGCCATGTATGCCGACCTGGTGGTTCTGTAGCCTGGTTGTTTTGAAAATTAAAGCATAACCAAACAAAAGCCACGGAGGCATGGAGCTTTCAGAGAATATATGCTCTCTCTGTTCTCAGTGACTCCGTGGTGAAGGATTCTGGTTTATTACTCTTGATGGCAGGCAACGATATGGATCCAAAGATTGACACCGTACAGATCATGAGCCAGGTCACCAGCCAGGCGCCGAAGGCGAAAAAAGGCCAGGATCCTGAAAAGCTCAAAGAGGTCTGTCAGCAGTTCGAGGCGATCTTCATTCAGCAGATCTATAAGGAAATGCGCAACACTATTCCGAATGAAGGGTATATCCCGCGGGGTAATGCTGATGACATGTATGCCCAGCTGCAGGACATGGAAGCGGCAAAAATGACCGCCGAGCGTGGGGGGATCGGCCTCGCCGAAATGATGTTGCAGCAGCTGATGGATGAAAAATGATCCTGCGCCAGCCCTTTTGAATCCGGCGTAAGGTTTTTGCCGTCGTCTCTTGCCCTCCTGCCTGTAACGAATCAGTTACCTTTTGAAAGAATCCTTACAAAAAATCCCTAAAGAAACTCCGGCGAGGAGTCGATATAGTTCCAAGGAGTAATCATGGAGGATTAGACGATGGAACGTATCGAAGGTACAAAATCATCAGCTCCGCTTGCAACTACATCGCAGGAAGCGAAGAAAAACAATAAGTTGGAGAAAGATCCGGTTACTGTTGAGGATCGTGTGACTTTGAGTGAGCCTGATTCTGCCGGGCAGACCTACGGACCTGGGCTCAAGGTCGGTTCCGCTTATGACTTGTTACGCAACCTGGTGATCAAGACTCTGCAGGACCAGGGTGTTCAGCTTCAGATCAGTACCGGCGATACGACGATCGATCTGACGACCCTCACCCCGGAAGAAGCCCAGGACCTGATCTCTGAAGATGGTTACTTCGGCGTCGAAAAAACATCTCAACGGATCGTTGATTTTGCCATTAATGCCTATGGTGGTGACCCGGCCCGTCTCCAGGAGATGAAAGACGCGATTGATCAGGGCTTTGTCGACGCTCAGGAAGCTTTCGGTGGTGAGCTGCCGGAGATTTCGCAGCAGACTTACGAAGCGATTATGGATAAACTGGATGCTTTTGCAGCCCAGTTTGAGAATAACGAGGAATAGGAGGCCGTCATGGTCGATAAAATTTACGGTGGAAAAGGGTTTGCCCCTCTCGGTTCCGTTGGTTATACCGCTAAATCCGGTACGGCCAAGAAGACCGACGCCGGTGCCAAGGCGGGGGATCGAGTCGATTTTTCCAGTGCTTTGCAAGAGGCCACTAAGGCTCAGGAGAGCAGCTCTATGCAGGAGACAGCCAGGGCAGAAAAAATTCAGGCACTCAAAAGCCAGATCGAGAATGGTACTTATCAGCCCGACCTTGAAAAGGTCGCTTCCAGTCTTCTGCCCTTCATTATGAAGGATGTCTGAAAATGACTGCCGTTGATGTCAGAACGCAACTCGAAACCTTGCTTGACCTGCTGCGCCAGGAGCGTGAATGCGCCATGGCTCTCGATATGCAGGGCCTGCAGAAGGTTGTCGAGAAAAAGGAAGCTCTGCTGGCAGGGTTGAGTCTTGAGCGTGAAGATGTTGCGGGTATGGAAGATCTTCTGCGCAAGATCGATAATGAAAACAGACGTAATGCCTTTTTGCTCTGGACCGGTTTGAACTGGGTTCGGGATATGATGGGCTTTTTCGGTACCGCAGCCATGCCACGGGTTTATGGCCACGGCGGTCATTCAAGGGTTTTGGCACAGGGCGGGCGGTTACTGTCAGGGAAGGTGTGATATGGGTTTAAATGCAGCTCTCAATTCCGGGCGTACTTCGCTGCAGACCAATCAGAAGGCGATCGAGATCACCGGTCTCAATATCGCTAATGTCAATACCGAAGGTTACTCACGCCAGACCCCGAACCTTACCCCCTATCCAGCACTCGCTTTCGGCGATTTCTTTATCGGCACCGGGGTAACTGTCGGTTCCGTAGAACGTTCCCACGATGTTTTTCTCGATGGTCAGATCAAAGACAAATCAGCTGATGTCGGTTTAGAGAGCAGCATGGCCAATCCTCTGGCAGAACTTGAGAGGGTTCTGAACATTGATGATGGCAGCCTTTCCGATGAGTTTGACCAGTTTTTTGACGCCTGGCGACAGTTGTCGACCAATCCGGGTGGCGAGGTCGAGCGGCAACAGGTGCTGCAGCGCGGCGAACTGATCGGCGATGCCTTCGCCAATATCTATAATGAGACCCAGCAGGTCATCAAAAACATCAACAGCACCATCGTCTCGAAGATCGACGGGGTCAACCTGGCCGTTGATGAGATTGCTCAGCTGAACAACCGGATATCATCTCTGGAGCTTTCCGGTCAGGACGCCAACTCCGACCGTGATCGTCGCGACTATCTTCTCAAGAACCTGGCCGAAACGATCGGAGGGACCAGTTTTGAAACCTCGAACGGCAACGTTTCAGTGCAGCTGGCCAATGGCATGCCGCTGGTCGAAGGCAACGAAGCGACCCACATCAACCCTGTTTATAACGGGACCGAAGTCAACCTGCAGCTCGATTACGGGACCGCCACTATCGATCTGGATCGGACGGCCATGGGCGGGGAATTTCGCGGCCTCTATGAGGTGCGAGATGTGATTATCCCCAACGCCGTCAATCGTCTCGATCAACTGGCTTATACCTTCGCCAGTGAAGTCAATGCCATGCACCAGGCCGGGACCGATCTGAACGGCAATCCGGGGCAGGATTTTTTCGTTCAACCAGCGGCTGTCACTGATGCAGCTGCCTCGCTGACGATGAGCATCACCATGACGGCTGAAATCGCTGCAGGAACCTCTGCTGCTCCCGGTGACAACACCAATTCCCTGGCCATTCTTCAGCTTGAGCAGCAGCAGTTTGCGGCCTTGGGTGGCAACGATACCTTCGTCTCCTATTATGGGAAAATCGTTTCGACCGTTGGCGTTGAGGCGGCCCGTAATACTCAGGCCAAACAGGGGTATGAAGACAGTCTGATCCAGTTGCAGAATCTGCGCGACGGCATCGACGGGGTTTCCCTGGAAGATGAGATGATCAACCTGATGCAATACCAGAAAGGCTTCGAGGCTTCAGCCAAGTTTCTGTCGACAGTTGACGAGATGATGGGAACACTGCTGACACTGAAAAGTTAGGTGATTTATGAGAGCGACCCAGACCACGACATATCGCAGCCTGCAGGCGTTCCTTGACCGGACCAGTGACAAGCTGCAGAGCCTGCAACTACAGGCGGCGACCGGCAAGCGGATCAACCGTCCGTCGGACGATCCCACAGCAATCAGCCCTGTTTTGAGTGCCCGTACCCAGATTCAGACCTCTGACCGCTACATTGAAACGATCGAAACGGGAAGTGACCGGATCGAAAACATGGATGGGTATCTTGATAGTATCGAGAATACCCTGGTTCGGGTTAAAGAGATCAATATCGCCGTTATCAATGGCTCATTGAGCGATGAGGACAGGGCCACCTTTGCCGATGAGGTTCATCAGATCAGGGAAACCCTGCTTTCCGATGCCAATGCCAGTGTTGATGGTAAATATCTTTTTGCCGGATTCAATGAAAAAACGACACCCTTTGTCCTGAATCCGAATTATCCTGCAACCGAACCGAACCCGGTGACCTATACCGGTGATGACGGTGAGCTCGAATATGAAATCGCTCCAAATGAACTTATCAAGGTCAATATGCCCGGAAACGGGTTCCTGATGGGCGATTTCAATTTTGACGGAACGACAGACGCTGGGGCTTACGACATCTTTTCTGTCGTGACTCAGTTGGAACAGGACATCCGTAACAATGATACGACTGCGTTGGCCAATTCGCTGGATACTATAGAGAATGCGACCAACCAGATCCGCAGCCAGAGAAGCCTGTCAGGAAATGTCGGCAGTCGTTTGGAGACGGCTCTTTCCCATATGGAGCAGATCAAGATCGATATGGAGGAGTTCCGTTCCCGATATGAGGATGCCGATCTGCTTGAGACTATCACCGACATGCAGCAGCAGGAACAGAGTTTTCAGGCAGCTCTGAACGTGACCGGCAAGGTATCTGAGTTGTCGATTCTTGACTATCTGTAACATCAGGTAACCAACAACCGAACGCGGAGGCGATCGGACAATCAGCCAGGAGGCGCAATATGTTAGTTCTGACCCGCAAACCAGGAGAAGGAATCATCATCGGTGACGATGTCAAGATTACCATAGTCGAACTCAAGGGAGGCGGCGTCCGGATCGGAGTTGATGCTCCTCGAGATATGAAGGTTCACCGTCAGGAAGTATTTGATAGAATCAAAGAGGAGAACATGGAGGCTGCAAAGTGGGACATTGCCGATCTGAACGAGTTAAGCAGCATCATCAAGCCGGGGAGGGACTAGCCATGAACAAAATCCAATCCCGTTTTGGCGAAATCGAATACGATCCGGACAGCACCTTGTATTTTCCAGAAGGTTTGATCGGCTTTGAAGCTCTGCGCCATTTTATCGTCATGCCGAATGAAAAAGAGGGGCCGCTTTTCTGGATTCAGAGCGTAGATGACCCCCAGGTTGCATTTGTCCTGACCGACCCGACCGATTTTTACTTCGATTATCTGGTGGCCCCTGATCAGCGGGAAAGACAGAAGCTGGGAATCGAAGAAGACGATGAATGCCTGGTCACTGTCATCGTCACTGTTCCGCCAAGCCGCAAGGTGACAATGAACCTGGCTGCACCTATCCTGTTCGCTCCCAAAACCAACAGGGCTCTTCAGGTTGTTCTTGAAGGGACGAATTTCAGTACACAGACTCCACTTCCCGACTGATGAAGAGGGATTTCAGCTAATTTTAAAAGCTGCAGCTGGGGAAGCTGCAGCTTTTTGTGTATATTGATATATGTCCTTATGTTAATCCTATTTGCTGAACATTTCGATAAGAATACTCTTTTGATCCTTGTTTGGAGGATAGTGTGCTAAATGGCAAATCAATTCTGATTACTGGCGGCACGGGATCATTCGGCCAGAAATTTGTCGAGGTCCTGTTCCGGGATTACCCGGATGTCGAGAGAGTGGTCATCTTCTCCCGGGATGAGCTGAAGCAGTTTGAAATGGCGCAGCGCTTTCCGAAATCCCGCTACGGGCAGATTCGCTATTTCCTCGGCGACGTGCGTGACAAGGACCGGGTCAAGCGTGCTCTGGAGGGGATCGATATCGTCATCCATGCAGCTGCACTCAAGCAGGTTCCGGCGGCAGAATACAACCCCTTTGAAGTCATCAAGACAAATGTTCTGGGTGCTCAGAATATCATCGATGCCTGTTTTGATCTGGAGATTGAAAAGGTCATAGCCTTAAGTACCGACAAGGCTGCCGCTCCGATCAACCTTTACGGTGCAACCAAGCTCTGTTCCGACAAACTCTTTGTTGCTGCCAACAACATGAAAGGGAAGCGGGATATCAGACTTTCCGTTGTCAGGTACGGTAATGTTCTTGGCAGTCGTGGCAGTGTCATTCCTTTTTTTCTGAAAAAAAAGCAGGAGGGTACTTCCATCCCTATTACTGACAAAAGGATGACCCGTTTCAGTATTACGCTGGATCAGGGAGTTGCTTTTGTTTTCAAAGCCTTGGAAGTCATGCTCGGGGGGGAGATTTTTGTTCCCAAGATTCCGAGCGTTCGTATCACCGATCTGGCTGAAGCTATTGCACCAGGGATACCGCAGGAAGTTATCGGCATACGGCCGGGCGAAAAAATCGACGAAGAGATGATTACTGAGACCGACGGACCGAACACTCTGGAGTTTGAGAACTATTACACGATTCTTCCGTCGATCGATTTTTTTGACAGACAGAAGCTGAAGAGGTCTTTCAAAGGTAAGAAATGTCCGGCCGGATTTAAATATAACAGTGGTAATAATCCTGAATGGCTGAGCGTGGAACAAATTCGAACCCTGGTCGCAGGTTATATTGCTGAATATGGCGAATGAAAATTATCTACCCTACGGGCGACAGCTGATCACAGAAGATGATATTGAAGCTGTTGTTGAGGTCTTGCGTTCTGACTGGTTGACAACCGGGCCAATGGTCGAAAAATTCGAACATGCTGTCGCCGATTTCGTCGGAGCTAAACATGCTGTCGCTGTATCCAGTGGAACAGCGGCTTTGCATGCCGCAATGTTTGCTGTTGGGATTGGCCCCGGAGATGAGGTTATTGTTCCGCCGATAACTTTTGTTGCGACGGCAAATGCAGTTGTTTATCAGGGGGGGGTGCCGGTTTTCGTCGATGTTGAGCCAGATACCCTGTTGATTGATCCAAATGTAATTGAAGCGAAAATCACGCCTCAAACAAAAGCAATTCTTGCTGTTGATTATGCCGGACAACCTTGTGATTACGTTGCCTTAAGAGATATGGCTGATCGCCATGGTTTATTGCTGATTTCAGACGCCTGTCATTCTTTAGGGGCAGAGTACAACGATTGTAGGGTTGGGACTTTGGCAGATCTGACAGTGTTCAGTTTTCATCCCGTTAAACCGATAACTGCTGCTGAAGGTGGGATGGTCGTAACCGATAGTCTTGAGTGGGCGGACCGGATGAGGCAGTTTCGTAATCACGGAATTACCACTGATCATAAGCAACGAATCCGTCAGTCGGCCTGGTATTACGAGATGACAGAATTAGGTTACAACTATCGATTGTCAGACATGCATTGTGCTTTGGGATTAAGTCAGCTGAAAAGACTGCCGATATATATCAAGGCAAGACAACGGCTCGCAGAATATTATGATCTGTTGTTTGAAGGTGTGTCCGAAGTTGAATGTTTAAGGACATTGCCAGGTAGAGCCAACGGCTATCATCTTTATGTGGTAAAGCTTGCTGGGCGGGATCGGATATTCAGGAGCCTACGAATTAGCAATGTGGGATGCAATGTGCACTATCTGCCCGTTCATCTGCAGCCTTATTATCGGAGAACATTCGGGACGGGCAGCGGTGATTGTCCAGTTGCAGAGCGGGTTGCCGAAGAGATCTTGAGCTTGCCAATATTTCCTGCAATGCAGGAAGTGGATGCGGCTCGCGTTGTGGGTTTGATAGCGCAGGAAGTGCGCCGGAGCGTGAGCGGAAATAAGCTATAATCAGGTGCTTGCATAAGAGATGAAAATAATTCACCACAACTAGAATTTATTTTTATCGTGTGAAAAGTCAAAAAACACTGATCTGTAAATGCATTGTAATGGTAAGGAGAATGTCTGGTGATCAAGGTAGGAATTATTGGCTTTGGCAAAATGGGAAAGATCAGAGCTGAGGCTGTTTCTGTTGATGGAAGGGGCGAAGTCGTTGGTATTTACGATGAAAATTCGGATGCTTTGACTGATCTCTATCCCTGTTATGAGAGTGCGGAGAAGATGATTTCTTCCCCTGAATTTGCTGCTCTGTTTATTTGTACCCCCAACTATCTGAACAAATCTCTGACGATAAATGCTTTAAGGAGTGGCAAACATGTTTTTTGCGAGAAACCACCAGCGTTTACTGCAGAGGAAGTTGAGGAGATTATTCAGGCTGAGAGGATGTCAGGGAAAAAACTGATGTATGGTTTTAACCATCGTCATCATCAGAGCATTCAGCGTATCAAGCATCTGATTGACTCACATGAATATGGTAATCTGCTGTGGATGCGCGGACGCTATGGGAAAAGTGTCGATGAGTCTTTTTACGGCAACTGGAGATCAAAAAAAGAATTTGCTGGTGGAGGGATTCTGCTCGATCAGGGAATTCACATGCTTGATCTTTTCCTCTATCTGGGTGGTCGTTTTGATGATGTGCATGCCTTTGTCTCAAATCTGTATTGGAATATGGATATTGAGGACAACGTCTTTGCCATTCTGCGTAATAATGAAACGGGCGTAGTTGCCTCTTTGCATTCCACGATGACACAGTGGAGGCATCTGTTTTCACTGGAAATTTTCCTTGAAAAAGGATACGTCGTTCTGAACGGTCTGAAGACATCTTCGGGAACCTATGGTGATGAAATCCTGGCAATTGCTAAAAATAGAAGTACGGCTCCGGCTGCCACATGGGAAGACGAGGAACGGATTCTGTATCAGACTGATATCTCCTGGTCCTCCGAAATTGAACATTTCTTTTCAGCAATAGAAAAGGATTCTCCTGTCATGATCGGAAATTCAAATGATGCTTTAGCTCTTATGCAGACTATTGACAGCATCTACGCCCAAAAATGAGCGATATGGAAGATACGAATTTTTTGGAACAATACTTTGCAAAATATCAAAAAGCTGTTTTTGGGCAGAATGTTTTTTCTTCAATGCTCAAGTTCAAAAAGCTCATAGAGCAGACATCTTCCTCTGGCGGAAGGGTATTTTTTGCAGGAAATGGAGCCAGCGCTGCAATTGCCAGTCACTGTGCCTTGGATTTCACAAAGCAGGGCAAGATTCGATCTCAGTGTTTTAATGAAGCAGCACTGTTGACGGCTTTTAGTAACGATTATGGCTATGACCAGTGGGTGGTAAGAGCTTTAACCGCTTATGCTGAGCCCGAAGATCTCGTCGTTTTGATAAGTTCAAGTGGACGTTCTCCAAATATGGTCAATGCGGCTGGCTATGCCCGGAATGCTGGGATGAAGGTCGTTACTTTTACAGGTTTTGCACCAGATAATCCGCTTAAAGCCTTGGGAGATGTAAATTTTTGGGTAGATTCTCAATCTTATAATCTTATTGAGTGTACTCACATGTTCTGGCTTATGGCCGTTTGTGATTTTATTATTGGCAAGGCTGAATATAAGACGTCCGATCGTGGATTTATAAATTAGATATTACGCTGGGGGAATTGCATGAGAGATTTGGGTCGGGTTATCGCCCATATACCGGCACGTGGAGGGAGTCAACGTGTCCCATTGAAAAATCTGCGTTTAATAGCAGGTAAGCCATTGTTGTTCTATACCATTGAGGCAGCAAAGAAAAGTGTTTCTCTTGATGAGCTCTTTATCAATACCGACTCAGAGAAAATTGCAGCGTATGCTAAAGAAAATGGGATTTCAGTTTATTTGAGATCTCCTGAGTTGGCATCTAATCTTGCAACCAGTGATCAGTTCAATATCGATTTTATAAGGGCCAAAAAGCCGGATACCTTGGTCATGATAAATCCTGTCTGCCCACTTATTGAGACTGCAGATATTGATGCCGCACTGCTTGCCTTTAGAAACTGTGATGCTGATACCTTGATAACGTCGACTTCAACGCAAATGCAGTGTTTTCTGGATGATGAACCCATAAATATTCGAGTAGACGAACAGCTGGCTCCCTCGCAAAGCAATAAACCAGTGAATATTTGCAACTGGGCTATAACTGTTTGGGACGCAGTTAAGTTTCAGCAAAGGTATGAGACTCTGGGGTTTGCGGTCTTGGGAGAAACCAGAAAGCTGCTGCCCATAGATCCGATAAAAGCGGTAAAGATCAGCACTGAAGAAGATTTCAGGCTTGCTGAAGCAATCATGCAGGCTCGAACAGCTGTGAGAGATGATGCTCCCGCTAGGTACTGGAATGAAGAGCAATCATGACGGAGACCAGAGAAAGGCCCAAAAATGACTGACCGGCTTTCTGGAAAATCATGTCTGGTAACCGGGGGGACCCGAGGCATTGGCCTGGCAGTTGCGAAGAAGCTCTCTTGCTGTGGGGCGAGGGTCATTGTTACAGGGACCGGTCCTGCTCCCACGCTGCCGGAGGCTTTTGGCTATCGGCAGGTTGATTTCTCCGATATGCCGGCATTGTCGGATTTCTCCAGAGAGGTGTCCTGTCTGGGGATCGATATCCTGGTCAATAATGCCGGTATCAATAAGATCTCTCCTTTGACAGAAGTTGACATTGAAGATTTTCTGAAAATTCAGCAAGTCAATGTTGTGGCGCCCTTTATGCTTTGTCAGGCGGCTGTGCCATACATGCAAAAACAACAATGGGGGCGGATCGTCAATATCAGTTCAATCTGGGGCAAAATCAGTAAGGCCAAAAGGTCATCATATTCGGCGAGCAAGTTTGCGTTGGATGGGATAACGGCTGCGATAGCTGCAGAGTTGGCGCAATATGGCATTCTCGCAAATTGTGTGGCTCCCGGAGTTATTGATACGAGTTTGACCCAAAAGGTTTTGGGGGCCGATGGTATTCGTGACTTGTCACAACAGATACCCGTAGGAAGGCTAGGGACTCCCGAAGAGATAGCGACGTTTGTTGCATGGTTGGCAGGGCCTGAAAATACTTATATCAGTGGCCAAAATATAGCAATTGACGGAGGATTCACGCGTGTCTGATCGTTTGGTAATTCAGTCCTTCAAGGGGCCTTATGAAGCTCATTTTGGCGTCGATATCTGGAATCGATTAAACGATAGTGCATCGGAAGAAGTTCATTTTATCATTGATCAAAAAGTGGCAGAGCTGTATGCGGAACAGCTGCATGATGTCCTTCGTGCTCCGAGCGTCCTGCGTATTGAGGCGCTTGAGTCCAACAAGTCACTTGAAACTTTCCCAGCATATGTCGAGCACCTTGTTGCCAACAAGGTCCGTCGTCATCACAAGCTTGTTGCCATCGGTGGAGGCATTATCCAGGATATAACCTGCTTTTTATCCGCAACTCTGTTGAGAGGAATAGCTTGGCACTTTTATCCGACGACATTGCTTGCTCAGGCAGACAGCTGTATCGGGTCGAAGAGTTCTGTCAACTGTGGCGACGCAAAGAATATCCTCGGGACTTTTACTCCACCCGAAAGTGTTTATATCAGCACAGACGTTCTCGATACGCTTGATGAAAAAGATATGCGTTCTGGTGTGGGTGAGATGTTGAAGGTTCACGCAATTGACGGACTTTCCGCATTCACCAGGATTGCCAATGCCTACCCTCAACTGTTTTCGAACAAAGAGCTACTGTTGAGTTACATCCGTCATTCCTTGGAGGTCAAGAAAAGCTACATCGAGGAGGACGAGTTTGACCGCGGCGTGCGCAATATTTTCAATTACGGTCATAGCTTTGGACATGCGCTTGAATCGGCGACAGATTTTAGAATTCCCCATGGTATTGCTGTGAGTATGGGGATGGATATGGCCAATTATGTCGCTTGGAAACTTGGCATTTCCGGTGAACAAACTTATTGCCAGATGCATCCGGTATTAGCGGAAAACTATCTTGGATACGAAGCTCTTCCCGTTCCAATCAATCGTTTTATCAGCGCGATCGGTAAGGATAAAAAAAATCAGGGAAGGGACAGTGTTTCTTTGATACTTCCGGACCCTGATGGTGTTTTGAAAAAACTGAACTGTCATAACGACGCAAGATTCCGGGCCGCATGTCTGGAGTATCTGGAACGAGTCAGGTGCTCATGAAGAACGATCTTCGCGTGGCGGTTACATCCCGTTCCTTTTCCCGTCATCCTGTGTTGCGTCAGGAATTGCTTGAGCGGTTCCCCCGCGCAAAGTTCAATGATGCAGGCATCAAATTGGCCGGGGCGGAACTTGTTGGATTTTTGCGTGAATGTGATGCCGCCATAACGGCGTTGGAAACCTTGAATGATTCAATCTTTTCCCAGTTGCCGGATTTGAAAGTCGTCAGTAAATATGGGGTTGGGCTGGATATGCTTGACTTGGAGGCCATGTGCCGACGTGGGATCAAACTAGGTTGGACGCCTGGAGTCAATCGGCGCTCTGTGGCTGAACTGGCTATTGCCTTTATGCTCTGTTTGCTACGCCAGGTATCGACGGCAAATCAAGTTGTGAAATCTGGCGAGTGGCATCAGCTTCCCGGGCGATTACTGTCAGAGCAAACTGTTGGCATTATCGGTTGCGGACATATCGGCAAGGATGTGGCGGTCCTGCTGAGGGCGTTCGGATGCAAGATCTTGGTCCACGATATCTTTGATTACTCGGAGTTCTACAGGCGGCATAAGATAGCCTCAGTAAGCTTAGAGGATTTATTGCGCAATGCCGATGTTGTGACTTTGCATGTGCCGTTGGATGACAGGACTCGTGGGATGCTCGATTCAAATCTTCTGTCATTGATGAAAGAAACCGCTATTCTTGTCAATACGGCACGGGGCGGCCTTGTTGATGAGGATTTTTTGAAGGATATGCTCATAGATGGTCGTTTGTCCGGTGCCGCTTTTGATGTTTTTGTGACAGAGCCCCCAACAGATTTTCATCTACTAAGGTTGCCAAATTTTATTGGGACGCCACATATCGGTGGCAGCAGCGAGGAGGCAATTTTGGCTATGGGTAGAGCCGCCATAAACGGGTTGGAGAGCGCTTCGCTGCCATGATTTAGATATCTTTGTTTAAAGAGATTTTTACTTGAAAGGTCAAAGGAGTTTTCATTGTGAGATATTTTTGCCCAGTATGCGAACAGAGTGTTGATGAGTGGAAGCCCTTTACACGAAATATTGGGGTTAATAAGTGGCTCGAGGAGCCTGGGGGAAGGCTTTGTCCTCACTGCTTTTCATTTGAAAGAACACGGCATATCGACTTGTATCTGAAACAGTTGGACGTGTTGAAGCCGGATATGAAAATGCTTCACTTCGCTCCTGAAAGGGGCCTGGAAAAGAAATTTCGAGCTTTGTTGGCGAGCAATTATATAACGACAGACCTTTTTCAAGAAGGGGTTGATGCTCGTGAAGATATTACGGACTTGAGTTTTGAAAGCAATCAATTTGATTTTATATATTGTAGCAATGTATTAGAGCATGTGGATAATGACAGAAAGGCTATGTCTGAACTTTTTAGAGTACTTTCACCTGGGAAAATAGCAATTATTCAAGTTCCGATCAAAGGTGAAATCACATATGAGGACCCAACTATTGTCGATCCTGATGAACGTTACAAACACTTTGGTCAGAGTGATCATGTTCGATATTATGGAGCAGATATAAAAGATCGTTTGGAGAGTTCTGGATTTATAGTAGAGCCTATTATCATGCCAGATGTTCTTTTATTGGACAGCCATACATTATCAAAAATGAACCTTAATAAAAGAGAGTTGATACATAAATGTATTAAGCCTTTGTAGTTTTTTACAATTTTTTTTAAAAATAGAAAAGAATAAATAAAATATGGCGACACGGTTTTCAGTCATAATGGCCAATTATAATGGCGAGAAATATATTTCTGATGCAATAGAGTCAGTTCTTGCTCAGGACTATGATGATTATGAATTTATTATTGTTGACGATGGCTCAAAAGATAATTCCGCTACTATAATAGCCTCCTATCAGCAAAAGTATCCGCACCGCATAACTGTGATTTTTCAGGAGACCAACCAGGGGCAGGGGGCCGCATTTAATGTGGGGATCTCGGCTGCAACAGGAGAACTGATTTCCTTTATTGACAGTGATGATGTTTGGTTCCCTCAGAAACTGAAAATTGTTGACCGGACCTTTGGAGATCCCGAAAGGGTTGCGGTTCATCAACACAACCTTTGTATCACTTCTGATGGAAGCGTTACGAATGTGCCTTTTCGTGAAGCCGTGATGATCGGCGATTATTTTTCTTTTGTTAAGGGGACTAAAGGAAGCCACGTCCCTCAGTTTATTGCGACTACTGGGCTGACATTCCCTCGGGATATTTTAAAGAAAGTACTTCCTATTCCGCTTGATTTCAGAACCTGTGCCGATGGTTATCTCACCCGGACCTGTTTTTGTTTCGGTGAGGTGGTGGCGATCAACGATTTCCTGGGAGGATATCGGGTCCACGGTGAGAATTTGACTTATCAGAACCCCGCTCACGATAACGACCATTATGTTTCAACTCTGTTATTTCCGGCCTTGAATCGATTTTATGAAAAAAACGATATAAAGCTAAAATTTCATCACAACCTGAATTTATATGAAAGGTCTGTTTTGAGGCTAGGATTACAGGCGGGGGACCGGGTATTGGTGCTTCGTTGCGCTCGGATTGACTATGTTGAACGGATCATTGAGACACTTCTGAAAATCTATAAAGGAATCAGTATTGACTTGGCGACGCAAGAATCGTTTCTGGACAGCATCACTCATCAGCAAGTAACCCCCATTATCATTCCAGAGGGGCCGATTACCCACTCGACGTTCGGCCCGGACTTTCAATCACAGGTAGGGGCGAAATCATATGATGTCGTCATAATCCCCTATTCCAACTATTTTGGCGAAGATTATGCCAATGTTCACAAGGTGCTGGCTCTTCTGCCGCAGAGCCCCAGGGTGGTCGGCATCGGTCACAGAGGTCAGGGGTACAAATTTTATCGCCTGGGGCGCCATATTTTCAGGCTTGTCCCTCCGTTTGTGAGCGCTTGGAGCTGGCGATTTCGCAAGGCGATCTCTGGAGTTATTTCGCCTTCCTTGCACCAGTAGGAGGGGTGAAAATGGCTGCAAATCAGGGGAAGCTCTTGACCTCGGCTTTGGTTGACATTGACACAGCAAGGTACACCTTTTTCTTTAAAGATTGCACCGATACCGATAGGCGATTGTCAAAAGCAATCTGTTTGCTGCTTCATGGGGGGAACGACGGTCTTTCATCAGACTTGTTGAGTTTGGTGCATGAACTCAGGAGTTTCGTTGAGCAGGGGAAAATTCGAGACGCTCTTGAACGGTTGGCACATGCTTCCTCTTGTTTGGATGCGGACATTGAAATCGTTGCAGGGCTGATTGTCTGGATTCACATGAGCATGGCCAACTGGAGCTGGCTTGCTGAAAATCTGCAGACCATATCAACAGCAACCCCTGGCCCCGTGTATTTGACAAGGTTGCTGTTTAAGGATCTGGCGGATGACCGTCAAAAACTCGGGCATATTCAGAGCAATGGCGCTGGTTGGGGAGTGACCGAGGAACATTTACAGTTTTCCTGCCAAAGAAGACAAATAGAAGCTCACCCGGAAATCTATTTGGAACTCAGCAGGGCCTTCCTGCAGAAAAAAGGCTTTAATGCCAATTATTTCAATACTGACTCATGGGTTTTGGAAACCATCAATACGGCAGACATGTGGGATAGGGTCGAGCGAAAAACGGGGGCAGCTCTCTCAGTCAATGCGAAAGATTTTTCCGCCCCTTTGCCCATAAAACAGGCCATTTCAGGCACGGCAACCTCTTCAATGTGCTCCAGTGAGGCGCCGGGACTCCGTTTGGTCGAGATCGACAATGCCGTCCTGTTCTCCGGCGAATGGCATGTTCGAGCTCCCGAAGGAATCTTGATTTCAGATTTGTATGTTGGCACGCCGCATCACTCGCTGAGCTCTTACGGCTCATTGTCACAGCAGGGTTTTGATGCAATGCTCCTGTATCGAAATAACAGGCCTGCCATAGATTCGGCATTTATTGCCGGTGGCGATGATAATTATTACCACTGGATTCATGATGTCCTCCCTCGTGTCTGCTGGTACAGCGTTGACACTGACATCAATGCCCCCTTGCTCACAGGTGTTATTCAAAAGAGTTTTCAAAAAGAAATGCTGTCCATTCTGGGGGTGGCGGATGACGATGTGATCACTATGCCATACCCCGAAGTGGCTAACGTCGCGCGAGCGTATATCCCGCTTGTTAGCCCTCAAAATCGCGCTTATCGCCCCAGTTATGGCGGCGTCAGGCGGTGGGCACATGACTACTTCGGACGGTTGGCGATTCCAGACTATTCAACGGCGCCCTGGGCCGAGCATTCTGAAGGCCTGCATCTCTATGTAAAGCGAGGAAATGCCCTGCGAAGAAAGCTGATCAATGAAGAAGAAGTCTGCCTAACAATGCAGCGTTTGGGATTTCAGATCATTGATCCCGATGTGTTGAGTGTGCAGGAACAGGTTCGTCTCTTCAACAAGGCTTCCGTCGTGGTGTCACCGCACGGTGCGGCTCTGGTCAATCTCTGCTTTTGTCGTCCCCGGACACGCGTTGTCGAATTGGCCTTTCCGACTTGGGCACCATTTTATTTTCGTCAGATAGCACTGGAGCGAGAGCTTGTTTGGGAGTGTTTATATTTACGTCAAGCTCCTGATCTCTCGACCCAGGAACAGTTCTATGATGGGCACCTGCCGCAGGGCCTGCTGGAGGCTTTGGTTGCAATGACAACAGGCTCAAAGGAGTCACAATGACGCAAAAATTTTCCCATATCTCCACGTTTGAGTGGCAAAGGAGATCTTTTGAGCACAAAGACTCCCATCAGGCCCTCGCGTTCAGCCGTAACCTGCATTGCGGGAGGCGAGCCTTTATTATTGCCAATGGCCCAAGCCTGGATATATCCGATTTGGATTTGCTGCAAAATGAAATTACCTTTGCGGCCAATAAAATCTATCTGGCGTATGAAAAAACAGAATGGAGGCCCACCTACTGGTGTTGCTCGGATGCGCTGGTCGCAGAAAACAATCTACAGGCGATCAGCCAGCTACAACATATAAAGTTTGGCGCTTTCAGTGTCTCCCAATCGCTGAAAGGGCTAGATTACACCTATATTGTGGATGGCCCCGTTTATCATCCCGACAAAATCGTTCGCTACTCGAGCCTCGATCTGCTCAAGGGGATTCATCCCGGGGTGTCGGTTATGATTTTTATGATCAAGTTGGCGCTGTGGATGGGGATTGATACCCTCTATTTGATCGGGCTCGATTTCGATTTCAAGGTGCCCGATGGGAGCCAGACAGAAGAGAAGATTTACGACAATAACGTGATTATATCGCAGGGCGAAGTGAATCATTTTCATCCAGACTACAGAAAACTTGGAGAAAAGTGGACTTATCCGAAGATGGAAGAGCAAAAAGAAGAATTTATGATGATGAAATGGAAAACTGAGAATAGTGGCCGGAAAATTTTCAATGCATCCCGTAAAACAAAGCTATCAGTTTTTGACAGGGTTTCATTTGATTCACTTGTTTATAACTCAAAACCGAAATTATAGTAATCAATTGAATTAGTGGCACATACTTAGATACTTGTAGTTGGCCGACAACAGTTTTGGTAAGTATCTTATCGTTTTTGCAGTTTTTTTTTCTCTGTGAAAAGGTCCAGAAATATTGGATTGAATAATAAGAATTTTGCTTCCTTTGCAAGTGTTATGCTGACGTGACGTTCTTTCAATACATAAGGAGCCTTATATGTTTTGTTCCTGATTTAGTGATGTGGAGAACTTAAAATTTTATCCATAGTTAGTGAGTTCTGGTGGTTGCCACTGACACAATGGTAATGTTTGCTGTATTTGAGCCTTATGTTTGATACTCTTAATCATAACTCGAAAGCAATATTGCTAAGATGAGTTCAAAAAAAAGGAGGTAGCGGAAGATGTTTTTTGAGAATATTGTTACAGATTTCGGAGGGCCGTTAGAGGATGGGGATTGGCAAAGGATTCGCGAAATTGAGGCAGAAAACAATTTTTATCATTCAATTAACTTTCCTGAAGGGGAGGGGTGGACAGGCCGTTTTAATATAAAACAGATACTTTCTCACTATCATTTACCCGAAGATTTTACAGGGAAAAGTGTGCTTGATGTTGGACCGGCCGATGGTTTTTTTGCCTTTCTAGCAGAACAACGAAATGCTAAAAAAGTTCTTGCTATGCAGCCCTCGAGTGTTTATCCGGGTCTAGCTTATGCGCATCGAAATCTATGTTCCAAGGTAGGTTTCTGTCAAAAAAGCATATATGACCTGAATAATATTAGCTCAGATCAAGATAGGTTCGATATTGTCTTCTGTTTTAGTGTGCTGATGCATATCCCGGATCTTTATTCAGCGATAACTGGCCTATTTGAAGCTACCCGTGAAGTTGCTTATATTGCTACCTATACTGATGTGGAGAGTGATCAGGGCAGTTTGGCAGATAAGCCGTATGTGCGTTTTGGTGGAGAGGTAAAAAAAGGAGAGGGGATGAATCAGGGTACCTTCCATAATTACTGGTATCCCAATTCTCTTGCTCTTGTAAAAATGGCGGAACTTGCTGGATTTGAAAAGATCGATATTCTTGACGGTTTTTATCTTTCACAAGCCTGTACACCTCCAAGAGACACCGGATATCAAGTGTTGATTCGTTGTTCGCGCTAAGCAGTGTTCATCATTCAAACTGTGATCTCTGCACAAAGGAATGTGAGTTGTTGTTGCGGTAACAGCGGAGCGGCTTCTGACATTGGCAGAGATCCAGTTTTTTTCAGATCGCGTCAATCTTTAGACGCTGAGTTGCAAAAATCAAGACAACAAAATCGAAGCAAAAAATAAGGGGCTGTCCTGGATAACTGATTTTTATCTAGGACAGCCCCAAAAATAAAAAGCGAGAACGCAAAAACGACTGTTCAGCCAGCCACCATAGGGCTGTAATGTTGATCAGCATGCAAAAATGACCCACTTACGGGGATAATCGGCGTCCAAAATTGACCCACCTCAGCATTGTCCTCCAAGCTCTCTGAAATTTCAGAGAGAGGAGCTTTTTGCAGGAGATGCTGACCGTGGAAACCATTGCTAAAATCCGACGTGCCTACCACCGGGACAAGAAGCCGTTAAGGCAGATCGCCCGGGAGATGAACCTGTCCCGCAATACCGTTCGTAAGATCATCCGTTCCGAGAAGACAGAGCAGTACTACGAACGCAAAACCCAGCCGCGCCCGAAGCTGGAGCCGTTTAAAGATCAGCTGATCGCCGCCCTGAAAGAGGATCAGGAGAAGCCGACGAAGCAGCGACGTACGGCTTTGCTGCTGTTCGAGATGTTGCAGCACGCTGGCTTTGAGGGCGGATATGACACGGTGCGGCGATTCGTCAAGTCTTGGCGCGATGAGGGCTCTCAGGCTAAAGCCTACATTCCACTGGCTTTTGCTCCGGGCGAAGCGTTTCAGTTCGACTGGGGCTATGAGCAGATCGAGCTGGGAGGAGCGAACGTCAAGATCAAGGTGGCCCACTTCCGTCTTTGCCATAGCCGTGCGCCCTTTTGCGTGGCCTATATGCGCGAGACCCTGGAGATGATTCTTGATGCCCATGTCCAGGCGTTCTCGTTCTATGGCGGCGTCTGCCGCAAGGGAATCTACGACAATCTGAAGACGGTGGTCAGCAAAGTGCTGGTCGGCAAAAATCGGATCTTCAATCGCCGTTTTCAGACTCTGGCATCCCACTACCTGTTCGAGCCGGTCGCTTGCACGCCCGCCGCAGGCTGGGAGAAGGGACAGGTTGAACGACAGGTCGGAGTTGTCCGTCAGCGCCTGTTCGGCAAGCGGCGCAAGTTTCGTAAGCTTCCCCGGTAGGGTTACATGTCAAAAATAGAGTTTTCTGGCACAATGCAACCAGGAGGCTCTGATGAAAAAGACACGTTTTACCGAGAACCAGATCATCGCCATTCTCAAGGAGGGCGAAGCTGGTATCCAAGTCAAAGAGATTTGCCGTAAGCACGGCATCTCTGATGCCACTTACTACAATTGGAAATCGAAGTACGGTGGCATGGGCGCCTCCGATCTCAAGCGCATGAAGGAGATGGAAAGCGAACTCTCCCAACTCAAGCGCATGTATGCAGATATGGCCCTGGAAAACCGGGCATTGAAAGATCTGATCGAAAAAAAGCTTTAAGGCCGCCTGACAAGCGAGAAGCTGTTACGTATCTGATTGTCGAGCATCGCATGTCTATACAGCGCAGTTGCCGTTGTATTGGACTTTCTCGGGCGGCCTATTACCGAAGCCCCGTTGAGCAAGATCGTGATGCAGAGGTTGTTGATGCAATCAACGCTCTGCTCGACAAGCATCCGCGCTGGGGCTTCTGGAAATGCTGGAAGTATTTGTATAAGCGATATCGCTGGAACCATAAGCGCGTGTATCGCATTTACTGCAAGCTGAATCTGAACCAGAAGCGTCGCGCAAAGAAGCGGCTTCCAAAACGGGTTAAACAGCCCCTGCTAGTGCCGCAGCAGCCGAACCAGGTTTGGTCAGCCGATTTTATGAGCGATTCGCTCTATGCAGGACGCCGGTTTCGTACTTTTAACGTGATCGACGATTTCAACCGCGAACTGCTGCATGTTGAGATCGACACTTCGATTACCGGCAAACGCTTGATCCGAGTATTTGAGCGACTCCGCCTGGAGCGTGGGTTGCCTGAGACATTGAGAACCGACAATGGGCCCGAGTTTCTCAGCGGTGAATTCATCGCCTGGGCCGAAGAGCGCGGAATGACGATTCAGTACATTCAACCCGGCAAGCCGAACCAGAATGCGTACATTGAACGGTTCAACAAAACCTATCGGGCTGAAGTGCTCGACCTGTACCTCTTCCGCAATCTGAACGAGGTACGGGAAACCACCTACTGGTGGAAAATCGAATACAACGAGCAGCGCCCGCACGATGCCCTCGGGGATCTGACGCCTGTTGAATATCTGTCAAAGAACGCTGGAAACTCTATTTTTCAACTGTCGACTTGACGGGGAAGCTTACGTCTTGAGAAAAATATTGAGCGTGACCAGCGCTTTTTGATAGACGATAGACCGGTTTTCCGATTGTTATCAAATGGTTCATTGATGATGTAGGAAAAACCATTCTTTTCAAGAATATTCAATATTGTCGATAAGAAATTACCATTAAATCCATAGTGATATTCTATAAGTCCGCTGTTGACTTTATCCAATTCTGAACTGGATAAAACATCACACTCTGCGCCTTCTATATCCAGTTTTAAAAAATCGATGTTGCTGCTGATAAATGTATCCAGTTCTCGACACTCAACCTCAAGTGTGGAGAATTTGCGCCCTTCTTCTTTGGCTCGATTCGAAGACGAGGACGCCATCGGCATTTCCTCGTCACAATAAAATTCAATTGTTCCTGAACGTGCGGATAGTGCGTATGGGTAAAGAGTGACATTGCTCCAGTTGTTGAGTTCAATATTTCGGCGACAGATTCTGTGAAGTGTTGGGTTCGGTTCAAACGCGATAACATGAGACTCGGGGTATAGCCATTTGAAATAGGCAATTGCCGCACCAATATTTGCTCCCCCATCAATAATGACAGGATTCACGGATTCCGATCGGAAACGATCCGATTCGGAAAGTACAAGTTCATGATACAGGGTCAACAGGTCGGAAGGATTTGCGTAGTATAATTCTGAATTTAAAAATTGAGCGGGCCCGTTATTTTTATCCAGATTTTGCCTGGAGGCAAGGTCCTTTATTTGTGTGTGAACAGCTGTCTCCAGTTTTACTTCGAGATCTAAAATGCGCTCTCGCATCGAAGCGAGCCCTGCGAGGGCTTTTCCCAGGTTGGCATCCGACGACTTTGTCCTGGTCGGACATTCCTTGTATCTCTGCATCAGGGTCGCTAGTACTGGGTCATCTGCCTCCACGGGGGACAGTGGCCACTTGTAGGAATTTACCCAGATATTAACGGCCCTGACAAGCCCTTCAGCAGGCATTTTTTTCGTGCTGATGATTATCTCCAGGCCAGACGTAAAGTCTCCGGACAACATATAGGCCTCGGCCGTTTTGAGCTTTCCGTCACCAGAAGAACGGTCGTTTAGGTAATCTGTTAAGCAGCAGTTCAACAGCTGGATGTAGTTTTTATTTATAAAATGGAATGAGTAGGCGATGTTCGTATATCCGTCCTTGATTGAAACATCTTTCTGATAGGCTTGTTCCACAAGTTTTTTGGCCACATCGAGCTGATTGAGCCTGGCATAGACGCGGGCCAGGTTTAATTGCCAGCCAGTCGAGAGACGATTTTGTCGCCGGTCGATTTCCATCCACTCCAGAAGCTCGGAGTACTCCCCGCTGTCCCACAGGGTCGTCCAGGCGATCGACGCATGACCATCCATAAGCGCAGCATCCTGTTCGTAGGCCTGCTCCACCTGTTTCATGGCCATTTCGAGCCGATTGAGCCTGGCATAGACGCGGGCCAGGTTTAATTGCCAGCCAGGAGAGAGTCGATTCTGTTGCCGGTCGATTTCCATCCACTTCAGAAGCTCGGTGTACTCCCCGCTGTCCCACAGGGTCGTCCAGGCGATCGACGCATGACCATCCATAAGCGCAGCATCCTGTTCGTAGGCCTGCTCCACCTGTTTCATGGCCATTTCGAGCTGATTCAGCTTGGCATAGACGCGGGCCAAGTTTAATTGCCAGCCAGGAGAGAGTCGATTCTGTTGCCGGTCGATTTCCATCCACTTCAAAAGCTCGGTGTACTCCCCCCTGTCCCACAGGGTTGCCCAGGCAGTCGATGCGTGGCCGTTTGTGGCCTGCGGATATTTGTTGTAAATATCACAGACGGTCGTGTGTGCGAGGTCGGAATCGCCGCGTCTAGCCATGCATTCAGCAAACTTCAATTGTTGGAACCAGGATTGGCGTTTCTGTTCGGCGTCCTTTTTGAAAAGTTGAAGCGCTGTGTCCAGCTCATTCTTTTCGAGCATAAAATAGCTGGCTAACCTCGAATATCCATCTTTCTGTTCCGCCTCGTTAAGGTACCGATTTGAAATCTGGTTTTCCAGGAAGCTGTAATCGGCCATGCACAGGTCGCCAAATATTTCAGACGCTTTAGAAAACCAGGAGGAATTTACGAAGGGAATGTCAAACAGCAGCTCGGCAGCACGCTCTGGAAAATGTGTTGTTGACATGTATCTGCAGGTTTCAGATTCATCTTTGGTGCTTGAGTTGAACCCTGGATTCAGGTCGCTGTAGATCTTGTTTTTAAATTTACACGCTAAAAATGCTTTACATTGTTCTGGTGTTCCCCATGTGTTTTGAGTGCGGAATATCCCGTTTTCTTTAACAAAAGCAATGTCAATCTGGGCTCGGGCATTGTCTAGTGGCCTGTTGTGTCCGTTAAACAAGTCATAAATGACAAAACCTTCCTGTTTCATGTGATTGACGATTTCATAGAAATCTGGAAGAGACGGGGAAAAGGGGAAAAGAGAGACTTCAGTTAAAATCACCTCAGTGTTTTTCAGCAGGTTTTTGGCACCATTCAAAACATCAAGTTCTGCTCCTTGGACATCGATCTTGAGCAGATAAGGTTTGGGCCATCTGTCCCTGTTATTCAGGGTATCAAGTTTGCAGCAAGGGACACTTCTGTGGATTACATCGTCCGTTGCGTTCATTGGGGTCAGCAGTGATGAGGTTGTCATGTCGGGAGTGACGGACAGGACCGTTTCGCCATCATATGCGGCGGCGGCTTGATAATAGACAAGGGCCTCTCTGTTTTTTAAGAAATTGTTTATGTATTTTTTGAATTCAATGACCGGCTCGACTAAAACAAGCGTTGCTTTGTCATTCAGGTCGTAAATCTCCGGGGTTCCGAAAGCCACTCCGACATCGATGATCGTGCCGGGACAAAATCCCAATGTCATCAAGTGGGAGATCAGTTCGCGATTTGATTGCCTGACATTCAGCAGGTTTGAGATGAAGTTTTGGTTTTCTTCCATCGGTGTCCCCCGGCATTAAAAGTAATTTCTAACAAGTCTACAGCTTCGATGGACGATGCTTTGCATCCTAAAGCTCTTTGCTCAAGAGAAGAATTGGTATTTGACGACCGCTTTGCGTAGAGAGCTTGGACTGCCGAGTTGGATCTTCGGACAGTGGGCCTCTCCGGGCATAAAGATAACAAAAGTCCCCGATGTCATGTTCAGCAGACTTGAACGAGCATTGCAGTGATGAAACTCTTGACGATCTTTGTCCGTCAGATAGCGTAGGGGCTGTCCGAGATCCTTCGCTTCGGTCCAGCGAATACCTTCGGACCCAGCAATCAGGTATTGGATGTCAATGGTCCGGGTGTGATTCTCCCAACGGCACTCTGCTTCCGCGAGGGGCTGATAACTAGGTATGTTGGCGTACCAGTCTGGTGCCCCTAGGGGATGGTCACCATATTCGGCTGTAGCCGCTTGTTTTTGCAACCATTCCAAGGATTGAAACAGTAAGGGGTGGCCTAGAAGTGATTTCCAGTAGGCGCTGTTGTTAAGTTTGGCGGAAAACATATAACCTCGTATCTGGCCTTAGGGGCGGGCAATAGTAAGTTGCCAAGGTTGCATTGCGGAAATTTACATATGCTTAACATTGTTTCAGCCCCGGTCCTAAAAAATAAACGGGAATACAAAATTTTGGACGTAATCCCAGTGCCGGGCATTGGTTCAGGTCGAGATTATCTGACAGGATATGATTCACAGCCATTTGTTTTTCTTTTCCCCGGACAAGAACCCAAAGATTCCTGCTGTTGTTCAGCGATGGGTAGGTCAGGGTCACACGTTGATGCCCTTCCGGTCCCGTTCCGGCGCTGACAGCGTAACGGGTTTGTTCGTTCAGAGCTGGGCTGCCCGGAAAGAGCGATGCGGTATGGCCGTCTTCTCCCAGCCCGAGTAAGGCCAGGTCGAAAAAGGGGTGTTGTTTGTTTATCCCATGCGTTGTCAGTATGCACTCGTAGTCGCGGGCGGCATCATCGGCTTGCAGTTCCCCTTTGATTCTTACGCAGCGGTCACTGATCCTTAGTGGCTCCAGCAGTGTGCGATAAAGCATATTATAGTTGCTGTCCTGATGCTGCGGTGGCACGCAACGTTCATCGCTTAAAAAAAATGTCACCCGTTGCCAGTTCACTGTGGTTTTTTGTGCCAGGGAGACAATTTGATTATTCAACTCAGCAGGAGTCCTGCCCCCACCCATCACAATACGACAATAGCCCCTAGAGTCTAATGTTTTAATGATTAGTCCCAGAATCTCGAATGCTGTATTGCGGAAAAAAAAATCATCATTTTCAGAAAGTACGATTTGAGATTGCATATACCTCACAGGGCTTCGATTCGATATTTCTATATAAATCTATGATTTCAATGTTATTGCCATATAGATGAAGGCATCTTCTTTTCAGTTCTTCCTGATGCTTGTCGGTTGACAAGACAATTGCATCAACAGTAGATGGGTCAAAGGTTTCAGATTTTTGCGCTTTTTTATTGAACAAAAGTTTTTCGTTCCCGGGGTTGTCAAGAATTACAGCTTCAATTTTGGGACATTCTAGCAAGAACAAATAATAAAAAGACATTAGCCAATACGTATGAACCGGATCGTCTCCGCAATATAGAGCTATTTTTTCTATATTTTTCGGGATCTTCAGAAATGAATCCGTAGCTGATATCATCTTGTTGTAATCTTCAAGAATCTGATCACGCCCCTCTTTTTTGGAGCGAGATTTTTGGAAAAGGAAAGCCAGATAACCATAATTTTTATATAGCGTCCAGTTCTCAGATTCTGTCAATTTTCTAATATGATTTTGCATTTCTGGATTATGACGATGCCCTGTATTCAGCAGTATGTAGCCATTTGGGGTTATTTTTTCTTCTAGTTCTGAAATATCGTTAACAACAGAGTTGGTATTGATAACTGCGAACTCTATGTCTTTCTCTTCTCGTTCGGAGTAAATTTTAATATCATCAAAATTATACTCTTGCGATGAAAAGTATCTTCTTATTTTTAATAAGTATTCATCGTCATTTGACAAATAATCAGAAGTATAAAACTTTGATTTAGTCATTAATATCGGTGTGAAAAATCCTGTCCCTATCTCAAGAACAGAGGCATATCTGTTAGATAAAATTTCATCAACTGTCTCCATTGCCGTCTGTGTCCATTTTTGACTGCGAGTTTGATTCATCAATAATGTGTTTCGTTTGAATGAAAACTCTGGAAGCTCTAATATATATTTTTTTACGCCCGATAAACTTGATATCTGTTTTAATGCGTAAGGGCAGGAACGCAGAGAAACTTTTGAGGGGCAAGTCGTGTAATTTTTTTTATTAATAATATTATCTCTCATTTCTGAAATGAGAGGGTTGGCTAAGATGTCAGAAATGCTCTTTTCGTTCAGGTTCCCGATAGAAAATCCGGAAAAATTACATCCAAGTCTTACATCTCCTGTATGCTCAACCTGTATTTGGTTAAATAAATGATTACACTGACTATTCGAATAATCATAGCTTGGAGTCTGTATTTCAGAAAAGATAGGCGTCGCATTTAAGTCGAGAGAATATTGAGAATAATCAAAGATACATCCATGGGGTTCAAGAAGTTTTGAAACGGATTCCATTTCATTGCAGACTTGCTCTTTAAGTTTTTCAGGGATACTGTTTTTGGAATAGAACTGTTTTTGTTCATTGCTCCCCAATACGGGTGGCCGATATTCACGGACGAGGAGCACGTCCGCTTTTCCTGCTACCAATTCAATAAATTCATGCAACTTGCCTATTAATGGCCTTGTCATGACGAATGACACTTGAATTTTCGTTGCTACTTTAGACTTCAGCTGGCCTAATCGTGTCAATGCCTTTTGGGCCTCTTCAAAATGATCACGCCCGGAGATTTCTCTATAGAGTTCTTTGTTCGGGGCATTGATGCTGAAATTGACAACCGAAAAGAACCCCGATTCCGCCTTTGAGAACCAATAGTCGTTAAAAAGAGTGCCATTAGTGACGAGATACATCCGGACGCCTTTGTTGTGGCGCTCAACAAGCTTGATAAAGTCTTTAATACCTTTCCAGAGAAAAATTTCCCCGCCGGCTGGTTGGATGATTTTAAGTTGACCCAGTTCAATGAGGGGACGCAGGTTTTCAAGGGCCTTCGCCGAAATGTCAGATGCCGATGCATGATGTGGCTGCCAGCAGAAACCACAGCGATTGTTGCAAAGAAAAGTTGCTTTTATCCCGAGGCAGCGAATGGCATTGAGGTTTTTAAGTGCTTCGGATTCATTCATTGACGACTCCAGCCGTTTTGAACAGATTCGAGAGTCTCGTCGAGTTGGCGAAAAGCTGTTCCAGGTCAAGATCAGGGTGCTTCCGCCTGTACTGGGGGACAAAGGTATACAGCCAGGCCATGGCCAGGGCTTTGTAAAAATCGGTATCTGCAGAGTTCATCCAGGGCCTCAGTTTGAGGTCAATGCTATCTGTCGGAGGGATGGGTATGACTTCGACTCCGGAAAGGGAGTTGAAAGTAAAATCGATTTTATTACTGTAACAATTGCTTTCCGAGTTGATAATCAGGTCATTTGGCTGTGGAGCATAGAGATAAAACATTGACGAAGCATAGCCATTGGATACTTTTCGGATAGAATTAGCCACTTTCAGGCTCTCAAGGATGTCTACGTCATCTTCTCCGGGGAGACCAAACATGAAAGCGGTTATGAAGGTAACCTTATGGGACGTCAGTTGTTGAATCAGCTGCAAGGATTTATCAATATCGATAGGTTTGTTAAGCTGCTTGCGAATTTTCTTGGAGCCAGATTCGATACACATCGTGACACTGATTTTTTTGTCACAAATGATCTCCCTTATAGCAGGTGTGAAGTTGCTGAGATGACCATATACCCTGGTGATATTGTAGCCTCTTTCTTCACTTGTCCTGAAGATTTCCAAGGCCCTCTTCTCATTGATAAGAAAATTGTCGTCCATGAAGGTGAAAGACGCGTTGCCGAACAGTTGGTGCCAATAATCCATTTCAGCAATGACGGACTCACTGCTGCGTAACAGGTAGCGCCCCTGGTTTGTGAACGTATTGTAGCAAAACGAGCACTTATAGGGGCAGCCACGGGAAGAAATCAGAGGTACGGTCCTGCTGTACTCAACCCCTTTACGCCAGAGATCAAGCCGGATTCTGGGCATATCGTCTAGATTTTCGGACAGTCTGTGAATTTCTCCCTGTTTGTAGCTGTCATCCGGCATGATCAGGCTGATGTTGGGATGTTCCTGAAGTTTGATGGTATTGTTTTCCTGGAGGTGTCCTGTCAGCTCGACAACTGTACGTTCTCCTGGCCCCATGACAACATAGTCCGCTCCGCCTTCCCTGAGGCAGATCTCTGGAAGGGCAGAAGCGATAGGCCCTCCCCAGACGATAGGAATGTTGTGATGTGAGTTTTTTATGCGCTTGGTCAATTCTATGGTGTTTACAATGTTTTCTCCCAGGTAAACCGAGAATCCTATAAACAGGATGTCGTCAGATAGTGCTTCTTCCAGAATTTTTAGGTAATCGGTTTCAAGCTGTGGGTCGACAAACAGCACATCGTAGCCTGCTTCGCAGAGAGATGAAGCAATAGAAAGAATGCCAAGCGGCGGGCCGAAATTTGAAAATTCACGGGCCAGTTGAGTAAATGATGAATTTATAAGTATGATTTTTGACATATTCTTGTCTCTCTTACAATCGCAGTAGTGGTGGTTCTTTCCGGAGGGTTACTTGCTGCTTATGTGTCTTGTCACGATCATTTTTTCCTCTGATAGAGCCGGATTTTCCTGAGCTGGGGAAACGGTTCGTGTCATGGTGATGTCTGCAAGAGTATGAGTTGCACAAAAACAGTGTAGAATCCCTTTTATTCCAAAATACTGTCCAAGCTCTTTCTTGGAAAGATTTCCAGTTTTCCGCCCCGTGTCGCATTGAAAATTTTCCCACCATTGTCTTCAAAACATTTTTTTGCTTTATGAAACGGCGGTTCATGGAGATGCAGGTTTGGCATATTCCATAGTTCTCCTTGCGGGCGGTAATCGGGATGAAAATGATTTTGTTCCCCGGAAGCAATTAATTGTCCTGTTGCATTCGTCCGGGTAGGAACGTCAAATGAAAAATCGACTCCGAGCAGGTACAGTTCCCTGATGCCCATGATAGAAGCCATTTGAATCATGGAGTAGGTAACAGTTGCCCCCCAATGCAGGCCATTGATAAAATTCGTACCGAAACCGGGTTGATGCGGGTAATAATCTTCAACAATATCAAAGAAAATAAGCTGGTTGTCTGTCGGCGGTGGGCAGCAATCAAGATAAAAAGGAAAAAATTTCACTGGTCCCTTCAAGGCGTTGATCTGTTTCTGGTTGTTTCTCATGACCAGGTGGTCCACCACGCTGTAGTAGGTCGGGCGCCAGTCGGTTTTTTCGAAGGCGAGGTAGATTTTGTTGGATGCAAAGGTGATTTCATTTTTCAGTTTGTTCAGGTCCTCGATGGATAAGCTGGGGCCGTTGCCGAGCACAAAGGCACGTTCGTCTTTGTGCATGTTTTCAAGCTTGGCCAGCCTCTCGTCGTTTTCCCGCCAGAGAGTTTCCCATGCTGTTGTACTGTTCAGGTCAGAACGGCCACTTTCTGTGGTGTGCCTTAGTTTCAGTGCTTGTACGATGGGAATGGACTCGGCGTGGAAATATTCCAGTACCATCTGGCTGCGCTTATCCAATTCATTCATGAATTGAACTGTTGGGCTTGGCTTGATCCATTGCTGAACGGCTTTGGCAATTCTGTGTTCTGGTGAGGAGGTCAGACACAACTGGGCGAATTTTATCGCTTCTTGATCATTTCCGTTCAAAAAGTTAAGCAAGGCGAGGTGATACAGTACTGACGCCAAGCCTTTTGGGTCGCGGTACAACTCCTGGAATTCAAGCGTCTGCTCAAAGGAGCTGATTGCTTTCGTAATCTCCAGGCGACTTTCATAAAATCGTGCCCTGAAATTTAGATATGCCAAACTGTTTGAATGCATGTTTTATCTCAAAAGACAGGTTTCAAGATGGCCCTTAAGGGCGCCCATGTGCACCGCATTTCTCCGTGTGTACCATTGTCCAGACAGTTGATATTATGGGCCGGATCGGCATAGTGTTTCTTAAGAGTCGCAGCGTTTTCGAAGGCGGAAAGCGCCTTGGCATAATGGTGCTGCCTTGAAAAAACAACCCCCAGATTATTGTAAGCTGCAGCGTTGTCGGGAGAAAACGACAGGCACTTTTCGTAAGCTAATTCGGCATCATGCAACCTGCAGTCAAGCATATGGATATTGCCCAGGAAAAAGTAGAGCAGCGGGTCATTGTAGCCATCTGTAATTAGTTCATTGAAGAGTGACTGGGCTTCGTCGAGCTTTTCCATGCGAAACAGCACACAGGCAAAGGCAAACTTGGCGTTTTCCTGATTTGGATAGGTTGCTCTCAGGGCCTGGTAAATGGTTTTTGTGGAGTGCTTTTTTAAGGCTTTCAGCTCATTGAGCCGCTGTCCTTTCCGATTGCGACTAATGTTTTCACCGTGAAGTCTGTAGAAAAGCAACGGCTCGTCAATGTAGGCAATGTCCCACTGTGTTCCGATTCGCAACCAAAGATCATATTCTTCATTGAATGAGAGGTCTTCATCGAAGCCTCCAAAATTCAGGAGAATGTCTCTACGCAGCATGGTTGCTGATGTCGAGCCGATTTGATTTCTTTCAAAGAGCTTTCCGAGAAAACCTTTTGGGTTGAACTCCGGGCAACGGATCACATCGCCAGTAAATTTTCCATTTGAGTCAATGTAACTCATTGCGCAGAAAACCATGGCTGATGCCTGGTGTGTATCAAGAATGGTCTTTTGTTTTTCTAGCCGCTCGGGATGGGCAATATCGTCGCAATCCAGAAATGCGATGAATTCTCCAGTAGCTTTTCTGATGCCTATATTACGAGCAGCGGATGCGCCTACGCCTGATGTTCTGTAAACTGAAATTGCATAATTGTAACGATCCAGGATTTCTGCAGTTGTGTCGGTTGATCCATCATCAATGACAATAATTTCATCGGGAACCGCTGATTGGCAAAGAAGACTATCAATTGCTTCACCAACAAAACGTTCACCATTTTTGACAGGGATAATTACACTGCATGTTGACATACGGCCTCATGATTGCTTGCGCTAAATCTTAGCTGAATGACTATCTGTTGAATTTTCTTTATGCCGAACATCATGTTTACAATTTATTCTGAATTAATTCACTCAGTTCGGATTGCGCTTTTACGTGATAAGGGTACAGTTGAATACAATTCTCGAGGTGCGATTGTTTTCCCTCAATCCTATAGAGGTGATAATAGGCACTTCCCGCCCGCCAATCGTAAGGGCAATTCTCAATAATTTCTCTTAAAATTCTGACGGAAGTCTCCGGGTCTGTTGCCAGGAGTAACGTTGCTTCGTTATAGAGTTTTTCCCAGTTGACTGCCTCTGCCAACGACGCATAGTTTTTCAGTTCGGGGTTCTCGTAAAGAGAATCTGTGGTGAAGCTTTGCCATTTTTGTTGGAAATAGGAGTCGTCGGTATTTTGAAGCATACGGAAATCTTTGTTCGTCGACATATAGTCCCCCTGAATGTGAATGACTTCCAGATTCAGAGCGCAGGCAACTTTTTCCCCCTGCTTCCAGGCTTGGAGGCAGATGTCGGTGTCATGTTGGTATTTACTGAAGCTCTTGTCGAAAAAGAAATGTTCTGGCTCAGTCACTAACATGACAGCGCTGCTCAGTGCCGGAACATAAGCATAATTTCCGTTCTTAGCGACTGTTGAGCGCATCATTTCTGTCGTCGCATTTTTATAGACCAATATCCCCCTGTGATTGATCTCTCCGCCTGCAAAAGTGTGAGAACAGCCAACGATCGAGGCGTTACTGGTGCGTGCAGTTTCTGTCAGTTTGCTGATCCAGTCACTGTCTCCGATAAAAACATCATCATCCAGAAAAATAATAGATTTCGACTCTGCGGTCCTAAGAAAGCTGTCCATAGTCACTGCATGGCGGAAGTCGGCGTCGAAACAATTGTCGATGACCAACAGTTCTGCCCTGCTAAGATCGGTGTTTTTCAGATGGTCAATGGCTTTTCTGGTTACGGGTCGATTGATGTCGGGGGTACACAGAATAATTCGAACATCCTTCATCATTGAGCCTTTAAGGATGAACCGTTGGAGTTTAGCAGTGCAGCAAAGTAAGCTATGGTTTTCTCCAGCCCTTGTTCCAGGTTGATCGTCGGTTGCCATTCAAGGAGCTTCTCGGCTAAAGAGATGACGGGCTGTCTTTGTTTGGGGTCATCGTTGGGCAAAGGATGAAAAACGATCTGCGACTTCGAAGCGGTCATCTCTATGATCTTTTTTGCCAGTTCCAGAATGGTAAATTCAGTTGGGTTACCCAAGTTAACCGGTCCGGTAATATCCTTGCCGGTCTCCATTAATTTGATGAGACCTTCAATGAGGTCATCGACATAGCAAAAGGAGCGGGTCTGAGTACCGTCGCCGAAGATGGTGATCGGTTCTCCTTTCAATGCTTGTACGATGAAGTTGCTGACGACCCGGCCATCGTTGGTGTGCATGCGTGGCCCGTAGGTATTAAAGATTCTGGCGACTTTGATTTGCAATTTATGCTGTCGGAAATAGTCAAAGAACAGGGTCTCGGCACAGCGTTTTCCTTCGTCATAACATGCTCTGATGCCAATCGGGTTGACTTGTCCCCAGTAACTTTCCGGTTGAGGGTGGATCTCCGGGTCTCCATAGACTTCGCTGGTTGATGCCTGAAGGATCTTGGCTTTAACTCGTTTAGCCAGTCCCAGCATATTGATTGCACCGTGGACACTTGTCTTGGTTGTCTGCACGGGGTCAAACTGATAGTGGATTGGCGATGCCGGGCAGGCAAGGTTGTAGATTTCGTCGACTTCGATGTACAGCGGAAAGGTGACATCGTGGCGAAGAAACTCAAAGTCGGGGTTTGAAAGTAAATGTGCTATATTTTTTTTACTTCCGGTAAAACAATTATCGGCACAGATGACTTCATGTTTTTGTTCGAGAAGCTTTTCGCATAAATGACTCCCCAGGAAACCTGCTCCTCCGGTGATTAAAATCCGTTTTGACATGAATGCATTTCATCCTTTCGCAAATAGGGGGGTCACAGGATATCCTCCTTGCAGAGAGGAGTTCCTTTTTTCAGATTCTTACGCGCTCTTTTCCCGAGGACGTTAGTTAATTCTGCAGGTGGCAGGCCTGTGGCGGGGCGAATAGACCTGATATTGCCGAGGGTAAGTTCATCGCCAGTTTTGATGTCTTCAACAACAAACAAGGAACGGCGAAATTTAAGGCTTTCCCGTTCACTCGGAAGGGGGCCATAGTGAACTGTTCCCAGGATCTGTTCGGTGTCGCGAACCGCCTGAACGAGTTTTTTGAATTCAGCAGGTTCAAGTGAAAATGCGGCATCAGGGCTATGATCTCTGCGGTTCAGAGTCAAATGCTTTTCAATAATGCAGGCCCCGAGGCCGACGGCACAGACTGGGACATCCCAGCCGAGAGTGTGGTCAGATAGTCCGATAGGGACCTGGAAACGCTGGGCCATGTCGCAAATGGTTCTCAGGTTCATATCGCTTGCAGGTGCCGGATAGGCGCTGCAACATTTGAGGAGGGCAATCTGCGTCGCTCCTGCTTGTCTGGCAGCGTTCAGTGCGTCTTCGATTTCGTCGATTGTCGCCATGCCAGTCGAGAGAATCAGGGGTTTTCCCGTGGCCGCGACTTTTTTTATCAGCGGGATATCGACGATCTCAAAAGAGGCGATCTTGTAGGCCGGAACGTCCATCTTTTCAAGAAAGTTGACGGCCGTGTGATCAAATGGTGAAGAGAACAGGTCTATACTGATTTCGTCAGCCAATTGTTTCAGTTTCGGTTGCCACTCCCAGGGGGTATAGGCTTTTTCATAAAGTTGATAGAGCTTTTGTCCGGCCCAGATGGACTCTTCACTATGGGTAAAGCTGGCACTTGAGACATCAATAGTGAGAGTATCCGGAGTGTAGGTCTGCAACTTGACAGCATCAGCCCCTGCGTCTCTGGCCGCTTTGACAAGCTCTACTGCAGTGGCGTAGTCCTGTCTGTGGTTGGCCGAGAGTTCTGCAATGATATAACAGGGGGTGCCTGTTCCGATTTTCCGATTATTAATAGTGATAAATGGCATAAGACTGCACAATCTCTGTTTTTAATAATTAAATTGATTTATACCATTTTAAACTAATTGCTGATAATTTTTTTCGCCAAAATCAATGATCTGCAGGCGCTGTTCCGGGTTGAGAGTCAGGTCATTGTCACATGCCCGTTCAATCAGGGCAGTCAATGAGGCGGCGAAGTCGCTATCCTCCCAGGCTAAATAGCCGGGCAGATCTAACATCTGGTAAATCCCTTGAGTTTTCGGGGTATTGCTCGGAAATGAGATGCAGGGGACGGCGAGTGACAGTGCCGCAATGCTGTAGTGAAAACGTCCGGAAATCAGGGCCCTCGCACTGGCGATAATCTGACACCAATTTTCGAAGTCTTGAGCCTGGATGATTTCCAGTTTCATGCCGTTGCGTTGCATTTCATCAAGGATCGCCTGGTCTTCAGGGGCGGGGTCCGCCTTGGCTCCGGTCAGGAAGGTGAAGGAGAAGTTTTTCTGATAGGTCTGTAAAACCTCGCAGATGACAGGAATTTGCCCAGCTTGAAATGAGATCCCGCCGGAAAGAACGATTCTATTCTGCTCGATTCCCTGATTGCGCAGATCGAGCAGCCCCATTCTGCCGATAAACAGTGGCAAACTGTCGAATCCCTGCCTGAATGGTAATTGTGCACGTTCGTAAAAGCTGGCTGAGAGCGGTTCACGGATGACGGCATCACTGAGCCCGGACAGAGCGGTCTGATAGAGCAGATCTATGTTGCTTTGTTGCGAGTCTCCTCCGGGGAAACATGAGTGATTCACCAGGTATGTCGGCTTGTTCAGGATGCGGCTGGCGAGGAAGATCATGTAGAGCAAGGAGATTGAGCCCTGGGACAGGTGGTGCAGGGTTCCTTCCCCGTTGACAACGACGATATCCGCTTCCTGCAAACTGGCAAAGGTTGCAGGATTGTTTTCTATGAAGCGACTGACAAACTTGGGATCAATGAATTCCTCGCCGTTTTTGGGATAGCAGTTGAGTCTGTGAGTGACCTTGACGCTCAGGTAGTTGGGGCAGTATCCGCACTCCAGAAGCCGATGATAAATCTCGTAAGCGGTGCCGTAACAACCGTAGTGGTAGGAGTTTCCGGTGAAGTTGAGGATAAGGGCATTTTTCATGGTTGTTCCAACCTCCTGAAGAGTTTGACCGGCAGCACTCACTGTTTGATCAAGGGGGAAAGCTTATATTCCATAAGATCGGCAGCCCAGGAAAAATCTTTACGTGCGACTGCTGTAAGAATTTCTTCCAGGAGCGGTGCCAGCTGCAGCATCGCCTCCATTTCCAGCTGTGTCAAAAGTTTGCCTAGGCTGTCGATCAGGAGCGTCAGGGTTTCATGAGCTGTGCCTTCCTGACCACAGCGGAATGCCGAAACCGTCAGGTCGAGATGGTTTTCCAATGTCATATTGTTTGGTTGGATCACTGTGTTTCCTCCAGGTAATGCGTTCCTTGGATGTAGGCGCCGTCGCGGCAGCAATTGATGAACCTGACCTGAGGATGTCGTTCGATATAGGCTTCAAGGTCTCTCAGGTAGCCGCGAAAACTGGCAGTTGTCGAAACCTTTTCACCATGGCCGTTGAGAACCCAATGGCTTTTGGTCTGCACTGTCTGTTCACCCCAACCGGCTCCCTGTGTGTAGCACTGTTCGTTGGGAAAGGCGAGATCGGCTCCAAACAGGAGTACTTCGGCTGCCCCCATCCGCACAGCCAGATCGACAGCCGGATGAAGCACCGATCCTGAGGAAAAAAGGGTTCCGCGTGGATATTTATGGGCAATATCAGCGTAGCTGGGGTGCTTTGCATAGGCAGTCAGGCGCGGTCCTGGCCATAAGTGCAGGACGGAGGGGCTGACTCGCGGAAAATAGATCATGGGAACCTTGTTGTAGGGGGCCAGGGAATATCCCTCAAAGCTGGAAATGATCTTGTCTTCAGGATCGATGGTTATCGCTATATCAGCGGTCAGATCAGCTGCAGAAAGCGGTCTGAGGGCTGAGTTGACGGCAAGCAGGGTGACATCTGAACGATGTTCTCGCAACCAGTCGATATGCTTGCCCAGAGATGGACCGGCGGCAGCTACAACAATGCGCCGGCCAGGTTGACTGTCAAACAGGCTGGCGACGTCTCCGTCAACTTTTATCAGCACTTCATTGCGTTTGATCTGTTTTATGACTTCCGGATTGGCCGCACCATGTTTGCTGCTGATGTAGGCCGTTTCCAGCTCTGTTGCGACGAGATCTCGCAGGCGGGAAGAGGATTCATCGGCGAGCTGTAATTCGGCGGGAATTGCTGCCAGAGGACCGCCAAAATTAGTGTCTGTTCCGTCAAGCATGGTCACGCGTGAATCTTTGAGCCAGAAGCTGTGATCAAAATAGCTAAGGCTGGCCAGGGCGATCCGTGGATTCAGAATGACAATCTTGATCTTCTTTAATGTCTTCCGGGCACATAGTTCCTTTGCCAAATGGCCTGTGCCGATCCCGTAAGCCCAGGCAGTTTGACTCTCTGTAGAAATCAGATTCGCTTGAAGCCTGGCTTCAGCGTCAGGATCATACGCGCTGCCGAGGTGGATGTTGTCGATAATCAGCGTATTGAAAGGAGTCTCTTTCTGTTGCTGAAATGACGCGGGCTGGTATTGTCCTAACCATTCAGCCAAATCAGGCCAGCGTCTTTGTATGATGGCCAAGTTGGAGCTCAGCATAAGTTCCCTTTTAAAATAATGGAGTCGGCAGTTTTCGCGACAAGCCTGGTAACGATGTTGGCCTGGTGAGCGAACCCCATGTGGCGCTCATCAGGGTTTAGCTGATCGATAGTTGCTGTCGTGGAGTCATTCATCCTGCATCCTCCAGATATATATGTATGGCGGCATAGGATGTCAGCTGTTCAAAATTGTCTACGGGAATGTTTATGGAAAAAACTGATTCCAGGGCCATGATCAACTGGATATGCGCCAGGGAATCCCAGTCCTCGGTTTCCTCCATCGTGGCTTTTGAAAAAAACGAGGGATCGAGTGTCGGAAAAATCTGAGCGAAAACCCGCTGTAGTTTTTTTTCAATATCATTTTGAGGAGACAGCAGCTGAACTTGGATTTCTGCAGGGGGATGCGGCCAGCTATTGCCTTCGGGAAAGGCTTGAACCAGTTCGAAAATACCGTGCGCATTGTGGAAAAGAAAAGCCACCTTTCTGCCATCGAATGCTACATCTGCTGTGGGCGGAGCAACCAGTCGCGCACCATACCTTTCTGCCAAGTCAATAGATTCAGTAATGTCGGCAACTGCATAGCAGAAGTGATAAGGCCCACCACCATTCTTCAGGTGTTTGTCAATGGGGGATTTTTCATCGGCTGCCAGGATTTCGACGGTGTATCCTTCGGGTAGTTGAACAAAGGCGTAAGAGACTCGTTGTTTTGTATTGACCCCAGGCCCTTTGAGTAGCCTTGCTCCAGCCAGAGAAAGGTAATCCTGCAAGGTCGCTTCCAGATCGGATGTCGTTACTGCCAGATGATCAACATAGAGTACTTTACACGTTGAAAATAAACCGTCCATCAGGATGCCTCATCGCTGTATTGAAACCAGTCCGGCTTGGAGACTGGTGAAGTGTTCAGGTTAAGTCGAAACCGGGATGATTCTTCTTGAAAAAAGCCATGTGCAGAGTAGACATCTGCGGCCGGCAGGTTTCTTTCTGTTGAAAAAAACAGTCCGTCTAACTGGTTAACTCCCTTTTGCAACAGGTGTTCACAGACCCAGGCAAGGATGCCGGTCTCTACGCTACGTCCCAACACTCGGCACGAAAGGAGAAATGTCTCAATAGCTACCGTATTGGCTGTATGTTCCGGAACCAGGATAATCAGTCCGATGATCTCCTCATCGCTATACTTATCCGCCAACCCGATGGGAATGATTTCCGCTCTTTGATCAAGAAGACGTTCCAGATCTTGCTCGTTGTGTCTTCTGGTTGTCATGTTGAACTGATTGGTTTTCGCGAGCAATTGTAAAACCCGCTGCCTGTTGTTTTTGGCGTAACGGTGAAAAAACAGTTTCATGTCAAGATTGCGCCAGTAGTCCTGCTTGTTTGTGAAAGAGGACGCTTCAGCTTTAACCAGAGAGCGTATTTCATAATTTCTGACTCGCTTCAGATCTTCCGCTGTAGGGCGGAGCATGGCCAGATGGGGGCAGGATAGAAGAAATGACGGCCAGAGGGTCATATCATCCGGCAATTCCGGAACTATAACCTCGGGGAGCAGTTGGCGAATGGCTTCACGCTCATATGGACTATCGTCCAGGAAACAGAGTGAGGATAGACCTACACCGATTTCATCTGCAATTTCACGAAGGTTTTCCGCCTTGTCTCGCCAATTGATGCGCAGACTGGCAAAATCAGTAAGTTTTAGTTTCATAGCCGGGTGTTTGGTAAAAGCATCACGGACCACCGTTTCGGTATTTTTACTGCAGATGGCGAGAGCTAATCCCCTGTCACGAAATTGCCTGAGGAGCAGTTGGAACTCAGTAAAGATATTGCCGGGGAAGTCACCACCGATCTTGATGCCTTCGAGACCATCGTCACCGACCACGCCTCCCCAGAGGGTGTTGTCCAGATCGGTAACCAGTACCCGGGCGGTTCGGCCGGTCAGGGCAATGTGAAATTTTACAAGCTCCTGGCAGAGAGCATTGGTTAGGGGGACGCTGAAAGGAATGCGGCCGAGAAACCAGTACTTGCCCGGATCGGCAGTTTCTGTTCCAAGCCTATGGACAAGTGTCGACAGTCTGATTAAAGAACAGTCGGGGATCTTTTGGCAAAATTTTTCAAGCCTGACATTCAACTGTTCAATAAGCGCAAGAATGGATTTTCCGTCATAGCTGGTATCCTCCAGGGTAGAGAGAATGGGGCGAACAGGCGCAAAATCCAGAATAAAAAATATTCCGGGCAGGCGGGACCTGGCCTGTTCAATGAATTGGCAGTATTCCTCCAAATTCTGTTCGAGTTCGCGGGCAGAGTCCTTACTGAAAGGGGGGGCGCAAAGGTCTTCAACGCGTTCGCAAAAGACCGTGTAGTCCGGTTCCCTGGCAATCAGGCTGTCCTGCTCATCGAAAATCTGTTGCCGGTGCTGACCAAAAGGAATCGGCAGGACCTGGATGGTTTCGCTGCTTAGCTTTTCATAGCTTTGCACTAAGGCTTTGCCGGCGAGATCCCAGTTCGCACTTCCCAGAAAGGCAAACTTTATAGCCGGACGGTAAGTTTTTTCTTTGGTGGGGAGGGTTCTCTCCATTTTGGATGTGCTTTTATTCAGTTGCATAACGACGACTTCTCGGGAATTTTTGTCCATAACCCGATTGATCTCCTGAAAGCCGAACTTGCTGTGCAGTTGATGAACCGCACGGTTCGATGCGAAGGTTTCGCACAGGAGAGTTTGCATGTCGAGATGGTCAAAGACGTAATCGATCACCGCCTGTTCCAGAGTCAGCCAAAGTTTCAGCCGTTCGGCATTGTCGCGGATTTGTTCATTGTCGAGATAAAAGCCCCAGTGGCAACTTTTATTGTTGAGATCAATGTCGAACAGGTTGACAACTCCCCTCGGGTGCTGATGATCCATAAACAGTAGCACTTGGCGGGTTGGGTCGTTCTGAACTTTTTCCCACCAGGCGCAATGTTCTTCCTCGGAAATCTCATGGTTTGAGAACATGACTCCGCGTACCTGCGGATGGTTGCGCCAGCGAAGAATCATTGGCATTTCCGTATCGATAGGGGGTCTTAACGTTGAAGCTTTTGCGGGAACCCCTGTTTGAATGGTCATTGCTATCACCGCAAACCTGGCAGGCATGAGATCTGCTCGACCAGCCAGGTACTGTTGTCGTGTAGTTCAGGCAGTTTAATGTCTGTTTCTTTCAATAATGGCAAAATGGTGGTGACTAAACCTGACGAATTTTGGAGCATGGCCGGAGATAGGTTCAACATATTGAAAAAATCCAGTGCATCGCACCTGTTGGCTTCCGAGTGGGGCCAGATAACAGGCATGGCCTTCAGGGCTATCGCTTCGTAACTGCTGATGCCGAAGCCACTCAGGTAGAGTTTTGTCCTTGCCATGTAAACTGGTAATTTTTCGCTGTGAGAATGCAGGACAATCCCTTTCAGTTCATGTTTGTCAATAAATGATTCCGCGTCTCGACGTGCCTGTGGGTTATGCAGATAGGCTACCAGGTCCAGATCCTTGACAACTTGATGCTGCTTGGTGATTTCACGACGCAGAATCAAGCTGTTCATACCATGGAACAGGTGTAATTTCCCTTCTTGTGCCAATGTCAGCATTCTTTCGGGAATGTAATAAGTCCCTGGCATGATGAGCAGGTCGGCCTTTTCAGCCCAGGGAAGGGTATTGCCTATAGCAATGACGCTGAGTTCTTCGGGAAGCTGGCTCCGCCATTTAACATCGGCACCGCGTCGGTCGTAGATATCCAGAACCAGCAGGTTAGAGTCTGAGAGTAGCTTTTGGAATGTTTGCTGATCGTTTTGTTTTTCTCCACGTGTGGGGCGATGAAACGCAGCCCAAACGGTTTTTTCGCCTTCTCGATTCAGGATCTGTATAGCCTCGTTGTCATCGACGGCGAAAACTGTTGACCAGCCTTTTCTTTCGGTCATCTGCCGGGCAAGTTCAATGCATCGCCTTACGTGGCCATAGCCGTATTGGCCTCCGGCATCAACGACAAAAAGAACCTTAAGATTATCATCAATTAATTTTCTTTGGTGGACGTGTTCGTTAATTTTGAAGAGTTGAGGTTCTTTTTTTAGGAGTTGAAGAACCTCCGGGAGTTGAAAGTTCTGATTATTTTCAACCAATCGGTCGTACAACGTATTCATGAATTCCAGATCGGCCCAGGTGTCCACCGAAAAGCGATGTTTGCGGGTATAAAGATTGTCCGGCAAGGGGGTATTGTGACGGATGAAAAGTTCCGGTTTTTGCCAGAAAAGAGGGAACTGGTGTTCTTTCAGCTCGGGCCGGTCGGCTAAATCATCCGCTGTTTGCCATGCTTGCAGTCTGGATATGAGAACGCCTTCCAAGGCTGGATGCTTTTCAATATGATTGTTGGTTGATATTGTAAGTATGTCCGCCTTGGGCTCTTTGCGGAATTCTTCAATAAGGAGATCTACGGTTGGTCCATGTACCAGGGGACAATCTCCGCTGATCAGCAGACAGATATCTGCCTGGTACAACTCTGCCGCCAAACGCAGACGAGTGGTCACATGATCAATGTGGCCTTCATACCAGAATAGCGGGAGATCGTGTTGTTGGCTGAATGCCTTTAGTGGCTCATTGGCGGCTTCTGCCGCTGTTGCGATGACGATCTCGTCAAGCTGTTCACACGTTTTCAGATTGTCTATCAACCATTCAAGAACTGTCCGATTGCCGATCTTCCGAAAGTGCTTTTCTGGTAATCTGGACGAGGAGAGGCGTACAGGAATAAAAGCTACAACACGCTCACATGTGTTCAGATACGGACTCAGTGTTTGATTCTGGTCATTTGTCATGCGTAAACCGGCGGCTGGCCTGTGATTTTGAAATTTATATATGTTATGTCAGAGAAATTTCTAGAGAACATAGGACCTTTTATTTATTTCTGTATGTGCTTTAGGGCTACGGGGTTCTCAGGATCTTGCTCTAAAACGAGCTGGTACACTTGATTTGCGACATCTTTTGCCCCCATCTTTTCATAATTTTGCCCCAGCTTTATCAGAGTGATTAAATCGCTCGGGTTGTTTTGCAGATACTCTGTATATACATCTGCTGCTTCTTGCCGTCTGTTAACAAGGCAGAGCAGGTCTGCATATTTGGGCTGATAAGTAGTAGAAGCGTTACTTAGACATTCAAGAGCCAATGTCGCCATCTCTAAGTTTTTTTCTGATAGACAGATGACAGAAACTCTTCGAAGGGCCTCTTCGACAGTTTGATTGAAGGTGTCCCCTATCAGTTGTTGATAGGCAGTCAGGGCGCAGTCGTATTTTTGTTCCAGCTCAAATAAATATCCTTGGATTAACGCGGAGAGTTCCTGAGCCGTTGAATCGTTCGGATATGCGGTTAGACCGGCTAAGATTTTTTGTAGTTGCACGGCGTCTTTTGCCAGAAATAGTTTCAGTGCTTTTCCAAAAACACCATCCAAGTGAAATCTTACCAACCTCTCAGATTGGCGGGGAGATGCAAGAAGCCGTTCATTAATCCATGTGTCAATCTGTTGTTTCCGTTCTGAAAACACATCCTGAAAGGTCTCCGGGGCAATATCTAAAATTTCAGGATGTCTCGCTAGCCAGACACGTATTCTGCCCAGTTGTTTGTCATAGTGCCACTGTTGAGATATCAGGTCGAAGTCAGGGGAGGAGTGCTCTTCCTGAATTCGGCAGATGGTTCTTTGGGTGGCGGCAAGAATACGCTGCAAAATATCTCCGAGGCTTTTCTGCAGGGCCCGGAAATATTCTTCAGGCTGTGCGTCCCTGAATTGAATTTTATCGGGACTTTGATCCTGAATTTTCAGAAAGTCTCTTGCCCCGTACTGTTTAAGCATGGCCAGAAGGTCTGGAAAGGTCGCGGAAATGTCGTTTTCGAGGTTTTGTAATTCAGCCTTTGCGACAGTTCCAGAAGGGCCCCTTTTCAGGTCGCTCTCGATAGTGGCAGCGGTCTGCCCCAAGCTCTGCCGAATTTTGCACAGCTCATCAAGAAGCAGTGGGCTATCTACTGGCAGTTCAGGGAGGTCTGCTGCTCCGTACCGAGCAAACATCGTCTCGAGGTCGGGGACGGCTGTGGAGAGATCTCTTTCAAGGTGGCGTAACAGAGCCGGGAGCGCTTCTTTTTCCGTGATGCGGGAATGGTATGATGCCAGGGCGTTTTCGATTGCGACAGCAGTTTGCTCCAGTCCTTGCTGGACCCTGTTCAATTCGTTGAGAAGCTGTTGTCCATCTGCCTGTCGATTGGCCGGACTATCTGCTGGAAGGGCGGCAAACATAATGTCAGTCGGTGCCACGGATTGCGGTCCCGGGGTGAGCTCTCTGATCGGCTTGAATGTCACATGCTCGATTTGTGCTGCATTGGGAGCCGGGGAGATAACAGCACAGTCCTGTTTTTTGGCAATTTTTGCCTGTGCCGAAAGCTGATGGATGGCGCTGAAATATTCCGGACCGGTTTCTGCCGTACGGCCGGAGTTGGTTTTGACGGTGATCTGGGCATCGAGTTTTGGTCCCGCAATATGTTCGGCATTGCCCGCCGCGTGAGTATACCCAGCTGGGCTATAGCACATATCGACACCAATCAGAATGGCCTGCCGGACTCCCATCGCGACCGCAATGCCAAGCGCGGTGTTGGTGACCGTAGGTCCCCAAATCGGAAGATTCTCTTTGTTCAGAGAGCTGGTCCAGGGAGTTCTCTGTCCCAGGTAGAGGCTTCTTCCGCCCCATAACGCCAATAATCGAGGAGCAACATGAAACGAATGAAAAAAAACCGTCTTGTCTGCTAATTGCAGCATTTCACGGCTGATGTCAAAACTGTAATCAGATGAGTCCACGCTGACAACGAAGTGTGGTTTCAGGTCTACCTCAATAAGTCGACGACAGATCCTGGAGACAGCAAAGATGATGAGGTCATCGCGATTCTCCTTGACCCACGGAATGAATTCATCAAGAGACGGGCCGCCGCCAAGAATAACCGCTGTTTTGCCAGGGAAGAGATTCTCAACAATTTTAGCCGGATATCTGTTGTCGGCCATATTGTCGATCTGGCATTCCAAAAATGAACGTGATCCCAGGGACGTTGATAGCTCGTATGCTCGACTTTTAATCTCTCTTTGGATGGTCGCGGCGATTTCATGATATTGACCGATAAAATCATTGCGGGCGCCAAGTGATTCCCAGAAGAACAAAGACTCTTGGTAGATATAACTGTCAATCAGGTGTTTCTGGGCTTCGGTCCAGAATTGCTTTTTGTCGGTTATGGTGATGTTGGCTGCACTTGGTTGACTGACATTTTCTTTCTTCAGAGCATTGTCGATTTGTTCGAGTTCGACAAACAAATATCTGTTTGAGGGGTTTCCGTAACGCTGAACAAAGTCGGGGAGCAGGCCTGAGTCGGTACCGATAATGACATGTAGTTTGTCCGCCTCTGCAAAGGCGGTTTGAAACTGCTGCTGGAAAACGTTTTGAGCGCCAAACTGGTCGAATGTATTGCGGTTGACTTCATAGAGATACTGATCCCCGAAGTGATTTTTCACTAGTGAGTTTGTCCATGTCGTTTCGACCGAGGTCATCCAATATCCTTTTTAAAATAAATGAAAGATACAAAGATAAATATAAACCATGGAAAGAGTCAAAAAAATGACAAAATTGCATTTTTTTGACTCTTTGATCCCGTCTGTTGCTGTTTTGGCTCTTAAATCTGACACTGTTTCCTGTCCATTGACTGCTTCTGCAGAGACCGTACCAGTATTTTTTTGCCGATTTTCGACCTGCTCGTGTAAAAAAAATAATTGATACTTTTTTTATAAATTTTTTCTAAAGTCACAGGAGGGGACAGCCGATAAGCAGAACAGGAAACGAGGAATCATGTAAAAAAGGAGGTGAGAGACGTTGCTTTTACTTCCCTCGAGTCCACAAACAAACGGATAAATTTGTAGGGCACGGAAGCCCGAAAACAAAAACATTCATGGAGGAAAATCATGGCTTTGACAATTAACACTAACGTTGCTTCCCTTAATGCTCAGCGTAACCTGGGTAAATCTCAAAGTTCTCTGAACACTTCAATGCAGCGCCTCTCTTCTGGTCTGCGTATCAACAGCGCGAAGGACGATGCTGCCGGTCTGGCAATTTCTGACCGCATGACCTCTCAGATCCGCGGTATCAACCAGGCTGTCCGTAATGCCAACGATGGTATCTCCGTAGCTCAGACCGCTGAAGGTGCCATGGGCGAGGTTACCAACATCCTGCAGCGTATGCGTGAGCTGGCTGTTCAGTCGGCCAATGACAGTAACAGCTCTGCTGACCGTACCTCTCTGCAAGCTGAAGTTGATGATCTGATCTCTGAGATCGACCGTATTTCTGCAACAACAGAATTTAACGGCACCTCGTTGCTCGACGGTACCGGCTCGACTCTGAGCTTCCAGGTCGGTTCCGAGGGTGGTGCTAACAATCAGATCAGTATCGATGTAAGCAGTCTGGATATGTCATCAGGGACTCTTGGGGTTGACGGAACTACTATTGACCTCGAAGGTGCCGGAAATGATGTCGAGGCTATCCTGACCGCAATTGATACCGCTATCGGTACCGTTGATTCTTCACGTGGCGAGCTTGGTGCGGTTCAGAACCGTTTCGAGTCGACTATCGCCAACCTCTCCAACATCTCTGAAAACGTCACCGCAGCCCGTTCGCGGATTCAGGATGCCGACATCGCTCAGGAAACTTCTAGCATGACGAAGTACAACATCCTGCAGCAGGCCGGCGTTTCCATCTTGGCCCAGGCCAACCAGTCGCCACAGCTTGCTCTGTCGCTGCTCGGTTAATAGGGGATAGCATTGGGGGCTGGGTAGCCAGCCCCCATTTTTCCTTGTGACTGAACACAGGGGGAGGACGAGATAATGAATCTTGAAGCATTGAACCTGACGAATATTACGCAGCTTCAGACAAATCGATCGGCAGACAAGATCGAAGAGAGCAGGAAAGAAAAAGAGAGTGCCTCACAGGCCGATTTGCAGGAGAAGGATCAGGTCCAGTCCGAGGAACTGCTTTCCCAGATCAAGTCCTTGACCGAGGACGGTCTGTATAGCGTGCGTTTTGAAAACGATAACGAAGCCGGAGAACTGATCGTTAAGGTTGTCGATCGGGAAACCGATGAGGTTATCAGGCAGATTCCACCGGAAGAACTCCTCGACCTGACCAAACGACTGAATGATTTGCGCGGTAACATAGTAGATACAACGAGTTGATGAATTGGTGACAGGTGGAGAAGGATTATGGCGATTACCTTTAGCGGTCTTGCGAGCGGAATAGATACAGACTCTATTATTACTGAATTGATGGCGCTTGAGCGTGCACCGATCGACCGTCTGGAAAACGATAAGACCTATTACCAGAATCGCCTGAAGGCTTTTTCCGGCCTGGAAACCAAGTTGAACGATCTTGCCCAGAAAGCCGAGGCGATCGATACCGAGGTCGAGCTCAGTTCTTTTTCTGTCAACAGTAATTCGGAAGAGTATTTATCGGTAACGACAGATGGCCGGGCTCAAGCTGGTTCCTATCAGTTGAGTGTTGTCGACCTGGCTCAGCAGCAGAAGGACGTCAGCCAGGGCTTTGCAAGCAAGTCAGAGGATACTCTCGGGACGGGAACGATCAGTCTGACCGTTGGCGGGACTGCCCACCAGTTGACGATCGAGGAAGGCGATAACTCGCTGGAAGGGATTGCCAATGCCATCAACGAGGCAGATCTGGGGGTTGGCGCCGCGATTATCAACGACGGAACCGGGACTCCTTATCGCCTGGTTTTGACCGGCGAAACTGTTGCCGATAGCTTTACTCTTGATTCATCCGGTTTGACCGGGGGGACTGTAGCAGGTCCTACGATGAGCAATGTCCAGCCTGCTCAGCAGGCGCATATTCGTCTGGACGGAATCGATATCTACAGCGACAGCAATTCTGTTGACAGTGCCGTTCCCGGTATGAGCTTCGAATTGATGAAGGCCGACGAAACGGTTACGACAACAATTAATGTGTCGGCCAATACGGAAGAGACCTCTACTAAGATAAATGATTTCGTCAAGGCCTATAATTCGGTGATCACCTTTATTGCGGATCAGAGTGATGCCAGCTGGAGTAACGACCCTGCTTTCCGCTCCGTGAAGCGTCAGATGCAAAGCATGCTGACTGAGCGAGTTGGTAGTGGAGCATTGACGAGCCTGTCTCAGCTAGGTTTTGAGACTCAGCGTGACGGTAAGATTTCCGTGGATAGCTCAAAGCTGACAGAGGCTCTGGCCGATAACTTCTCTGATGTGGTCACCTTGTTTGCCGGTAATGGCAGTGAAGATGGAATCAGCTCGACGTTCTCGGCGTTTCTTGATGAGATGACCGACTCGGTTGATGGTCTCTATGCGACAAGAAAAAAATCGACGGACAGTAACATCCGCAGGCTGGATCTGCGCATCGATCTGATGGAAGTCCGGATGGATAAAAAAGAGCAGAGCTTGCGAGCTCAGTTCTCAGCCATGGAAGAGCTGGTGAGTGGGTTGAATTCGCAGGGGAGTTATATGCTGCAGCAGCTTTCAGCCTTGAGTCTGAGCGGATCCTGATCCGCAGACATGAAAAGTTCGCCCATATATTTGTAGGAGAAGCTCAGAATGAATGCATATTCTAATCATTATAAAAATAATCAAGTTTTGACCGCGTCCCCTGAACAGATTCTGATTATGCTGTTTGACGGCGCGATTCGCTTTGTCCGTCAGGCCCGTTTCGCGATTGAAGAGGGGCGTCAGGCCGACAAGGCAAAAGCGATCAGCAGGGCAATGGCAATAGTTACTGAATTCTCAAATACTTTGGATCACGAAGTTGGGGGTGAGATAGCTGCGAATCTGAGCAGTCTCTACGATTTCGTCATCAGGGAACTGTCTGCTGTTAATGCTGGGAACGATGCGGCGCGCCTTGCTCCGATTGAGAATGTTCTTCTCGATCTGCGTGAGGGTTTTGCTGGCGCGGCTGAAACAAACCGTCAGGGGCAAGTTCCTTTCCCCCAGGAAGTAGCAAATGAGAAGCGTATCGTAGCCTCCTTCTGAAATTTTTGGTGATGTCATGGAAGACTGCCTGAGAAAATCTGTCGAACAGTATCGACAAATTGTAGAGCATGCCGAAAAGCTGGAATCTCTGCTGAAGAAAGCCGAACCAGAGCTGCTTCGTGACTACACTGCGAAATTACGCCAGCTTCAGGATGAGGCGAGTGCTCATGATCAGGAGTTCTTCGAGGTTTTTTCGCAGCATTCCGAAGAACTAAAAAATCACCCGCTGTTTGTTGAACGGACCCAGCTGCTGGATAAAATTGTTAAACTGAATCAATTGATATTGCCGAGAATCCGTGGCATGATGGCGGTTACCGCTCATGAATTGTCGCAAATCAAAGGTGGGCGCACGGCGGTTGCTGGCTACCACCAGCCCCTTTCGAAAAGCAAAAGCAAGGCCGTGCGGGGGATCGGCTAGTCCTTGCCTGATGCGTGAGCGGATTCACTGTTTTCATATGTTTTTCATTTGAATTGAAAATTGGCGAATTCACTTATGTCCATTCTTGATTATTTAAAAGATTATCGCGTTGTCAGGGTGCAGTTGCCTCTACTCGATGGCAAGCTGCTCAGCCTTGATGGTGTCGCCAGGTTGACGGAGTCACCCAAGTTCGAAGTGACCTTCCTGCCTGATCAGCTCAATCTCGACCAACTGGATATGGGCGAATTCTGTCGTGTGACCTACGATGTCGTCGGGGTTGACAAGACCCTCAAGGCTAGCATCGACTCAAGTCTGGATGATACCAAGCTGCTGCTTGAGATGGTCGATACCTACGCCTTTGTCCAGAAACGGGAATATTTCAGGGTTGATGCCGACCTCTCGGTCAGTTACTGGCTGGCGGATTCTGAGAGTCCCCAGGCACGTTCCGTTCAGACTCCGGTCAATATCAGTGGTGGGGGGATGCGTTTCCCTGTTCCTGAAACCTTCGCTCCCGGAACCCGGGTCGGGCTTGAGGTGGTTATCGATTCTCCTCTGCCGGCTGTCGTGGAATGTGTTGCGGAAGTTGTCGGTACTCACGATCTTGGCGGCGAAAAGCAGATGGCCCTGAAATATGTTGATATCGAAGAAGAAGGGCAGGATGCTATTATCGCCTACTGTCTCGCCGAGCAGCGCAAACAGTTGCGCCTCAAGGTCAAGGTCATGGGCCATATGCTCTGAAGCCTGTCGACGACTACTCAGCCGTGAATAAAAAAGCCTGTTGTTTTCTCCAAAACAACAGGCTTTTATGTTTTTGCGGCTAGGTCGTTTTACGGTCCGTAAGCAAACTGAGGAGTCGCCAGTCCCGGATAGGCTACCCGGTTTTTGCGGGCACTGAAGATGTCGGACCCGCGCAGTTTTTCGGTCCGGTTCCGACCATTTCTTTTGGCCTGATAGAGGGCCTGATCGGCATTGTGGAGCAGCTTTGTGGGTGTGTGGCTGCCTAACAGGTCGCTGCCGCTGATGCCGATGCTGACGGTGATCGGTTCGCTGAGACCGAGTTGCTGATGTGGCAGTTCTTGCAGGCTGCGGTGAATGCGTTGGGCCAGAACCTCGGCATTTTTGGCGCTGGTATCGGGCAGGATAACAGCAAATTCTTCTCCGCCGTAGCGGCAGCAGATATCGGATTCCCTGGCCGCCTCTGCGATGATCCGTGCTGTCCTTTGCAGGACGATGTCACCGGTCTGGTGGCCGTAGGTATCGTTGACTTTCTTGAAATGGTCCAGATCGATCATCAGCAGCGAGATGTTTGAATTGTTGCGCTGGGTGCAGGCTGCAACCTGTTTGATGTTGAGATCGAAAGTCGCCCGGTTGCCGAGACCGGTGAGTGGATCGGTCAGGGCCATTTTCTGGAGTTTTTCCTGGGTTTTACGTAGTTCAAGCAGGCGGTTCCAGCGTTGCAGGTGGCAGTTCATGCGGGCAATCAGCTCCTGATTGTCGATGGTTAGTGAAAGTGCGTCACTGGCGCCTAGTTCAAAGCTGTCGAGCAGGCTTTTCTGGTCTTCGGCAAAGGCGATCAACGGCAGGTCGTGCCATTCGTCCTGGGACTGAAGCCGGTTGATCCACTCATACTGACAGTCGGTTTTTTCCATGACCCAGCAGATGATGTCGGCGCGTCTGGTTTGCAAGTATTGAAAAATAGCAGGTACTGAGGCCATCGGTTTGATCTGCCGGAACAGGCCGGTTGCCCTGAGGCGATCGACCAGATGGCTCTTTTGTGATTTATCGGTGGCAAATACCAGTGCTGTAGAGTTTGTCATATGGCATCCTTCAGAAGCTCACAGGTCGTTATTGGCAGACCGCTGATACCAACCTATCGGCTTCCGACCTTGGCTTCTTTAGCGCTTCTGGGATATTTTTTCCGGTGGACGGGGGTTTTGTCAGTTTCTTTAACAGGATGGATAAACTAATATGAGGAAACAGACGATATGGGCCTATGACAATTGTGAATCCAAATATACCGGTCAACCTGTTTGTCTCTCATCTGACTGATGCCGGGCACCGCCCGGAAGATCGCCAGTTGGGGTTGCGTGTCGATCAGGTTGTGCAGGCGACTGTCGTTGACGGTGGCCTTGATAAGCTGCTTGAATTCAATCAGCAGTATTTTAAGCTGGACACCGATGCCGAGTTGAAGGTTGGCCAGAACCTGTTGCTGCAGGTTCTGCAGACAGACCCGCATATCGAATTCAAGGTCCTGCCGCGTGGGCTTGATGAGCGCCTCGTTCAATTGTTGCCACTTTTGACCAGGGCTTATGACTGGCAGGGGGTGGTTGATCAAAGCCCCCGCCTGGAAAATCTGCCCCAGCTTCGTCAGCAGCTCGTTCAGCTGCTCAGCTTCGCCGGGACAATGCCTGGCGATCTCAGTCAGGGGATCTCTCAGCTCAGTGACAATCTATCCGGACTGTTGCCGCGCACCCAGCCGATCAATGTCTTTTCTGTACAGCCACCACAATTTGCCCAAGCCACGCAAGTTGTCGGTTTTTCTTCCAGGCCACCGGGCACTCAGCTGCCGGAGAGCTTTGTCGCTTTCGGAGGACTTATCGACAACCTTGAAGCTCAGTTGGCCCGCCTGCCCCGGGATGCCTCGATTTCTGTGCCGCGGCCGTGGTATGCGGAGACCCGTAGGCTTATGGAACAGGTTCTTGAGTTGCCAAGGCCTGCTGCCGCATTGTTGCCGCAAATGACAACGCTGCTGACCAGAATTCAGGGCCATCCTGCCGTGTCGCCAATGTTGTCTCAGGATATAGACCTCCTGATTCAGGCTCTGGATCCCAGATCTCAACAGCCGATCGATCGCCGCTCCGGCGATCAGCAAGCAGTCATGACCTCCGGCCGGGAAGCAAGCCCGGCCTTATCGGCTGCTCCACCGGCCGGAACTCCGGCGGATACTCTGATTGCCGGGCCTGGACAGGTTCTGTCCCAGCTCGATCAGCAGGTCCGCGACCTGGTGCTGAAGCTGGAACCTCTGCTTGAGCAAAAGCAGGGGCTGTCGCCCGAGCTGCTCGGGCGCCTAGAGGGGCTGCTGGAGCGCTTTACTCAGCTCGGGGAGCAGAAGGGGCTGCCGCTGAAGGAGCTGGAGCTTGTCGCCGGCCTGACACATCTGGTTCAGTTGGCTCACCAGACTACCGTCCCTCCCGATGGAAAACATCTGGGCGTTCTTTCCCAGCTGTTCGGATTTCATTTGGAAAGACAGTTGCTGGAGCACAAACTGAAGGATGCTCTGGTGACTCTCAAGGCGGCTTTGCTTAAAGGTGGCAGTAAGGAGGCAGGTGATAGCGATGAGCCGCTCAAGCGCATCGAGCTGTTTCAGTTGTGTAAGTCCCGTCTGGCTGAAGAAAATGTGATGTTTCTGCCCCTGCCTTTTGCCGAGCTGGAAGAGGGTTATCTGCTTGCCGAACGTGGTGCAGCGGACGCGGACGAGGGGGCACCTGCGCTGATGCTGTCGATTTCGCTGCGGCTTTCTGCTCTTGGCAATATGCGGATCGATATGCTCTATGGGCAGGGGGGGCTGCAGTTGCGGCTGGCCTGTGAGAATCGGGAAAAAATGGGCTATGTGCAGGGCGCCGAAACAGAACTGCGTGAAGGGCTGCAGGCGGTTCCTCTGCAGGGGGTCAGCTTTGCCATGGATGCCCGTCTGCCTGCCCGGCAGCTCAGCGAACGACTCAACCCCGGGTCGCGTAATCTGCTTGATGAGAGGATCTGATGCTCGATAAGAAAAAAGTCCAGCCGCAGGCTGTCGCCCTGCGTTACGACAAGAGCAGTACTTCCGTTCCCAAGGTTGTTGCTGCTGGCCGTGGAGATCTGGCCGAGCAGATTATTGCAGCGGCCCAGGAAGCAGGAATCGACATAGTTGAGGACCCGGATCTGATGGAGGTGTTGGCCCGGATTCCGTTGAATGATGATATCCCTGAGGAGCTGTTCCAGGCCATTGCTGAAATCCTTGCCTTTGTTTACCGGATCAACGGCCGCTATGCCTCGAGCCATCTGGATGTCGATGCTTCTGATCTGGTGCCGACTGCAGACTCATGAAAGGCTGACATTCTCTGTGTTTGTTTTTTCTGGCCATTATGGCCAGAAAAAAGTCTTTACAGCCCGGGGCGATTGGGGTAATGTCTGCAGCCTGCGGAGAGGTGACCGAGAGGCCGATGGTGCTCGCCTGGAAAGCGGGTGTAGTGAAAGCTACCGGGGGTTCGAATCCCCCCCTCTCCGCCATACTACTAAGGCGAATGAAAAACGCCAGCTGCTGCGTTATCTCGCGAAAAACAATTACGACGCACCAATCAGTGCGCCTTGGCTTGTTTTTCGCTCAAGGCCTTGCATCTGACTGTTTTTGATTCGCCCATTTAGTTTATACGGTATAACATCAAATACTGTCTGTGATAAATTAAGAAGATCCCGGTCCGTGTTGCCGGTAGAAGTGACAGCCGGGTCCCGCGCAATGAGCGGCCGTGAACCCCGTCAGGCCCGGAAGGGAGCAGCGGTAACGGTACTGCTTGTGTGCCGCGGGGGTGCCTGGCTGTCACTTGTACCGGCAATTTGTTTTTTACGACCTTATCCCCATGATCGATGCAGATTGCTGCGGAGGGTTTCATGTCCTATCTGGTTCTGGCACGTAAATGGCGTCCTCAGCATTTTGATGATCTGGTCGGCCAGGAACATGTCAGTCAGACTCTCAAGAATTCGATCACTTCTGATCGTGTTCATCATGCTTTTCTCTTTACCGGCGCACGAGGTGTCGGCAAGACCTCCGCTGCGCGGATATTTGCCAAAGCGCTGAACTGCCAGCAGGGGCCGACGGTCGATCCCTGTGGCGTTTGTCCGTCTTGTATCGATATCACCAACAGTCAGGGAATCGATGTTCTGGAGATCGATGGTGCGTCCAACACCGGTGTGGATGATATCCGCGAACTGCGTGAGAATATCCGTTATCTGCCTTCGCAGTCGAACTACAAGATCTTCATCATTGATGAAGTTCACATGCTGTCGATCAACGCCTTCAATGCGCTGCTGAAGACCCTTGAGGAGCCACCGCCTCACGCCAAGTTTATCTTTGCCACAACCGAGCCGCACAAGATTCCGATCACCATTCTGTCGCGTTGCCAACGTTTCGATTTCAAAAAGATCGCCATCGAACGTGTGCAGGAAAGACTGCGTTATATCGTTGATCAGGAGGGGGTCGAGATTTCCGATCTCGGTCTCGGGATGGTCGCCCGTAATGGTGGCGGCAGTATGCGTGATGCTCTTTCAACCCTTGATCAGGTGATCGCTTTCTGTGGCAATCGGGTTGGTGATCCCGAAATTCAGGCTCTGCTTGGCCTGGTTAACCGCAGGTTGTTGGTCGACGCCGTTGAGGCGATTATCGAGCGTGATGCTCGGCAGGCCCTAGCCTTGATCCAGAAGGTCGATGATCATGGTCATTCGTTTCGTCAGTTCTGTCAGCAGCTGGTTGCATTGATTCGTGCCCTGGTGATCATCAAGCTGGTCGATCAGCCCGCCGACCTTGTTGATATGAGTGAGGCAGAACTGCAGGAGCTGGCGCCTCTTGCTGCAGGAGCCGAAATCGAGGATCTACAGCGTATACTGGCTATTCTGATCAAGGCCGAAGCGGATCTGGCCCTGTCGAATTATCCGCGCCTGACCTTGGAGATGGTTTTGGTCCGTCTGGCCACGCTGCCGCCGGGAACCAGTGTGGCGACTCTGATCAAGCGGCTGGAGTCGGTGGAAAAGCAGCTTTTGACCGGTGGTTTCGCCGTTGCTGCGGTGCCGAAAGTTGCCGAAAGGACTCCGCCGCCAGCCGATCCTCCTCCGCCTGAGGAGTTTTCCGGAAAAAAGCCTGAGGCTCTGCCGGCGCCGGAACGTGGTGAGAAAAGCTGGGCAGGGCTGGTCGATTTTGTCAAGTCTCGCCGCAAGCCGTTGATGTCGTCGCTGCTTGAACAGTCCAGCCCTTTGAAAACGGATTTGCCGCGCTTGCGGATAGGCGTGCCCGATCGCTTCTATAATCTGGCTGATGCTGAAATGCGTCAGGCGCTTGAGGCTTTTGCGCAGGAATACTACGGTTGTGAAGTGCGTGTCGAGGTTGAGAAGGTCGACGGAGGGGAGGGGGCGCCCCTTTCGTTGCACGAAACGAAACTCCGCAGAGAGACTGATCGCCAGAACAAAATTCGTGACGGTGCGACAGATCATCCAATGATTCGTTCGGCGCTGGAGATCTTTGGTGGGGCAATTGATCGTATTAAACCTTTGAAAAGCGGTTTAGCTGCTAAAACATCGGATAATCAAGGAGATGGGTGATGAGTAAAGGACTTGGAAATATCATGAAGCAGGCTCAGCAGATGCAGGCGCGTATCGCCAGAATCCAGCAGGAGCTTGAAACCAAAGAGGTTGAGGCCGCTGCGGGTGGCGGGATGGTTGTTGCCCGTGTGAATGGCAAGCAGGAACTGCTTGAGCTGAAGATCGAGAAAGAGGTTGTTGACCCTGAAGATGTCGACATGCTGCAGGATCTGGTTCTGGCTGCCGTCAACGAGGCTCTGCAGAAGAGTCAGAAGATGGTCCAGGAAGAGATGGGTAAGGTTACCGGTGGCATGAATATTCCGGGATTGTTCTGAAAACGATATCTGTAAAATGCTACTTTACTTTTTAGTATCCCCGCAGGCTTTTGCCTGCGGGGATATTTATTTTTGGTTAAAAAAGGGGTTTCTCGAGAAATTCTGTTGACAAAAAAACGTGGGTCTGGTTTTGTTGCAACTCAATTTATAAACTACTGTTTTGAAATTGAACGTTGCAGCAAAAAAACGGACTACTAACGCTTCTGAAAAATACCGGACCTGGATGTCTCCGGTGTCACTTGAGGAGGATTGAAATGTTAGCTTCACTTCCGTCTTTTGCTAGGCTGCAGGCCGAATTATCCAAGCTTCCGGGGATCGGGGGCAAGACGGCAACCCGCTTGGCCTTTTACCTGTTGCGCAGTTCAGAACAGGATGTTGCCGATTTGGCAACAGCGTTATTGGAGATGAAAAAGAACGTCTCCTTCTGTCGCCGCTGTTTTCATATTGCGGAAGGCGAGTTCTGTCAGATCTGTTCTGCTCAGGGGCGCGACGAAAAACGGATCTGTGTGGTCGAAGAGCCTCAGGATCTGATGGCGATCGAGAGAAGTCGTTCCTACAACGGTTTCTACCATGTCCTGCACGGAGTGCTCTCTCCTCTGGATGGTGTCGGACCGGATGATCTGAAAATCGAACCGCTGATGGCGCGCCTGGAACGTGATGGGATCGAAGAGGTTATTCTGGCAACCAACTTTACGGTGGAAGGGGAAGCAACGGCTCATTATCTCGCTGATCTGTGTCGCGAGAAGGGGGTCCGGGTTACGCGCCTGGCACATGGAATTCCTTCCGGGAGCGACCTTGAGTATATTGATGCCGGAACCGTTCAGCACGCGGTTGACGGGCGCCGTGACTATTGAAGAAAATGCGCTATGATATTGAAGTAGCGATGAAAAAAAATAAACTCTAGTAAAACACTGTGTGAATAAAATTAGTATCGCTAAATCTAGGCTGGTGTTAAGGTTGCGAGGTCTCAAGAGCTTCGAAACAAGGCAATAATGAAACATATTGAAGGAGGATTCAATGTCTCGAAAGATGGTCAATATCGATGGTAATGCTGCTGCGGCGCATGTTGCACATGCGACCAATGAAGTCATTGCTATTTATCCGATTACTCCGTCCTCGGTTATGGGCGAGATCTCTGACGCCAAGAGTGCCGGTGGACAGAAAAATATCTGGGGGACCATTCCTAAGGTTGTCGAGATGCAATCCGAGGGTGGTGCTGCAGGTGCTGTTCACGGGGCACTGCAGGCCGGTGCTCTGACGACGACCTTCACCGCGTCACAGGGCCTCTTGCTGATGATCCCGAACATGTACAAGATCGCCGGTGAACTGACCCCGACCGTCTTTCATGTCTCGGCTCGCGCTCTTGCCGCGCAGGGTCTGTCGATCTTTGGTGACCATTCCGACGTCATGTCGGTCCGCCAGACCGGTTGGGCCATGCTCTGCGCCAACAACCCGCAGGAGGTTATGGACTTCGCCCTGATCTCCCAGGCGGCAAGTCTTGAGTCACGTGTTCCGTTCCTCCACTTCTTCGATGGTTTCCGCACCTCGCACGAGATCCAGAAGGTCGAGCAGCTGACCGAAGACGATATGCGTTTCATGATCGATGACGAGCTGGTCACCGCTCACCGTGAGCGGGCTCTCTCTCCAGATCGTCCGAAACTGCGCGGTACCGCCCAGAACCCTGATGTCTACTTCTTGGGCCGTGAGCGCGCCAACGAATACTATGTAAAGATCCCAGCCCTGCTCCAGGCGCAGTTGGATAAATTCGCCGGTCGCCTTGGTCGCCAGTATAACCTGGTCGACTACGTCGGCGCTCCGAATGCAGAACGTGTCGTTGTCATGATGGGTTCCGGCTGTGAAGCTATGGAAGAGACCATCAATTACCTGGTTGCTCAGGGCGAGAAGGTCGGCCTGATCAAGATCCGCCTGTTCCTGCCGTTTCCGATCGAGCAGTTTTGCAAGGTTCTGCCATCAAGCGTCAAGAAGATTGCCGTTCTTGACCGGACCAAGGAGCCGGGTTCTATCGGTGAGCCGCTCTACCAGGCAATCCGTACCGCCATCGGTGAGGGAATGGTTGACGGGCTGACCAGTTTTGAAGGTTACCCGAACATCGTTGGTGGCCGTTACGGTCTCGGTTCTTTCGAATTCAATGCCGGGATGTGCAAGGCTGTTCTCGACAACATGCTCAAGGACAAGCCGATGAACCACTTCATCGTCGGCTTCAAGGATGATGTTCTCGGTCAAAGCCTCGACTTCGACGCCAACTTCATGGTTCCATACGACGGATATGCCGCAATGTTCTACGGACTCGGTTCCGACGGGACCGTTGGCGCCAACAAGAACTCGATCAAGATTATCGGTGATTGCACCGACAAGAACATTCAGGCCTACTTCGTCTATGACTCGAAGAAAGCAGGCAGCATGACCACTTCGCACCTGCGTTTCGGTCAGAAAGAGATCAAGAGCACCTACCTGATTCAGCAGGCCGACTTCATCGCCTGTCATAACTTCTCCTTCCTTGAGAAGTATGACCTGCTCAAGAACGCCAAGGTTGGTGCAACCTTCCTGCTCAATGCCCCGTACGGCAAGGACGAGGTTTGGGCGCATTTGCCCAAGGCTGTTCAGCAGGAGATCATCGACAAGCAGCTCAACCTCTTCGTTATCGACGGCATCCGACTCGGTGAGAAGATCGGTCTTGGTCCGCGGATCAACGTTATCATGCAGACCGCTTTCTTCAAGATCTCCGAGATCATTCCGCAGGAGCAGGCGATCACCCAGATCAAGAACGCGATCGTCAAGTCTTACGGCAAGGCCGGCGACAAGGTCGTCAACATGAACAAGCAGGCCGTTGACGCCGCCCTGGAAAGCATCGAGAAGGTTGATGTTCCTGCTAATGCCGACAGTGCCATCGAGATGAAGACCGGCAAGTGGTCCGCCTACTCCGAGACCGTCCAGAGCCTGCTCGGTCCGATCATCGACGGTGTCGGTCAGGAACTGCCGATGTCGGCCATGCCGGTTGATGGAACCTTCCCGACCGGAACCGCTTGCATTGAGAAGCGAAACATCGCCGTCAATATCCCGGTCTGGGAGACCGACCTGTGTATTCAGTGTGGGATCTGTTCCTTCGTCTGTCCGCATGCGGCGATCCGTATGAAGATCTATGACGAGGGTGAGCTTGCCGGTGCGCCGGAAACCTTCAAGTCCTGCGCTCCGAAAGGCAAGGACATGGAAGGGAAGAAATTCACCCTGCAGGTCGCTCCTGAGGACTGTACCGGCTGTGGCGCCTGTGTTCACAACTGTCCGGCCAAGAGCAAGGATGACGAATCGAAGAAGGCGATAAACATGACCTTCCAGGCTCCGCTGCGCGAGCCTGAAGCTGCCAACTTCAAGTTCTTCCTCGATCTGCCTGATACCGATTCGGCCCTGGTCAATCGCGCTACCCTGAAAGGCAGCCAGCTGCTGCCGCCGATGTTTGAATTCTCGGGTGCCTGTGCCGGCTGTGGCGAGACACCGTTTGTCAAGCTTTGTTCCCAGCTGTTCGGTGACCGCATGCTGGTTGCCAATGCCACCGGTTGTTCCTCGATTTACGGCGGTAACCTGCCGACTACACCTTGGACCACCCGTAAAGACGGTCTCGGTCCGGCTTGGTGTAACTCACTGTTCGAGGACAATGCCGAGTTCGGTTTCGGTATGCGTCTGGCCGTCGATAAGACCGCCGAGTACGCCCGCGAACTGCTGGAGAAAAACAAGGAGTGTGGCTGTGCGGTTTGTCTCGGCACCGCAGACTTCAAACAAGAAATCCTCGACGCTGCTCAGGATACTCAGGAAGCGATCGAAGAACAGCGTGCCCGGGTCAAGAAGCTGCACGCTATTCTGGAAAAATGTCCGCATGAAACGGCCAAGCCGCTTCTGGTCAACATCGACTATCTGGTCGCCAAGTCGGTTTGGATCCACGGTGGTGACGGCTGGGCCTACGACATCGGTTACGGCGGTCTCGATCATGTTCTCGCCTCCGGTGAGAACGTCAACGTCCTGGTCATGGATACCGAGGTTTACTCCAACACCGGTGGTCAGGCCTCCAAGGCCACCCCACTTGGTGCGGTCCACCAGTTCGCTGCTGGCGGCAAGATCATGCCGAAGAAGGATCTCGGCATGATTGCCATGTCCTACGGCAATATCTATGTTGCCAAGGTCTCTCTGGCCAACCCGGCTCAGGTCGTCAAGGCGTTCCTTGAGGCCGATGCCTACGACGGTCCATCGCTGGTTATCGCCTACAGCCACTGTATCGCTCACGGGATCGCCATGGGCAGTGCGGTTGATACCTGTAAGGAAGCGGTCGCCTCAGGTCACTGGCAGCTGTACCGCTACGACCCGCGGCGTGCCGCCAGCGGGCAGAATCCGCTGCAGCTCGACAGCAAGGCACCGACCATCGACTTCTCCGAATATGCTCAGCAGCAGAACCGTTACCGGGTCCTCAAGAAGATCAACCCGGAGATGGCCGAGCAGCTGATGCAGCGTGCCAACAAGGAAACACAGGCCCGCTTCAACTTCTATCAGCAGCTCGCTGATATCAAGTATGGTGAAGGTCAGGCTGAATAAGCTTACTTTTGTCTAACTCCATATGATGTTATTCGACTCCCGGCAGATTCTGCCGGGAGTTTTTTTGTTGCTAAAGGATGAGTGCTGTGACAGGTATATAGGCTTTTATGAAATAAGCGTATTTCTCTGGATGTCGGAAATGTTTGAACTCTTGACAGTATTTATCAATGTAATTCTGCCCGTCTTTGCCATTGTTGTCATCGGAGCCATTGCCGGGAAAAAACTCGAGCTGCAGGCCCAAACACTGACACGTACTGCTTATTATGTCTTTGTCCCAGCCTTTATCTTTCAGGCGATCAGTTCTGCTCATCTGCCCTTGTCCAGCACGCTGAGAATCGTTGTGTTTGCGCTTGTAACCCATCTTGCCGGGGCTTTTGTTGCAGGTTTTCTGGGGCGCTTGCTGGGGCGGTCACGGGAGATGATAGCGGCCTTCATCATGATTGCCGTTTTCGGCAATATCGGCAATTACGGGCTTGCTATTCTACGTTTTTACCGTGGCGATGTCGTTCTTGTTCCGGCCACGCTCTACTTCGTTGTCATCACAATCGTCGCTTTCATCGTCTGTGTCGGGGCGGCAGGCTGGGCGCGCGGTGGAAGCAAGAGGGCTGTGCTGCAGGTTTTTAGAACACCGGCGCTCTGGGCTGTGGTTCCGGCGTTGCTGGTTTCCGGCAGCGGTGTCGAACTGCCGCTGCTGTTGCAGCGCTTCATCGGCCTGCTCTCGGAAGCCATGATTCCGGTCATGCTTTTTTCCCTGGGGCTGCAGCTGCGCGAGCAGGGCAGGGTGCATCTGAACCTTGATGTTGTCGTCGGATCGGCAATCAGACTGGTTATGGTTCCGCTGCTGGCATTTATTATCGCTCATTTTATTCCTCTCACGCCGATCGAACGGGTTACCGGGATTCTTCAGGCGGGCATGCCGACAGCGATTCTGGTTGCCATCATTGCCAAGGAAAACAATATCGTAGCGCATTATGTGACGTCGGTGGTGATTGTTTCGACGCTGCTCAGCCTGATTACGCTGAGTTGTCTGATGGTCTTTCTGTGATTCCGGTTTCCGGTTGTTCCGCTATAAAAGTGCCGCACGGGTGAAGCTTTCTTGACATGCTTAAACGGCTATGATAACTACGTTCACTCAACGTGAAAGGGTAGAGATCATGACTTTTCTGACTTCCAAAGCGGCGCGAGCGACAAAGGCGGCAACAACAAGCCTGAAGCCTGTCCATCACCCTGTCGGGTGACGCCCTGGAAGTGCAGTTATACTTATAAGGCCGTGGACAGAGTCCATGGCCTTTTTATTTTTATGATCGACTAAGGAGATCACTCGATGCGCAATAATATTGTTCATATCGGTGCCGGCGAGCTGACTTACGAAATTCGCGCCATTGTCGCTATCGCTGAGGAATTGAACCGCCTGGGTATCAAGACCAACATGGAAAATATCGGCGATCCGGTTGCCAAGGGGGAGCAGATTCCACAGTGGATCAAGGAAATTGTTGCCGATCTGGCGATGCAAGACTGCTCCTATGGCTATTGTGCGACCAAGGGGTTGCTCGCGACCCGTCAATTTCTGGCTGAGCAGACGAATATGCGTGGCCATGCTCAGATCACCGCGGAGGATATTATCTTTTTTAACGGCCTGGGGGATGCCATTCAGAAGGTCTACGGCTTTTTGAGAAGGGAAGCCCGGGTCATCGGACCGTCTCCGGCCTATTCGACTCACTCCTCGGCTGAAGGTGCACACGCAGGACAGAAGCCGGTGACCTACCGTCTTGATCCGAATAACCACTGGTATCCGGATCTGGAAGATCTGCGCCAGTCTGTCAAATATAACCCGGCCATCTCGGCAGTGCTGTTGATCAACCCGGATAATCCGACCGGCGCCGTTTATCCTGAGGAGATCCTCAAAGAGATCATTGATATCTGCAAGGAATATGATCTGTTCCTGATCTGTGACGAGATCTATCACAACCTCTGTTTTAGCGGCTACGAAACCCGGCCGATCTCCGATCTGATCGGCGACCTGCCGGCGATCGCCATGAAGGGGATCAGCAAGGAGATTCCCTGGCCAGGGGCTCGCTGTGGCTGGATCGAGGTCTACAATTCCGACAAGGATGAGACCTTCAAGCGTTATGTCGAAAGTATTCTGAATGCCAAGATGGTCGAGGTTTGTTCGACGACCCTGCCGCAGAAGGCCATTCCGCTGATTCTGAGTCACCCGCAGTATCCGCTTTATCTCGCCGAAAGACGCAATCGCTACGAGCATTATTCGAACATCGCCTACGATATGCTCAAAGATGTCGACGGGCTCAAAGTCAACCGGACCAATGGGGCGTTTTACATGAGCGTTGCCTTTGAGTCGGGGCAGCTGACCCACGAGCAGACCCTGCCGATTGAGGTCGATGAGGTACGTCAGCTGGTCGAGCGCCTTGTGGCGCCTGCCGGGACAACGACTGACAAGCGTTTTGTCTATTATCTGCTGGCTTCAACCGGGATCTGTGTCGTTCCTCTCTCCTCTTTCTGTACCGATGAACGTGGTTTCCGGATCACCCTGCTGGAAAGAGACGAACAGGAATTTACTAAAATCTTCAAGACGATCGCCGAAGCCATCACCGCATATCTCAATTCATGATACAATGCGCAGGTGTGGACGACAGAGTTTCAGCCGTCCACACCTGCGACCACAATTTTAGCCTGGATCAGTGAATGGATCAGGTTTTATTAACGGGAAAGGGCATACATATGGCTCCGCATCCGTCCTCTGAGGAAACCTCTTCCGCGAACCAAACAATCTCCGATAAGCAGCAGCTGATCGATTTTCTCACCAGGGGCGCCAGGCCTCGCTCTGACTGGGGGATCGGCCTGGAGGCCGAAAAGCTCGTTGTGGACAACCGTACAGGTGAAGCGGCTGGGTATCCACGGGTCAGAGAACTGTTGAAGCGGCTGGATGGTTTCGGTGGCTGGGAAGCTGTCTATGAAGGCGAATATCTGCTCGGTCTGAAAGGTGCGCGCTCTTCCGTGACTCTCGAACCGGGCGGCCAGTTGGAGTTGTCCGGTAAATTCTGCTGTGACATTCATTGCAGTTGGCGTGACCTCAAGCGATATCGTCAGCATATCCGGATCATGGGGCATGAGCTGGGGCTGGAATTCCTTGGCCTTGGTGTTCAACCTTTTACTCCGCTCGATCAGATCTCCTGGCTGCCGAAGCAGCGTTATGGCATCATGGGCCCCTATATGCTCAAAACAGGCGATATGGGGCAGCGAATGATGAAACAGACAGCGGGAACTCAGGTGAACCTGGACTTTTCTGATGAAGCTGATTGCGTCCGCAAACTCCGGGCGATTCAGCTGTTGAGCCCCGTCAGCTACGCTCTGTTCGCCAATTCGCCGATTTTGGAGGATCAGCCGTCAGGGTTTCTGACAACTCGTGGAGAGATCTGGTCTCGGACCGATGCTGATCGGTGCGGGTTGATCCGTCAGCTTTTTTCAGCGCAGGCCAGTCTGGGTGACTTTGTCGACTATGCACTCGATGCCCCGATGTATTTCATTCAGCGAGAAGGACGCTATGTCGATTTTACCTCTGAGCGTTTTTCCTTCCGTCACTATATTGACTCTGGCCGTGGGGGAGAACGCGCAACCCTCGACGACTGGAACCTTCACCTGTCGACAATCTTTCCTGAGGTGCGTTTGCGGCCGCAGCTTGAAGCCCGCAGTGCCGACAGTCTTCCGCCTCATTTCACTCCCGCGGTTGCTGCCTTTTACAAAGGGTTGCTTTATTGCGGAGAGGGCTTGGACAAGGTTGAATCGTTGCTCGGGGGGCTGGATGAAGAAAACTTTACCCGGCTCTACCGGGATTCATGGCGTTTGGGGCTGAAGGCTGAAATCGCCGGGGGGCGCCTTGGTGACATAGCTTCAGACCTGGTGGCGGTTGCTAAAACAAGTTTACGTGACCAGTTTGACCAGGCGCTCAGTGGCGCCGACGAGAGTCAGTTTCTCAATGTTCTTGATGAGTTGCTTGCTACCGGCGAGACCCTTGCAGAGCGTTTGCTGAAACGCTGGGGTGGTGACCGGACGGAAAAGATGAGGATCCTCAGGGAACTTTGTGGCTATGCCTAGCAGTAGAGCCAAGAGATGACTGTGTAAAGGCACAGTCGCTGCTTGCGTTGTTGGTGACAAACAAATACGCGGAGCCACGTGTTTATTGTTGACGCTTTGGACTATATTCACATCATCAACAGTTCGGTGTGGCAGTCGAAGTGTTGAAACCGAAAAAAGGTACCTCATACCTCCTTTCTAACTTTTGGCCGATACCACCTCCCCTTTAGGTATCGGCCTTTTTTTATCCTCAGATCTGGTAAGACGCAATTCACAGATTGCTCCTTCCTGGCCAAATACCAGGCTGTGCAAAGGCACAGTTTCCGGTTGTGTCATCTGAGACAAACAAATACGCGGAGCCACGTGTTTATTGTTGACGCTTTGGACTATATTCACATCATCAACAGTTCGGTGTGGCAGTCGAAGTGTTGAAACCGAAAAAAGGTACCTCATACCTCCTTTCTAACTTTTGGCCGATACCACCTCCCCTTTAGGTATCGGCCTTTTTTTATCCTCAGATCTGGTAAGACGCAATTCACAGATTGCTCCTTCCTGGCCAAATACCAGGCTGTGCAAAGGCACAGTTTCCGGTTGTGTCATCTGAGACAAACAAATACGCGGAGCCACGTGTTTATTGTTGACGCTTTGGACTATATTCACATCATCAACAGTTCGGTGTGGCAGTCGAAGTGTTGAAACCGAAAAAAGGTACCTCATACCTCCTTTCTAACTTTTGGCCGATACCACCTCCCCTTTAGGTATCGGCCTTTTTTTATCCTCAGATCTGGTAAGACGCAATTCACAGATTGCTCCTTCCTGGCCAAATACCAGGCTGTGCAAAGGCACAGTTTCCGGTTGTGTCATCTGAGACAAACAAATACGCGGAGCCACGTGTTTATTGTTGACGCTTTGGACTATATTCACATCATCAACAGTTCGGTGTGGCAGTCGAAGTGTTGAAACCGAAAAAAGGTACCTCATACCTCCTTTCTAACTTTTGGCCGATATCAACCTCCCCAATAGGATATCGGCCTTTTTTTTGTCTGAATAACAACTCCCCAAAATACAGCTGTTTTGTCCTGATGCGCAGTTTTTTTATGCATATCAGGGGACGATTGTCACTCTCTCAGCGATTGTTCTCTCCATTTCATTTTTTAATATAGTATTTGCTCTAGATTTCTTCGGAAATCCGCTACTTTTGCTTGATTTGCAGGGCCGATTCCTGTTTCAATATGCAGCTCAAAATCAGACCAAGGAGCTGTCAATGTCGTCACGGAATTTTTCTGATCCAATCGTTCGCGAATCTATCGATACGATTCGTCTTTTATCTGCCGATGCTGTAGAGAAAGCCCAATCCGGCCACCCTGGAACACCAATGGAAGCTGCGCCGATTGCCTACCTGCTTTTTCATAAGCATATGCGTTATAACCCTGCCAACCCGGATTGGGCCGGGCGGGACCGTTTCATCCTGTCCTGCGGGCATGCGTCTGCTTTGATCTACTCGATGCTGCATCTGAGCGGTTATGATTTGTCTCTCGAAGAGATAAAGAACTTCCGTCAATTCGGCAGCAAAACCGCCGGCCACCCGGAATTCGGCCATACCCCGGGTGTTGAAACGACCACCGGGCCGCTGGGGCAAGGGGTTGCTGTTGCCGTTGGTATGGCGATGGGAGCTCAGTTCCTCAACCAGCATGTCGATGCCGAACTCTTCGATTATCGCACCTGGGTCATCTGTTCTGACGGTGACCTGATGGAAGGGGTCTCGGCAGAAGCCGCCTCGCTGGCGGGTCACCTGAAGCTTGGACAGCTCAATTACCTCTACTTGGATAACAAGATCACTATCGAGGGGGATACCTCTTTAGCCTTTACCGAAGATGTCGGTGCCCGTTACCTGGCCTGTGGCTGGCATGTTGAGCGCGTCGAGGGGGAAAATCTCGATGAGATCGATGCGGCTATGGAGCGTGCCAAGAATGATCCTCGCCCGTCGCTGATCATTGCCCGAACCCATATCGGTTTTGGTGCACCGAACAAGCAGGACACTGCCGGTGCTCACGGTTCTCCTCTTGGTGGCTCGGAGCTGGCGTTGACTAAGACCTTCTTTGGTCGTGACGAAAATGAGAGTTTTGTCGTTTCTGCAGAAGTCGCCGAACATATGGGGGAAGCTAAAATTCGTGGCGCCGAACTGGAAAAACAGTGGCAGGAGCTGCTCAGTACTAAGAAGGATAGTGACAGGGTCCAGACCTGGCTCAAGGCCAGCAATGGAGATCTTCCTGAAGGTTGGGAAGCTGCCTTGCCGGTTTTCAAGCCGGAGGATGGTGCCAAGGCGAGCCGTCAGGCCAGCGGATCGGTGATCAACGCTCTGGCCGAAAAACTGCCGTTCCTGCTTGGCGGTTCGGCCGACCTCGGTCCGTCCAACAACACCACCATCAAAGCCGCAGGATCCTGGCTGCCGGGCAAAAGTGACCGGAATATCCACTACGGAATTCGTGAACATGCCATGGGCTCGATCATGAACGGTCTCTGTCATACCCCGGGCATCATTCCGTTCGGCGGGACCTTCTTTGTCTTCACCGATTATATGCGCCCGACCATTCGGATGGCAGCCCTGATGGGCCTGTCCCCGATCTATGTCATGACCCACGATTCGATCGGTCTTGGCGAAGACGGCCCAACCCATCAACCGGTTGAGCATCTGGCTTCGTTGCGGGCCATGCCGAACGTTACGGTCATTCGTCCGGCTGACGCCAATGAAACCAGCGAAGCCTGGCGCTCTGCATTGCTCAATCGTCGTGGTCCGACCGTGCTGGTTTTGTCCCGCCAGGGGCTGCCGACCCTCGATCGCGAGAAGTTCGCACCGGTCTGTGGCGCTCGGCAGGGTGGTTATATCTTGGCCAAAGAGCAGGGCGAACTGCAGCTGATTCTGATTGCTACCGGTTCAGAAGTCCAGCATGCCGTCAAGGTTCAGGAAACCCTGCAGGCTGAAGGCGTTGGCGTTCGGGTCGTGTCTCTGCCGAGCTGGGAACTGTTTGAAGCCCAGTCCGCAGAGTATCGCGAAGAGGTACTTCCTGCTGTCTGCACCAAGCGGATCTCCATTGAAACCGGCAGTTGCTTCGGTTGGGAACGTTATGTCGGGCCGCAGGGCATCATTGTCGGCATGAACGAGTTCGGTGCCAGTGCACCAGCCGGCGAGCTGATGAAGCATTTCGGCTTTACCGCTGAGAACCTGCTGGAAAAAGCCAGAACTCTGCTCGGCTGATTCTCAAGATGAAAACCTGATCGATGTAAGTTGGTCAGATATTTAAGAAGTACATCAAGGCAACCTGTTTATTCGGGTTGCCTTTTTATTTTTTCGGCTAGCTGATTCATCTCCTTGCCCAGCAACAGAGCAGAGCCTGTTTCATTTGTTATTCTTATATTATGAATCACTACTGTCCGGTTAATAGCTGAATAAATCCAGCTGGTTACTGTTAGGGAGGTCTTGAATTTGCTTGAGAGCATCGGCAACCAGTGAAGAAATGGGCTTTTTCTCAAACAAATTGACCTCTAGAATCTGTAAAAAAGTGTAGAGCTCGCATGGAATTTTGAGCTTTTTCTTCGCAATGACAACCAGAAGATAAATGCTCAGTGCGACCCATATCTGGCTCTTCACAGCGTTGATCGATGTTCCGTGAAACGATTTGATCCGCAGGTGTTGTTTGACCCACTTGAAAAATAGTTCCACCTGCCAGCGCTGCTTATAGACTTCGGCAACAGTCGTTGCTGAAATCGCAAAATTGTTGGTCAAAAAGACCAGATGTTTGTTCCGATCTTTGTCAACATAACTGATCCGACGGAGCTTTTCCGGATAGTCCTTTTTCGATTTGGGAGTGACCAGGACTATCGTCTGGTCTGCTTTGATCCCGGCTGACTTCTCTTTGGCTGCGGAATAAAGTCGCCTGTAGCGCAAATTGTCTTTTGCCCTGATGACGAAGAAACCTCCTTGCTGATGCAACGTATAGAGTCGCGAGAAGTCGGTATAGGCCTTGTCCATGGTGTAAATGGCATTCTCGGTTACCGGCAGAGAATCAAGCATTCGGACGTCATGTACTTTGCCTGTCGTGACGGCGACGTAAGTCGGGATGGTGCCTCGCAGATCAAGCAGAGTATGCATCTTAACCGCCGACTTCGTCGTTTTGTATCCAGCCCACGGGAACAGGGACAGGCACAGATCGATGGTCGTTGAATCGAAAGCATACAGTGGCTGACCGAGCTCCAGGGCAAACGGTTCGTCACAGTAAAGACGCTGCGCCATGCGAATCAGGACATGGCCGAAGTCTTGAAAGATGCGCCAGTCTCTTCGCTCACTGCTATCAGCCAGAGTTGAGCGGGACACAGAACCACGAAAGCCGATGTGATAAAGCTTCTCGCGGTGAGAGTTCAAACAGGTTTCAATATCGCGCAAGCTTTCACGGCCAGCCATCTGGGCATAGGCAAGGCACAGAAATTGATCGAATGTCGAAAACTTTCTGGCCCGATAATCACCACGGTAGCGGCGAACGCACAGATTGAAATCGTGACGTGGCAGAAACTGCAGCAGTTGCCTGAAAACGGTTTGGCCTGAATTCATCGATACCTCCTGCGTTGATGGAAGGTATCTCCCCATATTCGTGGGGTGAATTCAAATCGAAAACGGAACAGTTATGTCAAAGAACAATTATTATCAACAACTTACAACGTTGTCTGATTTTTTAACCGGACAGTAGTGATTATGAATTTGACATTTCAGCGGTGTCAGGCCACCGAGGATGGCGAACGTTGAATAGCTTTTTGGACCAATCCTGAAACCTTTCCTTTGAAAGACTTTATTTTTCTGAATCGGAGTAATAATATGAGTGAAAAAAGGAGCTTGGGACGGCGCAAAAAACGTTTGAAGGTTCGTTTCGGGATTGAATATCCGCGCCGGGTGGCTTTTACCTGTAATGCTTCGGAAAAAGGTCTGCATATCCTGACCAGCCATCCGGAGCGTCCGGGCACGAAGTTGTTGATTGAGATCGAACTGCCGACAGGGGAATCTTCCGTAGCTTACGGTTACGTGCGCTGGGCCAAGAAGGTTCCGGCCAACCTGATGCGGGTTGCCGACAAGGCCGGTATGGGAGTGCTCTTGACCAGTTTTTCCGTTGGCGAAGACGCGTATCACGATTACTTGAAAAGTTTACATCACTGATATTTCATGGAAAACTTGAATTTCATCAAACAGGAGCATCTTCCTGCTGTCGCTCCGGACCTGCTTGTTGTCCGTTGGGGGGATCGTCACTGGCAGATCCAGAGTGCCTCCGAGCGTCTCTGTCACTGGCTGTCGGCAGAACCAGGAGAACTGAAGGGGCGCAACCCGGATGCCGTTTTTTCCCAGGCCGTTCCACTGTTGACCGAGTTGGCTGCAGATGTTCTCAAGCATGGACAGGATCTGGTCGGTATCAAGGTTCGACTGGCTCCTTCTCTGGCTGAAATTCAGGCTGATATCCAGTTTGTCGGCTTGACCGACGATTATCTCGGTCAGATCGTGCGCATCGTCTTTCGTCAGGAGTCTATCGCCAGCCGTCAGGAAGTTTCTCTGGGGCGCCTGGTCGGAACCAGCCCGGCGATCAGGGAGGTGTTTCGCAAGATCAGACTCTACGCCGCGTCCGACGCTGCGGTGATCATCACCGGCGAAACCGGAGCCGGCAAGGAACTGGTCGCCCAGGCGCTGCATGAAGAGAGTTTGCGTAAGGATAAGCCCTTTGCTGCACTTAACTGTGCCGCAATCAGCGAGCAGTTACTTGAGTCTGAGCTGTTCGGGCATGAGCGCGGCGCGTTTACCGGGGCTATCCGTGAGCATCGGGGCTACTTCGAACGGGCCGACGGCGGGACTCTCTTTCTCGACGAACTTGGCGAGATGCCGCTCCATACCCAGGCCAAGCTGCTGCGGGTTCTTGAAGATGGCCGGGTCCAACGGGTTGGTGGTGAGCGCAGTTACCAGGTCGACGTACGATTTATCGGTGCGACCAATGTCCCTCTTGAGCAGGCCGTGGCCGAAAAGCGCTTTCGTGCCGATCTTTATCATCGCCTGGCTGTCCTGCGTATCCATATTCCGCCACTGCGCGAACGTCTCGACGATATCCCCCTGCTGGCCGATCGTTTTCTTCGGCAGTTCAACCTGCAGTATGGCAAAGGGCTCAAGCGCCTGACCGGCGAAGCTGTGCGCATTCTACAAGCCTATCTCTGGCCGGGCAACGTCCGCGAGCTGCGCAATGTGATCGAACGTATTGTCGTTGAGAATGAAACCGAGGCGATCGGCGCCAGGGCTTTTGCCGAGTGGATTCAGGAACGACAACAGTTCGCAAAAACCACCTCCCTGCTCAAGCCGCAGCGGGATGAGGATCTGCCGGTTGCACTGCCCTATCAGCACAACAGTGACGCAGCGGCCATCGATGCCTCAGTAGACAGCCGTTACCAGTACCGCGAACTTGATGAGGAGTCGATCCGTCAGGCTTATCGTCAGGCCGGTGGTAATCTCTCTGCCGCAGCGCGCCTTCTCGGGGTTCACCGTGCGACTCTCTATCGCCATCTGGAACGCCTCAATATTGATCGAAACGATCTCAAGTTGTAGGTCGCAACAGGGTGCGACACTCGCGACGTCGCATCCTGTTGCACCGCTATCTCCTGCAACGTCGCGTGCTTCATCTCCGCTTTTCGCCTGTCTTTATGCTTCTTCTGTAAGTTATTGAAAAATAGTCAAATTGATTAGTTGTCCTGATTTGGCATCCTCCTTGAATTATAGCTGGGCAGAGATTACGCAGATCGACAGATCGCCAACATAAAAAAACAACAACAGGAGGACGCTATGTTCGCACATCAATTTTTCAACGAAATGAATAACTTCCAGCGTGAAATGGAACGTGTCTTCAGAGGCCAGGTGCCGCTGAAAAGAACTGAGGCAGCCTTTGACAGGGTTCCTTTCCGGGTCTATCAGAATGACGATGGCTATGTCGTGGAAGCTGTCCTGTCGAGGCTGGATCTGGAAAAGCTGGATATCAGTGTTTTGGGCAGACAGTTGACGATCAGTGGTGGAACCATCGCTCCGGAGTTGCCAGAAGGCGCCAAGTGGCTTCGTCAGGAACGCCGTTCAGGTCGCTTCGAACAGAGCTTCAGATTGCCTCAGGATCTCGACTCCGACAGGATTGCGGCTGAGTACAAACAGGGAATTCTGAAAATGACCCTGCCAAAAGCCGAAGCGGCAAAACCGAAGAAGATCGAACTTAAAGTGAACGAATAATTCTAGCTATTTCAGATATAAGGAGAGACGCTCATGAGTGACAAGCAGATGATGACTCAGGAAAACCAGGTTGCAGAAGAAGCCAAACCACTATTCTGGGCAACGCCACAGGTTGATATCTACGAAAGTCAGGACGAGTTGGTTCTGATTGCCGACCTGCCGGGGGTGAATGAAAGCGACCTGCAGTTAGAAGTTGAACATGACGTTCTGACTCTGGAGGCGACTGCCGCTCCGGCCGAGAATGGCCGGGCACAAGGCTTTTACCGTCAGTTCAAGCTTTCGGATCGGATCAATGGGGATGCCGGCAACGCCTCGTTGCAGGATGGCGTATTGACGTTGCGGCTACCGAAGGCCGAGGAGGCCAAGCCTAAAAAAATCACTGTCAAAACCATCCACTGACAGCCGCCGGATAAAAGCCAGGGCCTGACAGCCCTGGCTTTTTTATGCCAACGGAATGACGCTGATCCTGAGTTATAATATTTAAAATGAAAAGTTGGTCGGAACTAAAATTGAAGGAGAAAGAGAATGATTGATATCAACCGGACAACCCAGAAAGTGCAGGAGGCTCTCCAGGGGGCTCAGGCACAGGCCTTGCGCTTGGGCCATAGCGAGATCGACGGAGAGCATCTGTTGCTGGCACTCTGTGAACAGGAGGACGGTCTGACGCCACGCCTGCTGCAGAAGATGGGCGTTGAGGTCGAAACCCTCGCGTCCGGTTTGCGCAAGGACCTCGACGGGCGCGCCAGGGTTTCCGGACCAGGAGCTCAGAGCGGCCAGATCTATGCCAACAGAAGACTCAGCAATCTGCTGCTGCAGGCGGAAAAAGAAGCCAAGCAGCTCAAGGACGAATATATCAGCGTCGAGCACCTGCTACTGGCTGCCGTTGATGAAGGTGAGAGAACCGTTGCTGGTCGGCTGTTCAAACAGTTGGGAGTAAGTCGAGACAAGCTGCTGCAGGCCCTGAATCAGGTGCGCGGCAATCAGCGGGTAACGAGTAACGACCCGGAATCGACCTACGAGGCCCTGGCCAAATATGGCCGCGATCTGGTGGAAGAGGTCAAGAGCGGCAAGCTCGACCCGGTCATCGGCCGTGACGAAGAGATTCGCCGGATTATCCGTATCCTCTCACGTAAAACCAAAAACAACCCGGTGCTGATCGGCGAGCCAGGGGTCGGCAAAACGGCAATCGTCGAAGGACTGGCTCACCGTATCGTACGGGGAGATGTGCCGGAAGGGCTCAAGGGGAAGACTGTCTTCTCACTCGATATGGGCGCGCTGGTCGCCGGGGCCAAGTACCGTGGCGAATTTGAGGAACGCCTCAAGGCCGTCCTCAAGGAGGTTCACGAAAGTCAGGGGCGAATCCTGCTGTTCATTGATGAGCTGCATACCATCGTCGGAACCGGCAAGAGCGAAGGAGCGATCGATGCCGGTAATATGCTCAAGCCGATGCTCGCTCGGGGCGAACTGCACTGCATCGGAGCGACGACCCTTGATGAATATCGCCAATACCTGGAGAAGGACCCGGCGCTCGAGCGGCGTTTTCAGCCGGTTATGGTCGATCAGCCGAATGTCGAAGCGACCATCAGTATCTTGCGCGGGCTGAAGGAACGTTTCGAGGTTTACCATGGCGTGCGGATTCACGATAACGCCCTGGTCGCTGCAGCAGAGCTGAGCCATCGCTATATCGCCGACCGTTTCCTGCCGGACAAGGCGATCGACCTGGTCGATGAGGCCTGTGCGACGATTCGGACCGAGATCGATTCGATGCCGGCGGAGCTGGATGCGATCACCCGGCGGATGATGCAGCTGGAGATTGAGGAGGCGGCATTGAAGAAGGAGACCGATTCCGTAAGTCAGGAACGGCTCAAACTGTTGCAGAAGGAGCTGGCTGACATCAAGGAGCAGGAACAGACGCTGGCCGCCCAATGGCAGCTTGAAAAGGGGGGAATCCGCGGCGTTCAGCAGCTACGCGAGGAGATCGAGCAGGTCAAACTGGCGATCGCCGAAGCCGAACGCAGCTACGACCTCAATCGTGCTGCGGAGCTGAAGCACGGCAAACTGCCCGAGCTGGAAAAGCAGCTGCACAGCCAGGAAAATGCGTTGGAAGCGACCGATACGGAGAACAAACTGTTGCGTGAGGAGGTCACCGAAGAGGAGATCTCCGAGATCGTTTCGCGCTGGACCGGGATTCCGGTGACCCGGTTGATCGAGAGTGAGCGGGACAAGCTGCTCAAACTTGACCAGATCCTTCATCAGCGGGTGATCGGTCAGAACGAAGCGGTTGAGCGGGTTGCCGATGCGGTAATCCGGGCCCGGGCGGGTATCAAGGATCCCAAGCGGCCGATCGGTTCCTTCATCTTCCTCGGTCCGACCGGGGTCGGTAAGACCGAGCTGGCCAGAACTTTGGCCGAAGCCCTGTTCGACAGTGAAGATAACATGGTGCGCATCGACATGTCGGAATATATGGAGAAGCACTCGGTCAGCCGTCTGATCGGGGCGCCCCCGGGTTATGTCGGTTATGAAGAAGGGGGGCAGCTGACTGAAGCTGTCCGGCGCAAGCCCTATTCGGTTATCCTCTTTGACGAGATTGAGAAAGCCCATCCCGACGTCTTCAATGTGCTGCTTCAGGTGCTTGATGATGGCCGGGTGACCGATTCCAAGGGGCGGACGGTCAGCTTCAAGAACGCGGTTATCATCATGACCTCGAACATCGCTTCTCAGTATCTGATCGAGGGAATCAAGGATGGTGAGATCCCCCCCGAGGTCGAAGCCCAGGTCGAGCAGGCTCTGCGTCAGAGTTTCAGGCCGGAGTTCCTCAACCGGGTTGATGATATCGTCATCTTCAAACCTTTGAGCAGAGAAGAAATCCGCAATATAGTCCTGCTGCTGGTCAGGGAGTTGGGGCAGCGTCTTGCCGAGCGGAGAATCGAGCTCGAACTCACTGAAGCTGCCAGCGATTTTATTGCCGAGCATGCCTACGATCCGGTGTACGGAGCGCGCCCTCTGAAACGCTATATTCAGCATCAGCTCGAGACCCGGGTCGGTCGGGCGCTGATTGCCGGTGAAATCGGTGAAGGAGACAGGGTGAAGGTCGATGTTGCACACGGAGAATTGGTCGTGGAAAAGAAAAAGTAACTTTTTTTGTAATATATCAAAAAAAGCTTGCCCTCTGTGCCTGATTCTGTATAGTTAACTCGAATGGTAACAATTAACCGGTAAACCTTAGCTATGGAGAAACCTCATGCGTATTGATATCGTTTGTAAGCCAGGTAATCCTGAAGGTTGTAGAAATACTATAGATAACGTTCGGCAGGCACTTGACAAGCTGGGTGTCGAAGCTGAAGTTCATCAGTTTTCCGACAAGCGCAAGATGATCGATAATCGTATTTATGTCGTGCCTGCCCTGATGATCGACGATCAGGTCCGGATTGCCGGGCGCGTTCCCGAGGTTGATGAAATCGTCAACTTCCTTGTCGAACGGCCTCGCTACCTGAAAGATGTTGCAGAAGTCGCATAATAAATCAGCATTCTTCACAAGAAAGTAAAGGCTCCCGGACGCATTCGGGAGCCTTTACTTTTATATATCTATAAGCTACCCTTAATATTACATTTTAAATGTAAATGAGAGGGAGCGAAAAATGGCCAAAATTCTTCTGGTCGATGATGTCGATCTGTTTCTGGAGCTGGAGAAATCATACCTGGAAGGCTGCGGCTATGATCTGGTCACTGCGTCGTCCGGAGAAGAGGCTATCATGCGTCTTGAGAAGATCGCTCCTGATGTCCTGCTGATCGACTATTTCATGCCTGGAATCAACGGTGACGAGGTCTGTCGTCGTCTGCGCAGCGACTTTCGCTGGAATCAACTGCCCATTCTGATGGTCACGGCTGCCGGGAAACCCGAAGAGGTTCAGAGTTGCCTCGATGCCGGTTGTGACGACTATATTACCAAGCCGGTCAACAAGCTAGAGCTGCAGGAAAAGGTCAAACGGCTGCTTGGTCAAGTCAGCCGCAGAACCTCCGAACGGGTTGCCGTCCGCCTGCCGATTCAGCTGCAGGATGGTGACAAGGTTCAGGTTGCCGATGCTGTCGATATTTCCACTAATGGAATCCTGCTCAAAACGAAATCTCCACTGGTTCTCAATTCGACGGTCGAACTCAAGCTGGAAGGTCCGGATGGCCAGCCCCTGACCCTTTACGGCAAGATCAAACGCACAGCGGAACGCTCGGAAGATGGCAGCGGTATCTATTTTATCTATCCGGATCAACAGAGCAAGCGTCTGGTCAGCGAGCTGGTCATGAGCAAGAAGGCTGAGCAGATTGAAAAAAGTGACATAGATGATCAGCTTGGCCGGCGGTTACTGTCGCTTGAAAAGGAATGTGAGCGGCTGCGGGCGGAACAGGAAGACGCCCTGCGTCGGATCGGTGAATTGGAACAGGAGAATCTTGACTTCGCTAACCAGTTGGTGCAGGTCGAAGAGGTCAATAATAATCTCACCAATCTCTATATTGCCTCGTCGCGTCTGCACTCGACCCTCGATCAATCGGAAACCCTTGAGATTATCAAAGAGGTTGTCATCAACTTTGTCGGCGCCGAGAAGTTTGCCATCTTCCTTTACGACAGCGCTGAAAAGTCACTTCGGTGTGAAACAGTGGAAGGGTTTGACGAGGAGGACTATTTCGAAAAAATTCAGCTCGGCGAGGGGGTGATCGGTCAGGCGGCGCAGCGGCGCGAGAACTATTTCTGTGACGGTCAGGTCGGTGCGGGTTCCGACGACATTCACGCGCCGATTGTCGCCATCCCACTGATTATAAACGATAAATTGGTCGGCCTGCTGGCGGTTTACCGGCTGTTCATTCAGAAGGAACAGCTCGAGTCGATCGATTATCAGCTGTTCTCGATGCTCGGTGAGCATGCCGCAACAGCCCTGTTTTCATCGACTCTCTACAGCCGATCGGAGCGCAAGCGTCAGGCCTATCAGGGGGTGGTCGATCTGCTGCTGAAGTAGCTTGTTATTATCCGGAAACAGCCCTTTGCCGTTGTGGCGGCGTCAATCTACGGGCTCGCTTGTGCGGCGTAAAGTACTATGCCTCCGCGCACCCCTTGATTTCTTTGCCACAACGAAAAATTGCTCGTTTCCAATCTGAAAACTTACGCGTTGCCCGCCGAAGTTTCCGGATGGCAACTAGCTTGAATGACTAAAGGGCGCAGATCAGCAGCCCCTGGTTGAGGGCAAATTCGACCATTTCTTTGGCCCTGGTTTTATCCAGCCGCGCCGTCAGTTCGCTTAATGTCTTTCCTTCCCGGCAATCCGCCCTGTTCAACACTCCGGCGAATTGATCGTCCAGGGTCTCCATGACCAGTTTTCCTCCCTGCTGCAGGAATATTCCGTACCCCTCGTGACGGGTCAGTTGCCGGACCAGCTTGTCGAGTCTGAAATCGGCAAGCTCGGCCAGTTCTTCAAGGTCAAAGTGAAAGCGGCAGAGTTGCACCTGTGGGCTGAGGATGAATCTCTGGTTCGGGTTTCGCCGCTGGGTGCGTGAAATCATCCCGGGCAGGCATTCTCCGGCCAGCAGAATCTCCGCACAGCAGTAATTGAAGTGAATCAGATCCTCGATCAGTGTCTGGAGTTTGAGGTTCTGCTGCTTCTCCTCGCTCAGGCTGTGGCAGAACGCTATCTGCAGAGGCAGGATCTGTTCTGGTTGCCAGCAGTCCGCTGCGAGGATCTGCTCGCGGGGAACCTTTCTGACCTCTTTCATCCAGAGGTAAAATCTATCGAGCAGTTGGTGCGGTTTCAGGTTCAGGGTGGTTGTCAGCTGTCTGAAGAAACCGACGGCCCGACCACGGTTGTAAAAGATGTCGGCAGCTGCCGCCAGGTTGCGACTGGCCTCGAAATCGTTTGCGGAGTAACTGCGGTTTTCGGTTTGCAGGTAGGGTGGTTGCCGGGTGCCGAAGATGCCGAAGCCGTCCTGGTTAGCATAGATTTCCGTGCCAGGCAGGATCGACAGTGGAAAGATGTCAACCTGGTTCGGTTGTAACTCCAGGGCGAAATCGATGCTGGCGCAAAAGCCCTGATGGTTGTCCCCCGGCAGGCCGTAGATCAGGTCGAGTCCGAAGGTGATGCCGGCGAAGGAGAGCTGTTCCATCTGGCGGGTCATCTTCTGGTGATCCAGGTGGCGGTGCAGCGGTTTCAGGACCTCCTGGCGTGCCGACTGAAGTCCGATCTGAACCGAGCAGGAGAACTGTGACAACAGCTCTATCGTTTCATCATCCAGATATTCACTTTTGGCTTCGATGTGATAATGGATCTCGGGAGCGACCTCGAGGAGCAGCTTGAGCAGCTGTTTGCCGCGCTGCGCCGGGGCGTTGAAGGATGAGTCAAGCACCCAGACCTGGCCGACCCCCTGCTGACTGAAGAGTTCGAGCTCTTGGCGCAGCCTGGAGAACGGCAGAGGCCTGACCCCCTTGTGTCCTTTGGCATCGTAGCAGAAGGCGCAGTTGAACTGGCAGCCGCGGGCGACTTCCCAGAGTACGCCACAATCAGGTGCAAGAGGCAGAACCCCGGAGAGCCATGGTGAAGGGAGTTGCTCCAGTTCGACACAGGCGACCGAGGTGACGGAGAAGGCAGGGCTGTCGGCGGTCAGCAGGCCGGGCCTGCACTTAAGTTTTTTCCCCAGGTGGAGGTCTTCAATCAGGGCGGCGAAGACCTCTTCTCCCTCACCGCAGATCACTGCATCCAGGTTTCCCTCGACGAGAACATGTCGGCTGTCGGCACTGGCTTCGGGGCCACCGGCAACAAGGATGATCTCAGGGCGAAGCAGGCGGATCTCTCTAGCCAGGGCGAGCAGGTCGAGACGGTTCCAGAGGTAGAGGGAGAAGGCGATCAGCGCCGGGTTGCTGTTAAGCAGCTTTGTCGCTGTTGCTTCGATCTCGTACCCCGGGTAAAGCTCGGTCAGGGTCGTTGTCTGACGGAATTGCGCAGGCAAGGCTGCTTTGATCGAACCGGCGGCCAGGGGAATAGCCTGAGCCGAGGGGCGGACATGTTGACTGATGATCTGGATCTGCATAAAAACGGTTCAACTTTTCGGGCGGACTTTGATGCGTGGTTTGCCGTCACTGGTGTCTATGGTGAATTCTACAGGCCGGTCGCCGTAGCGGCTACGGATGTTTTCCTGCTGGGCCTTGAGAAATGTCGCAACCTTTTCGACGCTGGGCGCTTCTCCTGACAGGCCGCAGTCACTTCGGGCCTTGGCCAGTTGACGCTGGAGCTTTTCCGCTTCATTTTGCGGATCCTGCGTTCCGGCTGGCGGTTTAGGCAGGCCGGTGGGTTTGCGAACCTGCTGACGGTGATATTTTCCTTCATCGATCAGGCGCAGAATGCGGTCCCAGTACTGGCTGTAGGACATGAATCTCGAGGCCAGCCCCTGGTAGCGAAACTTGAGTTCCGTCCAGACGATGGTTCGGTTGGTAAACTGACGAAGACGTCTGGCCAGGTTACGCCGTTCATTGTAGGGTTCACGACGCTCGATGCCGGCAAAGTACTGCTCGTAACGTACCTCGAGCTCCTTCATCTCGTCCTGAATGGCGTCCAGTTCCTGAGCAAGTTGTCGGCGGTCGTTCATGAATATCTCCTTTACCTTGCAGAACTATACGTCAGAGGTCGGTTATGTGTAAATGATTACACTGGTTACGATCCAATTAATTTCGCACCTTGCTCTTGACGAGGTTATTAATGTCGGGAATACTCACATTTCCCCAATTATTTATGAGATGAGGTGGATATGCAAAACGTATTAGCTGCAGTTCTGCTCGCGGCCGGAAAAGGTACGCGGATGAAGTCGAAACTGCCCAAAGTTCTGCATCCTTTATGCGGTCGGGCGATGCTTTCCTACCCGCTCGATGCAGCCCGGTTCGCCGGTTTCTCTCAACTGAAGGTTGTCATCGGCCATGGTGCGGAGTTGGTTCAGGAGACCATGCAGGCCGCAGACATTCAGTGGGTCGAACAGACCGAACAACTTGGTACCGGCCATGCTCTGATGTGCGCGGCCGAGGTTCTTCAGGGGTATCGTGGACCGTTGCTGCTGCTCTGCGGTGATGTTCCGCTGATCCGCATCGAGACGCTTAAGGCGTTGCTCGACTATCATCAACAGCAGAATGCCGCTGTGACGGTCCTGACGGCCCATATGGAAAACCCGACCGGTTATGGGCGGATCCTCCGCGACGGAGACCAGGTTCTCGGCATTGTCGAACAGAAGGATGCCAGCGAAGAACAGCGCCAGATCTGCGAAATCAATACCGGAACCTATATCTTTGACGCGGAATTTGTCTTCGAGGCCTTGAAGGGGCTGAATACCGACAACGCCCAGGGCGAATACTACCTGACCGATGTGGTTGCTGCTGCCGTCGCAGCCGGGCGGATCTCGCGTGGTCTGGCGGTTGAGGATGCCAGTGAGGCAATGGGGGTGAATGATCGCTGTCAGCTGGCCGAAGCCGAGGTGCTGATGCGCTGGAAGATCAACACCGACCTGATGCTCGGTGGCATCTCGATGAGTGATCCGACGACCGTCTATGTCGATAGTGGTGTTGAAATCGGTATGGATACCCAGCTGCACCCAAATGTCCACCTGCGTGGCAAGACAACGATCGGCTCCAACTGCATTATCGAGACCGGAGTCGTTGTCGTCGACTCGCAGATCGGCGATCATGTCCACTTAAAAGCCGGATCGGCCATCGAAGAGTCGGTGGTCGGTCCCGAATGCAAGATCGGCCCGATGGCCCATCTGAGGCCGGGGACAGAGTTGACGGGGAACAACAAGCTCGGCAACTTTGTCGAAACCAAAAAGGCGGTTTTCGGTGAAGGATCCCAGGCCAGCCATCTGACCTATGTCGGAGATGCCGAGGTCGGCAAGAATGTCAACTTCGGTTGCGGGACCATCACCTGTAACTATGACGGGGTGAACAAATACAAAACCATCGTCGAGGATAACGTTTTTGTTGGCAGCGATACCCAGTTCATCGCTCCGGTCAGGGTCGGCAAGAACAGTACCATTGCCGCCGGTTCGACAATCACCAAGAATGTTCCGGACGGTGCGCTGGCCATGTCGCGAACTCCACAGCGGATTATTTCCGGCTGGCATGAGAAAAAACTGAAAAAATAAGCATACGGGGGAATCTATGTGCGGCATTGTTGGCTATATCGGAAAGCAGGAAGCGTCACCGATCATCATAGATGGTCTGCGGCGCCTTGAATATAGAGGCTACGACTCGGCCGGAATCTGTACCCTCAACGGCGGTGGGGCGCAGATTTACCGGGCTCAGGGGAAATTGATCAACCTGGAGAACATCCTGCGTGACACACCGGCAACGGGGACGCGTGGGATTGGTCATACCCGCTGGGCGACCCATGGACGTCCTTCGGAGGTCAACGCCCATCCGCACAAGTCGGGCAGCATCGTCGTTGTTCATAACGGGATCATCGAGAACTACCTGAAGCTCAAGCAGGAACTGATGGCCGCCGGTCACGTTTTCTCCTCGGAGACCGATACCGAGATCATCGCTCATCTGATCGATCAGCACTATTCGAAGAGCGGTGACTTTGAAGCTGCGGTCAGAAAAGCTCTTGAAGAAGTCAGGGGCGCTTACGCGGTGGCGATTCTGTGCAGCGACGAACCGGACAAGCTGATCGCGGCCAAGCTTGGCTCTCCGCTGGTCGTCGGCCAGGGGCAGGGTGAATACTTTGTCGCCTCCGACATTCCGGCCATGCTCTCGCATACCCGCGACATGGTCTTTCTCGAAGATGGCGAGCTCGTGGTCTTTACCCCTGATTCGATGCGGGTGACCGATCTTGACGGCAAGCCGCTGGAAAAAGAGGTCAAGACCATCACCTGGAATCCGCTGATGGCCGAAAAGGGCGGTTACAAGCATTTCATGCTCAAGGAGATCTATGAGCAGCCGCGCGCTTTGGCCGATACTATCGCCGGGCGCCTGCAGAGCGACGAAGGGGAGGTCTATCTGGAGGGCCTGGGTTTAAGTGATGAACAGTTGGGGCGCCTGGAGAAGATCTTCATTATCGCCTGCGGCACCTCGTGGCATTCCGGACTGGTCGGCAAATTCTATATCGAGAAGCTGGCCCGTATTCCGGTCGAGATCGATATCGCCAGCGAGTTCCGTTATCGTGATCCGATCATCAGTGAAAACAGCCTGACCGTGCTGATCAGTCAGAGCGGTGAGACGGCCGATACCCTGGCGGCTCTACGTGAGGCCAAGGGTAAGGGCGGCAAAACCCTTTGCATCTGCAACGTGGTCGATTCCTCCATCTCCCGCGAGAGTGACGGCGTCATTTATACCCACGCCGGTCCGGAGATCGGCGTCGCTTCGACCAAGGCTTTCACCACCCAGCTGGTTGCCCTTTACCAGCTGGCTCTCAAGCTGGGGCGTATCCGCGGAACACTTTCTGAGGTTGAGTGCCGCGAGCAGATCAAGGCCTTGGTCGCTCTTCCTCGCCTGCTGGAAACAACCCTGGAGATCGACAGCCATATCGAAGAGATTTCCCGGGAGTTCATGAACGCCCGGGATTTCCTCTATCTCGGTCGCGGTAACCAGTATCCGATCGCCCTCGAAGGTGCGCTGAAGCTCAAGGAGATCTCCTATATCCACGCCGAAGGCTATCCGGCCGGCGAGATGAAACACGGCCCGATCGCCCTGATCGATGAAAACCTGCCGGTCGTTGTTCTGGTGCCGAAGAATTCAACCTACGAAAAGGTTGTGTCCAACATGGAAGAGGTCTGTGCCCGGGGCGGCAAGGTTATTGCCATCGTCTGCGGTGAGGATAAGGAACTGGCTGACAAGGTGTCGGCACTGATCAGTATTCCGGAAACGACCGAAGACCTGATGCCGATTCTGACCTCGGTGCCGATTCAGCTGCTGGCCTATCATATTGCGGTACTCAAAGGAACCGATGTCGATCAACCGAGAAACCTGGCTAAGAGCGTTACGGTGGAATAGATTGCCTGCGCTGTTGGTGAACATGAAGTGGGCTTTGCCCTGAATTTATGGACACTTCAAAAAAGCCTATAAATGTGGCTTCCGAGGAGTGTTTATATCGAAGAGAAGAAAGCTTAGCCCCGAATTCAAGCAGTGGGGCTGGTGAACAAGCCAGTAAGCCAAACGTTAACTGCGCTCAAGTTGCTCGAGAGCTTGATATTAATCACCAGTGTTTTTTGCAGGAAGCGCGATATGGCATTTCAGGCGTTACTAAACTGTCTGTAGAAACGGGGTAGGACCCTGACAAATCCTTCTTTTTATAAGTATTAGAGCAGAACTAATAACAAGACAAACTAGGAAAATGTGGGAAATATCTTGAAAATAATCTGTATAATTGACAATTTTGAGAATACCCTTATTAAGGGCAGATAAACCGTCCACGGTTTGTCTGCCCTTTCAAAACAGATGTTATCTCGTTTCTAAGGTCTTCCATTTTGCTTTGGTTTCTTAAGTCAATAACTTGTATTAATTGATTTTTTCTTGAAGTGTCTGTCTTTTTGTCTTTTCCATTCACTTGTATTCTCCACAAAATTTGGATTATTTACTGTTGCAGAAGCTCATATCTTTGTCTCTGGATTTTTTTAAATTGTGACGTGTCGAATCTTATTGGTTTTTAGCCGTTATTGTCTAATGACAATTAAGGCTTGTCTCGATAAGAAATTGTTATGACCGCTCCCGGGTGAATTGGCCTAAAGCCTATATTTTGGGATTTTTTCTCTTTCTGAGTGAAAGTCATTCCGGCGTTGCTTTGCTCACTAACCTCGCCTTTAAGCGCTTTTTCAATCTGTCGTTTTTGTTGATCATGTCAATTTGTTATTAGTCGATAAAATAATGTCATTATGCGTCTTTGAGTGAAATAAGGTAGAAAGTGGAAAGATTTTGTTAGCTTCTGCTGTGCCATGGTGGGCCTTCAAACAGTGTCGTAGCTGTGGTTGGCAGAAAAGCTTCTGATCTTGCTGTGCATGTAACTTTGGGCTTCTATCGAATGGGTGTATTTAAAATTTTGAAATAATATATCCCGCTGTTTCTTAATGGCGATGAAAAGTGGATTGCTCAGTGTCGATTCTTTAGATCAAAAAACTTATTTGAGAACTTCGGCTTGATCCAACATGGGAATTGGATCGAATTGTCAGGCAGCATATCTTCCCATAGACTCATAGGTTTAACCTCTGTGCGATGTGCTCTATCCCCTCTATGAGGGGTAGAGCGTTTTTTTTATCGCTTATGCAGACCAGACAATGTCCGATATCTGAAATAGTTACTTTGTGAACATCGTGAAAAGTTTTTTGTAGCAGAATCGGGATGCGGGGATGACGCTCGTGCGTCTTTCTGTATGACATAGGCGCTATCCGGGCATCTTGTCTTCACTATTTTGACCCGTTAGTCTTGAAGAGTTTTTATGTGTGAAAAGAAAAGACTTGTCGTTGCCTTGAGTGGTGCCAGTGGTGTCAGCCTTGCCTTGGTATTGCTTGAAATGATGCAAAGGCAGGACGATTGGGAAACCCATCTCGTTATATCCAGCGGTGCCAAGAGAACCATCGAGCTGGAGATTCCCGAAACAGTGGAGCAGGTCAGAGCTCTTGCCACCAAGTTTTACAGCCTGGACGATGTCGGTGCCAGTATTGCGAGCGGGACCTTCAAGACTGAAGGCATGGTCGTTGTTCCCTGCAGTATGAAAACAACGGCTGGCATTGCCAACGGCTATTCCGAAAACCTGCTACTGCGCGCTGCCGATGTCACCTTGAAAGAACGACGCAAGCTTGTCCTTGTGGTCCGCGAGTCGCCACTGAGCCAAATTCATCTTAGAAATATGACAATGCTGGCTTCGATGGGTGTCGTGCTGATGCCGCCAATGATGACGCACTATAACAAGCCTGTGACCATAAGAGATATGGAAATTCATATTGTCGGCAAGGTTCTCAGTGAGTTTGGTATTGAACTAAGCGAGTTCAAGCGCTGGCATGCTCCGGGAAATGATTGAGAGAGAAAATATGGCCGTATTGTAAGTGGACTGGCCGCTCGTCTGACATTATTGGCCTAGGCATGAAAAAAGTCGTGGCTGGCCAGCTGACTGTTCTTTGCCCGTCTTATAGTTTTGTTCATTGTTAATGTCTTTAGATAGAAATTAATAATAACATCAATAATATAACGTTTTATTTATGCGACACGGTGCCTGATTTGTCTCTTTGTAGCACATTAACTGAAGATTAAGGGTCGAGGAGTAAAAACTATGGATTTATCAACCAACTATATGGGCATTCAGTTAAAGAATCCTTTTATTGTCTCTGCCAGCACCATGACCGGAGATATTGATTCTGTTGTGGAGTGTTATCAAGCGGGTGCTGGTGCGATTGTTCTTAAGTCTTTGTTTGAGGAAGAGATTGCAGCCGAAGTGAATGAACTCGCTAAAAATGCCAATGATTATTCTGGCTACAGTGAAGCTTATGATTATTTACAAGGCTACGGAAAAGCTCTGGGCCCGCAAGGCTATCTTGAATTGGTCAAAGAAGCCAAGAGCAAAACAGATATCCCGATCTTTGCCAGCCTGAATTGTATCTCGAGTAAAAGTTGGGGAGAATATGCACAGAAGCTAGAGTCTTCCGGTGCTGATGGCATCGAACTGAATATTGCAATTATGCCTCACAGCATCAAGCAGGATGGCACTGATATCATCGATGATTATCTGCGTATTGTCAGCGAGGTCAAAGATAGGGTTAGTATTCCTGTTGCTGTCAAGGTTGGTCCCTATTTCACTTCTTTTGGTAATTTTGCCGATCGTATTGCGACTGAACGTCACGAAGCTCCTGCGTATAGTGTCGGTTGGCTAGGCAAGGATACAACAGATGGGAAAGTAAGTTGGAAAGGTGTTGATGCTATTGTTTTGTTCAACCGTTTTTACCAACTGGACATAGATATCGATCAGAAAGTCTTGACCCAGGGGGTCTCCTATAGCTCTCGAGCAGAGCTCTCGCACAGCTTACGCTGGATCTCCATTCTTGCTGGAAAAGTTGGTTGTGATCTTGTCTGTAATACGGGCATTCATGAAGGTCATGATGCAATAAAGGCGATTTTAGCGGGAGCTAAGGCTGTTGAGGTATGTTCGACGCTTTTTCTCAATGGTTTCGGCAAGATTGAGGAGATGAAGATGCAGCTTGAAGCATGGATGGAGAATAATAAGTACCAAACGCTGGCTGATTTTCGTGGATTGGTCAGCCATTCCATAAGTAAGACGCCTGAAGAGTTTGAGCGCCTACAGTATGTCAAGCTGTTTGTTGGAATGGAGAAGTCATAAAAATTCTTCAGCGGCGTGTGGGCAGTCATTATTGATCGTAGACCCCGTCGTTTTTAGCAATCGTGTTTACGCGTTGGATCATGATTCAAAGGTTGCGGAAGATATCTGATGACATCCAAAGCTCAATTAAGGGTGTTGCAGATTTGAGCGTGGATAAAAAGTCTTGGCAACAGGCTCATTCAATTCAGGAAATGCACGAAAAGACCTCTCTTTGTAGCTGGTCTTTATTGAAAAGCAGATACCATCGGGGCTTCAGATTAGATTTGTCTGTCGCTTTCACGCTAGGGAGAAGTCTTGTGCTGGAGAAGAGGATTTGATGTGTGTGGTTCTTGGCCAATTGACGATAACCCGTTTTTCGATCGATTCATTTGCAACTAACCCTTTTGAGAGGAAGATTTATGGAAGACAAACAAAAAAATAATTTGGAGATGTGGGCTACAGGTGGTGGGATTGATTTTGTTAACAAGGAGGCGGAGGCCGCGTATCAGTACCGGGCCAACCTTATCAAGGATGCTATTGAGCTGAAAAAGACACCTGACCGTGTTCCGATAGCGCCTTCTGTAACCTGGGCTCCGGTGTTTCTCTATAATACAACAATCAAAAATGCAATGTACGATGCAGATGTTCTCGGTCAGATTTTCTATGACTATGCTTGCGAATTCAATGTTGATGGCGCCAGTATGCCTGCCAAGTGTGGTTATGGTCCTACCCTTGATGCTATTGATTATAACCTTTACAAATGGGCAGGCGGAAGTTTGGAAGACAATAGTGCAACCCAGTTTGTCGAGAAAGAGTACATGACCGTCGCTGAGTACGATCATTTGATTCAGGATCCGACTGACTTTATGTTGCGGGTGTATTTGCCAAGAACTGCCGGGGCACTGAAGCCAATTGCAGATGTCGGTTCTTTATATGGTATTCAGGAAATTACCACATCAAACGGTTTTTTTTCCTCTTTTGGTGCGCCGCATATTCGGGAAGCTTTTATGGCTCTTCTTGAGGCAGGGAAGCAGCATTTTGAGTGGACAAACAAACTGCGTCCACACATCATGAAGATCATGTCAGCTGGATACCCCTTTACTTTTGGAGGCTCCACAAAAGTACCGTTCGATTTTCTTGGTGACACTCTCAGGGGAACGACTCATTTAATGATGGATATGTATCGTCGGCCGGAGAAGATACTGCAGGCCTGTGAAAGACTTGTTCCGTTGATGGTTAAGATGGGTGTCGACGGCTTCAGGGCCAGTAAAAACCCGATTGTTTTTATTCCACTACATAAAGGGGCAGATGGATTCATGTCTGATGCTCAGTTCAAGAAGTTTTATTGGCCATTTATGAAGGCGGTTATGGAAGGTCTGGTTGACGAAGGCTGCATTCCGTTCTGTTTTGTCGAGGGATCTTACAACGAGCGTTTGGAGTATTTGACCGATGTGCCAAAAGGTCGCTGTGTCTATTATTTCGACAAAATCGATATGGCCAAAGCTCGTAAAACGCTTGAAGGAATTGCCTGCATTGGTGGCGGATTCCCCATTTCTCAAATATTGACTGGTACTGTTGAAACGGTCAGAGATGAAACCAAAAAAATGCTAGAAATTGCTGCCGGTGACGGTGGCTATATTCTCGGTATTAGTAGCACGATGGATGAGGTTAATAGGGAGAACCTGCACGCCTTTATCCAGGCTGGTAAGGACTTCGGTAAGTATTAGTACGCAAATCTCCCGGCTTTGCAGGGGGATATACGGGTCTGTGCTGTCAAGTCATTCATTCGCTTGGCAGTATAGACCCGTAAAGGGGTTCTACCCCGTTTCTACGGACGGTTTAGTAACGCCTTTCTATCACGCCTGGCAACTCTCTTCCTCATTCGTGGATTATGAAAGCGCTTAATGTAATTGAAAATATCAGCCTTGGCTGAGTCCAGCGTTGGTATTTCATTCGATTGACTCGTTCTCGCTTGAGGACACCACAGAAGCCCTCGCAAGCGGCATTATCTCCACAATGTCCAACTGTACTCATCGAGCTGACCAGCGAGTTTTGCTGGTTGTTTCTCCGGCCTCCCGCAAATCTTCATTAATACGTGGAACATCAATGATCCCCCGACTGTCTTCGTGGATAGCACGTATACGCTTTAGAAGACGCTCATTGTCGATCTGCCGGGCACTCGGAGACCTTTGTTTCCAGGCATAATAGCCATTGGAGGAACCTGAAGACAGCGACACATCATACGAACAGGATAATCATTGCGACGACGCTGAATCGCCTGATATTTCAGGACGATCCCCTGGCAAAGAACGTCGCCGCTTCGCGTAAAAAATCCCGCTCTTTCTTGACGCGGGCTAACTCTTGTTTAAGAACAGCTATTTCTTCATCTCTGGGGTTTCCAGAACCACCAAAAGCCTGTCGTCCATCCGTAAGCTTCCCCGTCAAGTCGACAGTTGAAAAATAGAGTTTCCAGCGTTCTTTGACAGATATTCAACAGGCGTCAGATCCCCGAGGGCATCGTGCGGGCGCTGCTCGTTGTATTCGATTTTCCACCAGTAGGTGGTTTCCCGTACCTCGTTCAGATTGCGGAAGAGGTACAGGTCGAGCACTTCAGCCCGATAGGTTTTGTTGAACCGTTCAATGTACGCATTCTGGTTCGGCTTGCCGGGTTGAATGTACTGAATCGTCATTCCGCGCTCTTCGGCCCAGGCGATGAATTCACCGCTGAGAAACTCGGGCCCATTGTCGGTTCTCAATGTCTCAGGCAACCCACGCTCCAGGCGGAGTCGCTCAAATACTCGGATCAAGCGTTTGCCGGTAATCGAAGTGTCGATCTCAACATGCAGCAGTTCGCGGTTGAAATCGTCGATCACGTTAAAAGTACGAAACCGGCGTCCTGCATAGAGCGAATCGCTCATAAAATCGGCTGACCAAACCTGGTTCGGCTGCTGCGGCACTAGCAGGGGCTGTTTAACCCGTTTTGGAAGCCGCTTCTTTGCGCGACGCTTCTGGTTCAGATTCAGCTTGCAGTAAATGCGATACACGCGCTTATGGTTCCAGCGATATCGCTTATACAAATACTTCCAGCATTTCCAGAAGCCCCAGCGCGGATGCTTGTCGAGCAGAGCGTTGATTGCATCAACAACCTCTGCATCACGATCTTGCTCAACGGGGCTTCGGTAATAGGCCGCCCGAGAAAGTCCAATACAACGGCAACTGCGCTGTATAGACATGCGATGCTCGACAATCAGATACGTAACAGCTTCTCGCTTGTCAGGCGGCCTTAAAGCTTTTTTTCGATCAGATCTTTCAATGCCCGGTTTTCCAGGGCCATATCTGCATACATGCGCTTGAGTTGGGAGAGTTCGCTTTCCATCTCCTTCATGCGCTTGAGATCGGAGGCGCCCATGCCACCGTACTTCGATTTCCAATTGTAGTAAGTGGCATCAGAGATGCCGTGCTTACGGCAAATCTCTTTGACTTGGATACCAGCTTCGCCCTCCTTGAGAATGGCGATGATCTGGTTCTCGGTAAAACGTGTCTTTTTCATCAGAGCCTCCTGGTTGCATTGTGCCAGAAAACTCTATTTTTGACATGTAACCCTACCGGGGAAGCTTACGCATCGGCTTGCGCTTCGCGCTTCCAGCGTGAAAGCACGTTGGGATTAATGCCAAGTTCTCTGGCCACTTGAGCGCAGTTAATGCCTGGCTGGCTCGTTTAACAGCCCCTTGCTTGAATTCGGGGCTGAACTTTCTTCTCTTCGCCATAAACATTCCTTGAAACCTCATATATAGGCTTTTTTGAAGTGTCCGTAAATTCAGGGTAGAACCCGTATGCGATGTCCATATTATTGGTTATGGATCAATGAAATATTGTCATTAGACATATTGTAGATAGTGGTGTGATTGTATGCACACCCCCTTGCTGTGTTGTTGCACAGGTGTTGACTGTGATTAAGGCATCATTTCCACTTCGTTGGGCTTGGATCTTGTGCAGGTCTCTGGTGCGGTTGTAGGTGTCTTGGCTGGTACTAGGCTCAATTATAAAAAATAAATGAGCTTGTGCTGAAATGTTCTGCAGATCTGCCATTGTCCGAGTTTTTTAATTTGCGTAGTGCGGCATAGTGTATGGGTTTCAGCAGAGGCAGCTTTCAGGCTACCTCTGCTGATTTATGATTTAGTCGTTTGCAGAAAGGAGGGCGATTTCAGGGCCGTTAGGTTTTTCGAAAATTTATTTTTTAAGGGAAGCTCATCATTTGATACTGGGAGGTATTTATGCACAAAAGACGTATTTTTAGTTCATTGCTGTCACTCATTGTTTTTGCGTTGTTGTTGATTCCTTTTAACGTTAATGCGGCCGAAGATGGTCCACTGAATAATATTGCCGGTGCGCCCGGTTCGTTGATTGGTAGTTTGCCACCGATCCCCGGGCTATTTCTGGTTTCACAAACGGCCTATACTACATCTCGTGGCCTTTTTGATGCTGATGGTGACGAGATCGGTGATTTTAATATGGATGTCTGGAGTGAGACTTTTCGTATTCTGGCAACCTATCCGACCAAGATTTTCGGAGCAAATATCCATTCACAGTTGGTTCTTCCTTTTGTTAGCGTCGATGAAGACTTCTCATATTCTCCATCACCCTTCTTTAGTATAGATGTTGACGACAGTGCCAGCGGTTTGGCTAATGTGACTGTCTCCCCTCTTATCTTAAATTGGCATAAAGGCTATTCGCATTATACCCTTGGGTTTGATATAACATTGAAGGGTTTTGATTATGATGAAGAGGATCCAGTGAATGTGGCTACAGGCTACAATTCTTATACTCCTGTTGTTGCGTACCGTTATGATGATCCAAATGGTCTTGATCTTGGTATTAAGGCAAGCTTCCTGTTCAATCAGAAAAACTCGGACACCAATTACAAAACTGGTAACATTCTGATGCTGGACATGTTTGCCGGTTGGGACTTTGGTAAATGGCAGGTTGGAGTTGTCGGCGGTTACACCCAGCAAGTAAGTGATGACAAACAGGGGGGGGCTAAAATTTCAGATCACAAAACCAAGACCCTGACAGTTGGTCCGTGCCTTACCTATAATTTTGGTCCTATCATGGCCGAACTGAACTATCAAAGAGGCCTGATCGCAGAAAATGCTTCAAAGAACGACTCTGTCTGGTTAAACATTACACTGCCACTCTATGTTCCAAGTATGATGCATTAAGGCTTATGGGTCTTCGCGATGAATTTGCGAAGACCCATTTTTTGAGTGTTTGACTGGAAACATACTTCACTGTATGCCTTTAGCAAGGTCTTGTGCCAACCTAAATCTGAGTGCCACAAAAGCTGATACGCTATCTGGGGTTATCTCGGGTATAGGTCGTTACTACACCCTTTTTTGAAAAATTGATTATAGTCGAATTTACGAAACAAATTAGGGTTCGTCTGCTTATTGATAGTCCTTTTTATTTTCAAGATAAACATGAGCCTTTTGTAAAATCTCCCCCGGCAGAGGGAGAACGCCGCCATATTGAGACTATCAGTGAATCTCTACTAGAATTCCAAACAATCCCGACCTTGGTAAAATGCTGCCGAAAGTCCCTCATTGCTCCCATGACGTCGCACCGAATTGTGGAACATCTCAATATAGATTAAAGACATCCTGACGGGCAGATTCTATGATCTTATATGTTTTTCGCTTGATCCGTTTCCGCTTGGGCAGCTGAAAAAACTCTCTGCAACAGCGTTGCCCTATCAGTTTCCATGTCAACTCATGCAGTAATCAAGTTATGTTCTTTCACTAAGTTCTGCAAACCTCTACTGGTGTATTGGCTCCCTTGAGCTGAACGAACGGCAACCCCTCCATCAGGCTTGTGTCGCGATATCGCTATCAGCAATGTATCGAATACCAGATCCACATGAATTATTGGCTGCATAGATCAGCCAACAACTCCCAGCGCTTTTTCAGGGCCGATATCATATTTACGCCTGGCATATAGACTGTTAGTGGTGACTCCGAGGCGCTTGGCAACGCCTAGAACAGAATAGCTACGTTCTGTGATTTGCTTGACAGCTTCGACCTTAAATTCTTCGTTATAATGTTTACTGCACATGATTCCTCCTGAAGTCATTTTTTTGTAACTCAGGAGTCTTGAGCTAGTGGCGATTCAGTCTTCGTGGCGAATTTGTTATCGGTACCAACCCTTTTGGCCTAGTAAGTCGCGTTAGAAATTCTTTCAGGGGGCTTGGCAGCGTCGCTACGCTCATCTTTTCCACTTTTTAGAACCAATCCTTCAAACACGTAAAATATTTTCAGTCAATAACAGTAAATTACTTTTCTGATGGGTATCCATGACTAATTTGTATTGGAAGACTAGAGCGGATTTCTATACGATCCATATGTCTTATAGAAGATATGTGGAGCTAGTTTGGTGAGAATTGACGTAACAGTTTTTAAGTGACAATAAAAAAGGAGGTAGATATGCAGGACTTGATTAATTCGATGGTTGAGATGGATGAGGATAAGTTTCTTGAACTGACGAAGGAGCTTTTGGCCAAAGGGGAAGATCCCAATGCTATTTTCCGAGCTTACCAAGAGGGGATGGCCGAAATCGGCAAGCGTTTTGAGCAAAATGAATTCTTTATTCCCGAGCTGATAATGGCCGGCGAAATGATGAATGATGGTGCTGAATTAATCAAACCCTATCTGGATGAAGATGCCCAGTCAGAGACTACCAAACTCGGTACCATGGTTCTGGCTACCATCGAAGGTGACATTCACGACATCGGCAAGAATATTTACGGCATGATGATGGAGCTCAGTGGTTTTGAGGTTATTGACCTTGGTGTTGACGTGCCGATTGACACCATCGTTGCCAAGGTCGAAGAGGTTAAGCCTGACCTGGTTGGAATGAGCGGTTTGCTGACCCTGGCTTTTGATCCAATGAAAGCTGTTGTCGACAAGCTCAAGGATGCAGGGCTGCGTGATTCGGTCAAGGTTATGGTTGGCGGTGGACAGTTTGATCAGACGGTCTGTGATTATGTTGGTGCAGACGGTTTTGCAACAGATGCAGTCGTTGGTGTAAACATCTGTCGGGACTGGGTGGGAGCTTAGCCTGCATTTTACGTGGCCATTACAGTGCTTTTATAAGCTGAGGTAAGGCAATCGTTGAAACGTTAGAATACCTTTTTCCCGCTTTATAAATACTGATATTTGAGCAGGGTTATATGGGGGGCTCTATAAATGAGTGATTTCAATAATAATGCAGAAGAATTTCGTCCTTCTCCAGAGTTTTTGGCCAGAGAAAAAAGAGTCATGGATGTGGTGGCATTGAAAAAACCGGACCGAGTTCCCGTTGCCACTATTTCCCATTCATTCATGACCCGTTGTGAGGGGTTGACTGAGGCGGATTCTATTTACGATTACGACAGAACGAGGGAGGCCTACAAGGCGACGACGCGTCGTTTTGATTTTGATATGACCGCACCAATCATGACACGCTTTCCCGGCCGTGCCATGGAAATTCTCGATCTGAATACCTTTAAATGGCCTGGGTTCAATCAAAATGAGAATATCCCTTATCAGTTTGTTGAAGCCGAACATATGAAAGCTGATGAATATGACCATTTTCTTCGAGACCCGGGAGATTTTACGGTAAGAAAATTATGGCCGCGAATGTCAAAGACATTGGAACCCTTTGCCATGATGCCTTCTCTCTACAGTATGTCCAGCAGTTATCTGTGGGCACCGCTTGGTAATATGATGGGGCTGCCTCCGTTTCAGGCAATGTTGAAAAAGCTTCTGGCGCTAGGCGAGGAGATGAATCGTCATACTGCTTTTCAAGTTCAGACAACAATGGAACTTGCGGCAATGGGCTATCCAAGTCTCTGCGTAGCAACCGTACATGCGCCATTTGACTGGTTCAGTGATTATTTCCGTGGGTTGACAGGTACTATGCTTGATCTTTACAGAAGACCCGAAAAGCTTAAGGCTGCAGTAGATGTTTTACTTCCGATGCAAATAGAGTCTGCTCTCATGCAAGCTCACATGTCAGGGAACACAGGGAACAAAAGAGTTTTTATTCCCCTGCATAGAGGCTCGGATGACTTTATGACGGATGAGATGTTCCGGGAATTTTATTGGCCGACATTGAAAACACTCTTGCTTGCTCTCATTGATGCTGGCCTGACTCCATTGCCCTGGTTCGAGGGGAAATACACCAGTCGTCTTAAATATCTTGCTGAACTGCCTCCAGGAAAAATTATGGGGCATTTTGATAATGTTGATAAAGAGAAATTTAAGGAAATCTGTGGTGATGTCATGTGTTTCTATGGTGATATCCCGCCAGGCCTACTCATGACCGGAAAGCCCGAGCAGGTCAAAGATTATGTGAAAAATCTCATCGATATGTTCAGCGATACCGGAAGGCTTATTATTGATGGCGCCGTTGAAGGAATTCCAGCTCAATCAAAGCCAGAAAACGTTGAAGCAATGATGGAAACGGTATTTGAATACGGAGTCTATTGAGATTACGTTTATTCGTGTTTCCCAAATTCTGTAGCAGATGTGGATTTGGACCAAAACAACAAGGCTTGCAGCGTCAGCTGCAAAGCCTTGTTGTTTTTAAAAGGGAATTTTTATATGAATTGAAATAGTCTCGACTTGATCTGACACCGAGCTTGAAAAAGTGAGGGTTACCAGTTTTGTGTGATTCGTAGACATCCTTTCAATTTCTAGGCATCATTTTGCCATGGAGGGATTGCCTATGGATCACAATGTAAAAAAGCGGCTGACTTGGGTTGAAATGTTTCTGGAAACGATGGATGCCGGTTATGTTTGTCGACGTTGTGGAATATCTCGACCGACTCTTCGCAAGTGGGTTCAGCGTTATGAAGAACAGGGAGTCGATGGGCTTCAAGAGCTTTCTCGCCGCCCTCACAATTTCCCTTCTCAGAAAGTTACGTCACTCGAAGAAGGTTGGATTTTGTCACTCCGCAAGGAAAGGAACCTTGGTGCTCGGCGCATTCAAAATGAATTATTTCGATTGCACGAATACCGTCTCTCTCTAGCAACAATCCATAAAGTTCTTAGCCGGAATGAAGTTAAGCCACTTAAACGCCCGAAAAGAGAAAAGAGGTTTAAGAGATACTCCCGTCCGATACCTGGTGATCGAGTTCAGATGGACACAATGAAACTCGCTCCAGGGTGTTGATCAGCATGCAAAAATGACCCACTTACGGGGATAATCGGCGTCCAAAATTGACCCACCTCAGCATTGTCCTCCAAGCTCTCTGAAATTTCAGAGAGAGGAGCTTTTTGCAGGAGATGCTGACCGTGGAAACCATTGCTAAAATCCGACGTGCCTACCACCGGGACAAGAAGCCGTTAAGGCAGATCGCCCGGGAGATGAACCTGTCCCGCAATACCGTTCGTAAGATCATCCGTTCCGAGAAGACAGAGCAGTACTACGAACGCAAAACCCAGCCGCGCCCGAAGCTGGAGCCGTTTAAAGATCAGCTGATCGCCGCCCTGAAAGAGGATCAGGAGAAGCCGACGAAGCAGCGACGTACGGCTTTGCTGCTGTTCGAGATGTTGCAGCACGCTGGCTTTGAGGGCGGATATGACACGGTGCGGCGATTCGTCAAGTCTTGGCGCGATGAGGGCTCTCAGGCTAAAGCCTACATTCCACTGGCTTTTGCTCCGGGCGAAGCGTTTCAGTTCGACTGGGGCTATGAGCAGATCGAGCTGGGAGGAGCGAACGTCAAGATCAAGGTGGCCCACTTCCGTCTTTGCCATAGCCGTGCGCCCTTTTGCGTGGCCTATATGCGCGAGACCCTGGAGATGATTCTTGATGCCCATGTCCAGGCGTTCTCGTTCTATGGCGGCGTCTGCCGCAAGGGAATCTACGACAATCTGAAGACGGTGGTCAGCAAAGTGCTGGTCGGCAAAAATCGGATCTTCAATCGCCGTTTTCAGACTCTGGCATCCCACTACCTGTTCGAGCCGGTCGCTTGCACGCCCGCCGCAGGCTGGGAGAAGGGACAGGTTGAACGACAGGTCGGAGTTGTCCGTCAGCGCCTGTTCGGCAAGCGGCGCAAGTTTGCCGATCTGGAGGAATTGAACCAGTGGCTACGGGATGAGTGCAGGATGTTGGCGGCGACGACAAGACATCCCGATGATCCGGAACGGACAGTGGCCGAGGTCGCCGAGCAGGAACGCGAATCGCTGGTTCATACTCCGGTCTCCTTCGATGCTCATCGGGAGAGCACGGCCAGAGTTGCACCGACCTCACTGGTCACCTTCGACCGCAACCGCTACAGCGTTGAAGCCTTCTACGTCGGCAAGATCGTTACAGTGCGCGCCTATGTCGACCGAATCTCATTCCTTTACGACGGAAAGCTGATCGGCCTGCATAGCAGACAGTACGGCCGTGATAAGACAATCTACATCCCCTGGCACTATCTCGATATCCTCAAGCAGAAGCCGGGTGCGCTGCGCAACGGAGCACCGTTTCGCAACTGGGACGCATCGATGATGGAGACCGGCAATTCGTCGGCATCCTTGCGGCTATCCCGCGTTATGGGATTAATGCCGTCGAGCAAGCCTGCAAGGAAGCTCTGCTGGCCAGAACCATTAGCCGTGACCTGGTGCTGAATATCCTGTCACGAGTAGAGGACCCGCAGACTGAGACAAGTAGCCTGGCGCCGGCTCATCTGCCGCAATTGAACCTGTCCCCGACCGCTGACTGCGAACGCTACAACCGCCTTCTCTCAGGAGGTCGCCGTGCTTCGTGACCAACTGCTGACGTCCTTGAAAGAGCTCAAACTGCACGGCATGCGCAGCGTCCTTGATGAGGTGCTGGTCAACGGCACCCGGCAGAAGAGCATTCCAGAGAGAATCCTTCTGGAGCTGCTTCAGGCGGAACAGGCTGAACGCAAGATGCGCAGTATCCGCTATCGAATGGTGCAGGCAAAGTTCCCTGTCGCCAAGGATCTGGATCAATTCGACTTCAACATTTCTCCGGTCAATGAAACTCAGGTCAGAACTTTGTACGAAGGACAGTTCCTGGAGGATCAGTGTAACGTCATTCTCGTTGGCGGGACTGGAACAGGCAAAACCCATCTGGCGATAGCCATCGCCAGGAAGATCGTTCGTAGCGGCAAGCGCTGCCGCTACTTCAACCTGGTTGATCTGGTCAATCAACTGGAGCAGGAGAAGCTGAGCGGCCAAGGCGGAAAGCTCGCTACCAGTCTGGCAAGGCTCGATCTGGTCGTTCTCGACGAGCTCGGCTACCTGCCGTTCTCTAAGAGCGGCGGCCAACTGCTGTTTCACCTGATCTCAAAGCTCTACGAGCAGACCTCTCTGCTGATCACAACCAACCTGACCTTCGGTGAATGGCCACAGATCTTCGGCGACGGCAAGATGACAACAGCACTGCTCGACCGGGTAACACACCACTGTGAGATTATCGAAACGGGGAATGATAGCTGGAGAATCAGAACCAGGAATAACGACCAGAATTAACCCGCTGGGGTGGGTCAAAATTGGACGCCGATGGTGGGTCAATTTTCAATGCTGATTGACAGCAGACTTTCAAGACCCAGAACTGACTGATCGGCTAGATGAATGGCAACACCATTACAATTGGCACCGGCCACATGGCAGTTTGGGAGGAAAGTCTCCCATGGATCGTATTTGCGAATTGACAGAGGACACTCCATTTAGGAATGAGGTCTCGCAAAATTACGACCCGACAAAAGAGCATTATCGGGATGCCAATTATCGGGTCGATTTGGAGCTACAGAGATTGAAACGATCTATGTGAATCACACATATGAATACTGAAAATCAAGAAACGTATTTGTGATTATCTCGTGTATAAATTTGGTGTCGCCCCTCCCGCTTTTTTTTCTGGCAGGTAGTCTTCAAAATTCTGGATCATTTCTTATGTTTAAGGCTTTCTTGTTCAGTCGTAATTCTTCGTTACTAATCGAATGGCAGCTACGGCACAGTCTGCAGCGGCCTCTTTGGCCTTTTCTTCCATTTCAGGAGGAAGCTCCTCATACAGGACATCCATACAATGGTCTTTGTAGTTTCTTTTGAAAATCTCTGGATAGAGGTCTTCGCAAAGTCCGCAACGAATACAATAATCAGCAAGTTCAATCCTCATAACAGTTACTCTCCTTTTATATATTCCGCTGCAGAGTCTCCTGCGAGCATCCCGGTAGGCATAGATCCATAAACGGTTCCACCCGCATTGGATGGAGGGTTCCCAAAAATGCTAGCTGCTGCCATATCACCGCCTCCATATAGCCCCTCGATTGGAAGATTATTTGTATCCAGAACATTGGCATTTTCATCAATTGCCAAACCACCCAGGGTGTCATAGCCTCCAGCAAGAATGCGATAGCAATAAATATGACCACTCTCTTCATGAACCGGTTTGATGTATTTAGGATTTGTTTTGAAGTCCTCGTCATATCCGATTTCAGCCGCTTTATTATATTTGGCAATCGTCTTTTTCAAGCCGATTTCATCTATGCCCATATATTCTGCGACCTCGTGAATTGTATCAAAATGGCACATATGCTTATTGCCTTTTGCAATGGCTTCATCCATCTGTCCACGGATGTTTTCTACTTTCGTTCCCTTGAAAATGAAATAGACGTATCCATCCTCTACACCATTTCCCATGGCTTTGGCGGTGTCTTCATCAAAAATCATGTAACAAGCCATATTGGTGTTATTCTCAATAATCGCAGTAGAAATAGCCGTATGATTATTTGACATTTCCTCGTTGATGAAGCGCCTTCCCAGTTCATTCACGCGCAGGTAAGGCTGCTCAGTAATAATTTTTGTCTGATTGGCGGTTAACCACGGAGTATTTGGGCCGATGCGCACGCCAGGGTTTGGAACCTGCGGATCAGCACTAATGACAATTCCTGTTTTCTTTCCACCGATGTCCCAAACGGCTTTTTGCCCATCGCCATCCTGACAGCTGTCAGGGAATGTGATGAGGACCTGACCACCATCCATGTAGGCTTCTTCAAATTTGGTGTTAATAACACCAAGATCTTTCATCATTTCCATGTTTCCGCTGATACCACCGCTTGCGACGATGAGGGCCTTGCATGCGATTTCGATTTCTGTGCCATCCTTGTCATAGGCAATGGCTCCAGTTACCTTGCCATTGTTTTCTTCGCGGAGGATTCTTTTGATTGGTGTCGAGAAGTAGAAATCTACCCCTGCTTTTTCCAATTTCAGACGCATCTTTAACAGGGCCATCGCCAGGGCGTGTCCCTTGCCCTGGCCCTGGAGGAAGTAGATGTCTCCAACATCCAGGCCGTTGGCGTGTCCCATGGTATATCCACGCTCTTTGCCATAATCAGCGGGGTCGCGATTGACCACAAATGGTGCTTTTATTTTCAGCTCATTCAAGAAGATATCTGGGAATTCAGAAGAGTATTTAACCACCTTGCTGATCAATCCCATATTGCCTGAATAGTTTGAGAACTGTGCTAAGACTTCATACGCGTTTTTTTGTGCCTCCGGGGTATCTGGGGTGGAGCAGAAACACATCGGGCAATTTGATACTGCTCCTCCCTGGGCCGGGTATTTTTCAAACACTGCTATTTTGAGCCCTCCCGCCTTTTCAAGCTTATAGGCAGCTCCCATTCCGGCGACGCCGCTGCCCATAATTGCAACATCTACCTCAATTTTTTTACTCATAGTTTTTCTCCTTGATGGCTAATGCAAAAAACCGGCATTTCTTTTCATCCATGTTCGGTCGCCGATAGCATAAATATTTTGGCCGCTGATCTATTTCGGTCAGTTGGTATTATCTTGTTCCTGAAGTGTAAAGCCCATGAGTTCATTCGCATAAGTGTTGTTCTGCAAGGCATTGTTGCACAGGGAACCATCACTTCCGCATCAATGCACTTGGGTGCGTCAAGTGTTTTGCACTGGAGCTTTTTGTTGCTAAATCTGCCTAAGGCACCATCGTCGACATGGATTTGCAGGCTTGCACTGTGCATCTGAGTAGATGGTATTGTGCTTATGGTTTGAAATGAAATATTCTTTGCGTATTAAAGCCATACGCAAAACGTATGGCTGTCAACGGCAGGTTTCCAGGGCAGGGCCGACCTCGGGAATAGTTCTGGGACTTAAATTCTAGCAAAAAACGACGATGGGCCGGCTGGCTACCCAGGGATGAACAGAGAAAGGATATAGATTCCATAAAAAAAACAACCGATTAGGTTGCCGCAACTTTACTAGATCAAGATCTGTCAAAGATAAAGACAATTGGTCCGTGAGAAACGGGAAGTGAAGAGCGAATCAGCCAGATAAAAAGCGTATCGAATTTTTGGAATTTAAAAGAATCTATTTGGGACCTGAATAGGGTTCTCACGAATGAAGCGGGCTTGGCTCATATTTCACTCCGGAGGGCTGATTGGCAAACACAAGTCCTCGAGAAACTGCTTGGCTTTGAGCTGATCCCCATGTTTCCAGGCCATAATTATTTCAACCGGATAATCGGGGAAATGGAATATTTTGTAGGCATCTTTATTTCTCAGGTAAATTGTTGCATCCAGCATTGAGATCGCAAGGCCTGATTTTACACATAAAAGCAACGATTCCGGATTCGGAACCTGTCTTATAATTTTAGGACTAAATCCGTTTTGGCGACAAATCTCAATAAACTGATCTGCTCCTCTCGGACATTCATCACGCTGGACCATGACAAAGTTTTCATCTCTAAGATCTCTGATTTTAAGCTCGTTCAGCTCTGCCATGGGATGTGAACACGACATAAAAACACTTAAGCAGGTTTCAAAAACCGTTTTAGATGAAAGGGCCGGATTGTCTTCGGCCTCAAAAGAAAGAGTGAATATGACATCCAGGGTCCCCTTGATAAGAGCTTCTCGTAATACCTTAAAGGAATGCCGCTCAAGAATGATATCAACCTGGGGATAGCGATTTTTAAAATTATTGATCATCTGCGGCAAGAAAAGATCCGTATCCATAGCCTCAAGGCAGCCAATGCGAATTTCACTTCCATTGCAGAGTGTTGAGCTTCTGACCTTTTCAAAAGTCATTTTCAATTGTTGCTGAAGCTTAGAAAGATCCTCATAGAGGATTTTCCCTGCAGGAGTCAACTCCACTCCCTTGGGGGTGCGATAAAATAATTGAACTCCTACCTGATGTTCGAGCATCGAAACCTGTCTGCTCAGCGAAGGCTGCGAGACATATAAGCTTTTTGAGGCCTTGCTAAAATTTAAATGTCGGGCAACGGCCATAAAGTAATTTATCTGAAGCATGGTTATTTGCTCAAACAGCATAAAATCCCCTTGGCGTACGACTGTTTAGTGTGTAGTAGGCCCCCGTCCCCTGGACGGAACCAGGGTCCTTCGGCGTTTCCGCAACTATCTGAATAGAAAGAAAAGTCATGAGCCGTTTTCGAAAATTAACACATGCTATCTGGCACTGTCAGTCCCACATTGTCTGTGTGCCGAAATATCGTCTCCGCTATTGGAGGGCGAACTGGTCCAGGAAGTGCGAGCATGTATCCGGATCTTCAGTGGGCAAAGTCACTGTGAGATTGTAGCGCTGAATATCCGGAAAGACCCTGTTTATCCGATCATCTCAACATCTAAGCCGACGGGATCAAGATGCGCACGAAAAGAAGATAGAACAGCAATAACTTGTATTTTACCCCAGCAGGACATGGGAACAACGCTCCGGCAGCTCTCTTTGGGGGCTGTCGGAAACGCTCCTCAGGGGGGGGCTATAGAACCACATCCTTTAGGCGAGATTCTTTACTGATCCTACCTGCTTCTTCCTTAATTTTAAACCGTCTCAAATATGACATTTTTTATTAGTACCTGTGCATTACTTTTTGTGATGGGTCCTATGTCCAATTTCTATTGGCGGCAAACATTCAAGATGTATATGATTTTTCACGAACGCAGCAATGCGCAGACCTCTGTGTGTAGCCGCGTAGTTGCCGGTGTGTGAGTGTTGAGCTCCGGGTCGGAATTGCCGTAATACTCTCTGTTGCTCAGGCGGGATGTCAGTTGGTGAAAAATATTCACAACACTTGCGTTTTGAATATGTCGATATTGGCAATTGCGTTTTCTCTGATGCTGTGTATGGCGATTGCGCCAGCGCTGGCTGAGACCGGCAAGGCGTTCACCGTTGTCGGTCAGGAAGCGGCGATGTCCATGCTTGTAATCCCCTTGCTGGCGGCGATAGTACCAGTTCTTTTAACTGAGGTTGTGCCGTATAAGCTAAAAAACAATAGGATCCTCTACCTCTCTTTTGCCTTATTTCTTGTCGGTGGTGTCGGGATGTTTTTTCTGCACCGTATTCAGTTGATTCTTCTTTGTCGTGGAATTCTTGGCCTCTGTCTGGGCTGTTTCCTGTCATCTGTTTTGGGATTGCTGGAGGGCAGCAGTGCTGAGCATGAGCACAACCCTCGGGGCGTTTTTCAGGGCGGCGTCTGCGAGGGGCTTATTGTTGCCGGTTTGCTGGCCAGCTTCCTGACTGCCAACGTATGGAGCCTGGCATTCCTGACCTATGGATTTTTAACGGTCTGTCTTTTACTGGCTGTTGTCTGTCTTCCTGAACCGCCCAGAATTGCGGTCGCGCAGGGGAGGGAACTGTTGTTTTCAGTTGGTAGAGAGGGACTCTGTATCTGGATTGGAGTCCTACACTATACCGTCGTCTGTTTTGTTTGTTTCGGTTATCTCGCTCAGGTTGTCGCTGGCAAGGGGCTGGGAGATTCAAAGCTGTCGGGTTACGCAACAATGTTGGTGGCGCTCGGGGTTCTCTGCCTGGTGCCTCTGTCCTGGTCGCTTATCAGGCGTCTGCAAAATTATGCCCTGTTTGTAGCTCTATTAACGACGGTCGTCGGGTTCGCCGTTCTGTCAACTGCATATGTCTGGTGGGAGGTCTGTGTGGGTTCCGTCTATGTCGGCCTTGGCTTCGGTTTGCTCATGCCTTGCGCGCTGGAGAGGTTTAACGAATCGTCAGGCAGGCCTGCAGCCTGGTTCGTGAATGTCCTGTTTTTGGTCTCCATCCATGTCGGAGCGATTGCTGCGCCGAATATTCTGAATGGTATCGGTGCATTTTTCAGGAACACGGATGACCAATTCATATTCCTTTTATGTTCTATCTGTTTGTTTGTCTCAGCGGTGATTTTTCTTCTCTCTTTATCGGTATCTCCTCGAAATGAAGAATGTGAGTTGCTCTGATTCTAGTTTGTCTGGCAGTGCGGCTCGATTTGCCTGTTACTGTCTTGTATTGATTCTTTACTAAAACTACAAGTTCCATTGATAAATCAGAAAGGAGGAAGAGCGGAAACCTAATATAGATTACTAAGTTTTACTTTGTGTACATTGGTATTAGTGTTTTTTTTTCCAGTTGTTGAAAGCGAGGTAGAGCAAATGCGGTTGAATAGGATTTACAAGTTAGTTATCTGTTTTTCCGTTGTTGTGTCTGCTCAAACGTTATGGAGGCAGAAGTCGGCGTGAAGAACTCATTGCCGGCTCTCCAGGAACTCTTGTCGCCGAGTTTCCTCCTGTTCAAGGCCTGTTCCTGGTGTCTCAAACTTTAGGGGAGTTATAGAGAATGAAAATCAAATTTGCTATTGTAAACGCAATCGTCGGAAGTATCGTTCTGAATGTGCTGATCTCGGTCCTCGGTATTGTGGGTTACGGGCCTTACATCTGGATGGTCTTTCCGTCTCTGTTTATCTTTTTTGCGCTTGGTGCCGAGTTCAGAAAGATACCGGGAATTGTCGTCAGCGCGGGCTGTGGTATCATCTGGTGGATGATCGTCATGTGGTTCGGTTCGGTTCTTGCTCGCACTCTTGATCCTGGTGCGGCTATGGGGATCGGTGTCACTGTTTCGCTTGTTTTTATTCTGCTGCTTCACGAGTATGTCCTGGCCAGCAACAAATTCCTAGGTTTGACTCCTGCTGTTTTTCTCGGTTTCTGTTTGACGGCGTTTACGACGTCTGTGATCCCGAGCAATGCTGTGCAGTTAACACCATTTCACGTATTCGGATTCATCGTCTATGGTATTGTTTTGACAGTCATTCTGATGGCGGTTGGTTTCAATGTGCTCAGGCTGTTTTTCGGTAAGGAAGCGACCATCAAGTATTTTGCAGAACTTGGAGCGAAGTCATTCTACATGAGTAGAGAAGTCCATGGTGCTCCTCCTGAGCAGATGCGTAAAGAAGCTTAGGGTCCGTGGTGCGCATGTTCTCATAGGGTCGTGGGTTGAATCGAGTTTTATGGAATCTGTCAAATCGGTCTCCAGAGGGCTTGTGCTGTCCGTAGCAAAGCCTTCTGGAGACTTTTTTGGTCATTGTCGACACTGCTGTGCAGAAAACATTCTCAGGAAATACGGGAGTTTTATTGTCATCCGGTTGGAAAATTTGGTGCGTCTATTAGGTATTACTGCGACCAAGGCTCCGGCATCCGTACCGGGTTGCGGGGGATAACTTCGACCTCTTTTATTGGGCATATGATCTCACTCCAGTTACAGTTTGCGCATTCTTCCGGATACTTCGCGAATGGCTTCTTGGACTTCTCATTGAATCTAATAACGTCCATGTGGCATGTGTCGTAGCATTTTTTACACCCAACACATTTCTCCAGATCAATCTTGATCACGTGGGCGGTATAATTACGGAAAAATGTTCCCATAGCAGCTTTCTTTCGTATGTTAATGCTGTCTCGGGAATATGAGTGATTGAACCTCAGTTAAGTCTAATGCTATTGTCTCATGGCATCATTTAATGATGCTGCTCACTGCTGTCCTGTTAAGAATCCGTGAAGAGCTGTAACTTTTGGATAATTGGTTTCTTTTTTATCGTGATTGACTCTGGCTGGCGCCAATGATCAAAGGGACTTGCGAACCTTGGTTGGTTTTTATCATACACTTCTTAGAACTGTTCAGCGGCTAAGCCCTATGCGGCCTGAAGATCAATAGGTCGTTTATCCCTTGGATGCACCGACGATTGATATTTAGTTCTGTTCTTCTGGCCTGAAGGAGATTGCAACGTCCTGATAGGTGACTAACATGTTTCAACCAGGTAGCGATTCACACCGTGACGAAAAAAAATCCCGTGAATTCAGATGAATTCACGGGACTCTTAACTGAAGGAAAGAACAATAACTTCAGCTATTTCTTATGTCTCTAAGCACTTAGCGGCCCGGAGGCGGTTGGACCGGCCAGTTCTTGTAGGGGACATCCTCGGTATCAAATACCATCTCCCCATCAACATTTTTGACCGTGATGTACTTGAGCCAATTTTGGTTGTCCATATCCGGGTAGTCTTCTCTCAAGAACCAGCCCCGTGATTCCTTCCTCAAGGAAGATGCCTTGAATTGCATCTCGGCGGACAATACCATCGCTTCAGCCTCATGGCAGTTAGACAGATCGTGAAGATCCTTTGCTGCCATTTGTGGAACTTTCTTTTTGATCTTACTGATCTTTCTGTCACCGATGTCGAGTCGGCCTTGGCTCATGTAGACACTGATCTCAATCGGGCCAACAGCTTCTCTGACACCATCGATAACTTCTTCAGCAGAGACACCTGCTTCTCGCTGCAGCGGTGCGTAAGTTCTTTCTTGGCTCTTCGCAACCTGAGCCTCATCAACAGAGAGCGCCCCGCTAGCTGGGACATATTCACTGATAGATTCCGCCGCAAGAAGACCGTTAAATACGGCGTTCAGGATACCGGAGCCCCTGTTTCTTCCCGGAGGGGCAGGGACGGCGCCGGTTGCTCCCGAACCGGTGTAGGAGATGTCACCGATAGCGTACAGACCATCAATAGTCGTCTTCATGCCGTGATCAACCTTAACGGGTGACTGCTCTCCGACCAGCGCCATAGTGACTTCTTTGTTGTCACCATCAACCGCTTTGGCCTTGCCGTAGATCTTTTGCCAGATCTTGAGGCCGTAAGGTCTGTTCCAGACAACCGGAGTCGTGAACATGGCGTCGCCATGTGCAGTGACCGGGTACTCTTCCGGACGGATGTAGATAGGGCCTCTGCCAGCGGACATCTGCTTATACCATTCTGCAACCGCACTTGAGCTGACATCGGCCTCGGGGAAACGTCGGAAGTTCTTTGTGACATTATCGCCCAGAGCGTTATACATGACATTTTCGCTGAATACGAAATCGTGATGGCTGTTTACTTTATATAATTGAGCAAAGTTGCCGAATTCGGTATTTCTCATTTCCGCACCGGCGCGATAAGCCGCGGCGATGCCCTCACCACGCCCGTTCCACATACCCATGATTTTGTAATTCTGGCTACCGGTAGCGAGGACAACAGACTTTGCCTCAACGACGTAGAATGTACCGTCCAGGAGGCTGAACCCTGTAGCGCCGACAGTCTTACCGTCGTTCGTCAGGACATCGCACAGGGAGACCTTATCCATAAACTCGACACCAAGCTTGCTGGCCGTGCGTCTCATCTGGACGGTGATATCAAGATCGACACCGATCATTCCTGTCATTGGACCAGTTGGGATAACCTTCAGCGACCCATCTTCGTTGTATGGGACCTTCACGCCCCATTCGACCAACTTGTCGATCATCTCATTGTTCATGGAGACATATTTATGCAAGATCTCCTGGTCGCCCAAATAACAGCCGACATTGTGAACATGGTACTCTACAAAGCCCTCAGGCGTAATCCGTTTAGAATCGAAGTACTGGAGAACACCACCGCCCCTATTAGCTTTCCCGCTATAGCCGGCAGTATTTTTCTCCATGACCACAACATTGATTTCAGGATTCAGTTCCTTGATTCGGATTGCTGCTGTAAGACCTGCGGTGCCACCACCCAGAACAAGAACGTCGGTTGACATTCTCTTCTGCTCGTATTGAACTTCTTTCATTTTCCTGTTCTCCTTTCTTACAACACGCTATCTGTACCGATCAAAGGTCTGATACCAGCGCAAACCTTCGTAATCAATATCCAGAGTAAGACATTCCTTCGGACACAGTGATTCGCACATAGTGCAATACATGCAATCTTCCGGATAAGCAATAATCGGTTTCTTCTTTTCCGCATCCCATCTGATGACGTCAACAAAACACGCCTTATAACAGATCTGGCAGCCGATGCACTGCTCTTCATCTACAGTTATTTTATGATTTGCCATCTCGAAAATCTCCTTAATTACCTATCAAAAAAAATTGTCTTTTTCTTCTTCGTAGATTCTTGGTAATAGCGAAGCCAGGTTCGAGAATTCTTTTATATTGTGTAGAAGCAACATCTTAGGCCCAAAAGGCGGCATTCTGAATTTATCTGGCAGAGCTTTCACATCTTTACCATCAACTACTGTCCATCCCATCCAGAAACGGGTACGAAGCTCAATGCCTCCCTCAATTTCCCTGACAAAATGGCACATAATCGTTTCCGTTGACGCCAACGGAGGCTGTCCCTTACCGTTACCCTTGGCGCACACGATCGTTCCGCAAGCCTCAGTACCGATCTTGCTGGAGTCGAAGCCGAGGTCGGCAGGATTTTTGAAGTTGATAAACAGCCCTTCAGGTCCCATACCGATATCTTCCACCACCTCATGGGTGGTATCCCAGTATTTCTCCTTCAAGGTCAGATCGGGATCGAGTGCCTTTGACTTCTGCATAGACACTGCACTGTAATGGTCAAAAGGATTCCAAACGCTGTAGCGTGGGCTGTCGAGGCCATGCCAGGCAAACCACCAGTCGAACATTTCGACAGTAACGCCCGGCATCTTGGTAAGGTTGGCGACATAACCGGTTCCGTCCGGCATGGTGCAGAAACCGATTTCCGCATCAAGATACCCGGGCTCAAACAACCGGTTGCGATCCTTGAAGGCCAAAGCCTGAGGCGGAGCCAGCATCTGGGCTTGAGCATAGTGCTCAGGCGACCCGTCAACCATTTCCTCGAGGAAATATTTATAATAACTTTTCTTCTTGTCGGCTTCACTTACGGGAACCCGACCCTTTGAGGGCCCTTGCATTTACATACCTCCCAATCTGTTCGATTTACGTGAAAGAAAAACTAGATGATGTATAGATGCTTATGCAATAACTGTCTAATGCCGATGTTTTATCGGTCCATTACAAAAAACGACAGTAGTTGGGCTGTCATCAATGGGGGATTTTAACAGTGTAGCGCATAAACTATATAAGTGTAGCGCAGAAACTCTGTTATAGTTGAAAATGATCGATAACTATTTTTATAGGAACCTATGTTTAAAATTAATTGGTGGGGGTAGGGCGGCCTGAGTAAACTGTTCTGTCGTCTGTTGGTGATTCTCCAGGGGGGGGTGGAGGGTCGGACTAGTCCGTGGTTGATAACTGAAGATTTAATTTACTGTGCTGCGAATCCGCTGGGCCGGCAGGTCAAGGTCGCTCGTGTTGGCAGACTGGCGCGCTGTGACAGACTGGAGGTCTCATGAATGAAACGCAACTTAAATGCTTCTATTATGCCTGTGAACATCTCAATTTTACTGAAGCCGCAGCGCGGGTATATATCACTCAGCCCGCATTGAGCAGGAATATAGCCAAGCTTGAAGATGAATTGGGTTTTCGGCTTTTTGTCAGGGATGTCAGGAACAAATGTGTGCGCCTGTCTCCGGCCGGAACCGTATTTTATGAAGGGCTAAGGTCGCTTAAGGGGCATTTCGAAGCCCTTATTGCAGAGTCTAGGAGGGCGGATCGCGGTGAGTCCGGGACGCTGAAGCTCGGTATATTTGAGGACGAGTATATTGATGATACGCTGCAGGAGGCGATTTTCAAATTCACAGAGCGCTATCCCGACGTTGAGCTGATCCTCAAGAAGGTTGGCTACAAGGGGATGGTTGACGGTTTGCTGGAAGACAATTTTGATATAATATTTACTCTGGAATTTGAGGTTCAGAACCGGACCAACATTGTTTATGACAATATGTACTATCTGCCTGTGCGTCTGGCAATGCGCAAGTCGCATCCGCTTGCCGACCGGAACGATCTGTCGCTTGTCGATTTCAGGGATGAAACCTTTATTATCTTCCCGGATGAGGTTGCCGGTCGGCTTAATGCCCTGTTTATGGAGACCTGTCGGGCTGCCGGTTTCGTGCCGCATACCATTATGGCTCCGGACCTGAAGACCCAGCTGTTGTGGATCGAAGTCGGCCGTGGCATTGCCGGGGTCAGCGCCCGCAGCTATGTCGCAAGCAGCCCCGGAATCAAGATGATGCCGATTGCCGATATGAGGGATGTCATGTTTGTCCGCGCCTGGAAACAGGAAAATTACAATCCGGCAATCGCTCTGTTTAATTCGGTAATGGACCTATGAATTTTAGTCATTAGACATCTTCCGAAGTATGATTCTAATATGCCCCTGTTCGTCATCTCCTTGTTGTATTTTGACAGGATAAGCCTGCCTCGGGTACTTTCCAGTTGTAGATAACGAAAACTGATCAGTTCGCTTGTCTGTGGAAATTGGCTCTATGTATCTATAAGGGTCGTTGTGCCGGTTCACGTTTCATCTGGTGCAGGGGCTGGGTTGTGTAATGGCTTGATCTTGAGCAGGAACGATTTTCTTCTACCTGAATTTGAGAGTGAATATCTATGGTAACACTGATACTGATTCTGATCAGCGCCGTCTTCGTCAACAACTTCGTGTTGGCCCGTTTCTTGGGGATCTGTCCCTTTCTGGGAGTTTCGAAGAAGGTCGAAACCGCCCTCGGAATGGGGATGGCGGTTATCTTCGTCATGACCGTCGCCTCGGTCGTCACCTGGTTCATCCAGTACTTCATCCTGGGGCGCTTCGGCATCGAGTACCTGCAGACCATCGCCTTCATCCTGGTCATCGCCTCCCTGGTCCAGCTGGTCGAGATGGTCATCCAGAAATCGAGCCCGGTGCTCTACCAGTCGCTCGGCATCTTTCTGCCGCTGATCACCACCAACTGCGCCGTCCTGGGTGTCGCCGTGCTCAATATCCAGAAGAGCTACAGCTTCCTGGAGTCGGTCGTCTTCGCCATCGGTGCCGGTCTTGGCTTCACCCTGGCCATGGTCCTGTTCGCCGGTCTTAGAGAACGGATCGATTTAAGCCCGGTGCCCAGGAGCTTCCGCGGCACCGCCGTCGCCCTGGTCACCGCAGGACTCTTGTCACTGGCCTTCATGGGTTTTGCCGGTCTGGTCAAAGGCTAGACGGATTAAGTCGCTTTCAAGAGGAATATTCACATGCTCACATCCATACTCTGTCTCGGCGGCATCGGCCTGATCGCCTCACTGACCTTAGGTTTTGCCGCCAAGAAATTTGCCGTGGAGGTCGATCCCCGCGAAGCCGCCATCGCTGAAGCGCTGCCCGGCGCCAACTGTGGAGCCTGCGGTCAGGCCGGCTGCTCCGCTTACGCCAAGGCCGTCGCCGAAGGGCGCCTGGCCCCCAATCTCTGTACCCCCGGTGGCAGCACCACCTTAGAAGCGGTCGCCGCGATCTTAGGAATTGAGGCATCGGCCGCCGAACCGGTCGTCGCCGTGGTCAAGTGCCAGGGGGATAATGAGAAAGCCAGTGCCAAGTACCAGTACTTAGGGCTCACCGACTGCAACGCCGCCCAAAGAATCGCCGACGGGCCAAAGAGCTGCCCCGGCGGCTGTTTAGGCCTTGGTTCCTGCGAGCGGATCTGCCCCTTTGACGCCATCCATATCAACGCCAAGGGCCTCGCCGTTGTCGACCGCGACAAATGTACCGGCTGCGGCAAGTGCGTCAGTGCCTGCCCGCGCGGCGTCATCAGCCTCACGCCGAAGTCCGTCACCACCCATGTCCTGTGCAACAGCCACGACAAGGGCGCCGCGGTGCGCAAGTACTGCCAGGTCGGCTGCATCGGCTGCATGATCTGCAAGAAGACTGTACCCGAAGGCTATGTCATCGACAACTTCCTGGCGACCGTCGTCTATGAGAAGCCGGAAGGGATCGAAGCCGCCATCGAGAAGTGCCCGATGAAATGTATCCATGACTACGCCGCTCCTGCAAAACCAGCAGTCGAGCCTGATAGCGCCGCATAAAAGCGAGGTAACCCCCATGTCACTCAAAACCTTCGCCGGTGGACTTCATCCACCCGACAGTAAAAGCTACTCCGAGCACAAGGCGATTGAAGCTTGCCCGCTGCCCGAGGAACTGGTCATCCCGGCCATGCAGCATATCGGCGCTCCCGCCGAGATCTGCGTCGCCAAGGGCGACCTGGTCAAAAAAGGCACAGTGATCGCCACCGCCAAAGGCTTCGTCTCGGTGCCGATCCATGCCTCCACCTCCGGTGAAGTCATCGCCGTCGAGCCGCGTATGCACCCAAGCGGCAAGCCACTGCCAAGTGTTGTCATCAAGCCGGACGGCCTCGATACCTGGGATGAGACCCTGCAAGGCGACAACCCCGACGATCTCGACGCGGACGCCTTGAAGCAGAAGATCCTCGCCTGCGGCATCGTCGGTCTTGGTGGTGCCACCTTCCCGGCCCACGTCAAGCTCTCGCCACCGGCCGAGAAGAAGATCGACACCCTGATCTTGAACGGCGTCGAGTGTGAGCCCTTCCTGACCGCCGACCACCGCCTCATGCTGGAAGAGAGCGAGCGGCTGATCGACGGCATCAACATCCTGCGCAAGGTGCTTGGCATCGAGCGCGCCGTCATCGGCATCGAATCGAACAAGCCGGACGCCATCGCCAAGCTCGGCAAGGAATGCGCCGCGCACAAGATCGAGGTCGTTCCTTTGGAAGTCAAATACCCGCAAGGGGCCGAGAAGCAGCTGATCGACGCCGTCACCGGCCGCCAGGTGCCCTCCGGCTGCCTGCCGATGGACGCTGGTGTTGTCGTCCAGAACGTCGGCACCGCCGCGGCCGTCAGCGACGCCATCCGTCTTGGCCACCCATTGGTCGAACGGATCGCCACCGTCACCGGTCCCGGCATCAAGGAACCTAAGAACCTTAAAGTAGCCGTCGGCACCCCACTGCAGCACCTGGTCGACGTCTGTGGCGGCTTAAACGGTGAGCCCGGCAAGATCATCATGGGCGGACCGATGATGGGCCAGACCCAGCTCTCCCTGGAAGCCCCGGCGATCCGCGGTACCTCGGGCCTGCTGATCTTCCGTAAAGAGGATATCGACACCAAGCCGGCCAGCCCCTGTATTCGCTGCGGCCGCTGTGTCAGCGTCTGCCCGATCCACCTGCAGCCGACCCTGCTCGCCGCTTACGCAAGGCTCGACCTGATCGACGAAGCGGAAAGCAACAACGCCCTCGACTGTATCGAGTGCGGCTGCTGTACCTATATCTGCCCGGCGACTCTGCCGCTTGTTCAATCGATCCGCTACGCCAAGGGCGGCATTATGGCCAAGAGAAGGAAATCCTGATGAACAACCAGCTCTATCTGTCATCCTCACCCCATATTCACAGCGGCGAGACCACCGACAAGATCATGCGCCTGGTCATCTACGCCCTGATCCCGGCTGTGCTCGTCTCGCTCTACAGCTTCGGCCTGCCGGCGCTGATCGTCATCCTGATCTGCACCATCGGCTGCGTGGTCTTCGAAGCCCTGGCCAACAAGGCGATGAAACGCGAGATGACCATCAAGGACGGCTCCGCCGCCCTGACCGGCATCCTGCTGGCGCTGAACCTGCCGCCCACCTGTCCCTGGTGGATGGCATTGCTCGGTGCCGCCATCGCCATCCTGATCGGCAAGCAGGTCTACGGTGGTCTGGGTTCTAACCCGTTCAACCCGGCCCTGGTGGCCCGGGTTGTCCTTTTGATCTCCTTTCCGGTGCAGATGACCGCCTGGACAGCACCGGCTGTCTTAAGCACCAAGCTCGACGGCATCTCCATGGCGACCCCTTTAGGCCTGGCCAAGGAGAGCGTCATGCTCACCGGCAAGCTGCCTGAGATTGTTCACTCCGGGCTGCTCGACTTCTTCCTCGGCAACAGCGCCGGATCTCTGGGCGAGATGTCGGCCATTGCCCTCTTGCTCGGCGGGCTGTTCCTGCTGTTTAAAAAGATCATCAGCTGGCACACCCCGGTCGCCTATATCGTCACCGTCGTCATCTTCAGCGGCATCTTCTGGATCGTTGATCCGACCAAGTACCCGAGCCCGCTGTTTCATCTCTTGACCGGTGGTCTGATGCTGGGCGCCTTCTTCATGGCGACCGACATGGTCACGACCCCGGTCACCGGCCGCGGCATGCTGATCTTCGGTTTCGGCTGCGGGATCCTGACCGTGCTGATCCGTCTGTTCGGCGGTTACCCGGAAGGGGTCTCCTTCGCCATTTTGCTGATGAACGCCGCCACCCCGCTGATTGACCGCTACACCCGTCCGAAGATCTACGGACAGGTGGCACCACAGAAGGCTTAAAAGGGAGACATCATGAAAGACATCATCAAACTGCTCGTCGCCCTGACCCTGATTGCCGGCATCTCCGGCCTGATCCTCTCGGTGGTCGAGTCTTCGACCCGCGAGCCGATTCAGGCCCAGCGCAAGGCGCAGATGGTCAAAGCCCTAAGTGCCGTACTGCCTGCGTTCGACAACAGCCCTGACACCGACACCGTCAACCTTGAAAACGGCGTCGACAAGAAGGGGAATCCGCTTGAGATTACCTTCTACCGCGCCCGTCAAGGGGATCAGCTGGTCGGCACCGCCTTCAAGATGATCGCCCCGGAAGGCTACAGCGGCAACATCGAGATCATGATCGGCCTGACCACCGACGAAAGCGTCAGTGGCATCGAGATCTTGAACCACGCCGAGACCCCAGGGTTAGGTGCCAAGATCACCGAAGGCTGGTTCAAGGAGCAATACAAGGGCAAGAGCCTTGAGAACGCCGACTGGCGGGTCAAGAAGGACGGCGGTGAGTTCGACCAGATCTCCGGTGCGACCATCTCGCCACGGGCTGTGACCAAAGCGCTCAAGGCCGGTCTCGACTTCTACCATGAGCACAAAACCGAGATTACTGAAGGAGGCGCACAATGAGCCTGATGCAGGATTTAACCAAAGGCCTCTGGAAAGAGAACGCCGTCTTCAAGCTGCTCTTGGGCATGTGTCCGACCCTGGCGGTCACCACCAGCGCCGAGAACGCCCTGGGGATGGGCCTGGCGACCACCTTCGTCTTGATCTGCTCCAATATCGTCGTCTCCTTGCTGCGCAAGCTGATCCCGTCCGGAGTACGGATTCCGGCCTTTATCATCATCATCGCCACCTTCGTTACGGTTGTGCAGATGGCGATGGAAGCCTGGGTCTATGACCTCTACAAGGCGCTGGGGATCTTTATCCCACTGATCGTCGTCAACTGTCTGATCTTGGGCCGCGCCGAAGCCTTCGCGTCGAAGAACAACAGCCTGCGTTCGATCTTCGACGGCATCGGCATGGGCCTCGGCTTCACCCTGGGGCTGTTTATCCTGGGGGCTGTGCGGGAACTGTTCGGTGCCGGCTCGATCCTGGGTTTCACCATCTTCGGCGGTTCCTACCAGCCGATGCTGCTGATGATCCTGCCACCGGGCGCCTTCATCACCCTCGGGCTGCTGCTGGCATTGATGACCAGGTGCGGACAGAAGGCGTAGGATCGCGAAGGCTGTATTTGGATATGCATAATGATAAATGTAATGCGGTTGAGAAGGCGCTGAAAATCCTTTTGTTTTTTGCCCATGACAATACACCAATCGGAACCACCGCTTTGGCTGAGGCTGTCAACTTTAACAAGGCAACGACAAGCCGCTTGTTGATGACTTTGAAAAGTTATGGGTTTTTGAATAAGGATTCTGAAACGTCCAAGTACAGCCTTGCCGGCGCCACTGTTTCCCAATTCTGGCACTCTGTGACCAGGGATCTTGATGGCCAGAGTATCATTATTGCCCAACCTTTCTGTGATCAGTTAAGGGATACGATCTCCGAAACCGTTCATTTTGAAATTCTTTCTGGCAGTCATATGTTTTTGGCATATGCAGCTCGTTGCCACAACCCGATATCTGTCTCCATATCGATTGGTGACCGGGTACAGCCTCATACCCACGTCGGAGCCAAGTGTATTGCCGCGTATTCTCATCCCCATCTCGTCAGGAAGTGGCTTGGGCGATGTTTGTCAGATAGCTCCAAGATTGATAGCCTGTTTGACGAATATCGCCAAATTTTGTTGCGACGGATCTCTATCGATGACGGGCAGTTTGACAGAAATATCTTTGCAATAGCTGCCCCTGTTTTCGACAGGAACAGCCGGGCAATTGCCAGTGTCGTTGCTTTGACGCCTCTTCAAAGAAAACAACGTTTGATGTCTTCTGCTGTCATTGACTCCGTGAGGGATACTGCGCGGACAATTTCAACAAATCTGATGTGCCCAGATGAATATGATGAGTTATGCGAAATGTATTCAATGAATTATATGTAGGGTGATCTGCTAAGCAATATTTAATTTTCAAATATCTGCTTGTTTGTACCGAAATGCACGACTCTCGTGGTGTGGATCAATAACACCCAAAACTGGATCAATATTACTCCGCTAATCACCAATCTCGCAAAGATTTCTTTGCGCTCTATCGAGATAGAGTAATTTTCAAGGTGTCGACTTCGTTTTTGCCCCTTTTGATCAAAGATGAAGTCCGCTAGATCTTGCTGAACCTGTTGCCTGCGTTTTTTATGCAATGTCATAGACCCTTGTGCGAAAGAAAACAAGGAACAGGTAGGGGGGGGCTTTGACCTGCTGCTTTTTTTCTTGGGCTTTAATTGTTTCATTTGGACATCAATATGAAATATGCACACCAACAGGACCAACCAAAAACATCTTTTGATTGGTCCTGTTGATTTATGAAAGCACACAGCCTGTCACTGTATAAAACGATAATCGTTACTTTTGGTCACGAAATATAGTGACCTTGCTTACACGGACAGTGCGAATAGTGTGATATTGGTCATTTATCGAACATTTATCGGATGGCACGTTTTCTGCTGTAGAGTTTGTAACGAAACGCGGTTTTCCTGCCGTAATAACAATGAACTCGGCTTGCCGAGAAACAAGGAGGTTGCAATGTCAAAACTTTATCCATCCTACCAGAACCCATATCTAATCGACGCCGAACGTCCCATGCCGGACGAAATGGCAGTGATCGGGGCGGGCCATATCGGGCCGGACATCGCCTATTTTCTGCGTACCGGACTGCCAGAGAAGAAACTTTACCTTGTCGATGTAGCTGAAGAGCCGTTGAAAAAGGCCGAAGAGCGTTATAAGACCTATGCGGCCAAAGCTGTTAAGATGAAAAAGATGTCTCAGGAAATGGCAGACAAGGTTCTGAGCAACATTGTTTACACCACAGACTATAATGACATTAAAAATTGCGGTCTGGTCATTGAGGCAGCCACCGAAAACCTGCCATTGAAGAAGAAGATCTTCAGTACTCTGGAAGAAATCTGTGATGAAAAAGCGATCCTGACTTCCAACACCAGTGGTATTCCGGCCAATGACATCTTCACTCACCTGAAGCATCCGGAACGCTGTACAATCACTCACTTTTTTGCTCCAGCCTGGCGCAGCCTGCCGGTTGAGATCATCAACTGGGAAGGGGCGTCTGACGATCTGATCAATTACCTGTTGTGGTTCTTTGCTAATGTCGGTAAAGCTCCGGTGGTAACAGCCAATGTCTTCTCATTCCTGTTGAATCGTATTTTTGAACCATGGACCAGTGAAGCGGCTTTTCTGCTCGATAGGGCAACGACTGGACAGGTTGACCATGTTTGTGAAGATATCACCGGTAGCGGACCCTTCTTCGTCATGGATTTTGCCGGCGGAAACCCTCTGACTTACTCATCCCAGTTGCGCAGAACAGCTGAGCGTGAGTGCTACAGACCTTCACCTCTGCTTCTTTCAGTTAAGTCCTGGAACGTCAATAAAATCGGCACCAAGGTCGACGTACCCCTGGACCTGAAAGATTGGATCCGGACCCGTATGCTGGGTTGTGCCTTTTCTCAAGCCTTTGAAATTGCCGACCGCAATATCGGAACACGTCAGGATCTGAACTTCGGCAGCATGATTGCCCTGGCTTTTAAAAAAGGCCTCTTTGAGCTGATGGATGATCTGGGTGAACGTGAAGTCATGCGTATTGTTGAAGACTTCAACAAGGAACGTCCAGGCTGGCCTCAACCAAAGCGCTCGATTGCCGAATACACCGATTTCGCACGTGACATTCTGATTGATGACATGGAAGGCGTTCGGATTATCACCATCCGTCGTCCTCAGGCCGCTAACAGCTTGAGCGCCGGTACCTGTGATGAAATTCTCAAGGAACTGAAAAAAGGCGAGGCTGACGCATCCGTCAAAGGTTTTGTCATTACCGGTTACGGTACCAAGGCCTTCTGTGCTGGTGCTGACATCAATGGCTTTATTGCTACTATTGATGATTATGCCGCAGGTATGCAGCTTTCACGCGGAAACAGCAAGCTGATTGAATACCTTGACACCATGAACAAGCCGGTTGTTGCTGCAGTTAATGGTCTGGCAATGGGTGGCGGTGTCGAACTGGCTACCGCATGTCATAGCATGGTCTTTGACAAGAAGGCCTTCTTCCAACTGCCGGAGCTGACTCTGGGGATCTTCCCAGGTATGGGTGGCGCTGTTCTGCCGTACCGCAAATGGCCACATGCCGCTGAGAAGTTCCATGCCATGATCGGTCAGGGTGAGCGACTGACCTGCAAAGAGGCTGATGAGCTCGGCATGGTAGCTGCGGTCACAGATGATTACAAGGAAATGATTGCCGCCGCGATCAAGGAAGTTGGCCGCCTGGAAGGCAATGTCCCTCGGATCACCTCTGGTCCGGTTGCTATCCCTGAATTTGTCGTACCTGATGAGCCTAAAGCGGGCGATCTGCCACTGAGTAAAGAGGCTTTGGGAATCGTCGGAAGTGTTATTAATGAAGGTGCGGCAGCTGACAGCTTCAAGGCATCCATGGAAATCACTTATCATTACTCTGGTGTGATCTCCTGCTCAGACGCGCCGAAAGAAGGTGTTTTCGCGTTCCTGGAGAAGCGTAAGCCTAATTTCAAGAAATAATTGATAGTCGATTTATAATGGTAATATTTAGGCTGGTTCCGTGTCGTTGGGCATGGAACCAGCCTATTTTTTTAGAGTGCGCCGGTCATCATGTTTATCTCTTGTTTGGTTATGGATTAATAGAAAAAGAACATTAGACTCCTGGGTGGGGGAGTGCGATGTTGGTCTAGGAGGTTCAGCTCTATGTCTGCATGTGTTTATTGTTGCAACAGAGCTTTTCAATACAGCATCTGGGAAAACAGCTATTGTGATAAGTGATGCAGTAGCCGGTTTTGTAAGTGAGTGTCATGGAAGTCATCAGTCGTGTCGTAGATATTCCGGACTGTATCGTCAGCAGCGTTGTGACTATCGGTACCTTTGATGGGATTCATTTGGGACATCAGGAACTTCTCCGCCAATTGGTGTCAAGAGCTAAAGGCAAGGAGTCTTTGGCGATCGTATTCAGTTTTTCAACGCATCCATCAACTCTTGTCTCCTCAGCACGTTCTCCCCTGCTTATATCGAGTTCATCTGAAAAACGTAAACTGATCGAAGAATGTGGCGTTGATGTATTGATCGACGTTCCCTTTACCCAGGAGTTGGCCGCTTGCCATCCCCGGGCCTTTGTGGATAGCATTCTGTTGGATAAGCTGAGGATGCGTGAGTTTGTTGCTGGTTACGATTGCGCCTTTGGCCGGAATCGTCAGGGAACGGTTGAGTTCTTGCGCGATTATGGAAAAAAACGTGGTTTTGATGTTCATGCCTTGAGGCCGTTGTACAAGGCGGGATCCATCTGTAGTTCGACAAGGATCCGCAATTCAATTTTGAACGGTGATGTGGCTGAAGCCGCAACCCTGTTGGGAAGACCTTATTCGATAGAAGGAAATCTCAGTTCTTGCGGATTTCTCACCGCTCAGGTCCGCACAGACTCAAGGCTCTTGCCAAGCTCAGGGTTATACGCGGTAGAGGTTCGATCGGCAAGTAAGGTTTCAACTGCTTTGCTGGTTGTGAAATCCCGTAATGGTGATAGCGCGTTGTCTGAACTTGAACTGTTTTGTCTTGATCCGGATGAAAAAAATGACAGTCAGTCGGTTGGACTCTTTTTTTATAAAAAAATTGAGCTGGAAGCGTTGTCGGGCTTTTCGGGCTTCGATCATCCGACTGGTAGAGAAAATAGAACCCCTGTGATTTTTCCATGCCTCAATATGAGATCTTCACTCCTGAAATAAAACAGTTAAGCAAGACCAAATAACCAGTGCTTTTATAATTGGTAGCCTTGGACTGTAAAGAAAATGCGAAACTCACCTTATTTAACGAAAATGGAAGATGTTTATCGTTAAATAAGGTGGAATTTGTTTTATGGAAGACCTGTACAGCGTTATATCAGACGTTTATCCGATGGCACGTTTTCTGCTGGTGGAATAGTTGTTATTGGTGGTCGATGGCTGGCAGTCGACGGTATGAACTGGTCGACAGGCTTCTCGATATGTCGCTGTTATAGACATTTTCTGAGTAGGTCACTGCGGCATTGAAAGATACTTATGCAGAAAGGGAGAATCAAGAATGGGTTTTAGAGATTTACGCTCGTTCCTCGCCAAGTTGGAGGAAGACGGGCAGTTACTGCAATACAATGACCAGGTTGTGCCGGAGCCGGACATTCGCGCTATCGCCAAAGCTGCCGGCGATATGGGTGATACAGGGCCGGCGGTTATGATCAACAATATTCTTGGTCATAAAAATGCAAGAATTGCGGTCAATGTTCATGGTAGCTGGGCCAATCACGCTATCATGCTCGGAATGCCCAAGACGACGAGCCTTAAAGAGCAGTTTGTAGAGCTGGACAAGCGCTGGGATTCCTATCCTGGTGAAGTTGAGTTCGTTGACAATGCTCCATGCCAGGAAGAGGTTGTTGAAGGTGAAGATCTTAATCTTCTTGAGCTGTTACCGGTGTATAAGGTCAATGAGAACGACGGTGGTTTCTATCTTTCCAAGGCATCCGTCGTAACCGCAGATCCGGATGAGCCAGACAACCTGGATAAGGTCAATGTCGGTATCTACCGTCTCCAGGTTCAGGACAAGCGGACTTTGGCGATGCAGGGCTTACCGTTTCATGACATTGCCATTCATATGCGTAAAAACGAAGAACTGAACAAGCCGACTCCAATTGCCATCTGTCTTGGGGTTGAGCCGATGCTCAGCTTTATGGCCAGTACCCCACTGGCCTATGATCAGTCTGAATATAAATATGCGGCAGCCATTAATGGTATCCCGACAGAACTGACCAGGGCGACCCTGTCGGGTTTGCCTGTTCCTGCTGGATGTGAGTACGTTCTGGAAGGTGAGATCATCCCCCGCAAGCGGATTCCGGAAGGTCCTTTTGGCGAATTTCCTGGAAGCTATTCCGGTACGAGAAAGCAGGTTGAAATCAGGATTGATAGGGTCACTCATCGCAAGGATCCGATTTTTGAAAATCTGTATCTTGGTATTCCGTGGACTGAAATTGACACCCTGATGGGGCTGAACACCTGTGTTCCGCTCTATAAGCAGATTCGCGAAACCATGCCTGAGGTTAAGGCTGTCAATGCAATGTATCAGCATGGCTTGACAGTTATCATTGCAACGGATCAGCGATTGGGTGGGTATGCAAAGTCGGTTGCCTTCAGACTCTTCTCGACACCTCACGGAATTTCTTACTGCAAGACCTGTATTCTTGTCGATGGCGATGTCGATCCGTTTGACCTGAACCAGGTCATGTGGGCGATGTCGACTCGTCTGCGTGGCAGCAAGAGCATTATCTGCATTGAGCCAACCCCTGGTATGCCGCTCGATCCAGGCTCGGAGCCGCCTGGGATGGGGGCGAAGGTTATTATTGACTGTACGACACCGGTTGCGCCGGAGCCTCAGATGCGCGACACCATGTTGATTGAGAGGATTCCGGAAGCCGCTGAGATGCAGAAAATTCTGACTCAGATGCATGAAGCTGTAAAAGCGGGCAAGTAGATTGAGACATGAATGGAGATAAAACCGATGAAATGTGTTCGTTGTTTGGAAGATAGGATTCGTGTTGTTGCCGTTGCTCCTGATGGGAGCGGGGCCTGGGAAATTTATAAATGTGACCACTGTAACTACGGGTGGAGAAGTACCGAACAAGAAACTGTAACAGTCGTTAGCAAACGGGATCAGCGCTTTCAGATGGTTGGGGAGAACCTTGATGAATTGTTGAGTCCTTGCGTGATACCGCCTCTGAAGACATTATAGGTAGGCGGGGTATTCCAGGCTTGCTTGTTTAAAGATTTATCATTTTCGTGCGTTCAGCCAATCTGGTCTTCCCCTCCGCTCAGGATTGTGTGGTTCTGAGTACCGGATTGGTTGGACGCTTAAAAAGCCCCGCTCTTAGAGCGGGGCCCATTATTTTTTGGGGACTTTTTATGCAGAATATTAAAAGTGCATTCGGTTTAAAAATCTCAATACTGTCACTTTCCTTTTTGTTGATGCTGCGTATGACGATTTCACCCGCGTTGGCTGAGATCGGCAAGGCATTTCCTGCCGTAAGTCAGGAAACATTGATGGTCATGCTTGTGTTGCCATCTCTGGTAGCAATTGTTTCTGGTTTTCTGGCGGGGATTGTCTCACATATGTTCCGGACCAAGACGGTTCTCTATGTGGCTTTGGTTTTGTTTCTTATCGGCGGGATGGGGCCGATTCTTATCCACGATTTCACGTTGATTATGTTGTGCCGCGTTATACTGGGTGTGGGAATCGGTTTTTTCCTCCCGTACAGCGCCGGGTTGATTGCAACCTTCTATGAGGGGCGCGAGCGAAATCAAATGCTCGGTTTCCAGAGTGCTTCGTGCAGTATTGGAAACGTCATTACCAGCCTTATTGCCGGGCTTCTGGCGGTGCTTTCCTGGAATCTTCCTTTCCTGATCTACGGTTTTGCGTTTATTTCTCTCTTGCTGATCGTTGTGTATCTGCCTGAACCTGAAAAGTTTGGGCTGGACGGTCAGGACGGCGGCAGGTCGGTAGCGGTTAATAAGGGGGTGGCATTCGTCTGTGTCGGTGTGCTGCTTTACTCTATTCTCTATTTTGCTTTCTTTGGCTATCTGGCGTTTATTGTTGACGTGAGTGGCTTGGGAGATGCAAAAGTCACAGGTCTGGCAACGATGTTGATGACACTCGGGGCCTTGATAATGGGCTTGTCTTTTGGGCAAATCGTAAGATTCATGAAGTCCTATGCGCTGTTTCTTTCGTTGATTTTAAATGCTGCCGGTTTCGGTATCCTGTCGGTAGCAAATAGCCTCGGAGAGTTGTTTGCTGGGTCTTTCATCGTTGGTCTTGGCTTCGGCCTGTTGATGCCGTATGCAACGATGCGGTTGAATGAGGCTTCCGACAGGGCCGCCGTCAATTTTTCAAACGCATTATTTATGACCGCCGTTAATATCGGAACTGCGGCAGCGCCGAAGATTCTGGTGGCTGTCGGGCAGGTTTTTGGTAATGAGGATGGCCAGTTCATTTTTCATATCTGTACAATCTGTATGTTTGGTTCGGCTTTAATTTACCTCGTCTATTCTGTCGGAACAGCTCTGAAGAGTAGGGCGTATTAGCCGAATGGCGGCATAGTCTGGATATTTTGTCTGTCGGGCAGGAAGAGTTGACCGACGGACAGGGCAGGGCGCTGGTCAGCGAGAATCTGGCAAGGTTTGTCATAAAGGGCAGCTGTGATTTAGCTCGGAAATCGCAGGTTCGTATAGACCATGCGCAATACATTCGAGATCCGTATTCGGTTTTGCGGGTTGTTGGAGATTCTAATCTCATCCAGATTATCGCCCGGTGCGTACATGATTATTTAGCCAGTGATGTCAGTCATGACGATGCCGAGTGGCGCCTTCCCAGTCAGGTCTAGGCGGTCTGAGAGTTCTCGCTGCTCAGAGCATTGCGGATCACTTTTGATAGCGTATTGGCCCGGAAGGGTTTATGGACATAAGCCTTGATGCCTAAACGCTTTGCCTGCTCTTCTGAAACTGTAGCTGAATAGCCTGTTGTTAGTATGAATGGTATGTCTGGTCGTATTGAAAATATTTTTACCGCCAGTGCTGCTCCGGTTAAATTAGGCATCGTCTGGTCTGAAATGACCAGATCAAAGTTTTGAGGATTGCTAGAAAAAAGCTCAAGGGCATTTTTGCTGTCGATGACCACCGTCACCTTGTATCCAAGGGCCTCAAGTATTTCTTTCGCGATTTTAGCAACTATTTCATCGTCGTCGACATAGAGGATCCTTTCACTTCCTGTGAGAGGATCTTTGCGATCAACGGCCAATTCCTGCGAAGGTTCATCCTGTTCTTCAATAGGTAGAAAAATGTTGAAGGTGGATCCTTTGCCTTTTTCGCTTTCAAGGTTGATAAAGCCATCGTAGCTTTTGACAATGCTGTGCACCATGGAGAGACCGAGACCGGTTCCTTTTCCCTCCTCTTTGGTTGTGAAAAAAGGGTCAAATATTCGTTCCTGATTCTTTTTGTCAATCCCCGGCCCGTTGTCGGCGACCGACATGCAAAGGTATCGACCTGAATGCAGATTCTGGTTATTGTGCTCAACTTCTGAAAGTTGCACTTGAATTTTCCCTCCGCTTTCTTCGAGGGCATGAAACGCGTTGATGCAGAGGTTTGTTAAGATCTGGTTTATTTTTACCGGGTCTGCACGGAGATAGACCCCTTGAACTGAGTAGCTTTCTTCTATTTCGATGTTTGCCGGAATTACGGAACGCAGCATTTTTAAGGTTTCTTTGGTTAGGCTGAGGGGAGATATTATGACACGTTCCGAGTCTGTTGGTCGACTAAAGGTTAAAATTTGCTGAATTAATTCGCTGGCCCTGCTTCCTGAACTCAGGATGCTGTCAAGATCCTCTTCGAGTTTGTTTGTTGAGTCTGTATGTAATTTCGCAAGCTCTGTGCGACCGATAATCGCCGATAGGATATTGTTGAAATCGTGAGCGATTCCCCCTGCGAGGGTTCCGATTGTTTCCAGTTTTTGTGACTGTTGAATTGCTTGTTCAAGCAGTTTTTTTTCGGTGATATTCCGAATGAAATAGCAAAGTAATCTTTCCTTCTCGCTTCCCTCACTAAAACTCATGGCATTGAGCTCGACATTGATGTGGCTGCCATCCTTGCAGACATAGCGCGATTCAAATAATTCATGTCCCTTTGAGATGACGTTGTGGCGACGTTCCAAAAATTGCTCATGATTCCCTCCTGGTTTTAGGTCGGAAATTCGCATTTGCAGCAATTCTTCCGCAGTGAAACCGGTCATCTTACAAAGAGCGGGGTTTACCTCTAAGAATTTTCCAAGATTGTCAATAATTGCGAAGCCATCGGTCATGCCGTCAAGGATGCGCTTAAATCTTAGCTGTTGAATTTTGTTTATTTCTTCAGCCTTCTTTCTCTGGGTTATGTCTAGATTTGTCCCGCTGACGCGTAACGGTTTTCCCTTGCTGTCCCGATCGGTTATTTTTCCCCTGCCGAGCATCCAGCGTGAATTCCCAAGGTTGTCAACGAGTGGATATTCTTTTTCGAAGCTGTCGTAGCGATCATTGGCTAAATCATTCAGGGTTGCCGTGAACCCATCAAAAGTATCCATGTTTGCAGGATATAGATAACTTTTATGCTCAATCAGGGGCAATGAGTTGGGACAGTCTTGATATCCAAGTTGGTCTAACCATTTTCTGTCAAAGGTAATAGTATCCTTGGAAATATCCCATTCCCAGGTTCCGATGTCGGCTGCCGCTAGTGCGAGTGTGATCCGGGTAAGTTTTTGCTGGATGTTTTGTGTTTTGAGGTAGTAAATCCATAGGCAAAGTATCAGGAAAAAGAGAGCGCCGGATAGTGCTACGGTCAATACGTTAAGTTCTGAAAGGTTGGAGAGGGACGGCACGGGCTCCTCCAGGGCGCTAATGTGGGGCAAGGTTGAGGCATGAATGTCTGCAGTCTGGCAGGAAGTTGTATTGATGAATATACATATCCTTGTGCCTCAACTCCGGTAGCTTTGCTCTGACTGGAATTATAACAAATTTCAAGCCGTGTTGTGGTGCTGCAATGTTGTTTTGAGAGGCGTTGGAGGAACGCCAGCTATCTGCTTGTCTTGGTCGCAGTCATTAATCTCAGCGTCTGTTTTTATTATTTTGGTTTTGCTTGATGCCCAGTTTTGCCATTTTACTTCTTAGTGTATTGGGGTTGATTTTTAGCATCTCTGCGGCACTTGCAGGCCCGCTGATTTTTCCCTCGGCCAAATCAAGCGCATAGAGGATGTGTTGTTTTATCATCTCTTCAAGCGTCTCAATCTGACCTGAGTGAACGTTTTTGTTGCTGGGCTGATCAGGGACTCCCTGCAAGCCGTTAAATTCTAAAGGGCCACTGGGATGGAGAATCAGTTCTCTTTCTACGAGGTTTTCTAACTCTCTGACATTGCCTGGCCATGAATAATTCATGAGGCGAGTAACGGCACCGGTCCTTATTGTCGGAGATTTTGGCAAATTCATTTTTTTTGCCAGTTTTTCAACGAGGAACCTGATCAGCTCAGGGATATCTTCACTGCGATGGCGTAGTGGGGGGACTGTTATCGGGAAGACATTAAGTCGAAAAAGCAGATCCTCGCGGAACTCTCCGCTGGCAACCATTTCACTCAGATTTCTGTGCGTTGCGGCAATAACCCTTATGTCGACAGATATCGTCGACTTGCCCCCGACACGTTCAATCTCTTTGTTTTGTAATACCCGCAGCAGGCGCACCTGGGCCGCCAGGGAGAGTTCACCAATTTCATCGAGGAAAATCGTTCCACCGTTGGCGCGCTCAAATCGCCCTTTCTGGGATGTGCCGGCGCCGGTAAATGCCCCTTTCTCAAAACCGAAAAGTTCACTGTCGATCAGGGAGTCAGGTATTGCTCCGCAATTGATCTTGATATAGGGGGCTCGGGACCGTTCAGAAGATTCCTGAATGGCGTCGGCTATCAGTTCTTTGCCAACTCCTGTTTCACCCAGTATGAGAACAGGTGCATCAACCTTTGAAATTTGTCTGACTGCGTAAACTATATTTTTGAGACCGGACTCCGCGCCAATGATTTTGTGAGCCTGTTGTTGTTTCAGTTCATTGCTGAGAAAACGATTCTCGTCGGCCAGCTCAAGGGCTCTGATTTCCTGGCTGAAATAGCTCACTGAAAGGGTGTTGACCAGGCACATTGTCTCAGCAAGCATCTCGATTAGTTCAATGTGTTCCTGAGTGTAACGATCGTTGCCATTGGCATAAAAGCCGGTATAGCCGATTGCCAGGTTGTTGTTGATGTTGTAGCGCAAGAGGATCGCGGAGCCAAGTTGGGGATTCAGTTGCTTCTTGATGTAGCTGATGAATGGACGTCCGAGGTCATATTGCAGTAGTGAATTCAAGATGATGGCATTGCGATCAAATGTCTTTTCGTAGAAAAGTTTGACTTTTTCGGATAGTGAAATGGAGGCGTTCGGGCGCTGTACTTCACTGTCTGTTCTGAGTGTTCTGATGAGTAACGACCGCTCTCTGCGGCTGTATTCCGTGTGGATGAGAGCGTCAAGCGGCATAACGCTGCTCATGTACAGATAAAACGCTTCTATTGCCTTGCCAATGTCTGTGGTGCTTGTCAGCCGTTGTGTTGCCTCTCTGTAAAACTTCGATTTGTCTATCATCTCAGAATTTCTTCTTTCTGCTGCGTTAACAGAAGTTGTGCCATCGATTCTTGAGTCGCTCGACCAAACATGTCAATCATCATATTTCGTGATTGCTTCTGAGTCAAGTTTGATGTGTAGATGTCCCGGCAAATGTGCATGTGCGTTTTTTTGCCGATACCTTTATTAGTCGAAGATAAATTTCATAATGTGTTTAACATGTTGATAATACACATTACTTAAGTTGTTCGTGTGTGGGATGAATTAATCTTTTTGACTTCGCGGTCGGTGTGATTTCGTCTTTGTGCCGTGAAGGCTGAGCTCTCTCTGAGATGGTTTTCTTAACTAGATCGTTTTATTGAACGAAATTTCCTTCTTTTGTCGGCGGCTCGTAAACGAAATAAAACACCTTTCGCTATGAAATCCCCAAAATTCGCGGTTCTGAACAATGGCACAGTTTCTGCTCTAGTACAGTGACGAAACTTGGCAGTTTCTGCCTGGGCTCCATTTTTCTTTGTGTCTGCGCTGAGACTGTCAGGCTGAAAACGACGATAAGTTGATGGTTTCACGCAGTTTAAGGATGTCTTCATTTGTGGAGACGGTTGGACGACCGGACATGCTCTGAGTCAATTGCCAGCTGAGATGATTTGTCTCAAAGATGTGAAAAATTAAAGTTTTAGACGCAGCTTTATAACGGAATGGCGTTTTTCATTGTTTGTGCTTATTGGCAATAGCTGTCCGGCAGTGTTTATAGCGTGATTTAGGTTTCAACAGCCGCAAGTTCAAGCTTTACCCGTAACAAAAAATGGTACTAAGGGACCAGTGGAGGAAATGATGTCAAATGCGTACAGTGTTGCAGTTATTGGTGCCGGCAATATGGGCAGTGGTATCGCTCAGAAAATGGCACAGGAAGGGCTCATTGTCACATTGGTTGACATGAATGAAGCCGCAGTTGAGCGCGGTCTGGGTATCATCCGCAAGATGCTTGATGAGGGTGTTGCTCGCAAGGTTCTGACCCAAGAACAGATGGATGCCACTTTGGCACGAGTCAAGCCGACGACTTCATATGACGATGTAAAAGATGTCGATCTGATTGTTGAGGCGATTTTCGAGGATCTGAAGATCAAGGGTGACCTGTTCGAGAAACTGGACGGCATCTGTAACCCCAAAACTATCTTTGCAACCAACACTTCAAGTTTCTACGTTCGCGATCTGGCTGCGCGCACCAAGCGTCCTGACCGTGTTGTCGGTATGCATTACTTTTTCCATCCTGCCAAGAACCGTCTGCTTGAGGTTATTCCTCATGAAGGTGTCAGCGAAGAAACCATGGAGACTGCTCTGCTGATCGGCAAGCTTCACGGTAAAACCAACATCGTTGTAGCTGACGCTCCTGGCTTCTGTGTCAATCGTTTCTTTGTTCCATTCCTGATGCTGTCCATTCGTGCACTGGAAGAGGGCATTGCCGATATCCCTACTATCGAAGAAGCCGCCAAGCGAGCCTTCAAGATCGGCATGGGGCCATTTGAGCTGATGAACGTTACCGGTATTCCGATTGCTCTGCATGCCGCGACGACTTTGAAAAATGAACTCAGTGATTTTTATGCACCACCGCAGCTCCTCGCCGCCCAGGTTGACAGCCGTGAACTCTGGAACCTCGAAGGTAATGTTGATGAAGCAAAAATTGAAGAAGTCAGCGACTACCTGTTGGGTGGAGCCCTTGGTGTTGCGTGTCAGTTGGTCGATGAGAAGGTTGCTTCTATCGAAGATACCGATCGTGGTGCAAAAATAGGCCTGCGTTGGAGTCTTGGTCCATTCGAACTGATCAACCGGATGGGTGTCGACAAGATCTATGCCTGTGTCGATGCGATCTGCAAGCGTTACCCGACCTTCAAGATGCCACAGCTCCTTGCTGATCAGAAGGCCGCTGGAAAACCTTTCGAGTTCAACTTTGTTGATCTTGAAGTCAAGGGCGATGTCGCATATATCACCGTCAACCGTCCTGAAGCAATGAATGCCCTCAACCCGGTTGTTGTTGACCAGCTCGAAGCGTGTTTTAACGCTGCTGAAGAGGACGAAGCCGTTAAAGCGATCGCTATCCAGGGGGCCGGCAAGGCTTTTATCGCCGGAGCGGATATCAAGTTCTTCATCGACAACATTAAGAACAAAACCCTGCATATCAATCAGGAGTTCACCGCGAAGGGCCACCGTCTGCTGCGTCGCTTTGAAACCTCTCCTAAGCTGACCATTGCCATTCTTGATGGTCTGTCACTGGGTGGCGGCAGCGAGCTTGCCCTGTCCTGTCAGGCGATTGTCGCTACTCAAAACGGCTCAATGGGCTTCCCTGAAACCGGTATCGGCATCTATCCGGGTCTCGGCGGCATGCTGCGTTTCGAACGTCATGTCGGCCCTGAACTGGCCAAGTACTTTGTCTTTACCGGTAAGACAATCAAAGCTACTGAGGCCCTGGAGCTGGGAATCGTTACCAAACTGACTGATCCGGCCCATCTGGAAGCTGCCATTCGTGAAGTTGTAGACAACGGACCTTTTGACAAATATGCATCTCGTGAAATTCCTGCGAAATATAACGAGTACATAAAGGCTTTTGGTGACTCCAATATCAGCAAGATTGTCAACCGTGAGGCTCCCGAAGGTGTTGATGCTGAATTCGCCAAAAAAACAGGTTCGATCCTGGCTAAAAAGGCGCCGATTGCCCTGCGTATTGCCAATGAGCTGATCGATGCCCAGAGCAAGGTCGACATCGATGCTGCTATCGAACTAGAACTCGCCCGTCTTGAAGAAATGTTCTCGACTGAAGATGCGCTGACCGGCCTGACGACACGTCCGGGCAAGCCTATCGAGTTTCAGAACAAATAAGTCGTCTAATTCACGGGCATTCGCCTAAACGAATGCCCGTGAATGAAAAGGAGCTGCATTGCCGAGATATTTCGTTTTCACGTGCTCTTAGTCAGTGCAGCGCTATTACACACTCAAGGAGGAAAACATGTTCAACAACGTATTTATCCCGTACGGCGGCTACTACAGCTCTCCATTTGCCAAATGGCAGGGTAGCCTGCAGAACTTCAATTCGATTGAGCTTGCAGCTAAAACCTGTAAGCGCTGGGTTGATAGCCGTGGCTTTGATATGGATCCGATCGAGTTTCTGTACCTTGGTTATTCTATCGGCCAGAAATCCTGTTTCTTTGGTGCAACCTGGGCGGCTCATATGCTGGGTCGTCAGATTACCGGTCAGACTGTTCAGCATGCTTGTGCAACTTCGACGACCGCTGTCTACAACGCCAGTCTCGCAGTTGAGCATGGCGGCCTTGGTGCCTCTATCTGCCTGATGGGAGATCGTTGCTCCAACGGCCCACACACCATCTGGCCAAATCCTCTCGGTCCAGGTGCTGAAGTTATTTCTGAAAACTGGAACATGGACAATATGGCTGCTGATCCGGCTACCGGTTTTGGCATGCTGCAGACAGCTGAAAATGTTGCCGCTGAAGGTGGCTTCACCCGTGAGCAGGCAGACGAACTGACCCTGCGCCGTTTTGAGCAGTATGCTGAAGCGCTGGCCAATGATCGCGAATTCCAGAAGCGTTACATGTTTGCCATTGAGCAGCCTCTCAACAGAAAAACCACCATCACTCTGGAAGCCGATGAAGGGGTCTCCACGACTTCGAAAGAGGCTCTGGCTAAACTGAAGACCCTGAAGCCAGACGGCATTCACACCTTTGGTTCCCAGACTCACCCAGCTGACGGTAATGCGGCCGTCATCGTTACCAACAAAGAAAATGCAGACAAATACAGCAAAGACACCAGTGTCACTGTTCAGGTTGTTTCCTATGGTTTCGGCCGCGAGAAGCCAGCCTTCATGCCTGCAGCCCCAGCGATCGCATCGAAGATGGCGTTGCAGCGTGCCGGCATCAGTGCCTCTGATCTGGTCACTGTCAAGAACCATAACCCGTTCATCGCCAACGACCTGGATCTGGCTAAAAAGCTGGGTATCGATCCGTTTGAAATGAACAACTATGGTAGCTCGATGATCTTCGGTCACCCGCAGGGCCCGACCCTGGCGCGTCTGCTGATCGAAGGTGTCGAGGAGACCGTTATCAAGGGTGGCGGTTACGCCCTGATCACCGGTTGTGCTGCAGGTGACTCCGCAGCTGCACTGGTTCTGAAAATCAGCTAAAGCACTGTTAGGCAGGCATGTCGTCACTTATGACGGCATGCCTTATATTACTGACTGCCGCATGTAGATCGACGGTCAACGGAGAAACGGATTATGAGTAAGATTATTTCGGCGGCGGAAGCTGCCGCCCTGATTAAAGATGAGGATCTTGTCGGCGCCGCGACCATGCACTTTGCTGGTTGGCCGGAATCTGTTGCTATCGCTATTGCGGAGCGCTTTGAAAAGACCGGACATCCTAAGAATATCACCATGATGCACAGCTCGGCGTGCGGTGACTACCGCGACGGGGGTACCCAGCGCCTGATTGCCGATGGCCTGGTCAAGCGTCTCGTCTGCGCCCACACCGGTCCTGCTCAGGGGATGGTCCAGAAGCTCGTCGACAATGCCATCGAGGGCTACATCCTGCCGCAGGGTGTCGTGACCCATCTGTGGCGTGCCATCGCCGGCAGGAAGCCGGGTGTCATCACCAAGGTCGGCCTGGGAACCTTTATCGATCCGCGTCTTGATGGGGGCAAGGTCACCGAAAAGGCGAAAGCGCAGGAAGATCTGGTCGAGGTCATCGAGCTCGGCGGCGAGGAGTGGCTGCTCTATAAATCGGTTCCTGTCAATGTCGCTTTCGTTCGCGGGACAACCGCGGATGAAAAAGGCAACCTGACCATGGAGAATGAGTCGAACCTGATGGAGATGCTGCCTTGTGCGATGGCTGCCAAGAACAGTGGCGGTATCGTTATCGCTCAGGTCGCCAATCTCGCCCAGAATGGCACGCTGCATCCGAAAGATGTTCGTATTCCCGGAGCGCTGGTCGACTACATCGTCGTCGCCGAAAAGCCAGAGCATCATCTGCAGACCATGGAGGAATACTACATCCCGTCCCTCGCCGGTGACATCAAGGCACCGCTCGCAAGCATCGAGCCTGCCGTTCTCGACGAGAAGAAGATCATCGGCCGGCGCGCGGCGATGGAGCTGACCCGCGACTCTCTGGTTAACCTGGGTGTCGGCGTTCCCGCCTGGGTCTCCAGTGTCGCCAATGAAGAGGGTGTCGGTGATTACATGACTCTCACTGCAGAGTCGGGCATCTTCGGCGGTGTCCCGGCCATGGGTCCGGCGTTCGGTTCGGCTTACAATGCCGAGGCGATGATCGAGATGCAGGCCATGTTCGACTTCTACGACGGTGGTGGTATCGACACGACCTTCCTCGGCCTCGCACAGGCTGATGCAATGGGTAACACCAATGTCAGCAAGCTCGGTGATCGGACTGTCGGTTGCGGTGGTTTCATCAATATCACCCAGAATGCCAAATCTATCGTCTACTGCGGCCAGTTTGTCGTCGGTGCCAAATATAAGGTCGAAGATGGTCTGTTGAAAATTGTCCAGGAGGGCAAAGCCAAGAAGTTCGTCAACGCTGTGAACCAGATCACCTTCAGTGGCAGCTACGCAATGTCGATCAAGCAGCCGGTTATCTATGTGACCGAGCGTGCCGTTTTCAGGCTCGATCCGGAAAAAGGGTTGACGCTTATCGAGATTGCCCCAGGCATGGATCTGGAAAAAGACATCCTCGACCAGATGGAGTTCAGACCGCATATCTCTGAAGATCTGAAAGAGATGAACCCGGCGATTTTCCATCCTAAGTGGGGTGGCCTTAAAGAAATCATTGATGCGAAGTAACATACTGAGGCCCGGTTCGGCGTTTGCCGGATCGGCCTCAGCTTTTTGTGTCGTGCGTCTGGTCGGCCAGTGTCAGAAATGACGGACTGCGCCGCAGATGGCAGTTAGCAGGTGTCTGTTTTGCGTAAAATCCAACTGTTAAAAAAAGCCAGCGTCTTTCTCGTTGGACTCTATTTTATCTCGATTGGAATTGTCTTCTCCGTCCATGCCAATCTTGGAGTGACTCCAATTTCCAGCCTTCCATATGTTTACGACCTTGCAACACCGTTAACCTTGGGGCAGGCGATGATCATTCTCAATCTTGCGATGATGGCGCTGCAGATTTTATTGCTGCGCAGGGCCTATCGCCTCTATCAGTTGGTTCAGTTTCCGCTGATCTTTCTCTTTGGTCTATTTATTGACATGAACGTAGGGCTGTTCGACTGGGTCTCCGTTCATGGCTATCTGGCAGAGTTACTCCTCTGTCTGGCGAGCTGCCTGGTCATCGGGTTTGGTGTCTTTCTGCAGTTTAAGGCAGACTTGACGTTTCTGCCCGTTGAGGGGGTCGCCTGGGCGATCTCCAGAAAGTTTCACACCGAATTCAGCAAGATTAAGATCTGTATAGACGCAACAATGGTCGGTATCAGTCTTGTCAGTTCGCTTGTTTTACTGCCGCACATAGAGGGTGTCAGAGAAGGAACAATCCTGGCTGTTCTCGCAGTTGGTTACTCCGTCAAGGTTTATGATGGGCTTTGGAGGTTCATTTCCGGCCGTCAAAGTCTCTCCGCTACTATGAAACAGACCTAGCCAGTGATTTTTAACTGGTTGTAATGGTATCTATCCAGGAAAACAGTTCGATCAGGTCGTAGTCTCCGCCATGTGCCCTGTTCCACGGCAGGGCGAAGTCGAGTTTGAAGCCTTTGTTTTGCAAGATTGTGGCAAGAATGATCGGAATTGCCAGAGATGTGTCGCGATCTTTAGTGCCGTGGCGAATCCGCCAGTAGTGGGCAGTCGTTGTTGCACTGACGCCAATATAGTTCATCGGATTCAGTAGCCTGACGACCTGATCATCTGCTTTTTGAGCATTCGTTGCGGTACTGTGATGCAGCGAGAAATCAGTGAAGTGACGGTCAGGGGTGTTCTTGCTCCCGAACAGGTTATTCTCGCCACTGCTCAGGTCGAGAGCGTCAAAGGCCGGGGGCGTTTTCATCCGTCCGATGTAGGAGATACATCCGCCGAGATCGATGGCTGTGATTTTGCCGGATTGAACTGTCAGCCAGTCATGTCGGCTCAGATCGATCCCCTGATCTAAGGCACTCTGTGCCGAAGCGCTTATCTGGTTGGCGATCAGGTTTTTGAACGATCCGTTCCCTTTGGCATCAAGAGTCAGAGGACTGCCGTCGATGTCCTGTAGCTTCAGGCTGTTCAGATAGGCTGTAAACAGCTCTTTCAACTGGTTGGATAAGGATATCTCGCCCTCATTGAGGGTTCCCTTGATCAGCGTTCTCTTGAGGTGAAAATCGATCATCTCATGGTGAGCCATCTTTTTGTAATCAAGCTGTCCGTTGAACTGCCATTCATAGGCCATATCGGCATGTTCGAGATCGGTGATCGGGCAGTAGCTTGAGACCGCAAAGATATCATCGCGTACTGATGCGGCGCCGATCTCTTTCAGGTAGGGAACGTATTCCTCATTGTTGCCACTGGCGCCGAGCAGGGCTGAAAGTGCCCCACCGGCACTGGTGCCGTTGCTGATGATCATGTCGGTGTCGCCGGGGATCCGTCCAGCATTAAAGCGCAGGTAGCGGACCGCAGCCTTAAGGTCGACGATACAGGCGGGAGCCTTGCCGGTATATTCCCCGGTGTAATGTTGGTTTGTCCGACCGCGCGTGCCGGGGGCGGCAACGACATAACCATGGGCCAAGGCATGGAAAATGGTATTCATGCCGGATCCTATGCGCTTTTTTCCCGGAGTTTCCGGAATCCCCGGCATATAGCCGCCGACCGAGATGGGGAAGAAGATAGGGGCGGTTTCCGCTGTGAAGCTATTGATTTCCTTTCCCTCAAAGTAGGCTTGGGGGACGTAGATGTTCATGCTCTGGTATTTGATATCGACCGGTTTTGTAACGTAGACGATGTTTTCAAAAGCACGAAAACGGACTATTTCCCCATGGCCATTGTCAAGCTGGCGATCTTCGTAAAGGGTTTTGTCAAAAAAAAGGCTGTAGGTGGTTGGTGACTGTGAACTGTTCATAAGCAAAGGGCAGGCTTAAATCTTAAATATGGTTCGCAGGAAATCTCAAGATTCAGCAGGTCAAGGTGAAATAAAAGATGACTGAATGTTGCCATAGGAACAATAAACTTAAACTAAAGTTTGGAAATATAAAAGGAAAGAGTTCGTCTGTCGAAGCGTTTTTAGATGATGAACGATGATTTGAAAAGTGCTGGATCATTTTTGGTTATACGTTTCATAGATGATCAGCAGAAGTCGAAAAATGCTGTAAAATTTGCTTTTGACAGTGGGTGGAGGCGATGCCATGACTTTACTGTCATGCGTTCTGAAATACTTGGCATCGTGACTCTGTCAAAGAAGGCATATTCGGTCCCGCTGGCGAGCAACAGGGGGATATCAATGAAAAATCCTAAAACATTGAAGTGCCAGATAGGTGTCGCTCTCTTTGATGAAAGCAACTCAGAATATATAGTCCGGGGATATGATCGCTATCTCGGTCAAAATAGGCCATATCGCTGGAAAATTGATTCGAAATTCAATGAGCAGTTTGATCGATTTCAATTGCTGGTCCGGCATATGCTGATGTCTATGCAGAAATCCAGCTGTGTCGGTGACATCTGCCCACTTGTCAAGGAATTCAGTGCAATGGACGTGAACCCTCCGCCTTTGGGAGCTCCTTTTACTAAATTATTGTCAGACGAACTCTGTTGTCGCCAATCCAGGTTATGATTGTGGTGACAATGTTATGTTGTTAGTAGCTTCGGGCATAACAGCCTGGGGCATCTATAATTGGGTAAGGAGGTATAGAGTCATGTGGCAGGTTGTCATTTGACTTATCACGAAGAGGCATGCCGTCGCAGCTGATTTACCTCCACGGAGTGCTGGTCGAGCGCAGGGGCAGAGGCCTATCAGGCAGTTGAGAGTCCGGAACCGAATCCTGAGCTTGAATGTTTGAGGATAATTAGTGAGTATATCAAGTGCTATCCAGGCAGGTAGCATTTTGATTGGTTCTGATTGCACCTTCAGTTAAGGACCGCAGATGGAAAAGATCAAAATATTGCTTATCGAGGATGATCAAGCATTATCCCGGTTGATTAAAGAATACCTGGAAAAGCGTGACTTTACTGTTCTTGTTGATAACAGTGGAGATAAGGCTGCTGAGCTTGTTAATCAGGCCCCCCCGGATCTTGTTGTTCTTGACATCATGCTTCCGCTGAGAAGTGGCACGGAAATTTGCAAAGAACTGAGGCGCTTCTATCATGGACCTATCATGATGCTAACGGCACTTGATGCGGAGGTGGATCAGATTGTCGCTATCGAGATCGGTGCAGATGCCTATTTGACAAAGCCGGTCAGTCCACGACTTCTAGAGACTCGGATTAATGCCTTATTGCGTTTAATAGCGAGAAGGGAAGCTTCAGAACCTGTTCAGCCGGACAGCCTCTCAAGAGAAGTTTTTAGCGTCGGCCCATTGCGGATCCATTTTGCCAGTCGTACTGTATATCTTGATAACATCTCTGTAAACATGACGACAGCTCAGTACGAGCTGCTCTCATTCCTCGCAGCGCATGCTGGCACGGTACTCAGTCGTGATGAAATTTATCAGCAACTGTATGGAATCGAATATGACGGAATAAATCGTGCTGTGGATCAACTCATTGTCTGTATCCGGGAAAAAATAAAGGATGACAGTAGGAACCCTTATCTCATCAAATCAGTGCGTGGTAAGGGTTATATGCTGGCAAAAGACCTATGAACCGCCTTTTGCTGCGTGTCTGGGGGACTGTACTTGCCGTTCTCATCATCGCAAACCTGCTGAGCGCTCTGTTATTCGTCGTCTTTTTTGATACCCTGTTTTTCAACCCGGAGTGGTATCCACTTAACCGAACAGCATTTCTTGTTAAAGACGTTTTAGATAAAACCCGGGACAATGATCTTGACCAAGAAATTCTGCAGCTATCCAGGTTGCTTGATAGAACAATAACGCTCTCAGATAATAAGCCGGCACTCTCTGGGCAGGATTCCGTTACCTTTTCATCGTCCAAATCTGCAGAAAGAACGGTTTCGATTTCAATTCATGATGATCGCTATCGGGTGACATACGATGTGTTGCCAAGACGTTATCGGCCAAAAATAACTCCTGGCATGCTGATTGCGTATCTGAGCTTTGAGATTATTCTGTCAATACTCTTCGGAGCCATCATATTGCTGCCATTATTAGCTTCTCTGAAGCGGTTGAAGCAGGTGACTGCCAAGATCAGGGGAGGTGATATGGATATCCGTATATCTCCGTTATCGGAGGGGCTTATCGGTGATATCGAGTTATACTTTAATCAGATCAGCGACATCCGTAAAGAAAACCTGGCATCTCAACAACAGCTCCTCAGATCTATGGCACAGATGTTTGGTGCTTCTTTCTCATCGATTCGGCATTTATTAGAGAAACTGCAGCGCGCCGCATCCGCAAAAGAGCAGGAGGCTTCAATACAGTCTATTGAAATAATTCTGGAGCAACTCGAATTTAAAATGAAGGCAATCCTGACCAGTGAGAAGGAGGGCGTTCAATCTGCTTTGGCGTATTCTGATAACGTAGAACATATGAAAAATCAGGATGTAGCCCCCAAGACGGCAAACGTGTTCACCCTGTTTTTGAGCAAAGATAAAAAAGAAGAAAGCTACAGAAGGGATATCCTCAGGTATATTTTTCGCTCAGGGGTTGGAATATTGTGTGCTCTCATCATGCTTCACATTTTTACTTTGTTCCTCGCACAATTCGGCTATCGCTATTTGGCTTTTGATCCAAACTGGTATTCGTCCAGAACATTGGCGGCACTGGTCCAGAGATCTGTGAATAAAACTCCAGCTACCGATTTACAGAGGTCTCTGGAGTTTCTTGAAGTCGGTCTAGAGAGGGAGATCCGCCTCATCCCTTACGACCTTCTGTCTCAGTATCGGTGGAAGCAATCCCTTGATGCCGGTCATGATATAAATTATGGCCTTTTTGAAGGTAAAAAAGTTTTGGTGTGGCCAGTGAAAAATACCGATAAATACATGGTTATGGACCTGGCATATCAGCAGTACAGGCCCCCGCCTAGTATATTGTTACATATGTCGCTTGTTCCCATAGAATTGGTATTTATTTTAGCTTGTGCTCTGGCTATTTGTGCGCCGCTGATACGCAATCTGCTGGAATTGGAAGCAGGCATAAAAAATATTCGAGATGGTTTGTTGAGTACACGCATTGAACGCTCTCGCTTTAAGGCCTTCCGGCAGCTGAGTGACAGCATCAATGCGATGGCCGCTTACATCCATTCAGCGCTTATCTATCGCAAGAGCCTATTACAGGCGATTGCCCATGAGGTGCGTACGCCGATATCCAGGGTTCAATTTCAATTAGTAATGATTGTCGAAGCAGAGGACTCAAAAGAAGTTGACCAGCGTTGCCGTGAGATTTGCGGAGATTTAAATGAGTTGACAAGTTTGGTTGATGAGTTAAGCAACTTGATTGAGGACTATTCCGTAGATTCGGAAAATTTGAATCAAAATTTCTCTATCGGAAAATATCTTGAAAACTGGATCACGTCCTATAAACAACAAAATCAGAAGATAGATTTTATCTTAAATGCGGCGAGCCAGTCTGAAAGTCATATTCAGATTTATCCGCTGTATGTCAAACTGGTACTGAACAATATTCTGTCGAATGCGGTTAAGTATGCAAAAAGTGAAATAACGGTCAATGTCAGTTGTTCGGAAGAGAGGCTTCTTGTTGAAGTCATCGATGACGGTCCCGGACTTTCTTCTGATTTGGAAGCACAATTACAGCAATCAGTTCAGCAGGCAGATCCCCAGGCTGTTAAGAGTACCAGTGGTTACGGCATGGGACTGACCATTGCAAATAGAATGGTTGCCCACAACAAAGGGCAACTTGAAATTCACAAAAATGCTTCAACAGGATTACGGATCGTTTTTTCTCAACCGCTCGTATGAGCACTCTACAATTCCTTACAAATCTCTACAGACGCGATACAGACTTCAACTAAATCTTCAACATAAAATTTAGTCAAGCTAGTTGTTCAGGTTTTTACTTCTATTGACTTTGACAAAAGCGTTTAGCAACTGCCACCTGTAAAGCGCTTGTCTTCGTTATGAATCGGTTCTGGCATAAGGCATTGTTCTGTACGTGCCTGACGGAACTTAAGTCATAAAGTTGTGACATCGACGTTTTTATCTAATTTTCAGGGGAGACTGTAATTGTTCTTATTGCAGTCGGCTAAACAGGTGTCCAGCACCTATTCATGTTTGGGAGGTACATATTATATGTTTCAAAAATCGCTCACAGGCAAGTTTCTCTCTGCTGTCGGCATTATCGCAATGCTGACAATGTCCGGCTGCGGAGGTGGTTCAGGTTCCGGTTCAGGTAATACGGCGGCGCAGACAGTAGAAAAGCCCAATATCATTTATATTGTTGCCGATGACCTGGGCTATTCTGATGTCGGCGCCTATGGCGGCGAGGTAAATACCCCGAATATCGATTCCTTGGCTTCAGCAGGCACATTGATGACCAACTTTCACGCCAATCCTGCCTGCTCACCGACGAGAGCGGCCATGTTGTCAGGAACTGACTCTCATGTGGCCGGGATGGGGGTTATGTTCGAGATGCGCGTTTCAGGTGCGACACCTGTTGCCGAGGCTGATATTTCTGACAACCTTGGTTATTCGGGTTATCTGTTGACCGCCGACGAGGGAATTGACGCCTTTCCGACAAAATTGCAGGCAAGTGGTTATCACACCTATATGGTCGGAAAGTGGCATGTTGCTAATCTGGGTGGCAATATCGCGACACTGACTCAGGGAGCAGATTTTACCGCTACAATACCAGCAAGCAGAGGCTTTGAAAAATCATTTGCTCTGATGCAGGGGGGTGCCAGCCACTACGGAGATGGGCTCGCTGCTTTACCCTCTGCCATGTCTGATGAAGTTGCAGCTTTACCCTATGTGACTCGTTCTCAAAAAGCTATCTATGTTGAGGATTACAACACCAGTGCTGTTGATGATCTCCCGGCCGACTTTTATTCGACCACCTACTACACCGATAAAATGATCGAATACATTGAGAGTAACGAAGCAGACGGTAAGCCGTACTTTGCCTATGTCGCATATACCGCCCCGCACTGGCCTCTGCAGTTGCCACTGGAGGCGATGGAAGACGGCAATGAGTGGAAAGCCAAATTCGAAGCTTATGAATTAGAATACTTTGTAAATGGTTATGATGCCATCGGCGTTGATCGTTTTGCGCGTATGAAGGCTCTTGGCATTATCCCCAATGATACAGTTGCTAATGACTGGTCTGAATATCAGAAGTGGGTTTCTCTCGATGAGGACTCAGACGGGCTAGCAGCATGGAGTGCGCTGCCTGAAGAGGTACAGCATACCAAGGCCCGTGAGATGGCCGTTTATTCAGTGATGGTCGAGTATATGGATTATCAGATCGGCCGCTTGCTGGAGCACATTGATATGGATAATACCATCGTCGTCTTCATGTCCGACAACGGTTCTGAAGCGACTTATCCGACCTCGTTGTGGCCAAACTTTACCGATGCATCTCAGCAAGAGTACGTTGAGGCTCTGGTTGAAGCAGCGAATACCGCAAATGGAACAAGCTATTCAACCTTTGCGGACGTTACGTCCTATGAAAACCTCGGCCGTCAAGGGTCTTATCTTTCCTATGATACGGCCTGGACTCAGGTTTCCGCCATGCCTTTCAGGGGTTTTAAAGTCATGACCACTGAAGGTGGAATCAGGGTCCCTCTGATTGTAAGGTATCCTGGCCAAGTAGGGGGACAGATTTCAGAAGAATTCGCAACGGTTATGGATGTTGCTCCGACGTTTCTGGAACTTGCAGGCGTTGATGCAAGTAGCATGCAGCAAGCCATGCGCGGTGAGTCGCTCGTCGAGTTCTTTGCCGGTGAAGAACTTACAGCTCATGCGACAACCTACGGTGCCGGTTTCGAACTACTCGGAAGCCGTGCCTATATTAAGGATAACTACAAGCTCTTTTTGCAATCTCCGGGATTCAGCAATGATCCGGATACTGGTGAAGCTTATGCATCCTATGACCCGGCCTGGGAACTCTATGATCTGTCCAACGACCCGGGAGAGACCTATAATCTGATCGGTGACGCGTCCTATGCGGATACCATCACTGATCTCCTCGCGGATTGGGCTAACTATATGACCGAGACCGGGACACTGAATTTTCCAGTAGGAGTGCCTGGATACTATATTCCTGTTGTTGAATAACGGTCTTCAGATAATTTTGCAGGAAGATTCTTTAAGAATCTTCCTGCTTTTTTATATGGAGTTGGTTATTTGCCATCAGCCGTGAACAGGATAAAATTATTAAAAAGTTTCTATCCGTTGTCCAATGGGTTAGCCATGAAGTTTATTCTGCATTTGCACCCACCGCAGCTTCCTGTAGAAGCATGCCATTTTAGAAGAACATTTGGTTTGGGTGGCAGTGCCCTCGTATTATTCGTGCTGTTGCTCATGACGGGTATGCTGGAACTGTTTGTTTATGACCCGACGGTCGCAGAGGCATATCCATCTGTCCAACAATTGCAACAGATGAGTCTTGGCCGGTGGGTCCGGAACATTCATTATCTGTCGGCTCAACTGATTGTTATTGTCAGTTTTCTTCATTTGCTACGGGTCTTTTTAACCGGGGGCTATAGTGGTGTTCGCCGGGGAAATTGGTGGCTCGGCCTGGTTGTGCTGTTTGCACTGCTGTGCTCGGCATTTACCGGGTATCTGCTCCCATGGGATCAGCTCTCCTTCTGGGCGGTTACCATCTGTTCCAAAATGTTCGAATATGTTCCGTTGATTGGCGCTGGTCTGCAACAACTGCTGTTTTCCGGCTCTGAGATCGGTCCTGCGACTCTCCATAATTTTTACATTCTCCATACCATTTTCCTGCCGGGTACCATTACCGCCCTCCTGGTGTTTCATTTCTGGTTTGTCCGCAAGGCAAGGGGCGTCATCCTTCCTCAGAGTCACGCCGGGCAACCTGAAGTTCGTTCCAAGGTGCCGTCTTACCCTGATCTGGTATTTCGTGAGGCAGCTGTCGCTCTAAACTTGTGTGCGCTTGTTCTGATCCTTGCCGTTTTCATCGATGCTCCACTCGGCTTGCCTGCCAACCCGGGAATGAGTCCGAATCCGGTCAAGGCTCCCTGGTATTATCTTGGTGTGCAGGAGCTGTTGATTCATTTTCAGCCGTTGGTCGCAATTGTCATTGCTCCATGCTGCGCCGCACTGTTCCTGTTTTTGCTGCCCATGACACGATTGAAAGATCATGAAGCAGGACGCTGGTTTGTCAGTCGAAGGGGCTTATCCGGTGCTGTCATTGCTTTCGCAATTGCGCTGTTGTCGGTCCCTGCGCTGATCATCTTGAACTCTGTTGTTCCGGCCCCGTTTTTCCCGGCATGGATAGGGCATTATCTTCTTCCCCTTGGGGGAACGGCTATCCTGATTGGTGGCGCTGTATTGTTTATGAGGAGGATGGCAAAAATGACTCAGGCTGAAATTGTCCTGGCGTTATTTGTCTTTTTTGCTACTACAGTTGTGATTCTGACGATCACCGGGATCTTTTTCAGGGGAGCCGAAATGGCCCTTGTGCTGCCGAGTTGGATGGCACTATGAGCGACATTAAGAAAGCGAAATCCGATAAGTTTAGGGACGATACTGGGTCCCAGGAAAAGTGTCTGTTGGACCGCCGGTCGTTTTTGAAATGGCTGTGGATCGCTCTGGGAGGCATTATCGTCTGTGAACTGTTCTGGTTGGTTTACACGATGATCAGACCTGATGCTGCCACAAGGACTCAAGAGGAGAAGAAGATTCTCGCTCTGGGGCAGGCGACTCAATATCAATCCGGAACGGTGACAGCCGTTCCGGCAGGAAAGTTATACCTGGCTCGGACCGTAGAGGGCGGTTTTCTTGCCATGGGGCGCGAATGTACCCACCTGGGCTGCACGGTCTATTGGGACAAGATGGAGCAACGCTTTAACTGCCCATGCCACGGCTCCGCTTTTGCCCTGAATGGCGGTGTCATCAAATCACCGGCGACACGCCCACTCGATCTCTATCATGTCTTCATCGAAAACGGGATTGTCAAGGTTGATCTTGGTCAGCGTTCAAGACGTAGTGATGTGAACAACTCTCAGGCCGTTTTCATATGAAGAGCTCAGGACTGCACAGCTGGAAACTTGCTGCCATTATTGGCACTCTGTTGATTGCCATCTCTTTTCCATTGGCCTATTGGCAGGGAGAACGCAAGGTTGCAGAAGTGGCTGCTGTTCAGACTGCCTCCGCGACCTATGTCGGCAGTCAAAAATGCCTGGAATGTCATAACAGCGCCTGGCAGAAATGGCACAATTCGGACCATGACAAGGCGATGGATATTGCGACAAGCGAAACGGTGCTGGGCGATTTTGATAATGTTTCCTTTGAGCATGACGGGTACAGCACGCTCTTCTTCAAAAATGGGGAGGAGTTTTATGTCAATACTGAAGGTCCTGATGGTTCTATGGCCGACTTTCAGGTCAGGTACGTGTTCGGTGTCGATCCGCTTCAACAATATCTTATAGAGTTTCCCGGCGGTCGTTATCAGGTGCTGGGTGTTTCCTGGGATGCCGAACAGCAGCGCTGGTATGACATGTATCCGGACCAGGATATCGAGGCTGGGGACTGGCTCCATTGGACGAGGCAGGCTCAGAACTGGAATTCCATGTGTGCAGAGTGCCATTCGACCAACCTGGTAAAGGGCTATGATCCTGGCAGTGACTCATATAAGACAACCTGGAGCGATATCGATGTCGGTTGCGAAGCCTGCCACGGACCGGGATCAAAGCATCTCGACTGGGCGGCGGTACCGGAAATGGGGCGGGCGGAGAGTGCCAATTTTGAACTGACTGTTGTCACCAGGGATATGTCCAGCCAGCAGCAGGCCGATTTCTGTGCCAACTGTCATTCCCGGCGTTATCTTTTACAGGCTCATGAAGCGGATAACAGTGAGTTGCTCGACTACGCGGTTCCGTCATTACTTCAGGAAGGTTTGTATCATGCTGATGGCCAGATCCTCGATGAAGTCTATGTCTATGGCTCCTTTGTCCAGAGTAAAATGTTTAATTCAGGCGTCAAGTGCAGCGATTGTCACGATGTACACAGTCTGGAGCGTCACAAGGAAGGCAATGACCTCTGCCTGCAGTGCCATCAGGAGAAAATCTACAACAGTTCCGATCATCATTTTCATAAGCAGTTTGACCAGGGAAAACCGAGTGACGGCTGGCTCTGCGTAAAATGCCATATGCCAGAGAAACCCTACATGGTGATCGACTGGCGGGCAGATCATAGCATTCGCATCCCTCGCCCCGACCTTTCCGCTGAAATTGGTGTTCCGAATGCCTGTAATGATTGTCATAGTGACAAGTCAGTGAACTGGTCGATGAAGTATATCGACCAGTGGTACGGTAAGCGCAAACGTTTTCATTACGGATCGGTTTTTGACAAGGCCAGAAAGGGGATTGCCGGATCAGAGACCGCTTTGGAGGAGGTTTTTTCCGAGCGTAAATATGTGGCCATTGTCAGAGCTACAGCAGTCTCGCTTTTGAATCAATTTCCCGGGGAGACGACGTTTAGGGTCTTGAAAGAGGCGCTAGGTGATGAAGAGTCTCTGGTTCGTCTTGCCGCATTGCGCTTGGTGAACAATCTCAACGTCCAGGGGCTTGGCAAGGAAATTTTCTCACTATTGTACGACCCGGTCGCAGCGGTCAGGGCCGAGGCCGCATTCAACCTGCCTCAGAGTTTGTTCTCCCGGCTGAATGAGATGGAACAAGCGACATATGTGATTGCTTTGCAGGAGTATCGGGATGTTATGCTCTATTCGGCCGATTTTACCTTTGGTCAATTCAACCTTGGAAATCTGGCCGCTAAGCAAGGAGATCAGGATAACGCAGAAAAATACTACCTTGCAGCTATCGCTATTGATGAGCTTTTTTACCCGGCACAGATCAACCTGGCCTTTCTCTATTATGGCGTGGGGCGTAAGCACGAGGCCGAGGCCTTGTTCCGCAAGGTTATAGCCAATTACCCAGACAATCACGTCGTTGAGTACAATCTTGGTCTGTTGTTGGCTGAAGAAAAAAACTATGCAGAAGCTGCGATCTATCTACAGAGAGCGGCAGACGCGCTTGAAAAATCGGCACCGGTATTTTTTAACCTGGGACAGGTCCTCGCTCTGCTCGACAGGCACGAAGAAGCCCTGACTGCCTTGCGTCAGGCGGTTAGCCTGTTGCCGTCTTCTGAATCATATCTTACGGCGCTGATCGAACAATACTTAAAACTGGGGCGCAAAGCGGAGGCTTTCCAGGCCGTTAAGGAAGCGGCGGAGGATCTCAGCCCGGGATATTTAAGGCGGATCCGTGATTATATCGAGCGCTATCCACGCAAATAACATTTCGATTGGTTCCAGTTAAGGACCGCAGACGAAAAAACAAAACGTTGCTTGTTGAGGATGATCAGACATTATCCAGTTTGATCAATGAATGTCTGGAAAAGCGTGATTCTAGTATCCTTGTGGATAACAGCAGGGAGAAGGTTTCAGAGCTTGTTACGCTGGAGGATCCTGAAATTGTCATTCTCGAGGTTATGCTTCCGGTGAGAATCGGCACGGAAATTTGCAAAGAGTTCAGGCGTTTTACGTGCTGAAGTTACAGGTGAAATTGCTACCGGCATGCAGATTGACTCACCCTTCTTGAATTGCCGGTTGGGATGTTTTCGACATGCAGCAGACCGTTCTTGACGAATTTCTGGTCTAAAATTTTACCGGAAATTCCCTAAAAGCTCGTGTCACTACCTAAGGAGCAGGTTTCGATCTATGCGAGCGTAGAGCTTGTATTATTGATGACAATAAGTTGTTTATGCAGTCACCTGAATTCAGCCACTCCGGTTGTTATCCTGGTGAGTGGGCCTTGTCCGGTGAGACGACGGACTTGAGTGACAATGTTATCTATGCTGATATCTATTCTGACCATGAGTAGGATTTCAAGGATAAGCCGTTGTGGATGCTGTCCCGGCATCGATTCTTCTTGTTTGGGGGCGTATCTTCAGAATGGTAGGTTTTGTATGTATTGATTTTATGGAACTCTCCCCCCCCCCCCCCCCCCGAGAGAAGGGGAGAGGCTTCCGTTAAAGTTGCTACTGTTATTAATACCGTTCAAGTTTTAATCGGACGATAGATCGGCATCGCTCATTTTGATGAAAACAAATCGACATATATAGTGCGAGGCTATGGGCGTTATCTTGGCCAAAAACGCTCATATCTCTTGAAAATTGCTTCGAAATTCAGTGAACAGTTCGAACAATATCAATTGCTGATCCAGCATGTTCTTGCAGGTTTTCATCAATCCGGGCATGCTGGGGACGTCCGGCAGCTAATACAAGAATTCGGCGCAATTGGTGTAAGTCCGCCGCTGTTAGGTGTGCCATTTTTGAAACATCTGTGATGCCGATTTTTTCTTGAGTTGCAAAGGGAATCTGCATATAGCCCGATTAGGTCAAGTCTGAGTCTGATCCCTTGCCTTCGTGGTTCAACTCTGTCATCAGTGAAATTACAGCTTCCAGCCTTTTTTCAACTGTAATCATGGCTTTATCAAGCTCTATAGCTCCAATAAGAAGTTTTAATTGCAAAGGTGCGATAATCGCCCCAATAAGAAGATCTGAGTACATATCAAGATCTGAATCACTGATGAAGCTCAGTTGAAGTTCTTTCAGTTTTTTCGCAATGATATCCTGGCAGGCGATAATGCTGTCTTCGTAATATTGTCGTGCAAGGGCCTGGTTTGTCTTGGCTTCTGAAATGACCAGTCGAGTCATTTCCAACTGTCTCGAAGAGAGAGCAAATCTTGTTAATTCGAGAAGGACCTGTCTTAACTTGTAACTTGAAGGTTGCCTTGAAAGCTGTTGAGAAATCGGATCGTTGCTGTCTATGGAGATGCTTTCTAATAATTCCTGAAAGAGCTCTGCTTTATTTGAAAAGACCAGATAGAGTGTTTTTTTTGAGATTTTGCAGGCCTTCGCTATATCTTCCATACTAGTCGAGGTATAACCACTTTCGAGGTAAATTTGTTCTGCTGTATCAAGAATGAGCGCCCTGCGTTGTTCTGGACTCATTGTCGGTGGCCGTCCGGCACGTTTCTTTTTGCTATCCATTCCCATTTTTTATCGAATCCATAACTTATTGTAATTGGACATGGTTCAGATCGTTGTTCATATTAGGAAACGAATCGGTTTCCTAATTGTGCGGAAGTGAAATCCCGATCTACCAAAATGCAGAATTAAGAAAACACAAATAGTTAAAGCTGACAATACAAAAGGCTTTTTGCTCGTAAGAACGATTTCTGTCACTAACTTTTATGGAGGAATAGCATGGAATTTATCGAAGAAATCTCGGTAGCTGTACAGCAGGGAAAAGCAAAAATCGTCAAGGCAAAGATTCAGGAAGCTGTCGATAATGGAATTGATGCGACTGTGCTTCTGAATGATGCCCTTATTGGTGGCATGAATATTATCGGCGCCAAATTCAAGCGTGATGAAGTCTTCGTTCCTGAGGTTCTGATTGCTGCAAGAGCAATGAAGGCTGGTGCCGAAATTCTCAAGCCCTTACTGGCAACAAGTGGTTTCAAGGCCGCAGGAAAAATGATCATAGGGACAGTTAAGGGGGATATGCATGATATCGGCAAAAACCTAGTCCGTATGATGGTTGAAGGAAAGGGGATCGAGGTTATTGATCTCGGTGTTGACGTCCCTGCCGAGAAGTTTCTTGAGGCTGCCAAAGAACACGGTGCACAACTGATTGCAATGTCCTCGTTGTTGACAACAACCATGGGCGAAATGAAGGTCGTTATTGACCAGTTTGCTAGTGAGGGGATCAAGGATCAGTACAAGTTTCTGATTGGTGGTGCACCTATCACCCAGGATTTCTGTGAAAAAATCGGTGCTGACAGCTACACCCCGGATGCAGCTGCAGCCGCTGATGCCGCTTATGGTTATGTTACTGCTGCTTAAAACGACTATTTGCACTAAAGGATATATTTGATGGATTGCAAATTTTATCAAGATTTGGCAAAGACGTTACCGGCCGTTCCGCTGGCCGCTCACCTGGTTTTGCATGAGCAGCCGGATCCGGATCAAGTTATCTATGATGGTGAACGACTGGGAAAAGTGCTTGTTGAAACCGCCAAGCGCTTCAATACGAAATTTGCTTTTCCGCTTATGGACCTGACCCTTGAGAAGGAGCTGATGCTTCATGTCATGGGCCTGGTTCAGTCATCTGCAGAAGCAGAAACCTTCCACTTTGATGACCTCCCACCGGCCAACGTTCTGGCAAAGGTGACCGACTCTCTGGACGTCTCAGTTATTCGTCGTATGAAGGCGTCTTGTGACGCTATCTCTTATGTTGCACAGGAGGGTGGCGATATCCTGCCGATGGGCATGGGGATCGGTCCGTTTTCCTTGCTGACCAAGCTCATGAATGATCCTATCACCGCGGTTTACATGGCCGGTAGCGGAATGACTGCCGACGATGATGAGAGTGTCGAAATCGCCGAGGAATTGCTCAAATGTGCTGAGCGGGTTATTTACAGTTACTGGGTGGCTCAGTGCGATGCTGGCGCTAAAGCTCTGTTTAATTGTGAGCCTGCTGCAAATCTCGTTTATTTCTCTCCTAATCAGATTGCATCTGGCTCAGATGTCTTTGACAGGTTTGTCATTGAGCCCAATGCTCGTCTGCGTGATCTTTTGGTGTCCAAAGATGTCGATTTTCTACTCCATGACTGCGGTGAAATGCGTGCTGAAATGATCCGCTCATTGAGCAACCTGCGTCCAAAAGTGTTCAGTTTTGGCAGTCCAGTCGATCTCTGGGTAGCTGCACCTCATGTCGATAAGGATATCGTGCTGTTCGGAAATCTGCCGAGCAAGAAGTTCTATTCTGACGAACTGACAATTGAGGGGATCTATGAACTGATTCGGGAGATCACCGACAAAATGAGCGCGACCGATCATCCCTATATCATCGGAACGGAATGTGACGTTCTTTCGATGCCTGGGTATGAAAAGGTCATTATGGAGAAAGTCGTCGCAATGAATGATTGTCAGATTGCCTGAGGTGTAATCGACGCATAAGGAGATAGAGAATGACCGAAAGAGAAAATGCTCTGTTAGCAATGGCCCATAAAGAGCCAATGTGGGTTCCAAGTGTGTTTGATTGTGCCGAACGTGTTCCTGACTTCATCAATGAAAGACCCGTTTTTGAGACAGGTTATGACTGTTTCGGTGTCCATTGGGTAGAGACCGGCAAAGAAACTATGGGTATTACCCATGTCGACCCTCATATGCCACACGTCCTTGATGATATCTGTGATTGGCGTGAGAAGGTTAAGTTCCCCGATCTTGATGCGATTGACTGGACCCATGTTGACGAAGTTGCAAAAGGCCTAGATCGTGAAAACAGACTGATCATGTACTGGTCAAACCTGGGGCTGTTCGAAAGAACCCACACTCTGATGGATTTCGAGGAAGCGCTCTGTTCCTATATGGAAGAGCCGGAAGAGATGAAGGCTTTGATCGAAGCGATTGCCGACCACAAGATCAAGGCATTTCAGCTTATGCACAAGCATTCCAACCTCGATCTCATCCTCTATCACGATGATTGGGGAATCCAGACCGGATCGCTGCTGCCCAAGCATGTCTGGGATGAAATCATCAGACCTGCGACTGAAAGACTCTTTGCCAGCGTGAAAGAGATGGGTCTCTACCTCGTCCACCATTCCTGTGGCAAGGTCGAAGAGTATATTCCTGAGATGATCGCAATGGGGGCTGATGGCTGGGCTTCATGCCAAAGCTGTAACGATCTGAGGATGATTAAAAAGCAGTATGGCGACAAAATCGCTTTCTGGGGTGCGCTTGATGATCAAAACGTGCTTGGTAAGCCGGATACAACAGATGAAGATCTCTATGCTGAAGCTAAGCTAAAGGTGGAGCTTTTGGCCGAGGGCGGTGGTTGGCTGGCCGGAGCTGCGACCTACAGGTCATTTAATCCGGAACATGACAGAAAGTGTGAGGCGATGATCAAGGAAATGACCTTAAAGAAGTAATTGAAATATCCTACGAGGAGCTCAGGCTCCTCGTTTTTATGACTGCCTGCTTATATTGATATTGTTGTTGAAGCTTGTGAACAAAGTTACTGCGCGCACAATAGTTCATGGCTTGTTTCACAAATTTCACTGAAAGGATATGAACATGACTGAAAGAGAAAATGCGCTACTTGCGATGAATCACCAAGAACCTCAGTGGGTTCCCAGTGTCTTCGACTGTGCGATCAACTGTCCTGATTTTATCAACGAAAGACCAATCTTTGAAACGGGATACGATTGTTTTGGCGTGCAATGGTTGTCAACTGGGGCTGAAACCAAGGGGATTACCCATATCGATCCGCATGTGCCGCCAATCCTCGACGACGTCTGTGACTGGCGTGAAAAGGTCAAATTCCCTGATCTCGACAAGATTGACTGGGAGAATGCGGCAAAGGTTGCTGCCGGGTTCGATCGTGAAAACAAGCTGGTCATGTATATGTCAAATCTCGGGGTTTTTGAAAGAACCCATACCCTCATGACTTTTGAAGATGCCCTCTGTTCCTACCTTGAAGAACCAGAGGAAATGAAAGCTCTGGTTGATGCTATCGCCGATCATAAGATCAGGGCTTTCGAACTTATGCACAAGCATTGTCAGCTTGATGTGATTATGTTCCATGATGATCTTGGGACCCAGGTTGGTCCTCTTCTTCCCAAGCATGTCTGGGAAGAGATCGTCAAGCCAGCTACTCAGAGAGTTTACGACAAGGTCAGGTCGTTGGGTGTTTATCTTGTGCATCACTCTTGTGGCAAGATCGAGCAGTATGTCCCGGAAATGATCGCTATGGGGGCTGATGGCTGGGCAGCCTGCCAGAGCTGTAACGATCTTGGGGCGTTAAAGAAACAGTACGGCGACAAGATAGCTTTCTGGGGAGCTCTTGATGACCAGAATGTATTGGGAAATCCGGAGACAACGGATGAAGATCTTTTTGCCGAGGCAAAGAAAAAAGTTGAAATGCTTGCCGAAGGCGGTGGCTGGCTGGCTGGCCCGGCGGCTTACGCTTCATTCATCTTCCCCCATGATCGGAAATGCGAAGCCATGATCAAGGAAATGACCTTGAAAAACTAATTTGTTTTGACGGAAGTTGAATATGAAAGATTCAATTCTGGTAAGGCTTACGGGACGACAAGAACAGACACTGCTTGACGTCATTCGGCAAAATCAGGTTTACATACTGGCGCCCTGCAGTGGCGAGGGCGTCTGCGGGAAGTGTCGTGTCAGGGTGACGGCAGGTGCCGACACCCTGCATTCGCCGACCCATGAAGAAAAGCAGTTCCTCTCTGCTGCAGATCTTCAGTCGGGTGTCAGGCTTGCCTGCTTTGCCAGGTTCGGGACCGATGGTTCTGTGACTCTGGCAGAGACTGAAGAAATCTTCTCTGTCCCTTCATTCGATTTCGAGATACCTGACTACACCTTCACTAATACAGAGCAGCCTCTTGTCGCTGCGATCGATATTGGAACAACTACCATAGCTGTCGCACTGTTTGACCGTGCTCAGAAGTCGTTGTTGAAAGTCATATCTTCAACAAACGTTCTGAGAAGCTTCGGTGCGGATGTCTTAAGCCGTATCAAGTATATCGACAGCGATTTGACACGCATGAAAAACCTCCAGGAGCTGTTGGTTCATCAGCTGCAGCAATTATTAGAAACCTTGGCAGTAGAGGCCGGGCATCGGCTTGATGAGCTCGAAAAAATTTGCGTTTGCGCTAACACAACAATGCTCCATTTTTTGACCGGAGAAAATCCTGCCGGCTTGGGGTGTTTTCCTTTTAGACCCGTCTTTCTGGATGCCCGCTCCTATTTGCCAGACCAACTAGGGTTTTCATTGCCGCAGGACTGTAAGATCGACCTGTTGCCCGGGATTTCTGCTTTTGTTGGGGCGGATATCGTGGCGGGAGTTCTGGCGACTAATATGCAACAGTCTCAGACTCCCGAATTGCTGATTGATGTCGGGACAAACGGCGAAATGGTTTTGTCTGCCAACGGCCTTCTCTATTCGACTTCCACCGCAGCTGGTCCGGCATTTGAAGGTGGTCACATCGAATGCGGTTGCCCCGGCATTCCTGGTGCCGTCAATCAGGTGAGTTGGGACGGTTCCGAATTCGTTTACCACACGATCGATGAAAAACGTCCAATTGGTTTTTGCGGAACCGGTCTGATTGACTGCCTGGCCGCACTGTTAAAAGCTGAAGTCATCGATGAAACAGGTTCGCTTGATCTTGAAGACGGTTCGAGTGATTTCTTCCTGGATAAAGACAGTGCTGTCTACCTGACTCAGAAGGATATCCGCCAGTTGCAACTGGCCAAGGGGGCCATGGCAGCCGGCATTCAGGTGCTGTGCAACAATGCGGGCATTGAACCTGAAACGATAAGCAGGGTCTATCTGGCTGGTGGTTTTGGTTCTTTCCTGAAGGCGGATTCCGCTTGTGCTATTGGGCTTTTCCCTGCTTCTTTGATCGATCGCACTCTGTCTATTGGCAATTCGGCTCTTAAGGGAGCATTGCATTACGCACTGGTTGAAAGCAATTCATCTGTCGCTGTTCAGATTGTTGTACAGTCACATTCGGTTGATCTGTCTTCGGATCCCGACTTTCAAGATGAATATGTTGAACAGATGCTGTTCCCAGAGGGTGATTATGTCCTATCTTGATCAATCTGACGTTATTCCCCGTTATAAAGTTATCTGCTGTGAAATCTTATTTCGTGAAGCATGTCAAGTTATGGCGACATGTGAGTCGATCATTGACCCTGTTTTTCTGCCTAAAGCATTGCACGATGTTGGCGCTGAATCCATGTCGTCAAGAATTCAACGCTGCATTGATGAGGTCGAAGTCGACAGGTACGATGCGATTCTTCTTGGCTACGGTCTCTGTAATAACGGGGTCGAGGGTTTAAAGGCCAACATTCCTTTGGTTATTCCCCGGGTTCATGATTGTATTGGACTTCTTATGGGGTCTTGTGAAACTTATCTTGAGTATTTCCAGTGCAATCCCGGCACCTTTTTTAAATCCCCGGGGTGGGTTGAAAGAGATATAGATCCGAACAGTCACTCTCAAAGCATTACATCAAAGCTTGGAATGGACTATGACATCGATAAGCTCACACAGCTTTACGGTGAGGAAAACGCCGATTTTCTGAAAGAAACTCTCGGTGACTGGCTGACAAATTATCAAAAAATCACCTACATCGATACGGGCACAGGAAACGCCGACAAATTAATTGGACTCTCAAAGGAAAGAGCCGTATCTCAGAATTTAGATTTTGAAGTCGTTAAGGGGAGTCTCTCCCTGATTGACAAACTCTTCTCTGGACAATGGCAGGCTGACGAGTTTTTAGTCTTACCCCCTGACCAGCCTATTGAAGTCTCCCATGATGAAAAAATTTTCTGTAACCGCTGGTAAGTCAGTCTATGCAACAAAAACAGGTGTATACCCCGACCATGGCTAGTTCCGTACCTGTGATACGCTAAATAATTGTGTGATTCTCATAGATTGTTTCAATCTCTGTAGCTCCAGATTGACCCGATAAACGGCACCCCTATTATGCTCTTTTGTCGGGGAAATTTGGCTATGCAAATTGCCGCTGTCGCTCAGGCCGTTCAGGTTTGCTGCTTCAGCGGTTTTTTATTGGATGATCCATAACTACGAAGCATATTAGTCATTACTATTATGAATTGGCGCCAATGGTTGAAAATGTATATGTTTTATGGATTCTATATATGATCGACCACTAATCTGTAGCGCCTGACAATATCATGCAACATTTTTAGGGGGAGGGACTGTGATGGGTCTTTGTTGGAAAAGTGCAAGTGCCATGATGGTTGCAGTTTGTCTTTGCCTGGTTATGGCTCCGAATCAGGTTTTAGCCGAACCATCGAGGTTGGTATTCATGAATCATTTCGATACGGTAAACCCGCACACAAAAATCATCCAATCGTGGATAGACGATCTTGAAAACCGTTTCGCAGGAAGAATAAAAATCAATTTTTCACCTGAGGCCAGAGTTATCAGTGCTCCACAGACCTATAACGCTGTAAGTAGTGGCTATGTCGATATTGGTCTAAGTGCACTGCAGTATACCAGGGGACGGTTTCCGGTCATGGAAGTTGTTTCACTTCCTCTCGGATTTTCAAGCAGCGGCATAAATACGGCAGTTGTTAATGAGGTTTATGATAAGTTCAAGCCAACAGAACTGAATCAGGTTAAAGTTCTTTACTTCATGCCTTCTGGCCCTGCGTATTTCCATACTAAAGGGTATCCTGTTCAATCTTTTGACGATTTAAAAGGTCGACATATCCATTCGAACGGGGCTTTTGATAAGAGCTTGTCTGCATTTGGAGTTACCCACGTCTCTATTCCCATGACTCAGCTCCCCGGCGCTCTTGAAAAAGGAACCATTACGGGCGGGCAATGGGATTTTTCGGCCAGTTATAACTGGCACCTGGCTCAGTACGTTGATTATGATATTATCTGCGATGAGATAGCCAGCTCAGCCGGACTCTTTGTCTTTATGAACAAGCAGACATGGGAAAAGTTGGATCCGGATATTCGACACTACATTGAACAAAAAAGTCCACTATGGGCAGCAACCCATGCCAAGGTATGGGCTGCTGGTGATGCCCGTGGACTGGCTTACAGTCAGTCTCAGGGGAATACGGTCATCAAGGTAACAGCAGAGGAGGGAGCGAAGTGGCGCTCGGCCATGCAGGGCTCGGTTGATGACTACATTTTAAAAACAGAGAGCCTCGGTCTGCCCGGACGTGATGTTGTTAATTTTATTGAAAAGAGGCTAGGCGAAGCCAAAAATGGCAAGTTCAAAAGCAAGTACCTGTTGAATTAGCAGTTCAGCGGTTCACTACTGTCGAGCAATAGTTGATGCGTCAGTCTCATTTGAGGCTGGCGCATTGTTTTTGAGATCAGAGTTGAGGCGTATTCTGCGTATTGACGGGTTTACATGTCGTGTCGTCGAAACGATCAGAGTCGAAGGAAAACGAAAGCACGGAAGGTTGGGAACAAATGTCGATTGACAAAATCGAAGCAGCACTTGAAGACATTCGTCAGGGCAAAATGGTTGTCCTGGTTGACGATGAAGACAGGGAAAATGAAGGCGATCTTGTTGCTGCAGCTGAGTTGGTAACAGCGGAAACAATCAATTTTATGGCGACACATGGCCGGGGTCTGATCTGTTTGTCGCTCACGGAAGAGCGAGCTGATGAGTTAGAACTTCCCCTGATGAGCAGTGAGAATACCTCATCTTTTGGAACTGCATTTACCGTATCAATTGAAGCACTGCAGGGCGTCACGAAAGGCATTTCTGCTTTTGACCGAGCTCATACCATTCGCGTGGCGGTTGATGACAGTTCGACCGCCCGTGATCTTGCCCGGCCCGGCCACATCTTCCCGCTACGGGCAAAAAGGGGGGGAGTCATGGCCAGAACCGGGCAGACTGAAGGGTCGGTGGATCTTGCCAGGTTGGCCGGGTTGAAGCCTGCCGGGGTTATTTGTGAGATCATGAATGATGACGGGTCGATGGCTCGAATGCCGCAGCTTGAAATATTTGCTGCGAAGCATGACTTGAAAATTATCAGCGTTGCAGAACTCATCGCCTACAGGATGCGCAATGAGCAATTCATTGCGCGGGCCGCAGCAACAACCCTGCCGACAGCATATGGAGGCGATTTCAAGGTTGTTGCTTATGAAAATACTCTTGATGATGCGCAGCATCTTGCGCTGATCAAGGGGACGCTGGATCTGTCCCGGCCAGTTCTGGTCCGTGTGCATTCCGAATGTCTGACCGGTGATGTCTTTGCGTCTCAGCGCTGCGATTGTGGTGAGCAACTTCAGGCCGCAATGGCTCTGATGGTCCAGGAAGGAGCAGGTGTTCTTATTTATCTGCGTCAGGAGGGGCGTGGTATCGGTCTGGTCAATAAGCTCAAGGCCTATGCATTGCAGGAGCAGGGTTATGACACCGTTGAGGCAAACCATGCCCTGGGTTTTGCCGCTGATCTGCGTGATTACGGCGTCGGAGCACAGATTCTAGCCGAAATCGGTATCAAGAAGATACGTTTGCTAACAAATAACCCGAAAAAAATCGTTGGATTGGAAGGTTATGGGCTAGAGGTTGTTGAGCGGATTCCCATCGAAATTACTCCTCAGAGTCACAACACAAAATACCTCAAGACAAAACGGGATAAGATCGGTCATTTCTTGCGTGGGTTATAGCTGTGGTGATTTTTTCATAGTCCTCTCGCTGACTTCCTCAATCCATTACAAATTGTCATGATTCCATAAGAAGAAGGCATTAGCCCCATTTTTCTTGAAATGTTAGTTTTTGCTAATTGGGTTATGTGTTTTTTGCTCGGTCAGAAAAGAGGGGAAGATATGAACAAGTTGTCACTGCGCAGTCAGATACTTTTACCGGTTATTGTTTTAGTTGTCATCGGCATGATAGCTGTCATCTTTACGACAATGCGAACAACATCTGGACTCATTGAAAAAAATGTCATCGAACGCCTGGAAGAAACCACGCAAGGCCTTGCGACTCAGATCGGGAACTGGGTCGGCGATATGAAAATTGATTTGCGGGTGTTCAGTGATTCAAGGGTTTTCTCCGATCTTCTTGCTTATCAGAATGCCAGTAATGGAGCCTACGTTCAAAGAGCCAACTCGGCTATTGCTAAATACGTTGAACGCTATGATTATTACGATGAGATTATTCTCTTTGATAAAGAGGGCCTCTCGGTTGCGGCGTCTGTTCCAGACATAATCGGTAAAATCAACATCAAGGAAGACCCTTCCTTCCAGAAAAACTTGCAAGGGGAACAGACCATTAAGCGTGTCATGAAAAGCGTGTCGACAGGTGGTCCGATTTTCATCATTGCTTCCCCGGTTATGTTGAACGGCAAGGTTGCAGGAAGTCTTGCTGCTGCCGTGTCTTTGAGCCGTTTTTCTGAAGAATCTATCTCATCGATCAAGGTCGGCGAGCAAGGCTATGTTTATCTGACCGATAGTAACGGTCTGGTGATCGCACACAAATTTCCTGAGCATATCCTGAAGACCAATATCAGGGATTTTGATTGGGGCAATAAGGTTCTTGAGCAGAAGCAGGGCATTATTAATTACCGTACCAATGGTGATGACAAACTTACGGTTTACCGTACCGAGCCGATCACTGGTTGGTTTATCGGTGCCGAGGCCTTAACAAAAGATCTCTTCGGTCCGCTGCGAAAGATGCAGATTAAAACCGATATTATTGCGCTGATCGTTGTTATTGTCATGATTCTTGTTATCGTCTGGACGATCAGGCCCGTCATGGCTGCGCTGGTAAGAGGTGTAGACTTCGCCAGGGAGATTCAGAGCGGCGATCTAACCAACCGCCTTTGCTTCAAGCGTGGTGATGAAATTGGTCGACTTGGCGAGGCCCTCGATTCGATGGCCGACAGCCTCCAACAGCGTGCAGAGTTGGCGGGAGCCATTGCCGCCGGAGATCTGACTCAGGACGTCGTCTTGAGCTCAGAGAAAGATGTTCTTGGGCGGGGACTGAAAACAATGAGCGAGCGCCTTAACGAGATTCTCGAACAAATCAAACTGGCCAGTGAACAGATCGACGCAGGTTCTAATCAGGTTTCCGATTCGGCCCAGGATCTTTCTCAGGGTGCGACCCAGCAGGCCTCAGCCATCGAGGAGATCGGTGCAAGTCTGAACGAACTTTCAGGTCAAACCAGGGGCAATGCCGAAAATGCTGCCACAGCCAATCAGTTGGCAGCCGCAGCCAGGACCGCGGCCCATGATGGCAGCAGCCAGATGCAGCAGATGGTTGCCGCAATGCGGGAAATCAACGAGTCGGGTCAGAATATCGGCAAGATCATCAAGACCATAGACGAGATTGCCTTTCAGACCAACCTGTTGGCCTTGAATGCTGCCGTTGAGGCCGCTCGGGCCGGGCAGCACGGCAAGGGCTTTGCCGTTGTCGCTGAAGAGGTGCGCAACCTGGCCGCGAGAAGTGCCAAGGCCGCTCAGGAGACCGCGGATCTGATCGAAGGCAGTATTGCCAAGGGCGTAAATGGAACCAATATCGCCAATGGTACTGCAACTGCCTTGGAAGAGATCGTCAACGCTATCGGCAAGACTTCCGATCTGATTGCCGATATTGCGGTATCTTCACAGGAGCAGGCCGATGGCTTGGCACAGGTGAATAATGGTATCGGCCAGATCGACCAGGTCACTCAGCGCAACACCGCCGGTGCTGAGGAGAGCGCCGCAGCAGCTGAACAACTGTCCAGTCAATCATCTTACCTGCGTCAATTAATTGGTCAGTTCAAGCTCAAAAACCAGCGGCAGTATGGGGAGACGTCAATGTCCGGTCAGGAGAGTTTGCAGACGGGCTCGATTTCAGTGAAAGATTCTCGGCCAGAATTCGGGACCGATGTCGGCAATTGGGGACAGGCTCCGGTTGCGCCTAGGCCAGTCATAGCACTCAATGATGGTGAATTCGGTAGATACTGAAAATTGCCAGTTGTATTCCGGGGCTTCTCCCCCCCCATGGAGCCCCGGAATATCGATAATATCATCTGCAAGCGACTGACTGATGATTTCAGGGTTAGTGATGGCCATTAAATTCGTCAAACGGTTCGGCCGAACTTGATACCCAACTTACGCATTCTTGCCCGCAGTGTGCTTGGATTGATTTCGAGGATTTCAGCAGCACCTTCTGGACCGTGAATTTTGCCACCAGTTCTTTCCAGAACCGAGATGATATGCATAGCTATGATCCTGTCGAGACTTGGCGGCATCTCCTCGTCTGCAGGCTCTGGGACCTTGATTCTGGTGTTTTCCTTGTCAGGGAGTAACGAGGCAAAGGTCAATGGCCCATCCTGCCGTAGGATCAGTTCCCTCTCCACCAGGTTTTCCAGTTCCCGGACATTTCCGGGCCAGTCATAGTTGCTGAGCCTCTCCAGGGCACCGGGCGCAATTTCCGGGTGAGGGGCAATCCCCAGTTCGCGGCTTTTGGATATGACAAAGTGTTTTGTCAGGGCAGGAATATCCTCTTTGCGTTGTCGTAATGGCGGTACCATGATCGGAAAGACATTGAGCCTGAACCATAGGTCTTCCCGAAAGCTGTTGTTCGCTACCATGTTTTCCAGATTGCGGTGTGTCGCGGCAATAACCCTGACATCGACGGCAACGGGCTTCTCCCCTCCGACACGCTCTATTTCCCGGTTCTGTAATACCCGCAGCAGCCGCACCTGGGCCTGCAGCGGCAATTCGCCAATCTCGTCAAGGAAAATGGTTCCCCCATTCGCCCTTTCAAAACGTCCGCGCTTTGTGCTGACAGCGCCGGTAAAAGCACCTTTTTCATGGCCGAACAATTCACTGTCAATGAGGTTCTCAGGAATGGCCCCACAGTTCACTTTGATAAATGGGCCGCCCTTACGCTTGGACGCGAAATGAATAGCGTTGGCAATGACCTCCTTGCCGGTTCCGGTTTCTCCCAATAATAATAACGTGCTGGAGCGCGGTGCTACTTGCTGGACCATGTCCATGACGTTGCTCAAGCCTGAGTTGCCGCCGACGAGATTGCTCTCCGCATATGGCAACAGTTCACGGCTCAGAAAGCGATTGTCATCAATGAGCATTTCTCTGAGCTTAACCTCTGATTCGTGGGCCAGGGCATTATTCAGGGCAATCGCGAAAGGTTCGGCAACTGTGGCAAGCAATTCAATGTGCTCGGAGGTATACCTGTCATCTCCACGCGCGCGGAATACCAGGAATCCGATGAGGTTGTCTTCGATGCGCAAGGGGAGCGTCAGGTCGCTGTATCCACGCAGTTTGATGAGCGAGGCAAAAATACGAACGGGTTCGTCCTGAATTGACGAGGCAGTCAGTGTGAAAGGGTGCCTTAACCCCTTCATCCATTCCCAGGTTCCCTCGGGAAGTGGGAGGATTTCTTCCGGTTTTACATTTTCGACTGTAGCAAAGGCGATGAGTCGGGTCGCACCGAGGTTTTTGTCCAGAATATGCAGCGACATGTAATCGAGTGGAAAAAACTTGCGCATGTAGTCAAACGCTCTGCCAAACGCAGTGTTGAGTTCGAGGCTGCTGCAAATTCTCAGGGTCGCTTCACGGAAAAATTCATCTTTGTTCATACGCATAATTTCTGATTTAAGTCGCTGTTGAGAATTGGGGGCTGTCATATTTGACAATCCACGACCAACTTGTCAAATATGATAATCGTAGTTGCCATATTTGACAAGTTCAATATTCGCAATGCTCATAAGTGTCTGTTTTATAGACTTATTTGTTTTGGCATGGTGGTTGCTATACCAATAGTCATCACTTTGAATCTCTGTCTGAAAGAGATTTAGAACCTTGCCTTGATTGCAAGTAACGTAAAAACTTATGGAGTAGATTCATGAACGCAAAAACACTAACCTTGGCATTAATCTTCGTTGGAACCCTGCTTTCCGGTTCGGCCATGGCAGATGAATGGCCAATCGGGCCAATTTACCTGGATTCAAATTCAGCTACAATGACAATGGCTCCACGAGTCGTTGTTCATCCTGAAGTTATTGACAGTTATCGCGGTTACGTTGGGCTGAATGATCTTCACTTTGCCGCAAACGATACTCAGGTTCAAAAACCTGCACAGGTTGAGATGGACAGTACTCAGATTGCCTTAATGCAGAAGGTTTTTGTTGAACAAGGATACCGTAATCCAATTAGCGGAGTTCTTGATGGCAAGACGCTATGCGCAATTTACGATTTTCAGGTAGAGCATGGTCTCGCCAAGACCGGGTATCCGACTCTTGAAACTTTGAAGGCAGTATCCGTCAACAGCATCACCTCGAACTACCTGCACTTGTTGGCTGTCTCTGAATAGTTTATGTAGGTTGGTTCGTATTGGTTGAGCGGAACTTCCCGCTATAAGCAGCTAAGAACAGAATGTGTTAAACGTTACCTCCTCAATATCATCTGTTCTAACCACAAAAGGCCGGATATTCTCCGGCCTTTTGTATTATATATGACCAGCTATTGAGACGTGCTCATGATAGTTGGTCGGTTTAATTCAGCAAGTAGGCTCTTTGGGCAGAAAGCGTTTGTAGTCGACTTCCATAAAATCGGAGCGAATGAATTTGTCCTTCATGTGGAACGGAGCGGTACAGTCGAAAATTGTCTTGCAAGTGGTTCCGTGAGCAATGATAGAAGGGCTCATCCCCAGAGACTGTGATGGGTCGAGGGGATGGCTGCGGACTCCAGGGATGATAATGGTATCGACATCACTCTGGTAGCGGGTCATCATGGCCCACAGAACATCATTGCTATCAAAGATGTCGACATCATCATCGACCAGAATGACTGTTTTCAGCTCAGGGAAGGCGGCAAAAGCACAGAGTGCTGCCTGACGTTCGCGCCCCTGATCGGTCGGGATCTTTTTGCTCATCTGCATGACGGCGAGCAATTTACCGCCACCGGAGGAGTGAGCATAGACGTTCTTGACCTTGCCAGGCATAGCGTCGTTAACAATGCTCAAGATGCTCGCTTCGGTCGGGATACCGGCCAGGTTGACGTGTTCTTCACTGCAACCGATGGTTGTTTGGCAGATCGGGTTCGTGCGGGTTGTGACCGATTTGACTTTCATGATCTTAACAGCCGGATTTGCTTCGCCGGTGAAGCCTGGGAATTCCGGCATGGCGAACCCAGTGTTTGAGTGCTCATCTTCGCGCATGCGGACATCTGGAAGGATTTCACCTTCGATGACGATTTCTGCGTTGGCAATTGCTTTACTGTTGACGGTCAGACAGTCAACCAGTTCGACTGGGCGCTTACGAAATGCGCCTGCAACTTCAAGTTCGTTGAAACCGATCGGAGTTGCTGGCGGTTCGAAACATGCGGCAATGTAGACAGCTGGATCAAGGCCGATGTTGATCGTGATCGGTAGTGCCTTGCCAGCTTTTTCGGCATTTTCACGGAACGAGTCGATATGGCGGCCAGGAGCGAAATAAATTGAAATCTCATCCGGAGCCTGAAGGCACTGACGGTGGATGGTGACGTCAGACTTTCCGGTCTCTGGATCTTCTGCATAGACCAGCCCCATGGTGATGTACGGACCGGCATCCTGCAGAGTGTTCGTCGGAGCAGGGACCAGTTTACGTATGTCAAAGCCGGGATCTGTTGCCATGTGAACGACTTCCTGACATTGAGCTTTTTCCCTTGGGATGGTGACAGGTGGGACCGGAGCACTGAGAGCTTCTGTTAGTTTGTGACCGAGCTCTTGAGGGGCATAACCCATCATTTGTGCAACGCGATTACGGCAGGCAACGATACCGGTTGCAACGCGAGCACCGGGATGACCTTTAATATTGTTGAACATCATCATTGGGCCTATTTTAGTTGGCCGTTTAGTTGTTCCGGCTGCGCCAATGTATCTGTAAACACCAGAAAGTTCTCCGACCGGGTCGACCTCTTCATCGGTCTCGATATATTGACCTGGAATCTGCTTCAGAAATTCAATGGCGCTTCTGAAGTCATGAATGTCTTCGGGGGAGAGTATTTTATTTGAGTCCATGCAGCTAAATCTCCTTTTTCTTTATGATTGTGAGAGCTAAGAGTTCTTCTTGAGAAAGTATCTCTCTCGCGAGACACTTCCATATGTTCAGATATTCTTTTCTTTAAATGTGCTTGAATTAGTTTTTTTATGTAGGTTAGCTACTGTGAGGGTGATCAGTAGAAGGCGATTTTACCTAGAATATGAACATGTGTTTACAAAAGATATCAGAAGGCTGACCGGATCATCCAATGCAAATATTTCATGATTCCATAACCAAACAGCGTTGTTCTTATCTGAGATTTATAGTGAGTTGTGTAATCTCTCAGAGAGGTTCCTCTCCAAATATACCGCTATCAGTTTTAAGTCACGTTTAATTTGTTCCGTGCCCAGTTTAGATCTGCGGAAAGTCTGGCAATGGTTTTGTCTTGTTCGGATACCGTCATCCAGAGATACAATGTGACATTGTGCGCTGAGGTTATCCTTTTTGGCTGACCTTCCCCCCATTGACAGGGCTAACCGGGGTAAGTGATTTGAGTCTGAAAACTTGCTGTAAACTTGATTGGTGTCATGTTGTTCAGCGACCGATGAGGTCGATTGGCGTTGAAATCAAGTCGTCAGTTTTCAATGTCATCCCCCCTTACAAAATATATGCTCGTTGAAGAATTCCCTTTTCTTCCCAATAGTGTCGCGCCATAAAGTCGGAAATATGCCTTGGTTAAATAGTGAAAGGTGAACTTCTAAGGCGTAACAACAATGACTACAGCTGTTTAGCTATCATTGTAGGGCGAAGATTAATTCTTTTAGCGGAAAAATCACTACTGTCCGGTTAATAGCTGAATAAATCCAGCTGGTTACTGTTAGGGAGGTCTTGAATTTGCTTGAGAGCATCGGCAACCAGTGAAGAAATGGGCTTTTTCTCAAACAAATTGACCTCTAGAATCTGTAAAAAAGTGTAGAGCTCGCATGGAATTTTGAGCTTTTTCTTCGCAATGACAACCAGAAGATAAATGCTCAGTGCGACCCATATCTGGCTCTTCACAGCGTTGATCGATGTTCCGTGAAACGATTTGATCCGCAGGTGTTGTTTGACCCACTTGAAAAATAGTTCCACCTGCCAGCGCTGCTTATAGACTTCGGCAACAGTCGTTGCTGAAATCGCAAAATTGTTGGTCAAAAAGACCAGATGTTTGTTCCGATCTTTGTCAACATAACTGATCCGACGGAGCTTTTCCGGATAGTCCTTTTTCGATTTGGGAGTGACCAGGACTATCGTCTGGTCTGCTTTGATCCCGGCTGACTTCTCTTTGGCTGCGGAATAAAGTCGCCTGTAGCGCAAATTGTCTTTTGCCCTGATGACGAAGAAACCTCCTTGCTGATGCAACGTATAGAGTCGCGAGAAGTCGGTATAGGCCTTGTCCATGGTGTAAATGGCATTCTCGGTTACCGGCAGAGAATCAAGCATTCGGACGTCATGTACTTTGCCTGTCGTGACGGCGACGTAAGTCGGGATGGTGCCTCGCAGATCAAGCAGAGTATGCATCTTAACCGCCGACTTCGTCGTTTTGTATCCAGCCCACGGGAACAGGGACAGGCACAGATCGATGGTCGTTGAATCGAAAGCATACAGTGGCTGACCGAGCTCCAGGGCAAACGGTTCGTCACAGTAAAGACGCTGCGCCATGCGAATCAGGACATGGCCGAAGTCTTGAAAGATGCGCCAGTCTCTTCGCTCACTGCTATCAGCCAGAGTTGAGCGGGACACAGAACCACGAAAGCCGATGTGATAAAGCTTCTCGCGGTGAGAGTTCAAACAGGTTTCAATATCGCGCAAGCTTTCACGGCCAGCCATCTGGGCATAGGCAAGGCACAGAAATTGATCGAATGTCGAAAACTTTCTGGCCCGATAATCACCACGGTAGCGGCGAACGCACAGATTGAAATCGTGACGTGGCAGAAACTGCAGCAGTTGCCTGAAAACGGTTTGGCCTGAATTCATCGATACCTCCTGCGTTGATGGAAGGTATCTCCCCATATTCGTGGGGTGAATTCAAATCGAAAACGGAACAGTTATGTCAAAGAACAATTATTATCAACAACTTACAACGTTGTCTGATTTTTTAACCGGACAGTAGTGCGGAAAAATATAATTTTCCCCCAAGAAAATCTTTACTCCTCTATAAGATTGCGGTAAACAGGCTAACAGTTAATGCACTAACTAACAGTTCTGAATTGTACAAACCAACACCACAAAAAGGAGCAATGACGATGCAGAAACTGATCAATGCCATGGTCGAGATGGAGGAGGAGAGATTTCTTGGCTTGACCAAAGAACTTTTGGACCGCGGCGAAGACCCGAACGCTATCTTCCGCGCCTACCAGGAAGGTATGGCTGAAATCGGTAGACGTTTTGAGCAGAAGGAATTCTTCATTCCAGAACTGATTATGGCCGGCGAAATGATGAATGACGGTGCTGAGCTGATCAAACCTTACCTCGATGAAGATGCTCAGGCTGAAAAAACAACTCTCGGCACCATGGTTCTGGCCACTATAGAGGGCGACATTCACGATATCGGCAAGAATATCTACGGCATGATGATGGAACTCAGCGGTTTTGAAATCATTGATCTTGGTGTCGATGTTCCGGTCGATGACATTGTTGCCAAAATTGAAGAGGTCAGGCCTGCTCTGCTAGGTATGAGTGGGCTTCTGACCCTTGCGTTCGATCCGATGAAGGCGGTCGTTGACAAGCTCAAGGAAAAAGGGCTGCGCGATTCTGTCAAGGTGATGATCGGCGGCGGCCAGATGGATCAGACCGTCTGCGATTTTATTGGCGCTGATGGCTATGCGACTGATGCGGTCGTGGGAGTGAATGCCTGTAAAATCTGGACCTGCTGAGATCAGCCCTGAATCTATGCAATTATGTCAATGGAGGAAAAAGTGAGCGATAAACAGGCACAATTTTTAGAAGAATGGGCATCAGGAACAGGTCTTGAATTTGACGACGACGCTGCCAAAGAAGCCTATGTGTACAAGGCAAACTTGCTGAAAGACGCCATTCAGCTGGAGAAAGCTCCCGACCGGGTTCCAATTTTTCCGATCATCACCTGGGCTCCAGTGGACCTGTCCAACTCGAGCTGTAAAGAGGCCATGTACGATGCTGATGTTCTGGGGCAAACTTTTGTCGATTACGCCCGGGAGTATGTGGTTGACTTCATCGGCTCACCGGTCATATGTAATCATGGGCCAACTTTGGACACATTGCAGCTCCATCAATACAAGTGGGCCGGAGGCGGTCTGGGTGACAACAGCGCCTATCAGTATATTGAAAAAGAATATATGACCGCCGACGAATATGATCATCTCATTCAGGATCCGACAGATTTTATGTTCCGGATCTATTTCGGTCGCATTGCAAGTGCGTTGAAACCTCTGACCAACGTCGGGACTGTTTACGGCATCCAGGAGATCACCATGTCAAATGGCCTGCTGATCTCCCTTGGGGCACCGGATGTCCAGGAGGCTTACCAGGCGCTTCTTAAGGCGGGTAAGCAGCACTTTGACTGGTTCAACAAGCTCCTTCCATATCTCAACAAGATCAACAGCAGCGGACATCCATTCGGGACTGGTGGTGCGGCAAAGGTACCGTTTGATTATCTGAGTGACTGTCTGAGAGGCACAACACAATTCATGATGGATATGTACCGCTATCCAGAAAAGGTCATGGAAGCCTGCGAGCGTCTGGTTCCTCATATGGTCAAGATGGGCGCGGCAGATGCCATCAAAAACAAGAACCCCATGGTCTTCGTGCCTCTGCACAAAGGGGCCGATGGCTTCATGTCCGACAAGCAGTTCAGAGAATTCTATTGGCCGAACCTTAAGGCTCTGTTGAATGGACTGATTGCAGAAGGCTGTGTTCCGGTCTGTTTCGTCGAAGGATCCTACAACACCCGGCTTGAATACCTCAAAGAAGCACCCAAAGGTTGTGTTTTCTATTTTGACAACACCGATATGAAAAAGGCTCGTCAGGCTCTCGAGGGGATTGCCTGTATTGGTGGTGGCTTCCCGATTTCCAAAATTTTGACCGGGACACCGGAGCTGGTTGCTGATGCCACCAAAGCTCTGCTTGATGACGTTGCCGGAGATGGTGGTTACATCCTCGGGATTGGCTGTGCCATGGATGAAGCAAAAGAGGATACTCTGAAGAGTTTCATAAAGGCCGGTAAGGAATTCGGAAAATACTGATCCTGCAGGTGGTTGAGAATCTTTGTGGCGCCCCTGCTTCCCGCGGGGGGGGGCGCAAGTGTAGCGACTATAGATAATCCATTTTGTGCTTTCTGGCCATGTTGCTTATGGAGGATAAGATCCAATCTGGCCGGGAACGCTTCAATGTAAATTTTTTTAGAAAAGGATGAGGATACTTATGTCAGCAAGTAAGAAGAACAATTTTTTCAATTTCGGAAAAAGCTGGGGGATAATTGTCTATTGCCTGCTCCTGTTCTGGTTTTATGGCGGAATGGTCAATGACGGAACCAATATCATCGCCCCGGCCGTTGCAAAAAGCCTTGGAGTTCCCGTCGGACATGTTATTGGTATGGGCACCATTGCGGGCTTTTTTTCCGTCATCTCTTTTATCATTCTAGGCATGTTGAACCGTAAAATCGGCCCGCGTTATATCTCTGGTGTTTGTCTTTTGCTGGCTGCAGTTGGTTATGTCGGTCTGGGGTCGGCAACCAGCGTGACCATGTATGCCGTCTTTCTCTGTCTGACCTCCAGCGGCGCCATGTCTGCGGCTTTTGTTGCCGGTGGTCCACTGGTCGCCCAGTGGTTTCCCAAGTCGAAGGGGATCGTTATGGGATATATAACGATGGGCCTCAATTTCTCCTCAGCTTTCTATGTCCCGATGATCGCGGCACTGATCTCGAAAATGGGTCTGCAAAGAGGCGTGATAGTTCCTGTCATAATGGCCATTGCGCTGGCTATCGTCGGCATCATATTTATACGTAATACGCCTATGGAGGTCGGCCGCAACCCGGACAATGTTTCAGATGATGTTTACAAAAAAGAATACTTTACCGAAAAGATAGAGCGTAACGCCGGCTGGACAGTCATGAAGCTGTTCAAGGAAAAAAATTACTGGTTGGCTGCAATTACATCCGGAGGGTTTCAGACCGTTACCGCAATGGTCATGTGTCAGTTGGTCGTCAGAAATCAGGAGCTCGGCTTTTCTCTGACTCATGCCCTGACAATTATGAGTATCCTTTCCTTTGTCGGTATGATTGGTTCATGGATTTTCGGAGCTCTTGATACCATGTTCGGAACCAAGAGAATCATGGTCCTCTATGGGATGTTTTATATCGTCGCGCTTTTGTTCAACTTCACCAATAATATGACTTTTGTCTATATCTCGCTGGTGATGATCGGATTCTCAATCGGCGGAGCTGCAAATTTCACAGTTTCTCTTCCTTCGGCGGTTTTTGGCAGGCACGGATACGAGGCGGTCAACAGTGCGTTATTCCCCCTTCAGGCTTTAACGACTTCATTGGCTTTCGGTCTGGTTGGCATCATCGTAAATATGACCGGGGGGGTACGTTACACTTATCTTGCCGCAGCCGGAGTCTGTTTGATCAATATTCTGCTGGTCTCAAGGGTTGATGAACATAAGTTCAACAGGGACCACATGGTTGAAGAACGTGTCGGAGGTGTGAAAAAAGCGGCTTAGATAGACCTCATATTTTAATTTGATAACTTCGATCGGCCCGACATATGGCATTAGTAGAATGCCATATGTCGGGCCGATTTTTTGTGTAATTGAAGAAAAAGAAATCCCCTTTCTCGTACGGGGTGATGAGAAAGGGGAAAAATGGAATGGGGTGTAGCTGCAAGCCTGCTTACTGTAAAGAGGTGGGAAACAGTAAGCAGGCTTGTTGTTAACCTAATTACATGGGAAGGGAAGTAAGTGGGTTAACGGTTAGTAGGTTAACTAAGCATGCGTAGTTTGTCAACCTCTTTTTGCCGACATGTTCCATTTCCAGTATTTTTCACATCTGCTCCAGGTTCCGTCAAATTGCAGGCAAGATCTGGGTGTAATCTTCATGCACTTTTTCTTTTCTCGCCATGGCGCGATTTTAACATATCTGTTCTTTCATCGCGAAACTCTGACAGTTTGAGAACTTTGTTCACTTTCATTTCAGGTTGCCCTGTGATCAGACGACAATTTTTGCTGACGGACAGATAGCTCCAGAGCCAGGAAAAGATGACAGAGAGCTTATTGCGGAAACCAAATAGTGGTATCAAGTGGACGAGCCCCCAAAGCAGCCAGGCGCTGAAGCCTCCGAATTGTTTCCCGCTGACCTGGGCAACAGCTCGATTACGGCCTATGGTCGCCATGCTGCCTTTATTGTTATAGGAGAAGGTGGGGCGGTCTTCAACCCTGGACGGGGCAATGCTCTCGCGGCGAATGATTCCGGCAACGAAACGGCCCATCTGCATAGCCGCTGGCGCAACGCCAGGCACGGGCTTGCCAGTCTTTACGTCGCTGGCATGAGCCATATCGCCGATAACGAAGACCTCAGGGTGGCCAGGAATGGTGAGAGATTCTGTCACCATAAGGCGGCCCTGAGGGTCACGTTCTGCTTGTGGATACAGATTGATGGCGGAACCTTTGACTCCCGCGGCCCAGATAATGTTTTCGGCTGGGAAATGCTTGTTGTCGATACTGACGATTCCGCTGGCGATGTTGCTGACGCGGCTGTTCAGCAGCACCTGAACGCCCATTTTCTCCAGATCCCATTGTGCGCGTAGCGCCAGCTTTTCAGGAAGCGCCGCCAGCAGTCTTGGGCCGGCTTCAACCAGCAGGACACGGGCCGTTGTTGTGTCCATATGGCGAAAATCCTGTGGGACTGTTTTTGCTGCGATCTCTTTCAGGGCACCTGCCAGCTCGACTCCGGTAGGTCCGCCACCGACAACAACAAAAGTCAGCTTCGCCTGACGCGCAACTGGATCTGCTTCCCACTCGGCTTCTTCATACGCCAGCAGAACCCTGCGGCGAATTTCCAGAGCATCATCAACAGTCTTTAAACCTGGTGCATGCTCTGACCATTCGTCATGTCCAAAGTATGAATGGGTCGCGCCATTGGCCAAGATCAGATAATCATACGGCATAGAGTTGTGCTTGAAGTGGATCTGACGTTTGTTGAGGTCTACACCCGTTAATTCATCAAGAACAACGGTGGTGTTTTTCTGGTTGCGTAAAACACGTCTGATTGGGGTTGCTATATCTGCCGGTGACAGGACCGCTGTTGCGACCTGGTAGAGCAGGGGTTGAAAGAGGTGATAATTGTTTTTGTCCGCCAGGGTAATTTCAACAGGAGATTTGGCCAGGCCGCGGGCGCAGGAAAGGCCGGCAAAACCACCACCGACAATAACGACTTTAGGAGTTAAGGATCTGGGTACATGGATCATGGAACCTCCTGTGAAAAGTAACCTCGGGCATTAGTTGCCCAGATAATAGGGGTATCTAAAACGCCATAAGGATCTTCCTGGAAGCAATGACGCTTGATAGCCCTCAAGATAGTAATTCGCCTAACAGTAAGCAGGTTAACTAATGGTTTTGATGGTGTCAACACATTTTACCTGGCCTGTTGAGGCAATCCGAAAGTTCTGCTGGAGAAGTTTGCTGCAGGGTACCGTTGGATTCCTGCCTTGTTTTAAACCTTCAGGCCTGGGTGGTTGACGATTCGGAGAGAGGGCAAGACAAAGGCGCGGAAAGCTTCCCGCGCCTTTGTTGTTTCCTGAGGTGTGTTTCCTGAAAATCAGTTCTTGGTTCTGGCGTAACGCTGGTTGATGATCGGGTCGGCTGCGTAGCCGAGGGCCTTCCAGTCGAGGCGGCCGTTGTCACCGTGACATTCGAGGCAGCCGAGGGCCTGCTCTTTTGGAGCGACCATGTGGTTGATGCGCCAGTACATGGTTGTCGGAGCGAAGCCGTACTCGCCACTGTAGTCGAGGCCGACTTCAGCCATGCCGAGCTTGGCTCCTGCATTCCAGTCGTTGGTGGCCCAGAAGCCGCCTTTACCGAACAGTTTCGGTGCAATGAAATAGAGGTTTTTGGTGTCGTAGATCTGTTTGCCGCTATGGACCTTGAACGGATATATCTTAGCCTCTTTGTCGCTGCGTTTACCGTTCGGGTAGCTAAGCATGGTTGTTTGGGTTGGGTCGATCTTGTCGCCGAACTGGTAGACACCTGCGGTTCCGTCATACCAGGTATATTCTGGAACGATCATCTTGCCCCAGACAAAGTTGCCTTTTTTCTTGTCGTAATTAGGTTTGCCGTACTGATCCTTTTCAGGTTTGATATCCTGTCCGGCAGTTGACCAGTCCCAGTTGAGTTTGGTCGGGACTTCCTTGGCGAAATAAGGAATATGGCAGGTTTGGCAGGCAACGGTGTCAAGGTGCTGGTTGAGCAGCGATTCGCTGTGAACCTCGCCGTCATGGCAGTCTATACAGTCAATATGGTTTTCTCCAGTCGGAGAGACGACCATGGCGTTGCCGGTAATGGTGTGCTCGTCTGTTGCGTGGCAACTGGTACAGGTGAAGTTGTTGCCGTCTACCGCCATATGAACATCGAGATCGGCTGTCGGGTTGGTGATGCTGGAATCGAGATCGCCGTGTTTGACGGCGTCGCCGCCACCGCCGTAGAAGTGACAGGACCCGCAGGTCTGACGTGAGGTCGGACCGACATTCTGGGCGACTTTGAGCAGGTCGACTTTAGGGTCAGGGACACCGGCACCGGTCGGGGTTTTTTTGTAGCTGCCAGTTGAGTCATGACAAACCAGACAGTCAACTTTTGAAGCGTCGCTTAGATCGAAGCTGCTGTCCTTCCAGCCATAGCCGATATGGCAGCTGGTACAGCGAGGCTCGTTGGAGCGAAGAGTGATGCAGAAGTTGTTGATGGCGTTGGTCTTGCCGCGCTGGACCGTCTTGCCGTCGATTTTCTGCTCGGAACTCCAGGTCCAGTGGCTGGTCATCATGATATTGCTTGCAGCATCTTCATGACATTCCAGGCAGACTTTGGTGACCTCTGGTCCGGTTTTAAGCGGGCCTTCGATGAAGGAATGGTCGGATGCTTCGGCCGTTACGGTCAAAAACAACCCTACCGCGAGCAGGCAGAGCACAAGGACTTCTGTTGTTCTCCTCATAAGTTTCCCCTTTCTCCAGTTCAGGAGACAAACTTTCGTTGCGAAAGACGTCAATTACAACAGGTATCAGTCTGTACTGCGCAAACCAGCAGGCTGTGGCAGTAGCCCGCTGGATTGATGGTGCTAATTTAATATATAGATTCAAGGATAAGGTAACCCAGTGTTGTTGTGGATGCAACATAAATACTACATAGAAAATGTAGGAAATATCGACGCGAATGGTTATCTTTTACGGGAATGAATTATTCGATCTTTCCAATCAGGACATCCCGTGGTTTGCCGCTGCCGTCCGAAGGACCGACGATTCCTTCCAGTTCCATTCTTTCTACCATACGCGCGGCCCGATTATAGCCGACTCTCAGGCGGCGTTGGAGCATCGAGATGGAGGCCTGACGGGTCTCCGAGACGATGCGCAGCGCTTCGTCCCAGCGTTCGTCATATTCTTCGTCGTCCATCCCGTCTCCGGAGGAGCTTTCCGGAGCGGTGAGAATCGACTGGTCGTATTCCGGTTTGCCCTGTTTGGACAGAAAGTCGACGACCCGTTGGACTTCGAGTTCCGAGACAAATGCTCCGTGAACCCGCTGCAGATAGCCGACACCCGGAGGCAGAAAGAGCATATCCCCCATGCCGAGCAGGGTTTCGGCTCCCATCGAGTCGAGAATGGTCCGCGAATCGGTCCGGGAGAAGACCTTGAACGACATCCGGGTCGGAAAGTTGGCCTTGATCAGACCGGTGATGACATCGACGCTCGGGCGCTGAGTCGCCAGGATCAGGTGAATGCCGGCAGCCCGGGCCATCTGGGCGAGGCGGGCGATCGATTCTTCAATCTCGCGGCCAACGACCATCATCAGGTCGGCCAGCTCATCGACGATAACCACGATATAGGGGAGATGGCCGTGGTCCAGTTCTTCTTTCGGATCGGGCTCCGGCAGCGGTGGCAAATCGTCGAGAAAATCGTCGCTTGGATCAACCGGTGGCGGCTCCGGAACAACCTCTTTCGCCTCCTTGGCCAGCTTGCGGTTGTAACCGTCGATATTCCGTACGCCCTTGTCGGCCATCAGTTTGTAGCGACGCTCCATCTCCCGCACCGCCCAGGCCAGGGCCAGCGAGGCCTTTTTCGGCTCAGTGACGACCGGTAGCAGCAGGTGTGGGATTCCTTCGTAGATCGACAGTTCGAGCATCTTGGGGTCGATCATGATCAGGCGCACGTCGTCCGGTGTGCCGCGATAGAGCAGTGACAGGATCATGGTGTTGACTGACACTGACTTACCGCTACCGGTCGAACCGGCGACCAGCAGGTGAGGCATCTTGGCCAGGTCAGAAACCACCACCTGACCAAAGATGTCCTTGCCCAGGGCCATCGGCAGGCGGCCGCCGTTGCGCTGGAACTCATCCGAGTCGATGATCTCCTTGAGATAGACGGTTTCACGATCCTTGTTCGGGATCTCGATACCGACGACTCCGCGGCCGGGAATCGGCGCAACGATACGGATCGAAACCGCCTGCAATGCCATCGCCAGGTCGTCCTGCAGGTTGTTGATCTTGTTGACCTTGACCCCGGGCGCCGGAGCAAATTCATACATGGTGACGACCGGACCGGGTTTGACCTCGACGACATCCCCTTCGACGCCGAAATCCTGCAGTTTCTTTTCGAGAATCTTGGCCGCCATCATCAGGCTGTCGCGATCGATCGGTTTCGGCTCGCCGCCGTCGTGATCGAGCAGGGAAATGCCCGGCATCCGGTAGTCGCCGCTAGCTTCGAGAAAAGAGAACGCCTCCTGATTCTCTTCAGCCGGTTTTGTCTTGGTGGCTTTTTTCTTGGTCGGACTTTTGGCCTGCAGAAGTGCCGGGGCTGGCTCCGCCGCGACGACTGGGGCCTTGATCTCGAGAATTTTCTTGTCAGGTTTCTGTTTGCGCAGTTCCTTTCTGGCCTGACGGGCTTCGCGACGCCGTTCAAGGCGCCGGCCGAAACGCTCAAGCAGTCCGTCGATGAACAGGACGAAGGAGATTCGGGTCGAAAGGATTGCCGCGACCAGAAAAAAGACGATCAGCACGATTGCTGCACCGCCGATGTTCAGGTAGCGGGACAGGGTATTGACGAGAATCCGGCCGATCGCTCCGCCGGCTTCATCGATATGACTGCCGAAGAAGGGGATTCTGGCCAGTTTGAGAGCGAGCAGGCCGCCCAGGGAGATCTGCAGGATGAAGAAGGCGATCAAGCGTAGTGCCCGGACATGGACATCACGGAATTTTAACCAGCGCCAGGCCAGCAACAGGCAGCCGATCGGCCAGAGCAAGGCAGTGAGTCCGAAGGCCTGAAACAGCAGATCGGCCAGGTGTGAGCCGAATGTCCCGATCAGGTTGTGCACCTGGCCAGGTCGCAGATTGTTGTTGAATGAGGGATCGTTGTTGCTGTAGCTGCACAGACAGACGAGCAGAAAAACCCCCAGGGCCAGCCAGACCAGGCCGAGAATCTCTTTGCGCATCCGCTTTTCTGTGGGAACTTCAGGAATCTCAGTTTTCATCGTATAAGGTGACTTTTCAATTTTTTAGGGTTTGGTTGCCTGTATTTTTATAAGTCTTCGAACAGGACGTTAGCTTACTATGCTACAGCCAGCCAGAAAACAATAAATTACAAACTCGGCCTCCCCCAAGGGGAGGCCGAGTTTGGCTAAATTTTACAGCTCAAGAATGACCGGGATGATCAAGGGGCGGCGGGCGATCCGTTTGTTGAAGCAGCGGCGCAGAACCTTGCGAACTTCAACCCGGAGCTCTTCCCAGTCCGCGATCATGTCCAGGCTGTGCTCCTGGAGCAGGTCGCAAACTGCCAGCCGCGCCTCTTCGAGGCGCTGCGCCCCTTCTTCGGTTTCTTCAGGAACAAACCCCTTGGTGAATATCTCCGGGCCCTGGACAATCTCACCGCTTGATTGGTTGATGGCCAGCATCAGGATCACCAGGCCGTGGTTGGCAAGGTGGCGCCGGTCGCGCAGCTCCATGCTGCCGACATCGCCGACTCCTTTGCCGTCGACCAGAATTCGTCCAGTTTCGAAGCTCGACTCGATGGCGAACTGGTCTGAGCCGATGGCCAGCTTCTGGCCGTTTTCAAGAACCAGGGTATTCTCTTTCGCCAGCCCCAATGAGACGGCCAGCTGGGAATGTTTGACCAGGTGACGATACTCGCCGTGGATCGGAACGAAATAGCGTGGTTTGACCAGACTGTGGACCAGTTTCAACTCTTCCTGGCTGGCGTGACCTGAAACATGGACCTCGCTGGTTTTCTCGTAGATGACTTCTGCCCCGCGCCGGTACAGGTTGTTAATCAGGTCGCTGATCGCCTTTTCGTTGCCGGGAATGAATTTGGACGAGAGGATGACCGTGTCGCCACGGGTCAGTTGGATCTGTTTGTGATCGCCCAGGGCGATGCGCATCAGCGAGCTTAAGGGTTCCCCTTGGCTGCCGGTGGTGATGATCAGCACTTGTTCGGGCGGCAGATCGCGCATCTCGCGTAAGGAGATGAACTGATCATCGGAGATTCTCAGGTAGCCGAGCTGGCGGGCGATATCGATGTTGCTGATCATGCTGCGGCCGTTGATCAGCAGCTTGCGACCTGCCAGTCTGGCCGCGTCGGCAATCTGTTGAATACGGTGGATATTGGACGAGAAGGTCGCGACGATCACCCGGCCGGCACACTGGGGTATCAATTCGTCCAGAACCTTGCCGACGCTCTTTTCCGACAGGGTGTGCCCCTCGTTCTCGACATTGGTCGAGTCTGCCAGCAGCAGCAGGACTCCTTCGTCGCCCAGTTCGGTGAGGCGGGCGAGATCAGTGGTCTGGCCATCGACAGGGGTCGGGTCGATCTTGAAATCGCCGGTGTGGACAATGGTTCCGAGTCCGGTCTTGACAGCCAACCCGATACCGTCGACGATGGAATGGGCAACCCTGAACGGTTCGACACTGAATGGCCCCAGATCAAACCCCTGGCGGGGGGCAATGGTGACCATCTCGACCCGGTGGTCGAGATCAAATTCTTTGAGCTTGTTGCGCAGCAGCCCCAGCGTCAGGGTTGTGGCATAAACGGCAGGGCCACCGAGTTTTTCCCACAGATAGGGGAGGGCCCCGATATGGTCTTCGTGGCCATGGGTCAGGATCAGACCGACGATATCTTCCTGGCGCTGCTCAAGCAGATTGACGTCCGGCAGGACCAGGTCGATGCCGAACATATAGGCTTCCGGGAACATCAGGCCGCAGTCGATGAGCATGATTTTCCCTGCGTACTCGATGCCCAGCATGTTCATGCCGATCTCGCCCAGGCCGCCGAACGGCATCAGGAAGAGTCTGTCGGGGCTGTTCGTCATCAATGGCTTTCCTGCCCCAGGTTGGCGGCGATCTGATCATGAATGAGTTCGGTGATTTTATCCATCTGGCTGTTTTCCACTTTGGTAAGGTCGAGCGCCGGTGAAAAGATCACGTCGATCTGTGAGCCGTGGATCTTGAGGCTGTCCTTGCTCATGACATCGTAGCTGCCGCGGATCGTCACCGGTATAATCGGTACCTTGGCCTTCATGGCGAGCAGCAGTGCCCCCTTTTTGAATGGCTGCAGCTTGCCGTCCGGTGTTCTAGTTCCTTCCGGAAAGATAATGACCGAAGCACCGTCCTGAATCCTTTGGGCGGCGGCGTTGATGCTGTGCATCGCCTTGCGGCGATCGCTGCGGTCGATGGGAATATAACCGCTGCGCTTCATAGCCAGGCCGAACACGGGGATCTTGAACAACTCCTGTTTAGCCAGCCAGCGAAATTGCAGAGGCAGCCCGGCATAGAGAATCGGGATGTCGAAATTACTCTGATGGTTGGAAACGTAGATCACCGGTTGATCGCGAAGAATGTTTTCAGTTCCGATGACGTTGACCTTCAGGCCGGCCAGGAATGCACAGCCTTTCCCCCAGACAATGCCGACCCGGTGTGCGGCGTTGTCTGAGCCCAACAGTGAGGCGATCAGGGCAACGCTCAGACTGATGACCGTCCAGGGAAAGAACAGCAGGTAGAATTTAATTGTATGTAACACTCGATTTTTTTTCCTCCCGTAGCTAGTTTCCATCCGGAACCGGCTCTTTTCCGTTATGGCGGCGTCAATCTCGGGTTTACTTGTGCGGCGTAACGTCCTACGCCTCTGCGCAACTCCTTGATTTCCTTGCCATGGAAAAAATGCTCGTTTCCAATCTGAAAACTTACCAGTTGCTATTTTGAGTTTTCGGGTGACAACTGGCAATCATGCGACAGCATACTGATTATTCCCTGCTCAGGTCAATCTGATCGTCGCAATTTACGCTCTGTGAATTCAATCAAAACTACCAGTCTCGGGATTATATCAGCTTTTGATGAGAATCCGGCACGGCAGTTATTTGACCTCAGGGTCATTTTTGGCTATGATGACTTGTTGGGCGGCATCCAGCCAGGATGTTCCGACCCAGTCCCGCAAGGTGATCGTTAAGAGGTTTGCCCCCGGTGAGTCCTCGAAGATCCCTTATCAATCAGAGTTGCGCCCGATTTGAGCTGTCCAGCTGAACCGGGTCGCGGGTCGCTCTGTCCGTATAAAAAACTAAATACGTTTGTTTTTGTCTTATTTTTGCCGCGCTCTGCTGAAAAGCAGATATCGTCCTTTTCGTCCGCTTTTCGTACGGTTTTCCATATCCAGCAGCGCTCGGTGTTAATAATTTGTTCAAGTTGCTGCTTTATAAGGAAAATGTATGGAACAAGAAGTGAAAGTCAGCGTCCAGAATCTCTATAAGATATTCGGGCCTCACCCCAAAAAAGCTCTGAAGCTTCTCGCTGACGGGCTGACCAAGGAAGAAATTTTTGCCAAAACTGATACCACTGTCGGTGTCCAGCAGGCCAGTTTCGACATCTACAGCGGAGAAATCTTCGTCATCATGGGACTGTCCGGCTCAGGGAAGTCCACTATGGTGCGGATGCTCAACCGGCTGATTGAACCGACCGCAGGGGCGGTGCTGATCGATGGCGAAGATATCACCAAGATGTCGGATGATCAGCTGGTCAAGCTGCGGCGTAAAAAGATGAGCATGGTTTTTCAGTCTTTTGCCCTGATGCCCCATCTGACTGTGCTCCAGAATGCCGCTTTCGGCCTTGAACTGGATGGTGTCGATAAAACGACCCGGGAAGAGCGGGCGCTGAAGGCGCTGGAACAGGTCGGCCTGGAGGCCTGGGCGCAGAGCAAGCCGAATGAGTTGTCCGGCGGCATGCAGCAGCGCGTCGGTCTGGCTCGCGGCCTTGCCGTTGATCCGGATATTCTGCTCATGGATGAAGCTTTCTCTGCTCTCGATCCTCTGATCCGCACCGAAATGCAGGATGAGCTGCTTAAGCTGCAGGCCAAGGCGCAGCGGACCATTGTTTTTATCTCCCATGACCTGGACGAAGCGATGCGCATCGGTGACCGGATCGCCATCATGGAAGGGGGGAATGTCGTGCAGGTCGGTACCCCGGAGGAGATCCTCCAGAATCCGGCCAACGAATACGTCCGCGCGTTCTTCCGCGGTGTCGATCCGACCAATATCCTGACCGCAGCCGATATCGCCCGGGATACTCAGGTTACGGTCATTCGGCATCCGACCGAAAGCCCTCGTGCTGTCTTGCAGCGACTGATCAATCATGACCGTGACTACGGCTATGTACTCGACGCCGAGCGACGTTTTATCGGCGTTGTTTCCACCGATTCGATCCGTGACCTGTTCGATGGCGAAGGTAACGGCAGAAAACTGAGTGACGCTTTTATTGATGCTGCAGTCTGCCGCCAGGGGAGCGAATCGATGCAGGATATTCTCCCGGATATCACCAGCCACCCCTGGCCATTGCCGATTGTTGATGAACAGGGAAAGTATCTTGGCGTTATTTCCAAGAACCTGTTTTTGAAAACCCTGCATCGCGAGCAGGTGGATAACGAAGAGACTGTAACAACGGAGCCGAGCAACTGATGAGATTCCTAAATTTTGAAGACCAGCTAATCCCTCTCGATCAATGGATTCAGCAGTTTGTCGACTGGCTGGTCATGAACTACCGCGATTTTTTCCAGATAATCAAGGTGCCACTTGATCTTATCCTCAATGGCCTGCAGTGGGTCCTGATGACCTTGCCTCCGGTTGTTGTCATTCTGATCTTTATCGCTCTGGCCTGGCGTTACGCGAGCAAGGCGGTTGCCGTCTTCAGCCTGGTAACCTTCCTGCTGATCGGTTACCTGGGGCTTTGGGAAGACACCATGACAACCCTGGCGATGGTGATCTGTGCCGTCATTGTCTGTGCCGTGGTTGGTATTCCCCTTGGAATCATGGCTGGGCGCAGTGACCGTTTTGAGATGTTCCTGCGGCCATTCTTAGATGCCATGCAGACAACACCGGCCTTTGTTTACCTTGTTCCTGTGGTCATGCTGTTCAGCATTGGCACTGTTTCAGGAATTTTGGCGACGATATTTTTTGCTTTGCCGCCGATTATCCGGCTGACCAGTCTTGGCATCCGCCAAGTCCACCCGGAACTGGTTGAGGCTGCGGTCGCATTTGGGGCGACCCCTTGGCAGGTTCTGTGCCGGGTTCAGTTTCCTCTTGCTTTGCCTTCGGTCATGGCCGGTCTGAACCAGACTATCATGATGGCGTTGTCGATGGTCGTTATCGCTGCGATGATCGGAGCTGGTGGCCTGGGGAACCCGGTTGTTCAGGGCTTGAATACACTGGAGATCGGCTTGGCGACTATCGGTGGCCTGGCCATTGTTTTGCTGGCCATGGTGCTGGATCGCATCACTCAGGGCTTTGGTCAAAAATAGATATTCAATTTTTGTTCACAAAAAAAGGAGACATGATGAAACGTATTATATTTGCACTGCTGATTCTCTGTTTAGCGGTAACCGCTAATGCTGCTGGTGACAAGCCGGGTAAGGGGGTTAAGGTCAAGCCGGCCCGGGCGTCCTGGGATACCGGCTTCTTTCAGGAAGCCCTGGTTCGGGAAGGCCTGACGGAACTGGGCTACAAAGTTGATAAGCCGAAGACCCTGCAGAACCCGATCTTCTATCAGTCGGTTGCACTGGGAGACATCGATTACTGGACCAACGGCTGGTTTCCGATGCACAATGCCCAGTTGCCGAAGAATTTTTTCGACAAGGCTGAAATAGTCGGCTATGTCGCCAAGGCTGGCGGTATGCAGGGTTATCTGGTTTCCAAGCGAGATGTCGAGAAATACGGCATCAAATCACTGGAAGATTTCAAGCGCCCGGAGGTTATCAAGGCCTTTGATTCCAATGGTGACGGCAAAGCCGATCTGACCGCCTGTCCTCCGGGTTGGGGTTGTGAAAAAGTCATTAGCCATCATCTGGATGCTTATGGCATGAATGATTACATCAATCCGATCAAAGCCTCCTACTCGGCCAGCATGGCTGATGTCATCGCCCGTTATAATGCCGGTGAACCGGCTTTCTTCTATACTTGGACCCCGAACTGGACAGTTTACAAGCTTAAGCCGGGAGTCGATGTCGAGTGGATCAACGTTCCTGAGATCAATCCGACCGAAGCACAGCAAAGTGCAGAGGAGCGGATGACCGTTTCCGGTGTTGAAGGAGCGGTCACCGATCCTCTCAAAGCAGGTTTTGTTGTTGCCGATATCCAGATTGTCGCTAACAAGAAATTTCTGCAGAAGAATCCCGCGGCCAAGAAATTCTTCGAGGTCTTTAAACTGGCGCTGGCCGATATCAATGAACAGAACACCAAGATGCAAAGCGGTGAGAAGTCTCAGAAGGATATCGAACGCCATGCTCAGGAGTGGATCGCTGCTCACCAGGAGCAGTGGAATTCCTGGCTTGAGGCCGCCCGCGCAGCAGCAAAATAATCAGATTGCCCCAGGGTGATCCGAGGCTCCTCGTTCACCGAGGGGCCTTTTTTTTATCCGTGAAAAGAGCTCTCAACGACCCTGATTTTTTTCCAGGCTCCCTTGCGGTAACGCAGGTAAAAAATTCCGCTGAAGGTCATGAACACACAGATCAGCACGATCCAGGCGTTCATTGGATTCAGGTTCAGAACCTTAAGAGAGATAAGCAGTAACAGAACCAACAGCCAGTGCATGCAGACCGAAATGAGCATGGTCCAGAATGTGTCACCTGCACCGCGCAGGGCGCCGCTGAACACAACGATGATGGCATCCGCAAAAACATAAAATGCTGCCAGACGAAGCATATGGGCGGCCAGTGGAAAGGCGGAGTCAAAGATCATATCCATATCGTCTGGCTTGAAAACGTTGACAAGCAGTTCCGGGATAGACGCAAAGAGAAGAAGGATCATAGTCGAATAGATAAAAGCCATTTTCAGTGCTGAGGTTGTGGTCCGTGCCGCGATTTCCGTTTGCCCGCCACCCATGTAACGTCCTACCAGGCTGACAACGCCGACCTGAATTCCCAATAGTGGAACGAAGGACACCAGGTCCCAGTTGAAGACGATAGTGACCGCTGTCGCTGTCTCCAGACCATGCGAATGAAATATCAGGATGATGATATTGAAGGCGAGCAGGTTGAGAAACATCTCCAGTCCGGAGGGGGACCCGAAGCGTAGCAGTTTTTTGATCAGAGCAGTATCAAAGTGAAAAGATTCCCTGATGCGGTAGGTCTGCCGGTTGCTCTTGCTCAAGTAGGCAAAGAGCAGGATCAGCAGGCCACAACTGCTGCTGGCCAACGTTCCATAGGCGGCACCTTCAAGGCCCAGGGCAGGCAGTCCGAAATGACCGAAGATCAGTCCATAGTTGAAAAAAATATTGAGCAGCATGGTAATGAAGGTGGCGAACAGGACAATCCGGGTCTTGCCGATCCCTGAGAAGAAGCTGCTCAGACAGGTGCGCAACAGGGCTGGCAATGCTCCGAACATGAGCAGGTTGAAATAGACGATCTGCAACGGGAGCTGTTCGGCGGGAACCCCGGCAAGCACAAAAAGTTTGTGAACCAGTGGGCGAAGGAGCAGCAACGCGGGGGCCGCAACCAGGGAGATAATGGCAGCCTGAAAGACAACCCGTGAGCATTGTCGCGGTTGTCCGGCACCAAGGTACTGAGCACTCAGTGCCGTGACGTAGCCGACCAGGCCAATGAAGAAGGTCATCAGCATGAAGCTGCTCAGGCCACCGCCCATCGAGGCGTTCATGGCCGTCGGGCTTAAGCGGGAAAGAAAGAGCCGATCGGTAAAGATCAGTGCCGTTTCGCAGCCATGCGAGGCAACCATCGGCAAGGCGATGGTCAGCATTTCTCTGAATCCGCCGGGGAGCGGAGTTCTAAAGGTCTTGCTCATGTCGTTAATGCTTCCTGGCTGAGCACCAGTGTGCCGCAGCCGCCTTGGGACTGTTGACGCCAGCGGTTAGCACGCCGCACGTTGATCCCATTATTGCAGAGCTGCTTGTGAATTTCATCGATTCGGACTGTAGCCGGGCTGCGGTACGCTGATCCCTTAACCGGGTTGCAGTAAAGCAGATGCAGGGTCGCATCGTAAAATGGTGTGATCCATTCGATGAGCTGTTGAATGTCTTGGTCCGAATCGTTGATCTCGCTTAAAACCAGGTAATTGAAGCCGATCCTGCGTTTCAGGCGTCTGCTCAGTTGTGGCCAGATGTCTTCCAGTTCGGTTCGCAGTGCCGTTGTCCCGGGGCCGTTGGGAATCAGCTGTGCGTAGGTACTGTCAACTGCCGAGTGGAGTGAAAACATGATGCCATTGTGCGGCAGGCGGATCAGCTCAGTGAGTCGTTGCAAAGGGCTGCCCGTCGTTGTGATCGAAACGGGCAGATTCCGGTCCCGGCAGTTATGGATAAAGCGGGACAGGTTATCAAGGTTGTGCAGCGGTTCGCCGATGCCGGATATGGTCAGGCGCTGCGGTACGATCCCCTGCCTATAACAGGTTTGCAGCTGAATTTCCAGCTCCTCAGGTGTCAGGTTGCGCCGCAGTCCAAGCTGACCGGATGCACAGAAGGGGCAACCGATGGCGCAGCCGGCCTGGCTCGAAAGACAGAGGGTCTCGCCGGGATACCAGACAGATTCCACCTGCAGGCCGTCATTCAAAGTCACAACAAATTTCAGATTCTGATCCATGGCTGATATCTCATGTGCACAGTGTAAACCTGAAAAATCTACTCTTTTTCACATGGGGCTGCAATTTGAATATGGCGTTGGGCTCGGAATGCCGGCAAGTGGTACATTCATGATATTCCGTATAGCGGGAAACTGAACCCTGATGTTGGCAGTCTGAAATCAGCCTGTCTGAAAAACTACATTTTTAACCAGTTCCGAGTTTGTCATGACATTCTGAAGATGGCCGTAATATTAACACGGAGTTTCTACTAATCTTTGTATAGAGCAATAAAAAGATATATATTGTTCAAATATATGAAAGTTCAAAAAATAAAGTAAGATTTTTTTGAATTCGAGATGGCTTGGCGGTCATTCTGCGACGGATGAAATATGCTGTCTGTGGCGAAAGATGTTCTTTTTCGTCTCGGCATAGGGTATAGCGGAAAACAGAATCTTAGCGCAGGATGTCTGTAATTTTGTTGAGCATACACTTAATTTTTATTGGAAATGGACAAAGTGGACATTGAATCTTTGACGGCCCGTAAGATTAAAGGAGAAAAGGTTTTTTTGTCTTAAATTGAAGATTTAAATAGCAGTAAGTGTTCAACTAAAAATGCAGTTCAAAAAATGAGAGACATTAAAATTTATGAATTGTAGAAAATGGTTCCGGTCTTTTCGGGGTTTATGTAATATTACAGTTTCGCTTGTTGAAAGCATGAGTCTTCAGCGCCTCATGTTGCACTGTTAAAAATTTAATCGGGAGGATGTTCTAAATGTCAGTTAACAAAGTCATCTTGGTCGGACGTCTGGGGAAGGATCCGGAATTGCGTTATACCCCTTCGGGTGCTGCAGTCGCAACCTTCTCTCTGGCAACAACCGAAAATTATAAGGATCGTGACGGTAATCGCCAGGAAAAGACCGAGTGGCACAACATCGTTGTCTGGCGTCAGCTTGCCGAGGTCTGTGGAAAGTTTCTTCACAAAGGGAAACAGGTTTATCTTGAAGGGAAGATTCAGACCCGTTCCTATGACGATCGTGACGGCAACAAGCGTTATATCACTGAAATTGTCGTCGATCAGATGCAGATGCTCGGTAGCCGTGAAGATTCCCAGGGTGGTGGACAAGGTGGCGGTTATGCCGGCAACCAAGGTGGTGGCTACGGCGGCGGCCAGAGTTATGGTGGCAACCAGTCTAACCAGACGCCGTCGCGTCCGGCGCAGAATAATAACTACGGGGGAGGTCAGTCCAGACAGCCCGACAGTTTTGAAGAGCCGGTTTTCAACCCTGATGATGAGATCCCGTTTTAGGTTCTACCTCAACACATTTTGTTGCATATTATCTCTAAGCCCGCTTATAAAGCGGGCTTTTTTTGTATCTAGTGCCAAGGAATGGGTGAAAATGTAATAGCTTACTTGCATCTATAGATCATGTTCAATATGGTCTGGCTGCTCAATACTCATTATTGAATGAAATGTGTGAATGTAATTTGTTACTTGCCTATAGTTTCAAAAATCTACGTCAGGACGTTATCATCCTGATTCTGATTGGATCAGACGCCTGTTTTGCCTCAGCGATAAACACTATTTCCAGCTTTAGAACAATTTTTCTGTGGGAAAACGGATAACTCCACCAGCGATTATTTTCACCAGATGTGGATTTTTTTTATTGACAGCCGCTCAGCTTTTGTCTTAAAAGTCCGTCATGCGAGATCGTGTTTCGCAATGCGATACCGGTAGGCAGAAATTGAGTCTCGCTTTTTCTGGAAAATTGAAGGACGGGGGGTCCTCTTCATTTTTTGAAGAGCTCCTCGTCTTTTTTTTGTCCGAGCCCTGGTGCGATGCCTTGCTGCCACTGAGCATACCGGGAAACCAGAGAGAATTGTGTCCTGAATGAACAGACGCAATTGTTTTATATGGGGGGGACAACGACTGAGATACGGGATAGGCCCGTTGTCGAAACGTTAGTATGTCACCACTTGGCTTGATGTTGTATGTAAGACCCGCTGTCCCAGTACGATGTTTGGACTTGTCAGTCTGAATCCGTTGGAGAAGCAAAGTTTTACGCCCAAAGACGGAAACGACGTAAGTGAAGTAACAGGACATATGTCACCAAACAAGTATGGGGAGTAGGCTAATGCACAAAGATCCACAACAAATCATCGAACGCAGTCCTATGTCAAAACTGCAGATTATTGCAGTTGCGATGTGTATCCTGTTGAACGCTCTTGACGGATTTGATGTCCTGTCAATCGCGTTTGCCGCACCTGGAATCACCAAGGAATGGGGCATTGCCCGTGTTGCTTTGGGTATCGTTCTGTCGATGGAACTGATCGGCATGGGTGTCGGTTCTATCTTCCTCGGTGGTGTTGCTGATAAAGTCGGCCGCCGCAAGACGATTCTGGTCAGCACCGTGGTCATGGTCATCGGCATGTTCCTGGCCGGTCACTCCAAAGGAGTTTATGACCTCTCCTTCTACCGTTTCTTCACCGGCCTGGGTATCGGCGGTATGCTGGCAGCGACCAATGCAATGGCCTCCGAGTACTCCAACGCTAAAGCCAAATCTATGTCGGTTATGTTCATGGCCGGTGGTTACCCGCTGGGGATCATTGTCGGTGGTATCATCTCCGGTCACCTGCTGAAGGTTTACTCCTGGCGTGCGATCTTCGATTTCGGTGCTGCTGTCACCTTCGTCTTCCTGGTCCTGAGCTTTTTCTTTCTGCCAGAGTCGATCTCTTTCCTCTGTCAGAAGCGTCCGGCTGGTGCTCTTGACAAGATCAACGCTATCCTGCGTAAGATGAAGCACGATACCATTGAGGCTCTGCCAGCGGTCTGCTGCAAGACCGAGAAGAAGAAGGTTGGTTTCGCCAGTCTGTTCGGCCCTGGCCTGATCAGCATCACCATCCTGATGATCGTTGCTTACTTCGGTCACATGATGACTCACTACTTCTTTCTCAAATGGGTTCCGAAGATCGTTGTTGATATGGGTTATGCTGGTCCTGTTGCCGGTTCGGTTCTGGTCTGGGCGAACGTCGGTGGCCTGGTTTCCAGTTTCCTGATGGGTGTCCTGTCCCGTCGTTTCTCGACCCGTGGCCTGACCATTATCGTTCTGCTCGGCTGCTCGGTCATGATGATCATCTTTGGTGCCGGCGCTGATTCTCTCAGCCAGCTGAACCTGGTCGCCGCCTGTGCCGGTTACTTCACCCAGGCATGTATTGTCGGTCTTTACGCCCTGGTTGCCAAAGCTTTCCCGACCGAGGTCCGCGCCAGCGGTACCGGTCTGGTCATCGGTATCGGCCGTGCCGGTGCCTGCCTTGGCCCGATCACTGCCGGGATTCTGTTCTCCGGCGGTTTTGGTCTGCAGACAACCGCTATCGTTATGGCCTGTGGTTCCTTTATCGGTTTCCTCGCGCTGATCTTCCTTAAGACCAAATCAGCTGACGTGGTTGCTGACGCTCAGGTTGCTGCGGAATAACAGTGCAAGCAATATAGTGTTTGACAACAAGGCCCCTGCGCTGGAAAAGCGCAGGGGCCTTGTTGCTTCAGAGTTTTTCTATCTGTCGTGTACGAATTGCATCAATTGGCGAAACTGGCATTGTGAGTTGGCGTATGTTTCTGGTTTTCTGATATTTTACCGATTCTTTGGGGTGGGGCCCTTAATTTCTTTAAGTCCGGTGTGTGGCAAAGATCATCTTCTGAATTTGGTGTCTTGGTTATCTAATACATAATATCGATTGGTTATAGGGGGCTTTCAGATTTTTGAGTAGAGAGCCTCCAGTCTATGCAGAATGGTTTTTTCTCAACAGCTAAGAATGACGTGCTGGAAGTCTATGAATGGCTGGACGATATTCTGGCCTTTGAAGCGCTTTTCGGCCAGCGGGATAACAGCAAGTTCTGTCAGAAAAAAGGGCACAAATAATAATCTGAGTTGATAATGATCTGTTGAGGATCGCGCCGTCCCCTGTGTTGTGATAGGGGACGGATTTTTTTATGAATAGATAATCGCAGAAAGCTTTTTTTTGCGCAGCCGCCAGTCCGGCAGAAAGCGGTCCATCAGCCCGTAAAAGCGTTCGTTGTGATAACGCTCCAACAGGTGGAGCAGTTCGTGAACGATAACAAACTCAATCTCTTCAATTCCATAATGGCCCAGGTTGCGGTTGAGCCAGATCCGTTTTTCCTGAATGTTGCAACTTCCCCAGCGGGTTTTCATGGTTTTTAGTCGCCATTCCTTGATGCTGACGCCGATGCGTTGTTGCCAGACGTTGAGCAAGTCAGGAATCACGCTGTTCAGATATTCGGTGCAGATAGACAGGAAAAGTTCGTGTTTGAGGGCTGGATCAGCTGTGGCAGGCAGATGAAAGATCAGTTCCTGGTTGAGCTCAGTGATCTTTGCTATTTTGTCTGGCTGAGCGATTCTGAGCAGGTAAGGCTGTCCCCTGTAGAGCAATCTTTTTCCGTCTTCAAAGGATGTAACGATCTTTTCGCTTAGTCTTTGAGCCTGCTGCAGCCGTTTTTCGATCCAACTTTTTTTCAGGCGGATAAAGCTTTCAATTTCCCCGAGTCCGACCCGGGGCGGGGCGCTGACCCTCAGCTCTGAAGTTTCTCTGTTGATGCGCAGATAGATGTGTCTGATCGGTTTGCGGGTCAGGCAGACTTTATAACCAAAGATAGTGTGGCTGGTCTGTTTCATGGTTGTCGGTTGGAATCCTGCAAAAACTGCCAAGCAGAATAAAGCTGTTGACATCGATATTTTTAAAGTATATAACGCAATGAATAGCGAACGTCTCTTCTTCTCAAAATCACTGCTGTTGTCGCTCAGGCAGACGGAAGAGCCTTCACACCCATTTGCTGTTTGCCGGATGACATTGTTGTTGTCCGGCAATTTTTTTACAAAAAAGCCCTTTTTCAGTGAAAAGGGCTTCCTGTCTTGTTCTATGAACAGGCCGACTATTTGCCGTCGATAACCTGATAGCTTTCCGCGTTGTCCGGACGGTCTTTGCTTTCAGCGACAAGTCTGCCTTTTTTGTGGCAGATGGGACAGACGCCGAAGTTATCGTATTCCATATCTTCGAGAGTGAATCTGTAATTTTTATTGCACATATCACAACGGAAAAACATCCAATAAGGGCCCCAAGACATCTTGTTTCATCCTCCTGCACTATTCTTTTATGTCGAAATAATCGTGGAATTTTTTTACCGTCAGTAAGGATGCACCAAAGCATCGCAGATGCCAAGAAGTTTGAACGGTTTTTTATACTTTCTACCAGTCAGAGAGCGCTTACAGCGCTTTACGAAGTCGGCTGATACAGATCTGGCGTTCCTCTGTGCAGCGCTGTTCCGACCAGTTCAGCTCTTTGGCCATGATGCTGATAACTTTTTCGGATGATTGCACGGCTGCACGCTGATCGATGAGCGCCAGCGGAGTGCGGCGAGCCAGAACATCGATGGCTCGCTGAGCATGTTCACAGTGGATCGAATAGAGGATCTCTGCGTTCAGGACGGGATGCTCCGGATGGAGCCTCTGCCGAGCATCCTGATCTGAGCACTGGAGGATCTTTGGTGCCTGATCACCATAATTCCGGCATAGGTAGTCAGCTATGTCGCCGGCAACGGCAAAGTCGTTTTCCAGCTGTCGCGTCAGGTCATCGCTGTAGTCGAATGCACCCAGGATCGCCAGGTTCTTTGTCCGGCATTCCCGGTGGTCCGCTGCAAGTGGAAAGGTGCGAAGCGCATGGTCCAGACAGTCTTCGGCCATCTTGCGATAGGTGGTCCATTTGCCGCCACAGATGGTCACCAGGCCGCTGGCGCTGGTCTGAATCAGGTGTTCCCTGACCAGTTCAGCGGTATCAGCGGCATCAGGATCGGACACCAGGGGGCGCAAGCCGGACCATGCGGCCTTGATATCCTGGCGGGTTAGCGGTTTGGCCAAATAATTGGCCAGGTGGTGAAGCAGGTAGTCGATTTCCTTTTCGAGCGGGCACGGATGTTCACTGAGCTGCGCCGGTTCATCGGTGGTTCCGATCAGAACCTGGTTCTCCCAGGGGAGAGCGAACAGGACCCGGCCGTCATCGGTCTGTGGAATCATCAGCCCCGCTGAGGCGGGAAAGTGGGCTTTGTCGAGAACAATATGGATGCCGCTGCTGGTCGTGAGCAGCGGTTTCGCCTGCGGGTCGTCCAGGCCGCGCAGCTGATCGCAGAACGGACCGGTCGCGTTGATGACTCCGCGGGCCTTTAACTTCAGTGCCTGTGCCGTAAAACGATCCTTCGCTATGACACCGGAGATTTGTCCGTCCTGATTGAGAAAACCCGTGACCTTGAGGTGGTTGCAGATGGCCGCACCGAGGCTTTCTGCGCTCAGCGCCAGGGCGAGGGCGAGCCTGGCATCGTGAAACTGGCCGTCGTAATAGAGTACCCCGGCCTTCAGGCCTCTGGCATTTATTCCGGGCAGCCTGCGCAACGTCTCACTACGGCTGAGCAGCCGGCTGTGACCCAGGCGGCGAGAGCCGGCGAGCAGGTCGTAGAGCTTGAGGCCCGAGAAGATGTAGGGAATCTCGTGCCAGCTGTAGAGCGGGGTGATAAGTTCGAGTCGGCGCGCCAGGTGGCGGGCGTTGTGTAGCAGCAGTGCTCTTTCGTGAAGCCCTTCTCTGACCAGGTCGAACTGGGTCCTGTCCAGTTTGCGGACCGCCTTTTCCAGATAGCGGACGCCGCCGTGAACCAGCTTGGTGCTGCGGCTGCTGGTCCCTTCGGCAAAATCGTTCTGTTCGACCAGGGCAACCTTCAGGCCGCGACTGGCGGCATCAAGAGCGGTGCCGCAGCCAGTGGCCCCGCCGCCAATGATGATCAGGTCGTAGGGGGCCTTCTGCTCGAGTCTCCGGAGATTTTCCTGGCGGTTCATATTCCACTTTCGTCGCTAAGCAAGGATGTTAAAAATACTATACACTATAGAATATTGAGCTGTTGGCACAGCAATGATATCTCCAGGGAGGATCAATGAACTGTCATATTCTTGCGATCGACCAGGGAACAACCAGTACCCGGGCGATGATTTTCAGCGCAGTCGGACGTTGCGTCGTCAAGTCACAACGTGAGCTTACGCAGATTTACCCACGCGACGGCTGGGTCGAACATGATCCTGAAGAGATCTGGAACGCGACGCTGACCGTTTGCCGGGAGGCCCTGAAAGGGGCGGCTGCTGCCGGTATCTCCGTTGCCGGCATCGGCATGACCAACCAGCGCGAGACCACGCTGATCTGGAATCGCCGGACCGGCAAGCCGATCTACAATGCCATTGTCTGGCAGGACCGCCGTACGGCGGATCACTGCAGCGAGCTGAAAGGGCAGGGCCATGAGGCCGAGATCAGCAGGACGACCGGACTGTTGATCGATCCCTATTTCTCTGCGACCAAAATCTGCTGGCTGCTGGACAATGTTGCCGGCGCTCGTCAACTTGCCGAACAGGGCGATCTGGCTTTCGGGACGATCGACAGTTTTCTGCTCTGGAGGTTGACAGCCGGGCGCAGTCATCAGACGGACGTGACCAACGCGTCACGGACGTTGCTGATGAATCTGGAAACGCAGTGCTGGGATGAGCGCATGCTCGAGATCTTCGAGATCCCGGCACCCCTCTTGCCGGATATTCGGGATTGTACTGCAGATTTTGGTGAAAGCGCCGAGGAGCTGCTCGGAATTGCTCTGCCGATTGTCGGGATCGCCGGAGATCAGCAGGCGGCAACCATCGGCCAGGCCTGTTTCGAGCCTGGCATGATCAAGGCAACCTACGGAACGGGATGCTTTGTGCTGCTCAATACCGGAGAGAAGCTCTGTTATTCCGAAAACCGCCTGATCACAACACTGGCCTATCGCCTGAGAGGCAAGAGCTGTTATGCTCTGGAGGGCTCGATCTTTGCGGCGGGTTCAGCTATCCAGTGGCTGCGCGATGGCCTAGGGCTGATCCAGTCGGCAGAGGAGGTCGAAACCCTGGCTGGTCAGCTAAAGTCGAATCGTGGTGTGTATATGGTGCCTGCGTTCACCGGTCTCGGTGCTCCCTACTGGGACCCGCAGGCACGGGGGGCGTTGTTCGGTCTGACCCGGGATAGCGGCAAGGCTGAAATCGCCAGAGCGATCCTTGAGTCGATCGCCTACCAGACCAAAGATCTGATTCAGGCGCTTGAGAAGGACAGTGGCGAGCGGATAGCGGCGTTGCGGGTCGATGGGGGAATGACCGGCAACCGCTGGCTGATGCAGTTCATCGCCAATATTCTGGGTATTCCTGTCGCCCGGCCAGGTGTCAGCGAAACTACGGCTTTGGGGGCGGCATTTCTGGCCGCGTTGCAGCTGGGTTTTTACACCACACTGGAAGAAATTGCCGAAACATGGCAGGCTGAAACGGAATTTGTTCCGGAATTCTGCGAGCAGCAGCGGGAAGGGCTGTTGGCCGGTTGGCGCAAAGCTGTAGCCCGAACACTTGAGTCTTAAAGTTGCAACCGTTGTTAAGTCATGACTGTTCATTATTTTGTTCTTGTTTCAGGAGGGATCCTTGATTCTAGGTCTGACCGGAAATATCGCTTCCGGTAAAAGCACTATTGCCGCTGAGCTGCGTAAAAGAGGGGCCGTTGTCATCGATGCCGATCAGCTGGCCCGCCAGGTGGTCGAACCCGGCAGCCCGACCCTGGCCAGAATCGCCGAGGTCTTCGGTTGTCAGGTTCTGACTGCCGACGGAATTCTTGATCGAGAGATGTTGGGGCGTCTGGTTTTTGCTGATGAAGGCAAGCGTAACCAGCTCAACGCGATTGTTCATCCGGCGATTGCCGAGCTGGCCGATGCCCGCATGGCAGAGCTTGCTGGTTGTCAGGATCTTCCACTAGTGATTTATGAAGCTCCCCTGCTTTACGAGGTCGGAGCGCAGTCGAGGGTTGACAAGGTTTTGCTGATCAGGGTCGATCCTCAGGTTCAACTGCAACGCCTGATGAGTCGTAACGGTTACTCCGAACAGGAGGCGCGACAGCGGATCGCTTCCCAGATGGATCAGGCAGAAAAAGAGCGGCGGGCTGATTTTGTCATCGATAACTCCGGTTCGATTGAGCAGACCCTGGAGCAGGTTGATCTGTTCTGGAAGCGCTGGGTTGCGCCCGGCGGTGAAAAATGAGCGGTGATTTTTACCGGTCTGTTCAAACAACAAAGGCTTTCCCTTTTGAGGAAAGCCTTTTGGTTTTGATGCAATGATTTTTTTCTTCTGGATCAGAGCGGAAAGCCGAGGCGTGTTGAAAGCTCTGTTGCGGCCTTCTGGACCAGCGGCATCAGTTCCTTTTCGATCCGCTCATCGCTGACCCGCATGGTCGGTCCCGATGTGCTGATCGCACCGACGATCCGCCGGGTGTAGTCGCGGATCGGAGCGGCAACGCAGCGGACGCCGAGGTCGAGTTCTTCATCGTCAATCGCGTAGCCCTGTTCACGAACCTTTTCAAGTTCCTTCTTGAGATCCTCGGCGGATTTGATCGTGCTCGGTGTGTACTGATCGAAGCTCAGCTTGGCGATGACGGCATCGAGTTCTTCTTCCGACATGTACGCCAGGTGCACCTTGCCACTCGCTGTTGCGTAAGCCGGCAGACGTGAACCGACGCGGGACACGACCCGGACGGTCAGGTTGGTTTCAACGACATCCAGATAGACGACATGGTTCTCCTTGTAGATCGCCACGTAGGATGTTTCGTTGCAGTCTTCAACCATCTGCTCAAGGATCGGCTTGGCCTGGCGCAACAGTCCCATCTGCTTGATGAAGGTCTGTCCCAGTTCGAGAGATTTCAGGCCGAGCCGGTAGTTTTCTGTCGCTCTGTTCTGTTCGATGTAGCCGCGCGACTCAAGTGTCGCCAGCAGGCGAAAGACATTATTCTTATGTAACTTCAGGCGCTTGCTGAGCTCTGTGACGCCCAGTTCATCGACGTCATCGTGGAATTGCTCCAACAGGTCAAGAGCGTGCGAAACCGCCTGGATGATATATTCTGACTTGTCTTTTTTGACCATGTGAGATCTACCCTTCGCGATTGTTTACTAGGACGGTGATTCTATCCGTCGAAAATATGGGTGTCAAGAAGTATAGGGTGACAGCGGTCGCATAAAGCAGTGGAAAGTTGTCATGAATTGTAGAATGACGTTTTATTTTTGTCCAGTACTGAGCTGCTGAAAATCGACCGTTCAGCTGTTTTTTATGACTTCAGCAAGGACCGCTGTCGCGTAGGATCCCTTGGGCAGACTGAAATTGAGCAGTAGATCGCCATTGTCAAGACCTTCGCAGGTGACACCGTCAAGTGGAACCCTGAGGGCTCTGCGTTCTCCGGGTAGCGACAATCCTGAGCCCAGTTTCCAGCTGTCCGGGGTCAATCCGGTTCGTTCCAGTTCGGCCTGTTCTATCCGGCCCGCTTCCCCTTCGGCGAGCATAACCTTGGGGCCAAAGAGCGGCGCTGTCGCGCTGATCTCGAACTGATCGGCTCTGGATTGTTCTATTTTGGCGTTTTCGACCCGAAAACAGGCCCCGTTGACATGCTTGATAGCGATGTCTCCATCGAGCAAAGTAGAAAGGCTGTTGAGCCGTAGTCGCAGTATTGTGTTGAACAGCTCCGACTGCAGTGCGGAGAGAAACAGGCGCAGCAGGTTGCGGGGCAGTGCATTGACGGCCTGACGATGTGATTTCCCGGCCAGCAGCTGCTTCAGCAGCTTTTTCTCGTCGCGCATCCGTTGCGGCAGGGCGTCCATTGCGCCTTCGAGGTCGCCTGCGCGGTAGGCTGTCGCCGCCGCTTTCCAGGCCTCATTGCGGATCAGCTGCGGGTCGCCGAGCAGTTCCAGGCAGAACTCCTGGTAGTTCTGCTGGGCCAGCAGCAGGCCGAGGGTTGCGGAGTTGCCGAGCACTCCGTAGCGCTGTTCGCCAAACAGGTTGGGAACTCCGCTCTGCTCCAGGCGGTGCAGGGTTTGTTGTGCCAGGTGAATGGAGTTTTCTACCGGATCGCTGATGCGAATGGTGAAGCGGTTGCCGGCCAGGTGGCCGATGCGCAACTTGTTGCTGTGTTTGTGACGCGCCAGAATTCTGGCCTTATGCAGTTCGAGGCTGTCCACTTGTGTTTCGCACCTGGCCGGGATCGAAAGCATCTGGCGGGTCAGAGCCCGCGCATCTTTCAGTCCGGCATAGCCGATCTCATGGCCTTTGAGATGCAGTGCATCGGCAATCTGTTGCATCAGATTGTTGGTCGTGATGCCTGATTTCTCGATCCATAGGTAGAGATGTTCGCCTTCTCCACAGCAGGGATAAAGCGGGATTTCTTCGACGATGAAATGCTCCGGTTCCTCCTTGTAGGTTCCGCCGGTGCCTGGAATGTCGGCGGTCAACCAGCTCATTGATCGCTCCCCGGCCAGCGGATGCGAAAACCCTTGTCGATCTGCGGTTTGGCGATCTCGATGCCGGTTTTCTTGCGGTAGTGGCAGTAGTAGATCGGTTGGCCGAGGTCAAGGAAACGGCGCATATACTTGGAGACCGGGTAGTCGCCCAGGTCATGGGTAAAGGGGGTCGCATGACAGTTGGCGAGGCGTTCTTCCCGGCTGAGCAGTTCGCCCGCCGATTCGCCATAGTCGGCAAAATCGGTGGTGAAGAAGAAATCTCCTTCAGGCTGCAGGCTGTAGAGCGCCAGGTCGAGGAAGTTCTGGTTGAGCAACCGCCGTTTACGCTGTTTCTTTTTGGGCCAGGGATCGGGACAGTTGATATAGATGGCTGCGAGGCTGTCCTTGCCGAGATAGTGATGGAGCAGGTAGCGGGCTTCTGCACGCATCATCAGGATATTGTCCAGACCGGACTCATCAATGCGACCGCAGGTCTGCTTGCAGCCTCTGTTGAAGATATCGATGGCGATATAGTTGTGTTCCGGACGGCGCAGCGCCTGCTGAACGATGAAGTCACCGATCCCGCAGCCGATTTCGAGGGCGAGCGGTTTGTCATTGCCGAACAGGGTCTGGAAGGATCCGGCGTTCTTAAGCTTGGCCTCCGGCACGAAGGACGGAGAGGTGATCAGGGTCATTCTTTGTGACATGGTTCTTTATTTCTCTAATTGATGCAGATATTGGCCGAGCATCAGACGTTCTTCGTCTGTCAGCCAGTGATAGGCCGGCATAAAGCCAGCCGGTGAATTAGTTTCGACGAGCAGCCGGTTGGCAATTTCCCGGGTGGTCATGCGGTTTCCGACCTCAGCCAGATCGGGGGCTAGGGTCGCGCCGCTGCCGCTGATCCGGTGGCACGCCTTGCACCCAAGGCTGTCGACCAGCTGCTGCGGCTGCCGCTTCTGTTCCTCTGCCGCAACGCCGCTGGCCGGGACCAGCAGGGACAGCGCCAGTGCCAGTGCCACGACTGCCGCCGAAAATAAAGCTGATCTATTCCGCCTGTTTATTGTTCTTTGCACCATACCATCGGGACCGAAAAGAGGTTGCAATCGCTACTGGCGAAGATTAATCTGATTGGGCTGAAAAGGCCAAGGATAATTTCATGGATATTCCAATTTCAAAACGTGCGTTACAGGTTGAGCCTTTCCTGGCCATGGAGGTCATGGAGCGGGCCAAGGAGCTTGAGGCCGCCGGGCGCGAGATCATCTATCTCTGTCTGGGAGAGCCCGATTTTGCGACGCCGCCGGCGATCCTGGCTGAAACAGGGCAGGCTCTGGCGGAAGGGGCGACCTCCTATACCCATTCGCTGGGTCTGCTCGAACTGCGCCAGGAACTCTGCCGCCATTATCTCGACAGCTACGGCGTCGATATTTCGCCCGAGCAGGTGATCGTCTCTTCCGGGACCAGTCCGCTGATGCTGCTGCTCTTCTCCATGCTGCTCGAAGAGGGGGATGAGATCCTGCTGACCGATCCGGGTTACGCCTGTTATCCCGGCTTTGTCCGGTTTTCGGGTGGCGTTCCGGTGGTTATTCCGACACAGGCAAAGGACGGTTTTCAGCCCCGCGCTGAAAATGTCGGGCCACTGATCAGCGAACGCAGCCGGGGACTGCTGATCAATTCACCGTCCAATCCGGCCGGCTCGGTGCTCTCCGGTGAAGAGCTGGCCAGACTCGCCGAATTGCCGGTGCCGATTATTTCCGACGAGATTTACCATGGACTGACCTACAGTGGTGAAGAACACTGTATTCTTGAATATACCAGCAATGCCTTCGTCCTTGGTGGCTTCTCCAAGGCCTACGCGATGACCGGCTGGCGACTCGGCTATCTGATCGCTCCAAAGTCATGCGTCCGGGTGCTGCAGACCCTGCACCAGAATTTCCTGATCTGTGCCAATCACTTTGTCCAACGGGCCGGTATAGCGGCCTTGCGCTATTGCCATGATGACGTGGTCGCTATGCGTGAGGCCTACAATAAGCGGCGTATCGTTCTGGTCGAGGGGTTGCGTCACTTGGGATTCGGTGTTCATTTTGAACCGCAGGGAGCCTTCTATGTTCTTGCCGATGCCCGCCATATTGATCAGAATTCTCAACGTCTGGCCCTGGATATTCTCGAAAAGACAGGGGTTGCCGTCACTCCCGGCGCCGATTTCGGGCCTGGTGCCGAGGGCTACCTGCGTTTTTCCTATACCCGCCCCTTTGGCGAGATTCAGTTGGCTCTGCAACGGATTGCCAGTTATCTGAAACAAAGGGGTTTTTGATTTCAATCATATCCTTCCTGGGGAGTCTGCATGCTGATTGTCATGGATCACCACGCCAGTGCCGAGCAGATCGATGCCGTCATTGGCGCAGTTCAAAGCCTTGGTCTGACCGCTGAGCCGATTCCGGGCAGCCTGCGTACGGCGATCGGTGTGCTCGGTAACCAGGGGTATGTCGACGACGAAACAATCCGTACCCTGTCGGGGGTCCGCGAGATCATCCACGTCAGCAAGCCATATAAACTGGCTTCGCGTGATTTCCATCCGGAATCGAGTCAGGTCCGTGTCGGCTCGGCCTGCTTCGGTGACAATCAGCAGCCGGTGATGATCGCAGGTCCATGCAGCATTGAAAGTGAAGAGCAGATGCTTGCCGTGGCGTCACAGGTCAAAAACGCCGGTGCCCAGATGTTGCGCGGCGGTGCGTTCAAGCCGCGGACCGGGCCGCACAGTTTTCAGGGGCTGGGTGTCGCTGGGCTCAAGTTGCTGCGCCAGGCGGGAGATTCCTGCGGGCTGCCTGTTGTTACCGAGGTGATGCGCATCAGCCAGCTTGACGATGTCTGTTACTATGCCGATATGCTCCAGATCGGGGCCCGCAACATGCAGAATTTTGATCTGCTCAAGGAGGTCGGCCAACTCAGGTTTCCGGTTCTGCTCAAGCGTGGCATGAGTGCCACTCTGGAGGAGTTCCTGGCCGCAGCCGAATATATCCTGGCCGAAGGGAATGATCAGCTGGTGCTCTGCGAACGGGGTATCCGTACCTTTGAGAAGGCGACGCGCAACACCCTGGACCTGTCGGTCATTCCACTGGTTCGCCAATTGAGCCATCTGCCGATTATCGTCGATCCCAGCCACGCAACCGGACAGCGCAGCCTGGTGCCGGTCATGACCAAAGCGGCCCTGGTGGCCGGAGCGCACGGCATCATGGTCGAGGTTCACCCGAACCCTTCGCTGGCTCTGTGTGACGGAGCCCAGAGCCTGAGTGGAGAGGAGTTTGCCGGGTTGATGACAGAGATCGACCGACTGCTGGAATTCCTTGAAACGCGGGGCTGATATGTGCTGGTGCTACGGGGGTGTTTTTGTCTGATCTGATCGCCGATATTGCTGTCAATGCACCTGTCAGGCAGCTTTATTCCTATGCTATCCCTGAAAAATATGCAGCCGGGCTGAAAATTGGCATGCGTGTCAAGGTTCCCTTCGGGCGGCGAACCCTGACCGGTTACGTGGTTGCCATCAGAACAGGGGTGGCCGCAGAGCTCAAGCCTCTTTCAGAACTGCCGGACACAGAACCGCTGTTGCCGGAACAGGTTTTGCTCCTGCTCCAGTGGGCGGCGGCCTACTATCGCCACCCGGTCGGCCAGGTGATCAGTAATGCGCTGCCCGGGGATTTGGGCAGCAACAAGTCTACGGCCCGTATCCTCAAGGAAGCGGTCTATACCCTTGCAGATGCGAGCACCCCGTTGCGCGGTGAAAAGCAGCAGCAGTTGCTGGCCTATCTGCAGCAGGTTGGCAAGGCCGGACTCGCTGAACTGAGAGAGCGTTTTCCCGCTCCCCATCAGAGTCTGCAGCGCATGGTCGAACTGGGCTGTCTGAAGGAAAGCGAAGAAGAGTTGATCCGCGACCCGTTCCGCGAAATCCGGGTGTCCCCCGATCAGGCCAAGACCCTCAACGAGTCGCAGGCTGTTGCGGTCGCGACCGTCGCTGAAGCGCTGGAGCAACAGAGTAAACGCGGCTTTCTGCTCCATGGTGTGACCGGCAGCGGCAAGACCGAAGTCTACCTGCAGACTGTGGCCAAATGTCTCGAGCTTGGACGTCAGGCGTTGGTCTTGGTTCCCGAGATCTCCCTGACCCCTCAGCTGGTCGGCCGCTTTCGGGCCCGTTTTGAGCATCTGGGGATCGATATCGCCGTTCTGCACAGCGGTCTGAGCGGTGGCGAACGTTACGATGCCTGGCGCAGGATCGTGCGTGGCCAGGTGCAGATCGTCATCGGTGCCAGGTCGGCTGTTTTCGCCCCGCTTGAGAATCCGGGGCTGATCATCGTCGATGAAGAGCATGATGCGAGCTACAAGCAGGGGGAAGGGTTTCGCTACAGTGCCAGGGACCTGGCCCTGGTCCGTGGTCAGCAGCAGAATTGCCCTGTCGTGCTGGGCAGTGCAACCCCGTCCTTTGCCAGTTATCATCGCTCCGAAACCGGTTTTCTGGAGCGCCTTGTCCTTGATAAACGTGTCCACGAAGGGGCGCTCCCCGAGGTCGAACTGATCGACCTGCGCGAATACAGATCGGAAAGCGAGCTCTCCGCACCGCTGGTTGAGGCTTTGCAGCAGGCTTTGGAACAGCGCCAGCAGGCGATGCTGCTGCTCAACCGACGTGGTTATTCGCCGTTTCTGCTCTGCACTGACTGCGGCACCAGTTTTCATTGCCCCAACTGCGAGATTACCCTGACCTACCACCAGCAGAAGAAGCATCTGCGCTGTCATTACTGTGATTATGTCGAGTCCGTTCCCGAGCACTGTCCCAAGTGCCATGGCATGCATATCGAGCCTCAGGGGGCGGGCACTGAGCGGCTGGAGGAGGAGCTTGCCGAACTCTTTCCCGGGGCGCGGATCGCCCGCATGGACCGTGACACGACCATGCGCAAAGGGGCTCACCAGCTGCTGCTGGAGCGGATGCAGTCACGGCAGATCGATATCCTGGTCGGCACCCAGATGATCGCCAAGGGGCACGATTTTCCCGGAGTGTCGGTGGTTGGAGTACTGGGCGCGGATTCCGGACTGAACCTGCCCGATTTTCGTTCGGCTGAAAGAAGTTTTGCCTTGCTGACCCAGGTGGCCGGACGCGCCGGGCGTAGCTCGGGGGGCGGGAAGGTGTTTATCCAGACCTACAACCCAGAGCACTATGCGTTGCAATGCACCCTTGACCAGGATTATCGCAAATTCTACGATTTTGAACTCCCCTTCAGGCAGGAGCTGGCTTACCCGCCGTTCGGTCACCTGGTCAACCTGGTGATCAGCGGCAATGTCGAGGGGCAGGTCCGTAGCGCGGCAGAACATATGGGGGAGGCGCTGCAGCGGTATGCCGCTGGGGTTGAGGTACTCGGTCCGAGTCCCTGTCCGCTGTCCCGGCTGCGCGGCAAAAGCCGCTATCAGATTCTGCTCAAGGCAACCGACCGCAAAGCTCTGCGCCGGGTGATTGACCTGCTGGACGGCGTTGCCCGGCAGCTGCCGCGCCAGGTTTCATTGAGTGTTGATGTCGACCCGCTGGATATGTTGTAATTTATCCGGGATAGAGAGCCGATCCTGGCTTCAATTGCCACAGACGGGTAACGGTTCAAAGGCGAAAACCAAATGAAAAGAGCTTTTCAGAGGGAGACTATGAGATTATTCATTGTTGTGTGCGTTCTGTCTCTGCTTCTGCTGCTGGCCGGCTGTGCAGGGAAGAATATTGAAATCACTACCGCCGTGCAACCCGACGGTGGGGTTACGCCGGTCGATCCGCTGATCGCCGTCGACTGGTCCGCTGTTGACGGCTGGCTGCTCGACCGCCCCGCGGCTGCCCTGCAAACCTTTCAGAGTAGCTGCCGGGCTGTCGGCCGCCGTTCCCAGTGGCAGCAGGTCTGCAGCGCCGCCCAGGCGATCGATCCGGTCACCGACGAGAACGCCAGGGCTTTCTTTGAAGGCAATTTTCAGCCTTACCAGGTCACAGAGGAGGACGGCAACGCTGTCGGTCTGCTGACCGGTTACTACGCCCCGGAACTGGAAGGGCGGCGTGAGCCGGATGCAACCTTCCGCTATCCGCTCTATCGTCAGCCCGATGATCTGCTGATCGTCGATCTGGATGATCTTTACCCTGAACTGGGCAACTATCGGCTGCGTGGCCGTCTGGTCGGCAACCGGGTCGTCCCCTATTTTGATCGCAGTGAAATCGATAACGGCAAGAACCCGCTTGAAGGTTTTGAGCTGTTCTGGGTTGCCGACCCGGTTGATCTGTTTTTCCTCCACATCCAGGGCTCCGGTCGGATCCGTCTGCCCGGCGGTGAACGGGTCATGGTCAATTATGCCAATCAGAACGGCTATCCCTATCGTTCGATCGGCAAGCTGCTGCTCGAGCGCAACGCCATGACGCGCGAGCAGATGTCGATGCAGAATATCCGCCGCTGGGTACAGGATCACCCGGAGGATGGCCTTGAACTGCTGGCTGAAAACCCGAGCTATGTGTTCTTCCGTGAACTTGAACCGGGGGTCACAGCGCCGCTCGGCGCCCTGGGGATTCCGTTGACGCCGCTGCGCAGCCTGGCGGTCGATCCGCGCACCATCCCGCTCGGGGCGCCGGTGTTTGTCGCAACCAATTATCCGGGAACGGAGTTGCCAATGCAGCAGCTGATGGTCGCCCAGGATACGGGGGGGGCCATCAAGGGGCGGGTTCGTGGCGACTTTTTCTGGGGCCTTGGCCAGGAAGCGGGGTTGGCAGCTGGCAAGATGAAACAGGACTGCCGGTTCTGGGTGCTGTTGCCCAAAGAGCAGAATATTTCGAATGTCAATAACGCCACTGCAGTTGGAAACGGAGGATGAATCGATGGATGAGCAGCCAAAACACGTTATTGTCGTCAGTTGCCTGATCCGCAATCCGCAAGGGCAGATTCTGTTGGTCAAACATCGCAGTCGCGGCTGGGAGCTGCCTCAGGGGCGTGTCGAAGAAGGGGAAGGGCTGATCTTTGCCTTGAGTCGAGAAGTCCTGGAAGAGACCGGGGTGACTATCAGTCACTCTCAGCTCGAAGTTGTCTGGTCCAAGGTTTCCAACCCTGCCGCGGTCATTTTCTGTTTTTCCGCCAGATATGCCAGTGGTGAACTTTGTCCGAGTGACGAAACCCCGGAGGTTGAGTGGTGCGCAGAGCAGGAGGTATTGGCCCGGGTTCAGCACCCCGTTAACCGCGATCGACTGCAGTCTCTGTTCAATAACAGATCCGGAATTCGTTTCCACAGCTATGCCACCGGTCCCTATCGCACGCTCAGTTGACAGATAAGCTGTTTGATTCAACGTAAGTCCGGTTTTTTTCAGTCTGACCTCTCAGCGACTTTTTCCGTTCTTTGCCGTTTTAACGCTGTTTTAAAAAAATAGCCATAAAATCAACAAGCTGACTTTTTGTTGCCGCTCTTCCTTCAGGCCCAAAAAATTGTGTATTATTGACTGGTATGGTCATCTTCTTGCCGGAAGGTGGCACCATCGTCCACTGTTCTTAGAAGGAGTTGACGGCATGTCCAATCAGAACGACGCCAAGTCGAATATGCAGCTTCAGGAAATAGAAGATAGGGAGTGGCGAGAGTCGCTCGATTATGTCCTGCAGGAGCACGGGGCAGAGCGGGTGAAGGAGATTCTGCGTCAGTTGCAGATCCGCGCCCAGGAACAGGGGGTGAGTATTCCCTTTACCGCCAATACCCCCTACATCAATACCATACCGACCGAGCAGCAGCCTGTCTATCCGGGTAATCGGGAGATTGAGCGGCGTATCAAGTCGATCATCCGCTGGAACGCCATGGCCATGGTTGTGCGAGCCAACCGCGAATCGGCCGGGATCGGTGGTCATATCTCCAGCTTCGCTTCGGTTGCAACCCTCTGGGAGGTCGGCTTCAATCATTTCTGGCGCGGCCGTACCGATAGCTTTCTCGGCGACATGGTCTATTTTCAGGGGCACGCATCTCCGGGCGTCTATTCACGAGCCTTCCTGGAGGGACGCCTGAGCGAAAAGGATCTGGAGAATTTTCGTGCCGAGCTGAGCGAGGGGGGCGGCCTATCCTCCTATCCGCACCCCTTCCTGATGAAGAATTTCTGGGAGTTTCCGACCGTCTCCATGGGACTGACGGCGATCAGCGCCATCTATCAGGCCCGTTTCAACCATTACCTGGCGGACCGCGGCCTGCGCAAGCCGAGCGGCCGCAAGGTCTGGGCGCTGCTCGGTGACGGCGAGATGGACGAGCCGGAATCGCTCGGTGCGATCAGCCTGGCTGCACGGGAGAAGCTGGACAACCTGATCTTTGTCATCAACTGCAACCTTCAGCGTCTCGACGGCCCGGTCAGGGGCAATGGCAAGATCATCCAGGAGCTCGAGGCCGACTTCCGCGGTGCGGGCTGGAATGTCATCAAGGTCATCTGGAGCAGCGACTGGGATCCGCTCTTGGCCGCCGACAAAAGCGGCCTGCTGATCAAGCGCATGGAAGAGGTGGTCGACGGTGAAATGCAGCGCTATACCCCGCTCAATGGCGCCCGCATCCGCAGCGATTTCTTCGGCAAGTATCCGGAGCTGCTCGAACTGGTCAAGGGCTACACCGATGAACAGCTCGGTCAACTCAAGCGTGGTGGTCACGACCCGGTCAAGGTCTACGCGGCCTACAGGGCGGCAGTCGAGCACAAAGGAGCACCGACGGTCATTCTGGCACAGACCATCAAGGGTTACGGGCTTGGCGAGGCCGGCGAAGGGAAGAACATTACCCACTCGCAGAAGAAACTCAACGAAGATGAACTGAAAGAGTTCCGCACCCGCTTCAATATCCCGGTCAGCGATGCCGAGATCGCCTCGGCGCCCTTCTACAAGCCGGCCGAGGACAGCCCCGAGCTTACCTATCTGCAGGAGCGTCGCGCTACGCTTGGCGGTTACCTGCCGAGCCGCTTTGACGGCAGCAAGCCGATGGCCTGCATGACCGACTGGCTGGTCGAGGAGTACCTGGGCGGTTCCGGCGAGCGCGAACTGGCGACGACCATGGCCTATGTCCATCTGCTCGCCAGACTGCTCAAGGATGAGGAGGTTGGCAAGCTGATCGTGCCGATCGTCCCTGATGAAGCGCGAACCTTTGGCATGGAATCGCTGTTTCGCCAGGCTGGCATCTACAGCCACGTCGGCCAGCTCTATGAGCCGGTCGACAAGGGGAGTCTGCTCTTCTACAACGAAAAGAAGAGTGGTGCGATCCTTGAGGAAGGCTTGAGTGAAGCGGGCTCGATGGCCAGTTTTATTGCGGCAGGGACCTCCTATTCAACCAATCATGTGCAGACGATTCCGTTCTACACCTTCTACTCGATGTTCGGTTTCCAGCGGGTCGGCGATCAGATCTGGCAGGCCTGTGACAGCCGCGCCCGCGGTTTCCTGGTCGGGGCGACTGCCGGAAGGACCACCCTGGCCGGTGAAGGGCTGCAGCATCAGGACGGTCACAGCCATGTCCTGGCCCTCTCGTCGACGCGGATCAAGGCTTACGATCCGGCCTTCGCCTTTGAACTGGCATTGATCGTTCAGGAAGGGCTGCGGCGCATGTACTGCCACCAGGAAGACCTGATCTACTACCTGACCGTAGGTAACGAAACCTACCGGATGCCGCCGATGCCTGATGAACCTGGTGTCAGGGAAGGGGTGCTTAAAGGGATGTACCGCTTCAAGCGCGCCGCCGGCGCAGAGAAGACCAGTGCTCATCTGCTCGGCAGCGGTGCCATTCTCAATGAAGTGCTCAAGGCGCAGGAGATCCTGGCCAGCGATTATTCCGTCGCCGCCGATGTCTGGAGCGTTACCAGTTACAAGGAACTCTATCAGGACGCGGTCGAGACTGAGCGCTGGAATCTTCTTCATCCCCAGGAACCGGCAAAGACCGCCTATCTGCAGGATCTGCTCGCAGACGAAGAGGGTATTTTCGTCGCTGCGTCGGACTATATGAAGATTCTGCCGGCGCTGATCGCCAAGTGGCTGCCCGGGCCGATCCACTGCCTGGGTACCGATGGTTTCGGGCGCAGTGAAAGCCGTGAGCGGCTGCGCGACTTCTTTGAGGTTGATGCGCGCCACATCGTCCTGGCAACCCTGGCCGAACTGGTCAAGAAGGGGGATGTCGATGGCGGGGTGATCGCCAAGGCTATGGCCGATCTGCAGATCAACCCTGACAAACTCAACCCCTATCACGATTGAGGATAGCTTATGTCTCTGGAAGTTGTTGTCCCTGAAGTCTCTGATGGCGTGAAATCGGGAACGGTAATTTCAGTCGCTGTTGCTGTTGGTGATCTGGTTGAAGAGGATCAGACCCTCCTTGAGCTGGAAACCGACAAAGCGGTTGTCGCCATTCCGTCACCGGCTGCCGGAAAGGTCCTGGAAATCCGTGTGGGTGAAGGAGATACCGCCGAGGTTGGTGCTGTCATCGCGGTGCTTGACGTTGCCAACGCATCGGCCACCAGTGAAAAGCCAGCCACTGCGACACCGGTGCCACCCGCAGCTGTTGTTGCTGCCGAGCCAGAACCGACTGAGCCGCCAAAAGCTGCGGTGTCACCTGCTTCGGCTTTACCAGTAGCAGATCCCGCACCGCTCGATTTGAGCCGGATCCGCCGTGATAACCAGGTCGCACCGGCGGCTCCTGTGGTCAGGCGTATTGCCCGAGATCTGGGCGTCGATATCTACCAGGTCCAGGGGAGTGGACCGGGAGGGCGGATCAGTGAGCAGGATGTGCGCAATTTTGTCCGTGAAACCATGACGCGGTTAAGAGGCGGACAGCCGCAGGTTGCCGCGTCCGAGTTCCGTGGCCTGCATGCCCAGCGGCCGCTGCCCGATTTTGCCCGCTGGGGCGAGGTTGAACGGGAAAAACTGAGCCGGGTTCGGGAAATTACAGCTGACGCCATGGCCTACGCCTGGTCGACGGTGCCGATGGTCACCCAGTACGACCGGGTTGATGTCGGTGCCCTTGAGCGCTTCCGTCAGCAGTACAATGCCAAGGCGGCCAAAGAGGCCAAGCTGACCATGACGGCGATCCTGCTTAAGGCCTGTGCCACGGCCCTGAAACTCTTCCCGCAGTTCAACAGCAGCCTCGATATGGCGGCCAGGGAACTGGTGCTGAAGAAATATGTCCACATCGGGGTGGCGGTCGATACACCGAACGGCCTGCTCGTTCCGGTTCTGCGCGACGTTGATCGAAAAGGGATTGCGACCCTGGCCACCGAGCTCAATGATGTTGCCGTCAAGACCCGTGAACGCAAGATCTCCCCAGCCGATCTGGACGGTGGCTGCTTCACCATCAGTAATTTAGGCGGCATTGGCGGCACCTCCTTTACGCCGATCGTCTATGCGCCGCAGGTCGCCATTCTCGGTGTCTCGCGCACGGAGACCGTGGCCCGCTGGAACGAGGCACACAAGCAGTTCCTCCCTAAAGATGAGATGCCACTGAGCCTGACCTACGATCACCGGGTCATCGACGGGGCGGACGGGGCGCGTTTCTTACGTTGGATTTGTGAAGCGTTGGAAAATCCGCTGAACTTGGTCATGAAATGACGGGAGATGATTATGACTATTGATGTTGTTGTCCCTGAAGTCTCAGACGGTGTGAAGTCGGGAACCGTCATTTCTGTTGCTGTTGCCGTCGGTGATGCGGTTGAAGAGGACCAGACCCTGCTGGAGTTAGAAACGGATAAGGCGGTGGTCGCCATCCCTTCTCCACGGGCTGGCAAGGTTATCGAGATCCTGGTTGCGGAAGGGGATACGGCCAAGATCGGTGCGGTCATTGCCCGGCTTGATGGTGTGGACACCGCTACCGCTGTCGCTGTACCTGAAGCTCCACAAACTGGCACAGTGCAGGAAGCAGCATCAGAGGCGGCAAGAAACACTGAACCTGTTGCGGTTGCTGTACCTGATGCCAGCCAGTATGACGCTGAAATGGTCGTCATCGGCGCCGGCCCCGGGGGCTATGCGGCGGCTTTCAAGGCGGCAGAGCTGGGTATGAAGGTTACTCTTGTCGATCCGGAAGCCAACCCGGGCGGCGTCTGCCTGCACCGCGGCTGTATCCCGTCAAAGGCTCTGCTGCATGTCTCCAAGCTGGTCAATGAAGCGGAGGAATCAGCTGAAATCGGTGTCACCTTTGCCAAACCGCAGATCGATGTGGAGCGCGTTCGCGCCTGGAAGAATGAGGTCATCGGCAAGCTGACCTCTGGTCTTGGCGGTAAGGTTCAGAAGATGAAGGTCGATTACATCCGCGGTCTGGCCAGATTCAAGGATGCCCACACCCTGAGCGTTTCCCCGGTCGATGGTCAAGAGCGGGAGCTGAGCTTTGCCCAGGCGATCATTGCCACCGGTTCACGCCCCAATATGATTCCGGGCTTGTCGGTCAGTGACAAGATCATCGATTCGACCGGCGCTTTGGAACTGGCCGATGTCCCAGCCAAGCTGCTGGTCATCGGCGGTGGCTATATTGGCCTGGAACTCGGCAGTGCCTACGCCGGGATGGGGAGTGAGGTGACGGTTGTCGAGATGACCGACGGCCTGTTGCCAGGTTGTGACCGCGATCTGGTTTCTGTGCTTAAACGACGGCTGGACAAGAAGTTCGCTGCTATCCTGCTCAAGACCAAAGTTGCCAAGCTCGATGAAACTGCAGGGGGGGTCGCTGTCACCTTTGAAGATGCCAAGGGGGAGCAGTCGACCCGGCAGTTTGACAAGGTGCTGGTATCCATCGGCAGGCGACCCAATACGGAAAACATTGGTCTGGAAAATACCCGGGTCGAGGTGAACAAACACGGTTTTGTCGAGGTTGACGGCCAGCAGCGGACTGCTGAACCCCATATCTTCGCCATTGGCGATATTGCCGGGGATCCGATGTTGGCCCATAAGGCTTACGGTGAAGCCAACGTTGCGGCAGAGGTCGCCGCCGGGCGCAAGGCCGTTTTTGAACCGCGGGCGATCCCGGCTGTGGTCTTTACTGATCCTGAAGTGGCCTGGTGCGGCCTGACGGAAAACCAGGCGCGCGAACAGAAGATCAAGGTCAAGACGGCCAAGATGCCCTGGCGCGGTAACGGCCGGACCCTGACCCTTGGCCGGGAAGACGGCATGACCAAGCTGATTGTCGATCCGGAAACCGATCGTCTGCTTGGTGCCGCTGTCGCCGGCCCTGGGGCTGGTGAGCTGATTGCTGAACTGGTCGTGGCCATGGAGATGGCCGTCGTCTCGGAAGACTTGCGTCACTCCATCCACCCGCACCCGACCCTCTCCGAAACCATCTACGAAGCGGCGGAGATGCTGTTTAAGCCTTGAGCTGACTGAGCTGACAGAGTCAGTTCATAATTCGGTGTTGCCCGTTTGAGGAGCCTGCTCCTCATCGGGCGCTTTCCGTTGAGTTGGCATGAGCAGTTGCTGTGCAGGATGAATGGTTTACGTCAGTATTTAAAAAGTTTTTTTTCCAACTTTGTCAACGCTGGAAAAAGTAGGTCGCCAGCCGGTGCTTCAGCCCTGTTGTGGTTAATGGCCCGATGATTCCTTCCCCTGCTACGCAGCAGCCGGTAACTGTTGTTCTCTGGTTGGTTGAGAGCGCTGCGTACGTTTGAAGTGGGAGAACATATGCTTGAGTTGCTCGGCCTGTCTGGATAGCTCCTCTGCAGCCGCAGCTGATTCTTCGGTCGTGGCCGTATTCTGCTGGACTGCCTGGTCGATCTTCCGGAAGGAGAATTTGCTGCTGCCGGAGCCGTTCCGTTGCCGCTTCCGCTACAGGCCAACAGAAACAGGTAGGAGATGGCTCTTGCAAAATAGGTTCTTAATATGATGTCGGTCATTTTTATTTTAAGCCAATAAAAACAAATAACAGCACATTGTTCATGAGAATATATCGCAGGTAATCCGCAGCGATTATGATTCTCTGCATCCTTTGATATAATTTCAATTATCAGGAAGCACGTGCTGCTGTTCAGTGAAAGGGTAAACAAATGAAAACATTCCGAATATTTGTTGTGTTGCTGTTGTTTCTGGTCGCGGCACTGCTGACCTCCTGTGGAGGGGGAGGCGGAAGCGGAAGTTCCAGTGCTGGAGAAGGGATAATCTCGCTCTCGCTGACGGATAGCACGACAGAAGAATACAAAGCCGTCTATGTCACGATAGACAGTGTCGAAGTTCGTGTTGGTGAGGGGGGTAGTTGGCAGGTCGTTGCTACGCCTGCTGCAACCTATAATCTGCTGGAACTGGTCAATGGAGTGTTCGAGCCGTTGGGACTTGATTCTTTGCCTGCCGGAGATTACGGACAGATCAGATTGATGATCGGTACAGATCCTGATGCCGGTACCAATATCCTTGGTGTCGACCATCCCTTTGCCAATTATGTAGTTACCCTGACGGATGAAAATCATGAACTTAAGATCCCCAGTGGTTTTCAGACCGGCCTGAAAATTGTCAAGGGGTTTACCATCAATGAAAATCAGACGACAGAGCTGATCCTTGATTTCGATGCGGCAAGATCGGTCGTTAAGGCCGGATCGAGCGGAAAGTATCTGCTCAAGCCGACGATCAAGGTTCTGGCGACTGTCGATTATGCAAGTGTCAGTGGTATCGTCGTCTCTGCTGAAGTGCCACTTGAGGGAGCTTTTGTCTCGGCACAAACAACGGATGATGAGGCTTCGCTCTTTGACCAGGTAGAGGTCGTGGCCGGAACCTTGTCCAGTGATGGACTGGAGTATGATGACCTGGGAGAATATGCTCTTTTCCTTGAACCGGGGATCTATAATTTTGTTGCAACAAAAGATGGTTACCTGCCGCTCTGTTATCGTCAGGAGTTGACTTCAGCTGAGATGGCGATAGTTGATTTCAATCTTGTGGCTATTGAAGCCGAGCGAACTGTGGCAATAAATCTAACCATCTCGGCTGCGGAAGAGGAGAGTTATGCCTCTTTGCAGGTCCGTCAGCAGCTGGAATGCGGTAACGGAGAAGAGAGCGTCATCATCAAAACTATCGAACTTGGTGATGGTGGAAGCTATGAGATGATCCTGGCTCCTGGTAACTATACGTTGATCGCTTCCGTACTTGGCCGGGATACCGTGCAGACTCCGCTATTGATTGAAGACATTGATGTGTCGCTGGATCTTGTGCTGTGAATATTGGCTTGACTTTTTTGTTGGTCGCCATTAATGTATCTTCGTAATTTCGATAATAGCAAACCCAGGGCGACCTGGGGACGCAAAGCCACGGGTCCCACGTTGGATAGCCGGGCTGCCGAAGATAGAAACAAAAGCCAGGGTCCTGCTTCGTCTTCGAGCAGGGCCTTTTTGTTTTCTTCGTATTACGTCTAGGAGAAAGACGATGGCAGTAAAGAGTTTATGGGGCAGTATCGATGATTTGTCGGCAATGAAAGTTCCTCATGAGGTTATTGTCGAGCAGGGAGAGGTGCTGACACAAATATCCAAGGGAATGCTGGAGATGCACATCGAACGTAAGCAGAATAACGCAATCTTCAGTTATGATGTTCTGATCGGCCTTAAGGGGCAAAAGCTGCGGCAGCGAATTCTGCGCCTGACGCATGACATCAAGCTGTATCCCGCCATTCTTCATGATGAGCAGGGTTCGCACGAGTATAAGTGCAAAGATCAGGAAGCGTTTGAAGAGAGTTTGGGGCAGATTCTTTCTTCGCCAGATACTGCCCTGGTGATCCGAGGTTTTCTGGCGCAGGCTCGTCTCGGTGGTGACGATACCCTAGTATGATCAAAACCTGGTTGTCAAAGCCAGATGAAAAGTAACGTCGGGGGCTGAATCGACATAGATATCTTCACTGATTGCAAGGTCAAGGCTTGTTTCGCTGCTGATATCTACAGTGCCGCCGATAATGAGCTGTGCAGACTCTCCGAGTTCGCGCAGCGAGCTGTCATGGTAGAAGGCCGTATGGCCGTCACATTGAACCTTTAGCGCCAGCTGTCTGTAGGCTTGCCAGCTGGCGCCAAGGGTTCCAAATGCAACGATCTTGTTCTGCTGTTTTGCCAGAACGTCTCCCTCTCCCAGCCAAAGGCCGCCGATTGCCGCAAACCCTGAGATGTCGCTCTTTGGTGTTGTCTGCGACCCGCTTATCCAGATGGCCAGGTCGCTGCCGCCGCTCCCGGTCAACTTGTCCGCATCGCCAGTCGGAACCTTCAGGCTGGTGCGAAGTGCAAGCGCTGTGTTTTCCGTGTTCTTTATTTGCCAGCCTCCGGTCAGGCTGATATCTCCGAAACCTGCTTCGTTCCGGTGCAAGTCGATCTGGGTTGTTGATCTGGTGTAACTGTAGTTCAGCTGATCACGATCCAGGTTGTTTCTTTCTCCTTCCGGAAAACCAAAGCTTGTATGCCAGTTGTCGATGAATCCGTCGAGAAATCCCCCCGTGTGGCTGATATAGGGCAGTTCAATGCCGACTTCCAGATTGTGGCCGATGCCTCGCTTCAGCCTGAGGCGGGTGCGGTATGTCTCGCCGTCGAGAACGATGTCTTCATCGTTTGCGGAGCTGATGCTGCATGAATTGGCAATGTCGCTGCGTAACTGAACTTCTGTTTCCTGTGCAGGGAGGATCTCGGAAGAGTCTGCTGCCGGTAGCCCGTAGATGGCGATCAGCGGATTCTGGTTAGTAGTGGCAAAGGGGGTGGGGCGGGCCGCTTGGGCGTGAGATGATATGCCGAATAGGACCAGAAATAATGACAGAAAAAGTTTTCTATTTATAGCGCCGCCTGTCAAGATTTGATAATTTGCCTGATAGTTTGAGAAAATAATGACAAACGTCATAATTCATCTTGCAAGAATAGCACGAAATTGTGGTATCTATGGAAAGTTTTCGGGGCGTATCCGTTTTTCAGGGCGCTTCGGTGGCTTGATAGCTTGGAGCGATAATGAAGGAATCTGTAGATCTGGTTGATAGGCTGTTGCAGCGGATAGAGGTGGAGGGGCAGTCGGTTTCCGCTGGTCTGGCCGATGCCCTGAAGGAGTTGCGCCAGTGTCTGGCCGAGGCCAGAAACAAGACGATAGAGTTTGAGGAGATTGCCAACCATCTTTATGACGGGATCTATGTCGCTGATGGCGAGGGGAATACCCTGTTCATCAACAATGCCTACACCCGTATTACCGGGATCACGCCGGAGATGGTGTTGGGGCGTAGCGTCAATGATATCGTCAATGATTATATCTACAAGAATGCCGTCACCTCCGAGGTCATCAAGCATAAAAAGACGGTCAGTTCGATCGGCGAGAGTTTGCTCAACAAGAAGAAGATGCTGATCACCGGGTCGCCGATCCTTGATGAACATGGAAATGTCAAAAAGGTTGTCATCAATAACCGGGCATTGACTGATCTGGATGAACTCAAGACTCAGCTGGAAAAAGCCAGGAACAAGCTGAAGACCTCGCAGGAAGAGAATCAGGCCAAGAACTTCGAGCTGCGGCACCTGCGTAAAAGCCAGATCGACAGCAGTTCCTTTGTCGGGGAGTGTCTGGCGCTGCAGAACATCAAGACCCTGGTTGAACAGGTGGCTCCGACTGATGCTTCGGTCCTGATTACCGGCGAGACCGGTACTGGCAAGGAGGTTGTGGCCAATGAGATTGTCAAGAACAGTCAGCGCAGCGACAAGCCCTTTATCAAGATCAACTGCAGTGCCATTCCGGAAAGCCTGCTGGAGAGTGAACTGTTCGGTTATGAGAAGGGGGCCTTTACCGGAGCAAGCAAGGATGGGCACCACGGGCTGTTTGAGATCGCCAACGGCGGTACGCTGTTGCTCGACGAAATCGGTGACATGCCGCTGAAGCTTCAGAGTAAGCTGCTGCGGGTTCTGCAGGGGAAGGAAGTGCAGCGAATCGGTGCACATCGCTCGATTGCGGTTGATGTCAGAATCATTTCCTCGACCAACAAGGACCTCCGTCTCGAGATCAATGAAGGGCGTTTCAGGGAGGACCTGTTTTACCGGATCAATGTCCTGCCGATCAATATGCCGCCACTGTCGGAACGGGGGGATGATCTGCTGTTATTTAAGGATTATTTCCTTGACAAATACAATAAAAAGTATTCAAAGGAGCTTGCGCTTGATAGCAAGACAATCCGGGTTCTGCGGGGCTATGACTGGCCCGGAAATATCCGCGAGTTTGAAAATATCATTGAGCGGCTGGTGATCATCGCGCAGAATTCCCGGGACGCATTCGGGATCGTTGAAGCGATGTTGCAGGTAGATGATTCCTATGCTACAAATATGGGGAAGTCATACCGTGAGATAGTTCTAGACTTTGAAAGACAGCTCATAAAAAAAGCGCTGGAAAAGTACCGGACCACCACTGAAGCCGCCAAACACCTCAAGCTTGACCAGTCAACGATCGTGAAAAAGAAAAAGCGCCTGGGGATAAAATAGAAGCTTATGTATGACAAGTTTATGAAAATCGTCACTTTTTTATGACATTTTTCATAAATTTCTCTGTAAATAAATGTTCACTTAGGTGCGGCCTCGTGTGATTTCAGGAGGTTGTCATCTATGTTGTGCTTGGTACGGCTATTGCTATATAGCCCGGAATACTCATAACTACATGGAGGTTAAAAACATGGCAAAAACTATCATTACTGTCGCTGTGACTGGTGCTTGGCCAAAGAAGAAGGACAACCCGAACGTTCCAATGACTCCTTCCGAGATTGCCGACGACGTTTACGCTTGTTGGAAAGCTGGTGCATCCGTTGCTCACCTGCACATGCGTGATGAAGAAGGTAATGGTACCATGAGCGCTGACAAGTTCCGTGAGACTGAAGGCCTGCTCAGAGAAAGATACCCAGACTGTGACGTCATTCTCAACTACACCACCTCCGGTGATCTGAACGCTACCGACGAAACCCGTATGGCTCACCTGATCGAGCTCAAGCCTGACATGGCTTCCTACGATTGCGGTACCATGAACTGGGGCCACAGCACTCTGTTCGTCAACCATCCAAAATTCCTGGAAAAACTGGGCGAAGTTCTGATTGAGAACAACATCAAGCCGGAAGTTGAAATCTTCGACGCTGGTATGTACTACAACTCCCGTTACTACGTTAAAAAAGGTTTCCTCCAGGAACCAGTTCACTATCAGTTCGTTCTGGGCGCACCAGGTGGTTCTACCGCTACCGTTGAAAACCTGACCTACCTCAAAGGCCTGCTGCCAGAAAACTGCACCTGGTCTGCTCTGGGTATCGGCCGTGGCCACATGCCAATCATGTACGCTACCATCGCTATGGGCGGCCACATCCGCGTTGGTCTGGAAGACAACGTCATGTACGATAAGGACACCCTGGCAACCGGTAACGTTCAGCTGATCGAGCGCGCTGCACGTGCTGTCCGTGAGTTCGGTAACGAAGTTGCTACTCCAGCTGAAGCTCGCGAAATGCTGAGCCTGCCTAAGAAATAAGAGAGGCTGAGCCGATATGATTAAAAACATCGCCGTTATTGGTGGCGGAACCATGGGGCATTCCATTGCCCTGAACTTCGCTATCTACGAGTACCCGGTTCAGCTCTGGGTTACCCGTCAGAAGTACATCGATGAGCTGCCTGGAATCATGGCAGGTCGTCTTGCGGTTCTTGAGCAGGAAGGAATGCTCAACGGCCAGACCGTTGCCCAGGTTCTTGACCGCATTGTCATCACCATGGACAAGAAGGCTGCAACTGAGGATGCCGACTACATCATTGAAGCGGTTCCTGAGAATGCTGAAATCAAAGCCGACCTGTTTGCCGAGCTGGATGGCTGGTGTAAAGAGACCTGTATCTTTGCAACCAACACCTCCTCCCTGACTCTGGCTGACTGCATGGCCAAGATTCCGGAATCCCGCAAGCAGCGCACCCTGGTTTGTCACTGGTACAATCCACCACTGCTGATGCCGATTGCCGAGCTGTCCAACTTCGGTAACATGCCAGCTGAAATCCTGGCCGAGGTTGAGGAACTTTACAAGTCGATCAACAAGGTTGTTGTCAAGGTCGACAAGGAAGTTCCTGGTCTGGTTGCCAACCGTATCCAGCAGGCAGTTGCCCGTGAGGTCTTCTGGCTGATGGCTAACGAGGTTGCTTCACCGGAAGACATCGACAAAGGCCTGATGTATGGTCCTGCTTTCCGCTACGCAACAACTGGCCAGCTGGCCGTTGCTGACTTCGGCGGTCTCGACATCTGGTGTGTTGTCGGTGACAACCTGCTGTCCGTTATGGACAACTCGCAGAAAGCCAACGACATCCTGCGCAACAAGGTTGAAGCTGGCGAGTTGGGCTTCAAGTCCGGAAAAGGCTTCTTCGACTACAGCAAGGTCGACGGCGAAGCGCTGCAGAAAGATTACCTGCTGCGTCTGATCAACCAGCTGAAAGCCAGCGAGTACTACAAGAAGCAGTTTGAAAAATAAGTAACACCCCCAGTCGCCGCAGAGGGTATGAAAAACGTCATACCCTCTGCGGTGATTCTTTAGAGGTTAAATTAATTCTTGAAATACCTGATGGAAGCACTTTCTCCCTCCCTGGCGTGTCAGGGGGGGAGAATTGTGTGTTCCTTCAATTACGGCTTGGTAATTTTTCATACAAGTCGCACGTAATATCTTACCTACCATTTTTAAGGAGTTAGTCATGGAAGAAGTTTACATTGTTGGCGCTGCCCGTACCCCACTCGGAAGTTTCGGCGGTACCCTCGCAAATACCCCTGCGGTTGAGCTCGGCGCTGTTGCAATCGAAGCAGCTCTGGAACGTGCCGGCGTTGCCAAGGCAGATGTCGATGAAGTCATGTTCGGTTGTGTTCTCCAGGGTGGCCAGGGCCAGAACGTTGCCCGTCAGGTTCTGATGAAAGCCGGGATTCCTCAGGAAAAACCAGCTCATACTGTAAACATCGTCTGTGGTTCCGGTCTGCGTACCGTTGGTTCTGCTGCTCAGGCAATCAAAGCTGGTGATGCAGACATCGTTGTTGCCGGTGGTACCGAGAACATGAGCCTCGCTGCCTACGCTCTGCCTAAGGCAAGAACCGGTTACCGCATGGGTAACGGCGAGCTGGTTGACATGATGGTCAATGACGGTCTGTGGGATGCTTTCAATAACTACCACATGGGTATTACCGCTGAGAACCTGGCTGAGAAATACAGCCTGACCCGTGAAGAACTCGACGCGTTCTCTGCTCAAAGCCAGAACCGTGCTGAAGCCGCTATCACTTCCGGTCGTTTCAAGGATGAGATCGTTCCAGTTACCATCCCACAGCGTAAAGGCGACCCGATCGTCTTTGATACCGACGAATTCGTAAAATTCGGTTCCACTCCGGAGAAACTTGCTAAACTGCGTCCTGCTTTCAAAAAAGACGGCGTTGTTACCGCAGGTAACGCTTCCGGTGTTAACGACGGTGCTGCTGCCATCATCGTTGCCAGCGGCAAGGCTGTTAAAGAAAAAGGCCTGAAGCCAATGGCCAAGATCGTTTCCTTCTCCGTATACGGCTGTGATCCATCCATCATGGGTATCGGTCCTGTTGAGTCGACCCGCGAAGCTCTGAAAAAAGCTGGTTGGACCGTTGCTGATCTCGACCTGATCGAAGCTAACGAAGCTTTCGCTTCCCAGGCTCTGTCGGTTATGAAGGAACTGGAACTGAACCCTGAGATCACCAACGTTAACGGTGGTGCTATCGCTATCGGTCACCCAATCGGTTCTTCAGGTGCCCGTGTTCTGACCACTCTGCTCTTTGAAATGGAAAAACGCGACGCGAAAAAAGGTCTGGCAACTCTGTGCATCGGCGGTGGTATGGGTATCGCCATGTGTGTTGAGCGCGTCTAAGGTCTTTTTTGTCGTTAACTCCATTTTTTAGAGGGTTGAATTTATGAACAAGGAAGTCAGCCTCAAAGAGGCTATGTCCCACATTAAAAGTGGGCAGACCATCATGAGTAATGGTTTTCTGGGCGTTAAAAGCCCGGAAACCATTCTTGATGCCATGGTCGAGCAAGGAATCGGCGATCTGACACTGATTGTTACCGATACCGCCATGCCGGGTAAGGGAGCCAGCAAGCTGATTGCCAAGAAACTGGTCAAGAAGCTCTACGCTTCACATATCGGTACCAATCCGGAAACCGGTCGTCAGATGAATTCTGATGAACTTGACGTTGAGCTGGTTCCTCAGGGAACCCTTGCTGAGCGTATCCGTTGTGGCGGTTCCGGTATCGGTGGATTCCTGACTCCGACCGGTGCAGGTACCCTGGTCGAAGAGGGTAAGCAGAAGCTGACCATCGACGGCAAGGATTACATCCTGGAACTGCCTCTGCACGCGGATGTTGCCCTCATCAGAGGGTCCGTTGTTGATCGCATGGGTAATGTCTACTACCGTGGTACGACTAAGAACTTCAGTATCGTTATGGCGATGGCCGCTGATTACGTCATCGTCGAAGCCGACCTGATCGTTGAAGTTGGTGAGCTGGGCCCGGATATGATCATGACCCCGGGTGTTTTTGTCGATGCGATCATTCAGACCGAAGAAGCATATCAGGGTGATGCTGAGCAGTTGAAGGAGAGTATTCATGGCTGAGTTGAGTGATAAGGACCTTATTGCCAAGCGTGCCGCTCAGGAGCTCAAGGACGGCGATGTCGTCAACCTGGGCATCGGTCTGCCGACCCTGGTCTCCAACTTTGTTCCTGAAGGTATCCACATTACCCTGCATGCCGAGAACGGCATTCTGGGAATGGGCCCTTCGAGCAAAGAAGGCACCGAGGACAGCGATGTTATCAACGCAGGTGGTTCTCACGTTGATATTCTGCCGGGCGCCAGCTTTTTCGACAGTGCGACCTCTTTCGCCATTATCCGTGGTGGTCACATCGACATCACTATCCTTGGCGCTTTGCAGGTTGACGCCAAGGGGAATATCGCCAGCCACATGGTTCCGGGAAAAATGGTTCCAGGTATGGGCGGTGCAATGGACCTGGTTGCCGGTGCTAAAAAGGTTATCGTTGCCATGCAGCACACTGCAAAAGGTAGCCACAAGATCATGAAAGAGTGCACCCTGCCGTTGACTGGTGTTGGTGTTGTCGACATGATCATCACCGATATGGGCGTCATGGAAGTCACTGAAAACGGACTTCTGCTCAAAGAGATCAAGCCAGGTGTCAAGCTGGAAGATGTTATTGCTGCAACTGACGCTGAACTGCTGCTGCCGGACGATATGGTCTGATAAGCGAGTTCTGGCTGAACAAGAAAAAGGTCTCCGGAGTCATTCCGGGGACCTTTTTTTTATGCTCAGCCCAACTTTTCCAGCTGTAGTTGGAGATCAAAGACCACGGTGAGGATTGTTTTCATGTTGTTCTTCAGGCGGTGTCCGTCGTTAACGGTGATCAGGCGTTCGCCGAAGGGGAGGCTGACCTCATGAGGCACGACGTCGTCCTGCATCCCATGGATGACCCGGGTCGGGGGGAGACGGTCAAGAGTCAGTCGCGCTGCCGCAGGCCGGTTAAGTGCCGGCGCACAGAGGACCATGCCGGCAACCAGCTGGGGGGGCTTTCTGTTGAAGCAGCAGAGCCATCAACCCGCCCATGCTCGATCCAACCACGAGATGCGGCTGAGGCTCGTTTTTCAGTGTCGCCAGGATAATCTCCAGGCGCTCATCCTCGTCCACAATGTCCCGGCAGTCGGGCGCAGCTATTGAGCCGAAAACTCGTTTCAATGCCTGATATTTGATGCCATGGGGGCCGGACTCAAGACCATGGAGGAATAATATTTTCATGAGTGGTCTTGTCAGTCGTAGACGTGCATGATTTTATCGCGGGCGATGTAGCAGACCTTGTTTTCGGTCAGAAAGGGGAGAAACCTGTCGCTCTGGTTGAGGAAGTCCTTTACCCGATTGCGTTCCGTTGGCAGGTTGACGTGAATGACGGCGGAAATTTCATCATCAAGCAGGGTCTGAAGGCGGATCTCATGCCTGCAGCCCAGGGTTGAGAGCGAGTCAAATTCGTCTTCGGCGGCGACACAGACTGAAACAACCAGCATCAGGTTGATCAGTTCTATTCCGTCGGCCGTCCTGATTGCAAGAAAGCTTTCGTTGCCGTTCAGGACTTCGCCGACCCTTTCCGGGCCGCTCAGGTGTTCACTGTGCAGTTGAAGAAAAATATCACCATAGAGCTGTTTGCCGGTCAGCATGGTGATTTTTGCCGAGCGGGTTGCAACATCAATTTTCTGAGTATCGTCCATACAGATTCCCTACTGGCCGTTTGGCGCAGCAAACTGCGCTTTATTGACAGCAAAACGACAGGCTTCTTCACGGCTGACGCGCTGTTCGTCAACCAGTTGTTGCAAGGCCTGATCCATCAACTGCATCCCCTCTTTGCGTCCTGTCTGGATGACCGACGGAAGTTGGAAGGTTTTTCCCTCGCGGATCAGATTGGCTGATGCAGCGTTGACCTTGAGAATTTCCAGGGCGGCACAGCGCTTGCCATCGAGGGTGCGCAGCAATTGCTGGGCAACGACACCGCGCAGCGACTCGGCAAGCATGGTCCGAATCTGTTCCTGCTGGGTCGTCGGAAAGACATTGACCAGACGGTCAACTGTCTTTGCCGCGCTGCTGGTATGCAGAGTACCAAAGACCAGATGGCCGGTTTCGGCTGCTGTGACAGCGAGTTCTATGGTTTCCAGATCGCGCATCTCGCCAACCAGGATGATGTCCGGATCTTCACGCAGGGCCGCTTTTAAGGCCGATGCAAAACTCTGGGTATGAACGCCGACCTCGCGCTGATTGATCAGGCTCTGCTGGGTCCGGTGAACAAATTCAATCGGATCTTCAACCGTCAGGATATGTTCATTGCGGGTCCGGTTGATGTGATCAACCATGGCCGCCAGGGTTGTTGATTTGCCGCTGCCGGTCGGGCCCGTGACCAGAACCAGCCCTTTCTTGTATTCAGTCAGATCGAGAACCGCCTTGGGCAGTCCGAGCTGTTCGACGGTCAGGATGGTCGATGGGATGATGCGAAAGACGGCGCTGATGCCGAGTCGCCCCATGAATATGTTGGCACGGAAGCGGGATTCGAGTTCCTTGACTTCATAGGCGAAGTCGAGATCATGGCGCTCTTCGAATTCTGTCCGCTGCGCTTCGCTCATGATTTCGTAGAGCAGGGCTTTTTGCTGCTCGTGCGAAAGGGTCTGGTTAATAGCCGGTTTCAGTGAACCGCTGGCCCTGATCATTGGCGGGTTGTCTGGGGAAAGGTGTAAGTCAGAGCCGCCCTGTTGTTTCAGAATCTGAAAAAGTTTGTCTATTTTGGCCATGCTTTGCCCCGTGTGAAAAAATTAATTTCTATAGATTACCAGTCTTTTGTCGAAAATTCACTCATTCTAATATTTTTAGAAGGTTAAAAAATTAATGTTAAAGCGCTTCCCGGAGTCTGCTTTCAGGAGTGAAAAAATGTTATAGTTGTTGAGTATCACCTGTACATAAGGCAGATGATGTGGTCAGTGTGCAGTTTAGCAGCATCCTCTCGATCCGGTGTCGCAACAGACAGATGAACTTCAACTGTGAGGAGGCTACAATGAAACTGAAGTGGACCAGAGAAACAGGAAAAACCAGACGCTTTACCTGTCTGGGAGATTATCGAAAAACAGAGGTTTTGCAACAGAGGAAGCCGGAATATTTTTTTGTCAGTGATGTCTACTATTCCGGACAAGTTCCATTAGGGATCGTCGATATTGAAGGGCGAGAAAAAGCAAGACAGTCACTGCTGCATTGAAGAAAAAAAGAGCCTCCCCTGAACGGGGGAGGCTCTTTTCGTCAGTACCTGCTAGCGGGTGAGGACCACGTCTACGTGCAGTTCATCGGCAAGTTCCGACAACTCTTCTTCAAGGCGGTCAAAGGGGAGAGATTCCGGAACCTGAACATGAATTGTCATGCTGTAGATTGGAGCGCCACTCTCTGGCGATGCACTGCAATTGGAATCGAGCTGAATAATGCTCAGGCTGCGATCGGCTAGAAACTGGCTGGTTTTGAAAACGATGCCGGCTTGGTCAAGGCCGTCGATATTCAGGACACAGGTCTTGTAGGTGGCGTTTGCGCTTTCCTGATTTTCCGTCAGTGGCCGGACGAAAGCCGAAATTCCTTTTTCAACCTCCAGACGCCGGCAATCTCTGATCAGGCGCTCCTGGATGTCGTCTGCATTGCTGGAAAATAGCAGGCTGAGGGTAAACTCATCAGCCAGAATCGACATTGTCGTGTCATCCAGATTGCAGTCATTTTCGTAGAGCAGGCGTGTGACGTCGGCGGCGATGCCGGGGCGGTCCTTTCCAAAAGCGGTCATGATAAAGCGCTGAGTCATAGCATTCTCCTTGGGATATTGAGCAAATTAAATCATAGATACAGGCCTGAATAAAGCAAGAACAAGCGCTTTCGGGAGGCTGAGTGAATTTCCTGCGGCAGGATTCAGTCATGATTGCCATCATCATACGTTTTGGAGTTGGCACCGGGGGTGGTCTTGTTGTGGATTGAGATCTGTAATATATTTTTGCTATAGATTCTATGGTTTTTCTATTGTGAGGGCTCTATGACCTTGGATCAATTATTGATTCTGACCCGCATTGCCGATACCGGCAGCGTTCTCGCTGCTGCTGAATCGATTAACAGAACTCAGCCGACAGTCAGTGTGGCTTTGAAAAATCTAGAGGCAGAACTGGACCTGGATCTGCTTGACCGCAGCTCCTACCGGGCTAGATTGACGCCGGAGGGGGAACTTCTGTGCAAAAAAGCCAGGGCGATTATTGCTGAGGTCGATGAGTTCAAGACCCTCGCTCATTATCTGTCTGTCGGCCATGAGGCTGAACTGCACCTGGCGATTGAGGCGGCCTGTCCGATGTCGCTTGTCCTGCAGATTCTCAAGAGCAGTGAAGATAAGTATCCACAGACGGAATTCAATCTGGAAATTGAGAATATCTGGGGAGCGCTTGATAAGTTGCAATCAGGAAAGGTCGATCTGGCGATCAGCCCCTGGTATCAGGATATTCCACAACTTGAGACGATCTCTTTGACCAAGACCAGGCTGATGGTCGTGGCGACCCCCGGCTTTTTCCCTCAGGGGAAAGAGCTGAACGTCGATCTGGTGAAGAATTATGTTCAGATTGTCGTCAAGGACTCGGGGTTGAAACAGCACGATCAAAGAGGCGGAGTCATAGAGGACGGCCGCCATTGGCAGGTCAGCGACCATGTCACCAAGAAGTCACTGATTGTAGCGGGAATGGGCTGGGGGCGCCTGCAGGAACACCTGATCGAGCAGGAACTGAAAGAGGGGAGTCTCGTTCCGCTTCAGATTCAGAACTATCCGTCGGTGACAGAGATCGATATCCGGGCTGTCAGACGCTACGGTGAAATCGTCGGCCCTGTGGCAGATGCCCTGTGGCAGGACCTGGCGGCACTGAACAGCAATCGGGCCCGTTCAGCGCAGGCCGATGGCAGTGAATAATTTGCCCAGCGTTTTGTTCAGCGGGTGAGCCCTGTCGAGGCTTTTGATGACGGCCGGTTTGCGCAGCCCGAGGCTTTTCAGCTCGTTCATGATCGTCGGGTTGGGGCTTTGCCGTAACCCCTGGCGGAAGGTGGTGATTGCTTTTTCACGTTGCCCTGCTAGGAGCAGTATCCGCCCGAGCATCAGGTGGTGCAGCGAATTGGCAGGTTGTTTCTGCAGTGAGTTGTGGCACAGTTTGATGGCGGTCTGAACGCGCCCTTCCGTTTTGGCCAGGCAATAGGCCTGGCAGCTCTGGATCTCCGGATCGTTACTGTGGGCGGCGATCTGGCTGAAATAGATCTGGGCGGAATGGCACTCGCCGTTTTCTGCAGCGGTTTTACCTTTGAGGAAAATCTCTTGGAGCTGATTCAGGTTTGGTTTCATAACGACCTCCACAGCAGCCTGTACAGAAATTTTACCAAATTACTTGGTAAAATGTATGCGGGAGGAAAAACAGCCGGAGATGATAGCGTTCCGCAGGGGAGGAGATTATGGCGTCAATGAAAGATATTCTTCAATTGAAGGGACAGGATGTGCTGACCATCAGCAGGGGCGAGACGGTTTTTGCCGCTCTGCAGCTGATGGCGGAAAGGAATGTCGGGGCCCTGGTTGTCACCAATGATACCGGGCGGGTGGCAGGGATCTTCACCGAACGTGACTATGCCCGCAAGGTCATTCTGAAGGGGATTTCCTCGTTGAACACCCCACTGGAAAAGATTATGACCGAAAGCGTCTATTTCGTTGATCCGGAAATGTCCGTTGACGAAGGGATGGCGCTGATGACCGAAAAACGCTGTCGCCATCTCCCGGTTCTTGATCAGGGAGAACTGGTCGGTCTGGTTTCGATCGGTGATCTGGTCAAGGCGGCGATTGAAGACAAGGAGTTTATTATCGAGCAACTGACCCGTTATATCCAGTCGGGCTGATCAGCCCCGGATAGATTTCGCTGATCTGTAACTCGATCTCTGCGGCAACTTCTTCCGCTGTTTTTCCGTCGCACTGAACAGTGACATCAGCCTGTTTTTTATAAAGGGGTGTCCGTTCAGCAAAAAGGTCGGCGAAGTTCTGCCCCTTGCCCATGACGAGGCCGCGTTGCCCCATGTCGGCGATCCGTTTTTCCAGCTCCGCAAGCGAGACCTGGAGATAGATCACAGGCCCGTTCTGCCTGAGGTTGTCCATCCCTTTCGGATAATAAACCGCGGAGCCACCCGTGGCGATAACACTGTATTCAAGCGCAAGGTTGGTAATAACCTGCTCCTCGACATAACGGAAGTAGTCGAGACCTTTGCTGTTGATGACCTGTTGCAGGCGCATTCTTTCGCGCCCCTGGATCATCAGGTCGGTATCGAAGAATTGCAGTCCGGCTCTTTTGGCCAGAATAACCCCGACAGTGCTTTTGCCGGCGCCCGGCATGCCGATCAGGACGATGTTGTTACGCTCTGTTACCATGATATGACCTCCGCGGGTATTCTAGCATCGATTTAGCGAGCTGCCCATGTTATCTTAGCCGCCTGAAAAAAATCAGGAGAGGTGTTTATGAAAGTACTGGCGATTAACGGTAGCCCTCGCAAAGACGGTAATACTGCGTTGATGATCCGCAGAATTTTTGAGCGACTGGATGCAGAGCATATAGAGATCGAAATGATCCAGCTGGCCGGCCAGCCCCTGCGCGGCTGTACGGCTTGTATGGTCTGCAGGCAACGTAAGGATAAACGTTGTGTCATCGAGGGGGATATCATCAATCAGCTGATTGAGAAGATGTGTGAGGCCGATGCCATCATCCTCGGTTCGCCGACCTACTTCACCGATGTGACGGCCGAGATGAAAGCTTTTATTGACCGGGCCGGAGTCGTCGCCCGTGGCAACGGTAGCCTGTTCCGGCGGAAAGTCGGCGTGGCCGTGACCGCGTTGCGTCGTGGTGGTGCCATGCATACTCTGGAAACACTGCAGAATTTCTTTTTGATCAACGAGATGATCATTCCCGGTTCAACCTACTGGAATCTCGGTTTTGGCAAAGGTCCGGGCGACGTTGCCGATGACGCCGAGGGGATGGGAACGCTCGACTGCCTGGCCGACAACCTGGTCTGGCTGCTGAAGAAAATCTGTAACTGATGTGAAGGGATAGACAGGTGACGAAACCCAATTATGAGGCTGGGATGCCGATTGCGATCACTCTTGAGCCAGGCGTTTATTTCCGCTGCACCTGTGGTAAGTCGGAGAGCCTGCCGTTCTGTGATGGTCATCATCAGGAAGGGGGGCACAGGCCGATCCGTTTTGAGCTTAAAAAGCGCGAACGGGTCTATCTGTGCAGCTGTGGGAAATCGCAGAATCAGCCGCATTGTGATGGCAGCTGCGGTGTCTCTCTGCCGGTTGATGATTAGTTTTTTATACAGTGCTGCGTGTTTTACAGGTTTAATCTATGTACAGGATAGTTACCCACCCGGGAAACGCCCATAAAGATGACTTTATGGCGGTCAGTGTGCTGCTTGCCATTTTGGATCAGGCTGAAGTTTTACGGCGGGAAGCGACGGTTGAGGACCTTGTCGATGAGGGTACCTATCTCATCGATGTCGGCATGGACCATGATCCGGTCCGGCATAACTTCGATCATCATCAGGACAGGTCACTGCCTTGCGCTTTTCACCTGCTCATGCAGCACCTCGGTTTTCATGACAAGGCTCAGAAGGTTTTCGGCTGGTACTCGCATTTGAGCCAGATGGACGTGCGTGGCCCCCATCATGTCGCGGAGGCTCTCGGGGTTGATATCGATGTTTTGTTTGCGGCGTCTTCGCCGATCGATGGCTTCATCCTTTCCCGTTTCTCTGACGTCAGCGTATTGCGCCCTACCGACGCCCTTTATCAGCTGATGCGTGAGTTCGGTCAGGACCTGCTGACCATGATGGCGAAAAAAGCGCGCCGGCTTGAAGATCTTGAGGCTCAGGCGGAAATTGTCTCCCTCGGTGAATACAAGGCGGTCGTCAGCAGGATCGCAGAGGAACCGAAGCTGTCGATGGAGCTCTACCTGAACCAGCTGAATGATCCGGCCGTCGTGATGAGCATCTTCCCTTCAAATCGTGGTTCCGGTTGGGAACTGCTGCGTCTGGGCAATAACCTCCAGGTCGATTTTCGCCTGGTTGCAGGCCACGAGCAGGTGCGTTTTGTTCACGTCAACGGTTTTGTCGCCAAAACGCGGACCCTGATGCCGCTTGAAGAGGTGTTGCCGATCGCCACTGCGGCGATTTGTGACCGTACGCCGAGCGTCTCTCCTTAGGGTAGTTTTCATCCGGAAACGGCCCTTTCCCACTGTGGCGGCGCCAATCTGCGGGTTTGCTTGTGCGGCGTTTAAGTATTACGCCTCCGCACCATCTCTTGATTTCCTTGCCATTGAAAAAATTGCTCGTTTCCAATCTGAAAACATAGGCGTTACCCTCCGGAGTTTCCGGATGGCAACTAGGGTAATTTTTCTCCATCCTGGCCAAAATTCTCAAAGAACCAGTAGAAAGCAAACATCAGCCCTGGCGTTTTGGCCAGACTTTCGTCAAAGATGAAATTTTTCGCCTGGTTCAACGGCAGGTATTCCAGCAGGATCTCTTCAGTCTGAACGCCTCCCCCCTCATGCACCCTGTCACTGTCGTCGATCTCTGAATAATAGAGATGTTGGCGATTGCCGCCGACACCGACGTTGGTGAAAAAAGAGCTGATCTTGTGGATCCTGTCGAGAGGAACATCAAAACCACATTCCTCATCAATCTCTTCGCGGGCAATTTCTTCCAGCGATTTATCCTTGTCTACGATACCGGCGCACAGCTCGTAGGTGCAGCAGTGCTGAGGGTCGTTCATGTAGACCGGTGGTCTGAACTGCTTGACCAGCAGAAAGGCCTGGCGCTGCCGGTGGAAAAGCAGTACGGCGACGCTGTCGTGGGCCTGAACTGCTTCCCAGGACCGCATCTGTCCGTTCTGGTTGTAGCTCAGCCTGACCGGTTTGACAAACTGGTTGTCGGTCAGTGGATGGATACTGAAATCGGTGATTTTGAATGGCATGTTATCCGCCTTTTGTCTGATGAATTATTGCAATAGTCGACTTATTTAGCCAGTCGTGTGTCTGCTGATGATTGTTAATACGATTCAGCCCAAAAGTCGATGGCTATCATGGCTGCTGCCCGTCCCACAGGTTGTCGCGCGCTTTGCTTTTTGTGTATTCCGGCAGGCCACCATCTCTCCCGGATTTTTGCACTTTTGGCAGTTTCGATTATTATTTAATCTGTTCCCCCATCATTTTTGCAGCTTGCCGGGCGATTGATTTTTTCTCCACAGGACGCGCGCGATGTATCAGCAATATTTTGGGTTCAGAGAAAGTCCATTTTCCATTGCGCCGGATCCCTCCTTTATCTATCTGAGCGTTGAGTATGAGAACGCTTTGCTTTTCCTGATGGCGGCACTGAAACACGAGACGGGGGGGCTCTTTCTGTTTACCGGAGAGGTCGGCGCAGGGAAGACAACACTCTGGCGTCAGCTATTGAGGCAGTTGCCGGAAGGAACGGAAACGGCACTGATCCTCAATCCGCGAGTCACGGCTGATGAACTGCTGGAGACGATCTGCGATGAGTTGGGCCTTGCTGCCGGATCTGGGGACTCCGGTTCGCGCCGCTTTGCACTGATCAAAGACTATTTTGCTGGTCTGTCCCGGCAGGGGCGACAACTGCTGTTGCTGATCGATGAGGCGCAGGGGCTCGTTGATGCTGCTTTCGAGCAATTGCGTTTGTTGACGGCTCTTGCTGACAGGCTGCAGACTCGTCTGGCTGTCGTTCTGCTCGGGCAGCCGGAGCTTGCCGATCGTTGCCGGTCGCTGCCGGCCTTCGATCAGCGGGTTGCCGGCCGTTTTCACCTATCGCCTCTCAAACCGGAAGACATTTCCGCCTATGTTACACACAGGTTGCGGGTTGCCGGCTGTGAGCGGCTGATTTTTACTTCCCGGGCGTTAGACCAGATTTCCTTCCGGTCCGGCGGTATACCCAGGTTGGTCAACCTGGTCTGCGACCGGGCCCTGTTGGCGGCAGCGGCTGTCGGAAGGGGGGAGGTCGATGCCGGACTCGTCCGTCAGGCCGCTGACGAGGTTTTTCGCGGTGTGAAGCTGAGCCCAGGGAAACGGTGGTCTTTCAAGCCGGCCTGGGCCATGCTGTGCCTTTTGATGCTGCTTCTGGTGTGGACAGTTGTTTCTTTCCGGTTGGAGAAGAATCAGTCTCTGGCTACGGAAAGAGACAGTTTCCCTTCGGTTGTGGCCTCGTCCTCTCGTGCTATTGATGCTGCAGTGGAGCCCCAGTGGCTGCAAAACTGGCCGGAAGGATTCGCCTTTGCTACTACAGAAGCTCAGGCCTATGCCGCTCTCTTCGCTCTGTGGGGGCAAAACTATGATTTCCGTCAGGAGGCTCCGTGCCGTTTCGCAAGGCAAAATCATTTGGAATGTTATGCCAAAAAGGCTACTCTGTCAGGGTTGAGAAAGCTCGATCGGCCGGCCATCCTGGTTATGTATCGGGACAGCGGCGAACCGTTTTATGCGGTGTTGGCAGGTCTTGACGGGCAACGGGCCAGATTATTGTCCGCTGATGGTGAGCTGGTCGTCGATGTCAGGGCTCTGGAGCCGCGCTGGTTTGGCGAGAGCTTTCTGGTTTGGAGCTCTCCGTTGATTTCCCGGGAGTTGCTTATGCCCGGTGGCTCCAATGTCAATATCGTCTGGTTGGAAGACGCCATGGTGCGGCTGGGGCTGTATGCTGGAGATGATCATGCCGTACGTCTTGACGGACTGCTGTTAAGCGCATTGAAGCGTTTTCAGGTGACCGCAGGGTTGGTGCCGGACGGGATACTGGGGCCGGAGACGATAATTCATCTCAATACGGCCGGGAAGGCTCCCGGGCCACGTTTAAGTTTCCTTGTGGGGGAATGATGTCGTTTATCCTAGATGCTTTGAACAAGTCGGAACAGGGGCGCCGCCAGCAACAGAAGGAGGTGAGGAAAAGAAAGGTTTTCAGCTTTTCCGGCAAGCGCAGGTCCCGGCGCAGGGTGAGTTCATGGTGGTGGCTTTCGTTGCTGGTCATTGTCCTCTGTGTTCTGACTGTGCTCGGGGTTTTTATTTCCGGAAATGAGCCGCAGGTAGAGGTTGCTGAGAATCAGCCCGACGAGCTGCGAAGCCGGATTGTCAGGGCGAATCTCCCCGCTGTCGATAAGGAAGAACTGGCTCCTTTTGTGCCGGCCGCCGCTGCTGCCCCGCAGATTGCCCCTCCCAGCGAGCCTGCGCCGGTTCCCCGGCCGGCCAGTCGTCAGGCTGCGGCTGAGACCGTCTCAGATATTCCGGAGCCTCTGCCCGTGGCCCAGAAAATTCATTCCTATGCTGAATTGCTCAGGATACGTCCCGGGCTTCAGGTTTCGATGCATTATTACAGTCCTGATGCACGAAAGAGCATCCTGCGCCTTAACGGAGTCCTGTTGCATGAGCAGGAGAGTTCGGCCGACGGCCTGTTGATCAGTAGGATAACAGCGGATGGTGCCCTGGTTAAGTACGCCGGGCTGCTCTATGAATTGCGCCGACCGGGAAGTTGAGGGCGGAGGGCTCGGGCCCGATTCTGGAGCTATTTTTCGGCTGTAAATGCAAGAAATTGCTCGTATTGTTAACAGAGTTTGCTTGATCTGCTACTATTTAATAACTATCATGTGGCTTCCCAGTGATATTTAATGAATTTTTGCTGAAAAGAGCAGTGTGGGCTTAAATGTTAATTTACTACCAGAAATATTATAAGGGGTTGAACCTGCTGCTGGTGACTCTGGTCGGCTTGTGCTGCGGGATGCTTGCCGGAGCTCTGATCGAGGTCGGCGTGACCCCGACCACCCCTGCCCATCATGCGGCGCCAAACGTCACTCCGACCTCACAGAGTCTTTCCCGTGTTGAGGATCTGAACCTCATTCTGCAGCGCAATATCTTTGACCCGGCCGGCCAAACTGATCTGACCTATAATCCGGAGATGCTGCCGAGTACCGTCAGCGCAGGCGAATCTGTGGCTATCAAACCTGCAAATATCGTTCTGCTTGGAACTGTGGTGGCCGACGAAGAGAATTCCCTTGCGCTGCTTCAGGTCAATGGCGAGCTTGAAACATATAGAATTGGCGATTCCCTTGATGATGGCAGTGTGCTGGAAAGCGTTGCCCGCAATCAGGTACAGATCCGGCTGCGCGACAAGCGCATGATTACCCTGACAGTTGATGAAGAAAGTGTGGCGAAAGCGGCACCGAAGGCCGGGGCTGCAGCTCCAGGTGTGGCTGATGCCGACAGTGGTATCCGCCAGGTTGATGACACCCATTGGCTGGTGTCGCAGGCGGAAGTTGAAAAGACCCGGGCGAACTTCAGCCAGGAATTGCGCCTGGCCCAGATGCAGCCCCGTGTCGTTGACGGCAAGACAGACGGTTTCCTGATTCGTTCGCTGCGGCGGAATTCAATTCTGAACAAGCTCGGCTTGAGGCGCGGCGATGTCGTTATGAGTGTCAACGGGATCTCTCTGGATAGTCCGGAAAAGGCCCTGCAGATTTTTCAGCAGCTGCGTGAAGCGCGGCAGATCGACCTGGCTGTTGAAAGACGGGGGCAGGCTATGAGCTTTGCCTATGAACTTGATTAGGAGGCTTTTCAAGTGATTCGAATAAAGAAAATCAGTGCGCTTCTGTGCCTTCTTGGTGTCCTGGGTTACGGCCTTTTTGCCCCTGTTTATCTCAGCGCTGCGGAGCCGGAGGTTTCCGCCGGACAGATCTCCCTCGATTTCCGGGATGTCGAACTGACAGAATTGATCAAGACCATCAGTGAATTGACCGGGAAAAACTTCCTCTATGATGATACGGTCAAGGGTAAGGTGACGATCATTTCACCTGAGACCATGACCATGGATGAGACCTACAAGCTGTTTCTGACCGTACTCAATGTCAAGGGGTATACGGTTGTTCCATCCGGCCGGGTCAACAAGATCGTTCAGACCAAGAATGCCAAACAGGAGAATCTGCCTGTCTATACTGTTGGCCGTGGTGATTCGGAGCAGTTTATCACTCGTTTGGTTCGCCTCGATTATCTCGATGCCGAAACCATTGCCACATCCATTCTGGCGCCCTTGATGCCGCCGACCGGTAATATCATTGCCTATCCGCCGACCAACACCCTGATCCTCAGCGAAACAGCCGCGACAATCGAGCGCATGCTCAAGATTGTTCAGCAGCTCGATCAGCCTGACTCCTCCGGGGATCTGACGGTTCTTCCTTTGAAACACGGGGATGCAGACGAAATTGCCAAGATCTGCCTTGAGGTTCTGCAGGATCAGGCCGCCAGTAAGGCCAGACAGACCAAGGTAGTGACAACCTCTCAGGACAGTGGCAGCAAGATTATCGCCTATACGAGAACTAATTCGCTGATTGTCCGTGCGGGCAAGGAAGAGCTTGAGCAGATCAAGTCGTTACTCGCGGTACTCGATCAGGAGGCTGGAGGAGAACAGGCCGGTATTCATGTCTATTCCCTGGAAAACGCCGATGCTGAAACCCTGGCAGCAACGCTGAACGAGATTGTTACCGGGATCAAGGCCCAGGCCAAATCGGACGCTACCAAGGGAGCCACCAACACCCAGGCCATTTCAGGCGCTTCTGTTGCCATCACCGCCGATAAGCCGACCAATGCCCTGATCATCAATGCTCCACCGAAGGATTATATTGTCCTGCAGGATATCATTCGCAAGCTCGACATCAAGCGCAAGCAGGTTTATGTCGAGGCGCTGATCCTTGAACTGTCGATGGAGGCCAGCAAAGAGCTTGGAGCCTCTCTGCAGGGGGCGGTTGATACAGGTGATGGTTACGCATATCTGAGCAGCAATCAGAATTCCGGAACCAACATCAGTTCTTTCGCTACGACGGATAGCTCCGGTAACCTGAGTGTGCTGTCCCAGGCCATCAGCGGCATTTTGGCCGGCGGGATTTTCAACACCATTACAACGACGATCAATGGGGAGTCAGTGACGGTTCCGGCCCTGTCAGCGATTATCAACCTGTCAAAGACCGATGATAACGTCAATGTTCTTTCCGCCCCGCGCCTGTTGACCTCCGATAACGAAGAGGCCGAGATCATCGTCGGTGAAAACGTCCCGATTGTAACCCAGACTGTGACCAATACCGATTCGGAAAATGTTACCACCTCGGTCGAACGTCAGGATGCGGCTCTGACCCTGCGTTTTACTCCCCAAGTCATCGAAAACAACCTAGTCCGTCTCAATATCTATCAGGAGGTCACCGGAGTCGTCGGTACGACCAGTTCAAATGAATATGGTCCTGACCTGACCAAGCGTCTGATCCGTAATACCGTTCTGGCCGAAAGCCGCAAGACCATCGTGCTAGGCGGTTTGATCAGCAATACCATCACCAATAACGAGACCAAAGTTCCCCTGCTCGGTGATATACCGGTGCTGGGTTGGTTGTTCAAGACCAAATCGACAGGGGCAGATAAGAAAAACCTGTTGGTCTTCATCACCCCGACCATCATCAACAGTCCTGAAGACCTGGCCATGGTGACAGACCGCAACAAGCGAAAAGCGGATGAATTTCTGAGTGATGAGCAAAAGGCACTGCTGCCTCTAGAGTTCAAGTTCGAAGACGGGCAGGTTGACAGTTCGGTTTTTCAGGTCGACTCCCAGGCCGGTGAATGATGATGGAATCCTGGTTGATAGATAACTCTGGCACGGTAGCGGAGCCGGCATGAAGAAATGGCGCTTACTGGGCGAGCTGTTACGCGACGATTTTAAGGTCTCCGGGGAGCAGATCGATGAGGCTCTGGCCGAACAGCAGCAGACTGGCCAGAACCTGGGCAACATTCTGCTGAAAAAGCAGGTCGTCGAAGAAGAAACGCTGCGTATGGCGCTGTCGATCCAGCAGGGGATCACCTATCTTCAGATTCTGCAGGACCAGGAGGGGATTGACGATCTTCTCAATCTGGTTCCCATCGGTTTTGCCAAGGAAAACAATTTCTATCCGATCAAACGTCACGAAGGTCGGCTGCTGGTCGCCATGACCGATCCGCTCAATTCCAACCTGATCAACGATCTTGGGGCCTTGACCGGAGAGATCATCGAGCCTTGCCTGGCGACCGCAACCGAAATTCTCAAGGCAACCAACCGCAGTTACGAAAAACGTGCCGGTGAGACGCGTGAGGTCATCGGTGAGATTGAAGGGCAGGGGGGCTCCGGACTGGCTCAGAACCTCGAGCCGGAAGACCTGCTCGATACCTCGGACGAAGCCCCGATCATCCGCTTTGTCAATAGCCTGATCACGCAAGGCTATAAAGAGCGGGCCAGCGACATCCACATTGAACCCTTTGAAACCGTGCTGCAGATCCGTTACCGGATCGACGGCATTCTTTACGATGTCCTTCAGCCGCCGGTCAAGGCGCATGCCGGGATCGTTTCGCGGATCAAGATCATGTCGCAGCTGAATATCGCCGAGAAGCGTCTGCCTCAGGATGGCCGTTTCAGGGTTCGGGTTGCGGGGAGTGATCTCGATATCCGGGTGTCGACGCTGCCGACCGCTTTTGGCGAGCGGGTGGTCCTGCGTTTGCTCGGCAAGTCCTCCAATGTCCTGACCCTTGAGGATATCGGCATGGAAAAGACCATGCTCAAGCAGGTCGAGGGGATGATCAACAAGGCGCACGGTGTCTTCCTCGTCACCGGGCCGACCGGCTCAGGCAAGACGACGACCCTCTACTCTTCGCTGACACGCCTCAACCAGCATGAAAAGAACCTGATCACCATCGAAGACCCGATTGAATATCAGCTTCCCGGGGTCGGCCAGATTCAGGTCAATTCGAGGATCAACCTGACCTTTGCCAGCGGTCTGCGCTCGATTCTGCGCCAGGATCCGGATGTCATCATGGTCGGTGAGATTCGTGATCAGGAGACCGCGGAGATCGTCATTCAGTCGGCCCTGACCGGCCATATGGTCTTCTCCACCCTGCACACCAACGATGCGGCCGGGGCCTTGACGCGTCTCGTCGAGATGGGCGTCGAACCCTTCCTGGCGGCGTCAAGTGTCGTCGGGATCATGGCCCAGCGTCTGGTGCGGCAGATTTGCCCGCACTGCCGTGAGGAGTACCATCCTCCAGAAGAGTTGCTCAAGCAGCTTGGTGCCATCAAGTTGCCCCTCAATCCGGTTTTCTATCGTGGCCGGGGCTGTGATCAATGCATGAATATCGGCTATTGGGGGCGGACGGGGATTTATGAACTGCTCCCGGTCGATGACAAGATCCGTGAGCTGCTGCTGAAAAATATGGATGCGGCGTCGATCCGCAATGAAGCCATACGCAGGGGGATGCAGCCACTGCGGGTTGCCGGACTGGTCAAAGCTCTCAAGGGTCAGACCTCACTGGAAGAGGTGTTGCGGGTTACGCAGGAGGAGGTCTAGATGGCTCTTTATGAGTATATAGGCCTCAACAGCAAGGGGAAGAAGGTTTCCGGGCGGATCGACGGCAGCGGGCGCAGGAGTGTCATGCTCAAGCTTCGTGAACAGCAGATTTTTCCGACGGAGCTTTATGAAACGGCGTCAGAAGAGAAAATCCAGGGGCGCAGTTTCTCTTTTAACCGCCGGGTTTCAACCATGGAGCTCTCTGCAGTGACCCGGCAGATGGCGACCTTGCTGAGTGCCGGTCTGCCGCTTGACGAAGTGCTGCAGACGGTCGCGGAGCAGAGCGAACAACCGCTTCTCAACAAAACCCTGTCCTCCGTGCGTGAAGAGGTCATGCAGGGGGAGGCTCTGCACCGATCCCTGGAGGAGCACAAGCGCATTTTTCCCGATGTCTTCATCAATATGGTTCAGGTCGGGGAAAACAGCGGGACCCTGGATCAGGTTCTGCATCGCCTGGCCGATTTTCTCGATGATCAGGCCAAGATCAGGTCCAAGGTCAAGGCTGCCCTGGCCTATCCGGTGCTGATGACCTTTGTCGGGATTGGCGTACTGGCCTTTCTGTTTGCCTTTGTCGTGCCGAAGATCACCACGATGCTCACCGAAATGGAGATGGCCTTGCCGTTGCCGACCAGGCTGCTGATGGGCTTTACCCATCTGTTGGCCGGCTGGTGGTGGTTACTGGTGCTTATTCTGATTGCTGCGGTGTATGCCCTGCTGCGTTATCGCAAGAGCGAGAAGGGGCTGATCAAGACCGATCGTATCTTGCTTAAGATGCCGCTCTACGGCAAGCTCCACCTGCTTTTCGTCACCGCCTGGTTCTCCCGCACCCTGGCGACTCTTCTGCAGAGCGGGGTTCCTCTGCTCAGGGCCCTTGATATCAGCGGCGAACTGTTGAAGAATCGTATTCTCAAGGATGCGATCAGCGATGTCCGCAAGCAGGTACAGGAAGGCGGGTCGATGGCCAGGGCACTCAAGCAGGCGGCGGTTTTCCCGCCGATGCTGGCGCAGATTGCCGCAGCCGGTGAGAAAAGCGGCGAGCTGGAATCGATGCTGATGCGGGTCGCGGAAACCTACGAACATCAGACCGATATGAGTATCAGTGGCCTGCTGTCGTTGCTTGAACCCCTGATGATTCTGATTATGGGTGTTGTTGTCGGTTTTGTTGTGTTGGCAATCCTGTTGCCGATCTTCGAAGCCAGCCAGGGTTTCTAGAAGCCTGGGTTTTAGCCGGAGTATTGTTGAAGAACTCAAGGAGTTGGAAATGATGAAGTTGTCTCGTAATCAGCGTGGTTTCACCCTGATTGAAATTATGGTTGTCGTGGTTATCCTCGGTGTCCTGGCGGCGGTAGTCGTGCCGCGGCTGTTGAATCGTCCTGACGAAGCGAGGATCACCAAGACCCAGGTCGATATCAAGAAAATCGAGGAAACCCTGGGGATGTTCAAATTGGATAACGGTTATTTCCCCACGACGGAACAGGGGCTTATGGCGTTGGTCTCCAAACCCGATACCGGTCGCATTCCGACCAAGTATCCGGATGGCGGCTACCTGAAGAAGGTGCCGGTTGACGCCTGGAACAACGAATACGTTTATCTGTCTCCCGGACTGCATGACAAGGACTTTGATCTGATCTCTTACGGCGCGGACGGTGAGCCCGGTGGTGAAGGTAGCAATGCGGATATCAACAGCTGGGAGCTCCAGTAAATCCGCGGGGTTTACCCTGATTGAGCTGGCGATCGTCGTGTTGTTGATCAGCCTGTTTGCTGTCGCCAGCGTTAGCCTGGTTCTTGATCGGAATCGCGGCGATCTGCAGGCGTCAGCCCGGCGTCTGGCCGGCGTAGTCAAGTATCTGTTCAATGAAGCCGCTTTAAACGGTCTTGAACAGCGCCTGATCTATAATCTCGATGACGGGACTTACCGATCTCAGGAGCTCGACGCCAGCGGTCAGCTCTATGATGCCGAGGACCTGGGACGTGAAGCCCGCTTGCGGGAGGGCATCCGTTTTACCGATGTCAAGGTAGCCGGACGCGGCTCCTTCTCCAGTGGAGAGGTGACGGTCCGGGTTCACCCGAGTGGCTGGCTGGAAGAGACGATCATCCATCTGACCAGTGAGGGTGGGGAGGAACTGACGATGAGAATCAACTCGTTGACCGGTTCGTCAGAAATTTACGAAGGCTATCGTTCCTTTTGATGGTTGCAGTGTAAACGCAGGTCTTGAGCATGGATGAAGTCTACAGAAAAGGGGATGAGCGCGGGTTTACCCTGCTGGAAGTGATGATCGCCCTGGCGATCATCAGCATCGCTCTGGTTTCCATGCTCGCCCTGGCCAATCGTTCGATCAGTGTGCATGACCGTCTGCAGCGGATGACCCAGGCGACACTGCTGGCACAGTCGAAGATGGCCGAGGTTGAAAGCGCCGAGGTCGGGGATGCCGATCAGGGCAGCTTTGATGAGCCGTTTGAAAACTATCGCTGGCGGGTTCAGTACAGCGATACCCCGCTGCCGTCGGTGACCATGGTGACCGTCTCTGTCGATTGGGGTGATGCAGATGAGGCCGTGACACTTGATTCGTTTATTTTCTAGACAGAGCGGGGCTGCACAGCGGGGCTTTACCCTGATCGAAGTTCTGCTGGTTATTACGATTTTGGCGATTGTCATGTCTTCGCTCTACGGGATCTTCTCTTCGGTCAGCAGGGCCAAGGAACGTCTCGACTCTGACAGTGAAAGTTATCATCGGGCCCGGGTTATTTTCGATCGTCTCGGGCGGGAGATTCACGGTGCCTACTACAAGTCGGGGGTCGGTGACAGTCATTTCAAGGGGGGGATTAACGAGGAGGACAGGTTTTATCTGGACTTCAGCACGACAGCCGTTTCTCCCTTGAGTATTGAAGGGACCGGGTTTGCGACGATCGCCTATCTTCTTGACGAAGATCCGGAAGCTGAAAGCGAGGACGAACTGGTGCTGTTGCGGACCGAACAGCCGTTGTTGAGCCGCAACCGTGTTGACAGTCAGCCGCAGGCGTTGCGCCTGGCACCGGGGATCCTGAGCATGAGTGCCAGTTTTTACGCGAATGGAGCCTGGCAGAAAAGTTGGGACTCCGCGTCCGCCGGGCTCCCTGAGCGGGTCCGCATAGAACTTCATGTCAGAGACAGTCGCGGTGAGGATGTGCCGTTTCTGACAACTTTTCGTCTGCCTTGAGTGAGGGATCATGAAGCTGCCGGGGGCCAACGAAAAGGGCATGATACTGCTGCTCGTTCTACTGATTGTTGCGCTGCTCAGTTCCTTGCTGATGGAACTGGCCTTTTCAACGCTGGTCGATATGCGACTGACGGAGACCTTTCGCGACAGCACCCGTGGCTATTATCTGGCCAAGGGGGGGGTAGCAGCGGGGCGCATGCTGATCATGGATGATCAGAACGCCTACGACAGCCGTGACGAGCAGTGGGCGCAAGGGGTTATAGGCTATCCCGTTGGCGAGGGGAGTGTCAGTGTCAGTATCGAGGATCTTGACGGTCGTCTGGCTTTGAACGCACTGGTCAACGGCAACAACCCGCAGACGATCATGGTCGATCGATTTTATCGCCTGCTGGTCGCTCTCGATCTCGGCCAGCTTGGCGATCCGGCAGAACTGACTGCCGCTGTTATCGACTGGCTCGACACTGGTGAGGATAACTACCAGCTGATCAAGACGGACGGGCTTAATCTGCCGGTGGCCGGAGCTGAGAGCGATTACTATCAGGGCCTGACGAACGGCTACTCCTGCAAGAACGGAAGTTTTGAAACCCTTGATGAACTGGCACTGGTCAAGGGTTTTACCCCGGAGGTGATCAGAAAGGTTGCCCCCCATGTCAGCGTCAATGGGGATGTCCGGATCAATATCAATACGGCGACCGAGGAGGTGCTGATGGCTCTGGATCAGGCGATTGACAGTCAGACCGTCGAGTCGATCGTCAGCTATCGTCAGTCGACTCCGATCAGGACGATTACGGATATCGAAGGGGTTCTGTCGACTGATGCTTACTCGGTTATGAAGAGCCTGGCCAACCAGAAGCTGCTGGGGGCTGTGAGCTCCTATTACCGAATCACCTCGGAGGGGCTGGTCAATGACGGTCGTAGACGGGTTACTGCAGAGATTTATAAGGGGAGTAATTCCCAACTCTATTTCAAGGTGGACTAGAAACAGATGAACAAGCGTTATATCGGTCTGGACATCGGTGCCCGCAGAACGCTGCTGGTTGTGCTCGAATACGACAAGGATGAGCTTGTCGGAGTGCACTACCAGGAGAGTCATCAGGAGACCCTGGAAGAACAACTGCGCGAGTTGCGTGAGGAGTTCAGCCCTCTGCACGCCGGCGATCGGCTGGCGACGGTCATTTCTGCACGCAGGGCATTTGTCCGTAATCTTGAATTTCCTTTCAAGGGGGGGCGCAAGATCGCCGCGGCGCTCCCCCTTGCCCTCAATGCCCAGATCCCGGTCTCTACCGAAGACTGTGCCATGTCCTCCTATCTCATCGACACGCCGGAGGACGGGTCGGCCCTGGTCAAGGCCGCGGCGGTTCCGCGTGAAGCCCTGACAGCTATCCTTGATATCTGCGCTCAGGTTGAGGTTCCGCTTCATGTCGTCGACCTGTCGCCGTTCGGTTACGTGGCCGGACTGGCCCAGGAGCTGAGTGAAGCGGTTCTGATTCTGTCCGGTGAAGATGAAACAACAGTTTCTCTGGTCAAAGAGGGGGGGCTGATCGATTATCGTCTGATCCCTGGCGGGGCGAATCTGCTCAACGAGGACAAGGCGGTGGTTATCGAACGGGAAATCAGAGCCCTGCTGAAAAATGCCGGCGAGAAAACCCTGCCGCCTGTCTATCTTTGTGGTGAGGCGGCTCATGATGAGCTGATGCGTCTGCTGACGGAACAGGAGCTTGAGGTCCAGGAGCTGGGGCTGAGCCTGGCCGGTGAAGAGATTCCGTCTGCTTTTGCCCCGGCTGCCGCAATCGCCTTGAGAGCTGCGGCACTCGGCAAAGAGGGTTCCAGTTTCAACTTCCGTTCGGGAGAATTCGCTCTGAGCGGAGAGTGGCAGAAATATCGTTCTCCGCTGATCTTCACTTGCGGCCTGATCCTTGTTGCCATCGTGATGCTGGCACTGACCGGCGTAACCAGCTATCAGGCCAAGAGCAGCCAGGTTGATGTCCTGGAGAAGGAGATAGAGAGTATTTACCGGCAGACCTTCCCAGGCTCGCGGGTCATTGTTGATGTCCCGCTTCAGATGCAGACGGCGTTACGTGATCTTGAAGAACAGAGCGCACTGGTTGGTGGGGCACAGATGCGAGTTCTGCAGGTCCTCAAGGGGATTTCTGATCTGCCTCAGGGGCTGTCCGTTGAGCTCCAGGAATTCTCCTACAATCCGACGGAAACCCGGATTTCGGGAAGTGCGGACTCTTTTGAGCAGGTCAACCTGTTGACGGAGACGCTGGCGGGATCGCCTCTCTTTGCCGAGGTTCGGGTCGCGGACGCAAAGATGTCGGTCAAGGGAGATAAGGTCAACTTCAGGCTGCTTGTTATCTATGCAGGGAACGGGAGGGGCCAGTGATCAGTCGATTTGAGCAGTTGGAGAACCGGGAAAAGCTCTTTATCGTCGGTGGTGGCGTGATCCTGATCGTCATGCTCCTGATCTATGGCGCCTATATCCCCTATCAGAATGCCATCGAGCGGGCCGACAAAAGTATCCAGGTCAAGCTGAAGCAGATTGAGGACGTCAAGCAGATGCAGCTGGAGTACCTGGCCCTCAAGGAGCAGCTTGCCAGTCTCGAAAGTCGTCAGGGGCAGGGGAGCCGGCTTTCCGCGCTGACCCTGATCGAAGATCTGGCCTCAAGGATCGGCAGTCGAGACAATCTGGTCAATATCAGGCCGCAGACAGCTCAGGTTCAGGGCGATTATCGGGTTGAAAATGTGGACGTCCGTTTTGAGCGGATACCTCTGGCCCAGCTGGTGCGGCTGCTGAAAGGGCTGGAGACTAGCCAGGGGCAGATTCAGGTCAAATCGCTTCAGATCAAGCAGCGTTTCGATGACAAGGCCCTGCTCGATCTGAACATGACCGTGTCTTCATTCAGGAAAAACCAATGAAAACCTTATTGTTGCGCAGAAAGCCGAGAACCGCGGGACATTTTTTTCCAGCCTGGCCGGGATTCCGGCTGAAGGCGGGAGCAATCCTGTTGTTTCTGATCGGATTGCTGATCGGGTTGGTGATCACCTTCCCATCATCGATCATTGAGCGACGTCTGGTCAGTCTGATCGAGGCTGAAGGACAGGTCCGTATCGAGCAAGGTGCCCTGCGGATCGGTTTTTTCAATATTTACGGTAACGATCTGGTTGTGCGTCCCAATAGTGCGGACTGGCTGGCTGTTGAAATTGACAGCCTGAAGGTGTCTCCGGCCTGGCTTTCGCTGTTTGTCCTCAACCCGACGGCAAAGATCGATATGCACCTCTGGGGAGGATCAGTTCGGGCCGAGGTCGCAAGTGACGGTGCCATTGCAGCGACAGCGACCAACCTCAAGTTTTCACTGCCTCTGCAGAAAGGGAGCAGGCTGAATGTTTCCGGCACTCTGGTCCGCGGGGAAATCGAAACGGTCGTCCCACTGCTGGATGAGAGTACCAGCAGGATAGATCTGACCCTGGAAAACGGTCAACTCGGCGGGCTGTTCAAAGATATCACGCTAGGAACGATCGTCTTGCAGGCGACCGGACGAGGTGAAGCATTCCGGGTGCCGACCTTTGTTGCCAACGGTGGGGATTATGCCTTGACCGGTGGCGGCAATCTGTTGCTGAAACAGGATATGGCCGAGAGCCGTTTGAATCTGCGGGTCGAGATACGGCCTCAGAAGAGTGCCGACCCTGCTATTACCGAGTTGCTCGGTCTGGTCGCCAGAGAGAGAAACGACGGAACCTATCAACTGAGGATCGGTGGCAGTCTTGCTCAGCCGACAACAAAGTAGAATCTACTTTGTGCCGGCTAGGAAATAGATCAAATGCCAGACGGTAGTTACGAGTAATGAGGCGCACCTCTATTTGACGGAGCAACGAGATGATTGCGGTAAGGCAGCCCATCATTTTTTGTCATTGATGTAGCGATAGCCAAGTCCGCGTACCGTGCGGAACAGTTTCGGCTTTGATGGATCTTTTTCAAAGTATTTACGCAGGCGGACGATGAAATTATCCAATGTTCGTGTTTCAGCCTTTGGCGACATCCCCCAGGCCTGCTCGAGGAGTTCACCGCGAGAGAGCACTGCCCCTTCCCGTTCAATAAACAGCCTGAGGACCTTAACCTCTAGTTCGGTAAGTTCGATCGTGCCGTTCAGCGTTTCAGCCTGGCGGGTTTCCAGATCGATCCTGTTTTCACCCAGATTGATGACTTTTTGTTGTCCAGCGTCCTGCGGCCAGTTGCTTCTGCGCAGCAGAGCCGCCACCCTGAGGAGAAATTCCTTGAGGTTAAACGGTTTGACCAGGTAATCGTCTGCACCGCTGCTCAGGCCGGAAATCCTGTCTTCAGCAGCCGACCTGGCTGTCAGCATCAGGATCGGAATCTGATTGTTCTGTTGACGCAGGTCTCTGCAGACCTTAAGACCGCTGATCCCCGGCAGCATCAGGTCGAGGACCATGAGCAGGTAGGTTTTGCTGGCAATGGCCCGCAGGGCCTCTTCGCCACTGGCAACATGATCGACCTGATAGCCTTCGGCCTCGAGGTTATAGATCAGCCCCTGAGCCAGGCTGGGCTCGTCTTCTACCAGGAGAATCGGGATCTTTGTTGTCGAGTCGGTCATGATTCGCCTACCAGCGGGAAGGTCATATGAACGGTTGTCCCCTGATGACTTCCCGGACTTTCGAGCCATATTTTACCGCCATGCAGGCGGACGAGATTGCGCACGATGAACAGGCCGAGGCCGCTGCCCCGAATGGTTTTCCCTCCCTCGCGCACACGATAAAACATGCGGAAAACCTTCTTCTGGTGGTTTTGGGGGATGCCGCAGCCCTGGTCCTTGATGATCAGGTGCGCATTGCGCCCTTCCCGGTACAGCAGGATATCGATGACCGGAGAACCTTCAGAATAAAGGACGGCATTTTCCAGCAAATTGCGCAGAACAATTTCGAGGGCATCCTTTTCAAATCGGGCGGAGATATTCTCTTCGATCTCCCAGGAGATTGAGCCGTCTGTCGGGAAGGACCGCTGTTCCTTGACCAGGTAGGTCGTGACCACCTGGGACAGATTGTCTGTCTTCAGGTTGAGTCTGGCCCCTCTGTGTTCAACCCGGCCGGCTGTCAGAAGGTTATTGATCAGGCCGTCGAGTCTTCTGCAGTCGTTTTCCATCAGACCGATAAACTGATTAAGCTGGGCCGGATCCGGTTGCCGCATCTGGATGGTTTCGAGGTGCAACTGCAGGGACGCCACAGGTGATTTAAGCTCGTGGGTCACCTGGTTGATAAAGTGAACCTGGGCTTTGTTCAGAGCTGCCTGCCGACGCCAGTAAATGAAGATGACATAGACGCCAATAAGGATGGCTACCAGCAACAGGATCCCTTCAGTCAGGATCAGCCAGTCGGTCGATTTCGGCAGCCACTGGGTCTGGTAGCGGCTGGCCAGTTCACGCAACTGACGGTGGCGTCCCAGGAACCAGTAGATCCAGAAAACCAGTACCAGTATCCAGAGAATCTGGACCCCGATAAAGGTGAGCAGCGGATGGAATAGTCGGCGAAAAATCTTCATGCTCACGTTTATTACCACTGGACTGGTCAGCCGACAAGAGGGTTTTTACATAAGTATTACAATCGGCCGGGCTCAGTGCTGCTAGAATTCCCGAAACTATTTATGGAGTAAGCTGTATATATGTCTAAGGGTTTGAAAATTGGTCGTTATCAGGTTCCCTATCCGGTCATTCAGGGCGGCATGGGGGTGCGTATCTCCGCCCATCGTCTGGCGGGCCATGTCGCTTTAAACGGTGGTATCGGGATTGTTGCTTCGGCAGGTCTTGGCCTGGATCATGAGAGCTTCACCGGTAAAAACTTTTTAAAAGCCGACAGCGTTGCTTTAAAAGATGAGCTTAAGAAGGCTTATGAAATTGCTCCGGACGGTGTTATCGGCGTCAACTGCATGGTTGCCGTCAACGATTATGAAGATCTGGTCCGGGCGTCCTGTGAAGGTGGTGCCAAGCTGATCATCAGCGGTGCAGGGTTGCCGATGAATCTGCCCGCCCTGACCGCAGATTATCCAGAAGTGGCACTGGTGCCGATTGTCTCTTCCGTTAAGGCTGCCGAACTGATTGCCCGCAAATGGCACAAGAACTTCAAACGACTGCCTGATGCCGTTGTCGTTGAAGATCCCGATACGGCGGGGGGGCATCTGGGCGAAAAGCTGGAGAACATCGGAACCGGTAACTACGATCAGTATGCAACGGTTCGGGGTGTCAAGGCCTATTTCAAGGAAAACTGGCAGCTGGATATCCCGGTTATCGCAGCGGGGGGAGTTTGGGATCATGCTGATCTTCAGTATGCCCTGGCGAACGGGGCAGATGCCGTCCAGATGGGAACCCGCTTCGTCGTGACTGAAGAGTGTGACGCCGATGACGCTTACAAACAGGCCTATATTGCCAGTAAAAAGGAAGATATCGGCCTGCTGATGAGTCCGGCTGGTCTGCCGGGTCGGGCGCTGATCGGCAATGTAGAAGATATTCGTCAATTTGACATCGACAGGAACCTTTTCTGCCCCTGTGCCTGTCTGAAGAAATGTACCTACAGGGAGAATCGCGAACGTTTCTGTATCGTCCACGCTCTGAATCGTGCTCACCAGGGGAATACCCGGAGTGGCCTGATCTTCTGCGGAACCAATGCCTGGAAGGCTGAGCGGATTTCGACTGTTCGTGAGCTGTTTGAAGAGTTGTTCCCCCTCTCGGAACGGGAAGCTGTTTAATCTTCATTGAAAAAGCCGGGCATGCCCGGCTTTTTTTGTAACTGTCAGTAAGAAACGCTTGTCACTGGCCGAACAGATTGGTCAGGTCACTGACGAAGGTCTGACGCAGTGCTTCATCTTCGATATCCTTGGCCAATATCGCAACCAGGCCGGTGAGATCCCCATGCTCGGATTTCCCCTGGCTCAACCATTCATTGATCCCGTCTTCCAGGACAATTCCGGAGAATGGACCGATCCGTTTTGACAGGGCTGCTTTGATCAGTTTCATCTCGGCTGCCAACGGTCCGCTCATGACTTCAGCATAGCTAAGCTGTGACGGAACAGAGGGGGCAGCCGGTGCCTGAGTTGTTTCCTGTGCCTCGCTGAGTTCGGGTCCGCTCCAGGCGCCGATCTCTGTCACCAGATCTTCACTGAGCATGTTGAGGGCCATGTTGATCATACTCATATTGGCATTCGGTTGACAGAGGGTGAAGATGGCTGTTTGGGGGGTAAGCTGTCTGGCCAGCAGCAGAGATTCATCATACTGGATTTCGAATGAGCCGACCTTTAACGCTGTGACCATTTTCAGGCTGAATATCTGATGGAGAATGTCGCCGACTTTTCTCTGAGTTTCAAAGGTCAGTTTGAGTGGCAGGTTGGAGGCCATGACGCCATGCAGCGTCGAATAGACACAGCTTCCGAGAATTCCGGGCGATTCACTGATTTCATTCAGTAATTTGATCATATCCCCTCTTCTTTGCCGCAACTTCGATAATGTGGCAGTTCGTTGCAGCAGCTATTTGGCAGGACGATTCTGAAAAAAACGCGGTTGTCGCAGAAGTGCCCGAGAGTTGAGCCGATTGTAAGTTTTGGTCGTCGGTTGGAATGTCGCGGCAATCGCATCAAAATATATTAGATTTTTATAAATTACGTGAGGTTTTGTCAAGCTGGAAACTTAAATGATATTAAAGTTCTACCATGCGCTGTGCCATAAAGAACAAGCTTTCTCCAGGTGGGGCAGGGCTCCAGCATTGATGACCGCTTCGGTTGAGTTGTCGGTTAAGCTGTAGTATCTTCTAAACTTCAACTTAATATTCCTTCCTTCGGAGTCGTTATGAGTGCCAGACAAGAAGAGTTCATTCCAAAATGGATTGCCTGGGAATCGACCCAACGCTGCAATCTGAATTGTGTGCACTGCCGCTGTTCATCCGATATGTCAGCGGCCGCGGGCGACTTTACTACGGCAGAGGCCTTCAAGCTGATCGATGACATCTGCGAGGTGAGCAAGCCGGTCATGGTTCTCTCCGGTGGAGAACCCCTGTTACGTCCCGATATCTTTGAGATTGCCGAATACGGAACGACACAGGGTCTGCGCATGTGTATGGCAACCAACGGGACCCTGGTCAATGATGCTGTCTGTGCCAGGATGAAGGCCGCCGGGATCCGCATGGTTTCTCTCTCGCTGGATGGTTCAACGGCAGAGGTCCACGATGATTTCCGCAACAGTCCCGGCGCCTACGAGGGGGTTATCCGCGCAGCGCAGACGCTGAAAAGGAATGACATTCCCTTTCTGGTCAATTCGTCGTTCACCCGGCGCAATCAGGGGGATATAGCAGCTACCTTCAAGGTGGCCAAGGGGTTGGGCGCTACAGCTTGGTACATGTTCATGATCGTGCCGACCGGGCGCGGAGAAGAAATCATGGATGAGCTGATTTCTCCTGAGGATTATGAAGAGATCCTGACCTGGCACTATCAGCAGGAAAAAAATGAAGATGATATCCTGATGCGGCCCACCTGTGCACCCCATTACTATCGGATCGTTCCACAGATGGCCAAGGCAGAAGGGGTCGATTTCAAACGGCGCAGTCTGACCTTTTCAACCGGTGGCGGGAAGGGCTGCATAGCGGCACAGAGCATCTGTCTGATCGACTGTTTCGGGAATCTGAAGCCCTGCTCCTATTTTCACTCGTCGGTCGGCAATGTCAAGCAGGTGCCTTTCAAGGAACTCTGGTTTAATTCGAAGGTGTTTAACGAGCTGCGCGATGTTTCCCGTTACAAGGGGAAGTGCGGTGAATGCGAGTTTGTCAATGTTTGTGGCGGCTGCCGGGCCAGGGCTGATGCCGTTTACGGAGATTATCTGGCGGAAGAGCCGTTCTGCAGTTATATTCCGCAACGCACTCGTAAGCGAATGCAGCGGGAAGTGCAGCAGAATTGCCAGGATTGATGATCGACTATAGAATGCTATTCACGATGTGAGGGAGGTTTTATGACCGCGAGCTACAATTTTCTTAAGGCCTGCTGGTGTCAGCCGGTTGATCGGGTTCCGGTCTGGTTGATGCGTCAGGCCGGGCGTTATCTGCCGGAGTACCGGGCTGTCAGGGCGGAGGGGAAGGGCACTTTCCTCGACCTGTGCAAGGATCCGCAGCGGGCAGCAGAGGTCACAATTCAGCCGATCGATATTCTCGGAGCGGATGCCGCCATCCTGTTTTCAGATATCCTGACACCGGTTGAACCGATGGGGCTGAAGCTTGACTTTGTTCCCGGGCCAGTGTTTGAGCATCCTGTACGCTGTGCTGCGGATGTCGACGCGCTGCTGGTTCCTGAAGATATGGCTGTTGCAGTTCCTTATGTACCTGCCATCATTTCACGGTTAAGAGCTGCCCTGGACGGGCGTGTTCCGTTGATCGGTTTTGGTGGGGCCCCGTTTACTCTGGCCTGTTATATGGTTGAAGGGCAGGGAAGCAAGGATTTTGCCAGCCTCAAGCAGATGATGTACTCGGATTTTCAGCTCTATGACGCCTTGATGAAGAAGGTTACCGAGATGGATAGGCGCTATCTGAATATGCAGATAGCAGCCGGGGCGCAGGCGATCCAGATCTTTGATACTTGGGGTGGCCTGTTGGCCCCGCATGATTACGAACGCTATATTCTTCCCTATGTCCAGGAGCTGATCAATGGTCTGGAGCGCACAGGGATTCCGATCATCTATTTTGTCAAAAACGGCGGAACCATGTTGCCGTTGATAAAGGCGGCAGGAAGCGATGTCATCGGCCTCGACTGGCATGTCAATCTTGGACAGGCGCGGGCCCTGCTCGGAGATGATGTTGCGGTGCAGGGCAATCTGGATCCGACGGTGTTGTTTGCACCGCATGCCTATATCGAAAAAGAGGTTCGGCGTATCCTCGACGAGAATGGGGATCGTCCCGGCTTTATCTTCAATCTGGGACATGGAATCCTGCCCACGGTGCCACCGGAAAATGCTGTTTTTATGGTTGACTGTGTACACCGTTTGAGTCAGAAATAGAGAAAATTAAAAAGGGGGGGGGCAGATTCTGTCTCCCCCTGTTTTGTATCCTAGGCAATGTCCATCCGGGAAGCCCGGATGGAACGAAGCAAGTTTTCAGTAGGTGGTAATCCATGCCTGAACAACGACCAACGGCGCTTATTCTGCTGAATATGGGGGGGCCTGACTCTCTTGAGTCGGTCAAACCATTTCTCTATAACCTGTTCTGTGATCGGGAACTGATTCAGCTGCCGGCCGGTGGCCTGCTGCAGAAACCGTTTGCCCGCCTGATCTCGCATTTTCGATCGCGCAAAGTCGTTGAAAATTACCGCATGATTGGTGGTCGGTCACCACTGCTCGACTGGACTCAAAAGCAGGCGAATGGGATCGCTGAGCGCCTTGGGGCGCAGGTCAGACCCTATGTGATCATGCGCTACTGGCAGCCGCGCGCAGAAGATGTGCTGCGCCAGATCAGAAGAGACGGACTGGAAACCGCCATCGTTCTGTCGATGTATCCACATTATACCGGGGCGACGACGGGAAGCAGCGTCAACGATTTCAAACGGGCCGTGGCCAGGGTCTACCCTGAACTCGAGTACCAGCTGATTGAAGAATGGTATAGCTGGCCCGGTTATATCAGGGCTCTTGCCAACCGGGTTAGCGAGGGACTGGATTCCTTTCACGATCTGATGCGCGACGAGGTGCAGATTCTTTTTTCGGCCCATGCCCTGCCGCAGAAGTTCATCGATCGGGGGGATCCCTACCGGGAACAGGTCGAAAGGACTGCCGTCGAAGTCATGCAGCTGGTAGGTTCCTACGACTGGAGTATCGCCTACCAGAGTCGAAGCGGTCCGGTCAAATGGATGGAGCCGGGCACCGAAGAGGTGATCATGGAGATCGGGGCAGCTGGACACCGCTCGTTGCTGATGGTTCCGGTGTCCTTTGTTTCCGATCATATCGAAACCCTTGAAGAGATCGACATTGAGTATCGAGACCTGGCAACCGAAAAGGGGATAGTCTATTTCTGCCGTACCCCTTCATTGAACGATCACGCAGATTTTCTGGACGCTATGGCTAGCCTGGTCAGAGAAAAGGTGTCGCTGTAAGTTTTGAATCTGCGGCCGTTCCTGCTGTTTTCGCCCTGTTTAGACAATTATATTGGCCTAATTCAAGCTTGACAAATTCTCATAATTATAGCATTCAGAAAGAGTTGTGGGTTTTTCTCTAACCGGTTAAGGGCAGCGCAGTTTCATGAACGCCAGATGGATATCTCCCGACCAGAAACGCAGACAGCGGCGTAATCGACGCTTGTTGTTTGTTGGTATTGTGGCCTGTCTGGTGATCGTCAGCGCAGTCGTATTTGTTGTCCGTCAGGACGAGACCCCTGAACACCTGCTTGCTGAGGCCTCTCCTGTTGCCGAGGTCAGTGCTCAACCTCCTGTCGTTGAGGTTGCGCCAGAGCCGGTTGCTCCAGACAATATCGTGACCCGGGATATTCAGTCCGGCGATAATCTCAGTGCCATTTTTGACAGCATTCCGGTCGCCCAGCCGATTCTTCATCAGGTTCTTGCCGCGGATGAATCGCTTCTCGCGCTCGATGTTCTGCATCCGGGAAATCGCCTGACCTTTACCCTCGATGAAACGACCCGAGAACTTGTGTCGATGGAGTTGTTCATCCATCCGGGCAAGCAGGTCGTTTATCGTAAAGTCGATGACAAGACCTTTGAATACGATGAGATTGTCAATCCGGGGATCTGGGATCAGCAGCTGATCTCAGGAGAAATTAACGGTAGTTTTTATCTGTCAGCGATGAAGTCAGGGCTGAGCGAACAGGAAACGGCCAACGTTGCAGACCTGTTTCGCAGCAAGGTCGATTTTGCTCGTGACATGCGTGCTGGTGATCGCTTTCAGGTGGTTCGTAAGCAGCAGTTTGTCGATGGCCAGTTTACCGGGCAAAGCCTGATTGAAGGGGTGAGAATTTTCAATCAGGATCAGATCTATACTGCTTTTCTCTTTGAAGACGGCAACTATTACGATCTCAAAGGGGAAAGTCTCGCCAGTGCCTTCAGACGCTATCCGTTTGGCGGCAACTACCGGATTACTTCGTCATTCAATCCACGTCGTAAGCATCCGATCACCGGACGGATTTCGCCACATAACGGGGTCGATTTCGGCATGTCGATCGGAACCCCGGTTCTGGCTACGGGAGATGGTGTCGTGACTCGGGTGGTCAACCATCCCTATGCTGGTAAGTATATCGAGATCCAGCACAGCGGACAGTACGTGACCCGTTACCTTCACTTGAGCCGCAGCCTGGTTCACCGGGGGCAGAAGGTCAAACGCGGTCAGCAGATTGCCAAATCCGGTAATACCGGACGTTCCACAGGACCACATCTGCATTTCGAACTGCGCGTCAGTGGTCGCCCTGTCAATCCGATCAAGGCCAAGATCCCCATGGCTGCCGCCATTCCCAAGGCAAAGCGTCAGGTCTTCGATGAGCTGGCCGCGACCGTTCTCGGCGTGATGGAGACAACTGGAGTCCATCAGATCGCCAAATCCGAAGTGGAAACCGATTCAACTCTCTGATAAATGCTTATCATCAAAACTCCGCATCACGGAGTTTTTTCGGTTCTGCCCGTTAGATGGGCAAAGCCCATCGTTGGGCGCGTTGTCAGCTGCTGGTGGGATACAACGCAGAGGCGCAGGATCTCTTCCGACATATTAAAAAAGGAACTCGGCGTACGAGGCCGAGACCCCGAGGTGTTGATCTTCTAAAAATATCAACAAACATCAACACCAGAACCGGCGGGTCCCGGCCCGCCAGCGGGTTCATTTTCTTTGTGGCGACAAAGAAAACGGAACCAAAAGAAAGCTTCTGAAAATCCCTGACGAAAATTCTTCCATATGTTCTTCGTAGTTTTTGGGCTGCAATTCTCTACTCGCTCAGACGAGTCGCTGCGCGCCTCGAATTCGCGCAATCGCAAAGCCGGATTCCGGCTTGATATGCATGGAACAAGCAGAACCGAAATATGGTTGATACTGAAGTTGGTTTTGTCAGCAAAAACGGCCCGTCGCAAGACGGGCCGTTTTTGCTGAGGGGATGAAGGGATCAGGAGCTTCCGTAGGAGTGCAGGCCGGAGAGCACCAGGTTGACGCCCAGGTAGCAGAACAGGGTAGCGGCAAAGCCGAAGATCGAAAGCCAGGCAGCTTTACGCCCGACCCAGCCCCGTGTGAAGCGGGCGTGCAGAAAGGCCGCGTAGATGAACCAGACGATCAGGCTCCAGGTCTCTTTCGGGTCCCAGCTCCAGTAAGTGCCCCAGGCATAGTTGGCCCAGGCCGCACCGGTAATGATGCCCAGGGTCAAAAGAGGAAAACCGACCATGATCGCTTTGTAGTTGAGGTCATCGAGCACCCGGGCCGAAGGAAACATGCCGATGACCCCGCCGACAGTCTTCTCACCCTGTAATTTTTCCTCTCTACCTATTCTGAGCAGATACATGATTGATACGCCAAAAGCGACTGCGAATCCGGCATAGCCGAGGAAACAGGTGATGACGTGGTAGGTCAGCCAGTTGCTCTGCAGGGCCGGGACCAGTGGATCGATTCCGGAGTTCAGGCTGAGCTGGGCCCAGAGCATGCTGAGCAGAGCGATCGGCAGCACAAAGGCGCCAATGGCTCGTTGTTTGTATTTCAGGTCGATGAGCAGATAGATCAGCAGGATAGACCAGGCAAAAAAGACCACAGACTCGTAAAGGTTGGTCAGGGGGGCTCGTCCATCCGCGCCGAGGATCTGATAGGATTCATACCAGCGTAGGCCAAGAGCCGCCGTCTGCAGGATGAAACCGATCAACGCGGCCAGGGTCGCAACCCTGGCGACCGTCGCGTTCTTGCTGGCAATGTAGACGAAGAAAAGCAGCATCGCCACAAAGTAGACGATGGTTGTGATGTTAAAGAAAGTACCGCTGTCCATGAATCACTCCTTGTCCGTGGCAGGCCGGTTGATGGCCATTTCGATTTTCTGCTGCAGTTCATTGAAGCTCAGGCTGAAACCGGCCTGGTTACGGTGAGCATTGCCGATCATCTGAATACGGGTTTTGCTGCCGTCCTTTTCAAGGCAGATCCAGATTCTGCGGTGAGAAAAGAAGAAAGCAGTCAGGGAGCCGAAAACCATCAGAAAACAACCGGCCCAGACGATTTCGACACCGGGGTCTTTGGCAACTTGCAGTCCTGTGTATTGGAGCTGGTCCATGTCGAGCAGAGCAAAGCTGAAAATACCGCCACGCTTGGCATCAAAGTCAGGGTAGTTCTGTAGCACGATGAAGGGGTTGCCCTGTGCGCCGTCTGGCGTGATGACCCGCATCTGGACGGCTGGGCCGAAATTACTGTAGTTGGTGGCATAGTTGGTGACGACAAAGTTATAGCCGTTACCCAGAGAGGTCTTTTCCCCCGCTCGGACCGCCATCTCCTGCGTTTCCTTTGTCCCGTTTGCAGTAATTCTGAATCTGAAAGTTGTGTGCCCCGCAGGACCGTAACTTGACTGATAGAAGGTGTAACCCCGATATGTCAGTGGCTTGTTGACCTCTATCCTGGTCTTCTCCTTTCCATTGATAACCACGGGCTGATTGTTCTCGAGGATGATCAGGTCGCTGAAGTAATCTTTTGGCCGACGGCCGTCCGGATAATATTCAACGGTGAAGTCCTCGCAGCGTAGGGTAAAGCCGAGAGGCTGTTCTTCTCCTGAACGTTTCTGGAAGTGGTCAACCTGAGTGCCTTCGATGATATTGACATATCCCTTTTCACCCCAGAGTGTACCGATGATGGCACCAAAAATAACGATCAGGATTGAAAGGTGGGTCATGTAGGCCCCGAACCTTGAATAGATTCCCTTCTGGGCGAAGAGATGGATTTTACCATCGGCATCGTTGCTGCGTGGAGCGGCAAATTCCTTCTTCAGGACCATCGCAAGGTCATTGGCCAGTTGATCACTGTTCCTGCTGCTCGAAAAGCTGGCTTTGTTGGCGGAGTTTTTGAGCAGACCCTCGGAGGCGATCAGGGTCGGTTTGCTGACAAACTTCCAAGCGCGGGGGAAGTTTTTTATCGAGCAACAGATCAGGTTGACGCAGAAGAGCCCGAGAATCCCCATGAACCAGGCCGAGTGGTACATGTCGGTAAGCTGAAGCCTGACAAAAAGCTCGTAGTTGGACTGCCCGTACTCGCGAATATAGTCCGCTGCAGGGGCGTTCTGTTGAATAATTGTGCCGATGATCGAAGTCGCTGCCAGTAGCAAAAGCAGAATGATGGTCAGCTTCAGTGAGCAGAATAAATCCCAGATTCGATCCGCAAATGGCTTTGTAGAAGCAGTCAAGTTTTATCTCCCGGTCTTGATTCCAAAAAGAATAGTCACAGTGATATCTCTGGTTTTTTGGGGGGGGATCAAACCGGACAGAATCAATGGCGGAGAATGGTATTTTTTAACTGAATCTGAGCGTGAAGTGCCGGGAGCGACGCAGATGAACGCAGACAGACCTGAATTGGCTCCGGATGAAAAGCATTCTGTTGAAGCTGGAGTTGACGGAGGTTCTTTTCCTGGCGCTGTGCCTGCAACAGGAACAGTATTCCATTGAACGAGGCATGCAGTTGAGGTGTGGCCGCCTTGAGTTGTTCTGGATTATTGTGGTGGCAGGAGAGACTCTGGTTCTGCTCTGCACTCTGAGGCTGTTGAATTGTCAGATGACAGCAGTCAACTCTGATGTTTTGCTCAGCGGTAGTTGCGGAACGGGTACAGGCGGAAGAGACCGAGACACTGCAGATCAGGATCAGCAGGCCGAGCAGGGCATTGATCAAAAACGCCAACGTAAGGTTTCCGGTCTTCACGCCTCATCCTCGACTGAAGAAGTTCAATAGCTTCAGTAGTATAGCTTGCCTGTACCCGTCAGGCAAGCTATTGCTGTTGGCGAATCCGACGCCAGCCTGCCGCGTCAGAACCGTTTTCAGGGGGCAGTGGTTATCGTCAGAGTCCGTTGTCGCGCAGTTGTTCAACCAGTTGCTGCTGTTCGGCATTCAGCTGCTGGGGAACGGCAACCTCGATGATCGCATAGAGATCCCCGCTGTCACTTTTGCCTGAACCCTGAACTCCGAAGCCGCGCAGGCGGATTTTCTGGCCCGGTTGCATTCCTGCCGGAACCTTGATCCGTTTTGCCGTGTCGAGTGTCGGTACCTCGACGCTGGTGCCCAGGCAGATGCCACTGAAGGGGACTTCCACTCTGACGAACAGGTCTTTCCCTTCGCGGGTAAAGACCGGATCCGGATCGATATTGATCTGCAGATAGAGATCGCCTGGTTTTCCACCACCCGGATGAGCTCCGCCTTTGCCGGGAACCCTCAGTTTACTCCCTTGCTCAACACCTGCCGGAATACGCACCTTGATCTGTTCGACCCGGTCGTTGTTGCGATAGTCGATTCTGCGCTCACCTCCAAGAATCGCCAGCCGCAACGGAATGTTGATCTGCATCGAGTAGTCCTGCCCCTTGGCCGGTTGCCGGTGGGTCGTCCTGCCACGGGCGCCACCGAAGAGTTGGCTGAACAGGTCTTCTCCGCCAAAACCTCCAAAGATGTCGTTGATATTGATGTTGCGGAATATATCTTCCTGACTGTAGCGCTGATGAAAACCGCTATCGCCGAACTGATCATATTGGCGTTTTTTGTCCGGGTCCGAGAGCACAGCGTAGGCTTCAGTAATCTGCTTGAAGGTTTCCTCAGCCTGCTTGTCTCCAGGGTTTTTGTCTGGGTGGTATTTCTGAGCCAGTTTGCGATAGGCTTTTTTGATGGTTGTCGCATCCGCAGAGCGTTCGACACCAAGGACGTTGTAGTAGTCTTTAGCCATTCTTCCTCTCTTCTGTTTTTCATGTCTGGTTACCATTCGGGGTTCCCGGATGGTAACGGGTCTAACCAACCAATTATAGGTACGTTTTGGAGGATCGTCAAGCCAGGGTATACAGTCCGATACATAGAATAGACTTGTATTTACTTGCCTGTTTCTAATATTATCCATCTCGTTAATTAAAATGGTCTGGGGAATTGAAAATGCTAAGGAGGTTTTATGTATAGCCGAAATGTAGAAGAGGGAATCAGGGCAGTTGAGGCGGGGGACACCCTGCTCGGCCTTCATCACTTTGAACAGATTCCTCAAGTTGAAATGTCCGCATTGGAACTGTCCTATTATGCCTACTGTATCGCCAGCGAACACAATGAGACCAGAAAGGCCCTCGATCTGGCCGGAGAAGCATTGAACAGGGACCGCAATCATCCTCTGGTTTACCTGAATGTAGGGCGGATCTATCACATCTCAGGCGGCCGTTGTCAGGCCATCGACAATTTCCGTCAGGGGATCAGGATTCAGCGTCACCCCCTGTTGCTCAAGCATCTGGAAAAAGTGGCTCCCCGCCGCTCTCTGGTGCTGCCATTCTGCAGGCGCAACAATCCGCTGAATGTTTTCGCCGGCAAGGTCATGGCAAAGTTTTTCTGACAGAAGCCCTGGTCTTCGGTTAGGATTATCCGGAGAGGAAGCTGCTTTGCTAGGAAGCTACGGGGAGAAAGCATGTTACGGATTGCAGTTATCGGCGGAGGAATATCGGGACTTGCCTGTGCCTATGCCATAGAGTCTCTGGCCGCCCGGAACAACAGGGCGGTTTCTGTCGTGCTGTTCGAGAAGGACGACAGGCTCGGAGGAAAAATCTGGTCGAGAAAGGAAGAAGGATATCTCTGCGAATGGGGGCCGAACGGATTTCTTGACAACAAGCCGATGACGCTTGAGCTCTGTCGCCAGCTTGGTATCGAGCAGCAGCTGCTCCCTTCGGATGACAACGCCAGAAAACGATTTATCTACTCGGCCGGGCAACTGCACAGGCTCCCGGAAAATGGTCCGGCCTTTCTCAAGTCGCCACTGATCTCCTGGCCGGGCAAGCTGCGTCTGGCCGCTGAATTGTTGGTTCCGCGATATAGCGGCACCGAGGATGAGACACTTGCCGAATTTGCCCGCCGTCGGCTTGGTCCTGAAGCGCTGGAAAAGCTGATCGCGCCGATGGTTTCCGGAATTTTTGCCGGCGATCCGGAAACCATGAGCCTGAAAAGTTGTTTTCCAAGAATTCACGAGCTTGAACGTGACTATGGCGGCTTGCTCAGGGCGATGCTGCGTCTGGCCAGGCAGAAAAAGCAGGAACGCAAGGCGGGCAAGGCTGTCGCCAGCGCTGCCGGACCAGGCGGCGTTCTGACCTCGTTTGGTGGAGGAATACAGGACCTGACAGATACGCTCGGTGCCGCTGTCTCAGGTCAGATTATGACCGGAAAGGCGGTTGTCTCGGTTGGTCAGGCCAGTGGCGGTTATTGCCTGCAGCTTGAGGACGGCGGGCACTTGGACGTCGAAAGGGTGGTCGTTGCGACCCCGGCTTATGCAACCGCAAGGATGCTTCAGTCGCTCAGCCCGAAAGCTGCCGAGATTCTGGAGGCGATTCCTTACGCACCGATGAATGTGGTTTGTTTTGGCTATCAGCGGGAAAAGATCAGTCATGCCCTTGACGGCTTCGGCTATCTGATTCCGGGGACGGAAAACTGTTCGACTCTTGGGACCCTTTGGGATTCGAGTATTTTCCCTCAACGCGCCCCGGATGGTCAGGTTCTGTTGCGCTCCATGATGGGGGGGGGGCACCAATCCTGACGCGCTGGAGGATGATGAGGCGAGCGTTGAACGGAAAGTGAAGTTTGATCTGCACCGGATTATGGGCATAGCTGCTGAGCCAGATTTTGTCCGGATCTTCCGTCACGCCAAGGCGATCCCTCAGTATGTCAGGGGGCATGCCCGGCAGGTGGAGCGGCTTGTCGAGGAAACCGGTCGTTGGCCTGGGCTGGTGGTGACTGGTAATGCCTATTATGGTGTCGGCCTGAACGATTGTGTCAAGGCCTCCACGGCTGCGGCAGAACGGGTTCTTAAGTGAGCTGTCCTGAGGATCAGGAGGCGATCTGTGCTTTCAGGTCTTCGTCTTCGTTTTCTTCTGATGCTGAATGGTTGAGCGGGCTGTAGGTTATGAAGCGCAGCCCGTGGTCTTTGTTATTTTCGATGACGGAAACCGGCCCGTTCACCTCGTGCTTGAGCTCTTCGGTTGTTTCTCCAAGAGAGATGACGACTCCTTCCTGGATGATCTTCAGAGCGCTGATTTTGGGATTGGCGGTCGAGTGATCGCTGGCTTTGAAGCTGGCGAGTTCCTGTTCCACCTCATTTTTTTCAGTCTTGAGTTTATCCAGTCGCTGAGTCAGAACTTCGATGCGCAGGTTGATCGCCTCAATCAGCGATTTGCGGTTCGTTCTGACCGGTTTTTGAGTTATCTCTTTCAGGGTATGGTCGATTTTTTCCAGCTGTTCCGTGGTTTTTCGCTGGCGGATTCTCAGGTTGTTGAGATGGTCGGTTTCGGGGAAGTAGACTCCTGAGGTCAGGTGGGTTCTTACTCCGGTCACATTGCCGAGGACTTTGGCTTCGATCCCTTCCAGGGCAATTGTCTCCCCACCGGTAATGACCCCCTGGCTGGCGTTTATCGTGCCGGTTGCCTTGACGATGGAATTGCGCGCTTCCTGGAGGATGATGACATCGCCGAGACATTCAATGGTGGCCTGGTTAAGATAGCGTGCTGTGAAGCCGCCTTTGCAGGTGACCTTGCCGGTGCCCTTGCCGGTGCCCTTGCCGGCCATGGTGCCAATGCTGACCGGTCCATCGGAGGAGATCTGGCACTTGCCGACGGCTCCGTTGATATTGATCCCCTTTTTTGCCGTAACGTTGAAGTCGTCGAGGACATCGCCTGAGATAGAGACGAAACCGTTAAAGCTGATGTGGCCGATGCTCATGTCGATGTCGCTGCTGATCAGCAACTCTTCGACAACATTGATCGAGGTCCGTTCGAGGATAACGCGCCCTTCCCGGGTCGCGACGATCTGGGAACCATCTTCATTCAGCTCGGCGCCGTTTCCCGGGGTGACCGGGCTTGGCTTGCCATGAACGGCAGGAATCGCTTTTCCGCTGACCGTCTTGCCGTCGCTGCCCGGGGTTGGTGGATGGATAACGCCGATCGTTTGATGGAATGTTACATTGGAGAAGCTCTGAACGTTTTTGAAATCAATGATGCGCCCCTTCTCGTCTTCTTCCAGAGCACAATGCTGGGGGCCTGTCTGAACCAGCAGTTCAAACCAGCCATCCTGACCATGGGTCGGGGGCGTTCCGGCCGCAACCAGGATGTTTTCAGGGTTATCGCCCTGGGCCGCTTCGGTACAGAAGATGGCAATGTTTTCCAGGTTGATCGTATCACTGATCTGGTGATTCTTGAGGATGGAGATCAGTTCTGCAGGTGAAATGCTGTTATCCAGGTCGTGAACCACTATTGAGGCATAGCATTCCAGTTCGCTGCCTATGATGTCGAGTTTCAGACTGTATGCGTCGTTGATGTAATCACCGATGGTTTTGCGGCCGACGTCTACCTGTGATGAACGATTCATCATTAAAAAACCAATGTGTTAGAGTAAAATGCTAAGGAATTCTTCTATTAGCTTTATCACAGGTTATGCTGAATGGCAAATCTGTTTAACTTGTTATAATAATTAAGAATTAATTTTTTTGGGTGGAGTCATCTCATCTGGTCCCTGAAGACTGCCTAAATTCTCCAATTTGGATTGTCAAAACCAGAGACAGACTGGCTGTCACCCTGCAGGTCTGCTTCCAGATCCGAGGCGGTCAGACTCAGCGGCGTGTAGCTCATAAAACGCAATCCGCCGGAGACGCTGTCCTCAATGATGGAAAGCGGGCCGTTTCTTTCCAGCTTGATCTCCTCGCTGCTGGCTCCCAGATGAATAATAACCCCTTCCTGAAGAGAGTGCTTGATGTTGACCTTGGCATTTTCTGTTGGATGGGCGGCCAACTCAAACCCGGCCAGTTCTACTGTAATCTCCTCTTTTTCAACCTCGAGGTTTGTCGCCCTCTGGGTCAAAATGCCGATCCGTAGATCTAGCGCCTCTTGCAGGGATTTCTGTTTGACATTGAGCGGAGCTTTGTTCAGATCCTTGATGGTGCGGACAATGTTCTGCAGTTGTTCGTTGATGCGTTGAAGATTATGGCGCAGCTTAGTCAGGTAATCGGATTCCGGGAAATAGACACCTGAGGTCAGGTGGGTTTTGACCCCGTTTCTGTTACCGCCCATTTTGGCTTCAATCCCTTCGAGAGCAACACATTCACCGCCGCTGATCAGTCCTTTGCTGACAATGATGGCGCCTGTCGATTTTATCACCGAGTTGCGCAGTTCATGCTCAACAATAACATTGCCATAACACTCAACCTTGACCTGATTCAGATAGCGGGCAGTCAGGTTTCCCTTGCAGAGGATCTCCCCCTCTCCTCGGCCGGCCATTGAGCCGATTGTTACCGGACCATCAGAAATGATGCGGTTTTTGCCGATGGAACCCTTAACCTTTAGCCCTTTTTGGGCGTTGATCTTGAAATCGTCAAGGATGTCCCCGGTGACCAGAACAAAGCCGTTGAAGCTGATGTGACCGACGCTTAAGTCGACATCCCCGGTGATGACCAGTTCTTCGACAACGGAGATCATGTTATGTTCAAAGATAACCCGTCCTTCCCGGTCGGAAAGGACCTCAGTTTCATCCTCAGAGAGGGTTGTTCCGTTGCCGCTGGTGACTTTGCTGGGGGAGCCATGGATGGAATGGATTGTTTTTCCGGTGACGGTCCGGCCATCTGTTCCTGCTGTCGGAGGATAATAACGGCCTATCGCTTCACCGGATCCGACATTGGAGAAGCTGTGAATCGCTTTGAAGTCGATGACCCGGCCCCTGTCATCCTTTTCCAGTTCCCGCTGTTCGGTTTCCGTAGAGACCAGCAGCTCAAACCAGCCATCTTCGCCATGTTGAGCAGGATGTCCCGCAGCGATCAGGATATCCTGCGGGTTGTTACCCTGCGCAGCCTCGGCACAGAAGATGGCGATCTGTTCCAGATCAACAGTTTCGGTAATCTTGAGGTTGTGGAGAACCTTGACAAGCTCCGTCGGAGTGATGCTGTTGTCCAGATCATTGACCTGGATTGAGGCATAGCAGTAGAGCTCACTGCTTTGGGTGTGGAGTTTCAGGCGGTACGCATCCGTAATGTATTCACCAATCTGTTTGCTGCCAATCTCTATGCAGTGCGACTGGCCATTTATCATGGCACTCCCCCCAGGCTATTTTCATAACAAACGTTATAAAACGTTAACATTTAGATGATAAGAGAAACTGCAGAATATTACAATGATTTAATTTCGCATTGTGGAATCAGCTGGGGAGTACAGAGAGGGGATAACCCTTCGGGAAGGGAATGACTCCCTTCCCGAAGGTCTGCTGTCAGGCTTTCAGTGGTATGACAAAAACAGGAACTTTTGCTTTGCGCAGTACTTTCTCGGCAACGCTGCCGATAAAAGCGTGCTCAATGATTCCACGGCCGTGTGTCCCCATGACGATAACATCGGCACCTGCTTCAGTCGCAGCGTCAAGGATCTCGATGTCCGGTGTTCCGTAGGCCACTCTGGTTTTGCCCAGGCGCTTCATGTCTTCCGGGAATTTTGCGAGCTCGGTCTTGGCGAAATCATCCAGCTCTTTCTTCAATTGCTCCTGCTGATCTTTGAATTTAGATTTTTCCATGTCTGCGATCAGGTCTTTACCGAGATGGCCGGCGACCATAAGTCTGAAGTGGGCATCCATAGGAGGCATGACATGCAGCAGGATGATTTCAGCATTGTTCAGGCGGGCCAGCATGACGGCGTGTTTGAATGCCAGGTTGGAGTTTTCCGAAAAATCTGTCGCGACAAGGATTTTCTTGTAAAGGGGTAACATAATGACACCTCCAAGGAAAGGGTTTGAACGCCACACGAGAAAACCTCCTCGTCTTCACTGAAATTATATCGCAGAGTTTGCCATTTGCTTGATTTTTCAGCATAAATTTATTGTTTTATGCGATTCTCTGTTGCGATAATTGTATTTAAGCTACTTTCTGATAGATTTTTCCTGCTGTGTCCATGGAGAGAAGATCCGTTTCTGTTGGGCGGTGAAGATTTTTAGCTCGACAGGCTTAGCGGTTCACCGCTTGACGCGGTTGGATGGTCTGGTTATGCTCCGGCCATTAGTGTCTGCATTAGAAAGGGCACTGTTGTCTTGCTGCTTACCGGCTGGACACTGAGAACTGAAGGAATGAACATGTCTGAGATAAGAGAAAAATTTGCGACCGACCTTGCGGATGTCTGTTGGAAAGACCTGCGTATTCATATGCAGCGTGACGCTATTATTACCGTTGCCGGTGAACTGGACCTGATTGATGTCGCCGTTGCTGTGGCCAGAGACGAAAAAGAACTGGTCGGTCCTTGGATAGAGGATGCTCAGTTGAGCAAGCCGAGCCGTGAACAGCTGGATGCCTGGGAGACACAGCTGGATAAGGGGTTTCGCGTGCTGATTGTCCAGCCATTTATTCTGATTCAGGAAATCATCCATGCCTGAGAACTTTGTTGCGGGCTTGAGTGCCTATCGTTCTGCCGCTGTCTTCAACCCCTGGGGGGAAAGCGATCCGCACCATGATCTCGACGCCAACGGCCCTGAGGTTCGCAGACGACAATTGGGCTGGTACCTCAAGGAGCGGATCGGCAGGGCCGACACCCTGCTCTGTGCCGAAGCCATCGGTTATCAGGGCGGCCACTTCAGCGGTATCCCGATGACCTCGGAGCGCCTGTTGCTCGGCGGCCTGGTGCATAAATCGATTCAGGCCCAGATGGTTTTCCATCATGAACCCCGGAGAACCAGCGATCCCTGTCACCGGCCCCAGGGGTTTACCGAGCCGACAGCGACGATAGTCTGGGGGTTCCTGGCCGACAAGGGGATTGATCCCCGGCGGGTTGTCCTCTGGAATGCTTTTCCCTGGCATCCGTATCATGTTGCCAGAGGGCTGCTCAGCAACAGAACTCCCAGCGATGAAGAGCTTGCCGCCGGTCACCAGGTGCTCAGGCAGATGCTTGAACTCGGCAAGTTCCGTCAGGTTGTCGCCATCGGGGAAAAGTCATTCGCGCAGCTCGGGCAGCTGGGCATTGCTTCGACCAAGGTCCGCCATCCGGCCAACGGTGGCGCCGGCCTGTTCCGGCAACAGATGAGTGAATTGATGGTGGACTGATATGTTCTGCGGTGATGAGGGGTATAGCAGCAGATCGGAGAAAGGGGGCGTGCGATGTCGAGTGCCATCCTGAAACAGCAGATCGGGCGCTTTCTTGCCACCGAGGCTCCCGAAATCCTATCTATCAAGGGGGCCTGGGGCGTCGGCAAGACCTATGCCTGGAACCGCTATCTGGAGAGCGCCAAAAAACAGAACCGCATTGCTCTGGAGAAGTATTCCTACGTCTCGCTATTCGGGATCAATTCGCTGGCTGAACTGAAATTTGCCATCTTTGAAAACATGATCGAGCGACGGGCCATCGGCAGCCTGCCGACGGTCGACAGCTTCAAGAACAACAGCTACGACCTGTTCAGATCTTTCGGCAAAAAACCGTTGTCCTTTATTCCCGGAGGTGGAGCCTTGGACAACAATCCTTTCATGCTTAATTCCCTTGCCTTTCTGGCGCTGGAAAAGACCCTGATCTGTATCGATGATTTTGAACGCAAGGGGAGCGGAATCGCTGCTCAGGATATCCTTGGGCTGATGCTGCAGCTCAAGGAACAGAAGCACTGCAAGATCGTCCTAATTCTCAATGATGGCAACCTTACCGATGATTCGCTTGCCGATTACCACCGTCTGCGTGAAAAGGTCATCGATACCGAAGTCGGTTTTATCCCGAGCACCGAAGAATGTGTCGAGATTGCCCTGCATCGCGACAAGATCGGCAAGCTGTTGAGCGGCTACATCCTTAAACTGGATATCTGCAATATCCGAATCATTAACAAGATTGAAAAACTGGCGCGGATTCTGGCCGCTCACCTGCAGTCCTTTGATGAACAGGTCCTGGTCCGAGGGCTGCAGACCCTGACTCTGTTTACCTGGTGTTACTACAGCCAGGCTGGGGACGCTCCTGATTACCAGTTTGTCCTAAGTCGGACCAGCGCCTTCAGCGATATGGAGGAGAATCAGCTGCAGACCACGCAGCAGCATCGCTGGAGTGCTCTGCTGCGTGAATATGACAACTATTCGGTTGGGGATTTCGATCTGCAGATCGCCCATCTGGTTGAAAATGGCCATGTCGTCGAAAAGGAACTGCTCAGCGAAGCGACACTCTGGAATGAGCAGCACCAGTTGTCGAAAACCCATCTGTCCTTTCAGGACGCATGGGCGATGTTCAACGAGTCGTTCGATGACAACGCCCATGAGGTTATCGAGAGCCTGTCGGGGAGTTTCAGTACCCAGGCCAGACATATCAGCCCGGTTAATCTGGACGGTGCGGTAAGGTTGCTGCGTTTTCTCGATAAATCGAGCCTGGCGGGCAAGATCATCGATACCTATATCCGCAAACGCGAACGGGAGGTGGAGCTTTTCAATCTTGCCAATTACGCACCGGGAGAGCTACGCGACCGCGAAGTGATCCGCAAGTTCAAAGCAACGCTTGAAAAGGTCCGTTCGCAGCAGAGCCTGGCGGAACTCTGCGATATCCTTCTGGCAGGCGGGAAGGATGTCGAGCAGGAGGAGCTGCTCCTTGCCGAAGCCGAGGTCGCCGATTATGTTGCCCTGTTCAAAGCGCAGCGCGGGACCAAGCTGTCGCAGTACATCGATCTGTGTCTCAAATACAACCTCCTGTCCGGAACCAGCGACCAGCAGAAGTCCATAGCCGACAAGGCAACGGCAGCGCTGCAGCAGATCGCTCGAGAGAGTAAGCTGAACGCCAGCCGGGTCAGACGTTTCGGGGTCAGGCTCGACTGACGTTGGTCAGCAATCTTTCAGTGCTTGCGCCGGAACAGGTCGGTCTTAAGGCTGGAAACCCGGTCGAGGAACAGGTAGCCGTCGAGGTGATCAAGCTCATGCTGAATGGCGATCGCTTCAAACCCTTCGGCGTGAATGACCCGTTGCTGCTTGCTCTCATCAGTGAACTGGACAACGATGGTTTCCGCCCTGGTTACGTTGCCGGTATAATCGGGAACCGACATGCAGCCTTCGCGGACGATCTGGCTGCCGTTGCGTTCGATGATGGCCGGATTGACCATCTGCATCAGACCGTGATTCTTCTGCTTCTTGCCCAGCTTGCTCTTCGACACATCAACAACTACAGCGCGGCGTGAGTCGCCGATCTGCGGTGCGGCGACGCCGACCGAGTGGCCGGCAGCGACCATAGTATCGACCAGATCGCTCAGCAGTTCGGCAACACTGTCATCGAAGGTTTCTATCTCGGTGCAGACAACCTTCAGGCGTGGATCGGGATAAACGAGAACGTCTTTGACGGCCATGATCTTTACAGCTCCACTGCAGCCAGGGAGCGGACGTTGATATCGACCTGCAGCTGCTGTTTGAGCTGCGCCATCCAGCTTTCGACTTCTTCCACTTCGGTTCCTTCCGGAAGCAGCGCTTCGAGCATCATGACATAGACCGGTTTGCTTGGACCGCCGACCAGTTTGGTGTTGAGATCGGTAATGTTGATGTTACGATCGCCGAGAACTTTGGCAACCTGGTTGACAATTCCCGGTTTGTCCGAGCCATAGACGGAGATCATGCACAGTTCCCCCGGCAGTTCCGGTCTGATTTCACCGCCCGGTTTGAGAGTGCGGATAAACACCGACAGGTTATTCTCTTCCAACGGGGCAAAGGCCCCGGAAAAGTCATCAGCGCTGGTCTTTTCGCTGTGCGAGATGATCAGGATCATCGAAAACTGGCCACAGAGGATGGAACAGCTCGAATCGGCGATATTGAATCCCTGCTGATAGAGGATATCGGTCACCTGGGAAACGATACCGGGGCGGTCCCGGCCGATAATTGTAAGTGCGAAGTAAGCCATGATCTCTCCTTGCAGAGTCTTGGGGCAAAAGTTAACGGACTTATGTTAGAGGATGATGGCCGGGCTGACAATCACTTAAACAGCTTATCGAAGATTAGCACGCTGAACAGCAGGGCCATGGAGATATTGGTCAGGTGAAACTGGTAGCGGGCCCTGCGCACCTCGCAGAAGCTCAGGCTCAGTAAAAACAGCGCGATCAGCAGCAGCTGGCCGGAGAGAAAAAGGATGACGAACAGGACTCCGGAGATAAATCCGAAGAGTGGGAAGAGCAGATAGCAGAGCATCAGCCCTCCAAGCCAGCAGTTGTTGATCATCAGCAGGCGGTGGGTGGATATCCTCTCGAACAGGTTCGGCAGGCCGCTGAGCTTCAGATCGTCACGGTAGAGACAGAGCAGTAGCCAGGTATGGGGCACCTGCCAGATAAACAGGGTCGCACAAAGAATCAGGATCGGCAGGCTGACCGACGGGCCTGCAGCCGTCCAGCCGATCAGTGGCGGCAGGGCCCCGCAGACGGCGCCGGGGAGCGCGGCGAAGACGGTGATCCGTTTCAGTGGAGTGTAGATGGCGTTGTACCAGATTGCGGAGAGCAGCCCCAGTAGCAGCGGCAGGCTGCCAAAATGGGTTAGCAGCAGAATCCCGCCGGTCAGGCTGAGGGCCGCCAGAATCAGCGCCCCCTCTGCGGACAGCCTCCCTTCGGGCAGTGGACGCCTGCTAGTGCGCTCCATGCGCAGGTCAAGATCCTGCTCCTGCCATTGATTCAACGCAGAACTGCCTGCGGCCAGAAGCCCTATGGCAGCGCAGATCAGGCCGCCTCCCCGGAGCAGGTTGCCGCCAGCGAACAAAAAGCCCGCCAAGGCTGAAATGGCAACCATGGCCGACAGCTCCAGGCGAAAAAGCTGGCGCAGAATCTGAGCCCAGAAGCGGACCGGGCTCAATGATTTTATGGCGCTGTCGTTGTGCATAGACTTCCTACTGCTTGAGCAGATATTTGATCATCGCATCGATCTCTTCAGGGCTTAAATAGTCCGCCGCCGGCATCATCGGCGGATAGTCCTTGACCATATCGGCTTCGGGAGTTATCAGCGCGCGGCGCAGATAGTCGGCATCAACCTTGATAATGACCTTCTGGCCATCTCGCTCGATGGTCACATCACGGCTTCCTATTCCCTGGAAGCTCGGTCCTATACTATCGCTGCCGTCGTTCGAGTGGCAACTGAAACAGCCGTTGTCTTCGATCAGTTGGACGCCATCAAGGGCTGGTTCACTGACCACGGTCTGGCCAAGCAGGTAATCGACCAGTGCCTGCAAATCTTCGTTACTGATGATGCTTTCATCGTACGGTGGCATCATCGCATCATAACCGTTGACGATCTCAGCGTCTGGCTCCCGGACTGCTTTTTTCAGGTAGGTCTCATCAATGGTGATCTCGATGGTTTGTCCGTTTCTATCGATCTGGCGCCTGGCGCCAGCCAGTTCAAACAGGCTGGGGCCGATGTTGTCGCTGCCGTCGAGACTGTGACAGCCAGTGCAGCCCTGTTCATTGATGACGATCAAGCCAGCTGGTTCTGCCGTCTTCTTTTCGTCTCCCTTGAGCCATTTTGCGTAAGCATCTTCATCAAGAGCCTCAATGGTCGTGAGCATGTCGGCATGGCCGACACCGCAGTACTCAGTACACTGCACGTCGTAGCTGCCCGCTTCAGGGGCGGTGAACCAGACATAGGTTGTCATCCCCGGAACAGTATCCTTCTTGATCCGGAAGGCCGGGGCAAAGAAGCTGTGCAGTACGTCGACCGAGGTCAGGTTGATCTTGACCGGCTTGCCGACCGGCACATAGATCTTGTTGGTCCGGCGGCCGTTAGGGTACTCAAACTGCCAGGACCACATACGTGCGGTGGCTTTGATTTCCAGGGCGTCGTCCGGGACCGAGGTCAGCCCGATATAGTTGCTCCAGCCGTACCAGAACATGGTTAGGACGATGATGATCGGCACAATCGTCCAGATCGTTTCGATGATCCAGTTGCTGTGGGCATCCGAGGTCGGTTCCGGGTACTTGGAACGTCGGTACTTGATGACGAAGTAGATGGTGACGACGGTGATTCCCAGCAGCAGAAGCAGAGAGAAACCAAAGATATAGATCAGGGTCTGGTCAACAACCTGGGCGGTCGGGTTATTCAGCGGATTCACAGATCTCTCCTAACGATAAAGAATATCGGTAAAAGTCAGACCGACAAAGATAGCCAGAATCACCAGCAGGGTCAGCAGTCCCAGTTTGAACAGGTGAGACTCCTGTTTCAGGTGCATGAAGATGAAGATGACCAGGCTCGATTTGCACGATGCGATCAGCAGCGCGACCCAGATGTTGAGGGCTCCGAGGTGAATGCGCGAGACGACGACTGTGACCACTGTCAGAATCAGCAGGGCGACCCAGATCAGAACGAAGGTTCGGTAGGGGACCGGCTCGTGTTTATGTTCTTCGTGTGTAGACATGGTTTACCTCACAGAATCAGATAATAGAGCGGGAAGAGGAAAATCCACACCAGGTCGACCAGGTGCCAGTAGAGGGCGCTGTTCTCCAGCAGGGTGTAGCGGTCACTGGTGACTTTTCCTTTGGCGACCAGGATGGCAACGACGCCGATCAGGCTGCTGCCGATCAGCACGTGGAGTCCGTGGAGTCCCGCGGTGAAATAATAGAGATTGAAGAACATGGTAATTCCCGGGCCCATTTCGGCCAGGTGCTCGGATCCCGGATAAATGCCATGACCGATCTCCGCCGACCACTCGAAGTATTTGTTGATCAGAAAGACGATGGCCAGGATGATGGTGATAATGCTTAAGCTGATCGTCTGTCTGATCTTGTTGCGCTGAATAGCGGTGATCGCCAGGGCGATGGTCAGACTGCTGGTCAGTAGTACCAGGGTGTTGATGGTGCCGAAATAGATGTTCAGCTTATGACTGGCCTCGGCAAATTGCTGGGGGAACTTGGCCAGTGAGACCGCGTAGAGAATAAACAGGCCGCTGAACAGGATGACCTCGGTATAGAGGAACAGCCACATCCCGAAGCGGGCACCGGTATCGTCGCGATGTTCAATACTCATCGGCTACCACTCCTTTGAAGTCGTAAGGGCCTTTGGTGACAACCGGATCCTCCGGGCCGAAGTTATGCAGCGGTGGTGGCGAGGGAATCTGCCACTCCAGGGTCGCTGCTCCCCAGGGGTTGTTGCCGACAATCTTGCCTTTGCGCACCCCGCGCCACAGGTTGTAGAACATCATGATCAGACCGATGGCCATGACCCAGGAGCCGAGGGTGGCGACCACATTCAGCGTGGTGAATTCCGGCAGGTAGTCGTAGTAGCGGCGCGGCATCCCTTGAATACCGACCGCCTGCATCGCCATGTAGGTGACGTTGAAGCCGACAAACAGCAGGGCGAAGGCGATCACCGCGATCTTGTGGTTGTACATCCGACCGGTGTATTTCGGCAGCCAGTAGTGCAGGGCGCCGAAGAAGGCGAAGCCGAGGCCGCCGAACATGGTGTAGTGGAAATGGCCGACGACGAAATAGGTGTCGTGCAGGTGGATGTCACTGGCGGCGGCACCAAGGGCCAGGCCGCCCAGGCCACCGATGGAGAAATTGAAGATGAAGCCGAGGGCGAAAAGCATCGGCGGGGCCAGTTGGATCGATCCCTTGTAGAGGGTGGTGATCCAGTTGAAGACCTTGATGGCGCTCGGGATGGCGACGATGAAGGTCAGAAACGAGAAAACCAGGATGGCGAAATCGCTCATGCCGCTGGTGTACATATGGTGAGCCCAGACCAGAGATCCGGCGAAGGCGATGGTCAAACTGGAAACGGCGACTGCCCAGTAGCCGAACAGCGGCTTGCGGGCGAAAGTCGGGATGATTTCGGAGATGACCCCCATACCGGGCAGGATCATGATATAGACGGCCGGGTGGGAATAGATCCAGAACAGGTGCTGGAACATGACCGGGTCACCGCCTCTGGCCGCATCGAACAGGCCGGCCCCGAAGGTTCTCTCCAGAATGACCAGCACCAGGGTGATCCCTAACATGGGGGTGGCCAGAACCTGTATCCAGGCGGTGGCGTAGAGGCTCCAGATGAACATCGGCAGGCGCCCCCAGGTCATCCCCTTGGCGCGCAGGCGGTGAATGGTGGTGACGAAGTTGATACCGGTCAGGATCGACGACATGCCGAGCATGAAAGCGGCCAGTGCCGCCAGACTGACGTTGGTGTGGGTCTGGGTGCTGAACGGAACGTAAAAGGTCCAGCCGGTATCGGGGGCACCGTCACCGGTAAAGATGGCCAGGATGGCCAGGATCGCGCCGACCACGTAACAGTACCAGGAGAGCAGGTTGACCTTAGGGAAGGAGACGTCCCGGGCACCGATCTGAATCGGCAGGACCAGGTTGCCAAAGGCTGCTGGTACGCTGGGGATGATAAAGAGGAAGATCATGATGATGCCGTGGACCGTAAATGTCGCATTGTAGGTCTGGGCTTTCATGATCGTAATCCCGGGCGCAATCAGCTCGAGTCTGATGGCCAGACCGAGACAGGCGGCAACGATGAACATGGCCAGGATACAGCACAGATACATGATGCCGATCCGTTTGTGGTCGGTCGACAACAGCCAGCCGAGGATACCGTGCCGCGGGCTTTCGGTATAAAAACCTTTATTCGTCAGAGTTGTTTCGGTCATTTCTCTTCTTTCTCCCGCCAAGGATCAGAAAAAGCAAAAAACTGCCCAGGGTTATCAGAATCACTGTTGCGCTGACGCGCATCAGGTTGAAGACATAACGGCGTCCTTCCGGATCGTAGCTGAAACAGAACTGTAATGCTTTCTGCAGCGGTTTGCCGATCCGTCCCTCGCTTGCTTCGACCAGTGCCATCGACAGATCGATCGGGGAAAAACGCTGGCCGATCAGGTAACGGACGATGGTGCCGTCTTTAGCGACAACGATCGCCGCGACCGGATGGAGAAAGTCATCCTTCTCCTTGGTGAAATAGTAACCGAGACTATCGGTCAGCCTGATGATATCCTCCTGCTTGCCGGTCAGAAATGTCCAGGCTTCCGGTGGAAAAGAGTCTGAACGCATAGCTGTGAGGAAGGTCTTTTTACTGTGCGCTGCCATGGCTGTTGTTTCACTCGGGTCGAAGCTGAAGGTGATGACCTGGTAATCCTCCCCGGCAGTCAGTTTGACGTCGGGCAGGGTCTCGGCCAGTCCGCCGAGCATGAAATTGCAGACGTTCCGGCAGTTGTAGAAGACCGGCACCAACAGGGTCGGTCGGTCGATCAGATCGCTGAGCTGAACGGATTGCCCCTGTGAGTCAACGAAGCTTGTTTCCCCAGCGATCGGTTTGCCGAGCTGCTCGACCAGCTCGACGCGCCCTTCATAGGCAATTACAGAAAGAGGTGTGCCCAGCAGTATAAGGATGGACAGTATCAACAGGCGCAAAGGTCGTTCCTTTCCCTCGTTTGGTAGCTTTGGGTGGACATATTGAATATGAATGGTTAAGTATTGAATTTTATAAATATTATCCAACAAGTGTGAAATTGTAAACAGCTTGAAGAGCGAGATCTGGTTTGTTGTGAGAAATAGCAGTTGTCAGCGGCTCTATGCGAACGCTATAAAAGAGCGGTCAAAGGAGATAAAAGATGACAGAAGAACTGGAACAACGATTAATCGAGCTTGAGATCCGTTACAGTTTCATTCAGGAGCAGGTCGAGGAACTCAATCAGATCGTCACTGGCTGTAACCTGCAGATCGATCGTCTGCAGAAAGAGAACCTGGCGTTACGTGAAATGCTCAAGAGCCTTTCCCCCACACTCGAGGAATCGCCGGATGAGTAAACCCATGGTGCAACAGCCTCTGCAACGGGTTTTCTTTGAAGCCGTTGTCATTGTTGTGCTGGCCACAGCAATAGGGCTGGGGCTCAACTATCGAATGATGATCGATGCCTTTACCGGGCGTTCGGTGACCGCATCGGCCCCGGTGCCGCTGGTCCAGCAGACTCAGGTCGAACCTGATGAAAGAGCAATCTTTCCGACACCGGCTGCCTTGGATGAAATCGACGAGCTGGTCGCTGAAGGGGCGGTGCTGATCGATGCGCGTAACCTCGAGGCTTTTGCCGCCGGCCATCTGGCGGGGGCAGTGTCTCTGCCTTTTGCCGGAGAGCAGACCGATCTGGTTACATTCCGGAAGCGTTTTGCTGTGCAGACGACTCTGGTGACCTATTGCAGCGGATACGGCTGCCCCGACTCCTACTCTCTTGCGGAATTGCTGATCCAGGCCGGTTATCAGGATGTTCTGGTCTATGAAGGGGGCTTCCCGGAATGGCGCGACAGCGGACGGGCGATTGAAAAGGTTGGGCAATGAAATTTAAAGCATATCTCTATCATGGCAGCAGGATGATCATCGCGCTGGTGTTTCTCTATGCCGGATCGATGAAGGCTCAGGATGTTGCCGCTTTTGCTGGCCAGATTGCCCAGTACCAACTGCTCCCCTACGCCTGGAATTATCTGGTTGCCGGCATTCTGCCTTACCTGGAACTGTTGTGCGGGGTTCTGCTGCTGGTCAATCAGAGAGTCCGGCCGGCCACCCTGGTGCTCTTTGTTCTCAACCTGGTGTTTATCGCGGTGCTGGCCTCAGCTGTGGTCAGAGGTTTTGATATCGACTGTGGCTGTTTCAATTCAGCAGCGCAGCACCCGACTACACCGCTCTCTGCTCTGCTGCGTGATATCGGGCTCATGGTCCTGATGATTCTGATCTGGGGACTGGCCGGCATGTATGAAAAATCTGCTGCGGAGGAGAACTGATGGCGGTCAGCGGTTGGCAACAGCAATTGAAGGAGAGTCTGACCTCGGTCGATGAGCTGGCCCGGCGTTTTGGAATCGATCCTCTGTCTCTGCGCGAGGTGGCAGAGCGTTACCCGTTGAAGATCACGCCCCATTACCTGGGGCTGATCGAGTCGGTCGATGATCCGATCTGGAGACAGTGTGTCCCGGACGGACGTGAGCTTGAAGGTGATGGGCTGGTCGATCCGCTGGGGGAGGAAAACCTTTCGCCGGTCGCCTCGGTCATCCATCGCTATCCCGACCGGGTGATCCTGCTCGCTTCGGGCAGCTGCGCCGGCTACTGTCGCTTCTGTACCCGCAAGCGCAAGGTCGGCTGTGCCGATATGGCAATCAGCTTTCGCGAGCTGCGTGAGGGGATCGAGTATATTGCAGCAACCCCGCAGATCAAGGATGTCATCCTCTCCGGCGGGGACCCGCTGGTCCTCCCCGATTCCGTCCTGGAGGATCTGCTCCGGCGGGTCAGCGAGATCCCTCATGTCGAGATTGTGCGCATCGGCACCCGGGTTCCGGTCACTCTGCCGCAACGGATCGACGAGCAGCTCTGCGCCATGCTCAAGAAATATCAGCCGCTTTACATCAATACCCATTTCAATCATCCGCGCGAGCTGACCGCGGAATCTTCAAAAGCTTGCAACATGCTGGCCGACGCGGGGATCGTACTGGGCAACCAGACCGTACTGCTGCGCGGGGTCAACGATACCCCGCAGGTGATCGCCGAACTGTTCCGCGGCCTGTTGCGGATGCGCGTGCGTCCTTACTACCTGCATCATATGGACCTGGTACGTGGGGCCGGGCATTTCCGCACCTCGGTTGAAAGCGGGCTGAAGATTGTCCATGCCCTGCGCGGCAAACTGTCCGGAATTGGCCTGCCGCACTACGTCATCGATCTGCCGGGAGGCAAGGGGAAGGTGCCGTTGCTGCCCGGCTATGTCAAACGCCAGGGGGATCTGTTGCTGATCCGCACATCAGGCGGAGAGGTTGTCGAATACCCGGATCTGCCCGATTAGCAGTTATCTTAAGATAGCTTCCTTCTCCTTTTGGGGAGGGATGCCAGACCTTGATGCTCTGCTGTTTACTCTGACTCCTCGGAAGGTGGTATGAACGAAACCCAGCTCAGGTGTTTTCTCCAGGCTTATGAATCACAAAATTTTACCGAGCCCGCAACCCGCGTCTAGATCTCTCAGCCTGCCTGCAGGCGGATGTCTTCTGGTTCTTGTCGTTCCTGATCAATGCCTTTGCTTTCGCCGCCCTGATGCTGATCGTCCTTTATATCTCCGAGCCTCCCAAGGTTGCTCCGAAGGGAGCAGAGAAGGTCAAGGCTTTCGTCGATCAGGGGCAGATGGAAGGTGCTAAAAAACAGCTATCGCGACCATGTTGCTGACCTTCTCCCTCCTGGTGAACGCTATCGCTCCTGCGATTCTGGTCGGCATTGGCAGAGCCTTTCCCAGGCCTGATAGGCAGTTTATTTTTCTCTTCTGCTCAATCTGTATGATCATTGCAGCCGCCAGCGCTGCTCTTTGTCTTTGACCTGGTGCGCCAATCGAGTCCGTAGATGGAATGCTGATATTTTACGGAGAAAGAACCATTTTATGACTCAGCTCGCGTCAACAGGTTGGCTCTTTGCGGCTGTCCAGATTACAGTCCCGTCGGCACAGGTACGCCGACGGGACTGAGTATTTTTAGCTGTGTTTCCTCCCCTGAAGCGGTCGTTTGACAATGACTAGTGCCGCCGTTGTTACCAGCATGCCGATGATGATGGCGAGGGTGTAGAGCAGCAGGTGGGTGACGGCGTTGGGAATCAGCAGAACAAAGACTCCGCCATGAGGCACCATCAGGGCAGAGCTGAAGACCATAGACAGGGCGCCGGTCACTGCCGAACCGAACATGATGCAGGGGATGACCCTGAACGGATCTCTGGCTGCGAAGGGGATAGCACCTTCGGTAATAAAGGCGATTCCAAGAACAAAGGCGGCCTTGCTTGCCTCATGCTCATCATCGGTAAAGCGGTTTTTGAACAGCGTTGCGGCCAGTGCCAGACCAAGTGGTGGGGTCATGCCGGCGGCCATGACTGCAGCCATCGGCTGATAGACCGAAGATGAGAGCAAGCCGACAGCAAAGGTGTAGGCGGCCTTGTTGACCGGCCCACCCATGTCGAAGGCCATCATGGCACCAAGAATCAGGCCGAGAATCAGGGCACTCGATGACTGGAGATTCTCTAGCCAGGTTGTTAACGAGACGAGTACAAATTTGACCGGTGGTCCGATGATAAAGATCATCAGCAGACCGACGATCAGGGTTGACAGGAACGGCAGGATGAGGACCGGCTTCAGACCATCCAGATTCTGCGGCAGCTTGATTTTGTCGTTGAGGAAGCGGGTCAGGTAACCGGCCAGGAAGCCAGCGAGGATGCCGCCGAGAAATCCGGAACCTATCGTGGTTGCCAACAGTCCGCCGATCAGACCGGGCGCGATACCAGGGCGTTCGGCGATGGAATAGGCAATGAAGCCGGCGAGAACCGGGACAAAGAGTTTGAAAGCAGCTCCACCGCCGATCTGCATCAGTGCCCAGCCCAGGGTTCCCTCCTGGTCACCGGCATAGATACCGCCGAAAGCAAAGGCCAGGGCGATCAGCAGACCACCGGCGACAACCACGGGCAGCATGTAGGATACCCCGGTCATCAGGTGACGATAGGGCCCGCTACGTGAGGCCGAACGTTCCTTTTTCAGCTCGGAAACTTTGGCTGCTAGGCTTTGCTGTTCGGCCGGAGCGGCGGAAAGGGCGGCTTGAATGATGTTGGTGCCACTGTGCAGGGCTTCTTTGGTCGTGGTTTCATAGAGCGGCTTTCCGGCAAAGCGTTTTTTGTCGACGAAGGCATCGGCGGCGATAACGACGGCATCGGCGCGGGTAATCTCTTCGTCAGTGAGAAGGTTCTTGGCGCCGACAGAGCCCTGGGTTTCAATTTTGACTTCATGGCCAAGTGTCTCGGCGGCTTTTTTTAGAGCCTCGGCCGCCATGAAGGTATGAGCGATGCCGGTCGGGCAGGAGGTGACGCCGATGATGAACTTTTTTTCGCCACTGTTTACTACGTCGGGGGGATTGTCCCCTGGCAGTTGAGCCGCCGAGTCAAGGGCGGCCTGAATGATCTCTGCCGTTTTGGTGATGGCGCTGTTGGTACTGGCGGCGTAGATGGGTTTCCCGATAAAGCGCTTTGGATCAACATGGATGTCAGCTGCAATGATGACGACATCGGCGGAGTTGATGGTATCGGGTGTCAGAACATCCCGAGCTCCCTGAGAACCCTGGGTTTCGACCTGTATCTCGTGTCCCATTTTTGCCGCCCCTTTTTTCAGGGCTTCGGCTGCCATGATGGTATGGGCGATTCCTGTTGGACAGGCGGTGACCGCAACAATTTTGCTCATGGTGACCTCCTCATCATTGAGTTGGTTATTATTGAAACCTGTCCAATCAAGTATAGCGGATAATATTTTGATAGGTTCCAATAGGGTTTGTTCTTTGAGATTGTCGGCTTTTAGAGGGGGGCTGGTGAGGGCTGCCTGATTGGGATTAGTGCAGAATATAAAGAGATCGAAAGATGCCGGGAAATGCCTGCAGATTATGCCTGGGTGGATGCGAGATCCTGTTATCTCGGTTTCCTCGGCCCTGGCGCAGAGTGCCGGCCCTGCTGTTCATCTAGCGTATCGATCCAGCCCGCTTTGGCTTCGGGGAAGGCATCGGCGTATGGCACGTAGGGTTTGATGTCTAGGACCGGTGTGCCATCGAGCAAGTCAACACCACGTAGATGCAGAGTGCGCCCCTCGACCTTGACCAGTTCCACGCAGGAGAGGCCGATCGAGTTTGGCCGATGGGGGGAGCGGGTCGCCAGCACTCCGCGCTTGGGACCACCCCTGGGAGGTTTGACGCGGCTTTTCCAGCCATCATTCAGATGGAAGTCAAAGATCAGCCAGAGGCGCTCAAAACCGTCCAGATCCTGAAGTGTTTTTTCGTCAACCCATTCCAGAATCTCAAGTGTGGCGGTGGCGTAATCGCCGCTTTCTGTTCCTTCCACGACCGTGCCCTGATGTGGCGCATCGATCCGTTTGGCATAAGGCGATTTCAGAAATCCGAGCGGTTGGTAGCTGAAGGTCTTGCTCTGTGTCATAGCGTCTTTTGTTCCGTTTGTTGATGTGTCGCTGGATCATAGGAAAATTCAGGCGCTGAAACAAGCAGATCTGTAGGTTGCCCTTATATTCCGAAATTGTATTTATGTGATATTTTTTCCCACTTATGCTATTTAGGTTGGCGTGATTTTCCCGCCTGTCGCCTTGCACTGGGGAAACAGGTTTCATTTAATCCAGGAGGTCAATAGATGAAAGAAGTGGTTATTGTTTCTGCGGTGCGGACCGCGATCGGCAGTTACGGCGGCAAGCTCAAGGATGTCAGCGCCACGGATCTGGGCGCCCATGTCATAAAGGCGGCGATGAATAAAATCGACCTTGATCCGGCCAGTGTCGAAGAGGTCATCATGGGCAGTGTCATTCAGGCGGGTCTGGGACCGAACGTCGCCCGTCTGGCCAGTATCAAGGCCGGTCTGCCGGAAGTAATTCCATCGATGACCGTCAACAAGCTCTGTGCTTCGGGCTTGAAATCGGTGATTCTGGCGTCTCAGGCGATTGCTCTGGGGGATGCCGATATCATCGTAGCCGGCGGCACAGAAAATATGAGCATGGCTCCCTACCTGTTGCAGAATGGCCGTTTTGGTTATCGTATGGGCAATGCCAGGACCTTGGATTCGATGCTCCATGATGGTCTGGTCTGCGGCATCAAGGATATTCACATGGGCATTACCGCGGAGAACATCGCCGAGCGCTGGGGGATCAGCCGCGAGGAACAGGATGCCTTCGCCGCCTGGAGCCAGAACAAGACCGAAGCAGCCCAGCAGAGTGGCCGCTTTGCCGATGAGATCGTGCCGCTGGAAATTCAGCAGAAGCGTGGCACCATCCTCTTTGGTACGGACGAGTTTCCCCGCCATGGGGCTACCGCCGAAGCCCTCGCCAAGCTCAAACCGGCATTCAAGGCCGATGGCAGTGTCACCGCCGGCAATGCCTCCGGGGTCAATGACGGTGCGGCCGCACTGGTGCTGATGAGCGCCGAAAAAGCTGCACAGCTTGGCCTTAAGGTGATGGGACGGATCGTTACCGGCGCCTCGTCCGCGGTCGATCCGGCGATCATGGGGGTCGGACCGATCGATGCGACCTGCAAGGCCCTCAAAAAGGCGAACTGGACCATCGGCGAGCTGGATCTGATTGAATCAAACGAGGCTTTTGCCGCCCAGTCGCTGGCGGTGGCCAAGGATCTCGAGTTTGATATGAGCAAGGTTAACGTCAACGGCGGCGCCATCGCTCTTGGTCACCCGGTCGGCTGCAGCGGGGCGCGGATCCTGGTCACCCTGCTTCACGAGATGAACAAGCGCGACCTGAAGAAGGGGCTGTCGACCCTCTGTGTCGGCGGCGGCCAGGGCGTCGCACTGCTGGTCGAGCGCTGATTGATTGCATACGGCCTCCGCTTTCGGCGGAGGCCGTTTCTTTTTCTATCTTTGAGTTCTGTACAGAGGCGGTCGGTCAGCTTCGGCAACTGCGGATCGTCTGCTCAAGCTCCAAGAAACTGTATGGTTTAACGACCCTGGCGATGAAACCATATTCTGAGTAGTGTGACATGATCGGATCATTGGCATAGCCGCTGGAGACGATAATTCTCGCCTTTGCATCAAGGGCCTGAATGGCTTTGGCCGTTTCGAGCCCGCCGATATCTCCCGGCAGGGTCAGGTCAGTGATGACGATGTCGTAAGGAACCTCGTTGAGTGCCTCTGCATAGAACTGAATTGCCTCATGACCGCGCTCAGCATGGGTAACGCTATGGCCCATTTCTTCGAGCATACTGCCTAGCATCTGGCGGATCATCTCTTCGTCATCGAGAATCAGGATCTTCAACTGTCGCTGAGGCCCGTTCTCAGTGACCTCAAGCGGGGCAGAACCTGGCTCTTTAGCTGAGACCGTCGGTAATAGAATTGTGAATGTCGTACCGAGACCGGGAACGGAATCAACCATGATCTGTCCCTTGTGCTTGCTGATAATCGAATAGCAGGTTGCCAGTCCCAGGCCACTGCCTTCGGTTTTCGTCGTGAAGTATGGATCGAAGATCTTATCCAGAAGTTCAGGTTCAATCCCTTCGCCCTGATCCTGTACCTGCAGACGAACCCAGTTGTTGTTTTTCTGGGTAAAATTTTCCGCATTGATTGTGATCTTCCCGCCTTCTGGCATGGCCTGTTTGGCGTTGATCACCAGGTTGCTGATGACCTGACTGAGCTGCCCCTTGTCTGCATCGACCATCCATAAGTCCGGGGTGATCTGTAATTGCAGCCGAACATTGCTGCCGCGCAGGCAAAAGCGTGCCGTCTCGTCAATCAGTTCTGCCAGAGACAGCGCCTCTTTGATCGGATCTCCGCCCTTGGCAAAGGTCAGCAGCTGTTTGGTCAGGCTTATCGCCCGCTCCATCGCTTTGCAGGCGGAGTCAATATACTTATAGGCCCCGTTTTCACTGTTCAGATGTCTTTTGGCCATTTCGATATTGCCGAACAGGCCGGCCAGCAGGTTGTTGAAGTCGTGAGCAATTCCCCCCGCAAGAACGCCAATCGATTCAAGTTTGCGCAACCTCAGAATCTCGTCTTCAGCTTTTTTTCGTTCCGTCAGGTCGACAATGATTCCGCGCATGCCGATCATCTGGTCGTCGGATAGCATAACCACGCTGTGAAACAAGGCCGGAAATGCTGAGCCGTCTTTTCTGAGGCAGTTATACTCATTCCGGCCATGCGCTTCACCGGCCATAATCTGCTGGATGGATTTTGCTGCCCGCGGTAAATCTTCAGGAGCGATAAGATGCTGGATCTGCAGTCCGGCTTTGATGTCGTTTTCGTCGTAACCGAACAGGTCATGCGCTCTCTGGTTGGCATAGCTGATCATCAGATGACTATCAGCTTCATAGACAGCTTCAGGGAGAAGTTCCGCTAACTCTCTGAAGCGTGTTTCATTTCTTTTCAGGGTTTCCATGGCGCTGATTTTATCGCGCAGTACAGCGTTGGCGCTTGCGGCGATTTGGGCCAATTCCGCGTAGTGAATCTCTTCCCTGTTGATCTCCTGGTCTTCCTTGGCGACCTTGTCGAATGCAGCAACAATCGAGTTCAGGTCTCTGTTGATGTGCCGGCTTAAAAAATTGAACAGCAGGATCAGCAGGGCGGAAATCCCGATAGTCAGTATGAGACTCGACACAATTGAGGTTATCCTGTTTTTGAAGATTTCGTTTTCCAGAAGAGCAATATTTTTTTCAACCTCATCGAGATAAACTCCGGCGCCAACCAGCCAGTTTAGGTCTGGCAGGCCGTAAATGAACGATGCTTTGGGGAAATTCCGGTCAGGGGCAGACGGTTTGTTGAAGCTGTAATAGATGAAGTCTCCCTCTGTTTTTAAGGCTGCCCGGTATTCCTGGTCGAAAATTGCCCGCATTTTTTCCGGATCTTCGGCGAATTCCTCCCAGAGTTTATTTTTACCGGACAACCGTTTTCCACTGGAAACCAGGGCATTTCCATCAAGGGTGTTGATGAAAATATAACCATCGTTTCCGAAGCGAATTTTTGCAATGGCCGATAACAGCTTAGTGGTTATCTGGCGCTCGATGTCTTCATAATAGAGCCCAGTGCCGATAAAACAGTTGAGTGGAGGGAAATACTTGAGATACGAGATTTTTCGGTGATTATTCCCCTGGCTGTTGGGTCTCGACCAAAGGTATTCGTAAAAGCCTTCCCCCTCTTTGCGGGCGATATCGATCATGTCATGGAAAATAAACCGCCCCTGGCTATCCTGCAGGTCGAGCATGTTGGTTCCTTCGACCTCAGGCCGATCTGCAAAAAGTATTTCCAGGCCGTCAAGGCTGGTCATAAAGTAGTAACCCAGATCGTCAGTGCCATAACGAATCGGCCGTAAGGCATCGACTATCATCTCCTGAATTTCAGTCAGCGGTTTGTTGTTATGCTTCTGAAAGATGTAACTGGCCATTGCATAGGCCTCAAGGGTCCTGCCCCTTACTTCCTCACGGGTCTGCTCAACGGTGTGCGAACGTTGCTCGTCGACAAGACCGACGACCCTCATGACCTCACGTTGAACCATGTTTTTTTGCTGGGCGATATAATCGGCGCGGGTCAGAGCTGCCTGTGTCAGAAAAAAATGGCTGTAGATCAGTGCCTGGATAATGATGATGACCGTTGCGAGTAGAATAAGGGCAACGATTGTGGTCGTTTTGAACGTTCCAATCAGAGTGGTGTGCTTTTTCGCCATGGTACTGAATCCACATGCCTTGTTATTGGGAGAAGCGTCAATATGTTGTCAGTTCACTGTAATTGTCGCTAACTATTGAAAATATGCAATGAATTTAATTTTTTCGAGGAAGGGATGCCCCTCTACTGGGCCCTCTGGCATGGACAGATTGCCAGATTATGGGGCACAGGTTTGTTGCGGCCTGTTTTTTGAGATCATTTCTGATGCAGTTTCTATCAGGTGGAACTTCTATGATTGAGCCTGTTCAGTGACGTTAAGCGTATTGACATCGTCGGGGTTTCGCGTATAAGTGCCTTGCTATGAACCCCGGACGATTAAGGATGTTTGTTTATGCAGACTGAAGAACTACATAAACCCTGGGAACAGTTGGGCGCCTATCTTGAGGCCAACGATTCGGCAGCAGTACTCGCTTTCCTTGAGCAGCTCAACCCGGCGGACACGGCGCTGACCGTTTCGCGTCTGTCTCTTGCCGAGCAGGGGCAGCTGCTGACGCTGCTTGATCCTGAGGATGCCGCAGAGGTTATCGAGGATATCTCGGAAGCCCAGGCGGTCGACATTATCGAAGAACTGCCGCCGCAGCAGGCTGCCGCCATTTTGGAAGAGCTGGACAGTGACCATGTCGTTGACCTGCTCGGCGAACTGGCTGAAGAGGATGCCAGCGCCATCATCGAACACATGGATCCGGAGGACGCGGCCGAGGCGCGCAGTTATCTGCAGTATGCGCCGGACAGCGCCGGCGGTCTGATGGTTTCGGAGTATCTCGATTTCCGCAGCCATCAGACGATTCAGGATGTGCTCGACGATTTTCAGCAGAAGCGCGAAGAATATGCCGATTATGATGTTCAGTACATCTATGTCACCGATGCCCAGGGGCGTCTTGAAGGGGTCTTGAGGTTGCGCGATCTGCTCTTTCCGCAGCGTTCGACCAGACTCGAGAAGCTGATGATCCGCAATCCCTATAAGATTAATGCGTCAGCCAGCCTTGAAGAACTGCGTAATTTCTTCGATGAGCATGATCTGTTCGGTGTTCCTGTTGTCGATGAGCAGCAATGCTTGGTCGGGATTGTCATGCCATCGGCCATTGAGGACGCTCGGCGCAAGCGCAGTGTCAAGCAGTACCTCGGCCTGTCGGGGATCATCGGTGGTGAGGAGTTCCGCTCCATGCCGCTGACGACCCGTTCCGGCTGGCGTCTGTCGTGGCTGTCGCTGAACATCGTGCTGAATATCATCGCCGCCAGTGTCATCGCTCTGAAGCAGGATACCCTGGCAGCGGCGATCACCCTTGCCGTGTTCCTGCCGATGGTCAGTGATATGAGCGGCTGTTCTGGCAATCAGGCGGTTGCGGTCAGTATGCGAGAACTTTCTCTGGGCCTGGTGCGCCCCAAGGAACTGTTTTGGGTGCTCGGCAAGGAAGCCAGCCTGGGGGTGATCAACGGTATCGCCCTGGGGATTCTCTTGGGACTGGTCGCTTTTGTCTGGAAGGGCAACCCTTTTCTTGGACTGGTTGTCGGTGGCGCACTGGCCATCAATACGGTCGTCGCCGTCTCGCTGGGGGGGATGATCCCGCTGCTGCTGAAACGGGCCAAGCTTGACCCGGCGCTGATCTCAAGCCCGCTGCTGACGACCATCACCGACATGTGCGGTTTCTTCCTGGTCTTGAGTTTCGCCTCGCTGGTTCTGGATAAGCTTTGATCCTTGAAAAACAGCCGCTGACAATGGTCTGTCAGCGGCTGTTTTTCACCTAATGTAATAACCTCTGGTTCTTATGATGCTCAAGTGCAGTTCCAAGTGAGAAGCGTTGCAGGATGGCGAGCAGCTGTTCCGATTGACCGGACAGTTCTTCCGCGGCGGCTGCACTCTGTTCGGCAATTGCAGTGTTGTGCTGAGTCGCCTGATCGATCTGTGAGACGCCGCTGGTGATCTCGTTGATGCCATGTGCCTGTTCGTTGGATGCTGAGGCGATTTCTTCAAGCAGATCGGAGACCTTGCTGGTGCCGCTGATGATCTCTTTCAGCGCGTTTGCTGTCTGTTCTGCAATCTGTACGCCCCGTTCCGTTAATGATACCGATCCTTCGATCAGTTCAGCGGTCTCTTCTGCAGCCTTGGCGCTGCGGGCTGCCAGGTTTCTGACCTCTTCAGCAACGACTGCAAACCCTTTGCCGTGCTGACCTGCTCTGGCCGCTTCGACAGCCGCATTGAGTGCCAGCAGGTTGGTTTGGAAGGCGATCTCGTCGATGACCTTGATGATCTTGCTGATGTTCTGGCTGGCCTGGTTGATTTCGTTCATTGAGGAGACCATCCCTTGCATCTGATCGCTTCCTTTGTTGGCCGCTTGCATCGATTCGCTGGAAACCTGGTTGGCGGTGTTGGCGTTATCGGCGTTAGTCCGGACCTGACCGGCCATCTGGTTCATCGATGCCGTGACCTCTTCAATAGAGCTGGCCGATTCGGTTGCAGCCTGGGACAGGCTCTGACTGGCATTCGAGACCTGGCTGGCGTTGAGGGCGATCTGTTCGCTGGCTCCCTGAATGTTGCCGACGATATCTCGCAGGTTGGTCAGCATTTTCTGCAGGGCGAGACCTAGCTTGTCCTCGTCTGAAGCGATGTAGGCATCCTGACTCAGGTCGCCCGCGGCAATCGACTCGGCGACTTCCGAGGACCTGTTGAGGCTGTCGGTCATCCGGTCAAGGGCTTTGGCCAGCTGGCCGATTTCGTCTGCTTGCGAGAGGTTCATGCGCTGACTGAGGTTCCCTTTGGCGATCGTCTCAGCAAGAGACACTCCTCTTCTGATCGGTGTAGTGATCGATCTGGTAATAAGGATGCTGAGGCCGCCAGCGATGAGCAGGGCGATGACGACCAGGGTCACGCTCTGGGTAATGATCTTTTTATGGAGCTCGATATAGTGGTTCTGGTTGGCCGCGATGAATCCGTCATTGCGTTCACCGATAGTGTTGAGATGAGCGCGCATGGTTTCAAAGGCCTCGCTGACGTTGCCCGTCATCATACTGATGGCATTCAAGGTTGATTCTGGCGTGTTCTTCTGGCGTTCGGCAATAGCCTGTTCAGAAAGTTTCACCCACTTATCCCAGTCTTTCTGAAACTGTACGGCAGTCGCTTTGTCGGCATCTGTGGTCGATAAAGCGATGGCTTTTTGCAAGCGCTCCAAGGTCTGTTGTTTATTTTCTTCGTAGGTTTGCTTCAGCTCATCAAAGGCTTTGCTGCCCGGGGTGGAAACAAGCATTGTCCGTTCGGCAACCTGAGCCTGATGCAGGTCGCGGTCGGCATTGAGAGCAAAGCTCGATATCGGAGCTCTGATATTCAGGGTGTCAACCAAAAGTTCTTCAACGAGCACCAGATTGCGGTAGCCGAGGAGGGCGAGGGCGAGCATCAGGAGTATAACGATGCAAAAACCGATGGTCAGCCTAACACCAATTTTCAGATTGCTGATAACTTTCATCCGTCCGATCCTTTCTGCTCTGAAGCAGTGTTCTGAAGCCCTCCTGGGATCAAATCGATATACTAAACGGATTGGCTGGACTGTGGTTGTGCCATGGTGTGGTTTTTAAATTATAAAACATCAACTAGAATTGTAAACAAAGCGGCAATCGTGATTTATTGATTTATTGTAAGTTCAGTAGTTTGGAACCAGGGCTCTTTCGGCGAGGGGTGATTGTGGCTGCAACAGTTGTTTATTGGTTTCGTCAGGATCTGCGTCTGGCAGATAATCCTGCCTTGCTCAAGGCGGTGGCTCTGGGCAGTGTCCTACCGATCTATATCCTCGACGACGAAACTGCCGGGTGCTGGAAGATGGGTGGCGCCAGCCGCTGGTGGCTGCATCAATCCCTGACAGAGCTGGATCGTTCTTTGTACGGCCGCTTGAATGTCTATCGAGGCCGGGCCGAAGAACTGCTACCACAGATCGTTGAGAAAATCGCTGCCACCGCGGTTTGTTGGAACCGCTGTTACGAGCCATGGCGGATTGAACGTGACAGTATCATCAAGACGAGACTGACCGAGCTCGGCTGCCCGGTGTACAGTAACAATGGCTCGCTGCTGTGGGAGCCCTGGCAGGTGCTCAAAAAACAGGGTGGTCCCTACAAGGTTTTTACCCCCTATTACCGTAAGGGCTGTCTGTCTCAACCTCCGCCACGTGCTCCTCTTGCAGCCCCGGCTGAACTTGAATTGGCCGACCCGGATGACAACTGTCTGTCTCTCGCGGAGTTGGGGCTGCTCGATGGCTACCCCTGGCATGATAAGTTGACGACCTGCTGGTCGCCGGGCGAGGTGGGGGGCTGGCGGCGACTGACCGCTTTTCTTGAACAGGGCCTGGCCGGTTATCGTGAAGGAAGGGACTTCCCGGCTCGGGAGCATGTTTCGAAACTGTCACCCTCGCTCCACTTCGGCGAACTCTCCCCCCATCAGGTCTGGCACGCGGCAACAGCCGGGGCCTTGCGCCAGAATCTGGCTGATGATCTCGATCATTTTCATAGCGAGCTGGCCTGGCGCGAGTTCTCTTACTATCTGCTCTATCACTTCCCGCACCTGCCGGATGCGAATTTTCAGCCGAAGTTTGACCGTTTCCCCTGGCAATCGGAGAGGGAGCCTCTTTCCGCCTGGCAGCAGGGACTGACCGGCTATCCGATTGTCGATGCTGGAATGCGTGAACTGTGGCAGACCGGTTTCATGCATAACCGGGTGAGGATGATCGTCGCTTCCTTTCTGGTCAAGAACCAGCTGCAGCACTGGCATGATGGCGAACGCTGGTTCTGGGACTGCCTGTTAGACGCCGACCTGGCCAGCAACAGTGCCAGCTGGCAGTGGGTGGCCGGCTGCGGCGCTGATGCCGCACCCTATTTTCGTATTTTCAATCCGGTGAGCCAGGGGCAGAGGTTTGATGCCGACGGACGCTATGTGCGTCGTTTTGTGCCCGAACTGGCCAGGCTTCCCGATCGCTACCTGCATTCACCCTGGGAGGCTCCGGCTTCTGTACTGACTCAGGCCGGAGTGGTGCTGGGAGAGAACTACCCCCAGCCTTTTGTCGACCTAAAGGCTTCGCGTCAGAGGGCTCTGGATGCTTATGCCGCTGTCAAGAGCGTTTGAGCAGGAACAGCAGCGAAACTTTTGCCACAAAAAAGAAAAGCCCCGGACTTTGCAATCCGGGGCTTTTCTTTTTAATTGAATGTCCTGATTTCCGTTATGGTTTCGGAATTCCCAGGTCTGCAGGAGAAACCTTGGTATTGCCGGATTCCTGGAGAATCCAGGTGCTGGTTGACTGCCATTTTTTCAGGAATGCGTCGGCTTCCTCACCGCTGATGTTCATGTTGACAGCACCGAAGTCGGAAATGAAGGCCTGAAATTTAGGATCTGCTGCACCCTTTTTGAAAGCTTCGACCAGTTTGTCGCGGACATCGGCCGGGGTATCGCGCTTGACCCAGATACCGTAGAACGGCCCCCATGGCAGGTACTTGTTGAAGCCCGGGAAATCCTGGGTGATCAAAGGAATGTCCTCAAGTCCCTGGATCGGTTCGTTGGCGACAACCGCCAGAGGTATGATCCGTCCGGCACGAATGTGTTCGCGAACAGCGGTCAGGCCGGCAGGCATGACATCAACATGGCCACCCATCAGCGCGGTAACGCCAGGGCCCTCGCCGTTAAACGGAACACGGGTCACATCAAAGCCGGTGACAGCCTGGATCATGGCACCAACGGTGAACGGAATCCCACCCGGGCCGGTAGAGCCCATTTTGACTTTGCCCGGATTGGCCTGGGCGTATTCGATCAGCTCTTTGAAGGTTTTAAAGGGAGCGTCAACATTGGCGACGATAACACCGACCCCGTGGGCCAGAATATTGATTGGATAGAAATCCTTGTAATCGAGTTGTGATAACTCAAGGACCCGGTGTAACTGCGGATTTTCGGCACCGTAAAGGATGGTGTAGCCATTTGATGGCCGGCTGTAGACGTACTGGGTGGCGATAGCGCCGGTCCCTCCCGGTTTGTTGACCAGGACGATCTGTTTACCGAGATAGGGTTCAACATAGGGCGTAATGGCCCGGGCAACGTTATCGGTGGCTCCACCGGCGCCCCACATGATGACCCCTTGCATATCTCTGGCAGGAAAATCTGCAGCCAGGGAAGCTGTGGCGACAGTCAGTACTGCAAACATGGCAAGTAACAGTTTTGCGTGTCTTTTTGACATCGTTGTCCCCCTTTTTGTGTTGGTTGATAGTCCATATGTATAGGTGAAGACAGGTGAATTGTAAATGCCTTATAAATATTTACCATGCAAAGATTAGTTTGATTTTCAAACTAGATGGGCGTAGAATGGTCGAAAGTTAACTGTTTTAGTAGGGTACTATGATGTTGATGAAATTTATTGACGAGTTCTGGCACATTCTGACCGATTCAGCCCCTTATGTGCTATTCGGCTTTTTTGTCGCCGGTCTGTTGAAAGCCTACCTGCCGGAAGATCTGGTGGCGAAACATCTGAGTGGCAGTGACGCGAAGTCGGTCTTGAAGGCCTCCCTGTTTGGTATTCCATTGCCGCTCTGTTCCTGCGGGGTCATCCCCGCGGCAGTCGAGCTGCGCAAGCAGGGGGCAAGCAAAGGCGCGACCTCGTCTTTTCTGGTTTCGGTGCCGGAAACCGGTGTCGATTCGATCGCTATCTCCTGGGCCTTGCTCGATCCGTTGATGACGGTCATCCGCCCGCTTGCTTCTCTGATCACTGCAGTTGCGACAGGACTGCTGGTCAACAAAGTCCCCGACGAAGTTGTGGCTGAAAAGGTGCAGCCGAGCCCCGGCTGTGGCTGAGGCTCCGGGTCGGGCGAGAGTTGCTCGCCCAAATCAAAACAATCACATCTGCGCAGAATCCGTGCCGGTTTGAACTATGCGTTTGGTGAACTGCTCGGGGATATCGGCAGTTGGCTGCTTGGCGGTATCGCGATCGCTGCGCTGATCGGAGCTTTTGTGCCGGATGATTTTTTTGTCCGTTACCTTGGCAATGAAACCCTGTCATTGTTCATTATGCTGATCGTCGGCATCCCGATCTACATCTGCGCAAGCGCCTCGACCCCGGTCGCCGCTGCACTGATTCTTAAAGGACTGTCTCCCGGCGCCGCGCTGGTTTTCCTGCTCGCTGGGCCGGCGACCAACGCTGCGACCATTACTGTGGTAACCCGCTATTTCGGGCATCAGGCGACCGCCGTCTATGTGTTGACAATTTCAGTTTGTTCCCTGGTTTTGGGCTGGCTGACTAATTTGCTCTATCATGCCCTTGGGCTGGATATACTGTCCTGGGTTGACGGCGGCGGCATTGAAGCTGACTCGCCGTGGTATATTGTCGCTGCGGTTGTTCTGCTCATGCTGATCTTCAGAAGGCTGCTGCCGAAGAAGAATGGCTGTTGCGGTACCTAAGTGTTCCGTGCGGTCGATTCCATCCTTTAATTCAGGCCCTTTTGTCCACTGCCTGCGTTGTGTTTCCTCGGCTTAGTATGGCTAGGCCTGCGTCAACATGTCTTGGCAGCGAACAAAATTGCTCTGAATTAACTGAAAGGACAAACCGCACGTTTGCCTTGATGACAGGTTTTTCCGGTTTTGAGGCGTGCTGAGGGATGCTTCTTTCAGTTGTAGAGACTCCTGCTGCTGCGTTTTCTCTGGACACCGCGTACCTGTCATGTCATGACAAGGGATGTCGCCGCGACTCATGCGGCTGTTGACGATCTCTGGGGGGAAACTTTATTCATGTCTTCTGTCCTACGTTCTCTCCGTGCCCGCCTCAGGGCGCAGCCGGCCGGGCAGCTTAACGGCGCCGGCTTGGGCACCTTCGTCGGCGTCTTCACCCCGACCATTCTGACCATCCTCGGCGTCATCATGTACCTGCGCTTCGGCTGGGTTGTCGGCCAGGTCGGAGTGTGGCTGACACTGCTGATCGTCCTGATGGCCAACGGCATTACCCTGATTACCGCATTCAGTTTTTCCGCCATCGCCACCAATACACGGGTCGGGGTCGGCGGTGCCTATTTCATGATTTCGCGCAGCCTCGGGCCGGAGATCGGCGGGGCGATCGGCATTCCGTTGTTCTTTTCCCAGGTCCTGTCGGTGACCCTCTACGCCTTTGGTCTGGCAGAATCGTTGCGTTTTGTCTGGCCGGGGATTCCCGTTCAGGGGGCCGCATTCTGTATCATCCTGCTCGTCGGATTTTTGGCTTATCGTGGCGCCGGTGCTGCTCTCAAGCTGCAACTGCCGATCCTGCTGCTGATCGTTCTCTCTCTTGTGGCGCTGGCCGGGGGCGTTCTGTCCGCTGGCAGCGAACAGGCTGTGGAACCAGTGGCCTTTGCTGAGGTCGGTTTCTGGGCTGTCTTCGCGGTTTTTTTTCCGGCGGTGACCGGGATCATGGCAGGCCTCAGCCTGTCAGGTGATCTGGCCGACCCGCGCCGCTCGATTCCGCGCGGAACGGTCCTGGCCACCCTGGCCGGTTTTGCTGTCTATCTGATCGTACCGTTGCTGCTTTTTCTGGGTGCCGGAGGCGCAGCGCTTAGAGACGATTCGCTGATCTGGACCCGAATCGCCTTGCTTGGCCCCTGGCTGATTCTGCCGGGACTCTGGGGGGCGATCTTCTCTTCAGCCGTCGGTTCGATTTTAGGTGCGCCCCGAACCCTGCAGGCCCTGGCCATGGACCGGCTGGCGCCGTCCTGGCTGGCAAATACCAGAAACGGTACCGAGCCGGTGACAGGCCTGGCCGTTTCCCTCGTCATCGCTCTGGTGGCTGTTTTCCTCGGTGATCTCAATACCGTCGCAGAGGTCGTCACCATGTTCTTCCTCAGCGTCTACGGTACGGTGAACCTGGTTGCTGCCCTGGAACATCTCTCCGGTAACCCGTCCTGGCGCCCCGACATCCGCACCCCCTGGTGGCTCTGCCTGCTTGGCGCGTTGGGTTGTCTGGGGGTGATGCTGCTGATCAATCCATTGGCCAGCCTGTTGGCGGTGCTGGTCATCGTCGGGCTGTGGTTGCTGCTGCGCCGGCGTGAACGGCGCGATGCCTGGGGGGATGTGCGCCGCGACCTGTTCGAGGCTATGATCCGCTGGGCATTGGTCCGCCTGGCTCAGCGGCCGATGACGGCACGTAACTGGCGTCCCCATGTTCTCGTCTTCGTCAGCAATATCGACCGGCGCCTGCCGTTGGTCCGTTTCGGCGACTGGTTCAGCCAGGGACGGGGAGTGGTGACCGTCTGTGAACTGGTTGTCGGTGATCTGCTGCAGATCGATTTTGATATTCCCGATCGGGTTGACTATATCAATAAAACCTTGCGCAAGGCCGGTATAACAGCCTTCGGCGAAGTCGATGTCGTCAGCAATATCGAACGGGGGATCATGGCCGTTGCTCAGGCCAACGGTATCGGTGACATGGACTGCAATACCGTTATGCTCGGCTGGCCCGACGATCTTCAGCGACTGACCAACTTTATCCGCGTCATCCGCCCCCTGAGCCACATTCACCGTTCGCTGCTGGTCGGCCGGGTGGAGGAACTGGCTCCTTTGCCTGAAGGGGAGCGGCGCACCATTCATGTCTGGTGGGGCGGTCTGCAGCGTAACGGTGACCTGATGCTGCTGTTGGCTTATCTCTTGTCGCGCAACAACGAGTGGCTGGATGCGCGCATTCAGATCATGAGTGTCGCCTCCAACCAGATGGCAGCGGATCAGACCAAGCGACTGCTCTCCGGGCTGATCCCCGAGGTCCGTATCGAGGCCGAGGTCGACGTGATGGTCAAGCCCGAAGGGGTGAGCGTGACTGAGCTGATCCACTCGCGTAGCGACAAGGCCGACCTGGTCATTCTCGGGCTGGCCATGCCAACGGAGGGGCAGGAAGAGGAGTATGCCCTGCGCATCACTGAACTGGCCAACGGGTTGCGTTCGGTCTTCTTTGTCCACAACGGCAGTCTGTTTATCGGTGAGCTGGTCTCCCAGTAAATGTCAGTTGACTGGCTCAAGGCGCAGCAGTTTGCCGTTGTTTTCATCGGTCAGCAGATAGATCAGTCCGTCCGGCCCTTGCCGGACATCGCGGATGCGCCCGAAGCTGTTTTTTATCAGCCGTTCTTCGTGGACGATTTTATCGCCGTCAAGTTCCAATCTGACCAGCATCTGGTCCTTGAGCGCTCCGACAAACAGATTCCCGTGCCACGCGGGGAATCTGGCTCCTGTGTAGAAGGCCATCCCCGAAGGAGCAATCGATGGAACCCAGGTGTAGATCGGCTGTTCCATCCCAGTTTTGTGGGTTCCTTCGCCAATCTTCGTGCCGCTACCGTAATTGACCCCATAGGTAATGACCGGCCAGCCGTAGTTGGCTCCCGGGTGAACGATGTTGATCTCGTCTCCTCCCTGCGGGCCGTGTTCATGGGTCCAGATCTGACCGGTCTGCGGATTGATGGCAGCACCCTGCATGTTGCGGTGGCCAAGGTCGTATTTTTCCGGCTTCCAGCCTGTTTTTCCGGCAAATGGATTGTCCGCAGGGACGCTGCCGTCATCATGTAGGCGGATGACGGAACCGGCGTGATCGCCCGGTTTTTGCGCACGTTCTTTTTCACCCCGTTCTCCCAGGGTGATGTAGAGGTCGCCCTGACGGTCAAAGACGAGCCGGGATCCGAAGTGCTGTCCCTTGGCCGATTTCGGGGCCATCCTGAAGATGACCTGCAGATCGGTCAGTTTCCTGTTTTCCAATTTGGCTCTTGCGACCTCGGTTCCGTAGCCGCCGCTGCCTTTGGCCGCATAGCTGAAGTAGATCAGCCTGTTGGTCGCAAAGTCGGGGTGGACAGCGACATCGAGCAGTCCTCCCTGGCCATGCACGGCGATCTGGGGCAGCCCGGATACCGCTTGCGGATCAAGAGCATTATCGCTGAACAGTCTCAAACGGCCCGTTTTTTCAGTGATAAGTATGTTGCCGTTCGGTAGAAAGGCAAGGGCCCAGGGATGGTCGAGGCCGCCAGCCAGCTCGCTGACCTGGAAGCTGAGTTTTTCGCTTTGAAACTGTTTCGCGGCCGGTTTGAAAGCCAGGAGAAGTAAAAAGAACGTAGCAAGGAGCAGTGGGACTATGAAAAGCTTAATGGTTGTTCTGTTCATGATTCATCCCTTTCGTTAGTGCAGGGTTGAAATGTCAGAATACCACAGGAGAGGGGCGTAAATCTTCTCGTGCCCTATTTAAGAACTGGATCTTTCGTCAGAAATCCATAGAATGGTGGCATTGCCAAGTTTTGTCTCGAATCAAAAGGGGGAAGGTATGCTGGAAACACTTATGACCTATTTCTTTTCCGCGCTGTTTATCGCGTTCATGATCTTTATCTGGCGCGGTCCAAAATCAATGCGTCAGCCGCCGACAGAGGTGGCCCAGGAAGATGTTGAGCCTGTAGAGAATCAGTGATTCTCTACTTGGGTTAAGGATTTTAAGCCGTCTGGCCATCTCTGGTCAGGCGGTTTTTTTTATTTCTCAGCCGGATTTTTCAGAAACGGAGCCAGATTTCCCAGGCTGCGGCGCTGATCTGTGTCCAGGCCGCCAAGCAGACAGAGGAATTCGCTATACTGCGGATGAGTCGGTAGGTGAACGGCACGGGTCAGGTAGTCTTCACGCGAGAAGGTTCCCCAGTTGACGAGTTTGCTGAAATAGACCCTGGCGGAAAAACGTTCAGCGAGGGTAAAAAAGCTGGGAATCTCTCGGTAATTGTTCTTCTGGACAACCATACTCAGGGTCAGCGGATAGCGACAGCTGCTAATGTAGGCCAGGTTGGCGAGCAGCCGTGCAAAAGAGCCGCCGGGGCGATTGAGGCTGTAGGTTGCGGCGGATGCCGCATCGACAGAGATTTCGACACTGCGGACCTGCTGCTGCAGCCGGGGCAGTTGCCCCCAGTGTTCGGCATCAAAGAGCTGGCCGTTGCTGTGCAGGCGTAGGAACGGCGGGGCTGGCCGTTCGTTGAGCTGGTGGAGAAACCACCAGTAGACCGGACTGGCAAAGGGATCGCCATAGCCGCTTAAGGTGATCTCATGCGCTGCCGGAACCAGTTGCTCAAAGACCGTCTGGGCGATTCTTTCAGCCTGCCGACGCTCCACATCCTGACTGACCAACACTGAATTGCGGCAGCTGGGGCAGGCCAGGTTACAGCTGTGGTCGAAGCAGAGGTTCAGCTTTTTGGGCAGAGGCCAGTGATCAAGGGGGTGCTGCCTGGCTTCATCCAGGATGGCTTTGCCCGGTTCAGAATTCACCGTGCAGACCGGTTGAGTTTTTTGCTTCAGGAATGGACAGCGCTTCTCACTGCAGAAGTGCAGACTGCCACCCAGCATGGTCTTGCGGATTTCAACGGCACGCGGGCTGTTCCAGATGGACTCGACGGAGTCGGTCAGCAGGGTGCCGATGGGATGTCTGATCCAGGCCGGGCAGCAGCAGAAGACCGAGCCGTCGGCATGAATCTCAAACCAGTCGAAGGGGCGGCTGCAGATGAGTTTGTCTGTCCGGTCCGTAGTCATATCAATGCCGGGAGATCTCCTGCAGCTGGTTGAGCAGAATCTTCTCCAGGCTGTCGCTCAGCTGTGCGATGCTCTGATCGTCATTCTTCTGCAAGGCTTTGAACAGCTTCTGAACCGTGCGGTGATCGTTCTGGCTCCAGTAGCTGGTATAGCCTTCTTTCTGTCCCTGCCTGGTCAGTTCCAGGTGCTGCTGGTAGTCGCGTCGTCCATGGGCCCAGTTGATGACATGAAAATAATAGAGCAGACAGCGATCGATAAGAATGTAGGCCAGCTGGATATTGTTGGCCGGTCCGATCTGCAGCTGCTCGCCGCCGAGCTTTCTGCCGAAGAGTTGCAGCCGGTCGATCCAGCCTTTCCCCTTGAAGATAGTTCCAGCGGCCCCGACCAGACCGCCGAGCGCCGCGCCGATGCCGAATGAGGCACCGCCGACCACGGCATCGATGCCGCCGCCGATGACCGCCCCGCCAAGTGCCCCGGCCGCGATCAGTTGTTTGTCGCTTAAGCCCAGGAACTCCCAAGTCTTTTTGCTGAACAGTTCCTCCTTGAGCACCGACTGCAAGGGGAGCTGGATGTCGAAGATATTGTGTTTGAACAGGGCGCGTATCGCGTCTTGCGCCTGACGCTCCTGTTTGGCGAGCCCGGTCTGATAGCGCTCCAGCAGTTTGGCGTAGAGTGCTTCTTCGTTGTGCTGCAGAGCAGCGCTTTCCTGATGGCGAACCGCGTTGCAGATCAGCTCGCTGATGATCGCGGCGGTCCGCTGGCTGCGTTGCTGCCAGTCCAGTTCGAAGGCGCTGATGACCTGGCGCAATACCGGTTCGAGTTGCTGATCGATGCTCTTGAGGCTCTCCAGCAGTTCGATTCGCTCGCTGTAGGTGGCCCGGCAGGAATTGAAGATGCGGATCGAATTGAAGTGTCTGCGAAAGGCGTTCTGCCAGTCGTCGATAAAGCCGGCGCCGTCCTCCTTGTTGTTGATGACGGACATGCGTGGCGCCCCGGTCAGGCGCAGAATCTCCATCTCGGTGCGGTCGACATGCCTGACCGGGCGTGAGCCGTCAACGACGAAGATGATCCCGGCCCCTTCGGCAACCGGGGTCAGCAGTTCGCAGTCATCATGGAATTCACTGAGCAGGCGATGGCTGGCAAGGAAGGCATTGAGCAGCTCATCGTCCGGTCCCGCATAGTTCTGCAGCCACTCGAGGGTCTTGCGCGGGTTCTGAAAGCCGGGGGTGTCGACAAAGCGGATCACTTCATGGCCGTCGATCAGTACCGGAAACGACTGGCTGTGGGTGGTCTCTCCCGGAACCGGGCTGATACGGACACTGTCGTCTTCGGCCAGGGTTGAGAGGACCGAAGATTTCCCCTCGTTCGGGTGCCCGATGATAGCAAAAACCGGCAGTCTCATCAGCCTTCAACCAACGGGTAGATCGACAGGTAGGGGTCGCCGAGCGCCTGCAGGCTTTTGCGCCAGACTTTCAGGTCCTGAGGATTAGCTCTGGTCAGGATCGAATCTGCTGCCGGTTTGCCGATCAGGGCCACGGAGATCGGGTACTGCCTCGGCAGTTCATGACGGATTCTTCTGAACAGGTCGAGCAATTCCATGATCGGTGGCTGCCAGGCTTCCTGCAGAAGCAGAATCCCTGCTGCAGAGTTTTCATGCAGTGCCCTGGCGATCTGGGTGTAGAGATCTTCAGCTGACTGGTCCTGGGCGCCGATGCGTAAGGAGTGGTAGGGGCCGTTTCCTTCATGTGGTTCTAGGCAGTCGGTCAGCCTGGTCATATTGACGTTGTTCCAGAGTTCGTCGGGAACTAGCAGCAGGCGCGCCCCGGCAACACAGGGGGCGGTTTGAGAACCTGTCTGCTCTCTCTGTACATTAGAAAAGCCGGCATCGCTTGTCTGGGCCTGGAGCCCCGTTTCTAGAATCGGGTTGAGCATGCGCTGCTGCAGCTGCCTGAAGCGGGCGCTGTCAAAACGTAAGGATTTCAGTTTGCGCCGGAGCTGATAGCTGCCAAACAGAAACAGCAGCAGACGGGGGAGCAGGCCGTAGGTGAAGACAGCGAGGGTCAGAAACGGCCACCAGGCGACCAGGTTCCCCGTGGTCAGGTGATAGATCCCTTCCTTGAGGATGATCCGGCTCCCCTCGATCTGAGCTGCGGTCGGGTAGGCTACGGAGGTAGGGACAAACCATGACCAGGGCAGGGCTATCCAGCGCACGGCAGCGGCCAGCAGCTGCGGGTCGATCTGCAGGGTCGACTGCCAACCGAAAGCGATGTCGGCCAGGCTGACCTTGAAGAGGGTCGCAGCGAGGGTGCCGATATTGAAGCCACAGCCAAACAGTTGCAGGAGGATGAAGGCCGGCCAGAAGTAGAGTCCGCCGTATTCCAGACGATTTTGGCGGATACGACCGATCGCCGCCTGGAAGCGCAGCCTGCTCTCTCCATCGGTGTGTCTCTGGCTGCGCCGCAGCAAGCCGATGAACAGCTTTTTCAGCAGTCCGGCGCTCAGTTGGCAGAGCAGGGATGATTTCAGCCAGCTGCGGCTGATGCTGCGCAGGGCGAGCATGACCAGCAACAGGACGAGCAACAGGATCTGCAGAGCGATGAGGATGGCAAAGTAGCCGGAGACGTTGACGGCCGTTTCACCGCTGTAGCGCAAAAGTGATGAGGCAGCCAGGGTGCCGCAGATGATGCCGATTACCAGTGTCAGCCAGCGCATGAGGACCGCAGTCTCGCTCCAGATTTTACCTGGCAGCGGACCGGCCTGAGGTGTACTGTGCTGCTGCATTCGGCGCGCCGCCAGCCAGCGTCTGACCAGCCCCCGTGAGTCGCCAATGGCGTCGAATTCCTGACGCCGGGCAAAATAGATGGTCCGGTCCTGTTGCCTGAGCGCTTTCTCCCCCTGTTGTTCGCGCAGTACTTCGTCCTTGACGAAGAAATATTCGAGATCGACGATATCGGCGAAGGTCCAGCTCAGCCTGAGCGGCTTGAGGCGGGTGCTCTGTGTGATTCTGGTCGGCAACAGGGTCTCTCCAGTCAGGGTTGAGCATTGCAGGGCGGAGCATTAAAATAGCAGACTTAGGGAACCGGGAGTAGCAGAATTGCTTGATATTTATTTCGAGCAATTCTGCTTGAATCAATTCGGTTTTGCCCGTTAGATGGGCATAGCCCATCGTTGGGCGCTTTCCGTTTGGCTGGTTTGAGCCGATTGAGGATCTTCTTTATGTTTTACGTCAGTATTTAAAAAGTTTCTTTTGCACCCTTTTCTTTACGATTAAAGAAAAGGGTGTCGTCTGGCGGGACGAGATCCGCCGGTTCTGCTCTTGATTTTCAGGATTGTTAAGATAATAATCTCGGGGTCGCGCGCCCACACGGCGCCTTACTTTTTTCTGGCTGAAAAAAGTAAGCAAAAACAGCCTTTTAAATCTGACGAAAATTAGCAAAGTCTTCTTCGTATTTTCAGGCCAGCAACTGACAACGCGCCCCACGATGAGCAAAGCATCATCTAAAGGGCAGAACCGGAAAAACTTCACTAGCGGAGTTTTGATTGAAGGCATTAGGAATTTTCGACCGATTATTTCAATACATGATCTGAAAGGATCTTCGTTATGAACGACAACGATCTGCTCAACCATCATCTGATCAGCGGGCGCTGTTTCTTTCCGCTGCTGGGCGAGATAGAGAATCCCTTCTGGGTCGATTGTGGCGATGCACAGCTGGCCTGCAGTTATCATGAGGTTGACCCGGCGGCCAAGACGCTGATCCATTTTCACGGCAACGGTGAGATCGTCGATGACTGGGTTGACCATTTTGCCGCCATGATCAATGCGGCTGGCTGGAACTGCCTGCTTGCCGAGTATCGCTGCTATGGCCGTTCGACCGGCCGGGCTCAGCTGAAACAGTGCACCCGGTCAGTCTATTCTGGCAGTTGGTTGAGGAAAGATCTGAGCAAATAATCGAAATAGTCATTGCCATGGGCAGCTGGTTACGGCTATGATTCCTCGCCTTTTAATTTTAAGTCGTTTGAAAAAACAATAGGTTGCCAAACGGTTTGCCGTTCTGGTTTTTTTCTGCACCTGATGCTGATCAGGTTTTTTTTCGTCTTTGCTCGTAAGCATTGCTAAACAGGAGAAATTTCATGGATATTCTGGCATTGAACTGCGGTAGTTCATCGGTCAAGTACCAGCTGTACAGCTGGGAGAAGAAGGAAATCATCGCCAAAGGGATGGTCGAGCGCGTCGGTATTGGCGACTCCTACATCGTTCACGAAGTTCCAGGCCGTGAGACCTACAACGAAGAATATGCCTGCCCGGACCACACCATCGCCGTACAACTGGTCATCAAAACCCTGACCAGCGAAGAGCAGGGCGTTGTCAAGGACATGTCCCAGATCGCCGCCGTTGGTCACCGCGTTGTTCACGGTGGTGAGAAGTTCACCAAATCGATCCTGATCGACGACGCCGTCATCGAAGGGATCAAGGAAGTTTCGGTTCTGGCTCCCCTGCACAACCCGGCCAACATCGACGGTATCGTCGCTGCCAAGACCGTTCTTCCGGATGTTCCGCACATCGCCATCTTCGACACCGCGTTCCATCAGACCATGCCAGAGTACTCTTACACCTACCCGGTTCCATACGAGTGGTACGAGAAGTACGGCGTCCGTCGTTACGGTTTCCACGGCACCAGCCACCTGTACGTCTCCAAGCGTGCTGCAGCGATCCTCGGCAAAGATCCCAAGGACACCAACCTGGTCACCCTGCACATCGGTAACGGAGCATCCCACTGTGCGATCAAGGGCGGCATCAGCGTTGACACCTCGATGGGTCTGACCCCGCTCGAAGGTGCCGTCATGGGGACCCGTTGTGGTGATATCGACGCCGCGATCCCTGCTTTCATCCAGCAGCAGGAAGGCCTGAGCGCTGCCGAGATCGACAGCATCCTCAACAAGAAATCCGGTATCTACGGCATCACCGGCAAGTACACCGACCGTCGTGACGTTGGTGACGGCATCAAGGCCGGCGACAAGAAGTGCCAGCTGGCCTTCGACGTCGAAGCCTACCGCATCAAGAAGTACATCGGCGCTTACTTCGCCGCTGTCGGCAAGCCAGACATGATCGTCTTCACCGCCGGTGTTGGCGAGATGAGCTGCGAAACCCGCCAGGCAGCCCTGGAAGGTCTCGAAGGACTGGGCATTATCGTCGATACCGAAGTCAACATGAAGACCCGGACCCGCAGCCGCGAAGTCCTGATCACCAAGCCTGAGTCGGCCATTCCGGTTTACGTCATCCCGACCGACGAAGAGCTGGTCTTCATCGAGGACGTCGTCGGTATCCTCAACGGTACCTACACCGACCACCTGAACTACAAATACACCTTCTCTGACGCCAGCTTCGTCAGAAAGTAAGGTTAGCTTCTGGTTATTCCAAAGGCCGTCGCAATGCGACGGCCTTTTTTATTTGCTACAATGTTAAAAATGTGCCGGAAATTGTCATAATTTGAATAAATGAAATTAGAACACTGTTTCTCGTCGATTCTTTCTGGTAAGATATATTCAATTATTCTGATGTTTGACTGTCGGTACAGGACTTTACCGAACCGTTGATTTTCTCAACGGCTCTGCATAAAGGGGATCATTATGGACATTCTGACTCTGAACTGCGGCAATTCGACAATCAAGTATGAACTTTACAACTGGGGCAGCAAAAAAGTTGTCGCCAAGGGGATCGTCGAGCGTGTCGGTATCGGCGATTCTTACATCATCCATGATGTTTCAGGGCGGGATGTCTATCACGAAAGCTACGAATGTCCCGATTTTCACGCGGCTGTCCGGCGGATTGTCAAACTTCTGACCAATGTCGACTACGACGGGATCACCGCGCTGGAGAATATTGCTGCGGTCGGTCATCGTATCGTCCATGGTGGCGAGAAATTCACCGGTTCGGTGTTGATTGATGATGCTGTCATTGAAAGCATCAAAGCGGTCCAGCACCTCGCCCCGATGCACAGTGCAGGTAATATCGCCGGGGTAGAAGCGGCCAGGGACCTCCTGCCAAAGATTCCTCAGGTTGCGATCTTTGATACGGCTTTCCATCAGACTATGCCTGATTACGCCTATACCTACGCTCTGCCTTACGAGTGGTATGAGAAGTACGGTGTGCGGCGTTACGGTTTCCATGGCACCAGTCATCTCTATGTTTCCAAACGGGCTGCGGCTCTGCTCGGCAAGCCGGCCAAAGACTGTAACCTGATCACCATGCATATCAGCAATGCCGGGGTTTCGATCTGCGCCATCAAGAACGGTGTGAGTGTCGATACCTCGATGGGGCTGACCCCACTTGAAGGCGCGGTAATGGGCACCCGCTGCGGGGATATTGACCCGTCGATTCCTGCCTTCATCGAAAGAATTGAGAATCTGGGTTGTGACGGAATCAACACCGCCCTGACCAAGAAGTCGGGTGTCTTCGGCATTACCGGTAAATACACCGACCGTCGCGATATTTTGGAAGGGATCAAGGCGGGTAATGAGCGTTGCAAGCTGGCCTTTGATGTCGAAGCCTACCGGCTGAAGAAATACATCGGCTCATATTTCGCCGTTGTCGGAAAGCCTGATGCCATTGTCTTTTCAGCGGCAGTCGGAGAGATTAACTGCGAGCTGCGCGAGGCCGCTCTTGATGGCCTGGATAGCATGGGGATCGTGCTCGACCATGAGATCAATTGTCGCAGTCGCAGTCATGGCGAAGAACTGTTGATCAGCAAGGCCGATTCACCGGTCAAGGTTTATGTCATTCCGACTGACGAAGAGCAGGTTTTTATCGAGGATGTCGTCGGCATCCTTGAAGGAACCTATACCGATCATCTGCATAACAGGTATTCTTTTTCCGAACCGGGTTACAAGAAGTAGAATTCAGCCATTTTATAGAAGCGCAAGAAGGCCACCGGATTTCCGGTGGCCTTCTTGCGTCAGGGGTATTGGGTGGATTGAGCTCAACCTGATAATTTTCGGCTGCCTAGCAGTATCAGCAGCGTGAGCAGGGCCCAGATAACAGCCAGCACAATAATGGCTGTCGGCAGCGACCAGTTCAGCGTTGCGGCTCCGAGCTTGGCCCCGCTGATATAGGCCATCGGTCCGCTGACAGCACCGCAGAGGGCGGCCAGGGGCAGACGCTTGTGCAGCCAGCGCAGGCTGTGGTTGGGCAGGATGCCGAGGGTGACCCAGATCATCGTGAGCCAGAAGGGGATCGGTGTGCCATCTTCAGCGAAGCTAAAGAGCCCGGCCATCTTCAGCAGGCCGTCGATGATGATGCCGGTGACGACCAGACCGCCGATCATGATCAGGTCCGCTTTTCTGTAGGGGCTGATCAGCAGAAAGGCGATCACCAGTAGGGGGGAGATCCAGGCCAGTGAATTACCCCCGAGGACACAGAGAAACCAGCTCCCCTGGTAGACGACCAGGTTGAGCAGGATCAGCAGCCTTGGAGATAATCGGTCCGTATTCATGGCCTGAGCGTCTTGCAACGATTCTCTGGCCCTGTCGCCATAATCTGGACGACACTGATCGTACGTTCCAGAAAGCCTCCCTCGCAGTAGCTGAAATAGAAGTCCCACAGGCGCCGGAAACGTTCATCATAGCCGAGGCGGGTCAATTCTTCGCAGTTGGCCTTGAAACGTTCACGCCAATCACTGAGCGTTCTGGCGTAATCGAAACCGAAATCCTCCAGGCTGCGCAGGGTCATGCCGGTCTGGCGGGTCAGCAGATCGAGCAGGGTCTGGTTGGAGAGCAGGCAGCCTCCCGGGAAGATATGGCGCTGGATAAAGTCAACACCGCGCAGGTAACGTTTGTAATCCTGATCGATAAAGGTGATCGCCTGCAGCAGCAGCATGCCGTCCGGTTTGAGCAGCTTCTGGCATTGCCTGAAGAAGTCGGGCAGGTAGCGGTAGCCTACCGCTTCGATCATTTCGATGCTGACCAACTTGTCAAACTGCCCCTCCAGATCGCGGTAATCCTGCTTGAGCAGGGTGATACGCTCGCTCAGCCCGGCTTGTTCAATCCTTTTCTGTGCTTCTTCATACTGGGCGTCCGAGATGGTGGTGGTCGTCACCCGGCAGCCGTAGTGGCTGGCTGCGTGAATGGCAAAACCGCCCCAGCCGCTGCCGATTTCAATGACATGGTCCGCTGGACCAAGCTGGAGCTTGCGGCAGATATGATCGAGCTTATAGAGCGACGCTTCCTCCAGGCTTGCTTCAGCGCTGGGATAGATCGCCGATGAATACATCATGGTCGGATCAAGAAATGTCTGGTACATGGCGTTGCCCAGATCGTAATGGGCGAGAATGTTTTTTTTCGAACCGCTGCGGCTGTTGCTCCTGAGCAGGTGGCGAACCTTTTGTACTGGCGCGGTGAAAAGCGCCAGGCGCTTTTCCAGCTGGCGCAGCAACTGCTGGTTCCGGGCCATGATGCGGATCAGGTTGGTCAGGTTGTCGGTCTGCCAGTCGCCGTCGATGAAGGACTCGGCGGCGCCGATCGTGCCGCCGAACAGAGAACGTGAATAAAACGCCGGACTGTGCACGATAATTTCGGCAGCAAGCCCATGTTCGCCGTTACCAAAGGTCAACCTGCTGTCCGCTTCGCTGAAGGTCAGTTGCCCCTGCTTCAGTTCTGCCAATAATCTGAAAAGAAGTTTACGGGCAAACCGGGAACGGAAGTTTTCTGATGCCCAGGACTGGCTGACATCGGTTGAATAGTTGACTTCGGTCATTTGTTCTCCTTCAGGTAGGGGACGTAGGGGACTTTTTTAACAAAGAGTTTAAGGGCCTGCCAGTAGATGCCAAAGGCAACCAATGCGGCCATGACCGGCCGTTTTAACAGTTCGGGACGGACAATTTTTTTAGTCAGCGGGCGGTAGCTCAGCTTGAGAATTGCATCGAAGATATGGCCACGCCGGTCGTCGACGGCGATATGGATCTTGAGCTTTTCTCCCGGCGGTGTCAGGGTCCAGCTGTAGGTCTGGTCGTCAGGGTTGAAGGGGGAGACATGAAATTCCTTGGCATGCTCCCACGCCAGTGGATCATCGCCGAGACAGAAAGCGTAATGATGGCGTTCGTTCCAGGGGGTATTGGCGACCTCGGCGAGCATATGGGTGCACTCCCCTCGCTGGTTGTAGCCGAAATAGAAGTTGACCGGGCTGAAATAGAGGCCCAGGGTTCTCAGGTTCATCAGCCCATAGATATCGCCTTCGACCTCTGTGTCTGTCAATTCGAAGATACGTTGCCTGACGCTCTGCTCCAGGGACTGATCGGCACTGCCGAGGTAGTCGCTGCGTCTGAAGCGGCTCAGGGCAAAATCCTTGAGCGAGAACCAGGGCTTCAGATCGGGGAGCTTGTCGAGCTGGCTGAGGTTGAGATACCACATGAAAAAGGGGTAACGGAACCGATGCAGGCGCGGCTGATGGCGGATATGCTCGATGCTGCCGACATAGAGCCCCGGTCTCATCATGGTTTGACCCCGAGGGAGTCACAGACCCGCAGGGCGCTTCTGACCCCGTCTTCATGGAAGCCGTTGAACCAGTAGGCGCCGCAAAAGTGCAGTCTATCGCGCCCCGAAATCTCCTGCCACTGCTGTTGAGCCGCAAGCATGTCGTTGTTGTAGACCGGATGGGAGTAGTTGAAACTGCGCAGGGTCTTCTCAGTGGCAAGCTCCTGGTTGAGGGTGACCAGATAGGTGTGGTCTTTGTTCAGGCACTGCAGGATATTCATATCGTAGGTCAGGGTTGCAGCGTGCTTTTCTGCGCTCATCAGGTAGTTCCAGCTGGCCCAGGCGCGCTTGTTCCTCGGCATCAGCGAGATATCCGTATGGAGCACGACGCTGTTGGCGCTGAAGGGAAAGCGACCAAGGGTCTGCGCCTCTGCTTCTGTCGGCGAAGCGATCGAAGCCAGGGTCTCATCGGCGTGGCAGGCAAAGACCACCTCGTCGAACCGCTCCTGGGTTTCTGGTGTGGCAACCATAACCCCGTCAGCCAGCCGTTCGACATTTTTGACCTGAGCCGAGGTACGGATGTTGTCCGCAAAAGGAGCCGTAAGCTTCGGGATATAGCTGCGCGAACCGCCGACAATCGAAAACCACTGGGGGCGGTCTTTCAGCTCAAGCAGGCCGTGGTTCTCAAAGAAGCGGACAAAGAAACTGAGTGGAAAGTCGCGGGCCTCGGCCGTGCCCATCGACCAGATCGCAGCGATCATCGGCAACAGATAGTTGGCGGCAAACAGGCTGCCGTAGCCCTTGCTGTCGAGGTAGTCACCGATGGTGTGCTCGGAGTCCTCTTTGCTCTGACGGACTTGGCGGTTGAAGCTGAGGATGTCGTAAAGCATGCGCCAGAAGGCCGGGCTGAGCAGGTTTTTGCGCTGGGCGAAGAGTGTGTCGGGACTGTGGCCGTTGTATTCGAGGCCGATGGCATCATTGCGCACGGAAAAGCCCATGATCGTCTTCTGGTAGGGGACATCCAGCTCGTGGAGCAGACGTTGAAAGTTTGGATAGGTGCGGTCGTTGAAAACGATAAAACCGGTGTCGATGGCGCTCTGCTCGCCGGCAACCTCGACATCGACGGTGTGGGTATGGCCCCCGACATAGTCGTTCGCTTCAAAAACCGTGACCTCATAGCTGCGCGACAGGTAATAAGCGCAGCTGAGCCCCGCTATCCCTGAGCCGACAACGGCAATTTTTTTCATCAGCCAACCATCCTTTGCGCCATTCTGCTCCAGAGGCTCCTCGGGAGATGCGACGCCAGCTTGAGGAACAGGGTAAAACGCTTGGGAAAGTGGATTTCGGCCTGGCGCCGTTCGATCCCTTTACGGATCTCCCGGCTCGCCGTTTCAACATCAATGAGACAGGGCATGGGGAAATCGTTGCGGTCGGTCAGGGGGGTTTTGACGAAGCCGGGGCAGACCAGGCTGACATCGACCCCATAACCTTTGAGGCCGATGCGCAGGGTTTCAATCATGTAGGCGACGGCGGCCTTGGATGCACCGTAGGCCTCCGCTCTCGGCAGCGGTAGATAGGCCGCCGATGAGCCGATACCGACCAGCTGTGGCCGCGTTCCTTTGCGCAGGGCGGGAAGCAGGGCCTCGATCGCGTGGGCCAGGGTGTCGATGTTGGCGCGCATCACCCGGCTGACCAAGGCGCTGTCAAAATCGGGCAGGCGGATATACTCACAGTTGCCGGCCGACAGAATCGCCAGGTCGACCTGCTCGAAAGCGCCGAGTTTCTCCAAGGTTTCCTGGCGATCGGTCAGATCGACCCGGAGGGTTTCCAGGCCGGCTTCTTCAAGCTCACGCAGTGACTCCGCCGAGCGCCCCACGGCACAGACGCTGTGCCCCTGCTGGTGATAGTCGATGGCCAGCTGACGGCCGATTCCGGAGGTTGCGCCGGTGATGACGATTCTCATCCCCCCATCCTTTCCTTGATCTTCCTGATCACTCTGCCGAGCAGCGGCAGCTGCTCGTAGAGCATGACGCCCAGATCAAAATAATCGCGATGATAACAGACCAAACCAGCGGGGTTAAAGTGCAGCAGCGATATCCCGTCGACGCTGATGTTCTTGCCACTGTTGAGTCGTGGGTGGGCAAAGTTCATGGTCCACTCGACCAGTGTCGCCGCCTCGCTTTCCAGTGGCGGGGAAAAATCGAAGGAGATCTCGCTGATGTTGGCGTAGAGATTGGCGAAGTAGGCGGTCAGCTGTTCTAACCCTTCAATACGGTGGGCCGGATCGACAAAAAGGATGTCTTCAGTGTAGATGCTTGCCAGCCTCTTAAGGTTGTCCTGATCAAGCTGCTGGTAAACGGCAAGAAAATTGTCGCAGGCGCTCATGATTCCCCTTGGTGGCGCAGTGGTTCGGTCAGTTGCTGCTGTAGTTTCTCGTCAATCGGCTGGTCCGGCGACAACCAGATGCCGAAATAGATTACGGCAAAATCCCTGGAGCTGATGGTCACCAGGTTTGAGTCGTTGAGCGACAAGGTCGTCGTTTCATCCTCTGCATTATAGCAAAGACTGTAGCTATCGCCAGTCGTCACCGGCTGGTAGCTGCGATGGAGCTGATCGATTTGCTTACGGAATCGGTTCAAGTAGTCTGCGCTGTACTGACGGGCGAGAACTTTTTCGGCGGCTTTGATCATGTCCTGGGCTTTGATGTCGATATCGTAGCTCAGGATCAGGCAGCGGGACAGGCCGGTCAGAGGAGCGGCATTGCCAGGGGGGACGGGTTCGGTATAGAGCTTGGCCTGATAGACATCGAACATCAGGTAACGGATCTTGCCGCTGCCCTGCAATGTCATCCCATCAGTTACTGCAGCGGACAGGCAGGATGGCAGTGCCATAAGAAAGAGAGTCAAAGTCCAAATCAACAGGGCTGTTTGTCGCATGATGTCGGCCTTATCTGCTGTAGTTTTTACTGAAAACGATTGTGACTTCCCCGACCCTGATACCGAACTTGGTCATTTTGGCGCGGTTGATCAGGATCTGATCCGGTTGCAGAAACATCCAGTCGTCGAAAGTCAATCTGACGGTTTTGCCTGACAGAGGCACGATGAGCTGATATGCCCAGTTCAACGCATTGCCGTAAGCTTGTCCTGCCGCTTGGCCGACGACATCCGGCGCAGTGCCGCTGAACTGATGTTGGCTGTCCCTGCTGATGGTCCAGATGCGTTGGCTCTGTTCGCCGTCATCCCAGCTGAAATCCTCGGTCAGAACCAGTTGGCCGCGATTGGTCAGTTCTCCTTGAATGTCAACGACAAACTGTCTGGTGACTTCGCCGCTACGATTCTGAACCATTCCCCAGCCGCGGGTCTCTCCGGCAAAATAGTCAAACAGATCGAACTTCGGTTGTTGCCCGGAGTAGTCCTTGATATCAACGCCACTGCAGGCGGAAATGGTGAAGATGATGGAGAGGAAAATGACAAGCCTTATCATAACGACTGGTCTGCGCATCGGAACCTCCTTTACCGCTTATGCATAGATGGAAAGAATACCACAAAAGTCATTATTAAGTCGAAAGAGGGGCTGTGATAGGAAGCACTGAGTATCGGCAGCATGTGACTGGGGGAGGACGATCTGAGGGAGAGTTAAAGGAAAATGGCCGCCGATGCTCGCGGCGGCCGTTGTAAAAGGTTGAAATGTCGTTATTTGTAGCGCTTGCGTCAATTATATTGAGTCGACAAACTCCATGGTGTCGAGGATATCGTCCTCATGAGCCGCGTAGACAGTCGAATCCATGTTCAAGCCGATAGAGAGGACATCTCCTTAGCGGGAATAATAGTCGCCGGCGCTGGCAGGCGCTGATCCCGGAGGACCGCCCATGGAACTGAAGCCGTTGATAGCCACGGCTTCGATGTAACGTTCGCCCTCATTCGGCAGGCTGAGGTGATGAACGAAACCTTCGGGAAACTTACCGCGCATCAGCTGGTCGTGGTTGACCGACACGGGGGCGACCGGCAGGGGCCTTTCGTTCTGCAGCGGGGCAAGAATCAAAGCCAGAGAGATGAGCAGTTTTAGCACCCTGAAACCTGTTTTTGATCTGCACATGTTTTCCTCCATTTCATGTTGTTGTCTGTGTCGCTTTGTGTGTTTGATTGCTGAAGGAAAATTCAATGTGCAGTTGGGAGATGATTGAGCGATACCTGATGTTACAGTAGGGTTTGTTAATGGCATGTGTGTTTCGGAGGGCTTGTCGCTATAAAAAATCATAAAAATCAGAATTAAAAATAACTCTCATTAGATTTTGAAATAGTCTGAATGCAGGCACAAATGAAAACGATTGAGGGGGATAGCATGTCAACAAATGGAAACGTTCTGATTAACGGCCGCACCGCCGTTCTCAAAGAAAGCAAGGGGGACTCACCACCGTCGATGTCTGCCGGACCAAGCTCGGCAAACCGACCAGCCCGATTCCCTGTACCAATGTCACCCGTAGCGAAGACACGGCCAGGATCGCAGCACTGCCTTCATCAACAACGCTGTTTGCCACAACTGTATCGTTGCCATGGGTAGTGCTGCCTCTTGTGTGTTGATGCTGTACCAATCAAGTTAGCTAAATTATATTGTTTGTGGATTTTTTAAGGGGCTTTTATGCCGTGAAATCGTCTTTTTAGCATGAAATTCATGTTTGCATCCAGAAGGGGGAATTGCTGACAAGTTACGTAGTGATTCTTAACGTTTATACTTCTGAATCAGCCGATCCAACTGGTTGGCAAACTCCTGACGGTCGCTTTTGGACATGGCGGCCGGGCCGCCGGTTTCGATGCCGGCGGAGCGCAGGGTGTCCATGAAATCGCGCATGGTCAGTTTGGCTTTGATGGTGTCGGGTGAATAGAGTTCACCGCGCGGGTTGAGGGCCATGCCGCCCTTGGCGATGACATCGGAGGCGAGGGGGATGTCGGCGGTGATAACCAGGTCGCCGGGTTCGAGCAGTTCGACGATCTTGTTGTCAGCGACATCGAAGCCGGCTGAAACGACGATCAGCTTGACCTGCGGCAAACGCGGGATGTTCATGGCGCGGTTGGCGACCAGAGTGGTTTCGATGCCGGTCCGTTCCGCAGCGCGATAAAGGATGTCCTTGATGACCGCCGGGCAGGCGTCGGCATCAACCCAGATTTTCATCACAGTGCTCAGGCTCTCTCTGAATTGACGAACGACAGGTCAAAAAGACTGAGGAAATTGTCGATCAGACGATAGGTGATGCCCCAGAGCGGCTTTGCTGTCCACTCACGGAGGTGGATAACCGGATGCTGGCGATCTGTGCCGGGGCGGTTGAACTGGACAAAATCACTGCGTTCTGGCTGCATCAGTGTTTTAAGGGGCACCCAGAAGCATTTGCTGACCTCGTCCCGGTTGAGGGTAAATTCAACCGGCTCATCCAGGTAGTAGACAAAACAGGAGATGTTGACCGACAGGCGAATCCCGTTCAGATCGTCATTGCGGCCAAGGTAATGTCTTTCTTTTAAGTTAAGGCCAATCTCTTCGTAGGTTTCCCGTTCGGCTGCAGCGCGGGCTGAAGAATCATCATCCTCGATGCGCCCTCCGGGAAAGCCGAGATCCCCCGACCAGGGGTCGAGATCATGCTCGGCTCGTTGAATCAACAGTACTTCGGTTCCCAGTTCTCCCTGGCGCAGGATCATGGCCACTGCGGCACGGCGTTCGACTTGAAGGTCAAAGGCTAACGGTTGGTGATCATTAAGTCGTTGTTGAATCAGTTCCGGAGTAAGCATGGTTATCCTGTCTTAAGCCCTTGAGACGAAGCGGCACTCGCGGGTATCGACCTTGATGACTTCTCCTGCTTCGAGATAGCCGGGAACCTGAACGGTGATACCGGTTTCCAGGGTTGCTTCCTTGGTCTGGGCAGTTGCGGTGGCGTTCTTGATGGCCGGCGCCGTTTCGGTCACCGTCAGCTCGACGACCTGTGGAACCTCGAGGGTGACGACCTGTTCGTTGAAGACACCGAGGGTGACATCGCTGCCGTCGAGCAGATAGCCCTTGATGTCGTCATAGAGATCGCCGCCGATTTCGTGCTGTTCATAGGTCTCCATGTCCATGAACACGCCATTGTCACCGCTGGAGTAGAGGAATTGACCTTTTTTTCTGGCGTAGTCGGCTTCGTCGAGCTTGTCTCCTGACTTGAAGGTGCTGTTGAGCACCTGACCAGTCATCAGGTTGCGGTACTTGGTTTTAACCAGAGTGTTTCCGCCGCGAGCCGTCGGCGACTGAAAGCTGACATCGACAACGAGGCAGGGAGCCCCGTCACTCTGGAAAATGACGCCACGGCGCAGATCGCTGGCAGTAAGCATGTATGACTCCTGTATCTATTTTTTGAAAGTTAGTTTTCCGCGGAAAACAGCTGTTGGTTTTTACGGTATGCAGTTCCCTGAAACTGTGCAATCAGTTGTCCCTCGTTGTTACTGATGGTCACCTGATAATGCCCGAGGCGGTTGCTGCTGTCCAGTTCCTTCGCTTCAGCGAGCAGGATCCCGCCGTACGCAGCATGAATGAAACTGGTGCTTGCCGAAACGGCTAGCGCAACCTGCCCGCTGCTGTTGGATGCTGCGGCAAAGGCGACATCAGCCAGGGTGAAAATCGCACCGCCGTGCACCGTGCCGGCTCCGTTGAAATGTCGAGGCAGAATCTCCATCCGGGCTCTGGCAAAGCCCTGGCGTGCTTCGAGCAGTTCGATACCGCAATGACGGGCAAAATGATCGTTCTCGGAGAAGAAATCAAGAATTTTCTGCATGTGCTGATTACCAGTAACTGTCGGTTTTTTTTGGCAGCAGGGGTCGTGGATTGTGCAGGTGCTCAGCCTTTTCTGCTTTGGAGCGGCATTTGCCGCAGACATATTGTGGTGATTTGCAGCGCCGGTCGAACTCTTCCAATTCACCTGCAGCGCGCAGTTCGCACATCTTCATGTTTTCGATATTGTTTTCCATAGATCCTCACTCTTTACATCATAGCTCTTGATGCGGAGTCAGGGCAAGGACAGAGAGTTGAGCTTATGAAACAGAAAACTATAAAACGCAACGGCTGTTGGGGGAGCGTTTCTTGTTCTTATCGGCCGGTTTGTTTTTGCGGATAATGCCGTCTTCACCACGGGTGTAGGAGCTTTCATCCTTCTCCATGGCGAGGTGATAGTAGAAATTGAAGGCCGGTTTCCCCGGTTTGGTCTTCTGGACCGGTGGTGGCTGAGGCGGAGCGCTAGGAGCTACGGGTTGCGGATCTTCCATTGGTCCGAACATGGCATCGAGCAGGGAATTCATGAAACGGTTGAATTTCTGCTGCGACTCTCCTGCAACCGTCTTGTTGTGCGGGGAGGACGTCCTGGCAGTTCTCTGTTCTTTTTTCTCGTCTCTGTGGGCTTTCGGTTTTCTTGGTGGCAGGTTCAGCTTGCGGTCATATTCCAGGCGAGTCTTTTCATCGGATAAAACCCGATAAGCTTCAGTGACCTGACGGAACAGTTCAGCCGCTGCTTCCGACCCCTGATTGGTATCGGGGTGGAAGCGTTTGGCCATTGACCGGTAGACCGTTTTGATCTGCTGTTGGTCGGCATCGTAGGGGATGCCGAGCAGGTGATAATAATTCAGAGCCATAGAACCTGTTCCCGCTTGGGCAACCACTGGCCGGGTTGCCTTGCTGAGCATAGACCATCATCGTCTTATCGGCCGTTGCGGGGAAGATTTTTAATCTTTTTTTTCAGCCAGGTGCCATCTGGAAACTCAGGATTGCACAGTGTCAGTTTCTGATTTGGAGCCTCCGGACAGAAACTAGCTGTGAGAAAAGCTGACCTCGACATCCTGACGGTGGGTCGGGTCGATTTCCCAGAGCTTGCGTGCGGCAAAGTTGAAGATGCGGGCCACGATCAGATCCGGGAACTGCTCAATTCTTGTGTTGTAGATGGTGACTGAGGCGTTGTAGAGCTCGCGACGGTCGGCAATCTGATCTTCGAGTTCGCTGATCCGGTTGCTTAACTGGCGGAATCCGGCATCCGCCTTCAGGTCCGGATAACGTTCGACAACCATGAAGAGTGACTTGAGGGTATCGGTCAGCATGCTCTGGGCCTGCAGCTTCTGCTCGTCGCTACGTGCGCTGTTGATCTGTGAACGTGCCTTGACGACGGCTTCGAGGGTTTTCTGCTCATGCTGCATGTAGCCTTCGCAGACCTTAATAAGCTTGGGCAGCTCGTCGTAGCGCTGCTTGAGCAGGACATCGATGTTGCTCCAGTCCTGATTGATGCTGTTTTTCAGGGCGACAAAGCCGTTGAAGATGACGACGATGTAGCCGACCAGAATAATGATGATCAGTAGAATGATGCCCAGAGTAATCAGTCCAGCCATGTCTTTCCTCCGTTGATGTATTGATTAGCGAAGATAGTTGAACAGTAGATTTATGGCCCAGATTAACGCTATGGCAAATGCGCCGAACTGGGCTGCGCTGTACCAGAAATAGCGTCCGGTCAGCTGTGCTTCAGAGTGGGTTTCGCTGATCACCAACGGGTATCCCTTCTTGTGCCCGATGATGATCTGTTCTTCCTGTTTTTTACGCTTTCGGCTTTTCTTCAGCCCTTCATGGATCAACTGGTTCTCGACATCCTGGCGGGCGGCTTCCCATTCTTCCTGATCGAGCTGACCATCGCCGTTGGTGTCGTAGCGCTGGCGCAGGATCGGATCGCTCTTGATGTTGCGCAGGGCTTCGACCTTCTGTTCGTGGGCTGTCGGACCGCTGGCCCTTTTGACTGCAGCGAAGCCGAGGACATAGACCAGGGCGCCATCAATGATGATCTCCTCGACCCATTTCTCATCCCCTTGACTGAAAGAGCTGAACAGTCCGCTGTTATCGTCGTAGCCTTCCTGTTTGGTGACAGCCGAAACACGGCAGCGAGCCGGGTCGATTTCGACGCGCCCGGTCTCATCTTCCAGATAAAAGGGAACACGGCCACTGCTTCTGCCGCTGACCTTCTTCCAGGTGTTTTTATCCTTGTCGCGCCGGTAGCGGCTGAGACGGTAGTAGACACAGGGGATATGCGACATGGGGGAGATCAGTGCGTATTTACGGACCGCCTTGCCTTTGACCTCGACCATTCCCATGGCAACCGAGCGGATCCGACTGGTCGGGGTGTTCTCGATCCTTCTCTTGAGACGCAGAAAATAGAAGGCACCCCAGAGACTGAGCATGGCGACAATGAAAAGCAAGCTTCCGGTTTTAAAGGCGCGGTCAAAGATCAGGCCGAGAAGATCTCCGTTGCCGAACTGGTTGATGATGATCGAGGCGAAAAAGATGAAGCCAACGCCAGCCATGTATTTGATTTGTGATGTGAGCCCTACGCCTGATTGCATCAGGTCGTCAGGAGGGGCGGGTAGTGCAGTCCTTTGTTCCGTTTGTTTGTTTGTGCCTGTTGCTTTAGGCGGATCCTCGCCAAGAGCCTCCTCGATGGTTTCACGCAAGGGGGTCGTGAACTCCTCTCCGGCGGCGGCCAGGGCGGGGTTCTGGGCGATAATTGCAGCAGTAGCGAGGGCGGCTGGTGAGCTGTCATGCTCTTCGCTTGGGACGGTTCCGCGTTTTTCTGCAGCGATTAGGTCGGTCATCAGCCAGCCGTAGCGGACCAGACTTATCTGGTTCTGGCGGGCGATCTCAGGGTCTTCTGCTTTGCCGCGTTGCAGGCTGCACCCGGGGAAAGTGGCCAGACCGAAGTCGGTGAACAGGTGGAACTCGTCTGCAAGTTCACGGGCAATTTTCAGAATTACCTTGAGATTCTGGACGCTGCTGAGGGTCGCTCTGTCCCCCAGCCCCTGGGCATTGAATTTACCCGGGAAAATCCTGACCCCCCGGCTGGGGAGACCATTCTCAATCAGATACAGATCAAGAATCGGCTTGCCGCGCAGAATCGTCATGATTTTTTTGTCGTCTTCAAGCTGGCGGATATTGTCGATGCCGAAGTAACTGTGACTGCTGAGGATCTGCTTGACGTTCTGGTCAAGAAGGTGACCGGACATCTCGGCCAGGATTGCCACAACTGTAGCTCCTTTGGAAAACGTCAGCTCGCTTTTGAGGCAGCTGCACCTCAGTTCGGTCCCAGAAAACTCAAGGCTGCGCAGGCGCTGTGGGGCAAAGGTCGGTTTGCTCGGGTGAAAAATCCAGTGGCCGATTTTTCTGGTGCACAGGCTGTCCGAGATAGACTCCAGGCGTTGCGCCTGACCATGCGCCAACAGGGACAGCCCTTTGCCGACCAAGCGCTGGCGACTCTGGTAGAGGTCGATCTTATGGTCATGGTTGAGTTCTTTCAGCAGTTCCGGCAGGAATTCCGGCTCCGGCGTTTGCTGCTCAACGATGAGATAGTGAACATTTTCAGACATGAACTGTCCCTTGATAGAATTCTTTCTAATTTATAAAAATTAACAATTTGTTTCAAGTTATTAATATAGCTGGCAGGCAAGGAGAAAACCTTCTTCCGTATGGCGTGGGTTTTGGACTATTCTCAGACTATGAATAAGCAGCGGAAAATCATATGAAAACCAGGGTCAGGAACCCAATCTTGCGTCTCTTGCTCATTGCGGTCGGCTGGATCAGTGTCTGTCTGGGGGGCATCGGTATCTTTGTTCCGCTGCTGCCGACAGTCCCTTTTCTGTTGCTCGCTGCGGTCTGTTTTGCCCGGAGTTCGGAGATGTTTCACCGCTGGCTGGTCAGTCACCCTAGGCTTGGTCCGATGATCAACGGATTTCTGAGCGGTGAGGGGATTCCACTCCACGCCAAGCTTACAGCGATCGCTATTCTCTGGTGCAGCATCTTGCTCTCTGTGATGGCTCTGGCTATTCTGCTGTGGGTGAAGCTACTACTGATACTGGTAGGTATCTGTGTCTCATGGTATCTCATCAGTCTGCCTGTCAAACATGAGACCTGTAAGGATCAGTGATGATCACGGATTCTTTGCCTGAGCTCCTTAACCCTGCTTTTGACCTTTTTGCTTTTCAGGCGACCCTCGACTGAGCTCTTGGTCGGCATGGTCTTTTTGCGTGGCCTTCGTTTCTGCAATGCCATGCTGAGCACTGACTGAAACCGGCTCAGGGCCTGCTGGCGATTGCGTTCCTGGCTGCGTTCTTCCCGTGACCTGATGGTCAATGTCCCGTCATGGTTCAGACGCTGAGCAAGTTTGTGGGTGAGCAGTTGCTTGGCTTCTTCGGGGAGACTTGATCTGGCAATATTGAAACGCAGTTCGATGGCAGTCGACACCTTGTTGACATGCTGACCACCTGGCCCGCCCGCTCGGATGGCTCTTAGCTCGATCTCATCGTCCCGGATGAAAAGAGTCTCTGAGAGTTTGATCATTGTCCTCGTTCCGATTCTGTCGACTGGCTGCAGGGCTTCAGCAGAGACGGTAAAAAAAGCCCGGTGCAGTCACCGGGCTTTTGAGTTTTTCAGTATTTGCCGAAATCGTCATCGTCCAGCTTGATCTGGGGTTTGGCATTCGGCGATTTTCCCCAATCATCTTGAGTCGGAAGCTGAGGCGCCTTGGGTGCCGCCGGAGTCCGGGCCGGAGCAGAGGCTACGGGCGGCGGAGGAGTTCCGGCTCCGGAGAGCAATTTGAATTTGCCCAACATATCCTGCAGATCGTTGGCCTGGCTGGAGAGCTGCTCAGAGATCGCCGCGTTCTCCTCCGAGGTCGAGGTGGTGCGCAGGTTGACCTCGTTGAGCTGGTGTAGTCCTTCGTTGATCTGGCTGATCCCCAACGACTGCTCGTTGCTTGCCGCGGCGATCTCGGCGACCAGTTCCGAAACCTTGCTGACGTCGTTAACAATCTCGGTCAGGGCCACAGCCGTGGTTTGGGCAATTTCGGCACCGTTATTGGTTTTTTCTACCGACCCCTGGATCAGGGCCGTGGTTTCCTGGGCCGCTTTGGCGCTGCGGGCTGCCAGGTTGCGGACCTCTTCGGCAACGACGGCGAAGCCTTTGCCGTGTTGTCCGGCGCGTGCAGCTTCAACCGCTGCGTTCAGAGCCAGCAGGTTGGTCTGGAAAGCGATCTCATCGATGACCTTGATGATCTTGTTGATATCCTGGGCCGAGGCCTTGATATCTTCCATCGCTTCGACCATGTTCTGCATCTTAAGGTTGCCCTGTTCGGCAGCTTTGCGTGCTTCAGCGGAGAGACTGTTGGCAGCTGTCGCGTTCTCGGCGTTATTGCGCGTCTGCTCGTTCATCTCGGTGACCGAAGAAGAAATCTCCTCGAGGGCAGCAGCCTGCTGGGTCGCATCGTTGGCCAGGCTTGAGCTGCTGTCGGCAACCTGAACCGCTCCCGAGGAAATCTGCGAACTGGCGATCTGAACGGTCTGCATGGCGTCAGTCAGCCCGGCACAGGCCCTGGCCATCGGCTTGGCGATCAGGCCTTGCGCCTGGAAGGTAAAGTCACCTATGGCCAGGCGGTTGAAAGATTCAAGGACCTGATCTCTCAGGTTGTCGGCAAAGCGGTTGAGCGCCTGGGCCAGACGGCCGATCTCATCGCTGCGTCTGGTATCGATACGGTGATCGAGGTTGCCCCCTTCCAGCTCGTCCAGCATATGCAAGGTTTTGCGGAAGGGGCGGATGACTGCTTTGGTCGAGAAAAAGGCAATAAACACTCCAAGGGCGATCAGCAGGATGATAAAGATGATTGTTGCCTTGGTGATGGTCGAGGAGAGGGCGGCATCCGCCTCATCGAGGGAATGGATGATCTCAAAGGACCCGTGCATCTCTCCTGCCTTCCAGTTTTCCATACGTGCCCCGGTCGGATCGGTGCCGTTGCTGGTCCCCCAGTACTGCTGGGACTTCTGCGGATCACCGTGGCAGTAAAGGCAGGTCTCGCTCAGATAGACAGCGCGAAAATAATGTACGGAATTGGTCTGTTCATTGATTTCATAATATTCGTCCAGGTGCTCGTTCTTCATTGTCGTCAGCGCACGAGCTTCCATCTCGTCCGGGGTATTGCTCGGGTTGCGTGGCTGAAACTTGGGAACCTTGAAGGTGTAGTTCCCCTCTTCGGCTTTACGCATCGCTGCACGCCATGCCGAAACGACAGGGACCGCGGAGAGAACCTTATCCTGCTCTCCCTTGTCGGCCCATTGCTTCAGCTCTTCAACGCTGAACAGCCCCTGTTGCCATTTGTCTTCCATCTCCTGGCGGGTTGATTCGACAGTTCTGGCCAGGATTCTCGATTTGTCGATCGCCGCATCCAGAGTGCGGTTCTTTTCATGAAAATAAAAACTGGCGAAAAGGACGATCAACAATAGCGCCGGCAGGGCAACACCGCCAACGATCAATTTTGTCCTGAGAGACGACGACATGAATGGCTCCTTGCTTAAAATGAAAAACAAAATCTCACATGATTTGGACATTTTAATTTTTGAATATAGCAAAGTCAACCGCTAAGCCTGAATATAATTTAATTTAGTATTATTTATGGAGTGGAAATTGTGCGCCTCCGGTAGAGGCGGCTCTGGAGGGAAGAAGATGGCTGAATGCGGAAGGCTTCCTGCCTGGGGCAGAAAGCCTTCATATCGCTATTCGCTGCGTTCGGTGACTTCCAGCAGGTGATAGCCGAACTGGGTTTTGATTGGTCCGAGAACCTTGCCGACTTCACCGGTGAAGACCGCTTCGTCAAATTCAGGGACCATCTGGCCGCGGCCAAATTCGCCGAGCTCTCCGCCCTGACGGCCGGAAGGGCATTTGGAGTGAACCTTGGCGATTTCGGCAAAGTCCTCGCCGCCTTCAATCAGTTTCTTAAGGGTCTGACAGTCCGCTTCGCTGGGGACCAGAATGTGTCTTGCTTTGGCTCTTGCCATTTCGATTCTCCTTTGACGTTAACATTGTGAACTGTCTTTGTAACCGATTAACCTCTATTATTGCAAGGTAAGGGCGGAGATTGAAGTCTCTTGACACTCGTCTGGAGTACCCATAGACTTCGCACAGTTTGATGGATAAGTTCTTTTTCTAGGAGTTTTTATGAGTTTATGTCCCTGTGGTAGCGGACTTAAGTTTTTGGCCTGCTGTGAACCGGTTTTGCAAGATTTTACCTGTGCCGAGAGTGCCGAACAGCTGATGCGAGCCCGTTATACGGCTCACGTCAAGATCGATATCGATTTTGTTCAGAACACGACCCATCCTGATCACCGTGCTGATTACGATGAAAAAACCGCCAGAGACTGGGCCGAGCAGTCTGAATGGTTGGAGCTCGAAATCATCAGTGCCAGCGGGACCGCTGCCGATACCAAGGGAGAGGTCGAGTTTATTGCCCGTTACAAGATCAACGGTGCCAAGCAGAGCCATCATGAGCGTGCCACCTTCGAAAAAAAGGATGGTAACTGGTACTTCAGCGACGGTGAGATGGTCAAGAATCAGCCGGTCACTTCACTGAAGGTCGGTCGCAACGATCCATGCACCTGTGGTAGCGGCAAGAAATACAAGAAGTGCTGTGGCTGATTAATCAATAAGGTCTGCGTCTCTTGCTGCAGTCAGTCGTTCTGGGGGTATAATTAACGCTGTACAGACTAACACTGCGGAAGGAGAAAGGTCATGATCAAGGTAAAGAGTTTTGGCGAACCTCTGGAACCATTCCGGGCTAAAAAAGAGCTTGATGAGCTCGATGAGAGAATCAACCGCTTTATTCGTGAAAACGGGGTCAAAAACGTCATTTCCGTCAGCGACAGCACGACCATTGAGGGCGGATCGACCATCGGCCTGATTCGGGTTCTGGTCTACGAAGTCTGAACTACTGAAAAAGAAAAGGTCCTTCGCTGCGGCGAAGGACCTTTTCTTTTTATCAACATGCAATCAGCCCCCAAGGTAGGCCTTTTTGACTTCCGGATTGCCGAGCAGCTCTTCGCTGGTCCCTTCGGCAACGATCTTGCCGGTATCCAGAACATAGCCGCGGTGGGCAAGATTGAGTGCCAGGTTGGCGTTCTGCTCAACGAGCAGGATGGTCATCCCCTCCTCGTTGAGTTGTTTGAGCTTGCGGAACAGCTCATATTTGAGCACCGGGGCCAGTCCCATGCTCGGTTCATCAAGCAGCAGCACCTTGCAGCCGGTCATCAGCGCCCGGCCGACGGCAAGCATCTGCTGTTCACCGCCACTCAAGGATTCGCTGCGCTGGTTGCGTCGTTCTTTCAGGCGCGGAAAGAGTTCGAAGATATACTCATACTCTTTTTCAAGGTCGGCGTTCTTCTCCCTGGCGTAGGTTGCCAGTTTGAGATTCTCCATGACGGTCAGATTGCCGAAGATCCGGCGTCCTTCCGGTGACAGGGCCAGATGGAGGTCCTTGACTACCGAGTCCGGTTTGGTGTTCAGGATCGATTCTCCCTTGAACTTGATATCCCCGGCAACGACGCGTGGTGCTTCGGGCGGGGGCAACCGGGCAATGGTGTAGAGGCTGGTGGTCTTGCCAGCGCCATTAGCACCAATCAGGGTGACAATTTCACCTTCGTTGACATGGAAACTGATGCCGTGAAGGGCCTGGATGTTTCCATACTTCACTTCGAGATTTTCAACGGAAAGTAACATCAGATATTATCATCTCCCAGGTAGGCCGTGATAACGGCCGGATTGTTGCGAATCTCTTCCGCATCCCCTTCGGCGATGGTCTGGCCGAAGTCGATAACCTTGATCTTGTCACACAGCTCCATCATGACGTCCATGTGATGCTCGATCATCCAAATGGTGACATCGAAGGTTTCATGAATCCAGCGTACCAGGCGGATCAACTCCTTGATGTCGGCCGAATTAAGCCCGGCAGCAGGCTCATCGAGCAGCAGCAACTGAGGATGGGTTGACAGGGCGCGGGCAATTTCCAGTTTGCGCTGAGTACCGTATGGGAGGTTCTTCGGCAGCTCTTCGGCGAATCTGGTCAGCTGGAAGATGTCGAGCAGCTCTTCCGCTTCTTTTTTGATCTCGGCTTCGCGTTTCAGGTACTTGCGGCTGCGGATCGCACTGTGGAAAAAGCCGTAGCCGAGCCGGTAGTGCTGGGCTACGCGGATGTTGTCCATGACCGTCATGTCGTTCCACAGGCGGATATTCTGAAAGGTCCTGGCAACGCCGAGTGCGGTGACCTTGTGCGGCTTCAGGCCCGCTGTTGGTGCACCGCCAATGAGGATCTCTCCTTCCGTCGGCTGATAGAAGCCGCTGACCAGGTTGAAGACTGTGGTCTTGCCGGCACCGTTGGGGCCGATCAGCCCCGCCAGTTCGTTTTTCTCCAGACGGACATTGAAGTCGGATACCGCCGTCAGACCGCCAAACCGTTGGGTCAGGCCGCGAACTTCGAGAACCGGAGCTGCGGCTTGTTCTGTCTGTGCTTGCATGGCATCAGCTCCTTACTTGAATTTGTAAAAGCGTTTCAGACGCGGAAACAGATCGGACAGCTCGCGGTTGCCCATGATTCCTTCCGGTCTGAACTGCATCAGGATGATCAGCAGCAGCGGAATGGCGACCCATTTGATGATCTGCAGCGGGCGTAGCAGTTCAAGCAGAATAGTAAACAGTACCGCCGAGAGGATCGACCCGGAGAGGGAGCCCATGCCGCCAAGGTAAACCATGACCATGACTTCGGTCGACTTGAGGATGTTGAAGCTGCCCGGGTTGACGTAGCCGATGATGTAGGCGAACAGACCGCCACCGATACCGGCCATCCCCGACGAGAGCATGAAGGTAATGGTCTTGATCTTGTTGGTGTTGACGCTCATGATCTCGGCGGCAACCTCATCCTGACAGATCGCCGTAACCCCCTTGCCGAAGGTCGATGACACGTAGCGGCGCATCGCCCAGACGCAGAAGATGGTGAAGAGGAATACCCAGATCGGCATCCACGGCAGGTAGGCGACATCCTCCATCGATCCGACCAGGCTCTTCATTCCCATGAAGCCACGTGAACCGCCAATGGCACCGATATTCTCGATGGCGCTGATGATGATGTAGTTGGCGGCGATGGTGATGATCGCAAGATAGTCGCCACGCGTCTTGTAGGACGGAAAGGCGACCAGCAGGCCAGCCAGGGCTGCGGCAATTCCGCCGACCAGAATGATGAATGGAAAGGCATAGAGCGCGTAGGACGGATCGAGCAACGGTGCACCGAAGACCTTGTCCTTGGCGAACAGCCAGACACCGAGAATCGATGAAACGTAGGCGCCGACGCACATGAAACCTGCGTGTCCGCAGGAAAACTCCCCCATGTAGCCGTTGACCAGATTGAGGCTGGTCGAAAGGATGACATTGACCCCCATGAACATCAGCACCGAGAGGATGTAGAGGCTGACGTATTCCTCGTAGGCAAGCCAGACGATGACCAGACCGACCAGGGCAAGAATCAGGTGGACAGAATAGCGACGTAACATGTGATGTCCTCCTAGATTTTGGTCGTTTTGGCGATGCCGAACAGGCCGGTCGGTTTCCAGGTCAGAATCCCCAACAGGACGGCAAAGGCGATCAGGTCGCGGAAGGTCGAAGGGAAGAAGGCGACAACCATGATCTCAACTGCGCCGAGCAGGAAGCCGCCGATGAAGGCACCGCGGATATCGCCGATGCCGCCGACGACAGCTGCGATGAAGGCCTTCCAGCCGATCAGGGCGCCCATGTAGGGCTCAAGAACTGGGTAGCTCATGGCAAACAACAGCCCGGCCAGCCCGGCAAAGGCGGAGCCGAGAACAAAGGTGACGACAATGATATGATCGAGCGGAATTCCCATCAGTGGAATCGCAAATTTGTCATAGGAGATAGCGCGCATCGCCATGCCGACCCGGGTTTTGGTGACCACCCACTGGAGAAACAGAAAGACGATGACCGCCGTGACGATGACGGCTATTTTTAGGTTGGTAAAGGTGACCCCACCCAAGCTGTAAACCGTTTCATTGACCAGCGACGGGAAGGCCTTGCGGCTGGCACCGAGAATGGCCAGGTTGCCGTTTTCCAGAATCAGACCGCACATCAGGGCGGTGATGACCACATAGAGGCGGTGCGCCCCTTTCCGCCGTAGGGGACGGTAGGCGATCCGTTCCAGGGTGACGCCGACCAGCGAGGTCAGGATCATGGTCAGGGGAATGCAGAGCGCCAGTGCGGCCCAGCCGGGCAGCCCCAGGGCGGTGAGGAAAAAGGTTGCGACAAAGAAGGCGATGTAGGCGCCGACCATGAAGATGTCGCCGTGGGCAAAGTTGATCAGGGTCAGGACCCCGTAAACCAGAGTGTAGCCGAGAGCGATAAGGGCGTAAAAACTGCCCCATTGCAGTGCATTGATGATGTTCTGAATAATGCTGGCCGCTGAAACTTCCATAGTTTAACTTTCAATGGCTTTGAGGGCTGTCCAATCGGCCCCCGGTGTTGATGATGGATTTGTCTGGCTAAGGCTTTCCATTTGATGGTTTTGAAGCGCTATTATGTAAAGCGATCACGCAGAGAACTGGCAGTGGGCTCAAAGCCCACTGCCATAGTTAACCAACAGGTTATTGAGGACAGACAGACTCGGTGAATTCGAATTCTCCACTGTTGCTGATTTTGACTACAACGGCGCATTTGACCGGGTCGCCCTGATCATCAAACTTCATGCTGCCGGTGATGCCGTCGAAGCTTGCGATGGCAGCCATTCCCTCACGGACGGCTTTACGATCACGCTTGAGCTTGCCTGACAGGCCGTCGGTGTTCTGAACCGCCTGGAGGATGACGCGGGTTGCGTCCCAGGTCAGAGCGGCGACGTCGTCAGGTGTATAGCCATACTTGGCGGTATAGCGGTCGATGAACTCTTTGGTTGCGCCGGTCGCACCAGCGGCAGCGTAGTGGGTCGAGAAGTGCAGCCCTTTGCAGTCGTCGCCACAGAGGGTCATCAGCTCGGAAGAGCCCCAGGCATCAGAACCCATGAATTCACCTTTGTAGCCGAGCTTACGAGCCTGGGGAACGATCAGGGCCACCTGGTTGTAGTTATCAGGGACAAAGATGAAATCAGGTTTGGCGGCAATGATCTTGGTCAACTGGGCGCTGAAATCCTGATCCTTGGTGCCGTGGCTTTCAAAGGCGACGACACTGCCTGCGCCCATCTTGTTCTCAAAGACTGATTTGAAGATTTCAGCGAGGCCTTTGGAATAGTCGTTGGACAGATCGTAGAGAACGGCAGCATTCTTGGCGCCGAAGGTCTTGATGGCAAAGTTCATGGCTACAGGCCCCTGGAAGGGGTCGAGGAAGGCAGCACGGAAAACCCAAGGGCGGTCAAAGGTTGCATCCGGGTTGGTCGACCATGGTGAGATCATGACCACGCCGTTGTCGTTAGCGACCTGTCCGGCTGGAACGGCCTGCTTCGAGGAGTTTGGACCGACCATGGCCAGAATTTCGTCTTTTTCGATCAGTTTCAGAGCGGTAGTAACAGCCGACTCGGCTTTGGCTTCGTTATCTTCGTAGATGAAGTCGAGCATGTATTTTTTGCCACCGACTTCGAGGCCGCCGGCCCCGTTGATGTCGGCTTTGAGCATTTCAGCGGCGTATTTTGAGGATTCGCCGACCTTCGGGATGTCGCCGGTCAACGGAATGTTGAAACCGATCTTGATAGTGTCGGCTGCCATGGCTGGTACGGCCAGCATCACGGCGGCCAAGGTAAGCAATACTGCGCTCAGGGTCTTGTTCATGTTGCCTCCTCTGTTCGGGTAAGTTGAGTTGAAATGCAGTGAACAAACACTTTCTTGGCAGAAAAAAACAAAACCGCCCGCCTGGACTTCAACAGGACTGTGGCGGCGTCATTGCTCAGCCATTTGCGATCTGTTTTCTCCTTTTTTTACTCATGATTTATGAGCCTGGACAATAGTAGTTATCTTTTTTCATTTGCTCAAAAAAAGCAATATCTTTATTGATATTGTTAGGAAAAATAGAATTCTTTAAGGTTTTGTAGATGGGCTTGTCTGTCAGTACATTCTTTAGCGTTTTAATTGACATTTGGCTGTATACTAATTTATTGTGCAAATGCACATATGTGTTTTAAGCGAACTTTGATACCGACCGACAGGAAAAAGATGGCTCCAAGACCCCGAAAACCAAGAATCTGCTGCCCAACCCGGCGTCCGACTGACAATCTCTATAAACCCGCCGGGACCCCAACGACCCGACTGGAAAAGGTGGCCATCGAAGCTGATGAACTGGAGGCTCTGTCGTTGTGTGATCGAGATGGAATGACTCAGGCTGAGGCCGGTGACCTGATGGGAATCTCGCGTGGAACTGTGCAGCGCCTGGTGACCAGTGGTCGAAAAAAGATCATCGAAGCGTTGATCGAAGGGCATGCCCTGGTTCTTAAGCCGCATGAAGGAGACGTCGATGAGCCGATCTGAGCTGATTGAAATCATCACCACCGGAGGCACCATCGATAAAATTTATTTCGATGCCAAGAGCAGTTACGAAATTGGTGATCCGCAGATTGGTGAAGTGCTCAAAGAGGCCAATCTGACCATCCAATACAAAATCAGATCTGTGTTGCGCAAAGATAGCCTCGAGTTGACCGATGAAGATCGTGAGGCGATCAGGGCGGCGGTTGAAGAGAGCGAAGCACAGCGGGTTGTGATCACCCATGGCACAGATACCATGGTCAAAACGGCCCGGTTTCTTTCTGGCGTGGCGGGGAAGACCATGGTTCTGACCGGTTCTATGCAACCAGCCCGTTTTCGTATGAATGATGCTGCTTACAATATTGCCGCGGCCATGACCGCGGTACAGATTCTGCCAAGCGGCGCCTGGATCGTCATGAACGGACGCGTCTTCGACCCGCACAAAACCCGTAAAAATGTCGAAATGAACCGCTTCGAAGAGATCTGAAGCAACTTACATACTTTGACAGCCTTGCGTGCAAGTAAATAATTTTCTTGAAGCTAATTCAGGTTGGCCGGGCTCCGCTGGCAGATCAAGATGCTGCTGCCCGGCTGGTTTTTGGCGGCTTTTTTGGTTTCGGTGCAGATGTCGATGACTTCCATGACCGATGCGAATTGACGCTTGGTCAGATCAACCCCTCCCATGCTCAGACTGACCAGTGGATGACGACGTTCTTCCCCCTCGCGGTTGTAGGCAACAACATACCCTTTCTCTATGTCTTGTGCGTTGTAGAATTCCCTTATTCCCATATCGATGCGCCGGATGATCTCTGCCGCGATGGTCGCACATTTTTCAGCCGGGGCGATGAAAACAAAATCGTCTCCGCCGATATGGCCGAGGAATGAATCGCCACAGCCGTTCTGTTGCAGCGCGACACGAATGACATTGGCTGTGAAACTGATCAGATCGTCTCCCTGAGCAAAACCGTAGGTGTCGTTATAAACCTTGAAGTGATCAAGGTCGGCGTAGATGACGCAGACCTGCTGCACTTCGGTCAGAGCTTTCTCCAACTCGTTGCGGATGCTGTTGTTGCCCGGCAGACCTGTATTTGGGTTGGCGTCGAGGGCTAGTTGGTGAAGCCGTTTTAGCTCTGTTAGTGCTTTGGTCAGTCTGAGTTGATTCTTGATTCTGGCCAGCACCGAAGGCGCGTTGTAGGGTTTGGCGATATAGTCGGCAGCTCCGGCGTTGAAGGCCTTCTCCTCCGATGCCGGAGATGCGTCTGAGGTCAGAAAGATCACCGGAATCTCACGGCAGCTTTCCTCGTTTTTCAGCCGGGAGCAGATAGCGAAACCGCTTTCGGCCGGGTAACGGGTATCGAGCAGGATCAGGTCGATCGCCTGCTTGGTGACGGCCTTGAAAATGTCAGCACTGTTCTGGGCGATGGCCACATGGTAGTGATCCTTGAGGGTTCCGATCAGGGTCGCCTGATTGAAAATTTCCGGATCGGCGATCAGGATCCTGCTTTTTTCGGTAGAGCTCATATGCGTCCTTGCATATCGTCTGACTAGAGAATCTGGCTGAGGAACAATTTTGTTCGCTCATGCTGCGGGTTGTCGAAGAAGACATCCGGGCTGTTCTGCTCAACAATCTGGCCATAGTCCATAAACAGTACCCGGTCGGCAACACTCTTGGCAAACCCCATTTCGTGAGTAACGACAAGCATGGTCATCCCTTCTTCTGCCAGGTCGATCATGACGTCGAGAACCTCCTTGATCATCTCAGGGTCAAGGGCGGAAGTCGGTTCGTCAAACAGCATGACCTGTGGGCTCATGCACAGGCTGCGGGCGATGGCCACGCGTTGCTGCTGACCACCGGACAACTGACCGGGGTATTTCTTGGCCTGTTCGGCGATATGGACCTTTTCCAGGTACATCATGGCTGTTTCCTCGGCCTGTTTCTTCGGAACCTTACGCACCCAGATCGGACCCAGAGTCAGATTCTCCAGGATGGTCAGGTGAGGAAACAGGTTGAAGTGCTGAAAGACCATCCCGACTTCGGCCCGGACTTTTTCGATATTCTTGATGTCGTTGGTCAGTTCGACGCCATTGACGATAATCTGACCGCGCTGATGCTCCTCGAGGCGGTTGATGCAGCGGATCAGTGTCGATTTCCCCGAACCGGACGGCCCGCAGATGACGATCCGTTCCCCTTCCTGCACTTCGAGGTTGATATCGCTCAAAACATGAAACTCGCCGTACCACTTGTGCATTTCCCTGATGGTGATGATCGGCTCGGATTTCGGGGTTTCATTTTTTAATTCATTCATCATGTTTTCCTCTTTAGCCGGCTGCCGTTGGTCAATAGCCGGTATGCAGCTCTTTTTCAAGCTTGCGGCTGTAGCTGGACATGCCGTAGCAGAAGATAAAATAGAGAATCGCCAGGAAGATATAGGCCTCTGTCGAGTAGCCGGTCCAGTTCGGGTTGGACAGCGCGACCTTGGTCGTCTTGAGTATGTCATAGAGGGCGATGATGACAACCAGCGAGGTATCCTTGAACGCCGAAAGCAGGATGCCGACCGTTGGCGGAATAACGATTTTCAGGGCCTGAGGGAGGATAATCAGGCGCATTGTCTGGTTGTAGTTCAGCCCCAGAGAATCGGCCGCTTCATACTGTCCCTTGGGGATCGCCTGCAGGCCGCCGCGGACAACCTCGGCAATATAGGCCGCGGTAAAGAGGATGATCGCGACTTGGGCGCGCAGGACCTTATCGATAGTGACCCCTTCGGGCAGGAACAGCGGGAACATGACCGAGGACATGAACAGCAGGCTGATCAGTGGAACCCCGCGGATCATTTCGATGTAGACAACGCACAGGGTTTTGATCGCCGGCATGCGCGAACGGCGTCCCAGGGCGAGCAGGACTCCGAAGGGGTAGGCGACGATCATGCCGAAAAAGGACAGGATCAGGGTCAGCGGCAGACCGCTCCACTGGGCTGTCTCAACGACCGGCAGGCCGAAAATTCCGCCATGCATCAGCACCGCCATGACGATGATGTTGACGACCCACATCCAGAGCAGCGATTTCTTCCAGCGTTTGCGATCCTTCGAGTAGATGACCATGCCGATCAACAGCACCATCATCAGCAGAGGGCGCCATTCCTGACCTTCCGGATAGAAGCCGAGAAAGATAAACTTGATGTTGTTGGGAATGACCGACCAGCAGGCTCCATCGATATCGCGACAGGCTTCGGCAGTGCTGTTCCACAGGCTGTCGATCAAGGCCCACTTGACCAGCGGCGGGATCAGCCAGAGCAGGATGCCGATGGTGACGATCGTCAACAGCGAGTTCAGCCAGGAACTGAACAGGTTCTGTCTCAGCCAGCCCAGCACGCCGACATTGGTCACCGGTGGTTTGAGGTATTCACGATTGGGGTTGGCCGGTACTGACATATTATCTCTCCACCAGCGCAGTGCGTTTATTGTACCAGTTCATGAACAGGGAGGTACTTAAGCTGAAGAACAGGTAAACGACCATGATGATGGCGACCCCTTCGATCGCCTGACCGGTCTGGTTGATGGTTGTATTGGTGACGGCGACAAAATCGGCATAGCCGATCGCTACGGCGAGGGTGCTGTTTTTGGTCAGGTTGAGCATCTGGCTGGTCAGGGGCGGAATGATGACCCGCAAGGCCTGAGGAAGCACAACCAGGTGCAGGATGCGTCCCGGGCGCAGGCCGATCGACATGGCCGCTTCGATCTGTCCTTTGCCGATTGCCTGAATCCCGGCGCGGACGATCTCGGCGACGAAGGCCGAGGTGTAGAGCACCAGCCCCAGCAGCAGGGCGCTGAATTCGGGGCTCACGGTCATGCCGCCTCGGAAGTTGAAGCCCTTCAGTTCAGGGACGTTCATCGCAGTCGGCGCACCGTAAGCGATCCAGACCAGTAACGGAACAAGTATGGCTAGCCCGATGGTGATTCGTACTGCAGGAAGTGCTTTGCCTGTTTTTTCTTGACGTTTGTGGCCCCAGCGGTTGAAAAAGTAGCCGAAAATCAGCACGATTAGGAACGCCAACCCCATGGCCGGATAGGCCGGATGAGACTCGGGGATCGCGAAGATCAGCCCCCTGTTGCAGAGAAAAACTCCGGAGATCGGGTTGAGTGCCTGGCGTGGTTTGGGAAAGGCTTCATAGAAAATGGCGTACCAGAAGAACAGCTGGAGCAGAACAGGGATATTCTGCATCACCTCGATAAAAAGCCCGGAGATCTTGGCAATCAGCCAGTTCTTTGAAAGCCGGGCAATACCGATCAGGGTGCCGAGAATAATCGTCAGAATGATGCCGATGAAAGCGACCTTGATGGTGTTCAGTGCGCCGACGACCAGAGCTCTGGCGTAGCTGTCAGCAGCCGAATAATCGATCAGCGATTCGGCGATTTCGAAAGATGCCTCTTTGCCGAGAAAGTCAAAACCGGTGGCTATCGATTGTCTGGCCAGGTTGGCCTGAGTGTTGGCAAACAGGTAGTAGCCGATGGCAAAGACGATAACCAAGGCCACAACCTGAAAGACCAGAGCTCGTTTGTCCGGGTCGCGCCAGAAAGGGACAGCCGGGGCTGACTGGTCATGACGTTTGTCTGGAGCAGCTGTCTTCAAATTGAATTCCCCGTTAATTTATAAAGGTCATCCACCGGCAGTGAACGAAAGGTCACTGCCGGTGGTTACAATAAAGATTATTTGAATGGTGGTGAGTACATCAGACCGCCGTTGGTCCACAGGGCGTTGAGGCCCCGCTCGATACCGAGCTTGGTGTTGACACCAACGTTGCGTTCAAAAACTTCGCCGTAGTTGCCGACCTGCTTGATGATGTTGTAGGCCCACTTCTCATCGAGGCCAAGGGCCGCGCCGTTACCGGCAGAGACGCCAAGGAAACGCTGAATGGCCGGGTTGGTGCTCTTGAGCATTTCGTCGACATTGGCCGAGGTGATGCCCAGCTCTTCAGCTTCGATCATGGCCAGAACCGAGAAGTCGACGATATCGCGGAACTGGTCATCGCCGTGACGGACAGCGGGGGCCAGAGGCTCTTTGGAAATGATTTCCGGCAGGATGATGTAGTCTTTCGGGTTCGGAGCTACAGCACGGCTACCGGCGAGTTGAGACGCATCGGAGGTCAGGACATCACAGCGACCGGCGAAGAAGGTTTTGGCCAGCTCGCTGGTTGATTCGATAACGACCGGGTTCCAGGCCATCTTGTTGTTGCGGAAATAGTCAGCAGCGTTCTGTTCGGTGGTGGTTCCCGGCAGAACACAGACCGTGGCGCCATCGAGTTCTTTGGCGCTCTTGACTCCGAGATCCTTGGAGATCAGGAAGCCTTGACCGTCATAGTAGTTGACGGTGACAAAGTTCAGTCCGAGCTGGGTTTCGCGGCTCAAGGTTCGCGTAGCGTTGCGGGTAAGCAGATCGATTTCCCCGGACTGCAGAGCGGTGAAGCGCTGCTGGGCAGTGAGCGGGGTGAATTTGACCTTGTCGGCATCGCCGAAGATGGCAGCGGCAACCGCGCGGGCGGTGTCGACATCGAGGCCCTTCCAGACTCCCTTTTCATCCGGCATGCCGAAGCCGAAGACGCCGCCGTTGACGCCGGCCTGAATGAAGCCTTTTTTCTTGACGGTATCGAGGTCCTTGCCGGCGTAGGCCAGGCTGACCAGGGCCAGGCTGATGATGGCACAGAGCAAGACAGATTTTCTCATTCTCATGACGATCTCCCAAGTTAGGTGTTTACAAGCGAAAAAGATCTTAAAACAAACGGAAAATGCCGAACGTCCGTAGGCGAGCGGTCATCGGTCAATCTATGCTGCTGCTAGATATATGTTTTTAATCATATACGGTAGAACTGTATCCGTGTCAAATGAGAGCGATTGTTTTTTGTCTGTAATAACGATAGTTTTGTCTAATGTTGGGGCTGAGGCGGCCTGCTGCTCTCGACCTTGAAAGCAGCAGGCAAAGGGGCTGATGATCAGTGCTCAACTGGTGCCAATCCGGAAACTATGGACAGGCACAGCGTCAGTTTATGTTTTAGAAACGAGCAATTTTTCGTTGTAGCAAGAAAATCGAGTATTTGAGCGGAGGCGTAGTACTTACGCCGCACAAGCAAATGCGCAGATTGACGCAGCTACAGCGGAAAAGGGCCGTTTTCCGGACAGAAACTAGCTGGCCATGTGATGAGCGACATACTTGCCGTTTTTATGGCAGCGTGAACCATCTGAACGCTCCAGGATAGCACATTCGTCATGGGCGCCGACCCGCAGGCCGACAACCTTGTAGGAAAAATGTCCCTGTTCAAATGATTGCCCCAGCCACTCGGCGCGCATGCCGAAGCTTTCGGCATAAGACAGGTAGTCTTCTTCTTCTTTTTCGCTGGCGACGGTTTCTTTTCGTTCCGGGACATTCAGTTGGCAATAGCAGCTGAACGTGGTTGCATCGGGATAGAGGCGCCCATTAGGGACGGAAAGAAGCAAACCGTATTTCTCGGCGATCGGTTTGAGTGCTTCAGCGATTTCGGTGTTGATTTCGGTACAGATTTCTTCGGTAAGTTTTTTGACTTGGCTCATGTGACACTCTCCTTCCTTCAGTGAAAAAGTTATGACACTGCGAGGTTCCTGGAGGACGTCGTTGGCCGCCATTGGTGTCCCGTAGAATGGTGAAAATTGCTTCCAGTGGCTGCCATAGCCTTTGGCGGGACCGAATCTCAATAAATAGTATGGACCTATTCTAGCACTTTCCCCTTGGGGTTCAAGGGGAAAGTGTTGATTGTTTTTCAGCCTGAATCGGGTGGGAATCTGCAGCTCTCCGCATCAGCGCAGCAGGAGCAGCGGTTGTTCGGTGCTGAGCAACATCTTGACGGTGAAGCTGCCGATCAGCATGTCCCTGATCCGGTGGTGGGTAAAGGCGCCCATGACGGTCAGGTCGATCTGTTCCTGGCGCTGATATCCGCACAGAATCTCCTGCGGGGTTCCGGACAGTTCGGCTACGGTGACGGCAAAACCCGCCGCTTTGAGCTGGCCGGCAGCACGGTCGATATTGTCCTTGAATTTCTGCGACTGGTTGACGTTGACCAGATGGCAGGGAAGCCCCTTGAGCAGGGGACGTTCGGTCAGCATCTTGAGCGCTTTGAAGGAACCTTCACTGCCGTCGAATGCGAGCATGATTTTTGTCGGTTCCTTGAACTCCCGGTTGACGATAAATATCGGCTTGTAAAGAGAGCGTACGACGGTTTCCAGGTGAGCACCAATCCGCTGCTCGCGCTCCTGACTCTTAAGGCCGCGGATGCCCATGAACAGGACCCGGATGTCATCTTCCGCATCGACCAGGGTTTCGTGCAGGGAGCCCATGCGCTGGCTCTGCAGCGGCTGCGGCCCACCGGCTTTGATGATCCGCTCGCTGAGCCTGTGCAGCAGGGCCTGCCCTTCCTCCATGAGAATGCGGCTGCGTTTTTCTTCCAGGCTGACCAGTTCTTCCATCAGTTGTTCGCTGGCCCCCAGACCGATGCTGCCGCTCAAATCGAGGACAGTGTCGGCACGTTCTTCAATGCTGTGCAGCAGTTTGATGTCGACGCCGATCCGTTTGTGCGCCCACAGGGCATAGTCACAGACGGCATTGGTGAAAGGAGATCCGTCGACACAGGCGACAATCTTGGCTTCAGGGTTGATCTGCATTTAGTGGCCTCCAAGAACCTTGTCCAGTTGTTCAGGTTTGTCGTAGCTGCCAAAGCGATCGACGATGGTTTCGCTGGCTTCATTGAGGCCAATGACATTGACCTTGCTGCCGTTGCGTCTGAATTTTATGACGGTCTTGTCCAGCGCGCCGACGGCCGAAATATCCCAGAAATGAGCCCGGCTCAGGTCGATGGTGATTTCATCGGCTGCTTCGCGAAAGTCGAAGGCGCCGACAAACTGGTTCGCCGAAGCAAAGAAGATCTGGCCGACGACATGATAGCAGCGTTGTCCGCTCTGCGCATCCAGTTTTGACTCGACGTACATGAAGCGGCCGATTTTGTTGGCGAAAAAGAGCGCTGCCAAGAGGACGCCGGAGAGCACCCCAAGGGCCAGGTTGTGGGTCCAGACGACGACCACCACGGTGACCAGGATGACCAGGTTGGTCGACAGCGGCCGGCGCCGGGCCTCTTTGATCGACTCCCAGCTGAAGGTGCCGATCGAGACCATGATCATGACGGCAACCAGAGCCGCCATCGGAATGATCGAGACGAAATCGCTTAAGAAGACCACCAGAATCAGCAGCAGAACTCCGGCGACCAGGGTTGAAAGCCGCCCGCGACCACCCGATTTGACGTTGATGACCGACTGGCCGATCATGGCGCAACCGGCCATGCCGCCGAACAGTCCGGAGACGATGTTGGCCAGCCCCTGTCCCTTGCACTCGCGGTTCTTGTCGCTGTCAGTGTCGGTGAAATCATCGACTATGGCGCTGGTCATCAGCGACTCAAGCAGGCCGACAACCGCCATCGGGATCGAGTAGGGGAGGATGATCTTCAGGGTCTCCAGATTCAGCGGGACATCGGGCCAGAGGAAGATCGGCAGTGAGTCTGGCAGCTCGCCCATGTCACCGACGGTACGGATGTCGATCTTGAGGAAATAGCAGGCCGCGGTCAGGAGCAGGATCGCCACCAGCGGTGACGGGATGGTCTTGTTGATGCGCGGAAAGGTGTAGATGATCAGCAGGCCGACTGCGGTGACGGCGTAGACATGCCAGGTCACATGGGTCAGTTCCGGCAGCTGGGCCATGAAGATCAGGATCGCCAAGGCGTTGACGAAGCCGGTGACGACCGCCTTGGAGACGAAGCGCATCAGTTCGCCGAGGCGCAGGTAACCGGCAATGATCTGCAGGACACCGGTCATGATACTGGCGGCGAACAGGTACTGCAATCCGTGTTCCTTGACCAGGGTGGTCATCAGCAGTGCCATGGCACCGGTAGCCGCGGAGATCATCCCCGGCCGGCCGCCAGTAATGGCGGTGACGACGGCGATGCAGAAGGAGGCGTAGAGGCCGACCTTGGGATCGACACCGGCGATGATCGAGAAGGCTATCGCTTCCGGGATCAGAGCCAGGGCGACGACACAGCCGGCCAGGATATCGGCACGTTTGTTGCCGAGCCAGTCTTGCTTTTTAGAGAGTAACAGCATTGTTATTATTCCATCAGTCATGCAGAAAAAACGCTTCAGGAGACAATCGGCTCCTGATTTTTTGAACAAAAGGGTGAACCTAACGAATTAACTTTGTGTGAGGCAAGTTAATTTTCTTTGATTGGGGTGCGGATCATGGGGTTTTGACTTTGGACTCATTCGGTTCTGCCCGTTAGATGGGCATAGCCCATCGTTGGACGCCTTCTGTCTTACTGGTGTGGACCGTTGAGGGACAGCATGTCGATTTACGTCAGCATTTAAAAAGTTTCCTTTACTGACTTTCCTTTACGATCAAAGGAACGTCAGCCGTCTGGCGGGACGAGGCCCGCCGCATCTTTTTTGCCGATGTTGGCGGTCTTATCGAGCAGGTCATTGATCTGCTTGGCGTTGGCCAGTTGGGTGAGCATCCTCATCGGATACCTTGACGCTTGCCCCGGTTTCCTGGGTTGTCCGTTCGGTTTTTTAACCGGTCACGATGATTGCCGGAAGAACCGAAGTCTGGTTGCCTTGAGAGCCGTTGCTGACAGCCTGCTGCTCCGCCATTCATGGCGTGCTGGCGATGAAACCCAGCAGCAGGGCAGAACAGGTAGCTATAGCGTAGCTGATTTTGTCCTATCAGCAGTGGCATCTTGAGTCTCTCCCGGCGAATGGTGTTGAAGATGATCTCTTGTAGGTCTGATCCAAATAGGTAAGTATAGAACTGAAAATCCGTATTTCCAGTGGGATAGACCGTTTTTAATGTTGTATTTCGGTAAATTCACGACAATCTGCACTGCGACTGCTGACGAATCGGAAGATACTGCTAGACTTTTACTAAACGTAGTCGAGCGCAGAGGGGGCAAGCTATGAACAGGATCAAGTTCAACCATCAGGAACAGCGCATTGCCTACTTTACCATGGAGATCGGGCTGAGTTCGGAGATTCCGACCTATAGCGGTGGCCTTGGTGTTCTGGCTGGTGATACGATCAAGAGTGCCGCCGACCTGAAGCTGCCGATGGTCGCCGTGACCCTGCTCTATCGCAAGGGGTACTTCATTCAGAGCCTTGATAATAAGGGGTGGCAGCAGGAACAGCCGGTCAGGTGGCAGCCGGAGCAGCATATGGAGCTGTTGCCACGTAAGTCGATGGTGACCATCGAAGGGCGCGACGTCAAGATTCAGGCCTGGCTGCACCGGGTCAAGAGTCCGTCCGGCGGCGAGGTACCAGTGCTGTTTCTCGATACCGATATCCCGGGAAATGCGGAACCGGACAGGGGACTGACCGATTTCCTCTACGGCGGCGACAAGCAGTTACGCCTCAAACAGGAGATTATCCTCGGCATTGGCGGGGTGCGGATGCTCAGGGCGCTGAACTTTTCGGTCAAGAAGTATCACATGAATGAAGGGCACGCGAGCCTGCTGACGATCGAGCTGCTGAACACCAGCCGCGGACCGTTGGTCGGTGAGGAGCACAGTCCCCTGGTCGTAGAACAGATCATCAATCAGTGTGTGTTCACTACCCATACCCCGGTTCCGGCCGGACATGACCGCTTTGACTATGCTCTGGTGGAGAGAATCATGCCGCCGGAGGTTTCGATGGATATGCTCAGGGAGTTTTCGTCTCCGGACGAATTGAACATGACCCTGCTGGCCATGAACCTGAGTAACTACATCAACGGTGTGGCCAAGCGTCACGGCGAGGTTTCCCAGAGCCTGTTCCCCGGTTTTCAGATCCATGCCATCACCAACGGGGTGCATCCCTTTACCTGGTGCTCGCCGTTTTTCGTCAGTCTCTACGACAAATACCTGCTAGGCTGGGCTAACGAACCCGAAGTGCTGGTGCGTGTCGATCACATCTCCGATGACGAGATCTGGGACGCTCATTGCGGAGCCAAGGCTCTGTTCTTCCTCTATATCAAGGAGAAGACCGGGATTGAACTTAATCCGGAGCTGCTGACTATAGGTTTTGCCCGGCGGGCGGCCTCTTACAAGCGGGGTGACCTGATTTTCCACAATCTGGATCGCCTGCTGCAGATCGGTGAAGGCAAGCTGCAGCTGGTTTTCGGTGGCAAGGCCCACCCTCAGGATAACTGGGGGAAGGAGCTGATCCAGCGGATCGTGCAGCAGGAGGAGAGGCTTCGCGGCCGGATCTCGCTGGTCTACCTGGAAAACTATGACATGGAGCTAGCCGCGCAGTTTATCCCCGGTGTCGATCTGTGGCTGAACAACCCGATCCGTCCTCTGGAGGCCTCCGGAACCAGCGGCATGAAAGCGGCGCTGAACGGTGTCCCCAACTTCAGTGTGCTCGACGGCTGGTGGATCGAGGGGCATATCGAGGGGGTGACCGGCTGGTCGATCGGTCCTCCGGCCGATCAGATTTGCAGCGAGGACGATTGTTATGAGGTCGATGTCAACGACCTCTATACGAAGCTGGAAGAGACGATCATTCCACTGTTCTATGAAGACCGCAGCGGCTGGATTCAGGTGATGAAGAATGCCATCAGCAAGAACGCCTACTATTTCAACACCCATGTGATGATGCGGCGTTACGTTACGGAAGCCTATATCAAGTAGATGCCGGAGCATTAACTGTTCATCGGCTGCGCAGTCCGGCCAGGCTGGTTGAGAGCTTGAAGCGCAGCCGATGAACAGGGTGACCCCACCGCGTTTTTCGCTCAGTTGAATTTCCGGTTTCACTCCCCCCGCAGAAACGTCATTCAGTCCTTTGGCTTGCAGTGAAGGTTTGTCGCTTGATTCAGGTTGGTAGATTATGTTTTTGTGAGTTTCTGCAACAGGCGGTTTTCAAGAGATGTAAAACGTGCTACCAATAGCCATTTTTCAAGCAGTTATCTTTGATTGCACAGTATTTTTCGTAAAGGATCGAAACGGATGGTTTTTGACAAAATCGGACTTCAGGTGCCAAAAATTCTTCTGCCGAAGGCTGGGACTGATATGCGCAACTGGGCGGTTATCGCCTGTGATCAGTATACGTCGGATCGCGCCTACTGGCAGCGGCTTGAGCAGCAGGTTGGTGACAAGCCGTCGACACTGAACCTGATCTTTCCTGAAGTCTATCTGGAAGACAGTGATGGCGATCAGCGCATCGCGACGATCAACCGAACCATGGATGCCTATCTTGCCGACGGCAGCCTGGAAGAACAGCAGGCTGGTTTTGTCCTGGTTGACCGCAAGACCTCCGAAGTCGAATCGCGTAAGGGATTGATGGTTGCTCTCGATCTTGAGAAATACGATTACAACAAGGGCTCGAAGAGTCTGATCCGCGCTACCGAAGGAACAATTCTCGATCGCCTGCCGCCGCGCATCAAGGTTCGTGAAAATGCTCCGATCGAATTGCCGCACATCATGGTTCTGATCGACGACCCGCAGCGTACGGTCATCGAACCGCTGTTCGATGCGCAGCTTGAAAACGCTTATGATTTCGAACTGCTCGAAAACGGTGGTCATCTCAAGGGCTATCGCGTTGACAGCCCGCAGCTGATCGAGCAGGTCGCCAAGGCGCTTGAAGCGCTGGCCGATCCGCAGGCCTATCAGGCCAAATACCAGGCCGGTGAGGATGTTATGCTCTACGCCATGGGGGACGGCAACCATTCCTTCGCCACCGCCAAGGCGATTTGGGAGCGCCTCAAAGAAGAAGCATCCGACAAGACCGCGATCATGAACCATCCGGCGCGTTACGCCCTGGTCGAGCTGGTCAACCTGCACGATGCCGGCCTTGAGTTCGAGCCGATCCACCGTGTTCTGTTCCATATTGACAACGCCCTGCTCAAAGAGGCGATGGTCGCCTGGTTTGCCGCGCGCAATACCCCGCTGACGATCACTCCTTGTGCTTCTCTGGCCGAGGCCGCGAAGCAGGCGGAAAGCGCAGAACACGCTTTTGTCTCCACCTTTGGCGGCGAGTTTGCCGTCTGCAGCGTCGCGCAAGCCGAATTCAACCTGGTGGTCGCTTCATTGCAGGCTTTTATTGATAATTATCTGACTGATAATAAACAGGTCAAGGTCGATTATATCCACGGCGAAGCTCCGGTCACCGAACTGGGTGGCAAGGCCGATTGCGCCGGTTTCTACCTGCCTGCGATCGACAAGTTTGATTTTTTCCGCACCATCATCCTTGACGGCGCGCTGCCGCGTAAGACCTTCTCCATGGGCGAGGCGGACGAGAAGCGTTTCTACCTCGAATGCCGGCGGATCAAGGAGTAGTATATGAGCAAGATAGATGCAGTTGTATTTGACCTGGGCCGGGTGCTGATCGACTATGATTACAGCCCCTTCTTTCAGGTCATGCGTGAGCATGGTGCCGATATCGTCGGTGAATTCGACTTTGTCGCATGCATGGATGTCACCCCCTACGAGGAAGGGTTCAATACTAACGAGGAATTCCTCGACGGTTTGAGACGGCTGATCAAGGAGCCGATCAGCGATGAGAAGCTGATCGCCGCCTGGACCTCGATCTTTGCGCCGATAGATGAGATGCTTAGCCTGGCGCGCGAGCTGAAAGAGCAGACCAAGGTCTATCTGCTCTCCAATATCGGGCCGCTTCATTGGGAGTATCTGCAGGACACCTATCAGCTGGCCGATTACTGCCACGGCATGCTCCCGTCTTTTGAAGCGGGGGCGGTCAAGCCTTTTGCCGATATCTACAGCGTGGCGAAGGAGCGTTTCGGCATTGAACCGCAGCGCACCGTTTTTGTCGATGACAAGCCGGAGAACGTTTCCGGAGCCAGGGCCTGTGGCTGGAAGGCGTTTGTCTACGAGTCGCCGGAGCATGCCCGCAAGGTGCTACTCGGCCTGCTGGCTGATGAGGCCTGAGGATAACATTCCCGCTGAACCGGGGAGCTACCTGCTCTTCTTCTATCTGCGAGCCGGCCGATCTATCGAGGTCGGTCGGCTCGGATCTTTGCATTTTCGCCGCGGCTGGTATCTCTACTGCGGCAGCGCCTTCGGTCCGGGTGGCCTGCGCGGCCGGCTGCGGCATCATCTCAATTCCGATTCCCGTCTCCACTGGCATATCGATTACCTGAAGCAGGTTGCTGAACTGAGAAAAATCTGGTTTATGAGTGGAGCCAATATGGAGCATCATTGGAGTCACGAGCTGGCCACTTTGGATGGTCTAGTAGCTCCGTTCCGGGGCTTCGGCTCAAGTGACTGTGAATGTTTCAGCCATCTGGTTTATTGCCGTTCACAACCGCTTTGGGGAGGACTGTTCGAAAGACTTGATGGGGCAGGCAGAATCAAGCGCCGGGTTGTCGGTTAGTCGCTCAGAATTGACATCGGCCGGAAAAAGTGGACAACCGTCTGATCGATGCTTAAACTCGCTATCTCGTATCGACAGCCAACAGCAAATAGAGAGGAATCAGCGAATGGAAAACGGCGAACGTGAACTGCGCGCCCAGCTCATCAGCAAGGCGGTCTGGATGAATGCTTCCGGTCTGAACCAGGGAACTTCGGGCAATCTTTCTGTCCGCTATCTGGATCGCATGCTCATCACTCCGAGCGGAATTCCCTATGAGGATCTGGAGCCGGAAGCGCTGGCGGCCATGCCGATCGACGGAGAATATGGCAGTTGGGAAGGTCCTTTCAGGCCGTCGAGCGAGTGGCGCTTCCATCTGGACATCATGAAGGCAAGACCTGAGGTCAATGCCGTTGTCCATACCCATTCCGTCTATGCGACGACCCTGGCCATGGCCCGTCGCGATATCCCGTCCGCCCATTATATGGTCGCTATCTTCGGCGGCGACAGCGTGCGCTGTTCCGACTATGCCACCTACGGGACCAAGGAGCTTTCTGCCCATGCACTGCAGGCCATGGAAGGACGCAATGCCTGTCTGCTCGCCAACCACGGCATGCTGGTTGCCGGGCCCAGCCTGGAAAAAGCGATGTGGCTGGCTGAAGAGTTGGAAACCCTTTGTCGTCAGTACTACCAGAGCCTGCTGATCGGCGGGCCAGTCATTCTGTCGGATGTGAATATTGCCGATACTATGAAGTCGATTTCATCCTATGGCTTGCAGGATAAAAAATAACCGCTCTGCATCAATGCCTGTTTCAATTATTTATGCCGGGAACCGGCATTGCGATTGCGCGAATTCAAGATGCACAGCATCTTGTCTGAGCGTAAAGAGAGTTGCAGCCCAAAGTCTACTAAGCGGACCATGAGCAATTTAAGTAATTGTTTTTACATAGTTTATTTTCTTCCCTTTTCTTTGCAATCAAAGAAAAAGGGTGCCGTTTGCCGGTACGGGAACCGGCGGTTTTGCCTTTGATTTTGAGGTTGATCTTGTTCTTGTTCAGTTTTTTAAGGTCAAGAGCACGGGGTCGCGCCCCCGAACGGCGCCCTCCTTTTGGCCTGGGCCCCAAAAGGAGGCAAAAACGCCCTTTCAATATGTCGTTCGTGAATCTGCGTTGCTTCGTCGGAGTACGCCAGCAATTGATCTCGCGCCCAACGATGAGCTTTGCGCATTCATGGGCAGAACCGGAAAAACTCAGCATTGCTGAGGTTTGATACATTGAAACAAACAGAGGGCGAGCGAATGTTCGCCCTCTGTTTGTAAGTGCTTTGTCAGGCCTTGCGCCCTGCCGGCAGGATCAGGTTGAGAACAACACCGATAACACCGGCCAGTCCGATACCGCCGAGTTTAACGACGGCCAGGTCGAGGTTGAGACCGCCGATGCCGAAAACCAGGATGATGGCGACGATCGCCAGGTTGCGCGGTTGCATCAGGTCTTCGCCCGCTCTGACCAGGGTGTTGATGCCGATGACGGCGATCGCGCCGAAGAGCAGGACCATGATGCCGCCCATGACCGGCACAGGGATCGAGGTCAGGAGGCCACCCAGCTTGCCGACGAAAGCGAGGACGATGGCGGCAATCGCCGCCCAGGTCATGATCGCCGGGTTGAAACAGCGGGTCAGGGCGACAGCGCCGGAAACTTCCGAATAGGTGGTGTTGGGCGGTCCGCCGACCAGTGCGGCAAAGCTGGTGGCGATGCCGTCACCGAGCATGGTGTTCTGGATGCCCGGATCCTTGACGTAATCCTTGCCGGTGATCCCGCCAATCGCTATGACATCGCCAAAGTGTTCAATCGCCGGAGCGATGGCGACCGGGACGATGTAGAGGATTGCCTCTAGGTTCCAGCTCGGAAAGGTGAAGTCGGGTAGGGCAATCCAGGCTGCCTGGACAACCCCCTGCATGGAAATCAGCGCCGGAGCGGTATAGTTGGGCAGGCTGCCCGGATCAAAACCGGCCTGCAGGGCAGCGCTGGCCCCGGTGGCGTCAAGAATAAGCGAAGCGACATAGCCGGCGACAATGCCGCAGAGGATCGGCACCAGTTTGAACAGTCCACGTCCGAGCAGGGAGACCAGGATGGTGACGATCAGTGCTACTGCGGCGATGATGTAGGCGGTCGGTTGTGGCACCAGCCAGGCGCTGCCGTCTCCGGTGCGACCCGAGGCCATATGGATGGCGGCCGGGGCCAGGTAGAGGCCGATGACCATGATCACCGGACCGGTAACCACCGGCGGCAGAATGCGGTGCAGGATGCCGGCGCCGAAGAAGCGTACGACCAGGCTGATCACGACGTAGAGCAGACCGGCGGCGGCCAGACCGCACATGGTACCCGGAATCCCCCAGGTGGCGACACCGTAGATGATCGGCGCGATAAAGGCAAAACTGGAAGCGAGGAAGACCGGAACCTTGCCACGGGTCAAGGCCTGAAAGATCAAAGTGCCGACCCCGGCAGTAAACAGGGCGACGTTGGCATTGAGTCCGGTCAGCAGGGGTACCAGGACCAGGGCTCCAAATGCGACAAACAGCATCTGGGCGCCGAGCAGCCAGTCTTTAAGGCGCAAGTTGTAGTCGGTCGGTGCGGGATTTGGATTCATAGCACATCCTTTGGGTATGAAAGCCAACAGATTAAAGAAAGGCCTGCCGGGAGACCGGCAGGCTTGCTGGTTATTGATTATTTCGTTCCGAAAATCTTGTCTCCGGCGTCGCCCAGACCCGGAAGGATATAGCCGTTTTCGTTGAGCCTTTCATCGATCGACGCGACGAATATATCGACATCGGGGTGGGTCTTCTGCAGCCGCTCGATCCCCTCCGGGACGGCGACCAGAAAGAGCCCGCGAATGCTGGTACAGCCCGCTGCCTTGAGCATGTCGACGCAGGCGACCAGGGAGCCGCCGGTGGCAAGCATCGGATCGAGGATCAGTGCGGTTCTGTCTTCCATGTTACTGGTCAGCTTTTCAAAATAGGTGACCGGTTCCAGTGTTTCCTCGTTGCGGTAGAGGCCGACAACGCTGACCCTGGCGTTGGGGAGCAGGTCAAGAACGCCATCCATCATCCCAAGTCCGGCGCGCAGGATCGGTACGACGGTGATCTTCTTGCCTTTAATCCGGTCGACCTCGACCGGGCCGTTCCAGCCATTGATGGTTTCCTTTTCGGTTTCGAGGTCTTTGGTTGCTTCGTAGGTCAGCAGACGGGCGACTTCTGAAGCTAAATCGCGGAAGTCCTTGGTGCTGATGTCTGCCTGACGCATCAGGCCCAGCTTGTGTTTGACCAGGGGGTGATCAACTTCGGTGACAGCCATTCATGATCTCCTTGGGTAGGGTGGGAATTCAACACAGGAGAATATGATTAACCCAGGGACGAGGTCAAGAGTTCTGCCGTTCAAAACGATTAGCTTCGGGTAAGAATCTGTCCGGCCGGCAGATTCTCACTTGGTGCTTTAAAGGAAGATGCGTTATAGTGCCCGGCTGACTTGAATTCGGAATCGCTGGTGCTGCGGGGATGCTGGTTCGGTGTCATTGCGATTGTGATGAGCAACAGAAGAAAAATGGGATGAAACGGTGGATCACAGTTCCCCGACGATAAAAGACAGATTTGAATACCTGCTGATTATACTGGCGGTCCGCCTGAGCCGTCTGCTCGGCCGGGAGACCTCTCTCCGGCTGGGGCGCTGGCTCGGCAGGCAGGCCCTCTGGGTCCTTCCGGCGCGGCGCCGCATGGCGCTCGACAATATGCGCAAGGCCCTGCCTGAACTGAATGAGGAAGAGATTCGTCTGGTTGCCAGACGCAACTTTGAGAATATCGGCGCCAGTGCCTTTGAGATGCTGGGCCTGGATCGCTGGATGCCGGGCAGTGATGATCTGCAGCGCTATTTCGTTATCGAGGGTGCGCAGCACCTGCAGACGGCGTCGGCTATGAGGCGGGGGATGCTGGTTCTCACCGCACATCTCGGTTTCTGGGAGGCCGGATTCTTTGTCCTGCCGGAGTTGGGTTATCCCTGTGACGGGGTCGCCAAGCCGATGAGGAATCCTTTGGCCGATCGCTATTTTGCCCGGATCCGTGAGACCTTCGGTGGTCAGGTTCTGAACAGCAAAAAGGGGGCGCGGAGAATCCTCGCCTCGTTGAACAAGGGGCGCGCGGTGGCGATCCTGCTCGATCAGCATATCAAGCCGCCCGGTTCGGTTGAAACGGATTTTTTTGGCCGCAAGGCCTATACCACCACGGCAATCGCCAATCTGGCGATGAAATACCAGGTGCCGGTCGTGCCGATGTTCTGCCTGCGGGGTGATGACAACAGGTACCGGGTCTGGATCGATGAACCTCTGCTGCTGGAAGGGACCGGTGAACAGGCCGTTGCCGAGAACACCCAGCTGTTGACAACAATTATTGAAAATGCGGTCCGCCGCGATGTGTCCCAATGGTTCTGGATGCACAGACGCTGGCGGGTCAAGCGAAAGAAAAAGGGCTAAAAAGTGAGTAAGCAGTTAGAAAAAGAGATTGCCAAGCGCCGGACGTTCGGCATCATCAGCCACCCGGATGCCGGTAAAACGACCCTGACGGAAAAGTTGCTGCTGTTCGGCGGTGCGATTCAGATGGCCGGTACGGTCAAGGCCCGTAAGTCGAATCGGCATGCGACCAGTGACTGGATGAGTATTGAAAAGGAGCGGGGGATCTCGGTTTCGTCCTCGGTCATGAAGTTCGATTACACTGGTTACGAGGTCAACCTGCTCGATACCCCGGGTCACCAGGATTTCTCCGAGGATACCTACCGGGTACTGACCGCGGTTGACAGTGCCCTGATGGTTATCGACAGTGCCAATGGTGTCGAACGTCAGACCGAGAAGCTGATGGAAGTCTGCCGGATGCGCAACACCCCGGTGCTGACTTTCATCAACAAGCTCGACCGCGAAGGGCTTGAGCCGCTCGATATCCTGGCCGACATCGAAGAGAAGCTGCAGATCGAGTGTGCTCCGCTCTCTTGGCCGATCGGCATGGGCAAACGTTTCAAAGGGGTCTACAACATCTATCGCAACGAGCTCAACCTGTTCCGTCCGGGGGATGATGCCCGCAGCACCGAGGTCGTCAAGATCAAAGATCTGAACGATCCGCGTCTCGACGAACTGCTCGGTTCCCAGGCCGATGAACTGCGCAGCGATATCGAACTGCTCGAAGGTGCGGCCAACCCGTTCAACAAGGACGAGTACCTCAAGGCCAACCAGACCCCGGTTTTCTTTGGCAGCGCCATCAACAACTTCGGTGTTAAGGAGATGCTCGATGCCTTCGTTGAACTGGCTCCGTCACCTGGTCCGCGCGAAACGGTAGAGCGGATAGTTGAACCGGCGGAAGAGGATTTTTCAGGATTCGTCTTTAAGATCCAGGCCAACATGGACCCGGCCCATCGTGACCGGATCGCTTTTTTGCGGATCTGCTCCGGAAAATTCACCCGTGGCATGAAGGTCCGTCATCACAGGATCGGCAAGGACGTCAATCTCTCCAATGCGACGATCTTCATGGCCCAGGATCGGGCCAATGTCGAAGAAGCCTATCCCGGCGATATCATCGGTCTGCACAACCATGGCACGATCAAGATCGGTGACACCTTCAGCCTCAAGGAACCCCTCAAGTACACCGGAATTCCCAACTTTGCACCGGAGCACTTCCGGCGCGTCCGGCTCAAGGATCCACTCAAGTCGAAACAGCTGCAGAAGGGACTCATCCAGCTCGCCGAAGAGGGCGCCGTACAGGTTTTTAAACCGGTCACAGGGGCTGAATTCATCCTTGGCGCCGTCGGGGTTCTGCAGTTCGATGTGACCATGGAGCGCCTCAAGGCGGAGTACAATGTTGCTGCGGTCTACGAGGGGGTCGACTATACCACGGCACGCTGGGTCGAATGTGATGACCGCAAGGTCTTTGAGGAGTTCCAGAAGAAAAACCAGGGGAACCTGGCCCACGATGCCGAAGGGCATCTGACCTACCTGGCGGCCAGCGAATGGCGCCTGGGACATACTGCTGAACAGTGGGAACAGGTTCGCTTTCTGAAATCACGCGAACACAGTTGACGTTTAAGGGCATGAATATAAATCTGAAAAGGGGCTTAAGGCCCCTTTTTTATTGTATAAGTTCACTGTTGTGATAATTTTGTAGCTTATTTAAATATTTATAAATGGCTTTGCGGGAGACTGTAATGGTTCGGTTCCGATCTTCACTGCCGGTCTGTCTGATCATCCTGTTCCTGGCTCTGCTCTGGGGCCATGGCGCTTCTGCTGCAGGTCTGCAGGTGCTGACCGTGTTTAGTTTCGAGCCGGATACCGGGCGCAATGATCAGATGCGGGCGACGATTGAGCAGGTTCTCGGCGATACCGCTGAGCTGACCTTCGCCTATCTCGATACCAAGAATCATCCTGAGCAGGGACCGCTCAGAGCGCGTGAAGTTGCAGCTCTTTTTGACAGACTCAAACCCGATGGTGTGATCGCTGTTGATGATGCGGCGATGGAGCTTTTTGTACTCCCCTACCTGAAGGATAAAACTGAAGTTCCCGTGACCTTCTGCGGGGTCAACGACCTGACAATACGGGGCAAGATCGACAGCAGCAGAGGGTCCATAAGCGGTATCTACGAAAAGTTCTACATTGAGGAAACCCTGGCGATGGCGAGCGTCCTGATAGGACCGGTCCGGCGTTTCGCTTTCATGATGGCTGATGGAACGTCCGCCCATTTCGTCAGGCAGCAGCTGGATCTGGAGAACGGCAGTTTTTCAGCTGAACTGGTCGGAGACTTTTATCCCAGGACTCTGGATGAGGCGCTTGCTGACATTGTCCAAGTCAGAGATCAGGTCGATCTGCTGGTTGTCGCTTCATTGCGCGGCTTGCGTGACTCCAGTGGTCAGATCATGAATTTTGAGGAGATTATTCCGCGGTTGAAAGTTTCTGGAAGCAAGCCGATTGCCGCTGTGACCCGGGGCGGCGTCAAGTTTGGTGCACTCTGTGGTGTTATTATCGACCAGAAAGAACAGAGTTACTGGGCGGCGCAGATGCTGCTGGCTGCTCTGCAGTCGAAAACCCTGCCTGAGCATGAAACTATGTATAATATGCGTGGTATCAGTATCATCAACCTGTCCGAAATGGAGCGACTGGGGATCTCGCCGGATCCTATGTTTCTCAGGGGCGTAGAGCTGATTAAATGATCAATTTTCTGACGGGCTCGTTTCTGACCATTCGGCAGCGCTTGTTCCGCATGTCGCTGCTCGCTGTTTTGTTCTTCGTCCTGATCGGGGTCCTGCTGGTTCTGTCGACCGGCAACGTTCGTGACAAGATTGACCGTATTGTTGAGGAACGTTTGCAGAAGGTTGTCGAGAATTCCAGGCTCAGCCGGGTTTTCGGTCTTATCACCTCGCGTATTCTTGTTCTGCAGCAGACCTTTTATGAAAGACCGGAATATCTGGACCGGGAGGTTCTCGAGATCGAGGGTCGGCTTCAGGGGATGCTGGTCAATACCGAAGACGCGGCGTTCCGGCAATTGCTGGTAGCTTTCGAAGAGCGGCTCGATCAGTTCCATGATGAGAGCAAACGGGTCAACCTGCTGTTGCTCTGGCGCAATAAACAGGATAAGGAATTCGCCGCCCAAATTCAGAGAATACAGGATTATATCACTCACAAGACCATCGATATCACTCTTGCCGGGGCCGATAGCTCCTATCTGAATGCTCTGATTCTGCAACTCTCCGGTTACCGGGAGAGCCTGCTTGATATCTCTAGTGCCAATGCCTCGGAAGACCCGAGAGATCTCCTCTATGCGTATCCGAACAGCGAGTATTCTCTGCTCGGCAAGATCAGGAACCTTTCTCTTCGGGTGAAAATGCTGACGGCTGTCGATGCGGAGGTCGCGAAGTTCAGCTTTGCTCTGGAACGGGATCTAGAAACCTACCTTTACCTGATGCAGCGCTACCCGGATGTTTTGCATGCTCTGGGCGACAGTATCTCAAACCTCAACAGCTCAGCTGATCTGATCCTTTACAGGCTGGACCGTCTGTCAAGCGAAGAGGAAAAGCTGGCGTTACAGGTCCGGAAGGAAATTCAACAGACGATTATTTCAACAGTTTCTGTCGTTCTGCTGCTGCTGCTGATCATGGCGCTGCTGTTCTGGATCACTCATCAGCAGATCTTTGTGGTGCATATCAGCGCTCCGATGGAAAAGATCAAGAAGCGTCTCGACGCATTCAGCAGAGGGGATATGCAGACCCCGATGATGTTGGAGCGTCATGACGAGTGGCGCGAAATCGAAAGCGGTTTCAACCGGATGATCAGCAGCCTTCAGGATGGTGTCGAAGCTCTGATTGACTCGGAGAGTCGCTATCGTGAAATCTATGTCAATGCGACCGAGGGGATCTTCAAAAGCACCCTTGACGGACGCTTGCTCGAGGTCAATCCGGCCATCGTCGAGATGCTCGGTTTTACGACCGAAGATGAAGCCCTTGAAAGCATCTCCAGTCTTGGCGGGGAGCTTTACGTGGATCCGCGGGATCGTAAACGTTTTGTCGAAAAGCTGTTGCTGGGCGGCCGGGTGGCGAATTTTGAAACCCGGGTCCGGGTCAAAAACGATGAACTGTTGTGGATCGCCATGAGCGGACATATCGTCTGGGACGAGCAGAATAACGCCAGATATATCGAGGGGATGATTCGCGATATAACGGCCGAAAAACAGGCCCACCTCGTGCTGGAGAAACTGCAGGCCTATACACAGAACATCATCGATTCGATGCCGTCGATGCTGATCGGGGTTGATGCGGATCAGCGGGTGACCCTGTGGAATCGACAGGTAGAGGTTGAAACCGGCAGGTCTTCCGCTGAGGTTCATGGTCTGCCGTTGTCCGAGATGTTTGCACTGCTGCGTCCGGGCGACTATCTTCCTCTGCTGGAACGGACCCTGGGAACTCAGCAACCGGCCCGCATGCTCAAGGTAGGAGGGGCTCAGCCACCCTGGGATGGTGAGCGGCGCTACTATGATGTCGTTATCTATCCGCTTGAGATGGAGGGATCCCGTGGCGCGGTCATCCATATCGATGATGCTACGGAACGGGTGGGCCTCGAAGAGATGATGGTACGTTCGGAGAAAATGCAATCTGTTGGCAGCCTGGCTTCCGGGCTGGCGCATGAGATCAACAATCCGCTGGCCGTCATTCTGCAGAATGCCCAGGTTCTCAGTCGCAGGTTCTCGCCCGATCTGGGTAAAAACAGGGAAACGGCGGAGGAGCTGGGGACCAACATCGAAACGATTGTCGAGTATAATAAGTTGCGCGGCTGCGATAATATCATCGCTTCGATTACCAGTGCCGGCAACAGGGCGGCCAAGATCGTTGAAAATATCCAGAGCTTCAGCCGTCGCGACATGTCGTCGTTCACCCCGAGCCGTCTGGTCGATCTGCTCGAGAAAACCCTGCAGCTGGCAGCCAGTGATTATGACCTGCGCCATAAATATGAATTTCATAAGGTCAAGATTGTCAGAGAATTCAAACCGCTGGAGGATATTGTCTGCGAGCCGAGCCAGATTCAGCAGGTCATCCTGACCCTGATCAAAAATGCTGCCCAGGCGCTCAGTCAGGCTGCCGACGCTCCGCAGCTGACCCTGCGGGTCTTTCCGTCCGGCGACGGGCATGCCTGTCTTCAGGTCGCGGATAACGGAGCGGGCATAGAGGCAGACGTGGCAAAGCGGATTTTTGATCCGTTTTATACGACACGGGATGTCGGCGCAGGGACGGGGCTTGGTTTGTCAATCGCCTATTATATCGTGACCCAGAATCACAACGGCTATCTCGGGGTCAACTCGGAGCCTGGCTCGGGGAGCTGCTTCGAGATGTTACTGCCGTTCAACAATGCTTCAGTTGCCAGGACCCTGGCGTCCAAATCACGTCAGCAGGGGGCAGACAGCCACAGGGAAGGATAAGCTCGATGAGTCAGTCAGTTTCAAGGTCAACAGTTCGTCACCTGATGGAAGCTCAGGGAGCGGTTTCCGATGTCTGCGCCAAGGGGTGGGTGCGTTCTGTCCGGCGTGGCAAAGAGATTTCGTTTGTCGCTTTGAATGATGGCAGCTGTTTCGCGTCGCTGCAGGTTGTCATCTCGGTGCAACTGGACAACTACGCAGAGATCAGCAAGGCCGGGACAGGGGCCTGTCTGGCCGTTTATGGTGATCTGATCGCGTCCCCGGCCGAGGGGCAGGCCTGGGAGCTTCAGGCCTCAAGGGTCGAGCTGATCGGTGATGCCGATGAGAGTTACCCGCTGCAGAAAAAACGCCACAGCTTCGAATACCTGCGTAGTATCGCTCATCTGCGGCCGCGTTCGAATACCTTCGGCGCGGTGTTCCGCATGCGCAGCCAACTTTCCTTTGCCGTGCATAAATTTTTTCAGGAGCGGGGCTTTGTCTACGTTCAGACCCCGATCATCACGGCCAATGACTGCGAGGGGGCCGGGGAGGTGTTTAGGGTGACAACCCTGGATCCGCAACAGCCGCCGCTTGTGGACGGGCGAATCAACTGGGATGCTGACTTCTTTGGCGAAAGAACCGGCCTGACGGTCAGCGGCCAGTTGCAGGGCGAACTGTTTGCTACAGCCTTTTCCGATATCTACACCTTCGGTCCGACCTTCAGGGCGGAAAACTCCAACACCAGCCGCCACGCCGCCGAATTCTGGATGATCGAACCGGAAATCGCCTTTGCCGATCTGGCCGAGGATTGTCGGTTGGGCGAGGACTTCCTCCGCTATCTGGTCAGCTATGCCCTGGATAATTGTCAGGAAGATCTGGCCTTTTTCAATGACCGGATCGAAAAGGGGCTGATCGATAAGCTCGAAGCGCTGGCGAAAGCCGAGTTCAAAACGGTCAGTTACAGCGAGGCGATTGTCTTGCTCGAAAAATCGGGCCAGACTTTCGAATACCCGCTCTCCTGGGGCTGTGATCTGCAGTCGGAGCATGAGCGCTACCTGACTGAGAAGATCTTTAATGGTCCGCTTTTCGTGACCGATTATCCCAAAGAGATCAAGGCCTTCTATATGCGTCTGAACAGCGATGACAAGACGGTTGCGGCGATGGACCTGCTGGTGCCGAGGGTTGGCGAACTGATCGGCGGCAGTCAGCGTGAGGAGCGCTTTGATGTGTTGCAGTGCAGAATGGCTGAATGTGGAATCGCGCCGGAGAGCCTCTCCTGGTATCTTGATATCAGGCGCTGGGGAACCTGCCCGCATGCCGGATTCGGGCTCGGTTTTGAAAGGTTGTTGATGTATCTGACCGGTATGGAGAATATCCGTGATGTGATCCCTTTTCCAAGAACCCCGGGACATGCTGAATTTTAACTTCATGTGAATCTGGGCCTCTGCCTGACAATGGACAGGGGCTTTTTAGCGGTTGTTATTGCTCCTTGAATGTGATAAATCTGAGTATCTTAAATATAACTAAAATAGTTTTAAATTGATCTGGACAATAACCTTCAAACGACAGGAGTTCATGATGGGAACATGTGGCTGCAAGTCATCACAAAAATCCGAAGGCGCGGTAAAGTTCAAGGGAAATCCGGCGGTGCTGCTCGGTCCGGAACTTAAGATCGGCGACAAGGCCCCCGATTTTAAGGTTGTCGACAATGCTCTGCAGCCGGTGACCCTGAAGACTGACAGCGGAAAAATCCGTCTGATCACCGTGGTTCCGTCCCTGGATACCCCGGTCTGCGACACCATGACCCGTCGCTTTAATCAGCAGGCCGCCGAACTGCCGGACGATGTTGTCGTCTACACCATTAGCGTTGATCTGCCATTTGCCCAGAAGCGCTGGTGCGGAAATGCCGGTATCGACAAGGTGAAAACCCTGTCAGACTATCAGGATCGTTCTTTCGGCTGGAATTATGGCGTTCTGTTGGAGGCGTTGAAGCTGCTGGCCCGGGCCGTAGTGATCGTCGATAAGGATGACCGGATCGCCTACTACCAGCTGGTACCGGAGGTGACGGATGAGCCGGATTATGAAGCGGCTCTGGCTGCAGTGAAAGCCCTGTTGTAGGACAAGGGGGCTGCGACATCTTCAAACGGCCCTGAAAAGAGATTTTCAGGGCCGTTTTGCGTTTTGCAAAGGGAAAAATTGAAGCGCAGCGATGAGCGTATGGAAAACAGTAGATGGATGTTGATGTTTCTTGACGATTAGTGCACACAAATGATACCTTTTTAAACTGATTTGACCTTGTTTTATATATGCTGCAATGACTCGTTTATAAGAGTGGTGTCAGGGATGTATGCAATATTTTTTGCCTTACTGATGAGTGTGAGCCTTGTATTTACGGCTTTTTGCGCTCAAACCGATTCTCTTGATGCGCTGAAGACCATGAGCCTTGAGAATCTGATGCAGGTGACGGTTTATTCGGCTTCGAAGCAGGAAGAATTCCTGTCCGATGTCGCTACCGCCATGTATGTCATCGACCGTGAGGATATCCGTCGCAGCGGGGCGAGAACCCTCCCGGACCTGCTGCGTGGCGTGCCTGGCCTGCACGTCGTCAGTATCGATGGGCACACCTGGGAGATCACGGCGCGCGGTTTCGGCGGAGCTTTTGCCAACAAGCTGCTGGTGCTGATGGATGGTCGGACCCTCTATACGCCGATGTATTCAGGTGTCTACTGGGATATGCAGGATACCCTGCTTGAAGATATCGAACGGATCGAGGTAATTCGTGGTCCGGGCGCAACGATCTGGGGTGCCAACGCCGTCAACGGTGTCATCAATATCATCACCCGCAATGCCGCGGAGACGGTCGGCAGCTTTGCTCAGGTCGGTGGTGGAGATCTGGACCGCAACTCGCTGAGCGGTCGCTTTGGCCAGAGTCTTGGCCATCTGTCATACCGGGTCTACGCCAAGCATCTGGATCGGAGCAACTTCGGTACAACCTACAGCGATATCATCGGCTCTGATGAGAACAACGACAGTTGGCGCACCGAGCGAGGCGGCTTCCACATCGATTTGGACGGAACCAGGGGGAGCTCTCTGACTTTGTCCGGTGATATTTACCAGGGCAGCGCCGATCAGTTGCTGGCCTTTTCTTCCGACAGTTTTCAGCCGTCAGATGTGGAATATTCAGGTGGGAATCTGCAGTTCCAGTGGCAGAATGAGTTCTCGGAGATTTCGACTGTGACCCTCAGCAGTTATCTGGATCGCAGCTTGCGGGAAGATGGCTACGGCAAGCAGGCGAGAACAACCTGGGATGTTGCGCTGACTCAGACCATAGATCTGAGCACCCTCCGGCAGAAGCTGGTCTGGGGTGGTGGCTACCGGTATACCGAAGATCAGACCGCCTATAGCTCCTTTATCCCCGTGTCAGAACGCTTCCTGGTTCTCGATCCCATATCGTCGACCGAAGAGGTTGTCAATCTGTTCATTCAGGATGATATCGAGCTGGTTGCCGATCGCCTCCACCTGGTTGTCGGTTCCAAGTTCGAACATAACGGCTACACCGGTTTTGAATTTCAGCCTTCAATCCGTACAACCTGGACACCGACAGAACATCAGAGCGTCTGGGCAGCAGTCTCCAGGGCGGTCAGAACCCCGTCGCGCCTGGAAAGCGACATGCTGATCTATTTTGATGGTGATATGGATTATGGCGGTACGACCTATCCGACCGATGTGACGATTGCCGGCGATTCAGATTTCGAATCAGAAGAGCTGATCGCCTATGAACTGGGTTACCGGGTTGAACCGATGGAAAGGTTGTCTGTCGATCTGGCTCTTTTTTATAACGATTACGATAACCTGAGAAGTGGAACCGGGAGCTACAGTCCTTATTATGACCTTGGTCCTCCGGTAACCGTTGATTACATTGATGTCGATTATGCGATGGGCAATGAGATGGACGGCGAAACCTATGGACTGGAACTGTCCGCGAACTGGCAGGTGCGCAGGGACTGGCGACTGACGGGCAGTTATTCGTGGATCAAGATGCAGCTGGATCGGCCCGCGGATGATTATGACCTGCTGCTCGAAGAGGTCGAGACGAGTGTCCCGGAGCATCAGGCCAGCCTCAAGTCCTCTGTCGATCTGCCTTACGACCTGGAATGGGATACCAGCCTCTATTATTTCAGCAGTGTTGGTGATATGTACAAGGTCGATCCCCACCTGCGTTGCGATATGCGCCTGGGCTGGATGCCGAACGAAAAATTGGAACTGAGTCTATCCGTGCAGAATCTTTTTGATGATTATCATCGTGAGTATTACAGTCATTTCGGACTGGCCAGCGGAGAAGTCCCGCGTAACTGGTATGCAGAGTTGAAGTACCGTTTCTGATGAATTCGATTGGACCTGAGCCTCTATGCTGTTTCTGATACGCCATAGTCTTCTGAAGACCATTCTGCCGATCATGTTGACCGTGCTCTGCCTGACTGTTTTTTCCGGCAGGGATGCGGTCTGTGCGCAGGATCGCTTCGATGAGTATCAGGTCAAGTCAGCTTTTCTGTATAATCTGGCCAATTTCATCTACTGGCCGAACGAAAGTTTTGAAAATTCGCAAAGCCCCTTTGTTATTACTGTTCTCGGCAAAAACCCCTTTGCGACCTTCCTTGAAGAGATTACCTCGGGTGAGACTGTCAACGGTCATCCCATTCTGGTTCAGTATGTCGCCTCTTTTGAGGAGCTTGGTAAAACCCATATCCTGTTTGTGCATCGTGACAGTGCGAAAAATATTGGCTCTATATTGGTTAAGCAGTCTGAACTCGGGGTTCTGACTGTCTCTGATTTTGATCAGTTCCCCCTGGAGGGAGGAGCTCTGGCGTTGTTGATGGACCGGCAGCGAATTCTCCTGACTCTCAATCTGGAAGTGGCTGAACGTGCCGGGCTGAGAATCAGCTCCAAACTGCTGCGCCTGGCGAAAATCGTCAAGAGACAGAGCTCATGAGCTGGTTCAGCCGACGGCCAATCCGCTCGAAACTGACGATTCTGATCCTGGCCATCAGTGCTCTGGTGCTGGCTGTAGTCTACTGTGCAGCGGCTGTCGAGAAATACTATTCGACCCGGTTGGCAATGATCCGCAGCAGTGAAATTCTGGCTACAGCTCTGGGAGACAACTCGACGGCATCGATTACCTTCTCCGATCCGACCACAGCAGAAGAAATCCTGGCGGCGCTGCATTCCGAACCTTCGGCTCTAGGTGCCGTGATCGTGACCGAAGACCTGGAACTGTTTGCCAGTTACGTGAAGAACTCTGAGATCGGTTTCGATCCGCAGCGGTTCGTCAGCGAATATGCAGCGGAACTCACATCCGATCAGCTTTTTTACCTGCTGCATTTTGATTATTTCGATCTGATCCGGCCGATTCAGCTTGGTGACAAAAGGATCGGATCGATTGCCATCCGCACCGACCTTTCGCCGCTCTATGCGACCTTGAAAACCTATACCCTGGTCTCTTTTGCCGGATTTCTTGTGCTTTTTGTCGTGGCTTTCGTTCTGGCCAGAAAGATGCAGATGTTTATCTCCGGACCGATCCTGCATCTGGCCGACAAGATCGATACGGTGTCGACAACCCGCGATTATTCCGTGCGGGCCACCAAGACAAATGACGATGAACTCGGTCTGCTGATCGATGGCTTCAACTCGATGCTTGGACGTATCCAGTCTCAGGAAGATCTCCTCAAGGAAGCCAAGGAGGTGGCGGAAAAAGCCAATCAGTCGAAGTCGCAGTTTCTGGCCAATATGAGTCATGAGATCAGAACGCCGATGAATGGGGTGCTGGGGATGGCGGAACTGCTGCTTGACACCGATCTGAGTGAGGAGCAGAAAACAGCGGTCAAAACCATCCATCTCTCGGGAGAGTCGCTGCTGACGATCATCAACGATATCCTTGATTTCTCAAAAATCGAAGCGGGTAAGCTGGATGTTGAAAAGATCTTCTTCAATCTGGCAGACCAGGTTAGCGAATCGGTCCAGGTTCTCGCCCACCGGGCTCACGCCAAGGGGCTGGAACTGATCGCGGACATCGATCCCTGCGTCCCCGAATATGCCATGGGTGATCCCAATCGGATCCGTCAGATTCTGACCAACCTGCTGTCGAATGCCGTGAAATTCACCGAGCGGGGAGAGGTCCTGCTGCGGGTCGAATGCGCCGGCAGAGCCGGAGACTGTGAGAACGTCCGGTTCTCGGTGCGGGATACCGGTATAGGGATGGATGCTGCCGAGCAGCTGAATCTGTTTCAGCCGTTTTCTCAGGCTGACAGCTCCACTACTAGAAAATTCGGCGGTACCGGTCTGGGCCTGGCTATTTCACGTCAGCTCGTCGAGCTTATGGGGGGGCAGATCACCTGTTGCTCCGAAAAAGGGCAGGGCTCGCTCTTCACCTTCGAGCTTCCCCTCAAGCCGGTAGAATTAGTGGCTCAGGAGCCGGCGGAGAAGACGGCAGCACTTGAAGGGCTACGCTGCCTGCTGGTGGATGGCAACGCGAACAGCCGCGGTCTTCTGGCCAAGCTGACAGAGCGCTGGGGGATGTCCGTTAGCGAACTGTCCGGCAATGAGAAGGTTGTGGAGTCTCTGCTGAACGCCCGGCAGAACGGGGCGCCTTTTGATCTGCTGCTGCTTGATATGCACTCTCCGGATGAACGCAGCACTGAGATTATCCGTCAGATCAGAACCCTTTCTCCGCTCGAAAATCTGCACATCGTCATGTTGACCCGTATTGGTGGTCATGCTGAAAGTGCCTCTTTCGAAGGACCGATGATCACGGCCGTCAAAAAGCCGATTCAGGAAAAAAGTTTTTACCGAAGTCTATCCTCGCTGACGCACGGGGAGCCCGGAGCTTCTCCGCCCGTTGTCGCCAGCAGAAATGAGGCCAGTTTTTCAGCCCGAATCCTGGTTGTCGAAGATAACCCGGTCAACCAGATGGTCGCCAAGGCCCTGCTTGGCAAGTTCGGCTGCCGGATTGATCTGGCCTTTGATGGCTACGAAGCCCTCGAAGTGCTGAGCAGACAGCGTTATGACCTGGTTTTCATGGACTGTCAGATGCCGCGCATGGACGGTTTTACCGCCACTGCGAAGATCCGCCTGAGAGAAGCGGAGGAGCCGGGACTGGAGAAGGTCCCGATCATCGCGTTGACGGCCAACGCCCTGAGCGGTGACCGGGAACGTTGTCTGGCCGCCGGTATGGACGATTATGTCGCCAAGCCGTTCACCCCGGAACGTTTGGCTGAAGTTCTGCGCCAGTGGTTGCCGGAGGAGTCCTGGCGTTCGCAGGCGGCTGCTCTGCCGCGTACGAACGGAGCCGAACCGAATATTGAAGCGGATCGTGGTGCTCTGGAACGGATCTCCGTATTGTCTGCGGGCTCGATTGAGGATGCTGAAGGGCTGGGCCAGAAGGCTTTTACATTTCTCGAAGAAACAGCGGGTATGCTGGCCCGACTGGCCGTTGCAATTCAGGAGCGGAACCTGAAGGAGGTCGAAGAGCTGGCGAGGAACCTGTCCCAGATCAGTGATTCTGTCGGGGCGATTAAACTGGCCCGCCAGATTCGTGACCTTGACCAACAGGTTCAGGCTCAGTCCTTTTCACGTGTCTGGGATGAACTTCGCCAGCTTGAGTTGACCTACAACGCCACCGCTGAACTGGTTCGCAAGGAGTTTTCTGCTCTACTTGTCGGGGGAGGAAGACGCTCATGAAACTGACAGGCAAGTTAAGATTGCTTGTCGCTTTTTCTGCGTTCTTCTGCCTGCTGGCGACCACCAGTCAGGGGGCAGAAGATAGCCTCAGTCAGCTCAAGGCGATGAGCCTGGAAAACCTGATGGAGGTCGAGGTCTATTCGGCCTCGCTGAAGGATGAGCAACTTTCCGCTGTCGCCAGTGCCGTCTATGTCATCGACCGCGAGGAAATCCGTCGCAGCGGTGCGCGCACTTTTCCAGAACTTTTGCGGGGAGTTCCGGGGATCGATATCATCAGGACTGATTCTCACACCTGGATGATTAGCGCCCGTGGCTTTAACGGTGTTTTCGCCAACAAGCTGCTGGTGCTGATGGATGGGCGGACCCTCTACACTCCGCTCTATTCCGGGGTCTACTGGGATATGCAGGACACCCTGCTCGAGGATATCGAGCGGATCGAGATCATTCGCGGGCCGGGTGCAACGGTATGGGGCGCCAACGCTGTCAACGGGGTCATCAATATCATCACCCGCCATGCCGACCAGACCACTGGCGCTTACGTCCGCGTTGGCGGTTCTCAGGGGCAGGGTCTGGTCAGCGGACGTATCGGCCAGAAGCTGGATGCCCTGTCATACCGGGTCTATGGCAAATATCAGGAGCAGGACGGTTATGAGGCGACCTCAGTTGACGACCTTTACGACAACTGGAAAGAACATGTCGCCGGGTTCCGTCTCGACTGGCAGACCTACACCGGGCATGAGCTGACCCTTTTCGGAGAACTTTATCGCGGCGAAGGAGATCAGCAGATCAAGATCGAAGAGTGGGCTCAAGGGCAAGGCCCTTATGATTATGCCGGTGGCTATCTGCAATTGCGTTGGCAGAAACAGACTTCGGAGCGCTCACACTGGTCGCTGCAGACATACCTGGATCGTAACCTGCGCGACGATCTTTACGTCAAGCAGGCGCGGACAACCTGGGATATCGTACTGTCGCAGGTCTATGACCTGAGCGACCTGCGCCAGAGCCTGGTCTGGGGGAGCGGCTATCGCTATTCCGCTGATCAAACTTCATTCGGACTCTACAGCGGACTCGTTCCGGCTGATGTCGATGAAGAACTGTTCAGCCTGTTTCTGCAGGATGATGTCACCCTGATCGACGAGTATTTGCACCTGGTCGTCGGTTCCAAGTTTGAACTCAACGACTATACCGGTTTTGAAGTGCAGCCGAGCCTGCGCCTGGTCTGGACGCCAACCGCCAGCCAGACCCTCTGGGGGGCCATGTCTCGGGCCGTCAGGACGCCTTCGCGAATGGAGTTCGATTCCAGTTATTCATTTTCTTTAGGCCCCATCACCGCTGTTGGTCATGGCAACAGGGATTTCAAATCGGAAGAACTGCTCGCTTATGAGCTGGGTTACAGGATTCAGGCGCATGATCGAGTCTTTGCGGACCTGGCTCTTTTCTATCATGATTATGACAAGCTGCGGGTTGATACCGTTGAGAGTACGGGCTTGTCGGCAGAGATGTCCTACAGTAATGACATGACAGCTGAAGGCTATGGAGTCGAACTGTCGGTCAATTGGACCGTTGTGGAACCCTGGCGACTCACTCTTGGTTATTCATGGCTGAAAATGTTTCTCCATTACAAGGCTGATCAAGCCGTTGAGTCTATGGCGCTTTGGGAAGAGTCAACCCCGGAACATCAGCTCAGCCTGAAGTCCTATGTCGACCTGCCCTATAACCTGGAATGGGATACCTTCCTTTATGCCTTCAGTGCCTACAACGATGTGTTGGAACATCTGCGCTGTGATGTCCGCCTGGGCTGGCAGCCGATAGAAAGGTGGGAGCTGAGTTTCAAGGTGGAAAGCCTGTTCGATGACAGCTACCGTGAAGCTTATGATGGCTACGGGGTGGTCAGCGGTGAAGTACCAAGAACACTCTATGCGGAAGTCAAATATCGTTTTTAACGGGTGAGGAAAAAATCATGCCCTCGTCGCGGTCCGGAGTTGGGGACCCCGGACCGCGACCAGTTTCTCTAGCAATGGTAGAGAAAATTCCGGATCATCTCTTTGCCCCCTTCGGTAGCAAATGATTCGGGGTGAAACTGAATGCCGTAGATCGGCCACTCCTTGTGTTTGACACCCATGATCTCGAAGTCGCCGCCGGCCTTGATCTTCTCGCGGTTGGAAAAATCTTTACGGTGCAGATTGCCGACCGCCGAGGTGACCTCCAGGCAGTCCGGTAAACTTTCCGATTCCGCGATCAGCGAATGATAGCGCATGATCTCCAGTTCGGTCGGAATTCCGGCAAAAACACCTTCGCCGTTATGATCGATCAGGCTGGTCTTGCCGTGCATCGGCAATGGCGCCTTGACCACCTTGCCGCCAAAGACATGGACGATCCCCTGCATGCCGAGGCAGACGCCAAGCAGTGGAGTTTCAGGTCCCACCTCACGGATGACCGAGGCACAGACGCCGAAATAATTTTCATCATCTGGAGACCCCGGTCCCGGAGAAATGATGATCCGGTCGGCGGCAAAGGCCTTAACCTCATCAATGCTGATCTCGTCGTTGCGTTTGACCTGGATCTCAAACTCGTCGATTTTTCCCGCCTGTTTGTCGCTGCTTAAGATCTCACCGATATACTGATAAAGGTTGTAGGTGAAGGAATCGTAGTTGTCGATAATCAGAACCTTCATCAGAACTTCTCCTTGTCTTCTTCTGTCACGAACGGCGCCATCGCCGTTTTGGTTCCGGCAAACTTGCGCTGGATCTCCAGGTATTCGTCAGCCGGGTTGGAATCAAACACATTCCCACCACAGGTCTGCACATAGGCCTGCTCGCCCTTGGCGAAGATGGTGCGGATCGGAATGGCGAAGGTACAGTCGCCGTTGAAGGAAAAATGGCCGACCGCACCGCCGTAGGGGCCGCGCCCGTCGTTCTCCATGGCATTGATGATTTTCATCGCCTCGATCTTCGGTGCACCGGTCAGGGTGCCGGCCGGAAAGTTGCTGGCCAGCGCCGAGAACATGTCCTGGTTTTCGGCCATGATGCCGACGATCTCGCTGCTGATGTGCTGAACGTGGCTGTAGCGCTTGATGTCCATCAGGTTGCGCACCTTGACCGTGCCGAAGCGGGCGACCCGGCCGATGTCGTTACGGTGCAGGTCGACCAGCATGTTGTGCTCGGCGATCTCCTTCGGATCGTTGAGCAGGTCGCGCGCCAGAGCGACATCCTCCTGCGGGATTGTTCCGCGCTTGGTCGTACCGGCCAGCGGGAAGGTCTCCATTTCTCCCTGGCGCAGGCGGAACAGCAGTTCCGGGCTGGCGCTGATCAGCTTCTGGTCACCGAACTTGAGGAAGAACATCTGCGGCGAGGGGTTAATCTCGCGCATCTGCTCGTAGAGGTTGATGCAGTCCCCTTCCAGTCTGAAGCGTTTCTTGAAGCCGACCTCGCACTGGAAGATCTTGCCGTCGATGATGTTCTGCTTGACCTCCATGACCGCCGCGGCGTGTTCCTCGCGGGTCATGCTGTCGCCCAGGGGGACGATGCGCAGTTCGCCGTTGCCGGTGTAGGGGGTGGCGAGCAGAGCCTCGATCAGGGCGATGCGGCTTACGTCGTAGTAGAAATAGATCAGCTCACCGGTCATCTTGTCGTAGATCAGGCCGTCCTTGAACAGGCCGAAACGGAAGACGTCGAAATCCTCGCTGGTCTGCATCTTTAAGGAGGGTTCGAAGTAGTTCATTGCATCATAGGAGAGATAGCCGGTCAGGCCACCCGCGTACTTGCGCGATAGCACATCCTGGGGAATGATCTCGCGCAGCAGGTAGTAGGGGTTGTCGCTGCTATAGGTTTTGCGGCTGCCGTCACGTTGTTCGATAGTCAGCTCGTTGCCGTTAGCAAACAGCTGCTGCTCAGGATCGAAGCCGATCAGCGTGTGACGGGCGACATAGCTCTCTTCTCCCAATGATTCGAGAATGAAGCAGTTATCAAAGCGTTTCTCGACCTTCTTGAACAGCTCGAAATAATCGCAGCTGCCGGTGATGGTGACATAGTGCGGCTTGCGCGGCAGACGTATCGGCTGCGGTTTCTCTGAACTCATGGTTGCTGCCTCTCCTTCAAGGCTCTGGCCCCGCGCGAGACCGTAGCGATCCCCACGCCCAGCTCTTCAGCGACCTTGCGCTGCGGCATCCCGGCTTCGAGCATTCTGAAAATCTGCAGTCGGTTGGTTATTTCAGCAAACTCGGCCGGTGTCAGCAGGCCGCGGAGGGCTTCTTCCATCGCTTCGGGAGTCTGAACGGCAAGCAGATAATCGATCAGTTGTTTTATGTGGTCTTGTGTATTCATGTACTAGTAAGCTAGTACATTTGAAAAATATGTCAAGCTGTTTTTTCTGAAAGACTCGAATCGGAATGTCGTGTCAGATTAATGAGTATATTGGGGCTTGATGATAACGGCTGTTTGCCGCTTGTGGGTTAGGTTGCTAAACTGAAATAACTTCTGGAAACTGATGTGAAATTGCTTAACAAGGAGTGGATAAATGAAAAGGTATCTTGTTGTTGCACTGCTTTTTCTGTTGAGTGGCTGTTCAGCCCGGGAAATCTATGAAAGTGGTCGTGTCCTGCAGCAATATCAATGTTCACAAATCCAGGACTATCATGAACGCAAGCGCTGTATGGAGGGAGAACAAACCTCTTATGAGCAGTATCAGGATGATCTGGAATCCCTGAACGAAAAGCCTTGAACAGGTATGCATCCTGCTGATGCCTGCCTCGCCTTTCGTGTCTGGTGCAGCATTACGAGTTTTTCCGTCCAGTCTCCTGCTTCAGCACCTTTTGGATTTAAATTTTCAATGACATGTATAGGCCTGATCGAAATAATCAATTTGCCTTGACTATCAAGATTGGCCGAGAATGATTTCCCTTAGAATTGAGGGGATTTCTCTTGTCAAAATCGACATTGCACCAGTTTTTCAAGGGGCGCCCGGCCCGGTTGTTTTACGTTTGTGGCCGTTTGCTGCTGGCCGGGGTTTTTCTCTGGTCCGGGGTGAGTAAAGCCTTTTCTCCCGTACTGTTTTCAGAAACGATCGGTGCCTACGGGCTGCTCCCGGAATCGCTGGATCAGGCAGCGGCTATCTTTTTGATTGTTGCCGAAATTGTTGTTGCTGCCGGTCTGTTGTTAGACCGGTTGTGGGCGCTGAACGGCACAACCATCCTGATGCTGCTGTTTATCGGCGTCCTCGGTTACGGGATCTATCTCGGGCTGGATATAGATTGTGGTTGTTTTGGTCCCGAGGATCCTGAGGCCGCCGTCTTTCATAATCTGCGCTCAGCGTTTTATCGTGACCTGTTGTTGATGGTGATTGTCGCCTATCAGTATCTCTGGCGCTTTTTCAAACGATCAGGACACCAAATAACCCCGGCTCTAGCCGGATTTTTCAAGAAGGAGAGGATGCATTCATGAAACGTTTAGTATTGGCGACCCTGTTGATTCTGGTGCTGGCAACAACAAGTTTTGCCGCTAATAAATTCAAGCAGGAAGTTGAGACGGAAACCTCAGCGGTCAAGCTGACCCGTGAGGTGGCACGTGGCGGTTACGACCTTGTTACCACCGCCGAACTGAAGTCCTGGATCGACGCCGGTAAGGATATGGTAATCGTCGATACCATGCCGTATGAAGCGAGCTATAAAAAGGCCCATGTCCCAGGTGCCGGGCAGTTCCTGTTCCCGATTCCTGACATGGATCAGTGGGAGAGCAAGGAAACCGATGGCAAGTCTCAGCAAGACTATGTCGCGCTGCTCGGTCCTGACAAAGAGAAAACTATCGTTGTTTACTGCGGATTTGTCAAATGTACCCGCAGCCACAATGGTGCGGCCTGGGCGAAAAAACTCGGCTATAAAAACGTTTATCGCTATTCCGGCGGTATTTTCGCCTGGAAAGGTGCCGGTTACGACGTTGAAAAGGTCGACTGAGTAAGCTTGGACGATTTTGTCTGTCAGGGGCGGGGGAGGTGATCTCCCGCCCTTTTTTTGATCCGGGCCCGACTCGGGCTTCTTGATGAGCTCTTCTGCTCCTATTTGTTTTTTGAATGATATGGGCCTTGCAGATTGAGATTATCCGTTTGACCGGGTGACTCTCTTTGCTCTGTAATATTCATATATGATTATTTTTCTCAAAAACAAATCCGGAGATAGCTGATGAACAAACTCGTATTACTGGTGCTTGCCTGCGCTTTTATCGTGACCCTGCCTCTGACCGCCCTGGCCAAGGATTATCGCTATATGTCGGCGGCTGATGTTAAAAGCAACATGGAAAAACATGCGGCTATGACCCTGGTCGACATCCAGGTGGAGCCGGAATTCGCTGAACATCATATCACTAACGCTGTCGCCACCTACGCCTATCCGGTCAAGAGTGGTGAAGACAAGCAGAAGATGGCGGCTGTGACCACCGCGCTGCTGGGTAACAATGATATCGCGGTTGTTGTCTGTCCGCGTGGTGCGGGCGGTGCCAAACGCGCTTATGACCATCTGCTGGCCTCCGGTGTCGCTGAAGAGCGCCTGTATATCCTGACCGACGGCCAGGCCAAGTGGCCCTATCCGGAGCTGCTTGCTCCGGTAAACTGATCTGTATTGGTGATCCCGGCCTCGTCTCTGATAGAAGCCGGGATCACTGCCTCTGACGGGATATGAGCTTGAAACAGGATTCACCCTTAAAAGCGGTTCCGCAGCAAAAGCAGAATGCCGAGGCGATCATGGCCGATATGGCCGGGGCCTGCACCTCCTGCGGGAAATGCGTGCGGCCCTGCAGCTTTTTGCAGCAGCAGGGCGCTCCAGCGGCTATCGCCGCCAGTGGAACAACAGCCGACAATCTCATGCAGGGCTACGATTGTTCTTTATGTGGCCTCTGCGACGCGCTCTGCCCGGAAGGGCTCTCTCCCTCGTCGATGTTTCACGCCATGCGCCGTCAGGCTGTCACCGATGGCCTGGTTGATCTCAAACTGTACAAGTCGCTGTTGAGCTACGAACAGCTGGGTGGTTCTGCCCTGTTTCGGCGCGATTATATTCCGCAAGGTTGTACAACTGTCTTTTTCCCCGGGTGCTCTCTGCCGGGGATGCGTCCCGAGGCGGTCAGGTTTCTGCTGCACCAGTTGCAGCGGCAGGATCCTTCAATCGGACTGGTTCTTGATTGCTGCGGCAAAATATCCTCCGATCTTGGCTTGGAGGAGCGTTTTGAGCTGATCTTAGAACGGCTTCTGATGCGTCTGAAGCTGGCTGGAATTGTACGTGTCCTGACCTCCTGTCCGGGCTGTAGCAAAACTCTCGCCATGAACAGTGAGGGAATTGCGGTTACCAGCATTTATCAGGTTCTGGCCGAGTCAGAGGGTAAGCCCGCTCGGCCAGAGCGTGGTGTGGTTTCGGTTCATGATCCCTGTACGGCCCGTTTTAATCGGTACCAGCAGCAGGCAGTGCGCAGGCTGATTGAGCAACGTGGCTATCAGATCAAGGAGCTTCCGTTTCATGGTGCCAGGACCCGCTGTTGCGGACAGGGGGGAATGGTCGAAGCGCGGATTCCGGGGACGGTCAATAAGGAGGCCTCTGTCATCGGTGAAAAGACCGCAGTTCCACTGATTACCTCCTGTGCCGCCTGCTGCGATGCGCTGTCTCAGGTGGCTGAGGTTGCTCACATCGCGGATCTGTTGACCTGCAGTGATGAGCAGAAGGCCAAGTCTCCATCCTCCCTGCGTCGCTGGCTGAACCGGCTGAAACTGAGATGGTCCCGCTTCCCCTGAGGTTCTATCATGACCACTGTCGCTGAAATCTCCTTTCTACCTTCACTCGAGGAAATATTTTCGTTATGATTCCGAGGCCTTCTTCACGCTCATGCCGTTTGACTGAACTCGGAAGAATCGCTGTCTGCGACAAACTGTGAATCCTGATCCGGAAAGCCCGCTATGTCATTTGATGCATCCCGTTGGACCCGCTTCTCCGTAAACGACAGTGCCGTATGGCTCTGTCCTGACCGGCCGACCTGGTTTGTGCCGACCGTTGTCGGTGACCGGTTGCTGCTGGGGACCGCCTCTGCAGCTGACCATGATCGCCAGGCATTTCTTGAGCGTCTGCCAGATCCACAGGCCGACAGTTATCAGGGACGCCAGACTCTGGCCTCAAAACCACTGGCGCTGAACGAACTCTGGCTGCATATCACTGACCGCTGCAACCTGGCCTGCAGTCACTGTCTGTTCTGCTCCGGCCCGGATCAGGCCAGGGAGCTGTCCTTCGAGATTCTGGCGAGTCATATTCAGGCAGCCGCCGACATGGGGTGCCGGATGTTTGCCCTGACCGGCGGTGAGCCTCTGGTCCATCCGCAATTCAAGCAGATCATTGAAATCCTGCTGTCCATCCCGGGGAGCCGAATCGCCATTCTGACCAATGGTCTGCTGCTCCAAAGGCATCTGGATGACAGCTGGCCGCGCGAACGGATTCATCTGCAGGTCAGCCTCGACGGTCGGCAGGAACATCATGACGCCATCCGGGGCGCCGGGAATTTCGAGCGTCTGGAGCAGCAGCTCGACTGGCTGCACCAGGAACGCTGGCCGTTTACCCTGAGTTGCTGCGCAACCTCGGACAGCGCGGATGACCTGCCTTGGCTGGTTGATTATGCCGCCGATAGAGGCTCAGCGGCTGTCCACCTGATGTGGCATTTCATTCGTGGGAGGGGGAGTGCCGAGCAGCACATCGATCCTCTTTCTCTGCTTGAACCGGTCCTGGCCGCCCAGGTGACGGCCGAACGGCGCGGCATCAGCATCGACAACATCGACAGTCTGAAAGGGCAGATCTTCTCACCGCCGGGGACCATACACGATGGTTCTGGAGCCGGCTGGGAAACCGCTGCGATCGGGCCGGACAACCTGCTTTATCCATCGGCGGCGACCATCGGGTTTGAAGAACTGGCCAGCTCTCTGGATTCCGGTTTGCTCAAAGCCTGGCAGAAGAGTCCGGTTCTTGCCGCGATCCGTCAGACCAGCATTGTCCAACTGGGTGGCCCCTGGCGCTATCTGCTGGGTGGCGGAGATTTTGATCACAGCTGGCACCATCTGCGCAGCTTCATGGGCAATGATCCCTACCAGCCACTTTTCGAGCAGCTGGCTCTGCGCTTGATTGAACAGGCGGCGACCCGGCTAGCCGAAAAGGATACTCCGGGGCTGCGGCTCAAGATGGGGGAACTGCTGATCAGCTGTGGCAGTCATGGTCCGATTGCCCTCTGTCATACCAACTGTCTGCTCTCTCTGCCCGATGCCATGGACAGCCGCGAGCAGGTTGGCAGCTATTACGCCGATGCGGTGGGGGACAAACGTCTCGAAATCCTCAACCCGGTTCATTACGACGAACAGATGATGGCTCATATCCCGGCGGCCTATCGCTTTCGCGGCTATGGCTGTGGCAGTCCGGTGCTGGATGCAGAGCTTAAGCCGGGTGAGAAGATGGTCGATCTCGGCTGTGGCAGCGGTGTCGAATGTTTCATCGCTGCGCGCCTGGTCGGCAGCAAGGGGAAGATCACCGGTGTCGACATGCTCGAACCGATGCTTGAAGTGGCTCGCAAGGGGGCCGAAGATGTGCGCCAGGGGCTGGGTTACGATAACCTTGATTTCGTCAGAGGCTATCTTGAAGAGTTGCCTCTTGAGGACGGCCAGCAGGACCTGGTGGTGTCCAACTGTGTACTCAACCTGTCGACCGACAAGCGTCTGACCTTCGCCGAGATCCTGCGTATCTTGCGCCCCGGCGGGCGACTGGTCGCCGCCGACATCGTCTGCGAGACAGAACCGGATGCAGACATCCTCAATGATGAAATTCTGCGTGATGAGTGTATCAGCGGTGCCATGACCCAGAAGGATCTACTCGGCATCCTCGATGAGACCGGTTTCACCGGTTTCAGGGTGATCAAGCGCCTGCCCTACCGTGAGGTGCAGGGGCATCGTTTCTTCTCGCTGACCTTTTGCGTCAATAAGCCGGAAGTGCAGGAGGAGACTGTTTCCGTCCTTTATCCCGGGCCGGCGGCAACCCTGATCACGGCATCGGGGATCAGGCTGCGCAGTGGCCAGACTGTCGAGATTCCGAAGGCCGATGCCGAACTGCTCGGTGAGCAGGTCTGGCAACTCGATGAGTTCGGTTTTGTCACCAATGTGGTTATTGAAGCGGGAGCCAACTGTGCCCTGCCACCGGAGGTGCAGCCCCAAAGGGCACCCGCTCTGGTATCCAGCCGTCATCAGAGTGGCTGCATGGTCTGTGGTGCGGTGCTGGTTTACCGGACGGTTGAAGAGAGGCAGAACTGTCACTACTGTGGCTGCGAGCTGACCAGCAACGCCTGCTGTGAGCAGGGACATTTCGTCTGTGACAGCTGTCACACCGGGGACACCCTGGAGCTGATCGAACACCTTTGTCAGCGTTCGACCACAACCGATGCCATAGCGCTGTTCAGCAGCATCCGTCAGCATCCGACCATGCCGCTCCACGGACCCCAGTATCACGCCCTGGTACCGGGGGTTTTGCTCGCCTGCCTGCGCAATGCCGGGCATCTGGTGACAGACGAACAGCTGCGCGCTGCGATTGGCAGGGGCGGTGATATCAGCGGGGGGAGCTGTGGTTTCTGGGGAATTTGTGGTGCGGCCATCGGCATCGGCATCGCTTTCAGCGTGCTGCTAGAAGCCACACCGGTCAAGGCCGATGAACGGCAGATTTCCCAGCGGATTGTCCATCAGGTTCTTGATGAGATCGCCAGCTACCAGGCCGCCCGTTGCTGTCAGCGCGACTGCTGGAGCGCCCTGCGTACCGGCATGCGCCTTGCCGCCGAACACTGGAATCTTGAAATCGAAGAGATCGAACCCTTCGCCTGCAGCCAGATGGCGAGGAATCAGGAGTGCCTGGGGCTGGAATGTCCGCTCTGGCCCTGAGTTGCTGTCGTTCGCGACTCGATATAAGCCCCTGAATTCTTGAGGACGCCTAGCGGCACTTCCGTTTTTTGCCTTGATCCCTATTTGTATTGGCCCGCGAAAATAGCGTTGTGACGCGGTTCAGTGCATCAGCCCGGATTGGTACGTTCACGGCTTCAGGTACGAATCGGTAATGTCTGTTGTCTCTTTATTGAAACCGTATAAATCCGCCATGTTGTCAACCGGCCGCAGCTCGGTTGCTCAGGATATCCCGGCCAGAACATCAATAAGGAAAAGTCACTGAATCAGCGCCCAAAACCCCTGTGAATTATGTTACAGCTGTTCCTTTTTGATATTGCTGAAATCCCCTATAAGAACAAGTGCTTGTGTGTCATATGTGAGATTTTGTGTAACTTTTGTTACACCCCTTGCTTTTCATTAATATTCATCTTTTCGAAATAAAATCAAAATGTTTTGGCTGTGAGATTAACTGGCACTTATGTTGCTTGGTTTTGTCAAGGATATGAAGCAGCCGATATCAGGAGAATGACGCCTGTCACGCGGCAGCGGCCGGCAGAACACGGCTATTGCCGAATAATCAGCCGCAGATTATCGCCTTGGGCGATAATTAACTCGAATGTTACCAGAACGTGTGGGAGACAAAAAAATCATGAGACATCTGAAAATTAAAACCAAACTGATCTGCGGCTTCAGCATCATCATTCTGTTGCTTATAATAAGCGGTTATATAGGGCACACCAACACAGCCCATATTTATGAAAATCTTGGTCATATTTTTTCTATTGAGCTCCCCAGGCAGGATTTTCTCATCGAAGCCGACCGCGATCTGCAACAATTACTTGTTGCCGAGCGTTCGCTGATTTTTGTTGAGCCCGGTAGTAAACAGTTTGACTCTTTGCTCGCTGATTACGAGAAGAATATGCAGCAGACCAAGGAGAGAATGGCCAGCTTTAAAAAGCTGTCATCCCTTCCCTCCGATCTGGATCTGTACCGCGAGTTTGAAGATGCATTCAAACAATGGGAACCGACTAGCCGAAAGGTCGTAGCTTTACGCAAATCCGGTAACGACAATGTCGCGGATTTCGCCTTAGGAGAAGTGAACGACAAGTTTGAGACGATGCGTGGCTATATCGATCAACTGACGGAAAGTGTACTGAATCAGGCCAAGAAATCCGAGCAGAACGCTGCCGGAATCTATCAATCTGCTGGCTACATTGCTTTAACGACAAGTTTTTTTGCCGTTGTCGTGGCCGTCTTGATCGTCTGGTTGATTGTCTCCAGTATCAGCAAACCGCTGGCAAAGACCGTTCAGATGCTTAAAGCGCTGGGGAGCGGCCAGATAAACCAACGCGCCAATCTGACCAGCAATGATGAGATTGGCCATATGGCCAAAGCTCTGGATGAATTTGCGGAGAGTCTGCAAAAGGAGATGGTGGCTCCGATACAGCAACTGGCCAACGGAGATTTGACCTTTCATGTATCTCCTTGCGACGAATACGACGAAGTTCGCGGTGCATTAAAACAGGCAGGTGATGAGTTAAATCTGGTCATGGACCAACTGCAGTCTAGCGGTGAACAGATCAATTCAGCCAGTGAGCAGGTCGCATCTTCCAGTCAGTCACTGTCGCAAAGCTCAACCCAGATTGCAGCGTCTCTGGAGGAAATCAGCAGCTCAATCAATGAAATGGCATCGCAGACTAAGCAAAGCTCTGAGAATGCACATCAGGCCAGTCAATTGGCAAGTGATGTTCAGAAGGCAGCAGAAAACGGTGGGCAGCAGATGCAATCGATGGTGATCGCCATGCAGGAGATCAGCGAATCGAGTCAGAATATTTCGAAAATAATCAAAACGATTGACGAAATAGCATTCCAGACGAACCTGCTCGCGCTGAACGCCGCTGTAGAAGCAGCTCGCGCCGGGCAGCACGGAAAAGGTTTTGCTGTCGTCGCAGAAGAGGTTCGCAATCTGGCTTCACGGAGTGCTAAGGCTGCTCAGGAAACGGCTTTGCTGATCGAGGGATCGGTAGGAAAAACCCAAAACGGATCCGACATTGCCGGCAAGACCTCGGCGGCCTTAGACGAAATTGTCTCGGGAATTGGCAAGGTGGCTGAATTTGTAAGCGAAATTGCCGTTGCAAGTGACGAACAGGCTCAGGGTATTGGCCAGATTAACCAAGGGCTTGGTCAAATTGATCAGGGCGTCCAGCAAAACACTGCAATTGCAGAAGAATCTGCGGCCGCAGCCGAAGAGCTCTCAAGTCAGGCGGTATATATGAAACAAATGCTGTCGCGTTTTGTTCTGAAGAAAGCACAAAATCGGATGGCGGTTCTTCCCTAATTTCTCCTGCAATGAAAAAAGAGAGCAGAACGAAAAAGTTACAATGGGCCTGTAACTATTCTTGTGTAAATGGCCAGCCGGTTAGAGCGGCGGCATCCGTTCTTCAATCATAAACGAAACGAATTCAGTGCCGATCGCCAGTTATGGATCGGCATTGTCTATTTTTATCTATTGATGTTTATTTTTGAATATTTAAAAAGACAGCAAGTGGGCTTATCGCAGGAAGGAGAGTGCCGGAGAATATCCGCGATTCACCGGATACGGGACAGGTTCATCGGTTTGCAGAAAAATTCCACAGGTAATACTTAAGATCGATCATCTCAGAACGAAAAACAACTCCCTCACCAACAAGCAGATCCTTTTGCAAAAGATTGCCGTCACCATCTGTGCGCGGGCTGATCTTGCCCTGGCTGTTGACGACTCGGTGCCAGGGGGTATCGCTTCCATAGGGGAGGGCTGCCATGGCAAAGCCGACGACCCGCGGTGTTGTTCCGACGATTTTGGCGATGCGCCCATAGGTACTGACCCGGCCCTTGGGAATCTGCCGGGTCAGTTGGTAGATCTGTTGATAGAGCGGGGCACAGCCGTCAGGCATGCGACATCAGAACCGGCAGGGTCATGAACTTGAGCAAGTGCCGGCCGGTGTCGCCGAGGGTCAGGTTGCCACGTCGGTGCTGACGGGTTGCGCCCATGACCAGGAGTTCCGCACCGCTGTCAGCGCAACGGTTGAGCAGCAGGTCGCCGACGCTCAAGCCTCCACAGTTGCGTTTTTCGCAGGTGATCGGCAGGTTGTAGCGGGCCATGTGCTGGCAGATATCCGACTGGTGTTTTTCGAAGTATTCATCCCCCTCCTTGCCCTGGATGGTGATGACGCTGATTTCTTCCGATTTTTCAAAAATCGGCATAGCGTCGTGCAGGGCCCGGGCCGATTCCGGTCCGCCTCGCCAGGCGTGAACGATCTTCTTGAATTCCCCCTTGTATTCACCGGCGTAGGGGACGATCAGCACCGGGCGGCCTGAGCCGAGTACAGCGTATTCAGGCAGGTTGTCGGGAATCGACTGATCCGGTTCTTCCACGTCGGTCTGACTTATGACCAGCAGGTCGCGATAGTGGGCGTGGAGATTGACCGCCTGGGCGACATCGAGGCCCGACTCGTAACTGTCGACCGTAATCCAGCTGGTTGAGAGACCTGTTGCCTGGGTTGTCCGTACAAACAGGTCCTTGGCCTGGTCCTCGAGGACATGAACTTCACGCATGCTCCCCAAGTAATGCGGGCGCGGGACGACATAGATGCCGGTTAGTTGCGATTGCTGCTGCCTGGCCAGGTCGATGGCGACAGCCAGACGGGAAGCGCAGGTTGGACGGTTGTCGATGTGTACCAGAATGTCCTTGAAGTTCATCGCTTGCTCCTTTGCAATTGTCTGTCTAATAATAAAAGTTTATCAGCCTTTTTTGCCCAGGTAGGCTTCCTGGATTTTTTCTGAAGCCAATAGCTCCTGGGCCGAACCCGACATCGAAATCTTGCCGAGGTCGAGGACGTAACCGCGATCGGCCAGCTTGAGCGCCGCCTTGGCGTTCTGTTCAACGAGCAGCACGGTGACCCCCTGCTTGGCGATCTCCTTGATCTGTTCGAAGATCGCCTTGACCAGGATCGGCGCAATCCCCAGCGAGGGCTCGTCAAGCAGAACCATCTCCGGGTTGCTCATCAGGGCGCGACCAATAGCCAGCATCTGCTGCTCGCCACCGGAGAGGGTTCCGGCCAGCTGCCTGCGGCGTTCCGCGAGGCGTGGAAACAGATCGTAGACCCATTGCAGGGTCTTCTTGTCGATCGAGCTGCGGGTAAATGCTCCCAGGGTCAGGTTCTCCTCAACGGTCAGGATACCAAAGACCCGGCGTCCCTCAGGGGAGTGGCTGATCCCGAGTTTGACGATCTTGTGGGCCGGCATCTGGGTCAGTTCATGCCCCTTGAAGCGGATCGAGCCCGACTTGGCCTTGAGCAGCTGGCTGATGGTGCGCATGGTCGTGGTCTTGCCGGCGCCGTTGGCCCCCAGAATGGTGACAATCTCCCCCTTGCGCACGTCGAGAGAAATCCCCTTTAAGGCGGCGATACTGCCGTAGGAGACTTCGAGGTCTTTTATTTCAAACAGGATGTCATCACTCATCATCATCCTCACTTCCCAGGTAGGCTTCGATAACTGCGGGGTTCTGCTGGATCTCCTGCGGGGTACCATCGGCTATCTTGCGGCCGAAGTTGATACAGGTGAGGTAGTCGGTGACTTCCATAACCATGTCCATGTCGTGCTCGATCAAGAGAACGGTTGTCCCCTTGTCGCGGATCTTGTAGATGATGTCACGCAGCTCCAGGGTCTCGGCATCGTTGAGACCAGCGGCCGGTTCGTCGAGAATCAGCAGTCTTGGGTCGACGGCCATCGCCCGGGCCATCTCGACCCGGCGCTGCACGCCGTAGGACAGGGAGCCGGCCGCGGTTGCCGCGTACTGACCGAGGCCGAAGAATTCGAGCTGCTCTTCGACCTTCTGCCAGTTCTCCTTCTCGTCGCGGCGCGATGCCGGGGTCGGGAAGATGCCGTTCCAGAGTTTCTGCCTGCTGCGGATGTGGCGGCCGCTCATGATGTTTTCAGCGACCGACATCTGGCCGAACAGGCGGATGGTCTGAAAGGTCCGGACGATGCCGCGGTCGACGATCTGGTAAGGGGTCATGCCGCGGATCTCGTCACCGCACCAGTTGACCGAGCCTTCCTCCGATTTGTAGATACCGGTGATGCAGTTGAAGACCGTGGTCTTGCCGGCCCCGTTGGGACCGATGATACCGTAGATCTGCCCCTGCTTGACGGTGAACGACAGGTCGTCAACCGCCGTCAGGCCGCCGAAGCGCTTGGTGACATTATTCAGGATCAGTGTGTTTTCAGCCATGATTCGATTCCTTGATCAGAAACTTGGGAATTTTGCCGAACGTGGCCGGCCAGATTCCGCGCGGGCGCAGAATCATCGCCAGAATCATGGCAAAACCAAAGATGAAGTAACGCCAGGTGGCGAATTCGCGGAAGATCTCCGGCAGAACGAACATGACGAAGACCCCGAGCATGACCCCGGGAATCGACGAACCGCCGACCAGGACAATACTGAAGAACAGCACCGACTGCATGAAATTGAAGGCTTCCGGGCTGACTGCCGAGTACTGGGTGGCATAGACGGTTCCGGCCAGGCCGGCGATACCGGCGCCAAGGGCGAAGGCGTAGATCTTGTAGATCCGCGTATTGATGCCGATACTTTCAGCCGCCAGCTGGTCTTCACGCAGGTAGTGCAGGGCGCGCCCCGGCTTGCTGCGTTCCAGATTGCGCATCAGGGCGAAGGTGACCAGCAGGACGATCAGGGCAAAGTAATAGACGCTGATCTGGCTGGTCAGCTGGTGGCCGAAGAGTGACAGCGAGTCGAGGCCGAAGATGCCGTTCGGACCGCCGGTGATGCCCCCCAGGTTGTTTTCCAGGACCTGGACAAAGACGATGTTGAAACCGATGGTGGTGACCAGCAGGTAGTCGCCGCGCAGGTGAACGATCGGGCCGGCGAGGATGACACCGAAGATCGCCGGGATGATGATCGCTGCCGGAATGGTTGCCAGCAGCGGCCAGCCAAACTGCGAGTTGAGGATCGCCGTGATGTAGGCACCCATGCCGAAGAACAGCGCCTGTCCCATATTGAACATGCCGGCTTTGCCAAGCACGACATCCTGAGACAGGGCGACGACGGAGAAGATCAGGAAGGTGATGGCCACCGCCTGCCAGCGCGAATTGAGCGCCCAGGGCAGAACCGCCATGACGATAATAAAGACCAATGGTGCAATACGGTTGAAATTTTTCATCAGACCTTCTCCGCGACACGTTCACCGAGCAGGCCGGTCGGGCGAACGATCAGAATTGCAATCAGCAGAATAAAGGTGAAGGCATCGGCCCAGGTGCTGGAGACATAGCCCGAGATAAAGGCGTTGAACAGTCCGAGCAGCATGCCGCCGAGCATCGCGCCCGGGATATTGCCGATGCCACCGATGATGGCGGCGATAAAGGCATAGAGCCCGTATTGCCAGCCCATATTGAAGGTGATGCCGCGATAGTAGAGACCGATGAACAGGCCGCCGACAGCACCTAAGGACGAGCCGATGATGAAGATCAGGGCGATGATGCTGTTGACGTTGATGCCCATCAGTCGGGCAGCATCCTGGTCGATGGAGCTGGCACGGATTGCTGCTCCCATGCGGGTTTTCTCGATGAACAGGTAAAGGGCGAGCATCAGCAGCAGCGACAGGATCAGGATGATCGCCTGGATCAGGCTGATGACCACGCCGCCGAAGTCCCAGTAGACCTGCGGGACCAGCTCAGGGAAAATGCGCATCTGCGGCCCCCAGATCAGCATGATGCCGTTCTGGATAACCAGGCTGGCCCCCAGGGCCGAGACAACCGCAGACAGCCGTGGAGCAGTCCGCAGCGGACGGTAGGCGACCCGTTCCAGGACCACACCGACAACGGCCATGACCACTGCTGCAAGCAGGAAGATGCCGATGACGGCCGGCAGGGAGGTGGCCTGGCCCATGACCTGGGTATAGATCGTCAGGCCGACGAAGGCGGAAGCCGCGACCATATCGCCATGGGCGAAGTTGATCAGCTTCATGACGCCGTAGACCATTGTGTAGCCGAGGGCGACCAGGGCGAACATGCTGCCGATGGTCAGGCCGTTGGCCAACTGTTGCAGAAAAATATCCATGTAGCTCTTTCTCTCCTCAAATCTGTGCCGGATGGCACTTTCATGTCAGACACCACGCAAAAGCCAAAAGAGGAACCCGTCATTCCTCCCTTCGCCTTTGAAGGGTGATACCTGATGCAGGTAATAACAGAGGCGGGCCGCTTACGCAGTGCCCGCCTCCTTATCCCTGAAACTAACAAAATACAATTAAAGTACAGTCCTTACAACCAGTTGAGAAATTTACTTGGTTAATGTTTTTTCATGCCGAGCAGTTGGCGCAGTGCGTGTTTGGCGATGTCCGGATTCTCCTTGAGCCTGCGCTTGGAGTAGGGGAGCCAGTCCTGCCCGTAGGGAACATATATGCGCAGGCGGTGGCCGTTGCGCAGGATGATCTGACGCAGTTCTTCATCGACTCCGAGCAGCATCTGGAACTCGTACTGATCGGGCCTGAGATTGTATTTGCGGACCAGGTTCATCCCTTCGAAGACCAGTCGTTCATCGTGGGTGGCGATGCCGACGTAGGCCCCCTGCTGGATCATCAGTTCCAAGGAGGCGATGTAGTTGCCGTTGATCGCCAGCGGGTGCTTCCAGGCATGGAGGCGCGGCTCGATATAGATTCCTTTGCACAGCCGGTAGTTCTGGTAGCCGTCACCCAGGGCAATGACATCATGCGGGGTGCGGTGCAGGTAGGCCTGCAGAACGGTACCGACATGGCCGGGGAATTCGGCGCGCAGGCGGCGGAAGAAGTCCAGGGTGTCGTCGGTGGTCGGAATGTCCTCCATGTCGATGCGCACGAAGTTGTTCAGCTTCTGCGCTTCGGCAACCAGCTCCCGGATCAGCCCGAAGCAGCCCTCCTTGTCGAGCAACAGTCCCATCTGGGTCGGTTTGATCGACAGGTTGGCGTCCAGCTTCTCCCGGTGGATGGTGTTGAGGATTTCCAGGCCGTTGTCCTTGAAGCCGACCGCCTGTTCAAAGCTGGTGATAAACTCGCCAAGGATGTCGATGGTGCTCATCATTCCTTGATCATTCAGGTCTCTGGTGACCTTTACAGCGTCCTCGAGAGTCGAGCCGGCGATGTAGCCCTTGGCGAAGTAGCTGACAATCGGCTTGGGGACATGCATGATGGTTTTGGACACGGCAAAATTGAAAAACGACATGATCTTACTTCCTGCAATTCTATAGATGTTGAGGTTTAAAGCCTGTCACACCCCCGACTTGTGTCGGGGGCTGGCAATGCCGTTATTAATCTGCATCGAGAAACGGGTATTCAAAGCTGGTCGGTGGCACGAAGTTTTCTTTGATCGCCCGGGCCGAGACCCAGCGCAGCAGGTTCTGCTTGCTGCCGGCCTTGTCGTTGGTTCCTGATGCGCGGGCACCACCGAAAGGCTGTTGGCCGACAACCGCACCGGTTGGCTTGTCATTGATGTAGAAGTTGCCCGCTGCGTTTTCCAGCTTGCTCAGCGCAGTGCTGGTGGCCAGGCGATCCTGGGAGAAGAGGCAGCCGGTCAGGCCGTAGACGGAGGTGGCGTTGCACAGCTCCAGGGTCTCTTCATAGGCTTCATCTTCGTAGCAGAAGATGGTGATGACCGGCCCGAAGATTTCCTCTTCCATGGTTTTGAAGTGCGGGTTGGTGGTCAGGATGACGGTCGGCTCGATGAACCAGCCCTTGCTGTCGTCGTAGTTGCCACCGGCAAAGATCTCGGCATCGGCGGCGTCTTTGGCATACTCGATATAGCTGGTAATGTTTTTGAACGCGGCCTTGTCGATGACTGGATTGACAAAGTTGCCGAAATCGCAGACGTCGCCGACCTTGATGCGGGAGAGTTGGTCTTTGATCTCATCAAGGACCGGCTGCCAGATCTGTTTCGGGATGTAGGCACGCGAGGCCGCCGAACATTTCTGCCCCTGGAATTCAAAGGCGCCGCGAACGATGCCGGTGGCCAAGGCCTTGACGTTGGCCGACTTGTGAGCGAAGACGAAGTCCTTGCCGCCGGTCTCGCCGACGATGCGCGGATAGGTCTTGTATTTTCCCTCAGCCAGGTTGTTGCCGATGGTTTTCCACATCCCCTGGAAGACCGCGGTGCTGCCTGTGAAGTGGATGCCATTGAAGTCCGGGCTGTCCAGGCAGGTGTCGCCGACTTCGCGCCCCGATCCTGGTATGAAGTTGATGACGCCGTCAGGAAGACCGGCTTCCTGAAGGATCTTCATCAGGTAGTAAGGGGCGTAGACCGCTGATGAGGCCGGCTTCCAGATCACGGTGTTGCCCATGATCGCCGGGGAGGTCGGCAGGTTGCCGGCGATGGCGGTAAAGTTGAACGGCGCCACGGCAAAGACGAAACCTTCGAGCGGACGGTGTTGCAGATAGTTCCAGGTCGTCGCAGAGTTGTGCATCGGCTGTTCAGCGTAAACCTGCTGGGCAAAGTAGGCGTTGAAGCGCAGGAAGTCGATCAGTTCACAGGCTGAATCGATTTCAGCCTGGAATGGATTCTTGCCGATATTGAGCATGGTCGCGGCGTTGATCAGGAAACGGTAAGGGCCTGCGAGCAGGTCCGCTGCTTTCAGAAAAATGGCGGCACGCTCTTCCCAGCGCAGGCTTTCCCAGGCCGGTTTGGCGGCCATGGCCGCATCGATCGCCATCTGGGTCTCTTTGGGGCCGGCCTTGTGATAGTAGCCGAGGGTCATTGAGTGGTCGCTCGGGTTAGCGATCTTTTCCAGGTTGCCGGTTCTGACCTCTTTACCACCGATGATCAGCGGAACTTCAATCTCTTTACTTTTCAGTTCCTCAAGAGCTGTTCTGATTTTGCTGCGCTCGGGTGATCCGGGGGCATAGTTAAGGACTGGCTCATTGTGAGGAAACGGAATGTTGATAACTGCGTTGTTCATTAAATTCATGGCAACCTCTTTTACGGGTTCGGATTCAAAGATGTTTCAAGTCTATCAGGCTTCTGCATAGCGAAAAGGGTGCCAAGTTGATTTTCTTGAGGTAAAGCTATTTATTTATCAGTTAGTTAGCTTTGGTGCGGAGTGGAATCCGGAGATCGCAGAGACAATTTATCCAGCCAGATTATGCAAGTCTGCATAATCTGGCTGGATAAATCATTACTGACCAAGGGAGTGTTTCTTCAGCTTGCGGGCTATGGTCGACTGGTTGACGCCGAGAGCGGCCGCCATGTCGGTCTGGTTGTGAAAACGGGTCAGGGCAGTTTCCAGCAGATGCTTCTCTACCCTGTCAAGCGTCTCCTGGAGGGTCGCTTCTTCGTCCAGTTCCGGGATCTCAAGCGTATTCTGGGCCGAGTGAGCCTGAATCTGCGGTGGCAGATCGGAGAGGCCGATCGATTCGGTGTCGGACATGACGACCAGTCGTTCGCAGATGTTCATCAGCTCGCGGACGTTGCCCGGGAATGGGTAGGCAGCCAGGCTGTCGAGGGCAGCCTTGGTCAGGCGTTTTCTGCTGCCGCTGCGGTTGCTGAACTTCTCGATGTAATGATGAATCAGCGGAACGATGCAGTCCTGGCGCTCGCGGACGGCCGGCACCTGGATCGGAATGACGTTCAGCCGGTAATAGAGGTCGAGACGGAACTTGCCAAGCTTGACGAGTTGGTCCATGTCCTGGTGGGTGGCGGCCAGGACGCGGACGTTAACTTTGCGGCTGTTGGTGTCGCCGAGGCGGGTGATCTGACCGTCTTCGAGAAAGCGCAGCAGCTTGACCTGGGATGACAGTGGCAGTTCGGCGATCTCATCGAGAAACAGGGTGCCGCCGTCGGCTAGTTCGAAATGGCCCGGTTTTCTGTTGGTGGCACCGGTGAATGCGCCGCGTTCGTAGCCGAACAGTTCTGCCTCGATCAGCGATTCGGGGATTGCACCGCAGTTGATCTTAATCAGCGGGTTGTTGCTGCGTGCCGAGTTCTTATGGATGATGTCGGCCAGCAATCCTTTGCCGACCCCTGATTCACCGAGAATCAGCACCGAAGAGTCGGCCTTGGCCACTCTTAAGGCCTGCTGCAGGGAACGGACCATGGCCGGGCTGCGGGCGATGATCTGCTGGGCCTCGAGCTCGCTCTTCTGCATCTCCAGGATCTGATCACGAAAGCCGTCGCGGATCGCCTCCTGTTTCTCCAGCTCCCGCTGCAGGCGATCGATTTCACTGATATCGCGCTCGCTGACGACGACCCGTACCAGTTTGCCCTGATCATCGAAAACCGGGGTTGCTATCGAGACCAGGGTGCGGCCGTCCTTCTTCTGCAGCAGGCTGGCCGGTTTATGGGTGATGCTGGCTTCCAGGGCGGCCGATCTGTCGATAAAGCCTGAGCTTAGCAGTTCGCGCATATTGCGGCCGACGATTTCACTGGCCGCCAGGTTGTGGATTTTCTCCGAGGCCGGATTCATGCGGATGACGTTGGCTTCCGCATCGCAGACGAAAAGGCCGTCGGAAGAAGAATCGATGATGGTGTCAAGTTCGCGAGACAGGGTGTTGAACGACGGGAGCCGGCGGGTCATGGTGTCGAGCTGGGAGCTGTCGACCAGAATACACAGCACACCCTGAATGCCTGCATCGGTCATGATCGGGTTGACGCCGGCCAGGTATTCCCGACCGTTGATCTGGACCGCAGTTTCGCAGCACTCCTGCTCGGCACTCAAGACCTTCTGGATCTGAATCCAGAAGGCCGGAAAGTCTGACTCAATGGAGTTCTGCAGGTTGAGCTGAAGTTCCTTTTGAGCCTTGTGGCTGAGCTGGACTATGATGCCTGCCGGGTTGACGGCAATGATGTTGCGAGCAGTTGCGTCAAGCAGCGACTGTATGTCAAAGCGGATACTCATGCATGCAGTATGCATTGATGCATGAAATTATGCAATGTGGAATAATTGGCTAGTGTCCTGTGCGGTTAGTCCTTGCAGATAATTCTGTGCAATTTTTTTCGCTGTCGAGACGTGCTGACGCAGGCCTAGCCATAGCTAAGCCGATGAGGCACAACATTAGGTAGCGGGCAAAAGGGCCAGAATTAACGGATGGAATTAACCGCGCGGGACACTAGTCGCCGAAGTTGAGGGATTCCCAGAATTCGGCGGCCTCTTTCCAGCGAAAAGCCTCATCCAGATCCTGAACCACACCAGTCCCTGTTGAATACATCACTCCCAGGCAGTACTGGGCTTTGGTGTGCCCCTGGTCCGCTGCGCGAGTCAGCCAGCGTTTCCCTTCGTTCGGATCGGCATCGACCCCCTTGCCGTTCAGGTACATGATACCAAGGTTGTATTGGGCATCGGCACTATCGGCCTTGGCCGCTTCGAGCCACCAGTGATAGGCCAGCTGCAGATCCTGATTGATGCCGATTCCCTTGGCAAACTGATGGCCAAGCAGGACCTGAGCTCGCTGATGGCCACGAGTCGCCGCCTGTTTCAGGAGAACGACCGCCGTACTCGGGTCGCGTACCTCTTCACTTCCTAAGGAGAGCAGGCGACCCAGATGGTAGATGGCATCCAGATAGTTCTGCTCAGCGGCTTTCTGCAGCCATTTGCGAGCTTCGGTGTAGTTCTGCAGAACTCCGGTGCCGCGCGCGTACATCATCCCCAGATGGTACTGGGCTGTCGGGAGCCCCTGGTCGGCGGCCTGGCGGAGAAATTGCTTGGCCTTTGAATAGTTCTTTTTGACCCCTTTGCCGACCAAGTACATGTGGCCGAGAGTGAACTGGACCTTGGGATTCCCCTGATCAGCGGCCAGTCCCCACCAGCGGCGGGCTTCGATGAAATCCTTGGGAACCCCGTGCCCTTTGGCATACATCAGGCCAAGGTTGTACTGGGCATCGGAGAACTGTTGATCAGCGGCTTTGCGGAACCAGTGGAGTGCCTGATCGTAGTCGAGTTCTACGCCGCGCCCTTTGATGTAGGCCTGCCCCAGCATGTTCTGGGCCCGGGCATAACCCATCTCTGCTGCCTGCCGATAGTACTTGGCTGCTTCCTCGGGGTTGATGGCAGTTCCCTTGCCGGTATCGTACATCCGCCCCAGCATGAAGATCGCCTGCGGATATTTATGCTGGGCGGAAAGGCGGAACCAGCGCATAGCTTCCGTATAAGAGCGTTCAACACCCTTGCCCTGGAACAGGTTCATTCCTACGTGGTAGTGTGAGCGGGCCATATCGGTCATAGGTCATATATCCTGTATGTAAAATTTGTGCTTGTTGGGTTGCCTCGAATGATACACCAAATATATCTATTGAAAAAGACGGTATATAACCGAAGCGATATCCTGTTGACATAATGGTATTAAAATGTTCAAATTATGGCTTGTTAAATTTTTTTTACGGGGGTTCTATGAGCGATCAGCAGAAGCAGGAGATCCTGCTTGAAACCGGGACCAATGAGATGGAGATCATCGAGTTCTATCTTAACTCCCAGTCTTTCGGCATCAATGTCCAGAAACTTAAAGAGATCATTCCTTACGACGAAGAAGCCGTTACGATCGTCCCCGGCAGCTCGGCCGGCATGTTGGGAACTCTCTTGCTGCGCGGTAATACCATTCCTCTTGTCGACCTGAAGACCAGCCTTTCCCAGCGAACAGTCGCAGCAGACAAGGACGTTCGTCATGTTGTGCTGGTCTGTGAATTCAATAACCGGATCAACGGTTTCAAGGTTGACGGTGTGAACCAGATTCACCGGGTTTCATGGAAGAATGTCCAGCCGATGGCCACCTTCATCGATCAGTACCGGCCGCGTTTTACCGGCAGTCTGAATATCGAAGGGCGGGAGATCCTGATTGTCGACCTGGAGCATATCGTCTCAGAGTACGATCCGGAGTCTGCCCTCGATTATGAAGCCGATCTGCATCGCGACGAAATGGCCGAAACGGTTCCTCAGACCCGGGAAAAAATGAAACTGATGTTGGCGGAAGATTCTTCGCTGATCCGGGCCGGGATTGAAAAGGTGCTGCGCTCGGCCAGCTTCGGAGGGCTGAAGGTCTTTGTTGACGGTCAGGACTGTTACGATGAAATCCTCAAGATCCGTCAGAAGGTCGCTGGTGGCGAAGCACTGAGCGATCACCTTCACCTGCTGATTACCGATATCGAAATGCCCAAGCTCGACGGCCTGACCCTGTGCCGCATGATCAAGGAAGACCCGCTGCTTAAAGATCTCAAGGTCGTCCTGTTCTCGTCGCTGATCAACGAACAGATGGCGGTCAAATGTGATTCCGTCCATGCTGATGGGTATGCGACCAAGCCGCAGATTCCTTACCTGGTTGAGATGATGGATAGGATCCTGGGTCTTGCCGCTGCCGAAGAACCGGTATAGAAGACATTTTGGGGCATGTTGAGAACCCTTGCAGGATTGAATTTCCCGAAGTTTTGAAGACGGTTTTGACTTGAGTTAAGGCACCTTTTAAAGCAGAACAGCCGCCGGAAGTGTTCCGTCGGCTGTTTTTACTGGTTGAAGATCGATGTTTGAGCAGTTTGATGACGGCGGCGACATTAAGGCTCAGTTGTCACTGTGCCTGCTTCATATGGCCGTCAATGCTTCGATAGAACCTCCGCTTCCGCCTATTTGGATGAAGTTTCTATCTGATCAAGAAGTTCGTGTAACGCTAAAGCATCTTCAAAGCTTGGCGCATATCGTGTGCCCATTTGAATGTCGTCTGCGACAAGGGCGTAGATGCCTGCTACATTGCACGCGATCACACCCTCTGGACGTCCTTCATAAAACTCTGCGGGTGGAGTCAAAGTTTTCATTTCTTCATCGCCCTGGGCTCCTTTGACGGTCATCTTGGCAAATTGACCATGGCCGATATCTCCTGTGATTTGAATATCACCATCGGTACCGTTAATTTCCCAAAGCAGGTTTGTTCCTTTAAACATGCCGCCACGGTAATGTGCAGAAAATGCTGCACCGCTTTTCAGTAAGCCCTGAACCATAATCTGATCGAAGTCGGAACGAGTTATTTCTTCACCCGTTTCGCTGATACGTACGGTACCACGACGCCGAACGAGTTTTCCTGTAACGTCGCCGAAATCGCCCAGGACCTCTTTGATACCTGCCAGCGTGTGGGCAAAGGGGATTTCAAACATGGTGGCGCCTTTGTTTTTATCGTATAGATAAGCGAGTTCTTCAATGGTTTCTGCGCCCCAGTTCCCTCCGGAACCGATCAGTGTAGTCGATAGCACTTCACCAATGAAACCATCAGCAATCAGTTTTTGCAGATACAATATTTCTGGTGCTGTACGCATCTGTGTACTGCATGTGGCGACAACGCCTTGTTCTTTAGCCAAAGCTGTCAGTTGCCGTGCTTCTTCTACACCATTTCCCAGTGGCCATTCAGAGTGGACATGCTTCCCTGCTTCAAGGGCAGCGGTAATCAATTCATAGTGGTATGGTACCTTGACTGTTACTACAACCAGATCAATATCGTCTGACTGCACGAGATCCTGCGGGGTAGCAAAGGCACGTTTTAGTCCCAACGCTTGAGCTGTTCTTTGGCCACTCTCAGGGGTAGAATTTGCCACTCCAACCACCTCGAATTTGTCCTGCAGACATTGTAGGGCTGGGATGTGTGCTGTCGCAGCCCAGTGGCTGTCCGGGTTCAGTCCAATAAAGCCAATGCGGATAATTTCATTGCCCATTTTAAGCTCCTTTCATGTCATGCTTTTATGGTTCAGATGTAACCTATTGTGCTCTTAAATCATTACGCAGCATCGTTTTCTAATTTTGACATATCCATCACGAAGCGATGTGCTACATCCCCTTTGGCTAAATGAGCAAAGGCATCATTAACCTCATCAGGGCGAATTATCTGACATTCCGGATGAATATTATGTTGCGCGCAAAAGTCTAGAACCTCTTGCGTTTCCTTAATTCCGCCAATTAGAGATCCTGCAATGCGGCGACGTCCCATGATCAATGGCGCCGTAATAGGCTCTTCCATCGGCCCAATTTGACCAACAAGTACCAGAGACCCATCAATATCCAATAATGGTGTATAGGGGTTAAAATTATGCTTTACAGGGACTGTATCCAAAATGAGATCAAATGAGGAGGCCGCATTTTTCATGGCCTGCTCATCTTTGGAAACCAAGACACCATTCGCGCCAATTGTCTTTGCGTCGTCTTCCTTAGCGTTGGAACGGCTGATTACTGTAACTTCAGCGCCCATAGCGACAGCGAGTTTCACAGCCATGTGGCCAAGGCCACCCAGGCCGATAACGCCGACACGGGTACCTTCCGTTACGCCCCACGTCCGAAGCGGGGAATATGTTGTGATCCCTGCACATAGGATAGGAGCGGTTCTTTTGAGATCTAATGCATCAGGAACACTGAGAACAAATTCCTCACGGACGACAATATGTTTGGCGTAGCCCCCTTGTGTAATCTCGCCCGAGATTCGGTCCGGCGCACCGTATGTCGGCGTCATGCCGTTACGGCAAAATTGCTCTTCGTTTTGCTCGCACTGGTCACATTCTTGGCAGCTGTCAACCATACAGCCGACAGCGACATTGTCTCCGACTTTATATTTTTTAACCTCAGGGCCTACGTCTAGTACACGGCCAACAATTTCATGGCCAGGGACGAGGGGATATGGCTGTGGTCCCCAATCGCCATTGACGGTGTGAAGGTCAGAATGGCAAACGCCAGAATATAAAATCTCAATAGCAACATCATTTGGACGAAGACCTCTGATTTCAAAATGATATGGTACCATATGTGCGTCAGTTGAATGGGCCGCGTAACCGATGGTTTTCATGTCTTTCTCCTTAAGTTTAAGAAACTAAGATCATTTTCCTGTTTTATCAAGCTTAATATAACCTTTTTTGTCATGATTGCGCTTGCCAAATTCCATCTGTTTTTTGCCTATTTCTGTAGGAACCCTTGGAATGCGTGCCTCTATAGAAAAATATTGCAAGAGCTTTGGTAGTAAAGATTTCGCGGTGCTGGATTGTGATCAGTATGACGAACGTCCGAGGTTGTTGACACCTGTCATCTGCGAACCGGCTCGGATTCGCAATTACGTGGCGACATGAGGTATAATGAAAAAAATCGGACACCTCCTTGAGTCCCGTAGGTTAACAAATTAGTAGGTAAGGGACCCTCACGGCGTTGCCGGAGGATGTTTTACAAACTAAACCTGTAACAGCTGGAGGCTGAAATGGAAGGCAGGGACAACGAACTGTCAAGAAGGAAATTTATCCAAAAGACTGCAGTCGTTGGTGGCGGCATTATCCTTGCCAAACCAGCCCAGCTTTTTGCGAATATCTATCATGAACGAGGTGCTCAAGTAAACATCAAGGCTAGAGGTTATGCTGCAGTAGATACATCTGGGAAATTGAAGTCCTGGGAGTTTGAGCGTCGCCCGGTTGGAGACGACGACGTTCTGATTGACATCAAATATGCCAGTATTTGTCATTCCGATATCCATCAGATGAAAGGACATTGGGGACCGCAACAATATCCCCAGGTGCCTGGTCATGAAATTGTCGGCATCGTTACGGCGGTAGGAAAAAGTGTAACAAAATTCAAGATCGGTGACCGGGCTGGAGTCGGTTGTATGGTGGATAGTAATCCTGAATGTGACAGCTTCAAGCAACACGAAGAACAGTATTGTCCAGAAACAGTATTCACCTATGGTTATCCGGAAGAGAGTTCACCGACCGGAATCTCTCAGGGTGGGTACTCAACTAATATTGTGGTAAAAGAGCACTTCGCAGTTCACATTCCTGACCATATCAGTTTTCAGCAAGCGGCCCCCTTACTATGTGCCGGAATCACCACTTATTCTCCGTTGATGAAATTTGACCTTCATAGAGGAGATAAAGTCGGTGTCGCTGGAATCGGAGGGCTGGGGCACATGGCCATAAAGCTTGCTGTGTCCAAAGGAGCAGACGTTTACGCCTTTACTACTTCCCCTGGCAAGGTCAATGATATTCTTGCTTTTGGAGCTAAAGAGGCAATCGTCGTTGATAGCATCAATGCCTTGTCACGCTATAAAGGGACCCTGGACTACATGATAAGTACCATTCCATATCAATACGACGTTGCTGCCTACGCTTCAGTTGTCAAACCTTATGGAACTTATACCCAGGTGGGCATGCCCGAGAAATTTGAATTGACACTGAGTGCAATCGGTTTTTCTGCCAGCAGGGTAAATTTTAATGCCTCTTTAATTGGTGGTATGAAGGAAACCCAAGATGTTGTCAATTATTGTGCGGACAACAATATTCTGCCCAAGATACAGATCATTAAGGCCGAACAAATAAATGAAGCCTGGGAAAAGGTTGTTAATAAAGAGGCTCGTTACAGATACGTGATCGATGCCGCGACATTTTAGTAGTGTTTTTCGCTGATCCGGCCCTAGGGGAATTCTTGGCAGAATTGAAGAAATCCCTTCTAGGGCCGGAAACAGTTTGTTGAAAAGGTTGAATCTGTTGACTAGATTTCTGGAACATATTGGGGGGATGAAACTATTCTTGCTGGTTGAATAACTCCGGATATGTTGTTTTGCCCAGATGTGCGGATACTTGGGCACCTACGTTTAAAGGCATGGAATTTTCATGAGGCTTAAGCCGGTTGCCTACTGTTCCATACGTTTCAGCAGTTGCAGGTAGTAGCCGCCTTTCTTAAGTAACTCGTGGTGATTACCTTGTTCGACGATGCGCCCATCCTTCATTACCAGAATCAATTCCGAGTGTTGGATCGTCGACAGACGATGGGCAATGGCAATGACCGTTTTTTCTTTAAAAATTCTGGCGGTGGCCTTTTGGATAAGGTTTTCTGTCACTGAATCGACAGAGCTGGTCGCTTCGTCGAGCAGAATCAAATCGCTTTTTCCGGCAATCGCCCGGGCGAAAGAAATCAGCTGAGCCTGGCCGGCAGAGAGGTTCTTGCCATTATCGATGATCCGGTAATCGAGCCCCTCCTTGAAACGATCGATGAATTGATCCGCGTAGACAAATTCGGCAGCTTTTCTGACCTCTTGCTCACCTATGCCTGGGCGACCCAGAGAGATATTGAACCTGATGCTCTCGTTGAATAAAAACACATCCTGCTGCATCAGCGTGGTACATGAGAACAGTTCTGTTTTGGAGATATCCCGCAGCTCTCTGCCGTTGAGCAGGATGCTTCCCTGGTAGCTATCATAGGCCTTGGTGATCAGCCTCAGGATTGTCGATTTGCCGGAACCGGTTGCGCCGACAATAGCAATGTTTTCCCCCTTTTTAAGGCTGAAACAGACCTGGTTCAGTACGCGGGTTCCCTCGTTGTAGGAGAAATCGACTTCTTTGAACTCCAGGGTTGTGAAGTTGATCCGTTGGCCCTCGGCCAGTGGGGCGAGCTGGCCTTTTTCCGAGGGTTCGGCAAACAGGCGATCGATATGCTCTAGGGCCGAAAGCGCCCTCTGGATCATGGCGATCTGCTGAGCAAATTCACGAATGGGGATGAACAGACGGTTCAGGATGTTGATAAAGCCGACCAGTACCCCGATGGTCACCACCCCTTTCAGAATACTGCCGGTTCCGATCCAGATAATCCCCGCCATGGTCACTGAGGTGAGCCCTTCAATCACCGAATAGAGCAGTGCGTCATAGATATTCGATTTGGTCTGAGCCTCCAGAAAACGCCGGTTTTTCTGTTTGAATCGGCGGATGGCCTTTATTTCCGCGGCATAAAGCTGGATGGTTTTGATACCGTTCAGGCATTCCTGCAGATAGGCTGTGGCATCGGCCAGCCCTTCCCGCGACTCGGTGTAATAGACCCGCAGCTTGTTCCTGAGCAGGTTCGTCAGTAAATAGACGGGCGGCAGGACGCAAAGGATCACCAGGGTCAGCTGCCAGGAGAGGTAAAGCAGAAAGCCGAACAGCGCGATGGTCTTGATAATATCGGTGACCAGTGACAGCACCCCGATGGCCACCGATTCGCCGATCGCCTCCCCATCAGAGGTCATGCGGCTTAAGGTCACTCCGATGGGGGTGCTGTCATAATATTTGCGGGGCAGGGTCAGACTGTGGCGATAGAGATCCTTGCGCATATCGGCGATGGCCATCTGTCCGGCCCGCTGGAGGCTGTAGGTGTAGATCGCATCGGCAATATAGTTGACGACAACCGCCCCCGCCAGCAGCGTGACCATGAAGACCAGCCCCTTAAGCTCGGCGGCGACCAGGTAGTCATCGACAATCTTGATCAGCAGCCAGGGGTTGAGCAGGGTGCCGCCGATGGAGAACGGGACGGCCAGCAGGCTGTAGACGACCCACCTCCGGTAGGGAGCCATGTAGGCAAAAAAGCCCCGGATCAGTTGCCAGTCCGATTTTTTCAACGTTTCACTCATGCCTGCTGCGCCTTTTGCAGCTCCCATGTCTGCAGATAGAGTCCTGGCCGGCTGATCAACTCCTTGTGGGTGCCCTGGTCGACCAGTCTCCCTTCATCGAGAACCAGAATCAGATCAGCCCCTTCCAGAGCCTGAACCCGATGAGAGACAATCAGCAGAGATCTGGAGTGTTTGCGTTTCAATATCTCTCCCAACAGGAAGCGCTCGGTTTCATAATCGACCGCAGACAGAACATTATCCAGGATCAACAGGTCGCAGGGCTCCATCATCGAGCGCGCCAGGCTGATCCTCTGTTTCTGACCGCCGGAGAGCATGATCCCTTTTTCCCCGACCAGGGTGTTTAGCTGCTCGGGGAAGCGCTCTATCTCTTCTTTGAGCGCCGATTCGTAGATGATCTGCCGGAGCTTTTCCTCGCCCGGGTGTTCTTCTGTTGTCTGGCCAAACAGGATATTCTGTTCCACCGACTCGGAAAACAAGAAAACATCCTGGCTTACGGTACGTACCGAGCGTCTTAAATCGTCAAAGGAGAGTTCCAGGATATCCTGGTCTCCCAGAAATACCGTTCCCGGAGGTGGTTCCAGGTAACGGTTCAGGCAGTTGACCAGGCTGCTCTTTCCTGCACCGATTTTTCCCAGAATCCCAACCGTTTGCCCTGGCAGGATGGAGAAGCTGACATCGGCCAGAACAGGTTCATCATCATAGGCAATGGTCAGGTTCCTGACGAAAAGTCCCTTGTCAAACAGGCCTTTGCTGATTTCCACTGGCAGATTTTTCAGACCCTCATGAGGGGTATCCGCATTGAGGATCGTTTCCAGACTGGTCATTCCCACCATCCCCTGCTGGAACAGCGTCGTTAGCCAGCCCAGGCCCATAAGTGGCATGGTCAGCAGCCCGGTATAGGCGATGAAGGCAGTAATCTCGCCAATTGAGAAGTCACCACGAATAACATAGATTCCTCCCACCATCAGCACCAGAACCTTCAAAATATTCTCCAGGTTGGAGAGGATCGGCATCAAGAAGGAGCGAACAAATGAGATGCGCAATGATTGGTTCAACAGGCCCTGGTTGTGGTGGTCGAATTCCTCTTCACTCCAGTTAGACAGGCCGTAATTCTTGATGACATCGATCCCGGACAGGGACGAGACAATAAAGGCGGAAAGGGACTGCAGGCGGGTCATTCTCTCCCTGGTGTGACCGACCACCACCTTCATCCCGATTCGCACAATGATAAAGACCAGCAGCACCGGAACAATGCAATAGAGCGTCAGACGCGGGGAGAGTTCCCACATTTTGTAGGGGGTCAGGGACAGGCTGGCGATGATGTTGAAAAACTGCATCAGACCAAAGCCGCAGATCAAGCGCACACCGCTGATGTCGTTTTGCAGACGAGAGATAATGCTGCCCGTTTCATTCTGCTCGTAATAGCTTCTTTGCAGCCTGGTCAGGTGGCTGAAGAGATCATTTTTCAGCTTGTATTCAATCGCCCGGCCAGGATTGAAAAAGAAAATACGCGAACAGGTGCGAACGACAATGACTAATAACGCAAGGGCGAACATCAGGATCAGGTAATGATAGAGCTCAGCGAGATTCGAGCGAAGTGGATCCTTCCCCTGACTGAGAAGATCGACGCACAGCTTCAGATAGGTGGGGATGGTGACAGCCAACCAGTTGGTGGCAAAGATAAACAGTATTCCCAATCCGTAGGACAGCTTGTGTTGAGAAATGTAATGGCGGAGGAGGTGAAAACGGTTCATATCTGCTTCGTCTTGAGGCTCAGTTTGATCATTCTTTATCAAAAAAAGTATCAGCTCCCAATAAGTGAAGCAAGACGAAATGCCGTTGATTCTGACATGAAATCATTGCATCGCTATTTGATAACCCGTGGAGGCCTTTTATGGGTGTCAGTGTCATGACGAATGTCTATGGTCCTTCCGGAAGCTTTTGGCAACGCATGGCACGTGCGCCAGGGACACAGCTATGGGGAGACTCATGCCGAGAGAGAAAATGAGGTGCCTTTTGTACAGTATAAAAAGGGAGAACCTGCCAAAGGGCTTGACACCAAAACAATGTAAAGATATAACGAACATCGAAAAATCAACACCTGTCCGGTCAAGGGAAGAGGGGTGCGAAGCCCCCGCGGACCCGCCGCTGTGAGTGATGACGAAGGACCTGGCATGCCACTGTGAAGATCACGGGAAGGCGGTCCGGAGGATGAATCACGAGCCAGAAGACCTGCCGGAAAGACAAGGCCTTAACTTCCACGGGAATTTGGGAGAGGTTTAGGCAATAGCTTCTAAATACGGATGAAGCCCGCAGACCATTTCGGTGTGCGGGCTTTTTTTGTCAGTTGTCAGGAGTAGGAAAGGGAGTGCGAATCTCCCGCGGACCCGCCGCTGTAACGGGGGACTGGGCTTTTCAGGGAAACACCCACTGTCGGATATCCGCTTGAGGACAAATCCGCTGGGAAGGGAGAAAGGTTCGGGGTAATCCCGGAGTCAGAAAGCCTGCCTGATAACTTAACCGGCTGTGGATGGTAAAAGCAGCCGGAGGGATGGGTGCGCCCAGGCCTCCGGTTGACTCCGGAGGCCTTTTTTCGATCTGCGAGGAGGATCACAAATGTTGCGCATCGCCCTGAAACCCCTGTTATCGTTAGTGCTGGTCAGCTTGCTGTTGTGCGGAGTCAGTTTCGCTATGGACGATTCAGAACACAAAACCGAAAAAGCCGCCATCGTCGTCGCCTCTTTCGGCACCACTTACCCGAGCGCCGTCGATTCACTGCTGGCGATTGTCCACGACATCGAAACCCGCTATCCGAACACCCCGGTGCAGATGGCTTTTACTTCCAACATCATCCGCCAAAAGTGGCACAGCCGAGTCGATGACCAGAACTATCGTAACTCTCACCCAGAGGTGCCGGACTATTTTTACAACATCAAAAACGTTCTCGGCGCCATGGCCGACCTGCAGAACCAGGGCTATAAATCGATCGTCGTGCAGCCGACCCATCTGACCCATGGTGAAGAGTTCCTGGATGTCGAAGCCTACGTCAAGGGACTGATCTCGATCAAAACCGTTCGCGAACACTGGCAGCCGTTCAACAAGATCGCTCTCGGCCGCCCGTTGATGGGCAGCTGGGGACCACAATTCCCATACCCGGAAGATGTTGAAAAGCTCGCCCAGGCATTTGAAAGTGATGTCAAGGCAGCTCAGAAGCTAGGCGCCGCTCTGGTCTATATGGGGCATGGCAACGAGCTGTTGTCAACCGGTCTCTATTATGAGCTGGAACTGAAGATGAACGAGCTCTACCCGCAGGTCAAAACCGTGATCGGTACGGTTGAGGGGCACCCCTCGTTTGACGAAGCACTGGCTAAAATCGAAGCTATCGACAACAAGAAAATCATGTTAAAGCCGCTGATGGTTGTTGCCGGTGACCACGCTACCAACGACATGGCTGGAGACGAAGAGGATTCCTGGAAAACCATGCTGCAAGCAAAAGGATTTAAGGTAACCCCCGTTCTGGAGGGCGTGGGTGAAAATGCGGCGGCTCGCCAGCTGTTTATTGACCATCTGCAGGATGCTGCGACAGAGGCCGGGATAGAACTTCGCTGATCCTTTCGGCAACAGCGGCCAGTCTGGTGAGATTGAAGTCGCGGGCTTAAGCCGTTCTTTTGGAAAAAACGTCGCGGTCGACCGAATCGATTTCCGGGTCGACCGCGGCGAGTTGTTTGCCTTTCCGGGGCCGAATGGCGCCGGAAAACGTCCAACCTCAACATGTTGACCGGATTTCTCAAGCCGGACGCTGGAGAAATTTTCTTTCGCGACGAACTGTTCGAAGAGAAGCGGGGGGTAGCCAAGGAACTGATTGGTGTGGTGTCGCAGCATAACAATCTTGACCGTGAGTTGACAGCCGCCAAGAACGACTCGACAGCTTTCTTCAAATGTACTTATATTTGAGAATATTTTGATCTGTTCGGAATATCTGTTTGACAATGTACGACCCCGATTTTTGACAAACCGAAAAATTACTAACTTCATGGCAGGTCCGCCTCAAATGCATTTCGAGGAAAACGAAGAATTTTGAAAAATCGCATATTAAGAAGACTTTTCCATGTCAAACCAACCGACCGATTTTTTACAGATCCCTACAAGCATTAACATGACAGGTACCTCGATGAGAACACCGACCACCGTAGCGAGTGCGGCACCTGAGGAAAGTCCGAACAGCATGACTGAGGTTGCGATGGCCACTTCAAAGTGATTAGAGGCACCGATCATGGCGGCCTGAGGTTGCGATGGCCACTTCAAAGTGATTAGAGGCACCGATCATGGCGGCCGGGGCTGCATCCTCGTAGTTCAGCTTGAGGATTCGGGCTACACTATAGCCCAGTCCGAAAATAAAGACGGTTTGCAGGAACAACGGGATCGCTATCCAGAGGATGGTCAGAGGATTTGCGAGAATGGTTTCCCCTTTGAAGCTGAACAAGAGGACGAGAGTCACCAGCAGTGCGCAGATGGTCACGGGAGTCAGGACGTGAAGAAATTTTCTATTGAACCACTCTTCTCCCTTATGTCCGATAAGCCATTTCCGGGAGAAATAACCGGCAACCAGCGGCAATGCCACATAGGCGGCAACGGATAACAGCAATGCCTGCCATGGGGCAGGGAGCTTGCCGACACCGAGCAGAAAACCGCCCAAGACCCCATAGAGAACCAGCATGGTCAGTGAGTTGATGGCAACCATGACGAGCGTTAAACCGTCATTGCCACGGGCCAGGTAGCCCCAGACCAGAACCATGGCGGTACAGGGTGCGATTCCGAGCAGGATACATCCGGCAAAGTAACTGCGCCAAAGCGGAATCTGGAGCATTTTCACTCCTTCATGCAAAACTACGGTTCCTGCGCCGTGTCCCGCGCCAACCGGCAGATTGAGACCGAACGGCATTTTTACCAGGTCCATCGCTTCGCTGCCGATCAGGCCTTTCAGCAGGAATCCAAGGAACAACATTGCGATAAAATACATGGTAAACGGCTTGATGCACCAGTTGATGAACAGGGTCAGAAAAACCGGCTTGCCGCTTTTTCCGGCCTTGACCACACTGGCAAAATCAATCTTAACCATGATCGGGTACATCATGAAGAACAGGCAGATGGCAATCGGAATGGAAACAACAGGAGCGCCATTGACATTGATGCTCATACCGTCCAGTGTTTGTGCCAGCGTCGGGGCGATTTTGCCGAGCAGGATCCCGGCCAGGATGCACAGTGCGACCCAGACGGTCAGGTACTTTTCAAAAATGCTGGTCATCTGCCGGTTGTTTGCCGGGCTGATTTCAATCTTCATAGTGATAACTTTTCTTGATCACCGCCGGTTGTGTAAGTTGATTCAAAACAATCAACATATCCCACGTTGAGACATGAAGACCTGTTTCACTCAAAATCCTCTCAGTCTTAATTGAATCACAGCAAACTAGATATTCAAGACGTTCCCAGACACACCTGGCAGCTTGAATTACCCCGGGATTGTCGGAGACTCCAAGCTTTGAGAGTATGGGGTCATAATTGTCGGGAACTGATTCACCACAGCGACCGGGGCAGTCAGTATCTTTCGATCCGCTACACGGAACGTTTAGCTGAAGCGGGAATCAACGCTTCGGTTGGCACAACCAGAGATTCCTACGATAACGCGTTGGCAGAGACAATCATCGGCCTTTACAAAGCGGAAGTCATTCACCATCGCGGCCCCTGGAAAGGTCGCGAGGCGGTTGAATATGCAACATTGGAGTGGGTGGATTGGTTCAATAATCGGCGGTTACTGGAACCGATCAGAAATATTCCACCGGCAGAGCGAGAGATGGAATATTATCGGCTAGAGGAGTCAAGCGAAGCTGCCTGACTCAAACGAAAACTGTCTCCGGAAAACCCGGCACGATTCAGATTGCGGATCAGCAGTTCGTTTGAGGACAGCTCAAACTCTTCAATAAAGTGTCGATTTTCCTGCACATCGACATCGATCGGTTGTCAGAGTAAAATGCCCAGCTCCAATTCCTGGGCGAACTCCTGTTCCAGAATCATCCCGGAGATCTCCTCAATTATCACACAGGTATCGCAACGTATTGTGCCATGAAAATAGTTGACGATCACCTCGGCAGAGGCCGGAGAGTTCAGTACCAGAAGCAGCGCAAAGGCGCGTAATACATGGTCATTTTTTTCATGTTTGCTGTCTGTTCGGCACGATATAACTTGAACGGACGGTCATTCAGGCCGATCGTTCCGGAACGGTTTTACGCAACAAACCAGATCGTTTATTCAGCAGCAGGATTTACAGTTGTATCCAGTCGTTGCCTTGTCAGATGTGCTCGTCTGGCGCACAATCCGTTTCACCGCATCTTTGACACGGTCGATATCGGCGCGCTCCAGATTAAGATTCTTGTTCTTTTCAATGCCTTCTTCAGTGAGCACAAGGTAGTGCTGCAGTGGAACCTGGGCATTTTCAAGAATCGCTTTGGCGCAACCCATCGGGTAGCCGTCGATAGCCACCATCATCGGTACGTCCTTTGCCGACTGGACAAAGCCGGAAAGATGGCCGCCGATACCGGCCAGGCAGAACATCTTGCCGACCCCTTCCTGGGCCAGTTCTCCAGTTGCCTGGTTGGACAACTGGCCCACATTGGAGCCGCCAGAGCAGGCCAGAATCATGACTTCATTGCCACCATGACAACAATCTTCAGACATTATTTCTCCTCTTTCACTGTTAATGTTCATGGCGCTGAATAGATCAACCAGATTCCGCCGGAAACAACCAATGAGCCGCAGATTCTTTTGATCCAGAGTGATCCCTTTGAGCGTTCGTTCCAGTTGAGATAATGCTGAACCTTTTCGCTGAAAGTCCCGGCAAAAACAATCACGGCACAGTGTCCGATGCCGTAGGCAATGAGCAGAATGGCTGCGTAAGGCATGTTTTCAGACGCTGCAGCAAAGGCCACTCCGAGCACCGGCCCCATAAAAGCGAAGGTACAGGGTCCCAGGGCAACACCAAAGATCAGGCCGAGAATTAGCGCGGTCAGTAGGCCCTTGCGTTGCATGCCGACCTGTCCGGGACCTGACCAAGGCATTGGGATCATCCCCAACAGATGCAACCCGAACAGAAAGAAGATAATGGCGACCAGCCAATTGCCCCAGCCCCCGATATCGCCGAGCATTCTGCCCGCCAAGGCGGTCAGCAGACCGATCAAGGCAATCGAAAGAAGGATTCCACCGGAGAACAGGCTGGAGATAGCAAAAGCCCGTCTGGTACTCAACTGCCCCTGACCGTCAATGAAACCGACGATCAGGGGGATACTGGCCAGATGACAGGGAGAAAGCAGGATGCTCAACACACCCCAACCGGCGGCAGCACCAAGAGCGAGCAGCGGCGCTCCACAGACTGCCTGACTTAACCCTGTCATGAGCCGTTCGATCATTACTTACTCTCGCTGAAGTCGTAGCCCAGTTCACTCCACTTGGCGAGAATTGCCTCGCGGCCGTAGAATCCGATATTACGGTAAAGTTCTTTGCCGTCCGCAGCGTAGAAAATCTGGGTCGGAATCATCTGTACCCCGTACCTGGCCGCTTCAGCTCGATATTTCCAGACATCGACAAAAACGACGTCCATCCGTCCGGAAAAGTCCTCCTTCAATCGATCTAGGACCGGCGCCATCTTGATACAGGGGATGCACTTGTCAGCGCCGACATCGATCAGTTTTGGCAGATCTCCGGCCTGGCAATTTATCATAAAGAAACCGAGTAGCAGGAACAGGACCATGACTCTTTTCATTTTCATTATTTCATCCCAGCAGTTTTTCGATGTCAGCGGGGCTGGGCAGCTTACCCGCAGTCAACACCTTGCCGTCGACAGCAAGCCCAGGCGTACTCATGACACCGAAACTCATGATCTGTTTGATATCGGTGATTTTTTCCAGCTCGTACTCAAGCCCAAGGGCGTCAGCTGCCTGCTTGGCATTTTCGGCAAGTTTTTCACATTTGGCACAACCGGTTCCGAGAATCTGAATCTTTTTCATGTAATAATCTCCTTTTCTTGTCTGTAGATTTTATCAAGATCTGATGCTGTCGAAAAACACACCAACGGAAACGTAGCTACAATCAGTTAGCAGCTTCGACTTCCGGAGGAATAAATGTACTTTATAGAATCGCATTAAACATATAGCCGACAATCAGAATTCCGCAGGCGACAACGCCGATAAAGACACCGATCAGCCTGGGCTTTAACACCTTTCTCAAGATCACCATCTCCGGCAGGGATAGAGCGATAACGCTCATCATGAAGGCCAGCACCGATCCCAGTGCTGCACCTTTGCCCAGCAGCGCTTCGACAACCGGGATAACCCCTGCGGCATTGGAATACATGGGAACACCGATCACAACTGAGGCCGGAACCGACCACCATGAGCCCTTGCCCATGATCGAGGCCATCATCCCTTCGGGGACAAATCCGTGAATACCGGCCCCGACGGCTATCCCCAGAATGACGTAGATCCAGACCCGGCCGATGATTTCCTTAACCGCTTCCCAGCCGTAGATGAATCGATCGTTCCATGTCAACTTTTCCTCTTCTACATCTACAGCCGCCATATTGGCCTCTCTGACCCAGTCCTCGATGTAGTTTTCCAGCTTCAGGCGGCCAATCACCCACCCGGCGACGATGGCAATAACGAGACCGGTCCCCATGTAGATAGCAGCGACTTTCCAGCCCAATAGACCGTATAAAAGGCCGACGGCGATCTCGTTGACCATGGGTGCTGAAATCAAAAAGGAAAAGGTGACGCCGAGTGGGACCCCTGCGGTAACAAACCCGATGAAAAGCGGGACGGCGGAGCAAGAGCAAAAAGGGGTGATGATCCCCAGCAAGGCAGCAAGGATATTCCCTGCGAATTCACTCTTTCCGGAAAGAAAGGCGCGGGTTTTCTCCGGGGTAAAGAAGCTGCGGACAACCCCCACACCATAAACAACCAGAAAGAGCAGCATCATGACCTTCGGCGTGTCATAAAGCAGAAATTCGATGGAAGCTCCCAGGTGTGAGCCCTCTTTGATCCGGAACAAACTATATGTTAACCATTTTGATAATCCCGGGAGTTGCCGGTAGATGAGCCACCAGATCATAACCCCGACAATCCCCAGAATCAGATTTCGTGTCAAAGAGGGGGCGGTGAAGAAATTTCCTTCTTTCTGTAGATGCATAATCCTATTTCCTAATTGGCTAAATTGCCAAGCTCTAAGTCAAAAAAACTATTCTTTATCTGTTCACGACAGATAGGGTATCAGCATGTTCACGGTGCTGAGTCTGGAGTACTGTCTCCACGCAATCAAAAAAGTTGAGAATGCATGGAACCCTGAGTTGGTAATAAACCTGATTCCCACGCTTATCGTCGATAACGAGCCCGGCCTGCTTCAAAACGGACAGGTGTTTGGAGACGGTCGACATATCGGCACCGATCATTTCGGTCAGTTCGCAGACGCAACGCTCTTGCTTTTCCAGTTCTTCGAGAACCAGCAAGCGGCTGGGATGAGCCATTGCTTTCAGAACCTTTGCCCGTGCATCAAGACGTTTCTTCTGTTTTTCATCCATCGCAAAACCTCCTTGCATACTTGGCAATATAGCCAAGCAGCTGTTGCATGTCAAGTAGTCTGGACTTTACGCTTCCGCTGCCAGTGAGGATTCGTGATTGACGAATACCTAAGAGCGACAAGACAGTGATTAATCGGGCAAGTCAAACTATCCAATAAGCTTTGACTTGAAGGCATTCCGGACAACTTGGCCCTGTTTCAGTTTTTTGTCATAGCTGCCGGCAATATCCCCAGAATCCGTGAAAGGTCAGTTTTTCCGCCTCTGAATCCCCGGGAAAATAGGGCGCTATCTGTTTCCTTATCACAAACCGTGATGACGAAGCTGAACAATTCTCCGGTCTTGCAAAGATCGAAAGCTGATGTGGGTTTTGCAGACGAGAGATTGATGCCTTCGTCCTTTATCACCTCAACCACCAGGGGATTGACAACTTCAAATGGATTTTCCAATTTCAAATGGATTTTTTCTGGGGCGTTTTCTTTTCTGCAGACTTCGGGGTAAGCTGAGAACAGGATATCTGTCTGAGCCAGGGAGGACCCATGCCCGCACTGAGTGGACCCGTTCTGATCGTTGAAGATGATAAAAACACCTCGAACCTGGTCGCGACCTACCTGCAGAAAGAGGGGTTCAAGACCCTGGCGGCTTTTGACGGCGAGCAGGCGCTGCTGCTGGCCAGGCGAAACAACCCTTCTTTTGTCATTCTTGATGTGATGCTGCCGCGCCTCGATGGTTGGGAGATCTGCCGCCAGTTGCGCAAATTCTCCGATGTGCCGATCCTGATGCTGACTGCCCGCGAGGAGGAGATCGACCGGGTGATGGGTTTATCGATCGGTGCCGATGATTATGTCGTCAAGCCGTTCAGTCCGCGCGAACTGGTTGAGCGGGTCAAGGCGATTCTGCGCCGCGTTCAGTCCCGTTCTCAGTCCGCCGACCAGGTGCTGCGTTTTGAAGGGCTTGAGCTCGATCCGGTCAAGCTCAAGGTCAGTAAAAATGGCCAGGTCATCAACTTGACCACCTCCGAGTTCAAACTTCTCCATTGCCTGATGGCTTCTCCCGGTCAGGTCTTCTCCCGCAACGAACTGCTCGATCGTTTTTACGATCATGGTGAAAGCGTGGTCGATCGGGTTATCGATGTTCACGTCGGCAAACTGCGTCAGAAGATCGAAGACAATCCTGCCGAACCGCGCCTGATCATCACCATGCGTGGCTTCGGCTACCGCTTTGCGGAAGTCGGGGAAGGCTGAAACCATGCGTCTGCGTCTGCTCTGGAAGCTGCTGCTGATCAACGTGCTGCCGGTCATCGCCGGTATTTTTCTGATCGTCTGGTTCGCTCTCGACCAGCTCGCGGCCAAGTATTTCATGGCGCTGATGAAGAAGTACGAGGTCGCCAGTGACGACATCCATCATATGTTTGTCAGCTCGATTCACTACTACCTTGTCTGGGCCTGTATCGCCGGGTTGATTCTCGCTTTCCTGCTCAGCTTTCTGCTGACTCGCAGGGTGTTGCGGCCGCTGTCACAGATGACCGCGATCACCCGGGAGGTCAGTGCCGGAAATTATTCGCTGCGGGTCGCGACCAGCAGTCAGGACGAGATCGGCGAGTTGGCTGTCGCCTTTAATCGCATGGCTGACAGCCTGGAGAAGGTCGAGCGGTTGCGCAAGAATATGGTCTCCGATGTCGCCCATGAGTTGCGCACCCCGTTGACCAATCTGCGCGGTTACCTTGAGGCCTTTACCGACGGCGTTATCCCGCCGACACCGGAGACTCTTGATATGCTGCAACAGGAGATCCTGCGTCTGGTGCAGCTGGTCGAAAGCCTCCAGCAACTGGCCCGGGCTGATGCGGCTAGGGCTTTTCTCAAGCGCAAACCCTTGCGTATGTCTGAACTGATCAGTCGCCTGCTGGCCCTGCACCAGCTCAATGTCCAGCAAAAGGAGCTGCTGGTTGATATCGATTTCTGTAGCGATGAACCTGAAATTCACGGGGATGAGGACAAGCTGCTGCAGGCCTTTCAGAGTTTGATGGAGAATTGCATCAAATACACGCCACGCGCCGGTCGGATCCGGATCCGGATCGCGCCTGACCCGGCCGGTATGCTGGTTGAATTTGCCAATAGCGGGGCGCAGATCCCGGCTGCGGATCTGCCTTATATCTTCGAGAGGTTCTTCCGGGCGGATCCTTCCCGTTCTCGGGAAGGGGGCGGTGGGGCCGGAATCGGACTGGCGATCACCAAGGAACTGATTGAAGCTCACGGTGGCCAGGTCGGTGCGCAGAGTGGCAACGGTCTGACGCGCATCTGGGCAATTCTGCCGGTCTGATTTTTTCTCTCGTTTTTTCCCGCCAAATCTTTATCGAATCTTTACAGACTCGTTTTTTCAGCTTTATCGCCATTGCCTATGCTGTTGATCAACGCAGGAGATCAGTTCCTGCATAAACAGACAACAGAAATGGAGATAACTATGAAAACTTCAGCAGTCATGAGCAGCGCAATCCTGTTGGCCGTTATGCTTTCTTTTTCTGTCACTCCGCTTTTGGCCGATCAGATGGATACGATGAAAAAGGAAACCATGGAAGAGACCGGCATGATGAAAGAGTCGCAGTCTGGGTCGATGCTGGATGGCTCGATGAAAATGGACGACATGCAGAGCGGCAAAGAAACCATGAAAAAGGACGAAATGAAAGAGATGTCAGGAGAGAAGGTAATGCCGATGGCACCTGCCGATATGAAAAAGGAGACCATGCAGTGATTTTGTCGGGGGCTCTATCGTCGCACTATCTGTCTGATTTAAAATGGATTTAGATCGGAACAAACTTTAGGAGAGCGTTATGAAAAGAATCATTCTGCTGACCCTGCTCATTCTGGTTGGCGGCGCCTCACTTGTCACTGCTGCGCCGCTCGAGAAAGCCCTGTTTGCCGGTGGTTGCTTCTGGTGCATGGAGCCGCCGTTTGAAAAACTGAACGGGGTCAAGTCGGTCGTGTCCGGCTATGCCGGTGGGACAACGGCGAACCCGACCTATGAGGATTACGACAAGAACGGCCATATCGAGGTTGTCCAGATCAGCTTTGATCCGGCGATCGTCAGCTACCAGCGGTTGCTCGATGTCTACTGGCGGCAGATCGATCCGACCGATGCCGGCGGGCAGTTTGTCGATCGCGGCCACGCCTATATATCAACGATCTTTTACTATGATGACGAGCAGCTCCGCCTGGCGGAGGCTTCTAAAGCTGCACTCGCAGCGAGCGGTCGTTACGACAAACCGCTGGTCACGCCGGTTGTCGTCGCTCCGGAATTTTACCCGGCCGAGGGCTACCACCAGGACTACTACAAGAACAACAGCTACCGCTACAAGTTCTATCGCTTCCGTTCCGGCCGTGATCAGTTTCTCGACAAGGTCTGGGGAGAAGACCGGGATGGTGGGCCCTACGTAAAGTCGGAATTGCGGAAACGCCTGACGCCGCTGCAGTTCCGGGTGACCCAGGAGGATGCAACCGAACCTTCCTTCGACAACCTTTACTGGGATCACAAGGAGCCGGGTATCTATGTCGATATCGTCTCCGGCGAACCGTTGTTCAGCTCAGTCGACAAGTACGATTCAGGAACCGGCTGGCCGAGTTTCAGCAAACCCCTGGTTGCTGAAAACGTCATCAAGGTCGATGCTGAAACCCTGATTTCCGAGGTGCGCAGCAAAAAGGCCGATTCGCACCTGGGCCATGTGATCCCTGATGGCCCGCCCCCCGCCGGGCTGCGTTACTGTATCAACTCGGCCGCACTCCGCTTTGTCCCCGTGGCGGAACTGGCCTCAACAGGGTATGGGCAATTTCTCGCCGATTTTGAGGCGCAATAACAGCCGTAGGTGGATAAGGGGCCAGTGATGAAAAAACGGATGGTTCTGCTGTTTGCTTCATTGTTTGTCAGCGCCGGGTCGTTTGCCGCCGACCCGACGCAAGAAATACCGGACGCTTATTCCAGGGCACTTCTGGCGGGCGGCTGTTTCTGGAGTATGGAAGCCGCTTTTGAGAAACTGGATGGGGTTGTCGATGTGGTTTCCGGTTACGCCGGCGGCAAAAGCGTTGATCCTGGCTACAAAACCTACAACAGGGGCGGCCACATCGAGGTGATCCAGGTGACCTTCGATCCGGCCAGGATCAGTTATCCGCGACTGCTCGACTATTACTGGAGGCAGATCAATCCGACTGATGCCGGCGGTCAGTTCGTCGACCGTGGTCATGCCTATATCTCGACAATCTTCTACTATGATGAAGAGCAGCGGCGAGCTGCAGAGGTTTCGAAAGCGGACCTGGTCTCAGGCGGTCGCTTTAACAAGCCGATCGTCACGCCGATCGAGCCGGCCCCGGTTTTTTATCCGGCGGAAGATCAGCATCAGGACTTTTACAAACGTGGGCTTGAGTATGAATTTTACCGCTCCCGTTCCGGGCGCGACAGGTTTCTCGACAAGGTCTGGGGGAAGCAGCGGCAGCGCAAGTTCATGGCGAAGAGCGAGTTGAAAAAGAGCCTGACCCCGCTGCAGTACCAGGTTACCCAGGAGGATGACACCGAACCGCCCTTTGACAACCTCTACTGGGATCACAAGGAAGCGGGCATCTATGTCGATATTGTCTCCGGCGAACCGCTATTCAGCTCCAGAGAGAAGTACGATTCAGGAACCGGGTGGCCAAGTTTTTTCCGGCCGCTGGTCGAGGCCAATGTGGTCAGGATGGATGACAGTGCAGTCTATTCCGAGGTGCGCAGCAAACAGGCCAATTCCCACCTCGGTCACGTTTTTCCCGACGGCCCTCCGCCGACCGGTTTACGCTACTGTGTTAACTCGGCCGCCCTGCGCTTTGTTCCTGTTGCTGAGCTTGAAAAGGAAGGTTACGCTCGGTTTCTTGGACGTTTTCAGTGATTTTACTGACTGAGGGGAATCAGGATGAAAAATACTTCCGTTCCGGCCGCCCCACTGCACCATAAATCAATTCCGCCGTCAGTTGCCCCGAAGCCGTCAGGTATTCAAGGTAGCGGCGGGCGGTGGTGCGACTGGCTCCGATCTGCTGGCCGACGTCGTCGGCACTGAACCCGTCTGGATGAGGCTGTTTGAAAACCGTGCGGATCTTTTTCAGGGTTAGCGGGTCGATCCCCTTCGGGTACTCCGCTTCGCCGGGGTTACTGTCCTTGTACGGGTGGAGCAGACGGTCGACATCCTGCTGGCAGAGGCTGGTCTCGAACTGAAGTTGCTGACGGTGCTTGCTAAAGCGTTCCAGCGCTTCCTGGAAACGGGGGAACATGACCGGCTTGATGATGTAGTCGAACACGCCGCCACGCATCGCTTCCTGCAGCGGCTCCAACTCTTTGGCCGCCGTGATCAGAATAATATCGGTCGATTGCCGGTTGGCACGAACCTTCCAGAGCAGCTCGGTTCCAAGCCCCTCCGGGAAATATAGGTCGAGCAGAATCAGATCGGGTTCGAGCAGTTGGACCATCTTTTCTGCATCCTCAAGTGAATCGGCGATGCCGCAGACATTGAACCCGGCAATTTTTTCAGTGAAGTGACGATGTATTTCGGCAATCTTCGGATCGTCATCGACAATCAGTACGCTGAAGCTCATATCACCCCTTCTTCCGTTTCGGGATAAAAACCGTGAACAGGGCTCCGCCCAGTTCGCTGTCGTTAAGCGTAATCTCTCCCCCCAGTTCCTGCAAGGCAGTCATCACCAGATGCAATCCGTGGCCACGTCCCTGTTGTTTGGTGGTAAAGCCGCGGGCAAAGATTTTTTCCGACAGATCGGCAGGGATGCCGGGCCCTGAATCGCCGACTTCGAAGACCAGATCGTTGCCGGAATCGGTCATGGAGAGGTTCACCCGGGGCGGATGACTTCCGTTCAGGGATGCATCGAAGGCGTTGTCGATCAGGTTGCCGAGGATGGTGACCAGTTTCTCACGGCTCAGTTCCTCCGGTACATCGGTCATCTGGCTCTCCGGGTCGATGTCGAAACGGATCCGCAGTTCCTGGGCATGGTTGTACTTGCCGAGGATGAACGCCGCCAGAACCGGGAAGGGAACGGCCTTGGCCAGAAAGGCAATCAGCCCCTGATAGCCGGCCGTTTCCTTGCCGATCAGCTCGAGGGCCTCTTTGTCGTGGCCGATCTGGATCAATCCGGCGATGGTGTGCAGCTTGTTGGAATATTCGTGAGTCTGGGCTCGTAACATCTCAGAGTACTCCTTGACCTGGGAGAGCTGCTTGGCCAGGATGTCGAGTTCTTCCTTGCGCCTGAAGCTGGCCACTGCGCCGATGATCTCATTGTTTTCAATCATCGGTACTGTGTTGAGGATCATCATGGTGCCCTGTACTTCGAACTCGTGGTCGAAGCGTTGTTCTCCCCCTTCTTCCAGGACCCTGCTCAGGCGTGCGCCCGGCAGGACCTCACGGATGTGTTTACCGATCAGTTCTTCTTCACTTTGACAGCCGACGCTTTCAATCGCCACCCGGTTGGCAACGGTGACGTGAGCTTCCCGGTCGATGGCGACGATCCCTTCGCGGATCGACTCGATGATCGACGCGCGCTCGCTGAACAGTCGGGCAATCTGCTCCGGCTCTAGGCCGAAAATTTTTTGTTTGACGTGATTGGAGATATATACGGCACCCAGAATGCCGATCATCATCAGGATCGTTATCAGGGCGGCGACTTTGAGCTGCTGTTCATGGACAATATCGCGGACATCGTCGAGAAGGTAACCGACCGAGACAACGCCGACAATTTTACCGTCCTCAGCGAGAATGGGGACCTTGCCGCGGATCGATGGGCCGAGCGTTCCTACCGCGCGGGAAACGTAGGCTTCGCCACGCTCAAGGGCTGCGGCATTGTCGCCGCCGACCATGTGCTGGCCAAGTCTGTCTGGGTTCGGGTGTGAAAAGCGCACGCCGTCAAGGTTGCCGATGACGACGAATTCGGCCCCGGTTTTCCGGCGAATCTCTTCGGCCAGCTTCTGTAGTTTGCCTTCCGGATAGGGTTTGACGATCTGTTCGCGGACCAGGGGAATTGTGGCCACAGTCAGGGATACCTGCAATGCCTGTTTGCCGATCTTGTCTTCCAATATCTCGCCAACCATCGCCGTATACATTCCTCCGGCCACCAGGGTCAGCGACAAGACCAGAAGGCAGACGAGCAGAATCATCCTGTTTTTTAAACTGGCAGGTTGGCGTTCCAGCAGCTTGCGTTTGGAGCGCGTGATCATTCTGTCCCTTTCTCCGCTAGCTCATCAAGCGCCTGACGTGTCATGAACAATATGAACAAAATCTCCGTAATGGAGCAAAAAAGCATTATGGAGCAATTATTTACAGACTATAGGGAGCAAACTAGACTTTATCCTAGACGACTGGTTTCTGTGAAGATTTTACCAAAAATGTTCGGGTTTCCTCCCGGACCATCAACAAAAAGGGGACACAGAATGAAAAAAAACTGGTTAGGAAAACTTCTGTTGTTAGTCGCAGCTGCCACGCTGTTGCTGCCGGCTGGTCCGACTTTGGCCTTTGAACCGGAAAACCCTGAGTGCATCGCACCCGCCGGCCCGGGGGGCGGCTGGGATTTCATTTGCCGGACCACGGCCAAAAATCTGTTTGAACTGGGCCTGATCGACAAGGCGATGCAGGTCGCCAATATGTCCGGTGGAGGTGGCGGTGTCGCTTACGCCCATGTGACCAAGGAGCGCAACAACGACAACGACCTGATTGTTGCCGCCTCGACATCCACTTCCGCGCGCCTGGCGCAGGGCATATTCAAGGGAGCCAGTGCGGATGACGTACATTGGCTGGCAACCTTTGGCGCCGAATATGGCGTGCTTGCCGTCAAGAAGGACTCTCCATATAAAAATCTCAAAGAGCTGATGGACGCCATCGTCACCAATCCGCGTTCGGTCGGTATCGCTGGCGGGTCATCTGTCGGCGGATTTGATCATATCAAGCCAATGCTCGTTGCCCGTAAGGCAGGGCTGAAGGACGTACGCCAACTCAAGTACGTTGCCTACGCCGGTGGTGGCGAGGCGATGACCGGTCTGCTTTCTGGTGCGGTTCAGGTGATGTCCGGCGATTTCTCCGAGTTGCGCGGCTTTTATGAGTCTGGTGACATTCGGATCATAGCGATTCTGGCTCCGCAGCGCCTGAAAGGGTTCCCTGACATTCCGACGGCTAAGGAGCAGGGCTATGACGTGGTCGGTGCCAACTGGCGCGGGCTCTATATGCCGAAAGGGGCTTCAGACGAGGCCAAGGAGTTCTGGAAGAATGCGATCCAGAAGATGACCGAATCCGAGGCGTTCCAGAAAGACCTGGAGGCCAAGGCGATTGAACCGTTCAGCAATTTTGGTTCTGACATGGATAAGTTCGTCATGGAGAGCATCAAGGATATCGCCGATCTGTCCAGGGAAATCGGTATCCTCAAGTAATATCTGCATCGAGGCTGCCCCCTATGGTTGGGGTAGCCTCCTATTATTTGTCATCGTTTGAAGAAAGGGGCTCTTATGAGCGACCGGATATTCGGCCTTTTCGGACTGATTCTTGCGGCGTTTTACTTCTGGGCGACGTCAATCATCCCCGACAGTTTCATGGTCGATGTTGTCGGCCCGCGGGCCTTTCCTTATATCGTCGGGACGGTTCTTACGATCTGCTCACTGTATATCCTGATCCGTCCAGATGCTGAACCTGACTGGCCGAACCTGAAGAATTTTATTGAGATCATCTTTGCTACGGCGGTGATGTTTCTTTACGGCTGGGCCTTATCGAAGATCGGCTTCGTGATCGCAACCGTCTTTGCCACCGCGTACCTGTCCTGGCGTCTCGGGACCAGGCCGCTAGGTTCTCTGGTCACTGGTGTCGCGACTTCCGCAGGGATTTATGTGGTCTTTCATCTGGTGCTCGGGCTGTCACTGGCCAAGGGCCCACTCGGGTTTTAAGGGGGAACGACCATGGACAGTTTCTCAAATCTGATTGATGGCTTTGCAGTCGCATTGACTTTCCAGAACCTTCTACTGGCCCTTTTGGGCTGCTTTCTTGGGACGCTGATGGGTGCTTTGCCGGGACTCGGGCCGGCCAATGGTGTTGCGATCCTTATTCCAATTGCCTTCACACTGGGGCTCGGCCCGGCACCGTCCCTGATCCTGTTGACCAGCGTCTACTATGGAGCCATGTATGGCGGGCGGATCAGCTCGATCCTGCTCAACATCCCGGGTGATGAACCGGCGATGATGACCTGTCTGGACGGCTATCCGATGGCGCAGCAGGGGCGGGCGGGTGAAGCGCTGGCCCTGTCCGGTATTGCCTCGTTCGTCGGCTCTTTTTTCGCGACCCTGGGGCTGGTGCTGATTGCGCCACAGCTGGTCAAGATTGCGCTGCTGTTCGGCCCGGCCGAATATTTCGCACTGTTCACCATGGCTTTCGCGACCCTCGGTGGGGTGACAGCCAGCAATCAGGCGAAGTCGGCCTTGGCCGCCGCGCTGGGCTTAGGTATTGCGATGATCGGTAGCGATTCGCAGACCGGTTCGGAACGGTTCACCTTCGGCCATATCCATCTCTATGACGGGATCGATTTTCTGATCGCCATTGTCGGTCTGTTCGCGATCAGCGAAGTCCTGATCTTTATCGAGCATCATCGCAGCGGTGCCGCGGGCAAACCCGGGGCCAAGATCGGGCGCCTGATCCCTGATTTCAGGATTCTCAAACGTTCCATCGGGACGATGATCCGTTCGACGATCATCGGCTTCCTCGCCGGCGTTCTGCCGGGCGCCGGTGCGTCCCTCGGGTCTTTCCTGTCCTATTCGGTGGAGAAGAGCACCCTCGACCGCGAAGGTAAGACTTTCGGCAAAGGCGATCCACGCGGCGTTATCGCGCCGGAAGTCGGCAACAATGCAGCCGCAGGCGGGGCGTTGGTGCCGATGCTCTCGCTCGGCGTACCGGGTTCGGGAACCACTGCGGTGCTGCTTGCCGTGCTGCTCCAGCTCAACATTACCCCTGGCCCGCTACTGTTCAGGAATAATCCTGACATCGTCTGGGGGCTGATTGCGGCGCTCTTTATCGCCAACATCATACTGCTGGCTCTGAACCTGCCGATGGTCGGCCTGTTTACCCGCGTGCTGCTGGTACCGACACGGATTCTCATGCCGGTGGTGGCCATGATCTCTTTCGTCGGTATCTATGGTCTTACCGGCTCGACTTTTGATGTCATGCTGATGGTCGGTTTCGGCTTTATGGGCTGGGGGCTGCGCAAGCTCGGGGTGCCGCTGGTGCCTGTCATCCTTGGCATCCTGCTCGGTAACGAGATGGAGGTCAACATGCGGCGCGCGCTGCAGATATCTGACGGGGACTGGTCGATTTTCGTTGGCAGCCCGTTGGCCATCGGGATCTGGGCCATCGCCATCGCCGGTTTCGTCCTGCCGATATTCTTCGGCAAGAAGGTTAAAAAACGGATGGTTGCCAACCATTCCAAAACCGAGATTGAAGAGATCGACAAAGGGGAGGATTGATTCAGAACCTAACCATGAATGTGGCAGCAAAACAAATCCCAGGCACGTGCCTGGGATTTGTTTTATTGATGGCAAAGTCAGTTTCTGGCGAACCATAATTCGGTTCTGCCCGTTTGAGGAGCTCGCTCCTCATCGGGCGCATTCCGTTTTGCTGGTATGAACCGTTTCTAAACGACATGAACGTCTTTCGTCAGCATTTAAAAAGTTTCCTTTGCTGACTTTGCTTTGCGCCCAAAGGAAAGTCAGTCGTCTGGCGGGACGAGACCCGCCGGTGTTGGTTCTGATGTTTGTTTGTGTTGTTTTTTAAGATCAAAAACACGGGGTCTCGCCCCCGCACGGCGCCTTCCTTTTGGCCTGGGCCCCAAAAGGAAGCAAAAGCTCCCTTGTAAAGCTGGCAAAGACTGGCCGTATTCTCTTCGTAGGTTCACACCAGCAACTGACAGCGCGCCCCGCGCCGAGCAAGCTCAGCACAGGGGCAGAATCGAAAAAACTCCGCACGCGGAGTTTTGATGGAAATCAGTTGATACAAACCCCGCTTCACGATCCGGGGTTTGGCAATAGACGTAAAGCCCAAGCATGCGCCTGGGCTTTACTATTTCATGGATTTCGAAATAGCTGTTGAAATGGGACAATAGGGACATGGGGTTCACTCAGGTCGTCTGAGACTATCCTTTGATGGCGAATTCCCAGAATGGATTACGGCGCAGCAGCCATTCCCCTTCCAGGTCGTTGTAGGTCAGCGCCTTGAGGACCGACTGGCCGAGCTCGCAGGGGACGAAGGAGAGCTGCTCGACTCCGAAGATGTCGTTGATGGTCTGCATCATCATCTGCTCCAATTGATCGAGCAGGCCGATGCTGTAGCTGTGGCGCTTCTCGTTGCAGATTTTGACATCGAGAGAGTGATAGGCGCGGCATTTGAACGGGCGGACTTCGTAGATCTGGCAGGCTCCCTGCTCGTCGGCGAAAGGGCAGACCTTCTGGTAGTCATGGCTCTGCATCCCGGACACGTAATCGGCATGTTCCTTGAGGCGCTGTTCCCAGATTTCCAGTTCACCTGCTTTGTGTTCACGCAGGTAGTTGACGATATTGAAGATCTCGACCGGCAGAGCGGAAACCCTGAATTCACAGCATTGGGTGCAGCCGATTTTGCAATCGAGTGAACAGTCTTTGAGGTTGGGGGTGACGATCTCGTAGAAGCTGTCCTGCAGCTTGTAGAGTTCGTGCATCATCGCCGCTTTGGTCGCGACATCCCGTCCTTCGGCGTTCATGGCGTAGATGCGGCCGAAGATCTCCTCAAAGGAGGCATTGATGGCGGTAACCATCTTCTCCATGTTTTCTTCGCGTAAGATATTCTCTTCCATCCTGTTTCTTTCTTCTTGGGGTGTAGCTGGAATCTGGTAGCAACTCCTAAAGAGTTACCTCGATATCAGCGATGACCTCGTTGGCGGTTTTGCGGGCCTGATCGACGGAGTCGGCTTTGGCCAAGGCGACACCGAGGCGGCGCTTGCCGGAGATTTCGGGCTTGCCGAACAGGCGCAGCTGGGTTCCCGGGCGGTTGAGCGCTTTACCGAGGTTGCCGTACTGCATCTCCTGGGATTCTCCTTCGACGAGCAGAACCGATGAGGCTGAGGGGCCGTAGAGAACAATCTTAGGGATCGGCAGGCCGAGAATCGCCCGGGCGTGGAGGGCGAATTCCGACAGTTCCTGGGATATCAGGGTGACCAGTCCGGTATCGTGCGGGCGTGGTGACACCTCGCTGAAGATGACGTGATCCCCTTTGACGAACAGTTCGACGCCAAACAGGCCGCGGCCGCCAAGGTTTTCGGTGACCGCCCTGGCGATTTGCTGGGCACGTTCCAGGGCCAGGGGGCTCATCCCCTGCGGCTGCCAGGACTCCTGGTAGTCACCATGCTCCTGACGATGGCCGATCGGGGCGCAGAAACTGGTTTGTGTATTGCCGTTTCCATCAGCATGACGGATGGTCAGCAGGGTGATTTCAAAGTCGAAATCGACGAAGCCTTCGACGATGACTTTCCCTTTGCCGGCCCGGCCGCCTTCCTGAGCGTAATCCCAGGCTTTGTCGATCTCTGCTTCGCTGCGAATCAGGCTCTGCCCTTTGCCTGACGAGCTCATGATCGGCTTGACAAGGCAGGGCAGGCCGATAGCTTTGACGGCCTCAAGGTATGTACCCCTGTCTGCGGCAAACTGGTAGCGCGAGGTCGGCAGCCCCAGTGTTTCAGCGGCTAGGCGGCGGATGCCTTCACGATTCATGGTCAACTGCGTTGCTCTGGCCGTCGGAATGACGGTAAAGCCTTCCTGCTCGAGTTCGGCAAGGGTGTCGGTCGCAATCGCTTCGATTTCAGGGACGATATAGGCCGGACGTTCCTGTTCGATGACAGCACGCAGGGCGGCAGCGTCAAGCATCGAAATGACATGGCTGCGATCCGCAACCTGCATGGCCGGCGCGTTTGGATAGCGATCCACGGCAATAACTTCGCAGCCCAAACGCTGCAATTCAATGACGACTTCTTTTCCCAGTTCTCCGGAGCCACACAGCAGCACGCGGGTAGCATTCGGTGAGAAGGGGGTTCCAATTCTGGACATAGGGTTCAATCCTGCACTTAAGAAAAGGCAATGACGATCAGTAATTTTATCCGGCTAAGGTAAGTGAAACGCTGAATCGCTACAAGGGAAAATATGGCGAGGGTTTCGCCTGGGGGAAACCGGAGCGGGGAGCTTGTCCCCTTTGCCAGTGCTGTCCCGACGATTTTCCTCGGGAATCAGAAAAAACCTGCATCATTTGCTACACTATTTGCATGGATATAGTTATTTGAATGAACATCTGATCGGGCCTGCGAGGAAACCTGTTGTACGAAGGACGGTTTTTTCATGTGTCGCCAGTTTTTGGATGCCTGTCCGGACGCTGTTTTCTTAGTTCCGACGGACGCCGTCGATCCCTGTTTTGCTGATGCCAACAAGAGTGCTGTGGCGCTGTACGGTTATAGTCTGGATGAGTTCGGGCATCTGCATCTGTCCGATCTGCAACAGTCCGCGGAGGCTGTTTCACTCTCCGCCGTTGAGTCCCCCTTTCATAGCGTTCATCAGAGCAAAGATGCTGTTCCCTTTCCCGTCGAGATCCATATTTCTGTAGTTGATATAGATGACAGAGAATTTTTTCTGCTGATCGTCCGAGACTTAAGTCATGAAGTGGAGCTTTTCAAGGCGTTGAGGTTCAGTCAGGAATATTTTCACACGGCCTTTCATGCCAGCCCCGACTCGATCAATATCAATCGTCAAGACGACGGTATCTTCATCAAGATCAATGCCGGTTTTACCCGGATTATGGGTTACCAGCCGGAGGAGGTTCTGGGCAAGTCTTCACTGGAACTCAACATCTGGAAAGACGAGGGCGATCGGCAGAAACTGTTGCAGATGCTTAAGCAAACCGGGATAGCCGAGAATCTTGAAGCTCGTTTTGTCGCCAAGGATGGGAGTATCAAACACGGATTGATGTCGGCCCGTATCATCGACATGAACGACGAAAAGGTGATCCTTTCGATAACCCGCGATATTACCGAGCGTAAGCAGGAACAGGAGGAGTTGCGCCGTCAGTCGGTCATCTTCGAGAAGCTGACGTTGGCCGCCAAGGACGGGATCGTCCTGATGAATCAACTGGGAGAAGTCGTTTTCTGGAATCCGGGGGCAGCGGAGATTTTCGGCTATAGCGCCGAAGAGATGAAGGGGCGTAACCTTCACCAGATCCTCGCCCCGGAGCCGTATCTTTCTGAGTTTATGAACAGTTTTCCTCATTTCGTCAAAACAGGGGAGGGCTCTGCCGTCGGCAGGACTCTCGAACTGAAAGCGCTGCATAAAAGCGGCGAGATTATTGATATCGAACTGTCGGTGTCGGCCTTCAAATTAGAAGGTTCATTCCAGTCCATGGCCATCGTCCGTGATGTGACGACCCGGAAAAAACTGGAAGAGGAGATGGCCCTGCTGCATTTTGCGATCGAGCACACCAGCGAGGAGGTGCATCTGGTCGACGCTTCCGGTCAGTTGATGTATGTGAATCGGGAGGCCTGCAGGTCACTTGGTTATGAGCACTCAGAACTGATCGGCATGATGATCACCGATATCACCCCGCAGTGGACCCTTGAGGTCTGGACTGAGCACTGGAAAGAGCTAGAACAGCGCAAGGTGATTTCTCTGGAAACCGTGCAAAAGCGAAAGGATGGCAGCCTCTATCCGGTCTGGGTGACGGCCAATTACTTCGAATACGGCGGGAACAGGTACAATCTTGCCATGATTCTTGACCTGACTGAGATAAAACGCCAGGAAGAGGAAAAGCTGCAACTAGAGCGGCAAATGGTTCAGACCCAGAAACTGGAAAGCCTGGGGGTGCTGGCCGGTGGCGTTGCCCACGACTTCAATAATCTGCTTGCAGCAATCATGGGCCATGCCGAGCTGACCAAAAGGCGCCTACCTCAGGGTTCGAATGCAATTGAGAACCTGCTGCAGATAGAACAGGCCGCTGCACGTGCTGCCGATCTGGCCAGGCAGATGCTGGCTTATTCCGGAAGGGGTAAATTTGTTATTGAAACCATCGATCTGAACCAGGTCTTGCAGGAAATACTCCAGATGCTCAAGGTCTCCATCCCCAAAAATGTCGGCCTGCGCCTGGAACCACATTCCCCCCTGCCCGGAATTGATGCGGATTCAACTCAGATTCGCCAGATTATCATGAACTTGGTCATCAACGCTGCCGAAGCGATCGGCGATGACAGCGGGATGATTCGCATCGCGACCGGCAGTATTTTTTGCGATGAGGATTGTTTGAAAAAGGCCTGTTTCAACGAAAATATCGGGGTTGGACCCTATGTTTACCTTGAGGTTGCTGATACCGGTTGTGGTATGGACCAGGAGACGCAGGCCAAGCTGTTCGATCCGTTTTTTACCACAAAGTTTACCGGCCGGGGGCTTGGCATGTCAGCGGTGATGGGAATTGTCCGGGGGCACAAAGGAGCGATATCGGTCCGCAGTGGTAAGGGGGAAGGGACGGTCTTCAGGGTTTTGTTCCCGGCATCCCAGGCTGAGGTTCTGGAAACAGATGTGTCTGATCCCGTTGAAGACTGGCGGGGCTCGGGAACCGTGCTGCTGGTTGACGATGAAGAGGCGGTTCGTGGAATCTGCCGACAGATGCTCGAAGAGCTTGGTTTTGAGGTGCTGGTGGCAAATGACGGTAAAGAGGCTCTCGAGGTTTTTGCCGGCCATCCGGAAATCGTTCTGGTGCTGCTCGACCTGACCATGCCAAATATGGATGGAATCAGCTGCTTCACAGAACTTCAGAGCATGAATCCCCGGATGCCAGTTATTCTGTCGAGTGGCTACAACGAGTCGGAAATTGAGAAAAAGTTCGGTTCGGTCGGGGTTGCCGGATTTGTCCAGAAACCCTATCGGTTCGGGGTTCTGACCGAATCGATCAGGAGGATCTTCCGTTAGCGGATAGCCGGTATCCGCTCCTTGGCAATGATCTTAGATAACTCAGAACTGTAGAAACAATCCCCCCGGGGCCTGTGCTTCGGGGGGATTGAGCGCTCCAAGTCAGAATTTTTTTGACCAGTCAACGAAAGCTACTATGTAGCTCTGGAGAAAATTCTGGGTATCTTCATTGACGACCTTGCCCTCAGCATCCAGGGACGCTGTGATATTGCCGATGTAGGCTTCCGGTTGTTGCATGGTGTAGACGTTGAGGAAGGTCAGCGCTTGGCGGAGGTGATGGTTGGCACCGAAGCCACCAATGGCTCCCGGGCTGACACTGACGATACCACCAGGTTTGCCGCCCCAGGCGCTCTGGCCGTATGGGCGGGAACCAACATCGAGAGCATTCTTCAAAGCTGCTGGAATCGTGCGGTTATATTCCGGAGTGAAGAAGAGCAGCGCGTCGACAGACTTTACCTCTTCACGCAGTCTCTGCCAGGCCGGCGGAGTCGCCGCATCAAGATCTTCGTTGTAAAAAGGCAGGTCGCCGATTTCGATAAATTTGACATCGATGTCAGCAGGGACGACAGAAGCCATATAATTGGCGACGGCGCGGTTAAAAGATTTTTTCCTCAGGCTGCCGATGATAAATCCGAAGGTCTTTTTCATGATAAGTCCTTTTTATATAGATAGTTCAAGCTTGGTTCAGAATTGTCTGGCAATCTGCCAGTCAGGTTAAAACATAACCTATTGAGTAAAATATAGACCCTGTATTATGTATTTGGCAATGGATTGAAGGAATAATCTTTTTTGTAGGGCGTGGGGAAAGGACCAGCCGCCAGGAGAACTCCAGCGGCTGGTCCGTGGTACAGGTGTTACTGGATGACAACGCGTGAGTTCAGCGGTTGAACCGGACGGTTGTTCGGGTGGTGCATGATGTGGGTGAATTTCTCAATCTGTTCTTGTGACGCAGAGGCGTAGGCCTTGATGACGAACCAGTTGACCCCTTCGCTGCATGGCGGGGTGGTCAGGGAACCGTTGAAACGGTAGTAGTCATGATTCGCAGGCAGCAGGGTTGCCGGATCGACTACCTTTTCCAGAGCTGCTTTGGCCCCGGCCTCTGCTGGCATCTGAGCCCAGGCTTTTTCCAGTTCGGCGTTGGCTGCCCCCTCTTCGAACATCAGAGCGACAACGGCCAGCTCGCCGTTGGCTGCAACATGGACAAAGTGTGCTTCGAGCGGGAAGGAACGACCATCGATGGTGTTTTCGCTCGGACTGTGAAAATGAAACTGTTTCAGCTCAAAGGTTTTGCCGTCGATGCTGATGCTGCTGCCCGGTGCTGCATTGACCTGAATGGCGTGACCGTTGTTGATGACTTCGGTCCCTTTGGCTGCATAGTTGACAGACAAGGCTGGCAGCTCACCTTCAATCATGCCGGTCAGGTTGATCGGGGATTGGTTCTTGCCCATCCCACACATGGCATACTCATGGGACAGGGTTCCCCAGTGCTCCGGGGCCTCTTCGCCGCTGTAGCCCCAGTGTGCTTTGTGACCTGAAGCAAAGGCTGTCGTGGTGCTGAGCAGGCAGGCAATCGCCAGCGCTGCAATGATCTGTGCGCTCTTCATTGTGATCTCCTTGGTGTCGAATATGAACATGAAAATGGACGCTGCAGGGCCGCGCCCGATTAACAAACTGTACAGTTTGTTAATTCTTGTTTTTTTCTGGTTTTCGTCGTTGAAGGCCAGGCTGATATTGCCGGTTGGTGAGTGTCTACGCCCCCCTCAGAGCTGATAGGCACGACGAAGACCGGTTTCTGTGCCGATCTTCCTTTTCGTTGCGACTTTTTATACGGGTTTCCAGAAATATTCAAGTGTTATATTGTTAAGGATTAGTGAAGGGAATTCAATCATTGTCTCGGGTTTTGCCGTGAAACCGTTGCCGCCATATTTCAGTTGCACGGAAAAGTATTAGATTCTGCAGAGTTGTTGGCGCTATAATCGGCGAAATTACTTACTCGAAGTGCTAAGGAGGCTTATGGAACCGGGATTGTTCAATGACCAGCAGCGGGTGCAGGCGCGAGCCCTTTTTCTTGCAGAGCGTCTTCAGCTCAAGGATTTTGAAAAGGCCCAGTGTCTGGCAAAAAAGCCTCTCCTGCTCACCGCAGGTCAGTCCGGCTGTGCCGCGTTATTCCGCTATGGTGCGGTCGTTGTATTCGGCCTGACGGCCATCGAAGAAACCACCTTTCTCGACAGCCTCAAGCCTTACCTTGATGAGCCTTTTGAGCAACAGCTGGGGGAAGAGATTGTTCTCTGCCTTGAACCTGAGCAGAAAGAAGGGGTTGACGGCGGCACCATTACGGTCAATTCCTTTTCCGTTGAACATCTGCAGGTTATTGCCGAGGTTCTGGCCCGCAGCCTGGTGCTGGAACGTTACGAAGCGGTCGTAGCCCGCAGCTTTCAGCGTATCGAACCTCTGGCGGAAACCCTTCAGCAGTCGGGGCGCCCTGGTTCCAAGGGGCGTGATCTGTTGCGTCATATCGGCGACACCCTGTCGATACAGGGGCGTATGGTCGGCCGGGTTGAGATAAAGGAAAAACCGGATCTGCTTTGGTATTATCCGGAACATGAACGTCTCTATCAGCGGCTGGTCGATGAATATGAGCTCGATGATCGCCATCTGGTCCTTGAGCATAAGCTCGACCTGCTCTCCCGCACAGCGGAAACCTTGCTCAGTCTTCTGCAGAATAAACGCAGTTTGCGGGTCGAATGGTATATCACCCTGCTGATCGTGCTGGAAATCCTGCTGACGCTTTATGAATTGTTTATCAGGCACTGACAGCAAAACCAACCTACAAATTTTCCCGATAAGTTGCTTATGCACGGTGATATTTTTCTCCTCATTGTTTTTGTTCTGCTGGCGCTGCTGGTCTCGTTCCTCTGCTCTATCGCTGAAACGGTCCTTTTGAGTGTCACGCCTTCGTACATCGAAGGCCTGAAAGGGAACAGGCCCAAGCGGGCAAAGCTGCTGGAACGGCTCAAGATCACTCAGCTTGATCGTTCTCTGGCAGCGATCCTGACGCTGAACACCATCGCTCACACGATCGGTGCAATAGGGGCTGGGGCTAAAGCGACTAGCGTTTTCGGCAGTACCTGGTTCGGGGTCTTTTCGGCCTTTATGACCTTCATGATTCTGTTCTTCTCGGAGATTGTGCCCAAGACGATCGGCGCAGTTTTCTGGCCCAGGCTGACCTTTGCTTCGGCCATGTTTGTATCGGTTCTGATCGTTGCTCTGTACCCGGTTGTCTGGTTGTCAGAACTGGTGACCAGGCTGCTGGTGCGTGGGCGGAATATTCATCTTTTCAGTCGCGAAGAATTCATCGCCATGATGAAGATCGGTGAACGCTCAGGGGGAATACAGCGCAACGAATCACGGATCATCCGTAACCTGTTGAAATACGATTCCCTGCGCATCGACGATATCATGACGCCTCGGACGGTGATTTCAGCCCTGCCTGAAAACGCCTGTGTAGACGAGATCCTTGAGCAGATCACGGCCTCTCCCTTTTCCCGTTTGCCGGTTTATCTGGACAGTCTGGATGACGTAAGCGGTTTTGTGCTCAAAGCGGATGTTCTGGCAGCCAAGGCCAATGGTGAAAACAGCGTGCTGTTGGCTGAATTGAAACGCGAGATTCTCACGGTCCCGGAATCTCTGCAGTTGTCGGTTTTGTTCGAGCGTCTGTTGCGCGGCCGACAGCACATTGCCCTGGTGCTTGATGAATATGGCGGTACCAGTGGAGTGGTGACTCTCGAGGACCTGCTGGAAACCCTTCTGGGAATGGAGATCATGGACGAAACAGACAGCGTCGAGGATATGCGCCTCCTGGCTCAGGTCAAGTGGATGGAGCGGGCAGCGGCGCTTGGCATCCACCATGAAAAAGGCGGTGCCGGGAAGCGGAGAGAGGGGTAGATCAGTCTGTTTCCCCGATGTCTTCGTTCCAGATATACGGATGGTTGATGATGAAGCGCTCCATAAGCTTCTTGCAGTCCGGATCGTCCAGCAACACCAGCTCGACCCCCCGCTCACGCAGTAACTGCTCCTCCCCCCTGAAGGTCCGGTTCTCTCCGATAACCACTCTGGGGATATTGTAGAGCAGTATGGCCCCGGAACACATGGCACAGGGCGATAACGTCGTGTAGAGGGTTGCCCGCTGATAGTCTTCAGCTTTCAGGCGCCCTGCGTTCTGCAGGGCGTCCATTTCACCGTGGAGGATCGGGCTGCCATTCTGAAGTCTGCGGTTATGTCCCCGCCCGACGACCCGGCCGTTGATAACCAGGACCGAACCGATCGGAATCCCGCCTTCTGTGTAGCCCTGATTTGCTTCGTCAACAGCGATTCGCATGAAATCCATGTCGTTCATGGTCTTTAATTCCTAGTCCGAGTTGTAGGTTGATCGGCGCTCCGGGTGTCCGTTTTTCTGGTAATGCGGCCGCATGCTGCTATTCCACTGTAACACTTTTGGCAAGATTGCGCGGCTGATCGACATCGGTCCCTTTCAGAACGGCAATATGATAAGCGAGCAGTTGCAGCGGGATAGAGGTGAGGATCGGCATCAGATCGTCGCAGATGCTCGGCACGACCACAAGATCTTCGGCGCTGGCGCAGAATTGTTCACCGCTGCTGTCGGTCACCGCAATGACCCTGCCCGATCTGGCCTGAACCTCCTGCATGTTGGAAACAACCTTTTCAAAGGTTTCATTATGAGGAGCAAGAACGACCACTGGAACCTGCTCATCAATCAGGGCAATAGGACCGTGTTTCAGCTCCCCAGCCGGATAGCCTTCGGCATGGATGTAGGAAATTTCCTTCAGTTTGAGGGCCCCCTCGAGAGCCGATGGATACTGGTTGCCCCGGCCGAGGTAGAGAAAATCCCGAGCCCCCATGAACTCGCGGGCAATGATTTCGATCTGGGCGTTCAGCTCAAGGGCGATTTCAACCTTGCGCGGTAGAGTCAGCAGCTCTTTGGTCAGCTCCTTGCAGCCTTCAGCAGCGAGCTGTCCCCGGGCGCGGCCAAGGCGCATGGCCAGCAAGGTCAGGGCGACCATCTGGGTGGTAAACGCCTTGGTCGAGGCAACCCCGATTTCCGGACCGGCGTGGGTATAGATGACGCCGTCGCATTCGCGGGGAATCGATGATTCAACCACGTTGCAGATTGAAACGACCCTGGCGCCCTTGGCTTTGGCTTCGCGCAGTGCCGCCAGGGTGTCGGCGGTCTCGCCGCTCTGGCTGAGCAGCAGGGTCAGGGTGTCGGGACCGATGATCGGGTCGCGATAACGGAATTCGCTGGCGATGTCGACTTCAACAGGAATCCGGCAGAGTTTTTCCAGCAGATACTTGCCGACCAGGGCGGCGTGCCAGGAGGTGCCACAGGCGACGATGGAAATCTTGCTGAAGGTCTTAAGCTCCTCGTCGTTTAAACAGAGTCCTTCGAGATAGACATCCCCTTCATCTTCAAGCAGACGGCCGGCCAGGGTGTCAGCTATGGCGCGGGGCTGCTCGAAGATCTCCTTGAGCATGAAATGCTTGTACCCTCCCTTTTCGGCCATGATCGGATCCCAGGTGATGATTCTGGCGGTCTTTTCGATGGGGGTGCCGGCCAGGTCGCTGACCTGCATGGCACCGCCTTCAAAGACGACCATCTCGCCATCTTCAAGGAAGGTGATCTCCCGGGTGTGGGAGAGCATCGCCGGGATATCCGAAGCGACAAAGTACTCGTTGTCGGTCTGGCCGACGACCAGCGGCGAACCGTACTTGGCGGCGATCATGGTTGCCGGTTCCTGCTCGCAGAGCACGGCAACGGCGTAGGCGCCGCGGACGTCGTTAAGAGCCTTGCGCACCGCACTGGCAAAATCCCGGTCGGCCTTGTAATAGTCTTCGACCAGGTGGGCGATGACCTCGGTGTCGGTCTCGGAGCTGAAGTGATGGCCTTTGCCGCGCAGGTAGTCTTTGAGCTCGAGGTAATTTTCAATGATGCCGTTATGGACGACCACGATCCCGCCGGCGTTGTGCGGGTGGGCATTGATCTCCGATGGTCGGCCGTGAGTCGCCCAGCGCGTGTGGCCGATTCCGCAGGTGCCATTGAGCGGAGCTTCAGCCAGGACCTTTTCAAGATTGGCGAGCTTGCCTTCCGCCCGGCGGATTTTTATCGCACCATCCTGGTGAGTGGCGACTCCGGCTGAGTCGTAGCCGCGGTATTCAAGCCGTCTCAGACCGTCGAGAACGATTGAGGTCGCTTCCTGGGTTCCTATGTAACCAACAATTCCACACATGGGTATTCCTTATTTAAGTCGTCATGATATTTGGATTAGGACTGTTTTTCCGCACCGCATGACTCACGGACGATCAGCCTGGTATTGAGCACAACTTCGCGGGTTGGCCGAGATGGATCCTGAATCCTCTTGACCAGTAGCCTGGTCGCTGTATCGCCTATTTCGTAGGTTGGTTGCTCGATGACCGTAACCGGCGGATCGGTCAGGCAGGCCCAGCGGGTTTCGTCGAAACTGGCAAAGGCAATTTCTGCCGGGATGGCGATCTGCGATTTTTTCAGAGCCTGCAGGACCCCCGCAGCAAGCAGGCTGTTGCTGGTGAAAATGGCGTCAGGCCGCTGCGGAAGTTGCAACAGCTCCATGGTGGCGGCAAACCCATCCCCCTCTTTGGGGTTGGCGAATTTGATCAGCTCCGGGAGTGGTTGGATCCCGTGTTCCTTGAGGGCCGAGATATAGCCCTCCTGGCGCTCGAGTCCGGTCGTGCTGCCGGCACCGAAGACGGCAGCGATGCGCCGGTGCCCCAGTGCTATTAGGTGACCGACCACGGTGGCTGCTGATTGCTGGTTGTCGGTCACGACATTGTCAAACTGCCTGCTTTTGATCCGGCGGTCAATGGCGACAATCGGCATATTCAGTGCCGTAATCGGGGAACAGTCCTGGGCCAGGCTGCGTGTCGGCGAAAGGATAACGCCAGCTGCATTCTCATCGTAAAGCAACTGCAGATACCTCATTTCCTTATCCGGGTTTTCATCGGTGTTGCACAGGACAACGCTGTACCCTTCAGCCAGGGCGGCATCTTCAACAGCGCGGCTGACCTGTTGGAAAAAAGGGTTTTCTATGTCGGATACGATCAGGCCAATGATGTTTGACCTGTTCGAACGCAGGGTTCGGGCGACCCGGTTTGGCCGGTAGCCAAGGGTCTGCACTGCCTCCATGACGCGTTTTCTGACTTCGGGGCGAACATTCGGTTTGTTTGCCAGCGCGCGTGATACCGTGGCGGTCGACACTCCGGCGTATTCTGCGACATCTTTGATCTTGACCATAGTTATTCCCTGGAGCTGATGGTTCACATCTGAGGGTTTCGAATGTCAGCAAGACTAAGGGTGGAAATACTCTGACAATGTAATCGTTATCATGATTGCGGTCAATTTGAATATGGATAAATTGGCTGATTGGCTGTCTCGCACGGACACATGCTAGAGCGAGATTTCAGTTTTTATATATGTGCCTATTCTGTGTAAATATTTGAAATATTGTACTTTAAGTTATTTTTTTCAGGAATGTTAACGATCCGTTCTGGTGGTGAAAGGCTCGGGTCAGGTTTTGTCTCAAGTTCTTTGCATTGAAAAAAGACTGACTGGAGATTGGCAGTAATGAGATAGGAATAAACCAGTGGTTTACAGGTTGAATCGACGTGATAATGGTAAGTTAAGGGTGGTTTTAGCCTCTCAGAAGAAGGCTGAACGGTTTTTTAATAAAATCCTTAGCTAAAAATCCTATTGTAATCGATTTCATGATCAGGCATGGTATAATTATAAAAATTCGTGACCAGACCTTAGCCCCTTGCAAGGAGGATGGCTGGAGAGTCACCGAAGACGTACAGACAGAGATCTATCTCTGATTAATGGGACCATAAAAAATGTAACTCCCGGGAAGGGTAGTCGAGAGTTTCCTAACAACGAAGTCAGGAGGTCTGGTTATGTCCGGAAAATCGTTAGCGCTTAAGTTGGGTGTCCAGTCGTTTGGCCGTTATTTAAGCGGAATGGTCATGCCCAACATCGGCGCGTTCATCGCCTGGGGATTGATTACGGCCTTTTTCATACCGACCGGCTGGGTGCCGAGTGAAAAACTGGCGTCGCTTGTCGGGCCGATGATCATCTACCTGTTGCCACTGCTGATCGGTTACACCGGTGGTAAGATCGTCGCCGGAGACCGGGGTGCGGTCGCGGGGGCCATCACCACCATGGGTGTCGTCGTCGGCAGCGATATTCCGATGTTCCTGGGCGCCATGATCGCCGGTCCTCTGGGCGGCCTGGCCATCAGAAGTTTTGACCGCAAGGTGCATGGCAAGATCAAGCCTGGTTTTGAGATGCTGGTCAACAACTTCTCGCTCGGCATCATCTCCATGATCGTCGCCCTGATTGCCTACATCATCATCGGCCCGGTTGTCTCCTATATCACCAAGGCCCTGGCCTCAGGGGTTGGCTGGATCGTTGAGATGCACCTGCTGCCGCTGGTATCTATCATTGTCGAGCCGGCCAAGATTCTGTTTCTGAACAATGCGATTAATCACGGTGTTTTCACTCCTCTAGGGGCGGAACAGGCCGCCAAGGTCGGTTCTTCCATCTACTACCTGATCGAAACCAACCCTGGCCCTGGTATGGGCGTTTTGCTCGCCTATATGATCTTTGGCAAAGGCGCTGCGCAGAAATCATCCTTTGGCGCCGCGATCATCCACTTTCTGGGCGGTATCCATGAGATATATTTTCCGTACGTCCTGATGAAGCCGAAACTGATCGCTGCTGTCATCGTTGGCGGCATGGTCGGTGTTGGCTTCAATATGGTGACCGGCAATGCCCTGGTCGGCCCGCCGTCTCCTGGTTCCGTGTTTGCGTTGACCATCATGTCGACCAAGGGGATGGGGATACTGCTGACCTGGTGTTCGATCATTCTGTCTGCCGCGGTTTCCTTTGCTATCGGAGCGTTCATCGTCCGACGTGATGCTTCGGAAGCTGATGACATCGATGCCGCCAAGGCATCCGTCGCCGCCAGTAAGGCTGAGGCCAAAGGGCAGACAGCTCCTGTATCCGGGAAGGATGTTCGTCTGATCGTAGTTGCCTGTGACGCAGGCATGGGCTCTTCGGCCATGGGTGCATCGGTGCTGCGTGGCAAGATTCAGAAAGCCGGTCTGGATATCGAAGTCAAGAACCAGGCGATCAACGACCTGGTCGACGCCGATATCGTTATTACCCAGAATGAACTGACTGCTCGTGCCAGCAAGAAGTTGCCAAGCGCCCAGCACTTGAGCATCGACAACTTCATGGATGCGGATTTCTACGACAAGCTAGTTGAAAAACTGGTTTAGGAACCTGTCTTAACCGGACTGATTGTGTTTGCCGCCATGGTGGGATGACCATCATGACAGTAAACAAATTGCAGGGCGCTTCACTTTAAAAAGGAATCAATTATGTCTTTTTTTAAAAAAATGCTCGGTGGTCAAAAACAATCTGAGCCTGGCGGACAACCTGACGCTGCAAAGACCAATCCTCAGGCACCAATTACGGAGGAAAATCCCGCTGCCGTGGAAGAGACCCTGACGATCAGTTCACAGCAGATCATTCTGCAGGCTCAGGTTACGACCAAGGAAGAAACCCTGGCCCTGATTGCCCGGGAGATGTCCTCCCTTGGCCTCGTCAGTGGCGACTACCTGGGACCGTTGACGACGCGTGAGGAAAACGTCAGCACCTATCTGATCAATGGGGTTGCCATCCCCCACGGTACCAACGAAGCCAAGGACCAGGTGGTCAAGACCGGTGTCAGTATCGTCCAGGTTCCCCAGGGGATCACCTGGAACGCCAAAGGCGATGTCGCCAGGCTGATTGTCGGCATCGCCGCCAAGGGGACCGCTCATCTGAACATGCTCCAACGCCTGACCGAGGTGGTCATGGATGCAGAGCTGGCTGAGCAGCTGGCTACCACGACGGATAAAGCAGATATCCTGCGTGCGCTCAATGCGACACAACAGGCGGAAACAGAGCAACTGGAAGATTATGCCCTGACGGCAGAGGCGACTGTCGCCGATACCCAGGGGATGCACGCCCGTCCCGCCAGTTTGCTGGCAGAAAAGGCTGCGACCTTTTCAGGGACCAACATCCGTATTCGCAATGATAAGAAGACAGCGAATGCCAAGTCGATGGCTGCACTGTTGACCATGGGCGCAAGCTTGGGCGATGTTCTTACGATTTCCGCCGAAGGTCCGGACGCCGGGCAGGCTGTCGAGATTCTGGTGGAAATGATCAACCAGGGGCTCGACTCTGAGGACGCCCAGCAAAATGCGACCTACAAACCGCTGACTGTCCTTTCCGAGCTGCCCGTTATCGGCTGCCGCGCCGCTCTGAAGGGCTCTGCCGCCTCGCCTGGGATCACCATGGCTCCGGCATTTCGCCTGCATGCAGGGAAAATGCACTATGACGAGAACAGTCAGGACCCTGCGGAGGAAAGCAAGCTGTTCCGCACCGCTCTGGATGAAGCCGACCATCAGCTGGACGAACTGGTCGCCGACCTGCAGAGCAAAGCGCCGAATGAAGCGGCCATCCTCCATGCCCAGAAACAGCTGCTGAATGATGAACAGATCCTCTCCGACAGCAAGGATCTGATTGCTGCCGGCAAGACTGCGGCCTGGGCCTTCCATCAGGCGACCGAAACCCAGATCGAAGCGCTCAAAACAGTGGAAAACGAGCGCCTGCGGGCACGGATCGCTGATCTGTACGATGTCCGCGACCGGGTCCTGGCGCTGATGGTTCCGGTCGCATCTGCTGTCGAATATCCGACAACTGATTTTATCCTGATGACCAAGGATCTGACCCCGTCACAGACGGCTGGCCTCCACGGCCTTAAGGTTCGCGGTATCTGTACCGAGCTGGGAGGCCCCAACAGCCATATGGCCATTTTGGCCCGCGCCCTCGGCATTCCGGCCGTCGTCGGTCTGGGCGACGGGGCGCTCGATGGCATAGACGGGGGAGAGCTGGTCGTCGTCGATCCGCAGGCCTCGTCTGTTTACATCGATCCCGATGAGGAAACCCAGGCAAACGCTCATAAATGGATTGAGCAGTGGCAGCAGATCTGCCAGATGGAGGATGCTCAGAAACATGAGCCTGCTGAAACCCTCGATGGCCACCATGTAGATGTTGTCTGTAATATCGCCAAGCCGGAAGATGCCAGGAAGGTGCTGGAACACGGCGGCGAAGGGGTCGGTCTGCTGAGAACCGAGTTCCTGTTCGAGGCTTCAGCATCGGAACCTACGGTTGAAGAGCAGTTCGAAAACCTCAGGGAGATTGCCGCTGAGCTCGGCAGCCGCCAGCTGATCGTGCGGACTGCCGATATCGGTGGAGACAAGCCGGTCTCCTGGATGCATATCCCTCACGAAGACAACCCCTTCCTGGGGATGCGTGGCATTCGCCTTTCCTTCAAGTATGAAGATATGTTCCGGCGCCAGCTGGAGGCCATCTATAAAACAGCCAAATGGCAGGTGGCGGAGATCGGTGAAACCGGAATTCACATCATGTTTCCGATGATCGGCCGGGTAGCGGAATGGAACAAGGCGCGGGATATCGCTGAAGAGGTGCGTCAGCAGATCGAAGCGCCGAAGGTGCCGCTCGGGATCATGATTGAAATACCGTCGGCGGTCATGGTTGCCGATCACCTGGCCAAAGAGGTCGATTTCTTCTCCATCGGTTCAAACGACCTGACCCAGTACACCCTGGCCATCGATCGCCTGCACCCGGAGTTGTGCTGCGAAGACGATAGCTATCACCCGGCCTTGTTGAAACTGACCGAGATTGCGGTCAAAGCGGCCCAGGCTAACGGCAAGTGGGTCGGGGTCTGCGGCAACGCCGCCGCCAACCCGAATCTGGCAACATTGCTGGTCGGCCTCGGGGTCACTGAGCTGTCGGTCAGCCCGGCCAATGTGGCGGCGGTCAAGAACATCATCCGTGCCGTCAAATACGCGAAGCTGAAGGAAAAAGCCAACAAGGCCTTACAACTTGGAACCTCCAAGGCGATAATGGAGTTGTACAGGGTTAACGACGATCTACTCTAGTGTTCAGTTTAGAGAGTTAGGAGCTTAAGATGGCATCAAAATACGAAAATTATCATGCAGCCTGTTTTGCGCTGCCCGAGAAAACCTGGGCCTGGAATATGTATGGCGCCGGTGAAGAAAGTATCGGCAGAAACGATCTGCCCGAACAATTTCCGATTCCGAAGCCGGCCGCCAACCAGATGCTGGTGAGAATCGACAGCGTTGGCCTCTGTTTTTCCGACACCAAGGTGATCCGCATGGGCGGAGCACATCCCAAACTCTACAACCGCGACCTCTCAAAGGAACCGACGCGGATCGGCCATGAGGCCTGCCTGACCGTCGTCGAGGTCGGCGAAGAGCTAAAAGGCAAGTATCATCCTGGACAGCGCCTGGCTGTCCAGCCCGATATCTACCAGGATGGCAAGAGTACCGCCTACGGTTACACCATCCCCGGTGCGCTGATCCAGTATCATTTGATTGGTCCTGAGGTTCTGGTCAGCGATGAAGGGGCCTGTCTGCTGCCGGTCGGTGACAACATGGGCTATGCCGAGTCCTCCCTGCTCGAGCCCTGGGGCTGTGTTCTGGCCGCCTATACCCAGCGCCGCCGACTGACTCCGAAAGAGGGTGGCGTCATGTGGATCATCGGCCGTCCGGGCGAAGAGGCGGACTACAGCTTCTCAGCCGGTCTGCAAGCCCCGGCGACCATCGTCCTGAGCGACGTCCCGGCCTCCGTGGTGAAGCTGGTTGAACAGACCTCGGCCAAGGTGGTTGTCCAAAACGGAGTCACCCCGGCACAGGTTGCCGATTTTGCCGCCGGGCAGACCGCCGGGGTCGGCTTTGACGATATCGTCATGCTCGATCCGCGTAGCGCCGAGATGGTCAGCAGCGTGGCCCGACAGATCGCCCGGCGCGGAACCCTGAATCTGGTTGGTACAATCCCGCTCGACGGCCTGGTCGATGCCGATGTCGGTCGCCTGCACTACGACTACATCGCCTTTATTGGCTGCCAGGGGCCGGATATTGCCGCTGCCTATGGTGAAGAGCGCAACCGCTGCGAACTTGCATCAGGCGGCACAGCCGTGTTTGTCGGGGCTGGTGGCCCAATGGGGCAGATGCATGTCCAACGGGCCATCGAACTGCCTAACGGGCCGAGCAAGATCATCGCCACCGAAGTCAGCGATCAGCGTCTCAAGGCTTTGCACGACCGCTTTGCCCCGCTGGCAGCCGACAACAACTGCGAGCTGTTCATCTTCAACCCGCAGACCAACGAGCAGTCCCTTTACGGCTTTGTCATGAACCTGACCGATCAGCAGGGGGCCGAGGATGTGGTCGTCAGTGTTCCCATTGCCCAGGTCATGGCCGAGGCCAACACCTTCATGAACCCCAACGGCATGCTGGTTTTCTTTGCAGGAGTTCCTAACGGTACCATGGCGCCGCTCAACCTGAGCACCGTCTATACCCACAATGCCCAGTTCACCGGCACCTCCGGACTGACCATGGATGATCAGACCCTGGTTCTCGATCAGGTCTCTGCCGGAACCCTGTCGCCGGGGCGCAGTGTCGGAGCAATCTGCGGCATGAAGGATGCCAAGAAGGGTATTCGTGCCGTCATTGAAGGCACCTATTCCGGCAAGATCATCGTCTTCCCGCAGTTTCACGATCTGCCGCTGCTCGGGCTCGACGAGCTGCGCGAAAAACTTCCCGAGGTCGGTGCGAAGCTCGATTCCAACAACATGTGGACCATTGCCGCGGAACAAGCCCTCTTTGAAAAATACTGGGATGGCTGATTATGATTTTTACACTGACGCTCAATCCGGCTGTCGACCGTGAACTGACCGTCGACGACATCGTTTTTGATACCGTACTGCGGGCAAGCCACTGGCAGGTCGATTGCGGTGGCAAAGGGTTCAACGTCGCACGCATGCTCAAATCGCTGGGGGTGCAGAGTATCGCCCTCGGCTTCGCTGCGGGGAAGGCGGGAGAGCTTCTCGACGAGAAATTACAGGCTCTCGGCATTGCGACCGACTTCATCTGGATCGAGGGTGAGACGCGGACCAATGTCAGTATCGTCACCCCGGGCGGCGAACATTATCTCAAGGTCAACGAACCGGGACCGACAATTTCAGCTAAAGATATCATCAAGCTGGTCGAAAAAGTCCGCACACTAGCCAAATCCGGTGACTGGTGGGTGTTGGCCGGCAGCCTTCCGCCGGGAGTTCCAGTGACCATTTATGCTGAATTGACGGGGATCATTCAGGCCTCTGGAGGGAACGTGTTCCTCGATACCAGCGATGAGGCCTTGCGTAAAAGTTGTTTAGCCAACCCCTTGCTGGTCAAGCCGAATGCAGAAGAAGCTCACGCACTGACCGGCTTGCCAGTTACTTCACCGCAGGAGATCGCCGCTGCCGCTGCGGCGATCCAAAAGCAGGGCCCGGCCAATGTCATCATCTCGCTGGGGAAAGAGGGGGCGCTGTTGACCACCGCAGACTCTGCCTGGCTGGCAGCCAGCCCGTCGATCGTTGAGCGTAACCCGATCGGTGCCGGTGATTCCATGGTCGGCGGAGTTGTCTGGGGCTTAAGTGAAGGGCAGGATCTGCCTGAGGCGCTGCGCCGAGGGATTGCCTGCGGGGCGGCCACGGCCAGCCAGAGCGGCACAACCGTCGGCACGCGTGCGCAGGTTGACGAATTGCTGGCGCAGGTCAAGTTGACGCAGCTCTAACAGGGTGTTGAAAACGTTTTCGAGGGAGCAAGTGCAAGGCGAAAATTTCCGAAAAAGCGCAGTTTACACCAGTAAAAGAGCATTTTGAGGCAATTTTTAACGCCGCAATTGCAGCGCAGATAGTTCTTCAACAGCCTGCTAAAGCAATTCCGCAGATTCCGATTAATAGAAAAGAGCCAGTCGACCTCGATCGGTCGACTGGCTCTTTTGTTCTCTGGATAGTCTGTTACTGCTCGGTTCCGGATACCTGTCTGGAAAGACCGAGCGGTGCAGAATTCGATCAGTTGGGTTAAATTGCGTTGAGGTTGGCCAGTTTCTCATGGTACTCAGCGGTGACCGTCTGCACCTTCTGATCGTACTTGATCTCGGCCTCTTGCAGTTTGGCTGCCTTGCCTTCCCGTTGCGCCTCCTTGATGTCATCCTGATAGTCAGCAAGAGCATCTTCCAGGTCTTCCTGGTACTCTTCTTTCGATTCGGCCAGTTCCTGTTCTCTTGCACAGACCGCGCGTTTACAGCCTGTTAAAGACATGCAATCGACCGCCGCAAAGGCCGAAGAGCTAAGCTGGGCCAACAGCAGTGCTGAGCCGATCAGAGCGACAGGTTTGACGAACATATTCACTTTATGCCTCATGGTTGGCCAGCGGTCAGCGGGAAAACTGGAAAAGCTCCATGCTGTCATGAGGGCAGCCTATATAATTTAGCCGGGGGGCATAAGTAAAGATTGGTAAGATTGTTAAAATGAATGTCAACGCTGGTCGGTTGGACGCCCTTGATTCTGTATGCTAACGTTTTTCCGAGAATTGTGTCATTGCCCGGAACCGGGAAGAAAGGGATGGAATAATGGTCGATGATAAACCTGTTATCGCCTTTGGGGAGATTGTCTGGGATATCTTTCCCGATAAAACGGTTCTCGGTGGTGCGCCTCTCAATGTGGCTTATCATCTGCATGCCCAACAGCGCCGGACGGGTATCATCAGCCGTGTCGGTGCTGATCAGCTCGGACGAGAAACTCTGACCAGTATTGCCGAGCTTGGGGTGCCGGTTGATGCCATTCAGGTCGATGCCGAGCTGCCGACCGGCCAGGTCTATGTGACTTTTAACGCTGCTCATGAACCGCGATATGAGATCGTCAAGCCGGCGGCATGGGACAATGTTCAGCTCGATGCTCTTCCCGGAAACCTGGCTGAGAATAGCTATCATCTTATTTTCGGCACCTTGGCCCAGCGTAGTGCGGAGACTCGAAGAACTCTGGATCGGGTTATCGCCAAGGCTGATAAAAAATTTTATGACGTCAATCTTCGCCCCCCTTTCACAACCCCGGATCTGGTTGAAGCGTCCCTGGCTCAGGCCGATGTCGTCAAGGTCAACCGTGAAGAACTGCAGCAGCTTAATGGCTGGTTTCTGCATGCCGACGGGAGCGATCTGAATATTGGCAGAAAATTGCTCGGAAAGTTCGCTGTCGATGTTCTGGCTATAACCAATGCCGATAAAGGGGCTGCTCTGATCAGCGCTGACGGACATGTCGAGCACCCCGGCTTCCCGGTGACTCAGGCCGACCCGGTCGGCAGCGGTGATGCCTTTTTCAGCGCCTTGATTCACAACTATCTGCAGGGACTCTCACTGTCCACATGCCTGACTGCTGCCAACAGGCTCGGTTCCTGGGTTGCTTCTCAGCCAGGAGCGACACCGAAGTATCCCTAGCATCCCCTGTGGTTATTCCATCTTCTTAACCTCTGGTGAAAATGCGGGAGTTCTGTCCGTTGCAGGATTCCCGTTTTTTAATAGAATATCAGGTGCATTGGTCTGACCTATTGCCGATGGAGGGCGATTGCAGCTATTTTATAACAGTCGTTGTTTTTGAGCTGGATAAATAGCGAGCTAAGCCGAGTATTGTTACGACTCGTTCTGAATTCACCTTCAGGGGACTGAGGTATCTATGTTGCCACCTGATTATCGTGCATTTTTCAACGCTGTCGTTGGAACCGTTGCGGCAGAAGACATGTTTACCGATCCATTGCGAACCTTGGTCTACGGGACTGACGCCAGTTTTTATCGCCTGATTCCAAAGATAGTCATCAATGTTGAAAACGAGGAGCAGGTCCGGCTGATTCTGCGTGAAGCCGGCCAGCGCAAATTGCCGGTCACCTTCCGTGCGGCAGGGACCAGTCTGTCGGGACAGGCCGTGACCGATTCGATTCTGGTGCGTCTCAAGGGGGATAGCTGGAACAAGTACCGGGTCTTTGACAATGCGCGGAAGATTCAGCTGCAACCGGGGATTATCGGTAGCAGCGCGAACCGGATTCTCGCCGAGTTCGGTAAAAAGATCGGACCTGATCCGGCTTCGATCGAAAGCGCCAAGATCGGCGGGATCCTGGCCAACAACGCCAGCGGCATGTGCTGTGGCGTCGAGCAGAACAGCTATCAGACCCTCGATTCGATGCGCATCATCCTCGCTGACGGCAGCGTCGTCGATACTACCGACGACAGGAGCAAGGCGGCATTTCGCAAGTCGCATGCGGCCCTGCTTGATGGCTTGGCGGCTCTGCGCCAGACAGTCCTTGACGATCCGCAGTTGCACGAGCGGATCAGCTACAAGTTCAAGATCAAGAATACCACCGGCTACAGCCTCAACGCGCTGATCGATTTCGAAGATCCGTTTGAGATCATGCAGCACCTGATGATCGGTTCCGAAGGGACCCTCGGCTTCATCGCTGACGCGGTCTACAAGACGGTTGTCGAGCATAAGCACAAGGCCAGCGCGCTGATCCTCTATCCGGATGTCAAAACCGCCTGCGATGCGATCCCGATCCTGCGTCAGCAGCCGGTCGCCGCCGCCGAACTGATCGACCGGGCGGGCCTGGCTTCCGTTGAGGAGAAGGACGGCATGCCCGACTACCTGAAGGAGCTGGGCAAGACGGTCACCGCTCTGCTGGTCGAGACCCGTGCCGAATCCCATCAGCTGCTGCATGAACAGATTGCCCAGATCTGCACGGCATTGGAGGTTCTGCCCGTGGTGCGGCCGATTGAATTCAGCGATATCCCAAGCGAGTTCGGCAAGCTCTGGACGATCCGCAAGGGGCTGTTTCCGGCTGTCGGCGCCGTCCGTGAAATCGGCACCACCGTCATCATTGAAGACGTCGCCTTCCCGGGCGAACACCTGGCTGCTGCCGCCCTTGATCTGCAGGCGCTGTTCGACAAGTACAATTACACAGAAGCGATTATCTTCGGCCACGCTCTGGATGGCAACCTGCACTTTGTCTTCACCCAGGATTTCTCCATCGAATCCGAGGTCGTCCGTTACCGCAAGTTCATGGATGACGTCGTCGCCATGGTTGTTGAAAAGTATGACGGTTCACTCAAGGCCGAACACGGCACCGGCCGTAACATGGCGCCATTTGTCGAGAAGGAGTGGGGCGAGGCCGCTTACGATCTGATGAAGCGGATCAAAAATCTCTTCGATAAGGACAGTTTGCTCAACCCGGGGGTCATCCTCAACGAGGACTTCGAGGCCCATATCAAGAACCTCAAGCCGCTGCCGGAGAGCCATGAGCTGATCGATACCTGCATCGAGTGCGGTTTCTGCGAACCGGTCTGCCCGTCGAAGAATGTCACCCTGACTCCCCGCCAACGGATCGTCGGCCGCCGCGAGATCAGTCGCTGCGTCCGGGCCGGTGAACCGACCGGACCGCTTGAAGCCTTCATCAAGGATTACCAGTACGAGGGCAAGGATACCTGCGCGGCCGATGGTATGTGCGCGACCCGCTGTCCGGTCTCCATCGATACCGGCAAGATGATCAAGGCGCTGCGCGAGGAGTCGAACAGCGAGCTGGCCAACAAGATCGCCCATCGGGTGAAAGATAACTTTGGCACAGTTACCAGGGTGATGGGGACCACGCTCAACCTGGTCGACAAGACCCATCAGCTGGTCGGCACCCGGGTCATGGAAGGTGGTGCCGGGCTGGCCCATAAGCTGTCCAACGGCAGGGTTCCGCTCTGGAACAGGGAGATGCCGACCGCCGGCGTGGTCGACAAGACGAGCGATCGGATCCTCGATCCGGCCAGGACCGTCGTCTATTTCCCGAGCTGTGCCGCCCGCGCCATGGGCGGTCCGTCGCGGAACGACGATGCGCGCAGCAGCCTGCCTGAGGTGACCCGTTCATTGCTGCATAAGGCCAAGTTTGCCGTTCTGTCGCCGGAACGGCTTGCCAGCCTTTGCTGTGGCCAGGCCTTCGAGAGCAAGGGCTTTATGGAACAGGCCGATGCAAAATCGGCCGAGCTGAGTGCGGCGCTGCTGAAGATCAGTGACAACGGCCGTTACCCGATTCTCTGTGATACCAGCCCCTGCCTCTACCGGATGAAACTGACCCTCGACAAGCGGCTGAAGCTCTATGAGCCGGTTGAGTTCGTTCTGCAGATCCTGATGGATCATTTGACGATCACCCGCAAAGAGATGAAGATTGCCATCCATCCGACCTGCAGCCTGCGCAAGATGGGGCTGGAAAACCGCCTGCATGAGCTGGCCAGGCAGTGTGCAACTGAAGTTGTCTGGCCGGAGGAAATTTACTGCTGCGGGTTTGCCGGCGACCGGGGCTTCTCTCATCCGGAACTGAATGCTTCGGCGCTGCACAGCCTCAAGGATCATGTTTGTGACTGTGAAGCGGGCTACTCAACCAGCAAGACCTGCGAGATCGGCCTGTCGCTGCATGGCAAGATCCCCTACCATTCGATCCTCAACCTGGTGGACGACGCCACCGGTTGATGACTTGCCTTGGGTGCCCAAGTCCGGGCCCCTCAGCTTGTTTCTCGTCTTAAGTTAAAGCTCTGTAATGCGGAGCTTTTTCGATTGTGCCCATCAGATGAGCTCAGCTCATCGTCGGGCGCGCTGTCAGATGCTGGTGTGAAGCTATGAAAAAATAGTTATGAATTTTCGTCAGCGTTAAAAGGCTACTTTTTACTTACTTTTTTCAGCCTGTAAAAAAGTAAGGCACCGTATGGGGGCGCGACCCCGTGATTTTGAGCTTAAAAAAACAACGCCTGAAACCAACACCAGCGGGTCTCGTCCCGCCAGACGACACCCTTTTCGTTAATCGTAAAGAAAAGGGTGCAAAAGAAACTTTTTTAAACTCTGTCATAAGCCGTTCCTGTCATCTTGAACTGCCCACACCTGCAAAACGGAACGCGCCCCAAGATGAGCGCAGCTCATCAACGGGCAGAGCCGAATTTTTTTAATTGGCAGCTGGTTTTATCGTGAGACTGAGGTGCACGATAATGAGTAATTTTTTGACCCGGATGCTTTAGAACGGGCGGCTGAGAACCGTTGTTATCAGTTATCCACCTGTCAAACTCCCCAACTTTGATTATCTGTGGATAACTGTGTGGAAGAAATGTTTTCCCGTGTGGAAGAGGGGGCTGAGGGCGCAACAATTCGTCACTTTTTGTGTCGATAAGCCAGAATTTACATAATGACTAAAATTTAGGCGAAATTTCTATTCTTGTCTTTGGGGCCAGTATTCATGAGGGTTTGGTGGCTGGTGTCGAAACGGAATGACAGATCTCACCCTGCTGGTGACGGAAATTGCCCGGCTGAGTAAACCACTTCCGGAATCTGAAGCAGATCAACACAGAAGATGCTCTATTCACAGGCTGTATGTGATTAGTTGTGGATAACCGTGTTGAGGAAATGTGGTCTGTTGTGGAAGAGAGGCAAGAAGTGCGAAAAAACCGCAGCTTGCCATGTCGACAAATTCGAACCAGCGTGTTGAACAATTTTTGGGCTCTGAACTGCAACCATGTCGTCTTGAAGATTGTCGACAGTGTGCAACCGGTATTCGTTTGAACAGGGGCGGGTAGAACAAAGAAGCCTGTCGATAAGAGTGGCAGGCTTGATGAATGCAGAAAGATAGCCAAGACGGTCTTTATTTACAGGAAAAACGACATTCAGCGATGAATCTGCTCTGCTTTTCAGCTGATCTCCTTTGTCAGCCACTCTCCAACTATCTGAAGTTGCGCCTGGTATTGAGGGAGCTGGCTGAACAGTGAAGCGATTGTTCCGGCGATATCCGCAGCACGGTAGGGCGTTTCCGCCAGGGCTTCTGCCAGTTTCTCCATTGGCAACGGATCGAGCATGTCAGTGTAAACCCTGGCGTTTTCTATGGTTCCGTTGACAACGTTGAGGAGAATTTCCACGCCGCCCCACTCGAAGCGTTCATCCATCGCATGGGTAAACGGCGGCGTCTTGCCAAAGTTCCAGTCCCAGCTGCACTGGGTCGCGAACTTTTCCTCAAAACCGGGCAGGTCGACGGAGTGATCCGGATTGATATATTCCGGTGTGACCTCAACCTGGTAATAGTCCTGGTAGGCCGCGATCATTGCTGTACAGACCGCCTGGTGATCGATTTCTGTCAGCAGCTCGTTGAGGTTCAGAACACGCGATCTGACTGAAGTGATCCCCTTGGCTTCAAGCTTCTTCGGGTCAGGGTTCAGGTAGTTGCCCAGACGTTTCAGGTCAGCGCTTAACAGCAGGGTGCCGTGGTGAAAGCCGCGATCATGGGTTTCTCGGTAGGCCGAACCAGAGAATTTGCGCAGGCCGTGTTCGTCCTCGACGACCAGGTCGTTGCGGCCGTTGGCTTTGCCCTGGATTCCCAGTTTGTCCAAGGCGTTGAGGACAATTTGGGTGGAGATGCTCTTGTCGTACTCCGGCTTGCCGGCCATGAAGGTGAAGTTGCTGTTGCCCAGGTCGTGAAAGACCGCGCCGCCTCCGGTTTGACGCCGGGCGAGCCGGATGCCGTCCTGCTCCATGCGTCCGGTATTGCATTCGCGCCAGGGGTTCTGGGCGCGGCCGATAACCACAGTATCGGCGTTCTGCCAGAGAAACAGGACCCGCTGATCCGCGGGCATACGGCGAAAGATGATGTCTTCGACCGTCAGGTTGAACCAGGGATCGGTCGATGTGGCAATGAGAATTCGGGTTGATTTCATGTTTGTCTCATGGTCAAAGAAGATAGTGTTGTTACTTAAGGTTGTTATTATATACAGAATCGGTCGCTCAGGATAAGAGGGAGGTTGTTATGTCTGTCAGGGTTGAGTACAACAGCGAGAATGTCGACTGGAATGCTCTGCGGGAGATATTGAAATTGGTCGGAATGGCCTGTTTTGATGCGGAGAAACATCGACGTGCCTTTGAAGCGAGTTATGTCAGGGTTTTTGTCTATCATGATGACAGGTTGGTCGGTTTCGGTCGGGCGATTTCTGACGGAGAATATGAAGCTGCTGTTTATGACATCGCGGTTCATCCCGACTTTCAGGGAGAAGGCCTCGGCAGGTTGATCATGCTGCGGATCACCGAAAAACTTTCGTTTTGTAATCTGATTCTTTTTGCCAACCCGGGCAAGGAAGGCTTTTATGAAAAGCATCAGTTTCGCAGGATGAAGACCGGGATGGCGCGCTTTGTTGATTGTGACAAGATGCGGAGCCTGGGATTTATTGACTGAGCTTCGGAGCTGCTTATTGCCTAAGTGAATGGCGGCGGTTCAGGTGTTTTCGACCAATTTTTCGGGTGGCTGAGTGTCTGGTTCTTTAAAGTCTGTCGGCATGTTGCAGACAACCCGGTTACGGCCGTTGTGCTTGGCACTGTAGAGACATTGGTCGGCGGCCTGGAGCAGATTGGCGATCGATCTCTGTTCGGACAGGCAGGAAAGACCGAAACTTGCGGTAACCGATATCTGTTCAAAAAAGGAATGCATGCTGATCTGCTGGCGCAGCCGTTCTGCCAGTAGAGAGGCTTCTGCACAGTTGACCGTTGGACAGATGACGATAAATTCCTCTCCGCCCCAGCGTCCGCAACTGTCCGTATCCCTGATCGAATTTTTCAGGATCTGGGCGATCCCTTCAAGAACCCGGTCGCCCATCGTGTGGCCGAAGCTGTCGTTGATATTTTTGAAGTCGTCGATATCGATCAATATGACCGACAGGTCGGTTGCTTCCGGTAGCGTCTCTTCAACGCTCTGGACAAGGATGCTGTTGATTTTGCGTCGATTGTAGAGTTTGGTCAGCTCGTCATGTTCGGAGAGGGCTTTCAGTTCCGCGTTGATGCGCTGGATCTCAAGGTTTCGTTTTGTCAGGGCCTGATTCTTGTTCTCGATCATTTCCTTTGCAACATAGTGTTTGACATAGTTGCGATAATTGAGCAGTGAAACCAACAAGGCTACGATGGTATTGGAGCCGATGTCGGCGACATAGAAGCGTTCGACAACTTCGGGATGAATGGTCAGCATCAGCCCGATGGAGGAAAAACTCAGCAGACCGTAAAGGCTGACGCTGAGCCATGGGTAGATGACCCAGATGACCGAAGAACCATACAGTACCGCGATGTAGATGGTTGGTATGCGAAAGGCCTCAGGATCGAATTCGATCGAGGTGAAGCGGATCAGCGCGATCAGCATGCCGGCAGAGATATAGGCCGGTGGAAACAGTTCATGGAATCGGGTGACCCGGGCTGGGCTGCGCCATTGAAAATACAGGCTGATGAAAAAGAAAAGGCCCATCAGCAGGGCGGTTGTCTTGTAACAGCTTTGTAGGGGAGTGCCTGGAATGCTGACAAAAAGCGCGTAATAGAGCTGTTCAACGACAAGGAAAGCCGAAATGATCAGAACCATCAGGTTGTTTCTGAGGAAGAGCCGGTGCCTGAAGTTGTTTCGAGCAGCTTTGCGAACCTGAGGGAAAAGGCTGTTTTTGATTTTTGTAAAAGCCATAATTCCTGCGTATTGGCGGCAAATTCAGTTGGGCCGGGCGTCGTTTATATTGTCAGGTAGATTGTTGGACAATGGTTCATTCTATACTATATTGTGTTTTTTTTCAGAATTTCGAATTGTTAAATTTTGAATCGGTTGTTCAAAAGCGATAGTTGCCTGCCTGAAAAGGGCAGCGTGATTATTTTCTGAAGAAACGCTGCCATTCCGGTTTGTTCCTTGGGGGGGATCCATCAGCCCAGAAAGTCGTCCCGCAGGGGGGTGAAGCTGTCGATCAGCCGGACATGCTCGGATAACAGCTGGATGGAATGCGGTATGTTGGGCGGTACCGTATACATGTCGCCGCTGCTGAGACGGGTCGACTTTCCATCGAGGAAAAACAGGATCTCTCCACTGGCGACATAGCTGACCTGCTCGTGCGGGTGTTGATGCGGTGGATCGGGCTCGCTCGTCGGTCCGTCGTCAAAATCGATGACCGCCATCATCAGCGTATCGCTGTGGGCCAGGTATCTGGTCCGTTTGTTGCCGATCGGCCTTTTGTCTGCCTCCTGTTCCCTGATCGTTCCCATTGATGTTCTCCCTTGGTTGGCAGTAAATTGCGTTTGCCGCCTTCAGAATTATCATTTTACACCAGCAAAAAAATCAGCCATGAAGTCGACCATCTCGGGCACCATCCGTTGGTCAAATCCGGCATTTGCCGCATTGCTCAGGGTCTCCCGGGTTGCCGGAGCAATAAAACTGTTGACCCCGAAGTCCTCGGCCATGCGGCTGTAATAGCCGACATCCTTCAGGCCGTTGGCAACCGAAAAGGCGAGCTTGCTTGGATCTTTGTCAACCGCTTCAGCCTTGATGAAATCCATCATTCCCGATTTAAGCGGACCGGCTGACATGACCGCGTAAAGCGTCTCCCGCTTAAGTCCGGCCAGGTCGGCCATGGCAAAGGCTTCCGACATGGCGCAGGCCGTAGTCATGGCAAAGAAGTTGTTGATCAGTTTCAGGGTATGCCCGGCACCGACCGGTCCGACGTGAAAAACGTTCTCGCCCAGATCCATAAGAACTGGCTTGCTCCGATCAAAATCGCTGAGCTGTCCGGCAGCCATGATGTTCAGTAGCCCGTCAACGGCATGAGCCGGTGTACGCCCCAGAGGTGCGTCCATCAGCGCTGCACCTTTGGCCTGACATTCTCCGGCCAGCTGGACAGTCGAGGCCGGGACCGAGGTGCCGAAGTCGATGACCAGACTGTTCGGCTGCAAGCCCTGCAAGACTCCTGTCTCCCCGCGCATGACACTTTCTACCGCCGCACTGGTATCGACACAGAGCATGATGATGTCGCTTTTACGGGCCAGTTCGGCCGGGGTTGCGGCTTCTTCAGCTCCGGCCGCAAGCGCGGCATCGATGGGGACACGATTCTTATGAGCGATCACGGTCAGCGGATAGTTCAGTTTGAGCAACCTTTGCACCATCGCTGAACCCATCAGGCCAAGACCGATAAAACCGATACGAGGTTTTTGCGTCATGATGTGAGCCTCCTTGTTGAACTGTAGCGTCATTCATTCGAAATAGCTTTTAGATCGGAGTCCGGCAACTGTGCTCAAATACTAGCAAACTTTTTGGCTGAGGCAATGCTGGATGTTGTACCTGAGGCTTGATGAAGGATCAGAACCGTCCCGTAAACTTCGCAGGGTGAAGTTCACGGGACTGATATTTTGAAGTTGGTGGGTTTATGTCAGGCGTATTACGGTCCTTCTGTCGTCACCGGCGATCGATGGCTTCGGCGAGAATCTCGATCGTGTGTTTGGCGGTGATGCCGCTCGCGCACTTTTCCAGGGCGCCCTTGAGCATTATCTTGCAGCCGGGGCAATCCATGGCCACGGTCTTTGCTCCGGTTGCTGCGATCTCGTCGGTTTTACGTCCGGTCAGCTTGCGTGAGACCGGCGGATGGCTGAGGAACGAATAGGAGCCGCCGAAGCCGCAGCAGCGGTCCGGGTGAGCCATCTCGATCAGCTCCTTGCCGGTAGCCTTAAGCAGGGTGCGGGGCTGGTCGGACACTCCGGAGCCGCGTTTGAGGTGGCAGGAGTCATGGTAGGTCAGGCTGCCGGAGAGACCGGCACCCTCGAACTCATCTGCAGCGCCGAGGACATCATAGATGTAGGCGGAGACATCGATGACCTTGGCGGCCAGCTGTTCGACCAGCGCTGTATAGTTCTGATCCCCTTTAAGCACTTCGCCAAACTCCTTGCGCAGCGCCATGGTACAGGTCGGGCAGATGGTGACGACATAGTCCGGATTGCCGTCGAGCAGGCAGTCGAGATTCTGTTTTGCCAAGTCGCGCATGGTCTCCTTGTCGCCGGAATAGAGGGCCGGGATACCACAGCAGTTCTGTCCTTCAGGAAACATCACCTCAACGCCTAAGTGATTTAGCACCTTGACCAGGGAGGTTCCCAGTTCCGGATGGACGAACTCGGCACCGCAGCCGGCAAACAGGGTGACTTTGCCGCGGTTTGCACTGATCTGCTGTTGTTTGGGAATCAGGTCGCGCAGCGGCTTTTCGGCGATGGCCGGCAGGGAGCGCCAGTCGGTCTGGTTGGAGAAGAACAGCGGCAGGTGGCGGATGGTTCCTGTTTCACCGACAAACGGCTTCTGCAACAGACTGGCGCTGCGCACTATGCTGTGGAACAGCCTGCGGTTGCGCATCAGCTTGCGGAAAGCCAGGTCCTTGATGGCCCCGACCCCTTCTTTTTCGGCGATCTTGCTGCGCAGGTGGAGAATGATCCCTTCCAGGTCGATGTTGCTCGGGCAGACGGCGCTGCACGAGCGGCAGCCGATACAGGCTTTGATCAGCTCGGCTGCTTTGTCGAGTCCTTCGTAGAAGGCGGTCAGGATGGCGCCGATGGCGCTGATATAGATGCTGCCGAAGGCATGCCCGCCGACACTCTGGTAGACCGGGCAGACATTGGCACAGGCTCCGCAGCGGATACAGTTGAGAGCGTCACGGCAGTCCTTGTCTTCAAACAGCCGGTTGCGGCCGTTGTCGATCAGGACGATATGCTGTTCCTTCGGCGTGCCGTCGGCACCCGGTACCGCGCCACGGATCCAGGTGACGTAGGAGTTCAGTGGCTGCCCCGTAGCGTTCTTCGGCAGAATGCGGACCACCTTGGCAGCATCTTCGAGGGTCGGGACGATCTTCTCGATACCACTCAAGACCACATGAACTGGTGGAATGGTGCTGACCAGCCGGGCGTTTCCTTCGTTGGTGACCAGTACGATACCGCCGGTTTCGGCGATCAGCGCATTGGCTCCGGTGATGCCGATCCCCGCTTCGAAATAGCCCTGGCGGAGCTGTCGGCGGGCGATGCGCACCAGCTCGTTGATATCGTCGGTCAGCGGCTCGCCGCTGGCCTTGGCAAACAGCGCGGCGATCTGGTCGCGGAACATGTGGATCGCCGGCATGACCATGTGGCTGGGTCGGTGGTCGGCCAGCTGCAGAATCCATTCCCCCAAGTCGGTCTCCAGCGGGCTGATGCCGGCCTTTTTTAGTGCTTTGTTGAGGTGCGTCTCCTCGCTGACCATGCTCTTGCTTTTGACCACCTTGGTCGCCTGGTGTTTGTGGGCGAGCTGGCAGATGTAGTTGTTAGCGTCGGCGGCATCCTTGGCCAGATAGACCTTACTGCCGGCGGCTTCGGCCTGGCTGATGAACTGCTGAAGCAGCTCCTGGCGATTTTCGCGTACCGCCGTCTTCATCGCGCCGATCTCCTGGCGCATTGCTTCAAAGTCGTAACCGGCAAAGGCGTTAGCGCGCGAGACCACGTAGGCATCGCCGAAATTATGCAGGGCGTTCTGCAGGCGCTGATCGCCCAGGGCCTGATCGATACTCTTTTTAAACTCTTTGGTGCGTTGTTTCATGACCGTCTCAGCTCCGTTGGTTTTCAGGCTTCCAGTGGATTGCTGGAGAGCCCCTCAACCAACAGGATATGCAGCTCTTGCGGGCCGTGAACGCCGATAGTCAGCACCCGTTCGATGTCGGCGGTGCGGCTCGGGCCGCTGATATAGGCAACAAAGTTGGCCGGTTGCTGCTGGTGCAGCAGGCTCAGCGCCGGGCTTGCGGTGATGGCGTCCGGGAAGATCTTGGCCGGATCGAAGAGGACGAAGTGCTGTTCGGGCAGGGTGGTTGCCAGGCGGATAGCGTCGGCGGTGCTCTCGAGCACCAGGGTGCCGGAGTCGGCGATGGCAAAGTTGGCGCTGGTCACGCTCGCCGGGGTGTTGGTGGCAAATTCGCGGAAATGACTGGTCACCAGGGTACAGCCACGGTTTTCCAGCATCTCTTTAAGACCGCAGCGCTGCAAGGCGGCCGATTCCGGAAGCATGCAGCTGCCCACGGCCTTGTCAGCGATATATTGAGCGGCGTCGCTGGTCGATGTCAGCGGAACGACCGTCGCTCCTATTTTGGTCGCCAAGGCGACAAAGGTGTCCAGGTTTTCGTTGCTAGCCACGATAACCTCCTTGTGGGGATTGGTCAGGCCAATCAATGGTTGGCCGGAAAGTTAGTGCTTTATTGACGGTGAGTCAAGTTCGAGAGGAGGATCTTGAGGGAGGACTGTCGTAGCTGGATTTGTTCGGGGGGCTGTGGCGTTGTTTGTCCGTTGCTTTGTCTGCGCTAGCTGATCGGGTGGTTCCGGCTCAAAGGATGGTTTGAGCCGGAACCTGGAGGGGGAAGCGATTGTCGGTTAGTCGTCAATAATCTGAGATGTTGTTGTCGTTGCCAGTACAGGGTTTAACTGGCAGAGCTGTTTGTCAGTTATTTCACCGGCACGTGTTTTCAGCAGCAGTTCTTCAAACAGGTCCTTATATTCCTTGACGATGACATCCATAGAGAATTTTTCGCTGAACGTTTCATAGCCTTTAGTTATGAGTCGGCGTTGTAGCTCGGAATTATGCAGCAACCGATTGACCTGGGACGCACATTGTTCAACGTCATCAACTTCAAATAGCAGGCCGTTCTCGCCATCCTGAATGAGCCAGGCAGGCCCCTGGCTGTCTGCGGCAACAACCGGAGTTTTAGTGGCCCAGGACTCGAGTATGACATTTCCGAGAGGTTCAAACCTCGAAGGGAAAACACAGAGGTCGGCCCGAGCGAAGAGCCCCCGAATGTCCTTTCTCAAGCCGAGAAAGTGAACCCGGTCAGCAACTCCCGATTCGGTAGCAAGAGTTTTCAGGTCATCAGCCAGATTTCCGGTTCCGGCAATGAGCAGGCTTGTTTCGGGGATCTTGGCGAGGGCCCGAATGAGAACGTCCTGAGCTTTTTTATGATGAAGACGCCCAAGGGTTAAAAGAACCTTGTGGTGCCGCGGAATATCAGGCAAGGGGGCGGGATTTTCAAAAGCTGCCGGAAGTTCCCCGAAATTGGAAACCATACTGACGTCAGTTTTCGGCCAGCCGTTTTCGGTAACATGCCTGACCAGATCAGGTGCATTGACGATTAGATGGTGACATCTCCGATAATTGTCGACATCATAATACCCACCCAGACGGCCAACCACCACAGCATCTGTCATGGGACATTTTCGGGATGCCCTGTTGACCCAGGTGACAATCAGGTCCGGTTGGTACTTTTTGACAGCTCTTTTCAATTGCCAGTTATAGAGAAATGTTTTGCCGAATTTATCCATCGGCAGGGTCCTGAAATCTACCCCCGCACTGGTCAGACGTCGTTCGCGGGAAGGCAGTGCTTCAATGACAAGCCGCTGTTCAATCGATGCATCGGCAGCAAATGCCGCAGCTACCTTTTCAAAATAGGTCTCAGCACCAGCCTCAGACTGAGATAGTAATATCTGCATTATTCGCATAGAATCTACTCATTTCCGTTATGGGTCGCGGTGATGCACATATGTTTCTGACGGGGAGTTCTCCTATTTTTCGTATAGCGCAAGATTCTTAACTCAGCCTTAAGCTGATCTATAAATTTGGCTTTGAGGCATGAGCTGTGGATTAGGTTCGTGTCAGGATCTTATGTTTGGCTAAGTAGCTGTTTTTAAGTATTTAGGTTGCTTGTAAGGGCGTGACTTTACTTCTGGGAGAAGCCCAGATGACATTATCCGACAGTTTACTGAATGGCTTAACGCTGAAAGACTGAAGATGCCGCCTGCAACTTAGATGCGGCAGGGAAACCGTAGCTGAGCAGTTAATGTGGTCTTAAGGTCCTTTTAAGGAAGGATGGTTATCTTCACTTCCAGTTCTCTGTGGTTGCATTAGTTGATATTTAGCTGAAAATAGAACAAATGGTGGATGGCGCAGGGACTCTGAACATCTTTATCCTATTGAGGATTTTGGACATGAGAATTCTGCTGGTGGAAGACGATGAGCTGATCGGATCGGCAATTGTCAAATATCTTAAGCTCGAAGGTCAGGCTGTTGACTGGGTGCACTGCGTGGTCGAAGCCAGGCTTGCCCTTGACTCAGCTGCATATGAAGTCATTCTTCTTGATCTCGGTCTGCCGGATGGTACGGGGCTGGAGATATTGAACTCGTTGCGCAGTGGAGGAGAGAATGCTTCGGTTATCATCCTGACTGCCCGTGATGCGATTTCAGATCGAATAGCCGGTCTTGACAGAGGCGCTGACGATTACATGGTCAAGCCCTTCGATCTGGAAGAGTTGATTGCCAGAATTCGTGCTGTACAAAGACGTCGCTATGGTCAGGCAAACATGCTGCTGACACACGGTCAGCTGGTTCTGAACCCCAGCAATCATGAATGTTTGTGGTACGGTGAGAATGTTCTGCTTTCCAACCGTGAGTTCAGCATTTTGCAGAGGCTGATGGAGCATCCGAACGCGGTCTTTTCACGCAGTCAACTGGAAGATGGTCTGTACGGGTGGGGGGATGAAATTGAAAGCAACACGGTTGAGGTCCATATCCACAACCTGCGCAAAAAAATAGCGCGCAACCTGATAAAGACTATTCGTGGTGTTGGTTATATCCTGGGGCAGACAGCATGACTTCCATTCGCAATAAACTTCTTTTCTGGTTGATTGTCGGTCAGCTTTTTTCGATCGCGTTGACCGGTGCGATCACCTTTCTCTATGTGAGAAGCGAGCTTGAAGGCATATTCGATGACCGCCTGAGGCAGCTGGCTTACAGTGTTCCACTAAACGCTGATGCTATCCCCGCACCTCCGCCAGATCTGAATAATGTATTTGAAGATGACGACGATTTTATCATTCAGGTCTGGAACGGTAATGATGAACGTCTCATGCTGATCAACATCGAAGAAGGTGATCCCGGGCGAACTGTCGCTGGTTACAGCACACATGTCAGCGATAATATGACGTGGCGCAGTTTCGGTCTGCAGCGTGACGGAATTTTCGTTCAGGTCAGTCAGCCCTTGGCGGAACGATTGGAGGTGAGTCTGAATATTTCCCTGCTGGCGACCGCTCCGATCATCATTCTGATTGTTCTTCTGGGGGGGCTGGCGTGGATTACTGTCCTCAAAAGTCTGGCACCTTTGAACAGCATTGCCAATTCACTGAAAAAACAGAGCCCGTATTCTTTGACGCCGGTTGCCTTGACCGCGCTTCCTGATGAGATTCTGCCTTTGGCAAAGGCGTTGAACAGCCTGCTGGTGCAGTTGGAGAAGGCCATGTCTGTTCAGCGCAAATTTACCGCGGATGCCGCTCATGAACTGCGCACCCCGCTGACGGCGATCGATCTTCAGGCCCAGCTGCTGGAAAAGTGTCATGATGACCAGGAGCGGCAGGAACTGTTCACGCACTTGCGCTCAGGAATAGTCAGGTCGAGCCATCTGGTCGAGCAGCTTCTGACCTTGGCCAGGATGGAGCCGGACAAATGGGAGCGCCCTTTTGCCCAGCTCTATTTGAGTGAACTGCTCAGGCAGGCTGTCTCCGACCTGACTCCGGCAGCCCTCGTACGCCGGATTGATCTGGGAATCAGCCGTTCTGAATCTGTCCAGATTTTCGGAGATGGGGAGAGTTTGCGTATTTTGTTGAACAACCTGATCGACAACGCCATTCGTCATTCCTATCAGAATGGGCGGATTGACGTTGAGCTGGTCCGTAACGGGTCTATTTGCCAGGTTGTTGTCACAGACAACGGGCCGGGGATACCGGTAAGCGAACGGCAGAGGGTCTTTGATCGTTTCTACCGGCACGCCGGACAAAATGGCAATGGCAGCGGGCTTGGTCTGGCGATTGTCCGCGAAATTGTCCGGCAGCATCATGGTCAGATTCAGCTGGAGGATGGCGATGATCATCATGGGCTGAAGGTTGTCGTGACGCTGCCAGTTGTGAATCCGAATTCTGATGACGCGTAGAGTCGGCCTGTGAAATAGGCAGAGTACAAAAAAAACAGACCGGCGAGACTTTTTCTTGCCGGTCTGTTTTTCATGCTGTTTGAAAAAAGCCGGGTTTCAAACCGGCTTTGATTTTACTCATTCCTGCCTGACTAAAGATATTCGTAGAACGCCTTATAGGCTTTATAGGTGTGGTACAGATCCCCCTTGGAGGCAATTTCAAAGGGGGCGTGCATCGACAGGACGGCCGGGCCGCAGTCGATGACATCCATACCGAAGAAAGCCAGGAACATGGCGATGGTGCCGCCGCCGCCCTGATCGACCTTGCCCAGCTCGGCGTTCTGATAGAGGACACCGCCTTTTTCAAAAGCACCTCTGACGGCAGCGGTGAACTCGGCGTGGGCTTCATTGGAACCTGACTTGCCTCGCGCCCCGGTGAACTTGGTCAGGCAGACGCCGTAGCCGATTTTCCCGGCATTGAGCTTTTCGTTGACGCTGGCCCATTCCGGGTCGATACCGGCATTGACGTCGGCCGAGAGAAATTTCGAGGAGGCAAGAGCGGCAAGGACGCTCTGGTAGTCTCCCTTGCCGGCATGCTGCATGATGGCGCTGACCGCCCGTTCAATCAGATTCGAGTCGGCGCCCGCATTGCCCTTGGAGCCGATCTCTTCCTTGTCGAAGAAGACCGCCAGACGGTTGGTTTTCGAGCCATCGGCGTCGAGCAGGGCTTTGAGTGCCGTGTAGGAACAGATCCGGTCGTCTTGTCCATAGCCGCCGACAAAGCTGCGGTCAAGCCCGACATCCCGTGATTTTCCGGCCGGAACCATCTGCAGTTCGGCCGAGATGAAATCCCCTTCGGTAATGCCGTAGCTGTCGTACAACAGTTTCATGACCGCCAGTTTTACATGGTCCTTGTCATCGTTGTACTCATAGGGGATCGAGCCTGTCATGATGTTGAGCTGTTCCCCTTCGATGAAGACACTGGCGTCCTTGCTCATCTGATCCTTGCCCAAGTGGGGGAGCAGGTCGTTGATGGTAAAGACCGGATCGTTGTCGTCCTCACCGATGACGATGGTCTTTTCCGTGCCGTCAGTCAGAATGACCACGCCATGCATCGCCAGCGGGCGGGTGACCCACTGGTATTTTTTGATACCGCCGTAGTAGTGGGTTTTGAAGTAGGCCATGTTCTCGGCCTCGTAGAGCGGGCAGCCCTTGAGGTCGATGCGCGGCGCGTCGATATGCGCGCCGACCATCAGCAGCCCCTGCTCCAGGGTGCTGCGGTCACCGATATCGGCCAGTACGCAGCTGACCTTGTCAAACACCAGGAGCAGCTTGTTGTCCTCGGGATTAGCCTCTTCGATGCGTACGTAACCGGCCGCTTTGGCGGCCGCTTCTATGTAGAGAGCGGCTTCGCGTTCGGTTTTGCCCTCATCAAGAAAGGTTTTATAGCCTTCGGCAAACGCCATGATCTCTTTTTCACCCGCTTCACCAACCTCTTTCCAGGTCGATTTTTTGGTGAAAAAAAGCTTTTCCTTCAGCTCTTCTGCCGGGCTTTTCTCTTTATCGTCAGTCATTCGTTGCTCCTTTAGACGTGCTATTCAAGTGATCGTGCATAGGGAGATAATAGTCAATTTACTCGTTTGTCATCAATCGTTGGTGAGATCTTTTTTTAAGTACAAAAATTTGCAGTCGTATGTGAAGCCCTGTACGCGCCATCGACATGCTCCTTTATTCATTTCTGTACAGGCGAGTTTTTCACTGATCAATCACATTGACAGTGTGCTGTCAATGTGGGAGTATGCTATCAATCTGGAGGTGAAATTATGGCGCATACACCCGCTGGTGCCAAAATGACGGAGCTGATTATTGAAACCTTTCGTTTGAATGGGGCGCTGATTTCTGCCGGTGACCAGCTTGTTGGTGATCTTGATTTAACCAGTGCTCGCTGGCAGGTGCTTGGTGCTTTGTCTGAAAGGGCTCGCCCGGTTGCCGAAATTGCCCGGCGAATGGGGCTTGCCCGGCAGAGCGTGCAGCGAATAGCCAATTGTTTGGTCGATGATGGCTTCCTGGAGACGTCAGAGAATCCGGCCCATCGACGGGCAAAACTTTACAGGCTCACAGCCCTTGGCGAAAAAGTGATGGCAGAGGTCGGGATGCGCCAGGCAGACTGGGTGAATCGTGTTGCTGAGAATATCGAAGTTCAACAGCTGGAAACAGCTCTTTCGCTTCTGAGACAGCTGAATCAGCGGCTTGGGTAAAATAGCATAAGAATATGATGTCAAAAGGGGAATAATATGACTCTGTCGGTCAATCAGCAAAAGGTACTGAAGATTTTCCATCTGCTCTTTGCCAGCCTGTGGTTTGCGTCGGTTGTGACCATGACCTCGCTGACAGCCCTGGTCAACGGGCTTGATAATGGTGACCAGTTTTACATGCTCACCAGAATTTATCACTTTATCGATTTTAAAATCCTCACCCCGGCTGCCATCGGGACCTTGCTGACCGGATTGACCTACTCATTATTGACAAAGTGGGGTTTTTTCAAACATGGCTGGCTGGTCTACAAATGGATCTTAACTGTTGCTCTGATTCTGATCGGAACCTTCTATCTTGGGCCAATGACGGATAAGATCGTCGGGCTCTCAAGCGAACTGAGGCTGGTTGCTCTGAGCAATGAGCTGTTTTTGTCGAAGTGGAATATCGCTCTTTGGGCGGGATGGATCAATGGACTTCTTCTCCTGATCGCCTTTGTCGTCTCGACTCTGAAACCTTGGAAGAACATCAGAAAGTAAAGCTGACGAGTTTTCTGTACCAAAGTGAAAACAAAAAAGGCTTCGCAGTCAAACTGCAAAGCCTTTGAATTGTTTTGGTTGCGGGAGAAGGATTTGAACCTCCGACCTTCGGGTTATGAGCGAAAAACTATAACCTCGAAAAATACCAAGAAAACAGTAACTTGCCATCATGTCTGGTTTTTTTGCCGAGCAAGAGATGTATCTATTAGCCCATGCTGCTCATGTTGTCAAGGTAGAAGGGTACAGGGTAGGGTACAGGGTGTCCAAGTTTGGCCGATAACATTTTTCTTTTCTGAAATGGAAAAAATGAGTATCGGGATTGACTATGAAGTTTTTAGCAAATTTATAATATTGAAAAAATTAGCCTTAATTTTGTTGCTTGCCTCCTCACTAGAAATTCCCCACATAGAGGAAATATACTTCTCCAAGAGGGCTATATCCGCAGGGACTGCAGGCCTTTGACCGATTTTTATATGAGGGCCATCAGTTTCAGTTAATAACTTATCGGGGGGTATATTTTCTAAAATTTTTCTTCCAGTGTTTGTCTTTATCATTTGGTGGTTTACAGAAAAATAATGCCCTTTTTTTACAATGTCAGATATCAAATCTATTGGGCCCGTATACCAGTGGAATACGGATGTTTTTATTTTGTTATCGGACAATAAATGTAAAACTTCAGCCTCTGCAGATCTTGAATGGACAGATATAAATCGTGGCCTATCATTTATTAGTTGAAGAATTTTTTTAAAAATATCCAGTTGGCATCCTTTGGTGGATTTGCCTTCCCTTGAAAAATCGAGCCCGATCTCTCCTATATAAGAAGTCATTCCGATGTAATTTTCGAACAACCGAATCTCAGCCGAACTCTTGCTGGCTAAGAGAGGGTGAAGTCCCAACGCCAAACGAGTCTTTTTGAAACCGACCAAATGCCTCATGCCAATCTGAAAATGGCTTGGTAGGTTTGTTTGGCACACCGTTATGATTCCCTTATTTTCCGATTCTTTCACTATAGAAAGTGGGTCCCGATATTGGTCAATGTGACAATGGACATCTATCATTTAATCCCTCAGTCCTGCCCACTGCTTGACTTGAGGTGTGCCTTTTTGCTGAATTAGATTCCGAATTTCATCCATTGCTGTCGCAATGATAAGAGCGTTGTCTCTTAAATTTCCAATGCACGCTGGACCATTCCTTAAAAGCATCTCGGCGATTTGTTCTAGGCCAAATCGCCTATTTAAGAAGGTTAGGCAAGCACGAAAGTCCATGGATCCGTCTCCGCTGTCCCGAGGATCGACTTCACCCCGACAAATGTCAAAACCATATTCTTCAACGTCAAGGCCCACTGTATTCAGGGCGGCCCTTCTGTAAATGCAAGGCATGCATCTTCCACAGCCTAGTGCATTTCTCCTAATCCACCACCTTTTATGTCCACGCTTCGCACATGATGCACTTTGCGCAGAAAGGGTTGACACTAAGTTTTGGTTTAAACAGCCTGAAACAACTTGCCCCTTTGACTTAGTCGATAGTGGATTAACAATCTGATGCTGGAAACCCATATTTTCAAGAATTTCTTGAAGCGAATTTAAGTAGTAGGGATGTGCTGTCCGCGTGCTGCAAGATCCTCTATGTCAATCAGCATTGAAAATTGACCCACCATCGGCGTCCAATTTTGACCCACCCCAGCGGGTTAATTCTGGTCGTTATTCCTGGTTCTGATTCTCCAGCTATCATTCCCCGTTTCGATAATCTCACAGTGGTGTGTTACCCGGTCGAGCAGTGCTGTTGTCATCTTGCCGTCGCCGAAGATCTGTGGCCATTCACCGAAGGTCAGGTTGGTTGTGATCAGCAGAGAGGTCTGCTCGTAGAGCTTTGAGATCAGGTGAAACAGCAGTTGGCCGCCGCTCTTAGAGAACGGCAGGTAGCCGAGCTCGTCGAGAACGACCAGATCGAGCCTTGCCAGACTGGTAGCGAGCTTTCCGCCTTGGCCGCTCAGCTTCTCCTGCTCCAGTTGATTGACCAGATCAACCAGGTTGAAGTAGCGGCAGCGCTTGCCGCTACGAACGATCTTCCTGGCGATGGCTATCGCCAGATGGGTTTTGCCTGTTCCAGTCCCGCCAACGAGAATGACGTTACACTGATCCTCCAGGAACTGTCCTTCGTACAAAGTTCTGACCTGAGTTTCATTGACCGGAGAAATGTTGAAGTCGAATTGATCCAGATCCTTGGCGACAGGGAACTTTGCCTGCACCATTCGATAGCGGATACTGCGCATCTTGCGTTCAGCCTGTTCCGCCTGAAGCAGCTCCAGAAGGATTCTCTCTGGAATGCTCTTCTGCCGGGTGCCGTTGACCAGCACCTCATCAAGGACGCTGCGCATGCCGTGCAGTTTGAGCTCTTTCAAGGACGTCAGCAGTTGGTCACGAAGCACGGCGACCTCCTGAGAGAAGGCGGTTGTAGCGTTCGCAGTCAGCGGTCGGGGACAGGTTCAATTGCGGCAGATGAGCCGGCGCCAGGCTACTTGTCTCAGTCTGCGGGTCCTCTACTCGTGACAGGATATTCAGCACCAGGTCACGGCTAATGGTTCTGGCCAGCAGAGCTTCCTTGCAGGCTTGCTCGACGGCATTAATCCCATAACGCGGGATAGCCGCAAGGATGCCGACGAATTGCCGGTCTCCATCATCGATGCGTCCCAGGCGTTCCTGTGCCTTCTGCAGGGATTGCGGCAGGTCCCAGTTGCGAAACGGTGCTCCGTTGCGCAGCGCACCCGGCTTCTGCTTGAGGATATCGAGATAGTGCCAGGGGATGTAGATTGTCTTATCACGGCCGTACTGTCTGCTATGCAGGCCGATCAGCTTTCCGTCGTAAAGGAATGAGATTCGGTCGACATAGGCGCGCACTGTAACGATCTTGCCGACGTAGAAGGCTTCAACGCTGTAGCGGTTGCGGTCGAAGGTGACCAGTGAGGTCGGTGCAACTCTGGCCGTGCTCTCCCGATGAGCATCGAAGGAGACCGGAGTATGAACCAGCGATTCGCGTTCCTGCTCGGCGACCTCGGCCACTGTCCGTTCCGGATCATCGGGATGTCTTGTCGTCGCCGCCAACATCCTGCACTCATCCCGTAGCCACTGGTTCAATTCCTCCAGATCGGCAAACTTGCGCCGCTTGCCGAACAGGCGCTGACGGACAACTCCGACCTGTCGTTCAACCTGTCCCTTCTCCCAGCCTGCGGCGGGCGTGCAAGCGACCGGCTCGAACAGGTAGTGGGATGCCAGAGTCTGAAAACGGCGATTGAAGATCCGATTTTTGCCGACCAGCACTTTGCTGACCACCGTCTTCAGATTGTCGTAGATTCCCTTGCGGCAGACGCCGCCATAGAACGAGAACGCCTGGACATGGGCATCAAGAATCATCTCCAGGGTCTCGCGCATATAGGCCACGCAAAAGGGCGCACGGCTATGGCAAAGACGGAAGTGGGCCACCTTGATCTTGACGTTCGCTCCTCCCAGCTCGATCTGCTCATAGCCCCAGTCGAACTGAAACGCTTCGCCCGGAGCAAAAGCCAGTGGAATGTAGGCTTTAGCCTGAGAGCCCTCATCGCGCCAAGACTTGACGAATCGCCGCACCGTGTCATATCCGCCCTCAAAGCCAGCGTGCTGCAACATCTCGAACAGCAGCAAAGCCGTACGTCGCTGCTTCGTCGGCTTCTCCTGATCCTCTTTCAGGGCGGCGATCAGCTGATCTTTAAACGGCTCCAGCTTCGGGCGCGGCTGGGTTTTGCGTTCGTAGTACTGCTCTGTCTTCTCGGAACGGATGATCTTACGAACGGTATTGCGGGACAGGTTCATCTCCCGGGCGATCTGCCTTAACGGCTTCTTGTCCCGGTGGTAGGCACGTCGGATTTTAGCAATGGTTTCCACGGTCAGCATCTCCTGCAAAAAGCTCCTCTCTCTGAAATTTCAGAGAGCTTGGAGGACAATGCTGAGGTGGGTCAATTTTGGACGCCGATTATCCCCGTAAGTGGGTCATTTTTGCATGCTGATCAACACTTTTCATTTTTCAGTTCCAGGGCAGGGCAGACGGGGCCAAAGGTTTCTCTGAGGTAATACATGTCCCTCTGGACGTTTCTGGGTGTCTTGACTGTATAGAGGTAGTCGATGTAGGCAGAAACAACTTCGCTGATAGTTGTTTTGGTTGGCAGCGGGAGCTGTGTACCGCGCATCAATGATGATTCGATCTGGCGCAGCTTTTCTTTGGCGATTTGCAGAACTTCGGTATTGAGGCAGACGCGTTTTTGTTTGCCTGCAACATAGTATTGAGCGTAATAGGTTTTGCCACGTTTCTTGAGACTTGCCAATGTGTCCTCCATTTAAGATTGGCAGGTCCCGGGGTACAATATGGGGTACACGGGCAAATAAAAAGGGACCTGCATGTTATGCAAGTCCCTGAATTTGTTTGGTTGCGGGAGAAGGATTTGAACCTCCGACCTTCGGGTTATGAGCCCGACGAGCTACCAAGCTGCTCCATCCCGCGTCAGTGGAGGGGACACTAACAATTTGAAGGCGACTCGTCAACCCCTTTTCCTTCTTTTTTGAAGAACCCTTGTTCTGAACCGGTCATTGGTGTAGAACCTGTGCAACTCATATTGGTTAAATCAATTCAAAGTTAAGGCGTTATTGAAAAATGCAGGGACCGATCTCTTTAGAAAAAGCTCTTCTTGAACGGCGCAAGGGAACCTTGCTGGTTGATGTCCGTACTCCGGCCGAGTTTGCCGAGACGACCATTCCCGGCGCGATCAACGTGCCGATTTTTTCCAATGAAGAGCGAGCCCTGGTCGGTACCGTCTATAAGCAGCAGGGCAATAAAGCGGCGCGCAGGCTCGGGGTCGAGCTGGTCTCTCCCAAGATTCCGCAGATCATAGCCGCCGTTGAGGAAGCCCAAGGCGAGCGCAGGCAGCCGGTGATTGTCTTCTGCTGGCGCGGCGGAATGCGTTCCTACGCCATCTGCTCTTTTCTCAACCTGGCCGGAATTCCTGCCCGTCAGCTGGAAGGCGGACACAAGGGCTTTCGCACCATGGTCGTCAACTACTTTGAAAAAGAACAGTGGCCGCCGATCTATGTGCTACGTGGGTTGACCGGGGTTGGCAAGACCCGCGTCCTGTCCGTGCTGGATGAGAGAAACTATCCGGTTGTCGATCTGGAGGGGATGGCCAATCATCGTGGCAGCGCCTTCGGCAATCTTGGTCTCGAGCCGCAGCCGTCGCAGAAGCAGTTCGAGGCGCTGCTCTGGGCGCGTCTCGAGCTGCTGGCCGATTCCGACTACCTGCTGACCGAAGGTGAAAGCCTGCATATCGGCCGTGTCGTCGTGCCGAAAACCTTTCACCGGGCCATGCAGATCCAGACCAGCCTGTGGCTGAACGCATCGCTGGAAACCCGGACCCGGGTGATCCTGGAAGAGTACCCGGCCCGTGACCAGCTGCGCGAAAAATTCCGTCGCCCTCTACTGGCCCTCAAAGAGCGGCTGGGGGGGAAGACCATCGAGGAATTCTGTGGGCTGCTGGACAGCGGTGAATGGGAAACCCTGACCCGCGAACTGATGGTCCGCTATTACGATCCTCTCTATATGCACACCCTGCCGGAAAAACGGATTGAGATTGACCTTGATCCTTTTGACGAAGGGGTTGAACGTGTTGTGTCTGCACTCGGTGATTTGCTGAAAAGCTAAAATTCCTGCCTCACGCGAAGCCGCGAAGAGCGCGAAGGAATACGCTCCTCGAGTTGCGTGGGGCGATTGGGATTATTGCTTGAAAAAATCCCTCCTCGGGTTGTTTTGAAAAAGGCCGTAAGCTTATCCTGTACATGTGTTTTGCAGGAGAGGCCATGATTCAAAGCAGAAAACCTTCGGTTCCTATATCACCGTTGTTCGTCAACAAGTTCAGGGTTGATGAAAAATCTCCTTTTACCCGGCACTTGAACCGTCTTGAGGTTGAGGTTGCCGGTGAAAACTATGAGGAACTCAAGCATGTCGAACTGGTGAAGGACCCCGGTGATGATTTTTTTGCTTCCTGCCTCGACCTGACCGACAGCTTGCTGGAAACATCTCAGAACATCTACAACTGTAACCTGCTCAAGGAGCAGGGGATTCGCGTCTATATGGACGGCCCGCGTTATCATGTTTATTACCGTTCTGCCGGGCGCTGCATCCGTTTTATCCCGACCTGGCGGGAGAAGGTGCTGAAACGTTTCTGTCGCGAAGTACCTCTGGTTGACAGCGGCTGGAGAGACTGTTCTCATGCCCTGCCTGCCTTTAAGGCGAGGTTCTTGCCGGACAGCGGCGGTGGGGTCCTGCTGTTGAACCGGGCTGCCGCCGATCCGGCATTGCCGATTCTGACCGTCAGTCATGGTCCTTATGATCCTCATACCCTGGATGTCGCTCTCTATTATCTGCGCTACGGCAAGGCCCGTGCCGTATTGGTGAACCTCGGCTTCTCCGGGCGCGAACCTCTGGTCGATGCGAATCTGGAGCGACTCAAAGAATGGGGAGTGCCGCTCAATCCGAGCAATATCGATATTATCTACCCCTATATCGACGAACGTGGTCATCCCAACTGTTACAAGCATGAGCGAGGGGTCTGCGATTATATTGATCTCCTCGAATCTTCCCAGCCCGAGCTGATCGTCGATATCCATGGTTACGTCGGTACCTATGCCAAAGATAAGCGGGTTCTGGTCGGGATGGGGGGGCTTCCGCCGTATCCGACCCTTGATGAACTTGGTACAGTTGAGCAGCGTGAAGCGCTGCTTCACCTGCATCCCCATCCGCGCTTTAGCGAGGGACTCAGGCTGCTCCAGGATCTTTCGCAGGAGATTTATGTTCAGCTCTGTCTCAAGCCGGATCTCTGCTGTCATTTTGCCCTGCTGGGCGATCTGCAGCTGAGCGGACGCAGTTTTGATCCCCGGGACGAGATTGTCAGCATGCTGGAGGGGGAAGAGCGCAGTATCCTCAAGCATGAACAGATCCGTTGGTTGCCGAGTGCCGGCGCCAATGCTCTGCAGCGCCAGCAGGTCTGCAGTTTGCAACGGAAGGCTCTCTGTATTCATGTCGAGATTCCAACCCGGATTCGCCAGCAGCTGGCGGTCAAGCTCAGACAGCAGGCATTTGAGGATTCCTATCAGGCGAGCGGACTTTGATCCCGATTTAATTCCAGGCGTATAGTCATCTCATCATATCCTCATCATCGAGGTGAAAATGTCCTGGCAGATGAAGTACACTGGTCAGACATGCCGGGTTGAAAATACCTCTCTACATTTTCGGAATCTTTAGTAAAATAGACCTTTCGTGTGCTGCAAACCGGGAAAAGGAAAGACTGATGAAATTTCAGATCAAATATGGCGAATTGACCAAACAGAAAAGTAACTGTCTGATTGTCGGGGCTTTTGAGGATCAGTTGGCAACGGATGAACTTCAGCAGCTTGATCGCATGCTGGCTGGCGGCTTTGTCATGGCGACCCGCAGCGGTGAATTTAAGGGGAGCAAGGGGGAAACCCTGCTGATCCACAACCCGCACCCCTTCGGCTGCAATCGTGTTCTGTTTATCGGCCTTGGCAAGCAGGAGAAGTTTTCTCTGGCGGTTGTGCGTCAGATCGGCAGTGAGGCGGCCGCCTTCCTTGGTGCGCGCAGGATTGTCAGCTGCCAGCTGGCGACTTCCACCTTTCGGGTCGTCGAGGCGCAGCTGAAGGAGAACCTGCAGGCGCTGATCGAAGGCTTCCTGCTGGCCGGCTACAGCTATGATACCTATCTGCCTGAAGCGCGCAAGAAGACTTCTGCTCTGGAGTGGATGGAGCTGCTGCTGGTCGATGGTGACTGCAAGGGGGAGGCTCAGTCGGCCATCTATGCGGCCCTGGCGATCTGTTCCGGGGTCTGTCTGGCCCGTGATCTGGTCAATACCCCGGGGAACGTCAAGTCGCCGGAATTTCTTGCCCGGCAGGCGCTGTCTTTAGGCGAACTGGAGAATGTCAACGTCAGGCTGATCGAGGTTGAAGAGCTGAAGAAGCAGGGCTTCAATGCGCTGCTTGCCGTTGCCCAGGGGAGTGAGCGCGATCCCTTCCTGATCATTGTCGAATACAAGGGGGGCGCTGCAGACGCCAAGCCGCATGCCCTGGTCGGCAAGGGGGTGGTCTTTGACAGCGGCGGGATCTCGCTCAAGCCGGGGGCCGCTATGGATGAGATGAAGATGGATATGGCTGGTGCTGCCGCGGTGCTCGGAACCATCGACGCTGCGGCGCGGATGAAGCTGCCGGTCAACCTGATCGGTATCGTGCCGACAGTCGAGAACATGCCGTCGGGGACTTCCTACCGCCCCGGTGACATCGTCACTTCGCTGGCCGGTAAAACCATCGAGGTGCTCAATACCGACGCCGAAGGTCGCCTGATTCTGGCCGATGCCATGACCTATGTCGCCCGCTATGAGCCGCAGTCGATGATCGATCTGGCCACTCTGACCGGAGCCTGTATCGTCGCCCTTGGCGAGTATGGCGCAGGGGCCATGAGTAACAACGACGAACTGGCCCAGACTCTGGTGCGCTGCGGCCAGAAGACCGATGAGAAGGTCTGGCAGCTGCCGTTGTGGGATGAATTCACGGAGCAGATCAAGAGCGATTTCGCCGATCTCAAGAACACCGGCGGCCGGCTTGGCGGCGCCCTGACCGCGGCTGCTTTTCTCAAAGAGTTCGCCGGCGAGATTCCCTGGGTGCATCTGGATATTGCCGGTGTTTCCTGGGCCTCTGCGGCCAAGCCTGGTCGGCCGAAGGGGGGAACCGGCTACGGGGTCCGGCTGCTGATCGATTATTTGCAGTCGCTGGTTAAATAAGCAGTGAAATATATAATCGATTCGGCTATGATCCGCTGCTTTTTTCGAGACACCGCAGGCGCGGGTTCTGTTATTCCGAAATAAAGGTGGCTTTGATGGAAAAGATAACTGTCGGCTGGCGCGAATGGCTGGCCCTTCCTGATCTGGGCATCGGGCGGATCAAGGCGAAGATCGATACCGGAGCCAGAACTTCCTGCCTGCATGCCTATTTTGTTGAACCCTACAAAGAGGGTGGTCGGCAGATGGTGCGTTTCGGTATTCATCCACTTCAGAATCGTACCGATATTGAACTGGTCTGTCAGGCGCAGGTCAAGGATGTCCGTGAAGTCACCGATTCGGGTGGTCATCGGGAGATGCGCTATGTTATCGAAACAACGGTCTGTCTCGGTGAGGCGTGCCGAACAATTGAGATGACTCTGACCAACCGCGATACGATGAAGTTTCGCATGCTGCTCGGACGTTCAGCCCTGAAGGGGATGCTGGTCGTTCCTGATGGCTCCTATCTGCTGCGCGGAGACGGGCCTCTTCGAGAAATGATGGAGTAAGTTGTTATGAAAATTGCCGTACTGTCCCGTAACCCAGATCTCTATTCGACCCGCCGTTTCGTTGAAGCCGGGAAAGAGCAGGGGCACGATATCCGGGTCATCGATCCGTTGCGCTGTTATATGACCATCGCCAGCCAACGGCCGACGATTCACTATCGGGGTGAGGAATTGACCGGTTTTGATGCCATCATCCCTCGGATCGGGGCTTCGATCACCTTCTACGGGACAGCTGTTGTCCGTCAGTTCGAAATGATGGGGGTCTATAGCGTCAACGAGTCGGTCGCAATCAGTCGTTCCCGCGATAAGCTGCGCAGTCTGCAGTTGTTGGCCCGCAAGGGGATCGGTCTGCCGGTCACCGGGTTTGCCCATTCCACCCAGTATACCGGCGACCTGATCGATCATGTCGGCGGAGCGCCGCTGGTGATCAAGCTGCTGGAAGGGACACAGGGGATCGGAGTGGTTCTGGCCGAGACCGACAAGGCCGCTGAGAGTGTTATCGAGGCGTTTCGAGGACTGCGGGAAAATATCCTGGTTCAGGAGTTCATCAAGGAGGCCCATGGGGCCGACCTGCGCTGTTTTGTTGTCGGTGACAAGGTTGTGGCCGCGATGAAACGCCAGGCCAAGGAAGGCGAGTTCCGCTCCAACCTGCACCGCGGAGGGACCTCGAGCGTGGCGCGCCTGACCCCTGAAGAGCGCTCTACGGCGGTTCGCGCCGCCAAGATCATGGGCTTGAATGTCGCCGGTGTCGACTTGCTGCGTTCGAACCATGGTCCGGTAGTCATGGAGGTCAATTCTTCGCCCGGACTGGAAGGGATCGAGGAGGCGACTGAGAAGGACGTTGCCGGTATGATCATCCAGTTTATCGAAAAGAACGCCAGGCCGGGCAAGACCAGAACGCGGGGGCAGGGGTGAAAAAGAACGCGCCGTTTTCCTTCGCCGGCTTTGAGATTCAGCCGGGCGAGCGCAGAACCGTCAATCTGCCGATGTCACGGCTCTATTCCCACGATGAAATCACCTTGCCGGTGCAGGTGATCAATGGCAGGTCTGCCGGCCCGGTGCTGTTTGTCAGCGCTGCCGTACACGGCGATGAGATCAACGGGGTCGAGGTAATCCGTCGCCTGCTCGGGGGCAAAGCTTTGAGCGGTTTGCGCGGGACGCTGCTGGCCCTGCCGGTGGCTAATCCCTTTGGCTTTATCCTCCATGCCCGTTATCTGCCCGACCGGCGTGACCTGAACCGCTCCTTCCCCGGCTCGGCCAAGGGCTCGCAGGCAGCGCGCCTGGCTCACCTGATCTTCAACGATATCGCCGTGCGTTGCGACTATGCGATCGATCTGCATACCGGCTCGAACTTCCGCAGCAACCTGCCGCAGATCCGTATCAGTATGGATGACCCTGAGACCCTGGAACTGGCGAAGATCTTTGGTGCGCCGGTGGTTGTCCCATCAGAACTGCGTGAAGGCTCACTGCGCGAGGCGATTGCCGGGATGGGCAAGCCGGTCATGGTCTATGAGGCTGGAGAGGCCCTCTATTTCAACGAACAGGCGATTCGCACCGGTCTGCGCGGCGTGGTCAACATCATGCGCCATGTCGGCATGCTGCCGACCAACCGCAGCAGGCAGAAATTGCGTGAGCCGGTGGTGACCGACCAGACCAGCTGGGTCCGGGCCGGGATGAGTGGAATCTTTTCGCGCCGCGCTCAACTTGGTGATATGGTAAAAAAAGGTGCTGTCCTGGGGCTGCTGAGCGATCCGCTCGGGGATGACTATGATGAGCTGATCGCTCCGTTCAGCGGTATTGTCATCGGCCAGCAGAACCTGCCGTTGGCCCATGAGGGGGATGCGCTGATTCATCTGGCCAAGGTGCCGGATCATGACGAGGCCGAGGAAGTGCTTGAGGCCTTCCAGTCGAGTCTGACAGAGGAAGACTTCTCGCTCGAACGCTAAGTTTTCAGCTGAAAACTAACTCGTTGCCCTCCGGATTTCCGGATGGCAACCCGCAAGGAGCCACAAATGATGATGGATCCACTCAACAGCGCGTTTCGGACGGTCACCTCCCTGTTCAGGGCACCGGCCAAGCAGATCGGTCTGCCCCCCGGAACCCTGGTCCATGTCGGCCGTCAGAAGATGGAGCGGCCGATCATCACCTACATCGACTACTCCGACAGTTATTTCGAGGTGCGTCCCGATGTCAGTCTCGATGATTGCCGGCTGCTGCGAGATAGTGACACGGTCAGTTGGATCAACCTGGATGGTATCCATGATATTTCACTGATCGACTCCTTCGGCGACGCCTTCAACCTGCACCCGCTGATGCTCGAGGATATCCTGAATACCGGGCATCCCCCCAAGTTTGAGGAGTTCGACGAGTCGGCTCTGATCATCATGAAGATGCTCGATTTTAATTCGGAGACCTGTCAGTTGGAGGTCGAGCAGTTCAGTCTGGTGCTGACTTCCAACAATGTCATCACCTTCCAGGAACACAGCGGCGATGTCTTTGACAGTGTCCGTGAACGACTGGAGCGCAAGAGCGGCCGGATTCGCCAGCGTGGACCGGACTATCTCGCCTATGCCCTGGTCGACAGTATCGTTGACAGCTATTTTCATGTGCTGGAGAAGATCGGCGACAGTCTCGACAACCTGGAGACAGAGCTGATCAACCGGCCGACCCAGGATCTGCTGCAGAAGGTCCACCAGCTCAAAGGGCAGCTGATCCTGCTGCGCAAAACCGTCTGGCCGCTGCGTGAGCTGATTGGCAACATGGTGCACAGCGAGTCGGAACTGCTTGATGAAGGAACCAGTATCTATCTGCGTGATCTCTATGATCATGGTCTGCAGGTCATGGACACTGTCGAAAACTTCCGCGACACGGCTTCCGGATTGATCGACCTTTACATGTCGAGTGTCAGTCAGCGCATGAACGAGGTGATGCAGGTGCTGACGATCATGGCCTCGATCTTCATTCCGCTGACCTTCATCGCCGGAATCTACGGCATGAACTTCGATAATATGCCCGAACTACACTGGCGCTACGGTTATCCGATGGCCTGGGGACTGATGCTCCTCTGTCTTGTTGTTATGCTCTGGTATTTCAAGAGGAAAAAATGGTTTTGAGAACTGTTTCCGTTATCTTTTTTCTTCTCCTGTTGCTCCCCCCCTGTACCGGGCTGGCGGCTGAGCCTGTCGACAGTGGAAGCCCGGCACCGACTGAAGTTGCCACCCCGGCAGCGCTACCAGGTTTCAGTGAGCTGGGGATGCGCAGTGCCGCACTGGCTGACTTTGTCGCCAAATCGACGGAGCTGTTGGCCGGTTACACGGATACGACAAAGTTGGCCGGAGATTTTTCCAGTCTGAATGCTCAGTTGAATGAATTGCAGTCCGAGGTGGCCGAGCTGGGGAATCCCGAGACCTGGTATGTTGATCGGCTGACCCAGTACATCTCCCTTTACAGCCAGTTACGCCAGCAGTTTGCTGCCCTGCAGCAGAAACTCTCAAGCCGGCTGGAAGATACGGTACGGATGCGCAGCCAGTGGAGTGATTACAAAGCTTTCTGGAGCGACTGGTCGGCAGCCCTGGCGAAGCAGCAGCTGAGCATTCCGGCGCAGACTCTGACCCAGGTCAATCAACAGCTCAGTCGCCTGGATAAGCAGTTGCAGACGACAACCACAGAACTGCTGGCCTTTCAGGATCAGGTTGCCGCCCCTCTGGCCGGCCTCTACGCGGCGAGCGATCGCCTTAACCAGGAACTTGAAAAGCTGCGTCAGGCCACCTTCCGCAAAAACACCAGCTCTTTCTTTTCTGCTGCGTTCTACGCTCAGTTTGACGGTAACCTCCTGACTCAGATACAAAATGGAGTGCGGGCGGCCTGGAAGATCGACCTCGACTATTTTAACGAAAAAGGTCTGTTGGTCACTCTTGCCCTGATTCTGCTGCTGGCCTGCTGGGGAATCCTTCATTACTATCGTAACCGTTTTGATGACGCTGAGGACTGGCAGTTCATTCTGCGTCATCCGCTGGCTGCGTCAAGTTTTGTTGCGCTGGTCCTGTTCTGGCTGCTGGCCCAGCCTCTGCCGCCACTGTTCCGTTTTGCCCTGATCATCTGGGTGGTTATCGCGGCGACCCGGATGGCGGTGATGCTCGTGGAAAACAGGCGCCAGGGGCTGGTTTTGAGCCTTGCTGGGCTGGTTTTTCTGATCACTTCGGGATTTCAGCTGATCGCTCTGCCTCAGGTTCTGTTCCGGGTCTATCTTGCCTTGCTGGCACTGATTTTCATCCCTCTGCTGCGTCAGCAGATACGCATTTCCCGCCAGCGGCGCGGAACAAAGGATGGGCGTCTGTTCCGTGCCATCCTTGGACTAGCGATCGTCGTTCTGGGCCTGAGCCTGGTTGCTCAGCTGGCCGGCTTTATCAATTTTTCCACTTGGCTGATTCAGGCCGCCTTTGAAACCGGGCTGGTCATCCTCTTCGGCCGGATGCTGTTGCTGATCAGCCAGGGCGCTATCAGCGTGCTGCTCAAGGGGCTGATCGGTTCGCGGCGCCAGTTTGTCGCACGTTACGGCAGCCAGCTGGCTGTTCGTCTGAAACGACTGCTACGTGTCGTGATAGTCGTTGTTTCCGTCCTCTACCTGTTGCCAGTCTGGCGTGTTTTTACCACCTTTAACGAAGCCTGGGTCGAGCTCGGTGCGCTGGGAATCAGTTTTGGCGACAGCCATATAACCCTGCAGATGCTACTGATGGCGGTAATTGCCTTTTATCTGGCCTTTCAGGTTTCCTGGTTTTTGCAGGCATTGAGTGATTCCCAGTTTTTTGCCCAGCGCCAGGTTGATCGTGGGGTCAGCGATGCGATCAAGAAACTGCTGCACTATGCGATTGTCCTGATCGGATTTCTGATCGCCCTCGGTTTCCTCGGCATGCATCTGCAGAACTTCGTGGTCCTGCTCGGTGCTTTCGGCGTCGGTATCGGTTTCGGCTTGCAGGATATCGTCAATAACTTTCTGTCGGGGCTTATTCTGCTCTTTGAACGTCCGATCCGGATCGGCGATATCGTACAGGTCGATGGCGAATACGCCCAGGTTGCGCGCATCGGTCTGCGTTCGACGGTTGTTGAGAGTTTCAGCCGAGCCGAGCTGATTGTGCCGAACTCCCAGATTATTTCCCAGAAGGTCATCAACTGGACCCATTCGAGTCGCGGAGTTCGGGTTATTCTGCCAGTCGGTGTCGCTTATGGCAGTGATATTCAGAAGGTCCTGAGAATTCTGCGTCAGGTCGCCGAAGGGCATGAGAATGTCGCCAGAGACCCGGCACCGCAGGTCATCTTCATGCAGTTCGGTTCCAGCTCTCTCGATTTTGAAGTGCGGGTCTGGATTGCCAATATCGATCTGCGCTGGGATGTCCAGCATGATATCCTGCTGGAGATTGACCGGCTGTTCAGGGAAGAGGGGGTCGAAATTCCGTTCCCTCAGCACGATCTTCATCTGCGCAGCGTCAGTCCTGGAGTTTTTGGCCCGCAGAAAGGGCTTGCGCCGGAAGATCTGGAAGGTGTGCCTGCAGAGGATGAGATTCCGGAGAACGGAGGCTCTCCTGCCAGTTCTTGACATTGAGGGGCCGATGCTGATAAATTGCCGCGTTCGGCCGGTGCCCGAAGTCGTTGCAAAAGATTGAAAACGACTTCTTCCAATAGCATTATAAATTATCCGCCAGATGCATAAAGTAGATGCCGTTTGAGCGGAGCGGAGAAGGGGATGCAGTTTTCCAACCCACAACCGGAAGCAGACCTGCCCAAAGGTGTGCGTGACTTTCTGCCCCTCAAGGCAGCTAAACTCGAATACCTGGAACAGCAGTTGCGGGAAACCTATAATTCCTGGGGGTTTCGTCCCCTGATCCCGCCACAGCTGGAATATCTAGATGTTCTCGAACGTGGGCTCGGTGATGGCCTGCAGGCGAGAACCTTTCGTTTTGACGATCGCCAGAGCAGCAGAATGCTGGCTTTCCCTCCGGATATCACGCCTCAGATTGCCCGTATTGTCGCGACGCGGATGAGTGAAATGCAACTGCCGTTACGCCTCTGTTACAGCGGGCGGGCGTTGCAGCATGCGGAGCAGCAGGCCGGCAAGGATCGCGAGATTTTTCAGTCCGGAGTCGAGCTGATCGGCCTGGACAGCCCTGAAGCCGATGCCGAAATGATCGCCATGGCGGTCGAGGCCTTAAGCGCTGTCGGTGCTGACGAATTTACCATTGATATCGGCCAGGTTGAGTTCTTCCGTGGTGTTATGGATGGCCTTGATCTGGACAGCCGTTCGGCGGCGCAGATCGCCGATGCCATTTCCCGCAAGGACAATGCCGAGCTGGCCCGTCTGACCGGACAGGCCAATCTGTCGGAGCGTGCACGCGAGGAAATTCTCGCTCTGCCGCGGCTGTTTGGCGGCAAGGAAGTCCTTGAACGGGCCCAGAAGTCGGTCAGCAATGACCGCTCGCGTAGGGCTCTCGACGGGCTTTCCCGGGTGCTTGATGTGCTAGAAATCTACGGGGTTCTCGAGCATGTCACCATTGACCTGGGGGAACTGCGTGGTCTTCAGTATCATACCGGCATCACCTTTCAGGGCTTTCTGCCCGGGGTCGGGCGCAGTGTCTGCAGTGGCGGGCGCTATAACAACCTGACCGCGCAGTATGGTTTTGAGGCTCCGGCGACCGGTTTTACCTTCAACCTGCTGCATCTGCTGTTTGCCCTTGAGCGGGTTCTTGACGAACGAGTCACCCCGAGCTGCGATCTGCTGATTTTTTCCACCGGAGAGGCACTGCGCACTGCCCAGCAGCTGGCCTGCAAGTTGCGCAAGCAGGGCTATTCGGTCGCCCGGGATATCATCGACCGCAGCCTTGATGAAGCGACGAGTTATGCCCGGCAGATGAGCTACCGTAAACTTGCGGTTGTCGGTACCGAGCAGAATATCGAGTTGATTGACCTGGAGAACAACAGCCGTCAGGTTGTTTCCATCGATTCTTTGCTGCAGCAGGGTCTGCCGCAAAAATAAAGTTGAATAAGACCATCGGCGTACCAAAGCGCCGGTCAAACAGGAGCGACACAGATTATGGCCAATGTAGTTATCATCGGCGCCCAGTGGGGTGACGAAGGCAAAGGCAAGATTGTTGACATCTACACCGAGTATGCGCAGGAAGTCGTCCGCTACCAGGGCGGCAACAACGCAGGTCACACCCTGGTTGTCGGCAACGAAAAGACCGTTCTGCACTTGATTCCTTCCGGAATCCTGCATGAGGGCAAGCGCTGCATTATTGGCAATGGCGTAGTTCTCGATCCTAAAGTTTTTCTGGAAGAGATTGACGGGCTGAAGGCCAAGGGCTACCTCAAGGATGACTCACAGCTGGTGGTCGATGGTGCGGTGCATATCATCATGCCGTATCACAAGAAGATCGATATAGCTCGTGAGGCAAAATCGGGCGCCAAGAAGATCGGTACCACTGGCCGCGGTATTGGACCAACCTACGAGGATAAGGTTGGTCGTCGCGGAATCCGTTTCAGTGATCTGCTCAAGCCCGAGGTGTTCAAGCGCAAGCTGAGCGAATTCCTGCCTGAGAAGAATTTTTTCCTCGAGCAGTATCTCGGTGAGACCCCGCTCTCCGAACAGGAGATCATCGACGAATATATGGGTTACGCAGATCGTCTGCGTTGTTACCTCGGTCGTGCAACGATCCTTCTGGATGAAGCGGTCAAAGCTGGCGAAAACATCCTTTTCGAAGGTGCTCAGGGCAGCCTTCTCGATATCGATCACGGCACTTACCCCTATGTTACCTCGTCTTCGACAGTAGCAGCGGGTGCCTGTACCGGAACCGGTTTCGGCCCGCACCAGATCAACGAGGTTATCGGTATCTCCAAGGCCTACGTCACCCGCGTCGGTGAGGGGCCATTTCCGACCGAACTGCACGATGAAATGGGTGAGGCTCTGCGTCAGGCAGGTGGCGAGTTCGGCGCAACGACCGGTCGTCCACGCCGGACCGGTTGGCTTGATATTGTCGCCCTGCGTGAAGCCGTACGTACCAACGGTCTGACCGGTATTGCCCTGACCAAGATGGATGTTCTGAGCGATCTGGACAGCGTCAAGGTCTGTACCGCTTACCGTTGCGGCGATGAACTCTACAGCGACTTCCCTCAGGATCTCGAGGTTTTGGAAAACTGTACCCCGGTCTATGAAGAGGTTGCCGGTTGGAAGTCTGATATCAGCGCGCTGGGCAGCTACGAAGAGCTTCCGGAGCAGGTCAAATCTTACGTCGACAAGATCGAAGAGTGGGCCGGTTGTCCGGTTGTTCTGGTCTCCGTCGGACCGCGTCGTGACCAGACCTTGCAGCGCAGCAACCCGTTTGAGAAAAAATAACAAAAGAGCAAAAAGAGGTTGACGCGCCTCATTGGTTTAACGTATAAAGACGTCCTCGTGAGCCGGTAGCTCAGTCGGTAGAGCATCTGACTTTTAATCAGAATGTCGTGGGTTCGATCCCCCCCCGGCTCACCATTTTTAAGATACACCACTGCGGAGACATTTTCCGTGAGGGATAGCAGTTTAAGTCCCTATCGTCTAGCCTGGCCTAGGACACCGCCCTTTCACGGCGGCGACGGGGGTTCGAATCCCCCTGGGGACGCCAGTCCAACAAAAAAGCCTCACCACGTTTGTGGTGAGGCTTTTTTGTTGGACTTTCATCTGTTGGGATTCGAATCGAAGCGAGCGCAGGCGAATCCCCCTCGTCCGTTTACGTAAATATTGACCTAGGGCAGTTTCTGCCCCACCGAGTATTTCGGTTGGGCTTTTTTTATATTTGATTTGTCGGGATTCGAAGCCTGACGTCAGTGGACATTTCTGCCAGAAATATTTGAGTAGGCATTAGCTGATAAAGATGTTTATGCCTTGCCTCATGGTATTCACTCGTTCGCATTTTTCATTAACAGCGTCCATTTTTCGGCCTGTTTCAGGAAAAATTAGACCAATTTTTCTTGTCTCAAACAGACACTGAAAAAAAAATATAAAATTCGCTTTAAAGGGGTTGACGGGTGCAGATCATTAACGTATAAAAGCCACCGTTGTGCGAGCCGGTAGCTCAGTCGGTAGAGCATCTGACTTTTAATCAGAATGTCGTGGGTTCGATCCCCCCCCGGCTCACCATTTACAACAACACCAAAGCGGAGACATTTTCCGCGAGGGATAGCAGTTATAAGTCCCTATCGTCTAGCCTGGCCTAGGACACCGCCCTTTCACGGCGGCGACGGGGGTTCGAATCCCCCTGGGGACGCCAAACAAACAAAAAGGCCCCACCGATTTACTCGGTGGGGCCTTTTTGTTTGTTTGATATTCGTCGGGATTCGAAGCGAAGCGAGCGCACCCTTAATGGGTGAAAAGCGGCCATGGATGGCCGCGTCAGCGAGCGGAGGGGGGCCTGCGCAGGAGCCCGCGTGATGCGGGTGACGAAGTAGGCGAATCCCCCTGTCCGTTTTTGCAATTCATTACAGACAAGCGCCTGGTTCTTTGTTTTTAATGGGGAAATTGGAAATATCCGGCCATGGATGGCCGCGTCAGCGAGTGCAGGAGGGCCTGCGCAGGAACCCGCGTGATGCGGGTGACGAAGTAGGCGAATCCCCTCGTTCGTTTCGGTAGCCCCAGAAAACAATCTCCTTCCATACAGAATTTCTCCAAATCAACAAAAATATGAAAACATTAATGCTATTATTTATCAATACTGTAGTCTTTATCTTATAAATCCGTGTTCAACTTCAGACGATTAACAATATAGAGCCTTAGTCGAGATGGAGATCTGCCATGAGTACTGCAGACAAACAGGAAATTTTGCTGGAAAGCGGGACCAATGAACTCGAAATCATCGAGTTCTATGTTGGGACCCAGCCTTTGGGGATCAACGTTCAAAAGCTGAAGGAGATTATTCCTTTCGACGAATCGACCCTGACGGTTGTCCCTCAGAGTCATCCTGCAGTTCTCGGGACACTTCTTTTGCGCGGCGCGACGATTCCTCTGGTTGATCTGAAGAAGTATCTCAATCAGCGCGTAAAATCGCAGGAGTCCGAAGAGGCCAGGTCGGTCGTCATGGTCTGCGAGTTCAATCACCGGATCAACGGCTTCAAGGTAGAGGGGGTCAACCAGATCCATCGCATCTCCTGGAGTTCTGTCGAGCCGATGGCGCCGATCCTCAACCAGTTCGGCCCGCGCTTTACCGGCAGCATCCATATCGGTGAGCGGGAGATTCTGCTGCTCGATCTGGAAAGTATCGTCGGTGAGCTCGATCCGGAGTCGGTGCTTGACGAACCGGAAGAGACGGTCACTGTCGCACAGGATCCGGGAAAGCTGGAAAGACGTCGGCAGGCCAAGATCCTGATGGCCGAGGATTCATCGATCATCCGCTCGGGCATCGAGAAGGTCCTGCATGAGGCGGGGTTTGATCAGTTGGAAGTCTTTGTCGATGGTGACAAGTGTTACCAGCGGATTCTGCAGCTGAAGAAGCAGGCCGATGATGCGGGGAAGGATATCAAGGACTACCTGAAACTGCTGATCAGCGATATCGAGATGCCGAAGATGGACGGCCTGACTCTGTGTCGCAAGGTCAAGGAAGAACTCAACTATAAGCATGTACCTGTGGTACTTTTCTCGTCGCTGATCAATCCGCCGATGGAGGTGAAGTGCGATTCGGTTGGCGCGGACAACTATGCGTCGAAACCTGAATTGACCAAATTGATCGCTCTGATCGATCAGTACATCAGCCTTTGATCTGAATCTGACATTACAGGCGTGACAGGACACTCTATCAGACGCCCCCGGCCACCGGCCGAGGGCGTTTCCTTTCGTTGTTGAGCTCACTCTCCCGCGTAAGCGGGGCGGTCACCTTGAATATCCGGCACAGGCTTGTTAAGGTTGTGTGCTGGATTTGTCCAACATCCTCACAACTGAAACGGATAAGTCAACATGTATATTGCACTGTTAAGCCTGCATGGTCTGATCCGCGGCCAGCATCTCGAACTGGGGCGGGATGCCGATACTGGCGGGCAGACTCTCTACGTTCTCGAACTGGCTCAGGCTCTGGCGCGGCAGGAGAAAGTCGCGCGTATCGATCTGATCACCCGCAGGGTTGTTGATCCCGCCGTCTCCGCAGATTACAGCCAGAGAACCGAGATTCTGGGTGACAAGCTGCGTATCGTCCGGATTGATGCCGGCCCGGAGGAGTATATCGCCAAGGAGCAGCTCTGGGATCATCTGGATGTATTTGCTGATAATCTTGCGCATTATTTTCAGGAACAGGGGAGCGTCCCGTCTGTTCTGCACAGTCACTATGCCGATGCCGGTTACGTCGGTTCCCTGCTGGCGCAACGTTTCGCCAAGCCACTGATTCATACCGGACACTCTTTGGGGCGGGTCAAGTTGAATCGCCTGCTCGACAGCGGCCTGGGCAACGATGCCATAGAGCAGCGCTTTAACATGAGTCGCAGAATCCAGGCCGAAGAGATGACTCTGGCGACGGCCCAGCGGGTCATCGCCAGTACCAATCAGGAGGTTCAGGAACAGTACGAGGCCTACGATTATTATCAGCCACAGCACATGCTGGTCGTGCCACCGGGGGTGAACCTCGATCAGTTCCGACCTGCCGATCGAGGTGTTCTGGACGACCCGCTCTGTCAGGTGTTGACGAAGCCTCTGGTCGCCCCGGAAAAGCCGATGATCCTGTCGTTGTCGCGGGCTGATCTGCGTAAGAATGTCAATGCGCTGATCGAGGCCTACGGATGTTCTTCAGAGTTGCAGAAGCTGGCCAATCTGGTGATTGTCGCCGGTACCCGTGACGATATCGAAGATCTCAACGAGGGGGCCCGGGAATTTTTCCAGGAGCTGCTGCTGACCATCGACCGTTATGATCTGTATGGCAAGGTCGCACTGCCCAAGCAGCATGAGCGTGGTCAGGTACCCCAGATCTATCGCTGTGCGGCGGTTTCCGGCGGCGTTTTTGTCAATCCCGCCCTGACTGAACCCTTCGGCCTGACCCTGCTCGAGGCAGCCGCGTCGGGACTGCCGGTTGTGGCGACAAACGATGGGGGGCCGACAGACATCATTGCCAATTGTCAGAACGGGATCCTGGTCGACCCTCTGGATTCGGACGAAATTGCTGCCGCTCTGAAGCATCTTTTGGGCGACCGGGCGCTTTGGAACTGTTGTCGCGAGCAGGGGATTGCCGGAGTGCGGCGCCACTATTCCTGGGAGGCCCATGCCTGCCGCTATCTGGAAGAGATTGAACCGCTGGCCGATCGCTCCCGGCCGCTCTATTACAAGTCGCTCGACATGTCGTCCGCCTCTTATCGTGACCGGGTCTTTGTCTCCGATCTGGATCTGAACCTGATCGGCGATGATGAAGCTCTGGCCCGTCTGATCGGTCTGATCCGCAGGCACCGGACGACGACTCTGTTTGTCCTGGCAACCGGCCGCCGTCTCGATGCGGCCCTGAAACTGATGCGGTCGCAGCGGATTCCCGAGCCACATATCCTGATCGCCAGCAGCGGAACTGAAATCTACTATGCTCCTGAACTGGTTGCCGATCGAGTCTGGGCGCAGCATATCGATCATCACTGGACTCCGCATATCGTGCGCAAGGTTCTGGGGGCAATCGAGGGGCTCAAGCTGCAACCCCGCTCGGAGCAGAGCCGCTTCAAGATCAGCTACTATATCGACCCGGAGAAGGTCGACATCGGCCATATCGAATCGTTGCTGCATCAGAACGACCAGTCGGTACATGTCCAGATGGCATTCGGCCAGTTTCTCGATATCCTCCCCCTGCGGGCCTCAAAGGGGCAGGCACTGCGATACCTGCCGGCACTCAGGGAGATCCCCCTCAGTCGGGTTTTTGTCGCCGGTGGGTCCGGAGCTGACGAGGACATGATGCGCGGCAACACCTTGGCGGCTGTCGTCGCCAACCGGCATGATGAAGAACTTTCGGACCTGGTTGATCTTGAGCGGATCTACTTTTCCGAACAGTCTTATGCGGCGGGGATTCTGGAAGCTCTTGACTATTACGATTTCTTCGGGGCCTGTCGAGATCCGCGGGAGCGGGAGCATGCGCTGTGAAGAAGGCCGGACTGCTGCTCTGCAGCGATATGGACCGGACGGTGATCCCCAATGGTCAGGCGCCGGAACATCCTCTGGCACGCCACTGGCTGCGACGGTTCTGCAGTCTTGACGATATCTGTCTGGTCTATGTCACGGGACGTCACCGCGCGCTGGTGGAAGAGGCCATTGCCGATTATCAGCTGCCGATGCCAGACTATGTCATCGCTGATGTCGGCAGTAGCATCTATCGGGTTCGGGACGGGGAGTGGCTGCGCCTGGAAGCCTGGGAAACGCAGATTGCCATGGACTGGAACGGTTATTCGCGGAATGACCTGGAACAGCGTCTGGGTCCTTTCGGGGAATTATTGCTGCAGGAAGAAGAAAAGCAGAACCGCTACAAGCTCAGCTACTACCTGCCGTTGGCCGAGGATCACACTGAACTTTTTGCCAGGCTGCGGACGCTGCTCGCCGAACTCGGGGTCGAGGCCAACCTGATCTGGAGTATCGATGAGGCGGCCCGGATCGGTCTGGTCGATATTCTACCGGCTTCCGCCAACAAGTTGCACGGAATTAAGTTTCTGATCGGTCTTCTGCACTATGAGCTCAGCGAGGTTCTTTTCGCCGGAGACAGCGGCAACGACCTAGATGTTCTTGAGAGCGATATCCCTGCTGTTCTGGTCGCCAACGCCGGTGCTGAGCTGAGAGCACAGGCTCTAAGTCGTGCCCGTATGTCCGGTTTCCCGGAACAGCTCTTTCTGGCGCAGGCGGATAACGATGGCCTGGGTAATTACGCGTCGGGGGTGCTGCAGGGGGTGGCGCATTTCTTTCCGCGATTTGCGCAGACCATAGCTGAGCTGTCCTGTTGTCGGTGAATGCCGCAACGGGAAGAGATATAACCGAAACGCTACAGGGGTAGATATGTACGAACAGGTGGCTCACTCGCTGCTGAACGATATTTTGAATCGCATCCAGCCCGAAATCTCCAAAGAGGATCTGCGTCATTTCTATACCCGGCTTGGCGCTAATTTTTACGCCATTCATGCGCTTTTTGAAAAACTCTACGGCAGCCGCAGCGACTTCGTCGATCAGGCCCAGGCGCTGGTCGAAACCATGGCCCGGCAGTACATCGCCAGACCGAAGCACCTGCGGCAGCTCGATCTGGAGCGGGAGAAGGACTATAACTGGTTTTTGAGCCAGAAGTGGGTCGGCATGGCCCTTTACTGCGACGGCTTTGCTGACAACCTGGCGGGTTTACGCCAGCGCCTCGGATATTTTCAGGAGCTCGGGGTCAACCTGGTCCATGTCATGCCGATCATGCGTTGCCCTCCCGGGAAGAGTGACGGAGGCTATGCGGTCAGTGATTTTCGTGAGATCGATCCCAGTGTCGGAACTCTGGAGGATCTGGACGTTCTGGCTGCCGAGATGCGTGAACGTGGTATCCTGCTGGTCCTCGATGTCGTCGTCAACCACACCTCGGACAGTCACTTTTGGGCACTCAAGGCGCGCAACGGCGATCCGCGTTATCTTGAGTATTACTACACTTTCAAAACCCGCAACGTGCCCGATATGTTCGAGCAGAGCATGCCGGAGATTTTTCCTGAAACCTCGCCCGGCAATTTTACCTGGGACGCTTCGATGCAGCGTTGGGTGATGACGGTTTTCAACGATTTTCAGTGGGATCTCAATTATTCCAACCCGGAAGTGTTTATCGAGATGCTCAATGTTCTGTTGTTCTGGGCCAATCGCGGGGCGGACGTTCTGCGTCTGGACGCAGTGGCTTTTTTGTGGAAGAAGATCGGCAGTACCTGCCAGAACGAACGGGAAGCGCATCTGATCCTGCAGCTGTTCAAGGACTGCTGCCAGGTCTCCGCTCCGGGGGTGGTTTTCATCGCCGAAGCAATTGTCGCCCCAACCGAGATGATCAAGTATTTCGGTGAGGATGCCGTCATCGCCAAGGAGTGCGAGATCGCTTACAATGCAACCTTTATGGCCCTGCTCTGGGAAGCGGTGGCGACCAAGAATGCCCGGCTGCTTAACCAGGGTATCAGGAATCTGCCGGTCAAGCTGGACCGGGCGACCTGGCTCAACTATATCCGTTGTCATGATGACATCGGCTTCGGTTTTGACGACCGCGACATTGTGCAGTGCGGTTATAATCCGCAGGAACATCGTAGGTTTCTGGTCGACTACTTTACCGGCAGGTTTCCCGGATCTCACGCGCGCGGGTTGCCGTTCGGTCAGAATGACAAAACCGGCGATGCCCGGATCTCTGGTTCCCTGGCTTCCCTGGCCGGTCTTGAGTACGCCCTCGAGCGGGGAGATGATCAGGCTGTCAACGACGCCATCAAGCTGATCCTGCTGCTGCATGGCATGATTCTCTCCTTCGGCGGGATTCCGTTGCTCTATTACGGGGATGCCATGGGGGTGCTCAATGACGATTCCTATGTCGACGATCCGGACAAGCAGGGGGACAGCCGCTGGGTTCATCGTCCTTCCATCGACTGGGAACAGGCTGCCCGTCGTAATATGCCGGATACCCTGGAGTACAAGATCTTCAGCGAGCTGAAAAAAATGATCTCCGTGCGCAAGGAGATCTCCTGCTTCGCCGATTTCAACAACCGTGAGCTGATCGATGTCGGCAATCCGCACCTGTTTGTCTATGGTCGTTACTGTCCCGGCTATTCCGGCGAGCAGGTCCTGGTTGTTGCCAACTTCAGCCAGTATCCCCAGTCGCTTGAGTTTGCTGATCTTGGCAGCTGGGCCCCCAAATATGGAAAGTTGGTCGATCTGGTGCGCGGTGAGGCTCCCGAACATTTCAATGAAAGCCTGGTTGTGCCCGGTTACGATTTTTACTGGCTGATCGACAGGGTTTAGGAGGGGGAGCTGAGTTCCTGGCCGAGGATCATCAGCTTTCTTTCAACTCCCCATCGGTAGCCCCCCAGATTTCCATCCGAGCGCAGCACCCGGTGACAGGGAATCAGGTAGGCGAGAGGATTGCGGCCGACTGCGTTGGCCACGGCTCGATGAGCCTCCGGTTCGTTGATGCGTGAGGCCAAGTCACTGTAGCTGATCACCGACCCCGAAGGAATCTTAAGCAGGGCCTGCCAGACCTTGATCTGGAAATTCGTCCCTTTGAGAAAGAGTGGTAAGGGGTAATTGGGTTTGCATTGGAGAGAAAATATCTGTTCAATGGCCTTCCCGGTGCGCTGTCTGTCTTCGCGCAGCGCCGCTTTCGGCCAATTGTCGCGTAGACTGATCACTGCCTGATGGGGGGCGTCATCGATAAACTCGAGATGGCAGATTCCACGTCCCGTAACTGCCAGCAGGCAGGGGCCGAAGAGGCTGCAGTGGATCCCGTAGTAGATCTGCAGGTTCTTACCCAGACTTTGATATTCTCCTGGTGTTACAGCGTCGACGCTGACCATCAGATCGTGCAGGCGGCTGGGACTGCTCAGGCCGAGTTCAAAGCTCACATCAAGAAGGGGCGCTGAACTGTTCAGGGCGGACTTGGCCTGGTGGCTGAGCAGATGCTGGCAGAAGCGTTTGGGGCTGATCCCTGCATAGTTTTTAAAGACCCTCTGGAAGTGATAGGGGCTCATTCCAGCTTTTCGGGCACATTCTTCCAGCGAGGGTTGGCGCTTGAATTCTTCCCTGAGAAAGTATATGGCTTCAGCAATGCGCATAAAATTGTCGGTCATGGCTGCTCCTTTCGAAGTCTTGTGACGTTAGCAGGTCGATTTTTTCAGGCCAATCCGATTCTTGCGTTTTTTGTATTTTTTTTGCTTGCAACTTTTCCGGACTTTAGGTATTTAATTGCAACTCGCGCCTCTGCGCGTTTTTTTGCGCTAGTCCCTATCGTCTAGCCTGGCCTAGGACACCGCCCTTTCACGGCGGCGACGGGGGTTCGAATCCCCCTGGGGACGCCAATAAAGAAAACAGCCTCATCATGAAAATGATGGGGCTTTTTCTTTATCTGCACTCGTCGGGATTCGAAACGAAGCGAGCGCACCCTTAATGGGTGAAAAGCGGCCATGGATTGGCCGCGTCAGCGAGTGGAGGAGGGCCTGCGCAGGTTTGAGCGTGATGTTCAAACCGTAGTAGGCGACCCCCCCCCGTCCGTGTTAGTCGAAAAATTCACAAAACCAGATCTGTTTTTTTTGCATTTAGGATCTTTGCTATTTTTCTTTTCCTTTGAACTTCTTACCAAACTTCTCTACCCTTGATTTCATTCATGTTTGGCTTAACAAGAAGTCTCATAAAAATGATTGGCTATATAATTCGATGACCGAAAAGAAAACTTTTGTAGAAATCTTCTCTGACGGGGCCTGCTCCGGCAACCCGGGGCCCGGCGGATTCGGTACTATTCTGCGTAGCGGCAGCCACGAAAAGGAGCTGTCCGGTTTTGCGGCCGAAACTACCAACAACCGGATGGAGCTGCTTGGCGCGATTACCGGCCTTGAAGCCCTCAACCGTCCCTGCCGGGTACGCCTGGTAACCGATTCCCAGTACGTCGTCAAGGGGATGACCGAATGGATTGCCGGGTGGCAGAAAAAAGGGTGGAAGAACTCCAAAAAGGAGGAGGTCGCCAATCGGGATCTCTGGGAACGCTTGTTGAGTGCTGCAAAACAGCATAGCGTTGAGTGGGTCTGGGTCAAGGGGCATGCCGGTCACGAAGAGAACGAGCGTTGTGATGAGCTGGCCAGGCTGGAAATCAGTAAGGCTTCTGCTAAGCTTGATAATTAGGGTTGCGAAAAAAAGATAACTAGACGGGTTCTCTATCGCTGGTGAGCTATGCTAGTATTCGTAAGATTTTAAGATTCATTGTTATCTCCTGAGCCGGGAGTCTTCATGTCTTTGCAAACAACCGCAACTGCTGTCTCTTCTGGACCTCCCGATCTCTACGGGCTGGTTTCTCTTGGTATCTATGTCCTGATTGCAACGGGAGTGATCCTGGTGCTTCTGCTGCTGGCCCGTTTTCTGGGGAGCAGAACTCATTCCGCTCAAAAGGACGCGCCATATGAATCGGCCGTCGAGCCGACCGGCTCAGCCCGACTGCGTCAACCGGTGCCCTTCTATCTGGTGGCCATCTTTTTTATCGTTTTTGATGTCGAGGCCGTCTTTGTCGTTTCCTGGGCGGTCGCCTATGACCTGCTCGGTTGGGCCGGTTTCTGGCAGATCACCTTCTTCATTTTCATTCTCTTTTTAGGCCTGCTCTATCTGTGGAAGATGGGCGGTCTCGACTGGGGATCCCAGTCTCCGCGCTCACGCCAAGGGAGTATTCAATGAGTGAGAAATTGCCTCAGGGTGTGCTCCTGACCAAAGCGGACGATCTGATCAACTGGGGGCGTAAGAACAGCCTCTGGCCAATGTTCTTCGGTCTGTCCTGCTGCTTCGTCGAGATGATGACCAGCATGACGCCGCGTTTCGATCTGGCCCGTTTTGGTGCTGAGGTCCTGCGCGGTACCCCGCGTGAGTCGGATGTCATGATCGTCTCCGGGACGCCGTTCAAGAAGATGGGTGCGTCGATCCTGCGCGTCTACGAGCAGATGCCGAATCCGAAATGGGTTATCGCCATGGGCAGCTGCGCCAACTCCGGCGGCATGTACGACGTCTACAGTGTCATTCAGGGAGTCAACCAGATCCTGCCAGTCGATATCTATATCCCCGGATGTCCGCCGCGCCCTGAAGCCTTTCTGCAGGGACTGATCGAGCTGCAGAAGAAGATTGCCGCCGAAGAACAGCCGACCCGCAAGGTCCTTGGTATGCAGGGGGGCAGCGAAGGGACAACCGTCGATCCGTTGATCGATGGTGTGACCAAGAGCCGCGATACCCGTGGTCCCGGTTACGGCAACAGTCCGATTCGTGGGACCGCCCAGACACCACCGTCCTTCCCGTTTAATCGTGCAAGGAATATCTGGACGCCGGAACAGACCAGACAGCTGTTTCCCGATACCACGGAAGCCCTCTATCGTGAGGTTCAGGACAAGTTTGCCGGGCGGGTCGAGATCGACCCTCTCTCTGCCGATATGCCGGTGCTGATCTGTCCGCCTGAGCTGATCGTCGAACTGATGCAGTTTCTCAAGCATGATGCGACGACTCACTACCGGCGTCTTGAGGATCTGACCGCCGTCGATGAGCGTTATCGTTCAGCGCCGCCCGATCATCAGTTTACCATCGTCTATCATCTGCTCAGTTTCTCGGCTCCGGGCTATCTGCGTGTCAAGGTTCCAATGGTGGGGGCGTATCCCGAGGTCCCTTCAATCACCGGGGTCTGGTCTTCGGCAGATTGGTATGAGCGGGAAGTTTACGACATGTTCGGCATCAGGTTCGGCGGTCATCCGAACCTGCGGCGTATCCTGATGCCGAACAACTGGCCGGGGCATCCTCTGCGCAAGGAGCATCCCTCCAGGGCAACTGAGATGCCACCCTTTACCGGGGAAACGGCTCTTGAGTTTGTGCCGTTGGAAGGGGATAAGCTGGTTCCGCTCGAAGGCGCGGATGACGGCAGTATGGTCCTCAATCTCGGGCCGCACCACCCGGGAACCCATGGTGTTCTGCGTCTGGTTTTGCGTATGAACGGCGAGTCGGTCTCCGATCTTGATATCGATCTCGGCTATCATCATCGGGGCGCGGAAAAAATCGGCGAGCGGCAGCACTGGTCGCAGTTCATCCCCTATACCGACCGGATCGATTATCTTTCCGGGGTGCAGAACAATCTGGCCTATCTAAATTCGTTGGAGACGCTGCTGAACGTCAAGGTTCCACCGCGGGCCGAATATGTCAGGGTCATGCTCTGCGAGCTGTTTAGACTCTCCAATCATCTGGTCTGGCTCGGCACCTATGCCCATGATGTCGGCGCTATGACTCCGGTCTTTTACGCCTTTGAATCGCGCGAGAAGATCTTCGATATCATCGAGCTGGTGACCGGCGGGCGGATGCACCCGAGCTGGTTTCGCATCGGCGGTCTGCCGCTCGATCTGCCCGAGGGCTGGAAGCAGAGGGTTGATGCCTTTACCGGTAACTTCGATAAGCGAATTAATGAATTTGACAAGATGCTCAGTGACGGACCGATCTTCCGGGCGCGCAGTGAAGGGGTCGGCAGTGTAACCCTGGAGCAAGCGATCGATTGGGGCTTCAGCGGGCCAAACCTGCGCGCCTGCGGGGTCGACTGGGACCTGCGCCGCAGCATGCCGTACAGCGGCTATGAGAACTTTGATTTCGACGTGATCACCGCGACCGGTGGCGATTGTTTCGCCCGTTACAAGGTGCGCCTGGAGGAGATGCGCCAGTCGCTGAGGATCATCAAGCAGGCTGCGGCCAATATGCCGGGTGGCCGCTGGATGAGCGACGATTACCGTTACACCTACCCTCAGCGGGGCGACGGCCTGCACGACATCGAGAGTTTGATCCATCACTTTGTCAGTGTCTCCAGCGGACCGGTCGCGCCCCGCGGTGAATGCTACCGGGCCACCGAGTCGAGCAAAGGGGAGTGCGGTTACTACCTGGTCAGTGATGGCAGTAACAGCGCCTATCGCTGCCGGATTCGCACGCCGTCATTCGCCCATATGCAGGCGGTGCCCTGGATGAGCAAGGGGACGTTGATTGCGGATGTGATTGCGATATTGGGCTCGATAGACTTTGTGCTGGCAGATCTCGACCGCTAGGTCGAGGTCGAGCTCAGGCCGATGAAGAGCAGCCATCTGCTGCGTTATGCTTGATCCGAAATCCTCGACGTAGCTGCTGCTACGCCTGCGGTTTCGGATCTGCGCAAGCCTTGCATCTGACTGCTTTTGATCGACCTTGGAGCGGGTGGTGGATGGCTGAAGTAAAACGTGAAAATTTTTTAAATTAAATGAACGACTGAAAACCTGAACAACCAGAGAAGGTTTTTATTGCTTATGAGCGATTCCACACAGACAGAACCGGTCGGCCTGCTTGAAGAGGATCAGATTGCTGACTTTATCCGGCATGCGATCAAGATCGATCATCCGCGTGAGATGATTATCGATATCTTAAGGGCGATTCAGGTCAATCATGGCTGGGTCCCTGATGAGGGGGTGGAGCTGACGGCGACTATCCTTGGCCTGACGCCTCTGGAGGTCGAAGAGGTGGCGACCTTCTACGACAAGATCTTCCGCAAGCCGGTCGGTCGTTATGTCATTCATATCTGTGATTCGATCTGTTGCTGGAGCCTTGGCGGCGAAGCGATCGCCTCATATCTGCTTAAGAAGCTCGGCATCGAATTCGGCCAGACCACCGGTGATGGACTGTTTACCCTGTTGCCGTCCTGCTGTATCGGCGCCTGCGGGCGGGCACCGGCGGTGATGGTTGGGCATCGGATCTTCGGCCATCTCGATGAACAGAAGGTTGATGCCATGCTCGATGAATTGCGCAAGGAGGCGGGTGAGTGAACGAAACTCCGCAGTTACTCTTCAAAAACCGCAAGCCGGGCGAGACCGTGTTCATGGAGGGCTACCGGGCGACCGGCGGTTATACCGCCCTGCAGAAGGTCTTCCGCGAGATGTCACCGGCCGATCTGCGCGGGCTGGTCAAGGAGGCGGCGCTGCGCGGGCGGGGCGGCGCGGGCTTTCCGACCGGGGTTAAGTGGGGCTTCTTCCCTGCCGACGCTCCGGGAGTCAAGTACCTGGTCTGCAACTGCGATGAGATGGAGCCGGGAACTTACAAGGATGGTGAACTGCTGAAAGCTGATCCGCACCAGCTGGTCGAGGGGATGATCGTCTCGGCCTATGCGCTGCAGACCGAGGTCGGCTATATCTTCATCCGCTATGCCTATGAGCCGCAGGCGGAGAATCTGCGCCGGGCGATCGCCGAGGCTACGGAAGCCGGTTATATCGGCAAGAATATCCTCGGCAGTGGTTTCGATTTCGAATTGCATGTCCACGGCAGCGCCGGGCGCTACATTCTCGGTGAGGAGACGGCTCTGCTCAACGGTCTCGAGGGGATTCGTCCCAATCCGCGGATGAAACCGCCTTTTCCCGCGGTGAAAGGGCTTTTCGGCCGACCGACGACGGTCAATAACGTTGAGACTATCTCCAATATCCCGCACATTATCAACGGCGGTGCCCAGTGGTTCAAGGATCTGGCTCTGACTCCTGATGGCTCGGGAACCAAGCTCTATGGACTCTCCGGGCATCTGAACCGGACCGAATGTTTCGAACTGCCGGTCGGAATCTCTTTGCGCGAAATCGTTGAGGTCTACGGTAAAGGGGTGCGCGGTGGCAAGAGGTTTAAGGCCTGTCTGCCGGGCGGCGCCTCGACCCCCTATCTGACCCCTGAACACATGGATGTCGCTCTCGATTTTTCCTCTCTGGAGCAGGTTGGCAGCCGCTTCGGTACTGCCGGGGTGACGGTTTTCGATGAGCATACCTGTATGGTGGCTGCGACACTCAACCTGATCCGTTTCTTCGCCCGAGAGAGCTGCGGCTGGTGTACCCCCTGCCGTGACGGTCTGACCATGGTGCGTTGGCTGCTCGAGACCATCGACAGCGGCAAGGGAACACCCGAACACCTGGAGATGCTCAAGGATCAGCTGAAGAATATCTCTGGAAACAGCTTCTGCGCCCTGGCCGAAGGGGCCATGGGGCCGGTCGCCGGGCTGCTCAATCATTTTGAGCAGGAGATTGTCGATCATATTGAACTGGGCCGCTGCCCGTTTCACAGCTAGTCAGGGTTTGGCTACTGACTCGCTGTGTTTTTGAATTGGAAACCAGATATTTTTTTGCAAGATCAAGGAAAGCAAATGAGCAGGTTGACGCGGAGATTGCGGAAAAGGGCGGTTTCCGGACAAAAACTGGATAGATGAGATTATGCCGACACTGATCATCGATAACAAGAGCGTAACCGTTCCGGAAGGGAAGACGATCCTCGAAGCTGCCGAGGAGCTGGGGATTGTCATTCCGCATTTCTGCTACCACAAGGCTTTGGGGGCCGTCGGAGCCTGCCGGATGTGCGCCGTGACCATCCATGAGGGGAGCGTCAAGGGCTTAAAGATGTCCTGCCTGGTCAAGGTCGAGGACGGCATGGTCGTGACCACGAGCGATGAACGTTCAACGGAGTTCCGCAGTCGGGTGACCGAATGGCAGATGCTCAACCATCCCCACGATTGTCCGGTCTGTGACGAAGGGGGCGAGTGCCAGCTTCAGGAGATGACCATCGCCGGCGGACATGGAATCCGCCGTTATGACGGGCCTAAGCGAACCTACGTCAATCAGGATCTGGGGCCGTTCATCGCCCAGGAGATGAATCGCTGTATCCAGTGTTATCGCTGCGTCAGAACCTATAAAGATTATTGCGGCGGCCGGGACTTCGGGGTGCTCGGTTCGCGTAACCGGGTGTTCTTCGGCCGTTTCAGGGACGGCATGCTTGAGAGTGATTTCTCCGGAAATATAGTCGACGCCTGTCCGACCGGCGTGTTTACTGACAAGACTTACCGTTTTAAATCGCGTTTCTGGGATCTGCAGGAAGCACCATCGATCTGCAGTCACTGTTCGCTTGGCTGTTCAACGATCCCCGGCGGCCGCTACCGCGAGCTGCAGCGGGTGCGCAGCGGCATCAATGAAGAGGTTAACGGCTTCTTTATCTGTGACCGGGGGCGCTTCAGCGGCAGTTACGTCAATCATCCGCAGCGGCCACGCCGGGCTCGCAGTGCTGGTGAAGCTGTGAGTGTCGAACGGGCGCTGGAGCAGCTTGCCGTTGAGGCACGCCAACTGATCCGCAGTTATGGCAGTGAGTCGGTATTGTTGCTCGGTTCTCAGCGGGCTTCGCTTGAAACCAACTGGCTGCTGAAACAGTGGGCTCGTGAACTGGGGAGTCAGCCGCCGGTCTTCTCGGCGCATGACGGACGCCAGGCAACGGCTCGTGCTGTTGCCGCTCTGCAAGGGCCGCTGGCTTCCCTCGAACAGGTTCGTCAGAGTGATGTTGTTCTGGTCGCCGGTTGCGATCCGCTGAGCGAAGCACCGATGCTCGCCGTTGCCCTGCGCCAGGTCGTGCGTAACGGCGGTCAGGTTTTTGTCTACGATCCACGCGCTATCAAATTGCCCTGTGAATTTGACCATCAGGCTGTCACTCCTCTTGAACTGCATGAATTCCTGAATGACGGTGGCTCTGACGGAAGACATATGCGCGAACTGCTGCAGCAGGCGGAACGGCCGGTTCTGGTTGGCGGAGGAAACCTGTTAGGAGCCTACGGTATTGGGCAACTGCAGGGCCTGGCCGAGCGTTTGAGTAATTCAGACCGCAGCTGCCCGATTTACCCGGTTCTGGCCGGTCCGAACAGCTATGCCGTGGGGCTGCTGGATGATGACCGGGCGGAGACTCTGCAGGGACGTCTCGAAAGCGGTAAGGTCAAGATGCTGGTCTGTGTCGAAGCCGATCCGCTGCTTGAATCTTCGGCACCGGGGCGGGTCTCAGCGCTGCTGACCGGCCTTGAGCAGCTGGTCATTCTCGATTATCTGCCGACAGCCTTGGCTCAGGACGTCGATCTCTTTATCCCGACCTGTACTCCGCTCGAATGTGACGGCAGTTTTATCAACAACGAGGGGCGCGTACAGGTTTTTTCCAAGGTTTTGGAACCAGGCATCCCGCTGATTCAGGAAACTCAGGGAGAGCATCCATCTCGTGAATTTACGACTGAAACACCGGGTGCCGAACCCTGGGCGGCAACCGATGCTCTGCAGGTTCTGCTCAATCAGCAGGCCACTCTTGGCGAATTACGTGCCCAGATGGCTGCTGATGTTCCTTCCTTGCAGGGGCTTGCGGAGTTACGTGCCGGTCACCCCGGATTTCAGCTGGCCAGCGGCGGTGTCAAACCTCCTGAAATTGATGGTCTGCCGGAACAGCCGACGGGCAGCCTGCAGCTGATCGTGACTCCCGCCCGTTATGGCAGCGATCTGTCCGGTCGTTTCTCGACAAAGCTTGAACCGCGGTTCTCCGGGGCTCGCCTGCAGATGCACCCGGAGGATATTGCCGCACTTCAGTTGCAGGAAGGGGATGAGGTGAACCTCGACTCTGATTTCACCAGCGTCCGTTTGACTCTCAGCAGTCAGGCCGATATGGCCCGGGGCTGCGCGGTGGTTGAACACAATGCCACCCAGAGCGAGCTGGTTCCTGGCAGCGGTGTCAGCTACTGCCAGGTCGGCAAGGAGGTGCTCCGTGACTGAGACCATCATCACCCTGGCGCTGATCATTGTCAAACTGGTCGTCGTTTTCGGCGTGGTCCTGACCTTGGCCGCCAACCTGGTGCTCGCTGAACGCAAGATCCTCGGCCGTATGCAGCTGCGTTACGGGCCGAACCGGGTCGGGCCGTTCGGTATGCTCCAGCCGCTGGCTGATGTCATCAAGCTGATCACCAAGGAAGATTTCATTCCGGCCGCTGCTGACAAGTGGATCTTCCTTTTTGCGCCGGGGCTGTCTGCCGTGACCGCTCTGTTGACCTTTGCCGTGGTCCCCTTCGGTCCGCCGATTACCCTGTTCGGCCAGACGGTACCGATGGTGGTTGTCGATCTGAACGTTGGGGTGCTCTATTTTCTCGGTCTCTCCTCGCTTGCCGTTTACGGCATCGCCCTGGGGGGCTGGGCGTCCAACTCCAAGTATGCGCTGCTCGGGAGTATTCGCGGCCTGTCCCAGCTGATCAGTTATGAATTGTCGATGGGGCTGGCGGTTGTGCCGGTGGTCATGATGGCCAAATCGTTCTCGCTCAACGATATCGTCATGGCTCAGGAGAAAATCCCGTTTCTGCTGCTCAATCCGGTAGCCTTTTTGATCTTTCTGATCAGTGTCCTGGCCGAGAGCAAGCGGGTTCCGTTTGACCTGCCTGAAGCGGAGAACGAACTGGTTGCCGGTTTCCATACCGAGTATTCGGGGATGCGCTTCGGCCTGTTCTTTGTCGGTGAGTATATCAACATGATTATCCTGGGGTCGATGGTCGCGGTTTTCTTCCTCGGTGGCTGGCACGGGCCGGTTCTGCCGGGAGTGCTCTGGTTCGTCATCAAGGTGCTGGCGGTCTGCTTCTTCTTTATATGGACGCGCGCCAGCCTGCCGCGCCTGCGTTACGATCAGCTGATGCATTTCGGCTGGAAATTTCTCTTGCCGATCGCCCTGCTGAACGTCGTTGTGACCGGGGCTGTCCTGCTTGCGATAGGGTAGACGATGCATATCTGGAGAGATATTCGAGGAACCTTGCAGCCGTTCTGGGTGACGCTGCGCAATATGTTCCGCAAGCCGGTGACCCAGAAGTATCCGGAGGAAAAACCGGACCTGCCGCCGCGCTACCGGGCGCGCCTGATCCTGACCCGCGATCCGGACGGCAACGAGCGCTGCGTCGCCTGTCATCTGTGCAGCGCCGCCTGCCCGGTCGACTGTATCTCGATGCAGGCCGCCGAAGCCGAAGACGGCAGACGCTACGCTCAGTGGTTCCGGATCAACTTCACCCGCTGTATCTATTGCGGCATGTGTACCGAAGCCTGTCCGACCCTGGCTATTCAGGTCACAGGCGATTTTGAGCTGGCCGGGCGTGATCCGCTCAAGCTGGTCTACGAAAAGGAAGACCTGCTGGTCGACCATTGCGGCCAGAATTCCGAGTATAATTTCTATCGTCAATCGGGAATCGGGGTAGCTGCGCCGCGCGGCGAGAACCCCGGAGAAGCAAAACCTGTCGATGCAAAGGATCTGCTGCCATGATAGCGACTCTGATCTTTTACATCCTTGGAGCCATTGCCGTTATCGCCACCCTGATCGCCATCACCCGGCGCAATCCGGTGCATGCGGTCATCTACCTGGTCAACTGCTTCTTCTCATTGGCGTTGATCTTCTATCTGCTCGGCGCGCCTCTGGTCGCAGCCTGGGAGATCATCATCTATGCCGGGGCGATCATGGTGCTCTTCCTGTTCATCATCATGATGCTCAGGCTGTCGCCGTCGACCGATCCCTCGCGCTATTCGCCGCGCTGGGTGCAGTGGCTACCGGTGCTGCTGATTGCCATTGCCCTAGCGGTCTGCACCATGCTGCTGACCGGGATGGACAGCCTCAGCGCGCAAGGGGTGCCGCGCTGGTATGCATCACCGCGCGATTTTGGCTACAGTCTGTTCCACGAATACGCACTGGCGATCGAGATTGCATCCTTCCAGCTGTTGTTCGCCGCGGTTGGCGCCTTCTACGTCGGTAAGCCGGAATCGCTGCGCAGAGACAAGGGGGAAGAGCAATGATCGTACCGATGGCACATCTGCTGATCCTGGCGACCATTCTTTTCGTTCTCGGCCTCGCCTGTGTCATCGCCTGGCGTAATCTGATCATGATCCTGATCGGCATCGAGGTCATGCTCAATGCCGTCTGCCTGACCCTGGTCGGTGCTTCCGCCTACTGGCAGCGGATCGACGGCCAGGTCATGGTCATCTTCATGATGGCGATGACCTCGGCCGAGGTCTCGATTTCCCTGGCCATGGTCGTTTACCTGCAGCGCCGCAAGAAGAGTATCGATATCCGCGACTTTGATGAGATGAGGGGCTGATGGCACTTTTACTGACCTTGACATTGCTGTTGCCTCTCGCCGGCGGAGTGTTTATCAGCTGCTTCGGTGAACGGGTTGCGAAACCTATCCCTGTTATCGTTTCCTGCGGATCTGTGATCGCCAGTTTTCTGGCTTGCCTCGGGGCTTTTCCTGCTGCAGGAGAGGGGCTGAATGTCGTCTTGTTCAGCTGGCTGAAGAGCGGTTCCTTCCAGGCGGACATCGGGCTGCAGTTCGATCCTCTGGCTGCTATCATGGCGCTGATGGTCACCGGGGTTGCCAGTCTGATTCACCTCTATGCCGCCGGCTATATGCATGAGGATCCGGATCAGACCCGCTTCTTTGCTCTGCTCAACCTGTTCGTCTTCGCCATGCTGGCAATCGTTCTGGCCGACAACCTGCTGCTCATGTTCCTTGGTTGGGAGGGGGTCGGTTTCTGTTCCTACGGCCTGATCGGCTTCTGGTACCGCAAGACCGAAAACGCTAATGCCGGGCGCAAGGCCTTTATCGTCACCCGTATCGGTGACCTGTTCTTTACTGTCGCCCTGCTCTGGCTGTTCAAGCTGTTCGGGACCATCAGCATCGAAACGATCAACGCCCGGGCTGGCGAACTCGGCCTGGTGACGCTAACGATCCTTGGTCTGCTTCTGCTCCTCGGCGCCTGCGGCAAGAGCGCCCAGCTGCCGCTGATGACCTGGCTGGCCGACGCCATGGCCGGTCCGACTCCGGTTTCGGCGCTGATCCACGCGGCGACCATGGTCACCGCCGGGGTCTACCTGCTCAGCCGCCTCTTCCCGCTGGTTTCCCTGTCGCCGATCGCCATGGGGGCGATCGCCATCGTCGGGGTTGCGACCGCGCTCTATGCTGCAACCTGTGCTCTCGCTCAGCGTGAAATCAAGCGGGTGCTCGCCTATTCGACCATGAGCCAGGTCGGTTACATGTTCATGGCGGTCGGTGTTGGCAGCGTCTCGGCGGCGATGTTCCACCTGCTGACCCACGCCTTCTTCAAATCGCTGCTGTTCATGGGGGCTGGCTGCATCATCAACCTGGCCGGCCACGAAAACGATATCCACCTGATGGGCGGGATGCGCAAGCGTTCAATGCCGGTCTTTCTGCTCTTTATGGCCGGCTTGCTCTGTCTGGCCGGGTTCCCGCTGACCGGCGGGTTCTTCTCCAAGGATCAGATCCTGGCAACCGCCTTCGCTCATGGCGATCCGTTCCATCTGGCCATCTACGGGGTTGGTGTTCTGACCGCGGCCATCACCTCCTTTTACAGCTTCCGCCTTGCCTATCTGGTGTTTGCCGGTGACTATCGCGGTGAAGAGCTGGGGCACGAGCCGTCCGGGTTGATGATCTGGCCGCTGGTCCCGCTCGCCCTGCTCGGTCTCGCGGGAGGGCTGATCAATCTGCCCCACCTGTTCGGCGGGCACAGCTGGCTGGCCGACTGGCTTGGACATGGCCAGGACGGGCTGCATCTGAGCGTCCACAACGAATACCTGTTGATCGCGGTCGCGATTGTGGTCTTTCTCATCGGCCTGATCCTTGCTCATCTGCGTTATCACCGCTTCAAAGAATCCGGTAACCGCGTCGTTGGCAACTTTCTGCTCTCCGGTTGGTATTTCGACGACCTTTACGAGCGGATTCTGGTGCGCCCCTTTCTCTATCTGTGCCGCTTTGCCTGGATCGGGGGAGAGCAGGGCGTCGTCGAAGGGCTTGTCTACGGTTTTGGCCGTACTTTCACTCATTGGGGAAAGCTGCTGCGGCTGATGACCAACGGTCGAATTTCGACCTATCTGCAAGGTTTTGTCTGGGGGCTGCTGGTCATCATCGGCTGGTTCCTGCTGCGATCCGTTGCCTAAAGGGGGAAACTGAGTTCCATGAATGCTGCAACTCCATTTCAGTTCCCGTTGCTGAGCCTGATGCTCTGGCTGCCCATTCTCGGGGCGATTCTCTGTCTGGCCTGCTACAAAAAACCGGACTTGTCCCGTTGGCTGGCGCTGATCACCACGGCTCTCGTGTTTGTCCTGAGCCTGGTGGCTATCTCTGCCGCACCTGTGGCCTCCGGCTGGCGGCTGCTGGAAGACTGTGCCTGGATCCCATCATGGGGAATCCGTTATTCACTTGGCCTGGATGGAATCTCGCTGCTGCTGGTCATTCTGACCTCCTTTCTGCAGCTGGTGGCGGTCATCGTCTCCTGGCGGCAGGATAAGTTTCCATTCCTGTTTTTTCCGCTGATCCTGATCCTCGAGACAGGAATCCTCGGCGTCTTTGTCGCCCTTGACCTGGTGCTCTTCTATCTGTTCTGGGAGATCATGCTGATTCCGATGTTCTTCCTGATCGGAGTCTGGGGGCATGAAAAGCGCATACAGGCGGCCGTCAAGTTCTTCTTCTTCACCCTGGCCGGCAGCCTCTGCCTGCTGATCGCCGTGATCAGTCTCTATCTGCTGCACGGCCAGCAGAGCGGCGACTATACCTTCGCCCTCGAGGCGCTCAAGCAGACAGATCTGAGTGCGACCCAGGAGATGATCTTCTTCCTCTGCTTTATGGCTGCTTTTGCCGTCAAGGTGCCGATCTTTCCGTTTCACAGCTGGTTGCCCGACGCCCATACAGAAGCACCGGTTGCCGGTAGCGTCGATCTGGCCGGCTTGCTGCTCAAGACCGGCGTCTACGGCATGATCCGCTTTGCTTTCCCGCTCTTTCCGCACGCCGCAGAAAAGAGCCTGCCTGTTCTCGCCTTGTTGGGAATCGTCGGACTGTTTTACGCGGCCTGGATTGCCAATCTGCAGCGCGACATCAAGCGCATCGTTGCCTATTCGTCGATCTCCCACCTGGGGCTGGTACTGATCGGCCTGGCCGCCTGGAACCAGATCGCCTGGGAGGGGAGTGTGCTGCTGATGATCAACCATGGCATCACCACCGCCGCCGTGTTTATCGCTATCGCGCTGTTTCACAGGCGTACCGGCACCCGGGATATCGAACGGCTCGGCGGCCTGTGGCAGAGCCAGCCGAACCTGTCGGCCTTCTTCCTGCTCTTCTGTATGGCTTCTCTGGGGCTGCCCGGGCTGGCCAACTTTGCCGGCGAAATCCTGATTCTGATCGGCACCTTTTCTACTCATTCGGTATGGGCGATTCTTGCCGTCGGCGGGGTCCTCTTCTCGGCGCTCTATACCCTGAGAATGGTGCAGGGGACCATCTGGGGGCCGAGCTGCGAGCCGTTTGACCGTCAGGATCTGGCCGCCGGAGAATGGCTGGTGCTGATCCCGCTGGCCATTCTGGTGGTTATCCTGGGCTGTTATCCGCAACCGCTGTTGGAGATCCTGCGTGAACCGCTCAGCCTGCTGCTGCAAGGAGGGCCGCTATGACATTATCCGCCCTTATCGCACTGCTTCCTCAGCTGATTCTAGCCCTCGGGGCGACGGCTGTGCTGCTCATCGGAGCCTGGCTGCCGATGAAGCGCGGCTGGCATTATGTCGGTGCACTGCTGGCTCTGGTTGCAGCGCTTTTGTCTGCAACATTGCAACCAACGACACTTGAGGTTGCCGGTCTCTATACCACGGCGCCCTACGCCAGGTTCTGCTCTGTGCTCTGGTCGCTGACAATTGCCGCGACCCTGTTCGGCTCCGGCCGTTATTCTGAGAAGCGCCGCTTCGGCGGCAGTGAATATGCCTCACTGCTGCTGTTTGCCGCAGCCGGTATGAACCTGCTGTCGATGGCAATTTCACTGGTCGGTCTGTTTCTGGCCCTCGAGGCCTTCACCCTGGTGCTCTACATCCTGATCGCCTTCAACCGCGACTGCAATCGCGGGGCGGAAGCAGGGCTCAAGTACCTGGTCTTCGGCGGAATAGCGACGGCCTTTCTGTCGTTTGGGATTGCCCTGATCTATACCGCCAGTGGAACCTTCATGATCGCGGATGCCTTCCATGCGTTGCGTGCCGGTCATGATCTGACCCCGCTCGGCCTGGCTGGTTGGGCGATGATGCTGGTTGCGATCGGTTTCAAGATTTCCTTGGTTCCTTTTCATCTCTGGACTCCGGATGTCTACCAGGGCGCTCCGGCGCCAATCAGCGGTGTGCTGGCCACCGCCGCGAAAGGCGCTGTACTGACAGCTTTTCTGCCGTTGCTGACCATCCTTGGCGAGAGTGGCGAAACCGTCAGACAAATTGTCTGGCTGCTGGCGCTGGCGACCATGCTCGGCGGGACCCTGACCGCTCTGGTCCAGACCAATCTCAAGCGCATGCTCGGTTATTCTTCGGTTGTGCAGATGGGCTACCTGCTGCTGGCCCTGCTGGTCGGGGGGGCTGATGGTGGCAAGGCGCTGCTCTATTATCTGGTGATCTACACGGTTTCGACCTTTGGTGCTTTTGCGGTGATTACTTCACTGGCTCAGGACTCGCATGAGCTGCAGGACTACGAGGAACTGGCGGGGTTGGGCTACCGTTATCCGAAGCGGGCCATTGTGCTTGCGGCCTGTATGTTTTCTCTGGCAGGAATTCCGCCGTTGGCAGGGTTCTTTGCCAAGTTCATTCTGTTTCGCACGGCTTTTGCCCATCAGTATTCGGGGCTGGCGGTCGTTGCTATCTTTGTCTCGCTGGTTTCTGTCTATTATTATCTGCGCCCTGTCGTGACCCTGTTCATGGGTAAGGACGAGAACCGGATCAACTGTTCCGGCAGTCTGGATGAATCCCTGCTGCTGGGTGTCTGTTGTGTTGTTCTGATCCTGTTCGGAATCTTCCCTGAACCTCTTGTGGCGCTTGTCGCTTCAGTTTTTCAGTAACCCTGTCATGGAGTACTAAATGTCAGAAGAGATTGACCTTCAGATAAAGATTTTTCTGTCCGCCGGTCATTTTGCCGTAGTGGGAGCATCCACAAGCCGTGAGAAGTTCGGCAACAAGGTACTGCGCTGCTATCAGCAGCATGGCTATGATGTCATTCCCGTTCACCCGACCGAAGAGGCGATTGAAGGCCTTCCCTGCTGCGCCAGCATTGCTGACCTGCCGGAGAAGGTTGCAAGCCTGTCGGTTGTGACGCCAGCGAAGATCACCGAAAAGGTTGTTCTTGAAGCTGTCGCCAAGGGGATCAAAAACATCTGGATGCAGCCGGGAGCCGAGAGCCGCAAGGCTGTCGATTATTGTCGAGCCCAGGGTGTCAATGTCATCGCCGATGGCAGTTGCCTGTTGGTTAAACTTGGTTTTGAAAATGGCTAAGGCCCGTTTTTTTTGTACCAATTTGGCGTCGAGCTGAGTCGAACTTGATGAGAAACACGCGGGGGGCTTTCAGGGCCCCCTTTTTTATGCTAAATAGATAGATGGATTTTAGACTTTGTTGCGCAACACCTGCATCAGGATGCTCGATGAAGAAAAACTGTTTTGCCAGTGACAACTACAGTGGGATCTGTCCGGAAGCCTGGGATGCGATGGCTGCGGCGAATAGCGGCTTTGCCAATTCCTACGGGGATGACGAGTGGACGGCAAAGGCCTGTAATCTACTGCGTGATTTTTTTGAGACGGACTGTCAGGTTTTTTTTGTATTCAACGGTACAGCTGCCAACTCTCTTGCCCTGGCCTCTCTCTGTCAGTCCTATCACAGCATTATCTGTCATGAAATGGCCCATGTCGAAACCGACGAGTGCGGTGCTGGGGAATTTTTCTCCAATGGAACCAAGCTGCTGCTGGTCAGCGGTGAAAATGGCAAGGTTGCTGCCTCGGCCGTGACGGAAACCGTCGAAAAGCGTAGTGACATCCATTACCCGAAACCCAAAGCCCTGAGTATTACCCAGGCCACAGAGGTGGGGACCCTTTACAGCGTTGAAGAGCTGGCCGGTGTTGCCGAACTCTGCAGGAAACATGACCTCAAGCTGCACATGGATGGTGCCCGCTTTGCCAACGCCCTAGCCGGACTTGGAGTAAGCCCCAAGGAGATCAGTTGGCAGGTGGGGGTCGATGTGCTGACCTTTGGTGGGACCAAAAATGGCATGGCCGCCTGCGAAGCTGTGGTCTTTTTTAATCCTGCTCTGGCCTATGAATTCGATTATCGCTGCAAGCAAGCGGGCCAACTGGCATCGAAAATGCGCTTTTTGTCTGCCCCTTGGGTTGGCATGCTGGAATCGGGAGCTCTGCTCAACTATGCAGGCTATGCCAATACCTGTGCCAGACGCTTAAGAGACGAACTGCTCACGGTTAAGGGCGTCCGTCTTGTGCAGCCCGTGGAAGCCAACGCCGTATTTGTTGAAATGCCCGAAAAATTGATAGAGGCCCTGCGTGGGGCGGGTTGGCATTTCTATACTTTCATCGGTTCAGGTCATGCCCGTTTTATGTGTTCATGGCAGACTTCTGTTGATGATATTGCCGCCTTTGGGAAAGAACTGAGGGACTTGGCCGAACTTGTCTGCCGCTGACCTGGGGCTGGCTCACGACTATGAATATGTTCAGTGATTTTGATTCGATTATCAACAGCATGGGAGAATTGCCACCTTCCCCCCTTGTCGCGACCAAAATTCTCGAACTGTTGAAAAAACCGGACCTGAGGATCAAGGAGCTGGCCAATGCTGTGTCTCTGGATCCTGTTATCTCCGCCCGTCTGCTGCGCATGGCCAACTCTGTTGTTTACCAGCAGGTGAAGCAGATCAGCAGCGTTGATCGCGCCTTGATCGTGGTCGGTGAGGATGTGCTGAAAAATCTGGCCCTGGAGTGCAGCTTGCGGGGAACCCAGATGACGCACGGAGTGCTGGAGCGCAGGCTCTGGGAAAACTCGATCGGCTGCGCGGTCGCAGCGCGGATGCTGACCCGCAAACTGACCAAGCTGGACCCCGGTGAAGCTTATCTGGCCGGATTGCAGCACAATATCGGCAAGGTTGTGATGATCAACCGAGACAAAGAGCTTTATCGGGAAGTTGTCCGCATCGTCGACAGTGGAGAAGGCCAGCTGCAGGATGTTGAGCGCGGCCTGTTTGCCTACTCGCACGAACTGGTCGGTGCCGCTCTGCTTGATCGCTGGAATTATCCGAAATTCCTGGTTCAGGTCACTCTGCATCATCATGATTATGAGACCTGCAGGGATCTTGATCCGAAGATTTTCAAGCTCTGCTCAATTATGAATATCGCTCAGGACTTTTGCCGGATGTTTGGCATCGGTTACGAAGAAAAACAGGATGTCTATCCGGGATTGAGTCGGGGGGGGCTGGCGCTGGAGGCAAATCCGATGATTGTCGATGAGCTGGCAGAACGTTTTTATCCCGAATTTGTCAAAGAACGGACCCTGTTCCTTTCCTGATCAAAGATCTGTACAGATTTCAGAGGCGAGGGTTCTGCATCCGCTACTGGCGGGCCCTGCCCGGTTGTAACATTGCCAGCCCTTAAGGGGGATGGCTGATAGGAGAGAGAAATGTGTAAGAAGATTTTCATTGCTGCGACAGACCAGAACTGTGGAAAGACGACGATCAGTCTGTCATTGCTTCATCTAGCGCTGAAAAAATACAAGACGGTCGGCTTCATCAAGCCTTTCGGTCCCAAGAGAACGATCTACAATGGCCACGCGATCGATGTTGATGCAGCGCTGATCGCCTATGTTTACAGCCTGAACGAAAGCCTTGAGCAGATGTCGCCGGTCGTTCTCGACACCCATACGACCCGAGATTTTCTTGACGGCAAGGTTGATTCGGCGTTTTATCTCAAGCGCATCAAGAAAGCGGTGGCAGAGCTCGAAGAACGCTGCGATTTTCTCATCGTCGAGGGGGCGGGGCACGCCGGTGTCGGCGCGGTCATGGGTCTGAGTAACGCGCATCTGGCCAAGGAACTTGATGCGCCGGTGTTGATGGTGTCCGGTGGCGGGGTCGGTGTGGTTATCGATGCCCTGCATCTCAACCTGGCTATGTTCCGTGAAACCGGCGCCGAAGTGCGAATGATCTTTGTCAACAAGCTGTTGCAGGAAAAACGTGAGACAACCCTGCGCTACCTGCAGCTGGCTTTCCGCGAATCACCCATCAAGGTTTTTGGCGGCTTCAATTTTTCTCCTATTCTGGCCAATCCGACAATGAAATACTTGTCTGAATTTCTTAATGTCCCTCTGGCCGGTGACCCGGATCAGGCCAGTCGGATAGTGCACAACATTCGCCTCGGGGCGGCATCGACCCAACGGGTTGTCGACCTGCTCGGAGAATCCAGCCTGGTTGTTGTCACTGGCAGCCGGGATGAGGTGCTGGTTATGCTTTCGACCCTTTATCATCTTCCGGAATATCGCAAGAAAATTGCCGGCCTGCTGATATCAGGGATAAAGCCGATCGCCAAGATCGTCCAGCGGGTTCTGGATGATTCCGGGATCCCATATATGCGCTCCGAAGATACCTCGGCCAATCTTTATACCAAGATTCAGGCGGATGTCGCCAAGATTGGCCCAGATGATGATGAGAAGATCAAGCTTGTCAAGCAGTTGGCTGAGAGTGAACTTTGTTTTGATGCTATCGACGCATTGTTCTGACAGTAAGGGAACCGAGGTTACTGGATGAGTTTTCTGAAAAAAATGTTCGGTTCGTCGAGCAGTTTGTCGAGCCTGGAGAAGGCTGCTGCACAGCGGAGGTACGCGGATGCCTGCCGGATTGCAGAGGAACTGCTGTCTGCAGGGGCAGAGGCCGCGGAGATAGGGCGGATCGAAGAGTTACGTTGCCAGTCGAGTGATGCCCTGGCTCGTTTGAACCTTGATGAAGGAGTCGGTCTGCTGCGCTGCGGACAGCTGCAACGTGCTACGGAGCATCTGACCCTTGCCGCGCAGCAGGCGTTCAGTGCTGAGCTGCGGCGAGAGGTTGCGCAGGCTCTTGATGACGCCGGGCTGGCTGGTGGTGATGCTCCGGAAGTGGATTGTCCCGAAACTTTCGGTGTTGCCGACGATATGCCTGAAGTTCTCGACCCTGATCATGACAGTCAGCTGGAACTGATCCTTTCTTCCTATCCGAAGACTGTCCGTGACCGTTATCTCTCCGGAGGTGATGTTTTTGTTGCTGCTTTTCTCGCCGCCCACGAGGGTGACGATGACAGGGCCCTAGCTCTGTGGCTGGAGGTTGATGAGTCCGAAAGGGATGCGCTGTTCTGCTTCGAATATGGTGCGACCCTGGCCCGCCTGGGACGGCTTGAAGAGGCTCGTGTTTTGTTGTCGCAGGCCTGTTCGTTGCGACCTGACCTGCAGTTCGTTCAGGAATCACTGGCGGCGGTTCTGATGGGGGTGGGAGAGTTTGCCGCTGCGCAGCAGCAGCTCGAAGATTACCTGCAATCGGGCGGTGACGCGGCTTTTGCTCATGGGCAACTGGCACTGTTCGCCTTTCGCCAGCAAGATTACTCGACAGCTGCGGAAGAAATCCGTTCAGCGATTGATGCAGGGAACCGGGATGGGCAATTTTTGTTGTTTGCTGCCGGCCTGCTGGAGCAACAGGGAAAGCTCAAAGAGGCTGAGCGCATCCTGAAACTGTTGCCTGTCTCAGGGTGCTCCGGACATCCCAGCTTGCCGCTGGCTGAGTTCTGGCTGCGCCAGAATCGCGAGCTGGCAAAGGCTCTTGACGTGTTCAACGCCGCTTGTCGGGAGGATCCGCAGAATCCCCGCTGGCAGCTGCGTGTGGCTCAGACCTATGCGGCGAGACGCTGGAGTAAGGATGCTCTGAAGCTGATTCGCAAGGTTGCTGTTGATCCGCGTCTTGACCAGCCTCTAGTGAGTGAGGCCGAAGCGCTTCTCGCACAGCTGGAGAGCTGTTGATGTCCCGTCTCGCTGAGGTTAAGGGGTATCTGGCCGGCTACGGGATTGAGGTGCTGGAATTTGCCCAGCAGACAGCGACAGCCGAGACAGCTGCTCAGGCTGTCGGCTGCAGCGCTGCCGAAATCGCTAAGACACTGCTGTTTATCGTAGGGGAAACGCCCCTGGTTATTGTCACCTGTGGCGATATGAAGGTGAAAAGTTCATTGCTGAAGAAAGCCAGTGGTCTGTCCGGCAAGGTCAAACTGCCACAGGGGGAAGAGGTTCTGCGATATACCGGATATGCTCCGGGCGGGGTCTGCCCGTTTCTTTTGCCGGACGATTTGTGTATATTGCTTGATAGTTCACTGACGCGATTCGACATCGTATACGCTGCAGCAGGAAACTGCCACACTGCTGTACCGCTGACTCTGTCCCAGTTACAGTTGTTGACCCGGGGGGGCTCTCGTTGATGTCTGTGCTTAGTTGCGGCAAGATAATTAAATAAAATTATTAGTTTGCTTGAATTAGTTTAGAATCTGATGTAATTTAAAAATTCGTTAATAAGTTTATTGTTTTGTTATGGTGCCCTATGTTTACTGAGACCGTCAATCGTTATCAGGCAAGCGAAAGCATGAATAATTCGTGGGGATTTGCTCAGTTACTGGAGCATATTGACATTGGCATCCTGGTCCTTGATCTGGAGCAGGAGCAGATTGACTACTGCAATACAGCTTTTTTCGAGATGGTTCATGACGATATGCTCTGTCGCAACTATGTTCGCCTTTTTCAGCTTTTCATCGGCGAAGGGGAAGCGGTAAAACGCAATCTGCAGAGCGAATACTTTACCGGTCAGTTCAATCTGAAAGGACGCCTGTTCGGCTACTCAGCCTACCGGGCTGAGACACGCTATCGTTGTTTCTTTATCCGCGATATTACCGATAAGAGCAGACTAGAGTCGATTGCTCAGGCCGTCAATGTCATGGACAACATCGGTTTCATCTTCTCGGGAATTCGTCATGAAATCGGCAATCCACTGAACTCGCTGAAGATGGCCCTCAGCGTTCTGCGCCAGAATGTCGATACTGTCTCCACGGAAATGCTCAAGGAATACCTTGATCGCGGCATGGCCGATGTCGAGCGGATGAGCTATCTGTTGAAGGCATTGAAGACCTTCAGCCTTTATGACAATGTCGAAATCAAGACGGTTCATCTTGTCGAATTTATGGAGAAGTTCATCGCGCTGGTCGAGCGGGATTTTCACTCGTTGGGGATTCATATAAAAACGGAGATTCCGTTGAATCTGCCGTTGGTCGCCATCGATTCCCGGGCACTTCACCAGGCCCTTCTGAATGTTTTCAGCAATGCGGCGGACGCTCTGAAGGAAGTCAGGAAACCGCAGCTTTTAATTCGTGCCGAAGTTCGCGGATCGCTGGTCTGTCTGACCGTGGCTGACAACGGCTGTGGGATCAAGCCGGAGCAGATGAAGCATCTGTTTCAGCCATTTAACACCAGCAAGGTCATGGGGAACGGCCTGGGACTGGTCATCACCCGCAAGCTGCTGGCGATGATGAATGGGGATATCGAGATCGCCAGTACCGCCGGTCTGGGGACGACAGTTTCAATCAGGTTGGCAATGGCCGGGATCTGAGTTGGTTTCATGTGATGAAGTTGAACGCTAGAAAGAGGGATTAGTTATGGTGAAAAAGGTTCTGATCGTTGATGACGAGAAATCATTTCTTCTTTCTTTGCGGGACGGTCTCAGCAGCCATAGCGAGCAATTTGAAATCTATACTGCTGAAAACGGAAAGGAGGCGGTTGAGGTTTTAACTTCCAACGCTATCGATCTGTTGGTGACCGATCTGAAGCTGCCGGTTATGGATGGCTTTGAACTGCTCGCCTGGTCAAGCCGATATCAGCCGCAGCTTCCGGTTATTGTCATGTCCGCGTTCGGCACTCCGGAAATCGAGCAGCGCCTGGCTAGCATGGACACCCTGGAGTTTCTCGACAAGCCGCTCGATCTGGAGACTCTGGAACGCGGCATTATCAAAGGGTTAAAGGCGCGCAATACCAGTTTCATCAGGGGGATCTCCCTGGCAACCTTTCTGCAGTTGGTCAAGGCCGAAAAGAAGAACTGCACCTTGAAGGTTTCATCTCCGGATGCCTCGTTGCCTGCATATCTATATGTCCGCAGCGGAGAATTGATCGACGCTGATTGTGGTGATATGCACGGCCTTGAGGCCGCTCTGGATGTTGTCTGCTGGGACAAGACTGAAATCGAGATGGACGGTATCTGTCGTCGCCAGGCCGATATCATCAAGCTGCCGATAGAACATCTGCTGATGGATGCCTTCCGTCTTAAGGATGAGCAGGCGGAAGAGGAAAAGCAGGCGGGTACCACCGCTGGTGCAACGCCGAAAATGAGCGATGGGGGCTCACCTAATAACAAAGAAAAGACTCAGGTCAAAAGTTCAGCAGGAACAAAAGAGAACCTGAAGACAGTAACGGAGTTGTTGCAGAAGTTGAAAGATCTCCAGGAATTTGCCGTTTTCGACAAAGAGGGGCGGCTGCTTTCCAGCGCGCCGGCGAATTGTTTACTGCAGCAGTTTGACATAAAGTTAATGACTGGGCTGCTGGACAATCTGGCCGGTGAGATGGGTGGCAAGGGACGTCAGCGCTCAATGTTGCTCAATTCGGGGTCCCGGGACCGTTTTCTGCTTTTTCCCTGTCAGCACTACAATATCGTAACCAGGCTGAAACCGGGGGCACAGACTCATAAGGTCGCAGCCGATGTTGCTGCAAAGGTTGCCTAATCATAACTTATCAGGAACGTATTACAGGTACAGCGAGGTGTTGTGATGGTTCATTTGATAGATGAGCTTAAAGTCATACCAGGAGTCATGGGCGCATGTATCTGCCATCCTCACGAGGGTGTGCAGGCTTCGAATCTGCCGGCCATATTCAAGGTAGAGCGACTGGAGACGATCGGTCGACAGCTGATCAAGATGATTTCCGCCGGACGTATGAGTCTGGATGGCTTAAGTGACCTGATTCTGCGTTTTGAGGAATCGATGGTTGTGGCCAGAGAGCTGAAGGGCGGAGGGGTTGTTTTTGCCCTCTGCGACGGCAGCTGCCACAGGCAGATACTGCAAATGCCGTTGAGCCTTGTCGCTGATGGTTATGCGGGGGTGGTTGCCAGCTTAGACAAGGCGTCGCCTGCTGCTTCGCCGATTATGGAGCCAGGACCTGCTGCAACTGCCGAAACAAATGTCTCGGTGGATGAACTGATCGAAGGTTTGCAGGGGGTGTTGGCCCCTCTTGTCGGCCCGATGGCGGGCATGATTGTTGAGGATAGCGCCGAGACCTGGGAGTCGGATGGACGCAGTGTGACCCGGATCAATGCTTTGGTGGATCTGATTTGTCAGGAAATCGGTGATGATGAAAAGGCCGATGCTTTCCGTCAGTCTGCTGAACATTTCATTGCCGATCTGAAGAAAGGGTAAGCCCATGGCATCAGCAAAAGAATTTATCGAGAGAGTTGATGCTGTCGATGGAGTCGCCGGCTGTCTTCTGGTGACCTCTGAAGGTGGGTTACTCGGGCAGAGCGTAGACAATCCTGATCGTTATTCGGCATTGATGCTAGTTTGCCAGGGACCGTTGGAAACGGTGATGGCCAACAGCGGGGTCGATTACTGCAGTCATTACAGCTTCTATACCGAGGATGGGAATAACTTTCATGTGTTCCCGATCGGCAAGTTTATCGTCGGTGTCGTTCAGGCTCCCTTGAGTGATACGGAAGTCATGCTTAGTCAGATTCAGAAACTGGTCCGCAAGGTGGGGAGTCACTGACGGCGCCTGGCCGGTGTTTTCTAGGTCGTTGCCATCCGGAAGCTCCGGATGGCAACGAGTAAGTTTTCAGATTGGAAACGAGAAATTTTTTCCGTGGCAAGGAAATCCAGGGTCTGCACGAAGGCATAGTGCTTATACGCCGCCACAGCGGAAAAGGGTCGTTTCCGGATGAAAGCCAGGTAAGGTTGATTTTTTTACCTGATCATGCGAGTCTGACCACTAAGCGAAGTTCGGGCCGGCTGCCCGGACAGAGACTCAAATCCTTCAGGAGATATCATGACAGCTGTGACAGACGGCAACAAGGTTAAGGTTCACTACACTGGAACATTCGATAATGGTGAGGTATTTGATACTTCCCGTCAGTCCCAACCTCTGGAATTTGAAGTTGGTTCCGGGCAGGTGATTCCTGGTTTCGACAATGCCGTAAAGGGCATGAAGATCGGAGAAACCAAAACCGTTCGTTTGCCCGAAGAAGAAGCCTACGGACCTTACAACGAAGCGATGATTTTTGAGGCTGATCCCAGCCAGTTCGAAGAGGGGTTAAGCCCTGAAGTCGGACAGCAGTTCCAGACCCAGATGGAAGATGGTTCGCCGTTGCTGCTGACGGTCAAGGCCGTTGAAGACGGCAAGATCACCCTTGATGCCAACCATCCCATGGCCGGAAAAACCCTGAATTTCGAACTTGAGCTTGTTGCTATCGATTAAGGAAAACAGGTATAAGCTCGTTATGTCAAAAAACTTCCCCCTCAGAGAATATCGATCGAAACTCTGTGGGGGAAGTTTTTGTTTTTCATGAGACTATAGTTTAAGCCAAAAAAGCCCGTCATGAATCCATGACGGGCTTGCTTTTTTATGAAATAATTATTTTTTCATCCTGCGACGATAAAGAGCCAAACTGCCAAGCCCTGTTCCAAGGAGAATGAGTGTTGCCGGTTCTGGTACGGGGGCTGCAGTTTCTTCAGCCTGTACAGTGAGGTTGGCTCCCTCAATTCTGAAATCGTTGTCCCAGTCATATTTACTTTCTTTTACTGCAAAAACAATAGAAGTAAATAAACCATCTTGTAGGTAGTCCAAAAGACCTGTTGAATTTAAATCAATAGTCAGTGTTGTTGTGGCAGCCTTGTTTCCAAAGAAAATCCACCATTGCCAGCCACCAAGATCAAAATATTGCTCAGTTATCAGGATGTCACCATCGAAAAAAACAGCTGAAATACTGATGGTTTCATCCTGAGGGTCTTCAGACCATATGTCAAATACAAGATTTGCAGAGGTTATTGCTTCTGAGTTTGGATCATAACCATAGTCAAGGATATTGAAATCAAAAGTTATACTTTGATTCAAAAATATATCTACATATGCTCCATCGTTAAAAGAGCCATAATAATTATCAGTGTAGATTTGTGTCGCAACTGCACTACTCGACCAAAGTAGAACAAAAAGAAGAATTATTAATATATTTTTCATTATTATCTCCATTTATAAAGAGCATGAGCTTATATGGGCAAAGCAATAATTAAGCCAATTGATTTTATCGCGTTATTTCAGTGTATTCATCTTTATTGCCATGGGTGTGTTAGAAAAAACGACTTTTATAGATTGTTATGCTAATTCGGGATCTTTTTGAATTCGTTCGATATTACAGTTGTTTATAGTTTTGTCTGTGTATAGCTGTGAGTTTTTCCTATTTGCTATTTAAATATGTGTAAAGAAAGTCGACAAAGCGTGATTGTGTAAAAAGACGCTATAGGTCATTTATATTTTAATGTCCTGAATTCCTGCCTCAGTTTAAATTGTTTACAAATCTTTACGCACTGCATAGTCGGCACTTTGGTATAGTCATTATTAGTGGGGGGGCTATATGAATATACGAAAAATTACATCCTTGACGGGTCTGATCTCATTCGTGTTACTGATTCTGACCAGTGTCATTCTCTACATTGTTCCCTCTGGGCGAGTGGCCTACTGGGCTAGTTGGGAACTATGGGGGCTGAGCAAGGATCAGTGGGCTGAGGTTCATATCAACCTGGGTGTTCTGCTGTTGATCGCGATGATCCTGCACATCTGGCTGAACTGGAAGCCGATGATCAGCTACATGCGCAGCAAAACCCGTCAGTTCAGGCTGTTTACGGCCGATTTTAATGTTTCCCTGATTATTACCCTGGTGGTTTTCTTCGGTACGATCGCAGGGATTCCGCCGATGAGTTCGGTTATTCAGTTGGGTGCCGATATTACCGAGAACACAAATCAGTATTACGGTGAACCTCCCTACGGTCATGCCGAGTTGTCGGCTCTGTCTGATTTTGCCCACAAGGTTGATGTCGATCTGGATGAGGCCATCGGCTGCCTGGATGCTGCCGGATATAAGGTTCCAGATCGGCAGATGACGATCGGAGAGTTGGCCGAGCTGAATGGTGTAGCTCCTGGTCAGCTTTATGCAGTTATGAAGCCGGAAACGCCTGGAGAGATAAAGGTCATGCCGGAAGAGCCTCCAGGAGGTACGGGACAGAAGAAGCTTGGTGCTCTCTGTGAAATATATCAGTTGAATGTCGGGTCGATTGTTGCCGACCTGGCGGATATTGGGATTGCGGCAACACCCGAACAGACGTTGAAAGAGATTGGTACGGCGGTCGGCAAAGATCCACATGCCATCTATGCTTTGATCTATTCCATCAGTCACCAGTAGCGGGTTGGCAGTTCTGTATGTGACATGCTAGGCCGTCGTCTTTGATCTTGTTGATAAAGTCGAACAAGATATTCGGCAATTCAGGCAGATTTGTGTTCTCCGGCGATTTCAATGCTGCTTAGCTAGCCGTGGGCAATCGTTGTGGCGAAATGGAGCTCCGGGGCGATATGGATCTGCTGATGATCGCCGGTAATGACAGCGAATTGTTTGATTCGTTGCTGGACGATTTTTAGCTATTTTCCAACATGAACCTCGGTGTCGAGTTGGGGCTAATTCGGTTGAGGAAGCTGTTCAGTTTGTCCTCATTCATTGACAAGGTCACGAATATAGGTTAGAACCTGCTCCGGATGCTCGCCCGCCTTTGCGACTTTGGGCCAGTGCTTGATGACTGTTCCGTCCTTGTCGATCAGCACGGTTGAGCGAATACAGCCGAGCGAGGTTTTGCCGTAGAGTTTTTTCTCTCCCCAGGCCGCGTAATCCTGAAGCATTTTTGTTTCCGGATCTGACAGAAGAGGGAAGGGCAGGTCGTACTTGGCGCTGAAGTTGGTATGAGATTTAAGGCTGTCCTTGCTGACCCCGAGGATTTTTATTCCCATGTCGAGCAGCTCAGAATAGGCATCTCTGAATCCGCAGGCTTCTTTGGTGCAGCCTGGGGTACTGTCTTTGGGATAAAAGAAAATAACCAGTCTGGTGCCGCTGTAGTCACTGAGGGAATGTGATTTGCTGTCGCTTCCCTGAAGAGTGAAAGCAGGAGCTTGCTGCCCTTCTTTTAAGGCCATGATCAGTTCTCCCCATCATCATTATTGTTGAGCAGTCTGTCCAGTTTGCTCAGCTTGGCTGTGATGGCCTGGTCTACTTTTTCCGTCCCGAGCATCCAGCTGAGCTGGCCGAGCATCAGTGTTACATCGGCAAGTTCTTCAATGACCTCGTTTTCGCCGATCCTGCCTCTTTTATAGTGTTTGAGGGCAGCGATCAGTTCGGCACATTCTTCGATCATCTGATCGTATTGCGCTTCGCTCCCCCATTTGTCGAGGGTCGCCTGGTAGATTTCTTCAAGAGACATGGTCGACCTTTGGCAGATGCTGTTGTCAGTCTTCTTTGTGACGGTGTTGACGCTGGTACTGCTTGAACCAGATCTGGAACTCTTTTTCTTCGCTTTCCATCTCGAAGGCGTTGATCAATCCTCTAGCCAGGGAGACTGCCACTGCTCTGTTGCGCAGGTTGAACGAGTCACCGACCTTGTCACTGTGAAACTGCTCCTGGTCGATGCCCAACTTTGAATACAGGGAGTTGAGTCGGCTCTGGACCCCGCGGCGGGAGAGGTAGCGACGTTGGGCTATCAGGTTGTCGGTCAGGCCGAGGGAAATATCCAGCAGTGCCTCGTACTCAATGTCGGAAAGTGCGGTCAGGCTGTGTCCGGCCCGTCCCTGGACCTTGCGGACCTCTGGATCGATCCAGCACTGTTCCTCAAGAAGAACGGTACGTACTGCAGATGCAATGCGATCAAGTGGGCTGGACTTGAGGATGTAGCCATAGACTGTTTCTGGAGGCACGATTTTGGCCAACGAGCGCACGTACATTTCATCCTTGTACTGACTCCAGAAGATGATGCGTGCCTGAGGTTTCTTGTCCCACAGGTTTCTGGCGAATTCGATGCCGTTCATTTCCGGCATCTGAATGTCGCTGATGACCAGAGGTTTGTCTCGTGACAATCCAATCTCCAGGGCGGAACTGCCGTTCGGAGCCCGGGTGATGACAACGCCTTCATCCCAATCTTTCAGCAGATGTTCAAGAAATTCGTAATCTTTCGGGTTGTCTTCAGCAATCAGAATGTCAAGCTGACTCATTGTCTTCTCCTACATTGGCAGGAATGTGATAATTAAGCTCAAACCGTGTTCCGCTAGAGAACCGGGACTTTTTCCAGGAAACTTCAGCGCCAATCGCTTTGGCTCTCTCCCGCATATTGTTCAGGCCACGCCCTTTTCCCAAGGTCTCCTTGACCGGCATTCCGGCCCCGTTGTCTTCCACGGAGAAAACCAGGGTGCCTTCGCAGACATCCATGTTGACCTCATAGCGGGATGCCTGGGCGTGTTTGATGACGTTCTGGATCGCCTCAATGGCAATGCGGTAGATATTCAGTTGGTGTAGCCGGCCGATTTTGACACTGTAGGCATCAGGGGTGATGTGCAGATTGTAGATCGGCAGGTCGTCGCTGTTACAGTGTTCATCGAGATGGGCTTCGATGGTCGCACCAAGACCGAGGATTTCCAGTGCCTGTGGGTGAAGATTGTTCATGATGTCGCGCAGGTTGTTGATGGCCTTCGACAGGTCATTGAATAAGTGTTCGGCTTGATTGCGCCGGTTGGGGTTTTCGTCTTCAAGAGACAGGCTGCGTAAGCCGCGGAGGATGCCCGATAGGTCTGAGAGGGTCTGATCATGGAGATCCATGGCGATTCTCCGACGTTCTTCTGCAGCCCCCTCCAGTAACTTCTCTGTACCGACGACCTGGACAAGTTTTCGGGTCATGCGGTGAATCGACAGAGCGACGATGTCAAGCTCATCCTTCAGTTTGTGGGGCGGCTGTGGAGCTTCAAGTTTGCCGTCTGCAATCTGGGCTGCATAGGTCGAAAGGGTCTGGATGCGAATGAAGATGCGTCGGCTGAAATAAAGGGAGATAGTCATGCCAAGCAGGATTGCCAGCAACAGCACCGACATCACGACGATAGCGGCACGCTCTACCAGGCTGTTAATGTCTTCTTCCTGGGTGGCGCGCAGGCGATGGCTGTAGACCTGAGTCAGGCTCGACAGGCTTGAAAGTTCGGCTCTGAATTCGGCAAAAGACTGAGCTATTTCTTCGGGCTCATTTGTGCCTGTCGGGTTCAGACTGTGCGCCATTTCGGCCAGCAGATAGATTCTGTTGTTGTTTTTTAGTGGTCCAAAGGGTTTGACCCTGGCCACGGCACCGAGCAGGCGATCATAGAGTTCGGCGGCGAGGGCCATATCTTCCGGTGGGGGGACATTGCTGTATTGCATAGCCCTGATCAGGACGTGAAGACGTCTGGCGGCCATGTCGGCCTCCGCAAGGGCGCTGAAGGATGTCCCGACCGCGTCGAGTTCCTGACGTTTCTCTACCAGACTCCAATAGCTGTACTGCATGAAGATGAGAAGGAAGATCAGCAGTACGAAAATTGTTGCCGGGGCGAGTAAAACTTGTTGTTTTACGGGCATTCGCATAGGCGGAATTATAGCCTAACACTATCTAAATACACTGTGCAAATGCGCAGAAGTGAAGTGCTTTTACGTTTTTTTTATTGAAATTCAGGTCGGTCGCAGGAATAAAAAAACCCCAAAGGCCTGGAGGGGGGGGAGGCCTTCGGGGTGTGCAAACCTCTGTGAGGTTGCTTGTGTGTATTTATACAGGAAGTATCTGTGAAAGTGAACAAAAAAAAGTTTAAAAATTCTTAGTTAACAATTTTCTGAGTGAAGTCCGCATCGACAGGGAGCGTTACAGTGAAACAACTGCCTTTTCCTACTTCGGAGGTTACGGTAATTTTGCCATTATGGGCGTTGACGATCCATTCCGCAATAGCCAGACCTAGCCCTGAGCCACCGTCATTGCGATTTTTTGTTTTGTCGATTCGATAAAAACGCTCAAAGATTTTTTTGAGGTGTTTTTCGTCCATTCCAGTTCCAGTGTCTATGACATGAATAGCCACCTTGTCGTTTGCGTAGTCGACTTTTATGGTGATGGTTCCATGTTCCGGGGTGTAGCGGATTGCGTTGGTCAGGAGATTGAGGAAGACCTGGCGCAGTCTTACGCTGTCGGCACTGATGTAGATATCGATCTTTTCTGGATAAACGAGATTGACGTTGATCTGTTTGCTCTGCGCCAGAATCCCCCCTTGATGCTTGAGCTCAAGGAGGATCTCCGGAAGGTAGAGCAGGTCGAGGCGAATCGGTAATTCTCCGAGATCGCTCTTGGACAGTGTGAGCAGGTCGTCGATCAGGTAGCTCATCCTGTTGATCTCTTCCAGATTTGACTCCAGGGTGCGGCGCAGGTCATCGTCCAGACTGCTGCTGCGTATCGACAGCTCTGTTTCACCGCGTAAAATTGTCAGCGGAGTTCTGAGCTCATGGGTCACGTTTGAGGTGAACTGATGGGCTCGGGTGAGCTCTTCCGATAATTGACGAATCTTTCTGGAATACTCTCTTGTCAGCTCGCGCAGCAGAGGGTTCGTCAGACTGTCCGGTTCGATGTTCCCGCCACTGGAAAGTTGTTGGACAAGTTGCCTGAGCTCGTTATCCTGGCGGTTGAATAGGTATTTTTGGAGCAGGTAAAAAAGCAGCAGAATAATGATTCCCGCCAAGGGCAGGACTATCTGTACGCAGTTTATGTAGGCCGCTGACGGCGGTCGGCTTTTGACCTGAAGGGTCAGCAGATGGGCCGGTAGCGCCGTGACGAGAATTCGTTCCTCTGTCTGGTTGGTGTAGATCAGCTGCGAGCTTTGGACTGAGGTCAGGTTTTGATCGGGCTGGTCGGGACAATAGGCTGTATTGTCGGCGGAGAACAGTGAAGTCTGGATGTTGCCGAATTCTACGCGGTTGATGGCCTGGAGCTGTTGGCAGAAGTTGCTGCTGTCCTGTGCCGCTGAAAAAAAGCGGGCGACCTGGGTCAGCTGGCGATCTGTCTGGGCCTGCTGAAACTGGCGAAACGAATACTGCCAAAAAAAAACGCCCCCACTCAGCACCAATGCAAGAAAGACAAGGCTTATGAGTGGAAGGCGATTTCTCTTCCCGTCAGTTGTGCTCAATTATTCAGACTCCTTGAGGACGTACCCGACCCCACGAACGGTATGAATGAGTTTTTTGTCGAAATCGCGGTCAATCTTTTTCCTCAGGTAATTGACGTAGACGTCGATGATATTGGTAAATGAATCAAATGTGTAATCCCAGACATGCTCCGCGATCATGGTTCTGGTGAGAACCTGGTTCGGATTGCGCATAAAGTACTCGAGCAGGGCATATTCCTTTGCGGTCAGATCGATTTCCGTGTTGTTTCTCCAGACCTTGTGGCCTACAGGATCAAGACGCAGATCGGCGAAATAGAGCTCGGCTCCCCGGTCCTGAGACCCTCGGCGAATCAGGGCTCTGACCCGGGCGACCAGTTCGGCAAAAGCAAAGGGCTTGGTCAGGTAGTCGTCACTGCCGATGTCCAGGCCGGAAACAATATCCTCAACCGTATCCTTGGCGGTCAGGCAGAGGATAGGTGTTGCGATATTTTTTTCGCGAAGTTCATTGATGGCGCTGAGTCCGTCTTTGCGGGGCAGCATTACGTCCATAAGGATCAAATCATAGGTCGTACCGGATGCCATTTCGACGCCTTCTTCACCATCATAGGCGACGTCAACCTGGAATTCTTCCTCTTCCAGCCCCCTCTTGATGAAACTGGCAACCTTTTTTTCGTCTTCTACAACCAGGATGCGCATCAGGTGGTTTCTCCTTCTTTTTCTATCGAGATCTTTTTTGCGGGCTGAAGAGCGGGAAATGGCTTAAGGGTTCAGCCTGTTATCGTGTAAGTAGTCAAAACTCATGAAAATTTAAGAAAACTTTAGCAGAGGGTGTGTTCTCGTGCAAGAGTAAAATAATTGAATTTTAATTATTTTTTTCTTTTTAACGAAAAAAAAGAGTTTTCGACCTGTTAATATAAAATGGATTGTGAAATGTAAATGCTGATAATATGAAACATTAATGTTTGGTCCGTTGGCAAAAACTTAGTTGCTTTTAAATGGCACATTCTGTTAGATGTTAATAATGAAAAATAATTGGATTCTTGTGGAAATCGAGCTGCCAGGCGCTCTGGTTGATATTGTCGCAGCTGTTCTTGCAGAGCATGATTGCCAGGGAACAGTCGTTGAAGCCCGTACTCTGGACACCTTCGTTGTTCCGGACGATGAGCTCCTGGCGGAGCAGCTTTATACAATCAAGTCGTATTTTGATGCAACGGTTACGTCGACTGAGTTGGTTGAGCGGATCCGTAGCGATTTTTCCGAACTGCCGGTTCTTGCTCCCTGGAGTGGGAAGGTTGTTCTGGTCGGGCCGGTCAAAAACGAAGATTGGGCACAGAACTGGAAACAGAATTTTTCCAGTTTTAAAATTGGTGAAAAGTTGCTGTTCAAGCCCAGCTGGGAAGAAGTCGAGGTTGCCGGCGATGTGCGGGTTATCGAGATCGATCCCGGAATGGCTTTTGGAACCGGTACTCACGGCACGACGCGTCTATGTCTTGAAGCGATTGCTGAGTTGTTTGAAGCGCAACAGCCGCCAGCCACCCTGCTGGATGTCGGAACGGGATCCGGAATCCTGGCCCTTGGTGCCGCCGCTCTTGGCTGCCAGAAGGTGCTCGGCAACGATCTCGATCCGCTTGCCTGCGAGGTGGCGCGTTCCAATGTTGCGATCAATGGCTACAGCCGCCAGGTTGAGATTACTGAGCAGCCGCTAGAGCAGCTCGAAGGCCAGTTCGATATGGTGGTTGCCAATATCCTGGCCGAGGAAAACGTCAGGCTGAAACAGTCGCTCTTTGACCATACGGCAGAGGGTGGCTGGCTGGTTCTCTCCGGCATTCTCAGGGAAAAAGAGGAATTTGTCAGAAATGGCTTTGCGGATCTTGCTCTCAAGGTATTTCCCACCCGCTATCAGGATGAGTGGGTCTGCATGGTCTATCAGCGGCAGGGCTGACAGGGATGCGCTGTTTTTATTATCCGGCTCAGGTCTTCGTGCCGGGAGACAGCCTGGAGTTATCTGCGGAGCTGAGAAAACATATTATGACGGTTCTGAGACTCAAGGATGGACAGCCGATCACTCTGTTTGACGGTTGCGGACTGGTGGCGAATTGTCGATTGAGTGGTGACGGCTTAGCCGCTGTAGAGGATGTTTTCCGGGCTCCGGCTCCCCGCTGCGAACTGACCTTGATTCAGGGACTGCCAAAGGGGGAGAAACTTGAGCTGATTCTGCAGAAAGGGACCGAACTCGGTGTCAATCGCTTTATCCTGGTGCCGATGGAGCGGAGTGTCGGTTCCCTCAAAGAGGGGCGGCAGGATAAGAAGATTCAGCGCTGGGAAAAAATCATTCAGGAGGCAGCCCGGCAATGTCGGCAGTTTTATCTGCCGGCACTGGATGTCTGCTCATATGCTGACGCCCTGCAGCGAGTCGATGCCGACCTTAAATTGCTGCTATGGGAGGATAGCTCCGCTCCGCTCGATCAGATCGTCAGCAAGGTCTCTCCTCGCTCCGCTGCCGTCATCGTCGGCCCGGAAGGTGGAATCAGCGAGGCGGAAGGAGCGCAGGCCGTGCGCTCCGGGTATGATAGTGTGAGTATGGGGCCGCGGATCCTGCGTACGGAGACCGCTGGCCTGGCAATGATTTCGGTATTACAATATATGTTTGGGGATATGGCTCTGGGCCACTAGCCTGGTCGAGGATGTGAACGCTTTTTTGTTCAAAGGAAGGGAAACAGCATGAGGTGTCCTAAGTGTGGTTACAACAGTTTTGATCATCTCGAAACCTGTAAAAAGTGTGGTAAGGATCTGATCGAATTTAAGGAAAAGTTCAGCATAAAGAGTGTTCTCTTTCCTGGCCGGTCCGGGCGAAGTGAGGATATCGTCGAGGAGCTTCACGAGGATGTTGCTGACGTAGCTGCCGCTGCGACGGCCGCAGCTGTCGGGGACGCGTCTGCCGATCTCGGTGCCTTGAGCGTGGAAGAGGACTTCGGCGTTGAGCCGTCTACGTCGTCTGCTGGTGAAAGCGATGATTTCGGTTTCGATTTCATGGGGGACAGTGCTGAGGACGATGATCTCTCTTTTGATGAGCTGTTCGAGGAGGCCGCCGAGGAGGAAGACCTTGAAGAGTCGATCGAGGGGCCGGCTGATAAATCGCCGGAGCCACCGGCTGGAAATACGGTCGCTGATGATTTTGATTTTCCGGAAGACGAGGATGAGGAGCTCGATGATTTTGGCTTCGACCTCGACGAGCCGGAAGGTGGGGAGAAGGGAGACCCCAAAGACCCTTTTGACTTACCGGAGTCTGCGCAGGGCGCGCGGGCTCCGGAATCCCCTGAAAACTTGTGTGATGACGAATCGGACGTTCCGGATGTTGACGATCTCGAGGATGACCATTCTTCCCTGATTGAAGAGCTGCCGGTGTCGGACGAAGTCAGCCTTCCTCTGACCGAAATTATTGAAATCTCTGAAGCGGTGTCAATAGGGACTGGTGATCATCTGGAATGGCCAGAGCCGGGTGCCGAGTACGGTGAGCAGTTTGTCTGCCCGGCTGAGGAGGACAGGGAGGCTTCTTCTGGGGCAGACTCTGATGCGGAAGTGTTTGCTTGTGTTGATTCGGTCGTTGCCGACGGTGCTGAGGATATTGCATTTGCCGACCTGTCCCCTGACCTGGAGGAACAGGAGATTGTTGCCGTTGCCCAAGCCTTGGCGCTGCAGGACGAGACCGAACGGCAGCCAGAGCCTGTTGTCGCCTGCTCAGAAGGGTTTGCCCCGCAAGTTGATGATGAAGAACTGGTTGAGGATGGCGCTGAAGAACTGATCCTTCTGCCTGGAGAAGTTCCTGCTGTGGCAAGCCGCATCCTGGCTTTTGTCTATGACCTGACTCTGCTGCTGATTGTCCTTGTCGCATTTATGGTCGTTTCAGAGTTGGCGATGTCGACCGGTTCGCTGCGTCTGATCCCTTCTGCTGAAACTCTCTTGGAACTGTCAATTCCGTATTTCCTGGTGGCTTTTGCGCTGGTCTTCGGCTACTTCACCATGTTTCACTTTTTGACCGGACAGACTCCGGGCAAGATGCTGACCAGCCTGCGTGTCGAATCTGTCGAGCGTGAACCCTTGTCGCTGGGACAGGCTTTTCTGCGCAGTTTCGGCGGCGTGATCCAGTTGATTCCGGTCGGGCTGGGTTTCTTTTCTATTCTGCTTTATCCCTACCGGCGGGGACTGAGTGACCGTCTTGCGGGAACCCTGGTGGTCAGCGTCAGAACGGGTGCCCCGCAAGACTAAGAGAAAAACGAGCCGCATTGGCTGTGTGGCGTTAAAAATGTTTTTAAACACCTTGATAGCGGTTCAATTATCCCATTCTCAGGCGAATAAAACTCTGCAGGTCCGGGCATTTGAGAAACTCGTTGTTGTCAAGTTCCCACTGTAGAGTTGAGGTCGGTGTCGGGCCGTAGTTGTGCCCCGGGTAAACCTCCCATGTGATCGGCAGGGTTTTCAGCCTCTGTAGGCTGGTATAGAGCTGTTCGACATTGCTTCCCGGCAGGTCGGCGCGGCCGCAGCGGCTGACAAACAGGGTGTCTCCGGTAATTAGCTTACCATCGCAGTTGAAGACCAGGCCGCCAGGTGTGTGACCGGGAGTATGCAGAACCTCGATAGTTGCCTGTCCCAAGGAGATTCGGTCCCCGTCCTTAAGATGGATCTCTGCTGCAGGAACATCGAGCGGATGAGCTGCAAGCCGGGCCTTGGTCTGTTCGAGAATGGTGCTGTTTCCTTCGATATGATCCCTATGACCGTGTGTGTTCAACAGGTAGTGCAGTTCAACTCCCAATTCTCTGGCTTTATCGAGCAGTCGTTGCGGGAAGAAGGACGGATCGATTCCTGCACCCTGCAGGGTCTCGGGACAGTAGACCAGGTAGGAATAGTTCTCCATGTCGCTGGCCGGAATCTGAACAACGGTTAGTATCCCCATGGGTTTTTCAACTCCTCGGTGGCAATAAGTCTGATTTCGCCGTCGATAACCTTGAAGCGCTGCCCTGTCGAGCGGACCAGCCACTCGTCACCTTCCTCGGGAGGAAGAGGGAATTCGCGGTTACCGAGATAGACATCTTCGTTGTCGATAATGGCCCACCAATCGAGAGCGCCGGTCTGCCAGATTTTTGTTTTCAGGGAAAAAGCCATAAATAATTCTCTTCCATTTGGATGAATTGCCGTTGAGTCTGACGATATGCTGTGTCTATAGTAGCAAAGAAGCCAGTCGATCAACAACCACAGGACGGGGCAAACTATGAAATTTACCAAAATGCACGGTGCCGGCAACGACTACGTCTATATCAACTGCTTTGAGGAGCAGGTTGAGCACCCCCGTGAATTGGCAGTCGAGGTCAGTCGACGTAATTTCGGAATCGGCTCCGACGGGTTGATCCTGATTATGCCGTCAGATGTTGCCGACGTGCGTATGCGGATGTTCAATGCCGATGGCAGCGAGGCCGAAATGTGTGGCAACGGAGTCCGCTGTGTCGCCAAGTACGCCTATGACCATGGCCTGGTCGCTGAAACGCAGATCCGAGTTGAAACCGGCAACGGGGTCCTTGACCTGGCCCTGGAGGTCGGCAGCTCCGGTCGGGTTGAACAGGTCACGGTGAACATGGGAATTCCCGGACTGACCCGAGGCGTTCTGCCGATGACCGGACCGGCTGACGACCAGGTTGTCGGTTTGCCGGTCGAGGTGGACGGGCAGACATTCGAAATCACCTGCGTCTCGATGGGAAATCCACATTGTGTCATTTACGTCGACGATGTTGATAGTTTTCCGGTTGCGGAAATTGGAGCGAAACTGGAGACTCATCCGCTGTTTCCAAGGCGCATCAATGTTGAATTTGTCCAGGTTGTCAATTCTGGCGAAGTTCGTCAGAGAACCTGGGAGCGCGGTGCTGGAGAAACTCTGGCCTGTGGAACCGGAGCTTCTGCCGTCACTGTCGCCGGGGTGCTGACCGGGAAAACTCAGCGCAGGATCGTTAATCACCTGTGCGGCGGAAATCTGCAGCTGGAATGGTTGGAGAACGGACCGGTGATGATGACGGGGCCAGCTGTCGAGGTCTTCACCGGAGAGTATCAGGTAGGTTAACTATGCAGGCTGTTCTTTTTGATCTGGATAACACCCTTTACCCCGCCGAGTGTGATCTGTTCTCGCTGATCGATGTGCGGATCAACCGTTACATGCAGGAGATCGTTTCGATACCGGCCGACGCTGTTGATCTGCTACGGCGCGATTACTGGAAGAATTACGGAACAACCCTGATGGGGCTCATGCTCCATCATCAGGTTAACCCGGAAGATTATCTCGATTATGTCCATGATATCGACGTCAGTAGCCGTGTCAGCCGGGATGCGCAGCTGCGCAAATCGCTGGAGAGTCTGCCGGTTCCCAGTTACGTATTCACCAACGGTTCCCGCTGCCATGCCGATCGGGTCGTCGCTGCTTTGGGACTGGAAGGGGTCTTTGCTGATGTCTTTGATATCCGCGTGGCAGACTATCAGCCGAAGCCGAACCTTGGGCCATATCAACAAGTTCTGAAGCATATCGGGCTGGACGGCACCCAGTGCATCATGGTTGAAGATCAGCCTCAGAACCTGACCCCCGCCAAACAGTTGGGCATGCGAACGATTTTGGTCGGCCAGAAGGCCTCAGTCGACAGTTCTTATATCGATGTCCGGGTTTCCTGCTCGGCAGAGGTGGCAAGGGTTTATCATGACTGGAAGGGGTTGGAATAAGTGCCGGGCAAGACGTCTGATGCAGTGCTGATCGGTGCCCACGTTTCGATTTCGGGTGGTATTGAAAAAGCTTTTGCCCGTGGCGAAGAGGTGGGGTGCACTGCGATTCAGCTATTTACCCGCAATGCCAGCCGTTGGACGGCCCCGCCGCTGAAGGACAAGTCAATCAAGGCTTTTCGTGAGGCCAGGGAGCGCAGCTCAATTCGCTATGTTGTTGCTCATGACAGTTATCTGATCAATCTGGCCAGCCCTGATGAGGAATTGCGCCATAGATCGATTGCGACCTTTCTTGACGAAATGCTGCGCTGTCAGCAGTTGGGAATTCCTGATCTGGTCATGCATCCGGGGGCGCATGTCGGCTGTGGTGTCGAGGCCGGGTTGCAGCAGGTGATTGCCAGCTTCAGAACAATTCTGGCTGAAGCGCCTGCCGGTGTCAGGATTCTGATCGAAAATACCGCAGGGCAGGGGAGCTCATTGGGAGCGCGCTTCGAGGAACTGGCAACCTTGCTTGAGGCTTTCAACGATCCGCGTTTTGCCGTCTGTTTCGATACCTGTCATGCCTTTGCCGCAGGCTATGATCTGCGCAGTGCCGAGAGTTGTCTCAAGGTTCTCGCTGAATTCGATAGCCTGATCGGCATCGAGCAACTGGCGCTGTTTCATTTCAACGATTCAAAAAAAACGCTCGGCTCAAGGGTTGATCGTCACGATTTTGTCGCCAAAGGGGAGATTGGTCCGGACGGTTTTGCAGCCATCATGAGTGATGCGCGCTTCGAGCGGGTGGCTAAGATCATAGAAACACCGCCCGGAGATGACCATTGTCATGATCTTGAAACCTTTGCCCTGTTACGCGCTATGGCCGTGGGAGAAAAATAGATGAAAGCTGTCATTCAGCGGGTCCGCTCGGCCAGTGTCACCGTCGCCGAAGAGTGCATCGCTGTAATCGAAGGCGGTCTGCTCGTTCTGCTCGGGGTCGAGCAAGGGGACGAAAAGAAGGATGCAGACTATCTGGCGGACAAGATTTCCGGCTTGCGGATTTTTGAGGATGAGCAAGGAAAAATGAACCTGTCAGTTGAGGATTGTGCAGGAAAGCTGCTGGTTGTCTCCCAGTTCACTTTGCTGGCAGACTGTCGCAAAGGCAAGCGTCCCGGCTTTTCCCTGGCCGCGGCTCCGGAGCTGGCCGAACCGCTCTGCGATTATTTCTGTCAGGCCGTGCGCAACATGGGGCTTGAGGTCGAAACGGGCAGGTTCCGGGCCGACATGCAGGTCAACCTGGTCAATGACGGCCCAGTGACCATTATCCTCGACAGCCGCAAACGTTTTTAGCGCTAGATATGCTCAAAAACATGGCTAAGCAAAAAACGCCAAATGCAAGGCACGTAATTATCGAGCAATGAGGCGTACTCGGTACGTTGAAGCAGCGAAGTAATCATATGGTAACGCCGCAGTTGGTGAATTTTTGCGACGCCCAGTAATAAAAAGCCCCGTCCTAAGAACGGGGCTTTTTATTACTGTCTCTGAATCTGGCTCTTAAAGGGCTTTGTTCAGCAGCGCTTCGATCTGGTTCTTTGGAACGGCACCAACCAGTTGATCAACAACCTTGCCGTCTTTGAAAAGGATCATGGTCGGAATGCCGCGAACGCCATACTGACCCGGGGTGGATGGGTTCTCGTCTACGTTGACCTTGGCAACCTTGACCTTGCCATCGTATTCCTCGGCCAGTTGGTCCAGAACCGGGGCGATTGCTTTGCATGGTGCACACCAGGAGGCCCAGAAATCAACAAGGATCGGTGCATCTGCTTTCAAAACGTCAGCTTCAAACTGAGCATCAGTAATTTCCAAGACTTTCTCGCTAGCCATTGGCAACTCCTCTTATAAAGTTTCTAGCGTAAATATGAAATCAATTGCATATCTTCAAAAATATATAGATAACGGTGGAAAAATCAAGTCGTAACGGCTTTTTTTTCACCCGCTTGACAGTTCGGAAATCGATTCATATCATGCGACAATTATTTGAAGATGCTATTCTTTTTTCAGACCTTATATTTAATGGGATCTTAGAGTGAATCATATCGAAGCGCGCAGCGAAGAAATACGCAAACTCATAGCCCGGTTCAGTTCGACTCAGAGCGAAAAACTTTCGGCCTTGGCCGACCAGATTACTGCACTGTTCGCCAGGGGCGGTCAGTTGCTGGTTGCTGGTGGTGGGCAGATGCAGCCCCTGGCGCAGCTGCTGGTGAGTGGTTTTGCCTTTCGTCTCGAGTTTGAACGTCCCAGCCTCCCTGCGGTGGCTGTTGGTTCGGATGCCATTCTCAACAGCCGTTTGCTTGCAGCCGGGCTCTATGACCAGTTTCTGGTCCGTCATTATCGCAGCCTGACCAGTCATGACCATCTTGTTCTCTTGCTCAGTGACGGTTGCGAATCCTCATCCCTCGAAATGCTGCGCGACGAAGTGGCCGAAAATGATCAGCCGCTCGCTCTGATTTCGGGCTGTGGAGATCAGGATTCACTGTACGGCCCGGATTTCGCCCAGGTTATCGATCTCGGCACAGCTCAGGTGGCCAGGCAGCAGGAACTGGCCCTGTTCTGTTCTCATCTGCTCTGTGAACAGGTTGAAAAGAAATTGTTCGGACTCTAGTGTCCCGTGCTGTTAGTCCTTTCAGAGAATTCTGAGCAATTTTGTGCACTGACGAGGCGTGTTGACACAGGCCTAGCCAGTGCTAAGCCGAGGAAACACAACGCGGGCAGTGGACAAAAGGGCCAGAATTAACGGATGGAATTAACCGCACGGGACACTAGCTCTTTGCTTTTTGCTCGTTGCGCTCTACAATACGCAGATAATCTTTTCTGCCTGAAATTAGATCTGCATACAGGGCTGTCGTCTCCTTGATGATCCTCGGCCCTTTCATGCGAAAAAGGGGATTCATGCAGATTCTGCTGCTCTTCATTGTCACTACACTCCTGTATCTGCTGGCTGCAGGATGTTATATGACGGCGACCTTCACCAAGCGTGAACGGTTTTCCCGGATCGGCCGCTATCTCCTGCTTGGCGGGGTTCTCGTACAGACCGTCTATTTCGGTCTGCGTCATGCCACGGTCGGGGGGACGCCGGTGACCAGCCTTCAGGAGGCGCTGGCGTTTTTCGCCTGGTGCCTGGTCCTGCTGTTTTTTCTTCTCGATTTACGCTTCCGTCTCTCGGCGATGGGGGCGTTTGCCGTGCCGCTGGCTGTTGTTCTGATGCTGGGCAGTGCAGTCAGCCCGGCAGTCGAGGTGCAGTTGAACCCGGTGCTGCGCAGCTGGCTGTTCCCGGTACATATATCCTTTGCTTTTCTCGGCAATGCCGCGTTCGCCCTGTCTTTTGGTGCGGGCATCCTCTACCTGTTGCAGAACAGGATGCTGAAAAGTAAGCGCTTTACCGGGCTCTATCAGTTGCTCCCGTCTCTTGATGTCCTCGACAAGGTCAATTACACCTGCCTGAGTATCGGCTTCCCGTTGATGACGCTGGGGATTATCAGTGGCGCTTTCTGGGGGCATCTGGCGTTGGGGAGTTACTGGCGCTGGGATCCCAAGGAGGTCTGGGCGCTGGTGACATGGCTGCTCTACGCAGGTCTGTTGCACGGGCGGTTGACCGTCGGCTGGCGCGGCCGCAATGCTGCGATCTTTTCGATCATTGCCTTTCTGTTCCTGCTCTTTACTTTTCTTGGTGTCAACCTGTTCATGAACGGTTATCACACCTTTGAGGCTTTTTCCAATGTGACTCAAGGGGCTGCTGGTCGTTTATGAATATCGTTGTCGTCGGGCTCAGTCATAAGAGCGCACCGGTAGAAATCAGAGAGAAGGTCGCTTTTCCTGCCTCCGAGCTGGCAGCTCCATTACAGCAGATGCTGGTTCTGCCGTCGATTTCGGAAGGGCTGATTCTGTCAACCTGCAACAGGGTTGAACTCTACGCCGTATGTTCACAGGTTGAGGCGGGTATTGCCGAATTACGCCAGTTTGTCGCCAGTTATCATGGCCTTGACGGCAGTGAACTCAATCCGCATCTCTATGATCTGGCCGGAGATGCGGCTCTCCGCCATGTTTTGAGGGTTGCCGCCAGCCTTGATTCGATGGTCGTTGGCGAGCCGCAGATCCTTGGCCAGATAAAGTCGGCCTATGGCTACGCCAGTGAATTCAAAAGTGCCGGGATCATCCTCAATCGGTTTCTACATAAGGCCTTTTCGGTGGCCAAGCGGGTTCGCACCGAGACTCAGATCGCCAGTCACGCCGTGTCCATCTCCTTTGCTGCGGTTGAACTGGCACGCAAGATCTTTGATTCTTTCGAGGACAAGACCGTCATGCTGATTGGTGCCGGTGAAATGTGTGAACTGGCGGCCCGGCATTTCATCAACAACGGGGTCGCCCGGGTTCTGGTCACCAACCGGACTTTCAGCCGTGCCGAGAAGCTTGCCGGCGAGTTTAACGGTCAGGCGATTCCCTTCGAGTCGTTTGCCGATGAGTTGCACCGCGTCGATATCGTGCTTTCCTCGACCGGCGCGCCCGGCTACGTGCTGTCGGCCAGGCAGCTAAAAACCCTCAGCCGGGAGCGGCGTTACCGGCCGATGTTTCTGATCGATATCGCTGTGCCTCGCGACATCGATCCGGCGACCAATAAGCTCGATAATTTTTATCTCTATGACGTCGATGACCTGCAGGGGGTCGTCCAAGCCAACATCAAGGAGCGTCAGAGGGAAGCGGCCAAGGCGGAAAAGATCGTCGATGAAGAGGTTGTGCAGTTTCAGAGCTGGCTGGCGACTCTCGGGGTCAAGCCGACGATTGTCGCCCTGCGCGGTCAGATCGAAGACCTGCGTCGCAGCGAGCTGAACAAGGTTCTTGGTCAGCTCGGACATCTGGATGACAGGGATAAACAGGCGATCGACGCTTTTTCCAGTGCGCTGATCAACAAGATTCTTCATCAGCCGACCAGCGTCCTCAGACAGGCGAGCCTTGCACCGGAAGGCAATGGTTATGTCGATGCTGTCAGGATGCTGTTCGGTCTGCCGGGCGGCAGCCAGCAGGAGCTTGATGGGGATGATGACACTGATTTCAATGAATAAGGAGCAAGGATGTCTGAACGGACTTTGAGAATCGGAACGCGCGCTAGCGCTCTGGCCCTGTGGCAGGCAAACTGGGTCAAGGATTGTCTTGAAGAGCGCTATCCCGGCCTGACCGTGACCCTGACCAAGATCCAGACTCAAGGGGATAAGATTCTTGATGTGCCACTGGCCATGGTTGGCGGCAAGGGGCTGTTTGTCAAGGAGATTCAGGAAGCGATGCTGCGCGGTGAGATCGATATCGCCGTTCATTCGATGAAGGATGTGCCGACCTTTTTCCCCGAAGGGACCGGTCTGCGCTGTATCACCGAGAGGGAAGATCCGCGCGATATCATCGTTCTTGGCGAGGGTTGCAACAGTTTCAGAGAAATCCGCCAGAACGGCCGGATCGGTACCTCCTCGCTACGGCGCAAAGCTCAATTGCTCAGTCTGCGCCCAGATCTGCAGATGATCGATATCCGTGGCAATGTTCAGACCAGGATCGCCAAGCTCAAGGAAGATAATCTCGATGCTGTCGTGCTGGCTGCGGCCGGGATGCACCGCCTCGGTTTTTCCGACCGGATCGGAGAGTATCTTGATCCTCATATCTGCCTGCCGGCGATCGGCCAGGGGGCCCTGGGGTTGGAGAGCCGTATTGCAGATGATGCGACTAACGATCTGATCGATTTTCTCAACCATCCGCCGACCGCTGCCGCGGTCAATGCCGAGCGTGCTGTGCTGAAGACACTGGAGGGGGGCTGTCAGGTTCCGATTGCGGCATTCGCCAGGGTTGATGACGATCAATTGCAGCTGACCGCACTGGTCTCCGATGTCCTGGGACAGAAGGTGCTGAAGAAAAGTGTCCTCTGTCCTGTTGCTCAGGCGGTTGAGGCCGGGGTCGAACTGGCCAGAGAGCTGATCGCGGTCGGGGCGGGGGAGATTCTCAATCAGGTTTACGGCTGCGAGACCTTTCCGGCCGACAAGGAGTAGCTCTTGAGGGATTTGCCACTCGCAGGAAAACGCTTTCTGGTTACCCGGCCGCAGCAGCAGGCTTCTGATTTTGAAGAGAAGCTTGCCGTTCTGGGGGCAGAGACCGTCTGTATTCCGACGATCGAGATCGTTGCGCCGCAGAGTTGGCAGGGGCTGGATGCAGCCCTGCGCGATCTCGACGAGTTTGATATCCTGATCCTGACGTCGAGTAACGGGGTCGATGCCTTTTTTGAGCGGCTAGAAGTGGCGCAGCAGTACATTGGCTTACTCCGCCAGATATTTGTTGTTGCGGTTGGGCCCAAGACTGCGGCGGCCTTGCAAAGCCACTGTATTTCGGCGGACCTGGTTCCTGCTGATCATCAGGCCGAAGGGATCGTTCAGGTGCTCCTTGAGTATGGTGTTGCCGGCAAGAGGATTCTCTACCCACGGGCCGAGATCGCTCGACCGCTGCTGGTCGACAGTTTGCGCCAGGCGGGCGCCGAGGTTGCCGATCCTGTCGCCTACCGGACCGTTCTGCCCGGAGGAAATGCCCAGCGTATCCGCTCCTGTCTGGAGCAGGGCGGGCTCGATGCCATCTGCTTTACATCATCGTCAACCTTCGATAACCTGCTGGCGATGATCGGCAATGACCTCCATAGCCTTCAGGGAGAAACCCGTTTTTTTTCGATCGGTCCGCAAACCTCGGCAACGATCCGCAAACATGGTTTTGCTGTTGATCTCGAGCCGCAGCAGTGGACTGTTGCCGCACTGGTCGAGGCTATGGCCGATTATTACCAAACTGATTTATCTTCTGACCAAGGAGTTTGACGATGTATTTTCCCAATTATCGCCCACGGCGACTGCGGCGCAATGAGACTCTGAGACGCATGGTGCGCGAAACCCACCTGCGTGTCGATGACCTGATCTATCCCTTGTTCAGTGCCTTCGGAGAGGGAATCCGTAAAGAGATCTCCTCGATGCCCGGTATCTATCAGCAGTCGATCGAGTATGTTGTTGAGGAAGCGAAGGAAGTCTACGAACTTGGCATCCCGGCGGTCATCCTCTTCGGGATTCCGGAAACCAAGGATGCCGTCGGCAGCGATGCCTACTGCGAAACGGGGATCATTCAGAACACCATCCGGGCGATCAAGAAAGAGGTTCCTGAACTGATCGTCATCACCGATGTCTGCCTCTGTGAATATACCGATCATGGCCACTGCGGGGTGATCAAAAACGGTGATATCGACAACGATGCAACCCTCGAACTGCTGGCCAAAGAGGCGCTCTCTCACGTTCAGGCCGGCGCCGACATTGTTGCCCCGTCCGATATGATGGACGGCCGGGTTGCTGCTATCCGTGACATCCTCGATGAGTACGGTTATACCGATATTCCAATCATGAGCTATGCCGTCAAGTTTGCCAGCGGCTATTATGGGCCGTTCCGCGAGGCAGCCGACAGTGCTCCGGAGTTCGGTGACCGGCGCAGTCACCAGATGGATCCGGCCAACCGCCTCGAGGCTTTGCGGGAAGCCAATCTCGATGTCGCCGAGTCCGCCGATTTCCTGATGGTCAAGCCGGCTCTGGCCTATCTCGACATTCTCCGCGATATCAAAGAGCATTTTGACCTGCCGCTGGTCACCTACAACGTTTCCGGGGAGTACAGCATGATCATGGCTGCTGCCGAGAAAGGGTGGATAGAGGGGGATCGGGTGATGATGGAAACCCTGCTTGGCATGAAGCGAGCCGGGGCCGATCTGATCATTACCTATCATGCGAAACAGGTAGCAAAATTGTTGAGAAAGTGATAAACGAGACACTTCCCCTGATGGTTCAGGAGAAAAGGCTGTCGCGTGGCGACGGCCTTTTCTTGTCTTTTGCCCGATCGCTTTATGGAGCAGAGCTTGCAGAAAAAATCCGCTGACGATTGCAATTATTCAGTCTCGAGTCTCAGTAACGGGGTGCGCCTGGTCACGGTGCCGATGCCGCACCTGCATGTCGCCGAGCTGGTCTGTTATTTCGCCGTCGGGGGGCGCTGTGAGCCGACAGAACTGTCCGGGATCTCCCATTTTCTCGAGCATATGCTGTTCCGGGGGACGGCTGAATACGCGACCAGTACCGAGCTGGAGCGGGCCTTTGAGCTGATCGGCGGTGCGGTCAATGCCTCAACAGATGTCGAGTCGACCTGCTTTCACAGCCGTCTGCATCCGGCTCATATTGCCGAGGGGATTGCACTTTTCGCGTCGATGATCAGACGCCCCCGTTTCTACGATATCGATACCGAGCGGCGCATCATTCTTGAAGAGGCCCGTGAGGATTTCAATGAGGAAGGGGTGCAGATCAATCAGGACAATCTGATGGTTGGTCTGCTCTGGCCGGATCATCCTCTTGGCGATTCCCTGATCGGTACGCCGGAGACGCTGGCTGCAATCGACCTCGCACAGCTCAAGAACTATTTTCACAGCTGGTACGTACCAGAAAACCTGGTGATCTGCGCCTGCGGGCCGATCGACCGGCAACAGGTGCTGGCTGCCGTGGAAAAAGAATTCGGTGACTGGCAGGGGACGGCCGTACCTGAGGTTCAGCCAGCTCCGCAACCTGCTGCTGACGGTCCCAAAAGCTGCTGGGTCAAGGATTCCGATTCACAGATCAGCCTGCAGCTGGCCTTTGTCTTGCCCGGCCGGGTGGATGAACGCACTCTGGGCGTCCGGCTGCTGCGCCGGATTCTCTCCTGGGGCGGCGGTTCACGCCTGCCGCTGCGACTGCGCGAAGAACTGGGGCTGACCTACGCGGTTGAAGCCAACACCTCTATGCTCGGCGATTGCGGCTACCTGGCCATCGACCTGGCTGTTGCCCCGGAAAATGCCGTTGCCGCGGTCAGGGAACTGCTCAATGTGCTGCGCGAGCTGAAGGAAACCCCGGTTCCTGGCGATGAGCTCAATGCCGCGATCCGCAGTTACCTGTACGATCTCGAATTTTCCCAGGATCAGACCGAGGCCCAGGCCGTGCGTTACGGCTGGGGGCTGCAGGTCGACTACTTGCGACCCCTGGCTCAGGATCGTCAGGAGATCGCCAATGTCACCCCGCCTCTTCTCCAGCAGGTCGCGCAGGCTTTTCTGCTCGGCGAACATGCCTATCTGGTCGTGGTCGGGCCCTGGACCAAGTCGATTCGCAAGGAGGTCGAGGCTCTGCTCGAGGCTTTCTGACAGCCTTAATCCTTTGTCAGTTCTTCCGTATGGAAAGCCGGAAGTTCTACGCTAAAGGTCGTTCCCTCTCCTACGACGGAATCGATTTCGATCCGCCCCTGATGTCTTGCCACGACATTCTGCACAACGGAAAGACCGAGCCCATGATTGCTGCCTGAGGATTTCGTCGAATAGAAGGGTTGAAAGATTTCCTTCTGCTGTTCCTCCGAAATCCCGACGCCGTTGTCCTCCACTTTGATGGCCCAGGTTTCTTTGCTGTTATAGGGTCTGCCGGGTTGTAGTGAAACCTTCAGTTCTCCACCGCTAAAGCGTTCAGATTCAGGGCGCATGATCGTCATGGCGTGTTTGGCGTTGATCAGCAGATTGAGCAGCATCTGCTCAATCTGGGTGATGTTTCCCTGAATCAGAGGCTGTCCTGCCTGTTTCGAGACGGTAAAGGTAATATTCCTGCCGAAACTGCTTGAGCAGATCTTGTGGATTGAATCGACGATTTCGTTCAGGTCGATCAGTGAGACTCTGTTTTTGCTTTCATCGGCGAGGCCGATCAGTTGACCGATCTGTTGGGCTGCACGTTGCCCTGACTGCCTGATGATTTCAAAGCGTTCCTTAAGCTCTCCCAGGTCGATCTCCTGTTTTTGCAGGTGGCGTTCGATTGAATCGGAGATACCGGTCATGATGCTGAGCAGATTGTTGAAATCGTGCGACAGGCCACTGGCCAGGATGCCGATCGACTCCATTTTCTGGAGGTAGACCAGGTGTTGATCGTAGCTTTTCAGCTCCTGCTCTTTCAGATGCTTGAGCTTCAGGTGGGTGCTGACGCGGGCTCTCAGTTCCTGCGGGTTGAAAGGTTTGGTGATGTAATCGACCCCGCCAACCTCAAAGCCTTGAATGATGTCATCCTGCTCGGTCCGGGCAGTGAGGAAAATGACCGGAATCTGGCGCGTTTTCGGATTCTCCTTGAGGCGCCGACAGACTTCGTAGCCGTCAAGATCAGGCATGATGATATCAAGCAGAATCAGGTCGAAGCTGTAGTCCTTGACCCGCTCCAGCGCCTGCTCGCCACTGGTTGCGAAGATCAGGCTGTAGGCTGGATTCTCTTTGAGAATGTTGATCCCCAGCTGGATGTTCTGCGGGGTGTCGTCAACAACCAGGATATAGAAATTCTTTGTCGGTGTCATGCGAAGGTCTCCTCGTCCGAGGGGGATAGCTGGTGAGCCATGGCCCTGAATTGAAGCATCAGTGAGGCGACCGCCTCAATATCAAAAGCGCCAACTCCATTCTGCAGTTTTTCAGCGTAGTGAAGGAGGCGCTGGCTGTGGTGTTCAGCGGCGAGAGTCAAAAGTTCTTCAGCGAATTGGCCGATAAGCTGAAAATCACCCCTGTCCTTGATCCTGTCACATTCCTTTTGCAGGCGATCCAGCTTTTGGGTCAGTTCGAAGACATTTGTCACGCCGTCATCCTGTGCGACGGGTTCTTCCTGCGTAGCCAACTCGATTGAATGGGGAAGATAGCTGCTGAGCTTGTTGAGCAGTGTTGTCCGGTCGAGAGGCTTGCGCAGGTAATCACTGAAGTCGTGATGCATGATTTCGTCCATCTGCTCCTGCATGGCCGATGCTGTGACGACTATGACCGGTAACCTGGTCCGGGCCGGGTTCTGGCGAATCAGGCCGATGGTTTCGATGCCGTTCAAAACCGGCATGCGCAGATCGAGGAGCACCAGGTCGATCTGTTGCTTGTCGAGCAGCTGCAGAACCTCTTTGCCGTTACTGGCTTCCTGGGTGGTCAGCCCAGTTCCCGCCAGGTACTCACAGAGCAGTTTGCGGTTGTCGGCGACATCGTCGGCGATCAGCACGCACGAGGGGGAAAACCGGTAGTTGTGCCTGCTGTCGTTCGTATCCTCCTGGTATTCCGGGGGGCTGTTCTGGGCGAGCTGAAGTCCCGGCAGAGTTACGCAGAAGGTCGAACCTTTGCCGAGGGCGCTGGTCACAGAAATTTCACCCTGCATCAGGCTGACCAGCCTGCGACTGATCGTCAGCCCGAGGCCGGTGCCGCCAAAATCGGCTTGACTCTGCCCCTGCTGCTGTTCAAATGCGGCGAAGATCGATTCCTGCTGGTCCTGGCCTATTCCGATCCCGGTATCGCGGACACTGAGCTTCAAGGTCACCTGTTCGTGACTGCCGGCTTCCGGAATGATTTCAGCATTGATCGAGATTTCTCCGGACGAGGTGAATTTAACGGCGTTGCCCACCAGGTTGAAAAGGATCTGGCGCAGGCGAATCTCGTCACAATAGAGGTAGGTCGGGTCCTGTGGCTCGCTCGTTGAGGTCAGCGCGACTCCTTTGCGGGTGCAGTCGAGGCGGAACATGGCGGCGAGCTCTTCAATCAGCGTCTGCGGGTTGAACACCACGTAGCTCAGGTTAAGTTTGCCCGCCTCGATTTTGGAGATGTCGAGAATGTCATTGATGATCTGCAGCAGGGTTTTGCCTGCGGAGATGATCGACTGCAGGTAGCCCTTCTTGACCGATTCTTCAACAGGATTGCCCAGCAGGTCGGCAAAACCGAGTATGGCGTTCATCGGGGTGCGGATTTCATGGGACATGTTGGCAAGAAACTCGGTTTTCGCCCGGGCCGCCTGATGGGCCTGGGCGGTAGCCAGCTGCAGGGCTTTTTGGGATGCCTTTTTGGCGGTAATGTCTTCTTTGACGATGATATATTTGATCAGCTTGCCCTGACTGTCGGTCAGGGGCGACACGGAAACCGATTCCCAGTAATGTTCACCGCTCTTTTTGATGTTCTGGAGCTCACCACGCCAGAATTTATTCTGTACAATGCTGCTCCGGGTGCTTTCGATGAAGTCTGCACAGGGCTGGCCTAGGCAGTGCATGCGAACCTCGGGGCTCAAAGCCTCTTCTTCGCTGTAGCCACTGACTTCCCTGAAGCGGGGATTGACGTATTCAATGATTCCGTTTGGATCACAGATCATTACTGACACGGGACTCTGTTCCAGTGCTGACGAGAGCGTATGCAGGCGTTCCCTGGTTTTGCTGAGAAGCCGGGCAGCACGGAACTGTAACCTGAAAAGCAGGGCGATGATCAGGATTAGCAGGGCAATAGTGCTGCTGATAATGACCGTGGCCAGAGCCAGTTGATTCATGCGCCCCGACTGCCGGGACAGGTTATCAAAGGCCACCTGATTGGCATGCAGGGAAAAATTCTGCAGGGCGTCCTTATCCTCTTCCAGGCGAAGGCTCAGTGCGGCCGCCTGTGACGGGAATTTGAGACCACCTTGCAGACTGTACATTTCCAGTTCATGGAGGATCTCCCCGATATCCTGTCTGAGAAAAGTCAGCAATTCGCCTTGCTGCTGTTCTTCAAGGCTGACAAAAAAGGCGTCGGCAAGAATGATGGTCATGCCGATCTGGGAACGCAGGTCGTCGAGGTGTTCTTCGGAGGGTTCGTTGATGACGTTGTTAAGTTTGATCGACAGGGTTTTGAGTTTTTCTATCAGCCCGGACAGGCCGCGATGCTGTGAGACGGTCGAGATCGGCAGGTTATGACGGATGGCCTGCAGCCTCTGGCTGAAAGAGAGGCCGCCGGCAAACAGGCAGACGGCCAGCAGACAGAGTGCAACCAGGATGCTGCTCTGAATGGTTTTTCGGCGCGTCATGGACCGACCTCGCATGGAATGATCCGGGATGTGCCCCGCGCGGAGCAGAGCATGCCGGAGGATTCAATCAGTCTTTTCAGCTTTTCGGTCTGTTCCTGCAGGATCTGGGTGACATCCTGATGGCGTAGAATGATCCGGGTAAAGCTGTTCAGATAAATCTGGTTGAATGTTGCGCCTGCTTCTCCATTGACATAGGGGAGCGTCGTGACGATTGCATCCTGTGCCTGAAGTTGCCGCGCTGTGCTGTCGATCAGTTGCTGCAGGTCCCGGGTCAGGCGCTGTGCTACGATATCGCCTGTGACCGGCAGGAAACCTGTGTCGATCAGGATTTGCAGCTGTACGTCCGCCTGCAGCAGGTAGTCGATCAGGTACATGACCCGTTCAGTGGGGATGCCGGATGGAATGGCGAGACCGGCTAGCACCAGCAGGCTGCCCCGTCCTTTGGGGCCCGCAGGCGCCGGAAACGTGATGAACTGGTCCGGCTGATCCTTAAGCAGGCGATGAATTCTTGCCGTGTGATCCCAGCCGACCCAGACTTCTCCAGATTGCAGTGGCTCATGCATGCTGCTGAAGCTCAGTGAATGGATATTGCAGTGCTGCCAGAGACTGTCAAAATCATGCCACATCGTTTCCGCGTCAGACGAGGCAAAATCATGAAGCATGGAGCCTGTATAGGAGGGGTAAAGAAACCCCTGTAGAAAACGGTGCATCAGCCCGTTTTCGCCAGCCGGAAAACCAACTTTTTTCTTTCCGGTCTGCCGTTCGATATTGGCTGCCCAGCGAATCAGCTGTTCATAGCTCAGGCTATTGAGATCTGCGTCCTCCGGGAGGTATTTGAGACTTTGGCGATTGGCGATCATCAGGTAGGTGGCCTGCATCCAGGGGATGAACAGCTGCTGTCTTGAACTGGCTCTGCCCAGGTCGAGCAGGCCGGGAAGCAGGTTCAGGCTGACCAGGTAGGGGAGGTTTGCAGCAAGAGACTGGAGTTGCCCCTGGCTGTGCAGGGCGAGAAAGTCGTTTGTCGTTCCGCCGATCAGATCGGGATGCAGCAGTTCCTTCCAGCTCTGAGTGTCGGTCAAGGTACGCCCGTTGTAGGGGGTGAAGGTCACCTCTTCGGAATAGTTCTTGAGAATGGTTCTGATGGCGAGGGATTCAGGCGGCGGATGCAGCTGGGTCGAGACAAAGACCAGCGGTTGGGCGGCCAGGCTGGCGGCGGGATGGAAAATCTGGGTCAGTAACCAGAAACAGAGCAGAAAGCGCGGCAGCCGGGAAAATGTCAAAGCTCTCAAGAACATGGCATGTCCTGATAACAATATGGAATTATTGATTAATTGTATAACAATAGACTAATTGATCAGGCTGTCAAGTTATGAATTTGTAAACCTAAATTCCCACCGTTTTGTAGAGAAAGTTTTTGAACCGATAGAATTTTTTGCGTTCCTCAGGGTCTGTCGAAGCCGGGTCGCAGGCGGCCAGAAAGCGGGCCAGCTTCGGCATGTTGGTCGCCCCTTCGCTGCGTGCCCTGTCGATCAGCTGCAGGACAGTGTCACGCGTCAGTTCCTGTCTGGCGTAGGGGGCGTAGATGGCGTCCCAGAAGTTCAGTGATGAATTCTTCAGCTCCAGAATGATCGCCTCGATGGGTTGGTCAGTTTTTGCTTCACTAAGGGACGCCGTCTGCACGACAGAGGTGCTCTCCAGGGCCAGAGCGATGTCTTCGCCGCGGATGATGCGGCTGTGGCGAAAGAGCATGGCGCGCAGCAGGATGCTTCTCAGCTCGCGAATGTTTCCGGTGTAGTGATGCTGCTGCAGCAGGGACTTGGCCTTTTCGTCGAGGATCGGGGTGTCCGCCGGCAGGTCGGTTTTGTAGTAAGCCTGGAACAGCCGGCCAAGAAAGTGGACCGCCAGGTCGGGAATGTCCTCGCGTCGTTCGTTCAGCGAAGGCACGCCTATGATCAGTTCCGACAGGCGATGGTAGAGGTCTTCGCGGAACTTTCCTTCCTGAATCAGTTGCCTCAGATCCCGGTTGGTGCCGGCGACGAGCAGTACCTGCGAATGGCGGGTGGTGTTTTCGCCCAGCCGGACAAATTCGCCGCTGTCGAGAAAACGCAGCAACTGGACCTGGGTTTTGGGGTCAGCGTCACCGATTTCGTCAAGGAAGACGACGCCGCCATGGGCTTCCTCGAGGATGCCTCGCCGGTCGTTGTGGGCGCCGGTAAAAGCCCCGCGTTTATGGCCGAACAGTTCCGAGTAGGTCAGCTCACCACTGTAAGCGGCGATGTTGGTTTTCTTCAGCGGCAGGTTCTCCTGTCCCGGATGCAGCGTTCGGTAGGTCTGGCTGAGCTGGGCGAACAGGTTGTTGAAGATGAATTCCTTGCCGGCCCCGGTTTCCCCGGTCAGTAGAATTGATGGCAGACCGAGCGGTTCGCCCTGCTCCGGTCCTGCAGTTTTGCGCCAGTGGCTGATTCTCTGGCAGAGCGGCGGGCTGATGCGCTGAATGGTGTTGATGATACCCTGCGTCTTGGCCGAGTTGCCGATGATGTTGCCGAGCCGGTAGGAGGTGATGGTCGGATCGCGATAGTCGACATCCTGACGCAGGCGCCTGACTTCACTGCTCAACTGTTCAAGTTTCTGCAGGATCGCCAGGTGGTGGCCGATCATCCGTTCGATGATCAGCAGGATCCGTCTGTGTTCGGCGGTAAAGTAATAGGGACGCAGACTGTCGAGGCACATGACGGCCAGAACCTCGTCGTTGCTGATGATCGGGACGGCAATCTCGCTGCGGATCGCTTCGGTAACCGGCTGATAGAAGTATTTGTGCTGCTCGACCTGGTGGCAGTCATCGAGGATCTCCGGCTGGCGGGTGGTTGCGGCCAGGCCGGTGAGGCTGCGCTGTTCGGGGGGCAGTTCCATGCCACCGACCTTGATCGGCTGGATGTTTTTTTTCATCCAGTCCTTGTTCTTGGCGCCGATCAGGTTGCCCTGCTGATCCTCAACCAACAGCCAGCGTTCACCTTCCACTTCCCGGACCAGGGCGATGCTTCCGGTGTCAGCACCGAGCAGCTGGGTCGCCTTGGATAGAACTCGATGGAGGAAGGAGTTCAGGCTGTCGCCGGAGTCCTGCAGCAGTTCGCCGATTTCCGAAAGAATCTGGACCTCGAGGTGTTCGTCACCGATCTCCTGAACCACCCGCTGAGCCATTTCGGCATGGGCGTCGAGCAGATCGCGCTCAAAGGCTGTGAACTGGTAATGCTCCTTGGTGTAGTAGTTGACCAGGCAGATGATCCTGCGCGTTCGGCTGTCGTAGCGGGGGACCATATAGAGTGACTTGAGCCCCAGCTCTTCGGTCAGAAAGCGTTTCTGCAGGGCCTCCGCCGGCAGGTTGGTGATGCTCAGCGGCTGCAACAACCGGTCGTCGATGATGACCCCGCGGTGATCGATGTAGCGGGCCGTCAGTGAGCCGCCCGGGCTCAGGTTGATCTGGCGTTCCTCCTCGTAGAGTTTGCTCGCTTCCGGTTCCTTCGAGTAGGAGGCGAGAACCTCGAGGGTTCGTTCCCCTTCAGCGGAGGCTTGAATCGGAACCAGCACCGAGGCCAGGGCCACCTGGTCGACCAGCTGGGCCGCCGATTTGACCATGAACTGCGCCGCTTCACGTTTCTTCGCTTCGTCAACCCGGCGTGCCAGCAGCAGTTGCTGGTGATACTTGCGGGCCCTGTCGAGGGGCAGGGCGGCGTTGCAGAGCAGTGTTCTGACCTGTTCCAATATCGCCGGGCCGGGCAGATCGCCGGCCTTGTCCCGATCGAGGCAGAGCACCCCGATCGACCGGCCGCGCTGCAGGATCGGCAGAAGGTAGCAGCTGCCGATCCGGAACGCATCGGGAAGTTGTTGCCCTTCCGGGCTGGCTGGAAAATTAGCTATGGCCTGCTCCTCTTTGAGCTGGTAGGTCTGCGGAACGCTCAAACTCTTGTCGTTGATCCCGTAGGAGGTCTGCTGAAGCTGGCGCAGATCGCTGCGAGTTGCCGCCGCGCAACTCAGCGCACCGATGGTCAGATCTTCAAGATAGAGACGGCAGCGACCGCCCGGGCTCAGCAACTCGATGCCGCTCAGCAGCTGGTGGAGGATCTCTTCCAGGTTTTCTTTGCCGAAGCCTTGGAAGGAGGCTGGTTGTGATGATGTCGGTTGCGTATTCATGGTCGATTTTGCCATTGAGTAGTTTTTTACTCATTTTAGACTGAGCCTGACCGGAAAAACCATTTAAAAAACAGAATTAAATTAAAAAGACCATGTGCCCAGTAATTTCAGTATGTTGTGCTTGTGTCTATTCTGGAAAATCGTCTGGGATATCGCTGTTAAGGGTGGGGACGGGCGCTGTTTACTGCCTGTTTATGTTGCTAAGCAGTTGATTTTTCGTAGCAATAAAATTTCATGCAGCGACCTTATTTTTTTTTTATAAAGAAAAAATTATTAATTCAGCGGTGTGTTTTTTTGTTTTGTAAATATCTGATTATATGAAGTTTTTCGCGATTATTGCTTGATGGTAGACGGATAATTGTCAATAATGAAACATTGAATCAAAGTGTCGTTATTTTTGCACGTTACTCTGGAACTGAGAGATTGTTCGATCATGTCTGAAGTGAATGCGCTGGATAGGATTACTGCCGAATACGAGGTCGCCGATCTCCTGTGTATGCCACAGGTTCTGGTCGAGCTGATCGAGGCGTGCCTGAACCAGTCTTCTCTTCATTCTCTTGTCGATATCATCATGCAGGATGCGGCACTGACGTCCCGCGTTCTGCACGTTGCCAGCAGGGATCATAGCTGCCAGCTCGATGCCACGGAGCCTGTCTCTTCGGCTGTGCAGCAGCTGGGGCTGCCACTATTGACCAGCCTGGCCCTGCACGCGGCCAGACAGATCGTCTGTCATGATCTGGGCAGGGAAGAACTGGTCTTTCAATATCAGCTCTGGTTCCGCTCCAGGGTCGGTGGAACCGCTGCGCGTTGCCTAGCCCCATCGGTCAATTACCCCTATGTTGAAGAAGCTCAGCTGGCCGGCCTATTGAGCAACCTCGGCATTCAGTTGTTTTTTGCCCGTCACCGCAGCCATTATCTCGCGCTCGGCGTAAGCGCCTGGAGTGAGGTTGCGCAAAGCGTCAAAGAAGACAGCTCTTTCAAGATCGATCATCTGACTCTGGCCGATCAGCTGGTCGGCAGCTGGGGGCTCGACTCCTTCCTCGCCGACGCTCTCCGTTTTTTGCACGCCGATATAGAGCACGTCGAACAGAGCAGCCCGATGCTCAAAATTGCCCGTCTGGCCCAGCAGTTCTGCCAGCAGCCGGAACAGATCACCCCTGAATTCGAAACTCTGGCGGCTCGCCTGTTCTCCTTCAGTCACAATGAAGCCAGTTATCTGTTCGACTGGACCCATGGACTTTACTCCGGTTTCGCGACTCTCGCTCAGGACATAAAGGCGCTGACGGTCGATTTCGAAAAAGCCCGGCAACGGCTGACCGAACTGACCTTTCTGCTTGCCGACCAGGAAGCTGCCCGTGCCCGTCTGGCGGTTTGTGCTGATCCGCAGAAGCTCACTGATGTCGCACGGCGGCTGTATTTGGAGAACAGCACGGCTCAGGATGTCGTTCTGCTCGTTTTCGATCACGGCCAGAACCTGCTAAGCGGTCTTCCCGCTTCGGGTCAGTCACGGATGGTCAGCGAGCTGAAGGTGTCCGCTGCTGCTGGCAGCGGTCTGGTTGCTGAAGCGCTGAGCAGTGGAGAATTGAAGCATTCCTTCGCTGCCGGAGCGGAGCTCACGGTCACCGATCGGCTGCTGGTACGACTGACCAAAGGCGAGGGGATCGCCTGCCTGCCGCTGGTCGCGGATGGTGAACTGTTCGGCGCTGTTGTCTTCGGCCTGGCCGGTCGGCAGGGCCTCGCTACCGTCGAATCCCTGTGGCTGAAAATGCTCTCTCAGGTCGTTGTCCAGGCGCTGACCCAGACGCACAAAGGCTTGACGGTTGCCATGGCGGACGGCAGCAGTCTGCTCTGGCGGGTCAGCCACGAGATCAGCAACCCGTTGACCATCATCACCAATTACGCCGAGGTGCTCAAACAGGCGTTGAGCGGCTCCGCAAATGCAGAGCTGCCGGAGACGATCAAGAAGGAGGTGCGCCGGGTTGCGGATGTCGTCAATTACTATCTGCACAAGCAGGACGATCCCGATATTCCGGAGCAGAACGTCGACCTGGCGAAACTGGTGCGGGATGCCGTCGATGCGCTCAGTGACGGGGTCCTCAAGGCGAAGGATATTCAGCTCAAGCTGACGTTGCAGAAGGACCTGGGGCCGATTGCCATCAATTCGATGCTGGTCAAGCAGATCCTTATCAACCTGATCAGGAACGCGGCGGAAGCCGTTGCCGAAGGCGGCCGGGTTGAAATCAGGACGCGTTCCAGTGTCATAGCTCAAAAAGGGCTGTGTGCCGAGCTGATTGTCAGTGACAATGGACCGGGGATTGCGCCCCAGATTCTGCAACGGCTGTTCCAGCCGGTGGCCTCGACCAAGGGGGCCGGGCATGGGGGGGTCGGTTTGAACATCGTTAAAAGTATGGTCGATGATCTCGGTGGACAGATCAGCTGTCACAGTTCGCAGGATCAGGGCACCAGTTTTCATCTGCTCATTCCGCTTGGGGTTGAGCCGCATAAGAAAAAGGCCTGATAGGGGTTATGCTTTCTCAGCTGACAGATAAAACCGATCCTGCTGCAAAGCCGGAAAGAGCCAGGATCCTGGTCGTTGACGACCAGCTGCCGATGCTCCAGAGCGTCCAGGCCCTGCTGAGCCTGCAGGGGCATCCGGTCGATGTCGCAAGCAACGGAACGGCGGCTCTCGAACTGTTGAGGCGCGAGCGTTTCAGTCTGGTTCTGCTCGATCTTCAGATGCCGGAGACCTCAGGTTTGCAGGTTCTGGAGGAAATCCGCACTTCGCAGCTGGATTGCGCCGTTGTGGTCGTCAGTGGGCAGAGCAATTTTGATAATATCAAGAAGGCGATGAAGCTCGGGGCTTTCGATTTTATCCGCAAGCCGTACAAACCGGAGGAGCTGATTGCTACAGTCGGTCAGGCGCTTGATGACTTATGCCAGAAACGCCAGAACGAACAGAAAATCCGTTCCTTGAACCATTCGGAGCGGATGCATCGGTTCATCGTCAATCATTCACCCGATTTTATCTATATTCTCGACAGCAAGGGGCGGTTTTCCTACGTCAACAGTATGTCCGAACAGTTGCTCGGTTATCAGCGCCAGGAACTGATCGGCCAGCATTTCACCCGGATTCTCCATCCGCTCAACGCCGAAGAGACGCTCAAGGTTTTCAGTGAGCAGCGGACCGGCCGGCGGGCCAGTATCAATGTCGAGGTCAGGCTCAAGGGCAATCCGCAGTTCATGCAGGCCGGCACCGACTGGAACCGGGAGCCTGTCGTAGAGCTGAATTCGCTCGGTATCTACACCCGGCGTGGTGGAAAAAATATCTATATCGGGACCTTCGGCAGTGCCCGGGATATCAGTGTGCGTAAGAAAACGGAAGCCCAGATCAGCTATCAGGCCTATCACGATCTGCTCACCCGTCTGCCGAACAGGTCACTCTTCGATGACCGTGTTCATCAGCTGTTTGCCCAATCCCGGCGCAGTGGCGAGCAGTTTGCCCTGATGTTCATGGACCTGGATCGCTTCAAGCAGATCAACGACAACTTCGGTCATATCGTCGGCGACCGGGTCCTGCAGCAGGTCGCTGAACGGATTCGCGCCTGCCTGCGCGCCGAGGATACCCTGAGCCGTTTCGGCGGCGATGAGTTCTCCCTGCTGTTGCCGGGAATCTCCAGCCGGGAGGGAACGGTTACCGTCGCCGAAAAGATTCTCAAGGCAGTCCGGCAGCCGTTTCTGATCGATGGTCATGATCTTTACCTGAGTGTCAGTCTCGGCATTGCTGTCTATCCTGAGGCCGGGGAATCGCACGAGTCGCTGATCCAGAGTGCCGATGTCGCCATGTATCATGTCAAGGCAAACGGCAAGGATGGCTACGCGTTTTATTCCGACGCCATGGCTAATGGATCGGTGTTTCTTTCCATCGAACGGGATATGTACCAGGCCCTGGAACAGCGACAGTTTCAAGTATTTTTTCAACCCAAAGTGGACCCAGTCAGCCATGTTATCGTCGGCATGGAGGCCCTGCTGCGCTGGCAGCACCCGACCCACGGGCTGCTCTATCCTGAAGAGTTTATTAACGTCGCAGAAGAATCGCGCCTGATCGTGCCGCTCGGTTACTGGGTGCTGAGCAGCGTCTGCGAAGAAATATTGCGTTGGCAAAAGCAGGGGCTGCCGAAAATCGTGGTTTCGCTCAATATCTCACCGGTTCAGCTGGAAGACGAAGATTTTGCCGATCAGTTCATCGAAACCCTGGAGACCTACGATCTGTCCGGCGATCTGTTTGAAATAGAGATCACCGAGAATATTCTGATCCGCGGTGAAGAGAAGGTCTCCGCCATGCTCAGGAAGCTGCGCTCAGCAGGAGTCAGCGTCACCCTCGATGATTTCGGCCGGGGCTACGCGTCGTTGAGCTATCTGCAGAGCTTTCCGGTCGACAGCCTCAAGATCGATCGCTCTTTTGTCCGCGATATCGGCAGCAAGCAGCACCAAGGCAGCATCGTCGATGGTATCGCCATGATGGCCAAGGGGATGCAGATGAACATTTCCGCCGAAGGGGTCGAGAATCGCGATCAGCTCGATTATCTCGTCAATCTCGGTTGCCATCAGGTTCAGGGCTATTTTTTCTCGCCACCTGTTTCGGCGAGCGAAACCTTCAACTTTCTGGTCAGCTGCCCGCTGCAGGGACCTCATTTCAACCTGCACTGATCTTCTGAAATACCATGAATCTGTTATTCTTATAGGGATCGGTTGATTTCCTGCGGAACCTATCCGCTGATTTCGATTCCTGAATACTGGTTGCGTTTTTGTCGGTGGAGATCCGTTTGCTAAAGAACAGAGCCTTGTCAGCAGAAAAAAATGAATTTGTCCGTTCGGTCCGGCGTTGGGTGCTGCTCCTCTTGGCGTTGCTCGCCCTGCTGATGACAGCTGTCATTCTCTATAACTACTCCAGTGAGACAAGCAAGCGTGCCGCGCAGATGCGCAGCGAATTTCTGGAGGAGCAGAAACATCTGCTCAGAATGGAGGTCGAGGCCGGTATCGGTATTTTTGAACGCCAGAAAGAACGACTTCTCGAAGGGGAAAAGAGCCGAATTCGGCAGATGGTCTACCAGGCCTATTCGGTCGCTTCCTTCATTTACGACTCATACCACCAGAGCAAAAACTCCGATCAGTTGCGGGGAATGATCATCGATGCGATCCGTAATCTGCATGTCGAGGGGGAGGACTATTTCTTTGTGCTCGGGCTTGATGGTATGGCCTATCTTTACGGCGGCAGACCACAAGACGAGGGGACTAATGTCCTGTTTCACCCCGATCCGCGTGTCCGCCAGTTGACCGCCGATATTGCGACGCTGGTGGAGGAACAAGGGGAAGGGTTTCATTCCTACACCTGGCCACGCCCCAGAGACGAAGGGACCGAAAGTCATAAGATTTCCTTCGTCAAGGGACTGCCCGAACTGGATCTGCTGATCGGTACCGGGATCTATCTGGATGCCGTCGAACAGGGCCTTCGGCTGATCGCTGAGGAGCAGATTATCAGCAGACGGTTCGGGGCAGAGAACTCAGGCTATATCTTTATCCAGGAACTGCACGATATCAACGGGGGGGAGCGTTTCGCCAGGACCTTCGCCAGTCCCAACCGCCCGGAATGGGACGGTCAGTTCTTGGCTGATGACTACCGGGATGCCAAAGGGAAACAGTTCCGCAAGGAGATGCTGGCCGGCCTGCGTGCGGACGGCGAGTGTTTCGTCACCTACTGGTACCAAAAAATCGGCGAGGAGCAGCCCAGCCCCAAGATTGCATTTTGCAAACTGAGCGCTGACCGGCAATTTATTTTAGGCGCAGGGGTTTACCTTGACGATATCGAAAAGAAGATCATCCTGGCTCAAAAGATGATCAGGCGGGATGTGGCCATCGAACTGGCCAGCTATTTTGTTCTGATCCTGTTGGCGATGGGGGGCTTTTACCTCGCTCTGGCATGGCTGAGCCGCAGGCTTGAAGTGGATTTCGGCATTTTCGTCGACTTCTTTACCTCTGCGGTGAACCATAACGACGAAATTGACCGGTCCCGGATCCGCTATGCCGAATTCGATCAGCTGGCCGGCGTTGCCAACACCATGGTCCGAGAACGGCTGGCGGCTGAGCAGGCGCTGCTCGGTGAACGTGAGCGCTTCGAGGTGATCGTCGGTTCGATTGCCGATGGCGTGATCGCGATCGATCCTCACGGGCAGGTCATGCTGCTCAACGAAGCGGCGCAGAAGCTGTTGGCGGTCTCTGAAACCGAGGCACTGGGGCGGCCGTTGTCCGAGGTATTGAAGGCTGTCGATGATGACGGGCAGGTCGTCGATTTCTCCGGGCACTGCGGCGGAGAACCGGCGCATGACAGCGACGTGGGGCGCATCTATCTGCAAGGCGCTGAGCCTCCTCGCCAGCTGGTTTACAGCTGTGCACATATCTCGTCCGGTGGTGATCAAACACAAGGCGACGTTATTGTTTTTCGTGACGAGACCGAACGCCTGCGCCAGGAAAACGAACAGTTCAAGGTCAAGCGGCTTGAATCTGTGAGCCTGCTGGCCGGCAGCATCGCCCACAGTTTCAACAACCTGCTGGCCGGTCTGTTCGGTAATATCGAACTGGCCCAACGTAAACTTGAAGCCGGACACAGGTCGGCTCCCTATCTCAAGCTGGCTTACCAATCTCTGGATCGTGCCGTTGCCCTGTCGAATCAGCTTCTGGCGTTCTCGAAAAGCGGCGACCCCCTGTTGGTACCGACCGATCTTCTCTCTTTGCTGAGGGGGCAGGTCGAGAAGATTGCCGATCGGGATGGACTGCAACTGACGCTGAATCTGGCCGAAGATCTGTGGTCTGTTAATGCGGACAAGGGACAGCTGGAATTGGCCGTGGACGTTCTGCTCGACCAGGCGTTGCAGTCCATGCCTCGTGGTGGGACACTGGCGATTTCTGCAGAGAACCTCGCTGCTTCACAGGCCCTCTCATACGGCTGTGTTGCCGAAGCGGTCAAGCTGGTTATCCAGGATCAGGGCGGTGGCCTGTCGCAGGAGGCTTTGGAGCAGATCTTTGACCCTCAGTTTTCCGCAGGCCAGGTTCAGCGAGAACTTGGCCTGGCGACGGCGCGCTCCATTGTTGAAAAGCATAACGGCCGTATCATAGCCGAGACGTTGCCCGACCAGGGGGGAATCCTTATGACTCTGCTGTTACCCGCTCTGCTTCCGGCCGAACTTTCTTCTGTAGCAGACCAGACACAGCCAGTTGCTGAGACTGGTGCTGGGCAACTGCGGATCCTGGTGGTCGACGACGACGCAACGATTCTCAGCGTTCTCGAGCAGATGCTTGGGATGTGCGGCTATGCTGTTGTCTCAGTGCCGGACGGGGACTCCGCAACTGAGGTCCTGCGTGAAAACCTTGAACGTGATGCGACTTTTGTCCTGGCGATTGTCGATTTGACCTTGCCGGACGAGGTCAGGGGGGAGGTTGTAGCGGCTCGGTTGAAGGCGCTCTGCCCCGAACTTGAGATCATTGCCACGAGCGGTCATTCGGTGAATGAGGTGATGGCGAACTTCCGGGATTACGGATTCTCCGGCCGTCTGCTCAAGCCGTTCCAGTTTGCTGATATCCGCAAGTTGCTTGATGAGGTGATTGGCTGACCAACGCACCTTGTTTTCACCACCCAGGCCGCAACACGCACCCTCTTATCCCAGGGAGTCGGAAATGCCCAACTGCACGATTGAATATGCCAGAGAACTCGAGTCTAAACTTGCTCCTGAGACCCTGTTGGATGAGGTCTTTCAGGGGCTCGTGACCTCCGGTCTGTTTGATGTCGCCAATATCAACGTTCGCCTGATCCCTTTTGACCACTATCAGAGTGCCGGAGGAAAGCGCCCGTTCATTCATGTCACCGTCAAGGTGTTTCCCGGTCGCAGTCTCGAGCAGAAAAAGGGGTTGAGTGAATGTGTGGCAGAACGGCTCAGGAACGTCGCTTATCCGCCGACCCTGTTGACCGTTGAAATCCTGGAGCTCGAAAAAGAGAGTTACTCCAGGGTGCAACTCTGAGACTGTGAGAAACGAATTAGCGGCGGTCAGTCCTGTTTCTTGATCCATTTCGCCATTGAGCGGAACAGCTCCTGGATATCGATCGGTTTGCCGATGTGGTCATTCATGCCGGCTTTGAAGGCCTTGTCGCGATCGGCAGCCATGGTGTTGGCTGTCAGGGCGAGGATCGGCAGATCCTTGAAGCGATCCTGCTCCCGGATCCTGCGGGTTGCAGTGTAGCCATCCATGACCGGCATCTGGCAGTCCATCAGCACCCCGTCAAACTCTTCCTTATCAAGCAGATCCAGAGCTTCCTGGCCGTTGACAGCCGAGCTGACCTCAACGCCGTTACTGGTGAGCATCGCCCTGGCCAGTTCCAGGTTGACCGGATTGTCCTCTACCAGAAGAATTTTTGTACCCTTGACCACCTTGATATTGTCCTGCAGGCTGCGGGTTTTCTGACTGTCTGCTCTTCCCGGAAGGCCGCAGTGCCCCAGTGCCTTGGTGATGCCGTCGAGCAGGGCGGGGACGGTCACCGGTTTGTTGAGGAACCCGGCGATTTTGACATGCTGGGCCGCTTCCATGGCGATTTCGCGATTGAAACCGGTGATCAGGAGAATGGCCGGCGCAGCGTTGATCGATTTGTCCCGTTCGATTTTCTCCGCCAGGGCAATGCCGTCAAGATCCGGCAGTTGCCAGTCGAGCAGCATCAGATCATAGGGGGCGATCTCGTCCATCTCCTGCAGCAGGTCAAGCGCCCGGTAGGCGCAGTCGGTCTGGCTGACCTGCATGCCGAGGGTCTCCAGGATATTGACCAGGATGACCCGGGCGATTTCGTTATCGTCAACCACCAGGACCCGGCGTTCCTTGAGGTTTTTATCGACTTCAAGCGGGAGGGCTGTCTCCTCGCGAACCTTCTCGAACTTCAGGGTGAAGTATATTTTGCTGCCCAGTCCCGGATTGCTTTCCAGCCACAGGGCGCCATCCATCAGATCGATCAGTTTGCGGCAGATAGTTAAGCCCAGTCCTGTGCCCGCATACTGTTTGGATGCGGACATGTCCCCCTGCCGATAGGGGGCGAAGAGCTTTTGAATCTGCTCTTCCGACATACCGATGCCGCTATCGCTGACGATAAAGCGCAGGGTGACCTGCCGGTCTGTCTCGGAGTCAACATCAACGCTGACCAGAACCTCACCTTTGGCGGTAAATTTCAGCGCGTTGCTGGTCAGGTTGAGGAGAATCTGCTCCAGGCGCATCCGGTCGCCGAGTAGCTGGACCGGCACCTGGGGGGCGATCTGGTAGACCAGCTCCAGATGCTTGTCTTCGGCGGCAAGTCCATGGATGTCGCTGAGGTTGTTGAAGATGTCGTGGAGCGTGAAACGGGACTTCTCGAGATAGAACTGTCCCGTCTCCAGTTGAGAAAAATCGAGAATGTCGTTGATGATGGCCAGCAGCCCCTGTGCAGACTTCTGGATCTTCTCGATCTGGTTCTTCTGTACAGCGTTCAGTTCAGACTGCAGCAGCAGGTAGGAGAAGCCGATGACAGCATTCATCGGCGTGCGTATTTCATGCGACATGTTGGCCAGGAAGTCGGACTTGAGCTGAGAGGCTTCCTCGGCCATCCTGCGGGCATGTTCCAGTTCCTTCTGGGTCTGGGTCAGCTGGGAGATGTCGGTACACCAGAACAGCAGGGCTTCTTTGCCGCGGTAATCGATCACGTTGACAAAGAGTATGGCGTCGATCGGTCCGCGTTCGGTGTGACGCATCTTGACTTCGAGCCCCTCAACCTTGCCGAATTCACCGAGCAGTCTCATCACCTTCTGCTGGTCCTCAGGATTTACATAGACGCGAGATGTCGGATCGCCTTCATAGAGTCCCGAGGCCTGACGCATGGTCGGGTTGCTGAACTGGACGATTCCGTTCTGGGAGATACCGACGGCGATCGGGCTGGTATCCATGATCGTTTTCAACAGTTTGCGTTCGAGATCCAGGTCGACCAGCAGTTTTTTGCGGCGCTGGGCGGTGGCAGTTATGGAAACGAGCAGAATCACCAGTAGGGCGAAGATGACGGCTACTGCGGCCGTTTCCCATAGATACTTATCCAAGAACGAGGGCTCAGCATAGAGGATGGTTGCATTTTTCGGTACCCAGTTCAAAGAAATGCCCCAGCGCTCCAATTGCCGGACGTCGTAGATTTCTTTGTGAAATTCGAAGTCTTCCTGCTCTGGCGGTTCATTATTTCTTGCCGCCAGCAGGGCTTTGAAGAAAGTCTCGCTGATCGCAGTATGTGAATACAGACGGCCGCCAACGGTGCCGTTTCCGACATGAGATGCCCAGAACGTAAATACTGGGGCGTTGGCACATTCTGCGATCTGTTTTTCAAACTGATACGGAGAATAACTGTTCCCCTGCGAATCGCTGAAGTAGAGCCCGGCGGTAATGATGCTGTTTTTCGGCAGCTTGGCAACCTTCAGGCACAGTTCCGCATAGCTTAGATTTTTCAGGATGGTGACCGGCGGTTTGTTGTCGAGGCTGTCAATGGCCTGTTGAATCTCCGAGAGATTTTTCTTGCCCAGAGGGGAGATGTCTTCCGCGAAATGGTAGAGTTGCCTGGCCTGGGTCAGGCTTAATGCCCTGCGCAGTGAGGTGGCATAATCGGGTGCACCGTTTAGCTGAATGTCCATGTCTCTGATGACGCCGGGAGGAAAATCGTTGGGGCCGTAATAGCCGCGTAAGGCCTGTGGGAACAGTTCCGGATGGGAACTCAGAAAGCGACTGGCCGGAACATTGTCGGCAATGATGATATCGATCCGGGTATGCTGGTATTTCTGTTGTATATGCTGGGCAAAGAGGTCCTGGTCGAGTTCCGGAAATCTGGTACTGTCCAGGACCTCATTGTAGATGGCGGCTTTTATGTGTTGGCGCTCTAGTTCGCTGAAGATTCCGCTGTTGAATTCCTGGGTATAGGGATTCTGGCTATCCCAACTGCTGATGAGCAGAATGCCTGGGGGGAGGTCCGCCGCTGAGGCTGGCGCCGGTAAAGACATGAGCAGAACAAGAATCGCAGCGCTTAAGAACTTGTTGAAGAGTGACAAGGTTTTGAGGCGTATGCTCATCCGGATTCTTTCCTGCATGAATATTAATGTATGGAAATATCATGAAATATTATCGTCGCATTGCTCTTTATGCAAGAATTTTAATCTGTGCCCTGTGTCAGCCTTCAGCTTATTTTGGAAAAATTACTAAAAAAGTAATATTTCGTGTTGACAAAGATTACCGTGTTGGTTATAAATAAGACATCGACGAACTGTTGTGGCAGGCAGGACGTCGATACCCAAGCTAGATATCTTAAAACCTCTCAAAATGCTTACCCCGTGACTTCCTCCTGGTCACGGGGCTTTTTTTTGTCCGCACCTGTTTCCATGTTTTCAGCTGACCTGCGTGGCTGTTTATGCTATACGGAAATAACCTCTTGTAAAGACATGCTATTTTCTCTTTTGGAAATAATTTTCAGCTATGTACAAGGACTATTTCGGTTTAAAGGCAGAGCCGTTTTCCATTGCGCCGGATCCTGAATTTCTCTATCTGAGCGCCCGCCATCATGAGGCGCTTGCTCATCTGCTCTATGGGATCAAGGCTGAAAACGGATTTGTGCTGTTGACGGGGGAGGTCGGGACCGGCAAGACCACGGTCTGCCGTGCGCTGTTGCAGCAGATTCCCGAGAATGCTGAAATCGCTTTCATCATCCAGCCGCGATTGACTGTCCTTGAACTGCTCGAGACGATCTGTGATGAACTGAAGATCGACCGCCCTCAGGAAAACCGCAGTATCAAAACCTTCATTGATCGCATCAATCTGTATCTGCTCAAGAATCACAGCCAGGGAAAACAGACGGTACTGATCATCGATGAAGCCCAGAACTTAAGCATTGAAGTTCTGGAACAGATTCGCCTGTTGACCAATCTGGAGACCGACAAATACAAACTGCTGCGCATCATCATGCTCGGCCAGCCGGAGCTGCTCGATCTGCTCGATAAGCCCGAGCTGCGTCAGCTCTCTCAACGGGTGACGGCGCGCTACCATCTGGAACCGCTCGATGCGGAGGATGTGGCCGCCTACGTGACGCACCGTTTGAACGTCGCTGGTGTCGAACGTCCCATTTTCACCGATGCGGCAATAAAAAAACTCAACAGGTTAAGCGACGGGATCCCCCGGGTGATCAATCTGCTCTGCGATCGCAGTCTGCTCGGAGCCTTTGCGCTGGGCGAAAATACCGTGACGCCGGCCCTGATCAAGCAGGCTGCCGATGAGATCTTCAGCAGCGGTCATAACCGTCATGCCGCGGATCCGGTCGGCCAGACCGTTGTCGCGGCCTGCCTTGCCATTATCGCTATTGCGCTGGCGGTTCTGGTTGTCAACCTCTGGTTCTTCTGAGTTCTGCAGTTTACTTTTTGCTTTTGCCGTAGCCACCGCCGCCCGGGGTTTCGATCCTGATCACGTCCCCTTTGCACAGCCGTCTGGAAAACTTGCCCGGCATCACCTCCTGCTGAGCATTGCGGATCAGCAGATTCGCTCCCGGCTGCCCCGCTTCCCCGCCGAACAGGCCGTAGGGCGCATGGGTCCGACGTTCGGAGAGAACCGTGATCTCGGCATCCGCGAGCAGTCTGATCTCACGGACCAGCCCTTCACCGCCAGCATGCTTTCCTGCGCCTCCCGAGCCTTTGCGGATCGAATATTCATTGACCTGAAAGGGGTAGCTGAACTCCAGTGCTTCGATCGGCGTGTTGAGGGTGTTAGTCATGTGTGAATGCACCGCCGACTCGCCGGCGTTCTGCGCCGTTGCGCCGCAACCGCCGGCGAGGGTCTCGTAATAGGCGAAGGGCTTGCCGGTCCGTTCATCGATGCCGCCTATGGTCGTGTTGTTCATCGTCCCCTGACTGGCTGCCGGAATCCGCTCGGGAATCGCCTGAGCCAGGGCGCCGAGCACGACATCGACGATGCGCTGCGAGGTCTCGACATTGCCACCGGCGACGGCAGCCGGGAAGCGGGCGGCGACGACCGTTCCGCTATGGGTGACGACCTTGAGCGGACGCAGGCAGCCGGCATTGGTCGGAATCTCTTCGCTGACCAGGGCGCGAAAGACATAGAGGACCGCCGAGAGGGTGATGGCGTAGACTGCGTTGACGCTGCCGCTGACCTGCGGGGCGCAGTCGTTGAAATGGATCAACGCTTCATCGCCGACGATTTCGATGCTGGCACCGATGGCGATGTCGTCCGTACCGACACCGTCGCCATCGAGTTGGTCGCGAAAGCTGTAAACTCCGTCCGGTATCGTGGTGATGGTCTGACGCATGACCTTTTCCGCGTAGTCGTTGAGGCTGGCGGCATAGAGGTTGACCGTCTGCAACCCGTATTTTTGCAGCAAATCCTCTGTTCTGCGTACCCCGGTCAGGTTGGCCATGATCTGGGCGGAAAAATCACCTTCCCGCTCCGTGGGGGTGCGGACATTGACCAGGATCTGGTTCATCAGCTTGCGGTCGATCTCGCCCCGCTCGACGATCTTGGCCGGTGAGATGATCACCCCTTCCTGGTAGAGGGAGGTCGACAGCGGCATAGAACCCGCCGCCATGCCACCGACATCGGCATGGTGGGCGCGGTTGGCGACGTAATAGACCGGCTGGTCATGGCCGCAGAAGACCGGCGCGACCAGGGTGATGTCGGGCAGGTGGGTGCCCCCCTGGAACGGGTTGTTGAGCATGACCATGTCGCCGGGAGCGAAGTCGCAGGCGGCAATCGCCGCCTTGACCGAGAGCGGCATCGAGCCGAGGTGGACCGGAATATGCGCGGCCTGGGCGATCATGTCCCCCTGTTGGTCGAAGATGGCACAGGAATAGTCGCGGCGTTCCTTGATGTTGGGTGAAAAGGCGGTGCGCCCCAAGGAGACGCCCATCTCTTCGGCGATGGCGGCAAAGCGGTTCTTGAAAACCTGCATCAGGATCGGGTTGATGGTCATAGGAGCTCCTTGTCGGCGCCAAGCGAGAGGATCAGGTTGCCGTATTGGTCGACCCGGACCCTGGCAAAGGGGGGGACGACAATCGTAGAGGAGTATTCGACGATGATGGCCGGGCCCTGAAAGACGTTGCCGTGGAGCAGTTTGTCACGGGCGATGACCGGCGTGGGCTGGAAGCGCCCGTCGAAGTAGCCCAGGTGCTCCGCGATGATCGCTTCGTCTGACAGCGTGTCTGCGCCATGGGGCAGACGGGGAAACTCGGGTTTTTCCGGCTGGCCGAAGGCGCGCAGGCGGATGTTGACCAGCTCGACGCTTTTGTCCCTGCTGCAGTAGCCGTAGGTCTGTTCATGCTGAAGGTGGAACTCTTCGATAAAGTCGGCGACATAGGGGACCAGAATCTCAAACGACTGCCCCTGGTAGCGCATGTCAAGATAGGGCTGGACCCGAATCTGCTGCGGGGAGATCCCTTCCTGTTCCAGCTCGCTCCGGCCCCGGGCAGCGAGTGGTGCAAGTTCAGCGTCGATCCGTTCATGACTGAGCTGTGCTTCGCTGAGCATAACCGTCTGTGAGTAATCCTTGATGATATCGGCCATCAGCATGCCGACCGCCGAAAGGATGCCCGGGTTACGCGGAATCAGCACCTGAGGCATGTTCAGTTCTCTGGCCAGGTCGGCGGCGTGCAGTCCGCCTGCTCCGCCGAAGGAGAGCAGGGTGAATTCGCGGGGATCGAAGCCGCGCTCGACGGAGATCACCTTGATCGCCCGTTCCATGGTCGTGTTGGCTACAGCGATGACCCCTTCGGCCAGTTCCAGCGGGCTGATCTTGAGCTGGTCGGCCAGGGTTTCAAAGTGACGTTTGAGCTGTTCGAGATCGAGCTGCATGTGGCCACCGAGAAACTGATCTGGAATCAGGCGGCCGAGGAACAGGTTGGCGTCGGTCACGGTGATCTGCGTGCCTTTGCCGTAACAGATCGGACCGGGATCGGCGCCGGCACTTTCCGGACCGACCTTGAGCGCACCGCCGGCATCGCGGCTGGCAATAGAGCCACCGCCGGCGCCGACCGTGTGGATATCGATCATCGGCACCTTGACCGGGTATTCGGCGATACTCGATTCCATAGTCAATGGCAGTTTGCCATCGAGCAGGGCGACGTCGGTAGAGGTCCCGCCCATATCAAAGGTGATCAGTTTGTCGAAACCGGCCATGCTCCCCAGTGCAAAGGCCCCGACCGCACCGCCGGCCGGGCCGGAAAGGATGGTCCGCACCGGTTCGCGCATCGCCGTCTCGGCCGAGATGCTGCCACCGTTAGACTGCATGATGCGGAACGGGCGGCGGCCGATCTGCTGGCTTAAGAAATCGAGATAGCTTTGCATTTTCGGCGAGACATAGGCGTTGATGACGGTTGTCGAGGTGCGCTCAAACTCGCGGAACTCGGCCAGGGTCTCATGTGACAGGGAGAGCGGAATGCTTAAGGAGGCAAGGGCTTCACGGACCTGGCGTTCATGCTCCGGATTCTTGAAGGAGAACAGCAGCGATACGGCGATCGACTCGACGCCCATCTCAACAAGCGGCTGTTTCAGCTGTTCCAGATCCTCAGCGACGCAGGGCTCGCTGATCTCGCCGTTTTGATCGACCCGGCCTGAGATGCCGAAGCGCAAGTCACGGGGAACCAGCGGGGCGTTCTTGCGATAGAAGAAATCGTAGAGATGGCCGCGGTTCTGGCGGGCGATCTCGATGACATCCTCAAAGCGCCGGTTGGTGATCAATGCGGTCTTCGCCCCGCGTTTTTCGAGGATCGCGTTGGTGGCGACCGTCGAGCCGTGAACCAGCTGATAGTCGCGTTCCGCCGCGATATGACGAATCCCCTGCAGAACGGCCTCGGCCGGGTTATGCGGGGTCGACAGGCATTTGTACTCGCCCCAGTTGTCGCCATCCTTCCAGATGAAATCGGTAAAGGTTCCGCCGGTATCAACACCGATCAATAGCATATGAATATCCTGAAACTGCGTTGAGTAATGATAATTATAATCTGTCTCACGCGAAACCGCGAAGTCGCGAAGAATGATTTAAACCAAGATTAAATACTGATGAAATTTACTGGTTTTCAAGAACCCGGTTTTGGAGTGGTCGTGGTTTTTGGGTTTACTTCGCGTCTTCGCGTGAGGCTGCTTTTGCCTTTGATCTTTCAAAAAAGAATGACAGCTTAGTGGATTAGCCACCAAAGTGCAAAGGGTAGAAGCCTTTTTACTTGCCTCCGATTTGTGCTCATGATAACAGGTCAGCGGCTTATAAAAGGAGAGAACATGATTCATCTGACCGATATGACCAAGCAGCACGGCAACCGTGTGCTTTTCAAAAATGCCGGATTCCAGATTCTGCCCGGCACCAGGACCGGACTGGTCGGGCCTAACGGTGCCGGCAAGTCGACCATCTTCCGCCTGATAACCGGTGAGGAATCACTCGATGGCGGCGAGATCTCCTGCGCCAAGCGGACCGTGATCGGATACTTCTCCCAGGATGTCGGCGAGATGTCCGGACGCAGCGCCCTGGAAGAGGTTGTCGCGGCCTCAGAGGCCACCGTCAAACTGGGAGAACAGATCAGTACCATGGAAGCCCAGATGTGCGAGCCGATGGAGGATGATGCCATGGCCGTCCTGCTTGAGCGCTACGGTGATGCCCAGCAGGAATTCGAACACCGCGGCGGTTACGATCTGGAGCCGCGCGCTCAGGCGGTGCTGACCGGTCTGGGGATCGGCCCGGATGACTATAATCGCCCGGTTGAATCGTTCAGCGGCGGCTGGAAGATGCGTATCGCCCTGGCCAGGATTCTGACCATCAATCCCGATGTGCTGTTGCTCGACGAACCGACCAACCACCTGGACGTGGAGTCGATCGTCTGGCTGGAAAACTGGCTGGCCGAAGAGTTCCAAGGCGCCGTGCTGATGACCAGCCACGACCGCGACTTCATGAACCGCCTGGTCTCAAGGATTGTCGAGGTCGGTAACGGTGCCATCACCACCTATGGCGGCAACTACGATTTCTACCTGCGTGAGCGTGAAATCCGCCGTGAGCAGCTCGAAGCAAGCTTCAATCGTCAGCAGGAGATGCTGGCCAAGGAGGAGGAGTTCATTGCCCGCTTTGCCGCTCGCGCATCCCACGCGGCCCAGGTGCAGTCGCGGGTCAAGAAGTTGGAGAAGATCGAGCGTATCGAACTGCCGCCGGAGCAGAAGGTCATCAAGTTTGAATTTTCCGAACCGCCGCGCAGCGGTGACGATGTTATTGCCATCGATAGCCTGGCCAAGAGCTGGCCGCTGGAAAGCGGAGGAGAAAAACCGGTTTTCTCCGGGATCTCGGGGATGGTCCGGCGTGGCGACAAGATCGCCGTGGTCGGTGTCAACGGCGCCGGTAAATCGACCTTCCTGAAGACGATCTGTGGTCAGACGGAGCCGAGCACCGGTACAGCGACCATCGGGGCCAATGTCTTTACCGGTTATTTCAGCCAGCATTCGATGGAACTGCTCGATCCGAAGAAAACCGTCTTTGAAACGGTTCAGGACGCTTTGCCGCAACAGACCATCGGTGTGCTGCGCAACCTCTGTGCTGCGTTCCTGTTCCAGGGGGACGATGTCGACAAGCGGGTCGACAAGCTTTCCGGCGGTGAAAAGGCGCGGCTGATTCTGGCAACCATGCTAGGGCGGCCCTTGAACCTGCTGATTCTTGATGAACCGACCAACCACCTCGATATTCAGTCGCGCGAGGTGCTGCTTGACGCACTGCAGAAGTTTACCGGCACCGTGCTGCTGGTCAGCCACGACCGTCACTTCCTGCGCTCGCTGGTGACCCGGGTCTTTGAAATCGACCACGGCGCGCTGATCCCCTATGAGGGGGATTACGAGTATTATCTGGAGAAAACCGGACGTGAGCACGGTCATGTCTGATCTCACGCGCGTTTGACACGGCAGCTTCTGTTGTGGGAACATGGCGTGAGTTTATGTGTTGCCGTTGGTAAATTCCGGAGGGCAATGCAAGTTTTCAGATTGGAAACTAATTGGCAACGAAGCCGGGCATATGCCCGGCTTTTTTCATTTCAGGAGGAACGTAATGGCCAAGGTGATTTTCTGGGAAAAACTGGGGTGTATCGGCAATAAGAAGCAGAAAGCGATCCTGCTCGCTTCCGGGCATGAACTCGAGGTGCGTGATCTGCTCAGTCAGAACTGGACAGCGGAAGAGCTGCGTCCTTTCTTCGGCAATAAGCCGGTTGCCGATTGGTTCAATATGACCAACCCGGATGTCAAGGCCGGGCTCATCAAGCCGGCGGAAGTTTCTGAGGAACAGGCGCTGAAGATGATGGTCGCTGAGCCGCTGCTGGTTCGCCGGCCGCTGATGCAGGTTGGGGATGAGCGGGTCTGTGGTTTCGACGTCAATGTTGTCAGCGCCTGGATCGGCCTTGAAGCAGAGGCGGTCGGCAACGAAGATCCGCAGAGGTGTCCGCATCCGGCCAAACCCTGCGACTGATTCCCCATAAATTAAAACTCCGCAACGCGGAGTCCGGTTCTGCCCATTAGCTGAGCGCGCTCAGCGTGGGGCGCGCTGTCAGTTGCTGGTGCGTTGCTACGAAGTAACGAAGGCTAAAGTGAGACATATATAGAGGGAGTTTTTGCCTCCTTTTGGAGTCCGGGCCAAAAGGAGGGCGCCGTACGGGCGCGCGAGCCCGTGGTTTTGACTGTAGATATCCTGAAAATAAAGACAGAACCGGCGGGCCTCGTCCCGCCAGACGGCTGACTTTTTAATAACGACCTAATCCATTCATGCCTTCTCCGTTGGTTCAAACCAGCCAAAAGGCACACGCCCAAGATGAGCTGTGCACATCAACGGGCAGAACCTAATTATGCCAATGGCGCTGCCTTTGGCAGCAACAAACAAGCCCTCAACACTGCTGAGGGCTTGTTTGTTCGAATTGTTAGAAGCTGAAGTGTGCTGGTCAGGCTGCTGTGTTGATTGTTGAGCTGCTTGTGTCGAGCATGCTGTAAAGGCTATCTGTGCTGTTTTGCAGGTAGCTGCTCAGGCCGCTTAACGAGGCGAAGCTGTTCTCTTCCGGTGGCAGACCCTGGGGGCGGTTGGCTTCGAGGGCGGCAACTGTTTCATCCTCACTCAAGACCCCGTCTGCATCTTCATCATAGGCTGAAATCAGATCTTCGACACTCAAGCTCTGGCCGGTCGCTGAATTGATCATATCGACCAGGCTTTCCGCCTCGCTGTCATCGATGGTGCCGCTGGAGTCGCTGTCGGCGTTGCTGAACAGCTCTTCTTCCAGGCTTCCTGTCATCTCTTCCTCTAGTGGCGGCGGCGGTGGCGGACCTTCCGGACGATTCGCTTCAAGGGCGGCCATGGTCTCATCTTCACTTAACGTGCCGTCGTCATCTTCGTCGTAGCTGCTGAATATTTCATTCGCATCGAGGTTGGCCCCGGTCGCTTCGCTGATTTTTTCGAGCAGGGAAGCAAATTCCGTTTGGCTCAGGCTGCCGCTGCTGTCTTCGTCTACCGAACTGAACATCTCTTGCGGGGGAGGACCTTTAGGAGCGTCAACCTTTGATGAAGAGCTGTCCGTGGCAGAACTGGAACTTTTCGCCAGGCTGTACAGCTGCGAGCTGTAAGCACTGGAGGCGATACTGCCGATTGTCATTGTTTCTCTCCTTTAATTGGTGTGCTGCCTTCAGCTTCCGTCGGGGGCTCTTCGACTTATTTCAGGGGGATTTTGAGAATAGAAGGGTAACAGCCTGTAACGTTTTGTAGCTGGTTTTCATTCGGAAACGGCCCTTTTCCGCTATGGCGGCGTCAAGCTGCAGGGGTGCTTGTGCGGCGTAAAGGACTACGCCTCCGTGCAATCCCCTTGATTTTCTAGCCACAACGGAAAATTGCTCGTTTCCAATCTGAAAACTTACAGGTTGCCCTCAGGAGTTTCCGGATGGCAACTAGCTGGCTGGGAGAGTTCAGCGCAGGCCCAGCTGGTTACGGACCTCAGCCGGTGCAGGTTCGAAATGGGAGAATTCCATGGTGAAGCTGCCCTGGCCTTTGGTGGCGCTGCGCAGTTCGGTCATGTAGCCGAACATTTCGAGCAGGGGGACCGCGGCGCGGATAACATCCTGCCCCGGGCGTGAACTGACGCCTTCCACCTGGCCGCGCTTCTGGTTCAGGCTGCCCATGACCCGTCCCGTATAGTCGGAGGGAGCGACCAGTTCAAGGGCCATGACCGGTTCCAGTAGAGTGGGGCGGCCTTGCTGCAGGAGTTGTGCTACTGCCCGGCTGAGTGCGGCAGAAATGCCGATATCAGTGGTTCTCAGGCTGTCATAGGGGGCAGCGATCAGGCTCATCTCCAGGTCGGTGAGCGGATAGCCGGCCAGCGGTCCGGACTGGCAGGCGGCGGTCAGACGGGACTGAATCAGTTCGGCCAGGGAGGGAGACCAGCCAGAAAGTGCATCTTCCCTTATGTTGATGTGCAGGCCGGAACGCAACGGCCTGGGGGTGATCGCCAGGGTCACGTCACCAAAGTGGAGCTTGCCGTCGATCTCTCTTTCAAAAATTTCGTGGAACTCGGTTGCTCTGGTGACCGTCTCGCGGTAGACAACTTGGGGACGTCCGGTCGCCACTTCAACACCGAAATCACTGCGCAGCCGTTCGCAGACAACCTCCAGGTGCAGTTCGCCCATGCCGGTCAGCAGGGTCTGGCCAGTCTCTTCGTCTTCCCTGACCCTGAAGGTCGGATCTTCCCACTGCAGCTTCTCAAGAGCCAGGGGCAGCTTGTCGCGGCCGTCGATGCTTTTGGCCTCGACCGCCAGTGAGACGACCGGCTCAGGATACTCCAGTCCGGCGAGCTGCAGGGGCTCCTCTGGGTTACTGAGCGTGTCTCCGGTCAGAACGCTTTTCAGGCCGGTTGCGGTGACGATATCCCCGGCCTCAGCCAGGTCGATCCGTTCCCTTTTATGGGCATGCATGCGGAACAGTCTGGCGACCTTTTCGACTGTAGCTGTTCTGCTGTTGAACAGGTTGTCTCCCGGTTTCAGTTCACCGGCATAGATGCGCAGGTAGGTCAGTTTGCGGCCGTCATCGGCCAGAACCTTGAAAGCCAGGGCACAGAGCGGCGCCTTGACCTCAGTTGTAATTTGGCGTTGTTCGTTTGTCGTTAACTGAAGTGCAACCGCGGGACGCGTGTCGAGTGGCGAGGGAAGCAGCTGACAGATCCCCTCCAGGACCGGCTGAACCCCTTTGTTGCGCAGGGCGGAACCGAGCAGAACAGGAAACAGCCGGCACTCTATGACGCCCCGGCGCAATGCTGCAACCAGTCTTTCCTGGGAAATGTGTTGGCCGTCAAGAAAGTCACTGAGGATACTGTCATCGAAGTCGGCGACCGCTTCGACCAGCACGTCGCGCTGTTTCTGGACCTCGGGTTGCAAGTCTGCAGGGATTTCCTGCTGCGTATAGCTTTTGCCTAGATCGTCGTCACTGAAAACAATCAGCTTCTCCTCAATCAGGTCGACAACACCATGAAAGTGCTCTTCTTCTCCCAGTGGTAGCTGCAACAGGACCGGCGTGGCCGCAAGTTTGGTGCGCATCGCAACAAGAACCTGACGGTAATCAGCGCCGATCCGGTCCATCTTGTTGATCAGGCAGATGCGTGGCACCTGGTAGCGGTTGGCCTGGCGCCAGACCGATTCGCTCTGGGGCTGAACTCCTTCGACGGCACTGAAAATAGCAACGGCTCCGTCGAGAGCGCGCAGGGAACGTTCCACTTCAATGGTGAAGTCGATGTGGCCGGGGGTGTCGATCAGGTTGAAGGTGAAGTCTCTCCAGTGGCAGGTTGTGGCTGTTGCGGTGATTGTGATGCCACGCTGCTGCTCCTGCTCCATCCAGTCCATGACCGCCATGCCATCGTGGACTTCACCCATCTTATGGATTTCTCCGGTGTAGTAGAGAATACGTTCGGAAACCGTCGTTTTCCCGGCATCGATGTGCGAGATGATTCCAAAATTACGAATGTGGCTGAGAGCATTTGACATGGTGAACCCCAGTAGCAAGAAGGAGAAACATGAGGCCGAGCCTTCATCATAACTCAAATCAGCAGACGATCGAGAAAATTATTGTCTCTGGAGGAGAGTGACAGTCATTTCGGGGGAGGAAGAAGGATATAAAAATGAAAAAAAATGCACCTGAAGTAAAAAAATATAACCGTCAGATTTCTTATGGTGAGACGCAATTTCTTAACATGAAATTAGACTTCAATTTGAGATTTTTAATATTTGCATTTGTTCGTAATGATTCTATTTATGAAATTTAAAATCCAGTAATAACGGTATTTTGTTTGTTCTTTTTGTTATTATATTAATTAAATTTATCGTTCATGAAGCTCCGGAATGTCGTTTTTGAAACTGTTTTTTTGCACAGATCGAAACGTGAAAAAGAGCATCCTGAGACTGCCGAAGTTAACGAAATCGAAGATTTTCTATAGCGCACGCTATATCAAAACTCAATCTTTACGGTTAATTATGGCGACGTTCAGCGTCGAATATGTTTGTTTCCTGGTTCGTCACGTAGTCCGGTTTGAAATCTGTCCCAAGTTCACCTTGTAGTCCGATTTTTTCCGCCTAGCAGAACAGAAACACGTTTTGTTGCATGCCGCTGAGAGCTATGCAGCGCGTACGCATTTTTCTATCTGAAGTCCGCTTTCGGCGGTGGAGGTTAGGTTGTCCGTTGTCTTGGCGGAGTATCTTTCCTGCGATTTGGATTCGGCTGAACGCTTCCTGCTTCATGGATCGTCAGGAGCAACTAGGTTGCTTATCCCTGATCAGACCCTGGAGAGGATCGAACATAGTTAAATTGCGTATCAAATTCATTGACGAGTGTGGAGGGGGGTTCACTGTCGTGTTGACGGATGACGGCCTCCACTTATTCTGTAAACGTGGTTGAGGAGGTTAAGTCGTAAAATGTCGAGTCCAATTATCTACGCAGCAATTTATTTCATCATTGTTGTCTTCGGGTCGTGTTTTTACTTCCGGGGCAAAGTCAAGAACGTTGATGACTTCACGACAGGTGGTAAGACACTGAAATGGTACATGGTTGCTTCCGGTCTGGCGCTGATTCCGCTCGGTTCCGGTCACACCATGAACCTCTGGGAAGCATCTGCTGGTCTGGGTGCCGGTGTTCTGTTCTGGCCGGTTATCGTCGGTGGTATCTTTCTGCCTCTGGCTACCCTGTGGTTCGGTCCATGGCTGCGCGAGCTGGATGTTCAGACCTTTCCGGAATCTCTGGAAATGCAGTTCGGTCCTGCCATGGGTTACCTCAACGGCGCCGTAAATACCGCAACCTGGACCGGTATCTGTATGGGTGAAACCCTGGCAACCGGTGGTGCGATCTACGGTCTGACCGGTGGAGCCATTCCTTTCAAGCCTTGGTGTATCATCATCGCTTTCGTGCTGATCATCGTTTACGTTATCTTCGGTGGTGTTCTGCAGTTCTCCGTCGTCAGTACCGTTAATGCAACCGTCATGATCATCGGTTCCTACGCTGCTCTGCTGCTGACTGGTGGCTGGCTGACCGCTAACGCTATGGGTTGGGCTGGTGTTGCTGAGTACTACACCTCTCTGGATCAGGCTTGGAGACTGGAAATCTTCCGTTTCTCTCCTGACCTGTTCTTCCAGATCATTATCCCTGTTGCTGTTTTGCACATCACTGCGGCTGCCGTTACCCAGGGTGTTTACATTCCGATCTTTGCTGCCAAATCAACTCAGGAAGTCCGTAAGGCAACCTTCCTGGCTGCGATGGTCAACGGTATGGCCTCTTTCCCATGGGTTCTGATGGCTATGGCTGCCATGACCATTCCTTCCATCGCTGCCGGTGGTGCCAAGCTGTCGGTCATCAATCACGCGATCCAGAACCTGCCGGCGCCGATTGTCGGCCTGCTGATGGTCTGTCTGCTCGCTGCAACACTGTCGACCGGTTCCAGCGTTATGCTGGGTAACGCCACCGTTATCATCGACGTTATCCTCAAGCGTGCCTGCTTCCCGAACATGACCCCGGAGACCCAGTTCAAGCTGATGCGTCCGATGGTTGTCGTCTGTGGTCTGCTGGCCTGTGTTCCGGCACTTTTCGCACCGATGATCTTCCCGATCTTCCTCTGGTGTTTCTCCTTCGGGATTCCGATCTTCTTCGTCTGGTTGGCCGGTATGGTCTGGAAGTGCAGCAAGTCTGCTGCCTGGATCACTATCCTGGTCTCTTATGTCGTCAACTTTGTCTGGACATTTGCAACCCCAAGCTGGGCACCAGGTCCTTTCGCTCTGAACATGTATCCGGTTACCGTTATCTCTCTGGTTCTGGTTATCGTTCTGAATGCGGTTCTGCCAGGAGAGGCTGCTCTGATGAAGCGTCATCGTGCCGGCCTGCTCAACAAAGACGTAGCAAAAGCTGCTTAAATCGACTGATAGGAGATTGCAATATGTGGGTATGGTCATTGTTTATTCAAGAATTTCTGATGGCTGTCGTTTTCAGTGGCATTGTCTACGTCATCTGGAAGCTTACCAGCAGCAACGGTAAGTGGTGGTAATTTCATTCCTGCTAAAAGGAGTTTATAATGGGTAAAGCTGAATTGCTCGTTGCGGCCTACATCTGCTGTATCATGCTGGTGCTTGGCGGCATGGCCCTGATCGGTACGCTGGTCAACAAGGCAAAGAAATAGTCGTTACCAAGGTGACGAAATATTGCTGACGCTGAACGAATGTTCGGTAGGCAGTGACTGAAAATCGACTCCCGACTACATATTTTGTGGTCGGGAGTTTCTTTTATTTGCGGGGTTGGTGTAGATTGTTCCCCAGTTTAGCCATATTTGATATTTTTTACGAAAGCCTCTGCAATGCCGTGAAGAATATGGAGATGTTTAATGCATATCATCCATCACTATGACGAGTTGTGCAGTGTCGGTGAGCGACTGGAGCTGCCCAAGGGGGTCTGTCTCCAGGATATGGTGCCGCCGGGGGAGAATAGCGTCTTCCTGCTGGAGGAAGGTGTCTGTGCTGCAACCAAGATGACCGAGAGCGGTGGCGAACGGACCTTCACCTATTTTACGCCACGCTGGCTGTTCAGTATCGTTCCTCTCTATCTTCAGGAATATGCCGATGAGGAGTGGGAGGTGCAGTACTATACGCGCACGCCCTGCAGTTTGTATCGTATCGCGGCCGATCAGTTCGATGCGATGGTGGAGCAATATCCGCTATTGGCGAAAACCGTCATGAAGGTTCTCTCCTACAACCTCGTTCGCATCCAGTCCAACTTTTTTGATCGGGAGGATCTGCCGGCCTTCTTGCGGGTCTGCAAGGTGTTGCTGGAGCTTGATACCGGTGAGGGAATCGCCCCCTTTTTCACTGCTGAAGAGCTGGGCAGCTTCATCGGGGCCCATTCGGTCACTGTGGCCAAGATCATTGTTCAGCTGAAAAAGCATGGCTTTGTCGGTCGTCGTAACCGCCGTTTGTTTGTCGATGACAGAAGTGGTCTGACCCGCGTCCTCAAGGAGCGGATTATCCTCAACTATTATCAGAACCCCGGCGAATCCTGACCGCAGGGTATTCCCGGCAGGGCATGATCGGGGTGGTGGAAAGCTATCTGTCAGAGTGGATAGCGGAAGGTCTGGCCATCATAGGCCAGGTTGATGCCGTCCGGAAGTTCTCTGTCGTGGCGGTCATGATCGACGTCGTGGGCGATATGGGTCAGCAGGGTCTGCTCGGCCCCGATCTGCTGTGCCATCTTGATCGATTCCGGGATGCAGAAATGGGTCGGATGGGGATTGAAGCGCAGTCCGTCGAGAATCAGCAGTTTCAGACCTTTGAGCATTTGCAGCGAATCTTCGGGAATCGCGTTGCAGTCGGTCAGGTAGGCAACGGGACCGCAGCGATAGCCGTAGCTTGACATGTGGCCGTGCTTGATGGGGATCGGTATGATTTCCATCCGGCCGATGGTGACCGGCCCCCTCAGTGGCTGCAGGACCAGATTGGGCAGGTAGCCGTAATTCTCTTCGTCATCAAAGATATAGCAGAATGATTGTTCGATATGCTGCAGGGTCTCCTCTGAGCCGTACAGGGGGATTGGTGTCTTGCCCTTGTGGTTGAAGGCGCGCAGGTCGTCGATACCGTGAACATGGTCGGCATGACCATGGGTGTAGAAGACGGCATCGACCTGCCGGATATGGGCGCGTAGGGCCTGGTGACGAAGATCCGGAGAGGTATCGATCAGGATGCTTTTGTCACCGTCCGAAAGCAGGGCGCTGCAGCGGGTGCGGCGATTGTGGCGGTTATGGTCGATCGCTGAGCGACAGACGGGACAGTCGCAGCCGACAACTGGGATTCCGGTGCTGGTTCCTGTTCCGAGCAGGGTTATGGTAAGAAACTGCTGTTGCATCCTGTGTGGCCGTTGTGTAAGAGTTGATGCGGTATTGCTTCAATTTACACTTTGCTTTCGGACCAGACAATAGTAGATTTCCTCAAGAGGCTTTATATCGTTTGGCACATGTTTTAGTTTTGTTCCCAGGGATGCGTTGATATGACCGAAAAGAGTAAGGAACAGTTGAATCGGCTCTGTTGTCATTGTATCCGTCACTGCAAGCAGCCGGAGAGCATTGTCATGCTCGAATGTCCGCGCTACCAGCCCCGTCCGTTCAAATCTGAAGAACTGAATTTCCGGCAGCTCGATCTGTTTTCCTGAAAAGTACCCTGCTGACCTCATAAATTAAGGCATACAGCGTACTGACTTCGTTCAGGCAATAAACTGTTTCAGGAAATCTTTGACGTAAGGCACGAACTTCTCCGGTTCGACAAGGAAGGAGTCATGTCCATAGTCCGACTGGATCAGGTGGTAGTCCACCTGTTTGTTCAGGCGTTTCAGTTCGCTGACCAGGTTCTCGGTCTGTTCCGGCCGGTAGAGCCAGTCCGAACTGAAGGCAAACCACAATGACGGACAGCTGATCCGTTCGAGAGCTTCGCTCAGGGAGTCGAAGTTCCAGGCGATGTCGAACAGGTCGAGGGCTTTCGACAGATAGAGGAAGGAGTTGGTGTCGAAATGATCGACGAAATTTCCTCCGTTGTAGTCGAGATAGCGTTCGATCTCAAACTGGCCGAAGAAGTCGAACATTCCGTCGCGGAGCGAGAAGCGTCGGTCGAATTTCAGCTGCATCGACTTGTCGGACAAAAAAGAGATATGGCCGACCGCACGGGCCAGGGAGAGGCCGTCTGTCGGCGGATGCTCTAGCTGGTAATTGCCCTTTTTCCACAGCGGGTCATTGAAGACTGCCTTGCGCGCCAGGGCGTTGAGAGCGATCGCCATAGGGGAGGTTCTGCCGGTCCCGGCAATCGGGATGATCGATCTGACGAATTCAGGGTAGAGGACTCCCCACTCGAGGGTCTGCATGGCGCCCATCGACCCGCCTATAACTGCGGCCAGAGAGGGGATGCTCAGGTGGTCGAGCAGCAGCTTCTGGGCCCGGACCATGTCGCGAATCATGATGACCGGGAAATTCAGCCGGTAAGGGCGCCTGGTTCTGGGATTGATGCTGGCCGGTCCGGTTGAGCCTTTGCAGGAACCGATGACATTGGTGCAGATCACGAAAAAATGGTCAGTATCCAGGGCTTTGCCGGGCCCGATCATATGATCCCACCAACCTGGTTTGCGTTCGTCAAGATCGTGATAGCCTGCGGCATGAGCATCGCCGGTCCAGGCGTGAGCGGCAAGTATGACATTCGACCTGTCGGCGTTCAGGGTGCCGTATGTCTCATACGCCAGGGTCAGGGGGCCGAGCAGTCGACCACTTTCCAGCTGTAATTCAACATCGAGTTCGGCGTATTCAGTTTTGACCAGACCGACACTGTTTTCCAACGCAGCTTCCTTCGCGTCCAAAAGGCAAAAAAAAAAGACCTCTACGGGAGAGGCCTTCTGATACGTGAACTGAGTATCTTTTGACCGTCCCCATCTGCCCCTGATGATATCGCTACCAGGGCAGGAATTGGCACCAGACGGCTTCTCTTTGGAGTGAAACCCGGTTGCCGTGGCTTCAAAGGGCCTTATCCCTCCACCACTCATGATAAAGACGTTGCTTGACCTGAGTCAGGTCAAATGTTTGTGGACTCTAGCCCAGTCATTTCTCTTTGTCAATGAATCTTAGATTGTGTCGGCTATGAAATAGTGAGATGGTGATTAAAAAGTATACAGCGCTGTCTATTATTTGTTCAGGTTGTTGTATTGTGATGGCCTAAGTGGTTAAAATCTGGTCGGCAAAATAATCGGCACGGGACTTGAATGCAACTACCGGTTCGATATTCAACGAGGCGACAATGTTGTCGCACACAGCAAATCAATGACGAGGAGGTCTTGATAATGGAAGCTTCTGTGGATGCTCTGCGCCATAGCGGGGATGTTCTGTTTTTGCTCTTGGGGGCTGTCATGGTTTTCGCCATGCATGCAGGTTTTGCTTTTCTTGAGGTTGGAACTGTTCGCCGTAAAAGTCAGGTCAATGCTTTTGTAAAAATCCTCTCTGACTGGTCAGTTTCGACAGTTGTCTATTTTCTGGTTGGTTATCCGATCTCCTACGGAGTCCATTTCTTTGTTTCCGCCCATGATCTGCTCGGCGGCAATCAGGGCTATGAGCTTGTCCGGTTCTTTTTTCTACTCTGTTTTGCCGCCTGTATCCCGGCCATCATCTCCGGTGGTATTGCCGAGCGTGCCAAATTCTGGCCGCAGGTTGTCGCCGGTGCCATCTTTGCCGGAATTTCATATCCGATTTTTGAATCGCTGATCTGGGGCCAGAACAGCGGCGCCCTGCAGGGCTTTTTTGAGTCCACTTTCGGGGCTCAGTTTCATGACTTTGCCGGGAGTGTTGTTGTGCACTCTCTTGGTGGTTGGCTGGCTCTTCCGGCTGTGCTGGTTCTGGGACCACGGATGGGACGTTTCGTCCGGGGCCGCAGCCAGGCGATTCCGATCAGTAATATCCCGTTTCTTGCCCTCGGCAGCTGGATTCTTGCAGTCGGTTGGTTCGGTTTTAACGTGATGAGTGCCCAGAGCCTGGAAGGGGTTTCGGGGCTGGTCGCTGTCAATTCTCTGGCCGCCATGGTCGGCGGAGTGCTGTTTGCCCTGGTTGCCAGCCGCAATGACCCCGGCTTTGTTCACAACGGCGCCCTTGCCGGTCTGATTGCCGTCTGTGCCGGTTCTGACCTGATGCATCCGATCGGATCCTTCTTTGTCGGAGGCATCGGTTCGCTGATCTTCGTCTACGGCTTCCAGATTGAGCAGGAAAAGTTGAAGATTGACGATGTTCTCGGCGTCTGGCCGTTGCACGGGGTGGTCGGTACCTGGGGGGGCATTGCTGCCGGGATCTTTGGCCTGGAGTCGCTCGGCGGTCTGGGTGGCGTCTCCTTTATCAGTCAACTGGCGGGGTCGGTCATGGCTCTGGTTTATGCGCTGGTCACCGGTTTTGTCGTCTACAAGGTCATTGACAAGGTCAAGGGCATTCGTCTGGGCGATGAGCAGGAATTCACTGGTCCTGACCTGAGTATCCATCAGATCAATGCTTATCCGGAAGAAACTGTTAAATAAAATTAATTTCCGCTCGATTTGACGTCTCGGTTTTACATAGTAGACTTCACTTAACTCGTTATTTGCAGGGGGCTGTGGCAACCCTCTGTTTTCCCCTGGACGTCCTATCCCTCCTGGACTCCAGGGTTTTTTTTGTCCTCTGCTCCATGCATCTTTAAAATAATTCGGCTCTGCCCATCAGATGGGCAGAGCCGGAAAACTCCGCAAGCGGAGTTTGGCTGGGCATGAAAATAACATAAGGCCCGGTATTTACCGGGCCTTATGCTGAAGATGATAGGGGGGCTGCGACGCTTAACAGGCTTTGCAGGTTCTGAGTTTTTCCAGCTTTTGCTGCTGGCGTCTGGCCAGATCGCCGATTGAATGGCGTTTCAGAACAGTTGCCATGGATGTCTGGGCTTCGTCCCAGGCTTCATGTGCGGCGCAATAGCTGTCCCGTTCGCAGCTGTGAGAATCGAGCAGGCAGTGGTTCAGCTTCAGGGTCCCTTCCTCTGCCTGAAGAATGTCGAGCAGGGTGATGTCGTCAGCTGATTTGGCCAGCAGGAATCCTCCGCCGACACCTCGTTGGGAGCTAACGATGCCTGCCTTGATCAGCGGCTGGAGAATCTTTGTCAGAAAGGCCGGTGTGATATCCTGGGTTTTGCAGATATCCTTTTTCAGGACAATGTCACCAGGGGGCTGTTGGGCGAGGTAGATGACAGTTCTGACGGCATATTCGGTTGCACGAGTTATGACCACTTTCGAACTCCTTTGTTTAAACGTAACTTTTGAGGTTATAAATACACCTGTGGGTGGAATATGTCAAACATCAAGCGTCCTGCCCCCGCTGAAAGGTGCTTGACAAGACCCGGCACTCCACTCATTCTCTAATGAATGATCTGCTCAGTTTCTTTGCATGGTTAAGATGTCTGATACTATTTCTCAGGATATGCCCGTTATCGGGCGTTTTGCACCAAGTCCGACTGGTCCTATGCATTTTGGAACCCTGATCGCCGCCCTGGGAAGTTATCTTCTGGCCAGGCAGGCGGGCGGAACCTGGCGGGTCAGAATCGAAGATCTCGATCCGCCACGCGTTGTTCCTGGTGCTGCAGACGAAATGTTGTTTCTGTTAGAAGCATTGGGATTGACCTGGGATGGTCCGGTTGTCTATCAGGGGCAGCGATTCGGACGTTATCGCGAGGTGCTGGATCTGTTGCGGAGCAAAAATCTGCTCTTTGATTGCAACTGCTCCCGTCGCGAGGTGCTGGCCAGTGCTCCGCATACGGGAGAAGATGGCCCGGTTTACCCTGGGACCTGTCGTGCCGGTATGAAAGGGCAGCGTGCCGAGGCGGCGGTCCGCTTGCGCATTGTCAATCGAACGGTATCGTTCGTCGATGGTATTTTCGGAACGCGAATGCAGAATCTGGAGACGGAGCTTGGCGATTTTGTTCTCCATCGCGCTGATGGTGAGTTTGCTTATCAGCTCGCGGTTGTCGTCGATGATATGGATGCAGGGATCACCCAGGTCGTCCGTGGGGCCGATCTGCTCGCTTCGACACCGCGCCAGATCTACCTTTATGACTGCCTGGAAGCCCTAGTGCCACACTATTACCACCTGCCGTTGGCGCTCTCCGCTTCAGGCGGAAAGCTGAGTAAGAGGGATGGCCCGGCGCTTATTGTGACGCGTGACAATGGTGTTCAGCTGATGTGGCAGGTTCTCTGTTTTCTCGGTCAGAATCCGCCGGACGAGTTGCGTCGCAGTCGGCCTCGGGATCTTCTTGAATGGGCACTGGCTTATTTCAGCTGTGGCGCTATTCCGGCCGAGAACCGCTGCTTCAGTCCAAAACCGTAAATTTTTTGGTTGGGTTTTTATATGGAGTTGCACACCCTTTAACGACAAGGAGAGATGAAATGAAAAAGTTGCTGTTGGCTCTGGTCTTGGTTCTCCCGCTTGCTGCCTGTGGGAGCGGTGTTTACAAGATTCCCAAACAGGAGTATCAGACCAAGGTCCAGGTGCTTGGTGTCCTACCGATCCTGGTAGATCGTGCCTCCGGCGTCGATTATCCCCAGGCGCAAGCGCTGTTTGATCTGGTTGAAAGATCCACAGTGGGGAAAGAGAAGTACCTGGTCGATAAGTTGAAAGAGAAGAAGGGCTATTTCGATATCCGGCCAATCTCTCTGCATGGTGGTCTTGTCGCCATGTCGCTGATCGGCAACGGGCGCAAGCATGACGCCAAGGGGTATCCGGCCGGCTACATGTTTGATACGGCCACCGTTGTCGAGATGGCGCGCAGCAACGTCGTCGATGCCGTGCTGATCGTCGTTCTGTCCGGTGAGAAGGTGACGGAAACCCGGCGTTCCAGAACCAAACTGGAGAGTCTGAATACCCAGTACAGCGATATTCTGGCGACGGCCGCTGTTATTGACCGGAACGGCAATGTGCTGTGGCAGATGAGCGGTCCGGAGGCTGTTCAGTTCCTGCAGTTACAGTATCCGGATTTCGACGAGGCCTATTTCAACCGTACTGATTATGTCAAGGTCAAGGACATCACCCTGTCGGGTTTTGAACGGGTATTGGCCGAAGATCCCGATCGCGATGGCGTGAGACATCTGCCCAGGGTTTATGATGACCTGTTCTCGGGGATCGCCGCGGGTATCAGTCCCAACCTGCTCGATGTGCTGCGACGCTGACCCGGATTGGTTGTTGATTTCATTCTGTTTGTTGAATGCTTTTTATTTTCCAGGTTGACAGGGAATGCCAAAGCAGGTAAAAGCTTTCATACTTAATTAAATTAGTGTGTGGCTTTTGCCTGCTTTTTTGTCCGACCTTGGCAGGTTAAGAATAAAACCCGTCAAAACCTGAACGAAATCCCGATTCCAGCTAGACATTTCATATATAAGTAAATCAATAATCACGTATACGAGCGATTAAAATACAACGAATTTTATTCATTCCCTGATCTCTTTGTTAATATTAAAAAGTTGAATAAACCATTTAGCCTGGCAACCGTCTGTTGTCAGCTCTACCAGAAACCGCATTCAAGCGTGCGGGCCGGAGAGTCCATCTATGAATCTGAAAGACCTTAAGCAGACAAAAATCTCTGAACTTATTGCCCTGGGCAAAGATCTCGGCCTGGAAGAAATCGGCGGCATGCGCCGTCAGGACCTGATCTTTAACATTCTTAAAGCGACCGCTGCAAAGAAGCAGGCGATTTTTGGTGAAGGGGTTCTTGAAATTCTGCCGGACGGTTTCGGCTTCCTGCGGGCTCCCGACGCCAACTACCTGCCGGGTCCGGATGATATCTATATCTCCCCGTCGCAGATCCGCCGTTTTGCCCTGCGTACCGGCGATACCGTTGCCGGCCAGATTCGTCCGCCCAAGGAAGGGGAGCGCTACTTCGCGCTGCTGAAGGTTTCCGAGGTCAACTTCGAAGACCCGGCCAAGATGCGCGAGAAGACCTTCTTCGACAACCTGACTCCGCTCTACCCGGAAGAACAGCTCAAGCTGGAAACCTGCTCGGACAACTATTCGACCCGGGTTATGGACCTAGTTGCGCCGATCGGCAAGGGGCAGCGCGGCCTGATCGTCGCTCCGCCACGAACTGGTAAAACCGTCCTGCTCCAGCAGATCGCCAACTCCATCTCTGAGAACCACCCTGAGGTCTACCTGATCGTTCTGCTCATCGATGAACGCCCTGAGGAAGTTACCGATATGCAGCGCAACGTCAACGGTGAGGTCATCTCTTCGACCTTCGACGAGCCGGCCAATCGCCATGTTCAGGTTGCCGAGATGGTTATCGAGAAGGCCCGCCGTCTGGTTGAGCATAAGCGTGATGTCGTCATTCTGCTCGACTCGATCACCCGTCTGGCCCGTGCCTACAACACCATCATTCCGTCGAGTGGCAAGATCCTCTCCGGTGGTGTCGACGCCCACGCCCTGCACAAGCCTAAGCGCTTTTTCGGAGCCGCCCGTAACATTGAAGAGGGTGGCAGCCTGACCATCATCGCCACCGCGCTGATCGATACCGGCAGCAAGATGGACGAGGTCATCTTCGAGGAATTCAAGGGCACCGGTAATATGGAGCTGCATCTTGACCGCCGTCTGGCCGACAAGCGAACCTTTCCGGCGATGGACATCAACCGCTCCGGTACCCGTAAGGAAGACCTGCTCGTCGATGCGACCCAGATGCAGCGCACCTGGCTGCTGCGCAAGGTTCTCTCCAGCATGAACACCGTCGACAGCATGGAGTTCCTGCTTGAGAAACTGGCCGAAACCGAATCGAATCAGCAGTTCCTCGATTCGATGAACCAGTAGGCGCCAGGCTTAAAATCAAGACTTTCGAAGCTGCGGATCTTTCAGGGGCCGCAGCTTTTTTATGCCTGTTTTTCGCCCTTATCAATTCGATTGACAAAAGTTGCGGCTGGCAGTATTAGCCGTATCAGGATTCGTATTGGGGGAGTCCTTCCCCTTTAGCTGTTCCGGCCGAATTCACTTTCTCCTGCCCCGCGAGGTCTGGCAACCTGTATGTTACATCCCGATACCGAAGTGCGTTTCGTCGATCCGCTGATCGGCCATGGTGTCTTTGCGACGAAACTGATTCCGCGTGGAACCCTGACCTGGGTTCTCGATAAGTTCGACCGGCTCTATACGGAGGCCGAAGTCCGCCAACTCGACTTGCCCTATCAGGAGATCCTCGAGCGCTACTGCTTCAGAAACCGGGAAGGGCGCTGGGTGTTCTGCTGGGACAATACGCGTTTCATCAATCACAGTTTCAATGCCAATTCGATCGCCACGCCCTATGGTTGTGAGCTGGCCATCCGCGATATCCTGCCCGGTGAGCAGGTCACCAACGACTACGGCTTTTTCAATATCATCGAACCGTTTGACTGCGCCCCCGAAGAGGGCTCGCCGCGCACCCGGGTCATGCCTGATGACCTGCTGCGTCACGCGCCTTTCTGGGATGCTTTGCTGGCTGGTGCTTACCCTGATTTTGTCGCCGTCGATCAACCGCTTTTGCGGATACTCTCCGTTGAAAATGCCGCACAGTTGACCGCGATCGCCCGTGGCGAGGCTGCGCCGCTGTCGGTCAGCGTCAACTATTTCGCCGATCCCGCATTGCAGCAAGAGGGTTGCGCATGATCAGTTTTGCCCGACTTACGACGGAGAATTATCCGCATTACGAGACGCAGATCATGACTTCCGAGGAGCTGTTTCCGGAGGATATCCGGGAAACCTCGGAAGCCTATCTTGACGCTTTGAACCGGGAGGGCGTCCATGCCTTTGTCGCCTTTTGCGGTCAGGAATATGCCGGTAACGTCGTCGGCTTTCCGCTCTGCCCGGAGCAGAGCCGGATTCTGCGCTTTGATGAAATCGACATCTGCCACAAGGGCTTGATCTATCTCTTCAATATTGTGGCTATGCCGGACTTCAGCGGTGGCGGGGCCGGCAAGAGTCTTCTGCGTCAGTTCCTCAGCAGTGCCAGGGACGCTGGTTTTTCCCGAGTCGGCGGGCATTTTCGCGGTAACGGCTCGCTGCATAATTTTCTCAAGGCGGGCGGCCGGATTCTTGGCACTTTCGACAACTGGTTTGGTACCGGAGAGACCTATACCTACTGCGAGGTCGATCTGGAGTGTGCCATGGCTGAGTGTGGCTTGTAACGCCCTTTTAGATCGGCTTAAAGTGCCGGCGGTTCATAGAAAAAACTTGCCTGGCAGGGCGAAAAGTGCTACACAACCTTTTCGCAAAATACTATCAAGCCTGTACAAAGCCAGGCGCTAAGGAGATGACATAATGAAAGAAGGAATCCATCCGGCATATCATGATGTTACCGTACGTTGTGACTGCGGTAACACCTTTGAGACTCGTTCGACTCTGACCGAAGAGATCCATACTGAAATTTGCTCCGCTTGCCACCCATTCTACACCGGCAAGCAGAAACTGATCGATACCGCTGGTCGTATCGAGCGTTTCCGCAAAAAGTACGCCCAGAAGTAATCGGGTAGACAGGATTCGAGGCGGCCCGTTGGGGCCGCCTTTTTTGTTTCAGCCGGTTTTTCTGGCTTCACGTTTTTGTGCCCTCTGTTGAAAGAGACCTATGTTTGCAAACCTCGAAGATGTTGTAGACCGGTTCAGGGAAGTCGAAGGGCTTCTTTCCGATCCGGCCATTATCGGTGACCAGAAGCGTTATCGCGAGTTGACCAAGGAGCATGCCGACTTGAGTGAGCTTGTCTCGGTCTATAACCGTTACAAACAGGTCTTGAGCGATATCAAGGGCAACCGCGAGCTGCTCCAGGACAGCGATCCTGAGATGAAGGAACTGGCCAAGGCCGAACTGCCTGAACTGGAAGAACAGCAGAAGGCGCTGGAGGAGGAATTGCGGATTCTTCTTCTGCCCAAGGATCCGAATGACGACAAGAACATCATCCTTGAGATCCGCGCCGGTACCGGTGGCGATGAGGCGGCCCTGTTTTCTGCCGACCTGTATCGCATGTACTCGCGCTATGCCGATCGCAACGGCTGGCGGGTCGAGTTGTTGAGTCTTTCTGAAACAGACGGCGGCGGTTTTAAGGAGGTCATTGCCCTGATCAGTGGTGAGCGGGTCTATTCGCGGCTCAAGTTCGAAAGCGGCACCCACCGCGTGCAGCGCGTTCCCGAGACCGAGACCCAGGGGCGGATTCATACCTCGGCCTGTACCGTTGCCGTGCTGCCTGAAGCCGAGGATGTCGATATCGAGATCAACCCGGCCGATATCCGCGTCGATCTCTACCGTGCTTCGGGTTCCGGTGGTCAGCACGTCAACAAGACCGAATCGGCCGTGCGTCTGACCCACATCCCGACCGGCGTCGTCGTCGCCTGCCAGGAAGAAAAGTCGCAGCACAAGAACAAGGCCAAAGCGATGAAGGTCCTTCAGAGCCGGATCTTTGACCAGATGCAGGCCGCTCAGCAGGCTGAAATGGCCGCCGATCGCAAGAACCAGGTCGGCAGCGGCGACCGCAGTGAGCGGATCCGCACCTACAACTTCCCACAGGGGCGCTGTACCGATCACCGTATTGGCCTGACCCTCTACAAGCTTGATGCGATCATGCAGGGGGATGTCGATGAGATTGTCGATGCCCTGATTACCGACCAGCAGGCGGCTCAGATGAGTCAGCAGGAGAACTGATCTTTTGGCGGAGAGCTGGACAGTTCTGAAAATGCTGAGCTGGATGACCGATTTCTTTGCTGACAAGGGAATCGACAATCCGCGCCTCGATGCCCAGCTGATGCTGGCCTGGTTGCTCGGCCTCGATCGGATCGGCCTCTACATGCAGCATGACCGGCCCCTCGATGCAGCGGAGCTGGACCGCCTGCGGTCGCTGGTCAGGCGCCGGGGGCAACGGGAGCCGTTGCAGTACCTGCTTGGCGAGACCGAGTTCTGGTCCCTCCCTTTCAAGGTTAGTCCGGCGGTCCTGATTCCACGTGCTGATACGGAAATTCTGGTCGAAGAATCCCTCAAGCATGCTGCTTCGGAAGGTTCGCTGATCGATGTCGGCACCGGCAGCGGCGCCATCGCCATCAGTCTGGCCAGTGAGCTGAGCCAATGGCAAGTGACGGCCTTCGATATCTCTGGCGACGCTCTCGCGATTGCCAAAGCCAACGCCGAACTCAATCATTTGTCACAAAGAATTGATTTCTGTCAGGGAACCCTTGCCGAATTGCCTGCAGAAAAGTATGATCTGATCGTTTCCAATCCCCCGTATATCGACGCCGATGAATGGACCGGGCTGATGCCTGAAGTTCGGGATCATGAGCCGAAGCTGGCTCTGGTCGCCGCCAACAATGGCCTTGAGTGCTATCAGTTGCTTGCAGTGCAGGCCGTCCGCTGTCTCAATCCCGGCGGCTGGCTGCTGGTGGAGATTGGCTATCAGCAGGGGGACGCGGTTATGCGGCTGTTTGAAATGGCCGGTCTAAAGAATGTCTATCTGCGTCATGATTATGCCGGGCAGCCGCGGGTTGTCGGCGGACAATTGTAAAGTGACTTCCTGACGGTCTGCGAACTGACCGTTTAAGGATTAAGCTAAAGAGGGCTTTTGATTTGGATAAGATCGTCATTAAAGGAGGGCAGCGCCTGAACGGTGAGGTTCAGGTCAGCGGATCAAAGAACTCGGCCTTGCCACTGCTCTTTGCGACCCTGCTCGCTCCCGGGATTCATCAGATCAGTAATGTGCCTTTTCTGCGCGATATCAATACCGCAGTCAAGGTTCTTCACGAGCTCGGGGCAGTTGTCGTCCAGGGGCGCGAGTATATGACCATCGATGCGACCCGGATCGAGAGTGTCCAGGCCTCTTACGATCTGGTCAAGACGATGCGTGCCTCGGTGCTGGCTCTTGGGCCGCTTTTGGCCCGCTTCGGTCATGCCCGGGTCAGTCTGCCGGGCGGCTGTGCCATTGGTGCGCGACCGATCGATCAGCACCTGAAAGGGCTCGAGGCGCTGGGGGCTAAGATCACCCTCGATCACGGCTATGTCGAGGCAACGGCCGAACGGCTGCGTGGCGGGACAATCACCTTCGACATGCCGACCGTCGGCGGTACCGAAAACCTGCTGATGGCTGCGGCCCTCGCCGAAGGGGAGTCGCTGATCGAAAATGCCGCCCGCGAGCCGGAGATCGTTCAGCTGGCTGAAGCCCTGAATGCCATGGGTGCCCGGATTGAAGGAGCGGGGACGGCGATTATCCGCGTCAAGGGGGTCGAATCCCTGAGGCCGATGCAGTGCCGGGTTATCCCGGATCGCATCGAAGCCGGTACCTTCATGATTGCTGCAGCGATTACCGGCGGCAACGTGCTGGTGCGTGACGCCCTGGAAAACGATCTGGCCGCCCTGATCGGCAAGCTCAAAGAGGCTGGCGTCGGTGTTGAGCCTGAGGCTGACGGCCTGCGCGTCATCGGGCCTGAACAGATCCGTCCGGTAGATATCCGTACCAGCGTTTTTCCCGGTTTCCCGACCGATATGCAGGCGCAGTTCATGGCGCTGATGGTCAAGTCTAGCGGGACCAGTAAGATTTCGGAGACGGTTTTTGAAAACCGTTTCATGCATGTCTGCGAACTGCAGCGGATGGGTGCCAATATTCAGATCGACGGCCACAGTGCCATCATCCGCGGTTGCGAGACATTGACCGGGGCGCCGGTCATGGCCACCGACCTGCGCGCCAGCGCATCGCTGATCCTGGCCGGACTGGCGGCTGAGAATACCACTGAAGTCTCCCGTATCTATCACCTGGATCGGGGTTATGAAAATATTGAGCAGAAACTGGCAGCGCTGGGTGCGAATATCTGGCGCGAGCAGGAGTAAAGCATGAGTGACTGGATTACCTTCGCCCTGCCGAAAGGGCGGATCATGCAGGATTCGATGGAGCTGTTCGGCCAGATCGGAATTACCTGCCCCGAGATGAACGAAGAAAGCCGCAAGCTGGTTTTCGAAAACAAGGAGCAGAAGTTTCGCTTCATGGCGGTCCGCGCCACCGACGTCCCGACCTATGTCGAGTACGGTTGTGCCGATCTCGGGGTTGTCGGCAAGGACACCCTGCTTGAGCAGGGGAAGAACCTCTATGAGCCGCTCGATCTCAAGTTCGGTTACTGCCGTTTGGTTGTGGCCGAGCCGAAGGAACTGAAAGAATCGGATAGTCCGCTCAACTGGTCGAACATTCGAGTCGCCACTAAGTATCCTAACGTCACCGAACGTTACTTTGCGTCCAAGGGGATTCAGGTTGAGCTGATCAAACTTTACGGCTCGATCGAGCTGGCCCCATTGGTCGGTCTCTCCGAACGGATCGTCGATCTGGTCTCGACCGGCGGCACCATGAAGGCCAACAACCTGGTCGAGGTCGAGACGATCGCCGAAATCACCAGCCGCCTGATCGTCAATCCGGCCAGCCTCAAGACCAAGCATCAGCGGATTAGTGCTATAATCGAAGGTCTGGAAAAAGTCATCGGTGATGACGTTAAGATCTCATTGTAGGACGGAGTAATACCATGATTCGTCTTTTAAAATTCAGTGATGCCGATTTCGCCGAACAGTTCCGCCGCATTGAACAGCGCGCCGAAGAGGTTCCGGCCGGTATCGAGGAAACTGTAAAAACAATTATTGCCGATGTTCGTCAACGTGGCGACGCGGCTGTCTTTGAATTGACCGAAAAGTTCGATCGCCTCAAGCTTGACAGCAGCAGTGTCGAGGTCAGCGAAGCCGAGATCGACGCGGCGATGACCAAGGTCTCGGCCGAATCGCTGGCGGCCCTGACGCTGGCCGCTGAGCGGATCGGTGCTTACCACGCCAAGCAGAAGCAGGAAACCTGGCTGTCGACCGACGAAGAGGATGTTCTGGTCGGCCAGATGGTCACCCCGCTTGACCGCGTCGGTATCTATGTTCCGGGCGGCAAGGCGAACTATCCCTCCTCGGTACTGATGAACGCCGTACCGGCCAAGGTAGCCGGGGTTGGCGAGATCATCATGGTCGTGCCGATGCCGGGTGGCGAGGTCAATCCTAACGTTCTGGCTGCGGCGCGGATCGCCGGTGTCAACCGGATCTTCAAGATCGGCGGCGCCCAGGCTGTTGCTGCTCTGGCCTACGGGACCGAAAGCGTGCCACGGGTCGATAAGATCACCGGGCCGGGCAATATCTATGTCGCTACAGCCAAGCAGCTGGTCTTCGGTCAGGTCGATATCGACATGATCGCCGGCCCGAGCGAGATTCTGGTCATCAACGACGGCAGCGGCAACGCCGCCCACATCGCTGCCGACCTGCTCTCCCAGGCCGAGCACGACGAACTGGCTTCGGCGGTGCTCTGTACCTCATGCGAGAAGATGGCCAAGGCCGTTCAGGAGCAGGTCGAGATCCAGCTTGAGCAGCTGAGCCGCAAGGCGATAGCGCGCAAGTCGGTTGACGATTACAGCGCCATCATTCTGGCTGAGAATCTGGATGAAGCGATCGCCTTCTCCAACCGTATTGCGCCGGAACACCTGGAGCTGGCGGTTGATAACCCGTTTGCGATTTTGAGCAAGATCCGCCATGCCGGGGCGATCTTCATGGGCCACCATACCCCTGAAGCCGCTGGTGATTACCTGGCCGGGCCGAACCACACCCTGCCGACCGGCGGTACCGCGCGCTTCTTCTCGCCGCTGTCGCTTGACGACTTCGTCAAGAAATCGAGCCTGATCTCCCTGTCTCCAGAGGGTCTCAAGCGGCTGGGGAAAGAGGTTGTCCATATCGCCGAGCTGGAAGGGCTGGAAGCCCACGCCAAGTCGGTTTCGATCCGACTGCAGGATTAGGACCATTTGAACCACTGAGTCACAGAGGACACGGAGAAAGACAGAAGCCAAAATACATCCCCCTCAATCCCCCCTATTTTATAGGGGGGGAGGCGAGCTTGCGAGCAGGGGGGTGGTTTTCGTCTCTTGAAAATCTTCTTGTGCCGTTCTCAGTGTACTCCGTGTCTCTGTGGTAATTGTTTTTTCGGGTTTTCAAGTCTAGAAGTTGATTTTTGACAGGAGGTAATCATGGCCCGTAGCGCCAAGGTGGCACGCGAGACCAAAGAGACCAATATCAGCATCGAACTGAACCTCGATGGCAGCGGCGTACATCAGATCGCCAGCCCGGTGCCGTTCTTTAACCACATGCTTTCGGCGGTGGCCCGTCACGGTTTCTTCGATCTCAACGTTCAGGCGACCGGCGATATCGAGATCGATGCTCATCACACTGTCGAGGATATGGGGATCGTCCTCGGTGAAGTGGTCAAGAAGGCGCTTGGTGACAAGGCCGGTGTGCGTCGTTTCGGTCGCTCGACCATGCCGATGCACGAAGCTCTGGCTTCGGTGGTGATCGACCTCTCTGGTCGTCCGTACCTGGTCTACAACGTCGAGCTACCGAAGGTCAAAGTCGGTGAGTTCGATGTTGAGCTGGTCGAGGAGTTCTTTGTCGCCTTCTGTAACCACTCTGGTGCCAACATCCACGTTAACCTGGCCTATGGTGACAACCTGCATCACATCATCGAGGCGATCTTCAAGGCCTTCGGTCGTGCTTTGGATGAAGCGACCAGTCTCGATCCGCGCATCGTCGGGGTGATGTCGACCAAGGGTTCTCTCGAATAAAAGCAAAACAGGCGGGTTTCGTCCCGCCTGACGACATCCTGTTCTTTGGGCGCAAAGAACAGGATGCAAAAGAAACTTTCTTAAAACTGACGAAGGCTGCAAACGTGGTCTTCGTAGGTTTGCTCCAGCACAAGACTTCGCGCCCGGCAGATGAGCAGGCTCATCAAGCGGGCAGAACCGCAAGGCCTTGCGGCCTGATTGAAAGAGTTAAGTTGTGATCAACATCATAGATTATGAAATGGGTAACCTGCGCAGCGTCGAAAAGGCTTTCGAGAGCCTTGGTTTTGCCGCGCGCGTCAGTGCTGATCCGAAAGATATCGCGACCGCCGACAAGATCGTCCTGCCCGGCGTCGGGGCCTTCAACGACTGTGTCACCAACCTGCGCAACGGCGGGTTCGTCGAGCCGCTGATGGAGCATATCGACAAAGGCAAGCCGATGCTCGGGATCTGCGTCGGCATGCAGATGCTCTTTGACGAAAGCGAAGAGTTCGGCATCCATAAAGGCTTAGGCTTGATCCCTGGCCGCGTCGTGCGTTTTCCGTCCGGCATGGTCGAAGGCGGTGAAAAGCTCAAAGTCCCGCACATGGGCTGGAACAACCTGGATATCACCAAGCCGTCACCGATCTTCAAGGAGGTTGAGACTGGTAGCTTCGTCTATTTTGTCCACTCCTACTACTGCCAGGCTGAGAACCAGGAGGATATCGCCGCCACCTGCAGGTATGGCGATGTCGAGTTCTGTGCCTCGCTGTGGCGCGACAACATTATGGCCACCCAGTTTCACCCGGAGAAGAGCCAGACCATCGGTCTGCAGATCTTCCGCAATTTTGGAGAAATTTAAAGGACAGACCCCCCTGCTCGCAAAGCTCGCTTCCCCCCCTATGAAATAGGGGGGATTGAGGGGGGTGCCTTTTAAAAGGAATTAAGCAATGATCATTTTACCAGCAATCGATTTGAAGGAAGGCCGCTGCGTTCGTCTGGAGCAGGGCTTAATGGATAAAGATACCGTTTATAACGACGATCCTGCAGCTCAGGCACTGATCTGGCAGGAGCAGGGGGGCGAGTTGCTCCACATCGTTGATCTCGACGGTGCTTTCGCCGGTGTGCCGAAGAACAAGGCCGCCATCGAAGCGATCGTCAAGGCGATCAGTATCCCGTCCGAACTGGGCGGCGGCGTGCGTGATATTGCCACCATCGAAGCTTATCTGGAACTCGGCATCGACCGCGTTATCCTCGGTACCATCGCTAAGGAGAATCCGGCGTTGGTCGAAGAAGCCTGCAAGAAGTTCCCGGGCCATATCGTCGTCGGTATCGACGCTAAGGACGGCCTGGTTGCTGTCCGCGGCTGGGCCGATGTCACCGAGAAGCTGGCCTCCGAGATGGCTAAGGAGATGGAAGGTTTTGGCGTCGAAGCGATCATCTACACCGACATCGCCCGCGACGGCATGATGCAGGGGCCGAACATCGCCGCCACCAAGGCGTTGGCCGAAGCGATCAACATTCCGGTCATTGCCTCCGGCGGTCTCTCCAGCATCCAGGATATCCGCAACCTGATGGCGATCGAGGACTCCGGCGTCACCGGTGTCATCGCCGGTAAGTCAATTTACTCCGGTGCCATCGATCTGCGTGAAGCGGTGGCGCTGACCAAGGGAGCACGTTAATGCTGACCAAACGGATTATTCCCTGTCTCGACGTCAAGGATGGCCGCGTCGTCAAAGGGGTCAACTTCGTCGAGCTGCGCGACGCCGGTGATCCGGTTGAAGCGGCCGAGGCCTACTGCGCGCAGGGCGCCGACGAGCTGACCTTTCTCGATATCACTGCCAGCAGCGACAACCGCGGCATCATCCTCGATGTCGTGCGCAAGACCGCCGAGCGCGTCTTCATGCCGCTGACCGTCGGCGGCGGGGTGCGCGAGGTTGCCGACATCCGCAACCTGCTCAACGCCGGGGCCGACAAGGTCTCGATCAACACCGCCGCGGTGCATAGCCCTGAGTTTGTCCGTGAGGCAGCCCAACGCTTCGGCAGCCAGTGCATCGTCGTCGCCATCGATGCCCGCCGCGTCGAGGGTTCCAATCCGCAGGCCTGGGAGGTCTACACCCATGGCGGCCGCAAGCCAACCGGCATCGACGCCATCGCATGGGCGAAGAAGATGGAAGACTACGGCTGCGGCGAGATCCTGCTGACCTCGATGGACTGCGACGGCACCAAGGCCGGTTTCGATATCGAACTGACCCGCGCGGTCAGCGACGCGGTCGAGATTCCGGTCATCGCCTCAGGCGGGGTCGGCAATCTGGAGCATATCCGCGAAGGTCTGGTCGAAGGGGGCGCCAGCGCCGCCCTGGCCGCGTCGATCTTCCACTTCAAGGAATACACCATCGCTGAGTGCAAAGAGTATCTCAAAGAGCATGGCGTTCCGGCCCGAATCTAAGGAAGGGGAAACATTATGTATGATAACAAGGTAACCCCGGATCAGGATATTTTGAACGCGATCTACCAGATCGTCCTTGAGCGCAAGGCGATGGCCGACGGTGAGAAGTCTTACGTCAAGTCGCTGTTCGACAAAGGCTTGGACAAGATCCTCGGCAAGATCGGCGAGGAAGCGACCGAAACGGCAATTGCCGGTAAGGGCGGCGACAAGCAGGAGGTCGTCTACGAGGTGGCTGATCTGTTCTTCCATGTGACGGTGCTGCTCGGGTATTACGAGATTGAGCCGGAGCTGATTTATGACGAACTGCGGCGGCGGTTTGGGTTGTCTGGGATTGATGAGAAGAATAGTCGGAATAAGTAGATCAATGAAAAAGCCGTTTCTGTAAAAGGGGATGGTTTTTTTTTTGAAATATAAAGGGGGCAGGTCTGCTCTTGGCTTTTGTGTAAACTAATGTAAATCAAAACCGTGGGGTTGCGGCCCCACCACCGACTTACTCTTAATCGCGCCATAAAAGAGTGAGCAGAAAAGGGTGCCCTGCTCCTTGTCCGCTGTAGGCGGATTCCCTCCGTTCCGTCGAATTTTTCAGCGCAGAAAAAACTCGCCTTACGGCTCAGACAGTTTTTCTGCTTGATGCTGCAAAATCCAACTTCATTCCGGCTGCGTCACATGGGGAGTTCTTTTCTATTCAATGTCTACTGAATTTTCCGTTTTCGTTTCCCCCATTGGAACCGCTGGAGCGAAGCGATCTGGCGACGTAAAGCGACCAGATTTGTTTGAGCCGTCAGGCGAGTTTATCTGGGCGAGTCGTCAGGTTGCGTAGCGGAAGGAACCTGCCACGGGCAGGCGGGGACATTGGGGCCGGGTCTTTTGGTTACTTTTCTGACCTGGAGCAGAAAAGTAACTCGTCCGGCGGGACGAGACCCGTCGATTTTGAATGTTGGCGGGTCCGCTGGGCTTTTGCAGAGTATCTGCAATACATGCAGCAAGAGGACTCCGATGAAGTGGAGTCCATTTTTTCTCAACAACGCTTGGCCCCGATTTTTTGATTGAATTCTGGTGTTTTTCTAAAATTAATTTCCTTGATTCAAATAGAAACACCGTGACAGGTTCGAAATTTCTCCTCTCCAGCCCCATCAGAAAAACTCAACTCTGTATAATTGAATAAGGACTCGCTCTTCTTTCAGCACATGCTTCCTGGAGAGTGAGCTTTCCGGAAAGGAGTCGCCTGATGGAATTTTTACAGAAGTTGGGGCTCGCAGGAAAAAACTATGGTGCATCGACCGGCCGTGACTGGTTGAAGCATGAGGACAGTGAAGAATTAATAGTGACTTCGCCGGTGGATGGTCAGCAGATCGCCAGTGTTTACCTGGCATCGGATCTGGATTATGAACGGATCGTCAGCACCGCCAGCAAAGCATTTCTGCACTGGCGCAAGGTGCCGGCACCGCAGCGGGGGGAGGTTGTTCGCCAGATCGGTCTTGAGTTGCGTCGTCACAAGGATGCTCTTGGCGCCCTGGTTTCCTACGAGATGGGCAAGTCGCTCGTCGAAGGGAAGGGGGAGGTGCAGGAGATGATCGATATCTGTGATTTCGCCGTCGGCCTGTCACGTCAGCTTTATGGTCGAACCATGGCCTCAGAACGGGCAAACCATCGGCTCTACGATCAGTATCATCCACTCGGCGTGGTGGGAATCATTTCCGCCTTCAACTTCCCGGTCGCGGTCTGGTCCTGGAATGCGATGATCTCGACCGTCTGCGGCAATACCTGCCTGTGGAAACCATCAACGAAGGTGCCTTTAAGCGCCATTGCGGTACAGAACATTGTCGCCGGGGTGATCCGCCGCAACGATCTTCCTGAAGGACTCTTCGGCCTGGTCGTTGGGCGTGGCGCAGCGATTGGCGAGCGGTTGCTCAACGATACGCGGTTGCCGCTGGTTTCTCTCACCGGTTCGGTGGTCATGGGCCGTCACGGGGCACAGGTGGTTGCCGGTCGGTTCGGACGGACGATCCTTGAGCTGGGTGGCAATAACGCCATCATCCTGACGGCGCATGCCGATCTGCAAAAGGCTCTACCGGCCATTGTCTTCGGCGCGGTGGGAACCGCCGGGCAGCGCTGTACCACGACCCGGCGGTTGATTGTCCATGAGTCGATCTACTCCAAGGTCAAGGGGGCGCTGATCAGCGCCTATGACGGGCTCAGGATCGGATCTTCTTTGGATGAAAGGAATCATGTTGGCCCGCTGATCGACAAACAGGCCGTCGAGACATTTTTCCACAGTCTCAAGCGGGTAGAGGCCGAAGGGGGACAAATCCTCTATGGCGGAACCCGGCTTGAGGGGGAGGGGTACGAGTCAAACTGTTACGTGGTGCCGGCGATCGCCAAGGTTGAAAACCATTACGCCATCGTTCAGGAGGAAACCTTTGCACCTATCCTTTACCTGATCAGCTACATGGGGGAGGTTGCGACAGCTATCGCCTTGCAGAATGATGTCGCTCAGGGGCTGTCGTCGGCGATTTTTACTGAAAATCTGCGTGAGGCGGAAATCTTTCTCTCCGCCGCCGGCTCCGATTGCGGTCTTGCCAACGTCAATGTCGGCACCTCCGGCGCTGAGATCGGTGGCGCTTTCGGCGGTGAAAAGGAGACCGGCGGTGGTCGGGAATCGGGCTCCGATGCCTGGAGGGGCTACTTGAGGCGGCAAACCAACACGATCAATTACGGGACCGAACTGCCGCTGGCCCAGGGGATCAGATTCGAGATCTAGGAGGTTGCCGATGGCTGCGAGGATAAATTCGATACTGGTGTTGGGACTGGGCAAGGTTGGTTTCCTGGTTGCGTTGCTTCTGCATGAGAGCGGCTTTAAGGTTGTCGCTGCCGATGCCCGGGATCAGGACGCTGCCCCCTTTGAGACCAGGACGCTCGACGTCTCTAGTCGCACCGAACTCCGCCAATTGATGGCTGATTTTGATGCGGTGGTCTCCTGTTTGCCTTACTGCTTCAACCTTGATGTCGCAACTCAGGCGAAAGAGCTGGGGCTCCACTATTTCGATCTGACCGAGGACGTAGCGACAACCAAGGCGATTATCGAGATGAGTGCTTCTGCCACGGCCGTCATGGCTCCCCAGTGCGGTCTGGCACCGGGCTTTATCGCCATCGTCGGCGCCTCGCTGGCTAGGCGTCTGGACCGGATTCGCAGTATCAAGCTGCGTGTCGGAGCGCTGCCGAACAATCCGACCGGCTTGCTCTCCTACGCCTTTAACTGGTCGCCTGAAGGGGTGGTCAATGAATATCTTAACGATTGCGAGGTCATTGAAAACGGCCAGCATAAATGGGTGTCTCCGCTTGAGTGGCTTGAGAAACTGGTGATCAACGGCATTCACCTGGAGGCCTTCACCACCTCCGGGGGCTTGGGAACCATGTGCGAGACCTATGTCGGCCAGGTCGAAAATCTCGATTACAAATCGATCCGTTATCCCGGCCACGCCCAGCTGATGAACTTCTATTTCCACGAACTGCTGCTGCGCGAGGATCGTCAGCGAGCCGGTGAAATTTTGGTGCACGCGAAACCGCCGGTCAATGATGATGTCGTCTACGTTCACGTTTCAGCGGAGGGGTGGCACCACGGTCAGCTGCTGCGCGAGGAGTTTGTCAATGCCTACCGGCCACGTGAGATAGCCGGGCGCCAATGGCGAGCCATCTCCTGGACGACCGCGGCCTCAGTGAACGCGGTGATTGAACTGGTGAGCTGTGGGACATTGCCGGCCAAGGGGTTCATCAAGCAGGAAGAGATCGATTTTGCAGCTTTTCTGAAGACGAAAAACGGGCGGTTATATGCCGATCAGAATTTATAACTCAGGGTTAGAGTCTCCGCTGCCGATGACATCGCTGGTTCAGTACGTCAATCCTGAACTGATAGGATGATTTGAAAACCAGGGTCTTTTCTGTAAGAGATATACGAAAAAATTACATGTTTGATCGGAAACAACGGAAAAGGGGTCAAGTCTGCCCTTGGCTTTTTCAAATTTGATGATATTCTTTTCGTATGTCCAGACCTTTACGCATAGCCTATCCCGGAGCTTGGTACCATGTTATGAATCGGGGGCGCCGTAATGAATCCATCTTTGTGGATGATGCGGATTACCGTCTTTTCCTAGAGGTTGTTCAGGAAGCGGTCTCACTGTGGAATCTTGAAGTATCTGCTTATTGCCTGATGACTAACCATTATCATCTGCTGGTGCGGACGCCGGACGGAAACATTTCTCGCTGCATGCGACATATCAACGGAGTCTACACACAACGCTTTAACCTGAAACATGGATTGGATGGCACTTTGTTCCGGGGCCGTTACAAATCTGTTCTGGTTGAGGAGGATAGCCATCTCCTTGAGCTGTTGCGCTATATCCATCACAATCCTGTTAAGGCCAATATCGTTATCTCACCGGAAGATTACCCCTGGAGCAGTCATAAAGGCTATCTGTCAAGAAATCGCAGGTGGGAATGGCTGACAAGGAAACCGCTGTTGGCGATGTTTGCAGCAGACCGCCGCCGGGGCTTTGCAGCTTATCTTCAGTTTATGCATCAACCTGACTCTGACGAGGTCGAGTCCTTTTTTTCAAAACAGCGCTTAGCGCCGATTTTTGGTTCAGCATCCTTTGTCGATAAAATCAAAAACCGGTTCAGCAATCGTTGCGAAGATGAAGAAATGCCTGAAAGCCGGATTTTTCAAGCGTCTTTCGGGGACATTCTGAGTGCGGTTTGTCGGGTGTGTGATGTCACTGAGGAGCAGATCCGTGTATCGCGGCGAGGGGAGTCGAATATCGCCAGAGATCTTCTTCTCTATGTGTTGCGCCGACATAAGCACGAAACACTTGAGCAGCTTGGCCGTCGTCTGGATATCGTAAAATATAGTTCAGTCAGTAGCTCTATACAACGGATGAAAAAGCGCCTGAACAATGATGCTGAACTGCAGAAAGCTGTCAGTGATATCGAAATTATCTTACAAAAGCCAAGAGCAGACTTGACCCCCTAGGCAATCGGTCATTACGGTCAAAACCGGGCTGGCCAGTGGTATCGCCAAGTTCCTTCCTCCTCTTGATGGCCGGATGGAGTGCCTGCACCTGCGGGTGCCGCCCATCAATGTCTCGCTTGGACGTGGCCATTATGTTGAAAAGCAGGTCGATGTTGACCGTTACTGGCTGTCTCTGCGCGAGTAGCTCGAACTTCGTTACGTCAGGACTGCCAGGTATTGTAAAATCCGGTTCCATTCCGTCCGCAACACATGGGCCGTTTTGTACGGATTCTTTTTCGGATGGCAGACTTGGGTCAGCTGTTACATTCTCTTGTCTTGCAGAAATATCCCATGAGGTTTATTGTAGATGGCTGTCGCGGGAGCGAATGCGATGCCTTCTGCTGCCGTAAGACTTCCCTTCTCTTGCAACGCAACTGTCCTTTACGATACCTGTGTGTCCGCTAGAGAGAGCATAAAGACTTTTCAGTCATTAAAATCTGAATCTCGTTAAAACTGAGGCATCTTTTCACATGTCCAAAGCAGCAGGATAGCCGCTATGAATAGTCATATATTTATGAAAAAACTTGCCATCTTTATCGTTGGACTTTACTTCATGTCCATTGGCGTGGTTTTTTCTGTTATTGCCAACCTGGGGGTTTCTCCCATTTCGTGTGCTCCCTATGTGTACAGCCTTGGCTTTCCACTGACCTTGGGACAGACAACTATTGTTTTTAATGCCCTGTTGGTTGTTTTGCAGATGTTGCTGCTTCGGCGGCAATACCAGCCTTTTCAGCTGCTTCAGTTGCCTGTAGTGTTTCTGTTCGGGCTTTTTATTGATTTCAATGGGCTGCTGCTCCATGACTTTGCCGTACATGGCTATATCGCACAGATCTTGCTGTGTCTGATCAGCTGTGTTGTGATTGGCTTCGGAGTTTTTCTCGAAGTTACGGCGAACCTGACATTCTTGCCAGGGGAAGGTGTGGCCCTTGCCATCTCCAAAATATTTAAAATGGAATTTGGTAAGGCCAAGATCGGAACGGACGTCTCTCTCGTTATTGTCGGGGGCATCAGTTCGGTTGTTCTCATGTCATCGGTCCAGGGGATTCGGGAGGGTACTGTGCTTTCTGCCCTGCTGATAGGCTATATGGTCAGGATTTTCAGCCGCATCTTTCCCTCTATTGCTAATCTGTTTCAGGCGAAAAAAGTCCATTGCTAAGTTACGTCGAGTATCCTTTTAACGTGGGGTAGTGGGGTCGGATCAAGGCGAGTGATTCGAATCACAGCCTGATGTGTCATCATGCCTAACCCAGAATTCCCATGTTTGAACAGGGATAGATATGAAAAAACTGATGATAGCGTCGGACCTCCATGGTTCGGCCTACTATTGCGAGAAACTTTGCACCGCGTACCAGCGTGAGCAGGCCGACAGGTTGCTGCTGTTGGGTGATCTGCTCTATCACGGGCCAAGAAACGATCTGCCGCAGGACTATAATCCCAAAGTGGTCATTGAGCGGCTTAACGCCATGAGCTCGGAGATCCTTTGCGTCAGGGGCAACTGTGACGCGGAGGTTGATCAGATGGTTCTCAGCTTTCCGCTAATGGCCGATTATGCTGTTCTGTTCCTTGAGCAACGGACGATCTACGCCACTCATGGCCATCTGTTCAATGAGGGCGACTCACTGATATTGAATAAGGGCGACATCCTGCTTTCCGGTCACTCCCATGTCCCGCTCTGTGAAGCCAGGGGGGAGAATATCTACCTAAACCCTGGGTCGGTTGCAATCCCCAAGGAGGGGAGCTGGCACGGATATATGATCATCGAAAACGGCAGGTTTCTGTGGAAGGGTCTTGACGGTGAAACAAAGATGACAGCTGATCATCTGTTCTAAAAACTATCGGCCTCTTCATCCGGCACCAGATTAAACCAGTCCGGATAGCGCTTTGCTTCGAGCAAGGCGCTTTGAGCCTGAAGAATGATCCGTTCCCGATCCTTGGGGTAGCTGCCGGCCAGATTGAGAATGTTCGAGACATGGTTGGAGCGCATAATGGTTCGCTGCGGGTTCAACCGTTCGACAATGGCCAGGGCTTCCTGCAGAACCTCACCGTTGCTCAGTTGATCGATCATCTTGAAGTACTCGTCGTTGTGCCGTCTGAACATGGTCAGCAGGGAAAAATAGGCGGGTGAGACCTGATTGATCCAGTCTGCGGTGGATTGAGCATGTTCGAGGCTTCTGCTGCGTCCGGCCAGTCCGAGAATCGCCGTGACCGAGAGTTTGAGTCCCGCGGCCTGGGCCTTGTGGCACTGCTCAGCCATCTGCTGCGCTGTTGAGCCTTTGTCGATCAACTCCAGCGTTTCGTCATCGCCACTTTCAAGGCCAAGGTAGAGGGTGCGCATTTTCGCCTGGCGTAATTCGGTCAGTTGCTCAACTGATTTGCCTGCCAGACTGTTGGGCGAAGCATAGCAGGTCACACGCTGCAGATTGGAAAAGGTCTCTGACAATTTTTGCAGGATCGTCATCAACCCCTGATGCGGATAGATCAGGGCATCGCCGTCGGCAAGGAATATGCGCCGAATGGCAGGACGGAAGCGCTGCGGGATGTTGTCAATTTCAGCGTAAATATCGACCAGAGGACGCAGGCGGAACTGTTTTGTCTTGTACATACCGCAGAATTTGCATCTGTTGTGAGAGCAGCCAATGGTGACCTGAAAAATCAACGATTCTGCCTCGGACGGCGGACGAAACAGCGGTTCATCGTAGTCGAAAAAATACATACCTGAGTAACTTTCCCTGAACGGTGACAATGCTGGATCAGGTATAGCTCATGTCCATTTCAGACTCAATATGGATTGTTTCATAAGGTGCTGCATCTGTATCATTGTCGAGATTTTTTTTGAAATTAACAATGCCGATCAGATTGGTCTAATCGGCATTGTTCTGGTTGAGCTGTTTTACTGTATTTGAATCAGTTGTTGCTTCTGTACGGTCCCTACCTGTTTTATTAACTTCTATTGCGCTGTAAAGCCACCGTCAACAAGGTGATAGGATCCAGTGATGAAGCTAGCTTTATCGGACAGCAGGAAGAGGACCAGGTTGGCTACTTCCTCGGGTTTGCCCAGGCGGTGAAGCGGGTGCATGGCTTTTAACTGGTTCAGTTGCTCTTCTTCCATACTGTTCAGGACGAGAGGGGGTTCGATGTAGCCGGGACCGACGGAATTGATGCGGATGCCGTGGCGGGCATTTTCCAGTGCCGCAGATTTCGTCAGGCCGAGGACGCCGTGTTTGGCACTGACGTAGGCTCCAGAATAGGCTGTGCCGACACTGCCAAGGACCGAGGCCATGTTGACAATGGCACCGCCGCCGTATGTCCTCATGATCTTGATAGCTTCCTGGGTGCCGTAAAAGACCCCGTTCAGGTTGATATCAATAACTTTTTTCCAACCGTCCAGGGGGTAGTTTTCGATTTCTTCCAAAGGACCGCCGATGCCGGCGTTATTGACTACCATGTCCAGGCGACCGGTCTTTTCCGCCGCTTCAGTCATCATGCGGGCAACATCTGCCTGGCAGGACACGTCAGCTGCTAAAGCAAAGGCTTCTCCGCCGGCAGTTTTGATCTTTGTGACGACTTTCTCAGCGTCCTTCATATCTAAGTCAGCGACACAGACGGTGGCTCCAGACTGTGCCAAAGCCACAGCGATTCCTTCACCAATGCCGGAGGCAGCGCCCGTGACAAGGGCAGTTTTTCCATCAAAGCGAATTTCCATGAGTCCTTCTCCTGTAATATGCCGCGAATAATTGTGAATACTGAATACTGTATACTGAATACTGTATACTGAAGAACATTGCACAAAACCGTTCGGAAATGCAAGGCTATTGACCAGTATGTGGGAATAATTATCATTGATGGTGTGCTGGCCAGCAGAAGCATTGGATCGGGGCAGAAAAGATATTTGACCGGCGGGATAAGATTCTCTGGTTATTAATGTGTGCTTTTCTACAGATGTCAATTTTTTAGCCGAAATTTGGCGCATCTGTGCTATAGGCAATGCGGGCATGTGAGCGCATTGATCTTCGCCCGCACAGAAGATAAAATTCACAATATAGAGTTTATCCGAGTTTTCCCCAGGGAGGGGGGGAACAAGACGAAAGGGCATAATGAGTTATCGGTTAGCTATCAATGGTTATGGGCGGATCGGCCAGAGCATTCTGCGGGCCTGGTACAGCAATCCGTTATATCAGGATCTTGATGTGGTTGCCATCAATGACCTGGCGGATCTTGAAACCTTAACCTATCTGACCCAGTATGATACGACGCACGGACGGTTTCCGGCTGAGATAAGCCATGACGGCAAACAGCTGTTGATCGATGGCAACAGGATGCGGGCATTCAACGAAAGGACGGTTGAAGAGCTGCCCTGGGGTGAGTTGGGAGTCGATCTGGTTCTGGAGTGCAGTGGCGGCCATGCGGATCGTGAAGCGGCTAAACGTCATCTCTATGCCGGAGCGGAGAAGGTCCTCTACTCTCAGCCTGCTGCCGAGGATGTCGACGCGACGATTGTCTACGGCTTTAATCATCAGCGTCTGCGGGCAACCGACCGGATTGTTTCGAATGCGTCCTGTACCACGAACTGTATCGTTCCGGTTCTCGATCTGCTTGATCGTGAGTTCTCTATCATCAGCGGCGTGACGACAACGATCCACTCGGCGATGAACGACCAGCCGGTCATCGACCATTTCCATCAAAGTGACCTGCGTCTGACCCGCAGTGCCATGCATTCGGTCATTCCGGTCAAAACCGGACTGGCACGCGGTATCGCCAAGTTTCTTCCCCACCTTGACGGCCGTATGGAGTGCCTGCACCTACGAGTGCCGACCATCAATGTCTCGCTGATGGACATAGCCATCCATGTTGAAAAACAGGTCGATGTCGCAAGCGTCAACCGCCTGTTTAAGACTGCCGCGTCTGGTGGGTTGCAGAGGCAGGTCGGATATACTGAGCAACCCCATGCCTCGGTCGATTTCAATTCCGATTCCCGTTCGGCGATCATCGACGGAACCCAGACGCGGGTGAGTAACGGCAACCTGATCAAGATGATGGTCTGGTTCGATAATGAGTGGAGCTACGCCTGCCGCATGCTGGATGTTGCCAGCTATTGGTTGTCGTTGAACAGCGCCAGCGCCATTGTCTGACAGAGGCCGAGCCAGCCCCTTGGTATGAATCCCGCGCAGGGGTAAATTGTATGGCACAAACAGGACAGGAGATAAACCATGGATAACCAGAAAAGTGCAGAACTGATCGACAGCTTTCTTGAAACCTGCAACAGCGCCAAAGACCTGCAGACCGCCCAGGTAGCAGCACCGGCTGCAGCTTCGCTGCTTTACCAGATCATCCAGCAGCAATCTTCGGCACCTTATGAGCTGCTCGATTTCCTCCAACAGGAACTGGCAGACATGCTGGGGTTCTGAGCTGGTAGTGACAGTCGTTTGGCAGCGCTCTGAACTACCAGCTTTTTACTATAGTAGCTCAGGATGTTGCGGCTTGTTGCTGGTTCTTTGCTGCCATCGATACAAAAACTATTTAAAGTGAGATATCTTTGGTAAATTATTGAAAAGTTAATCTGTTTAAATGCATCTATCCCATCATGATGACAGGTTTGAAACTATGGATGACACAACTTCCGGTGCCCCTTCTTCCTGTGATCCTTTGGCGTCTTTCTCGCTAACGGCGTGGCGTGTTGTGCTCGATGCACTCGACAGCGCCTTTCTTTTACTCGCTCCTCAGACGCACCATATTCTCGAATGTAATCAGCCTGCCGTAGAACTGTTCGGTTATAACAAAACAGAACTTTTGCAGTTCAGGTTGAGTGAACTTTGCGACAATTTCTTGCTCGTTGCATTGGAAGGGGAAGCGAAGCAACCTTTCCAATGCCGCTGCCAGAAAAAGATTGGCGAATCCGTATGGACCGAGATTTGTCTCCATGACGTCTGTCTGGATGGAATCGAATATCTGTTGGCGACCGTACGCGATCTCAGTCGTCAAAAACAACTTGAAGATGATCTGAAACAGAGCGAAGAGATGTCCAGGGTTATTCAGCGTCTGAATAAAATCGGCTCCTGGACTTATGAGGTTGAGGAGAACAGAACCTTCTGGAGCGATGAGATGTACCGCATTCATGACCTCAACGTCGAGATCGTCCGCAACGATGCCGAAAGTGTGATTGCCGAGACCCTTGCCCGCTATCATCCGGAAGATCGGGACCGGGTTGAGGCAGGTTTTATTCGCTGTTTTACCGATGGGGAACCCTATGTTATTGAGGCGCGGCTGTTCACCTTTGGCGGGCGGCAGAAAAGAATTGAGACACGGGCCGAGCGTATTGTCGACGACAGGGGGAATCATAAGGTTATCGGCTACATGAGGGATATCTCAGAGAGTAAAGCGAAAGAGGACGCGATTCGTAGGGGGGAAGTAAAATATAGAACAATTCTGCAGACGGCCATCGACGGGTTCTGGATTACCGATCTCGAGGGGCGACTGCTCGAAGTCAATGATGCCTATTGCCGAATGAGCGGTTATTCTGAAGCAGAGCTGCTGAAGATGAGCATTTCGCAGCTGGAGGGGGCTATGGATGCCGAGGCGGTTGCAGGAAAGGTTGACGAGATCCTGCAAAAAGGCGCAATCCGTTTTGAAACCCTTCATAAACGCAAGGACGGTAGCCTCTATGATGTTGAGGTCAGTGCCAAACCTTTGGATCTTCAGGGCAATAAACTGATTATTCTGCTGCGTGATATCAGTATGCAGAAAGAGGCAGAGGAAGAAAGAAAGAGCCTGCAGGCGCAGTTGCTGCAAGCTCAGAAGATGGAAGCAGTCGGGCGCCTGGCCGGAGGTGTGGCCCATGACTTCAACAATATGCTCGGTGTCATTCTTGGCCAGGCAGAGCTTGCTTTGTTGCAAACTACACCGGAACAGCCGCTGGCTCAGAAACTGCTCGAAATTATCAAAGCTTCTGAGCGATCCGCGGATATTGCCCGGCAACTGCTCGCCTTTGCCAGCAAACAGACCGTCGAACCTAAACTGCTCGACCTCAATGAGCGCGTTGCCAATATGCTGAAGATGGTTCGCCGGCTTATAGGCGAGGACATCGAACTGAGCTGGAGACCGGGACCAGAGATCTGTTCCGTCAAAATGGATCAGTCACAGCTTGACCAGATTCTGATTAATCTCTGTGTAAATGCCAGGGATGCCGTAGGCGAACAGGCTCGGGTCGTTGTTGCAACCGATGTGGTCAGATTCGACGAGTTTGACTGTAAAAATAATCTTGGTTTTATCCCTGGAGAATTTGCCCAGTTGTCTGTCAGTGATAATGGTTGTGGCATGGACAAACAGACGTTGGAAAATATCTTTGAGCCTTTCTTCACGACCAAAGCCCCAGGCGAGGGGACCGGGCTCGGGCTTGCGACAGTCTACGGAATTGTGAAGCAGAACAGCGGTTTTATCAAGGTTTACAGCGAACTTGGACAGGGGACGACATTTTGTGTCTATCTGCCATCGGAACGCAGTGCCAACGGGCAGGATGGAGATGCCTGCCCAATTCAGTTCAGCGCTGGGGAGCAGGAAACCGTTCTGCTGGTCGAAGATGAACAATGGCACAGATGATGGTCGAAAGTCTGGGCTATCGGGTTCTTGCTGCAAACTCCCCCGCGCAGGCCCTGAATCTCGCCAGTGAGCACAAGGAGCAGATCGATCTGCTGATGACCGATGTGATCATGCCGGAAATGAATGGTCTGGAACTGGTGAAAACCCTGAAACCGCTCTACCCTGAATTGAAATTTTTGTACATGTCTGGCTATACGGCAGATATAATCGCTCCCCATGGCCTTCTTGAAGAGGGTGTTCAGTATATTCAGAAACCCTTCACCCGCAACGACCTGTCGGTCAAACTGCGTGAGGCCCTTTCCGCAAAATAGTGGTGTGAAATAGATATCGATTGTTCTATGTTTCCCGTATGACAAATCTCATTTTTTAGGATTTCATATTTTAACGCTTGGTTCTTCATGATTTTTGTTGTACCTAAGTTATGGTTAATGATTAAGGGGCAATGCTTGTCCAGTTCAGCAGGGAATTAAATGCACGATAAAGTCAATGATCTGATTGCCAGGATGCAGAAACAGAATAGTTTTCCGGCAATTTCTCAATATATTACCGAAATCAACGCCAAGGCGTCAGCGACGAGTAATGCGACGGTCGAAGAACTGGCCGAGATCATTCTGAAGGACTTCTCGTTGACCGGTAAGTTGCTCAAAGTCGCAAACTCGGCAATGTTTGGTCAGTTTGCCGGGACGATCGGCACTGTTTCACGAGCCATTGTTGTTCTGGGGTTTGAACAGGTCCGCCTGACCGCGGCCGGGCTGATTTTTTTCGAGAGCCTGCAGGGCAATATTTCAACCTTCCAGATCAAAAAAGGGGTTGTTTCAAGCTTTTTGAGTGGCATCATCGCCCGCGATCTGGCCAAGAAGGTGCGCCTCAGGGACTGGGAAAATTTTTACATCGGCGCCATGTTCCATAATTTTGGCCGATTGCTGTCCCTGCATTACTTTCCTCAAGAATTTTCCGCATACCGCAAGTTTCTCAGCGATGGGGCCAATGAAAACCTGGCCGTGCGAAAGGCTTTTGGCGTGACCTTTGCGGAGCTCGGGATCGGAGTGGCCAAGCATTGGGGACTGCCGAAGCAGATCGTCGACAGTATGAAGCATCCCGATGCTGCTCAGCTGAAAAAAGATATTCAAAGCAAGAACCACCAGCAGCTTCTGCCGATGTTCGCCAATGAAATCTGTGCCGTGACCATGAGTGCGTCGCCCGACGATATTGAAACGGAATTGGCCCCGGTGCTGAAGAAGTTCGACAAAATCTATCCCGTCAAACTGGAAGAGATGCTGTCGATTGTTGAAAAAGCGATCAACGAGATGAAGGAATTCTCTGAGGTGCTGCGCTTTTCCCCCGAGGATATCATCGGTCTCGAACGCCCTCACCTTGAGGGGCAGAGTGCAATAGGGGAAGAAAAGTCTGCCGCGCAGATGAAGGCATTGCTAGAGCATTGCGGGATCGGCACTGATGAAGCGGCACGACCTGCCAGCCTGGGGGAAGAACGCAGACAATGCCTGCAGAAGGGGATACAGGATATCGGCAACCTTATTCTTGAAGAAATCAATCTCGACGAAATCCTCGGCAAGATTCTTGAGACCATCTATTCCGGCATCGGCTTCGACAAGGTTGTCATTTTCATTAGAGATCCAAGGTCCGGGCAGTTTCAGGCGCGCTATGCCCTGGGGCAGAATTCCGCCCGGATCGGCAGTAAAGTCAGCTTTATCGCCGATAAATCCTCCAGCGATTTTTTCAGCAGGGCTGTGCTGGATAACCGGGATCTCTACATCAAAGACATTGCTGATCAGGGGTTGAAGGATATCAAGCCGGCCTGGTTCGTCGCCGACATCTATTGTGCGGCATTCGTCCTCTTGCCGATCGTGATCAACAAGATTGAAATCGGTCTGATTTATGGTGGATATAATGTTCCGGGAGAAGTTCTCACTCCGGAGCAGCTTGTTGCCTTGAAAAATCTGCGCAATCAATCGGCTCTGGCGATCAAGCAGGTCTCCTCTCGGACGTGAGAGAGTTTCTCGGGTTTGGTGATGGCTTATCTTTTCAACGTTCTTTGACCACAGGTTTTTATCATCGCCGGTCAGCGTTATACGCTATGACCTTGTACCTATTTCTTCTTGTAAATACCTGAAATACAGCTAAAATATTAGAATGAATTTAAGGTTGGGGGGGCTGAATTGTTTCACCCTCCAGCGCTTAGGTTGGGTAAATTTGGAGGCTTCTTTTCCTGGGTAGGTCATGAAAAAGTTATTTTTAAATCGGACTTGTTCTGTTCCGCTCGTCATGATCCTGCTGTTTCTGTTGGTTCTTCCACTGATCAGGGTTGCGGCAACGAGTGGGAGCGCTACTGCGGCCAGGGTGGTTCGGGTTGGCCTCTTTGACAGCAGCCCGGCCAAGCCGTTTATGCGCGATCTGATCGATGCCATAGCTGCCGAGGAAGGGTGGCAGGTCGAGTATGTCATCGATACCATGGCCAACTGCCTTAAAAACCTTAAAAACGGCGAGATCGATATCATGACCGCTCTGGGCTATTCGCTTGAACGGGACAAAATCGCCGATTACAGCAAGGAACCTGTCTTTCAGCGCTGGACAACGATTTTTCTACCACTGAGCTCCAACATCAGGCAGACCAACGATCTGTCTGGAAAACGGGTTGGAATTCTGCGTTCTGGTCAGACAGCGCGGCATTTTATTGATTTGATCGACACCTTTGGAATCACCTGCCAGATTGTCCGTTTTAATTCCTTTGAGGAGATCATGGCTGCGCTGGAAAATGGGGAGCTCGATGCCGGGGTTACGGTTAATCTGTTTGGTGTTCGTTTTCTTTCCCAATATAAGGTGCGTGCTTCCTCTATCGTTTTTAATCCAGAGAATAACTTCTTTGCTGTCCCTGAAGGCCGAAATTCTGACCTGATCGGGGTGCTTGACCGTTACCTGGTCAAATGGAAGGCCAATCCCAGATCCGTCTATCATGAAGCGATGCAGCGCTGGCTGCTGCCGGGCGAAAAGGTTAGCCCGACGCTACCTTTCTGGGCCTATCCGGTGCTGATCGCACTGGTGGCCGGACTGCTGTTGCTGTTTGTCTGGACGCGTATGTTGCGCCGTATGGTCAACAGGAAAACCCGGGCGCTGCAGCAGAGTGAGACTCGTTTAAGCGAATTGATCGAACTTTCGCCGATCGGGCTGGTTCTGCGTAGCCTGGATGGGGAATATCGTTCGGCGAATACGGCTTTTTTGAGGATTGTCGGCTACTCACTTGCAGAGCTCATACAGTTGAATCGTAGCGATGTGCTTATGCCCCCCTCTCCGTTTGATGAAGTTTGGGAAAACAGGGATCAAGCGGCGGGACTCTATCTGGGACCCTATGAAATGGATCTGCGCCACAAGGATGGGCAGGAGGTTCCGGTGCGTGTCTATTCCATGACAGTCAAGCAGGGTGGAGAGGTCCTGATCTGGTCAAGTGTCGAGGATGTTTCAATGCTGAAACAGGCCGAACTTGAGAAGGATATTCTGACACGGCAACTGCAGCACACCCAGAAAATGGAAGCAATCGGCGCACTGGCTGGCGGAGTTGCCCACGACTTTAACAATATCCTGGCAGCTATCGTGGGGTACACTGAATTGGCGTTGTTTGAAGTACAGGGAAGCAAAAGCCTTCAGACCAAACTTGATGCGATCCTGTCTGCAGCCATGCGGGCCAAGGAGCTGGTCCGGCAAATCCTTATTTTCAGCAGGAAAGAAGAAGGAAAAAGTGAACTTCTCGTGCTTCAGAATGTCGTGGCGGATGCCTGTAAATTGTTGCGAAAAACTATTCCGTCGTCGATTACCATCGATCTCGATTTTGACCTTCCCGATAGGTTTATCAATGCTGAAGCCACCCGGATTTATCAGATCGTGATGAACCTCTGTACCAACGCCTATCACGCTTTTAATGATAGCAAGGGCGTGATCAGTGTCAGTTTGCGGGCCGTAACCCTGGACAAGTCCCGGCAGAAACAGTACCCCCAGCTTGCTAGCGGAGATTACGCCGAACTGGTGGTCGCCGATACGGGCTGTGGGATTGACCCTGAGGACCTTTCACATATTTTCGATCCATTTTTTACGACAAAGGAGGTCGGCAAGGGGACGGGACTTGGCCTTTCGGTTGTGCATGGGATCGTCAAGGAATATGCAGGTGCCATTGCCGTTGACAGCAGTCCAGGAACCGGGACGCGTTTCTCCGTGTTGTTGCCGTTGTCATCAGGGCCTTCGCACCGGGAGGAAGAAGCCGGTCTGCCGTTTGAAGCTCTCAAAGGGAATGAACGGATTTTGCTGGTGGATGATGAAGCGGCGTTGGTCAGTTTGGGGCGGGTGACCTTGAGTTCCTTCGGTTACCGGGTGACAGGTGTGACATCTTCAGTTAAGGCTTTGGATCTGTTCCGCCAGCATCCTGATGCTTTTGATCTGGTGATGACCGATCTGGCAATGCCGGAACTGACAGGCGAAGACCTTGCTCGGTGTTTGCTTGAAATTCGTCCTGATATTCCGATTATTATTTCGACTGGCTACAGTGCGACCCTCACAGAGGAAAAACTCAGGGCTCTGGGGATCAGAAAACTTTTGTTCAAGCCTCTGGAAAGAGAATCTTTGCTCATGGAACTCCGCGGTATATTTGATGATGAAAAATAGCGAACTTTCGCGTATCGAAAAACGCGCCCTTGAAGCGACTGTCCTTGCCCCGGTCATGGCGGCCGTTGCTGAGCGGATCGGTAAGGATGCCGCGGTTGCCCTGCTGCTGGAGGTCAATGAAAGGGAAGCCTTTCAGCGTGGTGTGGAGGCGGGGGCTCAGATTGACCAGATCGGCATCTCTGACCTGGTCAACGAAGTGGAGAGCTGGAGCGAGGGGACCTCTATGGAGTTCGAGGTGATTGAAAAGACGGCAGAGACCTATCATTTCAATGTGACCCGCTGTCCTTACTTTGAAAAATATCGGGAAATGGGGCTGCTGGAATACGGTGTGGCGCTCTCCTGTTGTCGTGATGACGCCTTTACCCGCGGGTTTTCCGCGGGCCTGAAGCTGGTGCGCACGCAGACCATTATGGAAGGAGCTGATTATTGCGATTTCCGTTACAGCTTCAGCTCCGCTTCCGATGACTGATGGCCGGCAAGATGGATGGAGCTTTTATTTCCTCTTCTGCCGTTTGAAGAGCTGACCTTGCTGAGATGCGAGTCTAGCTTTGTGGGTCGTTAAGACCTGAATCGGAAAAACTCTGCCAGGTGATCTCATCGGCCAGCAAGGGGCGGGGCGTCAGCTGCAGGGGCAGTTGCAGGATAGTGGTCCCGGCAGGAGGCTTGAGTTCCTGATAGAGTTCTGCACTGCGGCGGCTGTAGCTTCTCGACAGGTGCATCGGCAGATAATAGTTCGGTTCCAGTTCGGCCAGCAGCTGGTTGACATCCTCCGTACAGAGGTGGGACGCATTGCGGGCGCGCTCCCTGGCTTCGCCGAGGAAGGTGCATTCGCTGATCAGCAGATCGACACCAGTCATCAGTTCAATGATCTTTTTCCGGTTCTCAGGGGTAAAGCCGACATCGCTGACATAGCCGAGGGAGTACTTTGCCTGGGGCTTGAGCAATGATTCGCTCAATCCTTTCACATCATGAATAACGCTATCTGTTCCATCCCGTCTGGGCACGCTTATCTGCTCCGGAAATTCTCGTTTTTTCAGATGACAGTTCTTTAATTCTGCCAGCCAGCGGCCAGGCAGGAAGCCTAGTTTGTCGAGCTGATTCCGGTCGATTCTGAAGTCAGGATTTTCATCGATACGAAATATCTGGCTTGGCACCCGGTGATCGCAGGCGGCGGAATGCACTTCGAGGTAATCGTTGCGATAGATCAGGCTGCCTATCCGGGCCTCTGGTTCGAACTCTTTCCTGATAAAACTGTCGGCACCGGAAAACAAAGCGCAACGAATATGCTCCGGGTAGATCTCATGGACGCGGAAACTACTCCAGTAGTCTTCCGCCAGGTTCCAATCGTAACCGGAGAGCTTGTGCTCAAATTTGTCGGCCAGCCCCGGACCACCGTAGATATCCACGATTTTTCCAGCGGCGATCAGCTGGCGGACGACGGAATCGATGCCCATCCAATGGTCCATGTGGGCATGACTGATGAAGATTACTTCAAGGTTGGTGAAGGTCCGTTTGGCCAGGTGGTGGATCTGGCCACAGTCGAACATCAGGTGGCGGCCGTTGGGGCGTGTTCGCAGCAGCAGGATCGGATCATCGATCAGGCCGGCGAAAAATGTCGGGATCAGGTTGCGGTAAGGGAAGCGGATCATCGGCATGTTTCTTTTTCGGAGAAATTGTTTGTTATCTGTTTATTTAAGTCGCAGTAATTTTAACAGAAAATTCACGCAGTTGATTTGCAGAAGGCATAGAAAACAGCCTCCGACTGAATGCCGTCTTCAGGGATTTTGTCGTTCAGGTGATATTCTTTAAAGGTAAAGGCCTGCCAGATTTTTAGGCTTTGCTTACCGCGGAGGCGATGAATGATGTTGCTCAGATCTCTTCTCAAAGTGATGTTTCTCTGTGCCGTTTTAGCTGTTTATGCGGAAGCCGAGTCATTGGCCAAGGATAAAAACATATCAATTCACGTTGGATCTAATACGCAGCATTTAGGAGCCAATGGTGATAATGTAGAAGGCTTTGACAATAATCTGTTCAGTGTTGAATATCCAATCAATGAATATGCCCCATTTTTTGATAATTTCGTTATTGGTACGGTAGAAAACAGCACCGGCGACAGATGCTTTTTGCTAGGCGCACAAAAAACCTATTTTGATCTTTACGACAGACTTTCATTTGAGGGCTACTATATTTATTGCGGAGAGTTCTTCTTTGGCGTCTTTGCCGAGTGTGGTGATGACGGAGTTTACCAGACGATAAAGGAGAACATAGGCTTGGGGTTTGCTCCTTTCATTTATCATGGTCTTCAGTATGATATGACCAGCTATCTCAGCCTGGATGTGGGATTGATGTTGCCATCGATTATGTTTGTGAGTCTGCAATATAATTTTTGAAGTGATTGTTTCGAGTTGCTTCCCAATATACGCATATGGATATTGCCGTTTTTTGTCGATTATTCGACATTGTGGGGAAATGGCGTTTTGCTCAAGTTTTCTTCGCATCAAACAATGCAGGCATCTACCAGTGGTAAGTGCCTGCATCGACAAATTGGTCGGAGCGAAAGGGACACCATTCAAAGCCTCTCGTTGCTTAGCTGATATAACGCATGAGATAGACCTCGACGAGTGTCGCCATCTCTTCAATACTAGTGCGTGAATTATTTAGAACCAGGTGAAATAGCCGCGAATTGTCAATGTCCTCTCCGGTAAATCTGCGCACAAAATCTTCTCTTTGCTTCTGATGCAGGTCCGTATATTTCCGGGCTTCTTTTTCTTCAAGATCGTGACTGGCCATGATCTTCCTGAGTCTAAACTGGTAGGGAGCGACCAGACGTACATGGATACAGTTAGGCAAATCCTGGGTTACGCAGACTCCACCGCGTCCGACGATGACACAATTGCCATGCGTGGCAAATGTGCGGATAGCCGATTTCATATGGGAGAAAACTTCCGTTTCTTCCGCTCTGCTGTTGTCGAGAAACATCGAAAAGAGTGATTTCAGTGATGCCGGCGTGTCCTGTGACCTTTCGATCTGTTCTACGGAATAGCCTGACAGTTCGGACACCTTTTCAAGCAGTTGGCGTCCAATGACAATCCAGGGATTTCCTGCAGCTCGAGCATTGAGCCTGCGGATCAATTCCTCGGCTAAAGGATATGCCTGGCAGCCAAATTCCCGGCTGATGGTAATACAGGGCGCAGGTTTCTCCTTTTCTGCCTGCATCTGCTTTTGATGCCAGGCATGTAGCTTCGCCTCAAGCTGTGGGTTCCAGAAATTCGTTGATGACATAACGAGTCTCCTTTCCGGTTGCTGGACAATGATCTTATTCCTATTAATTATAGCGAAACTCGCTACGTTCGGCAGAGTAGTCTCGAGAAATTACGGGGATTCTCAACGTAGCCAGTTCTAGGTTCTTCCTGATATGTTCTATTGCCGCACGTGTTTTGTAGGATTTTGTCTAAACCATCGGTATTCCGGTATGCTTCAGCTGTGACTTGATGTAATCTTGCCCTGCAGACAAAATGATTCTTCATGCTCTTTGTTCCGGGAGGGCTCTGTTATTCTAATTAAGGTCGTGCAGAGGTTTTGATGAGAACGTCTCCGTTTATTCGTTATCAGACGAATGATCCGCCACCCGTTGGAGAAACCATTCTCTTTGGATTTCAGTATTTTGCTTTTTTTATCGCAAATTCTGCAATCTTGCCGGTTATTGTCGGAGGCTATCTTGGCCTCGGTCCTCAGGAGATAGCCGGGCTTCTCCAGCGAACATTTATTCTTTGTGGTGTGGTTTCTATCATCCAGGTCCTCTGGGGGCATCGCTTTTCAGTCATGGAAGGTCCGTCGGGGCTCTGGTATGGCATATTGATAATGCTGGCCGGTAATGTTGAGGGGATGGGCAAGACTCTAGCGCTTTTGCGATCAGACGTTGAGATGGGTTTCATTGTCGCTGGCTGTGTTTGCATCGTGTTGGGTTATTTTGGTGTTTTAACTAAAATCATCGGGCTGTTTTCTCCCCTGGTGAACGGTGTCTTTTTTATCCTCATGTCTTTGCAGCTTAGCCCGAATATTATTAATGGAATACTGGGCATCTCCCATGATGCACAGACGATAAATCTGAAGAGTTTTTTTGTCTTCATTGTTACGGTAAGTACTATTCTTTACATCAGTCTCAAGGCGAAAGGCAGTTTGCAGAGTCTGTCGATTCTTGTAGGCGCTGGCGTTGGCTGGCTGCTCGCGGCACTTGTGGGTATTGCTCCGGAATTGAATGCACAGATCGATAATTTGTCAATCGTTCCAAAGCTGTTTGCCTGGGGGCGACCGACCTTTGATCTGGGTATTGTGCTGACTTTCGTTATTGCTGCAATCGTTCTGTTTTCAAATCTGATAGCAACAATCAACGGGATGAGTGAGGTCACTGGAGAACCTGTTGACCAGAAAAATTATAATCGTGGGGTCTTTGCCAATGGGATTTCCAACATTCTCGCAGGCATCGGTGCCGTCATAGGATTTATTCCTTATGGTTCTGCTATCGGCATGACGTTGATGACCGGAGTTGCGTCGCGCAGGCCATTTATTCTGGGGGCGGTTTTGACCATGGCTCTCGGCTTTATTCCGTCGCTCTGCGCCTTTTTTGCCGCGATCCCGGAAGTTGTCGGCATTTCGGTTATGTTTGTTGTTTTTTGTCTGATTCTGTCTCTTGGTATCTGTGAGTTCAACAAGGTCAAGATCGATGTCAGGCAGATGTATGTTATTGGCATGAGCCTTCTGGTTGGAGCGGGACTGATGCAGTTGCCAACTGAAGCGCTGGATATCTTCCCCAGGGCAGTGACAAGTTTGATTAGTAACGGATTGGTCGTCGGGGTCTTGATGACGATCGTTCTGGAACGGCTCATTGCCCCTAAAAAGAGCTGTTAAGAATTTTAATTCAGGCTGGTATATGTTTTGTGTGTAAGTATTCGGGTTGCCGACGGTGAGACGAGGCTGTTACGAAAATGACAGATCAATTTCACAATGAAAATTGTGGAATTGGTTGCTTCGTCGAACAGATACCCTGATTCCCGCAAAGGCAGATACTTCCAAGTTTCCTTTTTTCCTGCATTATTTAGAACTTTTATGAATATTTTTGACCTCTTTGCCGTAATCGTTGTGCCTCTTGTCTGGGGGGCGAATCTCGCTGTCATCAAGACAGCGGTTATGGAGTTTCCGCCAATTTTTCTTATCGCATTACGTTTCTTCTGTGTTGCGATGCTTCTTATCTGGTGGTTCCCTATTCCACGAAAACAATTACCCCTCATTGCCTTACTGGGATGTTCTTTTGGTGCAGTACACTTTGGCGGTCTCTTCTTTGGGCTGCGTGGCGTCGATGTTTCGTTGGTTTCGATTTTGACCATGGCAGGAGTTCCTCTATCGGTTGTTTTCGCTCGTCTGCTTCTCAAGGAGCGATTCCGGCGGCAGCAGCTTGTCGGTATGCTGATCGCTTTTGTCGGGGTTCTGATCACCTTTGGAGAACCGAGCATTGGTGCTAGTCCGATTCATCTGATAGTGGTCATTGTCGCTGTTGTTGCGTGGGGGTATGGCAACATAATCATCAAGTGGATTGGTCCGATTAATGCCATGGCTCTAAATGCCTGGATGGGGTTGTTTGCGGCCATACCACTATTCATAATCTCGTTCCTGGTCGAATCTCCCCGGGCCGACATGCTGTTTCATATCAGTTTGCGGGGATGGCTTTGCTTCTTATTTCTGGTTTTTATCACCACAATTACGGCGTATGGATTGTGGTATTATCTCGTCAACAAATATGATGTTTCCCGAATCGTTCCATTCACTCTGTTGGTCCCAATAGCTGGAGTTGTTGCTGGCGTACTGTTGATGGATGATATTTTGACATGGCCTAAACTTCTGGGTGGCCTGATTACACTTATCGGTATCGCGATCATTCAAATACGCTGGCGGAAGCTGAATACATCAGAACTGTGAACCTTGGCGCTAGGAGTAAATTGAATAGTTATAGATGTTGAGAAGTAAATCCTCCTGATAAACTCTTATATTTTTTAATTTTTTGAGTGGATAGAACATATTGTCCAGACGGGAAGGTTATCAAGAATATTTTCCGTTTAGCGATTTTTATCTTATTTTTCAGGTATAAGAATCAGACCAGTTTTTTCAGAAACACTGTCATTTCATCAGTTTTAATTCTTCTAGAAATATGGGAACTGTCGGGTTGCCATTGTCTTTACTCCAGACGACTCCGATTTCATGGTATGAATTTTCATTGTCAATCGGAATAGGCACCAGATCCTTTGGAATGGAGTGAATAAAACTTTCGGGTAATATTATGATCCCTTTTCCCATACGAGCCAATAATATCTGAGTCGAAAGATCATTGGCATGATCAACGATCTTTGGTGTGAAACCGCAGTTTATACAGAGTTGGGATATGCAATCAAACATTCCGGGATTGATTTCACGTTTCATCAGCATGAAAATTTCATCACTAACCTCTTGTAGCTTGATTTTATCCATGTTTGTTTTCTTGTGCCCGGCAGGAAAAACCAAATAAAGTTGATCTCTATACAGTGGTTTCCAGTTTTTCTTATTTTTTTTGCTAACAGTAATAAGACGGGCAAATCCGATGTCGAGCTCATTATTGTCCAGCATTTTTGACATTGTGATTGAATCGTATGAGTTGTAGGAAATGTCAATTTCTGGATTGTTCTTGGAAAATTCTTTCAACTCATCAACGAGATAATCAATAATTTTTACAAAGGTAAATCCAATATTAAGATTTCCAATGGCCCCAGATTTTATCTTTTGGGTTCTTGATGTTGCTTCTCTCGTCATAGACGTGATTTTAAGAGCTTCTTTTAAAAAGATTTCTCCCGCTCCTGTTAACATGACAGTTTGCTTGTCCCGGTAGAGCAGCTTGATGTCCAGTTCCTTTTCCAATTCTGAGATGTTGTGACTTACTGCAGACTGCGCAATGTAGAGATGTTTTGCTGCTTCAGTGAAATTCAGATATTGGGCTACCGCGATAAAACATTCTAAATAATGAAACTTCATGGCGTATTCCGTTGTCTGTTTGTCCATTGGGGGCGGTAGTGCGAAGTGTAACATGCTAATTATAAATGATATTTTTAGAATATCAATCTGTTCTTCCTGATAATGAAGAGAAGAATAGGGAGAGATTAACGAGGATCTAGACGGTTATTGACAGGTTGAAAGGCAACTTTCCTTTTTCATGATTAGAGCGTTCAGGAGTTCTCTTTTATGAAGTTCCTTGGCCCTGGTTCATCTGTAAATTCGATTAGATAATATAAAATCCATATTTCTCAGGAACTGTTCTGTCTGGTATTTTTAAAGCATCTTTCCTGCAGGAAGTATATCGAGGTTGGTTCTCTCTCATCGTTGTGGGAGAACCGTGAGCTTTTGGATCGTTCTGTCCCCGTATTCTAGAGAATGAGGTGTCATGATGAAGCAAAATGCGTACACAGAAAATGCGTCGAAGCCGGTATACGGAGTTATTGTTGAGGAAGATGTTTTTGTAACTGTTCGGGATGGTGTCAAGATCGCTATAGACATATACCGTCCGGATGATGTTGGTGAATTCCCCGGTTTGATTGCCATGTCTCCTTATGGCAAAAGTGCTCAGGTCTATCCGACTCCACCCCAGACTTTTGGAAAGTCGATATTTGAAGCATCCGTTGAATCGGGAGATCCGTATTACTACGCCTCCAGAGGCTATGTTTATGTCATCGGCGATATCCGGGGTACTGGCGATTCTGAGGGGGAATACTGTGGCATTATGCAGCCGGAAGAAGGTACGGATGGTCATGATGTTATTGAGTGGATGGCTGAACAAGCATGGTGTGATGGTAATGTTGCCACGGCGGGTATCTGCTATTTTTCTAATACTCAATTGCAGATAGCTGCAACGAATCCGCCCCATTTGAAATGCATTGCACCATGGGAAATCTTTGGGGATGATCTCTATAATCATGGCATTTATGAAGGTGGGGTGCTGAACATATTCTGGTATGGCTTGTATACAGGGACTTATCCCGCACGCTGTGGATATGCCATAAAAAACTGTACCTCGGATATGATTCAAAATACTCCTGAAGATGAGTTGAAAAAACTTGTTGACGAAGCCATCCAGGATCCTGACCTTTTAAATTACCCCTACCTGTATCATCTCCTCAAATATCCGGGAAAGAACCCGATTCTTTTTGATTTTATGCTGAATCCTCTGGATGGCGAATGGTATCAAAAAAGATCCGTTTGCAACCGACTGGATAACATTAATGTTCCTGCCTATATCGGCGGACCGTTTTTTAGTTTCTTTACTGAACCTCAGGTCAATGTCTTTAATAGACTCAACGTGCCGAAAAAAATGTTTCTATACACAGATATGGGGATTAGACCCTGGAAAGGCCATCATGATGAGGTTCTCAGGTGGTATGACTATTGGCTTAAAGGAATTGAAACGGGAATTATGGATGAAGAGCCTATCCGCTACAGCATAACGGGGACAGAAAACTGGGCGACGGCGAAAGAGTGGCCAATTGAAACAGCCGAAAACACGGACTTTTATCTAGGCAGTCTCGGTAAGTTGTCGACAGATCCTGATCCGTTCAATCCTTATCCTGACTGTTTTGTCCAAGAACCTCTGTTTGTTTCTGAGGAAAGAGCGCGTGTGACTTACACAACGCGTCCATTGGCTGAGGATCTTCAGGTGACTGGAGCTCCTGTAATTACTTTTTATGCCTCTGTCGACCAGATTGATACAAATTTCCGAATCCAGGTCCGTGAAGCCGATTCTGACGCAATCTATCCTCTGGCTCAGGGGTGGCTCAAGGCTTCACATCGCGCAATCGATGAAGAGAAGACGACGCCTTGGGAGATAGCTCACGATCATTCGCAGGCTGAACCCTTAGTCCCTGGTGAAATCTATGAGTTCAAGGTCCAGCTCAGACCGATGTCTCATACGTTCAAGGCGGGCCAGAGAATCCTGTTGGATATCTCAAGTATTGATATTCCGACTGATGTCGAAACCTACGACGTGATGTGGCACATGTGCAATGCTCGGGCGACCTTACATAAGATTTACCGGGATGACAAGCATCCGTCACGGTTGTCGCTGCCGGTCATACCCTCCAAACAATAGGCTGAACTAGCCTCTATAACGAACTCTCATGTCCCGGGCATTTTGTTGCTGAACAGCACTGGCAAAATGTCCGGGAGGCAAGAAAGGTAGGGGACTATGGGTGATGCAAAAGTGAAGGAAATAGGTATCGAAGAAAAATTAAGTTGGGGTAAATCTCTGTTTTATGGTTTTCAGTCGGTGGTGGCACTAAACCTGTTTTTGGGAGCAATTATTATTGCGGGAATTCTAAAGCTGGATGTTGCCAGTACCGCTTTGTTGGTAACCGTCTCATTTTTTGCGATAGGGATTTCTACCTGCATTCAGGCCGGTCTGTTTATGAAATATCCCGTTGTGCAGGGAGTTTCGTTTGCAACTATCGGCGCTATTGCTGCTGTCGCGATGAAAGCTGATCTAGCTACCGCTTTTGGCAGTTTGATCCTTGGAGCAATTGTTATTGTCATCATGGGGTATTTAAATGTTTTCAGTAAGCTCCTGAGGTTTATTCCACCAATAGTGGCAGGGACTGTTGTTGTTGTTATAGGTGTCTCGCTTATGTTCACCGCATTTAGCAATCTTCTGATTTCTCCCGGTCAGTTGGGGACGAATATCGGGTTGGCATCCTTGTCGTTCATACTCATTCTCGTTTTTATGGTTATTGGCAACATGAAATTAGCGATCTCCGCTATCATGAGCAGGGGAGGAGTTCTCTACTCAATCATAATCACATCGATAGTTGCTTCTCTTATGGGGGTCGGAGACTTTTCATCAGTGGCAAAGGCTTCATGGTTTTCATTGCCACCTCTTTTCCCATTCGGTGTCCCTAAATTCGACTTAATGTCGAGCCTCGTTTTTGTTTTTATCTACTTAATCGTGATGATTGAAACAGTCGGTAACTGGTTTGCAATTTCTTTTACCGCTAAGAGTGAGTTGAGTGATCAGAGAATCGATAAGGGGATACTTGGAGAGGGGGTAGGTTGCTTCATCGGATCGTTGCTGGGTTCTGCGCCCGTCACCAGTTATGCCACCAATTGTGGTGTCATAGCGGTGACAAAGGTCTACAGTTACTGGGCTGCCATTGGCGCCGGAATCATTATCATCGTTCTGTCCTTCTGCCCCAAATTGATGTTTCTCATTGCTTCAATTCCCGGGGCGATTATGTGGGGTGTTTTGGGGGCTATGGCGATCATGGTTCTTATGAGCGGTTTTCGTTCGATGAGCCATATTGAACTTTCGGATCGGAATATTCTTATTATTGGTGTTCCAATATTTGTCACGATTTGTGTTTCCTTGCTGCCGATGAATATAGTGCACGCAATGCCACCTTTGCTGAGCTTTTTGTTTTCTTCTTCAATCACTGTGGGTGCACTGGTCGCCGTTGTCGTCAATCTGGTGCTTCCCGGGGCCCAGAAGCAAGAAGTCCCCATGGAGGTTCAGCCACTTCAGGCAACAAGTGCTGACTAGGCTGGAAATGCAAAGTTGATGGCGATTTGTTGAATATGATGACTACGTTGGTGTGGAATGGTAATGGGCTGCCAATGTTTCTAATGAATAGAACGCATTGGCAGCTTGTTCAGTGAATTTTGCGAGAACGGTGTTCTTTATTGCCGAGACGACAATAATTATGTTGGTTCTTTACTTCGATGCTGAGTTTAGAGGGACTATAGAGTTATCAGGACCGATCATTTTCCTGGACTTGTTTCCGGCATTTCGACAGTATGAATGGATGAATATCAATGGGGCAGCAACGTCTTTAATCCGTGCTCCGGGGAATTGACTTAACCGTATTTCTTTCACCTTGAATTCATCGTCATAGCGACGAATCTTTCGTGGCCCAAGAGCTTTGGACATATGACACCTCCTTTAGTTAGTTTGAGATGTCTACTTTAGCGGGGGAAGGTCCCAGTCTAGTTAATAATAATGTTATGTTCCCCCAGTAATGGAGAGGGAAACAGTTTTCTGTAATTGAAAATGCTGTATCCGAATTTATTTGCACTGTTTTCCAGATCTCTATTAATAGGAAATAAAAGTTTTCTCAATGAGTTTTTTCTGCAATCTTCCCACATAGAAAAATATTTTTCATTTACGTCAGGTTTTACAACATGTTGAATTTTCTGCGAATTCAAATTAAGAAAATTGTATATCTTGTCAATTTCTTCTTGAGGCCTAATTACAAAGTCTTCATACCTAAGTACATAAACATTTGATAAATAACCCATATCTTTCATGAAGATTTCATATCCTAGTAACGTATGTTTTATTAATGACCTTATTGAAGTTTTACTCCATTTTTGAGTTGCATAGCTTACAGCTAGAGGGTGTCTTAATATGACGATAAACTTACTATTTGGAAATAATTTTTGAAGAAACCTTGTTCTGATCAAATTTGGGGGGCTTTTTTCAATGTAATGTTCACAAGAATGATCATAGTACTTTCCCCATTGTTCCATAATTTTCTCAGCAGATACGTCCGTTGCGAGATTATGCTCTTCCGTCATATGCGAACCATGTTTAAAGATATACTTACCAGGTCCGCCATATTTTCTAGCAGGCTTAAAAACTGTTTGGAGATGTTGACCTTCGTCTTCAGGAACGCCTGTATTCAAAAAACCACTTATCAATGGATGATCTCGGATTATTTCGTGAAGAAGAGAAGTGCCACTCCTATGATGTCCTGCAATAAAAATGAAGCTTCTTTTGATCATGTTCCGTCCTTGTGTCTTTCTTCACATAACCGATTGTTTATGGCATGTTTTTCACGTTCTAAAACACCTAACAAGATAATCTCGGAGCTGTATTGCGTTTTGTTTGAGAGTCTTCAGGCATAAAGCTTCCGGGTGAAATCATCGATGGCAACGAACAGATGCTCTCCGTGGAGTGTTTGATCCTCGCCTTAATTAGCTAGAGACATTATAGCACTTGGGGGTGTAACAATCTTTGTGTAAATGGTCTCAGTCGGTTACAACCCGTAACCGCTGAGAGATCCGCTGATGACCACACCGGACGATCTGTTCGGCGCTCTGATGAAGGCAAAATCCTGAAGATCTCATAGGAGAGATACTGAATTAACAGACCGTAATTGTCCGGTCCTGTCTCTTATTGAACCTTATGGACCGAACCTTTTTCGTGAAAGAAGATGGGGCTTTCGCCGATGGTGTGAGGGAAGACTCCTGATGCTGAAAACGTACTGTTTTTTACCGGAAAAGGGAAAAAGCCGACCACATAGTCAGTGTTATTTTTAAATTGGTCGGAGCGAGTAGATTCGAATCTACGACATTTGCTCCTCAGCAGTCAGGGCCACTCAGTTCAACCTTACTCCTCGGTGCTATCAAGACTAAACGTGGGCTACAAGTGGTTCTTTATTGCTAGCCAAGTGTCATGAAGGTTTTTTGTCATTTGGTGGATATTTTGAAACGGAAAAGTCGCCGGAAAATCTTTGACGGATATTTCCAAATGTGCCTATTGGGTGAAATTAGCCAGGATAGTGATAATCTTTTCAAGATTACAGTGTCGGGTACGTCAACCCGTCCGTGTCTGACTTCAAAATTTCATCAACCTTGACTCAATGGAGGAAAACGATGCCTACGAAACTCGAAGTTTACAAGTGTAAGCCCTGTGGAATGATTATCGAAGTTATGAATAGCGGGTCCGGTCAGCTGGACTGCTGTGGCCAGAATATGCAACTGATGACAGAGAACACTGTCGATGCCGCTACCGAGAAGCACGTTCCTCTTATTGAGTATGGTGATGGAACGATCACTGTTAAGGTCGGTAGTGTGGCGCATCCGATGGAAGACACGCACTATATCCAGTGGATTGAGTTAATTGCCGATGACATGCTTTATCGTAAGTACCTGAAGCCGGGCGCAGTACCTGAGGCAACCTTTAACCTGACTGCGACCAATGTCACTGCGCGTGAGTACTGCAACCTGCATGGACACTGGGAGGCGCAATCCTGACTGTGTTTGCTACGAGAGGCGGAAAGGGGCCGCTCAATTGGGAAGTCCCTTGGAAGATGGAACTGTTTTGCATTTTGATCCTGATGGAAGAGGGGCGGGAAAGGTTTTGACCTAGAGCTGATTGGAAAGTTCGGCAGGAACGAAAATAATGATGGCGACTTAGACGATGCGCTAAATGGTTTTCATCATAGCGCTGATCTTGAGGTTGATCTGGACGATCTCCTCGGGAGGACCTGGTTCGTCGAGCATGCTGAGGTCTCCTTCCTCAAGGACGGCAAAGTTGAAATCGTGATCGTCGATGCCTTCTCGTCTTCGTATCCGAGAAGTTCAATGAGGCAGTAGAGGAGATGACTGGCGGCTTTACGGTACGTATTGGGTTGTCGATGAGGTCGGTTGTGTCGAGGATGTTGATTATAAGGGGCTTCTTTCTGTTGGCAAAAGAAAAGCGGAGCCATTGCTGACTCCGCCTTAATTAGTGTCGATATGTTTTTACCGTTAAATGTGATGTTATGCTTTTTTACGTTTGCGAGCGTAGAACCCCAATCCTGCCAGGCCGCATCCAAGGAGTAGGAAGGTCGAGGGCTCTGGAACTGGCGCATTGAGGTTGATATTGTCGATAAAACGATTACCTGTCGTTCCACCCATGATAAATCCCATGGCTAGAACATCGTAATTACCAATATTGGCAATAGTTTGCGAAATACTGAATGATGTAAGAGTGTTTGCCGTTATACTTAAAGATTGATCTATAAGAAGATCGCCGTCGTTGCTATCGCCAGGCAAAAACCAGGGGGCAAAAGGATCCAGTGAGTTTACACCGTAATTTAGCCCTGCTACAACAACCCTTCCTCTACCTTCTGTCAGAATATAGTCAAAATTCAGGTTGAGTAGGCTAGCTCCGCTCAATGGATTTACAAAGGCATAGAATAGCAGGTTCGTGCTGTCTGAAGTCTGCACTAAGTGTTGTGCAATGTCGCCTGATCCATAGGGATCAGTCGTGTTTAATCCCCATCGCAAAGAATCCGGAAAGTCTATCCATTTGTCCAGATTGTAGTTTGTTGGGTTGGCGCTAGTGAGGTTAACGGTCAAGCCATTGTAGATTGTGGTTCCTGTAAAATTTTCTGACAGTAGTTGCAGGGCGTAGGCTGGCAGGCTGAGTAAAATCACTCCTGTCGTCAGTAAAATTATTGACGATATCCTTTTTTTCATTTTTTTCCTCCCGTGCGCTAAAAAGTTCCGTTAAGCAGATTATTCCAGACTTCTTGAGGCAGGTACTTTGGTTTGTCCCTCCTTTCTGTTAAGTTTTGAATACTATGTTTCTTCTGAGCATGTTTGTGTAAACATGCGACAGATTTATCCTCGTGGGGCAATTTTTTAAATCGTCCCTCTTTTTTATGAGAGGGGGGCTGAATGGTAGATCGGTAGATATTTCACCAGGATGAACGATAAAGGAAAAACAGAATTATTAGTTGTGTTGGGATTCACTGAGCCACTCCTTCATTGAGTTTTCCTCCAAGGGTGGAGGTTCTGGCGTGGCTGCTTGAAATTATATGACAGAATTGCAGAGAAAATGTCTGGAATTAGTAGTGTCTTCTATGGAAGGTGCATAAAGGGTGCCTAGGGAAATACGCTAATACTTCTGGTTGGTTGCAATTTTGTAAAAGAAAGTATCTGTCTGCTGTAAGGTAAGTCGACAAGATTAGTGATGCTATGGATGTGAATTGTCGTGACCATTTACCGCCAGCGGTTCTCTCGATTTAGGCCAGAGGATATGCTACGGATTGTTTTGCCAACCTCTCCCCTGAAAGCCTCTTCCTGCCTGACTCCCTGCTCAATCGTTGTCTAACTTATGAACGACCTTCAGACGAGCATGGGCGATATCGGCCGTACTGGGCGGACTCCTTTATGGTTTGTACGTTTCACTCAGATAGTCTACGAGGATTTTTTTTTCTTTTGGTGTGAGTTCAGCGCCTATTTTTATCATTTGGGTTACTAGGGTTTCCCATTGCTCTCGAGTTTTCTTTTGCGATTTTGATTTATCCACTGAGTGGCACCCAGAACAGCGTGCCTCCAGAATGTCAGTGCCGCGTTCTTTTGTCTCTCTTGTTATCGTCATGATAGCGAATAATACGAAAGCGGTAATCAAACCGAGTAGTAAATATTTTTTCATGATGATTTTCTCTGTACTGAAAGATGCTTTTTCCTGGAAAAGATAATAGGTCAAGTTCGAGTGAATTTAAAGGACTAGACACGATTTGGTCATAAATAGTGAAGCTATTGGAGAAAACCCCATGCATTAGGCTTGACGTGTTCAAGATTTTTGTGGTGACCCTTCCACTCTGCAACCTTCGCCTCAACCGTTATCTATTGGATAAATGACCTGCAAATGAGCAAGGGCGATGTCTTGATGCAGCTGCCCATACAATCGGATGCCTTATCCGCATGGAATGTCAACGTGTTTTAAGGGAATTCCTCAACCCTGCAGCGAGTAGGTTGCAGATGCTCTTGGAGTCTTTAGTGGTGCGGAATCTGTAGTATTGATGTCGAAAAAGTTTACATCGATTCATTCGCGGATGCCTACAATAAAGATGGGAAATGTAACATATTGAAACATTTAATTATTACTTAATTGGTATTGAATCTGCATGCTATTTATCCGTAAATCAAAACATTCAAAGTCCTTCTGAAAGGGGGCGCAAAATGAAAACGTTAGGAATTGTATCTAAGTTGTTGGGGATGGCTATTGCTTTACTTTTTATTGCAACGGGTGCATTCGCCCTGCAGGTTCATGATGTCAATGGAGATGGTAGTTATGTTGTTTACGAATTAGATACTCGTGGAGATACGACGCCAATTGGAACTACTGGAGCTGTGGCAACTGAGTATACGGAAGAGATGCAGACAACTGTTTCATCTGGCTCAGGTGTTATTGATCCATTTTTGACTGTTAATGCATCAGGGACAGAAGAAGGGGTGAATACAGGTGTAGAGCCTCCGGATGGATTGCCGTTTGATGATCAGAGATATGCATGGACCAATGCGCTTACCCTGGGCGAACTGCAAGCTGCAAATTTTGGCTTTTCTTTGGATATAAACGAGCCTAATGCTCAATCTGGTACAGAAACACTGATGTTGACGGAATTCATAATCTGGATTGTGCCGAATGCTGCTGGTGGGGCGCTTGTAGATGACACTGTAACGACTTTTGGAGCATTGGATACTTTGTTGGAGGGGGCCGGAGATCGAGTATTCTCTCTCGATAAAACGGGAGAAAACAACGATATATTGTTGCACTATGATCTTTGGCAAGGGTCAGGTCAGAATCTCGATATGTTGTTGACCGTCCCTGTTGACATTTTTGCAGGGTGGAACTCTGATGACTATCTTTATGTTTGGTCACAGTTCACGATGTCTGACCGGGGTGGCTATGAAGAATGGATAGTGCAGCCGGCACCTGTTCCAGAACCAGCAACATTTATATTGCTGGGCAGTGGTTTGATTGGATTGGCTTGGTATGGACGAAAACGGAAGAAATGTTGATATTGTAATCAACATAAAAAAACGAGGCGGGGTCAGTAATGGCCTCGCTTTTTTATTGTTTAGAAGTGTAAAGCTCCCTCTTTTAGGGCCACCGATTCATAGAGTTTCCCGGTGATCTATTGCGCTTCCAAATATTCTTTTGGCGTCAGCTTCCCCAGTGAATCATGGGGCCTGATTTCGTTGTATTCGATAATCCATTTATCGGTGACTTCGCGAACCTCAGACAAACGATGAAAAACGTAATAATCCAGAATCTCATCACGAAAGGTTCGGTTGAAGCGTTCGATGTATGAATTCTGAGTTGGCTTGCCGGGCTTGATGAATTCTAGCTCGACATTGTTGTCTTCAGCCCAGGCCGACAGTTTCAGCGAAATAAATTCTGGACCGTTATCCATGCGTAGCTTTGCCGGATAGCCTCGCCAGGAAACGATCCGCTCCAGCGTGCGAATGACCCGCTCTGCAGGCAAATTTAAGTCGACTTCGATCGCTAGGGCCTCGCGGTTGAAGTCGTCGATCACGTTAAAGGTCCGAAATCGACGCCCACACCAAAGGGCATCACTCATAAAATCTATGGACCAACAGTGGTTGGCCTGAGCAGGCACCGACAGGGGCTGTGGATTACGAATCGGCAATCGCTTCTTGCCCTTACGGCGAAAGTTCAGCTTCAAATGGCAATAAACACGATGGACACGCTTGTGGTTCCATCTGTGCCCCCGCCGACGAATAAGATCAAAAAGCTTGCTAAACCCATAGCGAGGGTATTTTTCGGCAAGTTCCTGAAGTAGCTCGATAACCAGCTGATCCTTGTTGGGCTTCGGCCGATAACTATAGACCGATCTACTCAAGGATAATGCATTGCAGGCAGCTCGCTGGCTCAAGCGATGCCGCTGTCTGGCGTAATCGACCAGTTCACGCTTCTCCGTCGGCGTCAGAGCTTTTTTTCGATGATATCTTTCAGCGCTCTGTTTTCGAGGCTGAGATCGGCAAACATCTGTTTGAGCTTGCGGTTCTCTTCTTCGACTTCTTTGAGGCGCTTGATATCGGAGGCTTCCATGCCGCCGTATTTTGATTTCCAGTTGTAGTAGGTCGCATCGGAAATGCCGTGTTCACGGCAAACATCTTTAACGGTTCGACCGGCTTCAACTTCTTTGAGAATCTTGACGATCTGCGTTTCTTTGAATCGAGTTTTCCGCACTGGTGTGCCCTCCCTTGACTGATCGAGTATGCGGGAAAACTCTAAAAATTGCTGGCCCTATTTTAAGGGATGGTTACAGAAGTGCCGATAAATACACCTGATTATGAATAGCTCGCACCATCAATTTCGGAACCTTCACCTCAATCGTCACTAAACTCATGAATGATCTGCAGGTGAGCATGGGCGACATCCCGACGCAACTGACCATACAGCACGGATACCTTATCCAGTTGAGTGTTGGCTGAGGCGAGAAACTCGTCAAGCAACTGAGAAACGGTTATGATGTCAATCAGCATTGAAAATTGACCCACCATCGGCGTCCAATTTTGACCCACCCCAGCGGGTTAATTCTGGTCGTTATTCCTGGTTCTGATTCTCCAGCTATCATTCCCCGTTTCGATAATCTCACAGTGGTGTGTTACCCGGTCGAGCAGTGCTGTTGTCATCTTGCCGTCGCCGAAGATCTGTGGCCATTCACCGAAGGTCAGGTTGGTTGTGATCAGCAGAGAGGTCTGCTCGTAGAGCTTTGAGATCAGGTGAAACAGCAGTTGGCCGCCGCTCTTAGAGAACGGCAGGTAGCCGAGCTCGTCGAGAACGACCAGATCGAGCCTTGCCAGACTGGTAGCGAGCTTTCCGCCTTGGCCGCTCAGCTTCTCCTGCTCCAGTTGATTGACCAGATCAACCAGGTTGAAGTAGCGGCAGCGCTTGCCGCTACGAACGATCTTCCTGGCGATGGCTATCGCCAGATGGGTTTTGCCTGTTCCAGTCCCGCCAACGAGAATGACGTTACACTGATCCTCCAGGAACTGTCCTTCGTACAAAGTTCTGACCTGAGTTTCATTGACCGGAGAAATGTTGAAGTCGAATTGATCCAGATCCTTGGCGACAGGGAACTTTGCCTGCACCATTCGATAGCGGATACTGCGCATCTTGCGTTCAGCCTGTTCCGCCTGAAGCAGCTCCAGAAGGATTCTCTCTGGAATGCTCTTCTGCCGGGTGCCGTTGACCAGCACCTCATCAAGGACGCTGCGCATGCCGTGCAGTTTGAGCTCTTTCAAGGACGTCAGCAGTTGGTCACGAAGCACGGCGACCTCCTGAGAGAAGGCGGTTGTAGCGTTCGCAGTCAGCGGTCGGGGACAGGTTCAATTGCGGCAGATGAGCCGGCGCCAGGCTACTTGTCTCAGTCTGCGGGTCCTCTACTCGTGACAGGATATTCAGCACCAGGTCACGGCTAATGGTTCTGGCCAGCAGAGCTTCCTTGCAGGCTTGCTCGACGGCATTAATCCCATAACGCGGGATAGCCGCAAGGATGCCGACGAATTGCCGGTCTCCATCATCGATGCGTCCCAGGCGTTCCTGTGCCTTCTGCAGGGATTGCGGCAGGTCCCAGTTGCGAAACGGTGCTCCGTTGCGCAGCGCACCCGGCTTCTGCTTGAGGATATCGAGATAGTGCCAGGGGATGTAGATTGTCTTATCACGGCCGTACTGTCTGCTATGCAGGCCGATCAGCTTTCCGTCGTAAAGGAATGAGATTCGGTCGACATAGGCGCGCACTGTAACGATCTTGCCGACGTAGAAGGCTTCAACGCTGTAGCGGTTGCGGTCGAAGGTGACCAGTGAGGTCGGTGCAACTCTGGCTGTGCTCTCCCGATGAGCATCGAAGGAGACCGGAGTATGAACCAGCGATTCGCGTTCCTGCTCGGCGACCTCGGCCACTGTCCGTTCCGGATCATCGGGATGTCTTGTCGTCGCCGCCAACATCCTGCACTCATCCCGTAGCCACTGGTTCAATTCCTCCAGATCGGCAAACTTGCGCCGCTTGCCGAACAGGCGCTGACGGACAACTCCGACCTGTCGTTCAACCTGTCCCTTCTCCCAGCCTGCGGCGGGCGTGCAAGCGACCGGCTCGAACAGGTAGTGGGATGCCAGAGTCTGAAAACGGCGATTGAAGATCCGATTTTTGCCGACCAGCACTTTGCTGACCACCGTCTTCAGATTGTCGTAGATTCCCTTGCGGCAGACGCCGCCATAGAACGAGAACGCCTGGACATGGGCATCAAGAATCATCTCCAGGGTCTCGCGCATATAGGCCACGCAAAAGGGCGCACGGCTATGGCAAAGACGGAAGTGGGCCACCTTGATCTTGACGTTCGCTCCTCCCAGCTCGATCTGCTCATAGCCCCAGTCGAACTGAAACACTTCGCCCGGAGCAAAAGCCAGTGGAATGTAGGCTTTAGCCTGAGAGCCCTCATCGCGCCAAGACTTGACGAATCGCCGCACCGTGTCATATCCGCCCTCAAAGCCAGCGTGCTGCAACATCTCGAACAGCAGCAAAGCCGTACGTCGCTGCTTCGTCGGCTTCTCCTGATCCTCTTTCAGGGCGGCGATCAGCTGATCTTTAAACGGCTCCAGCTTCGGGCGCGGCTGGGTTTTGCGTTCGTAGTACTGCTCTGTCTTCTCGGAACGGATGATCTTACGAACGGTATTGCGGGACAGGTTCATCTCCCGGGCGATCTGCCTTAACGGCTTCTTGTCCCGGTGGTAGGCACGTCGGATTTTAGCAATGGTTTCCACGGTCAGCATCTCCTGCAAAAAGCTCCTCTCTCTGAAATTTCAGAGAGCTTGGAGGACAATGCTGAGGTGGGTCAATTTTGGACGCCGATTATCCCCGTAAGTGGGTCATTTTTGCATGCTGATCAACATCATTGTTCTCCCTGATTGATAATCTAGAAGAATCTTTTTAAATTCTGTCTTACCGAATACAATTGAGAACAGTTGCCAATAAGTCACATTATACAATAAGAATGGTTAGTCTATTCTGGCCTTTCAGTAGTATTTTAGCACCTTCTATTGAAGCTCTTTCGGCAGGCTTATCTAGGGACATTTCTATTCTCGTGGCTATTTATAATTAGATTAATATTTTCATGGGTATCGACAAAAAATATTAAAGCCCTGATCCTTCATTTAAGAATCAGGGCTAATGCATACCAATTTTTTTCTCAATCACAATTATTTATCCGCTCCACAGAGAACTTCTACGCGGCGGTTTAATGTACGGCCTTCACTGGTGGTGTTGTCGGCAATGGGCTGATCTTCGCCAAAACCACGGGAAACCAGCTTTTCAGCAGGAATATTGAATTGTTCAATCAGGCTGTTTTTTACAGCCAATGCGCGTTGCTCCGACAGTTTTTGGTTATAAGATGCGGCTCCGGAGCTGTCAGTATGGCCATAAATGTAAACCTGATTGCCCGGATAATCGCGGACACATTGAGCCGCCTTTGCGATTTCACCATAATATTGCGAAGTGACCTTGCTGTTATTGACTCCGAAATTAATCCGCAGTGTCAGTTTTGTCGGGCAGCCATCTGCATCAATAGAAACTCCTTTGGGTGTTGCGGGGCACTTGTCAAGATAATCAGCGACTCCATCATGATCTGAATCGAGAGGGCAACCCACTTTGTCAACGAGAGCTCCGGTAGGTGTATTCGGACACTTGTCAAGATAGTCGGCGATACCATCCCCATCAGAATCGAGTGGGCATCCGTTCATATCGACTTTAACGCCAGCCGGGGTGTTTGGACACTTATCGGCTTTATCCTGGACACCATCCTTGTCGCTGTCGATCACGGCGGGAGCTTTTTTATTTTCTACAAAAACAGTCTCTATAAATGACGCCATAGTGGCCGGACTTTCCAGATCTTTTGCGGTTGTTGCCAGTCCGCAGACAGCGGTCCCTGTCAGCTTTTCAAGAAACTCATGACCAGCAGCGTTATCTCCTACTGCAATGGTGTAGAGACAGAGATCTTTTCCGAGCGGTCCTATCGCTTGTTGTGCCGCTGTCAGTGCATCATCCGTAGGTAAGCCATCGCTTACTAAAATCAAAGCTGAGGACCCCTTGAGGCCAGTCAGGTCAGTGCCGGCAGCCTGAAGAGCTGCTCCCATCGGGGTGCTGTCGCCGACGTATTTGATGGAATTCAAAGCGTAATGAAATAGAGGTTTCTGGTAATCGGTCATACCGTAAAGAAGGTCCGTAGGATTTCCCGTTTTTTGACCAAAGCTTCTCAATCCGCCAGTGAACTCCAGGTCGGAAGGGATTCCTTCATTGATACGCCGAACGATGTCACGGGCAACGAGAAAATTTTTACCCTCATCCAGGCTGTATGAAGAATCGAGAAGAATCTGAAAATTGTCGACTTTAGACTGATACTGATCTCCGACAGGTTTTGCCGCTCCCGTGTCGAATGCAGACATTGGCGGTTGAGGAATGGATGCACAACCTGCCAAGAATAAAAACAGGACAAGGAAGGATAAGAACCAGTGCCGCATTTTCATAACACGCTCCTTAATTATCATGTGTTTTTGAGAACTAACAATTTGTCTGATAAATATGAACATCGCGTTGTGGAAATGGAATGGTGATACCATTCGCTTCCAGAACGACTTTCGCCTGTTCTGTAGAATTGAAATAAACGTCCCAGTAATCTGCAACTTTACACCAGGGGCGAACGGCCAGATTGACAGAGCTGTCGCCAAGTTCTGTTACCGCTACCAGTGGAGTAGGGGTATCAAGTACCTGCGGGTTATTTTTCAGCATATCTAGCAGAACCTGTTTTGCCTTCGGTACATCGGACTGGTAGGCAATCCCAACAGTCAAATCGACTCTCAATGTCCCTTCAGCACTGAAGTTCACGACGCTTCCATTCGACATGGCACCATTGGGGACAATGACTCTTTTGTTTTGCGGGGTCAGCAGAATCGTGTTGAAGATCTGAACTTCCTTGACGACTCCGAGATGGCCTTGCGCTTCAATGAGATCGCCAACAACATAAGGTTTGAAAATGAGAATCAGGACCCCACCGGCAAAATTGCCTAGACTCCCCTGCAATGCCAGGCCAATTGCCAAACCTGCAGCACCAAGCACTGCAATAAATGAGGTTGTCGCAATGCCGATCATCGAGGCGACACTGATAATCAACAGGGCTTTCAGTAACCAGGAAACCATGCTGCAGAGGAAGGGGACAAGGGTTGGATCGGCTTTTGACTTGTCCAAGCCTTTGTTGAAGACCTTTATTATGGCGTTGATAATCCACAAGCCAATAATAAGAGTGATAATTGCAAGGGCTAGTCTTGGCACATAAGCCATGAATAACTCAGCAGCCTTATCGGCTAGAGGTCCAAACGCATCAGAAGTGTGTTCGTCCATACTTTTCTCCTCTCAAGATTTGACACAATAGCTTCCCAAACAAGGTGAAAATAAAACGCAGACTTACCCGAAAAAGTATAAATGGAAATGAGCAGATTTCTACTGAGTATGAGACTGTTTAACGAGGGAAATTGTTACCGGCATGGCAGTGTTTTCAGGTTTTCATAACTCGAAGGGTCTGATTTAAACTCTGAAAAATCCGCCTTTAGTTGACTTCTCAGATTCTCAATTAATACTTCTAATATGGTGTGGTTGAGAAAAACTCGAAGGTCCTGCCGCGCTGGATTGTCTAAAAAACTGCTAAAATTAATAATATGACGAGCCAACAAGCTATCTTAATAGTCCTTATTTGCTTATTTTTTATTTTTCTCATCTGGGGACGAATCCGCTATGATCTGGTGGCATTCACAGTGCTGATTCTCGCCTTTCTTGTCGGTGTCATTCCTGCTAAAGATGTCTTTTCTGGTTTTGGTCATCCTGCGGTTGTTATCGTCGCTCTGGTTCTGATCGTCAGTCGTGGTTTATCTCGTTCTGGCGTGATTGAAGTTTTAACGCGAAAACTTGTCGATTCCTCTCGCGAACTATCCAGGCATATTGGTATTATGGCCGGAATTGCCGCAAGCCTTTCCAGCATTATGAACAATGTTGCAGCTCTTGCCTTATTGATGCCTGTTGATATCCAGGCTGCCCGAAGAGCAAAACGAAGCCCCGCTGCGAGTTTGATCCCGCTTTCCTTCGCATCGATTCTTGGCGGGATGGTCACCCTCATCGGCACTCCACCAAATATCGTTATCGCAACCTTCCGTGAAAGCGCTCTGGGTGAACCGTACAGAATGTTTGATTTTGCCCCAGTCGGTATATCAGTTGCTTGTGTAGGTATCCTCTATATCACTTTTTTGGGTTGGCGCTTCATCCCTTCAGAACGCATAAAACACGATACAAGTGTGGAACTCGGTGATCTCAAGGATTACATCGCCAACAGCATTGTCCCAGCTAATTCAAAAGCGATAGGGGTGGCTATTGGTGATCTGGAGGATCTGGCTGAAAAAAAACGATGTAAACATCCTGGGTTTAGTCCGACGAGGTAAGAGGTTAGGGGGGGCGCTCCGCGATCAAACACTGCGTAAGAACGATCTGCTTATCCTTGAAGGAAATCCCGAAGCAATAGGGATGTTTAATGGCGAGATGGACATCAATCATGTCGGCGTAGACAAGCGTGAAGGCATCACGGCAGAAGCTGATTCGTTAGCAGAGGTCGTTGTTCCACAAGGAGCCATGATCGTAGGACGAACGGCAACAGAGATCCGGCTAGGTTATCGCCGCAACGTGACTCTTCTCGGTATCTCTCGCAGAGGAGCACGAATACGCACTAACATACGCAAAACCACGATAAAATCTGGAGACATTCTCCTTCTTCTCGGCGCAGAAGAGCAGCTTCCAGACGTGATCGATTGGCTCGGTTGTCTGTCACTGGCCGAGCGTGGATTAGAAATCACCCAGCGAAAAAAAGCCAGGATCGCCGTTCTGATTTTTGCTCTAGCAGTTATTGTTTCAAGTTTAGGATTGGTATACTTGCCAGTAGCGTTGGCCGCGGTGGTGGTTGCATATGTCATGCTTCGTATCGTGCCTCTGTCGCAGATCTATACGTCCATAGAGTGGCCTGTGATTGTATTGCTTGGGTCGATGATACCACTGAGCAGGGCTCTTGAGACAACAGGGTGTACCTCTTTGATAGCCGATTCCATACTTAACTTGACAGCGGGCCTACCGAGTATCGTCATCCTTGTGATTCTCATGATGATTACAATGACTCTCTCTGATGTGATGAACAACGTCGCGACGGCTTTGATTGCAGCACCAGTCGGGATTGATATCGCAAACACACTCAACCTGAACCCCGACTCATTTCTCATGGCGGTTGCTGTGGCTGCCTCCTGTGCGTTTTTGACACCGATTGGACACAAAAACAACACAATCATCATGGGACCTGGAGGGTACAGGTTTGGTGATTATTGGCGGATCGGATTACCTCTTGAAATACTTGTTGTTGTCGTGGCGATACCGATGATTCTTATATTCTGGCCACTCTAATATTTTTAGGAAAGCATTCCTATAGACTGGTAAAAGGTGTAACCAAATAAATCAATTACGCTTCAGTTCTTCGTGGACCCTTTTCGCCAGATCGCGAATACTGTAGGGCTTTTTCAGATAGTCTCCTGCCCCAGCGGCTTGAGCACGTTTGACTTCCATGCTTTCGGAGAACCCGCTGCAGATCACGGCTTTAATGCCCGGCTGCATGACAACAGCTTGAAGATAGGTTTCGCAGCCGTTTATGCCCGGATCCATAATCATATCGAGTACCAATAGGTTTACTGACTGTTTTCTCAGGTATTCGATCGCATCTTCACCGCTAGCGACGATGTCCACCCTGTAGCCCAAGGCTTCCAGTATCTGAGCGGCCAACTCGCGAATATGAGGCTCGTTATCAACAACCAGAATTCGCTCACCATGACCGCGTGGTAACTCGTTCTTTTCTACAGCCTCTTCCAGTTCGGTCGAATTGCGTGTGATCGGCAGATAAATTACAAAGCAGCTTCCTTGTTCGGATTGTTCGATTTCAATATAGCCGCCATGGTCATGCACCGTGTTCCAAACCACCGCTAGTCCCAACCCTGTACCACTATGCCCAATCTTTTTACGCGTAAAGAAAGGTTCAAAGAGATGTTCGAGGTCCTGTTCGGCAATTCCCGGCCCGTTGTCACACACTTCTAACCGTACATATTCACCGATCTTGACCTGCTCATACAAACCGAAGGGCCGGTCAATATAGCAGTTACGGGTACGGATCAGGACGTGACCCTGCTCGGTCGCTTCAGCTGCGTTTACAGCCAGATTCATCAGCGCCTTGTAGATATGACTATCAGAACAGGCGACATTGAACAGGTCATTGCTCAGGGAGGCGCTGAAATCAACTCGTGGGAAACGCTTAGCCAGCTCTGCCTGTTCCGGAGAAGCGAGGTAGCGTTTGACCAACTGATTCAGGTTGAGTGGCTTCTTGTCGGTAGCAGCGTTGCGCGAAATGGTTAACATGTCTGCAACTACGGCTGCAGCGCGCTTTCCAGAGTCACGGATGGTTTCGGCGTACTTACGAACCGGGCTGTCCGGTGGGACTTTCATCAACATCAGTTCGGCATAGCCACTTACTCCAACGAGAATATTGTTGAGATCGTGGGCGACTCCGCCTGCCAGTAACCCCAAAGCCTCCATCTTCTTCGAGCGCTCAATCTGCTCTTGTAGCTTTTGTTTCTCGCGTTCCGCCTGTAGCCGTTCTTCAAGTTCGATATGCAGTTCAGCAGTGCGCTGCTGTATCTGTTTTTTCAGGGTACGGTTCCACTGCAGAACGACAGCTAGTCCAAGTAGCATGATGACTGCTACCACGCATACAATCAGGGTAGGAGAAGGCCTCCAGCTTGCGTTCCCAAGGGAGATCCAGTTGTTATAAACGGTTTTACGTTCCTCTGGAGAGATGGCGGCTAATCCCTTTTCCAAGATACTCTGTAGAATAGGCCAATCACTGCGGCAGGCAAGGGATAGGTCGAAGATGAAACCCGTATCTTCGCTTACCTTGATGTTTGTGATACCGTCCTTGGCTATGTAGTAGGAGGCGGAGGCGATATTAAGGATCATCGCATCGACCTTTCCAAATGATACCAGGCGTATGCCAGATGAAATATCTGGCATCACCTCAAGAGAGATCTCAGGATGAGCACGTTTCATGTATTCGTGATCGGCGTAATTTGCCACCACCGCAACACGTTTGCCCTTTAGATCTTTGAGCTTTGGGCTCTCCTGTACATCGTCCCGAACCAGAACCACCGATGGAAATTCGACAAACGGCTTGGTGAACAACATGTACTCCAGCCGTTCCGGGGTTGGGACTGCTGCACCGAACATATCGATACGGCGATCCTTAGCCGCCTGAATAACCTCACTCCAGTTATCCATTTGCACTATCTCCAGTTTGATAGGCAATTTGCTTTGCAGCAGCATGATGAATTCGGCAGCAATACCATGATAACGGCCATCTTTATCAAAATATTCGATCGGGGGGAAGTCGGGGTCGGGGGCCAGTCGCACCTGTGGGTGTTCCGCGATCCAGGCGAGTTCTTCAGCAGTCAGTTCGGCAGGCGCTCCTGCTGCGATGCTGGGGATTGCCAATAGCAGGACCAGCAGTAAAATGAGCCTCCAAAAACGCTCAAATATCTTGGCTGGTGACCGCATAAGAAATCCCTTGAAAGCAGAAACCGTGACACAGAAATATCAGGATTTCTTTCAATATTAACAGAAGCCTTTAAGGTTGTCAGGAGATAATGAGACTATTCTTAATGACAGGAGCTAGTCCGATGGGATTTTTTTGATGAGCGGCTCGTAGCCCGGATTTAGCTTATTTAGAGGTGGAACACCGACCCTGATACGAGTCGGTGTTTTTTATTATCCTGCCACTACTGTCCGGTTAAAAAATCAGACAACGTTGTAAGTTGTTGATAATAATTGTTCTTTGACATAACTGTTCCGTTTTCGATTTGAATTCACCCCACGAATATGGGGAGATACCTTCCATCAACGCAGGAGGTATCGATGAATTCAGGCCAAACCGTTTTCAGGCAACTGCTGCAGTTTCTGCCACGTCACGATTTCAATCTGTGCGTTCGCCGCTACCGTGGTGATTATCGGGCCAGAAAGTTTTCGACATTCGATCAATTTCTGTGCCTTGCCTATGCCCAGATGGCTGGCCGTGAAAGCTTGCGCGATATTGAAACCTGTTTGAACTCTCACCGCGAGAAGCTTTATCACATCGGCTTTCGTGGTTCTGTGTCCCGCTCAACTCTGGCTGATAGCAGTGAGCGAAGAGACTGGCGCATCTTTCAAGACTTCGGCCATGTCCTGATTCGCATGGCGCAGCGTCTTTACTGTGACGAACCGTTTGCCCTGGAGCTCGGTCAGCCACTGTATGCTTTCGATTCAACGACCATCGATCTGTGCCTGTCCCTGTTCCCGTGGGCTGGATACAAAACGACGAAGTCGGCGGTTAAGATGCATACTCTGCTTGATCTGCGAGGCACCATCCCGACTTACGTCGCCGTCACGACAGGCAAAGTACATGACGTCCGAATGCTTGATTCTCTGCCGGTAACCGAGAATGCCATTTACACCATGGACAAGGCCTATACCGACTTCTCGCGACTCTATACGTTGCATCAGCAAGGAGGTTTCTTCGTCATCAGGGCAAAAGACAATTTGCGCTACAGGCGACTTTATTCCGCAGCCAAAGAGAAGTCAGCCGGGATCAAAGCAGACCAGACGATAGTCCTGGTCACTCCCAAATCGAAAAAGGACTATCCGGAAAAGCTCCGTCGGATCAGTTATGTTGACAAAGATCGGAACAAACATCTGGTCTTTTTGACCAACAATTTTGCGATTTCAGCAACGACTGTTGCCGAAGTCTATAAGCAGCGCTGGCAGGTGGAACTATTTTTCAAGTGGGTCAAACAACACCTGCGGATCAAATCGTTTCACGGAACATCGATCAACGCTGTGAAGAGCCAGATATGGGTCGCACTGAGCATTTATCTTCTGGTTGTCATTGCGAAGAAAAAGCTCAAAATTCCATGCGAGCTCTACACTTTTTTACAGATTCTAGAGGTCAATTTGTTTGAGAAAAAGCCCATTTCTTCACTGGTTGCCGATGCTCTCAAGCAAATTCAAGACCTCCCTAACAGTAACCAGCTGGATTTATTCAGCTATTAACCGGACAGTAGTGTTATCCTGCAATCGATCTTGTCATTTCCTCGGCGGCCTGATCTGCCGTTTTCTTTAGCTCTTCGTTCATGTGGTGGGCATAACGGGCTGTCATAGTCGTGTCTGAATGGCCCAGCACTTTGGAAACATTATGGATGCCGGACCGGACAGCGGCATAGCTGGCGAAAGTGTGCCTGAGGTCATGAATCCGAAAATCCTGAATATTTGCCTCGGTGAGGGCACGGATGAACGGTTTACGAAGGTCTTTCTGATATGAGCCGTCCTTGCCAGGAAAGACGTATTCATGTTCGCCGACGCGTTCAAGTTGTTCCTGTAAAACTTGCTTGGCCTGCTCGGACAGGTGGATCGTTCTTGATTGGCCGGTCTTGGTGTCACCCAGAAAGATCGTTCCTTCATCCATGTGGACATGCTTTTGCGGAAGACTCATGATCTCATTCTTGCGGCAGCCCGTATAGAGCAGCAAGCGGATAGCCAATACCGAGCTACTTTCGTCCAGTTCATCGAGAGCCGCCAGGAATCTTTTTAACTCATCCCGAGACAGGAACCGCTCACGAGACCTCTCTTTGAACTTTCGGGGAAATGTTGGCACCACTGAAAGGTACTCCCACTCATGGGCGAGCCTAAGCATTCTCTTTAGCAGGGTGATCATGTGATTGGCCGAAACTCCTGAGGTTCGATCCTTCTCCCTTGAATGAAGGTTGGAGATATCCTTTGGCCCGATCTCACATAACCGTTTGGACCCGAAGGTCGGACCAAGGATCTGGGTAATTCTCCATTCGTCTTCCTTCCAGGTTTTCTTGTGTTGTTTTGAATGGGGGAGGTAGTGCTCTTGGGCGAACTGGGAGAAGGTCAGCATGTCACGCTTTTCCTGTTTCTCCTCTCGTGGATCATGCCCCTCAGTCAGCATGGCCTTTTGCTGATAAACCTTCTTGCGGACTTCATCAATGCTGGTGACACCGGGAAGGTATTCGCCAAGGCTAACAGCCCCCTTTCTGCCGTAGGGGGAGGTGAACCGATGAAGAAAGTGAATCCTTCGCGTCGGCCCGACAAGGGCTTTCAAGCCGATGCAGGTAGCGTCTGAATATTCAGTTCCATTGCTGCGGCTTAAGCTTGGGTCATGGGCTGGCAGGTTTTCTAAGGTCCGTCGGGTGAAGACGAACTTTTTGTTCGTTTTGGCTCCAATTTTCATTGTTGATTTCCTCCTGATGATTTCTTTTCTGCTCTGTTTTGCCAGAGCACATGCTGGCTAGTTCCTAGAACAGTTTCCGCAAACCCGCATAGGGCAAGGGCTCGCGTTCTCAATAATATGTTGTACGGTCGCTGTACGGTATTTTGTGCTTAATTTCGTCAGGTCGAATCTGGTGATTTTCGGGTGCGGGGTGAATGGTGGGATTTTCTTCCTCGGGGATGGACCTGTCCATTTTTTCGAATTCAGGGGAGGGGGCAGGGTTAAGATTCGTCCCCATCGATGCTGATCTGATAGACCCCCATGCCGTGATAGTAGACAAAGTTTTCCTGCCAGATCTGAAAGATCTCCTTGCCCGACTCCAGCGGGTAGTCATGACCGCAATGGCCGAACAGTTTCAGGCCAAAATCAAAATCCAACTCTTTCTCAAGCTCGGCATAGGGACCGATACCGACATAGGCAAAATCGGTGATGTAGTTCAGTTTGCCCGTCGGCAGAATCATGATTTCAACCGGATGAAAGCCACCGGTCTCGGCGCTGTAGGTTGGATCTTTAAAATGGAGGGTGAGGGTTTGACTGCTGTAAGGCTCGATCAGATCGTTCAGCAGATCGATCAAACGGGGGTGAAGTTTGTAGGGTTTGACTGTTGTCTCAAGGGTCATGTTTGAACTCCATGGGAAAGAGCACCGACTTATCGAAAGTCGAGGCTAGGGTAGGGGCTGTGAATGTTCAGTTGTCTGCCGGTGGTGGCAGTAGGAGTACTGGTTCCGGTTGATCCTGATCGGTATCGCTGAATGCCTGAATCAGTGTGTAACCTGCAGTGATGATCGTTCGCGGTGTCGGGTTCCACAGGGGAGTCAGAATTTCGCTGACCTCTTGAATGGCAGCGGGTGTCATCTCGACGATTTCAGCACCTTCATTCTCGCAGAGATCCACGATATCCTGTGCGAACTCGACTGTGATATCGACCAGTTCTTCAAGCATCATGGCCATAAAGTCTGGATTGGTAATGTTATCAAAGAAGTCAAACCAGCTCATGATGACTCCTCTTCGGGCAGGTGCTTGATGAGGATCTGCCGGATCTCGTCCGCATAGCCCAAGGTGTCAGGACAGACAACACTGACGCCGTCACCACCGTTACCGAAGATTACAACGCCGATGAGACAATCGTTGATGCGGAAAGCTCCTTCTAGGGCTTGATCAATGTTGCGGTGGATTTGAGTATTGAGATCGGTAAGTTGGTCTTGGGGTTCGATAAAGATGAGAAAGCTGTCACTAGGTCGGGATTGAGGGCTCAGGGGGGCTTCAAGGTTCTGTAGTGTTTGTTGGACCGTCAATCTGTATTCCTGTGAGATTTGTAAGATTGATGATTCTGTCGCGGTGCTGAGCCTTATCATGACTGTTCCTCCCAAAAAATGATTTCGGTCGGATACACGTAACGATGGAAGGTGTGTGTTTGTCCGCAGGTTCTGATCGTGATCTGGGCTGATTCTTCAGGGGCTCCCAGTCTGTCTAGATAGTCTAGCTCGCCATATTCTAAAATCAGAATGTTGAAATCGTGTTCTTCCAGATCGTCCTGGTCGCTGTACTCTAGGAATTCTGCGTAGCAATAGCTTAAGAAGCTGTAGACTTCACGGTGAAGTGTTGGATTGCTTTTGAGCTCATGGAGCTCTGAAATATTGCTGAAGTTTTTCATCGGCTGTCCTTTCTGGTTGTCTCCGTGTTGAGGGCGATAAAAAACCCCAGACCTTTATGGGCCTGGGGTTCTTATGAGCAGACTGATTTGTCTGTATTGTTACTAAAATAGTAATATCTACTTGAGCATTGGGTTGTTTCGCCTTGGACGGAGAGAGAGGTGTTTCTAACAGGAACCGAATCGGGTTATCGCCAAAACCACCAAAACATAAAGTAATGGCGGTTTTGGCGGTATATAATTACCGGCGTAAGCAGCGAAAAATAGTTTTTTGGGGGGCGGTTTTGGGTTGAGGGTCCCTATTCTCTTGATGATTGACAATAATTTATTGTGCAGACTTTCTTCGGAAGGTAAGGGCTTGTGGAAGATGAGTGGCCCTTCAATGGATGTTGGCTCGTCGAAAGAAACTTTTCCCCAATGTTTACGAAATGGGTCAACATTGTTTATCAGTGGGCTGATGTTTTCATTCTCAATGATATTTACAATTTGTAATAATTTAACTTCTCCTTTGTCTCTTCCAATCTCTGCCAATATTTCAGAGACTTCATCAGGAAGATTCTTTTGAGAGAAATTGCTTTCTTTGAGTATCTTTAATCCGATGTTGCCAATCGGGTTGTTCCTATCAGCAACAATAATCAATAAACTCTTATTGCTCTCATATTTGGTTTTGTTTTCTTCATTTACTGACTCTTTGGTCCATATAACAGGAATAGCAAAAATTGAAAAAGTACCCGAGTCCCACAGTTTCAGATTATCTTTCATCCTTTTTCGGATATCAATGTTCCTTCTATAATCTCTAATTCCAATCTTTAAATTATAAGCATACAGAGAGTAGATCCGATTTTGACACGTTTCCAATGAGCAAAGTCGAGACGGTTTTCCTCGGCCGATCTCAACCTTATAGAGATCTTTCATCGCCATACGCATTAATTTTAAAAATGGATCGACTGGCCAGCAAAGCAATTGTTCGAAAACAATTAGAGTTCTCAACTGTTCTTCGAGATCTATTCTTTTTATTAGCCCGTCTCTATTACAGAACAATCTCTGTATCGTCTTCTGGTTAACTTCATATTTTCGGGCAAGTTTTTTAGCTTTGTTGTTGAGAACTGTTTTGGGCGCTTTCTCTTGTTTCATTCTGTCAAAATTGATTTTTATGTCTACTAAGGCGTCAAGTTTTAGATCTGCCCTTCTTGTGTCAGCCATATAACCCTCCAGAAAGTTGGACAAATGTTACATTTCAACTGCCTGTTGCGCAAGCCATAAAATCCTTGTCGGTAATGTAAGTACCCGTAAAAACACGCAAAATCGTTGATGTGGGCAGTCTTTTTATATACCTTGAGGCACAAGTCAGCGCTGACAACTTGTTCATGAAAAACAAAATATATTCCGAAAAAGGAGACATTTATGAATGAAGATCCTCGCAGAGAAGAGAGTGCAGCCAAAGGCCCTGATCTACAGAAGAGAAAGGTAGTAAGGAGAAAGCCGGGTCACATGATGACGTACGAAGAAAGAGTTAGGGAGAGAAAAAGAGCGAATGAGAGGCTCAGAAAAAGGTATTTAGACAGGCAAAGCAGTTCAAGCAGGAGCTGTGAATCGGAATCCGGAGACCCTCGGCCTTTTAAGAGGCCCGAGGGCTCAGGATCCCGAGAAAGCAAGGATGATGATGGCAGAAATACCAAGAATTCAGGTCAATCTTTTCCGGGTGGAGCTAAGAGACAGAGCAAAAAGCCTGACTTAGGCGGATCTGGTGATAGGTTCAATGAGTTTGAGATTTTCGATGAATCTGAGATTTACGATGAATCTGAGATTTACGATGGATCTGAGATTTACGATGGATCTGAGATTTACGATGGATCTGAGATTTACGATGGATCTGAGATTTACGATGGATCTGAGATTTACGATGGATCTGAGGTTTACGAAGAATCTGAGGTTTACGAAGAATCTGAGGTTTACGAAGAATCTGAGGTTTACGATAGGTCCGAGATTAATGACGAACATGACGAACATGACGATGATGACGATGATGACGATGATGACGATGATGACGATGATGACGATGATGACGATGATGACGATGATGACGATGATGACGATGATGACGATGATGACGATGATGACGATGATGACGATGATGACGATGATGACGATGATGACGATGATGACGATGATGACGATGATGACGATGATGACGATGATGACGATGATGACGATGACGACGATGACGACGATGACGACGATGACGACGATGAGGGCATAAGGCCTGAGGATAATCGGCCCTTACCGATTGATTGGGGGCAACAAGAACCACAAAAAAACCAAGAGCGAAGGAAGCCTGTTCCTCGGCCCCCTAATCCGTTGAAACGTCAGAATAATAAAGATGATAGCGATGGAACCAATACTTTAGAAGTGGCATCTAGTTCGGTTCAAATAGATAAGGATGTTCAATGTAATAAGGTAGAGCAAAGGCAGGATAATAGCTGGCGAGAATTGGGGAGGCTGGAGGCAGATCTACCTCCAGCCCCTCCGTTTGACGCAGCCAAGCTACTTCCTGATGATTTGTGTGCGTTGGTTGTTGATGAAGCCGAGCGGATGTCAGCGCCACTTGATTATTTTGCCGTTGGGTTGATATCGGCCATCTGTTGATCAGCATGCAAAAATGACCCACTTACGGGGATAATCGGCGTCCAAAATTGACCCACCTCAGCATTGTCCTCCAAGCTCTCTGAAATTTCAGAGAGAGGAGCTTTTTGCAGGAGATGCTGACCGTGGAAACCATTGCTAAAATCCGACGTGCCTACCACCGGGACAAGAAGCCGTTAAGGCAGATCGCCCGGGAGATGAACCTGTCCCGCAATACCGTTCGTAAGATCATCCGTTCCGAGAAGACAGAGCAGTACTACGAACGCAAAACCCAGCCGCGCCCGAAGCTGGAGCCGTTTAAAGATCAGCTGATCGCCGCCCTGAAAGAGGATCAGGAGAAGCCGACGAAGCAGCGACGTACGGCTTTGCTGCTGTTCGAGATGTTGCAGCACGCTGGCTTTGAGGGCGGATATGACACGGTGCGGCGATTCGTCAAGTCTTGGCGCGATGAGGGCTCTCAGGCTAAAGCCTACATTCCACTGGCTTTTGCTCCGGGCGAAGCGTTTCAGTTCGACTGGGGCTATGAGCAGATCGAGCTGGGAGGAGCGAACGTCAAGATCAAGGTGGCCCACTTCCGTCTTTGCCATAGCCGTGCGCCCTTTTGCGTGGCCTATATGCGCGAGACCCTGGAGATGATTCTTGATGCCCATGTCCAGGCGTTCTCGTTCTATGGCGGCGTCTGCCGCAAGGGAATCTACGACAATCTGAAGACGGTGGTCAGCAAAGTGCTGGTCGGCAAAAATCGGATCTTCAATCGCCGTTTTCAGACTCTGGCATCCCACTACCTGTTCGAGCCGGTCGCTTGCACGCCCGCCGCAGGCTGGGAGAAGGGACAGGTTGAACGACAGGTCGGAGTTGTCCGTCAGCGCCTGTTCGGCAAGCGGCGCAAGTTTGCCGATCTGGAGGAATTGAACCAGTGGCTACGGGATGAGTGCAGGATGTTGGCGGCGACGACAAGACATCCCGATGATCCGGAACGGACAGTGGCCGAGGTCGCCGAGCAGGAACGCGAATCGCTGGTTCATACTCCGGTCTCCTTCGATGCTCATCGGGAGAGCACGGCCAGAGTTGCACCGACCTCACTGGTCACCTTCGACCGCAACCGCTACAGCGTTGAAGCCTTCTACGTCGGCAAGATCGTTACAGTGCGCGCCTATGTCGACCGAATCTCATTCCTTTACGACGGAAAGCTGATCGGCCTGCATAGCAGACAGTACGGCCGTGATAAGACAATCTACATCCCCTGGCACTATCTCGATATCCTCAAGCAGAAGCCGGGTGCGCTGCGCAACGGAGCACCGTTTCGCAACTGGGACCTGCCGCAATCCCTGCAGAAGGCACAGGAACGCCTGGGACGCATCGATGATGGAGACCGGCAATTCGTCGGCATCCTTGCGGCTATCCCGCGTTATGGGATTAATGCCGTCGAGCAAGCCTGCAAGGAAGCTCTGCTGGCCAGAACCATTAGCCGTGACCTGGTGCTGAATATCCTGTCACGAGTAGAGGACCCGCAGACTGAGACAAGTAGCCTGGCGCCGGCTCATCTGCCGCAATTGAACCTGTCCCCGACCGCTGACTGCGAACGCTACAACCGCCTTCTCTCAGGAGGTCGCCGTGCTTCGTGACCAACTGCTGACGTCCTTGAAAGAGCTCAAACTGCACGGCATGCGCAGCGTCCTTGATGAGGTGCTGGTCAACGGCACCCGGCAGAAGAGCATTCCAGAGAGAATCCTTCTGGAGCTGCTTCAGGCGGAACAGGCTGAACGCAAGATGCGCAGTATCCGCTATCGAATGGTGCAGGCAAAGTTCCCTGTCGCCAAGGATCTGGATCAATTCGACTTCAACATTTCTCCGGTCAATGAAACTCAGGTCAGAACTTTGTACGAAGGACAGTTCCTGGAGGATCAGTGTAACGTCATTCTCGTTGGCGGGACTGGAACAGGCAAAACCCATCTGGCGATAGCCATCGCCAGGAAGATCGTTCGTAGCGGCAAGCGCTGCCGCTACTTCAACCTGGTTGATCTGGTCAATCAACTGGAGCAGGAGAAGCTGAGCGGCCAAGGCGGAAAGCTCGCTACCAGTCTGGCAAGGCTCGATCTGGTCGTTCTCGACGAGCTCGGCTACCTGCCGTTCTCTAAGAGCGGCGGCCAACTGCTGTTTCACCTGATCTCAAAGCTCTACGAGCAGACCTCTCTGCTGATCACAACCAACCTGACCTTCGGTGAATGGCCACAGATCTTCGGCGACGGCAAGATGACAACAGCACTGCTCGACCGGGTAACACACCACTGTGAGATTATCGAAACGGGGAATGATAGCTGGAGAATCAGAACCAGGAATAACGACCAGAATTAACCCGCTGGGGTGGGTCAAAATTGGACGCCGATGGTGGGTCAATTTTCAATGCTGATTGACACTTGAGAAGATGCAATGCAATTTGAGGGTGATAAATGAAGGGCTTTTGAATGCCTGCATCGGCTTGAAGGTGACGGATAAGATGCTCATCGATATTTGTTGGAAGACGGCCCAGAAAAAAGTCGTGAAAGAGATGAAAAGCAGGAGAACCAAGCCGGTTAATTTCAGCAAACTCCAGTTGCGTCGTGTGTTCAATAATTCATCGTTTGAGCAAGGCGGTCGGTTCTATGGAGGCTGGTGGCAGATTTTGCCGAAGTCATATCGAAAATACATCACCATTGATGATGAAGCTACAGTCGAAGTCGATTTTACCGGGCTTCACCCAACTATGATTTATGCAATAAAGGGCGCTGAATGCCCAGATGACCCGTATGAACTCCCTGGCTTTACTCAAAGGCGAGAGGCTATCAAGGCGGCTGCAAATATCATGATTAACAGCAAGGATTTGGGGAAGGTTTATGGGGCTATTTTTGAAGATGAAAAGTGTGAGTCAATCCGCTACGAAGCTAAGTCTGTCGTTGCAGCTCTTAAGAAAAAACATACATCAATTTCAGAATTCTTTTGTTCCGGTTCTGGTCTGAAACTTCAATATGAAGACTCCCAGATGGCGGAAGAGATTTTACTTTCGTTATCAGGCAAGGGCATTGTTGCGCTGCCTATACATGATAGTTTTATCGTCAAGCTGAGGCACCTGAAAGAGCTTGATGACACGATGCGTGAAGTCTCAACACGTCGTTTTGGCAGGGAATTTAAGGTCAAGCATGATGACGAAGCAGGATTGCTTTCTTTCAAGCTTGTGGCATGTGATTCAAGTGAGTCAGACACCGAGATTGACGAGGTCATTGATTTGATTTCAAATGAAAATATGCTGGGAATATATTTGCGACTTGAAGACGAACCCCACCGCTACTATCAAGAGCAGGTTCGGCAGATGACACGCGGATTGACAGTTTAGGCTGTTCGTTATTCACCTATTCGATAGAAGTGTCGAATAGGTGAATTTAGGTTATTTTGTCTTTTCGTTTAGCCACTTCCTGAATTCTTTTACATGCTCATCTTTATAGGGAGTCTTGTCAAAACTTTCGAATGCCTCCACAAGTCTGTTTGTGTGGGTTTTTGACTTTTGAGGGTCAATGTTTTTTTCTAAAATGAGTTTCAAGGTCTGAGCGTATTTTTTTGTTTCTTTGCCTTGGCATAAATCGAAATAGAGGGAAAATGTAGCGGTTGTGGCATTTTTGTAGACTCCAGAATATATCGTTTCATGAGAGCCTATTCTAAAAAGGCATTGTTCAAGGGCAATCATGCAGCTTTTGGGGATGTTTCCGTTTTCGTGCTTTGGGCCAATGCTTTCTAGTTTTGTATTTTTCTGTTCACTTATCTCTAAGACAGCGCGTATGTTTCTCGTTAAGACATAAATGATTTCATTGATAATATAGTGATATCTGGTTTTGAATTCATTCGATGAATTGATTGCATCTACTGTTAGCGAATCATTCTTTAAAATCTTCTCAATGAAAATAGGGAAATAGTATACCCACATATGCCATTGGAGGTTTTTGTGTAGTGCGCTAGAAATCATTATGTCGAAAAAGTGGATTCCAACATACAACGGAGATTTCCATTTTTCATCATCTCCGAAATTTTCCATTGAAAGATTGTATGGGTCAATTTCGTTGGTTCTTTTGATGTTGTTTAAGTAGGCAATGATGCTGTCACCAACCGGCTTCCATACATGAAATTTATAAGCAACATTAGGGTCTGAAAAAAGGAAATGGAGCAGCATGTTCTCCCTGGGGATTGCATATTCATGACTTAGGGAAATGTTCTGGTTGTTGCACGCTTCCTTGAATAAAACGCTCGAAGGGTCAAGAATTAAATCCGATATGAATTTATCGAAAAAATCGAAAGATTCTCTGAAATGACATTTAGATAGTTCAATTGCGAAATACGGATTGCTTTTCTCAATGTAATTTCTGTATTCATCAGATGTTAATAACACTCTTATCAAGTCATTAGCGATAATTTGTTGTTTTTCATATGCGGGTAAAGGTCTGGTGATAGCGTTTAAGAGCCAATCTTTTACTTGTGGTAATTTTTCTTTTTTTCGCCCCCCGACTATTTCATCAATTAACCCTGATCCGCGAAACTCTCGCTCTTTGACTTAAAAAAGTATATAATTTCAGGTGTTTATATCCAAAAAGGAGGACACCCGGAAGGTGAGGACGATTCCTGAAATTTACCGCATTCGCGGCGCGCGCTTCGAGGCGGCGCCGACCGCCATCACCACCGTGGCCGGGCTGCGGCTGCTGATGGAGGTGGCACAGCACGCGCAGCTGGCCCAGGCGATTCGTAGCCACGTCAAGATCAAGAAGATCGCCAGCGGTTTTCGCGAGGAGGAGTTCTTGCTCCCCCTGGTCTGCAACCTGGCTCTGGGCCGCTGCGATCTGAACGACATCACCGAACTGCGCCAGGACCGGGAGCTTTCCAAGCTCATCTTCGGCCGCCCCAAGCTCCCTTCCGAGCGGCGGTTGTCCGAACATCTGGCGGCCTACAAGGATTCGGATCTGGTCGGACTGAAGCGGGTCAACGCCTCGCTGCTCGATTATCTGGAGCCGTTGTCCGACGAGGCGCAGGGCCGTATCCCTCTGGATGTCGATTCTTCCTGCTTCGAGCAGTATGGAACGAAGAAGGAGCAGATGGGACGGCACTACACCGGAGCGCTGGGCTTCAATCCGGTCTTCGCTTTTGTCGGCCGCAACGGCGTAGCCCTCAACAGTCTGCTGCGGCCGGGCAACCGGAAAGACTCCAGTGGCCTGGAGGGTTTTCTGCAAGAAACCCTGGAGCTGCTGCCGCCGGCCCTGCTCCCACGTCTTCTGGCGCGCTTCGACTCGGGATTCTACGGGCAACAGAACATGACAACCCTGTTAGCTGCGGAGATCGACTTCATCGTCAAGGCCCGGTTGTGCGACGCCCTGCGCACCGCCGTGACCGAAGAACTCGAAGCCGGCCGCATCGTCGTTGAGCCCATGGCCTATGGCGCCGATCTGTACGGCGAGTTTGCCTATCAGCCCGAGGGCTGGCCGCAACCTCTACGCTACTGCTTCTGCCTGCAGATCGAGGAGAAGGAGAAGGACGGGCAGATGCTGCTTCTGCCCCGGCGCCAGGACCTGATCCTGGCCACCACGCTGAGCGGCGAAGAGGCGACGGCGCAGCAGGTGTTCGAAGCCTACCGGCGGCGCGGCCGGGCCGAACAGTTTATCAAGGAGCTCAAAGGACCGCTCAACCTTGAACAGTTGCCGACCCAATCCTTCCGCGCCAACGAAGTTCTGCTGCAGGCCGGGCTGATCGCCTACAACCTGATGATGCTGCTGGAAGCCACCTGGGACGGCTGGCAGCGCAAGCCCGGCAAGAAGGAAAAAGCCGACGGAATCGAGCGGAGCATCGGTCGACGCAGCATCGGCACGGTCAAAGAGAAACTGCTTTACTGCGCCGCCACGATCGTTCGCCATGCCCGGAAAGTGGTCCTCAAGGTCGCGGACTGGTGGCTGGAGACCATCCAGCCCAACCGGATCCTGGAGCGGATCCAAAACCTGCGGCCAAGACCTGGAATGATGTCGGCCTGACGGCGGAAGCAATTTCAAAGAACCAAACAGCGTCAACCAAAGGAGACGTGCGTCCAAAATCAGGGGGAAACGGCGCCCCTGACGAAAAAAACGGGCTTGCGGGGTCATTTTACGCCCACATTGAAGGTCGGCAGGATCCGAGCAAGCCAGGCTCCCATTCAAAACCTCCTTCTGGGAGGAAGAGGGAGTTCGGTCAAACTACTTTCGCGGATTTGGGATTAATTTATCAAAGCTATTTTTGCTGTATTTTTTCTTTATTTTTGAAAAATAAAAATCTGAATAGTAAATTTTTTTGATTGTTTTGAGTCTTTTATTCAAAAAACGTGTTATTTCGTAATACCTTTTTTCTCTATAGAGTTCGCTGATTAGAGTCCTGAACTTTGCTATGTTTTTTCTCTTGAGCTTTGTGCGTAAAACATTTAACGAGACTATAAAAAATGCAAATACAAGAGATATGTATGCAAAGTTTTTTGGATTTAACTTGTATTTGTGAAGATTAAACCCAGGAGAGAATCCAAGGGCTTTAAAAGTTTGAAAAAAGAAAAGGTAATTAATAAATATAAATGAAATTACAAGTATTGCAGTATTCAGGTGAGACCAGCGAAACTTCAACTCGAGTTTTTTATGGTCGGGAAGTATCGAGTAGGCTGTAAAAACAAGACCTATAAAAACAAGTAAACTATCAAAATTCATAATTATTTTTCTTTTTAAAATATGTTTCTAGTTTGTCTTCTCAAGTAGCGTCCCAGCCTCTGCTTTCTTCAATATGTCATACAGCAAGCCATAGAACGCAAGCTGTGCCCCAGAATCGGAAAGAAGGCGCTCTGCAATCGTTTTATGTGACGATAAGGCTTCTATGATAGCCTCGGTTGCAGCGTCCGGCAAATCGGCTTTCAGGGCTTGTTCCCGGCTGTTGTTTTGTACCTGGGCCATGACCGTTTGATTCTCCCTCAGCTTTTCGCTGATATGAACGGCGAACATGACTTTGTCCTTTTCGGTCAGCCCTTCGCCGAAGAGGTCATTCAGCCTTTCAATCAGTTCAGACAGGAAAGCACGTTCACGGTCGCGCGGCTCACCACTTCCCAGACCGGTAACAGGACGCAGGACACCATAATCTCCATTCTCTTCACCGGTAACACCATGTAGGCCGCCGTCATCACCGATTTTGTAGTGGGTCAGTTGCAAGCCTTTCAGGTCAATCTCTTCCGGGTTGATACTATTCAAGCGGTTTCGTAGAAGACGGGCATAGCTGCCAAAGGATTCCAGTTCCGGGTCGCCGAATTCGACCAACTGGGCAATATACTCATACATGCGAACAAACTTGGTCAGATTCTCTTTGAATTTCATCAAGGCGTCACGTTTTTTGGTTGCTTCGCTGCGCAGAATATCGGCTTTGCTTGCTCCGTTTTCATCCCCCAGAGCATGACAACGGTTGAATTCTTCTTCGTGCGTTTCAATCTCATCATTCAGAGCTTTAATCCGTGTGTTGAAACGCTCAGATGCCGGGTCAGTAATCGCCATTAAATGGGCCTGACGCGGCTCCTGACGCACGATTTCAAGGCCGAAGCGGGTCACCTCTTCTGACGTATAGACAAGCTCTTTATCGAGCTTTTCCTTGATGTCGTAAACAATGTGCGGGTCTTGAACGTCTTCGATTTTGGCCTCTTTGTAGAACAGTTTGAATGCGGCCAGAATCTCTTCCGGGTCATTGGCAAAGTCGATGACATAGGTTCTGTCTTTGCCCGGATAAGTCCTATTCAAACGGCTTAAGGTCTGGACGGCATCGACACCGGAAATCTTTTTGTCCACATACATGGCAACCAGCTTCGGCTGGTCAAAGCCGGTCTGGAACTTATTGGCAACCAGCATGACCTTGTATTGGTCGGTATCAAAAACGTGGCGCAAATCCTGCCCTTTGAAGTCCGCATTCAGGTTGTTTTCGTCAAACTCTTCACCGGTCAGGGTTGCATCTACATGAGCGCCGGGAACCTTGCCAGAGAAGGCGACAAGGGCGCGAATCCCTTCATAGCCCTTCTCTTTAACGTAGCGGTCGAATTCCAGCTTGTATTTGACTGCCGATGCCCTTGAACCGGTGACAACCATCGCTTTGGCCTGACCGTTCAATAGCTGAGAAACGGTCGAACGGAAATGCTCGATAATAAGTTCAACCTTCTGGGCAACATTGGTCGGATGCAGGGACAGCCACTTTGCCAGATTGCGTTTAGCCTGTTTGGCGTCAACCCGTTTGTCCTCTTTGAATAGCTGTCCCAGTTTGAAGGCGACTTTGTAAGAGGTGTAGTTCCTCAGAACGTCCAGAATGAACCCTTCCTCTATTGCTTGCTGCATGGTGTAAACATGGAACGGGCGGGGCAGGTTGCTGTCTGACGTTGGTTGTGTCGGGTCTTGCGGGCGGCCAAACAAAGTCAGGGTCGCGTGTTTGGGGGTTGCCGTAAAGGCAAAATAAGAGACATTCGTTGGAAACTTTTTGACCTCTTGCAGACGCAGCAGGATTTCGTCAGAGGTCATGCTGGCAAGGTCTTCGTCCTTGTCCAATGCCAATGTTGCCCGCAGCTTACTTGCCGAAGAACCGGTCTGTGACGTATGTGCCTCGTCAATAACCAGAGCAAAGTTTCTGTTCTTCAGGGAAGTTTCAGACAGTATCGCTTCCATCGCATAGGGGAAGGTCTGAATGGTGACAACGATAATCGGTGTGCGCTGTTTCAGTGCCTCGGCAAGTTGCTGGCTCTTCGGCAGAGAGCTGTTCTCCCGGTCGATGGCTTTGACCACGCCCATCTGGTGGTCTATCTGCTGAATGGCGTCCTGTAGCTGGGCATCAAGAACTGTCCGGTCGGTAATGACGATGACCGAATCAAAGTATTTGTGGCCGTCCGGCTTGCGCAGGCGGATAAGTTCATGACAAGTCCATGAAATAGAGTTCGTCTTGCCGGAACCGGCGCTGTGCTGGACAAGGTAGCGTTGCCCTGGCCCTTCATCGCGCACCTTATCTATCATGGTTGTGACCGCTTCCCACTGGTGAAAACGGGGGAAAATCATTGTTTCAGAGAAGTAGGAGGTGCCGTCAGCACGTTGCTTTTCCTTCTTCTCTAGCAGTATGTAACGGTGGAAGATGCGCAGCCAGTTGTCAGGCTTTAAAATCTCTTCCCAGAAGTAGCTGACCGAGTATTTGCCGTTTTCTGCCGAGGGATTGCCTGCTGCACCATTGTTGCCACGGTTAAAGGGCAGGAAGACCGTTTTAGAGCCGCACAGATTGGTACTCATATAGATTTCAGAGGTCGATGCGGCAAAGTGGACCAATGCACCCCGTTTGAACGTCAGAAGCGGTTCTTTGCGTCCGCTTTTCTTGTCGTGCGGCTGGCGGTCATTACGGTACTGCTTGATGGCATCTTCAACCGACTGAGTGAAGTCTGATTTCAGTTCGACGGTGGCAACCGGAATGCCATTGATAAAGAACACAAGGTCGATAGCCCATTCACGGTCAGGGCAATATTTGAGCTGACGGACAACCCGCAGACGGTTTGTCTGATAACGCTTGATGACCTGTTCGTTGCGGTCGTCTTCCGGCAGCGATTGGCAAAGGATAACCCGGCCAGCGCCAACCAGATTGACGCCCCGGCGGATGATTTCAAGCGTACCGTCCTTTTCAAGAGCTTTAACCAGACGGTCAAGCACGACTTTCTCAGTGGATGCGCCGTTGAGATTTTCCAGTTTGCTCCATGCGTCCGGCTGCGACTCTTTGATATAACCGACCACATCCTCACAATAGAGGGCGCGGATACGGTCATAATTGTCAGCGCTACCAACTTTCCAGCCCTCAGAGGCCAATTGCTCAACGATGTAGTCTTCAAAGTGGATTTCGTGATGCGGGCTGGAAGAAAGGCTCATGATTTATTCCCCTCTGACGTCAATTTGTCCGGTGACAGCGGCTGTTATGAGTGCGGAGCGGCGTTCTTTAAGAAGGTCTATACTGTGGTTTGTTTTTTCAATAAAGCTGTCCATGTGATTTATAGAACAGTTCACGTCTTGAACTATTTTATTTTGCTCCATCAAATTCGGAATCACAACAAGAAGCCTCATGAAGTCTTCGGTAGGCAAAACACATGTACCATGCGCAGATTTATCAACTATAGATAAAATCCTGTCCTTTAGTCCTTTCAACAGCATCAACAGGTATTCACAACTTATCTGCTTGTTTGGCACAAGGGCTTTCATGTCTTGATTTATCGTTAATTCTGTTTTTGTCAAAGCAACAGGAACAGAATGAATCAGTATCATTCCTCTAACGACAACAAGGATTGAATCAAGGGGGATTAACTTTGTGGAAGACTCCTTTACTGCAATCGCAGTAATTTTGTCTTGTGCGTCTGAAATATAGTCAGCCTTCATATCTTTGGGGGATACCCAGGGAATATTTCCATCCCAATATGACAGATTGCTTTTGCTTGGGGTGCCGCCACCCCACATATAGACAAGATGTCTAACTTGGTAGCTCTTCCAATGCTCCGGCACCATACCCAGCCATTCAACCCCTGAATCCTTCATCGGCACATCGGGGTCAAGCCCTTTGGTCACGGCCTGAGTAATGATGGCCTGCCGCTTTTCTTTCAGCAGTTCAATCTGGCGCAGTTTCTTTTCAATCAGCGCGTCAATCCGAGCCGTTTCGCGGTCGAGGAATGCGGCGATGGCTTGTTGTTCGGAATGTGGAGGAACCGAGAGCCGTAAGCCATCAATAGCGCCTTTTCCTAGTCCGTAACGTGTTACGCCTGAAGCGCCAAGGTAAAATTGAGTAGATGATGGCGATGAGCATAATGTTCTGAACAAATATTCACCAAAGATGACATTCAAAGGGCGTATGAGCGTGAGGTGATATCCACAAATAACACCTGTTGCAGATTCGGCGACAAGTGCGGGTATCCCAATGTCGTCTGGAGATTCAGAGTCTTTTGTGATAATGACATCGTCAGATTTCAATGCAAATCTGACAATATCTTCACGCTTGGCCGTTGCCTTCATGAAGTTTATGGAGTCGGTGATTCTCTCGTTATAGTAAACATCCGTGTAATTGCATAGTTGCACATTCTGCTCGTTGGCATAGCTTTTCTTGTCAACATTGCTATTTCTTGCTAGGGCAACATTTTTAAGGCGCTTGACTTCCCAGTGTTCTGGTATATGACCAAGCCATTCAACTCCTGAGTCCTTATAGCTTGAATATGGTTTATAGTGACTCATTCGGTCACTTCTCCCAATAGCGCCATAATCTCCTGTTCAACCTGTTTCAGCTCTGCGTCAATCTCATCCAATGGGCGTGGAGGTACATACTTATAGAAGTAGCGGTTGAAGTTGATTTCGTAGCCGACGATACCAATTTCTCCATCCTTGTCGTCCCGTTTACTTTCATCAATCCATGCGTCTGGAACGTGCGGGGTAACTTCGCGGGCAACGTAATCATCTACGGCTTCAGACAAGGGCACATTCTCATTGTCGCGCAGGTCGGGATTCGGTTCGAAAGCTCCTTTTGTTTTACAATATTCGGCATCCGGGTCATGCTCGCCAAGATGTTTCTGGAGCAGTTTCTTTTCCGGTGTGGTCAGGTTGACGTCAAGGGCATCGCTGACAGCTTTAAAGAACTTGGTGCGGGACAGGTATTTGTCCTGAACCTGTCTGAGAGCGTCCAGAATCTCCTGCTGCCGTACCGCATCAAACTTATCCCAGCCTTTATCGGCCTTCATTGCTTCAAGGCGTAGCTCGTCATGGGGATAAAAAGCCAGTTGAAGAGGGCGCTCAACGGTGATGCGGCGATAACCGAATGCAAGGGATTCAAAGACCTTGCTGGTTTCTGTGTCTTCAAAGGCGTCGTACTGCTGGCAGATTTCGTCAATCTGCTTGTCAGTCATGTAGCGGCGTTTGCTGCCAAGGCTCTTGCGCATCGACGTCCACATTTCGGTAGCGTTGATAAGCTGAACCTTGCCTTTGCGCTTGGCTTCCTTGCGATTGGACAGAACCCAGATATAGGTGGCAATGCCGGTGTTGTAGAACATATCGGTCGGCAGGGCGATAATTGCTTCCAGCCAGTCGTTTTCAAGTATCCAGCGGCGTATTTCAGATTCACCGGAACCAGCCCCGCCAGTAAAGAGGGGAGAGCCGTTTAGGACAATACCAATGCGGGTGCCGGTATCGTTCGGGCGGCGTTTAGACAGAAGGTGCATAAGGAATAGCAGCGAACCGTCAGAGACACGCGGCAAGCCGGGACCGAAACGGCCATCATGCCCTTTGATTTTATGCTCGTTGTTGACGTCTTTCTGAACCTTCTTCCAGTCAACACCAAAGGGAGGATTGGCCAAGCAGTAGTTAAAGCGTTCTCCCTGTAGCTGGTCATCACTTAATGTATTGCCGAACTTGATATTCTTCGGGTCGTAACCCTTAACCAGCATATCGGCCATGGCAATGGCATAAGATTCCGGGTTCAATTCCTGTCCATAAGGGACGATACGGGCGTTCTCGTTCCACTCAAGAACCTGCTCAATACCAGAGGCAAGGAAGCCGCCCGTACCACAACAAGGGTCGTAAATGGTGCGGATAACCCCTTCACCGGTCAGAACTTCATGGTCTGGGGCGAAGACAAGGGATGTGCCCAGGCGGACAACATCACGCGGGGTAAAGTATTCCCCTGCGGTATCGTTGGCGCTCTCAGCAAAGCGGCGAATCAACTCTTCGAATATCAGGCCCATTTCATGGTTGGAAATGACATTCGGGTGCAGGTCGATAGAGGCAAAGCGCTGCACGACCATATAGAGCAGATTGACCTCTGATAGCTGGTCGAGCCAGTTATTGAAAGTGAAGTAGTCAAAACACTCACGGGCGCTGGCGCTGAACTTGGATATATAGTCTTCCAGATTGGCGCGTGTTTCCGTTTCCCCGACATTTCCCAAGGTGTAACGAGAGATATTGTAGAAGCGGTGGCCGGATACCTTCGGCAGAATAGCCTCAAGGTCAAGGTTGCTGTCCTTCAGCTCGTCATAACGCTTCAGAACATCCTCACGGGTCGGCTCTAAAACACATTCCAGACGACGCAGCAGGGTAAAGGGGAGGATGATACGCCCGAAGTTGGAGCGCTTAAAATCACCACGCAGCAGGTCGGCAACCGACCAGATGAAATTGGCAAGGTTTTGCTGGTTCATATCAATTGAATCTTTCTGAAATAAAAAAAGCCGATGAACCCTTTTGCGGTTCTGGCGGCTTTAGCTGGGTCTATTTGATTTTGAATGAGGCATGATTGAATATCCCTCTGACAACAGAACAATAAATGATAAGCAAGTGGTTAAGTTAGCTTACAGTCATGCCTTCGTCAATCAATCATTGATTGAGAATGTTGGTGATGGAGTGGGCGGGGGAATGTTGCGCTGGGATTGTATGAATGAATAGAGGGGGATACCTGCCTGCTTGTCCGTATTTTTGTCCAAAAGTGGACAAGGAAACGGACAAATTAACCGGTTTGCCTAAATTTTAAACAAAAAAACGGAGACTAGAATTTCTTCCAAGTCTCCGTTTTTATTGCTTTAAATTGGTCGGAGCGAGAGGATTCGAACCTCCGACATCCTGCTCCCAAAGCGTAACAACGCCAGAAGGTATCTCTCCGAAGGCTCCGAATAGGATGTCATCAAATAGGGGACGCAGACTTTAGTGTATATACATATCCGTTGCCAATTCTCGCAGGAATTGCTTTGAGTTTAATTTTGACCTTGGAGCCGACCGTTGGACGGTTGCTGATATCATCCATTCTTCCTGGCCACCTGCCTTCAAAGCTGACTAGTTTGTCATATTTGGGAAGATAGCAAGCTTTTTCATTTCTCTGCGAGAAGGAAATGATGCATTCCATTTCATCGGTAAGGAATTGTCGAGGAACTTTCTCTATGAAATCGATGTAACAAGCCATGAGTTTGTCAGTTGAGTTACTAGCGCTTATCGGGCTGGTGTAGATGACATTTATTGTGTCGCCAACCATCAGGCGTTCATCTTTCGGTTCAAATTTAGTTGCTCCGCTATCAGTGTGCACATTAACCAATTCACCTTCTGATGTTTGAATGAAGAAATTATAAACACCAACCTTGGTTACTTTTCCGTTTAATGTTTTTCCACCCACTGCCAATAGCTGTTCTTTGCTAAAGCTCTCTGCTGATGCGACTGAAAACATCAATATGAGAAGAAGCGGTAAGATAAGAAGTGTCGTAGTAATTTTTCGCATGAGTTTGTCCTGTGTCTCCTGAATAGTGTTTGGCGTTAGCGCACATGTCTATTGGGCCATAGCGCACATTATCCCAAAGCGTAACAACGCTAGAAAGTATCTCTCCGTCAGTGCTTATAGATGGTTCCTTGTGAATAGGCACACAATTGAAAATCAAGTTTTTATTACTTTTTCATTTAATTGCTCAAGTAGAGATATGATTTTTTTTTGATTCATAATTTGTATTTTGGCAAGTTTTATACTTTCTTGCATTTGTGATGTGAACTCAGGAGAACTTCCTGCAAAACTATTCTTGTTTTCAAATTGAATTTTCCTGTACCACTTATTTGCTAAGGCGGCAATTACTTTTACATCCTCCTTTTTGCAATTGTCGATAACGATAACTCTTGAGCCGAGGTCAATTTGGATCTTGCCAAAAATCATACCTTGAGATGCAGATACTGCTTGGACATTGTCGTGTCTTACGCTTTGTGTGTCAACTGATGTAGACATTAAGGCATGGTCGAGAAATAGAAACCTTTCACTTGTTAATACAACTAACCATGTATTGGGTCCCCAATCAAAAGAATTTGATGTAGAAGTTTGGCTCATAATACCTGATGCAATTGCGAATACTACTTCTTCATCTTCAAGATAGTCAGGTAGAACATTAAATTCTTTCTTTGTGCCGTATGAGTCAAAATTTATTCCGTTTAGTTCGCAGATAGCTTTCCAGTTGTTTGTAATTGTTAGGTAATTATATTTATCGTAATTGTTTGGAAACTCTGTTTCTTTATTTTTTTTAGATTCTTCGTTTTTTCTAATTAGCAATTCTTCTTCTTTTTTTCTTCTGGTGTCTTCCTCTTTCTTAAGTGATTCTTTCTTTATCCTTATTGATTCTTCCTCTTTTCTTTGTAATTCTTCTTTTTTCCTTTTTACTTCCGCAGGTGATGGTACTTCAATAACTATTATCCCAAGTTTTCCAGCAGTTAATTTTACACTATGAGTAGTATTTCCTCGTATATATCTTAATGTATGTGTTTCACCTTTGTATTTTTCCATGAGGTTCATTAATGTATCATGTGAGTCAATCGTTATGCCATTGTACGTGTCAAGGATATCGTCGTTCATTAGCTTGAGATCGTCACAAATACCATCATACATTTCTTTTATCTTTAGTCTCTTCATGCTCGTCTCCATATCAAATTTTATTTTTTTGCACTTGATTTGATCGCACTAAAATTTATTTCTTTTTCTATGCTGGATTTACAACTGATATCGGATTTAGCATCGTTATGAACTGGTTGTTTTGCGATTGAAGTATATAGGAAAATCAATCCTTTATTGAGAATTTCCATGAAATTTATAATTTTATGAACTTTTCGTGGACTGGTTATTGGTTCGACCGAGATTGCCCTTGAGAGCGACGCGGGGATGGGTGCGATGGGGGTAGCCATGGCGCAGCGACGATCGTGGCAGAGGTGGGCAGTCTGGTGGCGAGTCGGTCGAGTTCGGTGCCGAGGGGCGGGGTCGGTTGGGTAGTTCGTGTGCGGTTGGCGACGGTAGTTCAGGTTTGCTCGATGTTGCCTCTGTGAGCGACGTCGATATGTAAGGGGATGGAACGGTGACGATCATGGCAGAGGCGGCAGCCTGGGGGTTTTTCGGCGGCTTTGAGAAAAGGGTGAGCCCCGCCTCGCCGGACAATTTCGATGACTGACGAAGGGGGCTCTATATATAATGGCTAGCGATCTGAAAAACTAAAAAAACTGAAAACCTGATCAGGCTGGCGTTTCACCGTCCAGCAAGAAAAAGATATGCTTGCCTCGTTCGCGCACTGAGTATGTCCATATATGCTGTTCAGGGTCAGAACCCGTGTATTTTTCAATGATGCTGATAGCGGTCTTGCGGCTTATCCCAGCCTGCTTTCCTGCTTCAACGGCAAGGTCCATTTTCGTGTTAGTGCCTTGTTTAATCTGATCTTTGATCACGTCAATTATCTCTGAATCGGCCTTTTTTTCTTCGGCCCGTTTCAGTTCTGGAAGTTTATCGCCGTCGTACAGTTCAACGGATAGCAATCGTTCGATATAGTCGGTTGAGTTCTGGCTGTCGTAACAGTACGCGATGTTGTCCGGCACGTTGCTCCGCCTCTTCTCATTTGTAAACTCAATAACCTTAAGGCCAGACTCTGACTGTTCTGATATCGTGTCAATAATATAGACGCAGTCGGAATCGTCAACAATATCACTGGTGCCGGCATAACGTGATTTATTGTCAACTTTGTTTTTGTTCGTGTGGGCCAGCGATATGACCGTACCGCCGCGCAAGACAAAGTTCCGAAGTGCCCCGGCGAACTTGCTGCTTTCCTTCTTATTCATCAAGTCAACGAACTTTTTTAACGTATCGAGAATGATGACTGTGCCGAGGGCTGAGCCGTTGGATACCATTTTATTGATCAAAATCAAAAAATCTTCGGCTTTAAAGTCACTATATCCCGGCGCAAGCATCTCAAAGCCGTATTCTTCAGCAAGTTTTAACTTCTGGACAAGACCGTTATGAGTGTCATCCATATTCAGGTAATAAACATTGCTCGGGTTAATCTTTTTCGTTCTGATGCTTTCAGTTAATAAAGACAGTGTCAGTAGCGTTTTGCCTGTGTTCGGGGCTGCGTACCAAACGGACATCTGGCCGCTCAGGGCGATTGTTCCCAATATGGGCTTTTCCTGCTCGCATATTTTAGACAGTTCTTCTGACTGACCTGTCAAAGAATGTTTTAATAATGGGTTGATTGGGGTTGCGATTGCAGTGTCCTCTGTTTTCTGCTGTTCAATCACCTTTGTTTCAAAAATAGGGAAATCTTCAAGGTCCAAGATGTTGCAAATATCAACACCTTGATCCTTGGCCATGTTGATGAGGGTGCCGATCGTAATCGGGTTCTCAACGTTCTCACGCATTGACTGCCATTTGCTTTTGATCGTACTTATGCCAGGGTACTTGTCTGACTCGCTGCTCCACTGATCAAATAGATCGAATCCCTCATCACTCCCTGTGGTCTCGTGATAAATCGCCATGCAGATCCTCGTCCAGTCTTCGTAACCACAATCAGGGTCAAGGTGTTCCAGCAGGGTCTCAAGCTTCGAAATTGGGACATCATGATGTTGTCTCTCTGATGGACTTGCTTCTTGAGGGGCTGGTCGCCGAGGGGCCTCTTGGCTGTTGATCAAAAAAACTGAATCGACGAACGCCTGATCGACGCATACGAGGTCGTCTGGATTCTTGATTCCAGAATTCTTGAAGCTTTTGTCAGTACTAGGCGGCACTATGACCTGTCGTTTAGCGCCGAGGACATCAATCCGCTCAGGATGCTTTTCGGAATCATGAGTGCTTGATGGGGCGTAGACTCCAGGCTTCAGTCGATAGTAGCGATGCTCTCCTCTTTTTGTTGTAACGATGAGGTTTGAGGTGATTCCGTGCGCGAATTCAATCGAATCAAGCGCTTGAAGAGACTTTTCACTGTCTGCATCAAGAATGATGATGTCCTCAGAAAGAATGATTGCCAGGTCATTGTCTGGATAACGATCCCAGTGCTGAACGATTGTTTCCTTACTTTGCCCTTCCAGAAAAGGGTCACGCTTGACAGCGGGCACCTTTGTCCCCTTGATAATAGGGATGACGTGGTGTCCCGCTTCAAACCAACTTACTGCCATTCTTGCTTTTTGATCATGATTGTCTTTTTCTTCCGCCATGGATACCTCCTAATTGGCGCAATATTTATCGGTCTGCAAGCGATGAATATTAGTTTTTGTAGGTCGGGTGATTTTCCGATTGTTGCTGCAGACAGGAGGTTCACTATCGCTTCTGAAAAAAATAGTCAAATCCACTAAATCTTAATTAAAACAGAGGTTTTGTGTGCTCGTTGAGAAAATTAGCTTGTGAGCGAACTTTCAGAAGTTAATTTTCAAAGACTGGGCGAAAGTGTGTTTTCAAGATAAAAAATAAATGTCACTTTGAAAGTGTGCTCAGTAGTTAAATTTTCACCGTCAAAAGCATCTGGTGAGGCCAAATATTAAGGAAAAAATAATGTTATGTGGCGATTTATTAGAGAAGCGGAGAGGTGGGAACGCTGAAAAACTGAAAAACTGAGAACCTGCAGTTCGGCATAATTCCAGCTTTCCAGAATTTCAGCTTTTTAGGGTTTTACCGTTGTCGACGCTTCCAGTAGAGGTACCCTAGTCCGGCCACCGCCGCACCGATCAGCAGCAGGATAGGGTAGAAGTAACTCAGAAGCGCTACCCCGAGGATGCCGAAGGGTCTGGTGCTCTTGAAGCAGAAGCTCAGTCCGGTGCCGACAACAATCGGCGTCAGGGTCGTTATGTCGATCATTGCTTCCTCCTGATGTTGCGGGCTTGAAGCCTCTTGGTGGTGGGGTGATATCCTTCTTTATCCTGTTTGATGATGCCCTCCTTCAGTAGTACCGCCATGAAGAACCCTGCTGTATTGATCGATTGCCCTTGGAATAGCGGATAAAGAGCAGCCCAGTTTAATGGTGTGTTTGGATTGTCTACGGCAGCATGAATGTCTTTACCGTACACCCAATGATTATTGAACTTGCCTGTGCCGCTGTTCTTATCGATCCTCAAGAGGATCTCGCCCTTAGCGGTCCTGGCCAAGGTATAGGTCAGGGTCGATCGCCCCGATAGGGAAGGGCAGGTCGCTTCTTTAATGATGCTGATATTGGTGTCTATGATTTCTTTGCCGATGACATGTAAGGCCATGGTCGTGGTCCTTTCTATATAAGATGCTCAATTTTGCGTATGGGCTTCTAGGGACTGCTTCAGTTCTGGTGTCAGCCAATCGGCGTCCGGTATGATGAATTCAAGAGCGAACTCGTTGTTGGTCAGGTAGACGGCCTGATAGAAACTGTTCCTTTTGGTCACTCCCTCCCACTGGATATCCTTCAGGTATGCTTTTAGTTCTGGTAGGTCGATATGTGTGTCTCCCTCCTCAATCAGAATTAGGTAGCCTTCGAGGTGTTCAGCTCTTTCGAAATGTTCACGAATGATGGTGATGAAAGGGTGCTCGGGTGGGAGCTGCTTTAGGTCGTATGACTGCTTGAATATAAGCATGGTGTTCTCCTGAAAAAGAAAAGGCCCGATCCGAAGACCGAGCCTATGGGGTGAATGATAAGTTGTGTGTCATTGGTTGATCGCCTGATCGATCATTGCAGAAACGGTCTCGCTGGCCTTCTGCAGGCTGTCGTCAGAGAGGTGAGCGTACCTCTGGGTCATCTTGGCATCGGTATGACCGAGGAGCTTCTGGACATCATAGAGACTTGAACCTGCCATGACTGCAAATGAGGCAAAGGAATGTCTCAGGTCGTGGATACGCAGATTGTCGATCCTGGCGGCAGTACAGACGTTCAGGAACGGTTTTCTCAGGTCATTGAGGTAGCCACGTTCAGCGCCTTCCCTGGACGGAAACAGGTATGGGCTGTTCTTTCTCCGGTCATCATCAGCTCTGTTTGACACCAATGATTCTAGAACCTCTCTGGCCTTACCGTTCAGGACAACCGATCGGCTTTGACCGTTCTTGGTGATCGGTAGGTAGATGCGTCCTTCATCCAGTTTGACCTGATCCCATTTCAGGGACAGGATCTCGCTTTTACGGCATCCGGTAAACAGCAACAGCTTGATCGCTGCCATAGAGAGCCGATCTTCCATTTCTTCTAGCGCCTTCAAGAACCGAGGCAGTTCATCCTTGGTCAGGTACCGTTCCCTGTGAGGCGGTTCCTTGAACTTTTCCAGACCGGAAGCGGGGGAGGTCTCCAGTAGTCCCCACTTGATCGCCAGATTGAACAGACGCTTCAGGAGCAGCAGGTAATGATTGGCTGTAGTGGCCGTATTGCGTTCCTTCTCCTTGGTATGGAACGAGGATATGTCTCTGGTTGTGATGGTGGATAACCGGAGTTTGCCCAAGACCGGAATGATCCGATGGTTAAGCATGTACTCGTCATTCTTCCAGGTTTTCTTATGGGACATTGCATGAGGCACATAGAAGTCCCGACAGAAGGTCTCCAGGTCGATATCCTGTCTCTTCTGTTCTCGTTCTGCTGCTGGGTCGATATCCCTGGACAACAATCCTTTGTGTTCGCTGACACGCTTTCTGGCGTCCTGAACACTGACATGCGGGTACTCCCCTATGGTCAGGCAACGCTTTCGACCGAGGAAGCTGTATCGATGCTGAAAGAACCTTCGGCCATTCTTGCTGACTCGCAGCTTTAGGCCGATGCAGTCACTATCACTATATTCGGCTTCTCTGGATGGGCTGTTTGGATCATGAGCGGGGAGGGCTTCAATAGCTTTCTTGGTGAACGGAAATTTGGTGCGTGATGTCATGGTGACTCCTTTCTTGTGGACGCAAAATGAGTAGTTTTGCTGACGGATACACGAGTGCCAGCAAGGGCAAGTCTTTGAGGGTGATGCTTGGAAATGTCCGGTCTTATTCCGGGATCGATGAGATTTTTACGAGATGGATTTTCGGTGAAACTTAGAAGGTGATCTGATTGGAAAGTTCGGCGGGAACAAAGACAACGGTGGTGACATACACAATGCGGTAGATGGTCTGTACCATACCGTCGATCAGGAGGTTGATCTGGACGACCTCCTCGGGTGGTCCCAGTTCGTCGAGCATACGGAGGTCTTCGGTGTCCTGGAAAACTGTGAAGTTGAAATCGTGCTCGTTGACGTCTTCCTCGTCTTCGTATTCGAGGAGTTCCATCCGGCAGTAGAGGAGGTAGCTGCCGACTTCGCGGTAGGTGAGGGGTTCATCGATGAGGGCGGTTGCTTCGGGGATGTTGCGGATTGTGATCATATTTGTTTCTCCTTTCTGGGGACATAAAAAAGCCCAACCAGAGTGGTCGGGTCGTTAATGAAGATGGAGTGTTTAAAGATTGTGTCTAATGTGGATGTGATGATAAAAAACTAAAAATTCATAAATAACGAAAATTATTTAATGTATGGAATTAAGAATTAAATATGCTTTGTTAAACTGACATTTTGAGTAGGATGAAACTTTAGAGATCTTTATTGGAGGAGTAGTGATGATACCTGATTCAGTGCGAAACATGAGTAATCCATATCGCATAGGACACCGCTTGAATTCAAGTGACTTTATCGGAAGAGAAACAGAAAAAAATAATCTTTATACAATGCTTGATGATTATTCGAGAACTCTTCAGCTGACAAGCACATTAGTGACGGGTGAAAAATCTATTGGAAAATCTAGTTTGCTATCAGCGTATAAACAGATATTAGAAGATAATAACTTTTTTATATACGAAACTGAACTTTCTACTGACGATAATATAGAACTAAATGAGTACGATTTTTTTAAAGATTTTTTTGATTTTCTATTGAAAAATAATACATTTAAAAATTGTAAGATAATAAATGAAGAGCAGGTAGAGATCTGGAACTCACTTACATCAGGATGTTATGATCACGATAGTAAATATTCAGATAGAAAAATATCATTTGCAACTCAATATTCTAATTATGTAAAAGGTGTGAAAGTACCTCTTTCATTTAATTCATTAGAACTAGATTTGAAAAATATCGTTGATGATATAACGATTAATATGGGTATGGAGATAAATGGCATAGCTATAATTATAGATGAGTTTCAAGAATTGTGTAAAAGCACAATAATATTGGATTTTCTTAGGCAGGTAACTGAGAAGTTTTTTAATATAACAGTAGTGTCTGCAGGGCTTCCAAAATTTACTAGTGATAAGAATTTTGAGAAGTTTTGTAGGATATCTAGAATTGTTGACCTTAAGCCACTTGATAAAAATGAAATTATTAATTTAATCTGTAAGCCACTTGAGAAGACGAGAGGTTATAGAAGGTATGAGGTTCTTAAATGGTTCGATCCTCATAGTATAGACGAAATAGTATCAAGGAGTGGCGGGAATCCGCTTCATGTTAGTGTTTTGTGTCAGAAAATGTTTGATGAATTTAAGAAGGATAAAACAAGAAGCCTGATATGTCTAGATAGGTCTGTTATGGATAGTGTGATGAGTTATTATTCTGCTATCTCGAAGAAAAGTTCTATAATTAAGTCGTCTCTGGAAACTTTTTCTAAAGAACAGCTTATGTTGTTGTCTAGATTATATAAATATGAAGGGTTTAGCGTTAAGGCAGCCATACACCTTAATCTTGCATTCGATGCAATAACTCCACATAATGAAGAGAGGGAAAAGAGTTCTCTTCTTGAGGCATTTTCTGGTCTTTTTGATTTTAAGCTTTTCGATTTTTCTCCTTCGGTGTCTTCGGTAGATGAGCTGCATGGTAAGTCTATAAGTGAACTTTCACAAATTAAATATAAATTTATCGGTGATCCAATTGATAAGTTGTATGCAGCTTACTATTATGAAGATTTAACAACCGAAAAGTTGACCTCCAGCGGTGGTTTGTCTTTCGAGCAAGTTCTTTCATATAAATATGCAGAAAGAATAAAAAATATAGGGCTGTCAAATTTAGATGATAGTATTCCAGTCTCTTTTTCAACTAATGGAGCTAACCTTTTAAGTATTCTTGATCAAGATGGTGACGATAGAATCACAAAAAGAAACGTCAAGGAAGACTTAGATAAGCTTGTAGATCTTGGGGGCACTGCAGATGATAGCGAATATGTTAAAGAAATATCTGATGTTTATGACCTGTCTCTTCCATCTTTTATAGCTGAAAAACTCGAACTCCTCGGTTACTATTATGTAATTTCAGATCTAAACATAAAGGGAAAGAGAAAGTTTGTTTATAATTTGTTTCCTGTTAAGAACTTTGATGGTAAAATTCCTGAAATTAGAACGGTTTTGAATTCGCCTCAAAACATCCTGGAATATTTGGATGAATATATGGTGAGAATAAATGATATTTATATTTATTGGATCCCTCAGCGGCCATTTTTGATAATTTTTAAATCAGAGTTTGATGAAGAATATGATCATCTTGAGCAAATGGCTCGTGAAAGAGATTTTGAACGAGCTGTATTAAGTGCTGAGAGGATAGTCGGTTTGGGTGTTAAGTTGGATGGAAATCAAGTTCTTACTAAGGTTGATAGCGTTAATAATTTTTCTTTCTGTTTGATTAATATAGATTCCTTAGATAGGGCAAGAAAGCATCTTGTTATGTGTTCGAATTATCTTCTTGCTAAGGTAAACTTATCGTATATTAATTTTATTGAGGGGGATCTTGATACACCCAAAAGTGATCTGAGCAAAATAGTCAGAAAAGCTCAAGGTAAAAACCACATTTTCTCATTTATAAATCTCGCAATTAATCATGATCTTCTTTCCCATGATAGGAAAATTGTAGAAAATGTTTTAGTATATAACATTTCTTGTTGGAACTTGGCGCTTATATCAGCATATAGAAATGATGGTAGATCAGTAATTAATAGTTATCTTAAAAAAGTTGAGATCAAATCGAAAAATGACAAATTTGTACATGAGCGGGTTTGCTCTTGGATTTTTTATATAGAAAATAAATTTGATGAAGCGATGGGAGTTGCTACAGAAAATCTGTTAATGGTTGATAAGGATCATTATATTTATAATGACATACAAGAAGATATAAATATATTTAAACAGAATTGTTTGTGAGATTTTAATGATTACTTGGGGAAATATTAACTCTATTGGTAAGTTGAAAATTTTAAATTCATCTTATGTTGTATTTGTTTTTTTACCAATAATTATCAAGTTTATGCAATGTGTTCCAGAATCGATTCCTCTTGGGAGTGGGGGGCATATTAGGGTATATTTAAGTCTCCCTTTTAATTGGATACTTCTTTATTTCTCAGCGCTGTTTTTCTCAATTGGAAAGCTAAGCTATACTTTATTTTGTCCTAAAATTATTAAATATTATGGCACTTTTAAAGTATTTAAAGAATCTGGTGAAACTCCTTCATTTTTATATAATGAATTTGTCATGGGGATGAGTAAAGATATCAAAAATAAAAATACTTCTGATATGGTTAGGTATTATATTGATAAGGGTAGATATAAACTTATTCCTAAGAGAGACAAGGATGAAATAGATAATATAACATATTTAATGGATCCAGAGCTTAAAATAGAAGAATCAAGAAAAGACGATGCCTTTAAAAGTGCCTACCATTTTGTTATTCATATATCTCAAACTAGAAATAAGAAAATACTGAACGCCACTTTTGCGTCAATTTCTTTAGGTGTGGTCTTGGCCGCCATGATAATTTTTCAAAACATATATTATGTCGTAAGGTACTTAATCAATATGGCTTTCTGAGGATAAATACAACCGGATCTTGTTGAGATTTAACTCGCTTGGGATTGAGCATTTGCCCAAATGAAACAAATTCCTTAGGTTTGATTTCCTCCCTCCCCCGAATCGCTTCTCCCAGCCCAGAACCAATTCCTTAGCCGTTGTCCCCCTTATGTACGACCTTCAGATGGGCGTAGGCGACAACCCGAAGCAACTGATCATACAGAGCGGATGCCTTATCCAGTTGTGTATCGACTGAAGCGAGAAACTCATCAAGCAACTGAGATACGGTGATGTAACTACCTGTCTCAATCTCGTGCCTGATCAGTTCAAGCTCGGCCTGTCTGTTAACGTCTTCAGCTTTCTTATCGTCAATCCTCTGCTGATTTTTCAGAGTATAGGCAGTGTAGCCTTCTATGAGTTCTTTGATATGGGTGTTGCTAAGCATGCTCGTCCTGTTGCTTGTCATGAATCTCTTGGTGCCTGTGATGGGCTTCTTTGCGCTGGTCGATGAACTCAACTCTGAAGCTTGCCCGGAACCGTCCCGGATGAACCTTGGGGACCGGAACTTTCTTATGGCTGAAGATGAGTCTCTTGCGGATGTGGTGGGGGAAGACTCTCGGTGCTAATGCCGTCCGGATTTTCACCGGAAAGGTAAAAAAAAACGCCGACCAAATGGCCAGCGTTATTTTTTTAATTGGTCGGAGCGAGAGGATTCGAACCTCCGACATCCTGCTCCCAAAGCAGGCGCGCTACCAGACTGCGCTACGCTCCGACGGCGCATAGAAGTATCACTGTGAATTTATAAATACAACCTTTTTTTTTAAATTTTTGCATTTTCTTTTTTCGGAAGCCTTATTTGATACTCTTAAACTGTGTAGCTATCGGAAAGGGAATCTATGAAAAACGGGGCGATAGCAGATGCTTTTTGCCGTGAAATCCCTGACTTGCTGACGGAATTGGAGAGCTCTTCGCTGGGGCTGTCGACAGCTGATGCGGACAAACGACTGAAACAGTACGGTCCAAACCGCTTGCGCGAAGGAAAGCGGCGGTCACTGGCCGGAATGCTTGTCGATCAGTATCGCAACCCGATGATCATCCTGTTGCTTGGCGCTGCAGTAGTGTCTCTGGCCATCGGCGAGTGGCAGGACAGTCTGGTGATCCTGATCATTGTCATTCTTAACAGTGTCATCGGACTGGTTCAGGACTATCGGGCCGAGCAAGCCCTGGCTTCGTTGCAGAAACTGTCGGCACCCTATGTTCACGTCTTTCGTGACGGTAGTTACAGACAGCTTCCTGCCGATGAGCTGGTTCCCGGAGATCTGGTCGAACTGGAGGCGGGCACTATAGTCGCTGCCGATATTCGCTTGCTGGAAGCCCACACCCTGAAGCTGAATGAAGCCGCATTGACCGGAGAGTCGCTCGCCATCGATAAGCAGACGCTCACCCTTGGCAACGAGGATCTGCCCCTGGGGGATCGCATCAATATGGCCTTTCGGGGCACCCAGGTGACCTTCGGGCGCGGTTGCGGGATTGTCACTGCCACGGGCATGGCGACGGAGATGGGGCGGGTGGCGCATCTGCTCGATACAACGGAAAAGCAGAAGACGCCGTTGCAGATCCGGTTGGAGAAAGTCGGCCGCAATCTGGCCCTGGCAACCATTGTGATCTGTCTAATCGTATTTGTCGCCGGGATTCTGCGTGGCGAGGATTTGCTGCTGATGTTCCTGACTGCTGTCAGCCTGGCCGTCGCAGCGGTGCCGGAAGCCTTGCCAGCGGTTGTGACTATTTCCCTCGCCTTCGGTGCCCGGCGCATGGTGCGCCAGATGAGCCTGGTCCGGCGTCTTCCTGCAGTTGAAACCCTCGGTTCAATCACCTGTATCTGCAGCGACAAGACCGGAACCCTGACTCAGAATCGCATGTCGGTGGAGCAGTGGCTCGACGCTGATCTTCAGCCCGTCCGCGAAGCCGGTGTGGCCATAAGCGATCCACTTTTGCTGGCTCTGGCGCTGAATAACGACATCCATATCGATGCCGCGGGGCTGCTGGTCGGCGATCCGACCGAGGTCGCTCTTTATGAGCATGTCCAGCACCTTGGTTTTGATCCGTTGCGTATGAAGCGCGACAATCCGCGTATCGGCGAGATCCCCTTCAGCTCTGAGCGACAGATGATGTCGACCGTGCATCGCCGTGAGGACGGGTCGCTCATGTTGCTCTGTAAAGGGAGTTTTGAGGCGATTTCACCGCGCTGTGCCAGCATTCCTCTGGATGCGGTTGCTGAAGCGACCGGGACGCTGGCTGCAAGCGGATTGCGGGTGTTGGCTTTTGCCTGGAAACCACTCAAACGTCTGCCGGGTTCGCTCGATGCGGACGAGCTGGAAAGGGATCTGACCTTTCTCGGTTTGAGCGGGGCTCTCGATCCTCCGCGCGATGAATCAGCGCGTGCCGTGCGCCAGTGCCGCGAGGCGGGGATCCGGCCGATCATGATTACCGGGGACCATCCGGTGACGGCACGGGCCATCGCATCGCGCATTGGACTGGCTGTTGAAGAGGGGCGGGTCCTGACCGGCCGAGAGCTGGAGCTCATGTCCGATGATGAACTTTTCGCGGCGGTCGCTGATGTGCAGATCTATGCCCGTGTAGCTCCCGAACAGAAATTGCACATCGTCTCCGCACTGCAGCGGCGGGGGGAGGCTGTGGCTATGACCGGCGATGGCGTCAATGATGCCCCTGCACTGAAGCGGGCCGAGATCGGCATCGCCATGGGGATTACCGGAACCGATGTCGCCAAGGAAGCGGCCGAGATGGTCCTGTTGGATGACAACTTTGCAACCATCGTCAGGGCGGTGCAGGAGGGGCGGACCATTTACGACAATATTCGCAAGTTTTTCAGATATACCCTGTCGAGCAATGCCGGTGAGATCTGGACCATTTTTCTTGCCCCGTTCCTAGGGCTGCCGATTCCGCTGCTGCCGATCCATATCCTCTGGATCAACCTGATCACTGACGGCGCACCGGGGCTGGCCCTGGCCAGCGAGCCGAGCGAAAAAGGGATCATGCGCAGACCGCCCTATCCTCCGGATGAAGGGCTGTTTGCCCGCGGGCTCTGGCAGCAGATCATCTGGATCGGGCTGCTGATGGGGGGCTGCTGTCTGGTGACGCAGAAAATTGCCATCCTGCTTGGCTGGCATTGGCAGACGATGGTCTTTACCGTACTCTGTTGCAGTCAGCTGTTCAATGCGCTGGCGATCCGATCCGAACAGGAATCTTTGTTCAGTCAGGGCATTATGTCAAATCGGCCGCTGCTGTACACCGTCATTGGGAGTATACTGCTGCAGATGGGGGTTGTTTACCTGCCGATTCTACAGAAAATTTTTCATACCCGGTCTTTAGGGTTTGCAGAAATCTTGTTTTGTGGTCTGATGTCGCTTTTGGTTTTTTGCGCCGTCGAGCTGGAAAAATTGCTGTTGCGCCGGGGCTTACTGTATTATGAGGGGAAGCGAAAGGGAAGTCGTCGATCTTTAGGCTGATCGCCGGGCTGCCTTTATTATTTGGGTATGCGCAAGCACTTTGACTTCAGGAACTGTTATGACAATTGATGATTTTATTCCCGGGCAGGTTTTTCACGGCTTCAAGGTTGATCGGGTTGATGAGCTGCCGAGTATCAACGCCCGGATGATCCGCCTGACTCACGAGCGAACCGGTGCGCGCTTCATGCACCTCTACCGCGACGACGATAATCACCTGTTTGCCGTCGGGTTCAGAACACCGCCGGAAGATTCCACCGGAGTCGCCCATATTCTTGAACATACGGCGCTCTGTGGCTCCGAGAAGTTTCCGGTGCGTGACCCGTTCTTCTCCATGCTGAAGCGCAGCCTCAACAGCTTTATGAACGCGATGACGGCCAGCGATTGGACGCTTTATCCGTTTTCCAGTATGAACCGCAAGGACTTCCTTAACTTGCTCGATATTTATCTCGATGCCGCGTTCTTCCCCCAACTGACAGAACGTGATTTCAGCCAGGAAGGGCACCGTCTTGAATATGCCGAGCTGGACAATCCTGAATCGCCGCTCGAATACAAAGGGGTCGTCTACAACGAAATGAAGGGGGCCATGTCCGACCCTTCGTCGCTGATGTCACGGCGGATGGACAAGTACCTGTTCCCGACCACCACCTATCATCACAATTCCGGTGGTGAACCGGAGAATATTCCGGATCTGACCTGGCAGCAGCTGCGCGATTTTCATGCCCGTTACTATCATCCAAGCAATTCCTACTTTTTTACCTCGGGGAATCTCGATCTGAATGAAATCCTGCAGGTTGTCGACACCAATGTCTTGAGCCGTTTTGACAGGATCGAGCCGGACAGCGAGGTGCCGCCGGAAGTGCGTCTGGACAAGCCTCTCAAAATCACCGAAGGTTACCCGCTGGATGCTGGCGAACCGCTGGAAAAACGTTCGATGCTGCAGGTCGGCTGGCTCTGCAGTGATATCAACGACAGCTTTGAGCGCCTGGCACTGACCGTGCTCTCCAGCCTGCTGCTTGGTAACCCGGCTGCGCCGTTGTACAAGGCGCTGCTCGATTCCGGTCTGGGGGCCAACCTGGCGCCGGGGGTCGGTTATCATGACGACAATCGGACCACCTTCTTTGCTGCCGGAATGCAGGGGACCGACCCGCAAAACTCAGATAAGATCGAAACCCTGATCATCGAAACCCTGGAGAAGATCGCGGCAGAAGGGTTCAGTAACGAACGGATCGAGGGGGTTCTCCATCGCCTCGAGTTTGCTAACCGGGAAGTGACCGGTGACAGTTACCCCTATTCGTTGCTGTTGCTGATGCGTCTGATCGGCCCCTGGATCCATGGCGGAGATCCCCTGGAGGCTCTCGACTTCGATGAAAATCTCAAGCTGCTGCGTGAGGAGCTGAAAGGCGGAAACTTTTTCGGTGAACTGATTCGCAGCCACCTGCTGGGAAATCCGCACCGGGTGACACTGCTGCTCAAGCCGGATACCGAACTGGGTCCGCGTCAGGATGCCGAAGTTCGTGCTCGGCTTGACAAGATCAATGCCGCATTGTCGGCCGAGGAGAAGCAGGCGCTGGTCGAGCGGGCCATCAGCCTCAAAAACGCCCAGGAAGGGCCTGAGGATCTGTCCTGTCTGCCAACCCTGGAACTGAGTGATATCCCTGCCAGGGAGCATGAGGTTCCCGTCCGTCAGAGCGAGGGAACTGGGGTGGTCCAGTACTGGTTCGACCAGCCGAGCAATGGTATTGTCAGCGTCGCCCTGAATTTCGGCCTGCCAGCCTTGAGTGAGGAAGAGCTGAGGAGCCTGCCTCTGCTCAGCAGCTTGTTGACCCAGCTGGGTGCCGGTGGGCGCAGTTACCTGGAAATGGCCGAGGCGATGGAAGCTACGACCGGAGGGATTTTCGCCCGGACCTCGATCCTTGACAACCCGGAAGACCTGGAGCGTTTCAGCGTCAGTTTTGAACTCAAGGGCAAGGCCCTGGTGCGCAATGGTCAGGCACTGCTTGACCTGATCAGCGATTTTCTGATCCGTCCCGATTTCTCCGACCGGCAGCGGATCAGTACCGTTCTCAACCAGATCAAGGTCTCTCTGGAAAACAGTGTCCCTCAGTCCGGGCATACCTACGCGGCCCGCAGCGCGGCTGCCAGCCTGTCGGCGGTGGGACGGCTGCGAGAGGAATGGAGCGGCCTGGCTCAGCTGACCTTGATCCGTGAATGGGCCGGCAAACAGACGGCGGAACTTGACGGTCTGATCGCCATTCTTGAAAGCCTGGCCACCAAGATCTTCACCCGGGCGCAGCTCAAGACTGCGGTGACTGTGGAAGAGAAATTCTTCAACCATTTCGAGGTTCCGCTCAATAACCTGCTGTCCGGTCTGCCCGAGGGCCAACCCGGCCAGCATCTGGCCATCGAGGCCGGCCATGAAGCCCCTGCGCGCAAGGGCCTGGTCTGGTCGCTGCCGGTCAGCTATGTGACCAGGGTGTTCCGGACCATCCCCTATGCTCATCAGGATAGCGCCGCTCTGACGGTGCTCTCCAAACTGCTGCGGGCCGAGTTCCTGCACCGGGAGATTCGCGAGAAGGGTGGAGCCTATGGTGGCATGGCCAGCTACAGCGCCGAAGCCGGGCAGTTCAGTATGCTTTCCTATCGTGATCCGCACCTGAAGAGGACCCTCGAGGTCTACGACCAGGCGATCGCCTGGGCTGTCGCCGGAGAGTTTCCTGCCGAGTCGATCAAGGAAGCGGTGCTGGCTGTTTTCAGCGATCTGGATAAGCCGCTCTCCCCGTCCGGAGCTGGTGCTCATGAGTTCGCCAGTATCCGTCAAGGGCTGAGCAACGATATGCGTAACCGCATGCGCCAGCAGTTGCTGGCCGTCGATGCGGAGAAACTCAAAGAGGTTGCTGCAAAATATCTGCAGGGCAACCCGGGGGCTGTGGCCGTTCTGGCCGGTGAGGCGGCTATCAACCAGGCCAACACCCAGCTGGAGAAGGCTCTCCAGGTCGTGAAGATTTAGCACCAGAGACTCCTTCGACTACAGTGAATTGACCTTCTGGGGACGGTGACTGCCGTCCCCGTTTTACGTTTGTCCGCTGATACCTGGTGGCTCTGCAAAAGCTCGGTGTTTTTGCCAGGCCATCCTTTAATACTTTTGTGAAAGCATCCACGATGGAAGAACAACAATTTTTTGCAACTGCGGCTTTGGGGCTGGAACCACTGTTGGTCGATGAACTGACCCGGCTCGGGGCCAAAGACGTGAAGCAGGAGCGTGCCGGTGTCGCTTTTTCCGGAACGCTTGAAACCGCTTACCGGGGCTGTCTCTGGTCACGGCTGGCAAGTCGGATTCTCTTGCCTCTGGTCAGCTTTCCGGCGACTGATCCTGAGCAGCTTTACCGTGAAGCGTTGAAGCTTGACTGGCAGGAGCATCTCGCAGCGGACGGCAGTTTTTCCGTCGATTGCACCCTCTCTTCATCGAAGCTCAATCACTCGAAGTTTGCTGCCCTGAAAGTCAAAGATGCTATCGTCGATCAATTCCGCAGCCGTCACGGCGTGCGGCCGAACGTCGATACCGAGCGTCCCGATCTGCGTGTCAATCTGCATGTCTACAAAGATCAGGCGATTCTTTCCGTCGATCTGTCCGGTCAGAGTCTGCACATGCGCAGCTACCGGATCGACGGTGTCCATGCGCCGCTCAAGGAAAACCTTGCTGCAGCAATCCTGATTCGTGGTGGCTGGCCGGAAATCTCTGCGGCAGGTGGCGCGCTGATCGATCCGATGTGCGGTTCCGGCACCCTGGTGCTCGAAGCGGCGCTGATCGCCTGCGACTGTGCTCCAGGGCTCAACCGCCCTTATTACGGCTTCCTCGGTTGGCGTAAGCACCAGCCAGCCATCTGGCTGACGCTGGTTTCCGAGGCCGAAGAGCGTCTGCAGCAGGGGCTGCAGCGGCGGCTGGCATCGATTCAAGGGTTTGACAGCGACAGTAGGGCGATCAAGGCAGCCTGGCAGCACGCCAGGAATGCGGGGCTTGATAAGATTGTTCACTTTGAAAAACGCACAGTGCGTGAGCTGACCGCGCCAGCTGATGCCAGGACCGGCCTGCTGGTCGCCAACCCGCCCTACGGTGAGCGGCTGGGGCAGGACGATGATCTACCTGCTCTCTATAACCTGCTCGGCGAAAAAATGACCCGTCATTGTCAGGGCTGGAAGGCGGCAGTGATCACCTCCAATCCTCAGTTGGGACGCGCCATCGGCTTGCGTGCGGAGAAGATCAACACCCTCTACAACGGTGCGCTCAAATGCCAGCTGCTGCAGTTTTCCATCGATGAGAACAATCACTGGCGTTCGCTAGAGGATGGTGCCGGGCGTGCCGTCAAGGTCAAGTTGTCGGCCGAGGCCGAGATGTTTGCCAACCGTCTGCGCAAGAACCTGAAGAAGTTCAACAAGTGGGCGAAAAAGGAAGGGATCGACTGCTACCGGCTGTATGACGCTGATCTTCCAGAGTATGCCGTGGCTGTCGATATCTACGGCGATGAGGTGCATCTGCAGGAGTACCGTGCACCCAAGTCGGTCGATGAGCAGAAGGCCGCACAGCGTTATCGCGATGTTGTCGGAGCCCTGCCACAGGTGCTGGAGATTGCGCCGGACAAGATCCACCAGAAGGTTCGCCAGAAACAGAAAGGGAGTCAGCAGTACGAAAAACAGGCGCAGCGCGGTGTGTTCAAGGAGGTTCAGGAAGGCAACTGCAGCTTTCTGGTCAATTTGACCGACTATCTCGATACCGGTCTGTTTCTCGATCACCGCCTGACCCGACAGAAGATTCAGTCGCTGGCGCAAGGGACGCGTTTTCTTAATCTCTTCGCCTACACCGGCGCAGCGACGGTCCATGCCCTCAAAGGGGGGGCTGTGGCAACGACGACGGTTGATATGTCGCGCACCTACCTGGAGTGGGCGCAGAAGAACATCGCCCTCAATGGTTTCGATCCCAAGCGTCAGGAGCTGATTCAGGCTGACTGCCTGGCCTGGCTCGATCAGGCCAAGGGGGAATATGACCTGATCTTCCTCGATCCGCCGACCTTTTCCAATTCCAAGGGGATGGAGGGGACCTTCGATATTCAGCGCGATCATGTCGCTCTGCTGCTGAAGGTCGGAAAGCTGCTGAGCGATGAAGGAATTCTGGTGTTCTCCAACAACCTGCGTAAGTTCAGTATGGATACGGAAGCCCTGCGCGATTTCGAAATCGAAGAGATCACCGCCCTGACGATTCCGCTCGATTTTGAGCGCAACCCGAAGATTCATAACTGCTGGTTGCTGAAGAAATTTTAGAGACGATACGACCTGCCAAAGACGGGTTTGTTTCAAGTATCAAGCCGGGGAACCGGCTGTGCGATTCCGCGAATTCGGGACGCGTAGCGTCACGTTTGAGCGCGAAGAGTAGGGCAGCTCCAAAGTTACGGAGAAACGGCAAACTGTTTGCTAACGGTGCCGTTGACCGTAGCGTTTCTTTTGCACACTTTACTTTGCGCACAAAGAAAAGTGTGTCGCTTGCCGGTGCGAGAACCGGCGGTTCTGGTTTTAACGTTACAAGAAGACAAGAAAACCAAAGTCGCGAGGTCTCGCGCCCGACGATGAGCTTTGCTCCCCTAATGGGCAGAACCGGAAAAACTCCGCGAGCGGAGTTTTGATTGATTGAAATGATAAAGCCGCCCGAATCGGGCGGCTTTGTCATTATTTGATCTGTTGTTGTAACCAGGAAATTATCTGTTTTGCTGTATCGATAACGGCCGGAGAAATCTGCTCCCCGAGATCGAGCGACGCAGCCTGGATCCCCAGACAACCGCACTTTGCAGCGCTCTCCTGCTCGATCCAGGCGATCAGCGGCTCCATCGGCAGGCGATGGGAGCTGAGACTGCGTTTGGCCAGAGCGCTGGCATCGATCAGCTTAAGTTCGCCCGGGATGCCGCCGAAATCGGCGGCATCGATAAAAATAACCAGTTCGGGCTGATATTCCTCTACCCAGTCTATCGAGCGTTCCGGGCGGTTGCCTGCATCCTCCACCAGAATTCCGTCTAGCCCCTGCAGTCGTTCAGCGATATAGGAGCCGACGCCGTCATCGGAGCGCAGGCTGTTGCCCATGGTGATCAGCAGGGTTTTCGCCAGCCTTTCACCTATGAGTGCGTGCAGTGTTTCAGCGACCGACAAAGTCGACCTCGAGGAAGTGGGTCGAACAGGAGATGCAGGGGTCGTAGGCGCGGACCAACATCTCCAGGCCCAGAGTTATCTCCTCGTCTGTGCGATCGAGGATTTCCGGAACCAGCTTGTGCATGTCATCCTCGATGTTCTGAAGGTTCTGGCCGGTCGGAATGACGCAGTTGGCTTTCTCGATGATGCCCTGTTCGTTGACCTGGTACTCGTGGAAGAGGATGCCGCGTGGAACCTCAACGGCACCGACTCCGGTTCCGGCCTGAACCGGAATGTTGCGGTTTTCGTTGATGCCAACGATGACAGCTTCACTCTGATCGACCCCGCTCGCAAGGTAGCTGTTGACGATATCCAGTGCTTCAGCGGCGCAGTGGGCGCATTCAACGACCTGGGCGGCTGAGTTGAGGAACGGATTGTAACAAGGAGCCTTGAGGCCAAGCTTGTCCGCAACGCTCTTGGCCAGCGGGTTGAGCTTCTGCGAATTCAGGTTGAAACGGGCAAGAGCACCGACAGCGTAGGACGAACGGCTCAGTTTGGCGTGCTTGGCGGATGAGTGTTGCACCAGGAATTCGTTGGTGATCGAAGCGTACTCTTCCTTGACCTTGCGTACCCCGTCAGTGGAACCGACATCTCCCATCAGCAGCGGATATTCATCGTCGTCGCTGACCAGACCGACGTACTCGGTCTCGCGGGTGAAGTCGGGGAAGCTCAAGGCCGAGATCAACTCGACGGTCGGGGTCAGATCATCAATAATCGCCTCCAGCATCGACTTCATGCTTTCCAGCTCTTTTTTCTTCGGCAGCTTGGTGAAACCACCGACAACGCAGGTGATCGGATGGACGTGACGGCCGACCAACAGATCGCAGATATCGTTGCAGGTCTTCTTCATGCGCAGGGCACGGCGTACTGCATCAGCGTTGTCCTTCATCAGGCCCATGAAACTCTGGACGCCGAGCAGGTCAGGAGCGACCAGCATATAGACATGCAGGATATGGCTGTCGAGATTCTCCATGTGCAGCAACAGCTTGCGAAAGTCGATGGTCTGCTTGCTCGGGGTGAAGCCGATCGCCCCTTCAGCCGCCTGGATCGAGGCCAGCGAGTGACCGCAGGCACAGATACCGCAGATTCGTGAGGTGATGTGCTGGGCCTCGAAAATGGTGCGTCCCTGGAGCATGGCCTCGAAAAAACGGGGTGCTTCGACGATCTGCAGTTCCGCCTTGTTGAGCTTGCCTTCAGCCACGTCGACGACGATGTGCCCGTGCCCTTCGACCCGGGTCAGAAATTCTACATTAACAGCTACGTTCCTACTCATCATTCGACTCCATGGCAGCATTGTACATCATCAGCTTATTGGCGATCAGCTCCGGATCAATCTTGTAGGCCTTGAGAATCTCCTCGGTCCCCTGCACATTTGGGTTACTCAGCATTCCACGGCAGCCGTAGCAGACGTTGCCGTTGTTGATGCACCAGGAGTTGCAGCCCGCTCTGGTGACCGGCCCTAAACAGGTGACCCCCAAGTCGTAGCGACAGACGTTTTCGTTGAATTTGCACTCGACACAGACCGAGTAATCAGGAACCTGATAGTGAAGTCCGGCAAGGGCCGATTTGATGACCTTGATCACCTCGGCCGGGTAGACCGGGCAGCCATGGATGAAATAGTCGACATCGATGATGGCATGGACCGGTTTTGTTTCGATCGCCGGGTACCAGTCTCCTTTGTCGCCGTAGACTTCCTGTTTCGATTCTTCCAGTGGTCGACGGTTCTTCATGCCGTTGACGCCGCCGATGGTCGCGCAGCTGCCGTAGGCGACAACGTTTTTGGCGCGGCGGCGGATTTCCTTGACCCGTTCGATTGCTTCATCGTTGGTGACACTGCCTTCGATGAAGGCGATATCGTAGTCACCATCCCACTTTTCGGTCATGACTTCGCGGAATTCGACCAGATCGATCAGGCCGAGAATGTCGATCAGCTGTTCTCCCATATTGGCGATCTGCAGCTGGCAGCCTTCACAACAGGAGAGATCAAAAAATGCTACTTTAGGACGAGACATCAGATCGCTCCTTTCATGGTTTTGAGTTTGCTGTAGCTGAACACCGGACCGTCCTGACAGCAGTAGATGTCATGGATCTGGCAGTGGCCGCACTTGCCGAGGCCGCACTTCATGTGACGTTCCAGTGACAGGTAGATGCGGTCATCGGTGAAGCCTTTTTTCAGCAGCTCTTCAACAACGGAGCGATACATGACCGGTGGTCCACAGGCCACGGCGAAGGTTTTGAGCGGATCAAGGGTGACTCCCGGGATCAGCTGGTTGATGTAGCCGACATGGCCGCCCCATTCTGGTGCTGCTTTATCGATGGAGCAGAGAAACTGCAGGTCGATCCGTTTGGCCCAGTCGTCGAGTTCATCGGCGAAGAGCATGCTTTGCGGGTCACGGCAGCCAAGCAGGATGCTGACCTTGCCGAACATCCGGCGGTTGTCGATGATGAACTTGATCAGCGAACGCAAGGGGGCGATCCCCAGCCCACCGGCGATCAGCAACACGTCGTTCCCTTCGAGCGGAACGATCGGAAAACCGACCCCGAACGGTCCGCGGATACCGATTTCGTCACCGACTTTAAGTTGGTGCAGCGCTTCAGTGAAGCGCCCGGTCTTGCGCACGCAGAGTTCGAAGTCTTCGAACTGGGTCGGTGACGAACAGACCGAGATTGGTGCCTCACCGACGCCAAACAGCGAGACCTCGACAAACTGGCCGGGATCCTGATCGAGAATTTCGCCATGCGGCAGGACAATCCGAAACAGTTTTTCCTGGGGAGTTAATTCCTTGATTTCTGCAATCCGGCCCTGTTTGATTTCATAGCCAGAGTGATGAATGTGAATGCGTTCCATATCAGCCTCGCTCCTCGATCAACGCGTTGATGGTTTCTTTCAGGTTGATTTTGGCCATGCAGCTGCGGCTGCAGCGGCCGCAGCCGACACAGAACACCCGGTTGTAGCGTTCCATCGGGTAACGAAACTTACGGTTGAAACGGTGACGTTTACGGTCATAACGGTGTTCGCGGAAACTCTCACCGCCGGCGATCTTGGCAAAATCCTCATTCTGACAGGAATCCCAGACCCGGTAGCGGCGCCCTTTGGTTGCGTCGAGTTCCGGCTCGTCGATCACGTCGAAGCAGTAACAGGTCGGGCAGACGTTGGTGCAGTTGCCGCAGGAGACGCAGCGGTCGCCAAGTTGATGCCATACGTCGCTTTCAAAGGTCTCTTCAAAGAGGCGCGGAATATCCTGGTAGCGGATCGGTACCTCGCTCTTGAAGGTCTTCTTTTTTCGCTCGCGCATCTCATTCAGCGCTTTTTCCGCTTCGGCCGTTACCGGCACGAAGAGCTCCGATTGGGCGACGATCTGGTCCCCCTTGTCGGTGCTGACGTCGACGTAGTAATAGTCGCCGATGTCGCTCAAAAAGACGTCGTAGCCGCCTTTGGGCAGGTGGTTGCGCATCATCGCGCAGTTAGCATATTCGTCACAATAATCTGTGCACTCGAGTCCGATCAGGGTAAAATGGGTTTTCCTGATCAGGTAGTGGATGTCGCGTGGTCGGTCGGAAAAAACGACGTTGAGGCACTGGGTGCCGGCCAGGTCGCAGGTGTGGACGCCGAACAGGATCAGGTCCTCCACCTCGACGACCGCTTCCATACTCTGCCCGTTGGAGGTATCGTATGTCAGCAGCGTTTCATGCTGTGGCATATAATATTTCTTGGGCGGCAGGATCGTCGGGATGTAGTCGAGCGACATCTCTTCAAATGTTGTGACTTCTTCGAACTTGTAATGGTCTTTGTCGACTTTGACAGGAGCGACCACTTTCTGTCTGGCGGCCAGAAATTCAACCAGCGCAGGCATATTGCTTTTTGCTAACAGGACCTGACTCACAGGCTGCTCCTTCTCTCGCTGAGGGGTGGGAATTCAGATTAAATAGCAGGATAAAACGCTATTCTCTTTAGAATATAGCTGTTGTATTGTCAAGTAGACAGACGAAAAAAATTGTGTACAGTCGACAATATACCTATGGATTTTGTCAACTTTGATATTGCTCATATGAACATTTAGATACTTATATGAATGTGGAGATTCAGATGTTTAGCCTTGATGAACGACTCAATAAGGACACGATTGACTGTGGTTCCTTGAAACTGTGCAAGCTGTTGCTTATGAACACCAAGACCTACCTATGGTTCATTCTGGTGCCACGGCGCGGAGGGGTGACGGAGATCCACCACTTAAGTGAAGAAGACCGTTCTCAGCTCTGGGCAGAATCTCAGGGATTGTCGCTCTGGCTGGAGGAGAATTTCAGCTATACTAAACTGAATCTTGGTGCACTGGGGAATATTGTCCGCCAGCTTCATCTGCACCATGTCTGTCGTAGTGAAGGCGATCCGGCTTGGCCCGGTCCGGTCTGGGGGCATGGGCCGGCGGTGCCTTATACCGATGATGAGGCGGCGAAGATTGTCACCCAGGTTCAAAAAGCTTTTCCTGAACTGGTATCCTTGTGAATTTTGCAGGGTGACAGGATCCTTACTGCCAATTGATACGCTATTGGTTTATGATAAAGCTAATGCATGAAAAGCTTCAAAACCCCGGAAAGGAGAGCGTAAATGAAAACAGGTCGAATCATACTGATGTCCTCTCTGGCCGCGTTGGTCATCGTTACGAGCGGTTGTACCGGACGGGTCACAACACGCGAGGTGGCTCCGGACGAAAAGGTCATCTACGACGAGGGGTATCATTTTTCTGACAAGAAGGCGATCGTCGCTTACATGGTTAAATCGCTGCTTTCGAAGTACCCTCTCGATCGTGCCCCCGACCGGCCGGTGCTGATCGTTTACGGCATCGCCAACCGCACCAGCGAGCACATCTCGACCTCGGCGATCAGCGATGATATCCGTATGGAGCTGATTCAGAGCGGCAGGGTGCGCTTTGTCAACGAGACCCAGCGCGCCAATATCGAGAAGGAACTGAACTACCAGTACGGCGGTAACGTCGCAGCCGAGACGCGCATCGCCAAAGCGCGCCAGATCGGGGCGAAGTACATGCTGACCGGTACCCTGCGCTCGATCGAGAAGGATCAACCCAAGCAGTTCCGTTTAAAAAAGAAAACCCTGATGTACTACAGTCTCAACCTGGAGCTGACCGACCTCGAGTCGGGTCTGATCGAGTGGGCTGACAGCGCTGAAGTCATCCGCGAGGCCTCCAAACCATTTATTGGCTGGTGATCCGCTAAGTGAAGACATCGATCCTGACCCGCAGCCGCAGACCGTTGTCGTTTTACGCTGCGGGATCACTTGTCCTGCTGACACTCATACTGCTCAGTGGCTGTGCCGGGCGCCTGGAAAAAGCCAGCGCGCTCTATTACCAGGGGCAGCCGCAGCAGGCTCTTGACCTGCTTGACAAGGGCGACAGCCTCGGCGGTCGCAACGCCCTGCTCTTCCTGCTGGAGAAGGGGGTTGTCCTTCATCAGCTTGGCGACTACCGGGGGAGCATCGACAGCCTGCTGGCTGCGGCCGGTCTGATCGATCAGTTTGAAACCATCAGTCTGACCGAGCAGGCCGGATCTCTGGTGATCAACGACTGGATGACCCGTTATAAAGGGGAATACAGCGAGCGTCTCTGGGTCCATAGCTACCTGATGATGGATTTCCTGCTGCTTGGACAGTTCGACGATGCTCTGGTTGAGGCCAGGCAGGCCCTCAAACGGCTGGAACAGTATCCCGACGCCCTGAAGAAAGATTATTTCACCCGCGCCCTGATGGCCCTCTGCTATGCCCAGCTGGGGGAAGAAAACGACGCCTTTCTGGTCTATAAACAGCTGGCGAAGGATCTGGGGCCGGCGCCGGTGGCGGCCGATCTGGTACGACTGGCGGCACGCATCGGTATGCCGGATGAGGTTGAGGCATATAGATCCTACCTGCCAGCGGATCAGCAGCAGGGGGAGGCAGAGCTGGTAATGTTTGTCGCCAATGGCAGGATTCCGGTCAAAAAGCCGGGCAACATCATTTTGCCGACGTTGACCCGTATCTCGTTCCCCTACTATGAAAACAGGGCAACCCGCCTGCCGTCTCTGACCTTCATACCTTCTGGCTTGACGCCATTGGCGGCTCTTTCCACCGACATGGCTCAGGTCGCCAAGGATGCGCTCGAACAGCGCAAAGTGCAGATCATCGTCAGAGAAACCGCCCGGGTCGCCGGCAAGGAGGCTCTGGCCCAGTCGGTCGGCGACAAAAATGGTGGCGGCGCAGAACTTGCCGTCCGGCTGGGGCTGATGCTGCTCGAAGAAGCCGATACCCGCAGCTGGCAGACCCTGCCAGGGCGTCTGACTCTGCTGCGTATTCCGCTCAAAGCCGGTCATTATCAGCTTGAGATCTTGAGAGGGGACAGCGCTGGACCGGTGCCGCTCCCGGAGTTTGACATAGTTCCGGGCCAACGGCTGTTTCGCTCAATACGCTTTTAAATCTGACCGCTCGGAACGGTCGTCCGGAACCCTCTGATTTTCCCGCATTTCAAAAGCGGCAGCACCACCAGGCTGCTGATCATCTTAATCAGTGCCTGCCCCCAGATGACCGGCCAGGCCGGCCCGAAGGCAAGCAGAACGAAGACCATCGAGTCGAGCGGAGTTGAGACCAGATTGCTGAAGACCAGGCGCTTTTCAAAGCTGCCGCCTGCGTAGCTGTAGATCAGCCAGTCACAGCCTTCGGCGACGACAAAGGCAGACACCGAAGCCAGCGCCAGATCGGGATTGAAGAGCAGGGTGATCAGCGTGGCAACCAGCATCCAGCCCCAGCACCCGAGTTTGCCGTAGCGCTGTTGAACCATGTCGCGGGCCGAAAAGGTCAGCCCGATCAGCGGAGCCCCAGCCGGAAAGCTGATGCCAAAGAAACTGACGATACCGAGGCTGTGGACGACAATATTGGCCAGAACGATCGATGTGAGATAAAAAACTGCGCTCATAGTTGTCCTTGAGGTGAAAATCGTTTTCACTGAAGGGGTATCCTACCTGAAGTGTTCACATAAATGCTAGATGCGGGGGAAAAATAACGCCCTTGGATCCCTTCTTTATCTTTATGGGCAATAACAGGTAGAGTGATTCTTTAAGGGCCTTGTGATGGGGCAAGTTTGTTGCAAGTCGAATATGGATGAGTAAAGAAAGGTTAAAGAGGTATGAGAAAAAAGCGTGCTCTGTTTATCTGCAGTAGTAACTCCTGTCGAAGCCAGATGGCCGAGGGGATTGTCAATCATGATTTTGCTGGTAAGGTTGAGGCTTTTTCAGCAGGCCTGGAGCCAAAACCCCTCAACCTGCTCGCGGTTAAGGTGTTGGCTGAGGTTGGAATCGATATTTCTCAGCAGAGGCCAGATTCTTTGAACCGCTACGAAACGGAGCCCTTTGATTATGTGATCACCGTCTGCGGTGGGGCTGATGAGAGGTGTCCGGCATTTTTCGGTGGTGTCAGCCGCTTGCACCTTGGTTTTGATAATCCCCCGCAACCGGACGAGGATGATTCTGAGGTTGTCGCCGCATATCGCAACTTGCGTGACGAGATGAGGATCCGGCTCGGTGAATTTTTCCGTGAACAATTGCAGAATTAAACCACAGTAGCGTTTCTTTTCTTTTTTCTGGCATTGTGGTGAAATTTTATGAATTAAACGATCTTTTTCTGTTTTTCGTATTCCGAGGAAGATATCCGTCAGGATCTGCTGGTTCCCCAGGGGAAATCGTCGATCCTTGCAAGAATCGTTGACGAAAAACGCGCCGGGAACTGGCGTTGCCATGACTTCCATCCCCAGCGAGCTGATGTCTGTCAGATGTCCGCCGGGATGTGGACGAAGTGAATAAAGAGCTGAATCTTTAGCCTGAATGACTGCATGCAAGATTTCTCAGGCCATCTGGCTACTGCCTGAAACTCTGTGTTAAAATTGGTGTTCAGCAAGTAGTTTTCTGGGGAGGTTATATGTCTTCAGAAGTGGCGGGGTTTTCTTCCGCACAGAGTTATTATCGTTCAGCCGGGTATGTGGCCGCCATGGCGGGTGTCCGGGGCAGTCAGCAACAGCAGAAAATTCTTGAACAGGCGGTTCTCAAGCTGATTGATGCAGCGGCTGTTTCGATCGATCCGAACGTCGGTCAGAATATTGATATCTATGCCTGACCGCTTTCGTCTCTGCATTGACTTAATCGGCATGATCGCATAGTGTTCACATCTCCTGTTAATTTCCATCGTTCCCCTGAAGACTTAACGGCACGTTCATGGCTTTCGTTCAACAGCTCAAATTTCTTTCCGGTTACCCGGATCAGCTCAAAAAGCAGGTGCAGCAGCTGATTGTCGAGAAGCGCCTGGGAGAGGCTATTCTCAAGCGCTTTCCTGCACCGCACAGCATCACCACCGACAAAGCTCTTTACGAATATACCATCGACCTGAAAAACCAGTATCTGCGCAAGACCCAGCCCTTGAGCAAGGTTGTATACGATGGCAGGATCAATGTCCTGCACGATGCTCTTGGTCTGCATACCTATGTCCCGCGTGTGCAGGGCGGCAAGCTCAAGACCAAGAACGAGATCCGCATCGGCAGTATCTTCAAGAGCGCCCCGGATGAGTTCCTGCGTATGATCGTCGTTCATGAGCTGGCCCACCTCAAGGAGAAGGAGCACGACAAGGCCTTCTATCAGCTCTGTCTGCACATGGAACCGAATTACCACCAGCTGGAGTTCGATCTGCGCGTCTACCTGACCCACCTCGACCTGGTCGGCCCCTTGTATTGAACAGCCAAAACAGGGTGAAGGTTTTTGGGCTATGGGGCGGACTTTTGCTGCTCAACAATTGAGCATCAGCCCACTCCCTCCAGGAATTCACGGGCGATTTTTTTCTGTAGCGAATCGATCTGGACAAAGGCCTGTTTGAGCATGGCGTCTTCCATGTTGCTGAAACTGTCGATGAGGATGTTGTTGTCCGGAACGAGTCCCTGTTCCATGCAGGATAGCTGGGCCTGAAAACGGCGACGCATGAGAAATTCATAGGTGGCCTGAATGGCTTCGATCTCGGAATGTTGCAGAACACCTTTCCATTCCAGTGCCTCAATCCGATCTAGGGTGTGGGTGTAGGGCAGCCTGTGGTGCAAGGCATAGAGTCTGGCGTAGCAGACCAGCGGCATCAGCATCTCCTTTAGGTTGAGCTTGCCGGCTTCTTCCGCCGGGCTGCCTGGCTTGATGAATTTACCGAGCAGCCTGGCCGGGGGCTTGAAGAGCAGGGCATTTTTGGCCAGGTGTGGCAGAAAGCGCGGCCTGTCCTTGAGTCTTGTGAAGATATGCTGCTGCAGGTCGTGGGCGAGATGAGATTCCCCATAGACCGGACGAAAATCAAGACTGATGCTGATATCGAGAAGTTCCTGGGGCTCGGCCTTCATGATCCACTCGGAGAAACTCTTCTTCCATTGCGCCAGAGGCTTGCACCACTTTGAATTGCTGGCCATCACTTCACCAAGGCACAGCGCATAGCCCGCTTCATTGAGCAGGCGGCAGACCTTTTCTCCTAGGGCAAGAAAATATTGGTCTGGGGCAAGGGCATCCGGTCCATTTGCCTGCGCGGGATTGTTATCTTCATAGATGATGGCATTGTCCTGGTCTGTGAGCAAGGTCTGCTCCTGACGCCCTTGGCTGCCCATGGCGATGAAGGTGAACTGTGTCGGCGGTGGCCCCAGTTCCTCAATCGACAGTTCAATGAAACGGCAGGTGGCAGCATCGCAGACCTGCGAGTTCAAATAGGCAACTGTGCGCGGATTGGCACCGGCATAAATCAGTGATCCGGCAAGAGCAGGCAGCATCCTGCAGCACCGGATCACCTGCTCAAAATCTTCCGCCCTGGCGATTTCCTGCAACAGGGCTACCGGTCCGTAGCGGTGGAACTGTAAAAGATTGGAAATGTGAACCGTGCGCGTGACCTTGCCTGTTTCGTCAACGACCATCAGATGCTGGACCTTGTTTTCCTCGAGCAGCATCAGGGCTTCGTAGACGACCGTCTGTCTGGAGACGGTCAGAAGCGGGGCACTCATGATGGTACGCACTGGGTCTCTGAGGTCAGTAGCGCTTTTCCCGGCAACCCGCTTCCGAAAATCGGTATCGGTGACCAGTCCGATCGGTGCCCCGTTTTCCGACTCGACGACTATGCATGAAGTGTTCTGATTGTTCATGATGGCAGCGGCTTTATGGATCGGTGTTTCCACCCGGCAGAAAACCGGGGCGGTTCCCATGTCGTCTATGACTTCCTGTAAAAACAGCAGTGAGGTTGACAGCTGTTCCTGAAATGCCTGACTGGCAAGTTTCTGTTGTGCCGCGTCATCGCCGTGGTTATCGCGGACCAGCAGAATGACTCCCTTGCGTCCGCCGAGATCGATGAGATTGATGGTGACGACACATTCAAGGCTGATCTCGTGAGCTGCGTTTATGACGGCGCTGAAACGACGCGAATCTTCCGTTTCTTCGGGTAATTGTCGCAGGCAGGTCCAGAGCGCCGCGTTTTCGGTGGTTTGTGGCAGCAGGTCTTCAAGGGAGAGGAGTTCGAGCCTGTTGACGCTGTAGCCGGTCATTTTTAGAAAAGTGGGGTTGCCGTAGCGGCAGCGATTATCAAGTACCAGCAGGGTCCCTTCCGTTGTCGCCTCAACGAGCGAGCGATAGCGTTGTTCCGCCAGGCGCAGATCTTCCTGCATATCGAGACGTCGGTTCTCCTGCAAGACACTCTGGCGCACGTTGACGAGCAGAACGATGAGAATCAGGGCAACAATGCCGCTCAGGGTATAGGTCAGTTTTTTTTCAATCTGCCAGATCTCGCGATGAACATCATCGATGTACATGCCGGTGCCGATAACCCAGTCCCACGGCTCGAATCTGACGACATAGGATTCCTTTGCCGCCAGACGTTCCGGATCATCCTGCCATTGCCAGACATAGGCGGCAAAGCCGCCTCCGTGCTTTCTCACCGTTTCGACAAATTCGACGAAAATGGGGGTGCCGCGGGGATCCTTGAAGCTGGAGAGGTCCTTGCCGTTGAGTTCAGGGCGATAGGGATGCATGATCATGCGTGGCGACAGGTCCTGAATCCAGAAATAGTCCTTACCGTCCTTGCCGAAACGCAGGGCGTTGATGGTCTTGCTCACCCGTTGTTGCGCCTCAGTGCGTGAAACCTTGCCGAGCAGTTCGTCCTGGTGGGCCTCGGCAAGCAGACTCAGGGTTATATTGGTGTATTCCTGAATCATGTTCCGTTTGCGATCGATCAGGATGTTCTCAAGTGACGGGAGGACCATGCCCCAAATGGCGATAACAAAGAGCAGGATCGCCAGGAGTGAGGGCAGGACAATGCGGGGGCGCAGAAAGATCCATGGGGTACGCCGTTTTCTTCGCCTTGTTTCCTGGTGCTGAGATTCAATCTCCACGTCCGCCGGAATTGGGTCATTGCTGAGCGAGCGCACCGTTTGCCGCCAGATTTCACTGGGAATATCGCAGTATAAACTGTCATCGATGTCTGCGACCATCTTATGAATGTCGGTCCCGGCACAGACCAGTAACTCATGGTCCTCCAACTGTTTACGTAAGGCTTCTTGTTGTGTCGCTGCTCCGCAGCTGCTGTAGCCCTCAAAGCCGTCCAGGCCCATCGCCAATAATTCTTCGATGGTTGAGGAAAGGAGATCGAGATCGCTATCGATTACCAGTGGATGAGCGAGGAAGGCCCGACCGCCGCTGCGATGGATCAGTCCGATGGCCTCTTTGGTTTCGAGATATCCATTCTCAACCACACCGGGCGCCGGTTTTCCGTTTGGGGCAGAGGCCCGCTGCGACGGCATTTGCCGTAGCGGTCCCTGCACCCTGGAGCGACGATTGTGCCTGAGATGTTCGAGGGTTGAGAGCAGTTCAGGGTCTGCAGTGTCGATACCGTAGCCGAGCAGATGGAGCTCTTTGCCATTGTGGAAGCTGGTGATCTCAACGCCGGCGAGAAAGCCGATATGATACCGCTTCAAGGCTTCGTGGAAGCGTGCGACCCCGGCGACAGAATCATGATCCGTGAGCGCAGCGAATTGCACTTTGGCTTCCGCCAGTTTTTGGGCCAGCAGTTCAGGTGCATACTCGCCGTCGCTGAAGGTTGAATGACAGTGAAGGTTGACGCGTATGGTTTCTGTTGGGAACATCGAGTACCCCGTAAACTATTAAATTTCTTCTCTTGCTGGAGTGCTAAAACTCTATGCGGTCATCCACCCACAAGGATACCTGGCACTGTAGTCGCAGGATCATAAGGAGCCTGTAATATTGTAACAAAAATACCGTACAGAGGTTCTTCACGACACATCGCCGGTCTGCATACGCAGGACCGGCGATGTCCTCTTCCCTAGCGTGAGTCAAGTGACTGTGGTCGAACGGGTATTACAGCGGCATCAGTCGTTATCGGGTTGATGCGCAATGGCCATGAATTTATCCGGATCATCGCCGGTGTCACTGGTTAGTGCGGTAACGACAAGCAGGACGATGGCGGAAGCGATGACACCGAAGAGCCCTGGTCCGCCGCCGACAGGCAAGCCGACAATGGTGTAACCGGGACCTTTGGCGAAGAGCAGAATAATGAAGATCACAGAGACGACGAGTCCGGTGAGGATACTGGCCATGATCGCCTGTTTCGTGGCGCGTCTCCACCAGAGTGTTGCGCACATGGCCGGGAAGACGGCGCTTGCGGCGATACCGAAGGCCAGCATGACGAGCCAGGCTATATTTTCACCCTTCAGAAAGACGGCCAGGCAGACGGCAATTGCGGACATGGCCAGGGTGGTGAGCTTGGCGATGCCGAGTTCCTGTTTCTCGGTGGCATTCCTGTTGATGTAGACCTTGTAGAGATCGTGACTGACCGAAGAGGCCACGGTGATCATGAGTCCGGCTGAGGTGGAGAGGATCGCCGCGACGGCGCCAGCGGCACCGACAGCCATCAGCCAGGTGCCACCGACACGGAAGCTCATTTCAAGAACGGCCATATTTTTGGCCAGGCCGACACCGAGTGTGCCCTGTGATATCCAGGTGACCAGTTTTGGATAGATACCGGGGAAGAGCAGGAAGCCGAGGATGATGGCTGCCAGGTAGAAGAGCCCGAGAGCGACGATACAGAGGGCGACGCTCTTTTTGGCAGCTTTGGCACTTGGAACGGTGAAGAACATGATGAGGATATGCGGCAGACCGGCGGTTCCGAAGACCAGGGCGACAACCGTGGAAATCATGGCCAGGGTGCTGGACGTCTTGACGCCGATGGTCATGGCACTCTTGGCATCAGGCATCATTTGGCGGGCAACCTCGATGGCCTGGTCCGGAGGCAGGTTCCTGATGGCTTCGACTACGGCCATGTCCTTGCCGGCCAGCAGCGGCGGCACGATCTCTTTGGCCATTTCAAAAATCTGCAGGAAGTTGCCGTGCCCCACTTTAAAAAAGGCCAGGGTGATCAGAACGACCATCGTACCCCAGAGAAACAGGGCCTGGACAACCTGATTGTACAGGGTGGCCTTCATGCCACCGAAAATGATGTAGATACACATCAGAATGCCGAGGCCGATGGTCACCCAAACGAAGTTCCAGTGCAGCAGAAGTTCGAAGAGCAGGCCGGCACCGAGCATCTGCGGAACCAGGTAGAAGGTTGAGATGATGACTGTACAAAGCATGACGCACAGCTTGATGCGATCATCGTTGAAACGACTGTTCAGGGCTCCGGCAACGGTAAAGGAACCGATGTTGCGCAAGGGGCCTGCAATAAGCAGCAGAACGGCCATATAACCGCCGAAGAAGCCAATGGAGAGCCAGATGGAGTCGAGGCCGTAAACGCCGATATCGCCTGCGCAACCGAGGAAGCTGGCAGCGGAAAGATAGCTGCCGGTCATGGCGATACCGACCTGAACCCAGGGTACGCCCTTGCCGGCAACATAGAAGTCACTGGTGGATTTCATGGTGCGGCTTGTCCACCAGGTAATGACGATACTGACAAGGACGAAGAACAGAATAAAGCCAACGACGATGGGGATGTTCAAAGTCGCCTCTTCTTGTCCAGGGGCTGCAAAGGCTTGCAGCGGAGAGCTCAGGGCAACGATTAGAAAGGCAAATTGTCTAAGAGCTTTTGGCATTATTTTGACCTCCAGAACCAAATGATCATGATGATCCATGAGACGGGAAAAACGAGCAAGGAAAGCAGTACTCCAAGTGGCAGCCCGAGTACGGGTAGGTAGGCAATATCCTTGAACGTCGGCGTCTGGATACATGCCGAAACCAGGTAGAAAATAAAAAAGATGAAAAACAAACTGAAATTGAATAACGCCTTTTTCTTTAATGCATTATTGGATGCTGAACCAGGTGTCATAATTCCTCCGTTAGTAATAATTGTTTTCCAACTTAATGAATTATCTAGTTCCAACAGGAAGAGGCCTTAATACTTTACCGGAAAATTTAAAGTTTACAGGGGAAATGTTGATCTAGGTTTAAGAATTGTAAAGATAATCCGGAGGTTTGAGGCTTATTAACTACTCAATGGTAAAAAAGTAGATTAGTGGTAATGGGGATTTGATGCAGATTTTGGATGTGCCACACCGAGATACGTTCTGTAATAACGCCCTCGTGACCTTGTTGTACGGAAATGTGTTTATGCAGAAATGGCCTCTCATGTGGTGAGAGGCCATTTGTTGTAGTGTATTTACCCTCGTTAAGTACGGTGGTAACGTCTTTATATTGTTTTCTTGTGCGGTATGGGTATCTGTGTGCTCATCTACGTCTTAAAGTTAATATCAAAGGGGTATCCTGGATTAGAAATAATATTTTTCAGGGTTTTGAGGCTGGTTTCAAAGCTATTGTCATTGTTGAAAATTGTATATTCGGTCGGGCACTGTCTGGAAAAATGTTCAAACATCATCTGATCATATAACCGATGCCCGGCGGCCGTAATTTCCTGCTTTCGGCCTTGGATTGTTTCATAGCTGGCAATGCAATGGATTGTCGGTGTTCTTTGGCCCAGAAAGTTTGAAACCGGATAGAATTTTGACCAGCGTGGCTTGTCTGTCTGGCGGTGCAGACATAAAAAATCAGCCAGGCTGCGGTCATAAATCATAATCTTTTTACGGTTTGAAAGTTTTTTCAGTGTGAGCCCCAGGCAGGCACGCAGATAGATCAGTCCGGAAAACCTTTCATCAAACAGATCCCGGTTGGGGAAGATCGGATGTAACAGAAGTAACGATATTTTGTAGAGCATGGATAGGCGGTAGAGGCGTTTTCCGCGAAAAGATTTGGCAGGTGGGGAGGTTCTCTTGGCCAATGCCATTACCAGGGAGGTTTTCCCGACCCCGTCACAGCCCATGATACACAGCATGTTTCGACCACCCTGCAATCGCTTTCGGCAGTTATTTCTCAAGGGAGTTTGCTTCGGAGGCAGGGCTGCTAAAATCAATGTCAATGTTTTCTGCAGATCCTGCTTGTTCACCTGCCCATTTTCAACCGTCCGTTGCAGAGCTTCCAGGACCAGAGTTTCGCTGCACCTGCCCAGATAATCTTCCAGTCTCTGGTGGATGTAATTCAAGGACAGGTCTTTATTCTTTAGCGCTAGATGGTGCAGGTAAATACTGGCTTCAATATCAACCTTAATGCGGCAGATAGAGAGATCATCGTTGTTTTCGGCAGCTGCTTGCAATGCCTCATAGGTCAGGGGAACTTTTGTCCCGAACAGTTGAGGAAGAACATACCACAGATCGAGCCTCAGGCTCTTCAGCCCGTCCCGTGAATATAAAGTCAGCATTTTTTTGCCAAATTTTCGGGCTCCGATGTGGGCGTGACAATAACCTTTTTTGACCCAGGTGTAGGCCTCAGCAGTTAGCGCATTTATCGATTCTTCACTGGCCAGGAAATCAATATCGCCACGGTTGATGTCAGCAGCGGAAATAAGGTCTCCGCGTAGTTGAATCAACCGCCAGGGGCCTGACAGAATGTTGCTGATACATTTTTCTATCATACGGATAACCTGTCCATTTTATCAATGTTGCACAAATGTATAATGACCAACAGAAGCATTCCGTTGGTGCAGGACGAGATAAAACAATAGCACCCTGTCGCTAAACAGAGTGCTATTACCAATCCTCAATTCGTCATATTGCACAGTCCATGATTTTTGAAAGTTCGAATATCGCGCAATCAACTTGGGTGTCGTGACCGATCACTGACGGGTCAACGACCGGTACCTGATCCGGTGCGGCTGATCGGCGTCACGGCCCAGGCGGCGTTTGCGGTCTTCTTCGTATTCGGAGTAGTTGCCTTCGAACCAGACAACCTGGGAATCCCCTTCAAAGGCCAGCATGTGGGTAGCGATGCGGTCGAGGAACCAGCGGTCGTGGCTGATGACCACGGCGCAGCCGCCGTAGTTTTCCAGACCTTCTTCAAGAGCGCGCAGGGTGTTGACGTCGAGATCGTTGGTCGGTTCGTCAAGCAGCAGGACGTTGGCTTCTTCGCGCAGCATCTTGGCCAGGTGGACGCGGTTACGCTCGCCACCGGAGAGGACGCCGACCTTCTTCTGTTGATCGGAGCCGGAGAAGTTGAAGCGGGCCACATAGGCGCGCGAGTTGAGCGATTTGCCACCCATGACGATGGTGTCCTGACCACCGCAGACCTCTTCCCAGATGGTCTTGTTGCTGTCGAGTTCACGCCCCTGATCGACGTAGCCTAGCTTGACCGTTTCGCCAACCTTGAAGCTGCCGGCATCCGGCTGTTCCTGGCCGGTGATCATCTTGAACAGGGTCGACTTACCGGCGCCGTTGGGGCCGATGACGCCGACGATCCCGCCAGGAGGCAGGTTGAAGGTCAGGTCGTCGATCAGCAGCCGCTCACCGAAGCCTTTGCTGATCTCCTTGGCCTCAACAACGATGTTACCCAGACGTGGTCCCGGCGGAATGAACAGCTCGAGGGTCTGCTCCTTGGCCAGGCCTTCGTTGCCGAGCAGCTTCTCATAGGAGTTTATGCGGGCCTGGGATTTGGCGTGACGCCCTTTAGGCGACATGCGAATCCACTCGAGCTCACGCTGCAGGGTCTGCTGACGTTTGCTCTCGGCTTTTTCTTCCTTGCGCAGACGTTCCTGCTTCTGTTCCAGCCAGCTGGAGTAGTTGCCCTTCCATGGAATTCCGTGGCCGCGGTCAAGTTCAAGAATCCAGCCGGCGACGTTGTCAAGGAAGTAACGGTCGTGGGTGACCGCGATGACGGTGCCTTGGTAGCGCTGCAGGTGCTGCTCCAGCCAGGCGACGGTTTCGGCGTCCAGGTGGTTGGTGGGCTCATCCAAAAGCAGGATATCCGGTTTGTTCAGAAGCAAACGGCAGAGGGCGACGCGGCGTTTTTCACCACCGGAGAGGTTCTTGACCGGGGTCTCAGGCGGCGGGCAGCGCAGTGCTTCTTCTGCCAGTTCCAGGCGGGAGTCGAGCTCCCAGGCGTCGGCGGCGTCCAGTTTGTCCTGCACTACGGCCTGGCGGGCGAGCAGCTTGTCCATGTCGCAGTCTGGGTCGGCAAAAGCGTTGTTGATCTCCTCGAATTCGGCGAGCAGATCGACGACCTCCTGAACCCCTTCCTTTACAACTTCACGGACGGTCTTGCTGTCGTCGAGCTGTGGTTCCTGCTCCAGGTAGCCGACGCTGTAACCCTCGGAGAGTACGGCTTCTCCCTGAAATTCCTTGTCGACACCGGCCATGATTTTCAGCAGGGTCGACTTACCGGAACCGTTGAGACCTAAGACGCCGATCTTGGCACCGTAGAAGTAGGAGAGGGAGATGTCCTTGATGATCGGCTGTTTGTTGTAGCTCTTGCTGACCTTCATCATGGAGTAGATGACTTTTTTTGTGTCTTCGCTCATGCCTGACCTTTAATGGTATTGATTATATGGTTGATTCAGGTACTGAAAAGAGTCTGTATAGCATCGCCGGAGGGCTTGCTGCAAGTCTCACTTTGGCTGACTGAGCTGTTCCCGGGCGTTCTCTTCCATCTGTTCTATGGCAATGAGAAACGATTCGGTCAGTTGCGGGTGAAGCAGTTGCCCGCTGCTCTCGGTCATGATCTGCTTGATCTGGGCAAAGGTCAGCGGCTCCCTGTAGGTCCGTCTGGTACGCAGCGCGTCATAAACGTCGGAGATGGTCGTCATGTAACTGCAGGTATTGAGTTGCCAATGGTCCGGAGTCTGGGGATAGCCTTTGCCGTTGTAGCCGATATGGTGTTCGTAGGCGTTGACCACGGCCAGCTTCGGCGCGCCCGGGCAGCGCAACAGATATTCGGCGCCAAGTTGCGGGTGACGTTGCATCTGGGCCCACTCTTGAGGATCCAGCTTGGTTTGCTTGTTGAGAATGTCCGGTGAAATGAACATCTTACCGACATCGTGGAGCATCGCTGCGATGCCGATCTGATTGAGGATCTGGCCTTCAAAGCCGAGCAGCCGGGCCTGCGCCAGATTGAGCAGGCAGATGTTGGTTGAGTGGATGTAGGCATATTCATCCATGGAGCGCAGCGGTGCCAGGGCCAGCAGGGCCGAGCTGTGGGTGCTGAAGGCTGAGACAAAATCGTTGACCAGCTCAGAGATCCCGCCGATGTCGACATGTTTGCTGCGGCCGGCGGAAGCCTGAACCTCGTAAAACCGGTCTTCACCGTGCAGGCGGATTTCTGCCGCTGTTTCGGCCTGGGGAGAGGGGGGCTTCTGTCTGCTGCGCACGGCAACACGGCCAAAACGGATGTGTTCCGTTTTTCTCGGTTCTACTTTGCGGCTGTGCTTGCTCAGGGTTGTCGCCAGTCTGATCATCTCTTCACTAGAGACCCCGGAGCTGATTTCCAGAAAGCTGATCTGCTGGGCTGTCAGGGTTTCAATCAGCCGGTCTGTCATCATGTTGCGCGGCACCGGCTGGTCATTGAAGATCAGCTCGTTGTTGACTATCTTGAAAGTGACCATACTGTGATCATTCATCAGCAGGCGCATTTCTTCGCGAGCCTGCTGGCAGAGGTGATGGACCTGAGGGTGCTCGCTGTCGTAGAGGGAGATATTGGCCGCCGCAGTTGTGATCTGGCGGATAAAGGCGGCCAGGTATTTCTGTTCCTTGAACGTCATTTTTGCCCCCGATCTGTCAGGCGCTGCAGCTGCTTTTCGACCAGTTCCCTTTCGGTCTTGTCGCGACCGCTCTGCAGGGAATGCAGAAGCGGTAGCACGCTGCGTCTGGGATAGCCACCCAGGGAACGGATGATTTCCAACTGAAAATCTTTTTCCCGGCGGCGGCGGAGCAGTTTCTTCTGCAGCAGTCTGGCGAGGACCGGGATGGTCTGTGGTTTGCCGATCATGCTTAGGGTCTCAAGGGTTTTTCTGCGGATCTGCAGATCCGGATCGCGATTGTGGTCGATCTGCAGCAGGAGATGCAGTTGGGCCAGAACCTTGCCGTCATGACTCTGGTCGGCGATTTCAACGGCTGCGGAGATCGATTCCCGGTTTCCACCCGAGAGGTCTTTGAGTAATTGCCGGTTGGCCATCATCGGGTCGAAGCGGAAGATGATGCGCAGTGCTTCCTGGCGGACCTTGGGGTGCTCATGTGTTGCGAGGGGGCGGATTTCCCTGATCGGAATGGTTTCCTTGTCGAGCTTCGAGAGGATCAGCAGTACGTTGCGGACCAGATACCAGCGCTGATCCTTCAAGGTCTGGGTCAGTAGCTGAGCTGCTTTTTTGCCGAGCTCCTCCAGCAGGCGGACCCAGATCCTGCGTTTGGAGAGTTGCTTTTCTTTCCCGAGGCGGTTGATCAGCAGTTCGGCATAAGGCTCGCCAACCTCGAAGATGTAGGCACTGATCTCTCCCCCCTTTTCCGCGCCCCAGATTTCGACATGGTCAAGTACGTCGGACATGAAGAGCTCACTGGTCTGCAGGGCCAGGACGGTTTCATCCAGAAAGCGGGCATTGGCTTTGCCGCTGTAGAGGTATTCGGCCCAGTTGACAAAAATTTCGCGCAGCGTCGTGAAGTCCCCTGTATCCAGGTAGAATCTGGCCATTTCGGTCAGGTTATGTTGCAGGCTTTTTTCCGCTTCGGAATCGACACCGTTACTGAGCATGTTGAAGATGATATTGACGCACTGATTTTCAATCGCCAGGGTTTTCAGGCTGTTTCTCAGCTTTAGTGCGACATGTTCCGGAAGGGAACTTGTCATCTGCTGGTTGAGGATGTTTTTCAGGGTGGTCTGGTACACATCGGGCACAAACTGGCTGTGGCTGTCTTCGAGCAGGAGAATGTCGATCTGCGCATTCAGAACATCGGTGTCGATTTTTTCAATGTCCAGTGCAGCCGGAGTCGTCAATATATCGTCGTTGTCGGCAAATTCCTCGAGCAGGTCAATAAGTCTGGCCGAGACTGTCTCCTTGTTTTGGGATTGACGATGAATGGCTGTTTTAAGCAGATGCTGCGGAAACGAATTGAGGAACTGCGAGGTCAGGTCGGGGTGTCCGGACAGGGCATTGAGGATGCTGTCGGTGAATCTTTCCTGGATCTGCGGGTGCAGTTGCTCAACGACTTCAGCGACCTGAAGGGGAACCTCTGCTTCTTCCCTCGGTTCAGACGCAAACCTGGAAATCAGATTGCTGATCAGCGGATCCAGGTTGTCCGTGTGGCATTTTCCCTGGTTGATGGCTCTGGCGATCTCGGCACTTTCGATGGTATCGGAAAGACTATGTTTCTCATTGAGAAGTTCTGTGATGAAATCGTTCCAGGGGGAATCGCTGGAATCGCCGTCATCGGCCTGAAAGGCTCCAAAGTCGACCAGAACGATCTGAATCTGGTGGATCCCCTGTTGCTGAAGCTGTTTTGGCAGTTCCTGATTGACTCCTGTTTCGTTGCCTTCTGTGCTGAGGAGCTGATAGAAGCCGAGTACCTCTTTGGCGGAGAGGTTCCGGAAAAAGCGGATCGAGGCGATTCGGTATGAAGACAGGAATTGGGCGAAGTCGCGGATGGCTCGATTGCCGGCCTCCTGCCACTGCCCTTCAAAAAGAATATTGTCGGGTGCGATCCCGAGGTGGATGTCCTGCCCGGACTGACAGGTTTGGGCCAAGGCGCGCAGAACCGCATCACAACTCTGGGTTAGTTGTGGGTGCCCTGGCGGATACAATTTCAGCTGACGCTGAAAAATATTGAGGTCCTGGATGAATCCGGAAAGCTGGTGGCGATTGTTTGCCGTGGCAGTTTTGGATTCTCCTGACATTAACACCCTGGTTCCTCCCCCCGTATACTGTTTTATTCAATAAATCCTAATTTTATGAGAATAGACCCTTTTGCAGTTTTTTAGAAGAGGTTCATTGATGTGTTGTTAAGTTTTTGCCATGTCCCGATCGAGCTCGCTGATCGTTCCCAGAAAATTGTAGGTCAACTGCGGATGCAGTTTGTTGCCCGCAAGGTTGAGCATGATCGAAATGATCTGGTTCAGGTCCAGGGACTCTTCGTAGGCACGATGGGTGCGCATGGCGTCATAGGTATCTGATATGGCCGTCAGGTAGGAACTCAAGTGCTGCAGCCATGGCCTTGAGGTCTGCGGGTAGCCGGCATTATCAAACCGCATATGATGTTCATAGGCGGTAATCACGGCAAGTCTGGGTATCCCCGGGCAGCCAGTCAGATATTCGGCGCCGAGACGCGGGTGTTGCTGCATGATCTCCCATTCGGCCCCAGTCAGGGCTTCGTTTTTGGTCAGGATCTCCGGCGGAATGAACATTTTTCCAACATCGTGCAGCATTGCCGCGATACCGATGTCGTTGAGCAGTTGTCCTTCTATGCCGAGCATTCTGGCCTGGGCGAGGTTGAGCATGCAGATGTTGGTTGAGTGGGTGTAAGTATACTCGTCCATGCTGCGCAACGGCGCAATCGCCATCAGGACATCGTTCTGTGAATCGAAGGCATTGATGAAACCGGAAACGATCTCGGAGACACCAGCGATATTCAGGGGTTTGTTCTTTCTGATCGTCTGGTAGAGGTCCATGATGCTGTCGGCTTCAGACTCGGCAATCCAGGTCAGTGGGGATACTGCCGGGCCTGATTCTTCGCCCTTGAGACGGACCTCAATCTTGCCATAGCGGATGTGCTCGGTATTGGTTGGTTGGTGCGTAGAGTTCTGGATTTTGCTGAGCAGTAGGGCAAGGCCAAGCAGTTCGTCGGCATAGATGCCATCCAGGATCTGCAGGTGTGAGACTCCGCTGCGATTCAGGGCGCTGACAAGACGTTTGACGGCATTGCTCTGCTCGACGGGCTGATTGTCAAAAATCAGCCGGCTATCGATAACTTTCAGGACGATTTCATTATGTTTTTTGAGCAGCTCATGGGCGATCTGCAATGCTTGGTTATTGAGGCGCAGCACCTGCCGATGGTTGGCGTGATAGAGGGATGCATTGGCGGATGCCGTGGTCAACAGGCGTAAAAAGGTCTGAAGTTGTTCCTGTCTTGAGCCGCTCATAGGTTTGTTCTCCGTTTTTCCTGCACCTCTTTGGCGGCGTTTTTGTAAGGCCCTTTGGCCATTTCATCAAGCAGTTTGTCGGCTCCTGAGCCGGGAAATGTCAGCAGCGCATTGAGGATCTGCTGCTGCAGGGACTTCAGGTGGCGGGACTTGAAAAGTTTCGGTCCGCTCAGCAACAGCCGGCGGAAGATGGTCAGCGATTCCGGCCGTCCACAGCGGGAGAGGGCTGCGATCACGGCTTCGACGTAATGCAACTGCTCGGCGGTTTCGATACTCATCTCCAGCTGCCTGTGCAGCTGACTGAAGACGCCCGAATCCTGACTCAAGTGCACCAGCCCAAGAGCCGCGTTTCGCGCACTGAGATCGGCGTTCTGCAGTTCCGTGATCAGCAACCGGTTGGCTGTCGCCGGATTGCAGCGGAACAGGTTGCGGATGACCTCGGCCCTGACTCTCTGATCGGGATGGTCTGCGTACTTCAGGTTGGCCTTGATGCTCGCCGGGGTCTGCTCTTCGCCTAAGACAATCAGCAGATTGCGTAGCAGATACCAGGGTTCAGGCCTGAGGGCCTGGAGGACCTTCTGCTGAACGTCCCCGTCAATCTTTCTGAGCAGGCCCATCCAGAGCATGCGTTCCTTCTGTTCTGTCGCGTTGGAAAGACGGTCGATGATCGGGTCGCAGTATGGTTCGCCGACGAACAGAATATAGTTGCTGATCTGCTCCCATTTCTGCTCTTCCCAGAGCTCAAAACTGTCGAGAATGTCGTTCATGAAACTGGACTGGGTGTGACCGGCAATCAACTGCTCATCGAGAATGCTGGTCTGGGCATGGTTGCTGTACAGGTAGTTGTACCAGTTCCTGAAGACCGCCCGCAGGCTGATGAAATCACCGGTATCGGCAAAGAAACGGGAGAGCTCCATGAGGCTCTGCTGGATGTGAGATTCCTGCTCCTTGTCCAGCGGAGAGAGCAGCAGCTCGAAAATGACTGCCGCGAAATGGTGTTCGATCGACTGCTCCTCCATGTCCTGCTTCAGTTGCAGCTTTTCCGCTTCTGACATGTGGCCATGGAGGTCGCCGGCAAGCATGGTGTTGAGGGCCTGCTGGTAGCTGTCGGGAAGAAAGAGATCCTCCTGTTCTTCGCTGAACAGGGTCTCCAGCCGGGCTTTGACGACGCTTGATTCCATGCGTGGTGAGTTGAGGCGGATCTTGTTTTTCTGGTCAGTATCCGAGGCGGCCAGAACCTCGACCAGCCCTAGCAGACGCTGGGAGATCTGCAGCTGTGAACCCTGATTCGAGGCAAAGCTGTCGTGCAGTAGCCGGGGGGAAATCTTTTTCAGTGCGTTCTCTGCCTGGTCCTGATGACGGTCGATCACCTTGAGGGTGCTTTCCAGGAATGCCTGCCGGGCCCCGGGCTCAAGCTTGAGCAACAGCTCATTGAAGACCTGATCCGCTTCCGATTCCGGAGTGGTGATCAGCCGTTTTTCAACATAGTTGGACAGGGATTGCCGGCACTGCTCACGATCATCGCGGGTCCCTTTGAACCTGCTGTTGATGATTTCGGCAATGACTGACAGGTTGCTGGAAATTTCCGAGAATCCCAGGTCGAGGATTCCCTGCTGCATGCCATAGATGAAATTTTCCCAGAGCAGTTGCTCTTCTTTCGCGTCGCCTCTTCCGACCTGAAACGCATTGTAGTCGATGGTGATGATCTGGATATGACGAATCTGGTGCTGTTCGAGCAGTTGGGCAAAACCGCCGGAATTTTCAATGCTGATCCGGTCCGAACAGAGCAGCTTGCAGAAACAGAGCAGCTCTGCTTCTGTCAGCCCTTTTGCGAAATTGATGGTTGCAATGCCAAGCTCGGCAAAGAAAGCGGCGAAGTCCCTGTTGGCGGGGTCGTTTTTGTCAAGCCAGGTCTGCTCAAAGAGGATTCCGGACGGGGATATGCCCAGGGTGAGTAGAGGAAAGTTCTCCATAATCAGCGCGAGTAGCGACATGGCTTTTTCGATGCTGGCCGTGATCTGGGGGTGCTCATCCGGATAGAGGGCCAGGTTGCGCTGTGCTGTTTTCAGTTCCTGCAGAAAAACAGTCAGCAGAGGACGATCCTGTCTCCTGGTGTCAGTGCTTGATATGGCGTTCCGGTTCAAGAAATACCTCTGTAAAAATAATTATTTCAATCAGATTGACAGTATAACATTTATTTTTTTCAGGGTTAAACAAGAAAGGCATTTGTCAGGACTATTGCATTTCTGCGCCATTGCGTGCTAGATTTCCGCCGATATGGACACTCATTATTTAATGAATGGCTTATGAGCCCGCAGACGCATTTTGATGTTGGTGATGCGGACCTGGCCCAGCAGCTTTTTGGCCGGCAGAATAAGCATCTAAAACAGATAGAAAAGAAACTCGGCATTCGGGTCGGCAGCCAGGGGACGGTTATCCACCTCTCCGGCGATGAGGCTCAGGTCGGGGTTGCCAGGCGCCTGCTTGAAGAGCTGTGCACCCTGCTTCGCGAGGGGATGCCGCTCTACCCGGCTGATGTCGATTACGCCATTCGCATCCTCTCTGCGGATTCTTCCGCGTCTCTGAAAGATATCTTCTTTGATACTGTCTTCGTTTCGGCCCGCAACAAGATGATTGCGCCGAAAAGCATCGCCCAGAAGAGTTATGTTGACAATATTCGTGAAAACCATGTTGTCTTCGGTGTCGGCCCGGCCGGAACCGGCAAGACTTATCTGGCCATGGCGATGGGCGTGGCCTCCCTGCTGCGTAAGGAAGTCAGCCGGATCATGCTTGTCCGACCTGCTGTCGAAGCCGGGGAAAAGCTCGGTTTTTTGCCTGGCGATCTGGCCGAGAAGGTCAATCCGTACCTGCGTCCACTCTACGATGCCCTTTATGACATGCTCGATTTTGACAAGGCCAGGGAGTTGGTTGAAACCGGTATTGTCGAAGTAGCCCCTCTGGCCTTCATGCGCGGCCGGACCCTGAATGACGCTTTTGTCATTCTTGACGAAGCGCAAAATACCACCGCAGAACAGATGAAGATGTTTCTCACCCGCCTCGGTTTTGGTAGCCGGGCCGTCATTACCGGGGATGTGACCCAGGTCGATCTGCCCCGGGGGCAGCAATCGGGGCTGCTGCATGCGATGGAAGTGCTGGTCGGTGTGCGCGGGATTGAGTTTACCTATTTCAGCGATCGGGATGTCGTTCGTCATCCGATTGTGCAAGCGATTGTTCAGGCCTACCAGAGAGCTGAAAAGCACGAAGACTCCTGATGCGAGCTCTGGTGGAGGGCGGCCTTCATCTTTTTGAGGACATATGACGAAAGACGAGAAACAGAAAGCCCTGCAGAGGCGAAGCGCCTTTTTCAGCGATGGTGTTCAGGGTTTGCGGAACCGCAAGGGGGCCAACCTTGGAGGCTGGCTGCTGCTGATCGTTGCCGTGCTGTTGACCTTTATCATCATACCGAAGGGTGGGCTGATTCCGGATTACTATGCTCCCGGCGATGTCGCTTCCCGCAATATCAAATCGCCCCGCGATCTGCTGGTCGAAGACCTGCCTTTGACAGAAGCCAAGCAGCTTGAGGCTGCCAACGCGGTTGCTCTGGTCTATCAGTTTGATGTGGCTGGTGGGAGTCAGGCTGTTGAACGGCTGGACCGGGGGCTGCGCGGCCTGTTGAATTATCAGCTCAGCAGCAGGGCCCTAAATGGACAGGATGTTCTTCCCCAGCTGGAGACCGACCTTGGCATCCCGCTGACCAGTGAAGAGTTTTTGCCTTTGCTGAAGCTGCCCCTGACAATCGAGCTGATCGACCAGATCAGGTTAGCTTTAGAGACTGTTTTTCACCGGCCGATCGTTGCCAATCAGCAGATCTATCAGAGCGACCAGGACAAGGGACTGGTGGTTCTCGATTGGGCGAGTGGAGAGCCGCTTGAGTTGAAGATTGGTGATCGGGTGATTGGTCTCACCCAGGCTCTGAGCGAAGTTCAGACACAATTGGGGCAGCTCATGGGGCTTGCGGAGGGGCAGCGCCAGGTTCTGGCGCGCCTCGTTCAGCAACTGCTGCGGCCCAGCCTGATCTACGATCAGGATGAAACCGAAGCACGACGCCAGTTGGCCCGCGAGCAGGTCGCGCCTGTTCTGTTTCAGATCAAGAAGGGGGAGATGATCGTCCGCGAAGGGGAACGTATCTCCGCCGATCAGATCCTCAAGCTCAAGGCTATTCGTAATTCCGGACTCGACAACCGTAACCTGCAGACGGCCGCGGGGCTGTTGATCTGCATCCTGCTGCTGATCTATGTCGGCTATCATTTTGCCAACGGCAACATCAGTAAGTTTCGTCCAGATCAGCGTGACCTGCTGTTTCTGTCGAGCGTTTTTCTGGTCTATTTCGTTCTGGTCAAGGTCTCGATCCTGATTGTTTCCGCTATCGGCAACAGTTTTACCTACATCGATTCAACAGCTTACCTCTATGCGGTCCCTTTCGCGCTGGGTGCCATGCTGGTGCGGATCGTTCTCAATTCCGAGACCGCGTTCATCTTTTCCGTCGGCTGTGCCGTGCTGGTCGGTATTATCATGGGCAATAGCCTGCTGATGGCTCTGTTTGTCCTGATCGGCAGTCTGGTCGGGGCGCACGGAGTCCGGCACTGTCAGCAGAGGACCAGGCTTTATCGGGCCGGGCTGTGGATCGGCCTGACCAACGCCGCTTTGCTGCTGGGCATGCATTTTCTGTCGGGACGGGTTTTCGAGCTGCAACTGCTGTGGAAGCTTGGTCTCGGGTTTTTCGGTGGTATCGCCAGTGCCGTTTTTGTCAACGGCACGGTCCCGCTGGTCGAATCCTTCTTCAAGTACACGACCGATATCAAGCTGCTTGAACTGGCCAACATGAACTCACCGGTATTGCGCCAGCTGATGATCGAGGCTCCCGGCACCTATCATCATTCGATCCTGGTCGGCAATTTGGCCGAGGCCGGGGCCGAAGCGATACGGGCCAATCCGTTGCTGGCTCGGGTCGCAGCCTATTATCATGATATCGGCAAGATCAAGAAACCGCTCTATTTTATCGAGAACTCTGGCGGTCAGCGAAACAAGCATGACAAACTGGCGCCGTCGATGAGTGCCCTGATCCTCACCTCACACGTCAAGGACGGAGTGGAACTGGCCCGCGAGCACAAGCTGGGATCGGAGCTGATGGAAATCATCCAGCAGCATCACGGCACCTCGCTGATCAAATTTTTTTATGACCGCGCCAAGAACCTGTCCGACCCGGAGGTCCATCAGGTTGATGAGCGTGATTACCGCTATCACGGGCCGAAACCTCAGACTCGGGAAGCGGCGCTGATTATGCTGGCCGATGCGATCGAGGCCGCCAGCCGGACACTGACCGATCCGACCCCGGCACGGATTCAGGGGATGGTGCAGAAGCTGATCAACAATATCTTTATTGATGGCCAGCTCGATGAGTGTGATCTTACCCTGAAGGACCTGAATCTGATCGCCAGGAGCTTCAATCGTGTGCTGTCGAGTTCATTCCATCATCGCGTCGATTACCCCGAACCCGTACATATCGTCAAGGACAAGGCCGAGCCTGAGGACAAGGTGGCCGTCAAAGAGAAAGTGAAACAGAAGAATGCGAATTCAGATCGACAACCGGCAGAACAAACAACGGATTCTGAAGCGTCCCCTGCGCAAGATAGCCCAGAAGATCTTAGACGTCTCGGGATATCCTAAGGGCGAACTGTCGATCGTTCTGCTCGACAACGCCGGGATTCAGGAGGTCAACCGCGATTACCTGGGGCGCGACTGGCCGACCAACGTCATTTCCTTTTCGATGCTTGAAGGTGAGGGGGCCGGTATCCAACCCGATCTGCTCGGCGATGTGATTATCTCGACTGAACGTACGGCCAGCGATGCCGACGAGGCCGGGATCCCTTTTGAGCATGAACTCTGGTTCCTGCTACTGCACGGCATCCTTCATCTGATCGGTTATGATCATGAGCGGGGTAGTGAAGAGGACGCTGCGCAGATGGAAGCCAGGGAAAAAGAAATCTTTTCCATACTTGTTAACGAATTTTCTATTTCTGCATAGATTGCAAGGAGCTCGAAGATCTGGTGGATAGTGACAATGCGCAAGATTCTGACAGTTGGTTGAAGCGTCTGACCGATAAACTGGCCCTGCGTCCCAAGGCCAGCACTGAAGAAGATCTGCATGAAATGATCGATGCCTCGGAACAGCAGGGGATCATCGATGAAGAAGAAGGGGAGATGCTCCAGTCGATTCTGGAGTTGGATGAAACAATCCTCCGGGAGATCATGGTGCCGCGGACCGATATGGTCTGTGTCGACAGTGATGCTCCTCTCAGCGCTGTACTTAAAGCTATTCTCAAGACCGGTCATTCCCGGATTCCCGTCTATCGTGGCAATATCGATAACATCATCGGCCTGGTCTACGCCAAGGATCTTTTGCGTTACTGGGGGAGAGAGATTGACAATATCGTCCTCGGCGAAGTTCTGCGTCCTCCCTATCTGGTCCCCGAATCGAAGACCGTCAGCGACATGCTCAAGGAGTTTCAGGAGACCCGCGTCCATATCGCCATCGTCATCGACGAGTATGGCGGTACCTCCGGGCTGGTGACGATTGAGGACCTGCTCGAAGAGATTGTCGGCGATATTCAGGATGAGTACGACCGAGAAGACGAGTGGCTGATTGAAGAACCTGACGGAACCCTGCTGGTTGATGCCCGCCTGAATATCGAAGAATTTGAAGAATATTACGAAGTTGAGGTTCCTCGCGAAAAATTCGATACCATCGGTGGTTTTATCGTCGAGCATTGCGGCCGGGTTCCGGCTGTTGGCGAGCGAATCAAGGTCGAGAATTTCGAGATGCTGATCGAGCAGGGGAACCAGCGGGTCATTCGCCAGGTGCGGATCTTTCCGCAGCAGGTCGCTGAGGCAGAAGGAAGCGACTCTTGAAGTATTTTTCCCAGATTGACCGGACCATCCTGATTTCTGCTCTTTCCGGGGTGCTGCTGGCGCTTGCTTTTCCTCGCCCCGATTTGTTCTGGCTGGCCTGGATCGGTCTGATTCCTCTGCTGCTGGTCATGGGGAAACGTCCTTTTGCCAGTGGTTTTTCTGCCGGAATCGCCTTTTTTGCCGTCGTTCTCTACTGGCTGAATATCGTGATGACCAACTACGGTGGTCTGATGCCGGTCTTTTCCGCGATCGCCTACCTGATGCTGGTCATCTATCTGGCGTTCTATTTCGGGATCGCCACCCTGACCAGCTGGGGGTTGAAAAAGCGTTACCGGATTCCACTACTGCTCAGTTTTCCCTTTTTCTGGGTTGCTCTCGAATACCTGCGCGGTCTGATTTTCAGCGGGTTTCCCTGGGCTCTGCTCGGTTATTCCCAGCAGGATTTTTCGCTGGCCATCCAGAGTGCCGATGTGACGGGGGTGTATGGCGTCAGTTTCATCCTGGTTGCGGTCAATTGCGCCCTGGCCTGGCTGATTGTTGAACCGCGCAAACGGAACGCTTGGATAGGCGCCGTGGTTGTCGCTGTGCTGCTGGCCGGCCACCTTGGTTATGGGCACTGGTGTGAGCGGACAAAAAGTGATGAGCGCGAGGAAAGCCTGCGCATCGCCCTGATTCAGGGTAATATTGAGCAGGGGCAGAAGTGGTTGCCGGAAAATCGTCAGCAGACGGTCGATTTCTATCGTGATCTCTCCTTGCAAGCAGCCGAGCAGCCAGTTGACCTGTTGCTCTGGCCGGAAGCGGCGACCCCGTTTTTTCTGCAGGATGACGGTGCGCTGCAGCGCCAGGTCAAGGCCGTGCCTGGTGAGGCGCAGGCCGCACTGCTGGTCGGTAGCCCGTCTTATGAAGCAGATGGTGAAGGGCAGGTGAGCTATTACAACAGCGCTTATCTGTTCTCGCCGCAGGGGGAAAAGATCGGTCGCTCCGACAAGCTGCACCTGGTGCCGTTCGGGGAATATGTGCCGCTTAAATGGTTACTCGGTTTCCTTGATAAGCTGGTCGTCGGCGCCGGCGATTTCTCGTCCGGAAAATTGCAGCCGCTTGTTTATGCTGACCACAGGCTCGGAGTGCTGATCTGTTATGAAGCGATCTTTTCCGAGCTGGCCAGGACCCAGGTGCGCAAAGGGAGCGATCTGCTGATCAATCTGACCAATGATGCCTGGTTCGGCCGCTCCTCGGCACCTTATCAGCACCTTGCCATGGTGCGTTTTCGCTCCATCGAGAACAGGGTGTGGACGGCGCGCACGGCCAATACCGGAATCTCGGCCTTTATCGCCCCTTCGGGAAAAGTCATCAGCGCGACCCCGCTGTTTGAACGCCTGCAGCAGCGTGGCATCGTCGGGCTTGGGGCAGAGCAGACCTTTTATACCCGTTACGGTGACGTTTTTGCCCTGGCTTGCCTGATGCTCTTCTGCTTTGCCTGCTTTGCTCTGACGCGCAAGAAAAACAAAGACTGATCGTTGGCCTCTAGCCATAACCTTAACTCGTATCCAACCTGAATACTTACGCGTCGCCCACCGGAGTTTTCGGTTGGCAGCTAACTATCACCAGTTCCGGAGATTTTCAGGTGCGCTATTCCTCTTTGCTGCTGGTTCCGCTTCTGTCTCTCTTGGTGTTTGCCGTCCCGCTCTGGGCGGCAGATGCCAACAGTTCATCATCCCTGCAAACAGGGATGATGACTATCGGGCTGTTCGGTGGACTGGCCCTGTTTCTTTTTGGTATGGAACAGATGACCGAAGCGCTCAAGGCCGCAGCCGGTGGTGGCCTGCAGACGATTCTGGCGCGCCTGACGACCAATCGCTTCAGCGGCGCGCTGATGGGGGCCCTGGTCACAGCGATCATTCAGTCCTCTTCGGTCACGACCGTTCTGGTTGTCGGCTTTGTGAGTGCCGGCCTGATGACTCTGAATCAGTCGATCGGCGTGATCCTCGGGGCGAACATAGGTACGACAATTACGGCCCAGATCATCGCCTTCAAGGTGACCAAGTATGCGCTGCTGATCGTTGCCGTCGGTTTTTTCATGACTTTTACCGGTCGACGCGAGAAGGTTCGCCAATATGGGGCGATGTTTTTCGGGCTCGGACTGGTCTTTCTCGGTATGGGGATCATGAGTGAATCGATGGCTCCCCTGCGCCAGTATCCGCCGTTTCTCGATCTGATGAGACAGATGGCCAATCCTCTGCTGGGTATTCTGGTTGGCGCGGTTTTTACTGCGGTGGTTCAGTCCTCTTCGGCGACAACAGGGATCGTCATTGTTCTGGCCAGTCAGGGCTTTGTCCCTTTGACGGCGGGAATTGCCCTCGCTCTGGGAGCCAATATAGGCACCTGTGTGACGGCGATGCTGGCGGCTATCGGTAAGCCCAGGGCCGCACTGAGGGCTGCAGCTGTCCATGTCCTGTTCAATGTCGTTGGCGTTCTGCTCTGGTTTGGATTTATCGGTCAGTTGGCGCGGCTAACGCAGTTTCTGTCACCGCTTCACCCTGAACTGACTGGTCTTGCCCGGCTGGCAGCGGAGACGCCGCGTCAGATCGCCAATGCCAATACCCTGTTCAACCTGGTCAATACCCTGCTGTTCATCGGTTTTACGCCATGGCTCGGGCAGGTTGTCAGTCGTATTTTTCCGGATCGGTTAAGGCGGGAAGACCAGCCGCTGATTGCGCCGAAATATCTTGATGAGCATCTGCTCGAGACTCCTTCGGCGGCGCTCAATGTCGTACGTCTGGAAATCGGTCATCTCGGTCAGCAGGTCCTGCTGATGTTGGCAACCGCGCACCGGGCCCTTGAGGAGCAGAGCGTCGATCTGTTCCGCGATGTTGAAAAGGCCGACGACGCTGCCGATATTCTGCATAAGGATATTCTGGAATATCTCAACGCGATAGGCAAACGGGAATTGACCGGCCAGCAGATTGAAGAATATTTTCGTCTGGCCCAGGCGGTCGATACCCTTGAAAGTATCGGTGATCTGCTGGAATCCGATTTTGCCGTGACCGGTGTGGAACTGGCCCAGCAGGGATCGCGGCCAAGTTCGATCATGTACGCGCACCTAAAAAAATTGCACGGGCTGGTTGTTGAAGCCCTGGAGTCGGCGATTCAGGCGGTTGTCAACAGCGATCAGAAGGCGGGGCAGGATGTTCTGGGGTTGCGCCTGGCGGTCAACGGCACGGTTGCCGAAGCCTTTCAGCATCAGGTGGAAAGTCTGGCCAAGAGTAATCGGGAGAGGATCGCGACGCTGCAGCTCGAGTTTGAAATGATCGACAAGCTGAAGCAGATCTACTCACTGAGTAAGCGGATCGCCCGCCTTTTTGTTCCCCCTGAGGTCTGATCTGGGTAGCAGCGCGATTTGGCGGTTGACAACTGGTAAGTTTCGAGCAAGTATCTCTGTTTTTTTGCGAGCCTGAAGGATCGAATCTATGCAGCAGGTCACAGCAATTCTGCCGGCCCGTTATGCCTCTACCCGCTTTCCGGGCAAGCCATTGGCACTGATCGCCGGCAAGCCGATGATTCAGCATGTTTATGAACGGGTGTCGTTGGCCGACTCGGTGGATCGGGTCATTGTCGCCACGGACGATCAGCGCATCGTTGATTGCGTTGCGGCTTTCGGTGGAGAGGTCATGCTGACCCGTGCCGATCATCCGACCGGGACGGACCGTCTGGCTGAAGTCGCAAGCCGTATCGATGCGGAGCTGATTGTCAACGTTCAGGGGGATGAGCCGCTTATTCAGCCTGAAATGATCGATCAGGCCGTGGTGCCGTTGGTCGCGAATAGCGAGATCCAGATGGGAACACTGGCGTCTGTAGTCGACAGCGTCGACGATTTCCGCAGCCCGAACGTGGTCAAGGTGGTCAGGAATCTGGCCGGGTTCGCCCTCTATTTTTCCCGGGCACCAATCCCCTGGCCGCGGGATATTTTCGCGGATCAGCTTGGATATCAGCTGGCCGGTCTTGGCATCCTGCGCCATATAGGCCTTTATGTCTATCGTCGTCAGTTGCTGCTCGACTATCCGAAGTGGCCCAAGACCCCGCTGGAAGAGCTGGAGAACCTGGAACAGCTACGTGCTCTGGAGCGCGGTATCGGGCTCTATGTCGCTCAGACCGACTGCTCCTGCCATGGGGTCGATACGCCAGAGGATCTGCTTAGGGTTGAACGGCTTCTGAGTGAAAAACACGAATTAAAATAGTAGGTTCGATTCTATTTGCAGGGTGGATCGATTTTTGCTAGATCGGGGTTTCTTTCGGACCTGTTTCTGTGTAGAATCAGCCAACTGAAGGCAAATGGCCATATGGTGGCCTTAAGTGCGAATATAGAAAAATGACAGGATGGACGCGATGAAGACCAAGTTTTTGTTTGTGACCGGAGGGGTTGTCTCCTCTCTGGGAAAAGGACTGTCGGCGGCATCAATCGGGGCCCTGATGGAAGCCCGCGGATTGAGAGTCTCGCTGCAGAAGATGGACCCCTATATCAATGTTGACCCGGGGACCATGAGTCCTTTCCAGCATGGCGAGGTTTTCGTCACCGACGACGGCGCCGAGACCGATCTCGATCTCGGTCATTACGAGCGCTATACCTCGGCGCGCCTGTCTCGTAAGTCCAATTTTACCACCGGCCAGGTTTATGACTCGGTCATCCGCAAGGAACGCCGCGGCGATTATCTCGGTGGGACGGTTCAGGTTATTCCGCATATCACCAATGAAATCAAACAGAATATCCTCGACAACGCCAAGGGCGTGGATATCGCGATCGTCGAAGTCGGCGGAACCGTCGGCGACATCGAGTCTCTGCCGTTTCTTGAAGCGATCCGCCAGTTTCGTGTCGATCGTGGGCGGGAGAACGTCCTGTTCGTGCATCTGACCCTGGTCCCCTATATCCCGACCGCCGGTGAGCTGAAAACCAAGCCGACCCAGCACAGTGTCAAGGATCTGCGTGAAATCGGCATCCAGCCGGACATCCTGCTGTGTCGTTGCGACCGGGAAATCCCACGCGATATGAAGGCCAAGATTGCCCTGTTCTGTAATGTCCCGGAGGGTGCAGTTATTACTGCCCGTGATGTCGACACTATCTATGAGTGTCCGCTGGCTTATCATGATCAGGGTCTCGATGAGCGGATCATCGACTATCTCAATATCTGGACCAAGGCTCCTGATCTTTCGGCCTGGGAACGGATCGTCGAGCGGGTCAAGAAGCCGGCCGGGGAAACGACGATTGCTATCGTCGGCAAGTATGTCGATCTGACTGAAAGCTACAAGTCCCTCTCCGAAGCACTGATTCACGGCGGAATCGCCAATAACTGCAAGGTCAACCTGAAGTATGTCGATTCCGAGGCCCTGGAGCGCCATGGCATCGGCAATACCTTTACCGATATCGACGGAATTCTGGTTCCCGGCGGTTTTGGTGAGCGCGGCAGCGAAGGCAAGGTTGCCGCTATCCAGCATGCCCGTGAAAACATGATCCCATTTTTCGGTATTTGTCTGGGAATGCAGATGACCGTGGTCGATTACGCCCGTCACGTTTGTGATATCGATGATGCCCATTCTGCGGAGTTCCGTGAAGAGGCCAAGAACCAGGTCATCCACATCATGGAGGAACAGAAAAAGGTCAAGGGGAAGGGGGGGACCATGCGTCTTGGCGCCTACAACTGCGACCTCAAGGAAGGAACGCTGGCGCGCCGCATCTACGGAACCGACCGCATTTCCGAACGCCATCGCCATCGTTTCGAGTTCAACAACGATTACCTGGACCAGTTGCAGGATGCCGGCCTGGTCTGCTCCGGGATCAATCCCGAATCGGGGCTGGTCGAGATCGTCGAGTTGGCTGATCATCCATGGTTCCTGGGCTGTCAGTTCCATCCCGAATTTAAATCCCGGCCGATGGAGCCGCATCCTCTGTTCGAATCCTTTGTCGGTGCCTGTCTGAAACAGGCTGGAACAGCAAAATGAACATAGTCAAAACCGGAAATGTCACCTTTGGCGGGGCCAAGCCTCTGACTCTGATTGCCGGGCCCTGTGCGATCGAAAACGAAGATCTGACCCTGCGTATTGCTGAAGGGCTGAAAAAAATAACCGCTGAGCTGGGTTGTGATTTTGTTTTCAAGGCCTCTTATGACAAGGCGAACCGGACTTCGGTTACCTCCTACCGCGGTCTTGGTATGGATGAAGGCTTAAGGATTCTGGCCCGGGTCAAGAGTGAGTTTACAGTGCCAGTGATCTCGGATGTCCATGACGAGTCCCAGATCGACGCGGCCGCTGAGGTCCTCGATATCATGCAGATTCCTGCCTTTCTGTCACGTCAGACCGATCTGCTGGTCAAGGCAGGTCAGAGCGGTCGGGTTGTCAATGTCAAGAAGGGACAGTTTCTGGCTCCCTGGGACATGGAACACGGGGTGCGTAAAATCGAATCGACCGGTAATCACAATATCCTGCTGACCGAACGTGGCGCTTCCTTCGGCTATAACAATCTGGTCACCGATATGCGTTCGCTGGTCATCATGCGTGATCTCGGCTATCCGGTTATTTTCGATGCGACTCACGCCGTCCAGTTGCCTGGCGGTGCCGGCGGTGCCTCATCAGGTCAGCGTCAGTATGTAGCAGCGCTGTCCCGTGCTGCTGCGGCCACCGGTATCGACGGTCTGTTCTGGGAGGTTCACGAAAATCCTGATCAGGCCCTCTGTGACGGACCGAACATGCTGGCGCTTGACCAGGTCAAGCAGGTACTGCAGCAGGTCCTTGAGGTCGATGCGATCTTCAAGCGTAACGAAGGGTAGGGAAAGAGATGATAGAAACAGCCAAACGTGTCCTGCAAGTCGAAGCTGAAGCCGTTCTTGCCCTTCAGGATCGTCTTGACGGGGATTTTACCAGGGCTGTAGAGATGATCCTGGCCTGCCAGGGGAAGGTTGTCATCACCGGAATGGGCAAGTCTGGGCTGATCTGTCAGAAGATTGCCGCGACCATGGCTTCAACCGGGACCCCGACCTTTTTTCTTCATCCGGCTGAAGGAATCCACGGTGATCTCGGCATGTTGTCCAGGGGGGATGTCGTCATTGCCGTCTCCTTCTCCGGCGAAACCGAAGAGGTCTGCCGGATTCTGCCGGTCATTAAACGGATGGGGCTGCCGCTGATCGCCATGTCAGGTAACCCCAAGAGTACACTGGGAATTGCCGGTGACGTTCACCTCAATGTCGCTATCAAGGAAGAAGCCTGCCCGCTGGGGCTGGCTCCTACTGCAAGTACCACTGCGACGCTGGCCATGGGTGATGCCCTGGCCGTTGTCCTGCTCAACGAGCGCGGTTTTAAGGCGGAAGACTTTGCCCTGTTCCACCCCGGCGGTTCTCTGGGCCGCAAGCTGCTGCTGCGCGTAGATGATATCATGCTGCGTGGTGATGCTGTGCCGCTGGTCAGTGAAGAGACTCTGCTGCGCGATGCGCTGTTTGAGATCACCAGTAAAAAACTGGGGGTCACCGGTGTCGTCGATCTGGCCGGGCATCTGACCGGGGTGTTCACCGATGGCGACCTGCGTCGTATTATGGAGAAAGGGCTGGATGGCCTGGAATCCCCGATTCGGGAGGCGATGTCGACAAGTCCGAAGCGGATCCTGCGTCACAACCTGGCGGCCAAGGCGCTGCAGGTGATGGAAGCCCACAAGATCTCCTCATTGTTCGTTTTTGAAGAAGAGGATGGCAAGGTTCCCGTTGGTGTTGTCCACCTCCAGGACCTGCTCAAGGCCGGAGTTGTCTGATGTTGCAGAAGATGGAAAAGATCAAATTGCTGCTGATGGATGTCGACGGGGTTCTGACCGACGGGCGGATCATTTATGACAACCAGGGGAACGAGTTGAAGGCCTTTGACGTCAAGGACGGGCATGGACTGAAAATGCTGCAGCGGGCTGGAATCCAGCTGGGTATCATCACCGGGCGATCATCTCAGGTTGTTGAGAAGCGTGCCACGGAACTGGAGATTGAGATCCTCTACCAGGGGGCCAAGGTCAAGCTTGAGCCTTATCTGGAAATCCAGGCCACGACGGGACTGAGCGATGAGCAGATCGCCTACATCGGTGATGATATCGTCGATCTGCCGCTGCTCAGAAGGGTTGGGTTCAGTGCGACCGTTGCTGACGCTGTCGAGGATGTCAAGCCGCTTGTCGATTATGTGACCACGCGCCCCGGAGGGCGCGGGGCTGTTCGTGAGGTCTGTGATATGCTGCTGCGGGCCAGTGGCCACTGGGATTCCTTGACCGAACGCTACTTCAAGGCCTAACGAGACTTTGGCTTACGGATTTTGTCGATGTTGAGGATACGTCGTGCACTGGCCGTTATCATTCTGCTAACTGTCGCTGCTGTTGTCACAGGTATCTGGTTTAATCGTCCTGATACCCCGCAACAGCTGCTGAATCAGCTGCCGGCAGATGTCGATCTGAGCTTGCAGGAACTGCACTATACGCAGAATGAAAATGGCAAGGCGGCCTGGTCGCTCGATGCGACTCAGGCGGAGTATCAGCGCGAGTCGGGGGTGGCCCACCTGGCGAATGTCTCTCTTGTGCTCTATCAGCAGCAGGAGTTCGGTGAGGTGACGATGACGGCCCGACAGGGTTACTTCGATCAGCAGGCCAATGAGATTGAGGCGATTGGTGATGTTGTTCTTGTCAGTGAAAAAGGCGATCGCCTCTACACGGACAGGTTGCGCTACGATACGAAAAACAAACAGATAAGCACAGCGGATGCTTTTCGTTATCTGTCCTCCGGGAATGAGTTGACTGGCGTCGGAATGCAGATCGATCTTTCCTCCGGTCAGATGACGGTAGAGAACGATGTCCGGGCTCTTTTTGTCCCGGAAATGGAGCCCTGAATGAAGAAATGGATATTGGCAGCACTTTTTCTGTTGCTAGCGACAGTTCCCCCATCTCTTTACGCAGCTGATGCACCAGCGGATTATGATGCCAGCCAGCCGATCGAGATCTCGGCACAGCAGCTTGAAGCTAACCGGGAGGAACGGCGCTCCATTTTCCGCGGTGATGTCGTTGCTGTTCAGGGCAACATGACCCTGAAGGCGGACACTCTGACCGTCTACTTTCTTAAAGAAGAGAACCGTATCGACCGGCTGATTGCCACCGGTCATGTCAGGGTTGATCAGCTGGATCGTATCGCGACGGCCGACGAGGCCGTTTACAGTCGTGTTGATGAGGTGCTGACCCTGAAAGGTAATGCCCAGGTTGAGCAAGGGCAGAACCGGGTCAACGGTAATGAGATTGTCCTCTATCTGAACGAAAACAGGACCCTGGTCACGGGATCCGAACAGGGTAGGGTCAAGGCGGTTTTCAGTCCGGAGGACGATCAGTGAGTCGGCTGCTCAAGGCCAGTGGCCTGAGAAAGGCCTACGGTGGCCGTGAGGTTGTCGCCGGAGTTGACATGGAGGTCCGCTCCGGACAGGTGATCGGTCTGCTCGGACCCAACGGGGCAGGAAAGACAACCAGTTTTTACATGGTTGTCGGACTGGCCAGACCGGATCAGGGGCAGGTGTTTCTTGACGAACAGGAGATCACCCGCCTGCCGATGTATCAGCGCGCACGGGCCGGGATCTCTTATCTGCCTCAGGAGGCGTCGGTTTTTCGCAAACTGACTGTTGCCCAGAACCTGTTGGCGATCATTGAAACTCTGCGCCTGACCAGCGGCGAACAGAAGCAACGTCTCGAGGCCCTGCTGGATGATTTCAATATCGGGCACATCCGGAATTCGAAGGGCTATGCCCTGTCCGGTGGTGAGCGGCGCCGGGTCGAGATTGCTCGCTCTCTGGTTCTGGAACCCTCGTTTCTGCTGCTGGATGAGCCTTTTGCCGGAATCGACCCGATTGCCGTCGTCGATATTCAGGAGGTCATCTCGCAATTGAAGGAACGCGGCATTGGAATCCTGATCTCCGATCACAACGTCAGGGAAACTCTGGGGGTCTGCGACCAGGCATACATCCTCAATCAGGGAAAGATTCTGGAATTCGGAACCCCGCAATATATTGCCGACAGTCCGCTTGCCAGAGAATTTTATCTGGGGGAAAAGTTTAGTCTTTAGTAGTATGACTGCAGTGGAGATGGTGTCGTCACTTCAGGAATAAGGGAATATGGCTCTCGATTTACGATTACAGGTCAAACTCAGTCAGCAATTGGTGATGACGCCTCAGCTACAGCAGGCGATCAAGTTGCTGCAACTGTCTCGTGCGGAACTGCTCGATGTCGTCACCGAGGAGCTGGCGGAGAACCCTCTGCTGGAAGAGGGGATGGACGTCAAGGATGAGCATGAGCAGGAGGCGGTTGCCGTCGCTGGAGAAGAGATCAGCGATACTGTCGAGGCTCCCCCCGAACAGGAGATCAAGGGCGAATCCGAGGGGATGGAGGATATCGACTGGGAGACCTATCTCGAAGGCTACAGCATCGGCAATACCGACGCCCGTGACAATTATGAGGATATCGAAGAGCGCCCCTCCTATGAAAGCCTGCTGACCAAGAAGGAGAGCCTCTACGATCACCTGATGTGGCAGCTGAGCCTGTCCGACTTTGAAGATCAGCAGCGGATTATTGCCACTGAAATCATCGGTAATCTTGATGAGGCCGGTTACCTGCAGGCTGCCCCCGAAGAGATCTCTGCGACTCTTGAAGTTGAGCAGGAGATAGTTGACGATGTCCTCGACATGGTCCAGCAGTTCGACCCGGCCGGCATCGCCTGCCGGAATCTGCAGGAATGCCTGCTGCTGCAACTGGAGCGTCTCGATCTGGAAGAGTCACTTGCTGCCGAGATCCTGCGCGACTGCATCGTCGAGCTCGAGGGGCGCAAATATCCGCAGATTGCCAAGAAGCTGCAGGTCTCGGTGGAGGATGTTCTTGCTGCCGCCAAGTTGATCTCCGGTCTCGATCCCCGCCCCGGGCGGATCTACAACACCGAGGACGTTCATTATATCGTTCCCGATATCTTCGTTCACAAGGTCGGCGACGAGTACGTTGTGACCCAAAACGATGAAGGTCTGCCAAACTTGCGCATCAACTCTTTTTACCGCAACGCTCTGACCGATTCGGACTCTGTCGACAAGCAGGCCGGTGAATATATCCAGGAAAAGATGCGCAGTGCCGTCTGGCTGATCAAAAGTATCCATCAACGCCAGAGAACGATCTATAAGGTGACCAAGAGCATCGTCAAGTTCCAGCGTGAATTCCTCGATCATGGTATCGAATACCTGAAGCCTCTGGTGTTGCGCGACGTTGCTGAAGACATCGAGATGCACGAATCGACGGTCAGTCGGGTGACAACCAACAAGTATGTCCAGACCCCTCAGGGGCTTTTCGAATTGAAGTTTTTCTTCAACAGCGGTATCAACACTGCTGACGGCGATGCTGTCGCCTCGGAGAGCGTCAAGAGCCGCATCAAGGAGATTGTCGCCGGCGAAGATCCCAAGAAGCCATATTCTGATCAGAAGATTGTTGCCCTGCTCAAGGACAAGGATATCAATATCGCTCGCAGGACCGTGACCAAGTATCGTGAAATGCTTGGGATCGGCTCTTCCACGGAGCGCAAAAGACTGTTTTAACTGATTAATGACCGCGGCGTGGGGCCTGATGCTTTGTCGGCGATTCTGCGCTATACTGTAGTTACAGGTTTCATTCCGAAACCCGCTTGATTGAAGGAGGATGCCATATGCAAATTGCTGTTACCTTCCGGCACATGGAGACTAGTGAAGCTGTCCGCAACTATGTTGAAGAAAAACTTGCCCGGGTAAAAAAATACATTGATGAGCCGATTGATGCTCAGGTTGTTCTGTCTGTTCAGAAAAAGATAAATCACCGTGCAGAAGTAACCATGGTCGCCAAGGGGTTGACCATGAAAAGTGCTGAAGAAACCAGTGATATGTATGCCGCAATCGATCTGATGGTTGATAAGATCGAGCGTCAGCTCAAGCGTTACAAGGAAAAACTCAAACGCCACAAGGGGAGCAGTGGTCCCGAGCGTCGGGTAGAAAAAACTGTCATTTCCGCACCGAGTGTCGATGCGGATGACGCTTCTCCAGAGATTATTCGCAGCAACTCCTTTTTCGTCAAGCCGATGTCGGTTGAAGAAGCTGTCATGCAAATGGATCTTCTCGAGAAGGACTTTCTGGTCTTCACCGATGACCGTTCTGAAGAGATGAACGTTGTCTATCGGCGTAAAGACGGTAACTACGGTCTAATTGTCCCACAGGGCAGCTGATTGACCAGGGCGCGGGTCCTTTTAAGGGCCCGCGCCTGTTTCTGTTGACACAAGAAAACGAACTTGACTATGAAAATTTCCGAACTACTCAATGCTCAGGCGATAGTCGCCGATCTCAAGGCAAAAGATAAGAACAAGGCGCTGGGTGAACTGACCGACGCGTTGATTGCCTGCGAACCATCCCTGAGCCGGGATAACGTCCTGGCTGTCCTGCTTGAGCGTGAAAAGCTTGGCAGTACCGGGATCGGTGACGGTGTGGCCATTCCTCACGGTAAACTGTCCGGTATCCCTGAACTGAAACTGGTTTTCGGCCGCAGCATCGGTGGTGTTGATTTTGAGTCGATGGACGGTCAGATGGCACATCTGTTCTTTCTGCTGATCGCTCCGGAAGAGTCGGTCGGAGTTCATCTCAAAACCCTGGCCCGGATCTCCAAGCTGCTCAAGGATCCCGCTGTTCGCCAGAAGCTGATGGCTGCTGCAGGTCAGGACGAGATTTTTCAGGTCATTGTTGACGAAGAAGAATAATACTGTTTTTCATGGCTCCGGAGCCTGATCCGGATGTGACCAATGGCTATATGCCCCGAGAATTATGCCGAAGCTCACAATTCAGGAAATCTTAGATGAAACAGAGGCTGGTCTTGATCTTGAGCTTCTCGCCGGAGCCGAAGGCCTGGGCAATACTGTTTCTGCGCCACGGATCCAAAAACCGGGACTAGCCCTGACCGGTTATACGACAAATCTTCACTCGGACCGTGTTCAGGTGCTTGGTTCGACCGAACTCAGTTATCTTGCAACCCTGCCCGGTGCCAAGGCTTCAGCCCAGTTCCTGAACCTTTGCCGGACCGGTTGTTCCTGTCTGGTTATCACCAAAGAGCAGGCCGCACCGGCCTATATGCTGAAGCATGCCGACCAGGAGCAGGTCCCGCTGCTGCGCACCAGTCATCTCAGTTCCCATTTTATCTCCCTGATTACCCGCTTTCTTGAAGAACGACTCCTGCCGACCTCGACTGTTCATGGCGTGCTGGTCGATATCCTCGGGGTCGGTGTGCTGATCCAGGGGAAAAGTGGTATCGGTAAAAGCGAGTGTGCCCTCGAACTGGTTTTGCGCGGTTATCGCTTGGTCGCGGATGATGTTGTCAGGGTGCGTTTCAAGTTGCCGTCGGTCATCTTTGGCGAAGGGATGGATCTGCTTCATCATCATATCGAAATCCGTGGACTCGGAATCCTCAATATCAAGCACTTGTTTGGCGTAGCCGCAATTCGGGAACGGAAAAAAATCGACCTGGTCGCAGAACTCTCTGAATGGGACGAGGAAAAAGTCTATGATCGTCTGGGGGCGGAAGAGAAAACCTGCAATATCCATGGTGTCGAGCTGCCTCTCGTACAGATCCCGGTCGCTCCGGGGCGTAATGTGAGTTCGATTATCGAGGTCGCAGCGCGCAATCAGCTGCTCAAGGAGATGGGTTATCACAGCGCCAAGGCCTTTCAGGAGCTCCTGGAACAGCGGATGGCCGAAACCGCACGTCTGCATTCGCATTCGATTATCGGCGAGGATCTCGAATGAGCCGGCGCCTGTTGATCATTACCGGACTGTCCGGCTCCGGCAAGTCGATGGCCGCGCGTTTCCTTGAGGATCAGGGCTTTTTTGTCGTCGACAACCTGCCGCTCGTCATGCTCTCCGATTTTATGCAGAAAATTGATCAGGAGCTGACCGCAGATGCTGATGTCGCTGTAGTTATCGATGTGCGTAACCGGGGGTTTCTGGTCGAATACGCCAAGATCTTCTCTCAGCTCAAGGCGGAGGGCTATCTACTTGAGATCCTCTTTTTTGAAGCGGCCAATGATGTTCTGATCAGGCGCTATTCCGAGACCCGTCGCTCTCATCCTTTGGCCATCCATGCCAGTGTTCAGGATGGTATCGACCGTGAGCGTTCCTACCTTGCGCCACTGCGTGAGTCGGCAACGCGAACCTTCGATACCAGCAACCTGAACTCGCGTCAGCTGCGCGATCTGCTCATCGATTATCTGGGGGGAGCGACACAAGCTTTTCTAATCATAAACCTTGAGTCATTCGGCTATCGTTATGGGGTTCCGCCTGCGGCTGATCTGGTTTTTGATGTACGTTTTCTGCCCAATCCTCACTATATCGACGAACTCAGGCCGCTCACCGGTCTTGAACCGAGGTTGCGTGAGTATGTCCTGACTCAGCCGCTGTGCAAGGAATTCCTCGGCCATCTGGTTCGGATGCTGGACTTCCTGGTGCCGAACTATCGGGATGAAGGGAAGAGTTACCTGACGATTGCCATCGGCTGTACCGGCGGGCGACATCGGAGTGTTTCGATTGTCGAATACCTGAAACAGAATTTTCCTGACCAGCAGGCCCTGGTTCAGGTCAATCATCGTGATATTGATAAAGGCTGAATTATGATCGGTATGATCGTTGTGACACATGCATCTCTGGCCCAGGAGCTGCTCAATACTGCGGCGATGATCGTCGGACCGATTGAGTGCAGCAGAGCCGTCAGTATCGATCAAGGGATGTCTCTCGATGCGGCCAAGGCCGCTTTGCAGAGTGCCATCGAAGATGTGAATCCGGATGGTGATGGTGTGATCATTCTCACCGATTTGTTCGGTGGGACGCCGACCAATATCAGTGCCGATTTCCTGGGCCGGGGCGATATTGAAATTCTCACCGGGGTGAATCTGCCGATGGTGCTGAAATGTTCCAGTGGCAGGACCCAGTGTGCTCTCGGAACGCTTGCCGAGACCCTCAGGGATTATGCCCGTACCGCTGTTATCAGACCCTCGGAACTGTTCAAGACAACCTGAGCATTGGAGCCACAATGAGTCTAGTATTAACCCGGATCGATAATCGTCTTATCCATGGTCAGGTTCTTGAAGCCTGGGTTCCCTATGTGCTGGCCAATTGCATTGTTGTCGCCAACGATGAGATTGCGCTGAATCCGTTCAAGAAGATGATGATGCAGGCTTCTGTGCCCAGTCGGATGCGGGTTGAAATCGGGACGGTCGATGAGATGGTGGCCGGTTTTAAGTCGGGTCAGTTTGATGATTATAAAACCTTGCTGCTCTTCGGCACAACGAAAGACGCATTGCACGCTTATCAGAGCGGCCTGGCTTTTGCCGAATTGAACCTGGGTAACCTGCATGCGGATAAGGGGAAGGCCAAGCTCAGCTGTACGCTGTTCCTTGATGAGGTTGATATTGCTGAACTGGATTATCTCGATCAGGCTGGTGTGGCGATTACAGCGCGCTGTATTCCCGGTGACAGCGACAGGCCATGGCGCAAGTTGCTGGCGGAAAGAGGGTGAACCCTTGCTGTTGACCCAGGTTTTGACCGGAGCTTTCGCCGCCGTTGTCTGTGGCCTTGACCGGATCGCTGTCCTGCAGATTCTGTTGTCGCGTCCGATTGTTGCCGCGCCTCTGGCCGGATTGCTGCTCGGGGATGTTGCGACCGGGCTTCAGATCGGGGTGATGGTCGAACTGCTCTGGCTGGCCCGTCTGCCGGTTGGTGCTGCAATCCCTCCCGATGATACCCAGATTGCAGTCGGCGCTACCGTCCTGACCATCTATTTCAGCCGGGTGCTACCAGCCAGCGAACCACAACTGGTTGTGCTCTGTCTGCTTCTGTCGTTGCCTTTTGGCAAGGTTGGACAGCTGATGGAGCGTCGCGCCAGAAGTTTCAATACCCGTCTGCAGAGGCGCACCGAAGATGCACTCGATCAGGGAATTTTCAAGCTGGCTTTTCGGCAGCACCGGGTCGGATTGCTCAGCTTCGCTCTGGCGGCACTGTTGAGCTATCTGATGATCATCGTCGGCGGCCTGATTCTGGTTCCGCTGGTGTGGCCGCTGTTGAAGTCCGGGCTCGGTTATTCCCATGGCTGGGTTCAACTGGCATTTCCTCTGATCGGCATTGCCGTGATTCTGGGAACGATCAATGTCAATCGGGCGATAACCCTGTTCTGTGCCGCCTTCGGTATGGCTTACCTGCTGATGTGGCTGGTCTGATGAGATCGCTGTTGCCCTGGCATACCCGTTTGCGGGTCTGGTTCCGGCTGATCTTTCTTCAGTCCAGCTGGAATTACGAATGGTTGCAAGGGACCGGTTTCCTCTATGCGATCTGCCCTGCGCTCAGACGTCTTTACCCGGAGGCGGACTTGTTGCAGGAGGCCTGTCAGCGCCACGCCTGTTATTTCAATACACACCCCTATCTGGCGCCGCTGGTTGCCGGAGCGGTGCTGCGCATGGAGGAAGAGCGGGCGCTGAACGACAGGGCGCAGTTTGTCTCTATCGAAGAGTTTAAAGAGATGGTCGCTGCACCCTGTGCGGCTATCGGCGATGCCCTGTTCTGGGGAGGCTTGCGCCCCCTGGTCGGTGGAATCGCACTGTTCTTTGCCGTCAAAGGGATTCTCTGGGCACCGCTGATCTATCTGGTGCTGTTCAACCTGGTGCCCCTCTGGTTCCGGACTGCATTCTTCATCCGCGGCTATCGGCAGGGGATTCGGTCGGTGGAGTTCATTCAGAAGCACAAGTTGCCGGACTGGGCTATTCATACCAAGGAGGCTGCAGTCGTGGTGCTTGGGGGCTTGAGCGCCTTCATGTCGTTTGAGCTGCTGCAGCAGACCAGGCAACCGCAGTGGCAGGGGTTGTTGATCGTGATACCGGTCATTCTTTGCGGCTTTGCTGCGCGTAAAGGGGTGTCAACACTGCTGCTGGTCTTTACCATTGTCGTTTTTATTGTTCTGCTCGGGGTCTTCTGGGCGGATTTGGTTTATTTGTTATCATGATTTTCATGACAAGGGGATGAATTAGGTCTTATGTTGAATAAAAACTTTACAATCGTTAATCGTCTAGGCCTTCACGCCAGGGCTGCCGCGCAGCTGGTGCAGACGGCCAGCAAGTTCAAATCTGAAGTGACCCTGAAGAAAGAGGATGTCGAAGTCAACGGCAAGAGCATTATGGGCATACTGCTCCTCGCGGCCCCCAAGGGGACGGCAATAGAAGTGGTTGTTGACGGCAGTGACGAAGCGGAAGCAATGCAGGTTCTTTCAACCCTTATTGAGGATGGTTTTGGGGAAGATTAAGGTCAGCGAAGATACTTATCTGGTCGGAGTCGGCGTTTCACCGGGAATTAGTATCGGTGAAGTCGCGCTGATCGATAACCGCGTCCAGATCGATGACAGCCTGATCTCGCCCAGTTTGGTGAGGGCGGAGATCGAGCGCTTTCATGCCGCTGTTGAGCAGGCCAGGGAGCAGTTGCGTGAGATCCGCAGCCGGGTTGCCAAGATGCCGCACCTGGAGGAACACCTCTATATTCTCGATACCCATCTGATGATTCTTGACGACAAGATGCTTGTCGAGGCTAGTGTGGCGGCGATACGTAACAGGCGGACTGCTGATGCCGCAGTCAAGCAGGTTATGGAGCAGCTGAATCAGCAGTTTGCCGATATCGAAGATGAGTATCTGCGCGACAGACGCTCCGACCTGGATGCGGTCGGCGAGCGCCTGCTGCGCATCCTGACCGGTGTCAGAGAACGTTCCATCAGCGATATCCCCGAATGCTCGGTGATCGTTGCCCACGATCTGTCACCAGCTCAGACGATGCAACTTGATCGTGAGCGGATTTTCGGTTTTGTCACCGACAAGGGGGGGCGTACCTCTCATACGGCGATCCTCGCCCGTTCTCTCGATATCCCTGCCGTCGTTGGTCTCGACTCTGTAACTGCACTGGTCCAGGAACAGATGCCGGTCATCATTGACGGAACGACCGGTGTCGTCATTCTCAGCCCATCAGCGGCGACCCTTGAGGAATATCGTAAGCGCAAACAGAACTATGAGTTGCTTGAACGGGATCTGGTCGCCTATCGCGACCTGCCGGCACGCACCAGTGACGGTATTGAAGTTCCACTGCGCGGCAATCTGGAGCTGGAGTCCGAATTCGAGTTTGCCGACAAGCATGCCGCGGCGGGGATCGGTCTTTATCGGACTGAGTTTCTCTATCTGGGCCGCCAGGAGCCCCCCAGTGAAGAGGAACAGTTTGTCACCTACTGCAAGGTTCTGAAGGCTATGGCCGGACAGCCGGTGACGATCAGAACCCTGGATATCGGCGGTGACAAATTTGTCCAGGATCTGTCGCTGGAGGACGAGCCCAATCCGGCAATGGGCCTGCGGGCTATACGCTTCTCATTGCGTGAGGAAAAGTTGTTCAGGATCCAGCTCAGGGCTATCCTCCGCGCATCGGTTTTTGGTCGGGTCCGTTTGCTCTTTCCTATGGTCTGTGGTGTTTCCGAAATTCGTTCCTGTAAGCGGATTCTTCAGGAGGAATGTGCAAAGCTTGAACTGGATGGCATTGCCTATGCGCAGGGTCTTGAAATCGGCATCATGATTGAGACGCCATCTGCTGTTTTCGCAGCCCATTTTCTGGCCCGCGAGGTCGATTTCTTTTCAATCGGTACCAACGATTTGATTCAGTACTGCCTGGCGGCCGATCGTGGCAACGAACATGTGGCTTATCTGTACAAGCCTTTACACCCCTCTATCTTGAGGGCGATCAAGATGACCTGTGATGCTGCCAGGGCTGCCGGAATTGACGTCTGCATGTGCGGAGAAATGGCTGGTGAACCGCTCTATACTATGCTGCTGATCGGACTGGGGCTGAATGAACTGTCGATGAGTCCGGCCTGCGTGCCACGGGTCAAGAGGGTTCTGCGCCGGGTTTCACGGCAGGAGGCTTGCGAATTGGTCGACAGGCTGCTAGGGCTGCCGACCAGTAAAGACGTGGCCTTTCTGCTCGATCGCACCATGCGCTCCAAGCTTCCCGAGATTTTCGATCAGCCGCTGATTTGACCGGAATATTGTTGACAGTTGTTCCCAAGCTCAATAGGATGTGCAGTCTGTTGGGTTTTCAATAAGTTGAGGAGATATATAAGATGGCAATGACCGACTTTTTGTTTACTTCCGAATCCGTCAGTGAAGGGCATCCGGACAAGGTTGCCGATCAGGTTTCTGATGCGATTCTGGATGCGATTATCGCACAGGATCCCAAGGCCCGTGTCGCCTGTGAAACTCTGGTGACTACCGGACTGGCCATGATCGCCGGTGAGATTACGACGACTGCAAACGTCGATTTTACCTCTATCGTCCGTGAAACGATCAAAGAGATCGGCTACGACAGCTCCGATATGGGATTTGATTATGCGACCTGTGCCGTTCTCAATGCTGTAGGTAAGCAGTCTCCTGATATTTCCCAGGGTGTTACCGAAGGTGAAGGCCTGCACAAGGAACAGGGCGCCGGTGACCAGGGGCTGATGTTCGGTTTCGCCTGTGACGAAACTCCTGAACTGATGCCGATGCCGATCATCTATGCCCACAAGCTGACCAAGAAGCTGGCTGATGTTCGCAAGAGCGGCGAGCTCTCTTTCCTGCGCCCGGACAGCAAGTCCCAGGTATCGATTCAGTACATCGATGACAAGCCGGTGCGTATCGATACCGTTGTCATATCTTCCCAGCATACCCCTGAGGTTGCTTACGAAACCCTGGAAGAGGCAATCATCGAAGAGGTTATCAAGAAGACTCTGCCCGTCGAACTTCTCGACGCCAAGACCCGTTACCTGATTAACCCGACCGGCCGTTTTGTTGTCGGTGGTCCGATGGGCGACTGCGGTCTGACCGGCCGTAAGATCATCGTTGATACCTACGGTGGCCAGGGCTCTCACGGCGGCGGTGCCTTCAGCGGCAAGGACCCTTCCAAGGTTGACCGCAGTGCTTCCTACATGGGCCGTTACATCGCCAAGAACCTCGTTGCCGCCGGATTGGCAACCAAGTGCGAGGTTCAACTGGCCTATGCGATCGGCGTTGCCGAGCCGGTTTCGGTCATGATCAATACCTTCGGCACCGGTGTTGTGCCGTCCAACCGGATCGCTGAGATCGTTCGTGAAGAGTTCGATATGCGTCCGGCCGGAATCATCAAGCAGCTTGACCTGCTCAAGCCGGTCTATCGTCAGACCGCCGCTTACGGACACTTCGGCCGTGAACTGCCAGGCTTCACCTGGGAGCAGACCGACCGTATCGAGTCGCTCAGATCCCGCGCCGGCTTCTAAGCCGTCTCCTGATAAAAATGAGAAAGCGAGTCCGTTATGGGCTCGCTTTTTTTGTGAAATTTTTCTGAAATTTAAGATGGTTTTAAAAAATCGTCACAACCTTGAACCGATTCTCAAGCGAAGCTGCGAAGACCGCGAATCGAAGAAAATCTTTCAACAAGCAAAAAAAAAACTAAGGTTTGTATCTATAAGATGCGTTATATCCCCGACATGTTCTGTCGGAGATATAACGCCTATGACTTTGAATTTAAAACTTCGCGCCTTGCGCGAGGTCGCCTTTGTTCTTGTTGTGGATAGATTGAAAGCTGATCACAATCAGCGTCTGAATCTCTTGCTCAGATCACCATAGGCGTCGATCCGTCGGTCGCGCAGGAATGGCCAGATGCGGCGGACGTTTTCACTGCGCTCCATATCGATTTCGACACACAGGGTCTCTTCTCTGTCGCAGCTTGCTTGGGAGAGAAACTCCCCCTGGCTACCGGAGACAAAGCTGCTTCCCCAGAACTGGGCTCCAGAGGTGTGGCCGCTTGGATCAGCCTCAAAACCGACCCGGTTGACGGCAATGACCGGCAGGCCGTTGGCCACGGCATGCCCGCGCTGGACGGTGATCCAGGCCTGGCGCTGGCGTTCCTGTTCTTCTGGTGTATCTTCAGGGTCAAAACCGATGGCTGTCGGGTAGATCAGCAGGTCGGCACCATCAAGGGCCATCAGCCGGGCTGCTTCTGGATACCACTGATCCCAGCAGACCAGCACGCCTAGTCGGCCGACTGAGGTTTCTATCGTGTTGAAGCCGAGATCTCCAGGGGTGAAATAGAACTTTTCATAGTAGCCTGGATCGTCGGGAATATGCATCTTGCGGTAGGTCCCGGCGATGCTGCCGTCCTTTTCCAGGACCACCGCTGTGTTGTGATAGAGTCCGGTGGCCCGCTTCTCGAACAGCGAAATGACCAGGACGATTCCCAGTTCCGCAGCGATACGGCCGAAGATCTCGGTCGCCGGACCCGGAATCGGTTCGGCCAGGTCGAACTGTGCGGTTGCTTCGCTTTTACAGAAGTATTCGCTGCAGTGAAGTTCCTGTAAGACAACGAGCCTGGCGTCCTGCGCGGCTGCCTTACGGATCGCTTCGATACTGCGGGTGACGTTTTCCTGGCGTGCAGGCGAGCAGTGCTGCTGGATCAGGCCAACCTTGAGTGTTTTCATGGTAGAACTCCTTGCGGCACTTGCATGGTGATGCAGTGCAGGGATCCGTGCTGACGGATCAGCGGCTGACAGTCGATGCCGATGATCTCTCGGTCTGGAAAGGCTCCGGCAACGGCCTGCAGTGCCTCTTTATCGTGGCTGTCGGCGTAGGTCGGTACCAATACCGCGCCGTTGATGATCAGGAAGTTGGCGTAGGTCGCCGGCAGGCGCTCCTCTTCATCGTAACAGGCGTCCGGCCAGGGCAGGGGGATCAGTCGGTAAGGCTGTCCTTCACGGGTGCGGAAGCTTGCGAGTTGCTCTTCCATCCGTTTCAGGGCAGGATAGTGTTCATCCTGCTGATCGTCGCACTGGACATAGAGAATCGTATCGTTCGGACAGAGTCTGGCCAGGGTGTCGATATGAGAATCGGTGTCGTCGCCGGCCAGGTAGCCGTGATCAAGCCACAGCCAGTGATCGCAGCCGAGCAGCGGGCTCAGTTGCTGCTCAATCTGCTCCTTGTCCAGGTGCGGATTTCGGTTTGGGTTGAGCAGGCATTCTGAGGTGGTCAACAGCGTGCCGCGGCCGTCGCTCTCAATGCTTCCCCCTTCGAGAATCAACCCTGGGATTCTGCGCTCAAGGCTGGCCAGGATGCCTGAGTCAGCCAGGATTCTAGTTGTCTGGTTGTCCCTGTCGGAGGCGAACTTCAGGCCCCAGCCGTTGAAGCCAAAATCGAGCAGGACCGGTGCATTATTATCGTATACCGTGATCGGGCCGAAGTCGCGGGCCCAGGTGTCGTTGGTCGGTGCCTGGCAGAAATACAGATTCTCGAGCAGGATTCCGGCAGCGGTAAGCTGCTGATGAATCAGCTCCTGCTGTTCGGTCAGGATGATCAGCTTGGCAAAGCGCAGGATCTCCCGGCTCAGGTTGACATAGACGCTGTTGACCTCGTCGAGCAGGGGCCCCCAGTCGCTGTCAGCGTGGGGCCAGGCGATCAGGACGGCATCCTGAGCTTCCCATTCAGCCGGAAGGCGATAAGTGTGATTGGCCATTGACGCCTCTCTATTTAACTTGAAAAGATATGTTCGATGAGGATTTTAACGCCGATTGCGATAAGCAGTAACCCACCCAGAAACTCAACCCGCTGTCCCCAGATCGCTCCCAGACGGCGTCCGAGTAACATGCCACAGACTGTCAGGATCGCTGCTGTTATACCGATGACCAGGGCCGGTGTCCAGATCGAAATGCCGAGCAGGGAAATGCTCAACCCCACCGCCAAAGCATCGATGCTGGTTGCGATCGAAAGCATAACCAGCGACATTCCACGGGTCGGATCGCCAGATTCCTTGTCTTGCTCGTCATGGTCAAAGGCCTCCCTGATCATTTTGATCCCGACGAAGCCGAGCAGAATAAAAGCCAGCCAATGATCGTAGGCCTCAATATAGGTGCGCAGTTTGAGTCCTGCCAGCCAGCCGAGGATCGGCATCAGCCCCTGGAACAGACCGAAGTGAAAGCCGAAGCGGAACAGGTGGCGACCGGTCAGTCTGGGCAGACCGAGTCCGGTGGCAAGGGCAACCGCAAAGGCGTCCATCGCCAGAGCGACCGCTACGGCAATTAAAGAGAGTGGATCCATCCGTTTTTCTTTTGCACAGACGGCCCGTAATGAGCCTGTCTAAAAAGCGAAGCCTCCATGACAGAGGCTTCGCGACAGCTTTATTCCACGATTGTGGCCTTGACGATGATGACCGGATCTTTCGGTACATCCTGATGCATCCCCTGATTGCCGGTTTTGACCTTGGCAATCTCGTCAACCACTTCCATTCCCTCGGTGACCTGGCCGAAAACGGCGTAACCGTAGGCGTGAGGAGAGGTTCCCTGGTGGTTGAGGAAATCGTTGTCAACCAGGTTAATGAAGAACTGGCAGGTTGCACTGTCGACGACCTGGGTTCTGGCCATAGCGATGCTGCCACGTACGTTCTTCAGGCCGTTGGACGCTTCATTTTTAATCTCGCCCTTGGTCTTCTTCTGGGCCATCTGAGCGGTGAACCCGCCCCCCTGGATCATGAAGCCGGGGATGACACGATGGAAAATGGTCATGTTGTAGAATTCATCGCGGACGTATGACAGAAAGTTTTCAGTGCTGATCGGTGCGTTTTCTGCATCGAGAGCGATGACGATGTCGCCTTTGTTGGTCTCAAGTTTTACACTGCTCATGCTTATCTCCTATGAGTCAATATGTCTTGGTAAGTGTCGGGGCTTTCAAAGGGGCTATAATGCCCTGACAGATAAGGAGATTTCAAGCCTGTTTTTGCGGGGGAACCTGGCCCTGTTCAAGCATGGTGGTAAAGGCATCGTTGGGAACCGGCGGACTGAAGTAATAGCCCTGGTAGAGTTCACAGCCTTTTTCTTCGAGAAAGGCAAGTTCGAAATTCGTTTCCACCCCTTCGGCGACAACCTGAAGGTCGAGGTGGCGGGCCATGGAAATGATGGTATCGACGATGGCTGCGTCGTTGGCATCGTGCTCGATATCGCGGACGAAGGACTGGTCTATCTTGAGAACGTCGAGGGGCATTTTTTTCAGATAGGCGAGCGAAGAATATCCGGTGCCGAAGTCATCGATCGACAGCTCAATGCCGAGTTTTTTGAGTCCTTCCATTTTCTTGATGGTATCGAGGATGTTGTCGATGACCATCCCTTCGGTCAATTCCAGACCGAGGCTATGCGGATCGGCCCCGGTTTCGCTGAGGATCTGCTGAACCTGCTGGATAAAGTTCGGCTGACGGAACTGGCGAGGGCTGACGTTGACCGCCAGGTGACTGACGTACAACCCCTGATCGGCCCAGACACGCAGATGATGGCAGGCATTGCGCAAGACCCATTCCCCGATCGGCAGGATCAACCCGGTTGCTTCAGCGATGGGGATAAAGATTCCCGGTGAGATGAATCCTTTTTCCGGATGTTTCCAGCGCACCAGGGTCTCGGCGCCGATGATCTCTCCACGGCTGTTGACCTGTGGCTGGAAGTAGAGTTCCAGCTCATCACGTTCAAGGGCATGGCGCAGTTCTTTTTCGACGGCCAGCCTGGTGTCCGCTGCGGCCTGCATGTCGGGCAAGAAGAAACGGATCGTATCCCGGCCGTCATCTTTGGCGCGGTACATGGCGGTATCGGCAAAGCGCAGCAGGTCATTGCCCGACTCGTTATCGTCATTGTTGTTCGGGAATATGGCAACACCGATGCTCGGCGTGATGTGCAGTTCGTGACCGGCGATCTGATAGCGGGTCCCGAGGCACTCGCGAATCGCTTCCGCTTTATGTTGAGCAGCTATAGAGGCCTGCTCCTTATCTTCACCCAGGTCGGAGAGGAGCATGACAAATTCATCTCCACCCAGGCGGGAAACCGTGTCTTCCTGGCGCAGATCCCGAATCAGGCGCTGCGAAACCTCTTTGAGCAGCGCGTCACCGACCGGGTGACCGAGGGAATCGTTGATATTCTTGAAGCGGTCCAGATCAAGGTAGAGCATCGCACCATAGCGGTTGTAACGCCGTGCTCTGGACAGGTTCTGGTCGAGGCGGTCGAGCAGCAGGCGCCGGTTTGGCAGCTCGGTCAGGGCATCAAAATAGGCCAGATACTCGATTCTTTCCTCAGCCTGCTTGCGCTCGGTGATGTTGCGCACGGTCGCACAGACCTTGGGATTGTTTCCGGCCTGAAAGCTGGCATTGATCGAACATGGAATCTGACCGTTCTGCGGTGTCCGTAAGGTCAGTTCATAGTCGCTGACATGATCTTCGTTCTGCAGCAGTTCGAGCAGCAGGCGGCAGTCTTCTTCTTCAGCGAAGAAATTGCTGAGTTTCTGACCGATCAGGTCTTCACGGCGATAGTCAGAAAAGTGAGAAATTGACGGACTGACTTCAAGCAGTGTTCCATCCATCTCCATTTCCAGGTAGACATCCTGAAGGTTCTCGAAGATTGAGCGGTATTTTTCTTCGCTGTTTTTCAGCTTCAGGTGGGAGCTGTTGAGCTCTTTGATCGCTTTCTGCAGGGCTTCCGTTCTCTTGGTGACTTCCGCTTCGAGATGTTCCTGGTAGGCCTGGTTTTCGGCGAGCAAACGGGAGCGTTCCAGGGCCTGATTGATGGCATGAATCAACACCGACATATCCTGGATCGGTTTCAGCAGGTAATTCCAGGCCCCTTTGCGAATCGCTTCAATCGCGTCACCGATGATCCCAGTACCGGAAACGACGATCAGAGGTGTTTCGGGCGATTCCTTTTGAATGGCTTCCAGGACATCGAGGCCATCGACGCCGGGCATGCGCAAGTCGCAGAGTACGAGATCCGGGCGCTTCTGGCGGAATATTTCCATTCCTTCAGCACCGTTGCTCGCCTCGATGACATCAAAGTCATAGTCTTCCAGGAAGAGCTTGAAGCTTTCCCGTATTGACTCTTCATCATCAATTGTCAGAATGACAGGGTTTTTGCGACGATTCATTGACTCCAGGATCCCGTGTGATTTTCGAATAGCTGTTGAGATAATAGCGTAGATTTATGTTAGCTCACTAATTATGGCTTGTCGAATGCGATTAGTCAAATTTAATTGTAAGTGAGTTGTGAATAAGTTAAAGATTTCAACGGCCTTTGATGCTGATCGAGACGGAAGCAGCTGTGAGAGGATTGTTCTGACACGTGTTTCGATGCCAGTCAGACGGGCGTTGCTGATATGTGCTGCTTTGACATTATGCGTTGAATACGGGACTCTCGCTCTGTTCGCTCACCTTAAGACCCAGTTACTGAACCATCGCCCTGATCGTTTTTTCAGATTCTGTCTTGATGATTTCAATCGCTTCGTCATTCAGATAAAACCTGGAGTTGTATTCCGGATCAATCTGGCGGCTGCTCCTTTCTGAGGTGCAGTCATAGTTGAACTGATAGCAAAGCAGATTGGCTGCATGTACGGCAATAACGATATCCTTGTCCGTTGGAGTCGACTGCGGTGAATGGTGCCAGTGGTTGGTATTGACGATAAAGGAGGGGAGAGCCCACCATTCAGTCAGAAAAGCCCCGATCTGGCTATGGGTTGATTTGTAGGTCGCCAGTTCTGCATCGCTGAGGCTGATACCGTTGGTCAGACCTTTACCTATTGCCAGTTCGAATTGCTCGCTGAGATAATAGACGAGCACCAGCTTTCCACAATCGTGGAGAAGTCCTGCAACGAAAGCGCGATCCTGAAGTTCGCTGTCATTCGGCCAGATTGACTTGATCAGCAGGCGCGAGATGACAGCAGCAGCCATAGAATGCTTTTTGAATTTATCCAGGTCGAACCCTTTGATGTTGGGGAGCTTTTGGGTTATCGCCTGGTTGATCGTTTCAGACAGGACCAGGTTCTCAACGATTCTGGTCCCCAGCACGATGATGGCACGTTTGACTGTATCGACCTGGAAGCGCTGCCCGAACAGGGCTGAATTCGCCCAGCGCAGCAGGGTTGCAGAAATGGCGACATCCTGGCTGATGAACTCGGCCATCTTTTCGATGTCAACATCATCTCCCGTCATGCAGGCGCGTACATTCGCATAGCTTTCCGGTATAGCCGGAAGAAGCGGCAGCGTATTGATCAGGCGCTGAAAGTCCTCGCCGTATTTTTTCTGCTGGTCCCTCTGGCGAAGTGCGCTGTGGATGATTTCCTTAAGCTCCTGGTCGATCCAGGGTTTCGGAATGATCTGCTGAGTGATCCCCTGGGCCAGGGCTGAAATGGTTTTCGGTTCTTCGGCATAGGCGGTCAAAAAGAGGCGGATACTGTCCGGGAAACGGTCTCTGACATAGGAGAGCAGCTGAATGCCGTCGCCATTCTCCATGACGACATCGGCAAGAACGAGGTCGATATGCTGCTCATCAAGAATCGATTTTGCCTGGGCCATGCTGGAGGCAAAATGGCAGGTCCAGTCTTCATCCTGGCAGAGCTGCATCAGCATCTCCAGGATACTGACTTCATCATCAACAAAAAGGATCTGGTTTGCGTTGTCGTTCATAAGGGGCTGCGCCTTTTAATTCATTTGAATAGCTGGGTAGCAAGCTGCGTGACCAGGGTAATCCCGCCAGCGGAGTAACTGAAGAACCGAGACCAGCTGATTTCTTCCCAGTTTAACGAAATTTTGCTACATGCGTGAGTAACCACGCGTTTTTTTACGCGAAATCTTGCCGATCAGCCAGCCGCCAAAGAAGACGGCCGCCCCGGCGATAAACCACTGGATCATGTTCGTTCGGTGGAAATCCTGATTTTCGGCCCGCAGGACTTCCAACTCCCGGGTTATCTGTTCGTTGCGGGCGATCAGTTGCTCGTTCTGCTCTGTGACTTCCAAAATGTGTTCTGAGCGCTGCGTCAGGTCTTCCAGGGCCTGCTTGGTCGCTGTCAGCTGCGCCTGGGCTTCATTCAATTCCGTCGTCAGGCTGGTGACCTGTGTTTTGTATTCGCCGGTCGTTCCCAGGTCCTGCTGATAGATCGTCTTCTGTTTTTCCAAGTCCTTCTGCAGTGCGGCAACCTGATTTTCCAGACGTTTGATGAGTGTCGATTTCGGGGTGTCCTTGGTCAGGTACTGTTTCAGGATGAAACCGACGGTACCCTTCGGTGTTTTGCCGCGGACGAAGGTTTTGTCCTGATCCAGTACCTCAATCGGTGTGTCGGTCAGGACGGTTTCCAGTACGTTGTAGTTGTTTGATTTGGAATCCCGGACGGTAATGACCAGGGTGTCGGAAACGTAGAGAGTTTCTGCTCCTGCGGCACTGGCCAGGGTCAGGATTAGTGCCACGGCGGACAGGAAACGGGCAGGGAAAGCCATCAGTCAACCTCTTTTCATCTTGTTCATTTCAAATAACAATGCTTATTAGTTGCCGATACTACTCGGAGTGGGGCCTGAATTCAAGTTCGATTCGTGGAAATGGTCAGTTTTATTGAAATATTTTCATTTTATTTATGGAAGGGGGAAACTTTTTGAGGCCGATTCAGGGATTATTTTTATCTCTGGCAGACAGTTCAGCAGGAACGAGGTATAGTGTCTTATTCTTGTATTTACTGCGTATGGAGGTTGTAAATGTTCAGATTTTTTATCTTTTTAGCATTGCTTTTGGTTGTTCTGTCGGGCTGTTCAGGAAGCATGACAAAAATTTCTGAAGCAGACAGGCTTGTCAGGTTGGATCGGCAGGTAACCGGCCTGACACAGGAACAGATTTTCTTCGGAGCTTTGGAATGGATGGAACAGAATTTCACTCAGAGCAAGGATCCGGTCAGTATCTTTGATCTTGATGGCGGGCGAATTGTCGGCTCCGGGCAGATCGATTACCCCTGCAGGTTGTTTGGCTGTATCAACAAAAAGGGGTGGAAGGTTGTTTTTGACATGCAGCTGGACGCGGGACAGGAACGGTTGCAGACAACCTTCCGGCGCATTGCTCTGACCTCGCCTTCTTCCGGTCAGCGTGAGGATACGCAGACCGGAATGCGCTCGCCGGTCTGGTCAAAAGCAGACATGGATTCGATCCGGCCTTTATTGGAACAGCTGAATAACGACCTGGTCCGGAGCTTGTTACAGGCGCGCAATTAAAATGTGCTTCAGGGCTGGAAAAGGCTGCGATTTTTAAGAGGAATGTGGTAATATCCGCGCCGTTTTTGAAAACTATTCAGCTTTGGAGATTTTTGCATGAAACGAGATTTAGCACTGGCCTTTTCACGGGTGACGGAAGGCGCAGCCCTCGCGGGATACAAGTGGCTTGGACGCGGAGACAAAAACGCTGCAGACGGTGCGGCTGTTGAGGTGATGCGCTGTCTGCTCAATAAAACTGAAATCAGTGGCGAAATCGTCATTGGTGAGGGGGAGATCGATGACGCGCCGATGCTCTATATCGGTGAAAAGGTTGGTGTCGGTGGCGATGAGGTCGATATTGCTGTCGATCCGATCGAAGGGACGCGCATGACCGCCATGGGGCAGTCGAATGCATTGTCGGTTTTGGCGGCAGGAGAGAAGGGGAGCTTTCTCAAGGCTCCAGATATGTACATGGAGAAACTGGTCGTCGGTCCGGGGGGCAAAGGAGTCCTCGATCTCGACAAACCGCTGACCGAGAACCTGGAGAATATCGCGGCAGCCCTGAATAAGTCTCTTCAGGAGCTGGTCGTCATCACCCTGGCTAAGCCTCGTCATGACAAGATGATTGCTGACATGCAGCAGATGGGAATCAAGGTCTTCGCCATGCCGGACGGCGATGTCGCCGCTTCGATCCTGACCTGTATGCCGGACAGCGAAGTTGATGTCATGTACTGCATCGGCGGTGCGCCCGAAGGGGTGGTTTCGGCTGCGGTAATTCGAGCTCTGGGCGGTGACATGCAGGGGCGCCTGCTGCCGCGCCATGAGGTCAAAGGGGACAGCGCAGAAAACCGTGCCCATGGTGAGCTGGAACTGAAGCGTTGCGCCGAAATGGGGGTCGATGCCGGCAAGGTGTTGAGGATGGAGGATATGGCTTGCAGCGACAACGTGGTTTTCTCGGCAACCGGGATCACCAAGGGGGATTTGCTTGAGGGGGTGACCCGTAAAGGCAATATCGCCACCACCGAGACCCTGGTCATTCGCGGCAAGAGCCGCACCATCCGCCGTATCAAGTCGATTCACTACCTGGAACGTAAAGACCCGGAAGTCTGCGAAATCATCCTATAAAGAAAAGGCCGCTAGTGCGGCCTTTTCTTTTTTCAAAATAATAATCAAAACTCCGCCTTGCGGAGTTTTTCCGGTTCTGCCCATTAGGTGAGCGGAGCTCACCGTGGGGCGTGTTTTCAGTTGCTGGCCCAAGACTACGAAGAAAATACTAACAATCTTCGTCAGCATTAAAAGGCTGCTTTTTGCATCCTTTTTGTCAGCCTTTACAAAAAGGATGGCGCCGTACGGGGGCGCGACCCCGCGTTTTTGACCTTCAAAAACAACTTCAGCAAAGATCAAAGTCAGAATCGGCGGGTCTCGTCCCGCCAGACGACTTACTTTCCTTTGGTCGCAAAGGAGACTAAGCAAAGGAAACTTTTTAATAACGACCTAGCCATTCGTTCCTTCTCTGAACCGACCAAACCAGTATAACGGAGCGCGCCCCAAGATGAGCAAGCTCATCAATGGGCAGAACCGAATTGTTTTATCTCAATTCAGATCGACAAGAATGCTCTCCGGTTTGGTCTGGTCGGACACTTTCAGGCAGATCTGCTCCTCTTCGGGAGTGAGAGGATCCTCGCTTTGCATCTGTAACGTCAACACCTTTTCATCGGCATCGGAAAAGCGGTCAGGGGTTTGTTTTCTGGCCCCTAAGCGCTGTTTCAGTTCAGTTCCGTCCGCCGTGAAATCAAGGATCGTCATCGGCGTGTTGGTTGCAGCTGCCAGGCAGCCGAAGCGTTGCCTTTCTTTCATGCTGATGAAGGTGGCGTCAATGATGACGCTGTATCCTGCTGAAAGTATACTGTCTGTCTGTTGGGCCAGGTATTCATAGACCGATTCTCGGCTTGAGTCGGAATAGAGTTCCTCTCCGTTTATGGTCCGGTTGCCAAGCTGCGCCGCGGCCCTTTTCCTCTCGCGATCTGAATGAAGGCAGATCGCTCTGATATGCGGGGCCAGCTGTTGGGTGAAGGTTGTTTTTCCTGAACCGCTGAAGCCGTGGGTGAGAATCAGGCGCTGACGGGGGGGCTTCAGATAGCTGGTGGCCAGTTCGAGATAGCTCGTGAACAGCTCATGGAGTTGAGCTCTGGCCTGTTCTTCCTGCTGTTGACTGATCTGCAGGGCACAGACCTTGGCCCTGACCATGGCACGGTAGACCAGATAGAAACTCAGTCCGGCCAGGCCGGAGAAATCTCCGGTTTCCTGCAGGTAGCTGTCGAGAAAGATCCAGGCCAGCTGCTGTTGGCCACGGTCATCGAGATCCATGATCAGAAAAGCGATGTCGTTGAAGGTATCAATGATTCTCAGAGACGGGTTGAATTCAATGCAGTCGAAGAGGATCGGCTTGTTATCGATCCAGGCCATGTTGCGCAGGTGCATGTCACCATGACATTCCCTGATAGAATCGGAATATCGCCGTTTTTCAAAAAATTGCTGTAACTCCTCGCCCCGTTTTCTGCTCCACTGCTCAAGGACCTCGAGGCGGGCAAGGAGTTCCTCGTCATCCATGATCTTTCTTATCTGAGAGAAATTGTTCAGGACCGGTTGCATGATGGCGTCATAACTGCCGAAACTGCGGGATGGTGGGGCAGGGGCGGAGTTCCTGTGAATTTCTGCGATTTTTTCGGCAAAGGCGTTGATCTGGGCGGCGGAAAGTTGCTGTTCTGCCAGCAGTCGGTCGAGCTGCAGGTGCTGGTCGAAACGTTTCATTTTCACCAGGTAGTCGATTGCCGGAGTCTGTCCCATTACAGGTGCTATTTCAGTGCCGCCGAGCGGGACGACATCCAGATAGAGGTTCGGAGCAAAGGCGCGGTTCAGACGCAGTTCTTCGCGGCAGTAGAAGTGGCGTTTGTCGAGGGTCGAAAAATCCAGGAAGCCGAGGTCGAGCGGTTTTTTCAGTTTATAGGCGTAGTCGCCGGCCAGAAAAATCCACGAAATGTGGGTTTCGATAAGTTCAACCCGTTCCACAGGGTGATCGTAGCAGGCCGGGTTGAGCAGCTGTTTTACCAATGAAGCCAGTCCTGTCATGGTCAGCTCCGGTAAAGTAAAAAGAATAGCCTTTCTTTTATTGTATAAAAGAGCGCCCTGAGGTCAAGTTTGGGGCTATTTAATTTTTAGGCGGGGTTGCCAGGAACTGAATCGTGGCCTCGAGTGCCAGAGTTATGGCGTTCTGGGTATCCGTGCTGAGCTGCTCTCCGTGATCGAGATTGACGGCTCTGAGGCTGAGTAGCCACCCCTGGCGCGGTTGCTGGTAGAGCGCCGCGCTCATTGACAGAAGCCACTGAGGGCCGTACTGGTGGGTAACCGATTGGGATTCTGAAGCTTGATCGCAGAGTGGGGTGAAGTGAAACGGGGGGTGCTGATCTCGTTTGGCATCGACAAACAGAACCTTGTCGATTTCCGGGCGAGCCAGCTGTTCAACCATTTCCGGCAACAGCTGATGCTCACAGATAAACTGCGCAGCAGACTCAGGGAGTCTGCTGCGCAGTTGGGTTACAAAACTGGGGCCGGCGCCATCATCACAGCGCAGGCTGTTGCCGTAACCGATGATCAGCCACATCAGTCGCGGCTGACCTGATCGAGCAGTTCACCGCTGGCCGAATAGAGCTTGACGTCAAGCGGCATACGGCCGGCTTCGTGGGTCGAACAGCTCAGACATGGGTCGTAGGCGCGGATTCCGTGCTCGACCCGGTTGAGCAGCCCCTGCTGCAGCTTGTCAGCGCGCACGTAGGCCTGAGCCAGTTGCTTGACGGTCTTGTTCATCGCCAGGTTGTTCTGGCCGGTGGCGATGATCAGGTTGACCCTGGTCAGGATGCCGCTGTCATCGACCTCGTAGTCGTGGATCAGGGTGCCGCGCGGTGCTTCGCTGATACCGACACCGACATTGGCGTTGACTCCGGCCTTGCGGCGGATGTGTGAGTCATCGAGCAGATCGGCCTGAAGCAGATTATCGATATGTTCAAGGCCGGTCATGATCTCGATCAGCCGGGCATAGTGGTAGAAGAAGCTGCCGCTGACCGGTTGGCTGTCTTTGCCGAAGCTGCGGAACTGGGCCAGTTCACGGTCGGCCTTTGGTGTTCCGGTGGTCTTGCAAACATTGAGACGTGCCAGCGGGCCGACGCGGTACATCCCCTGTTCGGTTCCGGCCGGAATGTAGTAAGGGAACTTCAGGTAGCTCCATGGCTGTTCAGATTCGGCAAGGAATTCTGCGTAGCGCAGAGCCGGAATGGTCTCTTCAACGATCTTGCCGCTTGCATCGATCATGCGCAGCTCGCCGTTGTAGTGATTCAGGGTGCCGTCGGCATCGACCATTCCCATGTAGTAGCTCGGGAAGTTGCCGTAGTTGTTAACCTCGTCACCGTACTGATCGACGGTTGCCTTGAACAGGTCAAAGGCCTTTTCGACGGTGTCGTACATGGCCGGAAGCAGGCTGAGGAAATATTCACGGTCTTCTTTGCTCAGGGTCTTGCGTACCCCGCCGGGAACGGCCCAGGCCGGGTGGATGCTGCGGTCACCGAGGGCCTGGATCAGTTTCTGACCGAAAGAGCGCAGGGCGATTCCGGCTTTGGCCAGATCCGGATGCTTGGCAACCAGCCCCATCATGTTGCGTTCTGCAACCGGAGCGTCCATGCCGAGCAGCAGATCGGGACCGGAGAGCAGGAAGAAGCTCAAGGCATGACTCTGAACGATCTGCGCATAGTTCATCAGCTTGCGCAGGGCCACGGCCGGTGCCGGTGCCTCAACACCCAAGATCTGATCTCCTGCCTTGCTCGATGCGAGCAGGTGACTGACCGGACAGATGCCGCAGATTCGCGCGGTGATTCCCGGCATCTCCCAGAAATTGCGGCCGACGCAGAATTTTTCAAAACCGCGGAATTCGGTAACATGAAAACGGGTGTCGGCAACCTGTCCCTGATCATCCAGATAGATGGAGATCTTGGCGTGCCCTTCGATCCGGGTAACCGGTTCTATTGTAATGGTCTGTGACATATGACTCACTCCTCTATCAGCCGAAGCGTCTCATTTCAGGGCTTAAATCCAGTTCCCTGCCTTCCAGCAGGGCGGTGACTGCTGCTGCGATCCGGTCTGCGCCAGGAGGGCAGCCGGGTAGAAAGGCGTCAACCTTGATGACCTGGTGCAATGGCTTTGCCTTGTCGAGTAACGCCGGCAGATCGAGGTTCTTTTCAACCTCCTCCTGGGTCCGACCGTTGTGATAGACGGCGGTCAGCAGGTCGTCAACTGGAATCCGATTACGCATGCTGGTGACATTGCCGGTGACGGCACAGTCGCCGAAGCTGATGACGATTCTGGTGTTTTTGCGGATCTCTCTGGCCAGTTCAAGGTTCTCCTCGTTGGTGACGGCTCCTTCAACCAGACAGATGTCGACATCTTCTGGATAGTGCTTGGTGTCGACCAGCGGTCCGAAGACCAGGTCGGCCTTACCGGCCAGCTCAACCAGCATCTCATCCAGATCGAGAAAGCTCATATGGCAACCGGAGCAGCCGCCGAGCCAGGCTGTTGCCAGGCGTATTTTTGCTGTCATTTTCTTCCCCATGTTCTTAGATAGTGATGTTAGCGGGTCCAGCGGCGGTTTTCACGGCCGTTGAGAATCCGGGTCAGGAAGCTCGATTCCTTCGACATCTCGGCAACGGTCATCCCCTTGTGGAAGAGTGCGCCGGTCGGACAGGCTTCAACACATTTGCCACATTCGGTACAACCGGTCGCATCTTTCCAGTTGCAGTCGAGGTCGACAATCACCTGGCTGTCGATACCGCGGTTCTTGACATCCCAGATATGGGCACCTTCAACCTCATCGCAGACCCGGACACAGCGCAGGCAGAGGATGCAGCGGTTGTGATCGACACCGAACCGTTCGTGGCTGGTATCCATTTTGAAATCTGGATCGAGGTAGTTGTAACGCACGTGGTCAACGCCCAGTTCTGCGGCCAGTGCCTGCAGTTCACAATGGCCATTGCTGACGCAGACAGCGCAGGTGTGATTCCGTTCGGCCAGGGTCAGCTCGAGGATCATCTTGCGATAATTGGTGATCTTCTCGTTATCGGTGGTCACCACCATTCCTTCTGTCGCTGCAGTGGTACAGGCAGGGAGCAGTCGTGGAGCGCCTTCAACTGCGACCAGGCAGAGGCGGCAGCCGCCCCGGTCACTCAAGCCCGGAACATGACAGAGGGTCGGGATCCTGATTTTCTGATCACGGCAAACTTCAAGAATGGTCTGGCCGCTGCGGCCGCTGACCAGATCTCCGTTAATGGTCAGAGTAATAGCTGGCATCAGTTTTCCTCCTGTGCTTCAACTGCAGTGGTTGCATTTTTGTCGATCTGGCAAACCCCGGCAGGGCAGCTTGGGCCATCAATGTGGGCCAGATATTCATCACGGAAATAGCGCAGGGTGTTGAGGACCGGGTTCGGTGCCGTCATCCCAAGACCACACAGACTGGTCTCCTGAACCAGGTGACAGAGGTCTTCCAGGGTTTGCAGGTCTTCCTCGCAGGCTTCGCCGGCGGTGATCTTGCACAGCAGATCGTACATTTCAACCGTGCCGACCCGGCATGGGGTGCATTTGCCGCAACTTTCGTCAAGGCAGAACTCCATGAAAAACTTAGCGACGTCCGGCATGCAGCTCGAATCGTTCATGACAATCAGTCCGCCGGAGCCCATGATCGAACCGAACTGCTTGAGGCTTTCGTAATCGACAGGGGTGTCGATGAACTCTGCCGGAATGCAGCCACCGCTGGGTCCGCCGGTCTGGGCAGCCTTGAACGGAGCCTCGTTGGCCAGGCCGCCACCGATGTCTTCGACGATCTCGCGCAGCGTGATGCCCATCGGTACTTCGATCAGGCCGGAGTTGACGACCTCACCACAGAGGGCGAAAACCTTGGTTCCTTTGCTGCTGTCGGTGCCGAATGAGGCGAACCACTCTGCACCCTTATCGATGATCGGTGCGATGTTGGCAAAGGTTTCGACATTGTTGATCAGGGTCGGCATCCCCCAGAGACCGCTTTCGGCCGGATAGGGCGGACGCGGAATCGGCTGCCCGCGGCGTCCCATGATCGAGACCATCAGAGCGGTTTCCTCGCCACAGACGAAGGCGCCGGCACCGATCCGTAAATCGATACGGAAATTGAAGTTGCTGTCGAGAATCCGGCTACCGAGCAGGCCGCGCCGTTCGGCATCCTTGATCGCTTTGGCCAGACGGGTTGCCGCCAGCGGGTACTCGCCACGGACATAGATATATCCCTGTTCAGCACCAACAGCGTAGCCGGCCAGAGCCATTCCTTCGAGAACCCGGTGCGGATCCGATTCCATAATGGTTCGGTCCATGTAGGCGCCGGGATCGCCTTCGTCACCGTTGGCGACAACATACTTGCGCTCGCCTGGTGATTTGCGCACCAGGTTCCACTTGACGCCGGTAGGATAACCACCGCCCCCACGGCCGCGCAGTCCGCTCTCCTTGATTTCATCACAGACCTCTTCCGGGGTCATCTCATGCAGCGCATGGGCCAGGGCACGATAACTGCCTGCAGCGATGCTCTGCTCGATCTTTTCCGGGTCGAGGGTCCCGTTGTTGCTCAGAACGATCTTCTCCTGGGCCTGGAAAAACGGCATATCCTTGGGCAGCGGCTTGTGCTCACCCTCTTCGTCGTGGATGTCGTAGATGTAACTGACGACGATTTCGACTGCCTGTTGAGGGGTTACATGCTCATAGACGTCTTCCTGATCTCCTTTGACGACGCGCAGCAGCGGTCCGCGGCTACAGGGGCCCATGCAGCCGGTGGTGGTCACTTCCAGAGAGATGTCCCCCTGATGTTCCTTCAGGTAGTTGTCGAGAACCTCTTTGACTTCAGCTGCTCCAGCCGACAGGCAGGGGGTGCTGAAACAGAGGAACAGGCGCAGGTCGAACGAGTTCTGGCGCATTTGTTCCGCTTCGTAGATCTCGTTCAGCTCGGTCAGGTTCATACGGCCTCCTCAGATGTCTGGGGCTTTTCGGCAATGATTTTTTTAAGGGCGGCAACTATCGAGTCGGGAGTTTCTTTGCCGTAGACGTTGCCGTCAATGGTCAGCATGGGGGCGAGACTGCAGTTGCCGAGGCAGCGGGCCGCCATCAGGGTCAGTTTGCCATCCGCCGTAGTTGTACCGCATTTGACGTCAAACTCTTCCTCTATCGCCTTGACGATATCTCCGGCCCCTTTGACGTAGCAGGCGGTCCCCATGCAGACGACACAGATGTGCTCGCCCTGGGCATCAAGGGTAAAGAAATTGTAGAAGGTGGCTACGCCGTAGACCCAGCTGGGAGGCAGTTGCAGTTGGCGGGCAACATATTCGAGGATTTCCTTGTCAAGATGACCAAAAGCTTCCTGGGCCGCGTGCAGAACCTCAATCAGGGCATCCTGCTGGTACTGAAAGCGTTTCAGGGTTTTGTCGATCAGCTTGAACTTCAGATCGTGTTGCTCTTCTTTCACGGGAACTGATGGTTTCATTGTGTGTTCGGCTCCTGTATCAGGGTGCAGATCAAGTTAACCTTCAACGGGTTATGTCAAAAAGTATCGGACTACGGCTGTGGATATGTCTTGGTAATACGGGGAAAGGGGGTTTGACCGTATAACAATTATACACAAAGCCTAACAATTTATCTTCTCGGCATCAGTGCCGGGCTGCTGAGCAAAGGCCACAGGCCAGTCGCGTAGCAGGGCAGTGTGACGCAGACTCCAGTTCTGCTGTACCGAATATAGTTTTGTAGCGTCTTTGGAAGGGCCCCATCGTCAGGGGATGACCACATCATTAAGGTCATTTGGTATATCAATAAGTGTTATTTTCAGCGGGGCGGGTACTGGCTTGCGGGCAGAATAAACACCCGTTACATCTATGTTTTTCCGCTGAATTATTTTGTGAGAACGAGCAGAGGTTAAGAATAACTCCATGTGATGTCAATCAAAAATAAGTTTAATAGGAGTAAAAAGGTCGTGAATTGTGGCATGTATTCTGTATACGTCAACGCTGTTAAGCTGTATGCAGAATACTGTCTACATTTGTAAAGTATTGGAAATTACATCATAAGAATTGGATCTGTCTGTAAGTTACTGGTTTTTCAAAATGTTGTCGCAAATTTTTGTGCTTTCCTGACAATAACGATGTTATTTTTTTTCAGGGCCACAGAATTGTATACTGTCGATAGTATTTGCAGCGCCTGCTCTAGCGGCCTGCCATGGCAGGGGGAGGCAACTGACTGAATAGTTGAGGTGGATTACAATATGCTGTTTGAAAGATTTTGCTGACTTGGGTAGTGAAAGGTATGTGACGGGAGATGTCAGCTGGCAGCCTTTGCTTGCGGGCTGCCAGCTGTGTCTATTTGACGTTATATCAACGGCTTCAGGATCTGAAGAGTTTTCCTTTGATCACCGGCCAGAGTCTTGTGTTGGAGAGAATCATGAACAGGACGATGATAGTCAGGACGCAGGTGATCGGGTTTCTGACCAGGTCCAGGAGGAACAGCCCGAAGTTGTTCTGGGTCGACATGATCGCCTGGCGGTAGGAGCTGTCCATCAAAGGGCCCAGAATGATGCCGAGGATGATCGGGGCGACCTGGTAGCCGAACATCTTGAACAGGTAGCCGAAGATGCCGAAGGCGAGCATCCAGTAGACGTCGGTCATGTTGTTGTTGATCGAGTAGGTTCCGACCACCGACAGGACGATGATGCAGGGGATCAGGATCCCTTTCTTGATCTCGACCAGTTTGGCGAAGATGCGGATGCCGGTCAGGCCGAAGACGACCATGAAGATGTTGGCCAGCACCAGGTTGCCGACCATGAACCAGAACATGTGTGGGGTGTCGACCATCATCATCGGACCCGGCTTGAGACCGTGGATGAACAGCGCACCGATAAACACCGCGGTGACCGCATCACCCGGAATGCCCAGGGTCAGCATCGGAATATAGGAGCCGCCGACCGCCGCGTTATTGGCCGATTCCGGGGCGATCAGCCCCTCATAGGCGCCCTCGCCAAAGGGGCGCGACGGGTTCTTGACTGTGCGTTTGGCATGGTCGTAGGCCATCAGCGAGGCGATATCGCCGCCGGTTCCCGGCAACGCGCCGATGATGACCCCGATCAACGAGGTGCGGATCGACAGCGGCAGATACTTGAGAATGACCTTCCAGGACGGCACGATCTTGCTGACATCCTGCTTGACCGGTTTACTCTTGATGGTGTGCAGCTGAAACAGCGCCTCGGCCACGCCGAACAGGCCGATCATGGCGATGACGAAGTGGATGCCGCCTAACAGGGAGATGGTGCCGAAGGTGAAACGTCCTTCCGCAGTCATCGGGTCCATGCCGACCATTCCCAGGGTCACGCCCAGGGCCCCGGCAAAGATCCCCTTAGCCATCGATTCACCGGACAGCGAGCCGACCAGCAAGAGTCCCATCAGGGCTAAGAGCAGGTAGTCGCGCGGGGCGAACTTGAGGGCGAACTCGGCCACCGTCGGTGCCGCCACGGCCAGGACGATGATGCCGATAAAACCGCCGACACCGGAAATCACGGTACTGATGCCGATCGCCTGGCCGGCCTCACCGCGCTGGGCCAGCGGAAAGCCGTCAAAGCTGGTAGAGATTGACGACGGCGCGCCCGGGATATTGAGCAGGATCGCCGAGCGCGAACCACCATAGACCCCGCCCATGAAGACCCCGACCATCAGGGCCAGAGCCGCGTTGATATCCCAGGAGAAGGTAAAGGAGATCAGGATCGAGACCGCCATGGTGACCGACAGGCCCGGAATCGCGCCGATATAGATGCCGGCGAAGGTGCCGCCCGCGGTTAAGAGCAGCAGCTGCCAGTTGGTCCAGGCCATGAAGAAATAGGAAAAAGCATGTTCTGTCACGTAAATACCCCTTTATCTTTATGGCAGCAGGACTTGAAAGAAGTAGAGAAAGATCAGGTAGATGCAGGCCAGGGTTCCGGCGCTGACCAGAACTGCCTTGAGCGGCCCGCCCCCTTTGAGAAAGAAGATCGAGGCGACCAGGAAGACAAAGGAGCTGGGCAGGAAGTGGGTCGGCTGAATCAGAGCCACGTAGGCGATACAGAGGATGGCGTAGACGACAAAGTCGCGGGTGAAGACCTCGTGGAGCATCTGTCTGATCTCAGCGCCGAAGCCGTCCTCGGTGGCCCGCTTTCTTTTGCGGTTACTCCAGATGACGGTCAGCATGGCAGCGACCATGACGGTGGTCGAAGCCAGGGGGAAGGTGCCCGGTGCGCTGATCTTGAAGCCGGAAATACGGTAGGCGATAACCAGCAGAACGATACTGGCCAGCAGGATCAGCAGGTCGTAATAGCTTTCTCCGGCACGGAGCGGTCTGTTTTTCGGAGTATTCATGGACAATCTCTTGTATTCATAAAAAAGGCTCTCACTCAACGCCCTGCGGACGAGAGTGAGAGCCGTCACCGCATAGTGACGAAAGACAACTTATGGTTTAGGAATATCCAGTTCGGCCGGGGAAACCTTGGTTGCACCCGCATCGTGGAGCAGCCAGGTGGTGATGGAGCGCCACTTATCGAGGAAGGCTTGTGCTTCATCACCGCTGATGTTCATCAGCACGGCTTCGTTGTTGGCAACGAACTCCTTGAAGCGGTCAGAAGAAGCGCCGCTGGCAAAGGCGCTGGTCAGTTTCTGTTTGATGTCGTCAGGGACATCTTTCTTACACCAGACACCAAAGAACGGTCCCCATGGTACATACTTATCAAAGGCCGGGTAGTCCTGGGTTATCGGTGCGATCTCTGCACCGGCTACGGTTATTGGCGCAGAGTCAACGACGGCCAGGGCTCTGACGCGGCCGGCGCGGATGTGTTCGCTGGAGGCGGAGATAACGGTCGGCATGAAGTCGATGTGGCCACCAAGCAGGGCGGTGATACCAGGGCCGTCTCCGGCAAAAGGAACCGATGCGACATCAAACCCGGTGACGGTCTGCATCAGCTTGCCGACAACATAAGGGACGCCGCCAGGACCGGTCGTGCCCATTTTGAGCTTGCCAGGATTGGCCTGGGCGTCTTCAATCAGATCCTTGAACGTCTTCCATGGTGTGTCGTTACGGGTGATGATGACAACCTGACCGCGAGCCAGGATGTTGACCGGATAAAAATCATCATAGCTGAGCTTTGAAAGGCCGAGGACTCCATAGAGCTGAGGGTTTTCAGCACCGTAGAGCAGGGTGTAGCCATCGGAGCGGCTACTGTAGACAAACTGTGTGGCAATGGCTCCGGTTCCGCCCGGCTTGTTGGTCAGGACGATGTCCTTGCCGAGGGCCGGTTCGACATTCGGAGTGACGGCACGGGCAAAATTGTCAGTCGAGCCGCCAGCGCCCCACATGATGACGCCCTGCAGGTCGCGAGCAGGATATTCTGCGCCAAATGCTGGTAGTGACAGTGCCAGCAGCGCAAAAGTAAACAGGATAAGGGGCAGGGTTTTGCTCTTCATTGTTATTCCTCCTGATCTCTAACGGATGAAAAAAAGATATAAAGTCAATGTTGACCATCTGACAACTTGCAGAGTTTACAACAGATTCACCGAGACGTCATTAAAATGATGATGAACTTTAGAATACCGTTCTATGGAAGGTGTGTCCTTCCTGGAAGGACAAGTGGAGATTTGTTGAGATGCCAATCGATTATGATTAGTTTATATCTTAGAAAAATAATATAGAGATTGGCAAAAACTCACTTACGGGGATTTATTTTTTTCACTATGATCTCGCGCTAAACGACATGGCTCTGTAAGGAGATGATAATGCCAATGCCAATGCCAAGAAATAAAAGAGAAAGTTTGATTTTTACCCTGCTGATGTGTTCATTCATGGTGTTCTTCATGAGTATCTACAACCTGAGTTTTGACATGGGATTGACTGTCGATACCGTCAAGCACGCCTGGCTCGGGTTCCCGCTGGCCTTTGTCGTCGCCCTGCTGCTCGACTGGTTTGTCGTCGCCGGAGCCGCCAAGAAACTGGCCTTCTGGTTTGCCGGTGAGCAGCGCTCTTCACTGAAGATGATTCTGCTGATTTCAACTTCGATGGTCTGCGCTATGGTTGTGCTCATGTCTTTCTATGGCGCGCTCTGGAAGGCCGGTTTCAGTGTCGATGTCTTTCATGTCTGGTTGATTCTGATCCCGCGCAACTTTGTTGTCGCCCTGCCTCTGCAGCTGCTGATCGCCGGACCGCTGGTGCGTTTTACTTTTCGCAGGACTTTTCCGGTTGGTGTGATTTCCATCTGAGGTCTTATTGATAAATCTTCAGTTGTTATCAGGGCTCTTCCTGGTAGAGCTTTCTGCCGATGATGTTTCTCTGCAGAGTGATCCAGGGGGAGAGTCGCTGGTAAACTTCCGAGTTTTTCAGGCTTGCACTCGAAGGATAGATGGTGCTGTTGGCCAGGAACTCGGCAGACAGGTATTTCTCAGCGCTCTTGTTTGGTGTCGCAAAGTAGAGGCTTTCGGCCTGTTGAGCGGCGATTCGGGGCTCATTGATGAAGTCGAGAAATTTATAGGCCAGTTCAGGCTGTCTGGCTTTGGTGGCGACGGCGAAGTAATCGACCCAGAAGTTGCTCCCCTCGCTCGGCAGAACATATCTGATTTTGTCGTGATAGTCAGCGACAGCCAGGGCATCTCCGTTGTAGGCCATGGCAGCAACAATTTCACCGCTGACCAGAGGGGAATCTTCGTCGATTGAAACGTAGGCGTAGGATTTGACGTAGGGTTTCTGCTCCAGGAGCAGTTTTTCGACCTTCTGGTAGGCCTGCTGATCTTCGCTGTTGACGGAATAGCCCAGCGCTTTAAGGCCCATGCAGACGATTTCGCGGGCATCTTCCATCATCACGATCCTGTTACGCAGCTCGCCGACGGGAACAAAGAGCTGCTTCCATGAGGTGATCGGAGTCGAAACCAGGTCGGAGCGGTAGACGATACCGAGCGTCCCCCAAAAATAGGGGACAGCGTAGCTGGCGGTTTCCGGAAACAGCTTGGCCCATTGGGGATCGATGTGTCTGAGGTTGGTGAGCTTTTCCTTGTCCAGAGCGGTGATCCAGCCCAACTTGACATATTCATCGATTCTGGCGTCCGAAACCAGGATCAGGTCAAAGGCATTGCCTCTGGTGGCCAGCAGCTTTGAATCACGATCCTCATCTGAAACAAAATAGGTCTGCTGGACTTTGACGTTGTGGTCTTTTTCAAACTGGGCGATGACCTCCGGATCGAGATAGGCTTCCCAGTTGAGGATCGAAAGCATCTTTGGCTCCTCGGCTGGCGCCGTAGATGTCCAGCACAGGAATATGGAAAAGATCAGCAGTAAAGTCAGGCCCGTCTGTTTCATCAGTTTCCCCTGAATTATGATTAGAATGAATGATGCAATCTATATTCTATCGCTTGATAGGTCAATATTCATCACTGCCAGCTAGATGCCCGATTTTGTGAGCACTATAGGGGTAAATGAAAAGGCATTCTCACGCGAAGTCGCGAAGTTTTAAAATCAAAGACAAATTTTTTGAATCTTACAGGCATTGCCAGGCATTCAGTAGATTATACTTTTGACTTTAGACGGTTTTCTTTGCGGCTTCGCGTGAGACATGTCCATAAGCCTTGCTTTTTTCTTCCCCTCCTGAACGAACAGGGGAGAAGGGATGTCTTTACGGTTTGAAGAGTTTCAGGTAGTCCCCGTAGCCCTCCGCTTCGAGCTGGTCAACCGGAATAAAGCGCAGGGACGCGGAGTTCATGCAGTATCGCAGGCCGGTCGGGGGCGGGCCGTCACTGAAGACGTGCCCAAGGTGTGAGTCGGCATGCCTGCTTCTGACCTCGGTGCGGGTCATGAAGAAGCTGCGGTCCTCATGGGTGACGATATTGTCCGGCTCGAGCGGTCTGGTGAAGCTGGGCCAGCCGGTGCCTGAATCGTACTTGTCGAGTGAACTGAACAGCGGTTCACCGGAAACGATATCAACGTAGATGCCCGCCTGTTTGTTGTCCCAGTAGCGGTTGTTGAAGGCCGGTTCGGTCCCTTCTTCCTGGGTGACATGGTATTGCAGGGCACTCAGCTGTTCGCGCAGTTGCTGTTTGTCGGGCAGCATATAGCTCTCCTCCTTTTCTGGTTTCGCGGCCAGGCTATTATTCTGCCCCAGAAGGCAGCCGGTTGCGATGAGCAGTAGGGGCAGAACGGTCAGACTGATACTTTTTTTCATAGGAGCCTCCATTCTTGTGTATGGCTGTCGTTTATAACGGAACCATACATGACCATTTTAATGCAGGTTTAAGGAGAGGTTAAAGATCCGGTAAAGATATTTTCAGACAATCCTGGGTTTTTTATCGGGAGGGCGATCTTCAGGAAATGCCGATCAGTGCCGCGGTCTTGCTGACCTTTGCGCCGGCAGAGAAACATTTTCAGGGGAAATATTTCAAAAAGGGGGCGGTCTGGCCTAAGATAGTGATGTCGGACAAATTTGCAAACCAACCTGTTTGACCGGAGAACTGCCATGTCCAGAACTTCTATCGCACGTCTTATCCATACGAAACTGGTCGGGGAGACCGATGCGCGCTCATGTAACGCCATTGATGAACATGCCTGCCGCGTGGTTCCCGGCAATTTCCTGTTGACCATTATCAGTCAATTCTTTCAACAGCTCGGTGATGCTGTCGCCAATCCGAAGATCGTTCTCCCCTGGGTTATGGAGACGATCAGCGCGCCCCTGTACCTGATCGGCTTTCTGGTGCCGATCCGCGAGTCGGGGTCGATGATACCCCAATTGCTGCTGGCCAGTTATATCCGCCGCATGGCGATTCGCAAGTGGGTCTGGGTCGCGGGCAGCATCCTGCAGGCCATCTGTATAGCTGGTATCGGCATGGTGGCCTGGACTCTGGACGGGACTGTCGCCGGGTTTGCCATTATCGGCCTGCTCGCTCTGTTCAGCTTGTCGCGCTGCCTGAGCTCCGTAGCCTCAAAGGATGTGGTCGGCAAGACCATTCCGAAGACCCAGCGGGGGCGGGTCAGTGGCTGGTCCGCCAGTGTCGCCGGTATGATCACTGTTGTTTTCGGCGCCGGGCTGCTGCTCTTTTCCGGTCGGGAGCTGACTCCTGTTCATTACGGAATCATGCTCGCTGGCGCCGGAGCCCTGTGGCTGGTGGCCGGATTTGTCTATTCCCTGATCAGGGAGTTTCCCGGTGAAACCGCAGCCGGGGATAACGCCTTTATCGATGCCTTCAGGCGCTTGACGATCCTGCGCAGCGACCGGCCATTTAGGCGTTTCGTCATCACCCGGGCTCTGTTGCTTTGTTCGGCGTTGACCGGTCCCTACTACGTGGTCCTGGCCCAGCAACATCTCGGTTCGCCCGGCTATCTGCTCGGTCTCTTCGTTATCGCCAGCGGCGCGGCCAGCCTGGTTTCCTCGCCGTTCTGGGGACACTTCGCCGATCTTTCCAGTCGCAAGGTCCTGATTGCCGCCGCCCTGATGACAACTGTTCTTGGCCTGCTGGTCTTTGGGATCAGTGTGACGCGCCCCGGTCTGTTCGGTTTTGTCTGGCTGCTGCCATTGGTGTATTTCCTGCTGAGTATTGCTCATCAGGGTGTCAGGGTAGGGCGTAAGACCTATGTTGTCGATCTGGCCGAAGGGAACAAGCGCACCGATTACGTCTCGGTCAGCAATACCCTGATCGGCATCATTCTGCTGATCCTTGGTTTTACCGGGGCACTGAGCTCGTTTGTCTCCGTGGCGGCCATTATACTGATTCTGTCGCTGATGGGGGCCTGTGGAGCGTTGCTGGGCTTTACCTTGCCGGAGGTCGAATAAGGCGGTCTGTCTGCTCTTGTTGTTGCCAGGCCAGCTGTTGTCAGCTGGCCTGTTTCTTGACGATGGAAAAGAGTTTTTTAGGCGCCGCCTGTGACGGCTCCTCCCGGATGATGGGACACCAGGCCGCCTTGATGTCGGCATAGCGGGGGATCAGCTGTTCGCCGGGCAGCGGTTTGCAGAACAGGAATCCCTGACCGATCTGGCATCCCAGTTCGCAGAGAAATTGCCGCTGATCTTCGGTCTCAATCCCTTCAGCGACGACTTCAAGATTGAGCGTTTTGGCCAGTTCGACCATTGCCTTGATCAGCGCACTGTCGAAGTGGTCGGTCATCACATCGGTAACGAATCCACGGTCGATTTTCAGGGTTGAAATCGGCAGGTGTTTCAGGTGGCTGAGCGACGAGTGGCCGGTGCCGAAATCGTCAATGGCGACACGGATCCCCATTGCCCTGATTTTGTTCAGGTGGGAAATCGTCAGTTCCGCGTTCTCCATGGCGATACTTTCAGTGATCTCCAGTTCGAGAAGGTTAGGGGGGAGCCGGTGCCTGGTCAGGGTATTGATGACCGTTTCCGGAAATCGCGGCTGTTTGAACTGGACCATCGAAATGTTGACACTCATGCAGAAACGATCGATTCCCGCATCGAGAAATTTTTTGGCCTGTTCGCAGGCCGAGTCGAGCACCCAATCGCCAATCGGCAGGATCAGGCCGGTCTCCTCTGCGACAGGGATGAATTCAAGCGGGGAAATCAGCCCTTTTTCCGGGTGCTTCCATCTGATCAGGGCTTCCAGCTTCAGCAGCTGACCGGTCTTGAGATCGACCTGCGGATGAAAAAACAGTTCGAACTCCTTTTCTGTCAGCGCCTTTCTGAGTTCATTGCTGATGGTGTGAAACCCTTTTGAGAGGGCATCCATCTCAGGGGTGTAGATTCTGTAGGTGTTGCGCTCTTTTTTGGCGGCATACATGGCAACATCAGCGGTTCTCAACAGCTCTTCGCAGGTTTTGCCATGCCTGGAGAACAGGCTGATGCCGATGCTGGGAGTCAGAAAGAACTGCAGACCTCCGACACTGAAAGGCAGCGTGAATTGACTGAGTATCTTGTTGGCCAGTTGTGAAATGGTTTCCGTGCGGGAGACCGGATCGATAATGATGACAAATTCGTCTCCGGAAAGTCTGCCGATCATCATTTTTTTGTCTATGGAGTTGACCAGGCGCTCGGAAAAGCGGATCAGAAACATGTCGCCAATCTGGTGTCCGTAGTTGTCGTTGATCATTTTGAAGTTGTCTATATCAACGAGCAGTACCGCAATTTCTCTGTCGTCTCTGGCCGCCTGTCGCAACGCTTTTTGCATCCAGTCCTGAATGCAGATCCGGTTTGGCAGGTTTGTCAGCGAGTCGTGATGCGCCAGGTAGGCCATGGAACTGCGTTGTCTGATCAGTTCCTGTTCGACACTTTTTCTTTCAGTGATGTCCTGCAGTGTTCCGGTGATGCTGACAACCTCAGTAGAGCTGTCAGTCTCTATAGTCATTCTCTGCTGGACATGGCGAATCGAACCATCGTTCAGACCGATGCGGTAGTCAAGGGTCAGACCGGTTTTGTAGAGCATGGCGTCTCGCAGTGCCTGAAAGACTCTCTGCCGGTCTTCTTTGCAGATCTTTTTCAGAAAAACACTGATCTCTGTCGACTCCTCCAGGTGAATGGCAAAGATACGACATACCTCCTGGGAACATAGAAGCATATTCCCCTTACGTTTCCATTTCCAGCTGCCCAGTTGAGCGATCTTCTGGACTTCGGCAAGGTGTGCCTGTTCCAGGCGCAGGCGTCGTTCCATGGTTTTATAGTCGGTGACATCAAGCCATGAGCTTATGAGTCTATCTGCTTTGGAGCCGGTTGCCGGTTTTTTGACCAGGTCGTCCCTGAGCCAGCGATATTCACCAAACTGGTTACGAAACCGGTAATAGCAGATCGTGCGCCTGTCGAGCTTAAGTGCTGAGATTGTCTGCAGGACTCTGGCTTTATCGTCCGGGTGGATGTTGTCCAGCCAGATGCTGGAATTGTTTCGGAAATTGTTCGGCGGATAGCCGAGAAGATCCTGGATGTTGGCGCTGGCGTAGGTACAGTTCAGATCGTCGCAGTTGCGGATTAAGACGACAACAGGACCTTCCCCCAGAAGATTGTCTGGTAAGGCGTCAATACGACTACCGGTCAAATCTATCATAGATGCAAACCCTCCCCCGGTGCTGAAGTCCCGGGTAGTGAAAAGGGACTTCCCTATGACAATTGGAATGTCGTTAATAGCAATATAATTTATGGCAGTGGCCAGATTTAATAAGATTTAACTAAAAAAATCAAGGCTTTTTGCGGTTTGAAAGCTGCTAGTAATATAGGTGTTTTTTTGACCGTCCCGGATGGTGGCATTGGTTTTGCCTGTCGGGGGATGAATAACTGCTTGAGATTGCGAGACTTCCGATGACGCCTTCAGGAGGTTGTTTGCCAGGGGGGGGCGGCCGCTAGCCGGCTTCACAATCTCCGGATCAATAGGGTAAGCTGAAAACAGACAGAAAAGGAGCTCCTATGCGTTCACCAGTTTTGTATCTGCTGTTGTTTTCGCTGTTGCTGGCGGGCTGCCTGAAGCCGATTCCCGGCGATCCCGCTCTGCAGGAGCAGTTCGCCAGCCGCTCTGAAAATCTCAAACTGACATTTGTCACCGACAAGGGCAATCAGGTCGCCTACTATCTGCCGCCGCTGAATAACCCCCATGATCCGCCTGAAACGCTCAATATCCTCTACCCGGGGATCAACTCCCTGGCCCTCGGCTGGCTGAGGTTCATCGATCTGGCCAAATATCCACAGGCCGCATATCTGCTGATCGAATACCCGGGGCGGGGGGAGTCACAAGGAACGATGCGTCCTGAGCTGAATTACCTCAATACCAAAGGGGCGCTGGCTGAACTGGCCAGCCACTTTCAGGTCGATAGTACCAGCTTCCAACTCAGCCTCATGGGCCATTCTTTCGGCACCGGTATGGCGTTGCAGTTTGCAGCCATGCGGCAGGTTGAGCGGGTTGTGCTGGTGGCCCCCTTTAACGACCTGAAGGCGGGGGTGCGGCAGCAGTCGTGGCTGCTGGCAGCGATCATGCCGAGCCAGATCGATAGTCGTATACTGATCCGCCAGCTGCTCGATTCCGGCAATCCTCCTGCCATCAGCATCCTCCACGGCGCGAAGGATACTGTCCTGCCGGTCACCATGGGGCGCGAACTGGCAGAGCTCGATCCGCGGATCAGCTATTATGAATTCGCCGTCGACGATCACACCTCGATTCTGACGACACAGTGGAAGTTGATCTTTGGTTTATTGAATGGGGATGAGTAAGCCAGGTTTGGGGTGATAAAGATCAAAAATCTGTATCGCATGCAAAGCCGCGAAGACCGCGAAGAAAAGGCAAGCTCGCTTGGCCACAGACAAGGGCGGATAAAGACTGAAACAACTCTTTACTTAACAGGGATGCAGGGGATTTAGAGGAAAAACTACTTACCTTATTTCGGTTCTGCGCGACTCTGTGCGAGGGAGTTTTAGATTGTTTTTCGTGGACAATAGTCTATAACCTTCGCGGCTTCGCGTGAGATCGGATTTAAGGTGTTGACGGTTTCACCGCCATACCGCGGATCGTCCTGTTGATAAAGGTCGGGGCTCCGCTGATCAGTTCCTCGGTCAGTGTTTCGATGCGCAGGCCCGCCGCTTCAATATTGGCTGCCGTGTCGCGGGTCAGGCGGCAATCCCCGGCGCAGAGTTTCCAGAAGGGTTCCAGGCGCTGTTGCCAGCGGCGCGTCCGTTCCTGATCTGAAATGACATGCTCCATAAAGATCAGCCTGCCCCCCGGTTTCAGCAACCGGTAGATTTCCTGCAGGCTGCTTCCAGGACAACCCACGGTACAGAGCACCAGGGTTGAAACGACGCTGTCCAGACTGCTGTCGGCCAGCGGCACCCGGTCTGCCGGCCAGTCGGTAATCTGAAAATTGAGATGCTGATGTTTCCCCCCGTCAGTCACCAGTTTCCGGCGCATGAACTGGTCCGGTTCGGCCAGGGTCAGGCTGGTCAGCTGAGCCGGGTAAAAGGGGAGGTTCAGTCCGGTTCCTGCGCCGATTTCCAGCACATCACCACAGGTGTTCTGCAGCAGTTCCCGGCGCCAGTTGGCCAGAATGCGTTTTTCTGTGCCGTGCATCAGCAGGTTGTAGCTGGCGGCAATCAGCCAGGATCTTATTTTTATAGCTGCTCGCTTCATGGCAGGTCTCACCCCAGAATAATAACCAGAATCTTGGTTAAGAGAATCATGCCGATCAGCGCCACCGGGTAGACCGTGGCGTAGGCCGACGCCGCATAGGGCGTTTCCACCAGTCCGGAGACGCTGGCCAGTCCCGGTGTGCTGGTCATGCCGCCGGTCAGAACCCCGAGCAGATGCAGGAACCTGATTTTAAGCAGTTTGCTGCCGATCAGCAGGGCCACCAGCAGCGGCACCAGGGTGACGACGATCCCCGAGACGAACAGGGCCAGCCCCTGCTGATGCAGAGTCTCAAGGATGTTGGCCCCGGTGCGGGTGCCGACCGTCGCCAGGAAGAGCAGCAGCCCCAGTTCGCGGATAAAGCTGTTGGTCGTCGCCGGGATCTCCCAGATCAGCGGGCCGGTTTTATAGAGCGCGCTCAAAACCAGGCCAGCCAGCAGCACCCCGCCCGAGATCCCCAGCTTGAACTCGCCGACATAGGGGATGTAGAGCGGAAACTGGCCGATCAGAAAGCCGATCATCAGACCGACGACGATCGGGATCAGATTGGTGCGGTAGGTCTCGCGGATATCGTTGCCGAGCATCCAGGAGACGTTCTGAATGGCTTCCTCCTGGCCGACCACATGGATGATGTCACCCAGATGGATGCGGGTGTTCTTGTCCGGCGTCAGGTCGATGCCGTTGCGGGTGATGCGCGAGACCTGGATGCCGAAGTTCTTCTTCAGGTTGAGGGTGCCGGCCTGAAAGCCGACCCGCGAATGCTTCGAGATCATGATCGACTTCTTCGCCAGCCCCCGGGAAAACTCGATGGAGTCATCGATCGGCTGGCCGAGCAGCAGAATCGCCTGCTCGATCTCATCATCGTGACCGACAATCCGCACCTTGTCCCCCTTGCCGAGCAGGGTATCACCGTAGACGATTACCGGTTCCGTCGCACCGACCTTGAGCAGGCGGGTCAGCACCACCGGAGCACTCTTTTTGAAGGGGATTTCACGGACCTTCTTGCCAAAGATATTCGGGTTGGTGATCTCGATGTGGCGGGCCTGCATCGGCGGATGTTCCTGCTCAACCATCTCCTTCATGCGCTGCTCTTCTGCGAGCAGATCGACCTTCAGCACCCGGGGCAGCAGGCGGACAAAGAGGATGACCCCGAGCACGCCGAAACAGTAGGTCAGGCCGTAGGCCGCAGGAGCCTGGCTGTTGACCACCGATTCAACCGCCACGGCCAGACCCGGTGTGCTGGTCAGCGCCCCGGAGAACAGCCCCGCCGCGATCCCCGCATCGAAGCCGTTGATCCAGCTGCAGATCAGGGTGGCGATAAAACCGGTCAGGACGATGACCGATGCCCCTAGCGACAGATGCAGCCCCTGCTTTTTGAAGGACGAAAGAAACCCTGGCCCGGCCTGTAGGCCGACCGAATAGATAAACAGCACCAGGCCGAAGGTCTGCAGCACCGCCGGCAGGGTCAGGCCAAAGTAACCGAAGGTCAGCCCGGTAAAGATGACAGCCGAGGACCCCAGCGAGAAGTTCTTGACCTTGATATGGCCGATGAGCTCACCGCTAACAATAACGGCCAGAAGTAAAAAAACAGGATTCTGCAACAGCGACATTATGTCTCCGTTATATCTGGTTTGAAGGAGGTGGTGCGCTTTCGGAATAGTATAGCCGAGCAAGGTTTGGTTCGTACAGAAGGGACAGACTTTAAATCTATAGCTGCCTCATGTGAAGCTTATAAACTTTTGTCCACGGAAAACACGAAAATTACGAAAAATAATCTAAAATTCCCTCGCACAAAGCCACGGAGAACCGAAATAAGGATGAAGTTTTTCCTATAAATCCCCTGAATCCCTGTAAAAGAAAAGGTTGAGTTTGCCTTTGACCGCCACTGTCTGTGGCCAATCCGCTTCAGGTTTTCCTTCGCGTTCTTCGCGGCTTCGCGTGAGATATGGCTTTCAGCTTTTTGCTTGATTTTCAGATGCTTTTATCTTCTCAGATTTCAACCATCATTTCACAAAATGTTTCTAACTCACTAAAAATATTAAAATCCTTGATACCCCTAAACTACAGCAGTATAAAAGGAAAAGATTTCGTCACATGAAATGTGTGAATGGGGGCTGAGCAAATCATGACAGATCTACATAGTTTGGACATCTGAAGATGAACTACTACGATCACAACGCCGATCAGTTCTTCAGCGAAACCTTCACCCTCGACATGACTGAAATCTACGCGCCGTTCCTGGCGCGTCTGCAACCCGGCAGCAGAATCCTCGATGCCGGTTGCGGCTCCGGTCGCGATGCTCTTGTCTTCAAACAACGTGGTTTTGATGTCATCAGCTTCGATTCCAGTCCGGAACTGGTCGCTCTGGCCCGTAAAAACACCGGGCTCGATGTGCAGTGTTCAACCTTTCTTGATTTTCAGGAAAAACCCGATAGCTTTAACGGTACCTGGGCCTGTGCATCACTGCTGCATATCCCGTTTCAGCAACTCCCCGAGGTTTTTGCTCATTTGGCAAAGTTCCTGAGCCCGGGTGGCATGTTCTACTGTTCGTTCAAATACGGTGACGATGAAGTTAAACGTGGTGGCCGTCACTTTACCAACCTAAATGAAAAGCTCTTGGCAGATGCAATAACCGGCAGCGGCCTGCAGATCGACACAACCTGGCAGACCGAGGATCGGCGACCGGAACGGGCAGGGGAGTTCTGGTTGAATGGATTGTTGGTAAAATGTTAAAGGGAATTCAAAATTGACTAATCGTGATGTTATCTTTTGTAGAATTGACAGATTTTTTGATGCAATTTGTCATATCTCTACCGCTTTAGAGGAGATTTTCGGCGTGCCTCGAATGAATTAAGGTTCCAAATGAATTCTTTTTACGAAGTGAATTATCAGCAATATTTCGATTCTACAATCAATATTGACCCTGCGAGTTTTTTATCTCCCCTTGCTGATAGCCTTAATCCTGGGTCGTCGATACTTGATATAGGCTGCGGTTCGGGCCGTGATCTTCTTTGGTTGAAGGAGCATGGATTTCATGTGACCGGGTTTGAACAGGCGTCAAGGTTGGCAGCATTGGCTCGGGAGCATACCGGTTGCCCGGTTATCGTCGGGGATTATTTGCAATACGATTTTGCCACGCTAAATTTTGATGCCATTGTCATGGTCGGGGCTTTGGTACATCAGCCCCGGTTGGCAGTGCTGGATATTCTTAAGGGGATCTGTCGTTGTTTGCAGCCAGGCGGTTATCTCCTGATAACCATGAAAGAAGGGCATGGTGTTTTTGCCAGGCCTGATGGCCGTGAATTTACCCTGTGGCAACAGGATGAGATTGAAGCTGTCTATTCCTCCTGTGGTCTGGATGTCATCGATTTCTCCCGGCAGCTATCTAAGCTGCGTCCGGATGATATCTGGCTGGGGCATGTGCTGAGGGTCGCTGATGGCCGTTGATGGGGCCTGTGAAAACGGGTTGCTGCAGAATCTCCTGTCTGGCCTTGGTTTCAGTTTCCTCCGCGAGGAAATAACCGGCTATATTTTTCTGCGCGCCGCCGATGACACCTGTCTGATTATCGATACGGTGATCTGCTCCCTAAAAAACTATCCCTATATCGATTATACGAGCGATCAGAATGAACTAATGGCGGATCATTGCCGGGTGTTCCGGTTCCTTCTTGATGACCAGTTATCTGTCACCGAATTGGAGAGGGAGATTGCGCTTATCCTCAGCGATGAGAACGATCCGGAAAAGATCCACAGGTTTGGCGGCAACCGTTCCGAGCAGCAGCCGGATCCGACCATGCCGGAGGCCGCCTTCGAGGAGTGTTTTTTAGAGGCTTTCGGCGCATCGGCCGGGATTGCTCTGCACAGGGAGTTTGCCTATATCGATCTGGCGGGAACGACGCGTTACATCGACTATGCGCTGTTTGCCAAAAATGGAAAATTTGCGATTGAGCTGAACGGGGAAAGCTTTCATCATCCCGTGGCCACGGGGCCGGCACGTTATAGTTCTCAGTTATTCAAGCAGAACTCCCTGGTCGCCGACGGTTTCAAGGTGTTTCGCTGGTCATTGAACGGCATGAGGGACAGGGAGCGTTTTATCCTGGAACTCGACAGGTTTTTCGGAGCCGCTCAGCCGTTTCTGGATAAATCTGTAATCAAGCTGAAGCGTCAGGTCGAATCCTTTGAACTCAAGGAGCATCAGAAGGATGCTCTGGGCGATCTTGACAATGCGCGTATGCAGGGGCGTCATGCCTTCCTGCTGGTGATGCCGACGGCGACAGGGAAGACCGAGGTCTTCATTGAGGATATCGCGAGGCTTAAACTGGCGCAGCCAAAGCTGCGGGCACTGATCATCGTGCCGACAAGAAACCTGCGGGACCAGACCCTGGCCCGCCTGAGATTGCGGCTTCCTCTGGATCTGAAAGAACAGATAACAGACGATATCTTTGATGATCGCGACCTGCTGGTTCAGACCACAGCCTATATGCATCGGCACTATTACAAGCTGGCAGCGGATCGGTTCGATTATATCGTTGTTGACGAGGCCCATCATGCCCCGGCCCAGGGGCTGCGCAATATCCTCGAACATTTCTCTCCGACGCATCTGATCGGTGTAACAGCGACCCCGGACCGTCTGGATCTGCAGCGGCTGGAAGGGATATTCGGTGAGTATGAACCCCAGTTGTCCCTGGAAGAAGCCATAGTGCAAGGGCTGGTTACGCCGGTGCGATGTTACCGGGTAAAGACGAATATTGATCTCAGCGAGGTGCGCTTCAACGGAAAAGAATATGTAAAAAATGATCTTCAGCGAACATTGTTGGTGCCATCACGAGATGAGTTGATTGCCGATGTTGTAGATCTATATTTTTCCGGTGAGTTTTCCGGGAAGCAGGGGATTGTCTTTTGCGTTGATATCAGGCATGCCAGAAGGATGGCGGACCTTTTCAATGCACAGGGAATTCCCGCTGCTGCGGTTGACGGCAAAGAGCGCAAAAAAGCGGAAAAGGCTCTTACAGGGTATGAGTCCGGAGCGATCCGTTTTCTGTGCGCCTGCGATCTGCTCACCGAGGGCTGGGATGCACCGCAGACGGAAATTCTGGTCATGGCCAGACCGACCTTTTCGCGGGTTCTGTACACGCAGCAGCTCGGGCGGGGCCTGCGGAAACATCCGGGGAAAGAGGCTCTCTATGTCATCGATGTGGTGGATAATTATGGCGGCAGACTCCAACCCCTCTCGTTGCATGCCCTGTTCAGGATACCCAGCTATCAGCCATTTGGGGATCTGATCAAGCCTGATGTCGGCAGTGAAGATGAGATTATCGTGCTTGATGGTCTGTATGAAGGTGAGCGGCGTATTGAACCCGTCGACATCTTCAGTTTTGAAGAAACCTACGGCGCATATCTGAATGAAGAGCAGCTGGCCCGTGAGCTGTTTGTGTCCACTGGGACTGTCAATCAATGGCTCAAGACGGGGCGGATCAAGGCAGACGCCGAATATGCATTCGGCAGGAAAAAACTCTCCTTCTTCCATCCCGATCAGGCGGAGCGGATCAGGATGGAGCAGGGGCTGAAGGAGCATACCGCTGAAACGCGGGTGGAGGACTTCAGGGAGTTTCTGGAAAAGCGCGATTACACCTTCTCCTACAAGATCATCTTTCTGTTAGCTTTTCTGAAGGTGGCGAACCTGCGCAAGGAAGCTGCACTGCCGGAACTGCTTGAACTGTACCAACGCTTTTACCGGAACATTTTAACGAAGCATGGAAGCAATGAGCGCACGAACTGTCCATATAACAGGGCCGATTATCTGGACGATGAAAATCTCGTACAGCGCAGCCTTCTTGAGAACCCTTTTGAAAAGTTTGAGAGGAAGCGTTTCTTCTACCATTGCAAGGACCTGAACTATTTGGCGCTGGATCCTGAGTTGGTGAAAAAGCTGAGCTCTGAGGATTATAAGATCATAACGACTCAGATGGTAGAAGACCTGCGGGAGTATTACGCCAAACTTGAAATCGAGCTTCGGGACAGCGATTTCGAGTTTCTGCTGCCGGAAAAAGAAGTCGCCCCAGGTACGGTCCAGTTTATCGACAGTCCAGCGGATGAAGAAAAATATAAGACAGTTCTGCCCTATTTTCCGTTGAGTATAGCCGCGGGCAGTTTTCTAGAGTCAGCGACACCTGAGGAATCGGAGACGTGGTTTTCCGTGGATGGCCTGACCAGAAGAGGTCGATTGTCTGAGGATATGTTCGTAGCCCAAGTGCATGGTCGCTCTATGGAACCGGTCATTCCGGATGGTGCTTACTGTCTATTTTCTCTTCGCCTTGGTGGTAGTCGTAATGGAAGAATTGTCCTGGCTCGAAAAGCCAATATTGACCCTGATACCGGTGCGGGTTTCACTGTAAAGACCTATCATTCAAGCAAAGTGGAGGATCCTGATAGTGGATGGAGACATGAAACCATTACTCTATGTCCGGCCAATCCTGAGTATGAGACCATCAGTATTCCAGCTGTAGATGCTGAAGATTTCAGGATCGTGGCATTCTTTGAAGAAGTCTTAAATGACTGATTGAGATCCGCAGAGGTGAAATTCTGCTTGGGCCCAAAGGAACCTAGCAATATTTGTTTGGGGGAATCTAATCGTTTTGGATTATTTTTCTGCTTAGCCCGAGAATTATTGATTTGGAACGAAAAAACATGACTAGGAAATCTTCTTGAAATTCTTCATTCGCATCCTCCTTATATCTTTCCCTTGTATCGCACTGGCAGTACTCCTCTGGCCGGTGGTTGAAGGGCACGATTTTTCTTTTTCGCGGGCATCGAGTGCGCTGATTTCGAAGGTACAAGATCCGGAGAAGAAGCAACTTATCACCGTGCCTGCTACTCAAAAAGCCCCACCCGAAAATGCCGATCATCAAATCTACCGCTGGGTGGATGAACACGGGCGGACGGTCTATTCCGACCGGGCGGATCATCCGGAGGCGAAGGTTTACGTTCCGAAGAAGTTGAGCCAACTGAAAGTGACTGGTCTTCCTGAACCCAGAATCGAGCACAGGGGTGATCCAGCACCAGACATGGAGAGGACACACAAGTTCACCGCTGCACAGCAGAGTCTAAGGTCAGTTCCCTCATCTGTGCCCTATGAATTTTCCATGACCAGTGCCAGTTGGGAAGGTGAATACGTTGTGCTGTCCGGGCGGATCGCGGCTGGGGCTGAGTGCAGACAATTGGAGGTGAGAGCCTCGGCTAAAAGTGATGCCGGAGGCAGAATCCGAGGTACAGATGTTGTCAGCTATAATGGCTTTGGTTCGACTCTATATGAGATCAGAAAAAAGGCCCGGACTAGGATCAATGGTCGCCGCCCCTGGTGGGAGCCGCAAAGTACCTCTGCCCGCTGTTTGGATTGATTTTGCTCCAGTGTGGGGCCAGTGCGTCGGGGTAGGACCAAGGAAAGATCCTGTAATCATATGAGAATTTCTTATATATGAATGTGTTTTTCTCCTTAAAATACCGTTTTTGAGGGCGAAATGATATTTGTAAATATCCTCCATCATTTGCTTTGCCGGTCATCGAAGGCGACCTGCTGCGGTGAATAAACACTACAATCGCCTTAAACTTTGCGGTAAATCATTGCCATAGGGCACGAAAAGTTTTTCCGCCCCTTTTGCGCCCCACTATTCGTCGAACAGATTGCCAGTTACTCTACAAGTGGAGAAGAAAGTCATGAAGATTAATCTCAATCAACTGGAGACCCTGATTCTTCATCAGTCCTATAAGATCGACAAAGCCGTTGCCGGAACCGGTTACCTGGCCAGAACCGTAATCGGTGTCGGGACTTTTCTGCTCGATAATGAAGGGAATTTCGATCTGCTGACCGCGAAGCAACAGGTCACCTTTCGGCGCTTTCTGCAGCCACTGCTTGAAACCGATGCGAATGAGTAACGGTTGAGCCGATTACCAATCCTCCGGATAATCGACACCGGTCGCAGGGTCGTTATAGATCAGCACCGCCTTCTCATCACGTTCCATCACCTTTAACGCCGTATCTACAGGAATCAGGACCAGCTTGTCCTGATGACGGGCCAGTGCGAGCTTGCCTGCTTCGAGCTTGTCGGCGATCTCGTTGGTTGTGTAGAAGCGCTTGATCTTGCCGCCATCGACATAGCTGTAAGCTTCATCCCCCTCTTTGAGCGGCTGATGATTGTTGGCAATCAGCTGCTTTGCTGCGGCCTGATCGGCTTTGAGTTTTTCCTGATGCTGACGCTCGATATTGCGCTGGCGATCTGCAGTGGATTGCTCTTCACGCTGTTTTTTCAGGCGGGCCTTGGCTTCTGCGTCGGTATTGGCGCTCTGCCCCTTCTGGACCTTTTTCTTCTCGACACGTTTATCGTGAGCGGCTTTTTGGGCCTGCTTTTTATTGACTACGCCAGCTTTAAGCAGCTGATCCTGTAATGATCCCATCCTTTACTCCATTTCATCTTTTGGTGACAGCAGAGCATAGTCTATTTTGCCGATGGTGAAAACCGTTAACAGAGTCACTTCTCTCTGGCGCATTCTTGATTGAAAGAAGATTCCCCGTTTACCTTGTTGGCTAGAGTCATAGAGATGATTAAGACCTAACAGCAGGCAAAAAATGATTTCTCACGCGAAGAGCGCGATATTTTTGCCACAGACGCACACGGACAAAAACTGACATATCCCTATGCACTACAACGATGGAAGGGAAAGAGGGGAAAAATCAGAACATGCGATTTGTTTTCTGTGGTATCCATGGTTTCGAGCGAGGGAGATTTTTGATTTTTTCGATATTTTCGTGTCTTTCGTGGACAACATAAAGGTTTAAGGACTAGGAAACTATGAACAGCACAACACAGGAACTGACCTATAAAACGATCGCCGACCGTGAACTGAAGATCGACATCTTCGCCCCGGAAACAACCGAACACACCCGTACAGCCATTATCATGGTGCATGGCGGGGGCTGGAAACGAGGGGATCGCTCGATGATGCATCTGTTCGGGCCGGAGCTGGCCGGGCAGGGGTTTGTCGTCTTCGCTCCGCAATACCGGCTGCTGGGCGAAGCGCCCTGGCCGGCGCAACTGGAGGATGTGAAATCGGCGATCCGCTGGGTACGGGCCAATGCTGAACAGTGGAACATCGATCCGGACAAGATTGCCCTTGAAGGCTTTTCGGCCGGCGGCCATCTGGCTCTGCTGGCGAGTGGAACCGGTGATTCCTCCCTGTACTCAAAAAACGACAACCCTGAACAGTCCGACGTTGTGAACGCGGTTGTCGCTTTCTTCCCGCCGATCGAAATGACTACGGGTGAACCAGATGCCGGCATGACCCCGGCGCAGGTGCTGTTGGGGGAACAGGCAAGCGCAGAACAGGCCCGGGAGGTCAGCCCTCTGCACCAGGTGCATCCCGGTTTTCCGCCGACCTTTCTGCTCCACGGCAACGATGATCATATCGTCCCGCATATCACCAGCATGCGCATGGCCGCAGCACTGGAAGGACAGGGCGTCGATGTTGAACTGCACATCTATCCCCGCCACACCCACGAGTTTGTCCGCCTGCCGAGCATGATGAGCCTGACCCATCAGGAAATCGGCAGCTTCCTGCGCCGGATGCTGGTCGACCCGCAGAAATACGAGCAGGAAGAGCGCGAGCTAGGCATGTTTCCTAGGCCGGATAAATAGCTATACTTCCTCACTTCTGACCTGAGTCAAAATTGAAGCTGGTGAAGTTCTTTGCGCAGGGCGGCTCTAGCGGCTTTATCGACCTGGCGAAAGATCAGATCGTTGGCAGTTCGTTCCGCGCCGGGCAGATGTCCCTTCTGTTTGCAGAACTGGAGCTGATAGCTGGCGGCCAGCTGGTAGAACTCCCGGTAGAGATCGGCATTATTCAACGGCCGTCCCTGCCGCGAGCAGAAGTTTGTGGCGATCAGCCGCTGTCTGCGCACCGGTAATTGGCAGAGGGTCTGGGAGTCGCTGTGAACGGTCACGGCCATTCCCGGTGAGAGCTGTGTCTGCAGGGCCCAGATCAGGGTTTGCAATTCCAGTCGGGCGGGATTGGTCTGTTCGAAACGCTTCAATTGAATCTTGGCGAAGACATCTTGTTGCTCGGTCTGGGAGACTTCAATCAGCAGGCAGGCCGCGATGCCGATGCCACTGTGTGGGTCGACGCTGGCATCGCAAAACAGTTTGAGTGCGGGCATGGCGTGGCGGATCAGTCCGGGTGGTTACGCAGGGCGATGTAGAGATCTTCAACCTGTTTGCGTGCCCATGGCGTCCGGCGCAGAAACTTGAGGCTCGACTTGATTGATGGATCGTTGTTGAAACAGCGGATCTGGATCAACTGTCCCAGTTCGTCCCAGCCATAGTAATCGACCAGGGCGGTGACGATCATTTCCAGGGTGATGCCGTGCAACGGATCTTTGTTGTGCTGTTGAGTCATGCTGTGAAACCTTTGGCTTTGTAGTCTGGCCGAGTGTACGTGGGCTGTCTGTCGGGAGCAAGTGATATCTCTTCCAGTTGAAAACCGGGGTCACCACAGAGACACGGAGAACACTGAAAAAAACAAAACCGATATCGCACGCGAAGCCGCGAAGACCGCGAAGAAATGCTTTAGTCTTTAATCCTAAGAACATGCCCCCCCTCGATCCCCCCTATTTTATAGGGGGGAAGTGAGCTTGCGAGCAGGGGGGTGTTTTTCGCTGTGCCGCCGAGGTTCTATACCTGTTTGTCTCTGTCACTTGGGATAGAGGTTGGAGAGGGCGTTGTTTTCTTTTTTTTGTATGTTCTGCTGCTTCAGCCACTCATGCAGCGCTTTATCCAGTGGCGCAGAATCCCAGAGCTTAGAGTCGGGGGCATAGAGGGCCTGGTTCAAGCCTGCCAGCTCCTGTGCGACCTCTGCCGAGACCTTCTTCTGCAACTGTTCCAGGTTGACCAGCTTCTCATCTGGCCAACGTCTGCTCGCCCAATCGATCAAAGCCTTGCGAATTACTTTTGGATCATTCCCTTTCAAGGTCATGCGCAATTTTTTCAGTGCCTCCTTTTCCGTTTCAGATGAATTCTGAAAAGGCTCTGTCTGCTGCGCTGGTTGAGTCCGCTTGCGGGCAGTCCGCCACCAGAGAATCAGGGTGATCAGCCAGCCAAGCGCCAGAACCAGGCTGATCCACGGCCAGTAGCCGGGGCTGGTGACTGTCGGGCCGGGTTGTTCCGGTAACGCTGCAGGTTGTGCCTGTGCCGCTGACTGTTGCGGTTCAACTGTCTGTAACGCTGGTTGCTGTGGCTGTGGAGCAGCGCCAACTGCGCTGCCCGGCGCGACTTCGACGGTCAAGGCGGGGATGCGGGCAGTACGCATGGTCTTCGCGCTGGTGTCATACCACTCAAGTTCCAGCCCCGGCAGGGTGAGCTTGCCGGCCTTGGTCGGCACCACAGCGATCTTCTGGCGCTGGATGCCGGTTAGCCCGCTGCCGTCCTTGACATCATTGCGTGAAGGCTGATCCGGGTAGCTTTTCCACCCCTGTGGAACCGGGATGGTCAGTTCCGGCAGATGCGCGGCCGGCAGGCCGCTGGCGGTCAGGGTGATGGTCCGGGTCACCGGTTCACCGACCTTGAACTTAGGTGGGGTGTCCTGCCAGCTGTCCTGCAGCGTCAGCTTGCTGGCCGGAATCCAGTTGGTTCCGCTAGTGGCCGGTTTGTCGGAAACGAGGATATTGATCTCCTGACTGAAGCGGCGCAGGGTGCGGACCGGGGCACCAAAATTGCTGAAGCGGGACGTATCGGCAACCTGGGCCTGCAGGGTCAGGGCCGGGATGGTCAGGGTTCCGGCCTGTTCCGGGTAGATGAGGTAGCGCCGTTCGACAACGCCGTAGCGATAGCCGTCGCGCTGGGTCTGATAGCTGTTGTCTTCCCCGACCTGCTGGATGCTGGCCGGGACGCCCTGCGGATCGACATCGCTCAAGCTGGCTCCGGCCAGATTGACGCGGTGCATGACCTTGACCGTCAGCTGGACCTGTTGACCGACAACGACCTGCTCCGGTTCGGCGCTGGCGACCAGCAGCAGTTCATCCCCCCTGGTGGGGGCCTGTTGCTGGTCGCTGACGCTGATCGGCAGCGCGGTGGTGCAATCCTGGCCGAAGCAGATCGCTGGGATCTTGATTTCGCCGCTGCGTTTCGGCATCAGGGTCAGGTTGATGCTCTTTGAGCGGCTCAAGTGACCGTTGATGATCTGGGTCTGGCTGCTGCTCGAGCGGCTGAGGATGTCCCAATCCCTGTCCAGAACCGACAGATCGGGGTCATCGGAACTTTTCCCCTCGACCCGCAATTCCAGGTTGATACTTTCGCCGGTGCCGATCCGGTCGCGATCGGCAATCGCCGTAACATCTGCAGCGAGCAGCGGCTGGGCAAGGCTAAGCAGCAGAGTGCAAAGAATGAAGAAGTGTCTTACCATGGTTGATCATCCTCCTGCGGTTCGCCGCCGTTGTAGAGGTATTTCTGTTCCAGTTGAAACTTGCGTCTGAGCAGGCCGCCCGGATCATCGGGGATGCGCTGCAGGTACTGTTGCAGCTGTTGTTCTTCGGGCGATGGCTGTTTGTCATCGCCCATAGATTGTGCAGAAACCGGTTGCTGATCCTCCTGTTGCGGAGTTGCTTGCTGTTGCTGTGGCTGCGCCGCTGATCGATTCTGCTGGTCATTCTGTTGTTGCTGGTTGCCCTGAGCATCCTGCTGTTGCTCCTGTTTATCCCGGGCGTTCTGTTCCTGTTGCTCCTGGTTCTTCTGGGCCTGAGAGCTCTGTTGGTCGGTCGACGGTTGCTGATCCTGCGCGCTGTTCTTCTCCTGTTGATTCTGTTCTCCCTGCTGTCCAGCCTGCTGATCCTCATCATTCTTCTGGTTGTCGCCCTGATCCTGCTGCTGGTTTCCCTGGTTCTTCTGGTCCTGCTGCTGTTGTTCCTGTTGTTTGAGGGCATCTTCAACGATCTTGCGGTTCTCTTTGACATCGGTAAGTGTAGGGTTCTGCTTCAGCGCCTTGTCATAGGTTTCAAGGGCTTCTTTTAGCTGACCGCTGCGGGCGAGCATGTTGCCGCGGTTGTACCAGTCGTCGGCACTCTGGGCCTGGGGCAGTTCCTTGAGGGCGGCACTGTAGTCGCCGCTCTGGTAAAGGCTGCTCGCTTTCCAGTACGGATCCTTGAAGCCCTCGGCAGCGCCCTGGTAGTTCTGTTGCTGATAGTCCTGATAGGCGCGTTGTTCTGAGTTGTGCCACAGTCCGTTCCAGTCGAGAGCGCTGGCCTGAGAGGGCATCGCCAGCGGCAGCAGGACAACCAGCGGTACGATCAGCAGCCAGCCGCGCCGGAAGGCGAAGGCGCAGAGGATGACCAGCGGCCAGAGCAGCCAGACCCCGGCATCCTGCCAGAGGTCGCCGGTTCTGTGGAGGTTATCGTCTCCGTTGTCCGGCGTTGTGGTTTTGATGTGGCTGAGCAGGGCGGTGAAATCGCTGTCATCGACAGTCAGGGGGCGATAGGCGCCGCCGCCGGCTGCAGCCAGGGCTTTGAGCCCTGTTTCATTGAGGCGCGGCAGGGCCAGGTTGCCGTTTCTGTCCTTGAAGAAACCACCGCCAGGCAGCGGGATCGGTGCGCCTTCGGGGGTGCCGACTCCGATAATCTGGAGGGTCAGGCCGTTCTCATGTAATTGCCTGGCGGCCGCTGCGTACTGTTCCGGGCGGTCTTCGTCGGTCAGCATTAGCAGGGTGCCTTCGTTCAGCCCGGCCTGTTTCAGCAGCTGTGAAGCCAGCTCAAAGGCGCGTTCCGGATGGCTGCCCTGGAGCGGCATCATGTCGGGATTCAGGCTGCCGAGCAGCAGCTGGATCGTCTCGCTGTCGCTGGTCAGCGGGGTGACCGCGTGAGCACTGCCGGCAAAGGCGATCAGGGCGGTCTGCCCTTCACGGCGCTGACGCAGGATATCGGCAATCTTCAGCCTTGCGCGCATGGCCCTGTTCGGTTTCTGGTCGGCGACCGCCATCGAGCGCGACAGGTCATAGGCGATGATCAGTGCCGATTGCTGGCGCAGCACCGGCACCGGACGTTTCTGCCAGGTCGGCCCGGCGAGGGCGAGAACGGCCAGCAGAATCGCCGTCAGCACCAGCCACAGCGGCCAGTTGGCCTTGCGCTGCGAGTGGCCGATCAGCAGGTGGGGCAGCAGCTCCGGGTCGCAGATCTCCTGCCAGCTGCGGCTCTTGAGCTGGCGCTTCCAGTAGAAGGCAAGGACAAGCAGCAGCGGAATCAGGGCGATAAACCAGGCCGGGCGTAAAAAGTGAAAATGTTCCATCTCAATTTCTCCTTAAACGCGGCAGGTTGTCGCCGATAGTCAGCAGGGCAGCCAGAACCAGGGCGAGCCCTAGCGGCCAGAAGAACAGATCGCTGACCGGGCGGTAACGCTCGACATCCTTTTCGGCCGGTTCCAGTTGGTCGAGAAGACGGTAGATGCCTTCCAGCTCGTCACTGTCGTGGGCGCGGAAATATCGACCGCCGGTCTTGTCGGCGATCATCTTGAGGGTTGTTTCATCGAGATCCTGAGATGGATTAATGGTCTGGGAAAAGAGAAATCCTCGCACCTCCATGCTGTCGGCACCGATGCCGATGGTGTAGATCTTCAGACCCTGCTGGGCAGCCAGTTCGGCTGCTTTGGCCGGTGCCAGTTCGCCTGCGGTATTGGCACCGTCGGTCATCAGGATCAAGACCCGTTTGGGGGCTTCGTCCTTGTCGGTGCGCTTCAGTGCCAGGCCGATGGCATCGCCGATGGCGGTCTGCTTGCCGGCCAGGCCGATCATTGCCTCAGAAAGCAGGGTTTTCACCGAGCCCAGGTCGAAGGTCAAGGGCGTCTGGACGTAGGCCTGGTCGCCGAACAGGATCAGGCCGATCCGGTCACCGGTACGCCGTTCGATAAAGGGGTAGGCCAGCTGCTTGAGGGCAGTCAGGCGGTCAACCTGTTTGCCGCTGATTTCAAAGTCGGGGGTTTCCATGCTGCCGGACAGGTCGACGGCGAGCAGCAGGTCACGTCCGGAGACCGGGAACTCGAGAGGATCGCCCAGCCACTGGGGACGGGCGCAGGCGACGATAAGCAGCAGCCAGCAGAGCAGGGCAAGGATCTTGAACAGCTTTGAGCGCCCGGCACTGCTCTGCTGGTGGCGGGCCAGATCGAAGCGGGACAGCTGCGGCACCCACAGGGCGGCTTCTTCACCGGCCAGCGCAGGCGGCAGAAGTTTCCAGAGGATCAGTGGCAATGGCAGCAGGATGAAGGCCCAGGGCCAGTCGAAGTGGATCATGACGACCTCCTGCGCAGGTTCTGGGGCGGCAGCTTGCACAGCCAGTTGCGGCATAGACTGATCAGCACCGGACGTTCAAACTGAGGCTGCGGCTGGTAGGGACCGCTGGCCAGGCACTGACCGGCGCCCGTGGTGAAATCACGGGTCTTACCTTTGGCATCGAGAAACTCTAGCCAGGCCCGGTCGCTCAATCCGGCGCAGTTGGTCTCCGGCCAGGCACACAGCGCGGCGCGGCGTAGCAGGCGGGAGAGGGCGCCGAGCAGCTCACTGTCACTCAGTTGCTGCTGCTCGAGTTGGGCCAGTTCCTTTAGGGCCTGACGGCGGTAGGCGAGTTTCCGCCGGCGCCGCAGAATAAGCAGGAGCAGACCGGCAATGATGATCAGCAGTCCAAGCAGGATCCACCAGCCGGGAGCCGGTGGCCAGAACCCTGGGGCCGGCGGCAGGTGAAGATCGTGCAGCGGCAGAGATGAATAAGGATTGGTGGTTGCTGCGGGCATTGTCTATCCTTTGCTGCCGGTGATGAACTGCTGCGGATCGCTGGTTGTCTCCAGGTCGTAAAAGGCGATCCGGTAGCTTTTGCAGAATGCGCTGACCCGCTCACGCAGGGTGGCAAAGTTGCGGCGATAACTGCTACGGATCTGGCTGCTGGCCGTTGAGATCAGCAGATCGCTGTTGCCGTCACTGAGGCGATAGTTGTTTCCCTGCGGCAGCTCCGCTTCGAGTGGATCGAAGATGAAATAGAGGCTGATCTCGGCCTGACGACTGAGTACGGCCAGATGTTTTTCCACCGAGTCGTCCCACTGGGTCAGGTCGCTGAACAGGTGAACCCTGCTCCCCGGCCTTGTGACGCGCAGCAGGCGCTGGACTGTTTCGGCCAGATGCTGGTGCGGCTGAAACGGCTGGTGGGGCGGCCGCTGCCAGACCGGATCGCCGGTCATGGCGTTGAGCAGCTGGAGGACACCGCGATGACCGCCACGCGGGCGCAGTTCGGTTCGTTTCTCTTCGGAAAACAGGAAGCCGCCGATCCGGTCGCCCTGTGCCATCGCCTGCCAGGCGAGCAGGGCGGCCAGCTGCGAGGCAAGCACCGCCTTGAAGCGGCCGCGGGTGGCAAAGAACATCGGCCGCCGGTAATCGATGGAAAAGAGCACCGGCCGTTCCCGTTCTTCATGGAACAGCTTGGTGTGGACCTTGCCGCGCCGGGCGGTGACCCGCCAGTCGATGCTGCGTACATCATCCCCCGGCTGGTAACCACGTACCTCGGCGAATTCCATCCCCCGGCCGCGAAAGCGCGATCGATGCCCGCCTGCGAGCTGGGCGCTGGCCATGCTGCGTGGCTTGTCCGCCCGCTGCGGCAGGGCCCGCAGGGCGACTAGCTCCTTGAGGCTGATGCTGACCAGGGATGATTTATGTTGAGTCTGTTTTGACACGAGCTATCCTCTGTTGTTTTTACTGTTGTTCCATCCCCCTATTTTATAGGGGGGACAAAGGGGGGTGCATTTCATCGTTTAACCGTTCAAAAACACCTTCGATATTATGCATCACCTCATGGTTGGTAAAACGCAGTACACGCAAACCAAGAGATTGAAGATAAGCTGTTCGTTCAACATCGTAGCTCTGAGCGGTGTCCGTGGCGTGGCTTTCGCCATCAACTTCGATGACCAACTTAAGCCTAGCGCAATAAAAGTCGACAATATAGGGTCCAAAAGGTCTTTGTCGGCGAAACCGGTACGGCAATAGGCTCAGGCATTGATACCATAAACGTTTTTCAGGCTCTGGCATGTTGGAACGTAGTGATCTTGCTCGTGCAATCAACTCTGGAGAATAGGTTTTCATAGTTTGTTACCTTTAAGGCACCCCCCTGCTCGCGAGCTCGCTTCCCCCCTGTGGAACAGGGGGGATTTCTTTTATGTCAGGGGACCGGCACTCTTGCCAGTAATTCGCCGATGATCCGGTCACGGCTGATGCCTTCGGCTTCGGCTTCGTAGCTGAGCAGCAGGCGGTGACGGAGGACGCCGAAGGCCAGTTGCTGGATATCCTCAGGGGTGACGTAGTCGCGTCCCTGCAGCCAGGCGCGCGAACGGGCACAGCGGTCGAGGGCGATGGTTGCCCGCGGGCTGGCGCCGTAGACCAGCCAGCCGGCCAGGTCGCTCCCCCAGTTCTGCGGCTTGCGGGTCGCCAGGATCAGCTGGACCAGGTATTCCTCAAGGTTTTCAGCCAGGTGAATGGCCAACACCTGCTGACGGGCCTCACGCAGCTCGGCTGTGGTCAGCCGTTGTGGTGCTGGCGGTTGTTCAGTAGAGGCGGCTTCCCCGCGGGCCAGACGCAGGATCTCCAGCTCGGTCGCTGCTTCCGGGTAGTCGACCATGACATGCAGCAGGAAGCGGTCGAGCTGGGCCTCCGGCAGCGGGTAGGTGCCTTCCTGCTCGATCGGGTTCTGGGTGGCCATGACCAGAAAAGGATCGGCCAGCTGGTAGCTGGTCTGGCCGACGGTGATCTGGCGTTCGGCCATCGCTTCGAGCAGCGCCGACTGGACCTTGGCTGGTGCGCGGTTGATCTCGTCGGCCAGAATCAGGTTGTGAAACAGGGGACCGCGCTGGAACTGAAAACTGCCATCCTGGGGACGGAATATCTCGGTTCCAGTCAGGTCAGCCGGCAGCAGATCGGGGGTGAACTGGACGCGGTGAAAGCTGCCTTCGAGTTGGTCGGCCAGCTGACGGATGGCGCGGGTCTTGGCCAGTCCTGGAGCTCCTTCTACGAGCAGATGGCCATCGGCCAAAAGGGCGATCAACAGAGCTTCGATCAGCTGTGGCTGGCCGATGATACGGGTCTGCAGGGTTGCGGCGAGGGATTGAAATCGTTGCTGTACTGTATCCATTGGGCATGTCCTTGCTCATGTCATGTATTTGAATTCGGCGGAGACATAAAGCCTCTGCATTCCGGTTTGAATAAGGTAGATGACGATAGCTATCTGGTCTTGACGGACTATCGGTACTGTATCCTGACAATCAGGTCAAGAGTGGCGGAGGTCGATTGGTAAGGGACGGAAGCTGTGAGAAGTCATGCTGACGCTCTGGGGTGGCACTGTGGCTTTCGGTTTGATCGGTCTGGAGTGGATGTTTATGAATCCGGGTGGCAGGCGGGAGAAAATGAAACGGAGTGACTCCGGAGGTAGTTCCTTCATCGGCGTCGAGCTGTTCATAGCTGCTCGGCTCTGTCACAACGAGCTGAGCCTGATGCTGCAGTGTCAGAAAGATCTGACAGCAGGCAATGATCAGCAATACCAGGCAGCCGTATTGATAGATGGCACGGTTTTCTACAGTCATGGGCTTATCATCGATAATAGTCATGAAAAGATAGCTAGCAAACCTCGGGCCAAAGAAATATAGAGTAAAAACAGCGGTCTATGCAATATAGTTCTGTTGCATTCTGCCCCGCTGGGGCAAAATGCCCCGATTGGGTTTTTTGTGGAACCCATTTTTTCACGCGAAGATTGCGAAGAAAATCTTTGTATGTCAAAAAAAACACAACCTTCTGAATCTCTGGAAAACATTTCATAGAAGCCATGAATTTGCCTTTGATTTTAAAACTTCGCGCCTTCGCGCCTTCGCACCGTCGAGTGAGGCTGCTTTTGATTCTGCTTAAAAAATAACTAAAGTCCTCTGGTTCAGCTGTCGATAAGTAACAGCCAAGTCTTCCCTCCCTTCCGGCACAGCTCTTTGGTCCGTCACGGAGGATGGCCATGATCATTCAAAGTTCTCAGATCGCCATGGCGAGTCAACGTCAGGCAACCAGGTACGAAGAGGAAACGGAAAGCCTCAACTACTGGAACAATTCCGCAACCGAAGACGATGCTGAAAAAGCGCTTTCAGGCCTGCAGATCAAAAGCGACACGATCACCATTTCTCACCAACAGACCCAGCAGCTCTCCTTCTCCCAGGTTCAAACCCAGGCACCGGTAAAACAGGTCGAAAAGAGTGACGAACTGGAGCTCGAAGAGGATGTGAAGCACGGCTGGAAACTGAACCTGCTGCGCCGGCTTGTTTCGCAGCTGACCGGCAAGGAGATCAAGCTGTTCAAAGCCAGCGATTTCACGGACGATGACCAGAAAGACGTTCCTGCGGTTGTTCAGTCGCCGGTTGCGGAACCGGCAGTTGATCAACAGGCTCCGGAGCTGGAAGGGTGGGGGCTGAATTATCATTACCAGCACACCACCTACGAGAGTGAACGGACCAGTTTTGCCGCTCAGGGGGTTGTAACCACTGCGGACGGTCGTGAGATCGATCTGAATATCGGCCTCAGCATGAGCCGCGAGTTTTACAGCCAGGAAGTAATCGACCTGCGCGCCGGTGATGCTCTGAAGGATCCGCTGGTGCTCAATTTCTCCGGGACGGCGGCTCAGCTTGAAGAGACCGATCTGCAGTTCGATATCGATCTCGACGGAACGCAGGATCAACTTAAATTCGTCTCCGCAGGGAGTGGTTTTCTAGCTCTCGACAGAAACGGCGATGGCCAGATCAATGATGGCAGTGAGCTGTTCGGCCCATCTAGTGGTGACGGCTTTGCTGAACTTGCGGCTTACGACAGCGACGGAAACAACTGGATCGACGAGAACGACGCGATCTACGATCGGTTGCGCATCTGGGAACGGAATGCTCAAGGGGAATTCACCCTGCTAGCTCTTGGTCAACGGGGTGTCGGAGCGATCTATCTCGACCGGGTTGCGACGGAATTTTCAATCAACGACGAGCAGAACGATCAGCTCGGCGCAGTGCGTACGACCGGACTGTTCCTCCAGGAGAACGGGCTGGCCGGAACGGTTCAGCAACTGGATCTGGTGGTCTAGGAAGCGCTGCTTCCGGCGGTGATTGTCACATGAATCCAAGCCGGAAACCGGCTTTGCGATTGCGCGCTTCGTGGCGCGTAGCGACACGTCTGAGCGTGAAGTGAGTTGCTGCCCCAAAACTACGAAGAGCATCCTGAATAATTTTCGTCAGTGATTTCAAAAAGTTTTCTTTTGGTTCCGTTTTCTTTGTCGCCACAAAGAAAATGAACCCGGCTGGCGGGCCGGGACCCGCCGGTGTTGGTTCTGATGCTTGTTGATGTTGTTTTTTTAAGATTAAAACCTCGGGGTCGCGGCCCCGAACGCCGCCTTGCTTTTTGACCGGGGCCTCAAAAAGCGAGACAAAAACGCCCTTTTACATTGTCGACAGTGTTTCTGCGTCTCTGCGGAGCATCCAGCCAACAACCGACGACGCGCCCAACGATGGGCTTTGCCCATCTGACGGGCAGAACCACAAAAACTCCGCTAGCGGAGTTTCGATGAAAATCAGTGGAAACAAGCCTTCATTCGCGATCTGAGTTTTGTCACCCACCGGGCAGTCTTAGAGCTGCACTTGCTCGTGTGCCCTGAGAAAGATCAGGCGCTCCAACGGTTTTTTGTGCTAGGATCATAGGTTCTTACCGACACTGTATTAATCCCGACTGCTTGTGAGAGTGAACCGTCCATGCTGCTGAATTACCTGGCTTTGCTGAAGGAAATTGGTGTTTTAGATCTGCTCGATATCTGTGCCTCCGCCTGCGTGCTGTGGTTCGGTTTCACCGTCTTTCAGTTCCGCCGGACCTGGAAGATCGGTGCTGGCCTGGTCTGTTACGGTCTTCTCCTGCTTATGGCCAGTGAACTGGAGCTGGCTCTGACCTATCGGCTTTTGCAGGGGCTTTTTGCTGTTGTCGTCCTGGTTGTTGTCGTTGTTTATCAGAATGAACTGCGCCGGGTGCTCAAGGAATTGACTCAGATGTTCTTTGACCGAAAACAGACGCCGCTCTGGCATGGCAGCGTCTCCGAACTGCTGGTCAAGGTGGCCTATGAACTTTCGGCACGGCGCTGGGGAGCGTTGATCGTCCTGCCGGGGCGGATCGGGCTTGACGGGTTGATCACCGAAGGCTTCAAACTGGATGGGGTGATCAATCGGCCGTTGCTGATGAGCCTGTTCGATCCCCATTCTCCGGGGCATGATGGTGCACTGGTCGTCCGCGGCGAAAGGGTGGAACTGTTCGGCAGCCGTCTGCCGTTGACCGAGCGTGATGAACAGTTGAACGAAAAAGGGACGCGCCATGCCGCTGCCGTAGGATTGACGGAGAAATGCGATGCGTTGGTGCTGGTCGTCTCCGAGGAGAGCGGCAATATCTCGATCGCCCGTGAGGGAAGCCTCAAACTGATCGCTGACAGTCAGGCCCTGCTGCAGGAAATGCGTGAGTTCCGGCGTAACTCAGGAACCTCTGAGCTGATCCAGACCAAATCGCTGCCTTATCTGCGCATGGCCCTGCGCATGTTCTTTGCCCTGATTGTGACCTCTGTCTTCTGGTTGGTTCTGGTTCCCGGCTCAGCTGTGGTCACGACCAGCTTTGACGTACCCATTGAGGTTCAGAATATCCCGGAAGGATACGTGCTCGCATCGGTCACGCCGCCGACTGCAAGCGTAGCACTGACCGGAGAAAGGCGGGCACTGTTCAAGCTGCGTGACAGCGATCTGCTGATCTCGCTGGATGGCACCCTGACAGCTCTGGGGAGGCAGACCTACGCACTTAACAGTTCTCAGCTGATGGTGCCTGCCGATCTGGAGGTCGATAAGATCAGTCCTGTTTCGGTCAAGGTTCTGGTCGACAGGGTCCCATCGGTCGATTAATTTTCTCTGAACATCCGGTCCGTTTTACCCTGTGTTTTTTTAAACCGGGGTGTGTCTGTTTATATTCCGCTCATTAATGTCTTGCAAATACTCAAAATAACTTTAAAATAAATATGTTTTTGCTCAGTAGGCTGGCTGTAGAATTTGTTCTTGAAACTGCTCCTGTGCTTGTGAATCGGAAGAATAGATATTTATCGAAGGGGGGTAGCTATGAAGCTATGGTTGTTTCGCTGTTTAATTCTGCTGGTTTTTTCCACGCCGATCGCTTCGATGGCGGATTCTTCAGGCGTCCTGTCCAGTCCGGCGTCCAAGCTCAAGGATCAGCTTGAAAAACCATATAATCCAATAATCGACAAGCTTAAAGAGACAGAACCGCAGGAAATCGTCCGCAGTTCCTCGGTCACCGCATCGCGTTATCTGGGTCAGGGGACCTGGGAGATGGAAATTCGCAATGACGGTAATTCTTATATTGTTCCCGGTGAACTGTCTTTCCAGGCAACCTATTATCAGCAGCACAACTCATTTACCGCCGAACCTGTTTTGAACAGCGAAAAAATCGCGACGGGGCAGAGTTTCACGATCAGTCAGTCCGCGCTGGCAGCTACGGATGGAGAGTGCGCCGATTTGAATCAGATCTATGTCGAGGTCCGCAATACTGTGACCGGTTATCGGGCGGGCCACGCTGTGATTGATATAGACTTCGCCGATGTCGATCTGCGAGATGTATCACTTGAAGACGGTATTCTGGTCTATGCGGTCGAAAACCTGGTGCCTTATCCGGTCAAGGTGACGGTTGCTCTTGATCATCTTGAGGTCTGGGATGTGCCGAAGCCGCCGAAATCGAGGAGCGCCTGGGATCTTTTTAAGGATTTTATAACAGGCAACGGCAGCTTTGACAGTTCCGGCCTGCAACCGGAGGAGTTGAAGTGCAGTATTTCGAGCCCGCTGGTTCTTGGCCATTATCAACTCAACCCTCGTCCGGTGAACTACAAGCGCGATCCGGTGCCGATCAATGAGTCGACCACCGTCGTCATGATCGACCGTGACCACTTTCAGCCGCTGGTGTAAAATGCCTGCCCCGCTGCTGATTTCGGCGACTATTCGGTTGCCTATAAACAGCTCCGTATGAAGGTCTATACCGAGAACGCAGCCCCCTGTCCACTTGCCGAAACCCTGGACAGCGTATATCAGGCGCAGGGTGGAAGTTCTGACGTTCCGGCATTCAACTGGTAAGCTTTCATGCTCCGGCTGCTGTCTGGCAGTCGGAGTAAACTGTTTTCATGACATATTCATAGAGAATCAGTCTGGTTATCGACCCTCAATCCGTTTATGCTGCCGCTCATGGCAAACCTCAATAGTAATATAAAAAAGCTCTACGCTTTCTCCTTTCTGCAGATGAGTCTTTTCCCGATGGCGATCATCACGCTGTTCTGGAAGGATCAGATCGGCATGAGCCTGACCCAGATTCTGTTGCTGCAGGGGATCTTTGCCGTGGCGATGGTGGTCATGGAGTACCCTTCAGGCTATGTCAGTGACCGGATCGGTTATCGCCGGGCTCTCAATTATGCTGCGCTGCTCGGCATCGTCGGCTGGGGGCTGTACACGGTGGCCGAGTCGTTCAGCGGGGTTCTGATCGCTGAAATCTTTCTCGGGATTTCCATGTCCTTTGTCAGCGGTTCGGACAGCGCTCTGCTGTTCGAAAGCCTCAAGAGCGATGATCGGGAACTGGATTATACTCGTCATCAGGGGCGGGTCAGCGGTGCAGGGCAGATCGGTGAGGCCTGCGGAGCGCTGTTTGCCGGGCTGCTGTATGCCATGTTTCCGCTGTTGCCGTTCCTGATTCAGGTGGCGGTCTGGGTTCTGATCTTTTTCCTGACCCGGACTCTGAGTGAACCGCAGCGTCTGGAGTCTGCGCCGGTCAGCCATTTCGCCGAAGCCTGGCGTTCGACCCGTTATGCGCTGGTTGAGAACAAGCGGCTGCGTTACACTATTCTGCTCAGCCTGGTGCTGGGGCTGGCATCCTTCTACCCGGTCTGGCTGATTCAGCCCTATATGCAGGACGCAGGTGTCCCGCTTTCCTGGTTCGGCCCGGTCTGGGCGGTGGCCAACTTAAGCGTCGCGCTGTTTGCCCTGGTCAGTCATCGTTTTTACTTCTGGCTAGGAGACAGGTGGATGGTGGTCCTGTTTGCCGTGCTGATCATCGCCGGTTACCTGGGGCTAGGGATCTCGGGGGAGCTGTGGGGCTTTGCCTTCTACTATCTGCTGACCAGCATGCGCGGCCTGCGTGGGCCGGTGCTGCTCAACCATGCCCAACAGGAAATTCCCTCCGCAAATCGGGCTGGTCTGCTCTCGTTACAGTCGCTCTGTTTTCGCCTTGGTTTTGTCTGTACCGGGCCACTGATCGGACGGTTGGCTGATCGGATCGGGGTTGGGCAGAGTTTCCTTATCCTCGGCTACGTCTATGTCCCTGTTCTGCTGGTGTCGACCTGGCTGTTTCTCAGGCACTTGCCGGGGAAAAATCGATCAACACCACAGAGTCACTGAGCAAAAAACAAAAACGATATCTCACGCGAAGCCGCGAAGATCGCGAATAAAATCCTGGTGAGTTAAAAAAGAATATTTTGAAGGCTGTAAGCCTTGTTTAAAAATCATCAAAGAATTTGTCGGTGTTTTTAAAACTTCGCGTCTTCGTGCGAGGTTGATTTTGATCTTGAGGTTTTTGTTCTGTTCCCCGCTCAGCCATGACAGGCGGGGTCTTTTTCATTTTCAGGGGCGGAAACTGTCTGGTAACACCGGGTTCTTGGTATAATCTGCGAAAAAGGAAAGATAATGTGTTCACAGGTGCGAGGTTTGCGCTGATTCATAGCCGCAGGCAGTGAAGGCCGAACGTCCCGCTGATGTTGAACAAGGGAGGTGCTGATGAGGAAAAAACTTGTTTCCGGACTGACTTTTATCTTCCTGGCCGGTATGATTCCGACAATTTGTTCAGGGGCGACTGATGCCCTGGGGGTTGTCGATGGCAGACTGGCCGCATGCCCCGCGTCTCCCAACTGTGTCAGCAGCCAGGCCGATCCCCAGGATCTCAAGCATTATATCGCTCCCTTGGTCTATCAGGGTGACCGCGCGAGCGCCCGGGAGAAGCTCATCACCCTGCTTGAAGGGCAAAAGCGGGTCACCCTGGTTGTCCAGACTGAAAACTACCTGCGTGCCGAGTTCAGATCCCTGATTTTCCGATTTGTTGATGATGTTGAATTTTACCTGGGCGATGAGGGACAGATCGATGTGCGTTCTGCCGCAAGAACTGGCTACAGTGATCTTGGTGTCAACCGCAAGCGCATCGAAAAGCTCAGATCTCAGTTTCAGTAACAGGGGAGTCAGTTCCGTTTCATTCCGGTTATCCCGCCACGATTCATTCCACCGATCACAACGATTGAAGACATCAGCTTCGACTACGACCTGACGGCTGAATAAGCAGCTCCGTCAGGTCTTGCCGTGGTGTCCCTGTCTGGGGAAAACTATGGGGTGTCATGCTCGGCATGTTGCCGATACATCCTGAGGATGATGAAGCGCGACAGGAACATGGCTGCCGTTGAGGCAACCAGTTCGGTCACCAGGCGTGCTGCGAAGACGCCGTCCAGTCCCCACAGGTGGGAGCCGAGATAGGAGAGCGGAACCAGCAGGACGAAGGTGCGCAGCAGGCTGAGCACGGCAGAAAGGCTCGGCTTCTGAACCCCGGTCAGGCAGAAGATGCTGTAGCGGAAGGCTTCAGTCACCCCGTAGCCGAAGCAGATGATGCGGATGGCTCGGACCATAACGGCGATGACCTGAGGGTCGCTTGAGAACAGCCTGGCCATGTGCGGGGCCAGGATAAAGAAGGCGACAGTGGTTGCCAGGCCATAGCGCAGGGCGAAATGGCGCGTGATCTTTTGGGCCTCGAGGATGCGTGGGTAGGCCTTTGCGCCGTAATTCTGAGCGACGAAGGGGACCAGTGACACACCGATCGACATCGGGATCATGAAGGCAAAGGTTTCCAGCCGGGCGGTGGCGCCGATGGCGGCCACGGCTGCGGCACCATAGCCGGCGATGATGCGGGTGACCACGGCCATCGACAGCGGATTGAGCAGGTTGCCGAGGATGGTCGGCACACTGATACGCAGAATGCTCTTCCATGACTTCAGCAGGCGCTTGCGCTGCGGAATCTTCCAGCGGATCAGGTTGTGCCTGAAGGTCAGGATATAGAGTGGAAAGAGCAGGGAGAAGATCTGGGCGATAATGGTCGCCAGTGCTGCACCGCTGATCCCCATGGCCGGAAAGGGGCCGAGTCCGAAGATCATCAGTGGATCCAGCACCAGGTTGAGCAGGGTGCCGGTCATCATCGAAACGCTGGCCGAGCGGGTGTCGCCGGTGCCGGTCAGGATCTGGGTCATGATCGCCGGAACCGCAATGACGATGGCGCCGCCGAACCAGATACGCATATAGCTGATAACTTCGGCAAGAACGCGCCCTTCTGCACCAAGGGCAGAGAACAGCGGCCTGACGCTCAGCTGGCCGATGATCATGATCAGCACTGAAAAGAGCAGGGCCAGCAGCAGGGCGTGGGTGGTCAGGCGTCTGGCGTTGTCCCGGTCGTCGCTGCCGATGGCGTGGGCGATGATCGCCAGGGCTCCGGTGCCCAGCCCCATGGTGATAAAGCGCAGGATCATGACCACCGGGAAGGTGAACGACATGGCCGCCAGTTCGGTGGTCCCCAGGCGTGAGACGAACCAGGTGTCGGTCAGGTTGTAGGCGTTCATGGCGAAGGTGCCGGCCAGCATCGGCACGGCCATGCGCAGCAGGGTGCTGGTCACCTTTCCTTCGGTCAGGTTGTGGCGGCTGTTACGGATATTATTTACTCTCATGGAAGTTCTCTGTTTCATATGGTGCCTGAACTGGCTGGTGTAAAGCCGCTGATAGGCCCCTTTGGCTGCCAGCAGTGAGCTGTGTGTTCCCTGTTCTATGACTCGTCCCTGGTCGATGACGATCAGCTGGTCGGCGCCTGCGATGGTCGACAGGCGGTGGGCGATGACAAAACTGGTGCGCCCCTGCATCAGCTGGTCAAGAGCTTTCTGGATCTGCATCTCGGTCCGGGTGTCGACGGAGCTGGTCGCTTCGTCGAGGATCAGGATCGCCGGATCGGCGAGGATCGCCCGGGCGATGGTGACCAGCTGGCGCTGTCCTTCAGACAGGTTGCCACCGCGCTCCGAGAGCAGGGTGGCGTACCCTTGCGGCAGGCGGCGGATGAAGCCGTCGGCATGGGCCAGGCGGGCTGCCTCAAAAACCTCTTCATCACTGGCATCCAGGCGCCCGTAACGGATGTTTTCCAGCACCGATTCACTGAACAGGAATGATTGTTGTAAAACGACGCCGAGCTGGCGGCGCAGGCTGTCTCGTGACACGTCGCGGATATCGATGCCGTCGATCAGAATTCGTCCCTGATCCAGCTCGTAGAAGCGTGACAGCAGGTTGACCAGGGTTGTCTTGCCGGCACCGGTATGGCCGACCAGGGCGATGCGCTGGCCAGGGTGAGCGTGCAGCGAAATCTCCTTAAGGACCGGGGTGCCGGGGACATAGGCGAAGCTGACCTTGTCGAGAACAACCTCCCCCTTGACCCGGGGCAGCTCCGGCTGTGGTTGACCGCTGCCCTGTTCGGAAGGCGTGTCGAGCAGGCTGAAAATCCGTTCGGCTCCGGCCAGGGCGGCCTGAACCTGGTTGTAAAGTCCACCCAGTTGACGCAGCGGATCGGCAAAACGGCGAGAATAGGAGATGAAAGAAGCGATGGTGCCGATCGAGACCATGCCGCGGATCGCCAGCCAGCCGCCGATACCGCACAGGATGGCGACGTTGAGGTTGGCCAGGATGCCCATCAGCGGCATGACGATCAGCGCCATCGACATGGCTCGGATCCCGACCCTGCGGACGTTTTCGTTGGCTTCGTCGAAGCGGCTCAGAATCGCTTTCTCCTGGCCGAAAGCGAGAATCACCCGTTGACCGCTGTAGGCTTCTTCGAGGACCCCGTTGAGGGCTCCGAGGTTGCTCTGGTAGTTGCGGAAGGCCGAGCGGGTCCGGCGCCCGACCAGTCCGACCAGAGCGATCATCAGCGGAAAAACCAGCATCGAGCTGAGGGCCAGCCAGGGGCTGAGAAAGAAGATGACCGCCAGGACACCGATCAGGGTGAGGATGCCGGTAAACAGCTGGGTGATATTCTGGGTCAGAACCCGGTTGATGGCGTCGATATCGTTGGTCAGGCGGCTCATCAGCTCCCCCTGGCGGCGTTCATCGAGGAAGCTGAGCGACAGGGTCTGGATGTGGCTGAACAGATCGCCGCGCAGTTTGCGCATGGTCTGCTGGGCCATCCCGGCAATCAGCACTCCCTGCAGCAGTTCGGCAAGGGCCGACAGGGCATAGGCCCCGAGCATCAGCAGGACCATCTTGAGCAACAGTGCTGGCTGGCGTTCAACCAGTTGATCGACGGCCCTCCCCATCAGGTAGGGGGTTGCAATGGTCATGGCGGTGCCAAGGGTGGCGATCAGCATGATCAGAGTCAGTGTCGCGAAGTGCGGACGCAGATAGCTCAGCAGGCGGTGCAGGGTTTTTCCAGCCTCTTTGGGGCGTTCGGTACTGTGGCGGCCCGAATGTCGGCCACCGGGGCCTGGCATTGTGTTCATCAGCGGTGCAGCTTGCCGGCGCGGGGCGTTGTTACTCATGTCGGCCTCCCGCAGCTACAGGTGGTTCGCCGAGCTGGGACCGGTAGATATCTCGGTAGACGGCGCTGCTGACCAGTAGCTCCGCATGTGTTCCGACTGCACTGATCCGCCCCTGATCGAGGATGATGATTCTATCCGCTAAAAGAACCGTGCTGATCCGCTGGGCGACGATGATCCGGGTTGTGTGGTTGGCCGTTTCGACCAGCAGGCGGTCGAGAGCTTCCTGCAGGCGGATCTCGGTTTCGACATCGAGAGCGCTGGTCGAGTCGTCAAGGATCAGCACCTTGGGTTTGATCAACAGCGCCCGGGCGATGGCGACACGCTGGCGCTGGCCGCCGGAGAGGGTGATGCCGCGCTGGCCGACCTGGGTCGCGTAACCGTCGGGAAGTCCCATGATGAAGTCATCGGCCTGGGCTGCCCTGGCCGCGTCACGCACCTCATCATCACTGGCCTCCGGGCGACCGTAGCGGATGTTGTCGGCCACACTGCCACTGAACAGCACCGATTCCTGCAGGGCGACACCGATATTGCGGCGCAGCGAGGTCAGCTCAAGGTTGCGGATGTCGATGCCGTCGAAGCTGATGGCTCCACTTGAGACATCGTAAAAACGGGGGATCAGGTGGATCAGGGTCGATTTTCCCGAGCCGGTGGCGCCAACGATCGCCAGGGTTTCGCCCGCTTCAGCGACGAATGAGATCTCTTGCAGGGCAGCTTCTGCCTGTTCTCCGGGATAGGAGAAGCTGACCTTGTCAAAGACAATCCGCCCCTGCGGATTCTCCAGGGCTTCTGCCACCGCAGGCGGACGGATGCTCTGCTCACTGTCGAGAATCTCCAGAATCCTGCTGGCTGAGGCGTCCGCCGCGGCAATCGGTCCGAGCATGCCGATCATCATCAGCAGCGGAAAGAGTGCAAAGGAAAGATAGTTGACCGAGGCGACAACCGCACCGACGGTCATGGACCCGCTGATTGCTGCTGAGCCACCGAGCCAGACGGCAGTAACGATGGCGAGATTGAGAACCAGTAGCACCAGCGGTGAGAAAATGGCCATCAGCCTGGCGACTGTGATGGTCTGTTCCATCAACGCCAGGTTGGCGGAGTCAAAGCGTTCTTCCTCATGGGCTGTCCGTACGAAAGCCTTGACGACACGCATTCCGGCCAGGTTTTCCTGCAGCACGACATTGAGCCGGTCGAGGCGCTGCTGAACCTGACGGAACAGCGGCTGAGCCTTGCGGCTGAGCAGCCAGGCGGAGACGATGATGAAGGGAATGAAGAAGAGCATCATCAGAGCCAGTTTAGCGCTGGTGATGATCAGCAGGATTATCGCCCCGACAGCCCAGATCGGTGCCCGGGTGAGGATGCGCAGTGAGAGCATGACGATGGTCTGGACCGCATTGACGTCGCTGGTCGAACGGACAATCAGGTTGCCGGTCTGCAACTGATCCAACTCGGCGAAGGAGAAGCCCTGTACCTTGCGGATCAGAGCACTGCGCAGATCGGCACCGAAATACATCGCCGCCCGGACCGACAGATAGTTGTTGGTCAGAGCGAAGCAGGCTGACAGCAGGGCGGCACTGGCCATCAGCAGGGCTGTCGTGACGACGACCTTGAGATCGCCTTTGGCAATCCCCTGATCGATGATCCGCTGGGTCAGGTGAGGTATCAGCAGGTCGGCAAACACCATGGCCAGCAGCAGGATCAGCGCTGCGATCGCCGTCAGGCGATAAGGACGCAGAAAACCGTAGAGGCGCAGCAGGGACTTCATCTGGTTTCCCTCGTCTGACTGGTGTTCGGGCTGCTGCAATCCTCGTCTGCTGCAGTCAGGTATTGATAGACCTTGAACAGCGAGGATTTGAGAGTTTCCTGTTCTTCTGGAGTCAGAGCTGAAGCCATTTCCTGATCCAGCTCTAGAAAAGAGGTAAGGATTTCGTTCTGCAACTCCCGGGCTTTTGGCGTCAGGTAGACACGAACGACGCGCTGGTCCGCTGCGTCCCGGCGCCGTTCGATCCAGCTGTCCCGTTCCATCCGTTTCAGCGTGTTGGTGGCCGTTGCCGGGGTTATCCTGAGTGATTCGGCCAGACTGTTCTGCGCCATGCCATCGTTGCACCAGAGTCTGGCGAGCAGGACCCCTTGTGCGTGGTGCAGCCCGATGTTTTTCAATTTTTCTCTGCGCCGATGACCGACTAGTCGGCAGACATTGGCCAGCAGTTGACCAACCCCCGTCTGCTCATTGATGTCGAAGAGTGATATCATGACGTACCTTTTATTAGTTAGTTTTCATCCGGAAACGGCCCTTTTTCGCTGCGGCGGCGTCAATCTACGGGCTTGCTTGTGCGGCGTAAAGTACTACGCCTCCGCGCAATCCCTTGATTTCCTTGTCTCAACGAAAAATTGCTCGTTTCCAATCTGAAAACTTACGCATTACCATTCGGACTTTCCGAATGGTAATTAGCTAGCTGATTGTTAGTTAGCTAATAATATGGCTGAATAGGCTCTCAGGTCAATAGCTACGCCAGGTTTAGCCTGAAATGGAAAAAGAATCAGATGTCTTCTGTGGGAAAGCAGCTGCCGCTGTCTGCTCTATAGCCGGGAGGCTTCTTGTCTACGGGAGGCATTTCTTCGGTTATCCTCTTTCACTGTAAATTGCAAAGGTTTTATTCGGAAAATACTCTTCGGCTTTTGACAAATTCGGTTCAATCTTAAATAATCATTAGAATACTTGCTGCCAATTACTTGATGGAGAGGACGATACGTCGCGTTATGTCTGTTTTATATAATCCATCCCGTCACCTGATGCTGAGTCAACCGATCTACGATCGTCACAAAAAGGCTTTCGGTTTTGAACTGGTTCCGGTCGATAGCAGGCTGCAGTCCGGGGCCGCCCATGAAGGCGAATTCTCTCTAAACGATGAAATGATCATGGATCTGGCGGCCGGGATCACCGGTCAGCTTGCCATTTATTCCAAACCTTTGTTCATCAGTCTTCCTGATTCCTTGTTGCGAGATGACAGCTTCCTGGCCTCGCTGTCCAAGCAGATTGTCATTCAGGTGCATCCCAACATCAACAAGTCCGACCTGCTGACCGGATCGATCAAAAAATGGAGAGATTACGGCTACCAGTTTCTGTTGGATGGCTTTGACTTCAGTCCGCAACACAAGGAGATTCTCCACCTCTTCAGTTACGCCAAGATCGACGCCACCAACTATTCGGCGGAGGATTTTTCCCTGGGGGTCAAGTTTCTTCCGGAGTCGAACTGCCAGTGGATTATCAAGAATCTGGCAACAGAAGAGCTTTATTCGGCGTTTTGCGATCATCAGGCTACCCTTTTTCAGGGGTACTACCTCGCCAGGCCGGTTCCGGTTGAAGGGGTGGCTCTCAGGAACAAGATCAACGGGTCTGTCGGACTCGGGCGCATGATCAGTGAGCCAGACGACGAAGTTGAGGGGCTGGTCAGAACTGTATCAAGCGATCCAAACCTGGTCGTCCAGTTGCTGAAAATCATCAATAGCCCCCTCTGTGCTCTCCGGCGCCCCATCGAGTCGATCAAGGATGCCGTTCTCTACCTGGGGATGGGGCAGGTGCGCAAATGGATTATGATCATGGCTCTGCTGAATACCCGTTCGGTCTGCCGGGGAACCATCAGGCTGATATTGACCCGGGCCAAAGCCTGTGAATTCTATGCCTCCAAAGATTTGCAGGCTGCTCCCGAACAGGCCTTTCTGACCGGTATCCTGTCCGGTGTCGATCTGCTCTACGGGATACGGCCAGAGGAGTTTTTCGAGCAGGTCAGCCTTGATCAGTCAATTTGCACTGCCGTGCTGACTTCGCAAGGAGCATTGGGGCGGGTTCTTGATGACTGTCTGAAGATTGAGGGACTGGTGATGCAAAGCCGGGTTGCAGAGGCGAAAGACTGTCCTGAAGCGGTTGTTAAGGCATATTCCGAAGCCGGTGAATGGGCTGAGAACGTTCTGAGTCTTATGGTTGAGTAAACCTTCGATCTTATCTGCGAAGTCACTCCGGATCTGCAAGGGTGTCCACTTGCTTTTTTTCTGAGCGCGCAGCTAAACTGAATCCATGGATTCACTAACCCAGATGACTCTCGGGGCGGCAGTAGGTGAGGCTGTCCTGGGCCGCAAGATTGGTAGGAAAGCGCTGCTTTTGGGAGCGATCTGCGGGACTCTGCCCGATCTGGATGTGTTCATTCCATATGCCGATCCGATAAAGTCTTTCACCTACCACAGAGGATTCAGTCACTCCCTCTTTATTCTGACCCTGCTGACCCCAGTTATTGTCTGGCTGATTCTCAAGCTCCATCCCAGAATCAAAGATTTCAAGAGTGCATTGCTCTGGCTGGTCTGGCTCAGTTTTATCACTCACATTCTGCTCGACTGCCTGACCGTTTACGGAACGCAGATTTTCTGGCCCCTCTCGACCTATCCCGTCGGTTTCGGTTCGGTTTTTATCATCGACCCTCTTTATACGGTCCCGCTGCTGATCGGTGTGATCGCTGCATTGGTGATGAGCCGCAGAGGTCAACGGGGATACCGGTTAAATGCCATTACGCTGGGGCTGAGCAGCCTTTATCTGGTCTGGAGTCTTGTTGCACAGTATTACGTCTCCCGGGTCGTGGAAGATTCATTGGCCAGCCAGTCGATTTCTTATGACAGACTGCTGGTCAGCGCCGGACCACTCAACACCCTGCTGTGGCGGATTGTTGCCGTGCAGCCAGAAGGCGACTACCTCGAGGGTTACTATTCACTGGTCGATGGTGAGCGGAAAATGACCTTCAGTTTCCACGAGAGTCATCAGGAATTGCTTGAGCCACTCTCCGGGCAATGGCCGGTGGAACGCCTGTCATGGTTTACCAAAGGGTTTTACAAGGTCGCTCTTGAAGGAGATGAGGTGGTGATGACTGACCTGAGGATGGGGGCAGAACCTGATTATGTGTTTTCCTTCGTCGTCGGCCACGTCTCTTTGCAGGCTCAGACCATGAACGTCCGTCAGCTGGAAGCTAATCGCGATTTCGGTTTTATAAAGAAGGCCTGGCAACGGCTCTGGTCGGCATCTGAAAGTTGAGTCTCGCTTAGCTGGTGCCGTCTTTTTTTTGCTTCTGTTCCTCGGCATATCGCTGGCCATGTTCGCAACTGGGCGTATTCAGCGGACATTTGAGAGAACAGGCAGGGCAGATCTGTGATTTCTCAGTTTCTTTTTTTTCAGTTGTCGCTGTTCTGTTGGCAGCATGCTTTTCAGACATATCTATTTTCCTGTAACGAAAGGCCTGCTTATATTTGAACCGGTCTGACATTACAGGTCAATGCTGAGATCCGATTTATGGTTATTTTCTCTGTTCGGGATAAGGGTTGTGAGGATCCGCTTTGAGGCGCATATCGAGTGTGTCAAGCAGTACGATAGCGCTCTGAAGCGGCTTAAAACGCAGGATATGTCTGTGCAGAGTCCGGATGCCGCCTGGGAACTTTTCAGTCAGGTACGTCAGTGCCTGCTGCTGATCGGGCTGGAAGCGAAGCTTCAATAACTCTTCACCTATGCCGGGGTAGTTGGCGTCGAGCCCGTTCAACAGCCCCCAATCCATCAGGTCAAAGACGGGCAGGGTGTCGGGGGCTCTCTGGATTCCCACCTTCTTGAGCTTTAGTGCGGCAATCTGGTTCAGAGGCGTCAATTGCAACCATTTGATATCATTTTTATTCATCGGATTTTCCCGGTAATCACTTGTTGTGAGTGCTGACCGCATTTTCAAAAAGGATCGGTCTGTTGGACAACTCGTGATCTTGTTTCTAACGGATACAGACTTTCTAAATAGTAACACATCAGTTATACGTCTGTTTTTTGGCGTATACTCGATGACTTGAAGAAAGATAAAATTAATGTGTTATTTTGACGGTGGGGATGACTTCAGACAAAGAAAAAGCCCCTGACGAATTAGAGGCTGTTTTCTTTTTTTGGTACGAAGGCCAGTATCGAACAGATGCTCTAAATATTTGAAACTGAACAAGAAAATAAATCGTGATAACGCTTTCTATACCTAAAAGTATACCTAAAAACATTTTCTTGAACTTTTTTTGCAGCTGTAAGTAAAAAGCCCCGGACAGTCGCCGGGGCCTTCTCTTATCTCATCTTTTCAAGGAATCGCTCGCCGATCTGCATCAGCCCACGATCCCGCAGCCGTCGATAGAACTGCCCGCAGTATTGCCCTAGGCGGCGGCGCTGTGAGTTGTCCAGATTCTCATAACTGGCCCTGTGGTGAGCCTCCACAATCTGCCGGGCGCGGTCCTGATCTGGCGGTAACTGGCTGATAACGTCAACGGCCCATTCCCTCATACTGTAACGCTTGCCGGAATATCGAATCGTTACCTGGTCGCGGGTTGTGTCGATTGCTTTTGGCCCGGCGACGTAGGTTTCGATAGCTAATAGCATCACGTCCGCAGGGTTCGCCATGGTCAGCCCTCCACAGTGAAGTAACGGCACCGGCCCCCGGCGTCAATTTCGACATAGGCGTCAAAGAGAGTGAAGCCGTGTTCTTTAATATCGGCTTTCGCGTCTTCCAGCTGGTCGGCGTCGGCTTCGTTGAGGCAGGTTCCTTTGAGGTTGTATTTGCACTTGGTCGCGGCACAGTTCATTGGCTCACCCCCATGGATTGATTTTTTACATGCTTGAGTTCTTCGATTATCTCCTCGACCTCAGCCCCCAGGCACGAAAGCATATCAGGCAGAAGCCCATCAGGATCTCGAAAGGCTTTGGTGTCTGCTATGTCGTCGAGTTGTTCGGTCAGTGCGGACAATCGCTCAATGGACCGGCTCAGGCCCAAATACGATACGTTGTTTGCTGCTTTCGTTTTCATATCTTCCTCCAGGCAAAGGTAATGCGGCCATAAATATCAAGGTCGCCGGGCTGGACTCTACGCCCGTGGTGTGTTTGTGAACTGTCGGCCAGCAATATTTTCACTGTGCCGTCGATGCAGTTTTGAAGTCTTGCAATGTGCCCGGCCCCAGCATAGCCGAAAGCATAAATGCCATCGCCACACAGGGCCGTGCAGTCATCGAGAACGAGAGTGCTTCCCTCTTCGATCTCAGGTGACATTGACCGGTCGGGCATTGTCATGAACGATTTGTTGCGGGGGGTGCATTGCTGCCGTAAACTTGACGAATAAGCCATGATCTTACCTCCGTATAAGGTAGGGTTGTGGTCAGGCCCCGTTTGTTGTTGGCGCAACTTGCGGGGCCGCTTTATGTTCGGCTGCAAGCATACCCCAACGACGGCAGAGGTCAAATAGTTATTAAAAATCAGGTACTTATTAACATTTTGTGAATTTTGAAGCTGTTTTTTCGCATTTTCCGCTCATTTCAGGCCGATTTTTTAACATTCTGTGAAACCCGCCTGCGGATCTCCCGCCGCATATATGCCGCATTGACACTGGCCAGTTCGCAGACTTCATCAAAGCCAGGGGAACAGAACCAATTTTCGGCGGTGCGAAGTCCTAACAGGGCCGCCGGGGAAAGGTTGCTTCCGGTCCGCATTCCTGCCTGCAATTCACGCCAGGCAATAGCATCAAGAACGGCTTGCTCTATCACGGTCATCCATAGGCGCTGTTCTGGTGTGTCCTGGTCGGCTGGTTGATGGTCCATTTCAAGCATGTTTTGCGCCCTATGCCCCGTTGCTGTTATTGAAACTTTTCTGAAAATTTAATTCGTCCGCGCAAAAAAAGTGGGCCCGAGTGGTCTACGCTTACAGGGCCGTAGCCTTTTGACTCCCCCCCTCCCCATCAGATTTTTTGTCTTCATTTTGGCGTAGCGGAAGAAGGGCGGCCATAACGGTTCACATTCAGCGTCTGCCAGTGGCATCTACCGCCCCTCCCCATGCTCAGCCATTCCCAAAGCCTCCATCCTCCATTGCTGTCTTCCTTGAGTGGCACTCATGGCACAACGCCTGAAGGTTATTCCAATCATTGAACAGCGCCTGGTTCCCCTTGTGCGGCTGGATGTGGTCAACGTCTGTCGCTATGGTTATGCGGCCTTGCCGTTTGCACTCAACACAAAGAGGATTATCAGCCAGGAATGCGGTTCTGATCTTCTGCCAGCGCCGACCATAGCCCCGGCTCGCTGCCGATCCCCTGCGCCTGTCCTGCTCGCGTTCGGCTTGCTTGCGCTTTGGTTGGCAGTTGTCGCAGTATCCGCCCTGGTTGCGGGTCGGCTTCCTGCATCGCTTGCATGGTTTGGGGGCGGCTATCGGCATCACCACACCCGCTTTTTCAATGAGATACTGATACTGCTCGGTTTGCTTCTGTGGTCGATAGCGTACAGCGTGAGGTTTTGACGATTGATAAGGCATAGGTCGGTATCAATCCGCGCCCCATCGTCAAGCATGAGGGAAACGCAGGGCTTCCCGTTGCCTTGATCTGTGAACAGTTCGGGGGTGGTTGCCGGTGATAGCTCCTGCTTAACGTACAACTCTGGTTTCATGGCCTCAGCCAGGGCCAGGGGGATAAACTCTTCCAGTGTCTTCATGGTGTCACCTCCTATATGTTCTCAAGTGCGGTTTCGATAGCGTCCCGGTCTTCGTCGGTCAGGTCGTCTTCAAGATCGTTCAGCAGTTCCTCCAGGTATCCTTCCTCTATGTTTTCGTCCTGCAACCATTCGGGGATATCTTCGATGTGCATACGGTGTCCTTTCGTTGGGGGCGGTTACTGTTTGGTAACTATGCTTCCGGGGGTGATACTGCGGAGTCTGTAGTCGTAGCGGTCAAGCATTATGTCCACCACAACTACAGCCCCGGCTTCCCGTCTTTCCGGGCCGTCATCATCGCCAAAAACACCCCCACATATGCAGGCTGTTTTTTGGGTTTGAATTTAAGGGAAAGTGAAAAACACCCCCCCTGTCTAAATCTGTAAATCTATAAAAACTTAAAAAAGATAAAAAACTTGAAAAACATGGCAAACTCCCTAGCCGTGCGGGTTTGCGGGTAGCTGATTTCTCGATTCTCTGTGCAGGCGATTTTAGTTTTTCATGTTTTTCAGTTTTCACGAGGGGGGCCCCTCTACGGTCGAAACTCCATAATTGAGTTGGTAAATGTTCGAGTTTTTCCCCGATATGGTCAGGTGCCAGAACTGATATTCATCGACCTTTCCGCCAGTGTGATCTTCAAGGGCTTTTCTAATGACGCTCCGGGATAGTCCAGACCTTGAATGTGCTTCCTCGATCAGGGCTGTTTTCTGGTTGATTCCATCCATCAGGCACTCTTTGATAGCGAGGATTGCGGCCTTGTTTTTTGCCAGCAGGGCTTGAGCCGTCTTCATGCGTTTGGCGGCTTCCTGCTCGGCCTTACCGACCTCGACAATGGACTGTAGGCGGTCTTCGTAGCTGGCCCCCTTGGCGATAGAGTAGCGATAGGTTATTTCGCTCGGAACGTCGCCCCGTGCTTTGATGTTTTTCAGCTGGATAGTCCGCAGGCCACGGGCGGTATCTTCAAGCAGGATATCCCCCACGTAAACGCAATCAGCATCATTGACAAGATCGCCAGTGCCTTCGTGAATTGGTTTGCCGTCAGCGCCCCGGTGTTTATTGACGTGGGCCAGGATAATGACGGTTCCGCCGTGAGAAACGAATTGACGTAAGATCTCGGTTGCTCTTGCTGCGGCGGCCTTGTCCATCATGTCGATGAACTTCTTTCCGGTATCCAGAATAATGACGATTCCGGCGGCCTTGCCGGTTGCTGTCAGGCGCGAAAGAATCGTTAACAGCTGGTCCGCCTTGAATCCGTTATGCCCAGGGATAAGCATTTTGAAGCCGTATTTCTCTGCAATCTCGCCCTTTGTTATGCCCCCTTTAAACGTGTCATCGGCGTTGATGTAGTAGATATTTTCAGGTATCAGCCGCCCGGCTATAATGCCGTTGATTATTTCCCACAGAGACACAAGCGTTTTCCCTGCGTTGTAGACCATGAAAAGGATTGTGAGCTGCCCCAATAGAGCCCAAACCCAGGCCGGAATATCATCGATCATCTGTTGTTTCATCTGCGCTACCTGTCCATTGATTGCAAATTGGTCTAGAGCGTTTACGGGTTCTCCTGCCGTCTCAGTGTGGGGTGCCTCGACTGCTTGTTTCTGTGCGGGCGGTACTGGCTTTATGTGCTCAACAGTTTTCGGCGCTGTCGCTTCCCTGTATTCGCGGGCGGCCTCAACAGCATAGACACATTCTTCATCGTCCAGTTCGTCAGGGGATGCAGTGCTTCCGGTAGATAATCGTTTCTGTTCGACCTTCTCGTGTGCCGCGTCTATATCGGCGTCGGTCCAGGTTTCGAATAAATCCATCAGTTCTAGGGCGTCGGCTACGGCTTCACGGGTTACGGTCTGGCGGATGTTGTCAGTGGTTTCATTCAGCGTTTCGGCAAGGTCGCCCATCACCCCCATAACCGGCAGATAATCTTCATCACAGGGGGGTGGGGCATCCTGATCGCCATGAGCCGGGATTTCTTGAAGTGTGGTATTGTTTCGGTACATAATTGTCTCGTCGTGGCAGATATGGACATTGAACAAAGGCCCCGCAGGTTCGCCGCCTGCTTGGGGCTTTTGTCGTTTTTAGGGAAGTGTGCTGAACTCAACAGCACGTCGAACGCTGGCCGTTTTGCTGCTCGTACAGTCTGCCGGTATGGTCTTCGATGTCTCTACCGCGCCAACGAGTGCAACGCTCTGAGAGCTTAACGGGTGGTGGGAATGTGCCGTCTTTGGATTTCGCCCAAATTGAAGCAACGGACATTCCTGTAATGGTTGATACCTGCTTTACGGTCAGGAGTTGGATTTCTGAAAATTGCTCTTTTGGATGTTTTGGCATTGTGACGCCCTCCCGGTTAATACGTTATAAGTCCTTGTTGTTTCTTGTTGGAGGGTAGCCAAGGCAATAATGGCTGTAAATAATAATAGAATAAATACAGTATGTTAGCTTGCTGTTGTATGTGCACAGGTGAGGTGTGTATGTAGAATGGTAGGGGGGGGGGACACAAAAAAGCCCCGGCGGAATGGCGGGGCCGGGGCGGTTAGTAATGCTCTCCGTTTATAAGATCTCTCCGGCCTGTTTCTCTCAGCCAGTCGGCAAGCTCCTTCCTTAGATGTTTTCTCCAGGTGCTGCTTGCAACTTTTCTGAACCGTTCCCGTTCATTATCTTTATCAGCGGATTCCTTAAAAAACCATTGTGAGAGATACCCATTATGCAGCCATCCGCGCTTGAGCGTTCCTGCGCTTTCGTCTTCTTCTATTTTTGCTTGAACTATTGGCAGGGCATCACGAGCAAAGTCTTCTTTAGAGTCCCATTCAGTGCTAATGTTTTTGCGGATTCTCCCGGCCCTTGCTTTTTCACAGGTTTCCTTAGTTTTCTGCTCCTCCCACTGGCGCTCTTTGGCTATTTTTTCCTCCAGTAAAACGCCTTTGAAACTGACTGATGTTTGTTCAATGTTTTTTTGCACTTCTAAGCAAATCTGCCTGATAGTTTTTGCGCATAGTACCATGCCGTCGGTGTCACCATTTTGGGCAAGTTCTTCAATTCTGGTGACCATTCTATCGATATCGACAAGATCCCAAAAAACGCGAAAGCCGATTTCTTTTGCATGCGCCGCCTCTACTTCGAATCGGTGGTCTTGTGGTGTATTTTCAAGAAGCGTTTCAAGTGTCCATGCGGCCTTTTCTGTTTTTTCTATTGTCATTACTTCGCCCCGCTTACAGCAACAAGTGGAATAACCTTTGCCCCAGCTTTCAGGCCGTCCAGATAATCGGCCCATCTCTGCATCATGCGGTGACGCTGCTCAAGATGTTTGGTCCTATTGTATGCTCTGCCTAGGGCGTCTTTTACCTGGTGGGCAAGTTGGTGCTCGATGTATTCAACCCGTTCTTGCAGGACCTCTTCAAGGATCGTTCTTGCCGTGGCCCTGAAGCCATGTGCTGAAACTTCTTCTTTACCATAGCCCATGCGACGCAAGGCGGCATTCAGTGTATTGTCGCTGATCGGCCTTGCCACTGATCGGACGGAAGGGAAAACCAACTCACATTTTCCCGATACCGCTTGCAGGGATTGAAGGATTGCAACGGCCTGCTTTGATAATGGGACGATATGCTCTGTTGTGGTTTTGCTGGCAGTGTAACGCCACTCCGCATTATCAAAGTTGATTTCCTCCCACCTCATGGCTCGAAGCTCTCCAGGGCGAACGAATAGCAGGGGGGCCAGCTGGAGCGCATGCTTTACAACCTTGTTTCCGTCGTAATCGTCAACGGCCCTAAGCAATTTGGCAAGCTCTGCGGGCTCCGTAATTGCCGCCCTGTGGCCTCTTTGGATCTTTTTAAGGGCTCCGGTAAGGTCAACGGTAATGTCTCGCTCCACATATCCACACGCTACCCCAAAACGGAAGACTTGAGAGATTATGCTTTTGACTCTGGATGTCAGTTCACCGACTCCGCGTTCTTCCATCGGTCGAAGCACTTTATCCAAAACCTGCTTGGGGGTGATTTCGGTTATCGGTAGGCATCCAATGGCGGGCAATATGTCTCTTTGCAAACGCCTGGTGTGAAGGTTCTTTGTTTTTTCTGCAAGGTCGACTCTTCCGTCCTGCCATTCCGAGGCAACCCGCATAAAGGTGTGCTCTTGCCTTTCCTGTTTCAGGCGCTCTTTCTCTTCTCTGTCATGAAGAGGGTCGATCCCTTTGGCTATGAGTTGGCGGGCTTGGTCTCGTTGTTGGCGTGCGTCCGACAGGCTTACTTCTGGATATGTGCCGAACGATATCAGCTTGTCTTTTCCATCAATCCGATATTTGAACCTCCACCCCTTGTCTCCGGTTCTTGTAACCAGCAGGTACAACCCGCCGCCGTCAAAGAAGGTAGTCTGTTTTCCGTCCTTTGGTTTTGCGTTTCTAACCTGAACATCTGTCAGCGGGGCGGTTTTTCTTGCCATTTTGTCACCTCTTAGACCGGTTTTAGGTATACGACCTCAAGCACGTTTCGGTGCTCTATACCTATCCGTATACCTAAAACGCATAGATGTCAATGGACGGTAGAAGACGGCATTAGATGGAAAGTGGGGGTGGTTTTCTTTGGATGGCGTTGCGTGTTAATTCGGTAACTATCAGGGATTGTTGTGCTAAATAGTCTTTATTGGACATTGGGAGACGGTGCTAGACAAAGAAAAAGCCCCTGACGAATCAGAGGCTAATTTCTTTTTTTGGTACCGAAGGCCGGAGTCGAACCGGCACGCCGCGAGGCAACGGTGTTTGAGACCGTCGTGTCTACCAATTCCACCACTTCGGCACAGAGAGGCTGATTATAGTTGTGCCGCGCTGTTTGTCAACCCTGTAATTATGGTCTTTTCATTTTCTTCTGGAGCGTTTGCTGTCGCAGGTATGGAACAGCAGGAGTCCTGACCGAGATAGTCTTTGCCCCATTGGCACATCAATTCAAGAATCGGCAATGTGCTGCGCCCCAGATCGGTCAGCGAATATTCGACCCGGGGTGGAACCTCGGCGTAGACATGACGGTGAATGAGGCCGTTGCTTTCCAGTTCGCGCAGCTGCTGAGTGAGCATTTTCTGGGTGACCTTGCCCAGGCGTCTTTGCAGCTGACTGAAGCGCAGGGTCTTGAAACTCAGGTGCCAGAGGATCAGGGATTTCCACTTGCCGCCGATGACCTCCAGGGTGACTGCGACAGTACATCGATAGCTGTTGGGTCCGTTTTCTGTGCTCATGTCATCTCCAATAGTATCCTAAAGGATACTACAGTACAAAAAAGTGCGTACTTGTTAAATTGATTGGTACTGATTATGTTTTGAAGCGTCTTTTCTGTCTACCTCAAAATATCGGGAGTAAATCTCATGGATTCATTCAAGGCGCTGCTCGTTGAGCAGCCTGAAGCAAAAAAGTTCACCCGCTCCATCGTTACCCGCCAGCTTGCCGATCTGCCCTCTGGCGATCTGGTCGTGCGGGTTATGTATTCCTCGCTCAACTTCAAGGATGCTCTTTCCGCAACCGGCAATCCGGGAGTGACCAGAAACTTTCCGCATACTCCGGGAATCGACGCCGCCGGGACTGTCATTTCCTGCGACAATGATAGTTTCAAACCGGGGGACGAGGTGATCGTCACCAGCTACGATCTGGGCATGAATACCGACGGCGGGTTTGCGCAGGTCATCCGTGTTCCTTCAGCTTGGGCGCTCAAGTTACCTGCCGGTTTGAGCATCAAGGAGAGCATGATGTTCGGCACCGCCGGACTGACGGCCGCGCTGTCGGTCAACGAAGTGGTTGAAAGCGGCGTAACGCCGGATTCCGGGCCGGTTGCTGTGACCGGTGCAACAGGGGGTGTTGGTTGCCTGGCCGTAGCGATCCTGGCCAAGCTCGGCTATCAGGTGACGGCGGTGACCGGCAAGCTGAGCGAAGAAGCCTACCTGAAGGGGCTTGGTGCGACAGCGGTCATGGAACGCAGCGAATTTGTTAAAGGTGCGGAGCGCCCTTTGATGAAGCCGGTCTGGGCTGCGGTGGTCGATTGCGCCGGCGGGCAGATGCTTTCTGCGGCGCTGAAAGCGACAAGGTATGATGGGGTTGTCACCTGTTGCGGACTGGTTGACTCTGCGGACCTGAACGTCAATGTCTTTCCCTTCATCTTGCGCGGTGTCAGGTTGATCGGCATCGATTCTGCCGAGTGTTCAATGGAAAAGCGTCTGAACGTCTGGAACAAGATGGCCACGGAATGGAAATTGGACGATCTTGAACAGCGGACTGATGAAGTGAGGCTGGAACAACTGGAAGAGAAAATCGGGCTGATCCTCAAAGGGCAGTTGAAACGCCGGGTTCTGGTCAACCTGGAATAACAGTTATGCCGTTGTGGCGGGCCGTTTTATCGGCTCGCCATGCTTGTTTCATACCTTCAAGTCGGGAACCGGCTTTGCGATTGCGCGAATTCAAGGCGCGAAGCGCCTTGTCTGAGCGTGTAGAGAGCTGCAGCCCAAAGGCTACGAAGAGCGTTAGGGACAATTGACGTCAGTGTTTTTAGCGCTTTCTTTTGGTTGCGTTTTCTTTGTCGCCACAAAGAAAATGAACCCGGCTGGCGGGCCGGGACCCGCCGGTGTTGTTTTTAAAGTCAGAAAAAACTCAAGATCAAAACCACGGGGTCGCGGCCCCGAACGCCGCCTTGCTTTTTGACCGGGGCCTCAAAAAGTTAGCAAAAATGGCTCTTTCATAATGTCTGCAGTGTTTCTGCGTCTCTGCGTGGTCTCAAACCAGCAACAGACCTCGCGCCCCACGATGAGAAGGCTCATCTAATGGGCAGAACCGGAAAAACTCTGCATTGCAGAGTTTTGATGGAAATATTGTTAGGGAGTCTCCGGTTTGCGGGCCACCAGGCCGACCAGCGTCCCACCCTTCTTGGAAGTTTCGACTCCTTCTTCATAACGCAGAATCTGCCAGTCCTTAAAGGTGTCGAGCAACTCAGCCTGGTTAAGAACCATCAGTGGTTCAGGGCTGCAGGGTTGGTCGATACCCACCTCGCTGAAGGTCCGGATGATCAGCAGTCCACCCGGTTTGACCAGCTCTTTGAGCTGCGTCAGGAGAGGTCGGTGCAGGTAGTAGAAATTAATGATCAGGTCAAAGGGCCCCTGCGGCAGCTGAGGTTGTTTTTCAAGGTCAACCTCAGCGGTCGCAATCTGCAGATCGAACTCCTGTGCTTCTGCCTGTAATTGTTTTAAGGCGATGGCGGAATAATCGATCGCGGTAACCTGATAGCCGTGCTGGGCCAGGAATAGGGCGTTGCGGCCGCGTCCGCAGGCGACGTCGAGAGCCGTTCCCTTATGGAGAAGCTCTTCCTGCTGAAGCAGCCAGTTATCGACCTTCCAGCCGTCGTGTGAATCACGGTTCTGCCAGCGTTCGTTCCAGAAATCACGGGTGCGGGACATTTTAGTTCCTTTAACGTTTCAGCAGCCAGACGGCGACAAGTGTCAAAGCAATGCCAAAGATCCGTCTGGAGGTCAGTTTTTCATGATAGATCAGCGCCGAAAGAACAATGGCGATGACGAAATGCATGCCAACGATCATGGCGATAGATGACAGCGGTCCTGCTTCCAGCGCGGTCAAAAAGGCGTAGAAGCCAAAGAAGTTCAGGATGCCCATCCCCAGGCCGATCAGCACTGAGGCTTTGATGTTGCCATGGCCGTCCGTTTTTTTCCAGGTTCGGTTGATCAGCAGGGAAAAAATTGTGGCCAGCAGGTAGGAGAGGGCCATGAAATCGGTCTTGCCGGTGTGGATTGCTGCAAACTTGCAGGAGAGCGACGAAATCGCCCCGCAGAGAATCGCTCCGCCCAAGAACCAGTAGCCGCTTCTGGCATAATCGACAACCGATGAACTGCCAGATTTGGCCGTGTCGCGGCCGAGGACGACCACCACGGCAAAGCCGAGCAGAACACCAAGCCACTGTAAGCCACTCAAGCGTTCACCAAAATAGATGACTGAAGCAAGAATGACCAGAATCAGGTTGAGGCGATTGATCGGAAAGGTGACACTGGCCGGCAGGTGGCGCAACGCTTCGATATGCAGGATCGTAGCGCCGGCAAAGGAGGCGCTGTTGATCAGCGACAACAGCAGCAGGATTTTGAAATCGCTTGCCGGGGTGCCGCCACTGAAGTAGCTGACGCCACTTAACAGTGTGACCGTGCCCATGAACAGGGCGGTGGTCAGGGCCGAATTACACCTCTTCTCGGCGGTGACCTTGTAAAGAAAGCGCTGACTGCCCATCAGCAGCAGCGCTATCAGGCTGTAGAGATACCAACTGCCCATCGTCTCAGTGATCAGGTCAACTCAGCGTCGTCGATGATCCAGTGAATGACCCGGCGCGGGCCGTGAACACCGACGGTCATGGTCCCCTCGATATCGCCGGTCCGGCTTGGGCCACTGATCTGGATCAGGCGCGACGGCATGTCTCCAGTATTGACAGTCATGTAGGCTTTCAGATCGGCGTAGAGGACCGAGCGTGGCGTCAGGGTCACCTGAACCTCAGGCAGTAGCGAGGCCAGGGTGCCGTGCCCCGGCCCGGCGGCACAGACCAGCGATCCCGTCTCAGCCAGGTAGGCCCTGCTGAAGGTGAAACCGATCCTGGCCTGATCGAGCAGCGCCATGTCAAAGCCACTTTCGGCGGAGCTACTGGCAATCTGACAGTTGCTGGCAGTCAGGCTGTCGCTCAGTAGCTGATGCAGCTCCTTTGGCCAGCTGCCCTGCGGCAGAGCAACGATTGAGCAATCTTCCTGACTCAGCAGTTCCTGCAGTTGGTTCGGGAGCTCCTGACGCGAGATTTCGGTGACTTCAACACCTACGGCTGTGGAACGCTGGCGATAGAGGCTGAACAGATCCGGTTCTTCAGCGGCTTCCTGGGGTAACTGTTTCGGACTCAGCTCTGCTTCGCGTTTGAGTTGCAGGCGTGGTTCAGCCTGATGACGCTGCTGCCACCACTTGCGGAAACCCGGTTCCTCCTTCGGCTGCGGCATCTCATGGTTCATGGCCCAGTTTCCGGCACTCTTGTTGAGCTTGGGGAGTACGTCGGCAAGCTGCGGGGTGCGCAGCACCTTGCGCAGGGCCTGGAGACCACGGCGGTAGGCACCAGGAGTTGTGGTCAGGTGTGCGGCGAGGTCGGATGTGAAAGCGACCTTGCCGCTGCGGTTGCGCAGGGAACGATGATAGTCCGGCAGCGGGATCTTGACTGCGCAGACCTCGGCGCAGCGGCCGCACAGGGTACAGGCGTTGGCCAGGTCAGGGTATTCTTCGGAGCCCCACAGTGTCGATGAGAGGATTGAGCCCATTGGTCCGCAGTAAGGTGATTCGTAGGCATGACCGCCGACCGCCTTATAGACCGGGCAGTGGTTCAGACAGGCGCTGCAGTGCAGACAGTGGAGCATTTCGCGCCAGGGGCTGACGGCGATGTCGCGCCGGCCGTTGTCAAGCAGTACCACATGCAGCTCTTCTGGACCTTCGGTTTCTCCGGTACGGCGAGGTCCGGTGGTCATGTTGATATAGCTTGAAGCGCGCTGGCCGGTGGCTGAACAGGTCAAGAGCGAGAGGAAGTCGGGCAGGTCGGCGAGCGACGGAATCAGTTTCTCCATGCCGACCACGGCAACCTGCACCCTCGGCAGGGTGGTGCACATCCGGCCATTCCCTTCGTTGGTGACGATGGCGATGGTGCCGCTGTCAGCGACGGCGAAGTTGCAGCCGGTGATCCCCATTCCCGCGTCGAGGAAACGCTGGCGCAGCACCTTGCGGGCAAAGCGGACCATCCCTTCGACATCGAGATCCTTCGGTGCACCGATCTTCTCGGCAAACAGCTGGCGGACCTCGTCCTGGTTGCGGTGGATCGCCGGAGCCATGATGTGCGAAGGATGCTCTCCGGCCAGCTGGATGATGAATTCTCCAAGGTCGGTCTCGGTGACTTCGACGCCGGCCTGCAGCAGCGCCTTGTTCAGTTCGATCTCTTCGGTGGTCATCGATTTCGATTTGACCGCCGTTGAGATGCCATGCTGGTTAGCGATTCGGGCAATAGTCCGGTTGGCTTCAGTAGCGTCTTTGGCCCAGTGGACATGGGCGCCGAGTTGTTCAAGCTTAGCGGCAAACAGCTGTGCCCAGTGATCGAGATCGGCGGAAACCTCAAGCTTGCGTGAGCGACCCCAGGTCCGTAATTCTTCAAAGCCCGGCTTGCTGTCGGTGGTTGTGGTGCGCATGGTGGTCAACAGGCCGGCTGTCTTGCGCACTGCGTTCTGCAACCGTTTGTTGCTGACGGCCCTGGCGCTCTGGGCGCGGAAGTTGCGGCGGCTCATGACTGTGCTCCTTCCAGCGCTTCGGCGATCAATTCGGCCAGATGAGCAAAGCGCAAGGTCCTGCCACGTTTTTTCGCACCTCCAGAGATGTGGGTCAGGCAACTCAGGTCGAGGGAGGTGAGGATTTCGGCTTCGGTCGAAAAGATGTTATTCAACTTGTCTTCAAGCAGCTGGCCGGAGATTTCCGGTAGCTTGACGCTGAAGGTGCCGCCGAAGCCGCAGCAGGTATCCTTCTCCGGCAGTTCGATGTAGTTGTCGCCAAACAGCTGGGCCAGGTAATTTTCCGCAACGCCGCGCAGGCCGATGCCGCGCAGGGTCCGGCAGCTCGAATGGTAGGTGACGCGAATCGCCTGCGGGTGGCGGGGCAGTTCACGAACCCCGGCCTTGTTGAGGAACTCGCAGAACTCGTAGGTCTTTTCCCCCAGGGCGACAAACCGTCCATGGAGCTGGGGATCGTCGGCAAACAGCTGCGGGTAGTTGTTGCGCACGGTATCGACACAGGAGGAGGTCGGGGCGACGATCACTGCGGAGCTTTCAAAGACCTTGAGGAAATGCAGGGCAACCCGTTTGGCCTCGGAGATTTCATTGCAGTTGACCCATTTCTGGCCACAGCAGGTCTGCTCCTGGGGGAAGTCGACCCTGAAGCCGGCCGCTTCAAGGACCGTGACGACGGCGCGCCCGGCCGCAGGGTAGAGCGCTTCGGCTGAGCAGGTCAGAAAGAGTGAGACGTTGGTCGGTAGAGACATGAAAACTCCTGAAACTTTATAGAACCGAAGCGACATAGGGGCCGCCCGGCATGGCGTAGATGCGATCGCTTGCGGCGCACAGCTCTGCCAGTGTCGTATCGAGGTCGGTGACCAGGGTGATGCCGAACGGATCGACCTGCTCCTGGGTCAATCCGGGTGCGTAGAGCAGGATGCGGCCGGCTTTCTCAAGGGTCTGAAAATAGACCTGGGCCCCCCACTGGTCAATAACGAAATTGTCCGGGTCGCTGTAGATGCGGCGGAATTCGGCCGGTGAGGCCTTGGCTGAAGCAATGATCTCGCAGTAGCTTTTGCTCCCCAACCCTTGGCTGCAGCCGGCGATCATCAGGATGGTCCCGCCAGGTTTGACGATCTCTCCGGCGGCGATCAGCCCCTTGGTTGCCTGGTAGAAGAGGGCGTCGAGCGGATAGCCGCCGCCGCTGGTGATGACCAGGTCGGCAGGCTCGCCAACATGAACAACCGAATTCGCTTCGGCCTTGCGGCAGCCGGCGTTGAAGGCTTCGATCACATCGCCGGCAAAAACGGCTACCGGCTGCTTGGCATGATCAACGATGACGTTGACGATGAAATCGACTCCCGCTTGGTCACAGATACTGTTGATATGCTGGCGAAATGGGTTGTCTTCGATACTGGTGGTGGCCACTTTGGGGTGGTCGACCAGGGCGAAGGAGTGCATGAACTTCATGGTTGCGAAGCTGGAAATTCCCGGCAGGATCGACTTGCCACCGCCGGAGAAACCGGCAAAGGGGTGCGGTTCGATCAGTCCGGTGAGGATCTTCAGCTCAGCATCGAGGTAATGGCCGTTGACCTCGATCGGGGCGCCGTCGATGGTCATGATGTGGCGCAGAGTTTCTTTATCCTCGCAGTCGTGGTTGATGATCCGGTAGTTTTGTACAATCTCTTCCCCGACCAGTTCGATCAGTTCGTCACCCAGGTTGGGGCGGTGCATGCCGGTGGCGATCAGGATGGTGATCTCTTGGCGCGTGATCCCGGCGTTTTCCAGGGTTGTCAGCAGCGGCGGCAGCAGCAGTTTGTTCGGTACCGGCCGGGTGATGTCGGAGATGACGACGCAGGCCGATTTTTTGCCGTTCGCCAGTTCAACCAGGGGCCTCGTGCCGATCGGTTCGCGCAGGACGCCGGCAATCTCGTCTGTCGTCAGCCGTTGGGCATGGTGGCTGGCGCTCTGAATGATCCGGCAGCGGTTTTCATCGACCGGAAGTTCAAGGTTCAAACTATCGCGATGACAGGGGAATGCAATCTTCATAAACGGATCTTACCTCAAAAACAGTTTCGGCAGCAGCAGGGAGATGGCCGGAATATAGGTCACCGCCAGCAGGCAGAGGAGCAACAGGCCGAGGAAGGGGAGGACCCCCCTGACCACGGTTTTGATGCTTTCGCCGGTGACCCCCATGGAAACGAACAGGTTGAGTCCGAATGGCGGGGTGAGCATGCCGAACTCGATGTTGAGGACCATGATGATGCCGAAATGCACCAGGTCGATATTGTAGCCCTGCAGGGTGTTGAGAAACAGCGGCGAAAGGATCAGCACCGCGCTGACGCTGTCCATGAAACAGCCGAGCAGCAGCAGGAACAGGTTGATGACCAGCAGAAACAGCCAGGGGCTGTCGATGTGGCTCATGACAAAGTTGGCGACCATGGCCGGAATCTCTTCCGAGGTCAGCAGCCAGTTGAAGGTCATTGCACCGGCCAGCAGAAACAGCAGGCAGGCGGCCATGATCGAGGCTTCCTTGCAGATCTCCGGAATTTCCAGAATAGTACATTCGCGGTAGATGAACAGTTCGACGATCAGGGCATAGATGACACTGATGGCGGCCGCTTCGGTCGGGGTGAAGACTCCGGAGTAGATGCCGCCCAGAACGATGATCGGCAGCAGAATCGCCCAGAAGCCTTGCTTGCCGGTGCGTAGAACTTCACCCCAGGACGGTTTCTGCTGAAGCTTCCAGTCGTTCTGGCGCGAGCGCAGCAGGGTGTAGGCGATCAGCACCAGGCCTATCAGCAGTCCGGGCAGTATGCCGGCGAGGAACATTTCCTGGACCGAGACGTTCATGACCATGCAGTAGAGGATCATCGGGATCGACGGTGGGATGACGATGCCGAGGGAGCCGGAGGTGGTGATCAGGCCGATGGAAAAACGCTTGTGGTAGCCGGCTTCAACCAGGGCGGGAACCATGATCGAGCCGATGGCGACAACGGTGGCGGGCCCGGAGCCGGAGATCGCGGCAAAGAAGATACAGGCCAGAACTCCGGAAATCCCTAAACCACCTGGAATCCAGCCGACCAGCGAATTGATAAATGCGATCAGCCGTCTGGCGATCGCACCCTTGGTCATGATCGTGCCGGCGAGGACGAAGAAGGGGATTGCCAGTAGGATAAAGTTATCCAGCGCGTTAAACAGCTGTTCAACGACCGCCTGGGCTGGGGTGAAGGAGAAGAAGTAGAGGGCGATCATGGTGACAATGGTCAGCATGAAGGCCAATGGTACTCCGGCCAGCATCAGGGCAGCAAAGCAGATTACTACGGTGGTCATCATGATGGCTGCACCTTCTTCGCTTTGTGTTGCCCCAGTAATGCCAGCAGGCTCTGTCGATAAAAACGAATCGCCATGATCGCCGAAAAGAATGGCAGCGGCAGGTAAAAAATGTACATTGGCACCTGCATTGCCGCTGTGGTGTTGCCATATTTCAGATTCTGCAGGACCAGATCCAGTCCATACCAGGCCAGCATGGCGAGGGCGGTACCGCAGAGCAGGCCGATCAGCAGTTGGAGGATACGGCCGATCAGGGGGGAGACGCTGTTGCTTAACAGATCCATGGAAAAATGCATGCCGTGTTTGACCCCGAGGGATGCACCGAGAAAGGTGGCAAAGATGCCGATATAGCGGCCGGCTTCCTCGAACCAGGTGAAGCTGTAATCAAAACCATAACGGCAGACAACCTGGATAACGGCGATGATCGCCAGGCCCAGAAAAGTCAGGCTTAAAACCAGCTCTTCAATGTATCCGAGCAGGGTGAAAATGCGTCTCATTTGAACTCCGAACGGACCAAGGGAGGGGATCTTCCCCCTCCCTTGGCTTGATGTTTTTTCTTCGTCTCCGTGTCATGACACGGATGCTGTTTCTTACTGCTTGTGTTCTTCGATCTTGTTAAGCATGAAGTCGAAGATGTCGTCACCGATCTTGGCGCGGTACTTATCCCAGACCGGAATCATCGCGATGCGGAATTCTTCGCGTTCTTCCGGAGTCAGGTTAACCAGCTCGACATTGTTCTTTTTGCAGTATTCCTCAATGGAAAGATTTTCTCCTGGCAGATTCTTTTTGATCTCGGCGCTGCGCTCGCGGTTGACCTTGATGGCGATCTTGGCGGCGTCACGCAAAATCTGCTGGTTTTTCGGCCCGATCCGCTCCCAGAACTTCGGATTGACGATGATGATCAACTCGGTCAGTGCATGCTGGGTATTGGTCGCATACTTGGTGACCTCAGGAAACTTCATCAGTGCGGCGGTCATCATCGGATTTTCCTGGGCGTCGACGACCCCGGTCTGCAGCGCGGTGTAAAGTTCGGGGAAGGGGATACCGACGCTCGAAGCGCCGAGCTGGTCGAATGCATCGAGGTAAGCCGGTGAGTTCATGACCCGTACCTTCAGCCCTTTGATATCATCCGGGTGATGAACCGGATGCTTGGTGTTGGTGAAATCGCGGATTTCGTTTTCAGCCCAGCCGATGCCGATGTAGCCTTTGGCTGGCAGGTAGGAGAAGATCTTTTCCTGAACCTCTTCGTCATCGAGGACGGCATAGGCAGTGGCTCGGTTCGGGAAGAGGAACGGCATGTCGAGGATAGCGGTTTCCGGAACGTAGTTCTGAAAAACTGCCGTGGTGATGGCGGCAATCGGCAGGCTGCCGCTCCGGACCTGTGCGGCCATCGATTGTTCATTGCCGAGTCGGCCGAGTGGGAACGTGGCGATGTCGATCTTGCCGTGGGTTTGCTCGCGAACGTAATCGGCAAAGGCGTCAAGACCGGCTGACATACCGTGGAAATCCGGTGCAATATGGCCCAGATTGATCTTTGGAGAGGCCATGGCCGGTGTTGAAAGACTGATTGCGATCAGCATGAAAAGCGCGCCCTTTAAAATTTTTTTCATCTTGCTACCTCCCTATTGAGTCATGAAAAAGGTGTTAAAATAACGCCTGTAAAAGCATTTTGTTTGGTCGTAGAAAACTTATGTTTTGTTATATAAACAAGAATGTTGTTCTAATCAAATTCTGCGTGAGTTCAGGGGGTTGCAAGATAATATAGGGTGGGGCAATAGTCAAGGTTGTTGCATAGCCCATCGATTCGACATATTTTGTTTGATGAAAAGAATATATTTATCGAAATTTATAGTTGTCTGATCGGCTTTCGTCCTCCTTATTCAGTCAGACTGAGGGCCGTTTGCGGGCGGATCCAAAGTCAACTGTCGTGGTATTTTATCTTAAAATGAAAGGCGTCAATAGCGATGGCTGAAGCTGAGGATACCCAGTCGCCGACCGAGGCCATTTTGGAAAGCATCTCCGACGGGGTCTTTACCGTCGATGGCGAGTGGCGAATCACTTCCTTTAATCGTGCTGCGGAGGAGATTACCGGTGTCCCGCGCGAGGAGGCGATCGGCCGGATCTGTGCGGACGTCTTTCGCTCCAGCATGTGTGGCGCTGGTTGTCCCTTGAAACAGACCCTCAAAACCGGTAAAGCGCTGATCGGCATCACCGGTTATATCATCGATGCTGATGGTGAGCGCATTCCCATCAGTATTTCCACCGCGGTATTGCGTGACGGGACCGGCCGGGTGATCGGTGGCGCCGAAACCTTTCGCGATCTCTCCGAGGTCGAAGCCCTTCGCCAGGAACTGGAGACCCGCTTCCGGGTTGGGGATCTGACCAGTTACAGCCCTTTGATGCAGCGGATCTTCGAGGTTGTTCCGGCGATCGCCGCCAGCCCTAGCACGGTTCTGGTTCTTGGTGAGACCGGGACGGGCAAGGAAGTGATTGCGCGGACCATCCATGAATTGAGCCCACGCAAGGACGGTCCCTTTATCGCCATCAATTGCGGAGCTCTTCCAGATAACCTGCTCGAATCGGAATTGTTCGGATACAAGGCCGGTGCTTTTACCGGAGCCCAGAAGGACAAACCCGGTCGCTTTGCCCTGGCCAGCGGCGGAACCCTGTTTCTCGATGAAATCGGCGAAGTCAGCCCGGCCTTGCAGGTTCGGCTGTTGCGGGTTCTGCAGGAGCGTTGCTACGAACCCCTGGGTGGAACATCATCCGAGACAGCGGATGTCCGGGTCATCGTCGCAACCAACAGGGATCTGGCCGAACAGGTGCGCAACAAGGAATTCAGAGAAGACCTCTACTACCGGGTCAATGTTGTGCGCATTGAACTGCCACCGCTGCGTAACCGGAAAGAGGATATCCCGTTGCTGACAGAACAGTTCGTCTCCCGCTTCAACCGGCTTCAGAATAAGGCTGTAGACGGCGTTTCTGCAGAGGCTCTGTCGCTGCTGATGGCTCATCACTGGCCGGGAAATATCCGTGAACTGGAAAATGTCATCGAACGGGCTTTCGTCCTCTGTAGCGGTGGCACGATCGGTATCGCCCACTTGCCTGCTGAAATGACGGCTCATTCAGCTTCCGCTGCAGGTACAGACATTCGCTCTGCTCATGATGTCCTTGATGTCCAGGCGATTCATGCGGCATTGGAACGCAATTCTTTCAATCGAAACGCTGCAGCGCAGGAGCTGGGGATCCACAAGACAACCCTGTTCCGGCGGATGAAAAAGCTTGGTATGGCCCTCCCCAAGAAAGATGGCCGTACGACCCGCAAACCTTAAAGAGTAGCAAACTCGCTACCCTGCGGATTGGCCTTTCATTGCAAACTCGCTACCCTTGCTCCTGTTATATCGCCCATTCTTTCTGAATACTTTCGCTAAATACGAATACTTACAGATTTTTTCGCAGATATCTGAAACTTGGCCTGTTCTATGCATTTTTAATGGCAAAAGAGAGCTGAAAGGAGCTGCCCAGGTTCATGAAAACTGCATTTTCATATTGGGACACGCGTATTGCTCCGATGTTTGATACGGCTTTGCAGGTTCGGGTTGTTGAATCCGAGGTTGGGGAGCTTGTCAGTGATCAACTCCTGACATTGACAGCTATATCAGCGGCGCAAAGGATTGTCGAGTTACGGGCTATGGGGGTTGAATTCCTGATCTGTGGCGCTGTTTCCAAAGGGTTGCAGGGCATGCTTGTCAGCTACGGGATCGAGGTTGTCCCATTTGTGGCCGGCGACCTGGATGAGATTGTCGCAGCCTGGGTCAATGAACGTCTGGAACCGGAGAGTTACGCCATGCCGGGTTGTGGAGGACGCCGCAGGTGTCTGACTGGAGGATCTATGGATAATCGAGGATTCGGTCCTGGCCGGGGCGGTGTTGGTCGTGGCAGTGGAGGGGCTGGCAAGCGCCAGGCTGGCCGTGGTGTTAGACGTGTCAGTGGAAGTATTGGCCCCGCTGTCGGGGTGTGTTGTTGCCTGAGCTGTGGCCACGTGGAGCCGCATGAAGTCGGGGTGCCCTGTTGGCAGAGGAGCTGCCCGGTTTGCGGCAACGCGATGACCCGGCAGTAGCCGGAAGGTGCGAGGCGATTTCTGCCTGTGACGCACGTCATGCCGCTGCGTTTGTTGCGGCGGAATTAACAACAGAACAAAGGATAGGAGGAAGTCATGCCAAGAGGTGATAGATCGGGACCTGCGGGTCAAGGGGCAATGACAGGACGTAGAGCGGGTTTCTGTACGGGAACCGGAGCCCCTGGATATACTGCCGGACAAGGTGGCCGTTTCTGGGGTGGACGTTTTAACTGTGGCGGCCGTGGTCGGCGCAATATTTATTGCGCAACCGGTAGGACGGGGTGGCTGCGCAGTGATGCCAGTCCTATGGCGAACGGAGCTGGCGATGAAAAAAACTGGCTGAAGAGCCAGTCCGATGCTCTGCAGACGGAACTGCGCTCTATCGAGCGGCGCCTCAAGGACCTCGAATCTGCTGAGTAAGCAGTAGGTACAGGATATTAATTGTAGGTTTGCCGTAACGTATTCCCTAGTGTCCCGTGCGGCATACTCCCCCGTTAGCGGATGGCTTCATTGCTCCATCCGCTAACGGAGGGGCTTTATTATGATCGAGAGGGCTTGAAAAGATGAAGATTGCATTTACCACTGCAGGGAAGGATCAGCAGGCGGCTCTTGACCGGCGCTTTGGCCGGGCTCCCGGTTTTCTGGTTATCGATACAATAACCGAAAATTTTGAATTTGTTGAAAATACCCAGAATCTGAATGCCGCCCAGGGGGCAGGTATTCAGTCGGGGCAGACCATTGCCCGTCTGGGTGTGGAGGCTCTGGTTTCCGGTCACGTCGGGCCAAAGGCTTTTCGAGTTCTTTGTGCAGCCGGTGTCAGGATCTATAACACTGAGGCCGAAACGGTCGGTGAAGCGCTCGAATTGTTACGTAGTGGCCAACTGGTTGAGGCGGTTTCTGCGGACGTCGAGAGTCATTGGATTTAGTCCCGTCGGCTGCCCCTGGCATTCAAGAAAGCTTATAGAGGTTGTTGAGATGAATATTGCAATTGCATCGGGAAAAGGCGGGACAGGCAAGACGACTGTTTCCGTGAACCTGGCTAAGGCCTACGGCGCTGAGGTCCAGCTTCTCGATTGTGATGTCGAAGAACCGAATGCCCATCTGTTTTTGCAGGGCGAGAGGCAGGCAGAGGATGTCGTCAACATGCTCGTTCCGCAAGTCGATGCCGCTTTGTGTAATGGTTGCGGAGCCTGCGGGCGTTTCTGTGAATTCAACGCGATCGTGTCCTTCGGGACTTCACCGCTACTATTCCCGGAACTCTGTCATGGCTGTGGTGGCTGTGTCAGGGTCTGTCCTCAAAATGCGCTGCACGAAATTGAAAAACGTATCGGGGTGGTCGAAGAGTCGCGGGCGGGAAATATCTCTCTGATTCGGGGGCTGCTCGATATAGGTGTGGCGATGGCGCCACCACTGATCAAACAGGTAAAAAAACGCCAGCAGGACGGAGTTCTTACGATTCTGGACGCTCCTCCCGGAACTTCATGTCCGGTGATTGCGACCATCAAGGATGTCGATTTTGTCGTTCTGGTCACAGAACCGACCCCCTTTGGCCTCAATGACCTGACTCTGGCCGTCGCCATGGTCCGCGATCTTGGTCTGCCCTTTGGCGTTGTGGTCAACCGGATGGGAATGGGCGACGATCGGATCCAGCGTTTCTGTCAGCAGGAGGATATCCCGATTCTGCTCGAGATTCCCGAGGATCGGAGGATAGCCGAAGCCTATTCACGCGGAGAGCTGATGGTTGATGTGCTGCCGGAATACCGGGAGCTGTTTCATAGCTTGATTGAGAAGCTGATCAATCTCAAAAATGTTGAACCTCAGCTCTGTTGCTGTTGATCACTCCTGGGGTAGCTCTCTTACTGTCTCTGGAAGAACAGAATTGTGATTCAGCCAAAAGGATGAACTGGAAATGAAGGAACTTGTCATTATCAGCGGCAAGGGCGGAACCGGCAAAACCAGCGTGACCGCATCTTTTGCTGCGCTAGCGCAGAAGCCGGTACTGGCCGATTGCGATGTGGATGCCGCGGATCTGTTTCTGGTGCTTGCGCCGGAGATTGTCGAGCGTCACGATTTTTACAGCGGGCACGAAGCGGTCGTTCGCAGCGAACAGTGCAGTGGTTGCGGGACCTGTCAGGAATTTTGTCGCTTCGATGCCATCAGAGTCGATCACTCAGCCGGAAAAGCAGTTTATTCCGTTGACCCGGTGTCCTGTGAAGGCTGTGGCGTCTGTGTTGAATTCTGTCCTGAAAAAGCGATCGATTTTCCTGAGCGACTCTGTGGTGAGTGGATGGTCTCGGAAACGCGTTGCGGAACAATGGTTCACGCCAAGCTCGGGGTCGCGGCCGAGAATTCGGGAAAATTGGTTGCGACCGTCCGCAAAGAAGCGCAGCTGGCGTTGCTCAACAGTAACAGCTCGCTGATCATTGTCGATGGTCCCCCCGGCATCGGCTGCCCGGTTATTGCTTCACTGTCCGGAGCGTCCCTGGTTCTGATCGTCACTGAGCCAACCCTCTCAGGCGAACACGATATGGAACGCGTCATGTCCCTGGCTGGACACTTCAAGCTGCCAGTCGCTGTCTGTGTCAATAAATGGGATCTGAATCCAGACGTGACACAGCGAATCGAGGCCAAGGCTCTCGAGGCCGGCGCGACCCTGGCCGGTCGGATTCGTTATGATCGTCAGGTCTCTCAGGCTCAGTTGCAGAAACTGGCCGTTGTAGAAACCGTTGCCCCCAGTGCAGAGGATCTTCGCGCTGTTTGGGACCGGGTCCAGGCCATATTGAACTGACCGTTACGACTTATGAGCGCCGCAGAGAGTATTAATTAATTATAAATACACATAATTATGCGGTGCCTTTCATCACCCAAGGAGAATGATAAGATGAGAAAAATTGCAATCCCCATGGCCGAAGGCCGTCTGTCCATGCATTTTGGCCACTGCGCAGAGTTTGCGCTGATCGATATCAACATGGATGAGAAAAAGATCCTCAAGGTTGAGAGCATTGCTGCTCCACCACATGAGCCGGGCCTGTTGCCGAAATACCTGAGCGAGCAGGGTGCCAATATGATTATTGCCGGTGGCATGGGACAGCGTGCGCAAAGCCTGTTTATTGACAATGGCATCGATGTTGTGGTTGGTGCGCCGGCTGACACTCCGGAAGCTCTGGTCTACAGTTACATGGCCGGTACCCTGCAGTCCGGCGTCAATATGTGCGACCACTGATCCCACCTTTCAACGTACCCATGGATGAGCATCGCTCATCCATGGGCAGTGCCTGTTCCATGTAGCCAAGCCGGGAACCGGCCTGGCGATTGCGCGAATCGAGGCGCGCAGTGACGCCTCTGAGCGTGCAGAGAATAGCGGACCAAAAGCTACGAAGAGCGACAAATACGATTTACGTCAGTGATTTTAGAAAGTTTTCTTTTGGTTGCGTTTTCTTTATCGCCACAAAGAAAATGAACCCGGCTGGCGGGCCGGGACCCGCCGATTTTAGCCTTTATTAAACAGATCTTCTCTAGATCAAAACCTCGGGGTCGCGGCCCCGAACGCCGCCATACTCTTTTGTCTTGCCACAAATGAGTATGCAGAAAAGGGCATGTCGGCAGGTTGCCTGCGTTTTCTGCGTAGCATCCCACCAGCTTATACAATTGCGCCCCAAGATGGGCAAGCCCATCAACGGGCAGAACCGGAAACCCCTTCGGTGTTTCGATGAGAAGAAACTGGCTGGCGGTGCGAGAACCGCCGACTTTAATTATTTTGAGTCTCAAGAATCTCAATATCAAACAGAAGAATCTTCCTATCGACTCCGGGCCCGATTGTTTGTCTTTATGATTGCAATTATGAGCTGCAATCGACTATGTTCCGTGTCTATGCACAAAAAAAGGAGTTGACGAATGGATCACGAAGCACCGCAACAGTTGTCTGAGATAGTCAAAGAACATGCAGAGCGCCCCAGGAATTATGGCCCTCTTAAAAAATATAATGCTCATCATCGCTGGACCGGACCCTGCGGCGATACCATGGAGTACTGGTTGCAGATCGACAGGGGCAAGGTTGTTGATCTCGGCTTTATCACCGACGGCTGTGAAACTTCGATCGCCAGCGGTAGTATGACGGGGACGATGGCAGCCGGGAGGACTGTCGAGCAGGTTATGCAGATGGATCCTCTGGAAATTTATGAAGCTCTGGATGGGTTGCCTGACGAATTTCAACATTGCATCCTGTTGGCTCTGACCACCGTGCAGGATGCCTGTGAAGTCTATCTTGGAGAGCAGGACGAGTTGAAGGCACAGCAGACGGAACCGCTCAGTGAAGAGGAGCGACTCAAGCAGCGCATGGGGCAGATCAGGCACAAGATCGCGGTCTTCTCCGGCAAGGGAGGGGTCGGCAAGAGTACCGTCGCCGTTAACCTGGCCAGCAGTCTTGCTTTGGAAGGATATAAGGTTGGTCTGCTCGATACCGATATCCATGGTCCCAGCATTCCGACCATGCTCGGCCTAGAAGGCGTTCCGCTGGAGATGGACGAGGATGGGGTTGTGCCGCTTGAGGTTGACGGCATCAAGGCCATGTCGCTGGGGCTGATGCTGGAGAATCAGGACGATGCCGTCATCTGGCGCGGGCCACGCAAGCTGGCTGTGATCAAGCAGTTCATTAGCGAGGTTGCCTGGGGAGAACTCGACTACCTGATTATTGATTCTCCTCCCGGAACAGGCGATGAGCCGCTGGCCGTTTGTCAGACCCTGAACGTTCTGGATGGTGCGGTGATTGTCACCACACCGCAGAAGGTTGCCGCCGTTGATGTGCGCAAATCCATCTCTTTCTGCCGCCAGTTGAATGTCCCGGTTCTCGGGGTTGTCGAAAACCTGAGTGGTTACGTCTGCCCCAAGTGCGGAGATGTTACCCATATTCTGGCCGGCGGAGCTGGACAACGGATTGCCGAGGATATGCAGGTCCCCTTTCTCGGGGCTGTCCCTATCGATCCGCAGGTAGCCCTGGCCGGAGACAGTGGTCAGTCTTTCGTGCGTTACTTTGCTGACAGCCCGACCGCTACGATTTTGCGTGAACTGTTTGCTCCCTTGTTAAAGTTGGGCTGAGTGTATTAATCTGCATCCATGCTGTCTCATACGGGCATCCGTTTCTCGGGTGCCCGTTTTTTAGTTTACCTGTCTTTGCATCATCCTTCCGTTACGATCCATTCCCCCCGATTCAGGCAAGAATATTGTCATTAAGCCGAAAGAAAGCCGGGATATAGTGATATACTGAACACCGGTAGAAAGCAGTAGTTACCGTCACATTCTTCCAAAATGTCTAAGGAGTAATTTTATGAAGTCAGATGTCCTTGTTATCGGTAGCAGCGCTGCCGGTCTGGTTGCCTCAACAACAGCGAAACGCTGTTATCCCGACAAAACGGTTGTGGTAGTCTCACGGCAGCCCAAGACCCTGGTCCCCTGCGGCATACCCTATCTGTTTGGTGCTCTCGCAAAGACCGATAACGATATTATGCCGGTCGACAAGATGTTTGCTGGGCTGGGGATCGAGTTGATCACCGGCGAAGTGAAGACTGTCGACAGGGCGGCTCGTAAGGTCACTCTGGATGACGGCAAAACAATCGGTTACGAGCGTCTTGTGCTCGGGACCGGTTCTCTGCCGCGGCAGGCGACCTTTATCACCGGAGCCGGGCTGAAAAACGTATTTTATGTGCCAAAGGACAAGGTCTATCTCGATGGTGTTCTGCAGCAATTGGAGAATTGTAAAAAAATAGCGGTTATCGGAGCCGGCTTTATCGGTGTTGAAGTAGCTGATGAGCTGGCTCAGAATCACAAGCAGGTGACTCTGATCGAGCGGCTGCCGACCATTCTGCCCCTTGCCTTTGATGCCGACGTTGCCAACCGGGTTGAACAGTTGCTCGCCGAGCGTGGTGTCATCGTCCGCACTGCTGTCGAGGTTGAGCATATCGGCGGCACCTCCGCCGTCGAGGGGGTCTTCCTGCGCGACGGCAGCAAGATCGAGGCGGATGCCGTGATTATGGCGGTTGGTTATCGTCCAGAAGTTCAGTTGGCGCAGGATGCCGGGTTGCCGATTTCACCGCTCGGATTTATCAGGGTCGATGAATACATGCGCACAGAAGATCCCCATGTCTTTGCCATCGGAGACTGTGCAGAAAAACGCGATTTTGTCACCCGTAAGCCGGTAATGACCATGCTTGCCTCAACCGCCTGTGCCGAAGCACGAATCGCCGGAATGAACCTATTCGGACTGTCTGCGATTAAAACCTTCAACGGGACGATCTCGATCTTTTCAACGGCCATTGGCCCCACCGGTATCGGCATTGCCGGGTTGACCGAAAAGATTGCCGCAGAAGAAAACTTCAATTACGTGACCGGCGCGTTTGAAGGGATTGACCATCATCCCGGCACCCTGGCCGGTACCCATAAGCAGTACGTCAAGCTGGTCGTCGGCAAGGAGTCGGGAGTCATTCTTGGTGGGGAGGTCTACGGCGGGCTGTCGGTTGGTGAGCTGATCAACACCATAGGTATCATCATTCAGAGCCGCATGACCGTCAACGGACTGCTGACCGCCCAGCTGGGCACCCATCCGCTGCTGACGGCCTCTCCGGCTGGCTACCCGTTGGTCAAGGCCGCCGAGGATGCCGCGATCAAGATGAGGTAGGGGCAGCGAGCCGATGTTTCTGACTCAGTAGATCCTTTGAATATTTGTTGTTAAAAGCCCCCGCCTGTCTGGGGCTTTTAACGTCAGGTGCAGGTTTTTTTTGATAGACAAGAACAGATAAAAAATGCCCCAACTGGCAGGTTGGGGCTAAAAGTGCAGTCTTATCTTTCTGGAATTAGCACCGTTCCTCCGGATGAGGTGGTTGCTGCAGTGTCACTGGGCCAGTCCCTCGGCTGCTCTTGATAAGTTATGATAAAAAATACCAGATAGTAACATTCTGTCAAGGGCAGAATAACAGTGAGTCGCTTTTGAAACATTCCGGTATGGGAACCAGATATGCTGGTTCGAACGTCGTTAAGTGAGTTTCTTCTCCTCCGTTTATACTCTCATTCTTATTTACTTTCAGTCAGTTGAATTGTTTGGCCAGCGGTCATTCGAAGGGTTGTTTCCGCTTCAGGCCGGAAAATATGGATTGTTTTGTCGCTAGCTAATTGTTATACGTGAATCGATTCTGGTTCTTGGCGAGAAGAGGTGATCCTTTTTATTTGACTGAGTCAGGGAGGCTGGTGTGGCAGATAACCGGGTAAAAGATCCTAAGGTTTCAACGAAGGAAAACGATGCACTTTATAAAAAAGGTCAGTTGCAGGTCCTTGAAATGGGCGACAACGTTGCGGATGGAGTGTTCGTTGTCGATCATGACGGAATGATCCTTGGAGCGAACAGCCTGATCTGCGAATGGTTCAACCTCTGCGAGTCCAAGCTGAAGGGGAAGCATATTTCGGTTACCCAGGAAGAGATTGCCATAGCGAATTCTAAAATGCTCAAGGATTTTCGCTCTGTAACGAATGTTTTCTGGGAGAAAAATACTCAAAAGCGCGTTCTGATGACCTGTTCTCCCTTCTTCAATCAGGAGGGAGTTTTTCTCTGCGGAGTTACGGTGCTGCGTGACCTGACCGATATTCTGGAGCTCAGCTTTCAACTGAATATGATGAAGAATGAAAAGCAAATGCAGCCAGATGAACGCAACAAGTTGAAAGGTCGTTACGAGAATACCGCGCTTATCGGTGACAGTAAATATATGCTTCGCCTCAAGCATACTGTTGAGCGTGTTGCAAAAACAGATGCGACGGTACTTATCCAGGGCGAGACCGGAAGTGGCAAGGAGGTGGTTGCCAGGGAACTGCATCGTTGTTCACCCCGTTCGAACAAGCCGTTTATCACTATTAATTGTGCTGCCATACCGGAAAGCCTTTTGGAGTCAGAGCTGTTTGGCTACGTGAAGGGTGCGTTTACCAATTCAGCAAACAAAGACCAAAAAGGACTATTTGAAGCTGCAGACGGTGGAACCCTGCTTCTTGACGAGATTGGCGATATGCCGCTTGCCCTGCAGACCAAGCTGTTGCGCGTGCTGCAGGAAAAAGAAATCAGGCGTATCGGAGATACATCGAAAATTCCTGTTGATGTCAGGTTCTTAGCTGCGACAAATTGTGATCTGGTTTCAATGGTCAAAGAAAAGAAGTTCCGGCAGGATCTCTACTTCAGGCTCAATGTTGTCAATATCGTCATTGCTCCATTGAGAGAAAGAAAAGATGATATCGGGATGTTATCAGACAGTATTCTCCGGAAGTATAATAGAAAATACGAAAAAAAATGCAGTTTGGATATGAGGGCACTGTTCGCTCTGGAGCAACATGATTGGCCAGGTAACGTCAGGGAACTTGAAAATGTTATAGAGAGACTGGTTCTATTTGGCGACGAAGTGATCGGTTTTGACGATGTCTACGAGATCGTCAATGTCACAAAGAAACATTTTCCTTATGAGACTCTCAATACCTCAGCCATGAGCAGTTTGTCATGTGGCGACTTGTCCCTTAAGGAGCAGGTTCAGGAGTTTGAACGTCAAAAAATCTCCGAGGCCCTGCAGCAGTGCGGAAGCACCCGCAAGGCTGCCAAGCTGCTGGGGATGAGTCAGTCCAGCATCATGAGGAGGATACAGGCTTTGGAGATCAATGAAATCCAGGAACAATCTGCCTGATTCGAAATCGATTCGCTTTTTGAGACCGATCCGGAATCGGTTGGTTGGTTTTAAAGTCCAAAGAAAACAGTATGTTGAGATATTTTTTCGGGCTCTTCCATAGAGCCGTCCCTGCCAACAGCTTTTGATTATGCCGTCTTCGGACGGCATTTTTTTTTAGTACAGCACCTTGGCATTGAGTGTTTTTGTCAAGCTAACCCCCCTCCGCCGATTTTAGTTATTCCATTTTGAACGCTGACATTCCACCGAGAAATTTTTAAGTATACAGAACTATTAGCTTAATCCTTTTTCAGGTGCTTTATTTTACGGCTTGGAAAATCAAATATTTTTCGATTCAAAAACGGTTCATCACGTTGCAGGCTTGTGGTGTTCATTCTTTATAATAGCGCTCATTTCTAAAATTTTGAAATTTCTTCAATCATTTAACTGCCTGTAAATAAACATAAAATCTTATTGTTTAGAGCTTTTCACTGCAAATTGACAACGTAAAACTGAAGCTTGGCCCGCTCTTTGCCATAGTCCAAAAGCAAGAAACATTCGTCGAAAACAAAAACTAGATTTGCAAAGGAGGTTCTGGCGATGAGTTACAAGATCGTTCGCAAAGAGGATGCATATGGATATGAGGCTCCATTGCATTACCAGATGCACGCGACGCGACTCCATGATCCGGATGATGTCAACGATGGTCGACTGGTTATCGGGCTGTCTCATTTCCTGCCGGGAGGAGGTTGTGAGTTCGGCTGTAATCAGATGGAGAGTGTTTATTACATCATGACCGGTCAGATGACTTTGAAAACTGAGCTGGAGGAAACCGTTTTAAATCCAGGGGATAGCTTTCATTGTGGGGCAGGAACACTGAAGGGTATCCATAACTTTGGGACGGAGTCATGCCAAATGCTGGTTTGTCTCTTACCACCCAAAAAATGATTCAGGGAGGCTAACAGATATGAAAAATTTATTTGATTTGACAGGGAAAAAAGCCGTCGTCATCGGCGGCGGTGGCGGCATCGGCAAGGCGATTGCCGCAGGGCTTGCGTCTGCTGGTGCGGAGGTTGTTATCGCCAGCCGCAATATGCAGACGCTGGAAGAGGCCTCGGCGGAAATCAAGGCTGAGACGGGTTGTTCTGTCGGTTGCCTCACTGTTGATGCAGCCGATGCAGAAAGTATCCAGACGTTGGCCGATGATTGTGTCGCCAGGATGGGGACTGTCGATATCCTGGTTAATTCGCAAGGGTTTAACAAGAAGGTTCCGACGCTGGATATCCCGGTTGAAGACTGGGATGCAATGTTTAATGTCAATGTTCGTGGTGTCATGCTCGCCTGCAGGGCCTTCGGCAAGATCATGGTGGCCAAAAAGTACGGCAAAATCATCAACGTCACTTCGATCCGCGGTATCCGTGCCGTTATCGGCGGTGCCGGGAATACCTGCTACAGCACCACCAAGGGCAGCGTGGATATGCTGACCAAGAGTCTGGCCTCCGAGTGGGCCAAGGATAATGTCCATGTTAACGGAATCGGTCCGGTTATTACCGAAACGCCGATGATGGTCAGCGTCTTCGAGCAAAATCCGGATTTGAAACCCAATATTCTGAAAAATATCCCAATGGGGCGGATCGGCAAAACCGAAGACAACATCGGTCCGGCAATTTTCCTGGCATCGGAAGCTTCTGACTTCATGACCGGCCAGATCATCTATCCAGACGGTGGCAGCGCAGCCGTCGTCTAATTCATAGAGGCAACATCAAACCATTAAGGAGGAAAGAAAATGGGTAAGAAAGTATTTGTTGATTTGAGCCATCCTTTCAGTGCTGAAGCTCCACGCTGGCCATACTTTGAGAAGGCGACTGTTGACAGCGCCCACACCATGGCTAAAAGCGGTGTTTTGACCCAATGGATCAATGTGCCACAGCATACCGGTACCCACTGCGATGCTCCCCGTCACGTCATGGAATACGAGTTCGATGGTCGTCGCGCCAGATATACCCATGAAATGCCGATCGATGCCTACACCGGCGAGGCTGTCTGTCTGCCGATCGAGGTTGAGCCTTGGGCTCTGATCAAGCCTGCAGATCTTGAAGCTGGTTGTGCCAAAGCTAAAATCAGCCCGAAAGAGCTGGCCGGCATGGTTGTCGTTCTGGATACCGGCATGCACAAGTACTACGACGATTCCAAAGCTTACTATCACTATGCCTGCGGTACTGGTGTCGACGCCGGTAACTGGTTTGTCGAGCACAAGGTCAAGTGTGTTGCCATGGACGGCCAGGCTCTCGATCACCCTCTGCACACCGCCATGGGTGTCAACGGTGGTACCCGCCTGAACCTGCTGGGCCATTCCGGTCGTCATCTGGTTGATGAGTACAAAGAGCTGTTCGGTGAAGAGGCTTACGCCGAATTCGATAAGGATGAATTCATCCGGGTGTTTGGCCAGAATGCCTACGATGAGAAGTACGGTTTCCTTGAGGCCCACAGCGGCTGGGGCACTTGGGAGCCTTGCCACAAGCTGATGCTGGGTAACGGCATTGTTGGTGTCGAAAACCTGGGTGGCGATCTGTCCAAGGTCAGCGGTAAGCGTTTCCGCTTCAACTGCTTCCCAATGCGTTGGTACATGGGCGACGGTTCTATCGCTCGCTGTGTTGCCGAAATCGACGAAGATCAACTGAATGACGTGCCGGACAGAGAATACTTCTACTGCGGTACCGGCTATGCCGACGCAGCTCACGGCGGCGCAAACGGCGCTGAATACATCGCACGACTGTTCAACCGTAATAAATAATTATCGTTAACGTGCCAGCCAATTGGATAGCTCCCGGAGGGACTTCCGGGAGCTATCCAAAAGCACTTCTGAAGCTTGGGACCTGAACTTGTATCTGATGCTTGCAGGTGGCCGGCAATTAGTGAAGAGAGATAGATATTCATGCAAACAGAAGATGTCGTCATTATCAGTGGAGCCCGTACGCCGATCGGCGATTTTCAGGGTTCGCTGAAAAGTGTTATGCCGGTCGACCTGGCATGTGTAGCCGTGAACGAAGCAATCAAGAGAAGTCAGCTCAAGCCTGAGCAGTTTGAAGAGCTTGCACTGGGAATGCTCTACAAACAGGGATCCAAGGGGAACCCTGGCCGGCAGGTCCAGATAAAGTGTGGCATGCCAGACAGCAGTTGGGCTTATACGGTAGATCAGCAGTGCGCTTCAGGGATGCGTGCCTTCGAAAGCGTTGCCGCCTCTATTCAGCTCGGTAAGACATCTATCGGTCTTGCGGGTGGTGTCGAAAGTATGTCGAATGCGCCCTACCTGTTGATGAAAGCGCGTGATGGACACCGTATGGGTGATCAGATGGTTCTGGACAGTATGCTCTATGACGGTCTGGTCTGTGCACTCTATGGCAAGCACATGGGGTGTACCGCTGAAAATTTGGCCGAAAAATACAATATCAGTCGCGAAGAACAGGACGAATTGGCCGTGCTGAGTCATCAGCGGGCAAACACCGCCATCGAAAACGGGGTGTTTGAGGATGAGATCGTTCCTGTAACCATAAAGAATAAAAAAGGTGATGTTGTTGTTGCAAGGGATGAGCATCCACGCAAGGACATCAGTATGGAGAAGCTTGCTTCTCTGCGCCCTGCCTTCAGGGAAAACGGTACCGTCACCGCAGGGAATGCTTCCAGTGTAAACGATGGTGCCGCTGCACTGGTTCTGAGTAGTGCAACAAAAGCTGAAGAACTGGGTATCAGGCCCATGGCCAAGATCCTGTCTATCGCTAATGCCGGAGTCGCCCCTGAGATCATGGGGATTGGGCCAGCCTATGCAATCCCCAAGGCTCTGGATATGGCCGGGCTGACCCTGGAGGATATCGGCTGTTTCGAGATCAACGAAGCCTTTGCCGCCCAGTTTCTCGCCTGCGACCGTGAGCTGAAGCTGGACATGAGCAAGGTCAATATCAATGGTTCCGGCATCGGTTTGGGGCATCCCGTCGGTTGTACCGGCGCCCGGATTCTGGTCTCACTCATTCATCAGATGAAGCGCATGGGAAGCCGTTACGGCCTGGCCTCTCTCTGCGTCGGCGGCGGACCGGCCATGGCGACCGTTGTCAAGTTGATTGATTAATTTATCCCTTTAGGAGGAAGCACTATGAGTATCAAGACTGTGACAGTCATTGGTGCAGGAATGATGGGCAACGCGTTGGCTCAGGTCTTTGCCTCTAATCCTGACATTGAGAGGGTCATTTTAAGAACAAGGCAGCTCAAGGATGATCGTTTCGAACCGATCGAAAAAAATCTCGACATCATGATCGCCGCAGGTGCTGCAACCGAAGAAGAGAAGGCTTTCGTTCTGCGGCGCATAGAGTTCATCACCGATTTGAAGGAAGCAACCAAGGATTCTGATTTTGTCATTGAGTGTGCCCCTGAGGTGCTGGAGACGAAGCAGGACCTGTTCGCGGAGATCGAGGGGTACTGCAAAGACACGACGATTCTCGCGACCAACACCTCGGTTATGAGCCCGACGGAAATTGCTGAGAAGTGTACTCATAAAGAGCGTGTCGTCGGCGCCCACTTCTGGAATCCAGGACACCTGATTCCTCTGGTTGAGGTGGTCAAGTCTGCCTACACCTCAGAAGAGGTCATGGACGCGACCATGGATCTGATGGCCAAGTGTGGCAAGGAACCGATCTACTGCAAAAAAGATGTTCCCGGTTTTGTCGCCAACCGTCTGCAGCATGCCCTGTGGCGTGAAGCCTTCTATATGGTGGAAAACGGCATCGCCGATGCGGCGACGGTCGACAAGGCCTGCAAGTTCGGACCGGGACTGCGCTGGCCGCAGATGGGGCCGATGGAAAACAGCGATATGGCAGGCCTGGATCTGACCAGGAACATTCATAAATACATTCTCAAACATCTGGCAGACAACCACGAGCACAGTCATATGCTGGATGACATGCTGGAGCAGGGACTGAACGGTTTTAAGACAGGTGGCAAGGGCTGGCAGGAGTGGACACCTGAGCAGATGGAGGCGTCCTTTACAGGACTGCGCGAATATCTTCTCGAGTATTTGGCAAAACGTAAACGGGCAACATTGTAAGTTTTTCTGGGGTGAGTATTCAAGAGACGTTCAAAGAGGAGGCAGTATGGCAGAACAAATCAAGATTGCAGATGCGGTTGCGGGGTTGCAAAGTGCCCTGAATGAAACCGCCGAGCGATATCCGGAGTTCAGAGATCGTTTGCAGGAGAAGAATTTCACAGTTCAGATTCAGTTGATGGACGGCAGTTTTGCTGAGCATCTGATTTTTGAAAATGGGCATGTGGTTTTGGGCTCCGGCGCTCATAGCAAGCCGGATATCACGTTGTCATTTTATTCGGAAGTCGATGGGCTGACGATGATGAAACCGGATAAAGACTGGAAGGGTTATCTGGATGTCATCAACGTCATCAAAAACTTCCGTGCCGGATGGCAGGGGCCGGATGAGATCTCCATCTGGTTTACCGAAACCCTGGACAAGATGGGCCAGGCCGGCATGCAGTACGGAACCGACATGGGCAACGGGGTCAAGCGCTACACCAGCAACACCACGGGTGGCGCGGTATTCGCCTATGTCAAGGACGGCAAGATCATCCGGGTGACCCCGATTGAATTCGATGACAGTGATGCCGCGTCCTGGACCATCAACGCACGGGGAAAAAGCTTTACTCCTCCGCGCATCGCTTCTGCGGACGCGCCGACATTGGCCTGGAAATCGATGGTCTATTCCAAGGACCGCCTTCTTTATCCGATGAAACGGGTCGATTTTGATCCGAACGGTGAAAGAAATCCACAGAATCGCGGTATCAGCGAGTACGAAAGAATCAGCTGGGACGAAGCTCTGGATATCGTCGCCGGTGAAATTCAACGGGTCAAAAGAGAACATGGCCCAGGTGCGATCATGAACTGTACCAGTTCTCACCACACCTGGGGACATCTTGGTTACAAGCTGAGCGCGAGAACCCGCTTCTTCAACAATATCGGTTCGACGACCGTAGTCGACAACCCGGACAGCTGGGAAGGCTGGTTCTGGGGAGCGATGCATCACTGGGGTCAGAGTGCTCATAATGGCGGCGGCGAGACCTATGGCACCGTTCAGGATCTGCTCGAAAATGCGGAAATGGTTGTCTTCTGGTCAGCTGACCCGGAAGCGACGGCCGGTGTTTACGCTGCCCATGAAGGGACCTATCGGCGCCGTTGGCTCAAGGATCTGGGCCTGCCCTGTGTTCATATCGATCCTTTCTATAACCACACCGCAGCCTGGATGGGCGGCAAGTGGTTTGCTCCGAAACCAGGTACCGATAATGCCCTGGTCTTTGCCATCGCTTACACCTGGATCACAGAAGATCTCTACGACAAGCAATATGTTGCCGATCGCACCACCGGATTTGACAAGTGGAAGGTCCATGTCCTCGGTGAAGACGATGGGATCCCCAAGACCCCTGAATGGCAGGAAGAGATCACCGGACTGCCAGCCCGCAATGTCAGGGCTCTGGCTCGTGAATGGGCATCGAAAAAGACCTATCTCTGTGCCGGTGGCGCTATCGCCTTTGGTGGTGCCTGTCGTACCGCGACCGGAGCGGACTGGGCGCGTGGCGTGGTCATGCTGATGGCCATGCAGGGGCTTGGCAAGCCGGGTATCAATATGGGTGGTCTGCAGCAGGGGACCCCGGTCAATGCCCGTTTCTGGTTCCCGGGTTATGCCGACGGCGGTTTCAGTGCTTCTATCACCGGTGGCAACGCCTCGGTTATCAATACTTATCAGAACATGCCGAGCACCTTTACCGGTAGCAACGTCAAGCAGTTGGTGCCTCGTCTGAAGATTCCTGAGGCGATCCTTGACCAGAAGACCGATGGCTATCCGCTCGATTTCATGTCTCTCGAAGGTCAGTTCCAGAAGTTCGAATACCCGGCTCCCGGTCATTCCCCGGTCAAGCTCTGGTACCGCTATGGCGGATCCTTCTTCGGCACCATGACCGAGACGAACCGTTTTGCCCGAGCTCTGCGCTCGCCAAACCTTGAGACTGTCATCAATCAGTCGATCTGGTTCGAGGGTGAGGCCAAGTTTGCCGATGTTATCCTCCCGGCATGTACCAGCTTCGAGCGTTGGGATATCTCCGAATACACAAACTGTGGTGGCTACGTCAACCATACCTTCACCCAGGCCAACCACCGTGTGCCCTGTATTCAGCACAAGTGTATCGAGCCGCTCGGTGAGTCGAAGTCCGACTTCCAGATTTTCCTCGATATCTCGAAACGTCTGGGGATGGGTCACCAGTTCTCAGAAGGCTGTACCGAGCTTGAGTGGTGCCGGAGATTCTTCTATGGCACCGATGTCTGCAAGAACATGTCCTGGGAAGATTTCCTGGTCAAAGGTTACTACGTCGTTCCGGCGCCATCGGAAGAATTGCGTGATCCGGTTGCTTACCGCTGGTTTGCCGAAGGGCGTCATAAGGATACTCCAGAGCTCAGCATGGCGCCGGCCGATTTTACCGAAGAAATGGGCAAGGGGCTGCAGACTCAGTCCGGAAAGATTGAGTTTGAGTCCTCCAGTCTGAAACGTTTTGCTCCAGATGACGAGGAACGTCCACCTATTCTGAAATACCGTGATTCTTGGGAAGGGACCAAGACAACGGAGCTCTATTCCAAGTATCCACTGCAGATGATCTCTCCCCATCCGCGTTTCAGTTTCCATACGCAAAACGATGGGAAGGATGCCTTCACCAACGATATCAAGGATCACCGCGTGCTGGTCAATGGCCACTATTACTGGATCGCCAGGATCAATTCCGATGATGCCGAGAAGCGTGGCATCGGTCAGCATGACCTGATCAAGCTCTACAATGATCGCGGTGCTGTCATCTGTGCAGCGCAGGTGACCGAACGGGTGCCACCAGGAACGATCCATTCTTATGAGTCGAGCTCGCAGTATGTTCCGACAGGTGAGCCGGGTGAGTCCCCGGATATCGGCGGCTGCGTAAATATCCTGACGCCGGTCAGAATGATGGTGAAGCATTCACATGCTCAGGCACCGAACTCATGCCTGATTCAAGTTGAAAAATGGGAGTGGAGGTAATCCGATGGCTAAAAAATGGCACATGATTATTGATGTCGCGCAGTGTGAAGACTGCAACAACTGCCACATGGTGTGCAAGGACGAATTTGAAATGAACGAGTGGCCAGGCTACTCGGCCGCTCAGCCTCGTCATGGGCAGCGCTGGATGAATATCGAACGCAAGGAGCGTGGCAAATATCCGCTCAACGATGTGGCGTATCGACCGACCCCCTGCATGCATTGTGACAATCCTCCCTGTGCTGAAAAGGCCAAAGGGGCGGTTATCAAGCGGGCTGATGGAATCGTTCTGATTGATCCGGAAAAATCCAAAGGGATCAATCTGACTGAGTCCTGTCCTTACGGAGCAATTTACTGGAATGAAGAGGCCCAGCTGTCGCAGAAATGCACCTTCTGCGCTCATATGATCGATAACGAGGGGTTCACCAAGCCGCGTTGCGTGACCGTTTGTCCGACCGGGGCTCTCAGCTCTGTCTACGTCGAGGATAGTGACTTTGAAAAAATGATAGCAGAGGAGGGGCTCGAAGCGATGAATCCCGAATATGGCACGAAGCCGACTGTTTATTACAAGAATCTCTATCGCTTCAACTCGGTCTTCATTGCCGGCAGTGTCTCCAGAAAGAATGGTGCTGTCATCGATGTGGCCAAGGGAGTCTCGGTCACCCTGCGCGGTTATGACTCCGACAAGGTGATGGTTGCCGATACCGATATGTTCGGTGATTTCAAATTCGATGGCCTGGATGCTGATTCCGGAAAATACGAAGTGGTTCTGAATGACAACGGCCAGGAAAAGGTTGTGCCGGTAGAACTGAAGCAGAGTGTCAATATAGGAACTATTGAACTGTAAAGTACTTGAGGTGACGTAAAGACTGCCATGGGGGCCAGGGATTTTCCCTGGCCCCTCAATATAAACGTATGACCTTAAAGAGAGGAAGGGAGTACAAAGGATGGGTAATCCGATTGTTTACGCAGTTTTGTATTTTGTCATTGTCATAGGTTTTTCGACCTATTACATCCGCGGTAAAGTCAAAAATATGGACGACTTTAAATCAGGGGGACAGCTCAACTGGATTATGATTGCTGCGGGTCTTGCCCTTATTCCGCTTGGCTCTGGCCATACCATGTCTCTATGGGAGGCCTCGGCCGGTTTGGGAGCTTCAGTCCTGTTCTGGGGGATCATTGTCGGTGGTATCTTTGTGCCACTGCTGACCCTCTGGTTCGGTCCCTGGATGCGTGAACTTGGTGTCTCGACATTTCCCGAATCGATGGAAGCGCTTTTCGGCCGGAAGATGGGCTACCTGCATGCCTGCGTTAATATCGGTGCCTTTACCGGTATCTGCATGGGCGAAACCCTGGCGGCCGGTGGTGCCATTTACGGACTTACTGGTGGTAAGGTTCCATATTTCCCCTGGTGTATCATCATCGCTTACATCCTGATCATGGTTTACGTGGTTTTCGGCGGTTGTCTGCAGTACGCCATTGTCAGTGTTGTTAACGCAACGGTTATGATCGTCGGTTCCTATATTTCGCTTATTCTTGTCGGTGGTTGGATCGTTGTCAACTTAGGAGGCTGGCAGGGAATCTTCCAGACATACACGGAACAGAATTTAAGTTGGAAACTAGAACTGTTCAGGTTCTCACCTGATCTGCTGTTCCAGATCATTATCCCTGTTTCTGTTCTCCATATTGCCGGGGTTGCCGTTGCTCAGGGGCCCTATATTCCGATGCTGGCGGCTAAATCAACGGAAGAGGTTCGTAAATCGACCTTCCTGGCGACGGCTATCAACGGTCTGGCCTCATTCCCATGGGTCTGTATGGCGCTGATTGCCATGGCTATCCCGATGTTTGCCGCAGGCGGTGCAAAGCTCTCAGTTATCAATATGGCTCTGCATACCCTTCCTTCGCCGATTGTTGGCCTGCTGATGGTCTGTCTGCTCTGCGCAACATTGTCCACCGGTTCAAGCTTCCTGCTCGGCAATACCACGGTTATTGTTGAGATGATTTTCAAGCGTGCCTGTTACCCGGAGATGAAGCCGGAAACCGAGTATAAGCTCATGAGGCCAGTTCTGCTCATCACCGGTCTGATGGCCTGTGTGCCCGCGCTGTTTGTGCCGCTGATCTTCCCGGTCTTCCTTTGGTGCTTCTCCTTCGGTATTCCTATTTTCGTCGTCTGGGTTATTGGAATGACCTGGAAAGCAAGCCCGACGGCTGCGTGGATTACCGTCGCTGTCGCATACATCGTCAATTTCGTCTGGACTTTTGCTACGCCTACATGGGCTCCGGGACCGTTTGCTCTGAATATGTATCCGGTTACCGTTATCTCTCTTGTCTTAGGTATCGTTCTTACCGCGATCCTGCCGGGTAAATCTGGACTTCTTAAACGGGTTCGTGCTGGCGAAAAGATAGAATTGGCTGCTTAACAGGATTTGCGCGCTGCGTGAAAATAAGGAGGCTAAAATGTGGGCTGTATCAATATTTATTCAGGTGGTCATATCGGTTGTTGTCCTCTGTGCGATTGTTTACGGTATCTGGAGAATGCAAAATCCAGGCAAGAGATTCTGATCTATTATAATTGGTTATATAGGAGATAATTATGGAACCAGTAAATGCTGTCGTAGCTATATACCTTTGTCTTGTCATGATTGGTCTTGGAGTTATTGTCGGTATCGGTGGGGCACTCAAGAAAAGAAGAAACGTTAAGTAATTGTTGATATTGCAACCGGAGGCGAAAGCCTCCGGTTGTGGAAAAAAAACTATGGTTGATTTGTCTGAACGGTGATTAGAACAAGGACTTGATTCATGAGCAGCAATGTTATTTATATTTTTATGATATCCATAATGATGCTAGGGATTGATCTTGCCGTGATCCTCGTGTTTGAGTTCGTTAGGATTGATGAATCTGTCGACTGAAGTTGTCATTTGCAGTGCTGATGACAATTATCAAATAAATTTCTGTATCAAATAACATTTAAATAATTCTATGGAGAACGGATATGAGCAAAACTATCATTACTGTTGCTGTAACTGGTGCCTGGCCAAAGAAGAAGGACAACCCGAATGTTCCGATGACTCCTTCCGAGATTGCCGACGACGTTTACGCTTGTTGGAAAGCTGGTGCTGCGGTTGCCCACCTGCACATGCGTGATGAAGAAGGTAATGGTACCATGAGCGCTGACAAGTTCCGTGAAACTGAAGGCCTGCTCAGAGAAAGATACCCAGACTGTGACGTCATTCTCAACTACACCACCTCCGGTGATCTGAACGCTACCGACGAAACCCGTATGGCTCACCTGATCGAGCTCAAGCCTGACATGGCTTCCTACGATTGCGGTACCATGAACTGGGGCCACAGCACTCTGTTCGTCAACCATCCAAAATTCCTGGAAAAACTGGGCGAAGTTCTGATTGAGAACAACATCAAGCCGGAAGTTGAAATCTTCGACGCTGGTATGTACTACAACTCCCGTTACTACGTTAAAAAAGGTTTCCTCCAGGAACCAGTTCACTATCAGTTCGTTCTGGGCGCACCAGGTGGTTCTACCGCTACCGTTGAAAACCTGACCTACCTCAAAGGCCTGCTGCCAGAAAACTGCACCTGGTCTGCTCTGGGTATCGGCCGTGGCCACATGCCAATCATGTACGCTACCATCGCTATGGGCGGCCACATCCGCGTTGGTCTGGAAGACAACGTCATGTACGACAAGGACACCCTGGCAACCGGTAACGTTCAGCTGATCGAGCGTGCTGCACGTGCTGTCCGTGAGTTCGGTAACGAAGTTGCTACTCCGGCAGAGGCTCGCGAAATGCTGAGCCTGAAGCAAAGTTGAGTGATAGCTGAGATGGGAGTCGTGGCGTGAATAAGGAATTGTGCCTCGAAGAGGCAATGTCATATATAAAAAGCGGTATGACGCTGATGGTCAATGGGTTTCTGGGGGTAAAAAGCCCGGAAACCGTTATCGATGCCATCCTGGAACGGGGTCTTAAAGATCTCACCCTGATAGCAAACGATACCTCCATGCCCGGAGTGGGGGTGAGTAAACTGATAGCTCAGCACCGGGTCAAGAGCCTGTATACGTCCCATATCGGGACAAATCCCGAAACTGGGAAACAGATGAACAACGGTGATCTGGATGTTGTTCTTGTTCCTCAAGGGACCCTGGCCGAGAGGATTCGTTGTGGCGGGTCGGGTATCGGTGGTTTTTTAACCCCGACCGGCGTTGGTACTGATGTCGAGAACGGCAAGAAAAAGATGTCGGTAGGTGGCGTGGATTATCTGCTTGAGCATCCGCTGCGTGCTGATGTTGCCTTGCTCAAGGGGTCAGTTGTCGACCGGTCCGGAAATGTCTATTATCGAGGGACGACGAAAAACTTCAGCCAGGTGATGGCGATGGCCGCGGACTTTGTCATCGTTGAGGCTGAAGAAATTGTCGAGATTGGTGCTCTAGGTCCGGATATGATCATGACCCCGGCCATTTTTGTCGATGCCATTGTACAGAGCGGTGCACTTGCCGGAGAAGCTTCGTTAGTGAGGGATGGTTATGCTCAGTGATAAGGATCTGATAGCCAGGCGAGCCGCCCAAGAGCTCAAAGACGGCGATGTTGTCAATCTGGGCATCGGTCTGCCGACCCTGGTTTCCAACTTTGTTCCTGAAGGTATCCACATTACCCTGCATGCCGAGAACGGCATCCTGGGGATGGGCCCTTCGAGCAAAGAAGGCAGCGAGGACAGCGATGTTATCAACGCAGGTGGTTCTCACGTTGATATTCTGCCGGGCGCCAGCTTTTTCGACAGTGCGACCTCTTTCGCCATTATCCGTGGTGGTCACATCGACATCACTATCCTTGGCGCTCTGCAGGTTGACGCCAAGGGGAATATCGCCAGCCACATGGTTCCGGGAAAAATGGTTCCGGGGATGGGCGGTGCAATGGACCTGGTTGCCGGTGCTAAAAAGGTTATCGTTGCCATGCAGCATACCGCAAAGGGGAGCCACAAGATTATGAAAGAGTGCACCCTGCCGTTGACTGGTGTTGGTGTTGTCGACATGATCATCACCGATATGGGTGTTATGGAAGTCACTGAAAACGGACTTCTGCTCAAGGAAATAAGGCCGGGTGTCAAACTGGTCGATGTTATCGCGGCGACCGACGCAGAACTGTTGCTGCCTGAAGAAATGGTTGATTAGGGGCCGCTGTTGCGGGGGAGCCCATGGGCTTCCCCTGCAATAGCGGTGCGGGTCGTTGCACCCCAGTATCTCTGCTCGTGCGGACCTGCGGATATAGTGAACCTTCACGGGAGAGGAGGATCAGATGGCCAATGTTATTCATACCTCACGCATCAGGATTTCCAGAGATCAGGGGCCAACCCGGATCGCCAGAATTGAGGGGTTTGATGAGCCGGTCGTGTATGGTGTGCATGGTGGAATAAAAAAATTCTACAAGGTCGATCCTGTTGAAGAGCACGCGGCCACCTTGGATCATCTTGTCGGTGCGGTGGCCGCCTGAATGATGGGGACCTTCGCCAGCGTGCTGGCGACCAGAGAGATCAGAACCCATACGGACCGCTTTGAGGCGCATGTTGAAGGGGACATCGAAGATGTCGACGGCGTGCTGAGGATTACAGTCATTCGAGTTCATTACCTGTTGAAGCTGAGAGCAAGGGAAGAGGAGGATGCCCGCTGGGCGATGGCCAGGTATATTGAAAATTGTCCGGCTGCCATGAGTGTAAGAGGCTGTATCCGTATCGAGGATTCCATTGATTTTAGTTATGACTGAGTCGTTTTTTGCCGGCACCTTAGGGTTTCGATATATCGTTGAGGGGGGAACAGCTTTTTGATTATGACAATAGTCAGCTGCCTGTATCCATTGTTCCGGCCCAGTCTGACGCAGAGTTGATGCCGATCTCCTGGAGGTCGGCATTGTGTGTTTAAGCTATGCGACCTTGCTGATTCAATATCGCTTCAACCTGGGGGACGCTGAGTCGGAAACGGTTTTTCTGGCAGCAAAGTCCGAACCTGGAGATATTGATGAGCTGAGCCGTTTTTTAGGCCCGGTATTTCCACTATCTGGTCGTTTTGGGATGGAATCAACTTGAGATGATGAATATTGGCTGAAATGTCTCAGGGGCGCCGCTGCCTGCCCAACTCCTTCGGGCTCAAGCTTATAATTCTGAATCGATAATGAATCGTTTTTTTTTGAAACTCTATTGAATCCTGTTACTGCAACAACCCTGACAGCCTCTTTCTGTAGAAAATGTCGATTTGTAATCTATTGAAATTATTTATCTTTCCGTAATTTCCCTGGCTCTTGTCTGGCCGCGGAAAAGTGTTTGGCCTGCAACTTGCCATTGTCGATAGCCAGAGGGAATTGGTTGAAATCAATAAACTGCGACAGGCAAAGGAGGCTGTATGGGGAACAACATTACTAGACGTAAGTTCATGAAAACTGCAGCAGTAGCGGGTGCGGCAGCGTGCAGTACCAGTCTTATCAATCCGGGCCGACTGATGGCTTCTGGAAGAGATCACATTCTGATCGGTCGCCCGAACCCTTCAACCGGACCGATAGCCAGCTTTGGTGAAGCCTCTCCCTGGGTTGATGAACTAGCCCTTGAGGCCATCAACAAAGATGGTGGTATCTTCATCAAGGAGTTGGGGAAAAAACTGCCTGTCAAGATCAAGTTGGTTGATACCCAGTCAAATCCAACTCTCGCAGGTGAGGTTGCGCAGAAATTGATCCTCAAGGACCAGATCGACTTGATGCTCGTCATGCACACTCCGGCGACCGTCAATCCGGTATCGGCTATTTGTGATGCTCTTGAAGTTCCCTGTATCTCTTTGGATGCCCCTACCGGAGCCTGGCTGTCCGGTGGCCCTTACACGTGGTGTTATCATTCGTTCTGGACAGAAGATCTGTTTGCCGACACCTTTGTCAGCATGTGGGAGGATCAGGCCGACAAGCACAACAAGACGGTTGGCGTCGTCTGGCATACCGACCCTGACGGTACGGCCCAGGCGCCGATGTTTGCCGAAAGATGCAAGGCTTTGGGCTATAAGCTCGTCGATCCCGGCGCCTTTCCCTATAACATGAAGGATTTCAGCCCGATTATTTCTGCGTTCAAGAAGAACAACGTCGATATAGTTGCCGGCAACCTGATCTCTCCGGACTTTGTCACCTTCTGGCGTCAATGTTATCAGCAGGGCTACAAGCCGAAAATGTGTACTATCGGCCGGGCGACACTCTTCCCCTCCAATATCGAAGCACTAGGTGGCAACCTGGGGGACGGTCTGCTCAACGAAGTCTGGTGGAGCCCTTACCATCCGTACAAATCCTCCTTTGATGGTATGACGAGCAGAGAACTGTGCGACAGGTGGATTGCTGATACCGGCAGACAATGGGTCGCTCCGCTCGGGTTCAAATACGCGGGGTACGAGATCGTTGCCGATGTCCTGAAGCGTGCCCAGTCTCTCGACAAACAGGCCATCCTCAAGGCGATTGCTGAGACAGACATCAATACGATGGTCGGTCCGATAAAATTCAACGCCGAACATTATTCACAAACTCCGCTTGTCGGTGGCCAGTGGAGGCCGGACGATGAGTACGGTTGGAAGATTGAAATCGTCAACAATAAGCAGCATCCCGAGATTCCGGTCACTGCGGAGATGTTGTACCCGTTGAAATAGTCGATCCTGATCTTTTGGCAGGAGGCAGACAGAGTCGCGCCTCCTGCCGATGGACTGGCAAGTACTTTTTGGTTTGATCCGTGACTTTATGACGCTTTGACGTGATAGCGATCATCCACTTGGAGGGGCTGTTTGATGAGCGATATCTTGGTTGTCGAAAATTTGGCGAAGTCCTTCGGGCGGGTGCAGGCGGTGCAGGATGTCACCGTGGCTGTGCGTGAAGGAGAGCTGCTGGGGGTTATCGGACCCAATGGCGCAGGCAAGACTTCTGTTTTTAACCTGCTGACGGGAATCTATCAGCCGGATCATGGTTCGATGAAGTTTTTGGGGCAGGATATCAACTCTCTTCCTGTCTACAAACGCAGTGCTCTCGGACTGGGCAGAACATTTCAGATTCCGCGCCCCTTCGGCGATATGACCACCTATGAGAACCTGCTTGTTGCCGCTACCTTTTCCTCTGGCTTGAAAAAAAGTGAATACCGGGAATATCTCAAGGAAATTCTGGAGTTGACTGGTCTTTATGACAAGGCCAACCAGATGGCAAGAACCCTGCGTCTGCTCGATCGTAAACGCCTGGAGCTGGCCAGAGGATTGGCAACTGCCCCGAAACTTCTGTTGATGGATGAGATTGCCGGTGGCCTGACGGAGAGTGAGGCCTGGGATGTTTTTGAGATCGTCAAGAACATCCAGCGGCGTGGCATTACGATCATCTGGATTGAACATATCATGAGTATGATGGCTGCGGCAGATCGTCTGCTGGCCCTGGCTCAGGGGGCGACCATCATGTGTGATACGCCCGATCTGGTCATGAACTCTAAGCAGGTTCTCGAATGTTACCTGGGAGCGGAGTGCGATCTATGAATAACGGAGCTCTCTTGGAAGTCAAGGACTTGTCGGTACACTATGGTGAGTTGCTTGCTGTTGAGGACATCACATTTACCATCGAGCCGGGCAAGGTCGTTTCGATTATCGGAGCCAACGGGGCCGGCAAGTCGACCGTTCTGAAATCGATCTGCGGGTTGTGTACTCCATCGTCTGGCTCAATTCGCTTCATGGGCGAGGATGTGACCTACAGCAAGCCGTACCAGACCGTGGCGGGTGGTATCTCTATGGTTCCGGAGGGGCGCCACATCTTTCCTCGTCTGACCGTTCGTGAAAACCTGTTTATCGGTTCCTTCACCCCGCATGCACGCAAGAATTCTGCCAGAAATATTCAGAAAATTTATGATCTTTTTCCCATCCTGGCTGAAAGATCGGATCAGTTCGGCAGTAACCTGTCGGGTGGTGAACAGCAGATGCTGGCGATCGGCCGGGCCCTGATGAGCGAGCCGAAGCTGCTGCTCTGTGATGAGATTTCTCTTGGACTGGCTCCGGTCATCATCAGGGATATCTATGAAAAGGTTCATGAGATCCACAATGAAGGGATCTCGATTGTTCTTGTCGAGCAGGATATCAAGCGCAGCCTCAAGGCCTGTGACTGGGCCTATGTCTTTCTGGAAGGCAAGGTTGTCCTGCAGGGCAGCCCAGAAGATCTGACCGAGGATGCCGTACAGAAGGCCTATTTCGGCACCTGATGATTTACATCGGTATTTGTCACCTCTTACCTGAAAAGATGTCGATATGGAAGAGTATTTACAGCTTATCTTGAATGGTGTCCTGCTTGGCGGGCTCTATGCGGTTGTCGGGGTCGGCCTGTCGATGATCTTCGGGATTGTCAAACAGGTCAACCTGGCACATGGGGATTTGATGATCATTGCCAGTTTCCTGAGTATGGTGCTGATTTCGACCTTCAAGTTTCTCAACCTCTGGACGGCTTTAATCCTTGTTGTGCCGATCATGTTTGTCATCGGATTCCTGTTGCAGAAATACATTATGCTGCGGGTTATGGACAAGGGGATGGAGCCCCCGCTGATCGTTGCCTTCGGTGTTTCTATTATCGTTCAGAATGGACTTCTTCTGCTCTTTTCCCCTGATGCCCGTTCGCTTGAGACGCCCTTGGCGATCATGTCGATCAAGATTACCAACATGCTCTATATCCCGATGATGTATGTCGTCGATTTCTTCGTCGGACTGGTTGTCATTCTGCTGTTGCATTACTTCTTCAGAAAAGCCTTTTGGGGCTGGGCCATACGAGCTGCCGCTGACGATGAAGAAACGGCTTCAATCATGGGGATCAATACCAGCAATATTTATGCATTGGCCATGGGGATAGCCATCGCCTCGGCGGCTATTGCCGGAACTCTGGTCGGTGCCACCAACAATTTTTATCCCCATACCGGGCCACAATACCTGATTATCGCCTTTGGCGTCATTATCATCGGCGGTGTAGATAACATGCTGGGCTCATTGCTGGGGGGGGTGATTCTTGGCTTGGCCCAAACCCTTGGCGGGAAATTTTTTGGTCCGGGCTATCAGTTGCTGTCCGGCTATGTCCTGTTGCTGATTCTGCTGACGATTCGTCCTCAGGGCCTGCTGAGTAAAGCAAGGAGGGCAGATTGAATACGACACGCTTGAAAAATATCCGGATCACCTTCCTTATCCTGATGGTTATCCTGCTGGGACTGATATCCGTGTTTGGAAATGAGTATGTCAAGCTGATCTTTATGCTCTTTTTCCTCTATATGTCGCTGGGGCAGTTCTGGAACCTGCTCGGCGGATATTCCGGCCTGGTCTCTCTGGGGCAGCAGATCTTTATCGGCATTGGCGGCTATACGCTCGCTGTCACTGCCGTCTATTACCATTTTCCGCTCTGGCTGGGGGCCTTGGCCGGAGGTGTCGTCTGCCTGGTCTTTGCCCTGGTCATCAGTCGTTCCATATTCCGGATGAGCGGGGTTTATTTTTCCATCGGCACCTGGGTGGTCGCCGAATGTCTTGGCATCTGGTTCTCAAACTGGCGCTATGTCAGGATGGGACAGGGGATGTTCATCAAGCCGGCGGGGGCACTGGATGTCAATGATGTCTACTACATCGCTATGGCCGTTGCGATCATCTCTGTTGTTCTCGTCTATTCCCTGATGCGTTCAAGGATCGGCCTGGCGCTCATGGCCATGCGTGACAATCCTGGTGCGACTGAGGTCTGTGGTGTCTCTGTTTTCAGGACCAAGCTTTACTGCTATCTGATCAGTTCTTTCTGTACCGGTGTGGTTGCCGCGGTTCTCTACATGAATATGATCTTTATCCAGCCGGATCAGGCCTTTGGTATTCAGTGGACGGTCGCTCTTGTCTTCATCGCCATCATCGGGGGGATCGGGACCATTGAAGGGCCGATCCTGGGGGCTTTCATCTATGTTCTCCTGCAGCAGTGGCTGAGTGATTATGCAAGCATATCCATGCTGATTCTTGGTGTCATCGCAATCGTTGTCATGTTGATCCTGCCGAAGGGAATCATGGGAACTCTGCAGAGAAAAATCGGTTTTGAACTGTTGTCACCAAGGCGCTATCTATGAATTATTGAAATTAAAGGAGGACCCGTTCTTGGCTGATTTTCTGGCCTTCATCAACCCCGGGTCCTCCTCTGGTGGCGGTGCAGATTGGGTTCGCTATTTATCAGTCGGTCTATTTGTGTTCTTCCTGCAGCTTGATGGCAGAACGATTAAAGATTCAATGCCTTCTGTGGCGATGATCTGGTTGAGTTCATCCAGTGCCTTCTGGTCGGTCTCGAAAGGTTCTTCCCAGAATGTTGAATTGCCGTAGCGGTCTATGACTTCAAGCAGCCACCCCTCTTCACCGCCTCGGCATATTTCGACTTCGATCGTATTCCCTTCATGCAAAATCGTCCGGCATAAAGGGGAATATTCAAAATAAGCCTTGTTATTCATAATAAAACCCTCCTCGTTCCAAACGAGCTTTGAATGATGGGCATTCATTCAATTCTCAGTTCATGTATGGTCTGCATTTCTCGTCATAAGGTTGGGGGCACATCAGTCTTTCCGAGATTTCTTTTGCCGTCAGCCGGATTCTTTCTATCGTTGCACTGTTATGCAGTTCATTCTTTCTGGCATAGGGAGAGAGGACAACGATACTGGCAATGACCTGCCCCTTGTTGTCAAAGACTGGTGCCGCTATGGAGAATATATTCTTGTCATAGCGACCGTCGTCTATCGCATATCCGTTTCTGCTGATTTCGATGTATTCCTTTTTCAGTTGAGCTGAGGAAATGCCGGTATTTTGATAGGCGGGAGGAAGTGGATTCTCCAGCCAGCGGTTTGCCAAACGAGTATGCGTGTAAGCTGCAATGCATTTGGCCCCGGCGTGGATTTGCGGGTAGACCCGATCTCCGACGGCAACTGAAATTGTAATAGGGTTTTTTGATCGAGCAATATAGGCAAGAAAGATGTTGTTTCCGGAAAGTAATTCAAAATGAACAGTTTCGGAAGTCTGATCTCGTAAGGAATCGCAGAAAGGATGGGCTATGAAGGCCGTCTTGTTGTTCAGGCTTTGGGTAATCGAATCATACAGACTGGGGATCATCGGGCCGAGTTGATAACGCCTGGTCAATGGGTCCTGCTCAAGGTAGCGTTCTTTCTTCAGGGTATTGACAACTCTGCTGGTTGTAGAAATTTTAAAATTGAGGATTTCTGACAACTCTTTGGTGCCGATGGGTTTGTTGTTCTTGGCAAAATAGGATAAAACCGCCAGAGCTTTTTCTGTCGCGTTATACTTAGCGCTGTCGTCGGTGTTTTGTTTGGGCAGTAACATACGATCCTCTTCTTTCCTGGTTGTCGGGGTTGTTTGTTTATAAAGCGTCGGTAAAATTGATCATTGCTTTACTGATCATCGAATAATTCAATTTGCTGCCGATGAAAATCAGCTTGTTCCTTTTGTCCTTTCCTGGCCAATTTTCCAAAATCTCAAATGGTTCTATGATGTTTCTAATTCTTTGAATCTGAATCGATTGTGGGAGGTTTTCAATTCTGAAGATTCCTCTGATGTTCAGAATCCCACTATCTCTATTGGAAGCCAGATTGATCAGTATCTTTAGAAATTGATCGGCATTTGGAATTGACTCCGGATAGATCGTGAGATTGTTGCTCTCTTCATCTTGCGTATCTCTCACACGGTCAGCGGGAGAGCCTCCAAGCTCCCCAGCAGGGATATCGGTGGACTTTCTTGTGAAGAAGGATGGGGCTTCCTGCTCCAGCACCTGAGTGGTTTTATGGCCCTGAAGACCTGACCTGATTAATATTTGCCTCCGAAGGGTTGAGGAAGCCTCTTTGGCAATATACAGATCCTCAGGGCCATAAACTTTGCTAAGCAGGATTTGCCTTGCATGGCAATTGATTGATTTGAGTTTCGTTCTTAATTTGGCAATTGTCGTACCGCAGACACTGTCATTGGCGGCCAGTACTATGATGTCAGCCAGAAGAATCAGGTTGGTTATTGATCGTTGGTTCTCGACTTCGTTCATGTTGATATTGGCCTGTATCAGACACACCAGACCGTTGAGGTAATATCGTTCTGACGTCTGTTGGTCAGATGTGAGGTCCTGGCACATCTGAACGGAATCTGCAGGCTCTCCGGTTTCGATCAGGATATGATCGAATGGTGGAATTTCCCCGGATTCTCGCAGGTCAAATAACTCCGACAGGCTTTCCCGGATGCATTTTTCTCGTTTGAAACACAGCACTCCAGATTTCAGTAAGGCAATATCGCCAGTCAATCTCCGTGAAATGTGAGCGTCGTTATCAGTGACAGCGCATTCCGAGAAAAAGACTAAACCGTTTTTATGGAAAGTTTCCGGGAGTTGGCTGAACAAGGACCTGCTCTTGCCACCTGGAAGACTGCTAAAAACGGATACTGGTATTTTGATATTGACGTTTGACAATGTCTCTGTCCTGAAAGTTCTGAGTTTTGGAAGCCTAAACCATCATGTTGAATCAATTGAGCAAATTTTGAGCCAGAATTATCGTGTTGGCTCCATCCCTGTCGACGTGAGAAAAAGTCATGTTGTTTCAGTTGGATAGAAGTGATTTTGGTCGATTTTTTTTTCGTGCTGGTTTTTTAAGGTTCTTGCGGAACCAGTGCTCTTGAGTCGGAATCGGTTCTGTCTGTTGCCTGCTGCCTTTTGGTCATGCCGGGCCGGATGCCGAGAATCTCGGTTATTTCCGGCTGAAAGGTTTCTGCCGTCTGTCTCAGGCTATCTCCATGTGATTTTCAGCCGATTGCAGCTGATTCTCCGTGTTTGTAACCGTTCTTCGCCTGATCTCGGCCACGTCATAGCGGCGTATAACGGTAAATTCGAAAACGGTTCGCTTGGTAAATTTGAATCGATAATGGATCGTGCGTCAGGGGGGGGCTTCATGGATCCCTTGATGACTGTGATGTCTCTTGAGGGGCGGGAATAGTTAGCTCTCAGTTTTCTGAGGTCACCAGACTGCGGGATCGCGCTTTGCAGCCTGGCGTATTTGCATGGACTGTTACTACAGCATGGTAATTTTTTTTGTTCCGGTCAGTGGAATTTCCGGGTGAGCGTCGTTGAAAACAATGTCCAGCTCGTAGGGGAACTTGGTTCCTTTGCGCCACTGGCCGCCGACCAGAGGGGTTGCACAATAATGCTCGTCGTTATAGTCGATCGGACCGACTATGGTTTCGAGCCTGGTTTCTGAGAATGCTTTGAGGATTGCTTCTTTTTCGAGAGTTTGTGCCCGTTTGAGGACGTCAAAGATAATCTCGAAGCCGGCGTATTTAAAGCCGATCGGTGGAGTCCACTGCTTACCGGTTTTTTCAGTCCAGAGATCACATAGCTGTTTAGGTGTGGTGCCGTCAATGGATGATTTGAATGGATGGTTGGGACTCCACCAGTTTTCACAGGTCAGGCCGTCGCCCAGATCACCGCCAAGCGCTTCAACGGCCGTCGGCATCAGGATTGCCTTGCCTATGGTTGCCATCTTCGGCTGGTAGCCTTGCTGTTTGGCCTGGCGCCAGAAGGTGGTGAAGTCCGGTGGAATCATGATGCCGGCAATAATCTCGACTTTTTCCTTTTTGAACTGGCTGATGATCGAGCTGAAGTCTTTCAGGCCGTATGGGAACTGGCCTGGCTGGATGACCTTATAGCCTTTTTTTCGGCAAATTTTATCGAATTTCGGCATGAAGGTCAGGCCATCGGGGTCGGTCTGCCAGAGAAAGCCGATGGTCTTGTTGTGCTGGTCTGCAGTTTTGTCCCACATACCCGTCCAGGCGCCGATAAAGCCAGCGTCGTCCCAGTGAGAATGGTAACACCATTTGAACGGCCCCCCGGAGAGCCAGGCGCTGACCGGGGCATCGAGCGAAACACAGGGAACCTCAAAGTTTTCACACATGGCTGAAACCGGTGCCACGGTGTCTGGCGTGTGAAGAACATACATCAGATCGACCTCGTCTTTCAGGATCAATTTCTGTGTGACTTCACCGGCCAGGGTCGGGTTGGACTGGGTGTCGACTAGCTTTATCTTGAGCGGGAGCTTTTTGCCGGCTTCCTTGATGAAGATGCCGCCATCCTTGTTGATCTTTTCCAGGACAAGGTTGTCGACCCATGGAGAGGCTTCCCCAAATTCGGCCAGCGGCCCGGTCTGCGGGTCTGGCCGACCGATCAGGATGTAGCCCCGTTTGGCTGCGCGAGCCATGGCCGGTTTGAGCAGGCCGGAAGTACCAAGAGCAGCTCCACCGACGGCCATTTTTTTCAGTAAATTACGACGACTAAGTTTTATGCTCATGCATTACTCCTTTGTTTGGCGGGTATGGTCTTACAGTTAAAGGACAGGCGTCTGTTTCATTTTGGGTAACTGCAATTCACATACCACAAGTCAGTGTTGCTGTCGGAAAGAGCAATGCACGTTGCAGGAAGGTGCTGTGCCTAGTATGGGCCTGAGTTTCTCGTTGTACGATGGGGATGTGGCGGAGAAGAGAGAGGTTGGCTTTGAGAGGAAGTGCCCTGACATAACTAGGTGTGAATTGCTGGAACAAGAGGGGGGCGGCTGCCGTGAGTTTTATCAGGATCCGTGCAGGCTTGGAAGCTGCTGCTCTTTTTTGTTTTGTGATTTCTGCTGTGCCAGGAGGCGGCCAGGGCTCTGGTCGGTCAGATTCGCTGAATCAACCAGAGCCTTGAGCCGAAGGGCCAGTTTGCTTCTTAGATATCGATTTCTGTGACTCCGGCTTCTGCAAATGTGGCCATTCTATGAAAACAGGCGAGACTGTTGTCGATAAGAGGCATGATCATGGCTGCACCTGTTCCCTCTCCCAGGTGCATGTCCAGGTCTACGAGGGGGGTAATCTGAAAGCGCCGGCAGACTTCCTGAAACCCTTTTTCTCCGGAGCTGTGAGAGAAAATCAGGTAGTCCCTGACCTGTTCGTGGAACGTCATGGCGATTACCGCTGCGGCTCCGGAAATGAAACCATCGACCACCACAGGGCAACGCAGTGCTGCACCGGCGACCATGGTGCCGACCATCGCGGCCAGTTCAAAGCCACCCACACTCTTCAGGACGGAAAGAGGATCTTGCGGGGAGGGCTTGTTGATATTCAGGGCCTGCTGGATGATGGCCGCTTTATGGGCAAGCCTGTTGGTGGGGAGTCCAGCGCCGGTTCCCGTCACTTCTATGGGCTTGACGTCGATCATGCAGGAGTAGATCGCGCTGGCTGCTGTGGTGTTGCCCACCCCCATTTCACCGGTTATCAGCAAATCTACCCCGTCGTTTACCGCAGTCTCGGCCATCCCGAACCCCAGGTTCAGGGCCTGAAGCGCCTGCTCCTCGGTCATCGCCGGGCCCTTGGCCATGTTGGCGGTCCCCGCAGCAATGCTGTTCTGGATGACGGCGGGATGATCGACCAGATTTGCCATTCCCGTATTGATGACTTTAAGCTCAGCTCCGGCCATATCTGAAAGAACGCTTATTGCGGCACCGCCATTGACAAAATTTCTGACCATTTCTGCTGTGACAATCTGCTGGGAGGGAGACACCCCCTCTTCGACAACACCATGGTCTCCCGCATAGCAGAGCACGCGTTTTTTGTGAATTTGCGGTTTGGGATTTTTCTGAATGCCAGCCAGACGTATGACCAGGTCTTCCAGTTTGCCCAGGCTCTTCGGCGGTTTCGTAAGGTTGTCCCAATGTTTTTCAGCCTGGGACATTGCTTTCTGATCAAGCGGGTAGATTTCTTGCAATGCGTCTAAAAAATTCATAACTCATACCTGTCCCTAAATAAAACCAGATAAAAATGTCATAATGTCAGGCGCAGTGTGCCCTTTTTCACGGTTCTGTGTCGGCCTGCGCAGGACTGATTTTAGCATAAAAGCTATTGGTCGTTGACAGGGAATCTTATAGGGGGAGAAGAAACATTTTAATTCGAACAGCCGGATACAACCTGGTGCTTCAACGGGTTTGTGAATATGGAAGTTCAGGGTGCAATAACGAAAAAAAGGGTTGCATCATCTGATGCAACCCCTTGTCTTCTTTAATGGTGGAGCTAAGCGGGATCGAACCGCTGACCTCTTGAATGCCATTCAGGAAAAATCAATTTCCGTGCCAATCCTAAATCGTCCTGAAATCCTTTGATATTCAGTATGTTTAGGTGTATCATCCTTCCTGTCGTTTCCCTCGTTTTTTGACAGTTTCACGCAAAAATGTATCACCCAATGTATCACCCAAATTTTAGGACGGCACCCTATGGCAAGTAAAGACGGCTTAATCAAGACTGGCAACCGTGGCGTGTTTTATCGGGAGCATTCGACCAATAAGCACGGGGTTCGTAAAGATCGCCAATGGATCATTATTCAACGGTTGGGTGGAAAGCTGATGACTTCAACTCTTGGCTGGACCTCTCAGGGGGTGAAAGAGTCTTATGCAATAGCAAAGGCTCATGAGTACCGGGAGAACAGCAAGTGGAACCGGGAGAACCCCGACCAGCTACCGAAACCAATCTGTAAAGAGGATGAGGACGCCATAGCCGCAGAACTGGCCGCACAGCTTGAACGCCAACGGGCGATTGAGGCACAGGAGAACATGAGCATAGCTCAGCTATGGGAAGAGGTCTATTTGCCGATAGCACAGCAGAGCAAGAAGCCCCGCACCGTGGAGAGCGAAGAGTTGCTTTATCTCAAGTGGATCAAAGAGCCGTTAGGGAAGAAGCGGATTATTGATCTTCTGCCGCTGGATTTCAGCCGCCTGTCAAAGACCATAACCAAAGCTGGCAGATCGCCGCGCACGGTTCACTATGTTGTCAGTATCATCATGCAGATGTGGAATGTTGCTTTTGATAATAAGTTGGTGAACGTTCAGCCGCCTCGCAGAAAGACCTTGAGCCTGCCAGCAATCGATAATGAACGCACCCGCGCTTTTTCTGTCGAAGAAGCACAGAAGTTTTTTGCCGAGATGAAAACCAGAAGCCCACTATGGCATGATATCAGTCTGCTATCATTGCTCACTGGCATGAGAGCTTCTGAGATATACCGGTTGAAGGTTTCGGATATCAATTTTGAAAAAGGGTTGCTGTTTTTGCGCACCCCCAAAAAGGCGAAGTCTCAACACCTGCAAATTAGCGATGCCGCAAGGAATCATTTAAGGGATATGCTCAAGCAACGCCAAGAGCTTTTGGATAATAGCGACATAACAACGGATCTTCTGGTATTCAGGAAAAACGGCAACCAGATAACGGAAGTTTCAGACACCATACAACGGGCAATCGAGAAGTTAGGCTTCAATGAAAATGTGGAGAAGAAAGACCGCCTCACCTTTCACAGCCTGCGCCATACAACCGCCACTTGGCTATTAGAAGAGGGTGAAGATATCTATCGTGTTTCAAAGTTGCTCAGACATACCACCGTGCGCATGACTGAACAGCGCTATGCGCATATCTCCAATGACACGATAAAACGCACTGCCGACACCATAGGCAACGTGCTTGCCAAAAAGACCACAGAGAACGATAAAGACGCTTCAACCACTGACCAGAAAGAAGCCAATCAATGAGATACGCCGATAAACTCCAACAGGTTGACGAACAACAGCAGCAAATCAACCAGCTCCGCCCCCTGGACCCGGACGCCTTACACCAGCTCCGCGCCTATTACCGGATCGGCTTGACCTATAGCAGTAACGCCCTGGAAGGAAACACACTGACCGAGAGTGAAACTAAAGTGGTTCTTGAGGATGGCTTGACCATAGGGGGCAAGCCGCTGAAAGATCACCTGGAAGCAATAGGACACGGTGAAGCCTTGAACAAGGTCTATGAGTTGGCCGGTCAAGCTGATATCGACCTGAACACCATTATGATCCTGCACCGGTTGTTCTATCGGCATATCGACGAAGAGAACGCCGGAGTCTTGCGCCGTAAGCCGGTTATTATTACCGGTACCAGTTATATTCCGCCGTCCGTTTCTAAGCTGCCTGCCACTATGGACGAGTTCGCCGCACAAATACCGATTCAGAAACAAAAGCTGCATCCTGTTCAGTTTGCTGGCTGGCTACATATCCGCATTGCCAACATTCACCCCTTTATCGACGGCAACGGCAGAGCCGCCCGGCTGATTATGAATCTGGCGCTGTTACAGGCCGGATATCCCATAACCATTATTCCGCCGATTGTCCGAGGGGATTATCTCGCCGCCTTGCAATCGAGCAACACAGGCAACAATCAGCCGTTTATGAATCTGCTGACAAATATGGTGTGGGAAGCTCAGCGGGAATATATGCGCCTGGTGAAGAGTTTACAGCCTGAGTAGGTCAGAAATTAAGCAGCACGGGCAGGTGGTCACACACCCGCCCGTGCCTAATCACAACCCTATCACGAGAGGATAGAATCATGAGTGACGACAATTTACAGCAATCAACAAACAAAAGCCCAGATGAAAGATTCAGCAATTGGCACTTTGAGGATATGTCATATCAGATGACGGGCAAGGTCAGAATGATGCAACAAATTTTTGCATCGATGGAACATGCTGAAGACGAGGTTATATTAGACCATGAGGGGATTCATGGTCTTGAATATTTTTTCAAGGATATTGCCGCCTTCATCGATGAACTGAAAGACTGCGCTTTTTACTGGAGACAGAAAGCAAAATAAGATTTACCAACTTGTCAGGCTAGGGCCGTACACCTGAAAAGGCGGTGACCCCTCGCCGCTCTGCCTGACGATCTTCAAAAAAGAGGGATAACGCACAGGGGAGCGTGTTGAATGGCCAGAAAAAACCTGTCAGGGTTTTCTCGTTTGGGGCTTTATGACCTGTTGAAGGAACTTGAAGCTGAAACCGGAGAGCCGTTTAGTATTTGGTTGCACAGGATTGCTTGCGCTACGGATCCAGAAGGAACCTGTGAAAAGTTGCAATTGAGAGATGATAATACTTGGTCAGTACATGATCATTATAGGCAGTGCCACCCTCGTTCTGTTGGTGGAATAACCCGCAGAACCGAAGAGGTTCGAGCGGTTTGGAAATTCGACCGGTCTTTACTCGCTTATTGGGTATTCGAGCCAAGGGAGGTAGCTGAACCAGAAGGGATCGATGTTGCTATTAGGGGAGAAGGTATTCAGGTTTATCGAGACGATTTTAGAGCATGGTTTGAGAGTATTGATTGCTCTCTTCCGGCCTTTTGGTTTCCTGAAAGCTCAGATACTCCCCCCGCAAGCTCAGAGCCTCGGCCAATACCTGATTATGAAGGCAGTGAAGAAATGAGATCTTCTGCGCAAAACCTGAACAAAGGTAAACAAGAAATCATTAAAAAGAATTACAGCAAAGCTGCTGACGAAATCTGTAAAGCGATAAAAGAAGCTGAAGATACCGGGATCGGCTGGCACCAAATGGGCTATGTTGAAGACTGGCAAAAAAACAATCCTGGCATATTTGACGGTCCGACACAGAAGGAAACTCTCAAGAGCAAAGTAATAGAGATGCTCTGGAAAAAGTACAAGATCAAACATAAAACAACAAAAAGACCTTCCTCTTCAAAAAAATAGCCCCCTATTTACGAAAAAGACCCCCCTTTTGCGCAAAGGCCCTGGATTTACTGGGGCTTTTTTTCGTTTTATCGTTCCCCCCGTGGCCGCAGTAATACAGAGCAATCCCGGTGACGACCGGCAAACCACAAACCATATAGGGAGAACGAAACCATGCAACAAAATCAAGATATCTTCACTCAAATGGTCAATTCTTGGCCGTCGCCAGTTGTTTCAAATTCAAAAGTTAAGGATTTTTCCGGGGGCTTGATTGCCGGGAAAACCCTTCAGAATTATGCCAGCCAAGGCGAACCCGTGCCGGAATCAATCAGGGTTGCTGGAAAGCGTGCCTGGATCGCAACCAGCCTTGCCGATTGGCTTCGCAATCGTAGTGAGGGGAGAGCCGCAGCGTGAATGAGAACGAGCGTATAATAGGATGCTGTCCAGCCCCGGTCGGTTTGTTGGCTATTTTTTCAGGGGTTCATAATGGGGAGATTGTAGAAGAGGAAGAGCAGGTAGCTGCCTTGGCCCAGATTGAAGACAGAAATTTGAAGCCGCCGGCGCATTTTTTGGTTGCCATGGTTATTGATGGCGAAGAGGGAGTGCTAAAGACGGTAGATCATTTCGATAATTTTATTCGTCTCGAATGGAAACAGCAGGCAGTTTGCCAATGTTCGAAGGACTGATAGAGGCGATGAGAGCCGCAGGGATAGACCCCGCCAACGCCCCATTGATTGCGGATGGCAGAATGCGCCGTTGGAGAGCGCCGGAGGATAGCCCCGGAACAAAAAACTGTTTCGTAAGGATCTATGACAATTGTGATGGAACCTTTGGTGCTCATTTTGGCAACTGGAAACAGGCAATAGATGAAAAGTGGTTCTCTGGCAAGCCGCACAAAGAGCAGACCGCCGAAGAGAAACGCCAGTTTGCCCAAAAGATGGCCGCAGCCAAGGCCAAGCAGGAAGAAGAGCAACGTCGCATTCATGCAGCCGCAGAAAAGAGGGCGTCTGACACGCTCTCTAAGGCACGATCAGCAAGCAGCCTTCACCCTTACCTTGTTCGGAAGGGGGTGAAGGCTCACGGGGTCAAGCAGCTTGGTGAATCTCTGGTTGTGCCGGTACGCAACGGACAAGGCCAGCTGACCAGCTTACAGTTCATCAATCCCGATGGAGAGAAAAAGTTTCTCTCTGGTGGGCAATGCAAAGGCTGTTATCACAGTATCGGCGGCAAGCCTGAAAAGGTGCTCTTACTGGCTGAAGGATACGCCACCGCCGCAACATTGAATGAGGCCACCGGTTACCCTTGCGCCGTTGCTTTTTCCGCTGGCAACCTCAAGCCTGTTGCCCTGGCACTCAAAGGCAAATATCCACAGGTTCAGATTGTTATCTGTGCCGATGCTGACCCGGTAGGCCGTGCAGCCGCCATAGATGCCGCTAACACCGTAGGCGGAACCTGGCTAGAACCTGATTTCACCGAAAATAGCGAGGATAAACCATAATGGCAAAAGATACTGATTTTAACGACCTTGCAGCCCGTGGGGGGCTGTCAGTGGTCAAAAAGCAGGTGGAGCCGGCCATACCCACCGACATAGAACAACGCTATGGCCGTTATATCCTCAAGGCTGATGGTGTTTATAAGGAGGTCGAAACCAAAGCCGGAGATATTGAAATCAACAAGGTCTGTTCTCTGCTGGCTCCGTTTGGGATCGCCAGAAACGAGAAGGGGCGAGGCTTTGCACTAATCCTTGAACAGACCAACGTAGACGGCAAAAAAGGAATTTGGATTTTGCCGTTAGAACGGATTCAACGCAGTGGGGGGGAGGAAGCACGGGCGGAATTTGCCGATTTAGGCGGGCGCTTTGAGCCAGAAATTCGTGAAAAGACGGAATTTGACAATCTGACGAAAAGTTTCATGCTGCACCCCCGTAGGTTGCCCCGCTTTATCTTGGCCAGCCGCCCTGGTTGGCTGATTAAAGACGGGCACCATGCCTATGTGCTGACTGATAGGACAATAGGCAAAATAGGTAAGGAAGATGTGCTATTGCCGGAACCGGGCGATGGTGCGCCGGATCACAGCCGCAAGGGATCGCTTGAGGATTGGCAACAGCATATAGGTCGTTACTGTTGCGGCAACAGTCGCCTGGTCTTTGCGTCTGCCCTGGCTCTGGCTGGGGCGCTTCTGGCTCTCACAGGGGGAGAGGGGGGCGGTTTTCATATTGTCGGTGGATCAAGTAGCGGCAAGACCACCACCTTACATATTGGCGCTTCAATCGCTGGCCCCCCGTCCGGGCAGATTAAAAGCTGTGATAATACCGCCAACGCCTTTGAGTCAACGGCAGTTCAGTGTAGTGATGCTGTGCTGTTCCTGGATGAATTAGGGGTTGCGCTTGAGTCTGTTCTTTTGATGCTTTTCTACATGCTGTCATCTGGCATAGGGAGAGGTCGGGCAGACCAACACGGCAACGCAAAAGCCCGTAAGCAGTGGAGGATTCTTTTTCTGACCACAGGAGAAACGGATCTTGCTTCTAAGCTTGCCCCAACAGGTAAACGCAGTTACACCGGCCAAGAACTAAGATTGGCAGATATTGAAGCTGACGCCGGGCAGGGAATGGGGATCTTTGAAGAACTGCACGGGTTTAACTCTCCCGCTGATCTTGCTGACTATCTCAAGGACGCCGCATCCAAATATCACGGCCAAGTGCTCCACCATTGGCTGACCCGCCTGGTGGTTGAAGTGAACGACCCTGACAGGAAAGGTGAGCTGTTGCAGTGGATCGCCGCACAACAAGAGCTGTTTCTTTCGTCTGTCGTGCCGCCTGCTGCATCCGGTCAGGTTCACAGGGTTGCTAAGCGGTTCGCGCTGGTTTCTGCCGCTGGTGAACTTGCAACAAGCTGGGGGCTGACCGGTTGGCCGCAAGGGGAAGTGTTCGCCTGTGTACAGTGTTGTTTTAATGCCTGGCTCAGTCGGAGGGGAACAGCCGGACAGGGTGAGGTGGAGCAGCTTATCAATCAGGTACGGGGTTTTTTTGAGCGCCACGGCGAAAGCAGGTTCACGCTCTGGGGATCAAAAAGCAAGCAGCCTACCCCTAATCGTGCCGGTTTCCGTCGGGCAGTATCGCAAGGTCTCGATAAGGAAAATGATGTCTATGAATATTTTGTGTTGCCGGAGACCTATAAAACGGAACTTTGCCAAGGATTCGACCCGCGCTGGGCAACGAAGGTATTGGTTGAAAGTGGGTTAATACGTCCTGGTAAAGATGGTAAATCGGCGGCCGCTTGTCGTTTGCCTGGTATGAGTACGACCCGTTGTTATCACTTTCCAATGCAAGGGGAAGATTTTGAAATATAGCTATTGTCCGAAAAAATAGGGTAACAAGTGTAACATTCGTTCAAGTGCTAGTAATGACTAGGCTTTTCCGTAACCCTTTAGGTGTTGCGAAACCCTCTTTGTTACACCCAAAGGGTTACGGAAAAGTTTAATGAAATCATAAAGTTGTACGATTGTTACCCTTGTTACACCAAAAAAGCACGTACACACCATAATAACTTATGAAAGAGAGGAATTGAGACATGGAAAATTTATCAGGAGCGGAAAGAAATTATGCGGAGCAGTTGGTTTCGGCGATGAAGCGCAACGACGAAAAAGACAACAAGGCAGTTGGTAACGCTACGGCATTTTCTGATGATGGTGTTGATCAAGCGGAAGTTCAAAGCCTCGTGAAGGCCATGGATAATTAAGGGGGAGGGAAGAATAATGGATAATTTGAATTTAGCTATCGAAAAATATAATAAAGCAAACGATGATTTTAAAGAGCTTCAAAAGCGCAACCTGCGTTGCGCGGAAAATGCCGGTCAACTTTTGAAGCGTAAGGTGCAAATCTCTTCAGAGGTCAAAGGCATGGAAGAAGAGAGGCGGGAACTTATTAACGGGGTTGCTGTTGGTGAAGAACTGCCGGAAGACCTGGCTAAGGTAAATGAACGGCTCAGACTGAAAAAGACTGAATTGGATGAAGCTGAGGAACTTCATGCCGCGGCCGTCCGAGGTCAAGAGGATTCGGCTGAAGGAATGAAAAATCTAAGATTCCGGAGTTTGAACCGGTGTGAGGAAGGGATCTGGCAGCAAGTCCGCATAAAGGAAATTGATAGGGCGCAATCCGCAGCAATTCCAATTATACGTCGTGCTTTCGTGGCTTATCGCAGGTCTGGCAGTCGCGGGGATTTTGCGGATTTTCTCAAGGAGTGTTTCGGCTTTAGTGAGTTTGGGATTAGGTCTTGGGGTGATGAAAATATTGAAATAGCAAGGGCAATGGTTGAGGAATACGATTTGCCGTTTAAGAGAGGATAGAAGCTATCTGCTATAGCGAGGCAAGACTTCTCTCCTTGGCTTGTTTCTCTTGGCAGACTGAGTGGGGCAGCTCAATTGTGACTGGTTGGGCTGCTCCACGTTATATCAATAATGTTGTAAGTTTGGCCGCTATAGATAACAAGGTTCCATCGCTTCGCCTTGTCTGACATGGCCGGCCTTGTGGCTCGGCTCAATTGTGAATGGTTGAGCCGGGCCACGTTTATATTCGCATTTGTATCAGGCGATTTCCTGCTGATCGAGACAAAGAGTCATGGCAGTTACAATTTTGGTTTTCCCCCGTTCCCCCAATCTGAAATAAATAGCCGCAAAAATACCGATTGATTATGTATCGTTTCTGTCGAAAAGATTATTGGTCTCTAGTGTAACTCTATGGGGTTGGGTCCTTTGAGGAAAAGCACTCTGTAGCGGGTAGCGAAGCCGCGAAATCCCCGTCCGGATAAATTTTCAAATTATTGTGTAAGAATGTAAATTCGCATGTAAAAAAAGGTGGTCGTACCATTCATGGTAGCGTTTTTTTATTGCTCAGCGGTTCGGATGAGCCAAAAATGAGTAGATCAGCAGGGGAACGGCCAAGGCACCACCGATGATAAAGAGTGTTGCTATTAGGCCAGCCGAGAAGCTGAATATGGTCATTATTGGTTTTTCAAGCTGAGGAATGAGGGCCAGAAGCCCGAGGATTGTGCAGCCGGCGCAATATTTTGCAAACAGATGATCATGCCAGCGAGAACGGCGCATGTTAATCGCATAGCTCCTGGCGCAAGGCGCTAACGATTATTGATATTAGAAATTCAGCAACAAGGGCCGGAATCCAATAGACGAGAGCCAAAAGCGTTCCACCTGTCAGTGATTCGCAAATATATGACAGTATGGCTATGGTTGCGGATATCGCAATTATTCGTTTGCTGATGCGTTTCATGGTTTCAGCATATCATAATCTCCCGGGATGGCATCAAGTGTGATGTTTGTCTCGTCAAGATTAAAAAAAGAATAATTTAGTGTAACGGGATACGTTTTTTTAGGTAAAAAAGTGGGTAGAAAATAAAAATGTATCACCCAAAGTATCACCCTGGGCAAAGTAGGCAAAGAAAAAGGGGTTGCGTCAAATGACGTAACCCCTTGATTTCTTTATGGTGGAGCTAAGCGGGATCGAACCGCTGACCTCTTGAATGCCATTCAAGCGCTCTCCCAGCTGAGCTATAGCCCCGAACAGGTGCGGTTTATAGCAAATGCTTCGCGCAGGTGTCAATATAAAAAAGACTGTTCGATGAAAGAAAAATCTTCAGCGGTGAAAACATAGCCATTTTTGTATCTGCATGCTAGACTTTCCCGTATTTATTGAACTTCTTTTAGAATGGTGAGGTATCATGACTGAGCAACAGCAGCTGTTGCGCCTTTTGCCGGCCGTTGACCGGGTTTTGCGAGAGGACCTGCTGCAATTACAGCTTTCCGACCTGCCACAGGAGGCTGTTTCCCGCGCTGTCCAGCAGGCGATCGGCGATCTGCGTCGTGAACTGCTGCAGCAGGGTTCAGTTGACAGAGGCAGGCTTGAACCTGTTGCTGTGGCACAGGTCGCTTGCCGTATCTGTCAGTCCCTGGTCGAACCTTCGTTGCGTAAGGTGATCAATGCGACCGGCACCCTGTTGCACACCAATCTGGGGCGTGCGCCTCTGGCTGATCAGGCTCTGCGGGCGATCAATGATGTTGCCTCCGGTTACTCCAACCTGGAATTTGATCTGGATCAGGGTGTCCGCGGTCATCGCTACAGTCATGTCGAGCGCCTGCTCTGTGAGCTGACCGGGGCTGAAGCTGCTCTGGTCGTCAACAATAACTCCGGTGCCGTGCTGCTTGCCTTGAGTGCCCTGGGGCAGGGGAAGGAAGCGATCGTCTCCCGCGGTGAACTGGTCGAGATCGGTGGGGCTTTCCGTATTCCAGATGTAATGGAAGCCGGTGGTGTCAAGCTGCGTGAGGTCGGAACCAGTAACCGGACTCACCTGCGCGATTATGAAAACGCTGTGACCGAGGAGACGGCCATCCTGCTCAAGGTTCATACCAGTAATTACCGGATCATCGGTTTTACCAAGGATGTTCCGGCGCGCGATCTGCTGCCGCTGGCGACGGAAAAGAATCTGGTGCTGATGGAGGACCTCGGCAGTGGTCTGCTGATTGACCTGAGTCGTTACGGCCTGGAAGCGGAACCGACCGTACCCCAGGTGGTGCAGGCCGGAGTTGATGTCATTACCTTCAGCGGAGACAAGCTGCTCGGTGGTCCTCAGGCTGGTCTCGTTGTCGGTAAAAAACAGTATCTGGATAAACTGCGTAACCATCCTCTGGCCCGTGCCCTGCGTATCGATAAACTGACCCTGGCGGCTCTGGAAGCAACTCTGCGTCTCTATCTCAAGCCTGAGGTAGCCAAGCGGGAACTGCCGGTGCTGAGAATGTTTGCTGCCGGTCCGCAAGAGCAGAAAGAACGCTGTGAGCAACTGGTAAAAATGTTGACGGCTGTCGATGTTGCGGCTGATCTCAGGCTGATTGAAGATATCTCGCGGGTTGGCGGCGGCGCCATGCCTTTGTCCGAGTTGCCTGACTGGGCAGTTGAGATCCGCCCGCGCAGGGTCAGTGTTGCGACACTGGGGCATCGCTTGCGTGGATTGACTCCGGCGGTGGTCGGGCGCAGTCAGGATGATGCCCTGTTGATCAACCTGCGTGCGGTTTTTAGTAGTGAAGAAGAGCTTCTGGCCAGGTCGTTGATTACGGCTTTGGACGAATAGGGCAAAAGCGTGGCACCGGGACATTTCATTATCGGAACCGCAGGGCATGTTGATCACGGTAAGACGGCCTTGATTCGAGCCCTGACCGGGGTTGAGACCGATCGCTTGAAAGAGGAGCAGAATCGCGGTATTTCCATTGAGCTCGGCTTTGCCCGGCTTGATCTGGGCCATGGCCAGGTTGCCGGGGTCGTCGATGTTCCGGGGCATGAAAAGTTCATTCCGCAGATGCTTGGCGGGATTGCCGGAATCGACCTTGTGTTGCTGGTTGTCGACGCTAACGAAGGGGTGATGCCGCAGACCCGTGAGCACCTGCAGATCATGGATCTGCTGCAGCTGAAAAACGGGATACTGGTGATCACCAAGTGCGACCTGGTCGAACCTGACTGGCTCGATATTGTCGAAGAGGAAATCAGTGACCAGGTTGCCGGCAGTTTTCTCGAAAATGCACCCTTTTGTCGTGTTTCGGCGCTTAAAGGGGAAGGGGTGGACGAGCTGCTCGAAACAATCCGGCAGCAGCTGAAGCAGGTCGAGCCGCGCGATGCCCGCGGTGCTGTTCGGTTGCCGGTTGACCGCTGTTTCAGTATCAGTGGCTTCGGAACGGTCGTAACCGGAACCCTGGTCAGCGGTACCATTAAGGTCGGTGAAAATCTGGAGGTTCTGCCGGCTGCGGTTCCAGCCCGGGTTCGTGAACTTCAGGTTCACGACCAGCAGGTCAGTGAAGTCTGTGCCGGGCAGCGGGTGGCGCTCAATTTGGCGGGAATCTCCCGCGACCAGGTGCCGCGCGGATCGGTGGTCGGTACGCCGGGGCTGTTCCGTTCCAGTACGCGGATCGATGTGCGTCTGCGGCTGCTCGCGGACACGCCACGATCTCTGAAGTTTCGCGACCCTGTTCATCTGCACCTGGGGACGGCGCGCTGTGTCGCCAATGTTGTGCTGCTCGATCGCGATGAAATGAAGCCGGGCGAGGAGCTGATCGCTCAGCTGGTGCTTGATCAGCCGTTACTGGCCCATCGCGGTGATCGCTTTATTGTCCGTTCCTATTCGCCGATGGTGACCATCGGTGGGGGGGTGGTCATCGACTCCGAGCCACAGAAACATAAACGTTTTAGGCCGGAGGTGGTTCGCCGCCTCGAAGAGCTGGCCTCAGGGGATCTGGGCTTCTGGTTGCAGAAACTGGATGAGTTGCAATTGGCGCGAATCAAGGATCTGGAAAAACAGACCGGCAGTAGCCGTGAACAGCTTCAGCAAGGGCTTGAGCGTCTTCGGGAAACGGGTCAGGTCGAACAGTTGGGCGATCAGTGGGTGCTGGCCGAGCGGGTCCGTAGCTGGACCCAACGACTACCTGAGCTGGTTGCCGCTCATCACCGCCAGTATCCGCTTCATCACGGTATCCCGCGCGCGACCCTGCAGGTCCAGATTGCAGAAAAACTGGCCCCCAAGGGGTTTGATCTGTTGCTGCAGAGAGCTCTGGAGGATGGGCAGATCGTCCTCGAACGGGATCTTCTTGCGCTTCCGGACTGGTCGCCTCAGCCGTCGGCTGAGGACCAGCAGATACTCAACGCGCTGGGAGCCTATTTCGCGGCAGAAGGGTTTCAGGCTAAGAACAATACCGAAGCCCTGTTACAGTTGGGAATTAAGACCGAGGCTGTTGATGATTTTTTCAATTATCTGGTTCTGGAAGGGCAGCTGGTCCGTCTCAACCAGGAGAGTTCCCTTTCGCGGACCTGCTACCAGCAGTCACAGGCTGCATTGCACGAAGCCTGTGCTGCATCTCAGGATGGATTTACTCTGGCGGAATTCCGTGATCGGCTGGCCAGCAGCCGCAAACTGGCCCAGGCCCTGCTGGAGCATTTTGACAGTTTGAAATACACCCGTCGGGTCGACGACAGGCGCGTTGCCTGGCAGCTGCCCGAAAACGACAGCCCCTTGAAAGGATAGTATGAGCGTACGTCTGACCTCATTGTCGCGCAGCGCCGGTTGAGCGGCCAAGATAGGTCCCGAGACCCTGACTCAGGTGCTGAGTCAGCTACCGACATTTGATCATCCCGACCTGCTATCGCAGGATATCCCCTTTGCCGATGCCGCGATCTACCGGATTAGCGAACATCAGGCGCTGGTTCAATCGGTCGACTTCTTCACCCCTGTGGTGGATGATCCCTACATCTACGGCCAGATAGCTGCGGCCAATTCACTCTCCGATATTTTTGCCATGGGCGCCAGGCCACTCACGGCTATGAATGTCATCTGCTTTCCGATTAACTGCCTCGATTCCGCAATTATGCTGAAGATTCTAGAGGGTGGGCAGGAACGGGTTCTGGCTGCCGGAGCCGTCATGGCCGGAGGTCATTCGATTGAGGATGATGAGCCCAAGTATGGGCTTAGTGTGACCGGTCTGGTCGATCCGCAGAAGATGATCACCACCTGTGGTTGTTGCCCCGGCGACCGGATCTATCTGACCAAGCCATTGGGAACCGGTCTTTTAACCACGGCCATCAAGGGGGAGGTGCTGAGCGAAACTGATATTCAGGATGCTATTGAGGGGATGATCACTCTGAACAGGGCGGCCTCGGAGGCGATGCTTGTCGCCGGAGCTTCGGCCTGTACCGATATCACCGGTTTTGGTCTGTTGGGCCATGCCACCGAGCTGGCTGCGGCAAGTCAGGTCGGACTCAAGGTCTATCTCGATCGGTTGCCTCGCTACGCTCAGGCCCTCGAGATGGCTTCGATGGGACTGGTGCCGCTTGGGGCTCACCGCAACCGGGACTACTATGGCGCGCGGATGGACGGACAGGATAGTTGTGATCCGTTGCTTGTTGATCTGTTCTGCGACCCTCAGACCTCGGGGGGGCTGCTGATCGCTATTGCTCCTGAGCGAGCTGGGCACCTTGAGGCTGAGTTCGTAGCGCGGGGCGTGAAGGCCCCCTGTATCGGCGAGGTGATAGCGCAAGGGCCGGGCCGCGTTCTGGTTGTTGAGGGCTGATGTTCGGTTTCGGGCTCTGGGAGATCGGCCTGCTGCTGGTCATTGTTGCGGTCTTTTTCGGTCTGGGGAAGCGTAAGGCCAGTGTCCGCGAGTGCGGTCGGCTGTTTACCCTCTGGCGTCATTTCAGAACCGATCCAAGGCGTCTGCTCAGGTATCTGGGTAGCTGGTTTTTGCGTTGAAAACCTGTCTCACGCGAAGCTGCGAAGAAAAGCTTTCAATAATCTAATCAGTGGTTGCCTGGTTTGGTTTATAACTTTGCGTATTCGCGCCTTCGCGTGAGGTCGATTACAAAAAAGAAAAGGCCAGCGAGATATCTCGCTGGCCTTTTCTTTTGTCGGGCCGAAGCTGCTGTTTAGGCAGTCAGTTGCTTGAGCGCTTCGAGGTACTTCTCGCTGGTTTTCTGGATGATCTCAGTCGGCAGCTTTGGTGCTGGTGCTGTCTTGTTCCAGTCGAGGGTCTCCAGGTAATCGCGCAGGAACTGCTTGTCGAAGCTCGGTTGTGCGCCACCTGGCTGATACTGGTCCTTCGGCCAGAAGCGGGAGGAGTCCGGAGTCATCGCTTCGTCGATCCAGATCAGCTGGCCATCGAGCATACCGAATTCGAACTTGGTATCGGCAATGATGATCCCTTTGGTGTCGGCCAGTTCACGAGCGCGCTCATAGATCTTGATGCTGATGTCGCGAACCTGCTCGGCAATCTCCTGGCCGCAGATTTTGGCTGCCTGCTCGAAGGAGATGTTTTCATCATGCTCACCAAGTTCGGCCTTGGTCGACGGGGTGAACAGGGTTTCAGGGAGTTTGTCGCTCTGAACCAGGCCGGCTGGCAGTTGAATGCCGCAGACCGAACCCTGCTGCTGGTATTCTTTCCAGCCGCTGCCTGAGATGTACCCGCGAACAATGCATTCGACTGGCAGGGGGCTGGCTTTTTTGGTCAGCATGCTGCGTCCTTCGAGTTGATCCCGGTACTGATGAGTGATCGCCGGAAAGTCATCGACCTCGGTGGAGATCAGGTGGTTTGGAATCAGATCTTTCATCTGCTCGAACCAGAATTTGGAGATCTGGGTCAGAACGTAGCCTTTCTGCGGAATCCCTTCCTGCATGATGACGTCGAATGCAGAAATACGATCACTGGTGACGATCAGAAGGTGCTCGCCAAGATCGTAGATATCGCGAACCTTTCCCTGGTTGACCAGCGTCAGTTCCGGGCAGTTGGTTTGTGTAAGGACGGGTGTCATAGTCTTATTCCTTGTTGGCAAATGCTGTCATCAGGTCCGGAATCAGGATCTCAATCTCGGCCTGACGGAGCAGTTCCTGCAGTTTATCATTGACGGCTTTATTCTTTTTCTGTTGCAGAACCTGGCTCTGCAACTGGGTCTTGGTCGCTTCGTCAACTGCCGTGAAGTCAGCGACCTTTGCTTCTTTCAGGGCTGCGACAAGGCTGCGATTGTTGATGTTGAAAACTTTTCCGGCCACCGGCTTTTCTTCGCTCAGCGAAAACGCCGCATTGGCAAGTTCTTCCGAATTGCCTATACGAGGAATAAAGGAACCGTAGCTGCGGTTGAAATCGCCGGTCTGCTCAATGTTGAGTTTCAGCTTTTTGGCGGCGGTTTCCAGGTTGTTTGCTTCAATCGCCTGGGTCAACAGCTGGTCGGCCAGTTCCTGAACCAGGGTCTCGGCCTGAGCCGCCCGGTAGGCTTGCTCAACGGCAACCTTGACCTCGCTCAGCTCGGGCAGTCGGCTCGGCTGGCGTTCCTTGATGGCGAACAGGAATACTCCGTCTCCGGTCTGGACCGGGCGGGCCAGCTCATTCTCCTGCAGTCTGAATGCCGCTTCGCTGATCTGATCATTACGGCCGATGCCGTCGATAGCGTCTCCGGCGGCAAACAGGCCGGTTTCCTTAACCCCAAGATCATTGGCCTTGGCGGCAGCGTCGAGATCGCCGCTTCTGCGGTTGATGTTATAGGCATCCATCGCCTTTTCGTAGGTCAGTTGGCGAGATTTTTCGGCTTTAAGGCCGTCCTTGACCCGGTCTATGACATCGGCGAGGGACTGGACCCCAGGCTCGATATATTCGTCAACCTTGATGATGTGGAAGCCGAACTGGGTTCTGATCACCTTGCTCAGCTGTCCCGGACGCAGGGCGAAGGCGGCCTCTTCGAATTCAGGCGCCGTCATGCCGCGGCCGAAGTAACCAAGCTCACCTCCCTGGGCGGCATTGTTTTTGTCATCCGAGTTGGCTTTGGCCAGGACCGCAAAATCGGCACCTTCGTTGAGCTGTTTGAGCAGTTTTTCGGCCAGTTCCTCACGCTTGGTGACGGTGGCTTCATCTGCATCAGGTGCGACGCGCAGCAGAATGTGGGCCGCTTTGACCTGCTCCTTGATTTCAAACTGATCAAGGTTACGCCGGTAATAGCGATCGAGATCTTCGTCGCTGAAGGTCGGAACCTCATTTTCATAGCGGGCCGGATCGAACTGCAGGTAACGCAGGGAGACCTTTTCCGGAATGCGGAACATTTCCTGATTGGCGGCGAAGTAATCGGCCAGACCATCTTCAGTGACTTCTACCTTGTTTTCGACCAGGGCAGGAGTCAGCCAGACAAAGTTCAGGTTGATTGCGTCGCTGGCTTCGTGGAAAGCGCTTTGGAGTTCCTCGTCGCTTAAGCTGATATCTTTCTGCAGAGCCTGCTGGACTTTTTGGGTCAGCAGGGCCCGTTTCTGTGAATTCTCAAACTGCTCAGGCGTCATGCGCTGGTAGCTGAGGACCTCAAGATAGCGGTCACGGCTGAAGGTACCGTCAACCTTGAAGGCATCATACTGGGCGATGCTGTCGATCAATTCCTGGCTGCTGACAGAAATTCCCAGCTTGTCGGCCTGCTGAATGAGCAGGGCCTGCTCGACAAGTTGCTGGAGCGCCTGCTTAGGCAGGTTTAGCTGTTTTTCCAGAGTTGCGTTGAAATTGCCCTGATAGATGCTTTGGTACAGATTGTAGAGATTGCTATATGCCGTCTGAAAACTGTTGTAGCTGATCTCTTCTCCGTTGACCCGCGCAGCGACATCACCGGCTTGTGGGGCCCCCTTGTCTTGTGGGGCGGTCAACATGGTGTAGCCGATGACAAAACTCAGAATGATCAAACCAAAAACGACTTTGATTGTGACCGACTTTTGCTTGGTTCTGACAAAATCAAGCATCGCGCTTAAGACTCCTCAGGAAAAGGTTGATAATAACTGTTCTGATTTCATAAAAAAACAGCCTCGCATGTTAGACACCAATGCGCGTGAATGCAATCATTTTTTGCTTGCTTAACACTTGCCTAAAGATCCCGTGTTTGCTAGAGTGGCCGGGTTTTTGGAGCCGTGAAAACGGGGTTTTTCAATAGCTGCTTATTAGCCTGACAGGACATTTCAATGTTTAATATTTTTGATGCTGTTTGGGGGATGTTTTCCAACGATCTGGCGATCGATCTCGGGACCGCCAACACGCTGGTTTATATGAAGGGGAAGGGGGTCGTCGTCAGTGAACCTTCGGTTGTCGCTGTCAAGACCGGGATCGCCGGCCAGCGTAAGGTGTTGGCTGTCGGCAAGGATGCCAAGGAGATGCTGGGGCGTACACCGGGGAGTATCGTCGCTATCCGTCCGATGAAAGACGGTGTTATCGCCGACTTTGATTATACCGAAGAGATGCTGCGCTATTTTATCCGCAAGGTGCATAATCGCAAGACCCTGGTGCGGCCGCGCATCGTCATCTGTGTGCCGTCCGGAATCACCCAGGTCGAAAAACGTGCTGTGCGTGAATCGGCCGAATCGGCAGGTGCCCGTGAGGTTTACCTTATCGAAGAGCCGATGGCCGCAGCGATCGGTGCCGGTCTGCCGATTACCGAAGCCTCGGGCAACATGATCGTCGATATCGGTGGAGGCACAACCGAGGTGGCTGTGATTTCGCTGGCCGGTATTGTCTATGCCGAGAGTGTCCGAGTCGGTGGCGACAAGCTTGATGAAGCAATTGTGCAGTACATGAAGCGTAAATATAACCTGCTGATCGGCGAGCGGACTGCTGAAGCTGTCAAGATCGGTATCGGCAATGTCTATAAGGTCGACGATACGGTTGTGAAGATGGAGATCAAGGGGCGGGACCTGGTCAGCGGTATTCCCAAGACCATGGAAGTCTGTTCTGACGAGATCCGCGAGGCGATGTCCGAGCCGGTCAATACTATTGTTGAAGCGGTGCGCATTGCCCTGGAACGGACCCCCCCGGAACTGGCCGCTGATATCGTTGATAAAGGGATCGTTCTGGCTGGTGGCGGAGCCTATCTGAAGAACCTGGATGTTCTGCTGCGTGAACAGACCGGTCTGCCGGTTGTTGTTGCTGAAGATCCTCTGTCCTGTGTTGCTTTCGGTTCCGGTGCGGTTCTGGATGAAATTGATCTGCTCAAGCAGGTTGCTGTTGCGTCCTGATCAATTTCGATCGCCCACATTTTATTAATCGGTACGGGGGGATCTGTTCGGGTCCCCCCGTTTGCCGTTTTGCCTGAATAACAACGGCATTTCTTCCCAGTTGGAGCAGGGATGTTTGACCTGTTTAGACGTTATCGTTTCCTTTTTCTGGCGGTCCTCCTGTTGCTGGCGACCGTAATCCTCTATTCCTATAATCTGCGCAAGAAAACGACGACGACTTTTTTCGAACGTGCCGTTTTGACCTTTGCTGCTCCTTTTCAGTCCGCGATCGATTCGACGTCCGATTCTGTTAAAGGAGTTTGGAACAACTACATCTGGTTGGTCGAGACCCGTCAGCACAACCTTGATCTCGAAAAGCAAAATGGCGAACTGCGGGCAAAGCTGAATCAGATGAGAGAATATGAGCTTGAAAATGAGCGTCTCAAGCGTCTGCTCGCTTTTGTCGACGATCTGGATATGGCCGCCCTGCCGGCGCAGGTCGTCGGGGAAGATGCCAGTAACTGGGCGCGGACGATTATCATCGACAAGGGCACCAGCGCCGGCTTGAAGAACGGTCTGGCCGTGGTCGCGGCCGACGGCGTGGTCGGACGGATCATCAAGATTTCTGCCAACAGTGCTCGTGTGCTGCTGATCACCGATGCCTCCTCCGCTGTTGCATCGCTGGTGCAGCGTACCAGAACCCGTGGCGTCGCCCGGGGGCGGGGAGAAGACCTGTCGGTCGAATACAGCCTGCGCAGTGCCGATATTCAGGCTGGCGACCTGCTGGTGACTTCGGGGATGGGAGGCATCTTTCCCAAGGGGCTGCCGATCGGCAGGATCGAAACGGTCGAGAAGGATCAGTACGGACTCTTTCAGCGTCTTTCGGCAACGACGACGGTCGATTTTTCTCACCTTGAAGAGGTGCTGGTCATCGTCGGGAATCCCTTATGAGGCGCTTTTTCTTCTATCTGCTGTTGGCCCTGCTTTTCGCTCTGTTGCAGACGAGTGTCTTTCCACTGTTCTTTTCCCCTGACTGGCGACCGAGTTTGATTCTGCTGCTTGTCCTTTACGTCGGTCTGCGCGAACCGAGCCTCAGGGCCGTTGTTACCTGCCTTTTTCTCGGAGCCATCCAGGATAGCTTCTGTGGTCACAGCGTCGGCCTCTATCTGACCGTTTATCTGACTATTCTGCTGATTGTTCTGGGGCTGTCAGAACAGCTGAATATCGAGAGTTCGCCGTTGCTGCTGGCGCTGGTTGCGGGAGGTACGCTGGTGGAGAATCTGCTGCTCTGGTTCTACCTGACTGTTCTGGCCGATTCTGCACCCGCTCTGCATATTCTGCTTCCCGGTGTGCCGCAACAGTTGGGTGTCAATCTGCTAGCCGCGTTGCTGTTGCTGGCGCTGTTGGCCCGGGTTAAGCGGATGTTCGGTCTGCGCCGAGGTTTTACCTCGCTGGTTGTTGTAGGGAGAGATCATGTCTCTTGATGGGAAATGGTCCGACCTGCCGATTATCCAGCGCCGTTTCTTTATCTATACGCTTGCGGCGACCCTGGTTTTTGCCCTGCTGCTGTTGCGTATCTGGTATCTGCAGGTCATTAGTTACGATGATCTGCAGGAACGTTCTGTTCGTAACCGGACCCGCATGCTGAGCCTGGATGCCCCGCGCGGCCCTATCTTTGACCGCAACGGGATATTGCTGGTCGACAGCAGGCCAGCCTTTCAGATTTCAGTGATGCGTCAGGATGTCGAGGACAAGGACCAATTGTTGCAATCTCTGGCGGAACTGCTGGATGTCGAAGTGGCAGATCTGGAACAACGCTGGCAGGAAGGGAGGCGTTTTCCAGTCTACCGGCCGATTCCGCTGGCCAGTGATGTCACTCGGGAGATGATGGAGCGGGTTCAGGAGCATAGTTTCGATCTGCCCGGTGTTATTGTTGAGGTCCTGCCGATTCGTGACTATCTCAACAGCGGCGAAGCGGCCCATCTGATCGGCTACCTGGGAGAAATCACTGAGGCAGAGTTGCGCAGTGCTGAGTTTCAGGATTATCGCGGTGGTGACTTCGTCGGCAAGACGGCTCTGGAGAGGGCTTTTGAGCCTTATCTGCGCGGTCACAAGGGGGAGCGTCTGGTCGAGGTAGACGTTAAGGGGAAGTTGATGCGTCAGCTGCAGATGGAAGCTCCGCGCCCTGGGAACAAGGTTTTCCTGACCATTGATGAAGAGCTGCAACAGGCGGCCGGAGCTGCATTCGGTGAGGAGTCCGGGGCGGCGGTTGCTCTCGATGTCAGGACCGGTGATGTTCTGGCGATGGTCAGCCGTCCGAGTTTTGATCCGGCTCTGTTTGCCAAGGGGATTGATGCTGAGGAGTGGAATGCTCTGGCCAAGGATAAGCGCTTTCCGTTGCAGAACAAGGTCATCGCCGGTCAGTATCCCCCGGGATCGACGTTTAAGATGATCGTTGCCCTTGCCGCTATGCGGGAAGGGATTGCCGGGCCTGAGCACAAGGTCTACTGTAATGGTGCCTATGAGGTCGGCGGCAGCCGTTACCGTTGCTGGAAACGTTACGGTCACGGTGATACCGATATGATCAAGGCGCTGCGGGAGAGCTGTGACGTCTGGTTCTATGAGGTCGGGCTGGAGCTGGGGATCGACAAGCTGTCGCAGGCGGCTCGTGAGTTCGGATTGGGGGCGCCGGTCGGCTATCCGCTGCCGGGTGAGAAATCCGGGGTGATGCCGAGCCAGGAATGGAAGCACGAACGCTATAATAAACCCTGGTATGCCGGCGAAACGGTTATTGCCTCGATCGGGCAGGGGTTTGTGCTGGCGACTCCATTACAGCTGGCAGTCATGACGGCGGCTCTGGCAAATCAGGGCAATGTCCTCAAGCCGAATGTGATCAGCAGGGTCGAAGACTGGGACGGTCAACTGCTGATGAAGTCGGAACCCGAGGTTGTCAGAAAACTTGAGTATTCCCTTCAGGCCTGGGATGCGGTGCGCAAGGGGATGGTGCAGGTTGTCAATGACCGGCGCGGAACCGGGACCTACGCCCAGCTTGAAGAGGCGACAGTTGCCGGCAAGTCGGGGACCTCTCAGGTGGTCAGAAGAAAGTCGGATGAAGAGGAAGAAGAGGAGGATGACGGAAGGATTCCTTATCGCTTCAGACCTCATGCGCTGTTTGTCGCCTACGCTCCGGCCGAAAAGCCTGAAATTGCTGTTGCCGTTGTTGTCGAACACGGTGAATCGGGCGGGCGGGCTGCCGGACCGGTTGCTCAGAAGATCATTCAGCGTTACCTCGAACTGAAGGAACAGCGTGCAGCACAAGCCGGAGGTGCTCAATGATAGATCGTCGTCTGATTATCAATTTCGACTGGGTTCTGCTGCTTATTGTTGTCGCTCTTGCCGGTGTCGGAATTTTTAACCTTTACAGTGCGACCTTGAGTTGGGGAGCCATGTCGGCACCACTTTACCTGAAGCAGGGACTCTGGCTGCTCGGTGGCGTGCTTATCGCCCTGTTTATTTGCCTGTTTGACTATCGTCACCTGGAATATTTCGCTCTTCACTTTTATGTCCTGAGTATCGGTATGCTGGTCTTTGTCCTGACCCTCGGACATACCTCGATGGGGGCAACCCGCTGGATCAACCTCGGTTTTTTCAATCTGCAGCCGAGCGAGGTCATCAAGCTGGCCGTCGTCCTGGTTCTGGCCCGTATTTTTTCGCGCACGGTGACATTGCAGGGCTATGGATTCTTTGAGCTGTGGCTGCCGGCCTTTCTGATTCTGCTCCCGGTGGGCCTAATTCTCAAACAGCCCGATCTGGGTACGGCACTGATGGTTATCTTTATTGCCGGGAGCATGCTGCTGTTTGCCGGAGTGCGCAGAAAGACCATGCTCGCACTTTTTATCATCGGCCTGATCGCTGTTTCCGCAGGCTGGTTCGGTCTGCATGATTACCAGCGCGCCCGGGTCATGACCTTTCTGAATCCGGAAGCCGATCCTCTGGGTTCCGGCTATCACATCATCCAGTCGAAGATAGCAGTCGGCAGCGGTGGTCTGGTGGGCAAGGGGTTTGCTCAGGGCAGCCAGTCGCAACTCTCTTTTCTGCCTGAGCGTCACACCGACTTTGCCTTTTCCGTCTTTGCTGAAGAGTGGGGTTTTGTTGGCTGTCTGGTCCTGCTCACCTGTTATCTGTTCATGATCGCCTGGGGGCTCTACATCGCCAGACAGGCGTCTGATCGCTTCGGGATGTTTCTGGCTCTGGGGGTGACGGCAATGACCTTCTGGCATATCGTCGTCAATCTGGGAATGGTTATCGGCCTGCTACCCGTTGTCGGTGTTCCGCTGCCGCTCTTCTCCTACGGCGGAACCAGTATGGTGACGACCATGATCGGTGTCGGGTTGCTGATGAATGTGAGCATGCGGCGCTTCATGTTCTAGTTCCTGCCCGGAAACCGCCCTTTTCCGCAATCTCGGCGTCAGTCTGCGCATTTGATTGTGCGGCGTACAAGTAAGTACTACGTCTCCGCTCAAATGTTTGACTTCCTTGCTCTTGCGAAAATTGCTGGTTTCCGAATCAGAAACGGGGTCCTTTTTACCGTTACGATTCCTTCAACGTTTTGTTGTGCAGAAAGGCAAGTCTTTCGCCAATTGTCTTCTCGTAGCCGCGTTCGGTCGGCTGATAAAAGCAGGTGTCTTTTAACGCCTCTGGCAGGTAGCTCTGCTCGGCGTAGCCATCCTGGTAGTTGTGGGCATATTTGTAGTCCTTGCCGTAGCCCAGGTCTTTCATCAATTTCGTCGGTGCGTTGCGGATATGCAACGGGACCGGCAATGCTCCAGTTTTCCTGACTGCGGCCTGAGCGGCGGCGATGGCCGTATAGCTGGCGTTGCTCTTGGGGGCGGTGGCCAGGTAGGTGACGCCGTGGGCCAGGTTGATCCTGGCTTCGGGGAGTCCGACAAAATGCACGGCCTGCTGAACCGCCAGGGCCATCTGCAGGGCGCGCGGGTCGGCGTTGCCGATATCTTCCGAGGCGAAAATCACCATCCGGCGGACGATGAACAGGGGATCTTCGCCCGCTTCGAGCATGCGTGCCAGCCAGTAAACGGCCGCATCCGGATCGGATCCGCGCATGCTTTTGATGAAAGCGGAGATAACATTGTAGTGCTCTTCAGCACCTTTGTCGTAGGTAAGGGCTTTGTTCTGAAGGGCTTGCTGAACATCGCTCAGCTTGATCTGCTGACGCGACGGACAGGTTGCGGCCGCGATCTCCAGGGTGCCGAGGGCGCTGCGGGCGTCGCCATCAGCCTGGCTGGCGATGAAGCCGAGGGCCTCATTACTGATCGACAGCTGGCGCAGACCGAGGCCCCGTTCATCAATCAGAGCCAGGGTGAGCAGCTCTTTTAGTTCTGATTCGCTCAAAGGCTCAAGGACGAAAACCCTGGAGCGGGAAAGCAGGGCTGAATTGACCTCAAAGCTCGGGTTCTCGGTCGTCGCGCCGATCAGGGTGATGTCCCCTTTTTCGACGGCCGGCAGAAAGGCGTCCTGCTGGGCTTTGTTGAAGCGATGGATTTCATCGACAAAAAGCAGCGTTTTACGCTGATAGTAGGCGCGTTGATGCTGTGCTTCGGCGATGATCTCGCGGACCTCCTTGATACTGCCGAGCACCGCGGAGAAGAACACAAAACGGCTGCTGGTACAGTTGGCAATGACGCGGCCCAGAGTTGTCTTGCCCGTACCCGGCGGTCCCCAGAAGATGATGGAGCTGATCTTGTCGCTTTCAATCAGTTTGCGCAGCAGTTTGTCAGGACCGAGCAGGTGCTGCTGGCCGACGATCTCGTCGAGCGAGCGCGGACGCATTCTTTCGGCAAGAGGGGTATTGTCACTTGTAGCTGTGTTCTGTTCAAATAGATCCATACTGTTCTCCGGCATTTTTCGTCTCGTCAATGTAGCATGAGGGACTGTCGGCTACAACATTCTAAGTATCTGAATGCGATGGACTTTCGTTTTGCCTTATGGTAATTCTCTGGGCGGCTTTGGAGAGAAAATACCGTCCGTCAGGGATGTTTGAAAAAACAGCTCAAGGTGGGAAAATGCTTAAAAAAATCGGAGTTTATGCAAAGTGCGACCATCCTGATGTCGCTGAACTTGTTGAGCAAATAAGCGTTCGCCTGGATCGGGCCGCTATAGACCTGGTTCTCGATCAGCAGGTTGCCGAGCTGATGGGGCGACCGGGGGTCGACGGCGAGGAGCTGCCCTCGTTGGTCGACTTGATCATTGTGCTTGGCGGCGATGGAACACTGATTTCCGTCGCTCGCCGGGTCGGTAGCCGAAATGTTCCGATCGTCGGCGTCAACCTCGGCCGTCTTGGTTTTCTCACTGAGGTGACTCGCGATGAACTGCCGCTGTTGCTCGAAGTGCTCATCGAGGGCAATTATGTCGTTTCCGACCGGATGATGCTTGATGCCGTGATTTATCGTGAGGGGGAAAACGTTGGTGAGTGTACTGCACTCAACGATGTCATCATCAAGAAGAAGGCACTTGCCCGCATTCTGGACCTGGACACCCATGTCGATGGGCGTCACCTGAGTTCCTTCCGGGCCGACGGGTTGATCGTTTCCACAGCGACCGGGTCGACAGGCTACAGTCTTGCGGCGGGAGGGCCGATCATCTATCCGGAATTGAACAGTCTGCTGATCACGCCGATCTGTCCACATATGCTGACCAATCGTCCAATCGTCGTCTGGAGTAGCTCGGTGATCGAGATCGAAGTCAAATCGCAGAACGATGTCGTCTTCTTTACTGCAGACGGGCAGGTTGGTTTTGAGCTGATCCCTGGCGACAAGGTTGAGGTTCGGCGCTCCGATTCCCGAACCTGGCTGGTCAACAGCCCGAGCAAGGACTATTTCGAAATCCTCCGGACCAAGCTGGGCTGGGGCGAGAGCTGAGCCTCTCTGCAACATCCGGCGATCTCCTTGAAGACACTATGCTGACTGATCTGATCATAAAAAATGTTGCGATTATCGAACAGCTGCATGTCACGTTCGCAGCGGGTTTCAATGTTCTGACCGGTGAAACCGGGGCCGGCAAGTCGATTATCATCGATTCGGTCAATCTGCTGCTTGGCGGTCGGGCGCGCGGTGAAGCAATCCGGACCGGCAGTGACGAGGCCTCGGTTGAGGCCATTTTTGACCTGACTGACAATGCGCCTGTGCGCGCCCGTCTCAAGGCGATGGAGCTGGCGGCTGAGGATGAGCTGATCATCCGGCGGATCATTTCCCGCTCCGGCAAGAATCGTGTTTTTGTCAACGGAACCGCTGTGCCGGTCGCCCAGTTGCGCGAGTTGGCCGAGGGGCTGGTCAATATCTACGGGCAGCACGATCAGCAGAGCCTGCAACGGCCTGAGACCCATCTCGGTCTGCTTGATCACTTTGCCGGAACAATCGCCGAACTGGAGGTTTACACGCAGTGTTATGCCGAATTCAGCCGGCTGAAACAAGAGCTCGCCGACCTGGAGAGGGCGGAGCGCAATCGTCAGCAGCGCCTCGATATGCTCCAGTTCCAGCAGCACGAGCTGGCTGCGGCCGCGCTGAAGGACGGCGAGGAAGAGGAGCTTGAGCAGGAACGCGCTCTGCTGGTGAATGCCGAAAAGTTGATGTCGGCAACTCAAGGGGGGTATGGTCTGCTCTACGCCGGTCAGGCTGCGGTCAGCGAGACCCTGGCCCAGGTTGCGGTCCAGCTGGAAAAACTTCAGGATATAGACCCCGCGCTGGTTCCGTTGGCTGAAACGCTGCGCAGTAGTCAGTATGCACTTGAGGATGTCGCCGCTGAATTGAGGAGCTACTCGGACAAGCTCGATTTCGAGCCGCAGCGGCAGCAGCTGGTTGAAGAGCGCCTGACCTTGATTGCAACTCTCAAGCGCAAATATGCGCCCAGCGTTGCCGGGCTGCTTGCCTATCTGGACGGAATCAGCCGTGAGCTCGAGACCTTGAGTGACGTCGAGGGGCACAGGCAGCGTCTTGAAGGTGCCCTGCAAAAAGCTCATGAGCGGTTGCTGGCAGCGGGGCAGCAGTTAAGTTCCAAGCGTGAACAGGGGATCTCTGTTCTGTCCCGGGGCATTGAGGCTGAACTCGCCGACCTGGCGATGCCGAAAGCCCGCTTTAGTATGCCGCTCGAAAAACTTGAGGAGCCGTCTGCTAGCGGCCTTGAGCGGGGGGAGTTCTATCTTGCGGCCAACCCTGGAGAGGAGGCTCAGCCGCTGGCCAGGATCGCCTCGGGCGGCGAGCTGTCGCGGATCATGCTGGCCTTGCGTCGCAGTGCCCCGCTCGGCGATTCGGTGCGTACCCTGATCTTCGACGAGGTCGATGCCGGCATCGGCGGTGAAGCTGCGACGGCTGTCGGTGAAAAAATCAGCCGCCTCGGTCAGTCCATCCAAGTGCTTTGTGTCACCCACCTGCCCCAGGTTGCCGCCTTTGCTGATCATCATTACCGGGTGGCCAAGGGGGAGAAGGACGGCCGGACCGCAACCGAGTTGCGTCATCTAGACAACGAGCAGCGAGTACAGGAGATGGCCCGTATGCTCGGTGGCGCCAAAATCGGTGAAAATACCCTTGTTCATGCGCGTGAACTGATTGAGAGCTCACGCTCTCTGCTTGTTGATTAATCGCATTTATTCGGAGTTTAAAACTATGCTGCGTCGCGCCAGAATTCCCGATGCCCGTTCAATCCATGCACTTTTGCTATCATTTGCCAGGGACGGACAATTGTTGGGGCGTTCTCTGGCTAATATCTATGATGCTATCCGCGATTTCTACGTTTATGAAGTCGATGGTAGGATCCTGGGGGCCGGGGCTCTGGCAATCTGTTGGGAAGACCTGGCCGAAGTCCGCTCGCTGGCGGTCAGTTCTGATCAGCAGGGGCGGGGAATTGGTCGCCTGCTTGTTGAACAGTGCCTGATCGAGGCTCGGGACCTTGGTCTGAAAAGGGTCTTTGCTCTGACCTATCAGCCTGAATTCTTTAGGAAACTCGGTTTTTCGGACATTGAGAAGTCCGAACTGCCGCAGAAGGTCTGGGGGGACTGTATCAACTGTGTCAAGTTTCCTGACTGCGACGAATATGCCCTGGCGATAAACTTATTGGAATGAGCCAATAATCGTGTTAGGATCGTCTAATTTTGTTTGAAAGAACATACTGATTGTTTTTTTCTCGATATCTGTGATACTTAGACGTCGCTGGAAATGAAAACCATTACAAGAGGCCTGGTTTGACCAATCGTTTTTCTCTGATATTGATCCCTGAAGGGAGTAACAAGGTTCGTCGCTGGAAGTTGAGCGGTCGGCTGATCTATGTTGTTGCCGCCTCCTGGCTGATTCTGGCAGGGGTCGGAGCCTTGTTTGCCTGGGGATATTATTCGGAGCGTGTGGATCGCCAGGAGCTTCTCCTGTTGCGTCTGGAGAATAACCATCAGCGCCAGCAGCTGCAGCGTTTGGTGGTTGATTACGAGAATATCAATTATGAGTTGAACGCCCTGGCAACATCCGAGGCCCGGGTCCGTCAGTTGGCCAGCATCGATGTTGAGCCACAGGAGATTCCGGTTGCCATCGGTGGCCTTCCCGGTGAAGAGCTTGAAGTCGATGATCTGCAGGTGCAGATCAATAGTCTGCAGGAGATGCTGAATCTGCGCCGCCAGAGCCAGGAAGAGATCCGTAATCTGCTCAATGATCAGGTGTCGATCAGCAGGGCTACGCCCAAGGGCTGGCCAACTCGGGGCTGGATCACCTCCTATTTTGGCATGCGGAAGTCACCGATTACCGGCCTGCGGACGATACATGAGGGTCTTGATATCGCTGCGAATACCGGAACTCCGGTCTATGCGACAGCCGATGGTGTGGTCTCCATGGTGGCTTATTCCCCCAGCTACGGCAAGACGATCCAGGTCGATCATGGTTATGGCTACCGAACGATTTTTGCTCACAATTCAAAGATCCTGGTTCGGAGCGGTCAGCGTATCAAACGCGGTGATATGATCGCCAAGGTCGGCAATACCGGCCGTTCGACAGGTTCTCACCTGCATTACGAGCTGCTTCTGAACGGGGTGCCGATCGATCCCAGAAAGACCCTCTGAACACTACCTCGGTCAGTCGTCCTTCTCTGAATGCCGGTGTTATGAACTGTTTCCTGACACAATCCTAACTCTTCGCTTTTTCTTCCCTTATTAAATCTGTGTAAGCGTCTTCAAGGCCAGAAAAACAGGGGTTTTTCAGCCTGTTTATTGCTTGTTGGCCTCTGCCGGGTGTGCTACTATGCCCGGCATTATTCATTCGTTAATAATGCGAGAATTTGTTATCAGGCGCCGTCTAGAGGGACGCCTTTGGAGTTATGCGTAATGATCGGATATGTGTCGAAAAAGATTTTTGGTACCAAGAACAGTCGTGACTTGAAAAAAATCCAGCCTGTTGTCGATCGAATCAATTCTCTCGAACCAGATTTTGAAGCATTGAGCGATGAGCAGCTTCAGAACAAAACCGTAGAATTCCGTCAGCGCCTGTCAGCCGGTGAAACCCTCGATCAGTTATTGCCTGAGGCTTTTGCCTCAGTCCGTGAGGCAGCCAGGCGGGTACTGGGCATGCGTCATTTTGACGTCCAGTTGATCGGCGGTATAGTCCTGCATTCCGGCAAGATCGCCGAGATGAAGACCGGTGAGGGGAAGACCTTGATGGCGACCCTGCCGATCTATCTGAATGCCCTGTCCGGCAAGGGCGTTCATGTCGTCACCGTCAACGATTACCTGGCCAAGCGTGATGCCGACTGGATGGGTAATGTCTACCGGTATATGGGACTGACGGTCGACTGTATCGTCCATGGCCTGACCGATGCCCAGCGTAAGCTCGCCTACGCCGCTGATATTACCTACGGAACCAATAACGAGTTCGGCTTCGATTACCTGCGTGACAACATGAAGTTCGATCTTGAGGAGTATGTTCAGCGCGAACTGAATTTTGCCATTGTCGATGAGGTCGATTCGATTCTGATCGACGAGGCCCGGACTCCACTGATTATTTCGGGTCCGAGCGAAGCGTCAAGCGATCTCTATTATATGGTCGATAAGATTATCCCGCGCCTGGTCAAGGGGGAGATCATTGAAGAACGCGATGGCAAGATCGGCCAGACCGTCAAGCATCATAGCGGTGATTATACCGTCGATGAGAAGGCAAAATCGGCAGCTCTGACCGAAGAGGGTGTGACCAAGGTTGAGAAGCTGCTCGGCATCGATAACCTCTATGAGCCGCAGAACATCGAGGTGTTGCACCACGTCAACCAGTCTCTCAAGGCGCATGCCCTGTTCCGCAAGGACGTCGATTACGTTGTCAAGGACGGCGAGGTTCAGATTGTTGATGAATTCACTGGCCGTCTGATGCCGGGCCGGCGCTGGAGTGATGGTCTGCACCAGGCGGTCGAGGCCAAGGAAGGGGTGAAGATCGCCAGCGAGAACCAGACTCTGGCAACCATCACCTTCCAGAACTATTTCCGCATGTACAGTAAGCTGGGCGGCATGACCGGTACGGCAGAAACGGAAGTCACCGAGTTCCGTGAGATCTATCATCTCGATGTCGTTGTTATTCCGACCAACAAGCCGCTGTTGCGCGATGACAAGTCCGATGTCATCTACAAGACCGAGAAAGAGAAATTTCTCGCTGCTATCGAAGATATCGCCGAATGCTACAAGCAGGGGCAGCCGGTTCTGGTCGGGACTATCAGTATCGAAAAATCGGAAGTTTTGTCCGTACTGCTTAAGAAACGGGGCGTGCCACACAATGTTCTCAACGCCAAGCAGCATGAGCGTGAGGCCTATATTGTCGCTCAGGCTGGGCGCAAAGGGGCCGTCACCATCGCCACCAATATGGCGGGTCGGGGTACCGATATCGTGTTGGGTGGCAATGCGGAGATGATGGCCCAGGCCGAATCCGCTACCAGCGAAAACCCGGAAGAACGCTATCAGGAACTGCTGGCGAAATATATCGCTCAGTGCAAACAGGAAAAGCAGGAGGTTCTCGACGCCGGCGGTCTCTATATTCTGGGCACCGAACGGCATGAGTCGCGGCGGATAGATAACCAGCTGCGTGGTCGTGCCGGTCGTCAGGGCGATCCGGGGCGCAGCCGTTTCTTCTTAAGCCTGGAAGATGACCTGCTGAGGATTTTCGGTTCCCAACGGGTTGCCTTTGTTATGGAAAAGCTTAAAATTCCTGAAGGAGAGCCGATTGAGCACGGCATCATCAGTAGGGCGATCGAAAATGCCCAGAAGAAGGTCGAGGGGCATAACTTTGATATTCGTAAGCACCTGATTGAATATGACGATGTCATGAACAAACAGCGAGAGGTCATCTATTCTCAGCGTCGTGAAGTGCTTGCCGGCGAGCAGATGTTTGAGACCTATGAAGGGATCGTAGAGGAGGCCATTGAGGATATGGTTTCCACCTTCTGTCCGGAAAAAGCCTCTTCCCAGTGGGATCTGCCACGTCTCGGTGAGGATTATCTCCGTCAATTCAATCTTGTGCCGCAGCTGTCCGACAAGATTGGCCGCGATGAGTTAGAGAGCGGGCTGAAGCAGCAGGCTCTGGATCGGCTGCGTGAAAAGGAACAGGAATTCTCCGCTCCGGTCATGCAGCATCTGATGCGTATCTTGCTGCTGCAGACCATCGATTCCCAGTGGAAGGATCACCTGCTGTCGATCGATCACCTCAAGGAGGGGATCGGCCTGCGCGGTTACGGTCAGAAGAACCCTAAAGAGGAATACAAGAAGGAAGCCTACGGGCTCTTCATGCAGATGATGGGCCGTGTTCGTGAAGAAGTCCTGCTCAAGATCTTCCGTATCCAGTTGGCCAGGGAGGAGGATGTCGAGCGGATGGAGGCTCAGCAGCGCAAACAGAAGGTGATCCTCAACCAGGCTGGCGGTGACGAGGGGCACAAGCCTTCGGTCCGGGAAGAGGATAAGGTCGGTCGCAATGATCCATGCCCCTGCGGCAGCGGTCAGAAATATAAAAAGTGCTGCGGAAAATAATCTCTTATTCTTATTTGTCTTGGGGAGACTATGGGGGCAGAGGTTCAAAACGTTAAACCATCGATACTGCTGATTGACGACGTACCGCTTATTCTCGACCTGCTTGAGGATATTCTTGAACCTCTCGAATATCCGATTCTGCGCCTCGAGGCTGGTGAAGGGGTTCTGCAGGTGCTGGATCGCGAGAATGTCGCGCTGGTTTTCTGCGATGTCTCTCTGCCTGACATGAATGGTGTCGAGGTGCTGCGCCTGATCAAACAGCACACCGCGGAAATTCAGGTCGTGATGATTTCCGGCCAGCAGAATTTCAATGTCGCTCGCGAGGTTCTGCGGGAGAAGGCATACGATTATCTGGTCAAGCCTTTTTCCCAGGAAGAGGTTCTGACGGCTGCCGAGCAGGGGTTGAATGCCTACTATCAGATAGTGCAGCAGGGGCGTGCGCGGGTTGAGGCGAGACGCCGGATGGCCGATCTGATCCTGTTGCGTAAGGTCGGGGAAACGGCCAGCTCCGGTAACGACCTGCAGCAGTTGTTCGATGAGATCGTCGACTCGATTGCGCTTTCCGCCGGTGTTGAGGTCGCCTCTCTGATGCTGATTGAGGACGACGGAATGCTGCACATCAAGGCGGCAAACGGACTGGCTCGTGAGATAGCCCAGACGGTCCGAGTCGCTCCGGGGGAAGGGATCTCCGGTCACGTGCTGGCCACAGGTGAATCGATCCTGGTCTCCAATATCGAGCAGGATGGTCGCTTCAAGTCGTTTCATGGTGCTCAGCGCTATAAGAACCAGTCGCTTCTGTCTGTTCCGATCTATGTGCGTGAAGAACTGGTTGGCGTCATCAATGTCAACAACAAGAAGTCGGGCGAGCCTTTCGATCTTGAAGATCAGCACCTGCTCGAAGCGATTGCCAACCAGGTCGCTCTGGCAATGGAGAACTTCAAGCTGGTCAATAACTTGCTGCATCAGGCTAAGGTGCTCGAAAAGACCAACGAGGATCTGGTGCGCATGCACAGGGCGCGAACCCGCCTGGTCTGCAACCTTTCGCATGAGCTGAAGACACCGCTGACTTCAATTATGGGTTACGTAGATCTGTCGCTCACCTTTTATGAGAAGATGTCCGACGAGGAGATCAAGGACAATCTCGAAGAGGTCAGGGGGGAAGGTGTGCGTCTGGAACGGCTGATTACCGGGATGTTGCGACTCTTCTCCATCGAATCGGAACGCGAGGTCTGGCGCTGGAAGTCGTTTGGTGTGCCCTGGCCGATAGCCGATGCTTTTCAGCATTTCAACAAGCAGATTCAGGCCCGTAAACTGTCGACCGAGCTGGACATTGCCGATGACCTTCCCGAGGTTTATGGGGATCAGGAAAAATTCAGTCTGGTCTTCAATTGTCTGGTTGATAACGCGATCAAGTTCAATCATGATGGCGGTCACATTCGCGTTGTGGCCAGAACTCGAATCGATGATGGTCTCGAGTATGTCTATCTGCGCATCTTTAATCAGGGGCAGACCGTCCCGATTGATGCGCAGGACACGATTTTTAGCTCCTACACTCAGCTTGGTGACATCGATACGGAAAAACCGCATGGTGTCGGTATCGGGCTGTCGCTGGTCAAGGTGGTTATTGACCGGATGCAGGGAGATGTGTTTCTGGAAGAGATCGAAGGCGAGGGAACCTGTTTCGGCCTGATGCTTCCAACAGAACAAACGTTTAATAGATTAAGAGGTTAATCGATGGGGTTGTCTGCAGTCCCGAAAGGGTTTCGTTTTGCTGGCCTGGCCAGTGGTATCAAGAAAAAGCCAGGAGTTCTGGATCTTGGACTGATTGTCTCCGATCCTGTAGCAACCTGCGCAGGTGTCTTTACTCAGAATAAGGTTGTTGCTGCTCCGGTTCAGTTGACCCGCCCGGTTGTGCAGGGTGGTCGCTGCCGTGCCGTTCTGGTCAATAGCGGCAACGCCAACGCCTGTACCGGTGATCAGGGACTGGCTTCTGCCGAACAGACGGCTCAGTTGCTGGCAGAGCTTATGAGAATCGAACGTAATGAGATTGCCCTCGCCTCGACAGGAGTCATTGGGGTGCAGTTGCCGCTTGCTCCGTTCCAGCAGCACCTGTCCAAGTTGGTCGATTCTCTTGCACCGGACGCGGCTCTGACTGTTGCCGAAGCGATTCGGACAACAGATGCCTTTGTCAAGGTTTCAGCTGTTGAGGGTGAAGGGCATCCCTACCGGATCCTGGGGCTTGCCAAGGGCGCTGGGATGATTCATCCGAATATGGCGACCATGCTCGGTTTCGTCATGACTGATGCCAATGTCGAACAGTCTTTCCTGCAGGCTACCCTCAAGGAGGCCGTGAATAGATCCTTCAATTCGATCACCGTCGACCGTGATACCTCGACCAACGACATGGTCCTGGTGCTTGCCAACGGTGCGGCCGGCAATCAACAGATTGTGGCCGGCAGCGCCGAAGCCGAGAGTTTTGCCGAGGAACTGCTCCAGGTTCTTCTCGATCTGGCCAAGATGATCGTCCAGGATGGTGAAGGGGCAACCAAGTTGGTGGAAATCAGGGTCAGTGGCGCGCGATCAGAGAGTGAAGCCCGTCAGGTGTCCTGTTCGGTCGCGACCTCATCGCTGGTCAAAACCGCATTCTTTGGCGAGGATGCCAACTGGGGAAGGATCATTGCAGCAGCTGGATATTCCGGTGCTGACATCAATCCTGACAGAATTGCAATCAGCTTTGAGGATGTTGCTGTCGCCCGGGACGGTATGGCCGTTGCGAATCTCGATGAGACAGCGGCAACTGCAGTTCTCACACAACCGGAATTTACAGTACATATCGATCTGGGGCTGGGCCGCTCAGTCTGGAGCTACTACACCTCGGATCTGGGTTACGAATACGTCAAGATTAACGCCGATTACCGAACCTGATCAGCTGCCCTATGCTCAATCCTGCCGCTTATTTTGATCATACCCTGCTGGCGCCGACGGCGACTTCTGGACAGATCGTTCAGCTCTGCGAAGAAGCCGTCGAGTACGCCTTTCCTGCCGTATGCATCCCTCCAGATTTTGTCCCGTTAGCATCCCGCCAGCTCTACGGCTCTGAGGTCCAGGTCTGTAGCGTGGTTGGTTTTCCCTGCGGTTACAACATGCCTGAGAGTAAACTGCGCGAGGCTGAGCAATTGCTCGAGGCCGGCGCCGACGAGCTGGATATGGTCATTTCCATCGGTCGCTTGCTGCAGGGGGATGAGCAATACGTCAGCGATGAAATTGCTCAACTGGTTGCGATGGCCGGTGCCGTGCCCGTCAAGGTTATCATTGAATGTTGTTATCTGTCCCGTCAGCAGATGGAACGGGCCACAGAGCTGGTCGTTGCCGCAGGCGCAGCCTATGTCAAAACATCGACCGGTTTCGGGCCTTCAGGAGCAAAGCTTGAGGACGTCAAGGACCTGGTCAGCTGGTCAGCCGGGAGGATCAAGGTCAAGGCGGCCGGCGGGATACGAAGCCTGGAGGACGTCCTTGCTTTTATTGCTGCAGGGGTTGACAGAATCGGTTGCAGCTCCAGTGCCAAGATCATGCAGGAGTGGAGCCTTGGTGGTCGCTGACCGGATCCAGCAGTTTCGCAGGGTTGTTCTTATTGTTCTCGATGGCGTCGGTGTTGGTGAGGCCCCTGATGCAGATCTGTATGGCGACTGTGGTGCGGCAACCTTGCAGCATGTTGCAGGACATGCCGGCGGGCTCAGTGTGCCGACGCTTGAATTGCTAGGACTCGGGAGGATTGCTGAGATTCTGGGCGTCGGGGTTCCGCCTCTTGTCCGTGGTTGCTGGGGGAAGATGGCTGAGGCTAGTGCCGGCAAGGATTCCGTAACGGGACACTGGGAGCTGGCAGGCGTTCAGCTTGATCAACCCTTCTCCGTGTTTCCCGATGGCTTTCCTGACGAGATTGTAGATGCTTTTTCTCTGCTGGCGGGATGTCGTCCGTTAGGGAATGTCCGTTCCAGTGGCACTGATATCCTGGAACTGTTTGGTGAGGAGCATCTGTGCACCGGCAGGCCTATCGTCTATACCAGTATCGATTCGGTTTTTCAGATTGCTGCCCATGAAGAGATCCTTCCTCCCGAACAGCTCTACGCTTTGTGTCAGGCGACCTTTGACATGTTGCGCCCCTTCAATGTCTGCAGGGTCATCGCCCGACCGTTCCTGGGGGATCGTTATGATAATTTTTATCGAACCGGCAGGCGTCATGATTTTTCGCAAAAACCAGCTAAGCCGACGTTGCTGAAGCGTTTGAATGAGCTAGGTGTCACGACCTGCGGAATAGGGAAAATTCACGATCTATTTGCGGGGGAAGGGCTGTCCGTGACGCTGGCTAGCAGCGGAAATGCCGACGGCATGAGCAAGACACTGGGCGCTCTGGAACAATATAAATCCGGCCTCGTTATGACGAATCTCATCGATTTTGATATGCTTTACGGACATCGACTCGACAGTCAGGGGTTTGCCCAGGCGTTGGAAGAGTTTGATGCCTGGCTGCCCCAGTTGCTGCAGGATATGACGGCTGAAGATCTGCTGATTATCAGTGCAGATCATGGCTGTGATCCGGACGTCGGTGGGACGGATCATACTCGTGAATATGTTCCGCTGCTAGTTTATCATCATGGCCTGGCAGCCGAATGTTGTCTAGGTGTTCGTGGTTCCTTTGCCGATGTTGCGGCTACTGTCGCGGATATTTTTGGTGTTTTTTCAGATACCGGAGACAGTTTTCTGAATCTGGTTGTATAGCTTTGCCAGTCCCGGCGAATATGAACGTCCTTTCTTTTATGGAGAGACAAAAATGATAATCCGATTATTTGTTGCATTTTGTCTGAGCCTGACCTGTTCGTCAGTTCTGGCCATGGATCTTGACGTTGCTAAAGGGGTCATTACGACCGCTGTGGTAAATCAGCAACCGGTCGATGAAATTGAATCGTTTCCTGCCGATTACGGCAAGCTGTATTGTTTTACGCGTGTTGTCGGGGCGACTGACGATACTGAAGTGACGCATGTCTGGTATTACCAGGATCATGAAATGGCCAGAGTTACTTTGCCGGTCAGGTCCAGGGATTGGAGGACTTATTCGTCGAAGCGGGTTTTGCCCAATTGGAATGGTGAGTGGCGTGTCGTGATTGTTGATCAGGATCAGCATGAACTCATGGCCATTCCATTTACATTGGAATAGTCAGCTGTATAAAAAAGGCGACCAGATCCGGGTCGCCTTTTTTTTGTTGCTGTGCGTCTTATTTTTTGCCGCGGGCAGCGCGGGCTTTGGCGAGGTTGTCAGCCAGGCCACGATCAACAGCCATCTGGCGGCGGCTCTCTGAGTAGTTTTTGGCGGCGAGAGACTGGCTGCGTGGAATATCAAACTGCTTGCGATACTCCGACGCACTCATGTCATGGGCAGTTTTGAGGTGACGTGAGAGAGTTTTAAAACCTTTGCCACAGATCATGCAGTAGATTTTGTCTTTGCCAAAAGCTTTTTTTCTACTGATGGCTGGAGCAGATTCTTCTTCGGGGGATGGAACTTCTACTGCTTCACCTTTTTCCAGAGAAGAAAGGGCCTGATGAATTTCATTCAGTTCAGTAATCAGCTCTTCTTTGGACATTGGTGTTGTTGAAGCATGGGCGGCAATAATTTCTGCTGCCATTTCCATGATTGTTGCCATAAATAGTATCCTCCTGTTTAGTTAGAGTGATAAAACAAAGATTAGCTTATCCCCCTCGCTAATTCAAATAAGGACGTACGTTTAATATATTATTTACTGGCAGGCAAGAAAAAAACGATTGAATGGAATAGTCTAGTTGTTGCTGGCTTGAGTTGTTTTTTTAAATATATCGTGTTGAAATAACAAGCGGTTTTTTTGGTCTCGTTATTTCTTGGGGATACTGTATGGAGATTAGAAGGACACTTGAAGAATTAGAGGTTCGGACGCTCTTTGAGAAAGCCTGTTGCAGTTTGCAGAGCAGGGGACGTATGAACCCAGGCAAGGAGTGTTCTATCAGAACGCTGTTTCAGCATGATCGTGACAGGATTCTGCATAGTAAGGCGTTTCGGCGTCTGAAATACAAGACCCAGGTCTTCTTATCTCCTGAAGGTGATCATTATCGAACGCGCCTGACTCATACTCTTGAAGTTTCACAGGTGGCAAGAACTATATCAAGGGCTCTCAGGCTCAACGAAGATCTTACCGAGGCTATTGCGTTGGGGCACGATCTTGGGCATACCCCGTTTGGCCATGCCGGTGAGCGGGTCCTGAATAGGTTGGTCGTTGGAGGTTTTCAACATGTCCGGCAGAGTCTGAGGGTTGTTGATCTGCTAGAAAAGGATGGGCAGGGATTGAATCTGACCTATGAGGTTCGTGACGGGATAAGAAAGCACTCAAAGGGGCAGGGTGGTCTGCTGACACCATCAAGCGATTCCTGTGCCATAACCCTGGAGGGACAGGTGGTGCGTCTGGCTGATATTATTGCTTATGTCAGCCATGATCTTGATGATGCAATTCGTGGTCATGTTATTACTGCGCAGGATGTTCCGGACGCTGTCGTATCTGTGATGGGAGGGCGGCATTCCTCGCGTATCGACCGGATGGTCAAGGATCTTCTGCGTGAAACCCTGGCCAGTGGTTGTGAGCAGATTCGACTTTCCTCCGAAATGGATGAAGCGATCCGTGAGTTGCGTGCCTGGCTTTTCGATAATGTCTATCAGGCGCCCTGTGTTCAGCTCGAGTTCAACAAGGCTTCCCATCTGCTTGAAAGTCTCTATCGGTATTTTGTTGAGAATGAACCGGCGTTTATTGCTTCTGGCGGACGACGCTTTGCTGATGATCCACTCGAAGTATCGGTCGTCGATTTTATCGCTGGCATGACCGACAGGTTTGCTTTGACCCTGTATAAAAAGCTATTTTTACCTGAGCCATGGAAAAGTCTTTGATGGTGTGTTGTAAAAATAAGAGTCAATAGCTAGGTCGATGCAGGTAAGTGATCATCATTACACGATAATTATTCGACTTGCAGATGCTATATATTGCTTTGCCAGCGAGCATTGCTTTTTTTTTACGAAAGCATTAATGATGGGTAAAGATTTATTGGAGTTTCTTTATAGTAGCTTGACAGTTTCTAATCTTTGTGCTAGTTTTTCGGCAGTTTTCTTGAGAAAACACAAGGTTTTAAATCCTTGCTGAGGGGCCGATAGTGGAGTCACGCAACAGACTGTTGATTTTCCGGCTCGGGGGGGTCGGTTTTGTTCTGTCACTGGGGGGGGTCGTCGAGGTTGTCGATCAGATTGCCGAGAGGCTGGATTTTGAGCGGACCGATTCAGATTACGGCATCGTTGCTGCCTTGAACTTTCGTCACACCTTGATTCCTGTTGTTGATCCAATGCTGCGTCTGGGCATCGATAGTCCGGTGCCGCGTTCCGACAGGAAAATAATCGTACTTCAGGGCTCCGAGGGCAACTGGGCGTTGCTGGCAGATTCCGTGGAAGAGCTGGCGGTAGCCCAGGCTCTCAAAGACTGTATGCTGCCATCCTGGCTGAACCACAAGGTCAAGGGGCTGTATTCTCAAGTCAAACTGTCCGGCAGCGAGCCGTTGATTGTATTTGAGGCGGAACATTTTTATGGAATGAATGTGAAGCCGATATGAACAGGTTTGGTCTTTTTCACAATGAAGAGTCGACTTATGCCGTTCCTCTGGAGTCGATGAGCAAGATTCTGCAGGGGGGCACGATATACCGGTTGCCTCTGGGTGGAGAGGACTGTCTGCCTGTTTTGGTCATGGCTGACAGGGTTGTACCGGTCACCGAACCCGAAAACAGCGAAAAATGGCATTGTGCAGGTGCCGATTGTTATTTTGTCATTATCGATTCAGAGTACGGCTTGCTTGCGTTACCCTCTGATGTCCCGGGACGGATTACTGCCAAGGGAGAGTGTGTGCCGCGAGAGACCGATGACGCCCCTTGGGTTGTCGGCAGATACAGGTTTCAGGATTTTGTGTATTCTATATTGAATGTTGATTGTTTAGCCATGGCTATGGCTGAACGTTATGGTTCCCGCATGGTGCCGCAGGGCTAAGGAGACATTAAACATGAAAAAACTGCTGTTGGCCGATGATAGCATCACAATCCAGAAGGTCGTCGGTATTATCTTCGCGAACGAAGATTACCAGTTATCGATAGCAGATGATGGTGAGACTGCTCTGTCCATGGCGATGAGAGAAGTTCCTGATATGGTTATTGCTGATATCTCCATGCCCGGGAAGGATGGTTTTGAGCTGTGTCAGGCCATCAAGAGCGAACCTTCTCTGGCCAGAACATCGGTTCTGCTGCTGCCTGGTGCCTTTGATGAGTTTGACGAAGAAAAGGCACAGGATGTCTGTGCCGACGGATGGCTGACTAAACCTTTTGAATCCCAGGCGCTGCTTGACAAAGTTGCCCAGCTTATGGATGCTGAGCCGCTGCGACTCGTGGCGAGTGAGATTGACACGCCGGTCGTCAGTGTTCCGGTGACCGATGAAGAGGATTCCTCTGTAGGGGAGGCCGCTATTCCTGAATTCGACATGGGGGTCATCGATCTTGCTGACAGCGCGCCTTCCGCTGACGATGCAGCCGATGATATCTGGGATGCAGTCTCCTTTGAAGAAGAGGACTTGGCTGGAAGTGACGATTTTGCCGAAGAGTCGGTCGCCGAGCTGGCTGAACCCACTGGCGAGGAGTCTGGTTCCGTCGATTTCTCAGCCTTTGATGAGGAGGACGAGGAGCTTCATGACCTTGATTCCGAACTCGTTGATGCACTGTCCGATGAGTCAAATGTCGTTGAGACCATTGATGAACCTGCTATGGAAGAGGCTTCTGAGCCGGCCAGTCTGGCAGCGGAAGACACCTTTGCCGAAGCTCTGGAGTTGACCGATATGGCGGAAGAGTTGCCTGAGGTCGAGGATGAGCCGGAAGCTGTCGTTGACCTGTCTTCTGTCGAGACAGATGCCGCTCCTGTTGAGTTGTCGGCCATTGCCGAAGAATTGCCAGAGACAGAGCCGGAAACAGTGGTCGATCTCGCGGATGAAAGTCTTATTGATGAACCTTTAGAGCTGACTGAAGACGTTGAAGAACTGCCGGAGTTTGAGGCCGGGGCTGAAGAGGTCGTTGAGCTGGTTGATGAACTGGAGGTTGATGAGCCATTTGAGCTGGACGAGATTGCAGAAGAACAGGAAGTGATGGCCGAAGAGCCTGAGTCCGTGTTCGAACTTGCTGAAGATGCTATTGAGGAGGAACCTCTGGAGCTGACAGATGTCGTCGCAGAAGTCAGCGAAACTGGCGATGATGAAGAGCTTCTCGATATGGCCGAAGAAGCAGTTGTTGAGTCTGTATCTGAACTTGAAGAAGAGTTTTTTGAGTCTGCCGCTGAAGAGCCTGTGGTGCCTGCTTCTGTCGCTGACCTTGCGGCTGATGAGGTTGTCGAGCCTGAAGAACAGGAAGAGGTTGTCTACGATCTGAGTGAGGAGGATATTGTCAGCGCTGAAGAGGTTGTTGCTGCAGTCGATGACGACGAAGCTGACGAAGAAGATTTCATCCTTGATGAGGAAGGGGTTGCAGAGCCTGTAGATCTTGATGAAGCAGCTTCTGTTACTGCTGAGGCAGTAACAGAAGCTGCGGAAGAAGGTGGTTTTGTTTTTGACACCGCTAAGGAAGAAGAGGTCGAGGAAGCTGAGGACGCAGGAGAGGTTGACGCTGAGTCTGAATTCTTCTTCGATGCAGAAGTCGAGGAACTGGAGGCAGAACCTGAAACTGAGACTGAGACTGCTGGTTTCTTCTTTGATTCGGCTGAAGTTGAAGAAGAAGCTGATGAAGATGTCGAAGAGGAAGTTGACGATCTAGGTTTCTACTTTGATGCCTCGGAAGAAGATGAGGAAGAGGATGAGGAAGAACTGAGTTCTGAGGATATCAGCTTCTATTTCGATGCCTCTGAGGATGAAGATGACGAATCCGGCGCCGAAGAGGCCCAGCCAGCTAAGCAATCTGCCGAACAGGCAGAAGATGTGGAAATGTCGTTTGCTTCACTGAACGACGAGCCGGAGGAGCAGGTTACTGATGCATCGACCTATATGTTCAGAGGGGTAAAGTACCAGAAGTCTTCTGACGCCGACTCTGAGATAGCTGATGAGGAGGCAAGCGAACCAGCTGAAGCCGTCTCGGAACCGCTTGTTGAAGGTGCTTCACTGGAGCAGGTTGAACAGCAGCTGCACGAACTTTCCGAGGATGATCTTAAAGAGGTGGTTGCCAAAGTCGCCGGGCCGCTGATTGAAAGACTGGCCCAGGAGATGCTTGAGAAGATGGCCTGGGAAATCGTCCCGGATCTTGCCGAGGTTATGATTAAGGAGGAGATCCGTAAGATCACCGAGGGGCAGGAATAATATTTATCTCTCATAAAGCACTTGCCACTCTGTCGTGAATCAGGGGGGAGGTATGGAAGACTTGACTTCCGCGCCTCCCCCCTTTATTGTCCGCAGATCAAATCCCATCTTAAATTCAGTGAGTTCCAGTAGCAAAAAAGGATCAAAACGTCATGAGCACAGAACTGTCTAAAGGTTATGAGCCCGCCCAGGTTGAACAGAAATGGTTTTCCGTATGGGAAGAGCGTGGCGATTTTCACGCCGATGAGAAGTCGTCAAAGCCTCATTATTCCATCGTTATCCCACCGCCTAACGTCACCGGTGTCCTGCATATGGGCCATGCCCTGAACAATACCCTGCAGGATATCCTCTGTCGCTGGAAGCGTATGACGGGCCATGAAGTTCTGTGGATGCCTGGAACAGACCATGCCGGAATCGCGACTCAGAATGTTGTAGAAAAGCAGCTCGCGGCTGAAGGACAGGATCGTCATGACGTCGGTCGCGATGCTTTTATCGAGCGGGTCTGGCGTTGGAGAGAGGAATCCGGCGGACAGATCATCAATCAACTCAAACGCCTTGGCGCCTCCTGTGACTGGGAACGCGAGCGCTTTACCATGGACGAAGGGCTGTCGAAGGCAGTTCGTGAAGTTTTTGTCCGCCTCTACGAGGATGGGCTGATCTACCGGGACAATCGTCTGATCAACTGGTGTCCGCGCTGTCATACCGCACTTTCAGACCTCGAAGTCGAGCATGATGACAAGAAGGGCAACCTCTGGCATCTGCGCTATCCGGTCAAGGGAAGCGACCGCTGTCTGGTAGTTGCCACAACCCGTCCCGAGACTATGCTCGGTGATACCGCCGTTGCCGTTAATCCCGAAGATGAGCGCTATCAGGATCTGATCGGCAAGACGATTCTATTGCCGTTGACCGGCCGTGAAATCCCGATCATCGCCGATGATTATGTGGACAAGGAGTTTGGCAGTGGTGCAGTCAAGATCACCCCGGCGCACGATTTCAATGACTTTGAAATCGGTAAGCGTCATGAGCTGGAATTCATTAATGTTCTAGACGAGTCGGGTGTTATCAATGAGAACGGCGGAGCCTATGCCGGTCTTGAACGCTATGAAGCACGTAAAAAGGTGGTCGCTGACCTGGAAGCCCAGGGGCTGCTGGATAAAATCGATGATTACGCTAATGCTGTCGGTGAATGCTACCGCTGCAAGACAATCATCGAGCCCTACATGAGCAAACAATGGTACGTCGCTGTCAAGCCGCTGGCCGCCGAAGCAATCAGGGCGGTTGAGGGGGGCACGACCAAGATCCTGCCCGCCCAATGGGAAAAGACCTACTACGAGTGGATGTACAACATTCAGGACTGGTGTATCAGCCGCCAGATTTGGTGGGGGCACCGGATTCCTGCCTGGTTCTGTGATGACTGCGGAGAAATCAGCGTCGCCCGTGAAGATGTCTCCAACTGCCAGCACTGCGGCAGCAAGAGTCTGCAGCAGGAGACCGATGTCCTAGATACCTGGTTTTCATCGGCGCTCTGGCCGTTTTCGACCATGGGCTGGCCAGACCAGACCGAGACCCTGAAGAAATTCTATCCGACCAGCTGCCTGGTCACAGGTTTCGATATCCTGTTCTTCTGGGTTGCCCGCATGATGATGATGGGCATCAAGTTTATGGACGAGGTACCCTTCAGGGAAGTCTATATCCATGCTCTGGTACGCGATGCCCAAGGGCAGAAGATGAGCAAGAGCAAGGGGAACGTCATTGATCCGCTGACCGTGATCGACGAATACGGTGCCGATGCTTTCCGTTTGACCCTTTGTGCTTTTGCGGCCATGGGCCGTGATATCAAGCTGTCGACCGAGCGGATCGGTGGTTACCGCAATTTTGTCAACAAGCTGTGGAACGCCAGTCGTTTCACCCTGATGAACCTGGAAGGTTTCGATCCGGCAGCTCAGCAGCTCGGCGATTTTGAACTGGCAGCGGCTGATCATTGGATTCTTGAACGCTATGCCGTTGCTGCTACAGAGGTCAACAAGGCGCTGAATGATTATAAATTCAATGATGCTGCAGGTCTTCTCTATTCTTTCACCTGGCATGAATTCTGTGACTGGTATGTCGAGCTGAGCAAGGATGCCCTCTACGGTGAAGACCAGACGGCCCGCCAGCGGACCCAGACAGTACTCTACACCATTCTTGAAGGGTTGCTGCGCATGCTCCATCCGATCATGCCGTTTGTCACCGAAGAGATCTGGCACGCTCTGCCTGGTGAGCGCCCGTTCGCGACGATCATGCAGGCTGACTATCCGCAAGGAGCACTGGTTCAGACTGATGAAAGGGCCGTTGCCGAGATGGATATGGTTATGGAGGTTATCCGGGCCATCCGTAACGTCCGAGGTGAGCTGGAGGTCCCGCCCGGTAAGAAGATCGACGTGCTGCTTGACTGCAAGACAGCAGAGATTGTCGCATCGATGAGCAATGGGCAGATCTACATCAATTCTCTGGCCCGTGTTGAGAATCTCGAAGTCGGGGTTAATATCGAGCGGCCAAAACAGGTTTCCACCCAGGTTGCGGGTGATGTGGAGGTTCTGCTGCCGTTGGCCGGGTTGATCAATGTTGAAGAAGAGCTGTCGCGCCTGCAGAAGGAAATCGCCAAGGTTCAAAAAGATGTCGATTTCTTCGCCAAGAAGCTGAGTAACGAAAAATTTGTCGCCAATGCGCCACCGCAGGTTCTTGAGAAGGACCGTGCCAAGCTTGAAGCGGCAAAGGAGAAGGTCGCAATTCTGCAGCAGAGTCTGGCAAAAATTGAAGCATTGAAATAAAAATCAGCCTGAAACGTCATAGTTTCAGGCTGATCGATTTGCTTATGGTAGACTTATTGCGTTTGTTTTTGCTCCACTGGAAACAGTTTTTTGTTTTTTTATCTACCAATGTTTAGTATACAGTATACAAGTTTGCTATTGCTTGAACCAAGTTAAGCGGGTGCTTTTGGTGGATTAGGGACAACGCGTCAAGTGCGGGGGCTACTTTTCACGAGAGCAGCAATCTAGTGCGGGTGACTTGTTGTGATCCGCAGTTTTGATGGAGAGACAGGTGAAATTGTTTTTCGCCTGTAGCCGGTTCCGCCCTGGGATGCTTGGCCGGATCCGGTTGTGTTCACATTTTTGAGGGATATTGTATTATGAATCTGTTGACAAGTACTGTAGGACGAAAGGTTCTGATGGCAGTCACCGGTGTATTGTTGGTGCTGTTTATCACGGCCCACCTGCTGGGCAATCTGTCGGTATTCGCTGGGGCTGATATGATCAATGCCTATGCGAAGCACCTTCATGACTTAGGTCCGCTGGTCTGGGTTTTCCGCCTGGTGATGTTGGTTCTGTTTGCCGTTCACATTACCTTCGGCGTTCAGCTTTACCTGGAGAATCGTGCAGCAACTCCTGAAAGCTACGCCGTTCAGAAGAACCTGGTGACGACCTTCTCAGCCAAGACCATGGTCTTCACCGGATTAATTATCCTGGTTTTCCTGATCTACCATCTGCTGCATTTCACCGTTCAGGTGACCAACCCTGAAATCTCAGCAAAGAATCTGCCACTGATCGATGGCCATCTCGATGTCTACTCGATGGTTGTTTACAGCTTCCAGAAGGTGGCGATCGCAGTTGTCTATATCATCGCCATCATTGCCCTGTTTCTGCATTTGAGCCACGGAATATCCAGCTGGGTTCAGACTCTGGGTTGGAGTACCGGCGGCAGTCAGGACAAAGTGACTGTCATCGGTAAGATTCTGGCTATTGTTTACGGTCTGGCTTATATCGCCATTCCGGTTTTCATTCTTGCTCATTTTGTGAAATAGGGGGCTTATTGTGATTCTTGACGGCAAAGCACCTACAGGACCGATTGAATCTTCCTGGGATAAACATCGTTTCGATATGAAGCTGGTCAACCCGGCGAATAAACGTAAATTCAAAATTCTTGTCGTAGGTACCGGCCTGGCCGGTGCGTCGGCAGCCGCCTCACTGGGCGAACTTGGCTACAACGTTGAGGCATTCTGCTATCAGGACAGCCCGCGTCGTGCCCACAGTATAGCCGCTCAGGGCGGTATCAACGCCGCCAAAAACTATCCGAACGACGGTGACAGCGTCTACCGTCTGTTTTACGATACTGTCAAGGGTGGTGACTTCCGTGCCCGAGAGGCCGATGTCTGGCGTTTGGCCCAGGTCTCTAACAACATCATTGACCAGTGTGTCGCACAGGGTGTTCCATTTGCCCGTGACTATGCCGGCTACCTCGATAACCGTTCTTTCGGTGGTGCTCAGGTTTCACGGACCTTCTATGCCCGTGGTCAGACTGGTCAACAGCTGCTGCTCGGCGCTTACTCGGCGCTGTCGCGGCAGATCAAGAACAAGACGGTCAAGATGTTCGCCCGTCGTGAGATGCTCGACCTGGTCGTTGTTGACGGTGTCGCCAAAGGGATCACCTGTCGTAACCTGACCACCGGCGAGATCGAATCCTACTGGGGTGATGCCGTTGTCCTGGCAACCGGTGGTTTCGTCAACGTCTTCTACCTGTCAACCAACGCGATGGGTTGTAGCGTCACCGCCGCCTGGAAGGCGTCCAAGAAGGGTGCCTACATGGCCAACCCATGTTACACCCAGATTCACCCGACCTGTATTCCACAGCACGGTGACAAACAGTCCAAGCTGACCCTGATGTCCGAGTCGCTGCGTAACGACGGTCGCGTCTGGGTGCCGAAGAAGGCCGAGGACTGCGGCAAGCATCCGAATGAGGTTGCGGACGAGGATCGTGACTACTACCTCGAGCGTAAATATCCGTCCTTCGGTAACCTGGCTCCACGTGACATCGCTTCGCGTGCCGCCAAGGAACAGTGCGATGACGGCCGCGGTGTCGGCGACACCAAGCGTGGCGTCTTTCTCGATTTTAAGTCGGCGATCGACCGTGTCGGCGAGGATACCATCGCCCAGCGTTACGGCAATCTGTTCGAGATGTATGAAAAGATCACCGCAGAGAACGCTTACCAGCGTCCGATGCGTATCTATCCGGCTCCTCACTACTCTATGGGGGGACTGTGGGTGGATTACCAGTGCATGAGCAATGTTCCCGGCCTGTTTGTCATCGGTGAAGCGAACTTCTCGGTTCACGGTGCCAACCGTCTCGGCGCCTCGGCACTGATGCAGGGGCTGGCCGACGGTTACTTCGTTCTGCCATACACCATCGCTCCTTACTTGGCTTCGATCAAGCCGGGCGAGACCACAACCGAGCATGACGCCTTCAAGGAATCTGTCGAAGAGGTTCAGGGGCAGATCGACAAGATGCTCGGCATCAAGGGCAAGAAGACCGTTGGTGAGCTGCACCGCGAGCTTGGCCACGTCATGTGGGAAGATGTCGGTATGGCGCGTAGTGATGCCAGCCTCAAGCACGCACTCAAGCGGATTCCTGAGATCCGTGACGAGTTCTGGAATAATGTCAATGTCACCGGTGGCCCCGGTGAGCTGAATCAGCAGCTTGAAAACGCAGGTCGTCTGGCAGACTTCCTCGAGTTCGCCGAAATGATGACCAAGGATGCCCTGCATCGCGAAGAGTCTTGTGGCGGACACTTCCGGACAGAGCACCAGACCGACGATGGCGAAGCGATGCGTGACGATGAGAACTTCTGTTACGTCGCCGCCTGGGAATACAAAGGGGTTGGCAAAGAGCCTGAGCTGCACAAGGAGCCCCTCAAATTCGACAACGTCAAGCTTGCTGTGAGGAGTTATAAATAATGAACCTGACATTACATGTATGGCGCCAGAAGGGGCCTCAGGATAAAGGGAAGCTGGAGACCTACGAGGTCACCGGAGTCAGCGAAGATGAATCCTTTCTCGAGATGCTTGACGAACTGAACGACAAGCTGATCAAGGAAGGGAAGGATCCGATCGCCTTCGACCACGACTGTCGCGAGGGGATCTGCGGTATGTGTTCCCAGGTCATCAACGGTCGCCCCCATGGTCATCAGGATCGTACCACCGTCTGTCAGCTGCATATGCGCGAGTTTAAGGACGGCGATGAGATCTTTGTCGAACCGTGGCGCGCCAGGGCATTTCCGATCATCAAGGACCTGGTTGTCGACCGCAGCGCGCTCGATGTCATCATGCAGGCAGGTGGTTACACCTCCTGCCATACCGGCGGTGTGGCTGACGGTAACGCCCTGCTGATCGGCAAGCCGGTTGCCGATTACGCCATGGACGCCGCCGAGTGTATCGGATGTGGCGCCTGTGTCGCCGCCTGTCCGAACAGCTCAGCGATGCTTTTCACCAGTGCCAAGGTTGCCCAGTTGGCTGCCCTGCCTCAGGGCAAGCCGGAAGCCCGTAAGCGGGTCAAGGCGATGACCCAGGCCCTGCTGGATGAAGGCTTCGGCAACTGTACCAACCACTACGAGTGTGAGGCTGCCTGCCCGAAAGGGATAAGCGTCAAGTTTATCGCCAAGCTGAACCGCGAGTATCTCAAGTCGATGCTGCCGAGTTCCAAGGAAAAGTAATATTCATTGACATGAACGCAAAAAAGCGGGCTGAAAGGCCCGCTTTTTTGCGTTCATGATTGTTTTTTTTATTCTAGCAATGAAGGCAAGTTCTCCTGCACTATGCCAAGGGGACAAGTCTTATGTCCTGGTATTGTCTTCCTATTTTTTCTCAAAGAGATTGCTGGTTTCTCATCAAATGAACGCTCCTTGATTTTTTCTAGATTGTATTCCCCTTTACAGAGTTTTGAAAACGTTTTGAGTAAGATCAACTGTGTTAATCAGGGAGGCTGGCCTTTCACCGAAGGATATGCTGTGAAAGCCATAACTTGTTCTCAGGAGGTTAAGGATGAGAGGAAAAATCGATTTAGAAGGGCATTTTGCAATCCAGGATACGGTCGGGGATTCTGAAGTCTATTTTGACAAGGATGTATGGCCGAAATTTGCAGAAAAAATTCTCGGCTTCACAAACATCCGGCTGGAAGAAATGGATCAATACGGTATTGAAAAAATGATCCTTTCACTGAACTCACCGGCAATTCAGGCCATTACCGATCCAAAGAAAGCCATTACAGTAGCTAAAAAATCAAATGATATCATGGCGGATGTCATACAAAAAAAATCAGAGCGTTTTCTTGGCTTCGCTGCGCTTCCAATGCAGAGCCCTGATGCGGCAATTGAAGAACTGCAACGTTGTGTAAATGAGCTAGGATGTGTGGGAATTCTTGCGAACAGTTTTACGCAATTGGACGATCAAGGTGGCTACAGATATTATGATGACCCGGCATATCGGCCATTCTGGGCGGAAGTTGAAAAACTTGACGTTCCGTTTTATCTGCATCCCCGTGAGCCTATGCCGTGTAACATTCAAAATCTTACCGGACATCCCTGGTTAGAGGGAGCTGCATGGGCATTCGGTGTTGACACCGCAACACATGCACTACGTTTGATGTGCAGCGGCATTCTGGATGAATATCCAAACCTGAAATTTATTCTGGGACATTTAGGGGAAACCCTATCTTTTTGTATCTGGAGGACAGAAAACAGGATCAGCAAGACTGACAGAGGTCTTCCTGCAAAGCGCCCGCTTACCGAGTATATGCAGAAAAATTTCTGGTACACAATTAGTGGGCAATACCACACAAACTCTCTTCAGAATGCCATGATGGAATTTGGATCGGATCGAATTATGTTTGCAACGGATTTTCCCTTCGAAACGATTCAGGACGCAGCTGAATGGTTCGACCAATGTCCGATTTGTGAAAACGACAGGGAGAAGATTGCTCGTCAAAATGCAATTGATCTATTTAAGCTGAATTAAGAAGTGTTTCCTCTCTGGAGCCGTTCCGGGGGGCGTGCAAGTGGTTCAATCGATGTTCGATTTCTAAAGACAATTGGGAGAAGGTTGGCTGTAAACGTAAAATTCAATCAATGGTGACTGGGCCAATAATATTCTTTGCGCGACAATGGGGTATAAATATGTCTAGTGGAAATCTTGCTAAAGCAAAAATTATGTCCAAGATAAATGTGCATGAGAAGATTGATGAATCCAAGTTCAATAAGTTTTTTCTGGGAATTTTCGTACTGTGTTCATTGGCGATCATTTTTGACGGTTATGACTTAAATGTTTTCGGTGTCATTGTTCCGGTTCTTATGAAGAACGAGGGCTATTCCCCTGTGCAGATCGGTGCTCTGGCAAGTTGGGGACTAGCGGGTCTTGTTATTGGCTCTTTCTTATTTGGCTATCTTGCGGATGTTATCGGTCGTAAGAAGACGATTGTCATCTCAATGTTGGTTTACAGCATCCTTACGGGTCTAATTGGTTTTTCGACGGGTTTTACTCAGTTTGCCTTTCTTCGTTTTGTCGCCGGTCTGGGTTTGGCTGGAGTAGTGCCAAACGTTGTTTCCGAAATCACAGAATATACGCCATTAAAACACAGGGTTAAGTTGTGTAGCATGTCAACGGTGGGCTTTCCTGTTGGTACCGTCCTGGCATCATTTATGGGTATTCTGTTCCTGCAAGAATTGGGTTGGCGATTCATGTTCCAGATCGCATTTCTTGAGCTTATCCTGGTTGCTTTGATGGTTTATTTTCTGCCGGACGCAATTGATAACTTGCTGAAGAAGAATCAAACTGGAAAAATTGCCAGGATTCTTGAAAAGGTGGATGCTCAGTATCGATATAATGGCAAGGATACTTTTTTCAGCACTATTCCAAAATCAGAAAAAGCGCCGGTTGCAAGTCTTTTTGCAGACAGGAATTCGTTGAATACCATTTTGTTCTGGGTGGTCATGTTCATGAACTTCTATAGCAATTTCGGCATGCAGACCTGGCTTCCGAAACTGATGATAATGCAGGGCTATGAATTAGGTTCGAGCTTGCAGTTGTTGTTAACCTTTAATGTCGGAGCCGTCTTTGGCGTGATCTTTGGTGGTATGATTGCAAGCCAGATCGGGTACAAAAAGACACTGATTGTCTTCTTTCTAGTAGAGGCCATTTTTTTCGCGCTGTTGGGCCTGAATCCTTCAATCGGTTTCCTTTACATCATATTGTTTATTTCTGGCATGGCTATCTTTGGCGCACAAGGAATGCTGAACAATTATATCGCAGTGAATTACCCTATGAATGTTCGCACGACTGCCGTTGGTTTTGCCTTTGGCGTTGGCAGATGCGGGGCCGTTGTTGCGCCAATGATGGGTGGGCTTCTACTCGCTATGAGCGTACCGATGTATTTTAATTTTCTTGCCTTCTCTATCCCTGCATTGATTGGAATGATAGCTCTTATTTTTACAGTTCCAAGCAAGGATGCCTGATTCTTAAGAAAATTAGATAGACGATATCCTGAGGTGACGCGTATAATCTTTCGTATCCCGAAATGTGAATTCAAGACATTTCGGGATACGACTTATCCGTTCGAATAGTTAATGCAGGACAATAGATTCAAAAAACCTGTAGCGAAGTGTACGGAGGGATATGCTTTGGATAGTCACCTTCCAGGATTTAGACTGAATTCCGAGCCTTCACAGTTGATAGGCTGGAAGAATAAGTTTCAAATGAGCGAACACAAACGGTATCCCAAGAAGACAGTCATTGTTGAGCAGGGAGAAAGGGTTCGCTCTTTGTTTTTTATTGTCAAAGGCCTCGTTGAATATACCTATATGCGGGAAGATGGCACTCTGGAGTTGCTAGAAATTCTGGGAGACGGGAACCTCTTCGGACTTCAACCGATATTCGGAAATAATCCTGCAGTTGGCTCATTCATAGCCCTGGAAGAATGCGTATTAAGCTTGATTCATGCAGATCGGCTCAATGACTACATTGAGCAGGAGCCAGGCTTGGCAAAGGAACTGTTGGTTGAATGGTCCAGGGTTACTGGGGGATTGATCAGACAAATCTGCGAAAGCACCCTAAGTGCTGACAGCAGAGTGGAGGAGCTGATTTATCTGCTTGCGGAATACTCAATAAAGAAAAACGTCGTTCAATGTAATATATGTATTCCTCTTTCACATGATGATCTTGCCAGAATGACAAGAACAACCAGAGTCACCGTCACAAAAGCGGTGCGTGAATTGAAAAATAAAAAATTGATCGACACCTGTTATGGAGGAATCATAGTGAAGGACCTTCTTGGTTTCGGAGACCATATTCGCCGCTCAAAAATAGACGACAGTCAATTTCTTTATTAGATAAAACCTGATTTGGGGTGATCGAATGTCGGGATTGTATAGTCGCTTGTTCATATGGGATCGGCGTCAAGTTTATCGCCAAGCTGATGCGTGAGAATCTAAGATCGATGCTGCCGAGTTCGAAAGAAAAATATCTGTGACAATTAGATTAAGCTGATAAGTGGGTCTTCAAGGTCCGCTTTTTTTTTGTTATTTTATCTGGCGGATTCTGATGTCCCCAAATTGTGATTGTGAGAACTTCGAACCCTATGTTCAGGTTTTTTTCAAAACGTCCCCTGACCGGTTCAGACAAATCGGCAGCCAGACCAAGCGAACAGCAGCTCCTGCCGTTTGCCTCCGAGCACGATCGGGGGATGCTGGCTAATCTGGCCGACAGCGAACTGTTGGTCAATCTGCAGAAAAAAACGCTGCAGACCCTGGAAGGTCTGAAATCCTCTCTCGACGCGTCGACAATCGTTTTGCTCCTAGAATCTGCCGGGGCTACCGAGTTTGCGATTTACGCTGCAGCCAGTGATCAGAGGATTATGACTCAGGGCGTGTTTGCCGCTGGTCTTGGAGTTCTCGGATCGCTGAAGAGCTGCTCTGAGTTGTCTCTTTCCCCCTATAGACAGGGGCATCCTCCAATCCCTTATCATGCTCAGCAGTATCGTCCCGGTTTTTTTTTCGCGCAACGTTTTGATCTGCACTGGTACGGTACTCAGGACGGCCAGAAAGCAATTCTCTGCCTCGAACGCGATACAAATTCGCCTCTTAATGAGTCGGGAAAGCATCTGGTCGCATTGAGCATGGATCAAATTGCTTACCAGGTCGGCCTGTGTCGGGAGCTGATCGCTGTCGAGTTCGAGCGGCAGTCGCTTTTTCAGGCGTTCAGCGGTCTGCATCTACTGACTCCCGCTTATGATCTGCACAGTGTCTTTGATGCGGCGGGCAAAGCGGTCCGGTTGATTGTTGATGCCGAGCAGCTGGCCTTCAGCTTTGTCGAGGCGGATGGTCACCGCTTTCAGTACCTGGACGGGCCGCTTGGTGAAGAGCTTGTTGATGGGTTTTACCCACTGGAGGATTCGCTGATCGGTCAGGCGGTAAAGTACCGCCGGGTTGTCCCTGAACAGCTTGGCAATCCTGGTCATTTCAGCGTTGTGAATGGTACAAAGTGCTTCGATCAATTTCACTCACTGATGATTCTTCCCCTTGTTCTGGATGCGAAGAAAGTGCTCGGGGTCATGTTGCTCGCGACTCGGAAGGAGGGGGGCTTCAATCGTCATCATCGTGATCTGATAGGTTTGATCGTATCACAACTGGCGATCAAGGTTGACCTTGCCCTGGCCAATGAGCAGATCAGCCGGATGTCATTGACCGATGCCCTGACCGGTATAGCCAATCGCAGGGCGTTTGAGCGGGGTTTTGCAGCAATCTATGAGCGTGCCCTGAGACGGGACGGGGAGTTCAGTCTGATCATCTGCGATATCGATTATTTCAAGCGGATCAACGACGTTTACGGCCACAGCTGTGGCGATATGGTGCTCAAGCAGGTCGCCAGGCAGTTGCAGACGGTTGTTCGCAGCGGTGACCTAGCTGCCCGCGTCGGTGGTGAAGAGTTTGTCGTGTTGCTGGAAGACAGCAGCGAAGCTGGGTCGATGGAGGTCGCAGAGCGTCTGCGCCGTCAGGTTGAGACCCTGCCGCTCTATTGGCAAGGGGAGGCACTCCAGGTGACCATGTCGTTCGGGGTTGCCTGTTATCCAAAGGCGGGCAGGGAACCGCAGCGGCTTTATGAGATCGCTGACAAGGCTCTCTATCGAGCCAAGCAAGGAGGAAGAAACCGATCTCAGCTGTGGTGCGATTAGGCTATATCCTGTTTCCTGATCGACAGGTTATTTGTTATTGGTTAATATGAATAGGTAGATATTTTCCGGGCGGATAAATAGAGGAAACAATGAAGATTAAAATTTTATTCAGGCTGTTGATTGTTACGACTATATTTTTGATCCTTTCGGGCTGTAAGGATGAAACCGCTGGGCCTCAGGCTGTTCAACAGCAGGCCGTCACTCGTGAGAACCGTCTGGCACCCGATTTCGAACTGAAGGATGTCAACGGTCAGATCGTGCGCCTTTCGGAGTTCAAGGGGCAGGTCGTGATTCTCAACTTCTGGGCGACCTGGTGTCCGCCGTGTCGAGAAGAGATGCCGTCCATGGAGGCTTTGCATCGCAAGTTCGCTGACAAGGGGCTGGTCATGATCGCAGTCAATGTCGAAGAGAACGGTCCTCAACTGGTGCCGGATTTTCTCAGAAGCAATCCCTATAGCTTCCGGATTCTCTACGACAACGAGGCCAGGGTGCAAAACCTTTACAAGGTTTTCCGTTACCCGGAAACCTTCATTATCGATCGTAATGGCAATATCGTGGATAAGGTCATCGGTTCTCATGACTGGATGAGAGGCGAAGCCTATAAACTTGTCGACTTTCTTCTGAATGGCTGATTATTCATGATTTCTTCAGCTACAGATGTCAGCCTATGGCTGGCTTTTTCCGCAGGGCTGCTCTCATTTTTTTCTCCCTGCGTTCTGCCCTTGATCCCATCCTACCTGACCTATATTTCCGGTCTGTCCTTCGGACAGCTCAAAGACAATCATCCGGGCGCCAGGGTCAGATTGATTGTTGCCCTGCATTCATTGCTGTTTATCCTCGGTTTTTCGGTTGTCTTTATCCTGCTTGGAGCTCTGGCGGGCTTGGCCTCAGCCTCGTTTCACACCTATCTGCGCGACGGGCTGGGTTGGATTCAGAAGATCGGTGGAGTGCTGATCTTTCTCTTTGGCGTTCACCTGAGCGGTCTGTTTCATTTCGGTCTGTTGCTGGGAGAAAAGCGTATTCAGTTACGCAACAAGCCGACGGGTGCTGTCGGTACCTTTTTCGTCGGGGTCGCCTTCGCCGCCGGTTGGACTCCCTGTATCGGACCTATCCTCGGAGCCATTCTGGCGATTGCGGCAAGCAGTTCAGGGGGCGTCGCCAAGGGGGTACTGCTGCTGATCGTCTATTCTGCCGGTCTTGGTCTGCCGTTTTTGTTGGCTAGTCTGCTGTTCCATGGTTTCCTGGGGCTTTTCCAGCGTTTCAAGGCCTATCTGCGGGTTGTCGAGGTTGTCACCGGAGTGCTGCTGATGGTTGTCGGCCTGCTGCTGTTCTTCGATCTGTTCACCAGGATTGCCAGTTATCTATACCGCATTTTCCCTGGTGTATAGAACTGCTCATACGCCAAGTTTCTCTTGATCTTTAATGACGTATCCTATAGTTTTCTGAAAGTTATTTTCAATTTCCCGGACGATTGGAGTGATTATGGATCGAGTTGCGACATTCAATGAATTCCTGCGAGAAAAAGGGTTGAAAAATACCAGTCAGAGAATGCTGATCCTTGAGGCCTTCCTCAATTCAGATTCGCATTATTCGACCGAAGACCTCTATCTCAAGCTGCGTCAGGACAATCCGAAAATCGGCTACGCGACGGTTCACCGGACTCTCAAGTTGCTGGCAGAATCCGGGCTGGCCATCGAGTTGAACTTTGGCGACGGTCAGGCCCGCTTTGAACCGGTTCATGAGGCCGAGCACCATGATCATCTGGTCTGTACCAAGTGCGGGCTGATTATCGAGTTTGAAGAACCACGCGTAGAGGCTCTGCAGAACGAAGTTGCCAAGCGGTACAATTTTATGATTCAGTCCCATCGCCATGAACTGTACGGGCTTTGTCAGGACTGTGCGAAAAAAGCCTAATTTAGCGAAAAGACACGTTTGTTAGAAAGATCGTCCCCCCTATGTCAGATCAGCAGGAAAATTCATTAAAAATCATTCTGGTCGGAAACCCGAATGTCGGTAAAAGTGTTTTGTTCAACATGCTGACCGGCGCTTATACAACGGTTTCGAACTATCCCGGAACCTCCGTCGAGGTTTCGCGTGGCAGTTGCCGGATCGCTGAGCAGCTGTACGAGGTCCTCGATACGCCGGGCATGTATTCGATGATGCCGATTACCGAGGAGGAGCGGGTCGCCCGCCGTATCCTGCTGGTTGAACAGCCGCATGTGGTCATCCATGTGATCGATGCTCGTAATATCGAGCGAATGCTGCCGATGACCATTCAGCTGATCGAGGCGCGCCTGCCGGTTATCCTGGTCGTTAACATCCTCGATGAAGCCGAGCGTCTGGGCATGAAAATTGACCTGGAACAGTTGGAAAAGAATCTGGGTGTGCCGGTTGTCGGGGCGGTTATGAAGCGCAAGGTTGGGCTTGAGGAATTGAAGCAGAAGGTTGCCAACTTTGCTGACGGCTCCCACGCTATCTTTCCTTATGCCGATGATCTGGAAAAGGATATCTGTGATGTCGCCGCACTGCTGAAGGGGAGCTACCGGCTCAGTCAGCGGGCAATGGCAATCCTGCTTCTGCAGAAGGACGAGGATGTCCAACAGCTGGTGAGCGAACATGAAGGGCCGCGCTGCAGCCTGGCTCTGACCGGCCTGGTTCATGAAATATCATTTAAACGGCGTGCCGATCTGCATCTGCAGATCAGTCTGGAACGACGCAAGATCTGTCAGCAGATGCTTGCCGATGTGGTGACCCAGCAGACCCGTGAGAAGGAGCTTTTTTCAGAAAAACTCTCGCGTTGGATGGTGACCCCCTGGACCGGCGTGCCGATTTTGCTGATTGTTATCTATCTGGCTCTCTATAAGTTTGTCGGTGGCTTCGGTGCCGGCACCCTGGTCGATCTGCTCGAAGGGCAGTTGTTTGAAACCTATATCAACCCACCGGTTATTGAGCTGGCGCAGCGCTATCTGACAGCCAATTGGCTTTATGAGCTTGTCGTCGGCGAATACGGTCTCTGGACGCTTGGCATCCGTTATGCCGTTGCCCTGGTGTTGCCGATCGTCGGTTCCTTCTTTCTGGTTTTTTCGTTGCTTGAAGATTCCGGTTACTTTCCGCGTCTGGCACTGTTGGTTGATCGGGTCTTTAAGAAAATCGGCCTTTCCGGACGTGCGGTTATCCCTATCGTTCTCGGCTTTGGCTGTGGAACCATGGCGACACTTGTCACCCGGACGTTGGAAACGAAAAGGGAGCGGATTATCGCGACACTACTCCTCGCCCTGGCGATTCCCTGCAGTGCCCAGTTTGGTGTTATTCTGGGGCTGCTGTCGATTTCCCCGCTGGCCTTGGCTGTCTGGGGCGTCGTTCTATTTGCTATCTTTCTGGTGATCGGTGTTCTGTCGGGGCGCTTGATGCCGGGCGAAGCTCCGGTATTCTATATGGAGATTCCGCCGCTTCGGCCGCCGCAACTGCGTAACGTAGTGATCAAGACACTGACCCGGATGCAGAGCTATTTTGTCGAGATCCTGCCACTCTTCTTGTTTGCATCGGTGATCCTCTGGGCGGGCAAGATGACAGGTGCCCTTGAGCGTCTGATAGGACTGCTTTCTCCCGTTATCCGGGCGATGGGACTGCCGGAAGAGGCAACGACAGCCTTCGTGTTCGGCTTTTTTCGCCGGGATTTCGGCGCTGCGGGGCTGTACGATCTGCAGACCGGAGGTTACCTGACGATCGCCCAGCTGACAGTCGCCGCAGTGACCCTCACACTCTTTGTCCCCTGCGTTGCTCAGTTTCTGGTGATGGGCAAGGAGCGTGGTATCAAGGTGGCTTTTCAGATCCTGGTTTTTGTCACGTTGCTCTCTTTCGTGGTTGGCTGGTTGTTGAATAAGTTTCTGCTGATCAGCGGATTGCTGGTGTGATCTGCGGTTATTGTCATAAGGAAATACCCGATGAACAGATCGGCCGCCGTGATTCAGAAGAATCCTGCGGACGCTGCCTGGGGGGGTGCCGCATGATTCATTGCCCATGGTGTGGCTATGCCAATCCGGCTCCGGGGCGGTTGTTGAGCCGATTATTGTCCAAAAAAAAGGATAAGACTGAATGAAAAGACTTTCTGATTTAGCCGAAGATATTCTTGAAGCTCTCTGGATTCGTACCGTGGAAGGGGACGAGCTGGGCTGTCAGTTGGGCGATCTGGACGTGGCGATTGACAGTGACGTAGTCAAAGAGCTGGGCGACAGCGCTTTTATTGAAATCCGTAACGACCGTCTGTTCTTGCGTAAAGAGGGGTACGCTGAAGCACGTATGACGGTGCGTCGCCATCGTCTTGCTGAGCGTCTGACCATGGATATCCTCGGTATTTCCGGCAGCGAAGGGAGAGAACAGGCCTGCGTTTTTGAGCACCTGCTGCGTCAGGGGGTCGATACCAAGCTCTGTACCTTGCTTAACCATCCTACCAGTTGTCCTCACGGTAAGCCGATCCCCCCTGGGGACTGTTGTATTGAGGCACGGCGCTCTGGAGAACCGGGTATCGTGCCGCTGACAGAATTGAAATCAGGAGAGCAGGCAGAGATCGCTTATCTTGCTGCCAGCGACGACAAAAAGATGCAGAAACTGATGAGCATGGGGGTGCTGCCCGGCAGCCAGATGACCCTGATGCAGAAGTTTCCCAGTTACATCTTCAAGGTTGGGCACTCGCAGTTTGCGGTTGACGATGTTCTGGCCCGTGAAATTCATGTCCGCATGCCACGTAAGGATCAATAAGCTCGAAACCCCGGGGCGGTCAGATGCTCCGGTGCATTTCTTCCGGGCCTGCCTGATGACATCGGCAGGCCCGGTTTCAGTTGAACCACAGCGCATTGATCAGGCCGGCCAGGATCCACATGGCGATGAGATGAAAACGGTTTTCCTTAAGCAACTTCATGCCGCTGACATGATAGCGTCCGACCATGGCCAGGCCGACCCCTGAAAGCGGGCTGGTCCCCGTGCTGATCCCCCAGACACTCAGGAAGAGAAAAGCAAGCTGATTCGGATTGATTCCGAGCGGCTGGAGAAACGGGCTGACTAGGGCGATGCTGACGATCGGGTGAACCCCGATCAGGGCCGCCGTAATCATCAGGCCGCTGAAGACCATGAAGAGCAGCGGGGAGAAGTGGCTCAGCTTCAGGCTGAACAGCTTCGGATAGCTATCGATGATAGCGACCAGACCCGAAGAGAAAACCCCCGCCGCGAGAAACAGAGCGAATTGACTGGAGATGTTGGCCAGCCGCTCAGCAACGTAGATTCGTGTCTGACTGATGCGTGGCCGCGGTTTCATCAGCAGAAAAGCGCCGATCGGTGCGATCAGGGTGATCAGGGTCAGGACCTTGACCCCGGGGAACAGTTTGTGGCCGACCAGCACGATGATCGCCAACAGGACCGGTATCACCAGACTCTCGTAACGTAAGGGGTAGCCTTCATAATCCTTGAGGTTGAAGCGCTTGAGGTCGAAGTAGCAGACACAGAAGAGCAGCAGGGCAAGGGTGAGTCCCGGCAGACAGGTTTTTATCCACTGGGAGCCCGGTGCGTAGGTCAGAGATGCCCCGGTGGCAACGAAGAAGGGGGACCAGAAAGCTGCGGCGGTAAAGCCGCGCATCATAGTCAGCGCCTGGGGCAGGGTGACTTTCTGCTCCCTGGCCAGGCGATCGCCGACGACGAAAATGATCGAGATGTTGATGATCGAGCCGAGCAGGTGACAGGTCAACAGGGTGCTCAGAAAACCTTTGATTCCTGCGGGCTGGGTCAGTCTGTTTTCCATCGGGTTGGTCAGAGATAGAAAGGAGACGGCGCTAAACATCGCCAGTAGGGGCAGGTTGCCGCCTAACGCCATGTCCCAGCGGATGTGGGTTCCCAGGCCAAGAGCCCAGCTGATCATAATCACTCCTGCCCCGAGTAGAATCAGTGACTGCTTGCGGGCCGATCGCCCCATCCCCGGTAACGACAGGATGACCGCTATCCAGGCGGCCAGTGCTGGAACGATCAGTGGCAGCCCAATCGCCAGCATGAGCAGGTAGCTGAGCATACAGCTGGCTATCGAGTAGCCGATAATCGCTGTGAGTTGACGACGCTCTTGAAATTTCATGGTTCTTGCCTGACAGATAACTATTATTTTTGGGCGAGTTGTCATCCCGGTTTCTGTGTTTACACCCTATTCTACAAAAAGGAAACAGGTTGCCGCAGCTGACGGGGCAAAATATTACAGCTATTTTTTGCCAGCGGATTGTTTTTTTGAAAAAAATTCGGCTATACTGCGCGACTATTCAGTAACCCGTGAAAATCAGAAAAAGAGGAGCCAGTGATGTTTCGTGAGCCGAAAGAGACCGTCAAGGAATTGAAAGAAAAACTCCAGGACTTATGGAGGTATCTTTGACGTCCCTGACAAGACGGAACGTGTCGCTGAGCTTGAAGCTGAAATAGCTCAGCCTGATTTCTGGAATCAGGGGGACAAGGCTCAGGATATTCTCAGGGAAAGAACCCGCCTGCAGAAGATTGTCGAGGACTGCAATTCGGCGAAGCAACAGCTTGATGATCTCGATGTGCTGATCGAACTCGGTGAAGAGGGGGAGGATGAAGAGACCCTGGCCGAGGTCAACAGCCTGCTGCCCGACCTGGAAAAGCAGATCAACCAGATGGAATTCGCCCGGATGCTCTCCGGAGATCATGACGCCAACAATGCCATTGTCAGCATTAACGCCGGTGCCGGTGGTACGGAGGCTCAGGATTGGGCCAATATGCTGTTGCGCATGTATCTGCGTTATTGCGAGCGCAGAGGGTTCAAGACCGAATTCACCGAATACCAGGATGGTGACGAGGCTGGCCTTAAAAGCGCGACCTTTACTGTTGAAGGCGATTATGCCTTCGGTTATCTGAAGGCTGAAAACGGGATTCATCGTTTGGTGAGGATCTCCCCGTTCGACTCAAACGCACGGCGACATACCTCTTTCTGCTCGGTCCATGTCTTCCCGGAACTTGATGATTCGGTCGAGGTGACCATCGAAGACAAGGACATCAAGGTCGACACCTTCCGGGCCAGCGGCGCCGGTGGTCAGCATATCAACAAGACCGATTCGGCGATCCGGATTACCCATATTCCGACCGGGATCGTTGTCGCCTGTCAGAATCAGCGTTCTCAGCACAGCAACAAGGCGACAGCCATGAAGCAGTTGCAGGCCCGTCTCTATGAACTGGAAATGCGCAAGAAAGAGGAAGAGGCCGCCTCGATTTCGGAAGAGAAGAAAGAGATCGGATGGGGCAGTCAGATCCGCTCTTACGTGCTGCATCCCTACCGGATGGTCAAGGATCACCGCACCAGTTATGAAACAGGCAACACGGACGCCGTTCTCGATGGCGGGCTGGATGAGTTTATCGAGGCCTTCCTGCTTAAGGGAAAATGATTTAAACTTAATGCTAACCTTGTGAACGGGTACGAATACTGGCACAGGCTATGCTTATTAACAGCAGCACGGCCGAGTCTTCAGCAGCTTACTCCATGCGGCGCTTTTAATTGAAAAAAAGCGCCGTTTGTCATTGACTTGGCCCATGCTTTTCACTAAATTCGTCGGTTAATATTTTCACCCCCCTTTTTCGTTTCAAAGCTAAAGGAGTCGTCATGCAGGACGCAGATATCCCCGTAGGTTTAACTTTTGATGATGTTCTTCTGGTTCCGGCCCATTCCGAGGTGTTGCCGAAGGAAGTTGATCTGACAACACACCTGACCCGCTCAATCAAACTGAACATCCCGCTGATCTCTGCTGCGATGGACACCGTGACTGAATCACGTGCAGCCATCAGCATGGCCCGTGAAGGCGGACTTGGGATTATCCACAAAAATATGTCTCCGGAAGCTCAGGCGATTGAAGTTGATCAGGTCAAGAAATCGGAAAGCGGCATGATCGTCGATCCAATTACCATGGATCCGGATCAGAAGATCGTCGATGCCCTGAAGGTTATGGAGAAATATCGGATCTCCGGTGTGCCGGTGACCAAGAACGGCAAACTGGTCGGGATCATGACCAACCGTGACCTGCGCTTTGAAACCAATGTTGATCAGCCGATCGCCAATGTCATGACCAAGGACAAACTGGTCACTGTTCCTCCGGGAACGACCCTGGAAGAGGCAAAGTACCACCTGCACAAGCATCGTATCGAAAAGCTTCTGGTTGTCGATGATGCAGGCGTTCTCAAAGGTCTGATCACCATCAAGGATATCGAAAAGGTCCGCAAGTACCCACATGCCTGTAAGGATGATCTGGGCCGTCTGCGTGTCGGTGCTGCGGTTGGTGTTGGCGCTGACCTGGATGAGCGCGTTGCCGCACTGGTTGGTGCCGGGGTTGACGTGCTGGTTATCGATACCGCGCATGGCCACAGCCAGGGTGTTATCGACTCCGTTGCCCGGATTCGTCGTGAATACTCCGCCATTCAGTTGATTGCCGGTAATATTGCGACTGCTGGCGCCGCCAAGGCACTGATCGATATCGGTGTCGATGCCGTCAAGGTCGGCATCGGACCTGGCTCAATCTGTACCACCCGGGTTGTTGCCGGTGTCGGTGTGCCGCAGATCACCGCGATCCAGCAGGTCTCCAAGATCACTCATGCCGCTGGTATCCCGCTGATCGCAGATGGTGGCATCAAGTTCTCCGGTGACCTGCCTAAGGCTGTTGCTGCAGGGGCTGATGTCATCATGATCGGTTCGTTGTTTGCCGGTACCGAAGAGTCTCCGGGGGACACCATTCTCTACCAGGGCCGCACCTACAAGGCTTACCGCGGCATGGGCAGTATGGGCGCCATGAAGCAGGGGAGCAAGGATCGTTACTTCCAGGGCGGTGAAGAGGATGTCAAGCTGGTTCCGGAAGGGATCGAAGGGCGCGTTCCTTACCGTGGCCTGCTCTCCGACAACATTCACCAGTTGATCGGCGGTCTGCGTGCCGGTATGGGTTACACCGGTTGCCGGACTATCAAGGATCTGCAGCAGAACGGTCAGTTTGTTCGCATCACCAATGCGGGCTTACGTGAATCACACGTTCATGATGTCACTATCACCCAGGAAGCTCCGAACTATCGTATGGAACGGAATTCATAATGGCCGATATTCATAACGAAAAAATCCTGATTCTCGATTTTGGTTCTCAGTATACCCAGCTGATCGCCAGACGGGTGCGCGAGAGTCATGTCTATTGTGAGCTGCATCCTTTTGATATGGCGCTTGACGAGATCAAGGCATTCAAACCGAGCGGCATCATCCTCTCAGGCGGACCTAAGTCGGTCTATGAAGAGGGGGCTCCAAAGGTCGAGGAAGAGCTGTTCGAACTGGGGGTGCCGGTTCTCGGTATCTGCTACGGCATGCAACTGATGAGCCGTCACTTTGGCGGTGAGGTCGTTGCCGCCGGCAAGCGCGAGTTCGGCCATGCCGATCTGCTCAGTCAGGGGCAGCCGGGACCACTGTTTGACGGTTTCTTCGCGGATGGTAAAAGTTCTGTGTGGATGAGCCATGGCGATCACGTTTCGGTCATACCGCAGGGATTTGAGGTTGTCGGGCATACCGCCAACGCGCCGGTCTGTGCCATTCAGAATATCGAGCGTAACCTCTATGGCGTTCAGTTTCACCCGGAAGTCAATCACACCCCGCAAGGGGATGTGCTGCTCAACACTTTTGTGCGCGGTATTTGCAGCTGCCAGGGGCAGTGGACACCGGGTAAGATTATCGAAGATGCGATCGTGCGGATCCGTGAGCAGGTTGGCAGCGAGCAGGTCATCCTCGGTCTTTCCGGTGGTGTCGATTCGTCGGTCGCCGCGGCCCTGATCCACCGTGCCATCGGCGATCAGCTGCACTGTGTTTTTGTCGATAACGGCCTGCTGCGTCTCAACGAAGGGGACCAGGTTATGGCCACCTTCGCCCAGAACATGGGGGTCAAGGTGACCCGGGTCGATGCCCAGCAGCGTTTTTACGAGGCCCTGGCCGGTGAAGCGGATCCTGAGAAAAAACGCAAGATAATCGGCAAGCTGTTCGTCGATATCTTCGAAGAAGAGTCGAAGAAGGTTGAGGATGCGACCTTCCTGGCACAGGGGACCATCTATCCAGATGTTATCGAGTCGGCCGGGGCAAAGACCGGCAAGGCACACAATATTAAGAGCCATCACAATGTCGGTGGGCTGCCCGACTACATGAAGCTGACGCTGCTTGAACCGCTGCGCGAGCTCTTCAAGGATGAGGTTCGTGCCATCGGTGAAGAACTCGGCCTGCCCCACGCCATGGTCTGGCGACATCCGTTCCCTGGGCCTGGTTTGGGAGTTAGGATTCTTGGCGAGGTAAAGGAAGAGTACTGCGAGATTTTGCGCCGTGCCGACGCGATCTATATCGATGAACTGTACGAGACCGGTCATTACCATAAGATTAGCCAGGCCTTTGCCGTGTTTTTGCCGGTTAAGTCGGTCGGTGTCATGGGTGACGGCAGAACTTACGAGTACGTTGTTGCCCTGCGTGCCGTTGAGACCAAGGATTTCATGACGGCAGGCTGGTACCCGATGCCCTATGCTGATTTGGCCAGGATCAGTAACCGGATCATCAACGAGGTCAAGGGGATCAATCGGGTTGTCTACGATATCTCTAGCAAGCCACCGGCGACGATCGAGTGGGAATAAATTAAGTAGAGTAAGATCATTACTCCGGCAAAGAGGCTGTCTGATTATCAGGCGGCCTCTTTTTGGTTGTTTCATGGCTTGAAAACAGTTTGGCTGTGAAGAATTTGCAACAACTTTGAATTATTTGCGCCACAAGCAAAAAGCTATTATCCCTTGCGAATTTTTTAGCCGTAAAAAAATTCGCAATTAAAACAGGGCTGTAACAGTAAAATGGAGAAATGGTTTTAAACGGGATTTAGGTATGTTTCATGCAACTGCTTTATTTTTTAATTAAAATGAAAAGGAGTGTTTTTTTGATGATTTTTCGCTGTTTAGCAAAACCACTATACCCAGTTCTGCTGTTTCTGCTTTTACTCGGCGCCTACAAGCCAGTGCTGGCCGCACAGCCCTTTGACTTTGCCACGCTCGCCTCTCAGGCTGAAGAACTTGCCGGTCGTGAATATCTGGCACCAGACCCTCTGCCTGAGATTCTGTCCTCCTTGAGTTACGATGACTGGCGCAGTATTCGACAGCGTCCGGATAAAGCGTTCTGGCGGGACGCGAAGCGACCATTCAATCTGCAATTCTTCCACCCGGGGTTTGTTTACGACCGAAGTGTACGGATCAATATCCTTGCCAAAGGGCAGGCCGGTCCGCTGAACGTCCAGCGGGACTGGTTTGATTACAGTGGCGTTCAACAGGCGCCACAGATTCCTGAACAGGTCGGTGCCGCCGGCTTCCGGGTTCATTATCCGTTGAAAACCAGAAAATACTACGACGAGTTTCTGGTGTTTCTGGGCGGCAGTTACCTGCGCGGGGTCAGTAAAGACACCAGATACGGACTTTCTGCGCGTGGTCTGGCTATCGATACGGCACTTCCCAAAGGTGAAGAATTCCCTTGGTTCCGGGAATTCTGGATTGAGGAACCACATGAAGGGGCCAAAAATCTGGTGATCTATGCCTTGCTCGACAGCCCCAACGTGACCGGTGCTTACAAGTTTGTTGCGACTCCCGGGGCTGAAACGGTCATCGATGTGACCAACAGGGTATTCTTCCGTCATGAGGTCGAAAAGGTCGGTATTGCACCACTCACCAGCATGTATTTTTTCGGCGAAAACAACCGTTCTCCCGGTTATGCTGATTTCCGCCCTGAAGTTCATGATTCTGATGGTTTGCAGATCGCTTTCGGAAGTGGGGAATGGTTGTGGCGGCCGTTGCACAATCCTAAACACCTTCAGGTCAACAGCTTCAAGGCAGTCAATATCAAGGGGTTCGGCCTTTTGCAGCGAGACAGGCAATTCTCCAGTTATGAAGATCTGGAGGCCTTTTACCATGAACGACCGAGCCTCTGGATAGAGCCGACCTCTGACTGGTCGGAAGGGCAGGTCGAGTTGGTCCAGATTCCGACCCGTGATGAAATTCACGACAACATCGTCGCCTATTGGGTGCCAAAAGAACGCCCTCTGGCCGGCACGAGCCGCGCTTTCAGCTACCGCATGAGATGGAGTGACGGTTCGGGTTTTCAGCCGCCCGGTGCTCATGTCGTAGCGACCCGGACCGCTTTCGAACAGGACGGAGCGGTACGCCGTATCGTTGTCGATTTCTCCGGGGCCAATCTGGCTGCTGCCCAGGAGTCGGAACTGGCCGCAAACGTCAGTGCCAGTGCCGGGGCGACCGTCCGCAATATTACCGTGCAGAAAAATGGCGCTGATAAAACCTGGCGGCTCAGTTTTGAACTATTGACTGAGCCCGTCTCGCCCATCGAAAAGGTTCTCCCTGATAAGGGGAATGTCATCGAACTCAGGGCCTTTCTGACCCGTGGTGTCGATGTCGTTTCGGAAACCTGGAGTTACAGCGTCAGCCGAAAGGTCAGGCTATGAAAAGCCTCAAAGGTGTGATCAGTACCGACAGTCACAGGTACGACAGTCTGACCCAGCGCTGTCTGACCTTTCTGCGCTGCCTGCCGATTGCCGAATTGAGACGTCTCGAAATGGTTACGGACACTGTTCATCGCCAGGTCGATAAGGACACTAAAAATACACCGGTCAGTTATATCCGGGCATTTCAGGAGTTGCGGCGCCAGGTGAAGAGCGAGCTGGTTCCCGACGGGCTTGCGGCGACGCCGCTGCTGCAGCGCAGGAGCATGGCTGCAGCCGAATTTCGTAACCTCACATTGCGAAGCCGGAATACTCAGCGCGACCAGGCCTCCGCAGACACACGTCCCGATCCCGCCGCCCATCGCGTCTGGCGCAGCAGGGCTGTCCGTATCCGCAGCCTGCTTGCGCTGCTGGTTATCGTCCCCTCCGTAGTCGCCGCCTGGGGGGTGTCGACCGTGCTGCCCTATCATGGGGCGACGTTGATCGAGAAACTTCTGGTCATTGTCTCGGGAATTCTGTTTGCCTGGGTGTCTGTCGGCTTCTGGGTCGCCCTGATCGGGACGCTGACCTTGTTCTGGGGGCGCTGTCATTGCCTGGCCGACGCAAGCTTGCCAGGACCCTCTGGTGAGATTGCCCCGGAGTGTCGGACCGCTTTGTTGTTTCCTATCTGCGGTGAGGATATGCGCCGGGTCAGCGCTGGAATTTTCGCCGTTTATCAGTCGCTGAAGAAGACCGGACAGATCGACAGGTTCGATTTCTTTCTGCTCAGCGATTCACGCGATCCAGACGCATGGATTAACGAGGAGGTCTTCTGGCGCCAGCTGTCCCAAGATCTTGGTGATCCGGGAAATATCTTCTATCGGCGCAGGCGTCTGAATCTGAAACGCAAAAGCGGGAACATCGCCGACTTCTGTCGCCGTTTTGGCGCTGGCTACCGATACATGGTGGTTTTTGACGCCGACAGCGTGATGTCCGGTCAGACCCTGGTCCGCATGGTTGAACTGATGGAGATGCACGACCACGTCGGGATTCTTCAGACCCCGCCGGCGGTCATCGGCCGGGAGACGCTGATCGCCCGGATGCAGCAGTTCGCCAGCCGGGCCTATGGCCCTATTTATGCGGCCGGCCTGCACACGGTTCAGCAGGGGGATGGCAGCTTCTGGGGACATAACGCGATTCTTCGCGTCGCTCCTTTCATGAAATATTGCGGTCTGCCGCGCCTGTCGGGTAAAGCGCCCTGGGGGGGCGATATCCTCAGTCATGATTTTGTCGAATCGGCCCTGATGCGCCGGGCTGGCTGGAGTGTCTGGCTGGTTTACGACCTGGGGGGATCCTATGAGGAGCCGCCGCCGACCCTGCTTGATGAGTTATCCCGCGACCGGCGTTGGTGCAGTGGCAACCTGCAGCATTTCAGGCTGCTGTTTGCCAGGGGCTTCTCCGGTGCGCACCGCTGGCTGTTTCTGAACGGGATCATGAGTTATATGTCGGCCGCACTGTGGTTTCTACTGCTGATCCTGTCGTCCTTGACAGTCATGATTCAGGCCTTTACCCCTCCCGCATATTTTTCCCAGGGGCGCAGCCTGTTTCCGCAGTGGCCGGTCTGGGATCCGTTGGGGCCAGCGATCTTGCTGGCGATAACGGCGATCCTGCTCTTCCTCCCCAAACTGCTCGCCTTTCTGGTCATCATCCGGCAACGTCGCACCCGGGACTACGGTGGGATTGCCGGGATGCTGGCCAGTCTGGTGCTGGAAATGTTCCTTTCTGCCTGTCTCGCTCCGATTCGGATGTTTTTTCACACCCGCTTTGTGGTCATGGTCCTGCTCCGGCGCAAATCGGGTTGGAATCCTCAGAACCGGGATGACGCCGGCAGCTCCTGGCGGGAAGCTGCCCGCTGCCATCTGTCATCGACCCTGGTGGCCCTGATCTGGGGGGCGATCATGCTGCCGTTGAATCAGACCTTCTGCTCCTGGCTCTGTCCGGTCCTGCTGCCGCTGCTCTTTTCCATTCCGATTTCCGTCGTGACCAGTCGCAGAAGCTGGGGGCGCAATGCCAGGAAAATGAAGCTGTTCATGATCCCCGAGGAGGTCGCACCACCGGCCGAACTGGTGACCATGGTCAACAAACAGTGGGATCTGGGGATGGCGGTTACGCCATTGCGCCTGCAGGCGACGGATGGGTTTGTCCGCGCCGTTTTGAACCCGCAGATCAATCAGTTGCACCGGCGCCTGCGCGGGTGCCTGTCGCGCTCGAAGATTCCCGCTGAAAAGCGCTTTATGCTGATGAGAAAGGCTCTGAACTGTGGCCCGGAAGGTCTTACCCTGGAGGATAAAAAGCGTATTCTGCAGGACAACCTGCTGCTCTGGATGCTGCACAAATGGGTCTGGGCCTTGCCGGAAGGGGAGAACGCCCAGAAATGGTTTGGCCGCTATACGCACAGAACAATGTAATTCTGGCTGGGGGATGCGATTTAATCGTCTGCCCTTGCTGCACTCCGGGCGGGATCGGTTAAAATTATAGAACAGGGCGTGACAGGTCTTCCTTCTCGTCTACTGCATAGCGTCAACTTGAGATCTGCCCCTGGCACTTCGTCCGAGCTATTTATTTGCTCAGAAGGAGGAGCCGATGGTGTGGGATTATAGTGACAAGGTTCTTCAGCTTTTCGTAGATGCCGTTCAGGGCAAACCTGGCACCCATATGGGGGATTTGGCCGACCCTGATGGCGTCGGCGAATACGGCTCCATCGTCTGTGGCGATGCCTTACGTTTTTTCTTCCGTGTCGAACGTCATCCAACGGATCCGACCCGGGACCTGATTATTCAGGCCCGTTTTCTTACCTTTGGCTGTACCTCGGCCATTGCCTCATCGGAAGCTCTCTGCGCGCTACTGGAAGAACGGCGGCCGACTCCGCTCGAAGCGCTGAAACTGACCAACCAAGATCTGATCGACTATCTTGACGGGTTGCCGCCGGCCAAAATTCACTGTTCCGTCATGGGGGCCGAAGCGCTGCAGGCCGCAGTTGTCGACTGGGCTGTTCGCCGCGGGGTTGATCTGAGCTCGGTCCTGCCGGAGCCGATGACCGGGAAGGAAGTGGAGGGACGCCTGGTGTGCAAATGTTTTTCCATCACCGAACCTTATCTGCGGCGCAAGATCAGTGAGCTGCAGTTACGCAGTATCGAACAGATCACCGCCGTGCTCAAGGCGGGCGGAGCCTGCGGCAGTTGTCATCATGCTCCTGGTGGTCTGCAGGATTTGCTGGATGAGTACTGGGGGAAAACGCTCGGAGAGGAGGCCAGGGAAATTTTGCCCAGGAACGGCCGCAAGGACCATAATCCTCTGTCCCCCTGGCAACGCGGCAAGGAGATCGAACGGCTGATCGAAACGGTCATCCGGCCCCAATTGCAGGGCGAGGGGGGCGATATAGAGCTGATCGATATCAAGGACAATCTGGTCTATTGTCGGCTTTCCAGGGCCTGTGTAACCTGTCCAGGAGCCGGGCAGACGCTGCACCTGGTCGTTGAACAGCAACTGAAAGAGCGGATCGATGAGCGTTTACGGGTTATCGAAGTCTGAGGCCTGAACGCGGGAGGCGTGCCATGAAATTGGTCTATGCCGACAATAATGCGACCACCGCCATCGCACCTGAGGTTGTGGCGGCTATGCAGCCTTACCTTATGGCGGACTATTTCAATCCGAGCTCAATGTATAAGGCTGCGCAGGGACCCGCCGAAGCGCTGAAACGGGCGCGGGCAAGGATTTCCAGCAGCTTGGGCGGTATCGACCCGGGGCAACTCATCTTCACCGGATCGGCCACCGAAAGTAATAACAGCGCCATCTTCGGAACCGTTCTCGCCAATTCGCAGCGGCGTCATGTCGTGACCACGTCCGTCGAGCACCCGTCGGTTTTAGAAGTCTGCAAAGAGCTGCAGCGGCGAGGGCATGAGGTAACCTTCCTTGCGGTAGACCGTCATGGCGAGCTGAACCTGGATGAGTTTGTCAGGGCACTGCGCAAGGACACCCTGCTGGTCAGTGTCATGCTGGCCAACAACGAGACCGGAGTCTGTTATCCGCTTGCCCGCCTGGCCCGGATCGCCAAACAGACCGACCCCGCGATCATCGTACACAGCGACGCCACGCAGGGGATAGGCAAGATTCCGGTCGATCTTGTTGGCGAACTGCATGATGTCGATCTGCTCTCTTTCTCCGGCCACAAGATCCATGCTCCCAAGGGGGTCGGTGCATTGTTTGTCCGCCGGAGGACCCGCTGGCGCCCCTATATCCTCGGCGGCCATCAGGAACAGGGGCGGCGCGCCGGGACCGAAAATGTTCCTTATATCGTCGGTCTTGCCAAGGCCTGTGAACTGGCCATTGCCGGAATCGCTGACGAGCAGACGCGGGTGCGTGGCTTGCGCGACCGTTTGCAGCAGGAACTTTGCCAACGGATCCCGGCCCTTGAAGTCAACGGTGGGGGAGCGCCGCGCTTGCCGAATACCCTCAATCTTGCCATTCATGGCATCGAAGGAGAAGCGATCCTCTACGAACTGAGCCGGGCCGGGGTCTGCGCCTCCAGCGGTTCGGCCTGTACCTCGGGTTCGCTCAGCCCTTCCCACGTTTTGCAAGCGATGCAGGTACCCTTCAGTGCTATCCACGGCTCGCTCCGATTCAGTTTGAGTCGATATAACGATGATGAGGATATCGACCGGATTATCGAGGTGCTGCCGGATATTGTCGCCAGCCTGCGTCGCCTTTCCCCTTTTTGGGATGATGAGGAAAATTGCCTGAAGTTGTTCGCGGCGGAGTCATGATCGAACCCGCGATGGGTTCTCTGGGGAGGGGAGTCTACAGTTACCTCAAACAGAGAGGGTGTTCATGAAACACCCAGGTTCCTTAGCAGGGAGGCAGATATGCAAAAAGACGCGAGAAAATTTGGTATCAGCGATAAACGAGGCCGTTTTAACACCAGCAACGACCCTTACCTGAATGATTCGGGACTTGCGGAACCTTCTGTGTGCCGCGTCTGCGGTGCGGTTTATCAGAAAAAACGCTGGGTGATCGATACTGCGGAGGCCGCACGGTTGGAACATGGAAGCAAAGTCCAACAGGTTGTCTGTCCGGCCTGTCGCAAGATTGCAGATCACTATGCTGAAGGGAGTGTGATGCTTCATGGGGATTATTTCTGGGCGCACGAGGCCGAGATCCGCAACATCCTGCGCAACGAAGAGAACCGGGTTATGAGCAAAAATCCGTTGGCCAGGATTATCAGTATGGAGAAGGAGGACGGCAGTTTGTTGATCGAGACGACTGAAGAAAAACTGGCCGAGCATCTGGGGCGGGGTTTGCACAAAGCTCATCAGGGGGAATTGAAGGTCTCCTGGACCTCTGATCACGCCATCTGCCGGGTCGATTGGCATCGTGATGCTTGAGTTCTCGCCGAGTCCGAGCTGAGAGTCCTGCGGGATTCTCTGCTCGGACTGCGATTTCGCAGGGTTACAGGTTGGGGCCCTTGTTTGCGCTCTTGAATATTGTGGATAGGCTGAATATCTGTTAGGATTTACAACAACTTAGCAGACATCGGAGGGAATATGAAAAAACTTTTGACTGGTTTTCTGCTGCTACTGGTAGCCCTGTCAGCCGGTATAGCCATGGCTGAAGAATCTGCCGATCGCTTGTCCTGTGCCTACTGCGGCATGGACCTGCATCGTTTTGCTCATAGCCATATGGTCGTTGAATACGAAGATGGCGGTTCCGTTGATACCTGCAGTATTCACTGTCTGGCTCTTGAATTTGCCAATGCGATCGACCGGGTTCCGCAACGGATTTTGGTCGGTGATTACAATACACGGGAGTTGATTGAAGCGGATACGGCAGTCTGGATTGTCGGCGGTGATCAGCCTGGCGTAATGACTCGCAATCCTAAATGGGCCTTTTTCGACGAAGTCACCGCTCAGAAGTTTGTCGCCGCTCATGGCGGAGAGATTGTCGATTTCAATCAGGCCATGCGCTCTGCCTACGTTGACATGTATGAGGATACACTGCAGATTCGTAAAATGCGTCAGATGAAAAAAATGAAGATGCACAAGAAGCAGTGAGGTCTTCATGACGCGTTTTTTTTCATTCTTGCTGATTCTGCTGTTTTTTGCCAATCTCTCCGTGGCTTCCGCCCAGGAGCTTAAGCCTCCTGGTGAACGAGAGCGCTGTCCGGTCTGCGGAATGTTTGTGCATCCCTATCAGGAGTGGATCGCGACGATTCTTTATAAAGACGGAACACAAATCTATTTCGACGGCTGCAAAGATCTGTTGACCTTCTATTTTGGTCTGTCTACCGAACAACAGCAGGAAAAGATCCTGCAGATTTATGTCACCGAATATTATTCAACCCAACTACTTCCTGCTGACCAGGTTTTCTATATTGTCGGCAGCGATGTCTATGGTCCGATGGGCAAGGAACTGATCCCGGTCAGGGGAGAGGCCGAGGCCAAAGAATTTTTTCAGGACCATCAGGGCCGCGCGTTACTCCATTACCAGGAGCTGTCGCCGGAACTCCTGAAATCGCGGGATCTGAGGTAGCTATGGCCCGTTATCAGCTTTTCGGGGTAGCGTTGTTTGCTCTCTGTCTTGGCCTGGTGGCGATTCTCAAGCTCAGTGCTTCAGATAGAATTGTCGGTTTTGGCGAAGAGAAACGTGCTCTGGCCGGAACCTTGACACTGACCGATCTGGCCCTTTGCAGTGAGGCCCGCTACACGCGCAATCCTTCGCAGGCCGATCTGTTCTCCGCCTTTCAGGACTTCCCCGGCTCTATCGAGCATTTTCCGACCGGTTCACTGATTCTGCCGAGCCCGGTCGGTTTCAGCGGGACGCTGCAGGTCGTTCCTGCTTCAGGACAGGACTTCTGATGCAACGTCAACTGAACCTTCTTGAATTTACTCTGAGCAGTCTGTGGCGCCGAAAATACAAACAGCTGGCGTTGATCCTTGTCTATGCCTTGATCGTCGCGACGCTCGGCTCGGTGCTGTTTTTGACCACAGCGTTGAAACACGAGGCGACCGCGAGTCTCGTCGATGCACCTGAGATTGTCGTCCAGCGGATTGTCGCCGGTCGCCATGACCTGACCCCGGTCAGCGCAGCAGCCATGATTGAAAAGTTTCCCGGGGTCGCCTCGGTCACCCCGCGCGTCTGGGGTTACTATTACGATTCCCTGATCAGGGCCAACCTGACCCTGGTCGGTTTGAGCGGCCAGCACCAGCACCTCGATCTGCTCGAAGGCCGGTTGCCCGAGCAGTCGACGGAATGCGCCATCGGTCAGGGGGTTGCCCGGGCCTTCGGCCCGCAGCTTGGCGACCTCCTGGTTCTGGAGAATAGTGCAAAGCAGCGAGCTGAATTCCGAATCAGCGGGTTGTTCCGCGCCGAATCAAACCTGCTGACCAACGATCTCGTCGTCATGAGCGATGCCGCTGCCCGGCAGTTTTTTTCAATCGATGACTTACTGGCCACAGATCTGGCGGTCAGGGTTCGTAACCCTCGTGAAATCGCTACCATCGCCAAGAAGATCAGCTACAATCTGCCGCGCAGCCGGCCGATCACCAGGGACGAGATCCTGCATACTTACGATACACTGTTCAACTGGCGCAGTGGTATGCTGCTCGCCGTTTCGGTCGCCGCCCTGATCGCCTTCTGTATCCTCGCCTGGGATCGGGCAACCGGCTTGAATGCGGAGGAAAAACGCGAAATCGGTGTGCTCAAGGCGATCGGCTGGGAGACCTCGGATATTCTGGGAATCAAGTTCTGGGAAGGGCTGGTGATCTCTTTGACTGCTTTCCTGCTAGGTATCATTGCCGCCTGGGTTCATGTCTTTGTCCTTGGTGCCCCGGCGCTGACCCCGCTGCTCAAAGGCTGGTCCGTGCTTTTTCCAGAATTCAGGCTGACGGCCGTTATCGACTATTATCAGCTCCTGGTTCTCGCCGTGCTCAGTATTGTGCCATATCTGGTATGTACTCTGGTGCCCTCTTGGAAGGCCGCAGTGACCGACCCGGAACAGATCCTGAGGGGGGAGTCATGAGCTGTCTGCGCGCGATCAATGTTCGCAAGCTTTATCATGCCGGCCGGCCTGATGAAACCTGTGCTCTTGATCAGGTATCCGTGTCGATTGATGAAGGTGAGGTTGTCGTCCTGGCCGGGCCGAGCGGTTCTGGGAAGACGACCTTGCTCAGCCTGCTTGGTTGTATGGCCAGGCCGACCTCCGGCGAGGTTTTCCTTGGCGAGCGCAGTGTCGGACGACTTCAGGAGCATTTTCTGGCCCGGCTGCGCCGCGAGCACTTCGGTTTCGTTTTTCAGCAGTATCAGCTGCTGGTCGGACTCAGTGTTCTGGATAACGTCATGTTGCCGCTCTATCCGGGAGGAATGGCCCTGAGCAAGATCAGGTTGCGTGCTGAACAGCTCCTTGATCGCTTTGAGCTGCACGATAAGAGGCATAAGAAAATTTTTCAATTGTCCGGCGGCGAGCAACAGCGGGTGGCCATATCGCGGGCGCTGATTGCTGATCCCATGGTTTTGATTGCCGATGAGCCGACCGCTCACCTCGATCAGGAACTGACCGGGCATCTGCTCGCCCATCTCGCGGAACTGAAGGCCGAAGGAAAAACTATTTTGATCGCCAGCCACGATCCCTCTGTCATCAACGCAGGGCTGATAGATCGTCAGCTGTTGTTGCGCCATGGTCAGCTGGAAGCAGGTGAACGCTGATGATCCTCCATCCGGGGATTCTGGCTCTCTTGCTCGGATCGCTCCTGATTCTGGCGATCATGCTGCTGGCCAGCCTGCAATCGGTGCAGATCCTGCTGAACTGGGATCGCAGCAGCAGTTGCGAAAAACAGCTGAACCTTGAACGCAGGACCTGGCTGGTCTCGACTCTGGTCAATTTTGCCCTGGGGTTTCAAATTGTCTCGCTTATTCTTTTTGTCGCGACGGCTGAGGATATTCACCGCCTGTTTGTCGGGGCCATGTGCGCGACCGGAGCGCTGAATGCCAACCTGGTCGGTTGGCTGGTGCTGCTTGTGAAAGGGTTGCTGACGTTTCTCTGTGCTTTCTGGGTGATCTTCAACCGGATCGATCAGCGTTGTGAGGAAAATCCACTGATCCGCAGAAATTACGCGGCCTTGCTCGTCCTGACACCTCTGATTGCCCTTGATCTGTATCTGCAGTGGCGTTATTTCTCAGGCCTGCAACCGGAGATGATCACCTCCTGTTGCGGCTCCCTGTTCAGTGCATCGGGCGACAGTGTTGCCAGTGAGCTGGTTGCCATGCCGGTCAGGCAGGGGATGACCCTGTTCTTCTCTATGGCCGGTCTTTACCTGGTCTTTTGGCTGCTGGTGCGCTTGCGTCCTTCACCCCTGGCGCGAAATCTGTTGTTTATCCTCAGCCTGCTGTTTTTCTTTGTCTCTCTTGGTGCCGTCATTTCGTTTGTTTCCCTCTATATTTATCAGATGCCGACCCATCACTGCCCCTTCGACATGCTGCAGGGACACTACTATTTTATCGGCTATCCGCTCTATGCGGCACTGTTTGTCGGTTCTTTCTTCGGCATGCTGCCGGGTCTGACCAACCCGCTGCGCCACAATGCTGAAATGCATGAGCTGCTGATCCATGCAGAACGAAGCTGGTTATCTATTTCTCTCGGTGGCGTTGTTCTGTTCATGCTCCTCGCTTGCTGGCAGATGCTGTTTGGTCCTCTCAAATTGCTATAAGCTAGTTTTTATGGTGGTTGGCCTTGATGAGAAGGAAATATTGTAATTTAATGACTGCGTTTCTTGAAAGGCGCGAAATGGATCATTGCCTGGCAGTTTCAGCCATGTGTTGACGTCATTCTATAATCGATCTCGATAGAAAGAATCTTGGACGGAAATATGAATTCGACTTTTTTAACTGGTTTATTTACCGATCTTGGAATGAATGCTGATACGGCGGCGTTGTTTTCCATCGCTTCAATATTTGTTGTCGTGCTGCTGGTGACAATCCTGATCACCCTGAAACTCAGAGCTGTGGTTGTTTCGCTTTTATTGAAATGGATTCAGAACAACAATTATACCTTTGACGATCTGTTGGCGAATAATCGCGTTATCAACATCCTGAGTTGGTTTATTCCACTGGTTGTCGCTAATATTCTGCTCGATATGCTGGTGCCGGCCGATCTGGCGATCTATGCCGTAGCCCAACGTCTGTTCAAGGTCATCTCCATATTTTTGATTGTCCTTGGTGTCAACGGGCTGTTCGGGACCATCGTTGATATTGTCAGAATCAAGCGTCCGAAACGTGCCGAGCTCCTCAAGGGTCTGGTCGATGCCGGGCGGATTATCTGTTTTGTCCTCGGCATTATTTTTGTCGTTTCGGTATTGAGCGGGGTAACCCCCTGGGGGATTGTTTCGGTTCTCGGCGGCTTGACGGCTGTGACTCTGCTGATCTTCAAGGATACGATCCTTGGATTTGTCGCCAGCCTGCAGCTGTCAATGACCGATATGGTCCGGGTCGGCGACTGGATCGAAATGCCCTCCTACGGCGCCGATGGCGACGTCATCGACATGTCGATTCATACGGTCCGGGTTCAGAACTGGGACAAGACGATCACTTCGATACCTACCTACGCGCTGGTTTCCAATTCGTTCAAGAACTGGCGGGGGATGTCAGAATCAGGTGGTCGGCGGATTAAACGATCGATTCTTATCGACATCAGCAGTATCCGTTTCTGTGATGCCGGGATGCTGGAACGATTCAGTAAGATCGATTTCCTCAAGGGCTACCTGCAGAACAAGCAGCATGAGATCGATCAGTACAATCAGGAAAAGAATGCCAGTGGTGAACATGACCTGCTGATCAATGGGCGCAGGCAGACCAATATCGGGGTGTTTCGCGCCTATATCGTCGCCTACCTGCGCAACAATCCGCTGATCTCACAGGATATGACCTTTCTGGTCCGTCAGTTGCCTCCTGACGAAAAAGGGTTGCCGCTGGAGATCTATGTTTTCAGCAAGGAACAGCGCTGGGCTTATTATGAAGCACTGCAGGCCGATATCTTTGATCACCTGCTGGCCGCTCTGCCGACCTTCGCTCTGCGGGTTTTTCAGAATCCAAGCGGAAACGATTTTGCCAAGGGGTTTAGTGCTGCACCGGAACAATGATACCGCTTGCGCAAAGGTCAGTTGAACAGGTTTGTCGTTGCGAGAGACTTCATCCTGTTTTGAACTTGTCACGCAGCGCGGCAAAGGGGGAATGTGACAGCGCTGTTGACTTGTTCCGGGTCTCTAGATCAGTGTCGCGCTGATCCTGGATGCCGCGCGTATGCTCATGTTCGTGGCAATAGATGCATAACAGTTCCCAGTTGCTGCCGTCGGGGGGATTGTTGTCGTGATTGTGGTCCTTGTGGTGGACCGTCAGTTCCCGAACGTTCTTGCCTTCAAACTCCCTGGTACAGCGGGCACAGACCCAGGGAAACAGCTTGAGTGCTTTTTCACGGTAGCCGTAGGCGCGCTGACGTTCCTCTTTGATGATCGAGTCGATCAGGGCCTGTTGTTCTTCGTCACTTCTTTTCCTGTTTTCGGCCATGTACCATCCATTTCAATTTTTTGTTCAGGGGCTTTACACGGGGTTCTTTGGTTGCTTAGCTTTATTATAATCGGTTTTGTTGATCTTCTGCACGCGAGGTGACGATGAATATTTACGATTTTGCAATGAAGATGGAACTCGACGGCCAGATTTTTTATGAAAACCTGGCTAAAAACACAACTCATGAAGGTGTCCGCAGGATTTTCCTGGAACTGGCCGCAGACGAACAGAAGCATTACGAGCTGTTTTCCCGTATGAAAGAGAAGAACAGTGCAGGGCCCATGCCCCAGAGTGCTGCGCTTGACCTGGCGAAAAATCTCTTCTGCCAGATGGTTGCCGATTCACCAGCAAAGCAGCTGCCGAAGAGTGATCTCGAAGCCTATCAGCAGGCGCTGAAGGCGGAACGGGACAGTGCTACTTTGTATCTTGAGGCTGCCAGTAAAGAACCAGATCCTGAAATTCGTCAAATTCTAGTGAAGATCGCCGATGAAGAACAGAAGCATTTCAATATTATCGAAAATATCTATCTCTTTGTGAATGCACCGAATCAATCGATGGTCTGGTCCGAATCGAATCCGCTAGATGAGTATTGAGATCAAATAAAACTATGGAAGGACAGGATCTGAAATTTGAGCTGTTGGGTCAGCTACGACTCTGAATTGAGGACGCCTGAGGACTTTCTCAGACGTCCTTTTTTAGCAGAGTTATTGTTCAGAATATCTGTAGTTTGTGGAAACAGTCCAGCCAGCCAGCTTCCTTTTCCTCCTGGAAGGTAACTGTGCTTTCAAGCTGAAAACCAGCCAGCAGGGTCGTAATTTCGCTTTCAACCATACAGACGGCACCATCGATCAGTTCCTTGGCGTAGTTTGCCGCTCCCAGTTTTTGTAGCATGTTCAGGGCCGATATCCGACTGGTCAGCTGGCCCAGATCGTTCAGCTTACGTTGCGACAGGTTGCTTTGGACTGTGAGGTCGACCAGCTTTTTCAGACGTTCCGCTGCGTGGCTGGTCAGGTCCAGCTGCTTATAGGTCTGGAATAGGTTACGTTCTTTAAGTTTTTGCATTCTTTTTTGTATAGCTTCACCGATCTGGATGTAGAGAATATCGTTGGACCCTTCAAAAATCTGAAATGGTCGGCTGTCGACAATCGCCCGGCCGGCGATGTGGTTGAGCCGATAGCCTTTGGCACCGACCAGCTGGAGCAGAGATTGCGCTGTATTCTGCATCAGGTCGGTCACGTAGGTTTTGACACAGTTGGCTTCCAGTCCTTCAGCCGACAGATCCACATTGAGATCGGCTTTGAGTGAACTGTTCAGGCACATGGCCGAGGCGATGGTCGTTGCTCCCTGGATCTGGCTGAGCCGGTGCTGAACCTGATCATAACTGAACAGGCTGCGGCCACCGACATTGCGTTGTTGACAGTGGCTGACCGCTTCATCAAGCATCCTTTCAAGAAAGCCGAGTCCCATGCCCGGAAACTGCATGCGACTGCGATGCAGCAGATCGAGCATCATTTTGATGCCGGTCGTTTTCGGCTCAAGTTTCTGCGCTTTGGGGATTCTGACGTCGATTCGGTTGCGACCGTAGGGAAGCAGGTAAATGCCAAGATTTTCATAGAATTCTTCGACCGTGACGTTCTGCTCTGGTTGGCTGACATCGCAGATGAAAAAATCGATATCCCGACCAAGGCCGCCATCCGCAGTTTGACGTCGGGCCGTCAGTAGCCAGTAATCGGCCCAGCCGGTCAGTCCGGCCCAGTGTTTTGTGCCCTGAAGGTGATAGTCGTTTTCATATTCTGTGTAAAAAGTTTTCATGTGCAGGGCGTCACTGCCGTAATCGGGTTCAGTAATCATCAGGCCACCCATTTTCCTCTGGGCGAGAAAGTTGTTCAGGATATTCTGGCGAGTTTCTTCCGGGGCGTATTTACCGATAGGTTGCAGAAACAGGGCCCAGTTGATGCCGAAGCCAAGGCTCAAGGGGAGAGATTCATAGCTGGCAGCAGAGAGCAGCGACAGTCCTTCGTGGATAAGGCCGCCACGGCCGCTATATTGTTCGGAAACAAAGGTCGACAGGGGGTTGTCAGCCATGATCTCGCGGAGGATAAACGGCGGCATGCCCCGTCTGGTACTGAGCTCGTCGATGTCGCTGCGAATATGAAACAGGTAGTGCAGCTTCTCTTTGAAGTTCTGCAGAAAGCTTGAAAATGGCTGTTGGTTCAAGTGGCCAGCGGTGCTGCCAGTCTGGTTCATGTAAGTATGCTCCTTTGCCTGTTTAATCATTTCTTGAGTAGGTAGATAAAGAAGCATAACAAAAAGCCCCGGTTCAGGTGAACCGGGGCTTTTGATTTTTCTGAATGAGTTAGTGAAAGTTAAGACTTGTAAGACTTTCAGTTAACTAATTGTTACAAGCTGTGGCGGCTCTGAATCTGTCATGATTTCCTCCTTGCTTGTTGTTGATGTGATTTCATCCTATCACCCGGGTTGCCCCGAAAGCAAGAGAGCCGCCGCAGTTTTTTTAGACAATGGCTTTCATGCCGTGCATTTCGCCACGCAGGTACTCGCCGACCTCTTCGACCAGGGTCGAACGGATCTCGCGGTTGACTTCAACCAGAGTCTGGTTGTCGACGCCGTTGTCCTTGGCATCGAGGCCTTTACCGATGACGTCGAGGTCAACGGCAGCCATGAAGTCCTTGAGCAGTGGTACACAGGCATGGGAGAACAGGTAGCAACCGTACTCCGCGGTGTCTGAGATGATACGGTTCATCTCGTACAGTTTCTTACGGGCAATGGTGTTGGCAATCAGCGGTGTTTCGTGGAGAGACTCGTAGTATGCGGACTCAGGCTCGATACCGGCAGCAACCATGGTGTCAAAGGCCAACTCAACACCGGCTTTGACCATGGCTACCATGAGGATACCTTTGTCGAAGTATTCCTGCTCGCTGATTTCGCCTTTGGCTTCGGTTTTTTCAAAGGCGGTCTGGCCGGTCTGCTCACGCCAGGTCAGCAGTTTGACATCGTTGTTTGCCCAGTCTTCCATCATGACGCGGGAGAACTCACCTTCGAGGATGTCGTCCATATGCTTCTGGAACAGAGGCTCCATCAGTTCTTTCAGTTCTTCGGACAGTTCGAAAGCGAGAATCTTGGCCGGATTGGAAAGACGGTCCATCATGTTGGTGATACCGCCGTGCTTGAGAGCTTCGGTGATGGTCTCCCAGCCTTTTTGCAACAGCTGAACGGCCCATGCAGCGTCGATACCATTTTCGACCATTTTTTCAAAGCAGAGCAGGGAACCGGCCTGGAGCATGCCGCAGAGGATGGTCTGCTCGCCCATCAGGTCGGACTTGACCTCGGCAACGAAAGAAGACTCGAGAACACCGGCACGGTCGCCGCCCTGTGCGGAACAGAGTGCTTTGGCGATCTCAAGACCGTCGCCGTTCGGATCGTTTTCGGTGTGGACAGCGATCAGGGTTGGAACACCGAAGCCACGCTTGTATTCTTCACGAACCTCGGAACCCGGACACTTCGGAGCAACCATGACTACGGTCAGGTCGGAACGGATCTGGGTGCCTTCCTCAACAATGTTGAAACCATGAGCATAGGTGAAGACAGCGCCCTGCTTGATCAGCGGAACGACGGTGTTGACAACGTCGGTGTGTTGCTTGTCAGGGGCGAGGTTCATGACGATGTCAGCGGTTGGCAACATCTCTTCGTAGGTGCCGACTTTGAAGCCGTTGTCAGTGGCGTTGATGTAGGACTGACGCTTCTGCTCGATCGCTTCCTTACGCAGGGTGTAGGAGACGTCGAGACCGCTGTCGCGCATGTTCAGGCCCTGGTTCAGACCCTGAGCGCCACAACCGACGATAACGATTTTTTTACCTTTGACATATTCGCAGCCGTTGGAAAATTCGGCAGCATCCATGAAACGGCAGGTTGCCAGCTCTTGCAGCTTGCGGGAAAACGGCAGTGAGTTGAAATAATTTTCAGCCATGATGATCTCCTTTGATTTTTATGTGAGAAGTATGGTCGGTAAATAGCAAATTTTCGGTAATTTACCCCTAAGTTGTCATTGCGTAAATTGATTTATTTCGTATAGTGTGTTGCATAAAACGAAATAAGGGATGGCATGGATATTCAGCAACTCAAAATCTTCATAACCTTGGCCGAACAGCTACATTTCGGTAGGGCAAGTCACTTGAGTCATTTGAGCCCGTCAGCGCTGACCCGCACCGTTCAGCGCCTGGAAGAGGAGCTCGGGAAAGCGCTGTTTTTGCGTGACAAGCGTACCGTACAGTTGACTGCTGCCGGGGAACAGTTTCTAACCTATGCCAGGCAAGCAGTCAGCGATTACCGCGATATACAGTTGTCTTTGAGTGGTCAGCAGCAGGTCGGTGGCGTTTTGTCGCTCTATGCATCCATCACAGCAGTATATAGCATCCTGCCCGATTTGCTTGAAGCTTGTCGTAACAGCTATCCTGAGATTCAGTTGGAGTTGCGCACTGGGGCGGCTGAAACGGCTGTCGCGCAGGTTGAAAAAGGGGAGATCGATATCGCTGTGGCTGCAGTTCCAGAACGGCGCAGCTCTGCACTTGAATTTCTGCCGATCATGCGTACGCCATTGGTTTTTATCGCTGGTCGTAATTTGGCTGAACAGCTCAATCAGAATTCAGAACTTGACCTGGCCCGCGTACCTCTGGTTGTCCCGCAGTCAGGGTTGTCAAGGCGCAGACTTGAAAAATGGTTGAAGAAGAATCATGTGGTTCCCCAGATTAGTTGTGAAGTGTCCGGAAATGAAGCCATTATTCCGATGGTTCATCTTGGCGGTGGCGTGGGGATCGTTCCGCAATTGGTGCTTGAGCGTAACCCGTTTCGTGAGCAGGTCGTCGTGTTGGAAAAGGCTCCGGAACTGGAGCCTTATGTTGTTGGTCTTTGTTGCAGCCATAAAAATTTGCAGAAAAGCTGCGTCCGGGCCTTCTGGGTTCTTGCCGAATCGCGCTTGAACCTTTAGTCCTCGTTTTTCAGGGCGGCAATATCGTCAAGAACTTCATCTTCAACCGGAAAAAATGCGGTCTCATTTTTTGAGTGGATCAGTTTGTTGTCGACAAATACCTCGAATACACCACCTCTAGATGGAATCAGCTCAGCCTCGATGTTGAATTCATTTTTGATTTTAGCCGCCAGACTGACAGCTCTAGGTTTGTAGCTTCAGCGATTGCAGTATTCGATGATTATTTTCATGGCCAGTCTCCTTACCTAAAACAGACTTCCTGTTTCGCCCATCGGACTTTTCTGTGCAGTGTCTGCTTCCTGCCTGAGGAATTGAGTCGCCTGTTCCTTTGGAGTTTTTAGCAATTTTTTTATCAGCTCAAAAGAGACAGATTCAAAGCCGAACTCTTTTCTTATATCTTCAAGCATAGCAACCCAGAGTGCCGCCGTCATCTCCGCATCGGCTGAAGCACGATGAAACTGGCCATTGATCGGAATGTTTTTATAACGAACCAGGGTTTCCAGCTTGTAGTTGATGACGTCTGGATAGATCCGCTTGGCCACTTGCAGGGTACAGCCAAAATTCAGAGGCCTCGGCCGGCCGAGCAGGTTGATTTCAGATTCAAGGAACTTCTGATCGAATGATGCATTGTGGGCAACCAGAGGATAGCTGCTGATAAAACTCAGAAATTCGCCAAATACATTTTCCGCCTTTGGCGCATCGATCAGCATCTGGTTGTTGATGCCGGTGACGTTCTCAATCTCCCTGGTGATGAGAAATCCGGGATTGATAAGCGCATCAAAGCGTGCAACGACCTGCTGCCCAGAGAGTTTGACTGCACCGATTTCAATAACTCTGTCGCCTTTGTCGGGATACATGCCGCTTGTTTCAAAATCAACAATAATGACAGTTTCCTGTTGGCTGAATAAATTCAAAATTCAATCCTTTTGAAAAGGTGATATACGGGGATTGTCGCCAGGCGGATATTTAAAGTCAATATCAGCCTGTGTGATACTGTATTAAATATCATCCATCGTTCGGGGAGAGAAGACGAATATATCGGCATCTGGTGCTGGTCTGTGAGATGTGTGGTGTGGGCTGCAGATTGGAATATGGCTGGGCAGGACATAAACGGGTTTTTGGGCTGTTCAGACTAATTCGCCCTCCCCGGAATTTTGAAAGCGGGGAGGGCGGCTGTAAGTTGGTTGCCCCCAATCCTTCTTTGCTAGAAGGGGCCTAGGATATCATGATTCCAAGCGTGCAGTTTACTTCATACGCTTGCGACCATAGAAAGCCAAGCCTGCCAAGCCGGCACCCAGTAGCAGGATCGTGCTCGGTTCTGGTACTGGTTCAACTCCACCCGTTCCGCCGGTACCTCCGCTGCCAGCGGTGCAGATGATCTGCTCAAGGTAAGTAGCGACATCGGTCCCGTCTCCTGACTGCAGGTATGCTCCACCTGTATCGCCAAAGAGATAGCCTCCACCGGAGCCGCCAGTCGCCATTATGTTGAACAGATCTGTAACTCCAGTATATGGGTCATCGGTTACCCAGGAAAATAAAAAGACATCGTTGTTGATAGCGGCTTGATTGGCGGTAAAAGCAACATCCCAGTCGGCCTGGTTGACGGGCTGGCCATTTTCCGTACCTTCGTCGCCGATCGTGACAATGGCCTTGTAGTAATCCTGATCAGCGGTGCTATCGTCGTTCCAGTTGTAGTAGTTGACCAGGTCAATAACAGCTGGACCATTGTCCTCGGAAGAATTTGAAACAGGTGTTCCGCCTTCACCATAAACCATGGAGGAAACGGTTTCGTTGAATATTCCATAGTTATAGGTGATGCTCATGAAGCTTGCTCTGACAAAGACATCACATTCTGGGCATTCGAGATTCTGTATTGTTGTTTCAGCAACCGCACCAATTGCGTTGATATCATCATACATGCTGCCGCTGGTATCTATGACGAATACAATATCAAGAATATCGTCTGCCGAGGCCTGGTCTGCGGCGTCACCGCCGGTGATGAAGGTGGCGCTGGCATTTGTTAAGAAAATCGACATGACAAGGAGTGGTAAGGATAGGAAACACAACAATTTTGTTTTCATTTGGCTACCTCCCTGCTTGATGGTAGTGTGATCAGGCTCGATTTTTTATTAATCTCCTTTCTGTTGGCAGCTGACCACGTTTTTTAGATATGAGAAGCATCAAATGTGCCATTCTTATTATCACAATGGTAACAGAATGTTGCGGGATGTAATGCTTGTGTGATTGGTAAGTGTAAGATTTTTCGACATTAATTGTTTTTGGCGGACTAGAACAGTTGTTTTATTTTTTAATCTATCTGTGATGTGACTAATGAAAAAAAAGCCAGGGAGAGCTCCAAAAAAATACAGTCAAGCTGCCAGATTGCACGACTTGATCAGAATCCTTGAATCGCGCTATGGCTCGACAGTCGATGAGCTGGTCGAGGAGTGTCAAGTCACCCGACGTACAATCTATCGTGATCTTCAGGCGATTGCAGAGGCGGGGTATCCGCTGATCAATGAACGTCAGGATGATGGTACGGTTCTCTACAGTTTCATTTCGGGTTTCAGCAGGATTCCACCGATCACCTTTTCACTGGAAGAGTTGATGACGCTCTACTTCAGCCGGGGGCAGCTGGCTTTTCTTCATGGAACCCCATTTCAGGACGATCTTGACGCTATTTTTGCCAAGATCCGCTCTAGCCTGCCTCCGCGCAGTGTCGCTCATCTGGAGCGGATCGTTGAAGCCTCCTCGCCGCGTTTTCACGGTTTCAAGGATTATGCGCATCAGCATCAGCTGTTGAAAGATCTGCGTCAGGCGCTGCTCAAACAGCAGCGTTGCCGGATTGTTTATCGCCCGGCAAAGCGCAGCCCGGAAAGTTATCTTGTCGATCCTTATACTCTGCTATTCTACAAAAATGGCCTCTATATCGGCGGTTATGCGCACAACCGCAGTGATCTGCGACTCTTTGCCATCGAGCGGATTGAGGCCCTTGAGGTTCTCGATGAGCGTTTCGACCTGCCGGAAGACTATCGGGTTGAGCAATTGACCGGGACGGCCTTCGGCTTGATCGATGAAAAAGAAACCAGCGATCTCGAACTTCATTTCGGCGCTGAAATTGCCTATCTGATCGAAGAACGTATCTGGCATCCGGCACAAAAGTTGGTCAAAAACGCTGACGGTTCGGTTGTGCTGAGCTTTACTGCCAGTGGTGAGACCGAAATACTCTCCTGGATCTCGTCCTTCGCTCCCTATGTCAGGGTTCTTGGGCCGGAAAGCCTTAAAGCGAAGTATACAGAACAGTTAAAGGCCGCACTCGAGTTTCAGGTTTCATGATGTGTGACATATTCTGTCTTTTTGGTCTGTCATTCTGTATGAAACAGATGCAGCCAAGGAGGCCGTCATGATCTGGATAACTGCAAATAATGAAGATTCGAACTCGACTTATTATTTTGAACTGCGGGATTTTGAATTGATCAGAAGCGGTCAGTTCGTCAAGGCAAGGATAGACGGCCTGATCGGAAACGGCTATGCTGAATTCCCTTGCGAAGTTGAGCTGGGCCAGAGCGAAGAGGTCAGGATCTTTCCACTCTGGTCAGAGACTGGGGTAGAGGCTGTACCGGAAGAGCTCGATTCGGAATTGTTTACATTGCAATTGCTCGACTCTGTGCGGCAGTTCATGCCAGTCAGTTATAAACCTGAACAGCGCCGACCGTCATCTCAGCGCAGCAGTCCGGTGGATAGCTGGACCTTGGATCATATGCTGGTCGCTTGACGCAAAAACGACTGGTGGCACATCAAAAAAGGACTCTTTCATGCGTAAAATCGTGCTTGCCTCAACCAGTCCGTACCGGAAGCAGCTTCTCGCCCAGTTGCAGCTGCCGTTTGTGGCGGCAGCTCCTGACTATGAAGAACATATTGATCAGAATGTTGCTCCTGAGCTGCTGGTTCGTCACCTGGCTTTGGGGAAGGCCCAAAGCTTGATGGAACGTTACCCGGACGCCTTGATTATCGGTTCTGACCAGGTTTTTGTCGATTACCGCGGGAGGACTCTCGGCAAGCCTGGCAACCACGCTGCCGCCCTTGAGCAGCTCCAGCAGATGGCGGGGCGCTGCCACTGTTTTTACACCGGAATTGCCGTTGTTGACAGTGCCAGCGGCGCAGTGCATGCGGATCATGAGACCTTTACCGTCACTTTGCGGCAGTTGTCTGATGAGCAGATTGAGAATTACCTGTTACGAGAAAAACCTTACGATTGTGCGGGAGCTTTCAAGATCGAAGGCCTTGGCATCGCCCTGATGGAAAAGTTGGCGGGTGATGACTTCAATGCTCTGATCGGCCTGCCTTTGATAAAGCTTGTTACACTGCTTCAGGAGAGCGGGGTTGATCCGTTTGTCGACATACGGTGAGATTGCGTTAATGGGGGATTGATTTTTTTTGCGGATTGTACTAACTTCGTAACAAATACATCTGAAGAAAAGGCAAAACCAGAGAAATCTGGTGACGCAAAGCCACGGGTCCTCGATCTCAGGATAGCCGGGTTGCCGAAGAAGATAGTAACAATCACTACAGACTTCCCATTCCTGACTGTTTTGAAAAACGCTCACTTCGGCGCCGAAGTGAGCGTTTTTTGGTTTTTTTTCTCCGGATAGCTCAACGAAATCCGTTTTCTGTTAGAATTGACAGGTAACGGTTTTCAGGAATATCGCTCGCGAGAGTAAGCGTGAACGGGGGCACAAATGAAAAAGTTACATTCGATTTACGGTCTTATCTTTCTGTTGTTTCTCCTGTCGCTGTCCGTGGAGTCCTGGGCAAAGACAGTCACCCTGTCCTGGGATGCCAGTCCGAGCAGTGTCACAGGCTACCGGATCTACTATGTGGAGGGCTCCTCTTCTGATCTGGCCGCTGCCGCATCCCCGACAGTTGTCGATGTCGGCAATGTGCTGACTTACACCTTGGTCAGTCTGGACGATGCTGCCGAACACTCATTTGCGGTTACCGCCTACGATGGTTCTGGAAATGAAAGTGTTTATTCCAATGTGGTTACCAGCGCGATTGTTTCCACAGCAGAGGTCGACTCAACAACCAGCTCAGACGGAGAAACGAAAACGGTTATCTTGTCCTGGGATGCCAGCCCGAGCACTATTAGCGGGTACCGGATCTATTATGTGGCAGGGTCTGCTGCGGACCTGTCTGCTGCGGCGAATCCAGACAGTGTGGATGTCGGCAACGTTCTGACTTATACCTTTTCCGGACTAGATGGTACGGTCGAACACTCATTCGCTGTTACCGCGTATGATGGCTCTGGCAACGAAAGTGTCTATTCCAATGTGGTTACCAGCTCCTCTGTCGCTGTAGAAGCCACGAATTCGGCGCCAGTTCTGGCAAGTATTGGCAATAAATCCACGGCGGAAGGCTTGACGCTGAGTTTCACGCTCAGCGCTTCAGACGCGGATGGTGATAGCTTGACTTATAGTGTGAGCGGGTTGCCGACGGGGGCCTCTTTTTCATCGCAGACCGGTGTTTTTAGCTGGGTTCCGAGTTACATCCAGTCGGGAACATACAATCTGACCTTCAGTGTTTCAGATGGTAACGCTACGGATTCTGAGACAATTGTCGTTTCTGTCAACAATATCAATCGCAGCCCAGTTCTGACGACAATTGGCAGTCAAACTGTAGCGGAGGGAAGCGCACTATCCATATCTCTTAGCGCGAGCGATGCAGATGGTGATGATCTGACCTTCGGTGCTTCCGGGTTGCCGAACGGTGCGGTTTTTACCACTTCAAGCGGAACCTTCAGTTGGACACCTACGACAACTCAGGCCGGTAGTTATCCGGTTGTCTTCAGTGTTACGGACGGCAGTGCCAGCGACAGTGAGACTGTGATGATAACCGTGTCCAATACCAATCAGGCTCCGGTTTTGGGAGCCATCGGCGCAAAGGCTGTGAATGAAGGTTCGGCATTGTCCTTCTCAGTCAGTGCATCCGATGCCGATAACGATGATCTGATCTTCAGTGCGTCCGGTCTGCCGACTGGTGCGACATTCACAGCATCGACCCGGACGTTTAGCTGGACTCCGACGACGTCACAAGCCGGCAGCTATCCAGTTGTTTTTGCGGTTTCTGACGGCAGTGCCAGCGACAGCGAGACTGTGACGATCACCGTATCCAATACTAATCAAGCTCCGGTTCTCAATGCGGTCGGCAACAAGACTGTGAATGAAGGTTCTGCTCTGTCTTTCACGATCAGTGGAACCGATGCCGATAATGATGCCTTGACCTACTCGGCAACGGGACTGCCGGATGGAGCGACTTTCAATCCGACGACCCGTCAGTTTGTCTGGTCGACCGGTTTTGACAATTCCTCGGTTAACAGAACCGCAACAGCGACCTTCACCGTAACTGATGGACTGGCCACAGATTCCGAGACGATAACAATCACTGTTGCCAATGTGAACAGACCTCCGGTGATCAGCACGATAGCTGCCCAGACCCTTACCGAGGGGGACGACTATAACCTGGTTATTGAAGCTTCGGATCCCGATGGCAACAGTCTAGCCTATTCTGCGTCAAATCTGCCGCAGGATTCGGTTTTCGTTGCTCTGACCCGCTCGTTCAGCTGGATTCCGGGCAATGATCAGGCCGGAACATACCAGGTGACTTTCAATGTCAGTGATGGCTCCCTGACGGCCTCGCAGACCGTCAGCCTGACCGTCAATAATGGCAATGAGGCACCGATACTGGCACCAATAGGAGCGCAGAGTGTTGCCGAAAACAGTCTGCTGAGCCTGACCCTGGCTGCGTCTGATGAAAACGGCGACATCCTGGCTTACTCGGCATCTGGACTCCCGGAAGGTGCTTCATTCGATTCTGCTACGGGACAGTTCAGCTGGACTCCGAACTACAGTCAGGCTGGCAGCTTTTCAGTTGAATTCAGTGTCAGCGACGGTACCTTGAGCGATACTGAAACCGTCCAGATTGTTGTCACCAATACCAATCAGGCTCCGACGATCAGCGGTACTCCCGGGACCTCTGTCATGGCTACGACAAGTTATTCCTTCGTGCCATTGGTCGATGATCCTGATGGAGACAGTTTGAGCTATTCCATCACCAATAAGCCGAGTTGGGCGACCTTTGACGCTGAGACTGGAGCTTTGAGCGGAACTCCGAGTGAAACTCATATCGGGACAACCTCCAATATCCAGATCAGTGTCAGCGACGGAACCCAGACTGTTGCATTGCCGGCTTTCTCGTTGGATGTTGTCGCCTTTGTTTATACCGATACCGATGGTGACGGTATTACTGACGATCAGGATGCTTTCCCGAATGACCCCAGCGAGTGGCTTGATACTGACGGAGATCAGATCGGCAACAACGCCGATGACGATGACGATAATGACGGAATCGCGGACAGTCGGGATGGCGCACCGCTTGATGCGACCTCTGCCGGCTGGATCATAACCGCGACTGCAGAAGCAGGTGGCTACATCAGCCCTGATGGTGACTCCTCCGTCCTCTATGGCGGGTCGCAGGCCTATGTCATTACGCCGATGGCCGGCTATTATATCAATGATGTGTTGATCGATGGTAGTTCTGTCGGGTTGATCGCTTCCTATACCTTTGAGGAGATTTCTCAACATCACAGTATTACAGCCAGGTTCGCTGCGATTCCGGATGGACTGAGCTGCGATCCGACCGAGGCCGGACTCATCGGTGTGGCGCGCCTCGATGGTGGCTCCGACCTGAACAACTATGTCGATGGCAAGCCTAAGCAGGATCTCGACTTCCGCTTTGGCGTCAAGCTGAAAGATAGCGTGGCCGCTGCTGAGCGTAAGGTCTATCTGCTGCTTGATGACTATAAGTATCCGATGTCGCTCAGTTCTGGTGTTCTGGCCAGCGGAGCAAACTATGCCTTTACCACCCGCATGGGACCGTCTCCGATCCACAGCTTCCACTTTGTGGCCGAAGATAATTCCGGGAACCAGTTGTGGCGTTATCCACAGAGTGGCGAGCTGACCGGTCCGTCCATCGAATTGCTGAACGGCAAGAACCTGATCGGGGCAGCGATCAATGCTAACCCGTATGGTTTGAGTGCGGATGAAGTCTTTGGCCAGAGTCAGGTCTATCGCTGGCTTCCAGATCTTGGTGCGAGAAATGACGGAACATATGAGGCGGTTTTTAAAGGTGCGCCTGTGACCTCCGGTGAGGGCTATGTTATCAAGAAGGCATTAAGTGATACCTTGCCGGACACTTTGAACTACGGACAGATCTCCGATACTGAGTATCTGATTTCAGTCAAGGCGGGCTGGAACCTGATCAGCAATCCGTACGGTGGTAATGTCAAGCTGGGCGACATCTGGGTTCAGCCTGAAGGCGGAACAGCGATCCCCTGGTTGAGCGCTGTGGATGATAATCTTGTGGTCGATGTCGTCTACTCCTATCTGGGATCAGACTGGGGAGATACGAACGAGTTCTCCAGTGCCGGCGGTGCACAACCTGCAGTTCTGGTGCCCTGGATTGGTTACTGGATCTATGCCAATGCCAGTGACCAGCCATTGTCTCTGATTCTCAAGAAGCCTTTGCAGTAAAGGGGGTCAAATGAAAAGCTCAGATAGAAACATGAAATACCTCCTGATTGGTTCGTTCGTGCTGCTGCTCTCAGCCTGTAGTGGCGGTGGCGGAGGTGGAGGTTCTTCATCGACCTCGAAAACGACAGAATCCTCTCCTGCGGCGGCGACAACTCTGACCGGGACAGTTGCAGACGGCTATCTGCGCGATGCACAGGTCTTTCTCGATCGTAACTATAATCGAGTTTATGATAGCGGTGAACCGATGAGCTATTCCGCGGCTGGAGGAGGCTATTCGCTCGATGTGAATGCCGGAGATGGTGATACCTACCCGGTCGTGGCGCGGGCGATTGCGGGGCAAACTGTTGATGAGGATCTTGGCGCAACGGTGGCTGACGACTATGTGCTCGAAGCGCCGGAGGGACGCTGGGACTTTATCTCTCCTCTGACCACTCTGGTAAAACTTGAGATGGACAAGAATCCATCATTCACGGTTCAGCAGGCCGAGAACAGTATCCGTTCTCAGCTGGGAGTCGACGATACGATTTCTCTGTTTGATGATTACATGACCGGCGGATTAGTAGAGCCGGCTTCGGCACAGGAGTTTGAAAGAACCCATCAGGTTGCCCGGGTCGTAGCTGCGTTGATGGGCAGCATCCGCACCGATGTAACCCAGAATCTTGGTGGGTTGGTCAACGACTCAGATCAGCCGTTAGTCTCCTATCTGATCAGTGATCAGGTTATGACGCAGGCCGCAACTATCCAGGCTGCGATCAATAATGAGAGAAACGGTGGTGACAGCGTTGATGTCGATATCCTGACGGCCAGCCTTGAGGATGCTATTGATACGACAGCCCTGAATGCCGATCTGCTGGCTCGTTATGAAGAACGTCAGGAGCAGAATCTCGATGAATGGGATATGCAGGCCCCCGAGCTCATCAGTCAGGAGCCTCCTGCTGACGATACCGCCTCGATCGATGTGATTGTCGAAGCCGGTTTTGACGAAGCGCTCGATCAGAGTCAGCTTACTGATGGCGTTATGACCCTTGTGGGGCCTTCGGGAACCGTTACCGGAACCCTGCAGTACGATGCGGAACAAAAGATCCTGACTTTCACTCCGGATGCCTACCTGTTGCCGGATTCGACTTATCAGGTCATTCTGTCTGCGGCCATCAGCGATGAACTGGGGAATTCTCTCGGTGATGCTGTCAGCTGGACATTCACCACGATCTTTGATCAGTTGCCGCCAGCTCTTCCTGACTTCTGATCTGATTTAAGATTATCAGGATAGGATTAAAAGGCCGGACACTGCGTCCGGCCTTTTGTCGTCAGTATTCGTTATGATCCTTGATCAGGCGCCGTTTGATTCTGCGTGTGAAGTACCAGATGGCGATAACCACAACCGGGATGCAGGCGGCGGTAAGGGTATTCTTGTTTAGCCCCCAGTCTTTGAGTGGCAGGCCGTTGAACAGGTAGCTGAGCAGGCCGACCGCATAGTAACTGATCGCCGCTATGGAGAGTCCTTCGACTGTTTCCTGCAGCCGGAACTGCAGCTTGCTTCGCCGGTTCATGTCTTCCAGATGATAACGATTGTGTTCCTGGAGTTTCAGGTTGGCCCTTGTCCGCATCAGGTCGCTGGCTCTTTCGATCCGTTTGGACAGATCGTCCATCCAGACCTGAACCGCTTCGCAGGTCCTGGCGGCCGGATTAAGTCTGCGGTTGATGAATTCACTCAGGGACGGGTAGCCGATCACACACCCTTCCTGAAGGCCTTCGAGCCGGTCTAGCACAAGCTGATGATAGGCCTTGGTCGCCGCGAAGCGCTGGTTTGATTCGGCCCGGTAGCTCTCAAGGCGCGCTTCGACCCTAGTGATCTTTTCTAGCAGTTCTTTTTCGCTGTTGGTGTCGTTCAGGTTGGTAATGACGGTCAGGATCTCGGCCAGTTGTTTATCCATGATCAGCAGTTGTGGCGCGATCTTTTTGGCGATTGGTAGCGACATCAGGGTCAGCAGCCGATAGGTCTCCAGATCGATCAGGCGTCTGACCAGTTGTCCTGTCTGTGCTTCGTTCAGGCTGTTGTTGTGAACGACGAAACGGGAAAAGCCGTCTCCGTGCAGTTTGAAAGAGGTGAAGATCTGCGATCCGTCGCCAAAACCGAGGCTGCTGATAATTGGATGCCCTTCGAAGTGGCGGGTGAGGGCCTGGGGGGAGACGTCGATTTCTTGCTGGCCAACGACCAGATGGAATGCTGCTATGATGCTTCCCGGCAGTTTGCGCATCCAGTCTTCGGGGAGCAGGTCGATCGCCGTATAGTAAAATGGGTTTTCCGGGTTGAGTCCCGGTTGCATGATCGTCAGCGAATAAAACTCGGCATGGCGCTCCCAGTGGACATCAAACTCACCGAAGTTTTGATGGAAGGCAACCGTATCAGGTTGTGGTGCATTGATCTGATAACGCCGGCAAAGTTCACAAAGCACCTGATAGGCTTCGGCCAGGACCGTCGGATCTTCACAGGTGGCCGTCAGGTGAGAAACCTGGTGCGGGGTTGAGAGCTCATAAAAGGGGCGTGTGTGCAGCTCGTTGTAAAGAGCTTCCCGGTATGGATGCAGTTTGTAGACGATTCGATCTTGTCCGGTCATCTGTCTGTTCCTTGTGTCAGATCTTTCCTGCCTTGTTGGTTGAACCGGAAGATATCACAACCTGAATGATTTCGGAGATAATCAGGAAAAAGTTCTGTTTTCCTGCTCCTGAACACGGATGAAGGTGGTCCGTTTGGTCAATTCTTTCAGAGCGGAAGCGCCGACGTAGGTACAGGTTGAACGAACGCCGCCAAGGATATCCTTAACTGTCTCTGCGACCGGGCCGCGGTAGGGGACCTCAACAGTTTTGCCTTCGGATGCGCGGTATTCGGCAACGCCGCCAGAATGCTTGTCCATCGCGGTATCGGAGCTCATGCCATAGAACAGCTTGTATTGCTGACCGCCTCTGTCGATCAACTGACCGCCACTTTCGTCGTGGCCAGCGAACATGCCTCCGAGCATGACGAAATCAGCACCACCGCCGAACGCCTTGGAGACGTCTCCGGCGCAGACGCAGCCGCCGTCGGAGATGATTCTTCCGCCAAGGCCGTGGGCTGCGTCGGCACATTCGATAACTGCTGAGAGCTGCGGGTAGCCGACTCCGGTTTTGACCCGTGTGGTACAGACCGAGCCTGGGCCGATTCCGACCTTGACGACGTCAGCTCCGGAGATGATCAGCTCTTCAACCATTTCACCGGTGACGACATTGCCGGCGATTATCGTTTTGTCCGGATACTTTTCCCGGCAGCGCTGAACGAATTCGACGAAGGCTTCAGCGTAGCCGTTGGCGACGTCGATGCAGATAAATTCAATTTTCGGCCAGGAGTGAAGGATTTTAGCCAGCATCTCAAAGTCGTTTTTCGCCGTCCCGGTGCTGGCCATGATGGAGTTATAGATGGCGTCGTGCCTGCCCGTAAGAAATGCATTCCATTGCTCCAGGCTGTAATGTTTGTGGATGGCGGTGAGAAGTTTATGTTCCGCTAGGACCGAGGCCAGCTCAAAGGTTCCAACGGTGTCCATATTGGCTGCGATGATTGGGATCCCGGTCCATTCTCTTTGGCTGTGCAGAAAGGTAAATGTCCGCTCCATGGCAACCTGGGCCCGGCTTTTGAGCGTTGAGCGCTTAGGACGGATCAGAACATCTTTGAATCCCAGTTTCAGATCTGCTTCGATACGCATGCGAGTCCCTCTGGCAAGTGTTTGTAAGTTCATGAATACTTGAATATAGCATATTTCGTTCAGGAAGATTTTTCATCCGGTTAGATTTTAGTTCAGACTTTTATTAGCTTCCAGATCTGGACAACTCTGGTTGACCAGCCGCTTCAGCCAGTGGTAAAATGTTTTCATTGTTATGTAAAAATCAGTCGTCATGACTTGTGCGCGAATCGACGGCCACCACGTCAAATCAATAAAAATCAAATAGTGATTATAAATAATTATGGATACATCTCCGTTTGTACACCTGCATCTTCACAGTCAGTACAGCCTTCTCGATGGGGCGATCAAGATTGGTGAGTTGGTCAATCGTGCCAAAGAATTCAATATGCCGGCGGTTGCGATTACCGACCACGGCAACATGTTCGGTGCAGTAGAATTCTACAGCAAAGCAAAGTCGTATGGAATCAAGCCGATTGTCGGCTGTGAGGTTTATGTAGCCCCTGGCTCCCGGTTTACCAAGGGGAATGCCCGTGGTTCCTCCGAGGCTTCCTACCATCTGGTCCTACTCTGCATGAATCTGGCCGGTTATCAGAATATCTGCCGTCTCATTTCCGCGGCCTATCGTGAAGGTTTTTACTATAAGCCGCGGATCGACTGGAGCCTTCTGGAGGAGCACAACGAGGGGTTGATCGCTCTGTCGGCATGTCTCGGAGGTGAGCTGCCGACCCTGATCAATCTCAATCAGCCAGATGAAGCGCTGGAACGCGCCCGATACATGTCACAGGTTTTTGATGATAATCGTTTTTATATTGAACTGCAGGAAAACTACCTGCCAGAGCAGGCGAAGGCGAACGCCGGACTGATCAAGATCGCCCGCGAACTGGATATTCCTTTGGTTGCGACTAACGATTGTCACTATCTGAAGAAAGAGGATGCCTTTGCTCATGAGGTTCTGCTCTGTATTCAGACCGGCAAGACCATGGATGACCCGAACCGGATGAGGTTTCCCAACGAGGAGTTTTATTTCAAATCGTCAGAGGACATGATCAAGATGTTCCCTGAGACTCCTGATGCTATTGAAAATACGCTGAAGATTGCCGAACGCTGCAACCTTGAGCTTGACTTCAATACCTATCACTTCCCGCAGTATGTCAAACCGGCGGATAAGTCCCTCGATGATGTTCTTGAAGAACAGTCGCGGGCCGGTCTGGAAGAACGACTTGAAGAAATCCAGAAGATCCGCGAGCTAAGCGAAGCCGATATCAAGGTCTACCGCGAACGTCTTGAGGTTGAGCTGGCCTGTATCCGGCAGATGGGGTTTCCGGGTTACTTTCTGATCGTCGCCGATTTCATCAACTGGGGGAAGGATAACGGGGTTCCGGTCGGCCCGGGGCGTGGCTCAGCAGCGGGCAGCCTAGTTGCTTTTTGCATCCGTATTACCGATATCGACCCGATTCCCTATAACCTGCTCTTCGAACGTTTTCTCAATCCGGAGCGGATATCGATGCCTGATATCGACGTCGATTTCTGTATCTACGGTCGTGAGCGGGTCATCGACTATGTCCGGGACAAGTACGGCGCTGAAAATGTCGCCCAGATCATCACCTTTGGGACCATGCTGGCCAAGGGCGTGCTGCGCGATGTCGGTCGCGCGCTGAATATTCCTTACGGTGAAGTCGACAAGATCGCCAAGCTGGTGCCGAATGTTCTGGGGATCACGCTGAAACAGGCGATTGAGCAGGAACCCAAGCTTCAGGAGTTGATCGACAAGGACGCCAAGGTCAAGAATCTGGTGCAGATCTCCCTGGCCCTTGAAGGCTTGACCCGCCACGCTTCGACTCACGCCGCTGGTGTCGTCGTCACGCCGAAACCGCTGCCGGAATATCTGCCGCTTTATGTCGATCCCAAGTCGGGTGGTCAGGTGACCCAGTATCCGATGAAGTATGTCGAACAGATCGGCCTGGTCAAGTTCGACTTCCTTGGTCTGAAAACCCTGACCGTCATTGAAAATGCCGTGCGCCTTATCCGTGAAGGCAAGGATCCTGATTTTGATTTGCGGCTGATCTCTGACGACGACAAGAAAACCTACGAACTGCTTTCCCACGGTGAAACGACCGGTGTCTTTCAGCTTGAATCGAGCGGCATGAAGGAATACCTGGTCAAGCTCAAGCCGAGCTGCTTCGAGGACCTGATCGCGATGGTCGCGCTCTATCGGCCGGGCCCGCTTGGCTCGGGGATGGTAGATTCCTTTATCAAGCGAAAACACGGGGTGGAGGAGTTCGCCTACGATTTTCCGCAGTTGGAGCCGATTCTCAAGGATACCTACGGGGTTATCGTCTATCAGGAACAGGTCATGCTGATCGCTCAGGTGCTTGCCCGTTACAGTTTGGGGGGCGCCGACCTGTTGCGCCGGGCGATGGGTAAGAAGAAACCGGAGGAGATGGCCAAGCAGAAGGAAATCTTCATGGTCGGGGCTAAGGAAAATCAGCTCGATCTGAAAAAAGCCGAAGCGGTCTTCGACCTGATGGAGAAGTTTGCCGCCTACGGTTTCAATAAATCGCACTCAGCAGCGTACGCACTGGTGGCCTATCACACCGCCTACCTCAAGGCTCATTATCCGGTCGAATTCATGGCAGCACTGTTGACCGAGGATATGGAGAACACCGACAAGGTCATCAAGAACATCAGTGAAGTCCGCTCCATGGGGATCGAGGTTCTGCCGCCAGACATCAATGCTTCCGATCGGTCTTTTACCGTCCCGGAAGGAAATATCCGTTTCGGCCTCGGTGCGGTCAAGGGGGTAGGTTCCTCGGCTCTGGAATCGATCATTCAGGTGCGTCAGGACGGTCTGTACGAGTCGTTGCAGGATTTCTGCGAAAGGGTTGATCTGCGCAAGGTCAACAAGAAGGTCGTTGAAGCGTTGATCAAGTGCGGGGCCTTCGACAGTCTCGGCGGGCGCAGGGCCCAGTATTGGGAAGCCCTTGAAGATGCCATGGAGATCGGCCAGCGCCTGCAGAAGGAGCAGCAGTCCGGGCAGGAATCGCTGTTCGGCAGCGAGGAGATCGTCTCGGTCGGTGGTCAGAGTTACGGCCAGCTGCCAGATGTTGAAGAGTGGGACGAGAAGTCGCTGCTCAACTATGAAAAGGAAGCTCTCGGCTTCTATGTCTCAGGTCACCCCCTGGCACGTTACAAGGATGCCATCAAGCGCTACGCGACCTGTGAAGCTGCTGCCCTGATCGAACGTAATGATAAGGAATCGGTCCGGGTTTGCGGCATCGTCTCCGGGATCAAGGAGTTGATGACCAAAAAAGGCGACCGGATGGCTTTTGTCTCTCTGGAGGACCTGACCGGTTCGGTCGAGGTGATCGTCTTTCCGGAGGTCTATGCGGCGGCGATGGATCTGCTCAAGGGGGAAGAAGCCCTGCTCGTCAGTGGTGAACTGGATGTCGGCGAGGAGGCCTGCAAGGTGTTGGCTTCCGGTGTCGAACTGCTTGCCGACGTTCAGCAGAATCAGGCGAAAAGGGTGCACATCCGCCTGAACACACCGGGTCTAGATGAGATGCAGATGCGTCAACTCAAATCGATTGTGCAGCGTTACCGGGGTGATTGTGACGTTCAGCTGCATATCGTTATTCCGGAGACCAGTGAAACCACCATCAGGTTGCCGGAAACCCTGCGGATGGCGGCATCGGATGATGCCATGGCTGATGCCCGGGCTCTTTTTGGCTATAATGTCATGAACTTCGAATAGTTTTCCTGCACTTGCTTCGGGTTCCCCTTGACGAAGAGAGGGGGAAGGCTTATTTTACGGCCTTATTTTTTCTTCAACGATAATATCCGCCATCCGTTGTGCCGGAGGGCAGGGAGCAAATGATGAATCAATATCTCGATTTTGAAAAGCCGATCGCCGATCTGGAAGCAAAAATCGGTGAACTGCGTGATTACTCGACCGACAGCGTTGATTTCACCAGCGAGATCGCCAAGCTCGAGAAAAAAGCCGATAAACTGAAAAAAGAGATCTATACCGGCCTGACCAGATGGCAGAGAACCCAGCTGGCCCGGCATATCAATCGCCCCTATACCCTTGACTATGTCGATCGGATCTTCACCGACTGGTTTGAAATTCATGGTGATCGGAACTTCCGCGACGATCCTGCACTGGTCTGCGGTTTTGCTCGCATTGACGGCAAACCCTGTTGTGTTATCGGCCATCAGAAGGGGCGCAACACCAAAGAGAAGGTCCATCGCAATTTCGGTATGCCGAATCCGGAAGGCTATCGCAAAGCATTGCGCACCATGCAGATGGCAGAGCAGTTCAATCTGCCGATCTTCACCTTCGTCGATACGCCGGGGGCCTTCCCTGGTATTGGCGCTGAGGAACGTGGCCAGGCCGAAGCGATCGCCCGTAACCTGAGGGAAATGGCCATGTTGCGTGTCCCTGTCGTGACGACAATCACCGGCGAGGGCGGCTCCGGAGGGGCCCTCGCCATTGCTGTTGGCAACCGGGTGATGATGATGGAGAATTCCGTCTACTCGGTTATCTCCCCTGAAGGCTGTGCCGCCATCCTGTGGAAAGATGGCAGCAAATCTGACCAGGCGGCGGACGCCCTGAAACTGACGGCTAACGATGTGTTGAGCCTCAAGACGGTCATCGATGAAGTTGTCCCCGAACCGCTTGGCGGCGCGAACCAGAATCATGACGAAGCCGCCGCAATCCTGAAAACCTATCTGCTGAAACATTTGGCGGAGCTCGAAGAGTACTCTCCTGAGGGGCTGGTCGAGCAACGCTATCAACGTTTTCGTGCCATGACAGAAGTTCAGGAACTGTAGCGGAAGAGCCTGCGACTATGACGCGCCTGTTGCTCTGTTGTTTTGGATTCCTGGTTATTCTCGCCCTTTATGGCTGCGGTGGGCATACAACCAGGGTCATAGATACCCCTGAGACCCGTGAGTTGAAGGGGTGGCAGAAACCTTACGAGGTCGATGGTCAGCGCTATGACCCGCTGCGTGACCACAGCGGTTTCAGTGAGCGAGGCATCGCCAGTTGGTATGGGCGTGACTTTCACGGTAAAAAAACCAGCAATGGCGAAACTTACGATATGTACGCCATGACAGCCGCCCACAAGACCCTTCCGCTTGGCGTATACGTCAGGGTCAAGCGTCTCGATAATGGTCGGGAGATTGTCGTCCGGGTCAATGATCGCGGGCCTTTTGTCGCCGGGCGGATTATCGACCTGTCCTATGCTGCCGCGCAGCAGTTGGGGATTGCCGAGATCGGCACGACCACTGTGCTGATCGAGGCCCTCGGTTATCGTGAGGGGCAGGGGGAGAACGTTACTTACGTCGCTCCACAAAACTATGATTCAGGAACCTTTGCCGTCCAGGTCGGAGCCTTTTCCAGCCAGGAAAATGCCAGTTTGCTGGCACGGCGAATGCGCCAGTCTTACGGCAAGGCCGTCGTTACCAGTACCATGATTAACGGTCGACTTCTCTATCGGGTGCGTGCCGGCATGTTTAGCTCTTTGGATCAGGCCGAAAAAGAAGCTCAAAGATTGTCTTTGTCCGGCTATGCCGGCAGTTTTGTTGTTGCCTTTGAATGATTGTTCAGCGCTGTCATTGCTGGATTTTGGTTAAATGACACTTTGTTTGTGAGAAATGCTTGCTTTTTTTTGGAACTCCGTGATAGCGTCCGAAATATCAGGGTAGTTTGTGTAGATTTGTACTGTAACGAAACAGAGAGAGCCGCACAGACCAATTCGTCTGCGCGGTTTTTTAGTATGAATGGGAATCCCTGAGTTTAACAACTCCCATCAAGGGACATTACTGAGGAGACAGTAAAATGGCAGAAGGTACAGTAAAGTGGTTTAATGATTCGAAGGGTTTCGGTTTCATCGAGCAGGACAATGGTCCGGATGTCTTCGTTCACTTCTCTGCAATCACTGCAGATGGCTTTAAATCACTGGCAGAAGGCGCTCGTGTAAGCTTTGATGTTGTTGATGGCCAGAAAGGCCCACAGGCAAGCAACGTCGTTAAGCTCTAATATATTTATTTGTAAGTTTAAAAGCCCCGCAGCATTCCTGCGGGGCTTTTTTTGTGTCATCATGTAAGCAGGTCAATTTGCCAAGGATAGAACTTATGGAACTTTACCTGCGCTCCCGGATACTCGAGGTTATCGAGACCCTCGCTTCCCGCTATCTGCAAGGCAAGGTTCGGGTTATTCGTCTGGCTCTCATCAATCTGCTTTCCGGCGGTCATCTGCTGATCGAGGATCTGCCCGGGCTGGGCAAGACTTCGCTGGCCCTGGCTCTGGCCGGAGTTCTCGACTTAAGTTTCGGGCGGGTCCAGTGTACCAGCGATCTGATGCCGTCTGATATTACTGGGTTGTCTGTCTTTGATCGGCATTCGAACTCCTTTCACTTTGTCAAAGGGCCGATCTTTAACAATCTGATCCTGATCGATGAGGTCAATCGGGCCATGCCAAAAACCCAGAGTGCCATGCTTGAAGCTATGGAGGAGCAGCGGGTCACTGTCGAGGGAGTGACTTACCGGCTTCCCGACCCCTTCATGGTGATCGCGACTCAGAATCCCCTCGAGCAGATCGGCACCTACCCATTGCCCGAGTCCCAGATTGACCGCTTCCTGGCGACTACGGGGGTCGGTTATCCACCGGCAGCTCTGGAGAAGAAGATACTTAGGCACGGCAGCGTTCGTGACGAACTGGAACAGCTGCAGCCGTTGCTTGAGAAGGACGCTCTGATTGAGGCTAGGCGCTTTGTCCAGCAGGAAATAAAGGTCAGTGACCGGGTTGTCGACTACGTTTATCAATTGCTTGAGCAGAGTCGCTGCAGTTCATTGCTGCTAAGTGGAATATCGACCCGGGGCGGACTGAACCTGATATCAGCGGCGAAAGCCGAAGCCTACCTGGAAGGTCGTGCGTTCGTCGCCCCGGATGATGTGCAGAAGGTTGCCGTCGCGGTGACTTCACACCGGATTGTTCTGAGACCGGAGCAGGAGCAGCGAAGCAAAGCGGAGGTGATGACATCGTTATTCGCGGAAATTCCCGTGCCTATCGCTTGAGGTTGACACGGGCCGGGGCTCTCTTCATCGTTCTGACCCTGTTGTTTGGGTTCGCAGCGGTCAATACCGGCAACAATCTGCTCTATCTGCTGGTCTCAGCCTTTCTCGGTTTTATGGCTGTCTCCGGGTTGCTCGGACATCTCAATCTGCAGCGGGTCGTACTTAATGCCCGGCCCGGTCAGGAGGTTTATGCCGGTCTGCCAGCGACACTGGATGTCTTTGTGGTCAATCGTCATCGTTGGCTGGCCAGGTTCATGCTCCGTGTCAGGGTTGCCGGTGAGAGTGCGCTTGTTCCCGTCCTGCCTGCTGCGGGACAATCTATAGTTTCCATGCCCATTCTGCTACTTGAGCGGGGTTATCAAAAAATACCCGAGATCCGGCTTGAATCCTGTTTTCCTGTCAATTTTTTCATTCGTTCACAGCGGATTCCCCAGGAAGCCGATTTTCTGGTTTTCCCTCACCCTGTACCTGCAGCCATGGCTGGGAGAGAGTCTTCAGGTCTTGCCAGCATTGATCAAATCATCGGGCGAAGCGGCAGCGAAGGTGATATACAGGGGATAGATGACTACCGGTCTGGTGATCCGCTTCGTGCTGTTCACTGGAAGCTTTCAGCGCGGCAGGACAGCCTCAAGGTCAAAAAACAGGCGCGCCAGGCCGATTTCAGCGTTATTCTCGACCCTGCTGATTTTCCCGGTACGCTAGAGGAGCGTCTCGGCAACTGCGCATACCTGATCAATCACTATTGCCGATTGCAGCGGGCTGTCGGCCTGACCCTGCAGGATAGAACCATAGCTCCGGCAACCGGTTCCCGGCATAAACACCGCTTGCTCAGCGAATTGGCGCTCTATGATCAGGATTGACGGGCTCATCTTGTGGCTGCTTTACCTGGCCGTGATCGTCGGGTTGGTTCCGGTTTTTGGCGCTTTGTCTCTCTGGTTGCAGATTCTGCTTAGCTGTTCCCTGATTGTTGCGTTTATGGCTGATCGGCACAAGCGGGTTGTCCTAAACAACCTGCTAGGAGCCGGACTGGCTCTGGTTGGTCTGGTTGTTTACCTCCCGCAACTGACCCGCGCCAATGTCGCCTTGCCTCTGATCCACATCCTCTGTCTGCTGCTGGTGGTCCGGATTCTGGGCCGCAAGTCAGCCCGTAATATACTGCAAAGCTTTCTGCTGGCTGTTGCTGTGCTTGCAGCATCGTCTCTGCTTGAGCTGAGCATGATTTACCTGTTCTGTCTGATTCTCCTGGTTCTTCTGCTTTCCAGCAGTCTGATTCTGCTCAGTTTTATCGATGGGCAGGATGACCTGGAGCTATCGAGTGATGAGCTCAAAAGCCTGCTGCGACCGATTCTGTTGCTTCCCGGCGCATCACTGGTTCTGATGGCGATGCTGTTTGTCATCCTGCCGCGCACCCAGGCCCCGTTCTGGAACTTCCTGAATCCGTCACCGCAGGCGACGGTCTCCTTAAGTGATCAGGTCAGTCCCGGAGATTTCAGCGATCTGGCACTGAGTGGTGAGGTGGCCTTTCGTGTCGAGACTGAGCGACTGCCGGTCGGCCAGGAGTACTGGCGCGGATTGGTTCTCAATCAGATCGATCAGCAGGGGAGACGCTGGTCGCGCCAGGAACCTGACGCAAAAGAGCGCAGCCGCTTGCAGGGGCAGCCTGTCAGCTTGACTGTCTTCGCTGAAGCCAAGGTTGATCGCTATCTGGTGACTTTGGACCGGACTGTCGAGCTGGGGGGGGTTCGTCATCGCCAGTCTGAAGACGGGACGATGATAGCGTCACGGATTGAGCAGGGGCGGCAGCGCTACCAGCTCAAATCTTATCCGGGGGCCTCTTTTGAGCTGGCCGGAAGCGCCGATGCCTACCTACAGCTGCCCGAGAGTTCACTGCCGCGGCTTGCTGCTGTGGCCCGGCAGATTGTTTCTGAAACAACGACAATGGACCGCATTGCCGCACTTGACCGTTTTTTCCTCTCTTTGCAGCTTGTCTATTCCTCCCGGCAGCTTGAACAGACCGATGCGCCGGTCGAGACATTTCTGTTCGAGACAAAACGTGGCTACTGTGAATATTTCGCCTCTTCCTATGCCCTGCTGCTGAGAATGAGCGGTGTGCCGGCACGCCTGGTCGGTGGTTATCTCGGCGGCGCCTATAATACGTTCGGTGGCTACTACCTGGTGAGTGAAGATAGCGCCCATGTCTGGGTCGAGGCCCTTGACGATGAGGGAGTCTGGCAGCGAATTGATCCCAGTCGGTTCGCAGTGAATGCAGAAAGCGCTATTTCAGTCGGTCGTAATCGCAACATACCGGTGTTTCGTGCTCTGTCCGACTACCTCTTTTATCTTTGGACACGTGCTGTTCTGAATTATGATTTTTCCCAGCAGTTCAACCTGTTCAGGAACGTCAGCGCGAAACTGAGAGGGGGTGCTGATGTTGATATGCAGTTAGATAAGACTTTGTCCTGGGGTGGCCTCGTCCTTCTTGTCATCCTGCTCTGGCTGCTCTATCGCAGCCAGCAGATTTCTTCATTGATCCGGGCCTATCGTAAGCAGATCGCCCGTTGTTGCGGGGTCAGGGCTCTGCCGACGTCTCTGGGACTTTACCGGATAGCAGAGCGCAGCGGCCACCCGCTCTGTCGAGAGTTCGCCGAGAATTGCGGTGCCGTTCTTTATGGCGAAAGAAAGTTGAGCTGGCGTGACAGAAGACGTCTGAGAAAGATCATATCTGCCCTGCGCAGGCAGCGTTTTGATTCTTCCGTAGCGCAGTAACGGTTATGTCAGACCAAAAAGCCGGATCCCGCTAAGGTCGGGGTCCGGCTTTTTTGATCAGGATTTTCTCCCTTTGGGTTTTTCGAGATAATCTTCCAGAAACTGGGCCTTGAACGCCATGTAGTCGTTATTTTCGATTGCTTTTCGTGCGTCGGCCACCATGTTGAGGTAGAACCGGACGTTGTGAATTGCGGCCAAGGTTGCCGAGAGGATCTCATTGGCATTGAACAGGTGGTGCAGGTAGGCCCTGGTGAAATTCCTACAGCAGTAGCAATCGCAGGACGCATCGACCGGGAAGAAGTCGCGCCGGAAATTGCGATTGGTCAGGCGGATCTTGCCGCGCCGGGTGAAGAGCGTCGCACTACGGGCGTAACGGGTCGGGATGACGCAATCGAACATATCCATGCCGCGTTCGATCGATTCGAGAATGTCTTCCGGCAGGCCGACCCCCATCAGGTAGCGCGGTTTGTTCTTCGGCATGAAGGGTTCCGTGTAGTCGACAACCTTTTTAAGCAGTTCGAGCCCCTCGCCAACGCTGACCCCGCCGATGGCATAGCCGGGGAAATTCATCGCGGTCAGTTCCTTGGCACATTCACGGCGCAGATCGTCGTAGACGCTGCCCTGAATGATGCCGAACAGGGCTTGGTCTTCGCGGCTGTGATGCTTCAGGCAGCTTTCCGCCCAGCGCAGCGTCTTCATGATCGATTTTGCCGCGTAGTCGTGTGTCGCCGGGTAGGGGATGCATTCGTCGAAGGCCATGATGATGTCGGCCCCTAGATCGTTTTCGATCTGCATTGCTTCTTTCGGGCCGAGGAAGATCTCTTCTCCAGTCACTTCATGACGGAAGTGAACTCCATCCTCACCGATTCGTTTCTTCGGCAATGAAAAAACCTGGAAGCCGCCACTGTCGGTCAGGATCGGCCGGTTCCAGTTCATGAACTTGTGCAGACCGCCTGCTTTTTTGACCAGGGCTTCTCCCGGTTTGAGGTGCAGGTGGTAGGTGTTGGAGAGGATGATCTGGGCCTCCGCCTCCTCAACCTGGGCCGGAGTCATGGCCTTGAGGGCGCCGTGGGTGCCGACCGGCATGAAAATGGGGGTTTCGATCGTGCCGTGCGGGGTTTGCAGGCGACCTCGCCGGGCGCGGCTGCCGGAATCTTCTTTTAAAAGCGTAAATTGAAACATGCGCTGGAACTCCATTGTCTGATATAAACACTGACGTATAACAGATATCATATCACTGGTGCAATCGAATCGGAGGAATAATGATCTATCAGGCCCCTTATCCATCGGAATTGGCAGGGCTGGAATATGTCAGATTATATCTATACCTGCGCATGGAGGAGGCTGTCAGCCTGCCTTCAGGGGCTATGCTTCAGCTGCGCCGTGAATTGCTCTCCGCTCTGAAGCATATGGAGTTGGAGCGTGACATGGCAGCTCTGGAGACTCTGCGGCAGATTCTTGCACCTGCTCCCCCGCAGGATAAGGAGCTGTGTCGCCGGGTTCAGCGTCCTTCCGCCTCGTTGATTCTGTCTCCTGATCTTAGCCCTGATCAGTTGGCCGTCGGCTGCGAAATTTGTCTGCCGGTACTGTTGCTGGGTAGAGCCATCTCTTGGCTCCCGCAGCTTCTTGGACTGGTCGAGATTGTGGGGACGAACGGAATTCATAAGGGGCAGGGGCGCTTCAGATTGAATATTGTCGAAACTGAAGATCCGAGCGGGGTTCGGACCTTTCTCTGGCAGCAGGGGGAACCCCGTGCCGAGTTGACACCACCGGTCAGCGACCTTGGCTGGTGGCTAGACGGTCAGGGGTTGGCGCCAGAAACCCTGACGCTGGAGTTCCTTACGCCGGCACGTCTGCTGCGTGACCGTCGACCATTGTTCAGGGCAAATTTTTCTGAACTGTTCCCTTTCATTCTGCGCCGGGTCAGTCAGGTTCTCGGGCAGCATCTGGAAACGGTTTCTATCGATACCCCTGACCATCTAATCGATCAGGCAGCAACTCTGGCGGTTGTGGACTCTTCTCTGGAGTGGTTTGACTGGAGGTGCCTGAACCGTGACCAGGGAAAACAGGGCCTTGGTGGTCTGCTCGGGGCTATCCGCGTGGAAGGGGATGCCTTGGGAGACCTGTTCTGGATTCTCAAGCTGGGGGAACTGTTTCAGCTTGGCAAGGGCGCAGCCTTCGGGGCGGGACGCTATCGGCTGAACAATGCTTGAAACCCCGGTCAACAGCGGTTATTATCAAAATAGTTCTTTGGGATCGGCAGGTTATCATTTGTGGGGAACAGGCTTAAACGAGGTTTGCTGACTCATCTCGATTGGAGGAGTGCGGATGTTCTGGTTCATTCTTTTGCTGTTGATTATCGGCGCCGGGTTCTACTTCTACAGCAGCATGAAGGAAGTGGATGATGAAATCAAAGAGTCTCATCTTCACTCCCCACCGGGAAAGGTCGAGCCAGATGATCCCGTTACTCCTGACGTGGTTGTGGTCGTTGAGCCAGAAGTGGAGATCGGTGACGAGCCGGTGGCTGGAGCGCTTGAAACGGAGATTCTGCGCCTGGTGACGACGACCCCGGGAATGAAGCAGACCGATCTTTATCCGCATCTGGCTGATGTGAACAGAAAAACTGTGCAGCAGACGGTCAAGGAGTTGGCAGATGCCGGACGCCTCTGCCGAGAAAAGAGCGGCAGCAGTTACCTGCTCTATCCATAAACCTGCTTCGTGAGTGGATCAGGATACAAAAAAAGGGGCTGAATCCAGCCCCTTTTTTTGTATCTTTAAGCCTGTTTATCTGAGGTTATAGAAGACCTCTTTACCATTGAAGACGGCGGTGTCATCCAGTTCGTCCTCAATACGCAGCAGCTGGTTGTACTTGCAGATGCGGTCGGTCCGACACAGAGAGCCGGTCTTGATCTGGCCGCAGTTGGTAGCCACGGCAAGATCCGCAATGGTGGTATCTTCTGTTTCGCCTGAGCGGTGAGAGGCAACGGCGGTGTAGCCAGCACGTTTGGCCATCTCGATCGCCTCCAGGGTTTCGGTCAGGGTGCCGATCTGGTTGACCTTGATCAGGATCGAGTTGGCGATCCCTTTTTCGATCCCTTCTTTGAGGATCTTGGTGTTGGTGACGAACAGGTCATCACCGACGATCTGGATCTTCTTGCCGAGCTTGTCGGTCATCAGCTTCCAGCCGTCCCAGTCGTTTTCTGCCAGGCCGTCTTCGATGGAGACGATCGGGTAACGGGAAATCAGGTCTGCGTAGAAGTCGACCATTTCGGCAGCGGTTTTTACCGGCTGTGCCTCATTTTCCAAGACATATTTGCCGTCTTTGTAAAGTTCCGACGCAGCAACATCGAGGGCCAGCAGAACTTCTTCGCCAGGTTTGTACCCTGCGGCAGTGATCGCTTCCATGATCACCTGAAGGGCTTCTTCGTTGCTCTTAAGGTCAGGAGCGAATCCGCCTTCATCGCCGACAGCCGTGTTGTAGCCCTTGTCTTTGAGGACCTTCTTCAAGGCATGGAAGATTTCCGCACCCATGCGCAGGGCTTCCTTGAAGCTTTCCGCACCGGCCGGCATGATCATGAACTCCTGAATGTCGACGTTGTTGTCGGCATGCTCGCCTCCGTTGAGAATGTTCATCATCGGCAGTGGCAGTTCCTTGGCGTTGGCGCCACCTAGGTACTGGTAAAGGGGCAGACCTGAATCCTCTGCAGCGGCCTTGGCGCAGGCCATGGAAACACCGAGCAGAGCGTTGGCTCCCAGGTTGCTCTTGAAGTCAGTGCCGTCGAGGGCCAGCAGTTTACGGTCGATGCCGATCTGGTCGGTGATTTCCCAGCCGATCAGCTCTGGTGCGATGATGTCGTTGACGTGTTGTACGGCTTTGAGGACACCCTTGCCGAGATAGCGTTCTTTGTCACCGTCTCTCAATTCAAGAGCTTCACGTTCACCAGTCGAGGCTCCACTTGGTACGGCAGTACGGCCGATGACACCGGTTTCCAGTGCAACTTCAACTTCAACGGTCGGATTGCCGCGTGAGTCAAGAATTTCACGGGCGTAGATATCAATGATTTCACTCATTACAGACCCCCTTGTCACAATAAGGTCGAAAGGTTTATGGTACGGGTAATTTTTGCAAATCCTGTTTTATGAAACGCGCACAGTTATAACATATACCATAAGAAATGGTAGCCGTTTTTTAATCTGTCAAATTGAGGAACAATCTATCTTTGTCTGCACGCTATGTCGCGCATTGAGTCAGGTTTCTGAACCGTAAGCCGACGGATAAAATGCCTTTGTCGGTAGAGCTGTTCACGGGATAAAAACTTGACCCTCTTATGGAATAAAAGTAAACTCAGCGACTTATTTGACACCGTAAGGAGATAACATATATGGCAAGAACACTCAGAAGCGCAACCAGTCGGCACGGCAGACTTATGGCCGGTGCTCGTTCCCTGTGGAAAGCTAACGGTATGACAGAAGGGCAGATGGACAAGCCCGTTATTGCCATAGCCAACTCATTTACCCAGTTCGTTCCCGGTCACGTTCACCTGCACAGCGTCGGGCAGCGCATCAAGAAGCGCATCGAGGAGGCGGGCTGCTTTGCTGCCGAGTTCGATACCATCGCTATTGATGATGGCATTGCCATGGGTCATGGCGGGATGCTCTATTCCCTGCCTTCTCGGGAGATTATCGCCGACAGCGTTGAGTATATGGTCAATGCCCACTGTGCTGACGCGCTGGTCTGCATCTCGAACTGTGACAAGATCACTCCGGGTATGCTAATGGCTGCCATGCGCATCAATATCCCTGTGGTTTTCGTCTCTGGCGGTCCTATGGAAGCCGGTAAGGTTGACGACAAGAGTCTCGACCTCATCGATGCCATGATCATGGCCGGTGATGAATCGGTATCGGACGATGAGCTCTCGCGTGTTGAGAATTCCGCCTGTCCGACCTGTGGTTCCTGTAGCGGGATGTTCACTGCCAACTCGATGAATTGTCTGGTTGAGGCCTTAGGTCTCGGTCTGCCTGGTAACGGGACGACCCTGGCGACCCACAGCGAGCGGGCTAACCTGTTCGACCGCGCTGCTGACCTGATTGTTGAACTGGCGGATCGCTATTACATGCAGGAGGATGATTCCGTACTGCCGCGTGCCATCGCCACCAAAAAAGCCTTTGAAAATGCCATGGCTCTCGATATTGCCATGGGCGGTTCGACCAACACCATCCTGCACATCCTGGCCGTTGCCCAGTCAGGCGATGTCGATTTTACCCTGAACGATATCGATCGTCTCAGCCGTGTGGTTCCCTGTCTTTGCAAGGTCGCTCCGAACTCGCAGAAATATCATATTGAAGACGTCCATCGTGCCGGTGGTATCTTCGGTATCCTAGGTGAGCTCGACCGTGCCGGTTTGATCGATTCTTCCGCTGGCCGCATAGATGCTCCAACTCTGACCGATGCTCTGAATCAGTGGGATATTGCCCGTGAGAGCGCAACCGAAAGAGCCAACGAGTTCTACCGTGCCGCTCCTGGTGGTGGTCGTAACCTCGAAATGGGCAGTCAGTCGGCCCGCTATAAAGAGGTTGATGTTGACCGCGACAACGGCTGTATCCGCAATTTGGCTAACGCCTATACCGTAGATGGTGGTCTCGCTGTTTTGTTCGGTAATATTGCTGAAGCTGGTGCCGTGGTCAAAACCGCCGGTGTCGACGAATCGATCTTCACCTTCTCAGGGACTGCCAAGGTTTTTGATTCTCAGGATGACGCTGTTGAGGGAATTCTGGGCGGCAAGATTGTTGCCGGCGATGTCGTCGTCATCCGCTATGAAGGTCCTAAGGGCGGTCCTGGTATGCAGGAGATGCTCTATCCGACCAGCTATCTTAAGTCGATGAAGCTAGGCAAGGCCTGTGCCCTGCTGACTGACGGCCGTTTCTCCGGCGGCACCTCCGGTCTGTCGATCGGCCATGCATCACCTGAGGCGGCTTCCGGTGGCGCTATCGGGCTGGTTCGCGAAGGGGATATCATTGATATTAATATCCCTGAGCGTACGCTGAATCTGCGTGTTGATGAAAGTGAACTGGCCAAGCGTCGTGCTGAAGAGGATGCCAAGGGACGTGACAGCTGGAAACCCCAGCGTGTGCGTGAGGTCAGTCCGGCCCTCAAGGCCTATGCTTACCTTGCCTCCAGTGCTGACAAGGGGGCGGTCAGGGTTCTTCCTGAGTAACCTTTGCTGGAATCAAAGAGCTGGATGATTGATAAGTTGTCCAGCTCTTGTTTGCTATGCCGCTTGGTTTTGTGCTGGCGTTGCTTTATATCTGTACCTGTACAACCGTGGATCGGCTTTTGCGGTTGAAGTTTTGGCTGTCAAAACAACAAGGAGAACATAAGACGTGTCTACTTTCAGTGACTTTAAAGTTAAAGATCTTTCTCTGGCTCTCTGGGGACGTAAGGAAATCGAACTTGCCCAGGTTGAAATGCCTGGCCTGATGGCTCTGCGTGAAGAATATGCCGGCGAATTTCCGCTCAAAGGGGCCCGGATTTCAGGCTCCCTGCATATGACAATTCAGACCGCGGTACTGATAGAGACTCTGGTCGAGCTTGGTGCCCGTGTGCGCTGGTGCTCCTGTAATATTTTCTCAACTCAGGATCATGCCGCTGCTGCTGTTGCTGTCGGTCCCAAGGGAACCGTCGAAAACCCTCAGGGTGTTCCAGTCTTTGCCTGGAAGGGTGAAAACCTGAAGGAATATTGGTGGTGTACCGAGCAGACCCTGGTCTGGCCTGATGGTGAGTTGCCTAACATGATTCTCGACGATGGTGGCGATGCGACCATGTTTGTTCTGAAGGGGAGCGAGTGGGAAAAGGCTGGCGTGCCTGAGGTTTCCGAAAACGATCCGGAAGACTGGCGTGAGCTTGTCGCGGCACTGAAGAAATCGATCGGTGAAGGTTCCAGCCTCTGGACTCAGACCGCTGCTTCGATCAAGGGCGTGACCGAAGAGACCACTACCGGTGTTCACCGTCTCTACCAGATGGCTGCAGAAGGGACTCTGAAATTCCCGGCTATGAACGTCAACGATTCGGTCACCAAGTCGAAGTTCGACAACGTCTACGGCTGTCGTCACTCGCTGGTTGACGGCATCATGCGCGCGACCGATGTCATGCTCTCCGGTAAGGTTGCTGTTGTCTGCGGCTATGGCGATGTCGGTAAGGGCTGTTGCCAGTCGCTGCGAGGTCAGGGGGCCCGTGTCATTGTCACCGAGATCGACCCGATCTGTGCACTTCAGGCCCTGATGGAAGGCTATGAAGTCAAGCGGGTTGAAGATGTCCTGGACTATGCCGATCTCTATGTGACTACCACAGGCAACATGAACGTTATCACCCTGGAGCATATGCGTCAGATGAAGAACAATGCGATTGTCGGTAATATCGGTCACTTCGATAATGAGATCGAAATGGCAGCGATGGAGAAGGATACAACCGTCAAGTGCGAAAACATCAAGCCACAGGTCGATCGCTGGATCTTTGAAGATGGCCATGGGGTTATCGTTCTGGCTGAGGGACGTCTGCTCAATCTGGGCTGTGCAACCGGTCATCCGAGCTTCGTCATGTCCAATTCCTTCACCAACCAGGTCATGGCGCAGATCGAGCTTTACAACAACGCCGGTAGCTACGAGAACAAGGTCTATGTTCTGCCCAAGGCGTTGGATGAAAAGGTGGCCAGACTGCACCTCGACAAGCTTGGTGCAAAGCTCACCGTATTGACCGACGAGCAGTCCAAGTATCTTGGGATTCCGGTGGCCGGACCGTACAAGCCGGATACCTATCGCTATTAAGCCAGATAATTCTGAACTGTAAAAAAGCCCTCTGTGTCAAACACAGAGGGCTTTTTATTTGTTGGGTTCGGGAGCCTTTTCGGATGGTTATCTGGATCTGAAGCCGAAAATCGTCTGATGCAACTCTGCCAGCTGGAATGGTTTCTGGATGAAACCGACGGGTCCCTTACCGACCTCACTGTCGAATTTGATGGCCCCTTTGTGGCTGCAAATGATACCGAGTGCAGACGACATGCCCAGCCCCCGGCCAGTGAACTTTGTCGTGTAGAAGGGGACGAAGATTTTGTTGATCGTCTCCCTGTCCATGCCGCAGCCCGTGTCGGCAACTTCGAGGTATCCATACATCCCGTCATCCAGGGTTTCGTCGATCCAGGTTTTCTTGAGATAGTTCTGGTCGCAGTCCATACAGTTGCTTGAGATTGCAATAACACCGCTTTTGTTGCCGATTGCATCAGAAGCGGTGATCGCCAGGTTCATGATGATCTGTTTGATCCGGGTTGAGCCGTCCTCTATGCACGGCAGTTGATGGTTCAGGTCATAGCGCAAGACGGCCTTTTGCAAGACGGAGACTGAAAGCGTGTGCTCCCTCTCGCTGATCAGTCGAGAAAGATCGAGCGCTCCGACAATGAAGGTTCCCCGTCCCGAATAGGCGAGCATCTGATTGGACAGGTCGGCGGCTCTTCTGGCAGCAATCTTGAGCTGTTCGATATGTTCAAGTGCCGGAGCATTTTCTGTTCAAGCTGCTCCTGCTTCTGTTCGATTTTAAGCCGTTCGGTGAGGTCCCGAGTCGTTGCCAGGATATATTTTTCACCCTGCCAGCCGATCAGGGTGCCCTTGATTTCGACTGTGATCGTCTCTCCCGATTTTTTGATGTGCTCACTTCTGAAAAACATCCAGCCGTGATTAGCCAGTTGCTGAGGACTGATTTCCCTGGCTAGATGCATCATTTCACTTTTTGGAGTAATTGCCGCTGGTTAGAGGCTGAAGAATTCTTCACGCGTGTAGCCGTAGATTTCAGTTGTTCTCTGATTAATCTCGGCAAAATTGAGTGACCCGTCAGCGCAGAATCGGTGCAGGAAGATGGCATCACTCTGGCTGTCCATGAGGATTCGATAGTTCTTTTCACTTTCGATCAGTTCCAGTTCGGCTTTGGTTCTGGACGCAATCTCCAGCTGAAATTCCGAGATTGTCGTATTGATCTACAGAGAATGCTGATGAAGTTGGAGAAGACGGTTGTGTTTTCGTAAATAAAGAGCAGCGGCAAGGGAGAGGGACGTCGTCAGGGCCAGGCAGGTCGCAGCAAAATAACTGCCGAGTTGAAAAAGCTTTGGTCGGATGAAGGCGGTATTGACAACCAGTTTCGGCACTCCTGGTCCGTTGCCTGGTCTCTCGATTTCGGTTGCTGTCGGATTCTGATAGCTGTCGGGGGAGGGGGGAGATATATTGGCTGAGGATCTCACCGTCAGGCGCCGTCATTGTTATTTCGGAGATGCTGCCAAGTTTGTGCCCCCCCCCCTTCATTAAAAATTCATTGGGTCAGGCTGGTTCTGAAAAAGTTGAGGGCATGCCAGACAAGGATGATCTGCAGCAGACATAGGGTCAAGAGAACGGAGAGGTGCTTCAGTGTTGACGTATTAGGTACTGTTTTAAACATGTTTTCAAGCCCGGCACGTCAGGGAAATAAGATCAGTCATCAGGGTTATGCATCGGTGATGGAGTATTGATGCTGATAGTTGTCGATGTGCAGGAAAGAATGATTTACAACGGTGCTGTCAGAAGCTTGAAAAGATCCCTCCATGATATGTATTTCAAGCATAAAAATAAAGGGAACGTTATTTCTGTTAGGTAATAAAGTTAAGTTGTTTCAAAGAAGAACTGCTCTAGGGGGCAGACATGACCTTTTTGCTCAGTCGATTATGCTTAACAGCTATTCTCTGACGTTGAGTTGTAGCCAGATAGCCAGCAGCAGAAAAATGATGTTTGCTGCCCAAGCGGCGATGATCGGAGGGAGGGCGCCAGCGTAGCCGAATGAACTGATAATCGACTGAACGATGAAATACGCTGCACCTACTGCAACGCTTAAGCCTATGCCAAGGGCAATATTGCTGCCGCGACCTCGTTGCAGAGCGAAGGGGACACCGAGTAGGCCCATGATCAGACAGGTGAAAGGCATGGCCAGGCGGTTATGCATGTCAACTCTCTGCCGGGTCGCGCTGTAGCCTTCTTTTTCGAGTTTGTTGACCAGTTGATGTAGCTGGCTAAATGTGAGTTCCGTGCTGGCATCTTGACGGCTTGCGAGTTCATCTGGCTTTTTGTTGAGTGGAACAGGCTGGTTCTCCAGGAAATCGACAGACAGGATGTCGGCATTTTCTGGAGAAAAGGTACGGATTGTCATCTTGGGAGCGATCCAGCTATTCTGCTGGAAAGTGCAGCGGGGGGCATCGAGCCGCTCGATGATCTGTTCCTGGTTGTTGAATTTGAGGATGGTCAGTCCCTGGATCTGCTTTTTTACCAGGTTCGCCGTAACGATGTTGATGATCTTGTCGTCCTGTCGATACCAGATTTCACTGTTGAACAACGTCAGGAAGCCCCTGCCTTTCATCTTGTAATTCATCAGTTCGTTCAGTTGGCGGGCGCTTGCCGGACATATGTATTCACTTAAGAGAAAGACCAAGACCGTGCAAACGAGTGCTGAAGCAACCAGGGGTCTGACGATGCGCCAGAGGCTGATGCCGCAAGCCCTCATTGCTGTTGATTCATTGGTCCGGCCAAATCCCCCGATCGTCAGCACTGTGGAGGTTAGAACTGCCAGTGGAAATACCTGTACCAGTATTGGTGGGATGCTGTTGATCAGGTAGTTGAGATAATCTCCAGCGGTTGCGTGGTTGTTGATGAAATCGACAACCTGTTCAAATAGATTGACCAACAGGTAGATGCCGGTGAAGGTGGCCAGGCAGAGTCCCAGAATACGCAGGAAATGGCGAAGAATATAGCGGGAGATCAGAGTCACGAACGGAGCCTCTTGCGTGAAAGTTTTTCTTTCAGGGTTGTCAGCCAGCTCAGAAATGCGAGAGGTTTTTCATTGGCGGTGCAGTAGACAAAATAGATTCCGCCGAAGAAAAACAACAGATTCGGTAGCCAGTAGATGATCGAGGCATGGATCAGTCCTTTCTGGGCCAGGGCACCGGCGATGCTCAGCAGGATGTAATAGACCAGGAAAACGACGAGGGCCATAGCGAATCCTGCGCCTTTGCCGGAACGTTGGCTCTGTAGGCCGAGCGGGGCTCCCACCAGAACCAGAACCAGAGGCGCAAAAGCAATCACGATACGTTGATAGAACAGGGCTTCCAGCTTCAGCCTGTCTTTTTTTGCAGGATTCTGATGCAGAATTGTCTGGATTTCATGCCAGGACAGTTCGATATCTTTTTTGGAGAGCGTCTTTGTGCCGGTCAGTTGGGACTCGATGTCGATGTTGATATCGTAGTTGGCGAATCTGATAGTCTGGTAGAGGTTGTCTCCCGGGGGGGTTCTGTGAATGCTGCCGTTCTGCAGGCGCAGGACAAGTTTCTGGCTCGCCTGGTCCACCAACAGGGTTCCTTTGGCAGCGGTAATCAGGGCCGGAGCATTCTCGTCCCTTTCGTCGGCTAGAAAGACGGAGTTCATGATGTTTGTCTGATCGTCAACGCTTTTAGTGTATAGGGTGATGCCCGGCAGGTCATCGTAGAAGACGTCCGGTTTGATGTCGAAGCTCGCGCTGCTTGAAACAACCTCAAAGACCTTGGCTCGGAACGCTGTCTGACTGGCCGGTTCGACGATCGTTGTGATGAGTCCGGTCAGGGCGCTGAAAAGAATTCCCAGTAGAAAAACCGGTGCTATCATAGTGTAGAGACTTACACCCGTGGATTTTAGAGCGATGAATTCACTGTCGGATGAGAGTCTGCCGAACGCAAGCAGGATTCCCAGGAGAAACGCCAAGGGAAAGGTGATGATGAAAAATGTCGGCAGCAGGTAAAGGAACAGCGTGAGAATGTCGCCAAGCGGCACCCCCTTGTTGACAACCAGTTCCATCAGTCGTGGCAGCCGGCCCATCAGCAGAATGAAGGTGAATATCACCAGGCTGAGAAGGGCGGGGACGCAGTTTTCTTTAATGATATATTTATGGATACGAGTATGTGACATAGCCGCGCCATACTATTACACTGGCCGTGGATCTGTAAATAATCATTCTTTGCTTAGGCCGATTCCTGATCGGTTAATGCGTCTACAAGGCGGTGGTTTTTACTTGCCTGTGGCAGCCGAGAGTGTTATACATCCGCAGTTATTCATTTCGCACGTTGCGGGATTTGGCCGGAAGGTTCCTGTTTTTAACGGGTTCCGGTCAAAAATGAATGCAACGGAGGAAAAAAACCAGTTTAGGAGAAAAAACAATGGCACAAATCTCAATGAAGCAAATGCTCGAAGCCGGTGTTCACTTCGGACACCAGACCAAACGCTGGAACCCGAAAATGAAACCGTACATTTTCGGCGCACGTAACGGTATCTATATCGTTGATCTGCAGAAAACCGTTCGCTACTTCAAGTCCGCTTATGAATTCATTCAGGAAACCGTCGCAAAGGGTGAGAAGGTCCTTTTCGTTGGTACCAAGAAGCAGGCTCAAGACGCTATCAAGGAAGAGGCTCTGCGTGCTGATCAGTATTTCGTCAACAACCGCTGGTTGGGTGGCATGTTGACCAACTTTGCCACCATCAAGGCGAGCATCGAGCGTCTGAAGAAGATCGAAGCGATGGCAGCTGACGGAACCATCGAGCAGTATACCAAAAAAGAAGCCCTTCAGCTTGAGCGTGAGCGTGAAAAGCTGGAGAAAAACCTCGGCGGTATCAAGAATATGACCAAGCTGCCGGGTGCAATCTTTATCATCGACCCGAAAAAAGAAGCGATTGCCGTTCAGGAAGCCAACAAGCTGGGTATCCCTGTTGTCGCTGTCGTCGATACCAACTGTGACCCGGATAATATCGATTACGTCATTCCGGGCAACGACGATGCGATCCGTGCGATTCGCCTTTTTGCATCCAAGATGGCTGAAGCCTGTGTTGAGGGTGGCCAGCACCGTAAGGACAATCAGCAGATCGCCGCAGAAGGTCAGGACGAAGTTGCTCCTGCTGAAGTTGCCGCTGCTGCCGAGGCCGCTGTTGCTTCAGACGCTGAATAACATCAGCTTAGAATTTATAAATATCAAGTAGTGGCCCAGCGGCCGGGCTTTATGGTCCGGCCGTTGCTTTGTCAGGGAAAACGCGGCGTTGAGTCGCATGAATATCGTGGAGGATAGAATCGTGAGTATTACAGCAGCAATGGTTTCCGAATTGCGTAAGAAAACCGGCGCAGGAATGATGGATTGTAAGAAGGCCCTGAATGAAACCGGTGGCAACATGGAAGAAGCCGTCGATTTTCTGCGTAAAAAAGGTCTTGCCGCCGCAGCCAAGAAATCCGGCCGTGTTGCCGCCGAGGGTTCCGTTGCCGTTGCCTCCAAAGGGGCTGTCGGCGTTGCGGTTGAAATTAATGCTGAAACTGACTTTGTTGCCAAAAATGATGCCTTTCAGGCTTTTGTCGGTGGTGTGACCGATGTCGTTCTGAAAAATGACGTTGCTGATGTGGATGCCCTCAAGGCCCTCGCATTTCCGGGAACCGGCCGTACCGTAGAGGAAGAACTGACCCATCAGATTGCAACCATCGGTGAGAACATGAGCCTGCGTCGTTTTGCGCGTGTTGATGCCGGTCAAGGCGTTGTTGCTTCCTATGTTCACGGTGCCGGTAAAATCGGTGTTCTGGTTGAGCTGCAGACCGCTTCTGCCGATGAGCGTGTTGCCGAGCTCGGCAAGCAGATTGCGATGCACATTGCTGCTGCTGCTCCACAATACCTTGAGCGCGATGAGGTTCCTGCCGATGTCGTCGCCAAGGAAAAAGAGATCATGCGCGTCAAGGCGATCGAAAGCGGTAAGCCGGAAAACATCGTTGACAAGATCATCCTTGGCCAGATCAACAAGTACTTCGGCGAGGTTTGCCTCCTTGAGCAGGCTTTTGTTATCGATCCAGATCAGAAGGTCGGCAAGATTGTTGAAGCTCTGGGTAAGGAACTTGGTACTCCAGTCAAGTTGAACAGCTATGTTCGTTATCAGCTTGGTGAAGGTATTGAAAAAGAAGAAGGTGATTTCGCTGCTGAAGTTGCTGCTCTTAGCAAATAAATCTCTGACACGGGAGAAGAGTTGTCGTGACTGCAACCAAGTATCAACGGATATTGTTGAAACTGAGCGGTGAAGCACTGGCTGGTGAGCAAGGCTTCGGGATCGATCCCGAAGTCATCACCGGCATCGCTGCTGAAATCAAGGAGGTAGTCGACCTCGGTGTGCAGGTCGCTCTGGTTATCGGCGGCGGTAATATTTTCCGTGGTCTGGCTGCTTCATCCAAGGGGATGGACAGGGCCAGCGCCGATTATATGGGGATGCTGGCAACGGTCATGAACAGTCTGGCGATGCAGGATGCTCTGGAGAAGCACGGTGTTTCGACCCGTGTCCAATCGGCAATCGAAATGCAGCAGGTTGCTGAGCCTTATATTCGCAGAAGGGCTGTCCGTCATCTGGAAAAAGGGCGTGTCGTCATCTTCAGTGCCGGGACCGGAAATCCTTATTTTACCACCGACACTGCTGCCAGCCTGCGGGCCATGGAAATTAATGCCGAGGTCATCATCAAGGCGACCAAGGTTGATGGTGTCTATTCCGCTGATCCGAAAAAAGACAGCTCTGCCGTGAAGCTCCCCAACCTTACCTATATCGAGGTTTTGCAGAAGGGACTTCAGGTGATGGATGCAACAGCGACATCTCTGTGTATGGATAATAATCTGCCGATGATCATCTTTGATATGACCAAGCCTGGGAATATCAAGAAAGTCGTCATGGGTGAGCATATCGGAACGATTGTCAAAGGAGGTCTGGATTAATGGTTGATGAGATTTTAGGTGAAGCGCGTGAGTCGATGGATAAGGCTGTCGGCGCCCTTAAAAAGGAAATGACCAAAGTACGTACCGGACGGGCAAGTACCAACCTGCTGGATGATGTCAGGGTCGAATATTACGGCGTACCGACTCCGCTCAGCCAGGTTGCGACTCTGTCGGCTCCGGAACCTCGTCTTCTCACCGTCCAGCCGTGGGAGAAGAACCTGCTTCCTGAGATTGAAAAAGCGCTTTTTAAGGCCGATCTGGGGCTGACGCCCTCCTCCGATGGTACTTTAATCAGACTGCCGGTTCCGGCGCTGACCGAAGAGCGTCGGCGTGAGATGGTCAAGATTATCAAGCGTATGGCTGAAGACGCTAAGGTCTCTGTGCGGAATAGCCGTCGGGATGCCAATGAAAATCTGAAGATGCTTGAAAAAGAGAAAGAAATTACTGAAGATGAACTTAAACGAAGTGAAAAAGATGTACAACAATTGACTGACGAATTCATCAGCACCATCGATGCTGTTGTACAGAAAAAAGAACGAGAAGTCATGGAAATCTAAGCGACGTCTGTCGCGTATCATGAGGAGATCAATTATGGCTTTGAAGATTACAGACGAGTGTATCGGTTGTGGAACCTGTGTCGATACATGTCCGGTCAGTGCAATTGTTGAGTCAGGTGATATCTATAAAATAACTGACGAGTGTACTGAGTGTCGCAGTTGTGTTGACAGTTGTCCTGTGAATGCAATTGTTGACTGATATTTTCTGAATTTTTATCTATAAGGGCGTTTTTTAATAAAACGCCCTTTTTTATTGGCGTGCGCGCACTTTATGGATGGATATGGATCGGCGGGAATGTTCAAATCTTGAGTCGTTGGTAGAAACATGCTAGGTTTCCGGCTTGCGAAAAAAATATTGGGCGGTTGGAATGGCAACTGAGAACAACAGAGATAAGCGCATAATGTTGAAACATCTGGCGATCATCATGGATGGCAACGGACGTTGGGCGAAAAGCCGGGGGCTGGAGCGCATTGAGGGGCATCAGCGGGGTGTCGATTCGGTTACTTCCGTCGTCGAAGAATGCCTGAAGCAGGGAATCCGCTACTTAAGTCTCTATGCGTTCAGTTCTGAAAACTGGGGGCGACCCCAGGATGAGGTGAACGCCTTGATGGAATTGTTGCTGCACTTTGTCAGAATGCAGCGTGAGAAGATGCAGCAGAACGGTATTCGACTCAAGGTGATCGGTGATGTGTCAAAGCTCAGTTGCTCTGTTCGCGAGGCTCTTGAAGAAACTATCGCTGCAACCTCTGCAGGAGAGTGTCTGACCCTGACTCTGGCCCTGTCTTATGGCGGAAGGGATGAAATTGTCCGTGCGCTGAAAAAAATGGCGACCGAACTCTGTCACGGAGGGCTTTCTCTCGAGGACTTGAATCCCGAACTTCTCTGCCGCTATCTGGATACTGCTGACCTTCCCGATCCAGACCTGCTGATCCGTACGGGTGGGGAGAAGAGAATCAGTAATTTTCTGCTCTGGCAATCCGCATACACCGAACTCTATTTTACCGACGTACAGTGGCCCGATTTTAATGGTGTTGAACTCTGTAAGGCCTTGCATGACTTTCAACAAAGGAATCGTCGTTTCGGCCTGATTGATGAACAGCTGACGCCCGATCAAAAGGAGAAGTGCCATTAAGCAACGTATTCTGACAGCAGCTGTGGCTTTGCCCCTGCTGATACTTCTGGTTATATTTGCCCCGCCATTGATTTTTGCTGTTGTTGTTGCCGTGGCGTTATTTCTTGGTCAGCTTGAATTCAATCGCATGTCTCTGGGGAGGGCACATCGACTGCAGCAGATTGTGGCTGCGCTCGCCGGCACAACCATTGTCCCGCTTTTCTATTTTCAGCAGTTGTCTCTGCTTTTGCCCTGGATGGTCAGTGTCTTTCTGCTGCTGGCTCTGATTATTCTCTATCGATTCAAGACACTGGAAGGGATTCATAATCAGTTCGGCTGGATCTGTCTTGGTCTGTTTTATCTGCCCGTTCTTTTTGGTCATCTGCTGTTGCTACGTTTTGAACCTTTCGGGCGACACTGGATTTTTCTGACGATGATGACGGTTATGTTCTGCGATTCTTTTGCCTATTTCGTTGGACGTAAAATCGGTCGGCACAAGCTTTACCCTTCGGTCAGCCCGAACAAGAGTGTCGAAGGCGGTGTCGCCGGTCTGGTAGGCTCGGTCATTGCCGTCTTTATTGCCAAGGCTCTTTTTCTTCCTCAAATCGGCTGGCTGGATGGTTTTGTCGTGGGGGGCATCGTCAGTCTGTTCGGGCAATCGGGCGATCTGTTTGAGTCTCTGCTCAAGCGGGCCTGCGGTGTCAAGGATTCGGGGACCATGATCCCGGGCCACGGCGGTCTTCTCGATCGACTGGATAGTCTGCTGTTTGCCTTTCCGGTGATGTACTACATTGTCAAATACGGTTACGGAGGCTGAGCCGTCATTTGAAAACGCTTACAATTCTTGGTTCGACAGGTTCCATCGGTGTCAGCACCCTGGAGATCGTCGCAGCTTTCCCCGACAGATATCGTGTCGCAGCGCTGACTGCAGGGCGAAATATAGACCTTCTGCAGCGTCAGATCGAGCTGTTTCGGCCGCGTATGGCCGCTGTGCAGGATGAGGCTGATGCGCAGCGGCTGCGTGATCGCATTGCTGATCCGGATGTCGAGATTCTCAGTGGCGTCGAAGGGCTGATCCGCTGTGCAACTGTGGCTGAGGCGCAGATGCTGGTTGCTGCAGTGGTCGGCGCTGCCGGCCTGGTTCCGACCTTTGCCGCGATCAGGGCAGGCAAGGATGTCGCTCTGGCCAATAAGGAAACACTGGTCATGGCCGGTGAACTGGTGATGCGTGAAGTCGCCAGACAGAAGGTACGTCTATTGCCGATTGACAGCGAGCATTCAGCGATCTTTCAGGCTTTGGCCGGACAGCGTCGTGAGGATGTCAGGAAGCTGATTCTGACAGCGTCCGGTGGCCCTTTCCGCGACTGGGATATCTCCCTTTTTGATACCATTACACCTGCTGAGGCACTGGCTCATCCTAATTGGTCGATGGGGCGTAAGATTTCTATTGATTCCGCCACCATGATGAACAAGGGATTGGAGGTCATTGAAGCCTGTTGGTTGTTCGGTGTTCCGCAAAACATGATTGAGGTCCTGGTTCATCCGCAGAGCATTGTTCATTCGATGGTTGAGTATCTTGATGGTTCGATCATTGCGCAGCTGGGCGTGCCGGACATGAAGACGCCGATAGCCTATGCTTTGGCCTGGCCGGAACGCCTTGAGCTGTCAATGCCGCCACTTGATTTGTGTCAGACCGCTCAATTATCCTTTGCCCATCCGGATAATCGACGTTTCCCCTGCCTTGGTCTGGCGTTCAGGGCCCTGGAGTTGGGAGGGACGGCTCCGGCTATCCTCAATGCGGTCAATGAGGTTGCGGTTGAGGCCTTTTTGGATGGGCAGCTGTCATTCGTCCAGATTCCGCGCTTGATAGAAGATGTGCTGTCGGTTTGTCAACCTGAGTCGCTGTCTACAATCGAGCAGGTTCTGAAGATTGATTTGTGGGCACGCACTGAAGCTAGAAAAAGGCTCCAGGGAGGTTTTGCATGATTACAGTTATTGCCGGCATCCTGATGCTTGGTGTTCTGGTCTTTGTTCATGAGCTGGGTCATTTCGTTGTTGCCAAGCTGTGCGGTGTCAAGGTTCTCAAGTTTTCCCTTGGTTTCGGCCCGAAGATCGTCGCCAAGCAGTATGGTGAAACAACCTATCAGCTCAGTATCATTCCGCTTGGCGGTTATGTGCAGATGCTTGGCGAGGGGAACGGCGATCAGGGCGAGGGCTCTGAGCCGGAGGCGGCTGAGGCCGGGAGGTCTTTTGCCAACAAGCCGCTCTCCCGGCGACTGGCTATCGTCGCTGCGGGGCCGATTACCAATCTGATTTTCCCGCTGATTGTCCTGCCGATCTCCTTTATGATCGGGGTCCAGATGCCGACCTATCTTGAGCAGCCGGCAAGGGTTGGTTATGTCGTTCCTGAGTCACCGGCTGCTGAGCATGGGTTTCTGGCAGGAGACCTCATCCTGCAGGTCAACCGGGAACCGGTTGCCAGCTGGAACGAGACCAATAAGAGTTTCGTTACCGAAGCCGGTTCGGCTCTGATCTTCAGCATCGCACGGGATGATGAGCAGCTTGAACTGACCATTCCTGAGGATAACGACAGCCTTGAGGGTCTTCAAGCTCTGGGCGTGTTGCCGGAACAGACGCCGAGGATCGGTGCCCTGGCTCCTGGGATGCCTGCGTCGATTGCCGGTCTGCAGGCTGGCGATCTGATTTTGAGCGTTGGCGGGCACGAAATCTCCTCTTGGTATCAACTCTCCGGAGTCATTCAGGAGATCGGCGCTCATGAGACCGAGGTCCTGATCGAGCGCAGCGGTCAGCAGCTCGCAGTGCAGATCAAGCCGGCCCAGACGGACGGGCAAGGGAACTACCTGCTCGGTATCGGTCCTCAGGCCGAGCTGATGACACAGCGCTATGGGGTAGGCGCAGCCATCAGCCAGGGAGCCCGAAGAACCTGGGAACTGGTCGATCTGACGATTGTCTTCGTGCAGAAGATGTTTACCGGTAGTGTCTCCGCCAAGAATGTCGGCGGCCCGATCACTGTCGTTCAGGTTGCGGGGCAGGCCGCCCAGTCAGGGATTTCCGCGATTTTTTCCGTACTGGCGTTTATTTCCATTCAGCTCGGCATCCTGAATCTGTTGCCTATCCCGATTCTGGATGGTGGTCATATCCTGTTCTATCTGATCGAAATTATCTTCCGCCGCCCGGTGTCCTTCCGAGTCAGGGAGATCTCTCAGCAGGTCGGCATGGCTCTGTTGCTGTTGCTGATGGTGCTGGCTTTTTATAACGATATCGACAGGATCGTCGGTTTCTCGAGGTTGTTTGGCTGATGATGGTGAAAGATTTACGCGTCCTGGCGCTCGATAGCTCGTCTCTGACCGGCAGTATTGCCCTCTGTCAGGGGGAACTGCTGGTGGCAGAATCGCTGCTGAACGTGCGCAGCACTCACAGTGAAAAGCTGCTTCAGCAGATTGATCTGCTGTTGGGTGAGGCCGGCTGGACTCTCGCTGATATTGATCTCTATGCGGTTGTCACAGGTCCGGGCTCCTTTACCGGCTTGCGCATTGGGCTGGCAACGATCAACGGTCTGGCGCAGGTCCATGGTAAGCCGGTCATCGGTGTGACCTCGCTGTCTGCCGTGGCGATGAATCTGCCGTTGCTTGAAGATCCGTTCTGTGTCTTTCTGGATGCCCGCAAGAAAGAAGTCTATGCTCAGCTTTTTCATTGGCAGGATGGTCAGCTGACCGCTGTGGCTGAACCGACAGTCTGCCCACCTCGGGACTTGCTAGATAGTCTGGATCAGCGCAGGGTCGCTCTGGTCGGCGACGGGGTGCGGCTCTATCGCTCCCTGGTAGACGAACTGCTTGGTGAAAGGGCCCAGATTCCGCCTTCCTGCTGTCATCAGATTCGGGCTGCCAACGCCGCCTGGCTGGCTCTGCACGAATATTGCCAAAGTGGCGGAAACTGTCTTGAGATGCCACTCCCGACCTATGTCAGGCCTTCTGATGCCGAGCTGAATCTGGGTGCCAGAGCGAGTCGTTCTTCAGGGGTTAATAGTTGACAATTCGGCTTCGATTTGGTTAATTGAAAGTGTCATTTTCACACATTCTTAAAGCGGAGGAGCCAATGGAAATTGAACAGTCTCTGTTGCAGGACCTAATCGAAACAAATCCCCGTTTCCGCATGCTTTACGAAGAACACAGCATTTTCGAAAAACAGCTTGACGAGTACGAAAATAAGTCTTATCTCTCCCCTCAGGAAGAACTCGAAGTGTCTAAAGTGAAAAAAATGAAATTAGCCGGCCGTGACGAGATGGAAAGGATTGTGCAGACTGCTCATGCCTGACCCCAGTCTTGAAAACGGGGTGATAGATACAGCAAAGGGTTTAAGCTGCGGCTTAAGCCCTTTGCTGTATTTTTCTGACCTTGTCGTAGCGCTTATGCTGTTGCATGGCGATGGGACGAACGAAACACGTCTTTTCAGCGGCAGTTCAATTACACAAAACATAGGAAATCATGATGGAATTAACCGGATCTCAGATCCTTCTCGAAGCGTTGAAGTGTGAAGGTGTCGAAACCATTTTCGGCTACCCGGGTGGGGCCGTCATCAATATCTACGATGACCTTTATGACTGCTCTATCAATCATATTCTGACCCGACACGAACAGGCGGCTGTCCATGCTGCTGATGGTTATGCCCGCTGCACCGGCAAGGTCGGTGTTGCTCTTGCGACCAGTGGGCCTGGTGCGACGAACACCGTAACCGGTATTGCGACCGCCTACATGGATTCTATTCCGATGGTCATCATCACCGGTCAGGTGCCGACCCCGTTGATCGGCAATGACGCTTTCCAGGAAGCTGACATGTGCGGGATTACCCGTCCCTGCACCAAGCACAACTTTCTGGTCAAGGATGTTCGTGATCTGGCCAAAACCATCAAAGAGGCCTTTTATATCGCCCGGACCGGCCGTCCTGGTCCGGTTCTGGTCGATCTGCCGAAGGACGTACAGATCAGCAAATGCAAGTTCGTTTACCCTGATTCGGTCAACCTGCGTGGCTATAAACCGACCTACAGCGGCAATCCGCGCCAGATCGAAAAAGCTGCCAGGATGATAGCTCAGGCGAAACGACCGGTTCTTTATGTCGGCGGTGGCATCAACCTGTCCGGGGCCAATGAAGAGCTGCGCAAGCTTGCCGAGATGGCCCGTATCCCGGTGACGACTACCCTGATGGCGATGTCGGCATTCCCCCAGCAGCACGAACTGGCCCTCGGTATGCTCGGCATGCACGGAACCTTTTATGCCAACATGTCGGTCACCGAATGTGATCTGCTGATTGCTGTCGGTGCCCGTTTCGATGATCGCGTGACCGGTCGGATTGACTGTTTTGCAGACAAGGCCAGGATCATTCATGTCGATATCGATCCGACAACGATTCGCAAGAACGTCGAAGTCGACCTGCCGATCGTCGGCGATCTGAAGGATGTGCTCGACAAACTGTGTCAGTGTCTCGAACAGACCCCGGAGCAGTTGCACGCGTTGCAGCAGGCAACCGAAGCCTGGCGTGATACCATCGCCGGGTGGAAAGAAAGTCATCCGATGTCCTATCGCTCAACCAAGTCGATCATCAAGCCGCAGTACGTTATCGAAAAGCTGCGTGAGCTGACCGAGGATGATGCGATTGTGACCACCGAGGTCGGCCAGCACCAGATGTGGACCGCCCAGTTCTTCAGCTTCAGTCAGCCGCGGACCTTCCTGACCTCTGGCGGGCTGGGGACCATGGGCTTCGGGCTGCCGGCGGCACTTGGCGCTCAGGCCGCCTATCCGGACCGGCAGGTCATCGATATCTCCGGTGACGGATCGTTTCAGATGAATTCTCAGGAACTGGCTACCCTGGTTCAGTATGGCCTGCCGGTCAAGATCGCCATCCTCAACAATAACTATCTTGGGATGGTGCGTCAGTGGCAACAATTGTTCTTCGACAAACGCTATAGTCAGACCCCGATGGAACTGCCGATCGATTTCGTCAAACTTGCCGAGGCCTATGGTGCAACCGGACTGCAGGCAACCAAGGTCGAAGAGGTTGAAGAGGTGATCCGTAAGGCACTAGCTACCCCCGGACCTGTTCTGATGAACTTCAAGGTTGCCCGAGATGAGAACGTCATGCCGATGGTTCCAGCCGGTAAGGCGATTCATGAGATGGTTCTGGCGTCCTGATTTTTTTAATACGACCCTTTGTCGGGTTGGAGGAATATAGATGAAACACACAATTTCTGTTCTTGTTGAAAATGAATTCGGTGCCCTGTCGCGTATCTCCGGACTGTTCTCCGGGCGTGGCTTCAATATCGAGAGCCTCTCTGTCGCTCCGACCCTGGATCCAGAAGTCTCCCGCATGACGATCGTCACCAGGGGAGATGACCGGATCCTGGAGCAGATCACCAAGCAGCTCAATAAGCTGATTTCAACGATCAAGGTTGTTGATTTTACCGGAGAAGATTTTCTCGAACGTGAGCTGGCCCTGGTCAAGGTATCGACAGATGCCGAGAACCGTGCTGAAGCGTTGAGGATCGTCGATATTTTCAGAGCCAAGGTTGTCGATGTGACACCGAAATCCTACACCATTGAAATTACCGGCGCTCCGGCCAAGGTTGACGGCATTATCGAGCTGCTGCGTCCGATGGGAATCAAGGAGATTGTTCGTTCCGGTCCGATCGCTATCGGTCGTTCCAAGACTGTCGCAGGTTAATGCAACCTTTACCCGAAAGAGCTCTGCAATGAAAAATCAGAACCAACCCATTGCCCTGGAAGGCTATCCCTTCATCGGTCTGTTTGCCTTCGTAACGCTGGTTTTTGCACTGCTGGGATGGACCCTTCTGACCATTCTCCTGCTGGCGTTGACGTTGTTCAGCGTCTACTTCTTCCGCAACCCGGAACGCGTTGTTCCGGCCGGAGACAAGCTGATCGTCGCTCCGGCGGATGGCAAGGTGATTTTTGTCGGCGAGGTTGACGAAGAGCGCTACTTCACTGAGCGGGTCACCAAGGTCAGTATTTTTATGTCGGTTTTCAACGTGCATGTCAACAGGGTTCCCTGTTCGGGCAAGGTCGTAGATATGTTCTACAACAAGGGGCAGTTCGTTAATGCATCCTATGACAAGGCCAGTAAGGTCAATGAACAGTCGGGGATTCTGCTCGAAGTTGAGAATGGAGAAAAGATTCTTTTCGTTCAGATCGCCGGGTTGATCGCAAGACGGATTGTCACCTATCCTGTCATTGGCGATCTGCTGAAGCGTGGTGAGCGTTATGGTCTGATCCGCTTCGGTTCGCGTGTAGATCTCTATTTCCCCAAAACCTTTGATGTTGCCGTAACCCTTGGTGAGCATACGGTCGCCGGTGAAACGGTCATAGGGACGCTCTCGTGATTGATGATACTTCGAAGGCTGAAAAGCGTGAAAATTTGCGCAAGGGTGTCTACATCCTGCCCAATCTGATTACCGCCTGCGGTCTCTTTTCCGGCTTTTATGTCATTATTGCCGCGACGGATGGCAATTTTCTGCGAGCTGCCTGGTTTATTCTGCTGGCCGCTATTTTCGATGGGATGGATGGCAAGGTTGCCCGTCTGACCGGCACTTCAAGCAAGTTCGGTGTTGAATTGGACTCTCTTGCTGATGTCATAGCCTTTGGTGTGGCACCAGGCGTGCTGCTCTATGTCTGGGCCCTGCGCCCTTTCGGCAAACTCGGCTGGCTGGCTGCGTTTGTTTATGTTATCTGCGGGGCGCTGCGTCTGGCCCGTTTCAACGTACAGGTGGCAACCGTTGAGTCGCGGCGATTTGTCGGCATGCCGATTCCTGCTGCCGCCTGCATCGTCGCCACCTGTGTTATGTTGTTTTATGAGCTTGGGGGCACGGGGACCATCAAGAAATTTTCGATGGTCGTGCTGGTCTTTCTGCTCGCTTTCCTGATGGTCAGTAACGTCAAATACCTTTCGCTGAAAGACCCGGAGCTGTTCAAGCGGCAGCCGTTTATCATGTTGGTGCTGGCGATCATTCTGCTGATCGTTATTGTTGCCAAGCCCGAGGTGATGCTGTTTCTGATCGGTATGGTCTATATGGTCTCAGGTCCGGTGCTCTATCTTCTGGAATTGCGCAAGCGCCAGCGCAGATGTAAGGATAGGGGCATCTCGGAATCGGCAGCTGTAGCGCAGGACCCGGATAAAATGACTTGACTTGTCGGGTCGAATTAGGGTTGTATCAATCTATTGTGCAAATGCGATGAAGAGGAGTAGTAAGTGTTCCCTCCCGTTTCAGAGAGCCGGTGGCCGCTGCGAACCGGTACGGAAGGTCACTGAACTCGCCTTGGAGCAGCAGTGGATGAACCCGTCAGGGTTAGTTCCTGCCGTGAGCCTGCGTAAAGGGCCAAAGAAGGTTTGCAGTTCAGGCTGTGAACAAATCAGGGTGGTACCGCGAAGTGAAGCTCTCGCCCCTGTCTGACAGGGGGGAGGGCTTTTTTATTTGAAGCTTCAGGCGCATATTCTTGCTGGCCTGAATGAACGACGAAAGGGGGTGGTTCTGAAGTGGAATCCGACCTGGGTGAGCTAGAAAACGGTACAAAGTGGATAAACCTCGAACTGCCCCGAACTGTATGATGGGCTGCTGAACAAAGGAGTCTGACATGAGTCAAACTGACAGAGTTATTATTTTTGACACCACCTTGCGTGACGGAGAGCAATCTCCGGGCGCCAGTATGAATATCGAAGAAAAACTGCGCATTGCCCATCAGCTCGAGCGTCTTAACGTTGATGTTATTGAAGCTGGTTTCCCGATCGCCTCCGATGGTGACTTCGAGGCCGTCCGGCGGATCGCTCAGGAGGTCAAGGGGCCGGTTATCGCCGGACTCTCCCGGGCTGGTGAAAAGGATATCGATCGTGCCTGGCAGGCGTTGAAGTATGCCGGTGAGCGCAGTCGTATTCATACCTTTATTGCGACCAGCGATATTCATATGCAGTACAAGCTGAAGATGAGCGAGGAACAGGTTTTTGATACGGCCATCGCAGCGGTTAAAAGAGCGAAAAGTTACACCGCCAATGTTGAGTTCTCAGCTGAGGATGCAACCCGGACCCGTTTGCCGTTTCTGGCCAAGATCGTTGAGGCGGTTATTGAGGTTGGTGCGACGACAGTCAATATTCCCGATACCGTCGGTTATACGATCCCGTCAGAATATTTCAACATCATCAGCTACCTGAAGCAGAACGTACGCAATATCGACAAGGCGATCATTTCGGTTCATTGTCACGACGACCTCGGGCTGGCTGTGGCCAATTCGCTGGCTGCCATTCAGGCCGGTGCCCGCCAGGTCGAATGTACCATCAACGGTATCGGTGAGCGGGCCGGCAACTGTTCTCTCGAAGAGATTGTCATGGGACTGCGTACCCGGCACGATATTCTGCCCTATACAACCGGGGTTGTCACGGAGCAGATCACGCCGTCGAGCAAATTGCTGTCGACCATCACCGGCCTTCTCGTTCAGCCGAACAAGGCGATTGTCGGTGCCAATGCCTTTGCTCATGAGTCGGGAATCCATCAGCACGGGATGCTGATGGAAAAATCGACCTATGAGATCATGACTCCGGAATCGGTCGGTCTGCAGCAGACCAAGCTGGTGCTTGGTAAACATTCGGGCCGCCATGCCTTTATTGACAGAATCAAACAGCTCGGCTATGACCTGTCTGCGGAAGAAACGGAAAAAGCGTTCGTACGTTTCAAGTCTCTTGCTGATATCAAGAAGGAGATTTACGACGAAGATATTGATGCCATCGTCGCTGATGAGGTGCTGCGTGTTCCTGAGACCTACCGACTGATTCAGATGAACGTCAGTTCCGGTTCCTTTGCGGCACCGACCGCAACGGTCGAGATGGAAATCAACGGCAAGATCAAAAAGACGGCCGTGATGGGTGATGGGCCGGTCGATGCGACCTTCAAGGCGATCAAGAAGCTGACCAAAAGCTCCGCACCATTACTCACCTTCACCGTTGGTGCGATCACCGGCGGCACCGATGCTCAGGGGGAGTGTACGGTGCGACTGCAGTGTGAAGATGGCAGTGAGGTGCTTGGTCAGGGGGCGCACCCGGACATCATCGTTGCCAGCGCTAAAGCCTATATCAATGCATTGAACAGGATTGCCAGTCGTATCACACGTGTCGATACGGTCATGTCTTAGAAATGCGACTACATAAAGAGAGAGTGAAAAGGAGTTTTCATGGGAAAGACATTAGCTGAAAAGATATTTGACAGCCATCTGCGTGATGAGCCGTTTCCAGGGACCAAGGTCTTGAACCTTGACCGGGTACTCTGTCATGAAGTCACTACTCCGGTTGCCATTGCTGATCTGGAATGGCGCAATAAGGATCGTGTCTTCGATCCAAAGAAGATCAAGGTTGTCATCGATCACGTTACTCCGGCCAAGGACAGCAAGACCGCTATCCAGGGAAAAATCGTCCGTGACTGGGCTCGCCGGCACGAGATTCCTGACTTTTTTGATGTTGGTCGCAATGGTGTTTGTCACGCATTGTTTCCAGAAAAAGGGCATATCCGTCCTGGGTTTACTGTCATCATGGGGGATAGTCATACCTGTACTCACGGAGCTTTTGGCGCCTTTGCTGCCGGTGTCGGAACAACTGACCTTGAAGTCGGTATCCTCAAAGGTGTCTGTGCTTTCCGTGAGCCGGAAACCATTCGTGTCAATCTGAACGGTAAGCTGCCGGAAGGCGTCTTTGCCAAAGACGTTATCCTGCACGTCATCTCTTTGCTCGGGGTTAATGGTGCTACCGACAAGGTTATCGAGTTCCGTGGTCCGATCGTCGAGCAGATGAGCATGGAAGCGAGGATGACCCTGTGCAACATGGCGATTGAAGCTGGCGGGACCTCGGGGGTCTGTATGCCGGACATGGTCACCGTCGAGTATCTCTGGCCGTTCATCAAGGACGAGTTTGCCAGCAAGGAAGCCGCGCTGGCCGATTATCAGCAGTGGGTCTCTGATGAGGATGCGTCTTACGTCAAGGTTATGGATATCGATGTGTCGGTTCTTGAGCCTCAGGTCACTTATGATTATAAGCCGGACTGCGTCAAAGACGTCAAGGAACTGGCCGGGACCCCGGTTGATCAGATCTATATCGGAACCTGCACCAACGGCCGTATCGAAGACTTGCGTCAGGCCGCTGCTGTTCTCAAGGGCAAGAAGATCGCTGATTCCGTTCGTGCCATTGTTTCTCCGGCAACCCCGAAGATCTACAGCGATGCACTGGCTGAAGGGTTGATTCAGATCTTCATGGACGCCGGTTTCTGTGTCACCAACCCGACCTGTGGCGCTTGTCTGGGGATGAGTAACGGTGTCCTTGCTGAAGGTGAAGTCTGTGCTTCGACCAGTAACCGCAACTTTAACGGTCGTATGGGTAAGGGCGGCATGGTTCACCTGATGAGTCCTGCAACTGCCGCTGCGACAGCATTGACCGGTGTTATCACCGATGCCAGAACCCTTTAATCGATCAGGAGAGAAAACAATGCAGAAGACTTTTGGCGGATCGGCAATCTTTCTTGATCGATCCGATATCAACACCGATGAAATCATCCCGGCCAAGTATCTGACCGAGGTTACCAAGGATGCTCTGCGTCCTTTTATTCTCGAAGATCTTAAGCTCGACGGGTTTGACCCGAAGGGTGAAATTCTCAAAAATGCATCTGTCGTAGTTACCCGTGAAAACTTTGGTTGTGGCTCTTCACGTGAGCATGCGCCATGGGTTTTCGAGGTCAATGATGTTCATACCATCATTGCCGAAAGCTACGCGCGGATCTTCCGCCAGAATATGTTCAACTGCGGTATGCTCGCTATCGAACTGCCGAAAGAGAACATTGCGGAGCTGGTGGCTTTGCAGCAGCAGGGGCCGGTGAAGATCTCCGTAGACCTTGATGCTCAAACTGTAACCGCTGCTTCAGGCGCTAATAGCAAAAGCTACAGATTCGAGATCAGCCCGTTTGATAAGGCCCTGGTCGAGGCTGGCGGCTGGGTTGAGTTTGCGGATTCCCGCTATTAAGAAGTCCTGCTGACCGGGCTTGATAGGCAGCCGCATTGCGGCTGCCTATTTTATTTTGCAAAGCGGGTAATCGCTTGCAAGGCGAAAAAGTTTGACAAAAAAAAGACCGCTTTCTATAGTTTTAGCCGTTTTGGCTCGGGACTTTGGCTCGAGTCTTTCTGAATGGGAGATATAAAATGTCGACAAACTACAAAGTTGCTGTACTGCCTGGTGATGGTATCGGGCCTGAGGTTATGAATGAAGCGTTGAAGGTGCTCGACGCTATTGAAAAGAAGTACGATGTCTCTTTCGAGCGCACTTTTGCCAATGTTGGTGGTGCCGGTATTGACAATGAGGGTAAGGCTCTGCCACAGACCACGATCGACATCTGTAAGGCCTCTGATGCGATTCTGTTCGGCAGCGTCGGTGGCCCGAAGTGGGAAACCCTGCCTCCTGACGAGCAGCCGGAGCGTGGCGCTCTGCTGCCGCTGCGTAAAATTTTCGGCCTGTTCTGCAACCTGCGTCCGGCGATCATCTTTCCGGCTCTGACCGGTGCTTCCAGCCTCAAGCAGAGTGTGGTAGAGGGTGGCTTCGATATCCTGGTTGTTCGCGAGCTGACCGGCGGCATCTATTTCGCTCAGCCAAAGGGGATCGAGGGAGAAGGTGCTCAGCGCACCGGTTTCGATACTATGAAATACAGCGAGGCTGAAGTCGAGCGTATTGCTCATGTCGCTTTTGAAGCGGCCCGCAAGCGTAACAAGAAGGTCTGTTCGATCGACAAGGCCAATGTTCTGTCGACTTCCATTGTCTGGCGCCAGGTGGTTGAGCGGGTCGCCAAGGAATATCCTGATGTTCAGGTCAGCCATATGTACGTCGATAACGCCGCCATGCAGCTGGTCCGCTGGCCTAAGCAGTTCGACGTCATGTTGTGTGGCAACATGTTCGGCGACATTATTTCCGATGAAGCAGCAATGCTGACCGGATCTCTTGGCATGTTGCCATCTGCCTCTCTGGCTGAAGGCAGCTTTGGCATGTTCGAGCCATCAGGTGGCAGTGCGCCGGATATTGCCGGTCAGGGAATTGCCAACCCGATCGCTCAGATTCTCTCTGCGTCGATGATGCTGCGCTACTCTTTTGGTATGGTTGAGGCTGCTGATTCGATCGATGCTGCCGTTGAGAAGGTTCTCAATGACGGTTACCGTACCGGTGATATCTATCAGGGCGGAGACGGCGAGAAGAAGGTCAATACGGTAGAAATGGGCGACGCCATCGTTGCTCATCTTGCTTAATAGGCACCCCTGTATTGCGGCAGAACCTGCGGGTTCTGCCGCGATTTATTCAGGTGAGACGCAATGACGGAAGGACTCTTTGTTCCGGGGGAGGGGCTCTATTATCGACTCGACCCACGGCTTAAGCTGATCATGACTCTGGTCCTGATGATTGCGCTCTTTTCAGCGAACGGTTTCGTTCGTCCCTTACTGATTTTTCTGGCCTGGCTCGGTTTTTCCACTCTGAATTTCGTCAAGCTCAAGCAGTTATGGAAATTTGTCAGACTGCTGCGCTGGCTACTTCTCTTTACCCTGCTTCTTCATTTGCTTCTGACGCCGGGCCGTGCGCTATTGGGCAGCAGCTGGGTAAGTTATGATGGTTTGCTGCGTGGAGTGCTGATCGATCTCCAGCTGGTCTTGGCCGTAGGTCTGTCCCTCGCTCTGGCCTGGACAACCCACCCTGTGCAGCTGGCCAGAGCCGGTGCCGCTCTGTTGGCGCCACTGCAATCTTTCAAGGTCCCGGTCCGGGAGATTGCCGATCTGGTTCCGCTGGTGCTCTATTTTATTCCGTCACTGCAACAAGAGGTCGAGCAGCTGAAAAGAGAGCGGGATGGCGAGATGGATATGACTCATTCGCTCTGGGTTCGCTGGCAGACGAGAGTTGAACTTCTGATCGGGCGCATGCTTGACCGCGGCGATCAGTTGGCTCGGCAGATTGCCGATGGTGACGATTATATGGCAGGAACGCTTCCGCATGAACCGTTCTCATTTGATCGGACCAGCGCATTGGCCGCTATTGTCGCTCTGGTTTTCTGTACTGCTCTGTTTATGGTGTGAAATGATTAAGGTTAAATTGACAGTCGCTTATGATGGAACCGACTATGTCGGCTGGCAGTATCAGCCTAACGGGATCTCTGTTCAGCAATGTCTGGAGCAGGCGCTGGCCAAGCTGACGGGGCAGGTGCATGCCGTTTACTCCTCCGGACGCACCGATGCCGGTGTGCATGCTCTGGGGATGATCTGCCATTTTCAGACCGAGCGCCAGTTGCCGCTCAAGGCCTGGCGGGAAGGGTTGAACAGTCATCTGCCGCAGGATATTGCTGTACGTGAGGCTGAATTTGTCGATCCCGAATTTCATGCCCGGTTCAGCGCCGTTGGCAAACACTATCGCTATACAATCCTGCGTGATACCATCCGTCAGCCGCTGGAACGCCGGACAAGCTGGCAGGTCAAGGCTGAGCTTGATATGGATCTGATGCGTCAGGCGGCGGCAGCCCTGGTCGGTCGCCATGATTTTGCAGCGTTCAGGACGACGGGCTGTGCAGCGGAAACGACGATTCGCGAGATCTTTACTGTCGAGATGTCCGAGCAGGGAACCCTGCTGTTCATCGACGTGCACGGCGGCGGGTTTCTGAAAAACATGGTTCGGATGATTGTCGGTACCCTGGTCGAGGTCGGACGGGGCAAGCGGCATCCTGCCGTTGTTTCTGAGATGCTGCTGAATTCCGCTTCGTGCCTGCCTGCACTGACAGCGCCGGCACATGGTCTCTGTCTCATCAGCGTCAGCTATTGAGGCGGTATATAATAGCTATTTACAGGCCTGTCAGGCGGGCTTGATTTTGCTCAAGAATTTACTTGACAGCTTGGGGGGACTCGGATAGATTTACCGCTTTGTGAGCCCCACAAACCCTTTAGAGAAATAATTTTGGAGAGGAATGCGATGAGTACACTGGTCGCTAAGGAACAGGACATAAAGAGACAGTGGTACGTTGTCGATCTGGAGGACGTAGTTCTTGGTCGTGCAGCTACCGAGATTGCCCGTGTTTTGCGCGGAAAGCATAAAGCAATTTTTAGCCCGAGCGTTGACACTGGCGATTTTGTCATTGTTCTTAATGCTGACAAGGTCAAAATGACCGGAAATAAACTGGCTGCAAAGAAATATTACAGCTATTCCGGATACAAAGGCGGTCTGAAAGAGATTACTGCAGAGAAGCAGCTGCAGAAAAAACCTGAGATGGTTGTACAGGCTGCTGTTAAAGGTATGCTGCCGAAGAACAAACTCGGCCGCCAAATGTTCCGTAAACTCAAGGTCTACGCTGGTGGTGAGCATCCACACACTGCCCAGCAGCCTAAAGAATTGAAGTTTTAACCAGGGAGATAGCTAGATGGCTGAGCAGAAGTTTTATGCAACTGGTAAAAGAAAAACATCGATCGCCCGCGTCTGGATGAAGCCGGGTACCGGTGTAATCACCGTCAACAAGCGTCCTCTGGATGATTTCTTCGGTCGCGAGACCTCCAAGATGGTTGTCCGTCAGCCGCTTGAACTGACCGAGAACATGGGTAAGTTCGATATCAGCGTCAACGTCTGTGGCGGTGGTGCCTCCGGTCAGGCCGGTGCTATCAAGCACGGCATCACCAAGGCTCTGCTTGAGGTCGATCCTGCCCTGCGTGACGTCCTCAAGAAAGCTGGCTTCATTACCCGTGACAGCCGCGTGAAAGAACGTAAAAAATACGGTCGCGCTGCTGCTCGTCGGAGTTTCCAGTTCTCCAAGCGTTAATCGATCTATCGTTTACGCAGAGATTGCATTACTGTCAAAAGGGAAGCCCTGTGTGGGTTTCCCTTTTTTCGTTAAGGAGATGGTTATGATCAAGGTCGCTGTTGTTGGTGCCAGTGGTTACACTGGTGTTGAGCTGTTAAGAATTCTTGTCGGTCATCCTGAGGTTGAGGTTGTCTGTGTTACCTCGCGGCAGCATGAGGGCGTACCTATCAATCAGGTATTCCCCTCCTTGACCGGTTTCTGCAATCTGGCCTGTGAGCCTCTTGATGTTGCCAGTATCTCTGAGCGAGTTGACCTTGTGTTTACCGCGCTGCCGCACAAGTCGGCCATGGAGGTGATCCCCGACTTTCTGGCGGCAGGCTGTAAGGTTGTCGATCTGTCGGCGGATTACCGTCTCAAGGATCAGGCAGTTTATGAAGCTTGGTACCAGCAGCACAGCAGTCCGGAGCTGCTGTCCACGGCTGTTTACGGTTTGCCGGAGCTTTATCGTGAGCAGGTGAAGACTGCAACACTGGTTGCCAACCCGGGTTGCTATCCGACCAGCATTATTCTCGGTCTGGCGCCGCTGCTCAAGAACACCCTGATCGACACCACAACCCTGATTGCAGACAGCAAATCCGGAACCAGTGGTGCCGGTCGCAGTGCCAAGCAGGGGAGTCTGTTCTGTGAGGTGAATGAAGGCTTCAAGGCATATTCCGTTGGCGCTCACCGGCATACCCCTGAGATTGAACAGGAGCTGTCGCTGTTGGCTGGTGTATCGGTCGAGCTGAATTTTACTCCGCATTTGTTGCCGATCAATCGGGGCATTCTGTCAACCAGCTATGCCAAGCTGACCAGAAAGGCTTCGACGGCCGATCTGCTGGCACTCTATCGTGAGTTTTATCAGGGGGAGACCTTTGTCCGCATCATGCCGGGTGAAGAATTACCCAATGTGGCTTATCTGTCCGGAACCAATTTCTGTGACATCGGTCTGGTCAGTGATGAACGGACCGGCAGGGTCATTGTCGTTTCAGCCATTGATAATCTGGTCAAGGGGGCGGCCGGTCAGGCGGTGCAGAACATGAATGTCCTGTTCGGTCTCAAGGAGTCTCTGGGGCTGGCAATCGTTCCGCCATTCCCCTGATCCTCAGTTTTTGAACATCCTGCTGGCATTTTCGCAGCGCAGTAGGTAATATTTGTAGTTATTTCATTGGCAAGTTTTTATTGTTGAGGTCATATGCTGGACTCCGGTCTTCAGGTTCTTGGCTGTCAGGTTGAAGAGCTGATCGCTTCAAATTCTGTCTACGATACTTATTCCGTCACGGCAGCAGATGGAACGAGACGTCGTCTGTTGCTTTTTTTCTCTGAAGATCTGAAGGAAAAGTCGCGCAGGCAGTCATCAGCCGTACTGGTGACGCGGCTTGCAGGACAGGATTTCAGCCAGGTTGTCCTTCCTCTTGAAGCCGGCGAGGTCGGCGAACATTTTGTCTGTCTCTGGCCGGAGCTGAGCGGTTCTGCATTGTCTGATCTGGAGGACTTGCCGCTGGCAGTGAATCAGGCTCTCGCGTTGGTTCGTCAGATTGCCGCGGCACTGATTGTCCCGCATGCCGCCAATTTTATTCATGGCGCACTCTCTTCACAGAATGTTCGTCTGCAAGGCGAAGATGTTCTGCTCTTCGATTTCGGCCTGGGTAAGATTTCCCCCCTCGACTTCAATTCAGGGATTGATCCCCAATGGATCAGCCCGGAGCAGGTGCGAGGCGAGGCGTATGGGCCGCCGGCTGATGTCTATGCCTTGGGTTGTCTCCTCTATTTTCTGTTGACGGGCACGCCACCGTTCAAGGAGAACGAGCCATTTTACATCGCCGTCCAGCGCTTGCATGAGGCTTTTCCACAACTGCCGGCCTCACTGCATCAGTGTCAGCCTCTGCTCGCAAAGCTGGTAGCTCCGCTACCCGAACGGCGCCCGGTTGCGGCGGAGATTGTCGCTGAAATCGATCAGCTGCTCGAGTCCATGACTGTTGCTGCGCAGGATGTTGAGTCTGCCGATGAGATTGAGGGCGAGTCAGAACCAGATAACGTTGCTGAGGTCGATGAAAATCTGAGTGCAGATATTGCCGCCAAGATTGAGGCTCGACTTAAGGCTCTGGAAGAAGAGACTGTACCTCTTCCGGGGCAGGTCAGTACCGCTTTTGCTCAGCCTGACTCTGCCGATGACAGTCTGGCCTGCCGGGAGAGCAGGAGGCGAACTTCAGGCTGGAGACCCGTATTGCTGCTTCTGCTTGGAGTTGTCATCGGTGTCGTCGTCTATGCCCTGTACAGCGAACAACCGAGCGGACCTGCAGGTTCTGCCGCTGGTGGTACTGAGGATCCTCTTCTCTCTGAACTGCAGAATGCCATCGGGCTGTGGCAGAATCAGGAGCAGCAGGCTGCCATTGTTCAGTTGCTCGGTCTGATCCAGGATTATCCTGAAGATCCTCGTGCCTATAACGATCTTGCGGCAATTCGAGTTGCTCAGGGAAATTACGAAGAGGCTCGTACTTTGCTGGAACAGGCTTTGAATACCAGCCGTGATTATGCGACGGTCTACAATAATCTGGCTGCCGTCTATAGTGAGATGGCCAGGGCCTCCTATGGCAGAGCCCTGCAGTTGACCGATGAAAAACGGAACTTTGCTCTTGTGCTTATCCCGCAGGTGCAAGGTCCTTCTGTCGCCACGGCAGCTTACCCGCAGGATGAGGCCGATGCCGGTTCCGCAACGGACTCTGCTTCTGTCAATGGGCCTCAGACTGTTGCTGTTGCTGCAGTTGAGAAGGCTGCTCCATTGCAATCTCAGGACAATCAACCAGAACAGCTCGCTGCCTCCGTAGAGCAGCCTGCCGATGTTCCGATGATGGCTTCTGAACCGGAACCGGAGCTGGAGTTGGAGTCTCAACAGGAGCCCTCCAGTGCTTTCGGACAGGAACAGCCGTCAGCCGTAATGACTGCAGCTGAGGCCTTTCTTGCCTCCTGGGCCGAAGCCTGGTCGCGGCAGGATGTTGAGTCCTATCTCGCTCATTACGCAGACGATTTTATACCGCGTAGCGGGGTGACAAGAGAACGTTGGGAACTGCAGCGCCGCAGTCGCCTGGCGAACCCCTCGGCCATTCAGGTCTCGCTGAAAAATTACGCCCTTGTCAAACAGGCAGAGGACCTGCTGACGATTGACGTCGAGCAGGTCTATGTCAGTGACGTCTATTCCGATCTGACGCGTAAGCGTTTTGAGTTGCGCAAGTTGTCTGGTGGATTCGAGATCGTCCGTGAACATTCTCTTGAGGTGATTCGTTGAAAGCCAGACTACCCCTCATTGTCATTATTCTGATTGCACTGTTCGGCTTGACCGGAGCCAAGGTCGTTGCGCTCTGGCCACAGCAGGACCACGTTCTTCTGGAGCATGGTTTACCCCGCACCGATGCCCCGGATTTTTCTCCCTTGGAAGAGGATGCCTCTCGTCAAAATGCACTGATGGCTCGTCTTGATGGGCGTCTCAAGGAGAATCCTGAAGATTATGAGGCCAGCCTGCTTCGCGGTCTGCTGCTGTTTCAGCGTGGCGAGCTTGAGTCGGCGATTGCCGAACTGCGCAGCCTGGTTACGCGGGCTCCTAAATTTCAGCTGGCCCATCTGGTGCTTGGTGATCTGCTCAGTGCTCGCTTTGACCAGGTTGACTCTTTGGGGATCCGGGCTCTGGCCGGCGAGCTTGACGGTCAGCAGGAACAGCGCATTGAGCAGTTGCAGAACGAAGCGCGGGCGAGAATTCAGGGCTACCTGGCATTGGTCGAGGGGGTCGAGGTGCCGAAGGCTTTGACCAGCCTGAGCTCATCCGTTGCCTATGCGCTGATTGTCGACAAGAGCAAAAATCGGCTCTATGTCTACCGCAATGCAGGCCCCGGCCTGCCGCCTGAACTGGTTGACGATTTCTACATCGTGTTAGGTAAAAAACCGGGGAACAAGCAGCAGGAGGGGGACCTGAAAACCCCCGATGGCGTCTATCATGTCACCTCCTATCTGCCGGATGCAAAGTTGCCGCCTCTCTACGGCAGCGGTGCTTTTCCGACCAATTATCCCAATGCCTTTGATCGTCGCCAGAATAAGAGTGGCAGTGGTATCTGGCTGCATGGAACTGAAAAGTCGCTCTATAGCAGACCGCCACTCGACAGTGAGGGGTGTGTTGTTCTGACCAACGAGGAGTTCTTGCGCATCATCCCCTACGTTCAGGTTGGCAAAACCCCGGTAATCATCTCGGAGAAGGTTGTCTGGATCTCCAGTAGTGAATGGTTGCGACAGAATATTGAAATTCAGGCGGTTCTGGAAGCCTGGCGTCAGAGTTGGGAAGAGGCCGATACTGATGTCTATCTGGATAAATATGCCAGGGACTTCTGGTCCGGTCGTTACGATCGTGAAAGCTGGTCGCACTATAAAAAGCAGGTTTTTTCAGGCAAGACCTATCAGAAGATCGCTCTGAATGATGTTTCCATTCTGAGTTATCCGGCCAGCGAGCTCTATCCCGAGATGAAACTGGTCAGTTTTGTTCAGAATTACCAGTCGAACAATTTCAGCGGGACAGTTGCCAAGCAGCTTTATCTGGTCAAACGGGGCTCAGACTGGAAAATTCTTTATGAGGGGAATCCCTGATCCCGGATCATGCCTGGGTTTCAAGATCCTGAATCAGTTGCTTAAGGTCCCAGCCATGGTATTCAGCGACAACCTCAAGTTTTTCGAAGAGCATTTCGCAGCAGACGCAGCTCCCTGATTTTTTGTCGTAGGTCTGAAAAACCTCGAGGGTTTCAGGCCAGTCACTGAGAATGTCGAGCAGGGTCATCTGGGCAGTAATCTCGGGCATCCTTGTCCTCCTGAAAAAGATTTCATTTTAATCCCGAACCGGCTGTACTCAAGCAACGCTTGGGGCGGCAGTGGCGAGGCGAAAAGCAATTGACAGAATCAACTTAACTATGATTCCCTAGACCGCTATTTGCATCAGCTTCGGATATATTTATGCTTTTGGACGAATTCGATTATGACCTGCCGGAAGAACTGATTGCCCAGTTTCCTGCAGAGCAACGAGATGCTTCACGACTCATGTGCCTGCAGCGTGATACCGGTTTCGTCTCTTGCAGACAGTTTACAGACATTCCCGATTATTTTAAAGAGGGGGATGTCCTGGTTTTGAATAATACCAGGGTCATTCCGGCGCGCCTGTTGGGCAGCAAGGCAACCGGCGGCAAGGTCGAGATCCTGTTGGTGCGCCAGGCCGGAGGGGAGTGCACAAGTGACTGGCTGTGTTTGACAAAATCATCGAAGGCTCTGAAACCGGGAACCAGGATTGTGTTTTCGGAAAATTTTGCGGCGCAGATCCTTGGTGAGGGAGAACCTCCCTACCGCCTGGTTCGTTTTGAATGCAGCGGAGACCTGTTTTCTGAGTTGGAGAGGATTGGCCACCTGCCTCTTCCGCCCTATATCAAGAGGGACGACAATCTGCAGGATCAGAACCGTTATCAGACGGTTTTTGCCCGGGAGAAGGGTGCTGTTGCTGCTCCGACGGCCGGGTTGCATTTTACCGACGCCATTCTTGACCAGATTCGACGGCGCGGTGTCCAGATCTGCTCCCTGACCCTGCATGTCGGACTCGGGACCTTTCTGCCGGTAAGGGTTGAAAATGTGGCTGAACACAAGATGCACGCGGAGTATTATTCGATCCCGACTGAAACAGCGGATGCGGTCAATATGGCACATCGTAACGGCGGGCGTGTTTTTGCCCTGGGAACAACCAGTGCCAGGGCGATGGAAACGGCTGCAACGGAAGACCGACAGCTGCATGCCGGTTCCGGTGACAGTGAAATCTTTATCTATCCCGGCTATGAATTCAAGGTTGTCGATGCTCTGGTGACAAATTTCCATCTGCCGAAATCGACCCTGCTGATGCTGGTCTCGGCCCTGGCTGGAAAAGACAATATCATGGCAGCTTATCGTCGCGCTGTTGAAGAGCGGTACCGTTTTTTCAGTTATGGCGATTGCATGCTGATTATATAAAAGATGGAAGTGACGTTTCGTGAGTAGATTCAGCTATACATTGTTACACAAGGACAGTGTGACCAACGCCAGGCGCGGACGTATCGAAACCCGCCGAGGTGTTATCGAGACCCCGGTGTTCATGCCGGTCGGAACCCTTGGTACGGTCAAGGGGATGTTGCCAGAGGCTCTCAACGATATCGGTGCCCAGATTATTCTGGCCAACACCTACCATCTTTATCTGCGTCCTGGTCATGAGCTGGTCAAGAAACTGGGTGGTCTGCACAAGTTCATGAACTGGCAGAAGCCGATTCTGACTGACAGCGGCGGATTCCAGGTTTTCAGTCTGGGGGAGATGCGCAAGATCACCGAAGAAGGCGCGACCTTTCAGTCGCATATCGACGGCAGCAGGCATGTCCTGACTCCTGAGCTTTCCATTGAGGTTCAGCTCGCTCTCGATTCCGATATCATCATGGTTTTTGATGAATGTATTCCCCATCCGTCGGAGCGAAAATATATTATTGATTCGACCAATCTCTCTGCACGCTGGGCTAAACGCTGTCGTGCCGTGCTGCCGGCCGGTTCGGATAATGCCCTGTTCGGCATCGTCCAGGGCGGAATGGAAACAGACCTGCGTCGGATGAGCGTCGAGCAGTTGCTCGAGATCGGTTTTGAAGGTTACGCGCTGGGCGGCCTGTCGGTCGGCGAGGAAACCTCGCTGATGTATGACACGATGGAGTTCAGTCTGCCGCTGCTGCCGGAAAACCAGCCGCGCTACGTCATGGGAGTCGGTACGCCGGAAAACTTGGTTGAGGGTGTGGCCAGGGGCTGCGATATGTTCGACTGTGTCATGCCAACCCGTAATGCTCGTAACGGAGTTCTGTTTACAAGTTTCGGCAAAATCAGTATAAAACAGGCACGCTATCGAGAAGATGATGCTCCGATCGATCCCGAGTGTCAGTGTTATGTCTGCCGTAATTACAGTCGTGCCTATCTGCGCCACCTGTTTATGAGCGGAGAAATATTGTCATCTGTGCTTAACACACATCACAATCTGCACTATTATCAGCGCTTGATGGCTGATATGCGCGAAGCGTTGGAACAGAACAGGTTTGAGAATTTCCGTAAAGAGTTTTATCTTAAGCGCGAAATTTAAGATTAATACTGTTACGGCACTGATGCCGTGACCCCTAATGAAGGAGGATGTAATGGCGACAGAAGCGTTTGCAATGGCGGGAGCCGCTGCTCAGGGAGGAAACCCCTATCAACCGATTATCATGCTGGTGGCGATGTTTGCCATTTTTTATTTCCTGCTTATCAGACCCCAGCAAAAGCGGGCCAAGCAGCAGCGTGAGATGATGAACAGCCTGCAACCGGGAGAGAGTGTCGTGACCGCCGGTGGCCTGCACGGCAAGATTACCGCTGTTGAAGAGGGGATTGTCAGTGTCGAAATCGCCAACGGTGTTGTGATCAAGGTCAATCGTGCCTCGATTTCCGAAGTCAAGAGATCCGCATAATCGATACCACTCATATATCTCATCGATACATTCAGGGAGATCTAGATGTCTAACAGTCTGAAACTCAGGAGTATACTGGTTGTTCTCTGTATTCTTCTGGCCATTTTTGCCATAGCGCCTACTGTCATGCGCGGCAGCCTGCCGCAATGGTGGACCGATACCGTCGGGCCGATCCAACTGGGTCTCGATCTTCAGGGGGGGATGCACCTGGTTCTTGGCGTTGATGCCGACAAAGCTGTTGAGAGCCGGATCGACACGGTCATTGACCAGCTCGAAAACGATCTGCGTGAAAAGGATATCATCTTCAAGCGGATCGAACGTCAGGGGGACCGTCTTGCCGTTATCGTCTATGACGATCAGGAAGGTGCCAAGATTGATGCCCTGATGGCCGATCAGTTTCCTAGTCTGGAAGGGGAAACCCTGACCGGTACTGGTGGATATGTTGAAAAACACTATCGTCTGAGCGACAACGAGATCGAAAATATCAAGGACTATGCCGTTCGCCAGGCGCTTGAAACCATGCGCAACCGGGTCGATCAGTTCGGCGTCAGTGAGCCGACTCTGCAGCGTCAAAGCGGTAACCGCATCCTGATCCAGCTTCCTGGTGTCGAGGATCCTGAGCGTGCCATCGCACTGCTCGGCAAGACTGCGCGCCTTGAATTCAAGATGGTCGATGAGACCGCCAATCTGCAGGACGCCGTTGCCGGCAATCTCAAACCGGGAACCCAGCTGCTCTATGAGCGTAATGTCAACAAGGCGACCGGCGGAGTCACCGAGACCCCTCTGGTAGTTTTTGACAAGACCGCACTGACCGGTGATCTGCTTGCCGATGCCAATGTGCGTATCGATACCCGCTTCAACGAGCCCTATGTCGCTATCGATTTCAATGCCGTTGGAGCCAAGCGCTTCGATCAGATTACTGCCGCAAATGTCGGTAAGCGGATGGCCATTGTCCTGGACGACACCGTCTACTCGGCACCAGTTATTCGTGAGCGGATCTCCGGCGGCAGTGCTCAGATTTCAGGTTCCTTTACCTCGCAGGAAGCGACCGACCTGGCGATTGTCCTGCGTGCCGGTTCTTTGCCTGCGCCGGTCAAGATTCTTGAAAACCGCACCGTCGGACCGTCCCTTGGACAGGATTCGATCGACCGCGGCATCAAGTCGATCTGGGTCGGAGGTCTCCTGGTCATTCTGGCTATTCTCGTCTATTATCAGCTGTCCGGCGTCGTTGCCGTTGTCGCCCTGGTTCTCAATATCGTCTTTATTACGGCGCTTCTGTCTCTCTTTGGTGCGACCCTGACCCTTCCGGGTCTGGCCGGTATCGTTCTGACCGTCGGTATGGCTGTTGATGCCAACGTACTGATCTTTGAGCGGGTTCGTGAAGAATTGCGCCTTGGTCGGGCACCGAAGCTGGCCCTTGATTCAGGTTACAGCAAAGCGTTCTTGACCATTATCGATGCCAATATAACCACCCTGATCGCCGCTCTGGTTCTTTTTCAGTTCGGAACCGGCCCGGTCCGCGGTTTTGCCGTCACTCTGTCGATCGGTATTATTGCGTCGCTGTTTACCGCTATCTTTGTCTCTCGTGTAATTTTTGATCTGTTCTTGACTGGCCGCGACATCAAGCGGCTGAGTATATAAGGAGGCTGAGCGGAAATGCAGCTGATCAAACCAGATGTCAATTTCGATTTTGTTGGCAAGCGTAAAGCCGCCATCATACTTTCCGTGGTCCTGATTCTGATCGGGATCGTCTCTCTCATTGTCAAGGGCGGTCCAGATTACGGTGTCGATTTCGCCGGCGGTACCCTGATCCAGGTCAAGTTTGAGCAGGCGACAGCGCCGGCTGAAATCAAGCAGGCGATTGCCGATCTCAACCTCGGCAGTCCGGTGGTCCAGACCTTTGGCGAGAGCCAGAGCGAATACCTGATTCGTGTTGAACAGACCACCGCCGAGCTTGAAGGCCTGGCTCAGAAGGTTCAGGCTGACCTGGAAAAAACCTTTGGAACCGGCAAGGTCGATATCCGCCGGGTCGAAATGGTCGGTCCGCAGGTCGGTAAGGATCTCCGCAGCAAGGGGTTGCAGGCGATCCTCTATGCCATGATCGGGATCCTGATCTACATCTCCTGGCGTTTTGAATTCCGATTCGCCATCGGAGCGATTGTCGCCCTGGTGCATGACGTGCTGATCACCCTCGGCATGTTCAGTGTCTTTGGCAAGGAGATCGATCTGCCGATCATCGCGGCGTTCCTGGCGATTATCGGCTACTCGCTGAACGATACCATCATTGTCTATGACCGGATTCGCGAGAATATGGCCAAGCACAACAAGGAGAGCTTCTCGTTCATCGTCAACCGCAGTGTCAACGAGACCCTGTCCCGAACCTTGCTGACCTCCGGTACGACCTTGCTGGTTGTCCTGGCCCTGTTTATACTTGGGGGTGGGGTCATTCACAACTTTGCTTTTGCGATGCTGGTCGGGGTCATCGTCGGTACCTACTCCTCGATCTTTGTTGCCAGCCCGCTCCTGATCTTCTGGCAGCAGAAAAAAGCGAAGAAGGTCACTGCGTCCTGATAAGGGAGCTGTCATGAAAAAAGAAACGGTTCTGCTGGTTGTCGTCGTCCTGATCGCCGGAATTCTGATCGGTGTGATCGTTTCGAACATGCATAAAGATAAAGGGCGGCCGTCGCCGGCTCCGGGTAGTACGCCGGCGGCGATTGTCGATCATCAGCAACGGATCACTACGCTTGAAGAGATCGTTGCCAAGGAACCGAAGAACCGCAATGCCTGGGTTCAGCTTGGTCACAACTTCTTCGATTCCGACCAGCCGATGAAGGCGATCGATGCCTATGACAAGGCCCTGGCGCTTGACGGCAGGGACCCGGATGTCCTGACCGATCAGGGGATCATGTTTCGCCGGGTCGGCTGGTATGATCGGGCGATCGCCAACTTCATCAAGGCTAATGAGGTCAGCCCCGGCCATCAGCAAAGTCTGTACAATCTGGGGATCGTCTACAGATATGATCTCAAGGATTTTGCCAAAGCGGCACAGGCCTGGGAGCGCCTGCTTGAGCTCGACCCGAACGGCCCCAATGCATCACAGCTTAAGGCCGAAGTTGAATTCCTCAAGACTCATGCGCAACTGGCCCAACCCCAACAATGAGATGAAGCCGGGCTTTGCCCCGGCTTTTTTTCTTGGATGAAAAGATGCAGCCTATCTCCCACAGACGCTGGCAATTGCGCCAGACTGAACCAAGACCAGAACTGGTCAACGAACTGGCCACGCGCCTGCGGATCAATCCTCTGACGGCGCAGATTATGGCGTTACGCGGGATCTGCGATGCGGACAGCGGCGAAGAGTTCCTGCACGCTAACCTGAGCCGTCTGCCCGATCCCGATCTGCTGCCTGACATGAACATTGCCTGTCAGCGGATTGAACAGGCCTTATCACGCGGTGAGCGGATCGCTATTCATGGCGATTATGACGTCGATGGCATTACTGGCTGCTCTCTGCTGGTCGAGGTGCTGCGCAAGCTTGGCGCAGATGTCGATTATCATATTCCGTTACGTCTGGTCGATGGCTACGGTCTTTCGGCCGAGGCTCTGCGTCAGGCCGCTAAACATGGCTGCAGCCTGGCCATTTCGGTTGACTGTGGGGTCAGTGCCGTGGCTGAAGCAGAATTGGCGGCCGAGCTTGGTCTCGATCTGATCATCACCGATCACCATCAGCCGCCGGAGCTTCTGCCCCGGTGTCTGGCCCTGATCAATCCGCATCTGCCGGGCTGTCGTTTCCCCTGGCGGGATCTCTCCGGAGTTGGCGTCGCCTTCTTCCTGCTTGCAGGACTGCGTCGCCGGTTGCGGGAAAGCGGTTATTTTCATAATCGCTCAGAACCGGACCTGCGTCAGAGCCTTGATCTGGTCGCACTCGGAACAATTGCCGATATCGTTCCTTTGGGCGGGGTGAATCGGATTCTGACCCGCAGCGGCCTGCAACTGATGGAACGGGACAGTCGACCGGGGATCAGTGCCCTCAAGCAGGTAGCCGATGTCAAACAGGTGACCAGCGGGGTGGTCGGTTTCAGATTGGCACCGCGTCTGAACGCCGCAGGCCGCCTGGAAGATGCCGCTCTGGGGGTGCAGCTGCTGCTCAACGAGGAAGAGGATCTATCCGGACTCGCGAGTCTGCTCGACGGCTTCAACCGTGAACGCCAGCAGCTTGAGCAGAAGACCTTGCAGGAAGCCTGTCGCAAGGTTGAAGAAGAAATTTCCGATGACAGCTTCAGCATCGTTCTGGCCGGCGAAGACTGGCACCCTGGTGTCATCGGTATTGTCGCCAGCCGCCTGGTGGAGCGCTACCATCGTCCGGTTGTCATGCTTGCCGTCGATGGTGATCAGGTTAAAGGGTCGGCCCGTTCGATCAAGGGGTTCCATCTGCATCGTGGTCTGCAAGAGTGCGCCGGGCAGCTCAGCGCGTTTGGCGGTCATGAGATGGCGGCCGGCATGGCGCTGAAAAAAGGCAACATCGACATGTTCAGAAACAGCTTCGAGCTGGCCTGTCGCAGTCAGCTGCAGGCGGATGACCTGGTTCCGGTTGTGCTTCATGATGGCGAGGTCGAGCTTGAGCAGATCACCCGGGAATGGCTTGCTGAACTTGAGCTTCTCAACCCCTGTGGAGCGGGAAATCCCCAGCCTGCTTTTCTAAGCGTCCGCTGCCGGGTTCTTGATGCACGTATTTTAGCTGAGAAGCATCTCAAGTTCAGTGTCGAACAAGAGGGCGCACGGGTTGATTGCATTGCCTTTGGCATGGCTGAACGCTATGCAGAACTGTCAGGCTGCGTAGATTTGTTATATCGTCCCGGCCTGAACACCTGGCGCGGAACAACATCAATTCAGCTACAGGTCACAGATTTTCATTGATTGGTATGACTATGGAAGAGACAGATCTTTTAGCGCAACTTGCCGCCAAGCTGGCGTGTAAAGCCGAGATCGGGGCTGTCCTGGCTGAGCACAACAGCTGGAAAATCGGTGGCCGGGCCGATCTGCTGATCGAACCGGAGAACATCGCTCAGGTCGCTGAAGCCGTGCGGCTGGTGCGTGATTCCGGGTTGCCGCTACTGGTGGTCGGGCAGGGAACCAACCTGCTGTTTGACGATGCCGGTGTCCGCGGTGTAGTCATGAAGCTGGGAGAACGTTTTTCGGCAATCCGCTTTGACGGTCAGGACATTTATGCGCAAGCCGGGGCCTGGGTGCCGCAACTCGCCCGGTTGGCGATGAAGCAGGGCCTCGCCGGTCTTGAACACTGCATCGGTATTCCGGGAACATTGGGTGGTCTGGTTGCCATGAATGGCGGCAGTCAGCGTCACGCCATTGGTGAAAATATTGTCAGGGTGACAGTTGTCGACCCGCAGGGGAATATTGTCGCGCTCAGCAATGAGCAGTGTCATTTCAGTTACCGGCACAGTGCTTTGCAAGAGACCGGGCAGATCGTCGTTGCCGCGCAACTGTATTGCCCGCAGGCGGTCGTAACTCAGGTACGCCGGGAGATGCTTAACGATCTGCGCACCAGGCGGACAAAATTCCCGCGCAAGGAGCCGAACTGCGGCTCGGTTTTCTTAAGTACCAGTGAGATGCACGCGACCGTCGGACCGCCGGGCAAGATCATTGAAGAGGCGGGTCTCAAGGGAGAACGCTGTGGCCAGGCCCAGGTCTCGCACAAGCACGCCAACTTCATTGTCAATCTCGGTGGCGCCAGTTCCCGCGATGTCCTCTGTCTGATCGCTCGAATCCGGACCCTCATCCGGGAACGGATCGGTTTCGACCTCTGTTGTGAGGTCCGCTACGTCAGTCCCGCCTGCGAAGTGATGTCCGCTCACAAAAAAGCGGATGAACTCTGTGATTGAGTTCATCCGCCATTTTTTCATAAAAACAATCTATTGCTCAGAGTCCGACCTCTTTGGCCAGTTTCTCCCAGACCGGCAGGCTGCGTTCGATGATATCGTCATCGATACAGTAGGCGATGCGGAAGTAGCCGGGGGTACCGAAGCCGCTGCCAGGGACGAGCAGAATCCGGTTCTCCGTGGCTTTTTTGATGAATTCCATCTCGTCGGCCAGTGGTGATTTCGGGAAGAGATAGAAACCGCCACCCGGTTTGACAACCTCGAAGCCCAGTTCGGTCAGTTTGTTATAGAGCATGTCGCGTTTGCGACGATAGGGCTCAATCGGCACACTGTTGCGCTGCAGGCTGGTAACCAGCCGTTGCATCAGGGCCGGAGCGTTGACGAAGCCGAGTACCCGGTTGCAGAATATGGCTCCTTGCATGAACAGATTAACGTCGCTCATCTGCGGGCTGGCGGCGATGTAGCCGATCCGCTCACCCGGCAGCGCCAGATCCTTGGAATGAGAGGTGACGATAACCGAGTTGGCGATGCAGTTGAAGATACAGGGGACCTCTTCACCAAAGCTGATCTTGGCGTAGGGTTCGTCGGAAATCGCCAGGATGGTAATGCCGAACTCCTGCTCCTTGGCTGCGAGCAGATCCCCCAGTTGTTTCAGGATCGCCTGCGGATAGATCACCCCGGTCGGGTTGTTTGGCGAGTTGATGATGATGCCGCGGGTTCGTTCGTTGATTGCCGAGGCGATCGCTTCCAGATCCGGCTGGAAGTTTTCGTCGGTGGTGACCTCGACCGGAATCCCCCCCTGGTTGTCGATGTAGAATTTGTATTCGACAAAGTAAGGGGTGAGGATAATCACCTCGTCCCCTGGGTTGAGCAGGGTTTTGAGGACGACATTGAGCGCGGCACCCGCGCCGCAGGTCATGACGATGTTGCTGCCCTTGACCGGCAGACCGCAATTCTCGGCAATGGCTTCAGCGACGGCGGCGCGTGTTTCGTCATAACCGGCGTTGTTCATATATCGATGCATGCCAGGAATCGGTTGGTCAGCGATCCTTTTCAACTCCTGATGCAGAGCTTCAGGAGGTTCCATGGTCGGGTTTCCCAGGGTGAAATCGAAGACGTTTTCGGCGCCGTACTGCTGACGCAGTGCGTTCCCTTCTTCAAACATCTTGCGAATCCAGGATGCATTCTCGATATGGCTTTTTATCTTGTTTGAAATCGGCATTGCTCAGATCCTTCATTCATAAATGAAATTGATTTGAAAAACTGCTGAAGTTTAGCCCTCTGTTCAATCTCGGTCAAGCACGCTTTGTCTGCCCGACACACTGTTACGAAATTGATTTTTGTCATGCTTTGGGCTACAGTCCTGCACTCACATTCAATTCAAGACGAAAGCGAAAATGTTATGAGCGAAGACAAGCTTAAAGGGTTGCGTGAGCAGATTGATCAGATCGACGACAGTATCCTCGATCTTCTCAATCGCAGGGCGAGTGTTGTGCTTGAGGTCGGTAAGGCCAAGCATGGCCGTTCCGAGCAGGCTTTTTATGTTCCCAGCCGGGAAAAGGCGATCTATGAGCGGCTGACAGCCCAGAACCCGGGCCCGTTTCCCAATGACGGTGTCTGCAAAGTCTTTCGTGAGATTATTTCGGCGTCGCTGAACATGGAAATGCCGATGAAGGTTGCATTCCTTGGCCCTCAGGGAACCTTTACCCATATGGCTGCAACCCAGCAGTTCGGCATGTCGGCCCAGCTGTTGCCGCTCAAAAGCATTCCCGCCGTGTTTGAAGATGTCGCCCGGGGCAGAAGCCATTACGGTGTGGTTCCGGTCGAGAATTCGACCGAAGGGGTGGTCAACCATACTCTTGATATGTTTATCGATTCTGATCTGCAGGTGATCGCCGAGATCATGTTGGAGATTACCCATAATCTGGTTTCTCAGAGCACTGATATTGGCCGGATCCGTAAAATTGTCTCTCATCCTCAGGCCCTGGCTCAGTGCCGGCACTGGCTCGAAACCAACATGCCCGATACCCCGCAGCTTGATGTTTCCAGTACCGCTGCGGCAGCTCAGATGGCAGCCGAAGATGACGCAGTTGCTGCTATTGCCAGCACTGCGGCAGCTGATCAGTATGGCTTGCAGATTGTTAAGGCTCGCATCGAAGACAACGCAAATAACTACACCCGTTTTCTGGTGATCGGCAAAACGACCTCAAACAAGAGTGGTGCGGACAAGACTTCGATCATGTTCAGTATCAAAGATGAGCCGGGGATTCTCTATCGTATGCTCGAGCCCTTCAGTGCCCGCCGGATCAATCTGTCCAAGATCGAAAGCCGGCCGATGAAACAGCGTGCCTGGGAATACATCTTCTTTCTCGATATGATCGGTCATGTCGATGACGCGGATATTTCAGCGGCCATCGAAGAGTTGCGGCCTCATTGTCACTTCCTCAAGGTCTTGGGCTCCTATCCGATCGCCAGAAAAGAGATCCGGGACGGGGGACGCACTGATGGATAATCAGCCCCTTATCCCGCATCTGACGGTCATTGGTGTCGGGTTGATCGGTGGCTCGTTGAGCTTGGCGCTCAAGGCTGCCGGTGCGGTCGGGCGCGTCACCGGTTGTGGGCGCGGTAAACCTAACCTGGAAAAGGCTCTGGAGCTTGGCGTAGTAGATGACTTTGATCAGGACCCTGTTGCTGCAGTCGCCGGAGCTAATGTTGTATTTCTGGCCACTCCGGTCAAGAGTATGGCTGAGGTCGTCAGGCAGATCCTGCCCGGGCTCAAGCCCGGGGCTATTATTACAGATGGTGGCAGCGTCAAGGAGGAGGTTGCTCAGCAGATTGAGCCTCTGTTGCCGGAAGGGATTCATTTCGTGCCTGGACACCCGATTTCCGGGACCGAAAAAAGTGGCGCTGATGCGGCCTTTGCAACCCTTTATAAAAACAAGCGCTGTATCCTGACACCGACAGAGAAGACCGATGCTCAGGCTGTCGATCTGGTGACCGCAATGTGGCAACAGGCGGGCAGTCAGGTGATCAGCATGTCGTTGAAAAAGCATGACAGGATTCTGGCTGCAATCAGTCACCTGCCACACATGGTTGCCTATGCTCTGGTCAATGCCGTCGGCTCCTATGATCATTTCGAGGAAAATATTCTTGAATACTCAGCCGGCGGATTTCGTGATTTTACTCGAATTGCGTCGTCTGATCCGACCATGTGGCGGGATATCGCCGAGACCAATCGTGATGCATTGCTTGAGATGATGGAGCAGTTCGAGATCTTTTTTGCCGAACTCAAAGCGGATATCGCCGCCGGGCAGGGGGAGAAATTGTTCGAGTTCTTCTTCCGATCCAAGCAGTTGCGCGACGCAATTCTATAGTTTTCAGTCGCAAATGGCTCTTTTTCGCTGTGGCGGCCTCAATCTGAGGAGTTGATTGTGCGGCGTAAATCACTACGCCTTCGCACAACCTCTCAGATTTCCTGGTCACGGAAAAAATTGCTCGTATCCAAGCTGAAAACTAACAGGCTCTACTCGTAAGTTTAACTATTAAGATAAAGAGGAATAATATGCACCCAAGTCAGACAAGACGTGTTGTCCCGGCCCCCGGCCTGCGTGGTGAGGTCGCGGTTCCTGGAGATAAGTCGATCTCGCATCGTTCGATCATGTTTGCTTCGTTGGCCGAAGGGGCGACCCGGGTCAGCGGTCTGCTGCGTGGTGAGGATTGCCTGTCGACGCTCAAGGCCTTTCAGCAGCTTGGTATTCAAGTCGAGGACAAAAGTGCTGATGAACTAGTTATCCACGGGCGTGGTCTGGCCGGGCTGCAGGAGGCCGGTGATGTGATCGATTGTGGCAACTCGGGAACGACCATGCGTCTGATGAGTGGAATTCTCGCCGCTCAGCCGTTCTTTTCGGTGCTGACCGGGGATCAGTATCTGCGTAAGCGGCCGATGGCACGTATTATCAAACCGCTCGGGACCATGGGGGCGAAGATTCTTGGGCGCGAGCAGAATACCAAGGCTCCGCTGGCTATTATTGGCGGCAACCTGACGCCAACCACCTATGAGTCGCCGATCTCTAGCGCCCAGGTGAAATCTGCGGTGCTGCTGGCCGGCATGCAGATCGAAGGCGAGACGACCGTGACCGAACCTTTTCTCTCCCGTGACCACAGCGAGAGGATGCTGCGCTACTTCGGCGCCGAGATTGAATCCTTTGACGGCGGTGCCCGAGTCAAGGGGCGGGTTCAGCTTCAGGGACGCGATGTCAGTGTGCCGGGCGATATCTCTTCGGCAGCCTTTTATCTGGTTGCCGGCCTGATCGTGCCGAATGCCGAGCTGTTGTTGCTCAACGTCGGGGTCAATCCGACCCGCAGCGGGATCATCGATATCCTGCAGCAGATGGGTGGCCAGATCGAACTCTGTAATCCACGCGAGGTTTCCGGTGAGCCGGTTGCCGATCTGCTGGTCAAAAGCAGTCAGCTCAAGGGGATCGATATCGCCGGAGAACTGATTCCCCGGGCGATCGATGAAATGCCGGTCGTCAGCGTCGCAGCTGTCTTTGCCGAAGGGGTGACGACCATCCGCGAGGCGGAGGAGTTGAGAGTCAAGGAGACTGATCGCATCGCTGCCATGTGTGACGTTCTTGGTAAACTCGGTGCTCAGATCGAACCCCGTGACGACGGTATGATCATCACCGGGACCGGGCATTTGAACGGTGGCGAGGTCGATTCATTCGGCGATCATCGGATTGCCATGAGTATGGCTGTTGCGGCGCTGGCAGCTGAAGCTGAGATCGAGATCAGTGATACCGCCTGCACCGAGACTTCCTTTCCCGGCTTCTGGGAACTACTTGATTCGATTCGGGGTTGATCGTGAAGAAGCGTCTGATTGTCGCCATCGACGGTCCTTCCGGAGCTGGTAAAAGCACTCTGAGCAAGGCCTTGGCCAAGGAGCTGGGCTATATCAATCTCGATACCGGAGCAATGTACCGTTCTGTCGCCCTGCAGGCAAAACTTGCCGGGATCGATGTCGCCGATCAGGGCGAGTTGGGCGCTCTGGCTCGCGCGATGACAATCTCATTCGTAAAAGACGGCAGTAGAGAACGTGTTCTGGTCAACGGGGAGGATGTCAGCGATGCGATCCGCACCCCAGAGGTCAGCCTGCTGACCGCCAGGGTCGCCGCCTGCCCCCAGGTCCGCGAGGCGATGGTTGCTCAGCAGCGGCGTATGGGCGGACAGGGCGGTGTTGTTCTAGAAGGACGCGACATCGGCACTGTTGTCTTTCCACAGGCTGAAGTGAAGTTCTTTCTTTCGGCTTCAGCCGCCGAGCGGGGGCGCCGCCGCTATGAGGAACTCAAGACCAAAGGGGAGAATGTCGATCTGGCCCGGACCATAGCCGAGGTCGAAGCCCGCGACGCAGCTGATTCAGCCCGTGAACATTCGCCATTGCTTCAGGCCGAAGATGCCATTGTTATCGATTCAACCCGCCTGACGATCGCTGAGGTCCTGGACACCATGTTGAGGGCGATCAGGGCCCACGAAGAAGAATAACTCCCTGAAAAATATTGTTTTGTTTTTTCCCGGAGGCTGTGCTATCTTGCGCGTCTCTACGCGAGTCCGCCGCCGTCAGGCGCCGGGAAATTCTTAAGGGGGTATCATCCCAATGGTTGAAGAGAAAGACATGTACGACGAAAACGAAATGGAACTATTTGATGGCGAGGAGAGCTTTGAGGAGCTTCTCAAGGATTACGAGCAGGGCGGTTTCGAACTGAAGCGTAATGACGTCGTCGAAGGCACAATTGTCCAGGTTAATCCTGATTCGGTTGTTGTCGATGTCGGTTACAAATCGGAAGGTGTCATTCCGATTCGTGAGTTCGCCGACGAAAACGGTGAAATCAACGTCAAGGTCGGTGACGTCTACGACGTCCTGTTCGGTGGCGGTGAAAGCGATAGCGGTCTGATCGTCCTGTCCAAGGAAAAAGCAGATCGTCAGAAAATCTGGAACTCTCTGGAAGAGGGTGCGGTCGTTGAAGGTCGTATCGTCAGCCGGATTAAAGGTGGCCTGTCAGTTGATATCGGCGTTAACGCCTTCCTGCCTGGTTCCCAGGTTGACCTGCGTCCGGTCCGTAACCTGGACAAGGTCATTGGCCAGTCTTTCGATTTCAAGATCATCAAGCTCAACAAGCGTCGTGGCAACATCGTTCTGTCCCGTCGTGTTCTGCTCGAAAAAGAGCGTGAGTCCCAGCGCGGTGAGACCCTCAAGACCCTGGAAGAAAATCAGGTTGTTGAAGGTGTCGTCAAGAACCTGACCGATTACGGCGCATTTATCGACCTCGGTGGTATCGACGGCCTGCTCCACATCACCGACATGTCCTGGGGGCGCGTCAAGCACCCATCCGACATCCTGGCTGTTGGCGACAAGATCAACGTCAAGGTTCTCAAGTTCGACAAGGATAAAGAACGCGTTTCCTTGGGTCTCAAGCAGATCGCTCCTGATCCATGGCTCGACGTCACCGCCAAGTACCCGATCGGTGCCAAGGTTGTCGGCAAGGTTGTCAGCCTGACCGATTACGGCGCATTCATCGAGCTGGAAGAGGGTGTCGAAGGCCTGATCCACGTTTCCGAAATGAGCTGGACCAAGCGCGTTAAGCATCCGAACAAGGTTCTCAATATCGGCGATGATATAGAGTCTGTTGTTCTGGCTCTCGACTCCGAAAACCGTCGTATCTCCCTGGGCCTCAAGCAGATCGAGCCTAACCCATGGGACATCATCGGCGAGAAATTCCCGATCGGTACTATCATCGAAGGTCAGGTCAAGAACATCACTGACTTCGGTATCTTCGTTGGTGTTGACGAAGGGATTGACGGTCTGGTTCACATCTCCGACCTGTCCTGGACCAAGCGCATCAAGCATCCTTCCGAAGTTTACAAGAAGGGTGACCTGGTCAAGGCCGTTGTCCTGAACATCGACCGTGAGAACGAGCGTTTCTCTCTCGGCCTCAAGCAGCTGAACCTGGATCCATGGGAGACTGTGCCAGTTCGTTATACCCGTGGTACCATCGTCAGCGGTAACGTCACTTCGGTCACCGATTTCGGTATCTTCATTGAGCTGGAAGAGGGAATTGAAGGTCTGATCCACGTTTCCGAACTGAGCAAAGAAAAAATCGACAGCCCGAAAGATTTCGCCAAGGTTGGTGACACTCTGGAAGCTGCCGTTCTTCAGGTTGACACCGTTGATCGCAAGATCGCTCTGTCCGTCAAGAACCTCGACGAGCAGAAAGAAAAAGCTGAAGTCAACGAATTCATGGGCGCTGGCAAGAATGCAACGTCCAACCTGGGCGATCTGCTGAAAGGCGCGCTCGACAGCAAGTCTGAAGATTAAGCTGCAATGCATATCCACCAGGACCCCGGTTTTTATCGGGGTCCTGATCAATTGTTGAGATGAAAAAACGACCTTTTTTAATGGCGGCCTGCGCCGTTGGCGGCGTTTTTGTTTTTTTTCTGCTGGTCATCCTGGCCGCAGGACTACTTCGCCAAGGCAGCTTTCATGTACCTGTTGGTGCCAGAATCGGCATTATCAAAGTTCGTGGAACTATTACCGACTCGGGGCTCCTGCTCCAGCAGATTGACCAATTCAGAAAACAGAATACTGTCAAGGCTGTCATCTTACGTGTCGATTCTCCCGGTGGCGGGGTAGGTCCCTCGCAGGAGATATACGAGGAGCTTAAGCGTCTGGCTGCCGAAAAGCCCCTTATTGTTTCGATGGGGTCGGTTGCTGCATCGGGTGGCTATTACATCGCTGTAGCCGCACAACGTATCTTCGCAAATCCCGGAACGATCACCGGCAGTATTGGCGTCATCATGTCTTTCCCTGATTATCAGGAATTGATGGGTAAGGTCGGTGTTAAAACGGAAGTCGTCAAGAGCGGACGTTTCAAGGATGTCGGCTCGTCAACCCGTGATTTTACCGTTGAAGATCGTGCTTTGCTGCAAGGCTTGATCGACGATGTTCATCTGCAGTTTATCGAAGCAGTGAGTGCCGGGCGCAATATTCCGGTCGAGCAATTGATACCGCTTGTTGACGGGCGTATCTTTACCGGACGCCAGGCTCTGGAAAAGGGGCTGATTGATGAATTGGGCTCACTGCCGGATGCTGTGCGTTACGCAGCTCAGCTAGTCGGTGCCGGTGATGATCCGGAACTGTTGTATCCGGATGAGCAACCCGCCGGGCTGTGGGAACGTTATCTGAATTCTGCGGTAACACGGCTTGGTTTTGACCTGAATCTGAATTCTCCGGTGGGCCCTCAGTTTATCTGGAGCCGATAAGTCCGATTTGATGGAATAACTTTTTTGAGAAACATGGATGGGAATAATGACTAAAAGCGAATTGATTGAAAAACTTTCTGATGGTCATGATCTTCTGAACAAGAAGGAAGCAGAAACGGTCGTTAATCTGATTTTTGGTGGTATTGAGCAGGCCCTTTCCACGGGCGATCGTGTCGAAATTCGTGGTTTTGGTTCCTTCTCGGTCAGGGAGCGGGAAGCGCGGGAAGCTCGTAACCCCAAAAGTGGCGAACTGGTCAAGATTCCCTGCAGGAAGACTCCTTTTTTCAAGACGGGCAAGGAGTTGCGCGAGAGGGTTGACGAGTAGAGTAAGGATATGAAAAAGGCCCTGTGAATCAGGGCCTTTTTTGATTGATCTCCAGGATGCCGGACTAACTCTGTTCGTCTGACCTTAGCTATACGCTTAAGTCACAGATGATGCTTCAGGCGTCCTGCTTATGGACAGGCTTGCTCACCACATCACCACAGAAATGACAGGCCAAAAGGAACGTTGGTCACGAGACCAGAATTAATCCGCGCATCCCAGATAACCGGACTCTAGTAGGTCTATACTATCAATTTACCGGCATTTTTCAATCTTCTAAAAAAGTATGAATAGTGCTAAGATGGCGTGTTGTTATGTCTAGCAAATGGCAAATTCATAAACTGAAAGTAGAGAATGTCGGAGCGGATCGTCTGGATCTGTTTCTGGCATCTTCAAACTACGACATTTCACGCAGCAAAGCTAAAAAAATCATCGATATCGGTGGAGTTCACCTGAACGGAAGGAGAGTCAGGAGCTGTTCTCAGTCTGTACGTCCCGGTGATTCCATTGAGATTTATATCGATCCGTTTCCTCTCGAGCCATACCGGCTCAGTGCAGATCAGGTCCTGTTTCAGGACAAATTCCTGATTGTTGTCAATAAGCCGCCCTACGTTGATACCCAGCCGACCCATGCCAGGTATAAGGGGACCCTCTACGAGGCGCTGCAGGTCTACCTTCAGGATCCATTCAGGCCGCGCCTGAAGCCTGAGCTCGGTATGGTTCAGCGGCTGGACCGCGGGACATCGGGGATTATGGCATTTTCAACCCATCAGCGTGCGCATAAAGAGATGACTGCTATGTTTGTCGAGCATCGCATCGATAAGCGCTATCTGGCTCTGGTCAGGGGTGTATTTACCGAGCCGCAGGGTGAGGTCCGCAGCTTGCTGGCCCGATCGCGGCAGCAGAACAGGGTTCAGTCTGTCGTTCGAGGGGGCAAGGAAGCGATCACCCGCTATCGGGTTGTTGAACAGTACGCTGACGCGGCACTGGTCGAGGTTGAGTTGTTGACCGGTCGTTCGCATCAGATCCGCGCTCACATGTCAGAACTGGATCATCCTCTGTTTGGAGATGTCAAGTATGGCGGGCCGAAGTCGCTTGCTTCTGTTGTACTGAGCAGGCCCATGCTTCATGCTTCAAAGCTCAGTTTCAAGCACCCGGTAATGGGTTCTGCTCTGGCCTTTGAGCTCGATCCTCCTGAGGATATGCAGGCCCTTCTCAAATTTCTGCGTGAGGAAAGACGATGACTTACCCGCATATCGATCCGGTCATTCTCTCGTTGGGTCCACTGGCTATCCGCTGGTACGGACTGATGTATCTGTTAGGCTTTGTCGGCGGCCTGTTTATGGTCAGGCATGTTGCCCGGTTACGCAATTTTGCTCTTGATAAAGAGGGCATTTCCGATCTGTTGTTCTATGCCGTCGTCGGTGTAATCGTCGGCGGTCGCGTCGGCTACACTCTTTTTTATAATGCCTTCTATTACCTCCATCATCCTCTGGAAATCCTCTATGTCTGGGAAGGGGGGATGAGCTTTCATGGCGGGCTTATCGGTGTGGTCATCGCTTTGGTTGTTTATTGCAAGAGAAAGAAACTGCCGCTGCTGATGATCGGTGACCTGGTTGTCGTTGCGGCCCCCATCGGTCTGGCCCTGGGACGTCTTGGCAACTTCATCAATGGTGAGTTGTGGGGGCGGGTGACGGATGTTCACTGGGGAATGGTTTTTCCTGGTGCGGGACCTTTGCCTCGGCACCCCAGTCAGCTCTACGAAGCGTCCCTTGAGGGGGTAATACTGCTGATTGTCATGTACCTTCTTCATCGGACGAAGCCGGCAATGGGGGTCCCGGTTTTCGTCTTTCTGCTGGGTTACGGTTTGTTGCGTTTCATTGTTGAGTTTTTCCGTCAGCCGGACAGTCAGTTAGGCTTTCTCTGGGGGGGCGCAACGATGGGGCAGCTTCTCTGTGTTCCGATGATTGTCATCGGTTTTTGCGGTATGATACTGCTGTTGAACAAGGGCAAGGAATGAAAACACTGCAAGCTGTAATATTTGATTGTGATGGTGTCATGTTTGACAGCAAGGGAGCGAACCTTGCTTATTATAATCGTATTTTGACCGAGTTTGGTTATGAGCCGGTATCGATGGAACAGCAGGAGCGGGCGCACCTCTGTCATACCGGTAGTTCTGCAGACGTGATCAGAGCACTGATTGCTGAAGATCAGTTTGAGCAGGCCATGAACTTTGCGATGTCACTTCACTATGAACCCTTCATCCCTGAAATGCGGCCAACAGAAGGACTGTGCGAGGTTCTCGACAGGCTGCACGACAACTATCCCCTGGCGATTGCGACGAATCGTGGGCGCAGTATCGATCTGGTCCTGGAGTACTTCGGACTGGAGCGTTATTTTGATGTGGTTGTCAGCTGTCAGGATGTCAAACGCCCGAAGCCAGCTCCGGACATGCTGCTTCTGGCCGTTGAGAAGTTAGAGGTTGTAGCCGGAAACTGTCTGTTCATCGGAGATTCCGAACTGGATCAGCGGGCTGCGCAAGGTGCCCGGGTTCGCTTCGCCAGCTACGGTGGGGCCGTCCCCGGTGAAGAGTTCGCGTTAAACAGTTTGAACGGTTTGTTTGATTATCTGGATTGAGATCATCTGAGTTTTTTACTCAGAATCATAACGTTGAGACTGTCCTCACGATGGTTGTACAGGTTATCCATCAGTTCACGCATCAGATGGATGCCACGTCCACCTTCATCGCTGTGGCGGGAGGCCTTCTGGCTCTGCGAGTGCAGATCGAATCCACGCCCCTGATCATAGATCTTGATGACAAGTTCCTGATCAGAGGCTGTGATAAGAATACGGACGCTTTTTTCCGGATCGCGATTGTTGCCATGGTCGATCGCGTTGGCAATCGCCTCGGTCAGCACCAGATTCAGATTGTAGGGAAAGTCAGCCCACTCTTTGCCTTTCGGCATCAGGGAGTTGGCTAGATCTTCGCCCATGCGACCGACCATTCCCAGATACCTGGTGTCACTGGGAATGGAGATGTCGATTCTGATTTTTGGCGCGCTGCGATCTTTCATATGGCTTTAGAAGCTTCCAAGTGCTTCTTCGGCTGTGGCAAAAATTTCAAAGACACGATGCAGGCGGGTCAGTTCGAACATCGACCGGACCTGAGGCTGAAGGCAGCAGAGTTTGAGATTTCCTTCGCGGGCACTGGCGTTTTTGAAGCCGGAGACGAGGGCTCCGAGGCCTGATGAGTCGATAAAACGAACGGCACCAAGGTCAATCACCAGGTTGGCTTTTCCCTCGTCGAAAATCTGCAGCATGCGTTCCTTGAGATCTCCGCTGTTGTGAGCATCCATACGTTCTTCATTGACAGTGATGACGACAATGTCACCTTTTTCATTCATATCCAATTGCATAAAATGGTCTCCTTGAGTTGCCGTTAGCGTTTACGCTGGCAGGTTATTTAAAGGTGTTATTAGTAGCTTTTCTGCTTCGATAACGATTTTTTTACAGCCTGCAAGCGATTATAACCGACTTGACCCATTTAGGGTGAATATCTTTTACATTTTGACCTTCATGGTCAGCAGTGTCACGTCGTCTTTGAAATGACGGACACCGGTGAAGATCCGAACCTGATTCATGATGAAGTCGATCAGTTCATCCGGTGGCAGTGAGCTTCCCTCTTCAAGTAGCTTGGTCAACCGCTCCATGCCAAATAGCTGATTGTTGCGATCTTCGGCTTCTATGATGCCATCGGTATAGAGTAGCAGGATGTCACCCGCATGGAGGGTGGTGACTTTTTCTTCGTAGGTCAACTCTTTCATGATACCAAAAATCAGCCCTTCTGCGTCGAGAGCTTCGCAGCGGCCATCTGCAGCTCTCCAGACCAGCGGACTGTTGTGCCCTGCGTTTGAGTAGGTCAGCTGGCGGTTGGTGCAGTTGTATTTAAGGTAGAACATGGTGACGAAGAGTTCGGCGCGATCTAGATCTGTGTAGATGTAACTGTTCAGCGCCTGCAGCATCGGACCGGTATTAACAATATTGTCAAGCTGGGCATGGATGAAGGTCCGGGTTTCGGTCATGAGCAGTGCGGACCCGATATTGTGCCCCGACACATCGGCGACGATCAGGTCATAGATGGATTCGCCGCGCTGGATAAAATCATAATAATCTCCACCGACCTGGCGGGTTGGAACGCAAAGCCCAGCCACTTCGAGCTCGGGAATCATCGGGAGTTCCGACGGAAGCAGGGCAGACTGGATCTGTTTGGCGATTTCCAGATCACGTTCCTGTTCACGGACTTCCAGCAGTTCGACCAGTTGCAGATTATTGCGCCAGGCAATGCTCAATTGAGCCGCAATGTTTTCAAAGAGAGCGATGAACGCTGGTGTGAAAATCCCCTTGATCGTTTTGGAAAAGGCGGACAGGATGCCGACGGGTTCCCCTTCGAAGGTGATCGGGGTGTGGGCAAAGCAGGTAATTCCCTCGGCTTTGGCTAGTTGGGCTGAGAGTGGCTTCTCGAGGTAGTCACTGTCATTGATGACAATGGTTTTGTTGGTTATAAATGACAGACCGATGTAGGTCTCCAGATTGATGTTCGGTTCGGTCTGGCCGAACCCGGGGGTTGCCTGACCGGACAGACTGCTGAGTTGCAGGGTTCCGGTTTCTTTTTCAAGCATGCGGATGACGACCAGGTCGAATTTGAACTGTTGACGAAGCAGATCGGTGATGCGGTCGAAGACCTGCTGCAGATTGACTTCCTGGGAAACCACCTGGGCCACTTCGTAAAGAACGCTGAGCTGCTCCTGGCCTGCGGCGTGGTTGATGGTGACCGTGCCGAAGATGTCAAAGACATCCTCCATCTCACTGCCGCGGGCCGTGAGGTAGTTCTCCAGAATGATGCGGGCCTGGGCCGCGCCGACCGATCCGGAGATGGTTTTTTCGGTAAAGTCCTTGAGCAGTGGCAGTTCGTAATCTTCGAGGCTGCCGCGGAAATCGATGTCCTGGTTGCCGAGATATTCGGCAATAGCGTTCTGGGCGGTTTTTTCGCCGATGAACTTTGACATTAGTTCGACAAACTCCATGATTGTCGGAGCCTTGCTGATCCGTTTCAGACGCTGTGGAACTATGGCCTGGGAGTTGAAGATGTCGGTGAAGCGCAGGGCGTGTTGCTCTTCTTCAGGCTTTTGCTGAGTCAGATAGCTGACTGCGACGAGGGTTCCGAGGTTGAAAATCAGGCTCCAGAACAGACAGTGGGAGTAGATATCGAAGCCACGTAGCCCGAACAGTTCGAGAGGTTTCAGCAGCTTGATACCGAACAGTCCTTGCTCGAGAATGTTAGGGTCGAGCCAGCCTGAATGCACAAAGGACGGTACGAGCAGGGTGATAAACCAGACGATGAAGCCGCCGCAAAGACCAGAGAATGCCGCTTTGAGTGATGCTCTTTTCCAGTAGATGCCGGCAATGATCGCCGGGGCGAACTGGGTCGCAGCCATGAAGGAGATCAGGCCGATATTGGCCAGGGTGTTAGAGCTGCCGATCACCTGGTAATATAAGTATCCGAGCAGGATGACGGCCAGAATGCTGAAGCGTTTGAGGTTGATAAGAATGCCGGAATAGTTCTGAATCGGTAGCTTGAGTTTGAGGATCACCGGCATGAAGATGTGGCTGAGCATCATTGTCGCGATGGCGACGGATGAGACCATGACCATGCCGGCAGCCGCCGAAAGTCCGCCGACAAAGACCAGGGTTGCCAAGGCTTTCTGACCAAAGGCCAGAGGTAGGGTCAGGATGTAATAGTCCGCCTGGTGAGGATCGCCGCCGCTGTACATCAGGCCGACCATAGCGATCGGCAGCACAAAAAGGTTGATCAGGAAGAGGTAGGCCGGAAACCTCCACATGGCAGATTTTATATGCTCTTCCGCGACGTTTTCGGTGACCATGATATGGAACTGGCGGGGGAGAAACATCACGGCCATCATCGACATCACGCTCAGTGAAAACCATTTTATGTAAGGGGTCTGCTCGGTACCGAGGGTGAAGAGCAGCTGCTTTTCCGGAAAGCGTTGATAAAAAGTCTGGAACAGATCACCGAAGCCGTCAAAAAGACGGAAGGTGATGAACAGACCGACGGCAAGAAAGGCGATCAGTTTGATCAGGGATTCAAAGGCAACAGCGACAACCAGCCCCTCATGATGTTCAGATGAATCGAGATGCCTGGCGCCGAAAATAATCCCAAAGGCAGCAAGGATGATGGCTGCAATAAGGGCGGTATCCAGATGGGGTTCAATGGTCAGGGCCGGCAGGTGAATCTCCCCGAGAGGGTCGAAGCTCATCGGTATAGATAGGATGTCGAGTGTTTCAGCAATCGCCTTGAGCTGAAGGGCGATATAGGGACTGATGCCGAAGATGGCAAAAACGGTTACCAGTGTACCGATGGCGGATGATCGATTGTAACGGCTCGAAAGAAAATCCGCGATGCTGGTAATGTTCTGATCCCTGGAAATGCGTACCAGTTTTCGTAACAGAAACCACCAGGCGAAAGCAATCAGGGTCGGTCCCAGGTAGATCGGCAGGAACTCCAGTCCGTTTCTTGCCGCGTTACCGATACTGCCGTAAAAGGTCCAGCTGGTGCAATAGACGGCCATCGACAGCGCATAGATATGGGCGTTGTTCTGCAGTCCTCTACCCCTGCGTCTGTATTGTTCGGCCATATAGCCGATGACAAACAGCAGCAGGAAATAACCGAGGGTCACCAGTAGGACGGTTTCAGTTGAGATTGCGGTTGCCGATTGAACTGTTTCATGGCCTGTCATGAGGGTATACCGTTAGTCGTTCTGCTGATTCTTGGAATTTGACAGGCGAACAAAGAGGTAGATGACAAGAATCGAGAGCGGCCAACCGATGAAAAAATAGAGAACCAGGCCGGGAATGCCAACGACGAGGTGAGGGCTATTGAAAATCTGAATAAAGGGGTAATTGATCAAAATCAGACCGACAATCAGGCAGATGGCCCAGATTTCAAGAACCTGCTTTTCATGAGTTTCGGATTTTTTGCTCTGCTGGGTCATGACTGCTTCCTGCAGCAATATGTTGATTCGTTAAATTAAGATACAATAATAACTTATTGCTTTGCGCTTTGCAAAGAAGGGACCGCGTATATTTGGCCAAGGTGAGCGTTTTCGCTGAGGAAATTCTGTGCTATCCTTTCATCTTGTGAAACATATTGTCATTTGAGGACTGTGGCCTTCGTATGTCGTGCTTCTGGAAGATACCGATAACTCTTGTTTTTTTTGTTTCATTGTGTGGCTGCGGACTGCTGCTGCCTGGTGCTGTGCCGGATGTCGAATTTAATGTGTCGCCAGTTTATCGCTCCGAGCTTGATGACCCATCGGCCAAGGCTCTGTTTGCGTTTGCCCAGTTTCGCCTGCTGGCCGCCGATGAACGCTGGGACGAAGCATTTAGCGCGTTGAAACGTGCGCAGTCCTTCGATTCTGAATCCGATTATCTGCGCCTTAATCTGGCTAAGGCCAACCTGCATCTGGAGAACCTTGATACTGCCATTGATCAACTGCTCGTGCTGCTTGGCCGTGATCCGGACAACCTGGAAATCCGTATTCTGCTCGGTGATGTCTACAGCTATCAGAATCGTTTTCCTGAAGCAGTTGAACAGTTTCGCGAAGCGGTTCTGGCCGATCCGGACAATGAATTGCTGCAGGTCCGGCTGGCGATGGCTTTGTCTCAATCAGGAGCTAAAGAAGATGCGGTTGAGATATTGGAAGTCGTTGTCGAGGATCACCCGGAGGCCAGCCTCGCCCGGCTTTCACTGGCTCGTTTCTATAATGAGTTAGGTAAGCGCGCCCAGGCGCTGGAAAAATACCAGGAACTGCTCGAATATAATCCAGGCCTGCAGCAGGCGATTGTCGAGTATGGACGTCTGCTGGAGCAGGACAATGTCCAGGCCGCACTCGATCTCTATGAAAGCGCGGTGATATTCAATCCACGTGCTGCTTCCGTCAGGCAGCGCCTGGCCCAGCTCTATCTCAACAAGCGTCAGATCAAAAAGGCCAGGGACCAGCTCAAGGCTGTCAGTGCCCAGTTTCCAAACGATCTGCAGGTTGCTGCTCAGCTTGGTCTCGTCTATCTGGAGCTCAGGGACTGGGCTGATGCTGAGCAGACATTTCAGCAGTTGCTCGATTCGGGAATGCGTAACCAGCGGATCTATTACTTTCTCGCATTGTCCCTGGAAGAGCAGGGGAAGACCGATCAGGCTATTGCCAACCTGGAGCAGGTGTCAGAGACTTCAGACAAGTATGCGGATGCCGCTCTGCACCTGGCCTACCTCTATCGCCAGAAAAACCTGCCGGTAAAAGCACTCGATGTGCTGCGTCAAATCGTGACCCGTGATCCGCAGCAGGAGAATGCCTATTATTATCTGGTTGCCTTCAAATCTGAAATCGAAGGATCTGATAGTGCTTTTACCACTGCCGAGGAGGCTGTGGCGGCCAATCCTGATTCAGCTCGACTGGCCTACCAGTATGGCATCCTGCTGGAAAAACGCGGACAGAGAGACGATGCCGTACGCTGGATGGAGCATGTTCTGGAGCTCGATCCCAACCATGCTGAGGCATTGAACTTTCTTGCTTATCACCAGGCCGAGAATTCTATCGACCTGGAACTGGCGTTAGACCGGGTGACCAGGGCTCTGGAGCAAGGGCGACATGGGCATATGATTGACACCCTCGGCTGGATTTACTACAAGATGGGTCGCTTTGCTGAGAGCCGGCACGCACTGGAAGAAGCGGTCTCGCAGATGCCGGACGACCCCTATGTCCTTGAACATCTTGGCGATGTCTATCGGGCGCTGGAACTCTGGAGCAAGGCCCGCCAGGTTTACCAGAACCTGTTGGACGGTAACCCCGATTTTGCCGGTGTCAAAGAAAAGCTGGACAGTATTCCGGCGGGAGATGAGTGATGCGTTTCTGGTTACTGTTGGTTGTTCTGGCCCTGTCTGGCTGCTTGCGTCCCAGCGCCCCGGTCTGGACCGTCGTTCCTGATGCTAAGGAGCTGATCAGCCGTTTGCAAACCTCTGCGGAAAATTACCAGTCGTTGGACGTTGCGGCCCAGGTGAACCTGACCAGTGGTGGAAATTTCTACTCGACGCAGCAGTTTATCCTGGTCGAAAAACCGAATCTGTTACGCTCCGATGTTCTGACCGGATTCGGCCAGCTGGTCATGCAGCTGGCCACCGATGGGGATGAGTTTTCTGTTTTTCTGTATACCAGCATCCCGGGAAAGTTTTACCGGGGACAGGCAAGCCGAGACAATTTATCGCGTTTTATCCGTATTCCGTTACGGGTTGAAGATCTGGTAGCACTGGTTCTCTATTCACCACCGCTGATTTCTTTCGATCTCGCTGACGTCGTAGTTTCCGGCAGCGATCTGCTGTTGAGTCTCAGAGGGGACGGTCAGGTGCAGAAGGTCCGTTTCAATAGTCAGCTTCAGCTGGTAGAGGTCAGTTATCTGTGTGATCAGCAGCTGCTGCTGCGCACCAGTTATAAGGACTTCGACGCGTCTGGGTTTCCGCTGGAGATGATTATCGAAGCGCCTGTTGACGAGACTCGGGTGCGCCTGTCTCTTGCCGAACTGGTTCTCAACCCATCGCTCGACGCAGCCAGGTTCCGCCTGAAAAAACCGGCCAATGTCATCGAGGAATCTCTATGAGCAGGGGGCTTGTCGTTATCCTTGTGCTGTTGGTTCTCTGTGCCTGCCGACAGGAGTCTGTGCCCGCAGTGCCGCTTTCTTCAACTACAGCGGAGCCTGCCTATGGTGACACCTTCATTGCCGGTTCGATTGGCGACGCCAGCACGCTGTTGCCGGTCTTGGCCTCTGATTCGGCCTCGAGTGATATCAACGGCTTGGTTTATAATGGTCTGGTGCGTTATGACAAAAATTTCAGTGTGGTTGGCGAATTGGCCGAATCCTGGAACATTTCAGACGACAACCTGACGATCACCTTCCATCTGCGCGCCGGGGTCAAGTGGCACGACGGTGCTCCCTTTAGCTCGGCTGATGTTAAGTTCAACTACGAACTCTATATCGACCCTGACACCCCGACAGCCTATGCCGAGGCCTTCAAGCAGGTAACCGGCCTCGAAACACCGGACCCGCTGACGGTGGTTGTGCATTACGCAAAGCCGTATGCACCCGCCCTGATGAGTTGGGGCATGCCGGTGCATCCTCGCCACTTGCTTGAAGGGGAGGATATTACCCGCAGCCCTCTGGCTCGCAAGCCGGTGGGGACCGGGCCTTACAAGCTGGTTGAATGGATTTCAGGCGAGAAGATCGTACTTGAGGCGAATCCCGAATATTTTGATAGGCAGCCCTTTCTGAAGAGGGTTGTCTACCGGATCATTCCGGATCCGACGACCCAGTTTCTGGAGCTGAGAACCGGCAATCTCGATTTTATGGGGCTTTCCCCGCTGCAATATGATCGTCAGACCGATACCCCGGCGTTTCGCCGGCTCTATAGCAAGTATCGTTATCTCAATTTTGGTTATACCTACCTTGGCTATAACCTGAGACGAACGATGTTTAAGGACAGGCGGGTGCGCCAGGCGTTGTCCTTCGCCATCAACAAACAGGAGATTATCGATGGCGTGCTGCTTGGCTATGGCGCTATTGCGACCGGGCCCTACAAGCCGGACACCTGGGCCTACAATACTCAGGTTGCACGTTACGACTACAATCCGCAAAAAGCCAGAGAACTTCTGGCGGAGGCCGGCTGGGCAGATCATGATGGTGACGGGATCGTTGATAAGGACGGCAAACCGCTGGCCTTTACCATTGTCACCAACCAGGGGAACGACCTGCGTTCGAAGACGGGAGAGATTATTCAGCGCCGGTTCCGCGATGTCGGGGTTGATGTCAAGTTGCGGATTGTTGAATGGGCGACCTTCCTCAAGGAGTTTATCAACCCCGGTAAATTTGATGCGACAATCCTTGGCTGGAGTGGCGGACCGGAGCCGGATCAGTATAATATCTGGCATTCGAGCAAGACCGCTCCCGGTCAGTTGAACTTTATCGGTTTTGTCAACCCTGAGGTCGATGATTTGTTGGAGCAGGGCAGGCGGATCTTTGACCAGGGCCAACGCAAGGGCTATTATGATCGTTTTCAGGAGATCCTGGCCGAGGAGCAGCCCTACACATTTCTCTATATTCCGGAAGCACTGCCGGCCGTGGCGCGACGTTTTCGCGGTATAGATCCCGCTCCGGCGGGAATCCGTTATAATTTCGACAAGTGGTATGTGCCACAAGACGAGCAGAAATACGCAAGGTAGCCGATGCTGAATTATATTCTTAAACGCCTGCTCATGCTGATCCCGCTGCTGATCGGAATTACCTTGATTTCATTTGTGGTCATCCACCTGGCCCCGGGTGAACCGACCGACATGCAGACCCAGATGAACCCCCAGGCGGGGCCGGAACTGCAGGAACGGCTGCGCGTTCAGTACGGTCTGGATCAGCCGTTGTATATTCAATATGGAAAATGGCTTGGCCGTCTGTTGGTTCTTGATTTCGGCGACTCCTTTGCGACGGACCGTCGGCCGGTGCTTGACAAGGTACTGGAGCGGCTGCCGGTGACCATTCTCTTGAACCTGCTGTCGATCGCGCTGATTCTGGTTGTCTCAGTGCCGCTCGGTGTATTGTCGGCGATCAGGCGCAACAGTGGTTTTGACCGGGCGACCACCATTGTGGTTTTTGCCGGGTTTGCCATGCCGTCCTTTTGGCTGGCACTGTTGCTGATGGATTGGTTTGGGGTCCGCCTCGGCTGGTTGCCGGTTTCAGGGCTGAAGTCGTTGGGCTATGAATATCTCAGCGCTGGAGGGCAGATCGCGGATCGGATTTCGCACCTAGTTCTGCCGGTCTTTATTTCGGCGATCGGCGGGCTTGCCGGATTTTCACGTTACATGCGCTCCAACATGCTAGAGGTGATCCGCCAGGATTATATCCTGACGGCACGGGCCAAGGGGCTCTCAGAGCGGGTTGTCATTTACAAGCACGCGCTGCGCAATGCTCTGCTGCCGGTCATTACGATTCTGGGGCTGTCGGTCCCGGGGCTGATCGGCGGGAGTGTTATTTTTGAAACGATTTTTGCTATTCCCGGTATGGGAAAACTGTTTTACGATGGTGTTATGATGAGAGATTATCCCTTGATTATGGGAATTCTGGTGATGGGGGCTGTGTTGACCCTGGTCGGCAATCTGCTGGCCGACATCTGTTATGCTCTGGCTGATCCTCGAATTCGCCAGGGGCAGGGGTTCCGTCACTGATAATTGGGCGCGAAAGGAGATCTTTTGGAAACAAACCGTTTAGGTGAAATGCTGCTGGATGCTGGTCTGATCGATCAGTTTCAGCTTGAATCTGCATTGTCGATGCAGCGCAACCTGGGAGGGCGGATTGGCAGTGCATTGGTGAAACTGGGATATCTTCCTGAAGAGACGATCATGGAATTTATAGAAACCCAAGCGAAGTATGCGCGGGTTTCTCTGGCTGAACTTGAGATTTCAGACGAGCTCAAACGGGTTCTGCCCTATGAAAAGATGCTTGAAATGCTGGTCATTCCAATCGACCTGCGTAGGGCGCAAGGAGAGAAGATTCTGCGCGTTGCAATGACCGATCCGACCAATATCGCTCAGATCGATGCCCTGCAGTTCAGTACGGGCTGCCGGGTTCTGCCGGTGCTTGCCGCAGAAGAAGAGATTGAAGAGGCGATCAGGAGGCATTTCGCTCCGCCAGAACCAGCAGGCGGTTTGGTTGATGAGTTAGCTGGCCTGGAACCTAACTCCATCAGTTTCGATGACCTACCGGATGACGATCCGCGCTTTCAGCGTCTGCTGGATGTTCTGCAGTACAAAGGACTGCTGACCGCAGCCGATGTTGAGCAGATCAAGTTCGGCTGATCCGGGGCCTATGCGAAGCCATTTTTTACGTGATATTGTCTGGCAGAGGCTGCGGCGCAACCGCATGGCGCTGACCGGAGGGGTCATCGTTCTGGTGATGTTTGTTCTGGCTGCGGCTGCGTCCTTTGTTCCCCTTGATCCTTCGGCGATCGATGTCTCCCAGGGACTGCAGCCCCCGGGCTGGCAGTATTGGCTTGGAACCGATGATCTCGGACGCAGTGTCCTGGCGAGGATGCTCTATGGAGCACGGATTTCCCTGCTGGTCGGTTTTGTCGCGGTCGGTCTGTCGACCCTGATCGGTATCGTCATCGGAGCTCTGGCCGGATTTTACGGTGGTTGGGTCGATGCTGTGGTGATGCGTTTTGTCGATATCATGCTCTGTTTCCCGACCTTTTTCCTGATCCTGGCCGTGATCGCCTTTCTTGATCCGTCGATCTGGAACATCATGGTCGTCATCGGGCTGACCAGTTGGATGGGGGTGGCCCGTCTGGTGAGAGCAGAGTTTTTGAGCTTGCGGCAACGCGATTTTGTTCTGGCCGCCCGCTCACTCGGGGCGAACGACTCGCGGCTGATTTTTCGCCATATTCTGCCAAATGCGTTGTCTCCGGTGCTGGTTTCGGCGACGCTGGGGGTAGCAGGCGCCATTCTAACGGAAAGTGCACTCTCCTTCCTGGGAATCGGGGTGCAGCCGCCAACCCCCTCCTGGGGCAATATGCTGATTGTCGGCAAGCAGACACTGGGAACGGCCTGGTGGCTGTCGGTTTTTCCGGGGCTGGCGATTCTGCTGACTGTTTTAGGTTATAATTTGCTGGGCGAAGGGATTCGCGACGCCCTCGATCCAAGATTGAAAGACTGATGCCTGTCCAATTTATCCAAGAACGTTTTCAAGCACTGCAGCGGGGTGATTATGCCGCTGTCTATCAGAGCTATCATCCGGATGCTCCCTTTGTGCAGAATTTTGCACGTGAAGCCGATTATGTTGATTTCGCCTCTCAGCATCTCACCCGGATCCAGGTCGTCAGCTGGCGCTGTCTGGCTCAGCGTGAAGCCGGTGCCGGGGTGGAAGTTATCCTGGTCATGGAGCTTGAGGTGGATGGTACCCGGCAGCTGTTTTTCGAACTGGCCCTGTTGATCAAAACCTCTCAGGGGTGGCGTTATCATTCCGCCCAGAAACTGGGTCCGGAGGAGTTTTCGGAATCCCCTGATCATCTCGATTTTAGCCACTTTGATCTGGCGGCACAGAAGGTCCGTTTCTAGCGATGCCCGAACTGCCGGAAGTTGAAACGACCCTCCGAGGGATTGATCCTCATATCCGTCAGCGGAGTATTGTCGAACTGGTTCTGCGCGTTGACAAGTTGCGCTATCCTCTCGACAAAGCGCTCTGCCAGATTCTACCCGGACAGCTTATCCTGAGTGTCTCCCGCCGAGCCAAGTACCTGCTGATCAAGTGTTCCTATGGAACCCTGATTCTGCATCTTGGCATGACCGGGGTGTTGAGGATTCTTGCTGCCGATGCGACAGAGCAGAAGCATGATCATATTGACCTGATTCTCAACGATGGGATGATGCTCCGCTTCACTGATCCACGGCGTTTCGGGGTGTTCCTTTATACTCAAGAGCAGGCCGAGGAGCATCCTTTGCTCAAAAAACTCGGACCCGAGCCGCTTGCTGCGGAATTTGACGGGGCTTACCTCTACCGGCTCTCGCGCAATAAATTACTCGCGGTTAAACCTTTTATCATGGATCAGACCGTGGTTGTCGGTGTCGGCAATATCTACGCCAACGAAGCGCTGTTTCGGGCCGGTATTGATCCTCGTCGCTCAGCCGGAAACATCAGCGCCAAACGCTATACTGCTTTGGCTGAGATGATCAAGGAAGTACTTGCCGAAGCGATCGACGCTGGAGGGACGACGATCAGTGATTTCAGACAGAGTGATGGGAAACCCGGCTATTTTGCCCGGGAGTTGAAGGTCTACGGTCGCAGCGGTCAAGACTGCCCGGTCTGTTCGACACCGATCAGCGGTCTGCGCTTGGGCCAGCGTTCTACCTATTATTGTCCGCGCTGTCAACGATAAGGGTTTGGCTTTATGGATGAATTCAGTTTTTTTCTGCCCTATCGGGTTGGGGTGGCGGACATCAATTATGGTGGTCATGTGGCAAATTCTGCCGTTCTGAACTTCTTTCAGGATGCACGGATTGCCTATCTGGCCCGATTGGGTTCCTATTCCGAAATGGATCTCGGTGGCTGCGGTGTCATCATGCCCGAGGCCCATGTCTATTACCGCCAGGAGATGTTTCTCGCTGATCAGCTGAATATCTATATGCGTATCAGTGAACTGAAGCGTTCGTCCTTCATCACTGAGTACCGGATTCTGCGCGAGCAGCAGGTAACGGCGGAGGGAACCATTCCGCTGGTCTGTTATGACTACAAGGTGCGAAAATCCTGTAGGATCCCGGCAGGTTTTGCCGCTGCAGTCGGTTTTTTTGAGGGTTTTTCAGCGACCTGAAGATTGGAGACGGCAAGTGTCTGGTCTTGGCTGCTTCCGGCCGGTGGTTTGTGCCTTGACGAAAGCGGTGTTCCGGGGTTATCGTGCGGCACTCAATGGAACCTGATTCAGGTATAAGAATTAAGGAATGATATATGGAAGAGTTAAACGATCTTTTGCAGCAGCGTCGGGCCAAGCTTGACAGCTTTGAGGCCGCGGGTGTTAATCCCTTCGCCAATAACTTCAAGGTTGAAAACACCGCGGCACAGATTCATCGCCTGCACGCTGAAGATGATAAAGCGAAACTTGAAACCCTGACCGTCAGTTTCACGATCGGTGGCCGGATCATGGCCCGCCGTGATTTCGGGAAGGCTGCCTTTTTGCAGATCCAGGACGGCAGTGGTCGGATTCAGGTCTATGTGGCCATGAATCAGATCGGTGAAGAGGCCTTTGAACTCTTCAAGAAGCTTGATATCGGCGACATTGTTGGTATTGAAGGGCAGCCGTTCCGGACCAAAACCGACGAACTTTCGCTGCGTGCCGACAAGCTGCAGCTGCTGACCAAGTCCCTACTGCCGCTGCCTGAGAAATGGCACGGGCTGACCGATGTCGAAACCCGCTACCGTCAGCGTTATCTCGACCTGATCGTCAATCCGGAGGTGCGTGACGTCTTTCGCAAGCGCAGTCAGATCATCAACCTGATTCGTGCCTACATGATGAATCACGACTATCTCGAAGTCGAAACACCGATGCTGCAGCCGGTGGCCGGAGGTGCGACCGCCAAGCCGTTTATCACCCATCACAATACGCTGAAGATGGACCTCTATCTGCGGATTGCCCCGGAACTGTACCTCAAGCGCCTGGTTGTCGGCGGTTTTGATCGAGTCTTTGAGATCAATCGAAGTTTCCGCAACGAAGGGATCTCGATCCGTCACAACCCGGAATTCACCATGATGGAGTTTTACCGGGCCTATGCAACCTACCATGACCTGATGGACTATACCGAGGCGATGATCAGCGATATCGCGCAGAAGGTCTGCGGCAGCATGGTCATCCCTTACGGCGACAAGGATGTCGATCTGACCCCGCCCTGGGAGCGGTTGACCATGCGCGAGGCGATCGTCAAATACGGCAATATCTCCCTGGAAGAGCTGGAGGATCACGCCAAGGTTCTGAATTACGCCAAGTCTCTCGGTCTTGCGATTGAAGGCGAAATTGGCCATGGCAAGCTGTTGACCGAGGTCTTTGAGGGGGTTGCCGAACCACATCTCTGGCAGCCGACCTTCATTACCGAGTATCCGACCGAGATTTCGCCACTGTCGCGTAAAAATGACGAAAACCCGGAGATTGTCGATCGTTTTGAGCTGTTTATCGTCGGTCGTGAGCTGGCTAATGCCTTCTCCGAGCTGAATGATCCGATCGATCAGAAAGAACGTTTTCTGGGGCAGCTCGAAGAAAAAGCCAAGGGGGATGACGAAGCCCACGAGATGGACGAGGACTATATCCGTGCACTCGAATACGGTTTGCCACCGACCGCCGGTGAGGGGATCGGTATCGACCGTTTGGTCATGCTGTTGACCAATTCCTCGTCGATTCGTGACGTGCTGCTCTTCCCGCAGATGCGTCCGGAAGTCGGTTGAGCGTATATTGATGGGATACGAATGGTTAATCAGTCTCCGCTATCTTAGGGCCAAGCGGAAACAGACCTTCATCTCAGTTATATCCTTTATCTCCATCGCCGGGGTCACCCTCGGCGTTGCGGCCCTGATTCTGGTTCTGGCGGTTATGACCGGCTTTACTGACGGAGTCAGGAAACAGATTCTGGGCAATGTTCCGCATGTGCTGGTCCAGCATTATGGAGATGCGATCCATAATGCTGACGAAATCGTTGCTGCGGCAAAGCGGATCGAGCATGTCCGTTCTGCCGTTCCTTACGTTTCCAAGGAGGCGATGCTGCTGTCGAAGGGTAATGTAGCGGCTGTCAGTGTCAAGGGGATCGATACGCAGCACAGGATTTTCACACAACCTCTGCTGACTCTCGACGAACAGTCGGCTGCTGACCGCTTTGCTGCCGTTGATGCCGCTCGCCCCGGGATTGTAATCGGCGCTGATACTGCCGCATCGCTGGGAATCAGCGTCGGCGACTCGGTGAATGTCATCCCGCCGCTTTTTAACATCACCCCTTTTGGCATGGTCCCGAAAATGAAGCCATTCCAGGTTGTGGCTATTTTTGAAAAGCAGAGCAGCCTGATTGACAGTTTCTATGCCTATATTCCGCTGCAGATTGCCCAGAGCTTCTTTGAAACGGATGGTGTCAGCGGTGTCGAGATCGAAGTAGCCCTGTTCGATCAGGCTCCAGGTGTGGCTGCGCTTTTGGCTCAACAGTTTCCGTTCCCTTACGTGGTGCGTTCCTGGCAAGCGATGTACGGCTCATTCCTGTCCGCTCTTAAGCTGGAAAAATTGGGTCTGTTCATCGTTCTTGGCATTATTGTCCTGGTAGCGGCGTTCAATATTGCCACAACCCTGATCATGGTTGTCATGGAGAAGAATCGGGATATTGCCATCCTGCGGGCGATGGGGGCCAATGCCCGTAGTATCATGAAGATCTTCCTTTTTGAAGGGCTGATTATCGGCACCGTCGGGACCGGGCTTGGGGCTCTGATTGGTGTTGTTCTCGCCTACTACGCCGATCCGATCATCAAGTTTCTGGAACAAAGTTTCGGTATTCGCATCTTTGATCAGACTGTTTACGGTATGGAGCACTTCCCATCGCAGATCGTCGTTTCGGATGTTGTTTCTGTAGTGGTTATGGCCATGCTGATCTCTCTGCTGGCAACCCTTTACCCTGCCTGGAGAGCTTCCCGGATGGACCCTGCTGAGGCGCTGCGTTATGAATGATGCTGCACTGATCAGGGTTTCCGGCCTGAAAAAAAAATTCAAAACGCCCGGTGGGATTGTTGACGTCCTGCGTGGCATCGATGTCGAGATCAGGGCGGGGGAGCGAGTCGCTGTCGTCGGAACCTCCGGTGCGGGTAAAACCACCCTGATGCATATTCTTGGCGGGTTGGACCATCCGAGTGCAGGTCAGGTTCTTTACGCAGGGGAGGATCTCTTTGCTCTGCGTGGTACGGTACTGGACGCATTCCGTAATGAAAGCATCGGCTTCGTTTTTCAGTTTCATCAGCTGTTACCCGAATTTTCGGCGCTTGAAAATGTGATGATGCCATTACTGATTGGTGGTATGTCTCGTTCCCTTGCACTGCATCGGGCTGCAAATCTGTTGACGGAGGTCGGTCTTGCCCACCGACTCGACCACAAACCCGGCGCGCTGTCGGGTGGTGAACAGCAACGTGTTGCCATCGCCCGGGCCCTGATCAAGGAGCCCAAACTGTTGCTGGCTGATGAGCCGACCGGCAATCTGGACTCAGTGACCTCCGGGGAGATTATGGCGCTGCTCAACCAGATGCATCAATCCCGTGGGCTGACGATGATTATCGTGACTCACAGCCGTCCCTTGGCTGACAGCCTGGATCGGGTGTTACGAATTGAGGACGGTATTTTGGTTGAGGATCTTTTAAATTGACAGTGGGTCATGTTCCCCTTTGATTCAGGTTGAAGTTGGGGGGCTCTTTCCCTATAATTCACCTTTTACTTTTGCCACGCAAGGATGCCTGATGTTGAAAAGACTGTGCCTTTTATGTTTGATCCTGTTATCAGCGGCAACCGCTCTGGCGGGTGATTTTACAGTTTCCGATATTCAGATCAGCGGTAACAGTCGTGTCGCCGAATCGACAATCTTCAATGTCATACAGGTACGTTCCGGTGATTTGGTCAGTGATGGTGACATCGATCAGGCTGTCCATGATATCTATGCTCTGGGGAGTTTCAAGGATGTCGGTGCAGAGGTCAAAGAGGTCAATGGTCTAGAAACTCTGGTTTTCTCAGTCGAAGAACTTCCTGTTATCAGAAGTGTCGAATATGAGGGGATCAAAGACGTTAAGCGGGACAAGCTTGCTCCTTTGCTCAAGGTCAGAATTCCATCGATTTACAACAAGGCAAAGATTGACGAAAGTATCAATGAGTTTCGCAACGTCTATATTGAGGACGGTTACCATGCGGTGAACATCACCACCGAGTTGCGGACTGATGTCAATAACGAAGCGACTCTGATCTTTCATATCGACGAAGGCGACAAGGTGTTGATTCGTGACATCATCTTCGTCGGGACCACCGTCTTCAAAAAGAAAGAACTGCTCAAGAAGATGGAGACCAAGGAAAAGTGGTTTCTTTCCTGGTTGACAGGTCGCGGAGCTTACCTCAAGGACGCCATGGAGCTCGATGTCGAGCGCATCAAGATGGCCTACCAGGATGTCGGTTATCAGGATGTCAAGGTCAAGCCGGCCGACGTAACTCTGGTTAATGACAAATATCTGCAGGTCGTCATCGAGGTTGAAGAGGGGCTTCAGTATCGTGTCGGTGATATCGGGATCTCCGGTGATATGATGAAGAACGAAGACGAGTTGAAGGATCTTCTCACTCTTAAACCTGGTGATGTTTTCAGTCGTTCTGAATTGCGTAACAGTATCCTTCGTTTGACCGATCTCTATGCTGACAGTGGTTATGCCTATGCCAATGTCACCCCTCTGACCAACAAGGATAGCGAAAAACTGCTGGTCGGTTTTGAGCTGAACATCGAGCAGGGGCGCCAGTATCACGTTACAGAGATTCGTATCCATGGCAATACCAAAACCAGAGACAAAGTGATCAGGCGGGAGATTTCACTGCTTGAGGGGGAGCTCTACAATGCCAGCAAGGTCAAGGCGGCGAACAGAAAAATTCGTAACCTCGGTTTTTTTGAAGAGGTGAATCTGACCAATAAACCGGGTAGCGAACCTGACAGTCTGGTGCTGGATGTTGATGTTTCTGAGCAACCGACCGGTACATTTTCTGTTGGCGCGGGTTACTCATCCGCAGACGGACCTGTCTTTCAGGGGTCTGTCTCTCAGGACAACTTCATGGGCTATGGCATCAATGTTTCCGTCGGCGGTACCTTTGGCGGTTCGAGTACCACTTACAGCCTGTCTGTTTCGGATCCACACTTTCTGGATACCAACTGGTTTCTGGGGGGAGAGGTCTATAAGTCAGAATCCAGCTACAGTGATTACGATGATTACCGCACAGGTGGTGCTATCAAAGGCGGTCATCCTCTATCGGAGAACGTGAAATTCTATCTGACCTATAGGTTTGAGCAGAAGGAGATCACTGATGTCGATGACGATGCGTCTGCAACAGTCAAGGATGCGGAAGGGGAGTCGACCCTGTCGTCCCTGACGGCTGATCTGGTGCGCAACAGTACAGACAACTATCAGGATCCGAGTACCGGGGGGATTACCAAACTGAGCCTCGAGTTCGCCGGCCTCGGAGGAACCGAGAACTTTCTCAAGGGGATTGCCGATCACCGTCATTTCTTTCCGGTTATCGGAGATACGGTGTTCTCCGTCCATGGATCGATTGGCTACATCATGAAAACCTGGACCGACGATGATATACCGATGAGTGAAAAGTTTTTCCTCGGTGGCATCCGTACCCTGCGTGGTTTTGAGTCCCGAGAGGTTGGTCCGATGGAAGATGGCGACTATATCGGCGGTGAGAAGATGGCATACGCTAATTTCGAGTATATTTTCCCTATTGCCAAGGATATGGGCTTCAAAGGGGTGCTGTTTTATGATATCGGCAACGCCTGGGGCGAAGATGAAGATTATTTTTCCGATCTGCGTCACAGTGCCGGTGCCGGTGTCCGTTGGTTGAGTCCGCTCGGGCCGCTGCGCTTTGAGTGGGGGTATAATCTTGATCCTCGTGATGGAGAGAAACGCTCTGTATTTGAATTTACAATCGGAAAAGCCTTTTAAGGCTTAATTTCAGGAGATGATGATGAAAAGACTTTTGATTGCTATTGTTGCCCTTTCCCTGTTCGCCGTTCCTGCTCTGGCAGAGACCAAGATTGCCCGTGTTGATATGCAGAAAGCTCTCAATGCCTGTGAAGCAGGCAAGGATGCCAAAAAACAGATCGATGCACTGGTTCAGAAATACGAAGGTGATTTCAAGCTCAAGCAGGACGCTATAACCACAATGCAGAAGGACCTGGAAAAAGAAGCAGCAGTGCTCTCAGACAGTGCCAAGCAGGAAAAGGCCAAGGAATATCAGCAGAAGGTTATCGAGATCACCCAGTTGCGCAAGAAGATTCAGGATGAATTGAAAGCCAAAGATAAAGAGCTGACCAATAAAATTCTGGAAGAGCTCTACGTCGAACTGGAAAAAATCAGCAAGAAGAAGGGCTATAACCTAGTCCTGAATGAGGGGGTCTTCATGTATGCTGATGGTAGCATCGAGGACCTGACCCAGGAAGTTGTCGACGCACATAACGCCAAATAGCTCACAGGGATTCAGTATGGCAACTTTGCAGGAACTGGCGGTACTGGTTGGCGGAATGTTGGCGGGTGATCCCGGGGCTGAGGTTGATCATGTTGCTCCGATCGATCAGGCCGGCCCTGGAGCGATCACCTTTGTAGCCAATCCAAAATACCTGAGCAGTCTTCAGGATTGCCAAGCAACTGCGCTCATTCTGGCACCTGGCATTGAGAGCCCGATAGAGAACCTGATTGTCTGTAAGAATCCCTACCTGGCATTTGCTCGGATTCTGACCCATCTGCATGTCCCCGATCTGCCGGAACTGGGTGTTCTGGCAGGGGCAACTGTTGCGGATTCTGCCCAGATCGATCAATCTGTGACCATTTATCCAGGCTGTGTTGTCGGTGAACGGGTCAGGATCGGTTCAGGGACGACCCTTTATCCAGGGGTTGTTATCTATGATGATGTCCAGATTGGTGAGAACTGTATTCTGCATGCCAATAGCGTTGTCAGAGAGCGTTGCAGGGTAGGGGACAGGGTGATTTTGCAGCCTGGTGCGATTATCGGGTCTGACGGCTTCGGGTTTGCTCCTGATGGTCAGTCCTACTATAAGATCCCGCAGGTCGGGATCGTTGTTCTTGAGGACGATGTTGAGATCGGCGCGGCGACCTGTGTGGATCGGGCGGCGATGGGCGAGACTCTGATCGGACGTGGGACCAAGCTGGATAACCTGGTGCAGATTGCGCACAATGTGCGCATCGGTGAAGATTGTATCATCGTTTCGCAGGTCGGCATCGCCGGAAGTTCCCAGATCGGCAATCACTGTACCTTTGGCGGGCAGTCGGCAATTGCCGGTCATTTGAAGATCGGTGCAAATGTCATGATCGGTGCCAGAGGCGGTGCTGCGGGGAACGTTGAGCCGAATCAGGTGATGTCCGGAGCGCCTTTGCTGCCGCATAAGCAGTGGCAGAAAGCGGCGATGACCTTTGGCAAGTTGCCGGAAATGCGTAAAGATATGCAGTTAATGAAAAAACGCCTGGAAGAGCTTGAGGCGCTTTTAAAGGAGGAGTAGTTCAGAATGATCACGATGAATATCCAGCAGATCATGGGGATTCTGCCACACAGATATCCTTTTCTGCTGGTTGACAGAATTGAAGAGGTCGAAGAGGGAAAAAAGGCCAACGGCTACAAAAATGTTACAATCAATGAGCCGTTTTTTCAGGGGCACTTTCCTGAGCATCCGATCATGCCCGGCGTGCTGATTATCGAAGCCATGGCTCAGGTTGGTGGCGCATATGTCTCTGTTCTCGATCAAATTGGAGACGACAAGGTCACCTATTTCGCCGGGATCGATAACGCGCGCTTTCGCAAACCCGTGCTGCCTGGAGATATCCTGCGCATGGAGTTGGAACTGGTTTCTAAACGCCGCGGTATCTATATGTTCAGTGGCAAGGCCTATGTTGGCGATACTCTTGTCGCAGAAGCTGACCTCAAGGCAACCTTTGCGGACAAATAGAAAGAAAGTAGTTTATTATGATTCATCCAACTGCAATCATTGCTCCGGGTGCTGAACTGGACTCTACCGTCACCGTCGGCCCCTACGCAGTTATTGGTGAGCATGTCAAGATCGGTGCCGGCACATCCATCGGTCCGCATGCTGTTATTGAAGGACGAACAGAGATCGGTTGCGATAATCAGATTTTTCAGTTCTCTTCGATTGGAGCCGTACCTCAGGATCTGAAATTTCGTGGTGAAGAATCGACTCTGAAGATTGGTGACCGCAACAAGATTCGTGAATTTACCACAATTCATCTCGGTACTGCCGACGGTGCCAATGAAACTGTCGTTGGCAACGATTGTCTGTTTATGGCCTACAGCCATATCGCTCATGACTGTATTGTCGGCAATCATGTGATTTTGGCCAACGCGGCGACCTTAGGCGGCCATGTTGAAGTCGGTGATTTCGCCATCCTGGGCGGCTTAAGCGCCGTTCATCAGTTTACCCGTATCGGTTGCCATGTGATGGCCAGTGGCGGGTCGATGATCGCTCAGGACGTAGCCCCATACTCGATAGTCCAGGGGGACCGGGCGACGCCGGTCGGCGTCAACCTGACCGGTTTGAAGCGCAGGGGCTTTTCCAAAGAGGCTCTGGCGAATATAAAGAATATGTATAAATTGGTCTTCAGGTCTGGGATAAAACTGGAAGAAGCGATTGCAGAGATTGAGAAAGATTTCAATTCTGATGCTTCAGAGGTTGCGATCTATCTCGATTTCCTGAAGAAGAGTGAACGTGGTTTAGCCAGATAGCTTGCTGTTAAAGAGAAATCACAAAATTGCGAGGCCCGCCGGTCTCGCCTTTTGTTTTTTAAGGTTCTATGATGTCGTTATCAACCGATAGCCGCAGGTCTGTCATGATTGTCGCCGGAGAGTCTTCAGGTGACTTGCACGGGAGTAATCTGATTAAAGCCGCAGACAGGCTTTGTCCGGACTTGAGTTTCTTCGGTGTCGGTGGGCCCCGCATGGAGATGGCCGGCTGTCAAATTGTCATTCCTTCCGATGAGCTGTCAGTGATGGGAGTTGTTGAGGTTGTTAAGCAATTACCACGGATCTATCGCCATTTTCATCAGTTAAAGAAAATATTGAAAGGCACCTGCCGGCCTGACCTGCTGGTTTTGATCGATTTTCCTGATTTTAATCTCAGGTTGGCAAAGGTTGCCAAGTCTTTGGGGATCCCGGTTTTGTATTATATAACTCCCAAGGTCTGGGCTTGGCGGCGCGGAAGGGCAATGACAATTGCTGAGAATACAGATCATTTGGCGCTGATCTTTCCATTTGAACCAGAGATCTTTCGCCCCTTGGGGGTTGCTGTCGATTATGTTGGCAATCCTCTGCTCGATGAATTTGTTGAGAACCCGCCGACAGGTGATTTGCGAGATAAGCTTGGTATTAGCAAAGACGATCAGGTTGTCGGTATCTTTCCAGGAAGTCGGAACTCTGAGGTTCAAAATATTTTTACTTCACTTGTGGAAACGATGAAGCTGATCCATATCAGAAGGCCTCAGGTCAAATTTCTGTTGCCGGTTGCTCCTTCACTGCCGCGTGAAGTTTTTGAGATGAGATTGGCACAGACCGGATTGCCAATCCATCTCCTTGATGAGAATATTTATGAAGTCGCTACGGCCTGTAATGCGGTACTGACCGTTTCTGGCACTGTTACTTTGCAGCTTACACTGGTCGGCACGCCGATGGCAATTCTCTATAAGATCTCACCATTAAGTTACGAAATAGGAAAACGCTTGGTGAAAATCAGGTACGCAGGTTTGACAAATATTGTTGCAGGGCGCGAAATCGTCAGAGAATTTATACAGGACGCTGCAGAGCCCTCAGCAATGTGTAATGAGATGATCCGTTTGCTTGAGGACGACTCATATTCAAGTACCGTGCGTGAAAATTTAAATGAAGTCAAACAGCTTCTTGGAAGCCCGGGATGCTCGGAGCGGGTGGTAGGGATTATTGATAACCTGTTGGCTAAGGTGTGATTGTCAGAAGGAAAATTTGTGCTTATTAACTCTAAAAGTAAAGAAACATATCTGCGTTTGATTCGCTACGCATTGCCATATAAATGGTTTCTGGTTCTCTCTGTTATTGCGTCACTGGCAGTTTCCGGAACTGATGTCGCCATTGCATGGGTGTCCAAGCCCTTTGTAGACAAAGTTATCAGGGAAGGGAATATTACCTTGATGAAGCTGTTGCCAATCGGTGTGATTCTTCTCTATACGGTCAAGGGGGCAGCGCGTTACTTCCAGGAATATTTTGTAAAGAACGCTGGTCAGTTGGCAATTCAGGATATACGCAACGAATCTTTCAAGCATACGATGTATTTGTCGATGCGCTATTTTGCAAAGCAGAAGACAGGCGTGTTGATGTCTCGTCTGCTCAATGATATCGGCGTTGTTCAACGCGCAATTTCAAGTAATATCATAGATTTGATACGTGAGATACTGACTATGCTCAGTCTTGTTATCTATGCCTTTGTGACAGACTGGAAGATGGCCCTTGTGACTTTCGTTGTTGTTCTCGCAACTATCGGTCCTGCTTCGGCTATCGGGAAGAAAATCAAAAAATATTCAAAACGTGGTCAGGTTGCTGTTGGAGTGCTTTCTTCCCGGGTGCATCAGAGCTTTTCAGGCATCAAGGTTATCAAGGCCTTCGGTACTGAAGAGAACGAGATACGAAATTTCGAAAAAGAGAACTGGGATCTTTATCTGTTGTTTAGAAAAACCTTCAAATATTCAGCCGGAACAGCACCTCTCATGGAGATCCTGACTTCCTTCGGGGTTGCCGCATCTCTTTGGTACGGTTTCTCTCGGGTTATTTCCGGAGAAATCACTCAAGGGGAGCTTATCTCTATCATGGTTGCTGCCGTAATGATGTATGGTCCCCTGAAGCGGTTGGTAAAGGTCAATAATGCCTTCCAGGGTGCATTGGGCGCGGCGGAACGAGTATTTGAATTGATTGATACTCCTATTGAGATCAAAGACAAAAAGGATGCACTGATTCTGCCCCATGTCAAGGGAGATGTCATCTTTGACAGGGTGTCTTTTGCCTATGATGAAACGCCTGTCCTCGAGAATTTTTCAGCGAAGGTTCACGCTGGTGAAGTCATTGCTTTTGTCGGGGCCAGTGGGGCTGGAAAAACCACTATTATGGGCTTGCTTAATCGGTTCTTTGAGCCACAATCCGGCTCGATTTCTATCGACGGTTACGATATCAAACATGTGACTCAGACCAGCTTGCATGCCAATATGGCACTGGTTGATCAGGAGACCTTTTTGTTTAATGATACGATTATCAACAATATTCGTTACAGCCGTCCAGATGCAAGTGATGAAGAGGTTCGTGATGCGGCGCGGCTAGCTTATGCAGATGATTTTATTATGGAGATGCCGGAAAACTACGAGTCCATTATCGGAGATCGCGGAGTCCGCCTGTCCGGTGGGCAACGGCAACGGATCTGCATAGCCCGGGCGATTCTCCGTAATGCACCTATTCTGCTTCTTGATGAGGCGACCAGTGCACTGGATAACGAAAGCGAAGCGATGGTGCAAAAAGCTCTTGTTAATCTTATGAAAGATCGAACCACCTTTGTTATCGCCCATCGGTTTTCAACGATCGTTCATGCTGATAGGATTCTTGTTCTGGACCATGGCAAAATTGTTGAAGAGGGTACTCATCAAGATTTACTGGAAAACGATGGTTACTATCGACGCTTGTTTGAAGCCCAGTTTGAGGACAGAGGTTGATGAAACTGAGGGATCGGTTTCTGTTGTGTCTGGCTCCATGGCTTGCATCGAGGCTTGTCCGTGCTTTGCATCTGATGACCAAAACGGAGATCCTTGGGCTGCAAAACGCCCTGCAGTTCTGGAACGAAAAGAAGAATGTTATTCTGGTCAGTTGGCATGACGAACTGTTGATGATGCCGATGGGCTATTGTGGCCATGGTGCTCAGATTCTGATCAGTTCGTCAAAAGATGGTGAGTTGATTGCCCGTACGGTCAAATACTGGGGATACGATGCCGTACGTGGTTCATCAAGCCGTGGCGGAACGGCAGCGTTCAGGGAGATGGTTACTTTGTGTAAAAAGCCGCTAGATCTGGCTATTACCCCAGATGGGCCCAGAGGGCCCCGCCATGTTCTGAAAGATGGGGTCCTGCAATTGGCGCGGTTGGGTGGTCGACCAATTATCCCGATGACATATGTTTGCAGTAAGGGGTATCGTTTCGCATCCTGGGATCGTTTTCTCTGTCCATATCCTTTTGGTCGAGCAGTCTATTCTTACGGTGAGCCCGTTTCATATGAGGAAAAAGAAAGTATCGAGTCTTTCCGGCAGCGGTTAAGTGACGCAATGTTATCCAATTACAATAAAGCAAAAGAGCGTTTAGAATCTTATGGTCTTTCAGCTATATAGCGGAGTTCTTGTCGCGGCAGCCGGCTTCATGTTGCCATATTATCTTCTGCGCAGTTATCGCAGAGGGAAATACCGTGATGGTATTGCCGAACGCTTCGGCCACTATCCGGAGTCATTGCTCTCAGCATTGAAAGGTGTTCCTTTTATCTGGGTGCATGCCGTGTCGGTTGGTGAAACCCGGGCGTCAATACCTCTGATCAAGGCGTTACGTAAACGATACCCTGATCATAAAATTCTTGTCAGTAACGTGACAGAAACCGGTCATCAGATTGCATCCAGCAGTCAGTGGATTGATCATACAATCTACTTTCCATTCGATTTTCCGTGGGTTATCCGCAGAGTATTCTCTCAACTGAAGCCAGCGATGATCGTCATTGTCGAAACCGAGCTGTGGCCGAACTTTATCCGTTATGCCCATGACGAAGGAATCTCCCTGGCTCTCGTTAACGGGCGAATTTCTGACCGCTCGTATCCTCGTTATCGGAAGTTCAGGTTTTTGTTTTTACAGTTGCTGAAGAGGTTTTCTGTTTTTTGCATGCAGTCTCAGACAGACAGTGAGCGAATCGTTGCACTGGGAGCTGATAGGGAAAAGGTGGAAAACACCGGCAATCTGAAATATGACTACGAGTTGAAGACCCTTTCGGATGATAAGGCCGCTCAGAAAAAAGCCGACTATCGGGTGCCTGAAAGTGCCAAGATCATTGTTGCTGGCAGCACTCATGAAGGAGAAGAGGAACAGTTGCTTGAGGTTTATCGCCGGCTGCGGGAATCAGGAATGACTGAACTGTTTATGATTCTGATTCCCCGTCACCCAGAGCGTTGCCAGCAATTACAGGATCTTCTCAGTGAGCGTGGTTTTGCCTATCGACTCAGAAGTCAAGCTGACCGTCAGACTGCATCTCAGCAGAGCGGTGAAGTTCTGTTAGTTGATACCCTTGGAGAGGTGATTGATTGTTACAGTATCGCAGACCTTGTTTTTGTCGGTGGCAGCCTGGTCAAGGTCGGAGGCCATAATATGCTGGAGGCTTCGCTTGTCAGCAAGCCGGTGCTTTTTGGTGTTCACACTCACAACTTCAAGGTTATTTCGGCAAAAATGATCCGTGCCGGTGCTGGAATCAGGGTTGTCGATAAAAATGACCTGTATGAACAGTGTCGTCTTTTATTGTCTGAGCCATCTAGAGCAAGAATCATGGGGCAAGCCGGCCAGGCGCTGATTGTTGAGAACTCAGGCTCATCTGAAAGAACAATGCGTCATATAGTCAAGATGCTTTAAGGGCAATGAATAGTTTTTCTTTAATACAGCTACATAAAAAACTGGTTCGGCGTGATTTTAATAATCCGCTGAGAGCATTGTTTTTTTGTTTGTTGATTCCTTTTGCCTGTCTTTACGGCGCCATCGGGTGGTTAAGGGCCAAGTTATATCGATGCCAGTTTTTTAACTCCTACCGGTCATCAGTGCCGGTCATATCCGTTGGGAACCTTGCTGCCGGAGGTACAGGTAAAACTCCGACTGTTGACTGGTTGGTCAAGGGGTTTCTCCGGAAGGGGAAAAGGGTAGCTGTCTTAAGCCGTGGTTATGGTGGGGCTTTTGAAGGGAGGGCTGCTCTTGTTTCTGATGGCCACAGATTGCTGATGGAGGCTTACGAGTGCGGTGATGAGCCCTGTCTCATAGCAAAACAGAACCCGGGGGTGATTGTTGCAATTGCCAGAAAGCGTGTCGATGGACTGAGAATGATTGAGCAGTTAGGTCTCAGTGACCTGGTTATCCTGGACGACGCCTTTCAACACCTTGCTGTCAAGCGGGATGTTGATCTTGTTCTGCTTGATGACCAGTGCCCTCTGGGGAACGGCTGGCCTCTACCCGCCGGCAATCTTCGTGAGTTTCCTTCAGCACTTAAGCGGGCTGATCTTCTCATGTTGACCCGTGCTGAAAGGATGCGCAGCAGTGGCCTGTCGTTCGGAAAACCTGTCTATACCTCTCAGCATCGTCTGTCCAGTTCTGCCATCTCTCTGCAGGGGGATGTATTGCCTTTGCATGAATGTATGGATAAAAAGATTGTAGCCTTTGCCGGAATAGCGAACCCTGAAGATTTTTTTAACTTCCTTGAGGAAAACGGAATTCGTCTTTTCGCAAAGTTGGCACTGTCTGATCATGTGCAGTATGATTCAGCGACTATTCACAATCTGAATAAGGTCTCTGAGGGCGCCGACCTGTTGTTGACGACGGGAAAGGATGCTGTGAAATTGACATCTGAACTTTTTTCCATCCCCTGTTATCAGGTTCCTTTGGAGATGCGGGTCAGTTCAGGTGAGTATCTATTAGACAACCTTCAAAAATGTTTGTGGGGTGAGTAGTGGTGTTTGATCCGGAGTTGGTGAAGTTGCTGGCCTGTCCTGTCTGTAAGGGGAGCGTCAGACTGAATGAAACAGGTGATGCTGTTACCTGTGAGCACTGCCGTTTACGTTTTTTAATACGAGATGATATTCCGATCATGCTCACTGATGAGGCAGAAGCATATTGACATGCCTGTGTGTACAGATAAAAAAAAAGTTTTGATTTTAAGCGACGGCAAGCCCGGGCATGTCAATCAGTCGATTGCCTTTGCCAGACATCTTGACTGTTTATATCAGATTGAAAGAGTTGATTTTCAAAGTCGGATGGCGAAAAGCCTGTCATATCTCTTCGACAGGCTGGGAATTTATTCCCGCTCTCTTTTCTCGAGCTCAGCTACGTCACAAGGTTTTGATCTTATCGTTTCTGCTGGTTCCGGTACCTACTACGCCAATAAAGCACTTGCCCGAGAGTTTTCTGTGAAGTCTGCGGCGATCATGCTGCCAAAAGGCTATCGCTATGATTTTGATCTGATTGTCGCGCAGAGTCATGACCATCCCCCCAGTCGATCGAATATATTGGAAGTTCCTATAAATCTTTCTTTTGTTGAACCGCAAGGGCATATAAGGGGTGTCGATGGGCAAGCTTATGTCTCTGTCATAATCGGCGGGGACAGTACTGTCGGAAAACTGAGTCCGGAAAAGATAAAGCGACAGCTTGAGGAGATTTTTACATCCTTTCCACGGCACAAATTCTGGCTGACGACATCCAGAAGAACTTCTCCCGAGGTTGAGGTTGTTTTGCGAGAATTTCCCTTTGAGTGGAGCGTTTTCTACTCAGAAAGGCAGATAAATCCGATCGGTGATTTCCTGAAATATAGTGACTATGTTTTTATTACTGAAGATTCGACATCAATGATCAGTGAGGCCGTCAGTTTCGGTCAGGCAAATGTCGAGATACTTACATTGTTTGATGGGAAATCTGAAAAAACAAAATATATGAAGATGATCAATATGCTGGAAACGCAATCCTGTTTGCATATGTATGAAGGCCATTGTGGTAACAGTGGGCAGAAAATCAGCCTTGAACAATTACTGAAGTCAAGCTCTGCTGTAAATAGGTTAGGTTTATCCCAATGAAAGTTCTCCAGGTCACAGCCGCATTGGAACAGGGGGGAGTTGAACGTGGAACAGTTGAAATGGCCGCGTTTATTGTTTCCAAAGGAGCTGAGAGTTATGTCGCTTCACAGGGGGGACGTCTTGTCGCTGAACTGGTGCAAGGCGGGACAAGGCATTTCTGTTTGCCTCTGTCCCGGCGTAATCCAGTCGCCATTCTCTATTCCGCACTAGCTTTGAAACGCTTGATTCAAAAAGAGGGTATAGATCTTGTTCATGCTCGTTCCCGAGCTCCGGCCTGGGCAGCTTTTCTTGCCAGCAAGATGACCGGAGTGAAGTTTGTCACCACGTTTCATGGCACTCATCGGATTCAGAATGGACTGAAAAGGTTCTATAATGCGGTCATGGTCCGCGGGATCCGCGTCATTGCCATCAGTGGATTCATAAAGGAGCATATCGTCAAAAACTATCAGGTTGAAGCGGATCGGATCGATATTGCCCGCAGAGGTTTTGATCCGATGATTTTCAATAGAGAACGGATTGATCCTGTTGTTCTCGGAGATTTAAGGACCAGCTATTCCCTGACCGGTGAGGTGCCTGTCATCTGTTTGCCGGGGCGCTTAACTCGTTGGAAGGGGCAGGAACTGTTTCTCGGTGCTTTGGCAAATCTGAAGGACCTTTCCTGGAAAGCCCTGATTGTCGGTGGTGCGACAAAGAAAAGCTCCTATGTTGACGACCTTAAACTTCTCGTTGCTGAAAACGGGCTCACTGATCGTGTTGTTTTTACCGGGAATCAGAAAGATATAGCCCCTTTTTACGCAATATCTGATGTTGTTGTTTCGGCATCACTGGAGCCGGAGGCGTTCGGGCGCGTTGCCGTCGAGGCTCAGGCCATGGGAGTGCCGGTTGTCGCATCTGCTCACGGTGGGTCATTGGAGACTGTCAGGGATGGCGTGACCGGATGGCTGTTTGCGAATGGAAATGTTGGTGATCTGGCTGATAAATTAAGAGAGTCCTTGAGTTCGGAACTGTTACGCAAAAAAATGGGCGATCAGGCACGACAGTGGGTCTGGGATAATTTCACCATAGATAAAATGTGCTCAGCTGAGTGGGAAACCTATCTTAAGGTGCTCATGAAATAAACTCGTAACTTCATTGCTTATACGCTTAAATTGTCCTATTATGTCGGGCCTTTATATTTAGAGAAATGGATTGGAATTTATGCGTGTTTTACATATAGCTTACCAGCAGTTAAGGCGTTACGGAAAAACCAGAGTCAGTTGGGCACAGAAGCTGACAAACGGTCTGATCAAAAATGATCATCTTGTTCAGGTGTTCAGCGATCGGGATGTTGCGGCATTCGAAGCTCCATTGGGAATTCGTGATCTGGGTACAGGGAAGGCGAACAAAAAGCTGTTGGAGACAGTTGCCGCATTTGACCCGGATCTGGTCATTGCTGGGCATTGCGACATCATTACCAATGAAACCCTGAAGCAGATTCGGCAGATCAAGCCACAGGCGGCTATTGTTCATTGTAATAATGATCCCCTCTTCGTTCCTGAGAACGCTGCCAGAATCAGGTACCGTGCCGAGGTTGTTGACGCAGTTTTCGTCTCGACTGGAAGGCGCGAGCTTGAAATATTCAAGGATTGCGGGACTCGTCTCTATCACATGCCTAATCCTGTTGATCCTGCGATTGAAAATCTGGATAATTCTGTCTGTACTGACCTGCCTGTTGATCTGTTGTTTTGCAGCAACAGTAACAACCATACCAAGCGGCTTGAGATGGTTAAGCAGCTCAAGGATTCTCTTGCCGGTGAACTAAATTTCAAAACCTACGGCAGCTTCGGAGAACCACCGGTTTGGGGGCGGGATTATGACCGTGCACTTGGGCAGACCAAGATGGGTCTCAATCTTAATCGTCAGGACGGAGACTATTGGTACTCATCTGCACGGATGGCGCAGCTAGGAGGAAATGGGATACTCCAGTTTACTCACAGCGGCCCCCGTTTCGACGAATTGTTCCCTTCCGAATCGATCGTATACTTTAGTGATGAGACAGATTTGCTGGCTTCAATCAGGGAGTTTCATCACGACGATGCTAAGCGTCAGGCCTGGGCGGCCAGGGCACGGCAGTTTTTTCATGCCAAGATGAATAATACTCTGTATGCCCAATACATTGTGGAGGCTTCATTACTGCTTCCCTTTAGCTCTGACTACGTCTGGGCGCAGGATATTAACCTGGACGGGTCGATGAAATAATGCTCAGGCTGTTATCGGAGAAACCTTTCGCCCAAGGAGGCAACCGTCTTTGCTTTATCCACCCAGAAGATCCTTGCCTTTGTGTAAAGGTACGCCGTCCAGATTTTACTCTCGAAGATCTGCGCCGAAAAAAAGGGTTTCCTAAGAGCTTGCGTCCCCTGTCATCCTTTGATGATAATCTGGAAGAATACAGGGTCATGTGCCGTTTTAAAAAGACCTACGATGATGTCATATATCGTCATGTCAGCCGTTGTTACGGTTTTGTTGAGACCGATTTGGGCAAAGGGCTTGTTTCTGAACTGATTCGTGATGAAGGTCAAAAGATTTCACAAACCCTGAAAAAGTATATATGGGACCATGGCCAGGACGATAAGATAATGGCGGCAGCGAAGGATCTGGCCGACTTCTGGCTGCAGTTCAGAGTGCCTTCCAGGGATCTGCTGCTTCACAATATAGTTGTCCAGATGGAGGCGCAAAGAATAGTGCGGCTTGTAGTAATAGATGGGCTGGGTAGCTCTGGACTTGTGCCTTTCTCCTGTTTGCCTGCCTCAATGCAGTCAGCAAAGGTTGAACGAAAGGTGAAGAACTTTTATACGCGTATTGACAAGCTTGCTGCTCAGCGTCAGGGGGCTGAGCAGCTTAAGTTTCCAGGCTATCACGGGCAATTGATTCATGATGGCAGCGAATGTCAAAAAAAATGAGTTTGAAAATTATGTGCCATGCCGGTTTTATGATTCCTTGCTGTCTAGGTTTTGCCAAACTGATGGCTGATATTGTGTTTGAGGGTGCTCTTGTCTGAAATAGCAAAATACAGAGTCGCGCAGGTACTCGCTGGGGCAGAGTTTGGTGGGGCTGAGAATTTTTTTGTTCGTCTGGTTACAGGACTACATGCTTCCGGAAAGGGAGCGCAGGCGGCTTTTATTCGCAGACATCAACATCGTATCGACGCCTTACGTTCTGCCGGTGTAGATGTCAGTGGTTTTCGATTTGGACGCCGGCTTAATTTTCTTGATCGCCATCGTTACCTCAAAGCATTGCGGGAATTTGCACCCGAGATCGTCATGACGTGGATGAATCGTGCCAGCGGCCTTACGCCCAAAGGGCCTTATACGTTGGTCAGTCGCCTGGGCCATTACTATAACCTGAAATATTATCGGCATGCCGATTACTGGGTCGGTATATCTAAAGGTATTTGCGAGCATCTGGTTAACGGTGGGATGCCTGCAGCTAAAGTTTTTCATATCCCCAACTTCGCAGATGAAACTCCGGTAAGTCCCTTGCCCCGCGACAGCTTTGAGACCCCGGCTGGTCCGTTGCTGTTGGCAGCAGGGCGATTGCATGTCAACAAGGGCTTTGATGTGCTGCTAAAAGCCTTGGTGCATATTCCCGATGCGACCCTGTGGCTGGCAGGTTCAGGTCCGGAAGAGTCTTCTCTTAAAGCCCTTTGTGCTGACCTGAATCTTAATCATCGTGTCCGCTTCCTGGGGTGGCGTAGCGATGTGACCAGTCTGATGAAGACCGCAGATATATTTATTTGTCCTTCCCGCCATGAGGGGCTTGGGTCTATCGTTATGGAGTCCTGGGCACACGGTTGTCCAATTGTTGCTACCGCTTCCCAGGGACCCGGAGAGTTGATCGATGACGGCACGACCGGAATTTTGACTCCGGTCGATGAAGTTTCAGCCCTTTCTAAAGGTATATTGGCAGTCATGCACAATCCGCAACTGGCATCTTCTTTGGCCGAAGGTGGTATGCAGGAATATCAGTCTAAATACAGTCGTCAGGTTGTTGTTCGTCAGTATGAAGAACTGTATGCGACTCTCCTGAAACGGTAATTTGCTGAGAAAAGGGCTTTGTCGATGCAGTCAATGAGAGTTAAGAGGCTTGTCCGTTTTTTTCTACGCAAATATGCGATCATAGGAGCTGTTTTTCACTTTTCGCCAGAAAGTCGTGAAGCGTTCAGGGAGCGGTATGATGACAAGATTATCGGTTTGTTCCGTCCGCAGATTGAACGCTTTGTCGAACGCTATCCTGAAGTTCTTTCAGAGGAAGAAACCTTACGCCTTTTAGTTGACGAGAAGAAGAGCATTTGTCGTTTCGGAGACGGAGAGTTCAAGCTGATTGTCGGGGAACGACACAAGTCTTTTCAGGATGTTGATCGACGTCTCAACGAGCGGATGATTGATGTTCTGAACAGCGATCATCCCGATATCCTGATCGGTATCCACCCCGTTCGCAGTTATGATCTTCTGACCCGGATCTGGCGTAAGTTTATAATCCGTATCGGTGAAGATGTCCTCAAGCTTCTCAACCCAAAGAGGATCTATCCTTCAATGGGGGTTTTTCGTGAACTCCCGTTAACAGATGAAGCTGCTTTTAATCAAAGAATTGAGGCCATCAAAAAACTCTGGCAAGGACGGAAAATTCTTTTTGTCGTCGGAAAAAACAGCCGTTTTGAGTTTGTTGATGAGCTTTTTGATAATGTCGCTTCAGTCGATTATGTTTACGCCCCAGCAAAAAATGCTTTTAACGAGTATGAACGAATCCTTGATGATGTCAGGCGGTATTCAAAGGATGACTACCTGCTCTTAATCGTTCTGGGTCCAACCGCTACAGTCATGGCCTATGATCTTGCTTTGGAGGGCTTTCAGGCTATCGATTTTGGCCAGATGCCGGGAATCTACACCAGGCAAAAGGCAAAGTTTTCTAAAAAGCTAGATCAATAGGTTGGTTTTGTTATGTCTTCTGGTTTCTCACAACCAATGGTTTCGATAGCACTCTGCACCTATAACGGGGAGAGTTTTTTACAACAGCAGCTTGACTCGCTTGCAGACCAGGACTATGGAAATATTGAAATCATTATTGTTGACGACTGTTCAACGGATAGAACTTATGAAATTCTGCAAGGATTTGAGTCTTCTCTAGCCCATGTCAAGCTTTGGCGTAACTCTTCAAATCTGGGCTTTGTCGCTAATTTCGAAAAAGCGATTTCACTGTGCTCAGGAGATTACATTGCGCTTTGCGATCAGGACGATATCTGGTTGCCTGAAAAAATCTCAGCGCTGGTCAGTGAAATTGGAGATGCTGGGCTTATTTATTCGTCTGTTCAACTCATGGATCAGCAAGGATCCCTGTTGCCAGATATCTTCCCCCGCCGTAACAAGCTTTCTGGACGATGTTATATGGAAATGCTTTTTTCGAACCATGTTACAGGTCACGCCTGTTTGATCAATCGATCTGTCCTGAAAAGAGCTCTGCCTTTCCCGAAAGCTGTCAGGGTTCATGACCACTGGTTGGCTGTTGTTGCTGCAGCGAAGGAGGGAATCTCTTTTTATGACGGGGTTTTGTCCTATTATCGAAAACATGATGATAATGCATTGCTCAGTAACAAGAAACGACGCAAGGGCAGGTGGGCAAAGGCAATGGGCAAGGTTCAGAGTAGAAAGGATTTTTTAACTGCTGTTATGCAGGTCGAGGGCATAAGCTCAGGCGACAGAGCTTTGATCCGGCAGTTAATAGAGGTTTTGTCACCGTCGTTATTTTTGACCAATAAGAAGCTTGAGAGGATTCTGCTGCAATCGAGCGACCGTTTGCTCGCCGCATTTCCTGATCGTGATAAAGCTATCAGGAAATTGACCCGTCCTCTGTACCGGGCTTTGTTCTAGTGAATGCGTAGAGAATGAGAATTAAGAGAAAAAGGTTTGCCGGGAGAACACCTTGCTAAAAGCATCATTGATTATAGTCTGTTATAACAGCTTTCTGATAATAGAGGAGTGCCTTTCCAGTCTGATAGACAGCAGGCAGTTTCCTGTCTATTTCGTTGATAATGCCAGTACCGATGGTAGTGCAGAAAAGCTCATTGCCAGGTATCCCAACGCCAAAGTCTTGATTCAGGAACGTAATCTGGGATATGGGCGTGCCGCTAACGTCGCCTTGAATAATGTCCAGACTGATTATGCCCTGCTTTTAAATCCTGACATCCTGATGACGGCTGACCAGGTTTTAGAGTTGATCGACAAGTCTGAGGATTTTTCTGACGCTGCTTTATTGGTGCCGGCAACCTCTCAGAAACATCAACTTCTTGATTCTGGGTCTGTCGATCAGGATAAAGTCAGTGGTTCATGTATGATGTTTCAAATGGACAACTTGCGTAAAGTCGGTTTCTTTGATGAGAAAATCTTTCTTTTTTCTGAAGAGACGGATTTATGTATCAGGATCTTGGAGGCTGGATTGCGCATTATCATGTTCCCTGGTATTTACGTCAGGCATCTTGCCGGAAAGTCATCAGGGCACTCTGACGCGGTGGAGTACATGAAGGAATGGCACTTCGGCTGGTCGCGATCATACTATTACCAAAAGCATGGTTTAGATCAGGGCAGTAGGTCTTTAAAAAGACGACTTTTCCTTTATAAGTGGAAGTCGTTAAAGCCATTCATCGGTAGAAAGAAGAAGATCAAGTATTCCGCCATCTTTGAAGGGATTCGAGCGTTCAAGATGGGGGAGGCTGCTTTTGCCGAGGACGGCTCTCCCAAAGTGAACCCTTGCAGTGAACTTAACCCTTATAGAGTCTAAAGAGTCCTTCATTGCGGATTTAAATGTAACACCATATTCATTTAATTAGCCTAAAAAGGGATATGCTCATACTATCGTGACTCATATTAAAAAATCCGTTTGATTTTAGGGGACCGATGTTTGGTTCGACGATACTTACAAGTTGCAATAAATAATCTTTTTAGAAATTATAAGATTGTGAGGGATGTTGAAACGTTTAGTTGTTTTTGCTCATTGGGATAAGGATGCGATTATTGATGACTATGTTGTCTATTATCTCAAAGAGTTGGCCGCAGTAGCTGATGTAATCTTTGTATCAGATACCGAACTTATTCAAGGTGAAATTAACAAAATTTCTTCTTTGGTCATTCATGCAATAGCTGAAAGACATGGAGAGTATGATTTTGGCAGTTATAAGAGGGGCCTTGCCTATTGCGAAGAGATTCTTTCCAAATATGATGAATTGATATTTGCTAATGATAGCTGCTATGGACCGCTGACGGAACTTGATTCAGTGTTGCCTCAGATCGAATCAAGACCCTGCGATTTTTGGGGAATGACACAATATAAGTACGAAGGTTTGTGGCACATCCAAAGTTATTTTGTTGGATTTAAAAAGCAGATATTTACGTCAAAAGAGTTCAAAGACTTCATTTACGCTGTAAAAAAACAAGATAAGAAAATTGATATAATTAAAACTTACGAAATAGGTTTGACCCAGTTCCTTATTAAGCAAGGTTTTGAGTATGAAACTCTGTGTCCGCCATCGGACGATATAGAAATTTATAGGATAAAAACTTTTAACTTAACGAGAAAATACAATTTTCCCTTTATAAAAAAAGAATTGATGGTGGAAAATAAGTTTGGGGGGGGCTATCTGTATGACGCTGTAAACATGTGCATAGAAGATATTGGTAGCTCATTTAAGATTTCTTTAATAGAGGATAATTTGGACAGGACGGCTCCTATAGACCATTTGGATGGATGGTTCCATCCTGAGCTCATTAGTTTCAATATAGGTCACAGAAAATTTATTCGTGTGGTTGAGAAGAAAAGGAAATATTTTACACTGCTTTCTGTGAGACTATTTAGCGCTCAGGTCTTTTTGATTCCGTTTCGGTTTTATTTCCAGAGGTGTCAGTATGAAAAGTACCGGTATGGAAAAAATAAGTAGTTTTTGACAAATATGACCTCATTGAACAACTTTAAGTAATAAATTCAGAGGATAATTGATGCCCATTATTAAAATTAACAATAAAATCATTTATTATGCTCATGTTCCCAAATGTGCTGGTACTTCTGTTGAGGAATATTTGTTTCGTAATTCTGATAGTGTTTCTTTTCTAGACAGGGATTTTTTCGCAGAAGGATACATTCCTTGGAGCACCTCTTCCCCACAACATATCGATGGCGCTTCTTTAGGCAGACTTTTTCCGGATGCAGCATTCTTTGATGATTATTTCACTGTGGTAAGGAATCCTGTAAAGCGTTTTATAAGTGCGTTCAAGTTTAATAAGTATATAGCTCGGAAAAGAGAACTTAGGAAATTAGATATAAATAAATTTGTTTCAGAATTTCTCAATGCGGATACAGTTGTAAGAGGTTTTCTTGATAACCACTTCCTCCCGTCCTGTGAATTTTTGATTCCAGAAAGAAAGTTTTCGGTTTTTAGGATGGAAGAAGGGCTCGTAAAGTTCAAAGATTGGTTTGATTTGAAAAACTTTGACAATAGATTACGTGATTCTGTAGGTTTTGAGCAGAAACATACTTTTGATGAAGATGCAGAAAAAGAGACTCTTTCAGAAAAAAGCTTATCTAAAATTTTTGAATTTTATCATTGCGACTTCGAAACTTTTAAATATACACGTGATGGAATCAATGAATTTAATGGGATTGTGTCTATGTGATAATTTTTATAAATACTAATAAGTATTAATTTGTTTTATTTGAGTAAAGTAATAGTGGATTTGTGATTTGTAGTAATAAAACGAGGAGTGTGTTTTTATGTTTCATAAGAACTTCAAATTTAGTAAGGAATTATTGGGCCTGGACTATCTTGTTTTTAGTTCTCATAAAACAGGAACTCAGACTCTTGTTAATACATTGAATAAGAATGGCTTCAAGTGTAGGCATTGTCATGCTTTACCCCAAGTTGGCTTAGAGGCAGGAAGCTTTGGCCAGTACATCGAATCTTTCTTCTCAAGAAATAAAAAAAAGCTAGAAGTGATAAATGTTTTTAGAGATCCTATGGAAAGACATATGTCTTCTTTTTTTCAATGGTATGGTACGAGACCTTTAGAACGGAATGAAGTTTCCTGTAAAGAAGACACTATAATCTTCAAAGAATCTATTCCCGATCTTCAAGTACGGTTTATTGCTGAGTTGCAGTCTGAGACACTTAAGGGGTTGCATGAATCTTTGATTGAGATGTGTCAGGAGTTAGGACTCGATCTAGAAGATTTTTGTTATAACGAAAGTGGCAACTTTTGGATTTATGAGAATAAATTTGTTAGGATCCGCTTGCTGAGATTTGATGTCTTATTTGCCAGATTTGTTGAAATCATGAGTCAATTGGCTGGTGTTGAAATTGTAAAAAGTGACTCCAATAGAAGTCTTTCCAAATGGTACAAGTCTAAATACTCTGAATTTAAGGAAACCTTGGTCTTGCCTGGCGATTTAATTGAGGGGATTTATTCAAATAAGCGAAAAATGATAGATATGTTTTACTTTCAAGAATATGATTTGCATTTTTCTCAAGTCATGGATCGCTATGGCGTGAATGAATAAAGTGTCTATGAGGGCTGGCTGGGCTTCAAGGCTATCTGACCTGATGCCTTATTTATATAAGGGTTTATTGGTTCTATTGTGGTTTGCTTATAGTGGGCTGATGTTTTGTGAAACTTGAAAATTTAAAGCAGCGTAAGCTTCCCCGTCAAGTCGACAGTTGAAAAATAGAGTTTCCAGCGTTCTTTGACAGATATTCAACAGGCGTCAGATCCCCGAGGGCATCGTGCGGGCGCTGCTCGTTGTATTCGATTTTCCACCAGTAGGTGGTTTCCCGTACCTCGTTCAGATTGCGGAAGAGGTACAGGTCGAGCACTTCAGCCCGATAGGTTTTGTTGAACCGTTCAATGTACGCATTCTGGTTCGGCTTGCCGGGTTGAATGTACTGAATCGTCATTCCGCGCTCTTCGGCCCAGGCGATGAATTCACCGCTGAGAAACTCGGGCCCATTGTCGGTTCTCAATGTCTCAGGCAACCCACGCTCCAGGCGGAGTCGCTCAAATACTCGGATCAAGCGTTTGCCGGTAATCGAAGTGTCGATCTCAACATGCAGCAGTTCGCGGTTGAAATCGTCGATCACGTTAAAAGTACGAAACCGGCGTCCTGCATAGAGCGAATCGCTCATAAAATCGGCTGACCAAACCTGGTTCGGCTGCTGCGGCACTAGCAGGGGCTGTTTACCCGTTTTGGAAGCCGCTTCTTTGCGCGACGCTTCTGGTTCAGATTCAGCTTGCAGTAAATGCGATACACGCGCTTATGGTTCCAGCGATATCGCTTATACAAATACTTCCAGCATTTCCAGAAGCCCCAGCGCGGATGCTTGTCGAGCAGAGCGTTGATTGCATCAACAACCTCTGCATCACGATCTTGCTCAACGGGGCTTCGGTAATAGGCCGCCCGAGAAAGTCCAATACAACGGCAACTGCGCTGTATAGACATGCGATGCTCGACAATCAGATACGTAACAGCTTCTCGCTTGTCAGGCGGCCTTAAAGCTTTTTTTCGATCAGATCTTTCAATGCCCGGTTTTCCAGGGCCATATCTGCATACATGCGCTTGAGTTGGGAGAGTTCGCTTTCCATCTCCTTCATGCGCTTGAGATCGGAGGCGCCCATGCCACCGTACTTCGATTTCCAATTGTAGTAAGTGGCATCAGAGATGCCGTGCTTACGGCAAATCTCTTTGACTTGGATACCAGCTTCGCCCTCCTTGAGAATGGCGATGATCTGGTTCTCGGTAAAACGTGTCTTTTTCATCAGAGCCTCCTGGTTGCATTGTGCCAGAAAACTCTATTTTTGACATGTAACCCTACCGGGGAAGCTTACGGCAGCAGTCTATGCTTAGCTACGTCACATCGCTAGTATGGCTTCTTGGGGCTCGTCTGTTGCGCTTGTTTTGATTGTGAGTTTTTCGGTTGGGTTTGCGAGTCAAAATAGAGTTTTTCGGGTTAGCGTAACCAGAGGACTCTGATGAAAAGGACATATTTGCTGAATAGCTATATTGTCTCCATTCTAAGTAGATTGCGAATCTTCTGTGTCTAGCGAATTGGAAAAGCGGCACTTTGACAAGAGGTGATTTTGCTAGCGATTCAATGCTTGCAGTCGAAATAAACTTCACTGTGACCGGTTGCAGAAGTGGTGAGGATTGAAGCTGTAAGTATGATTTTGCGGTAAGTGAAGACTGCCATGTCGTTAAAGGTTTTGATTGACAGTGGCTTGCTGCTTCCCTTACAACGCTAAGCAGTCGGTTTTCGATCGAGGGTCGGTGGGGTGCTGGTAGGTGGCAGTCTCATAGCTGCGATCCTCGAATAAGGTAATTTTCTATCAGTTGTTTAGAGTGCTATGAAACTAATAATGACTCTTCTTGTGAGAGATGAGGAAGATATTTTAGAGGCTAATATCGATTTTCATCTTGGCATGGGTGTCGATCATTTCATCGTTACTGATAATAGAAGTATCGATTCTACAAAGGCTATTCTCGATAAGTATGTCCGCCAGGGCCTGGTTACCTACCTTTATGAAGATGCTGATAATTTCGATCAGGAAAAATGGGTAACAGGGATGGCTCGGCTTGCTGCGGAAAAAGGTGCAAGCTGGGTACTCAATTCTGATGCCGATGAGTTCTGGGTCCCCTGTAAGAAGAAAAACCTGAAAAAATATTTCTCAGGATTGTTTTTCAAAAATATTGTGGTTGCTCAGAGGCATGATTTCGTATGTGTGGATGAAGAAGTAGGAAAGTTCTACGATCGGATGATCTATCGGCGCCGCAATTCGTTAAATCCTTTGGGGGCGCCTTTGCCGCCCAAGGTAGCACACAAAGCTAACAAAAAAGTTGTTGCTTTCGCCGGAAATCATTCCGTAGGCGGTTTTAAGAAACGCAGAGTAGAGACTAACTCTTTAGAGGTATTGCATTTTCCATTGCGCTCCAGAAGACAGTATGAGAAAAAAATTCTGACTGGTGGTAAGGCGTTTAGTAATAATAATGAGCTGCCTGAATCTACCGGTGCTACCTGGCGGAAGCAATATACTGAGTTAAAGAACGGCGGTTCTTTGAAATATATTGAAAATAATATTTGTAGCCGGGAGGATATCGCTAGGCTCCTTGATTCAGGTGAGTTGGATATTTATACCGGACTCAGAGATTTTTTCAGGGAATCAGCCTTAACTATTTAGCGAAGTGAGCCTTACTGTTTAGATGGTTTCCTCTGTCTGGCCGGAATCAATGGCAAAAGTTTGGGATGACAGAGGTACTTTATTTGTATGAATATGATTTTTTCTTATGCCATAAGTCAGTACGGGGTGAAGGGTAGATTGAATTATTTTACCCTAACAGAAGGTTAGCCTGATGACTGATCCAATCATTTGATTCTGCTGAAGATCCATCTATTTATTTTGATTGTAGAAAGAGTGGATTGGCCCGATAGTCGGAAACTTTAACCCGTATGCAAAGTGGCACATAGATCAGCTGCTAGGTACAAGCTTTGAAGCGATCAACTCGGCATGCATTTCCAGTACGCCATCAGCACTGCCGGTGTGAGTAAATGGTTGCTCTTGAGATATGCCCATGCGAGAGAAGCCATGGAGGAATCCCCTCTGGGAAAATGTTTTGCGACAGTGGTGATGCTTGCTCTATGCAAAACGGGGTTGTGTTTAAGTATGTTAAGTAGATGAATTGTAGGTTTGTCTTTGAAGGCTTGAATTCTTCTTGATTAATGCTCGTAGAAATTTGTCAGGAAATATACTTTAATTTCATGTGTTTTGAGTGAAATGATACGAAAATTTCTCAAAAAAGCTTTATTGCTGTGCCCAAATACAAAGACTCCACGTTTTGATATGGCAAGATGTGCGCATGAAGCGGATACTCAGTTTGTTGCGAAATCGAAGGATGCGCAATTTGCCATACAAAATTTTGTCGGTAGCAAAGGATTGGATTCCACATTTATATCTTTAGGGGAAAATTGTAGTTCAGCGTGGTACCTTAAGCAGGTTGGTTTAAAAAGAGCGTCATACCCTTTTGATTGGATATTCAGTTCACCAGAAATAGTTATGGATTGCATTGATGACGAATTTGAAAAATATTTGGATAAGTCATTTATTGAGCCCAAAGAGGATAGTATGTCAGCTGGGCATGCATACTACCATTCAAACTTTTTTAATCATAGAAATCCTTTAAAAAGTGAGAAAGATTACAGTTACTATGAAAGGTGTTGCCAGCGTTTTTTGCACACCTTAAATTCAAAAGAATCTATTTTTTACTTAATAACACTCATCAACGAACCATCTAAAAGACCAAAATGGGCAAACGGGTTCTTGTATGATTTTTCTATGCCTATTAATCATGATTGCAAATCAATCATCCCTCTATTCGATAAGTTGAAAAGTATAAACAAGAATATTAGATTAATTGTTGTAGAGCACTATACCGATACGAATAGGGATATTGAAGTGATTAATATGGGTTCAGATTTAATAAATATAAAATTTAATGCTTTTGGAAATAGTACTGGAGTATTTTATCGGGATGATTTGGATGATTATTGTTTTAAGATAATCATGACTGGATTGCATGGATGTATATGAGAATGCCATAAAATTTAATTTGATACCGCTCTGTTTTATTATCTCTAGTGACTCAATGTTGTTTTTTTAATTCATAAAAAGGTATTTATAAAAAATGTTTGGAACGTATCGAACGTTTTTAGCATTAATGGTTGTGGCTTTGCATCTTGGAGGTGTCCCTGACATTGGAGCATATGCTGTTTTTGGATTTTACTGCCTGAGTGGTTACTTGATGACTTTAATCATGCAAACTAACTATGGATATACTCTCGGGGGGATTGGCAAATATGCTCTAAATAGGTTTTTGCGTATCTATCCGATTTACTGGGTGTCGATATTGTTTTCGATTGTTTTGATTTTGTCCTTAGGTAGTGAGTACACATCAAGCTATCATAGATCTATTTATTTACCAAATGACCTAAATGAAATTCTAAAAAATATACTTCTTTACTTTTCATTCAGCGAAAATCCAAGATTAACGCCGCCTGCATGGGCACTTACCATAGAGATTTTCTTTTATATCGTTATTGGCTTTGGTGGGTCTAAAACAAAGCGTATAACTTTTATATGGTTTTTGCTCAGTGTGATATACCATTTAACAGTTTTAACGCTTCAGTTAGGCTGGGTATATAGATACTTTACTATATTTTCTGCCTCCTTACCTTTTTCAACTGGCGCACTAATATTCCATTATAAAGATGAATTGAATAATTTATTTAGTAAGGCGTCTGGATGGAAATATAAATATATGCCATTAGTTGTGTTTTTTTTGATTATATTAAACTGGTATTTAGGCTATAAAATTGGCTATTCAAAGGGCCTTTTTTTCTACTGTAGTTTTATATTATGTTCGTTGATGGTTGCTATTCTTCTTAGTAGGAATGAGCTGCCACTGATTAACCGGAAGCTGGATTTGTGGCTGGGAGATTTTAGCTATCCTGTTTATCTTATTCACTATCAGGCCGGTATTGTTGTTGTCGTTGTTTGTGCTGCATTTGGGTTTGAGATACATCGGCCAGATTTGACTCTTCTGTTTCTTTCAATTCCTTTGATTTTTATCCTTTCATGGATAATCACCGTGGCAATAGAAAGGCCAATAGAGATTATTCGCTCAAAAGTTAAAAGCAAACAATTTCATCACCGATAATTGGTAGCACTATATGCTGCCATGCTGTTCTGACTGCCGGAGTGGCATGTCGATATAAAAGAGGTCAATAGACTATTAAGGTAGTTATGTTTAATATTGTCTGTTGTGGCAGGGAAAAGAAATAGAAGAAAAAGAAGAGGGCTGACGTTGTCGATAAAGATGATGTGATGATTGCCTGCGGAATATTTTGCGACTTTGTGGGTGCGTTTTGGTCAGGTCAGTGATTAGTGCCTTGAGAAGTTTTTGTTAGGGGTTAATGAATATGCGAATAGTTATACATTGCGGGCTACCGAAAACTGGAACGACAGCAATTCAGGACTGGCTGGCTGATCATCCGAAACTATTGACATCTAAGGGCATTCTCTATCCAACGGAATTTCCAAGTCCAAGCGAAAGATTTCATCGTTTTTTGAGTACTGAGCTGAGGACGCAGAGCGGTATGGTGCAGACCAGGAGGGTTATCACTCAAGCACGCCACGATGGTGTGAAAACATTGATTTTTTCTATAGAGGGGATTACGGCGCACCTAGATAAGATCAGGGATGACATGGCCAAGGAGTTGCGGGAAATCATTGGCGATGATCCTGTTGAGCTTGTTGTTTGTGTACGTCCGTATAAATCGTGGGCTACATCTCTCTATAGGCAATGTGTTATCACTGTCCCACAAAACATGGTAGATCCTAGTAACTTAGAGCGTCAATACGGCTGTACATTGACTCTTGATGAATTTTTGGCGCGATCAGAAATACAAAAAATTGCTGATAAGGATAGTATTCATATTCGTATGAAAGAGCTGTTTCCTGCAGCTTCCATCACATTTGTTGACCATGGCCCACAATTAGTTGAGACTTTCCTTTCCATTGTTCACGTGTCGATTTCAGAGCTAGAAGTTAATGAGCAATTGCGTAATACCGCTATTCCGGATGTTTATATTGAGATCCTAATGAAGTTGAATTCCTGCTCAAGTAGTCCAATGGTTCAGCGATATGCTAGAGCGGCTATAAATCAGAATTTACAACATGACCATGTTCATTTAAGTCTATATAGGTTTGACTCAAAGCTATCTCTTAAAAAAAGGAAATATTTGTTTATTACAGCCCTGCTTATTTTTCGCCTAGGAGTGCTCAGCAATAAGCAATTTATTAAACGCAGAATTATTGCAGATCATTGCAAGCTCTCTATAAAAGTGGCACTAACTCTGTTGAGGCATGCATTTAATCCCGTTTATTAATGATATAAATCTCTCCCTCCCCGGCTGGTCCGGGGAGAGGGATCTCTCTATTTTGACATGTGAAACCATCGAGGAGGCTTACGTCTATTGGGATGAATATGGCTGCTTTTCTGATGAGCCGATGATTTAAATGTTTATTTTGTTATTAATTCGTAGAAATTGTTTTCTTTGCCAAGTGATGCAGAACCTTCTTGTGATAAATGTCCGGTATCTCTGTAAATGAAGGTATCATCAAGATTGGCGTGGCAAATTTCGTTGTCACAAATTAAGTCTTTTAAAGAAACAACTTTATATTTACTCGGTAACATTTCTAAAAATCTATAAACTTCATTATCCTTTTCTTTAATGTCCTGTCGATCAAAGTTGCACTGAGATATGTCTTCAGAAAACATTTCATGCTTTGTGAGGCAATCTCCAATATTATCTCCATTTTTAGGTGGTGGAGCAAATATGACTGGCCTTATTCCCATGCTTTCTATTTCATTTAAAGTAAGTACCATTTGTTCTTTGGCTTTTTCCACACTTGCCTTTTCTATAGAGCCATTAATAAAAAGTTCACTGTTTATATACTGTACAAAAGGAGAGGCAAGTACGGCATATTTTACAGATTTATTCTCCTTCAGCCATTCGTGCACATTATTGTTGAAATCGATACAACCTTCAGCCCAATGAGTAGTAAGATTGTTGCCGAATGGAGCAACGTTGAAAAATGGTCCACAGACTGTTTTAGTCATTTGTATCATTTTAACATCAGGCTTAGAAGCTATAATCCCTTTAGCTAGGTGCATCGCATATGAGTCGCCCCATAATAAAATTTCTGGATCGTCACTAGTTCTGCATTTTTCGGATAAGGTAAATTTGGAACACTCATTGTTCAGGCCCCAGTTTATTTCGACTTTCTGTAGGATTTCAGAAAGAGCGATGCCGTTAGCATTTCTTCTGTTCCCAAAACCATCATTCACATGTCCGGCAATCCCAACACCGGCAAACAGTACTGAGCCGACAACAGCAAATGTAAAAACTGCCTTTCTGCTTATTAGCTTCTTGTTCCGAAAGGGACTTTCTATGAAGCGCCAGCTTATGTATGCCAATAGCAATGATGCGCCAGAGAGCGCAAGGAGCAATGTTGTGTCAGGCTCTTCTAGGCTTCTGTGTCTCGCAAATACAAATAATGGTTGATGCCATAGATAGGTGCTGTAGCTGATTAAGCCAATTCCGACCAGAACTTTTGAACTTAATAATTTGCCAACGGCAGTTTCGGATGTAGCAAAAACAATAACAAGGCCAGCGCCTATAGTTGGGAGCAGTGCATAGAAACTAGGAAATGGCGTATTGTTATCAAATGAAAAAACAGAGTAGCAAATCATCAACAAGCCAACAAAGCCAAGTAGTTCGCTCGTTTTTTTGTACTGTCTTATTAGTTCGGACTGTTCACGTTTATACACAAAATAAAACGCGACCAATGCACCTATGGCAAGCTCCCACCAACGTGTCGGTAGTAGAAAAAAAGTTTGTGATGGTTTATTGAAGGCGCCCCATTGTGCAGCTACCAAACTTATTCCACCTACGAGTACTAATGCGCTGAATATCCATCTTTTGCGAAGTTTCCAAAGCAGCATTAAGAACAATGGGAAAAGTACGTAGTATTGTTCTTCAACTGCCAGACTCCATGTGTGCAATAGTGGTTTTAATTCTGACGTAACAGCAAAATATCCACTCTGTTTTAAAAATAAAAAATTGGAAGAAAAGATTGTAACAGACCAAAGACTGTCGCAGAAATCTTTCAAGTGGTTTGGTAATAACCACATCCACGCAAAGGGCAAACAACACAGCATCATGAAAAAGAGTGCAGGTAGTATGCGTCGTGCTCTTCGTTCATAAAAAGATACAATTGAAAAATTGTTATTATTCATATCGGTTAAGATGATAGTTGTAATCAGGTAGCCACTGATTACAAAAAAGACATCAACACCTATGAAACCACCTTGGAAGGTTCTTATTCCTGCATGGAAAAGAACAACAGGTAGAATAGCAATAGCGCGAAGACCGTCAATCTCAGCACGATATTTCATATGGATCCTTATTGAGCGATTAAAATTAGGGGTGAGATATTGTTACTGATTTATTAATTCAATTTCATGGTTAGTGTTTTGTTCTTCGGGAGGGAATTAAGAAATCATGCAGTTTCAAAGTTTAAAGAAGTTTTTAGCCTGCACTGTGGAGCAACTTCGTTTTGATGGCAAAAATTCTTTAAATTAAGCCGCCCGAACAAATTTAGACACAAAAAACGCGGTTTTGCGACCTCAATTCTTGTCTTTAAGTCGTGGACACCGTCATCGGGTGCGTAGCCAGGACATTTCGATATGTGATTGCTTTGTCTTTATCTGAAACTCTAAAAATATCCTAGATGTCTGGATTTACGCTATTTTTTGCAGCGGGCAAGGATTGTTTGAGCCCGGCTGTTTATTGTCGTTGGGATATCTAACGCGTCTTTGTTAAGCTTTCAGATGGTGTAAGTTGCAATAGCTATATACGATTTTGTTGTAGGTGTCATCAATGTTTTGCTGTTTTATTTGCAGGTTTGCCAGCATCTGGCATTTTTCGGCGGGAATCGTTATTATCCTGTTTTGTGTCGTGTATCAGGTCGGATACCCTTGTATGAAGAATTTTGGTCCTGTATTGTGGGGTGCAAAAGACAGGATCTATGACTTGGGACAACTGGCCTGATTGTCAGCTAGCACTTATTCGTGTCGATGAAGACAGGATTGGACTTGGATTCGCTGGAGCAAGATTTCTTGATGCGCACTAATGCTGATACTGACTTGCCATGATGACTGGTTGAGTTGGCATTTTGATCCGCTATATAGTGTTTGGTTGCGTCGGGGATCAATGCCACGGTTAGCACACCTGCAGATTCCGGCAGTGACAATCCTCGTTCTTTAAAAAACGGAAATCATTTACCCTCGCGGTTGCTGAAAGCCCGGGAGGTGGTTGAATTCATAACATCTTGTTCTTTTGAGGGAATTCCGAATTCTTGGTAGCGATTGGAAATATTTTGCCGGCCGTGTGGGAAATAAATATCATCGGCAAGATGAGTCGAGGGAATCGGTCTGGCTCAAATCAATTCTGTCCCCGTGAAACCTAAGGCGATTTATGGGTATAAAGGAAACGTGATAGAGATAAGCAAAATCCTTTAGCTATCCTCAAAAGAGGTGATTGACTGTTTGAATGCTGATCATCACTTTTATAGCTCATTAGTTTGGACGTTCGATCTAGTGAGAGGTATTATAGTAACTTTGTTGGATTGTATGGTGAATTCAATAAGTGCTTTATTCGTGATTCGTGGTTCTTTTTTCAGAGGTTTTTATGAGAATTTTGGTAACAGGTGGTTGTGGCTTTATCGGGTCTAATTTTGTTCGGCAAGTCGTAGAAAATGAATTGTTTTCTCGTGTTGTCGTCTTCGACAAGTTAACATACGCAGGTAATCTTAATAATTTGGATGGAATTGATGCTGGCAGATATCGTCTGGTTAATGCTGATATCTGCAATATTGAGGTTGTCAAGCAGGTTTTTGAAGAAGAGTCTATTGATATTGTCGTTCATTTTGCAGCAGAATCTCATGTCGATCGTAGTATAGAAGGCCCAGCTGAGTTTATTAAGACGAATATTCTAGGGACTTTCAATCTTCTGGAGGTGGCTCGTAAGGTTTGGCTTGCTGGTGACTCTGTAGAGAATAAGCGTTTTCTTCACGTTTCAACAGATGAGGTCTATGGTTCTTTGGGCGAAACAGGTTATTTTACTGAGTCGACCCCCTATGATCCACGTTCTCCTTATTCTGCCTCTAAAGCGTCTTCAGATCATCTGGTCAGTGCATATTACCACACCTATGGCTTGCCGGTACTGACTACAAATTGTTCAAATAATTATGGCCCTTATCAGTTTCCAGAAAAGCTGATTCCGCTGATCTTCAATAATGCTCTTTCTGGAAAGTCATTGCCGGTTTATGGCGACGGTAAAAATGTTAGAGATTGGTTATTCGTAAAAGATCACTGTGAGGCGATTCTCGCTGTATTGGAAAATGGACAACTCGGCGAAACATATAATATCGGCGGAAATAACGAGAAGCAGAATATAGAAATCGTTCAGACGATCTGTGATATTCTCGATGAGAAAGTCGGCTTGTTGCCTTCAGGTAACGCTAGACGTAGCCTGATTAGTTTTGTTAAAGATCGCCCAGGTCACGATCGTCGTTATGCAATCGACGCAACCAAGATTAAAGCTAAACTTGGTTGGGAGCCTTCGGTGACTTTTGAACAGGGAATACGGCAGACTATCGATTGGTATCTGAATAACAGGCAGTGGGTTGACGAGATCGTTGATGGGTCATATCGGGAGTATTATCAAAAGCAATATTCTGATCGTTGACGCTGGGAAGAACGTAAATCTGAAGGAGGCTGGACTCGTTCTTTCTTTCTTTTTGGGTTAGAATGTCCGTGCCGTCATATTCAAAATGGATGCATATGTCTGATTCGCAAATTAGTGTAGCGCTTATTGGGGCTAATGGAATGCTGGCCCAGGCAGTTGTTGCTGAGGCTCCTGAATGTTATCAGTTTACCAATTTTGATCTCCCTGAATTTGATTTGACTGACGAAATGTCAGTTCATCGCGCCTTGGGTGATCTTCAGCCTAATGTTATTATTAACTGTGCGGCGTATACTCAGGTTGATAAGGCAGAAGGGAATGAAGAAATTGCCATGAGGGTCAACGGTAATGGCCCTGGGTGTTTGGCTGCTGCCGCCAAAAAGGTGGGGGCTGTACTTGTTCATATTTCGACAGACTATGTCTTTGACGGTAAGAAAACGTCACCTTACCTGGAAACCGATGCGGTTTGCCCGCAATCTGCTTATGGCCGGACCAAGTTGGCTGGCGAGCGGTCTGTTTTTGAGAGCGGTCTTGGTGAGTTTTATATCCTCCGGACGAGTTGGTTGTATGGACCGGGTGGGCCGAATTTTGTAGAAACTATGCTTCGTTTGGCCAGTGAGCGTGACGAGTTACGTGTTGTTGACGATCAACGTGGTACCCCTACCTATACTCGTGACCTTGCTCAAGCAATTTTTAGCTTACTTCGCTGCGGTCCTACCCCTAGGATTGAGGCTTCATCTGGTTTTGGGCTTTATCATTTTTCAAACAGCGGTGAATGCTCCTGGTGCGACTTCGCTCGTGAAATCATCAATACGGCAAAGCGGCGAGGTATTGATCTAGCTGTTAAAAAGCTAACGCCGATAGCAACCGAAGAGTATCCGTTGCCCGCGAAACGTCCGGCATATTCCGTTTTTTCTAAAGATAAATTTATGCGACAGACGGGGCTTATGGTCAGATCATGGGAAGCCGCCTTGGTTGATTACTTTGATCAGAGACAATCTTAATTGAGGAGTACTTAGATGGTAAAAAAGGGGATCGTTCTTGCCGGTGGGGCAGGAAGTCGGTTGTATCCGTTAACGTTGGTTGCCAGTAAGCAACTGCAACCGGTTTATGATAAGCCGATGATTTATTACCCGTTGTCGACCCTGATGTTGGCGGGCATTCGTGATATTTTGATTATTTCGACCCCGCATGATATCCCACGATTTGAAGCACTTCTCGGCGATGGTTCTCAGTGGGGCATATCTTTGTCTTATGCTGTTCAGCCTGAACCAAAGGGGATTGCTCAGGCATTTCTGATTGGAGAGAAATTTATTGCTGATGAGAACGTTTGTCTAATACTCGGCGATAACCTGTTTTATGGCAAGATTGGCCTTGATCGTATCGTGAATGAATTTAAAGGTGGGGCGAGGGTCTTTGGATATCCGGTGCATGACCCTGAAAGGTATGGGGTTGTTGAATTTAACGCCGATGGCAAGGCGATTGGTATTGAAGAGAAGCCGCTTAAGCCTAAATCCCACTTTGCTGTCCCTGGTCTTTATATTTATGACAACAAGGTTTGCTCGATTGCCAGGGATATGAAACCATCTGCGCGTGGAGAGCTTGAGATTACTGACGTCAATCTTGAGTATTTGCGCCGACAGGAACTTATGGTGGAGCCTCTCGGTCGCGGTATTGCCTGGCTCGACACCGGAACGCATCAGAGTTTGCTTGAGGCCAGTCATTTTATCGGAACCCTTGAAGCGCGGCAGGGACTTAAAATCGCTTGTCTTGAAGAAATTGCCTTCCGGAAAGGTTTTGTCTCTGAGAGCGATATGCGTAGTCTTGTTGAGACGACTCCAAACTCTAGTTATAAGGAATATTTAATCCGTATTTTGAATGAAGTAAACGCTTGATGTGTGTGTTGAAATAGTTTTGAGCTGATCTGGTAGCTATCGGTTATTCGACGGTGTCTGTCAAATCAGCTCGCAACTATTTCGTATAATTTCTGACAGTTTTTTTCTAGACTAAGGTTAGTTTACAGCCGAATCTCAGTTGTGGGGTCAGTATGACACCTGGCAAGCTTGTCTAGAAGGTTTTAAAAATTGCTGAGCTCGTCCCTTCGCCGCGGCGCTGCTACATGTTAGCTCCACAAAAGACGGCTGTTTGACTTCCTGTCGGCTTATGCCACACTCTGGCTATTAATTGTCATATTAATTTTTTATCTACATGATTTTTTTCATGTTGCCGGAATTGTTGATTAATGTGATGAACGCATGTGGGACTTGTATGCTCATGCTGCAAAGACCGGGTCTTGAAATGTCGGAAGTGCCTGTACGCGATTAAAGATTAGTTGATAAAAGTTTGAAAATCTGTAACATAATCGGTTGAATTTTGTTCAAGATTGATGTTGTTAGAGGTTGCGTATGGTCTTCAGCTCGCCAATTTTTCTGTTTTTGTTTTTGCCGCTTTTCCTGATCCTGTATTACCTGATAACTTTTCCATCGAAAAAGACAAAGAACACTCTGATCTCAAGAATTTTTTTGGGCTTTAGTAATCTATTTGTTCTCACATCAAGTCTGTTGTTTTATTTCTGGGGTGAGGGATGGCTCATATTTGTAATGCTGACCTCTACGGTTGTGGATTACCTGTGCGGAATGCTTCTGGGGATATTTGAAAAAACATATTCCAGAAAAATTCTTCTGGCAATTTCAATTGGCTCAAACCTTTGTCTTCTTGGGTTTTTTAAATATTTTAACTTTGGACTCGACACCGTCAATTCGTTAGCCGGGTCCCTGGGATTTGCTGGTTGGCATGCTGATGGTGCCCTTGAGGTAGCATTGCCGTTGGGTATCTCTTTTTATACCTTTCAAAGTATGAGTTACACTATTGATGTCTATAGAAAAGAGGTAGAGCCGACAAGAAACTTTTTTAGCTTTGCATGTTTTGTTAGTATGTTTCCTCAGCTTGTTGCCGGACCAATTGTTAGATACCGTGATGTCGCCGCCGAGCTGTTTGATCGAAAGGTCACTCTTGATAATATTTCATCGGGCTGTTTGAGATTCGTATTTGGCTTATCTAAGAAAGTTCTTATCGCTAATACAGTTGCCCTTCCTGCAGATAAAATTTTTGCTATTCCTCCCTCTGATTTAACCCCTTCACTGGCTTGGTTCGGAATAGTTTGTTACGCTGTGCAGATTTATTTCGATTTTTCAGGCTACTCGGATATGGCTATTGGTCTTGGTCGTATGCTCGGCTTTACATTTCCAGAAAATTTCAATTATCCCTATATTTCAAAGTCAGTTCAGGAATTCTGGCGACGTTGGCACATGTCTCTTTCTACCTGGTTCAGGGACTACCTCTATATTCCTCTGGGAGGTAATCGCGTTTCTTTGTTGCGGGTTTATTTTAATCTGTTTTTCGTGTTTTTTCTTTGTGGCATGTGGCATGGTGCTTCTTGGAATTTTATCCTTTGGGGGCTTTTTCATGGATCGTTTCTGGCTCTGGAACGTTCCGGCATATTGCGCTTTGTCGAGAAATTACCAAATCCATTGCGCCATATTTACGTTTTGCTGATGGTTCTGATTGGATGGGTCCTGTTCAGAACTGAAACTCTGGAGCAGGCTAGAGCGTTTTTGACCAGTATGTTAGGCTTTGCTTCAGGAGACGGTCAGGTTTATCAGCTTTCAATGTATGCATCCAATGATGTTGTCTTCACACTTGTTGCTGGAATTGTTCTTTCTTGCCCATTGTATAGTTTTTTGAGTATGCAGCTGAAAACAACGCATGTCAGAATTATTGGCCGCAAGCAAGGGTTTTATGTTTTGTTGCATGCGTTTTCTAAGGCCTCAATAGCCCTTATTTTCATGCTTCTTTCTGTTATGAGCATTTCAAGTGGATCCTATAATCCATTTATATATTTTAGATTTTGACAGGTCGTTTTTATGAAAACGAATAATGTGATATTTTATATTGTTTTTTTATTATTGCTTGCCCCATTAGTGGGGCTTGTATTTCCTGATGTGAATCCTAAAACTGATCTTGTCGAAAATCGTAAGTTGGCTGATTTCCCTGAGTTTGACCTACATAGGATTGCGGACTATCCAGAGGAATTTGAAAGCTATTTTGATGATCATTTTGGTTTCAGGAACTATTTGATTAAATTAAATGGTAAATACAAGCGGAAGGTCTTTGGAATTAAAGAAAAAAAAGCAAAGGTTTTGTCTGGAAAAGATGAATGGTTGTTCTTTACCGGAAATGACAGTGTTGAAGATTACCGGGGGCTGAACAGTTTTACTCCTGAGCATTTGAGGAGATGGGCTGAAATTCTTACTAAAAAACAAGAATACCTGAAATCCGTCGGGGTCGACTATCTTTTTGTTGTCGCTCCTAACAAATCGAGCATTTATCCGGAATATTTGCCTGACTGGATGACGAAGGTTTCGCCCCAAACCCCTCTGGATCAGTTGATGTCTTATTTAAAAGACAGGACGGATCTGAATATTCTCGATTTAAGGGATGCGTTGCTCAGCAATAAAGGAAGTGATGTCCTGCTGTATCATCCAACTGATACGCATTGGAATTCAATGGGAGCCTTTATCGGGTACCGTGAGATAATAGCACATCTTGGTTCTTCATTTGCCGGACATGCATTGTCAGACCAGGAGATTAATCTCTCTTTCATTTCGAGTCATGGCGGTGATTTGGCAATGATGCTTGGTGCTCAGCGTGAGGTGAGTGAGATTGTGCCTCTGGTTGTACCCAATCATATTAATGCGAGAAAGAAATTTGATTTGCCGGGCCCTCCAAGGGATGTTTCGATGCAATTGGAAGGCAGTAATCTTCCACGGCTCCTGGTTTTTAGGGATTCCTTTTCTGAAGCATTGATTCCTTTTTTGTCTGAAAGTTTTAGCTTCTCGCGATATGTCTGGACTGAATGGAGCGAAGAAACTCCAATCAAACGTTTGCTGGAAGAGAGCAAGCCGGATGTTGTTATTGAAGAATGGGTTGAGCGGTTTGTGAATGAGGAGCGTCTTCTTTCATATGCGGAGCCTCGTTAGATGCAGTCTTTTAAGGCATGTTACTTGGAGCGGTATATACTGCAGTAAGATTGTAAGATCGTAGACGGAGGATTTTTTTGGAGTATCGTAGAGAAATAGATGGCTTACGTGCCTTAGCTGTAGTTCCGGTTATATTGTTTCACGCTGGAGTAGAGATATTTAAAGGTGGCTTTGTCGGTGTTGATGTTTTTTTTGTTATCAGTGGCTATCTGATTACAATGATTCTTCTTTCTGAGCTGGAATGTCAAAAGTTTTCAATATTGAGATTTTATGAGAGAAGAGCAAGACGGATTTTGCCGGCGTTGTTTGTTGTGTTGATTTTTTGCGGGGTTATGGCCTGGTTTTGGCTTGTGCCGAGTGAATTCCGGAGCTTTAGTAAGAGCGTTCAATATGTATCAACTTTCAGATCTAATTTATTTTTTTACAAAGATAGTGGTTACTTTTCAACTGCTTCGGATTTGAAACCGTTACTCCATACATGGAGCCTAGCGGTCGAAGAGCAGTACTACGTGTTTTTCCCAGTCTTGTTGTGGTTAGTTTGGAAAATCAATCGCAGATCAGTGCTTCCTGTTCTTCTTCTTTTGGGTGTGGGAAGCTTGGCTTATGCCCAGATTACCTGTTATGAAAATGCAAATGCCGCCTTTTATTTCCTTGGGTCACGTATTTGGGAGCTTATTGTTGGCGCTTTGATTGCTTATTTTGTTCTGAGTCGTCCAGAGCATTTTAAGCGCCTGACACAGAAGAGAGCTCTTGCTGAGGTGATGTCCTTGGCTGGGTTCTGTATGTTGCTCGTTTCAATTTTCTTTTTCGACAAGTCGATTCCGTTTCCCGGTTTTTATGCTTTAGTGCCAACATTGGGGGCGGCAGCAATTATCGTATTTTCCTCTCCGTTTACTCTGGTTGGACGTTTGCTATGTACCAGGGTTTTTGTCGGCGTGGGGTTGATCAGTTATAGTGCGTATCTGTGGCATCAGCCATTTTTTGCATATGCACGTCATATGAGTTTGGAATCACTGTCCACCTCATGGTTTCTTTTTCTTGCCTTGTTGTCTCTTCTGTTTGCTTTCTTTAGTTGGCGTTTTGTTGAGCGTCCTTTTAGAGACAAAAACCTGATGGGACGCCGATTTGTATTTTCCTTTTCTTTGATAGGGATTGTTATGTTTACGGCTGTCGGATTTTACGGGCGAGAATCTGATGGATTTTCTGACAGGTTTAAACTGGATGCTGAAATAGCTGAATCGCTTGCGTCTCCGGCTAAGGGAAAGCGTGTTAATAGTGCATCGGAGAAGGGGATAAATGCTTCTACGCCTGTTGTGACTGGGGCAAGTGAAGTTGTTGGTGCACCACAGATTGCATTCTTTGGAGATAGTCATTCTGGGGTTCTTGCTCCTGTTTTTGATGAGATAGGTAAGGAACAGGGGTTTTCTGTTGTGCATATGGGGGCGGGAGGTTGTCCTCCTCTGCTTGGAGTTGATGTTGGCAAAGGAAATTTCAGTCCTGGGTTTTGTGAAGATCTTGCTGCTAAACAGTTTGAATATGTGAAGAGTAATAATATTGCAAACGTCGTTCTTGTAGCAAGGTGGAGCCTTTACACAGATGGTGATTATGACAAGCCCAAAAGATCCTTTTTTCTGATAGATGCTGATCATAGTAAATTTTCTGTCGACTCATCTCGTGAGGTTTTTGAAGGCGCTCTGTCGAATACAATCAGTAGATATGAGGAAATAGGCGCAAAGGTTGTTGTTTTGTTGCAAGTTCCTCAACAGGATAAAACGCCAACGGATATTTATTATGCATTATCAAGAAGCTTTGTCGGCAACGAAGCTCTGAAGGGTTTGTCTGTAGATTATAGCAAGCATCTTAAAATTCAGGAATTCAATAGAAGTGTCTTCAGCAAGTATAGCAAAGACCCTGCGGTTAAAATATTGAATGTCGATGACTCATTTTGTGATAATGAAAAATGTACGGTAGGAATTGATAAACATTCTTTCTATTACGATTATAATCATTTGTCGAAATATGGTGCTGAGGTTGTTAAGCCTTATTTGTCTAAGTTTCTTGAGGATTATTTGTGATTTGTTAGTGTAGATAAATCCGGTGGTCTGGATCGATGTTTGGCTACTTAATCTGATATTTTAGTCGTTTATGGTTCTTATTGCTGTGATTCTTAAGAGTCTTATATATCTACTTATTTGTTCGCGCTAGCGAGGTCTTGAATGAATGTTATTGATATGTACATCCCTGAGGTGAAAATTATCGAACCTAAGGTATTTGGAGATGATCGCGGTTTTTTTTATGAGAGCTTCAACCTGCGTCAATGGCAAGAATCAACAGGGGTTGATGTCAGCTTTGTTCAGGATAATCACTCGCGTTCAAGTCGTGGTGTATTGCGTGGATTGCACTACCAGATACAGCAGCCGCAAGGGAAGCTAGTGCGCTGTGTGGTGGGGGAGGTTTATGATGTTGCAGTCGATCTTAGAAAAACATCTGAAACCTTTGGGAAGTGGGTTGGAGTCCGTCTCTCCGCTGATAATAAACGTCAGTTCTGGGTGCCTGCGGGGTTTGCTCACGGCTTCTTGGTTCTGTCTGATTATGCAGAATTTTTGTATAAGACCACAGACTACTACGCACCAGAGTATGAGCGGTCAATTGCCTGGAATGATCGCGATCTGAATATTGATTGGCCGGATTGTGGAGTTATGCCTGTACTTTCTTCCAAGGATGCTGCAGCGAATGCGTTTTCCAGCGCTGAGTTTTTCGATTTTTAGTTAATTAAACTTTTTAGTTGATGCCTTTAGACCTTGGTTATGAACGAACGTTTCGATTGCCTGTTGAAAGATACGCTGCCTCTTGCTTCTGGTAGTGAGAAAAGTGTCTATCAACATCCCCATTCACCAAATCTGCTGATTAAGATTTGGCATGAAGATTATTTTGTAAAAATTCGCAATGACAATCCAATTTTTACTAAACTCAGGAGGCTTCCGCGTTACTCTGCGGTTTTGAAGGAGTTCACGGAGCATTTATCTGTTCGCGAGTGGAATGATAAACACATATTTATTCAGAAAATCGTTGGAGTTGTTGACACTGATCTTGGTCTTGGCCTTGTTGTCAAAAAAGTTGCAAGAAGAAATGGTGATCCGGCAAGGAGTCTTTCAGATCTGTTAAGTAGTGGGGAGTTTTCGTCTATCCATCAGGCTGCTCTTGACGAATTTCTGGATTGGATCAGAGGGTCAGGGGTTATTGTTCGCGATTTGGGCACCAAGAATCTTGTCTGGGATGAGGTTGGGGAGCGCTTCGTTGTAATAGATGGTATCGGTGGTAAGGCGCGGATCTCGCTTCGGGAATATTGCAAATGGTATAATCGGCGTTCAAATAATCTTCGTGCCGATAAGTTGTTATCGAGAGTCAATCGTATCTTATTGTCAATCAGCATTGAAAATTGACCCACCATCGGCGTCCAATTTTGACCCACCCCAGCGGGTTAATTCTGGTCGTTATTCCTGGTTCTGATTCTCCAGCTATCATTCCCCGTTTCGATAATCTCACAGTGGTGTGTTACCCGGTCGAGCAGTGCTGTTGTCATCTTGCCGTCGCCGAAGATCTGTGGCCATTCACCGAAGGTCAGGTTGGTTGTGATCAGCAGAGAGGTCTGCTCGTAGAGCTTTGAGATCAGGTGAAACAGCAGTTGGCCGCCGCTCTTAGAGAACGGCAGGTAGCCGAGCTCGTCGAGAACGACCAGATCGAGCCTTGCCAGACTGGTAGCGAGCTTTCCGCCTTGGCCGCTCAGCTTCTCCTGCTCCAGTTGATTGACCAGATCAACCAGGTTGAAGTAGCGGCAGCGCTTGCCGCTACGAACGATCTTCCTGGCGATGGCTATCGCCAGATGGGTTTTGCCTGTTCCAGTCCCGCCAACGAGAATGACGTTACACTGATCCTCCAGGAACTGTCCTTCGTACAAAGTTCTGACCTGAGTTTCATTGACCGGAGAAATGTTGAAGTCGAATTGATCCAGATCCTTGGCGACAGGGAACTTTGCCTGCACCATTCGATAGCGGATACTGCGCATCTTGCGTTCAGCCTGTTCCGCCTGAAGCAGCTCCAGAAGGATTCTCTCTGGAATGCTCTTCTGCCGGGTGCCGTTGACCAGCACCTCATCAAGGACGCTGCGCATGCCGTGCAGTTTGAGCTCTTTCAAGGACGTCAGCAGTTGGTCACGAAGCACGGCGACCTCCTGAGAGAAGGCGGTTGTAGCGTTCGCAGTCAGCGGTCGGGGACAGGTTCAATTGCGGCAGATGAGCCGGCGCCAGGCTACTTGTCTCAGTCTGCGGGTCCTCTACTCGTGACAGGATATTCAGCACCAGGTCACGGCTAATGGTTCTGGCCAGCAGAGCTTCCTTGCAGGCTTGCTCGACGGCATTAATCCCATAACGCGGGATAGCCGCAAGGATGCCGACGAATTGCCGGTCTCCATCATCGATGCGTCCCAGGCGTTCCTGTGCCTTCTGCAGGGATTGCGGCAGGTCCCAGTTGCGAAACGGTGCTCCGTTGCGCAGCGCACCCGGCTTCTGCTTGAGGATATCGAGATAGTGCCAGGGGATGTAGATTGTCTTATCACGGCCGTACTGTCTGCTATGCAGGCCGATCAGCTTTCCGTCGTAAAGGAATGAGATTCGGTCGACATAGGCGCGCACTGTAACGATCTTGCCGACGTAGAAGGCTTCAACGCTGTAGCGGTTGCGGTCGAAGGTGACCAGTGAGGTCGGTGCAACTCTGGCCGTGCTCTCCCGATGAGCATCGAAGGAGACCGGAGTATGAACCAGCGATTCGCGTTCCTGCTCGGCGACCTCGGCCACTGTCCGTTCCGGATCATCGGGATGTCTTGTCGTCGCCGCCAACATCCTGCACTCATCCCGTAGCCACTGGTTCAATTCCTCCAGATCGGCAAACTTGCGCCGCTTGCCGAACAGGCGCTGACGGACAACTCCGACCTGTCGTTCAACCTGTCCCTTCTCCCAGCCTGCGGCGGGCGTGCAAGCGACCGGCTCGAACAGGTAGTGGGATGCCAGAGTCTGAAAACGGCGATTGAAGATCCGATTTTTGCCGACCAGCACTTTGCTGACCACCGTCTTCAGATTGTCGTAGATTCCCTTGCGGCAGACGCCGCCATAGAACGAGAACGCCTGGACATGGGCATCAAGAATCATCTCCAGGGTCTCGCGCATATAGGCCACGCAAAAGGGCGCACGGCTATGGCAAAGACGGAAGTGGGCCACCTTGATCTTGACGTTCGCTCCTCCCAGCTCGATCTGCTCATAGCCCCAGTCGAACTGAAACGCTTCGCCCGGAGCAAAAGCCAGTGGAATGTAGGCTTTAGCCTGAGAGCCCTCATCGCGCCAAGACTTGACGAATCGCCGCACCGTGTCATATCCGCCCTCAAAGCCAGCGTGCTGCAACATCTCGAACAGCAGCAAAGCCGTACGTCGCTGCTTCGTCGGCTTCTCCTGATCCTCTTTCAGGGCGGCGATCAGCTGATCTTTAAACGGCTCCAGCTTCGGGCGCGGCTGGGTTTTGCGTTCGTAGTACTGCTCTGTCTTCTCGGAACGGATGATCTTACGAACGGTATTGCGGGACAGGTTCATCTCCCGGGCGATCTGCCTTAACGGCTTCTTGTCCCGGTGGTAGGCACGTCGGATTTTAGCAATGGTTTCCACGGTCAGCATCTCCTGCAAAAAGCTCCTCTCTCTGAAATTTCAGAGAGCTTGGAGGACAATGCTGAGGTGGGTCAATTTTGGACGCCGATTATCCCCGTAAGTGGGTCATTTTTGCATGCTGATCAACATCTTATTAAGGAAAGTTGGATAAAAGTCGTTCTTTTCGTTAATTTTCCATTCGTATTGATCATCCGTTTTCTCTTCTCTTCGTTGTAATTTAAGTGTGTTGTGATATATTCATTAGATCTCTGGGGGGGCTCGGTACGATATCTAATATCGAAGGGAGAATCAAATGAAAACGTTGAAAAAGGTCGTGTTGTATTCTGTTCTGCTGTTGACTGTCATGTTTGTTCCTGTCTATGGTTTTGCTGCAGGTAAAATCAATCTGAATACTGCCGGTGTCGCTGAGTTGACCCAGTTAAGTGGTATCGGAGAAAAAACGGCTCAGAAAATTGTCGAGTATCGTACGCAGCATAAATTTAAATCGGTTGATGAGTTGTCCAACGTCAAGGGGATCGGAGAGAAGTCGCTGGCCAAGTTGAGGGATCAGGTGACTGTCGAGGATGTGAAGAAAAAGTAACTAGTTATTTTTTTGCCCCCTTGGTAGATTGAGCGGGAGAGTGGGTTGATTGCCTGCTCTCCCGTTTTTTATCTCAAACGAGCGGAAATAGAGCTGTGAAATGCGTTTTAGTCGCTGATACGATCTGATCAAATCGGATGGAAGTCAGAGGCAAAACCTTTCCAATAGTCTTGATCAGGCTCAATCAAGAACTTCTTTTTGATTATAATCGTAGCGGTGTGGGGTTGGGGCTGTGAAGGATTTACTATCAGAACTGATCAGCCCTTATTCGCTACAGAGAAAAGGTCTTGCGTTTTGAAGTCAAATGCGTAACCACTTGGTACGTGTAAAATGGGTAATATAGAAAAAGTGAGCACAGAGTGAATGTTTGTCACATTATCCGTAGCGAGGAATAAATGAAAATATTGGTCACCGGTGCCGCAGGTTTTATCGGCTTTCATCTGTCGAAATATCTTTTGCAGCGTGGCGATGAAGTCGTTGGCTTTGACAACCTCAATGACTATTACGATGTAACATTGAAGCATGCGCGATTGCAGCAGTTGGAAGATAAAAGCGGCTTTTGCTTTGTCAAAGGCGACCTTGCGGATAGGAATGGGATCGCATCGCTGTTTGCAGATGAAAAGTTTGACCGGGTCGTCAATCTGGCGGCACAGGCCGGGGTGCGCTATTCACTGATCAATCCTTACGCTTATATCGACAGCAATATTCAAGGATTTATCAATATCCTCGAGGGGTGTCGGCATAATGGCGTTGAGCATCTGGTTTACGCTTCGTCGTCGTCTGTCTATGGCGCTAATACCGCGATGCCGTTTTCGGTTCATGACAATGTTGATCATCCCGTATCTCTCTATGCAGCGAGCAAGAAGTCGAATGAACTGATGGCGCATACCTACAGCCATCTCTATGGACTGCCGACGACCGGCCTGCGCTTTTTTACCGTCTATGGCCCTTGGGGCCGTCCGGATATGGCGATGTTTCTTTTTACCAAGGCGATTCTGGCAGGCGAGCCGATTGATGTTTTCAACTACGGCAAAATGAAGCGTGATTTTACCTATATTGATGATATAGTCGAAGGCGTTGTACGGACACTGGATCATGTCGCTCCTTCTAATCCGGCATGGTCGGGTGACAAACCTGATCCCGGCACTAGTGCAGCACCTTATCGGCTGTATAATATCGGCAATAACAACCCTGTTGAGCTGATGCATCTTATCGAGGTCATTGAGGATAAACTGGGCATCAAGGCGGATAAGAATATGCTGCCTATTCAGCTTGGCGATGTTCCGGCAACCTATGCGAATGTCGATGCGTTGATCGAGGATGTCGGCTTCAGGCCAGAGACGACGGTGGAGCAGGGGGTAGATCAATTTATCAAGTGGTATAAGACCTATTACGGGATCGATTAAGCTAAAGGAAGAACTGCATCATGATTAAAAGTATGACCGGTTACGGACGTGGGCAGGCTGCGGCAGAGGGCCTGTCTTTTTCTGTCGAAATCAAGACCGTGAATCATCGCTATGGCGATGTTACGGTCAAGTCGCCAAGGCTGCTGGTGGCTTATGAGAATGACATTAAGAAACGTGTTGCTGCTGCTCTCAAGCGAGGCAAGATCGATATCTTCATCAGCCAGGATAATGGCTCACAGCTGGTAGCCAAGCCCAGTGTTGATGAAAAAATGGTTTCTGCCTATCTGGAGGTATTTGAAAACCTTAAAGCGATCAGTGGTCTGGCTGGAGACCTGAGCCTTGAGTTCCTGGCCTCGCAGAGGGATGTTCTGGTTGTTAAGGAGGCGGAGTTTTCTGCTGAAGACCTGGTTGGCTGCCTGATGAACGCTCTGGACCGTGCGCTGGAAGCTGTTCTGGAGATGCGTGTCAAGGAAGGAGCGGCGACAGCTCAGGATATTGAAGCGCGTCTCGATGTCCTGGTTGAGCTACTGGGAGGTGTCCGTGAACGGGCCCCGGAAGTGCCAAAGGAGTGGCAGTTGAAACTGCAAGAGCGCCTGAATCGCCTCTATGACAATGGCGGCGATCCGCAGCGAATTGCCCAGGAAGTTGCTATCTTTGCCGATCGCTGTGATATCAGCGAGGAGCTGACTCGCTTTGACAGCCATCTGAAACAGTTTCGGGAGCTGATGTTGCAGGAAGAGCCAGTCGGTCGCCAGCTCGATTTTCTGGTTCAGGAATTGAACCGTGAGGCCAATACTATGGGCTCAAAATCGAATGACGCAGCTTTGACCAGGCAGGTTGTGACGCTCAAATCCGAGTTGGAAAAAATCAGGGAACAGGTACAGAACATTGAGTAAGTCGGGTCAGAGAGACGGAGTGATTTTCGTTGTTTCCGCCCCTTCCGGAGCAGGTAAGACGTCTCTGTGTCGGGAACTGATAGCCAAGGTTGATAATCTGAAGCAGTCGGTCTCCTATGCGACTCGATCGATCCGGGACGGTGAAACCGATGGGATCGACTACCATTTTGTTGCTCAGCAGACCTTTCGTGAGATGGTTCTGTGTAGTCAGTTTGCCGAATGGGCCGAAGTGCACGGCAATCTTTACGGGACTGCGTTATCGACTCTGGAGGACGCCGAAGCCACTGGCGTCGATCTGCTGCTCGACATTGACTGTCAGGGGGCGGCCCAGCTGAAGAGAAATTATCAGAAAGCCGTCTTTATATTTATTCTGCCTCCAGATTATGCTACTTTAAGAAAACGGCTCTATGGGCGTGGTACTGACAGCGAAGAGGTCATTGTCCGCCGACTGGACAATGCCAGGGGTGAGATCGAGGAGGCCTCCTGGTATGATTATCTGATCATCAACGATGATTTTCAGGTTGCTTTGGAAGAGATAAAATCTATTATTGTCGCGGAGCGTTGTCGTACCTCACGTTCCCGCAGGATTTTGCAGAATTTTACAGAAGGAGAATAGTGTATGGCTCGTGTTACAGTTGAAGATTGTCTGGAAGTTATTCCCAATCGTTTTCTGCTGGCGATGGTCGCCGCAAAACGTTCCAAGCAGCTCTATAAGGGCGCTGAACCGCTGATCGATAATAAGGCCGGAAACAAGAAGGTTGTTGTCGCCCTGCGTGAAATTGCAGCGGACAAGGTCGGCTTTGAAATCCCGCAACGCCGCCGTTAAGTTTTTCATCTCCAATATTCCGCAGTCGGCAGCTTGTTTTGCTGACTGCGGTAATTGATCCCGGGAGCGTACCCGGCCCATCATGATGACAGTCAATTCGATTCACGATGAGATAGGTTCTCAACTCACTGCTCATGAGAGCGACCTGTTGCGTAAGGCTGAAGAACTCTGTACTGAGTATCTTTCTTGGTCTTCTGAGGCCGGCAGATCGCGTATCGCTCATGCCCTTGAAGTTGCGTCGATTCTGGCGCGCCTGAAAGTCGATACCTCAACAATCATTGTCGGGCTTTTGCACGAAGCGATAGGTTTCGGTATGCCAGCTGAGCAGATCTCTGCTGAGTTTGGCGCCGATGTGCTGCACCTGATCGAGACGGGGAACAAGATCCGTAGTATTCCTTATCGTCAGAGCAATCGCCAGCAGGTCGAAAGCTTCCGCAAGATGTTTGTCGCCATGGCGCGTGATCTGCGCGTCATTCTTGTCCACCTTGCGGATCGCTTAAGTGAAATGCGGGCTATTGTGACTCTTGATGAAGAGAAGAGGGGTCCATTTTCCAGGGAAACCCTGGAGATCTATGCGCCGCTGGCAAATCGTCTCGGTTTGAGCTGGCTGAAGAGCGAGCTTGAAGATCTTTCCCTGGAGGTCCTGGAGCCGGAGAAGTACGCGGAGCTTGCTGGGCGCATCACGGCCAGGCGCGAAGAGCGCAGCGAGTATGTCGGTAAGGTTATTCAGCAGATTCAGGAGCTGTTGTCGGAAAATCAGCTTCAGGGTGATGTGACGGGCCGTTACAAGCACTTTTACTCGGTCTTTCGCAAGATGGAGCGAACCGGATCTAGCCTTGATGAAATTTATGACCTCATGGCGTTTCGGGTCCTGGTTGATTCGGTGCGTGAGTGCTACGAGGTGCTTGGTCTCGTGCATGCCAGATGGAAACCGATCCCGGGACGCTTCAAGGACTACATCGCCATGCCCAAGGCGAATATGTACCAGTCGCTGCATACGACTGTCATTGGACCCTTTGGCGAGCCGATAGAGGTTCAGATCCGGACCTTTGAGATGCATAGGATCGCCGAAGAGGGGGTTGCCGCTCACTGGAAATACAAGGAGGGGGGACCTGTTACGGTCAGTGGCAGGGACGATCAGCGCTTCAATTGGCTACGTCAGGTCATGGAGTGGCAGCAGGATGTCAGTTCCGGGGGCAACGATATGTCCTCGACCATCGACCTGTTTCCCGAAGAGGTCTACGTCTTTACCCCCGGTGGTGATGTCAAGGAACTGCCGAGCGGCTCGTCACCCGTCGACTTTGCCTACGCGATTCATACCGAGCTGGGGCGGCAGTGTGTCGGTGCGCGGATCAATGGTAAGCTCTGCCCGCTCAGGACGGAACTGAAGAACGGCGACATCGTCGAGGTTCTGACCTCGGCATCTCAGAAACCGAGCAAGGACTGGCTGTCTTTTGTCAAGACGTCCAAGGCACGTAACAAGATTCGCCAGCTCATCAAGGCAGAACAGCGCGAGAAGAGTATTGAGATTGGCCGGGAACTGGTCGAAAAAGAATTGCGCAAGCATCAGTATGGTTTGAAGCGAGCCATGGCTCTGGCCTCGTTTGATCAGGCTGTTTCTGAACTTGGATTCGTTCAGGGGGAAGACCTTTTTGCCGCAGTCGGCTACGGAAAGCTTTCGGCCGGGCAGATTGTTTCTCATGTGCTTCCACGTGAAGAGATGAAGGTGCAGTCGGCTAAAAGCGGCACCTTTGGAAAGGTGCTCGAGAAGTTCGGGCGCAAGAAGAGTCAGAGCGCCATTCTGATCGGCGGCATCGACAATGTCATGGTTCGTTTCGCCAATTGCTGTAATCCTCTGCCTGGTGAGCCTGTCACTGGTTTTATCACCCGCGGACGAGGGCTGACGGTGCATGCGGTAAACTGTCCTCAGGTGTTGGCCAGCGATCCTGACCGACGTGTCGATGTCTCCTGGGATATGCAGAAAAAAACCTCAAGGCCGGTTAAGATTCAGGTTGTCTGCGCGGATCAGAAGGGAATGCTGGTCGGTATCTCGGGGGCGATCAGTAATGCCGATGCCAATATCGCCAGCGCCACGGTCCATTCAAGTGGAGACAAGAAGGGGACAAACCTGTTTGAGGTGGATGTTGAGAACCTCGAGCATCTGAACAGGGTCATACGGGAAATCAAGAAAGTTAAAGGGGTCATCCGGGTCGACCGGGTGCGTAATTAGTTTTTATCCGAAAGCGACCCTTTTCCGCCGTGGTGGTGTCAATCTGTGGGCTTATTTGTGCGGCGTAAAGTACTGCGCCTCCGCATACTCTCTTGATTTCCTTGCCACCGCGAAAAAATTCTCGTTTTCGATCTGAAAACCTACACGTTGTCCTCCGGAGTTTCCGCATGGCAGCTAATTGAGTGAGAGGATGAACTATGGCGATCTATGAAATTGCGACGGAAGCGGCACCTGCGGCGATTGGTCCCTACTCTCAGGCGGTGAGGGCGGGTGATTACCTGTTCTGTTCCGGGCAGATACCGCTCGACCCAAAGACCGGGGAGTTGGCGGCTGGAGGGATCGGCGAGCAGACCAGACAGGTGCTGATGAACCTTCAGGCGGTTCTTGCGGCTGCGGGCAAGGATTTTTCGGCGGTTGCCAAAACTACAATATTTCTTGCCGATCTTGCCCACTTCAATGTGGTCAATGCCATCTATGCCGAGTATTTCAGGAAACCCGCTCCGGCACGCGCGACGGTACAGGTTGCGGCCCTGCCCAAAGGGGCGTTGGTTGAGATTGAGCTGATTGCTTATCTTGGGTAGTTTTGGTGCTGCGTGATATCGGTGTAACCATCCCTTAAAATAGGGCCAGCAATTTTTAGAGTTTTCCCGCATACTCGATCAGTCAAGGGAGGGCACACCAGTGCGGAAAACTCGATTCAAAGAAACGCAGATCGTCAAGATTCTCAAAGAAGTTGAAGCCGGTCGAACCGTTAAAGATGTTTGCCGTGAACACGGCATTTCCGATGCGACCTACTACAACTGGAAATCAAAATACGGCGGCATGGAAGCCTCCGATATCAAGCGCCTCAAAGAAGTCGAAGAAGAGAACCGCAAGCTCAAACAGATGTTTGCCGATCTCAGCCTCGAAAACAGAGCGCTGAAAGATATCATCGAAAAAAAGCTCTGACGCCGACGGAGAAGCGTGAACTGGTCGATTACGCCAGACAGCGGCATCGCTTGAGCCAGCGAGCTGCCTGCAATGCATTATCCTTGAGTAGATCGGTCTATAGTTATCGGCCGAAGCCCAACAAGGATCAGCTGGTTATCGAGCTACTTCAGGAACTTGCCGAAAAATACCCTCGCTATGGGTTTAGCAAGCTTTTTGATCTTATTCGTCGGCGGGGGCACAGATGGAACCACAAGTGTGTCCATCGTGTTTATTGCCATTTGAAGCTGAACTTTCGCCGTAAGGGCAAGAAGCGATTGCCGATTCGTAATCCACAGCCCCTGTCGGTGTCTGCTCAGGCCAACCACTGTTGGTCCATAGATTTTATGAGTGATGCCCTTTGGTGTGGGCGTCGATTTCGGACCTTTAACGTGATCGACGACTTCAACCGCGAGGCCCTAGCGATCGAAGTCGACTTAAATTTGCCTGCAGAGCGGGTCATTCGCACGCTGGAGCGGATCGTTTCCTGGCGAGGCTATCCGGCAAAGCTACGCATGGATAACGGTCCAGAATTTATTTCGCTGAAACTGTCGGCCTGGGCTGAAGACAACAATGTCGAGCTAGAATTCATCAAGCCCGGCAAGCCAACTCAGAATTCATACATCGAACGCTTCAACCGAACCTTTCGTGATGAGATTCTGGGTTATTACGTTTTTCATCGTTTGTCTGAGGTTCGCGAAGTCACCGATAAATGGATTATCGAATACAACGAAATCAGGCCCCATGATTCACTGGGGAAGCTGACGCCAAAAGAATATTTGGAAGCGCAATAGATCACCGGGAAACTCTATGAATCGGTGGCCCTAAAAGAGGGAGCTTTACATCGGGACGACAAAAAGGGATGGCCGCTAACGGTCATCCCTTTTTGTTAAATTCTCGCTGTCTGCTGTGGCTCAGACGACTTTTTCAACCTTGTTGGCACGAATGCAGCGGGTGCAAACCTTCATGGTCTTGATAGATCCGTTGTGGCGTGCACGAACTTTTTGCAGGTTCGGGCTCCAGATGGTTCTGGTCTTATTATGAGCGTGGCTGACATTGTTGCCGGTCACAGGTTTTTTTCCACAGATTTCACATTGCTTGGACATTGCTCATTCCTCCTGTAAGTTTCGAACGCGCATTACTAGCACATTTGACGTGTTGATGCAAACATTTTGCGGAATATTCTGAAATAATTACATGATAGCGTTTAATTGATCATCGCCGATGAGGGTCAGGCCTTCGCTTTCAAGCAGGGCCGCAGTGACGCCCATCCCTTCGGTCAGTTGTTGGTTCAGGTAGATTCTGAGTGTGCCGCAAGACGGGCTGCGTTGTTGCAGGATCGCATGTCTGCAGCCGGTCAGTCGAGCCACTTTCAGTGTCTCATGGGCTCCCATGATAAAGGCTTCGGTGACATTTTTGCCTTCTTCGCTGATCAGTTTTCCCTGGCCTGCGATGGCGTCTTTTCCATTGCCGCAGGAAAACCAGCATTTCGGCCGTGGAGTTGTGAAGCCGGCAAGTTGCTCTGGGCAGACGGGGATCGGTGTCAGGTTGTTGCTTTTGAGAAAGTCGATGACCGTCTGTGAGTAGTTGTCTGTCGCGTCGTAGCGGGTCTTTAGGCCGAGAAGACAGCCGCTGACCAGAACGGAGCAGTTCTTCAACATGATAGGTTCCGGCACGCTGGCGGATTGGTCAAGGCAGCTGACTCGGCTGGTGTATCTAGGATGACGACTTTGCGACCTTCAATGGCTATTCTGTTCTCGGCAAACCACTGGATGGCCTGTGAATAGATAATATGTTCCTGAACCAGGATCCTGGCTGCCAGGGTTTCTTCGCTGTCGTCCTGTAAAACGGGAACGACGGCCTGGCAGATGATCGGACCGCTGTCAACTCCTCCGTCAACGAAATGGACCGTACAACCGGAGAAGCGGGCACCATATTCCAACGCTTTGCGGTGGACATGGAGCCCGGGAAAAGCCGGAAGCAGCGACGGATGGATGTTGATGATTCGCTGCGGAAAGGCCTTCAGGAACATGTCGGAAATGATGCGCATGAAGCCGGCCAGTACGACAAGCTCCGTACCGGCCTCTTGAAGTGCGGTAACCACCGCCCGGTCGAATTCCTGGCGTTCTGAGAAATTGCGATGATCGATGCAGAGCGCAGGGAGCCCGTGCGATTCTGCTCTGTTCAGGGCGCCTGCTCCAGGATTGTTGCTGAGAACCAGGCTGATTTCGGCATTGAGCCGGCCGGTCTCGCAATTATCGATGATCGATTGCAGGTTCGTGCCGCCGCCGGAGGCCAGCACCGCAATGCGTAGCTTCTTCATGCTCATTCCCGAGGTGTCTGCCCTAGATCAGTTCGACCATTGGTGCGTCGGAGTGGCTGATTTCACCGATGATATAAGCTTTCTCATCCAGGCCGTGAAGGCGATTGATGATGTCTTCGGTGCTTGCAGCTGGGACAACCAGGATCAGGCCGATTCCGTAGTTGAAGGTCCTATACATTTCCTCCTCAGGAATATTGCCCCCCTGTCTGATCAGATCAAAGATTACGTGTTTTGGCCAACTGTTGCGGTCAATGACGGCTTTGCACTGCTTTGGTAGAACTCGGGGAATGTTTTCCAACACTCCACCACCGGTGATGTGAGCGATCCCCTTGATATTGAAATCGCGCATCAGGTTGAGCACGCTTTTGACGTAGATCCTGGTTGGAGTCAGCAACTCTTCGCCGAGAGGTTTGTCGAGCCCTTCCGGGATGGCGGAGAGGTCGAGGTTCAGGGTTTCGAGAAGGATCTTTCGGGCCAGCGAATAGCCGTTTGAGTGCAGGCCGTTAGAGGCAATGCCGATGATCTTGTCGCCGTTGGTGATTGTTGAGCCGTCGATCAGTCTGTCGTCGTCAACAACGCCGACCGCAAATCCGGCCAGATCATACTCTCCATCGGTGTACATGCCGGGCATTTCGGCAGTCTCGCCGCCAAGCAGGGCGCAGCCGGCCTGTTTGCAGCCGTCGGTGATGCCTTTGACGACATCGACAGCCTTTTCCGGGCTGAGTTTGCCGGTGGCAAAGTAGTCGAGAAAGAACAAGGGCTCGGCACCCTGAACAATGATATCGTTGACGCACATGGCCACCAGGTCGATGCCTACGGTATCATGTTTGTCGAGCATGAAGGCGAGCTTCAGCTTGGTACCGACACCGTCGGTCGCGGAGACCAGGGTCGGTTTCTTGTACTTGCTGCTGTTCAGGGAAAACAGTCCCCCGAAGCCACCGATGTCGGCCAGGACTTCCGGTCTGGATGTCTGTTTGACCAGCGGTTTAATCATGTCAACGAAGCGATTGCCTGCGTCGATATCAACACCCGCATCTTTGTAAGTGATTGGTTTGTCGTTGCTCAATGTCGATCTCCTTGCCACTGAAAATGGACGGCATTAGACCATCGCACAGAATCTATGTCAATTAGGTAAAATGAATTAATCCGGGAAAGTTATCTTTATCTATATCAAGCCGGTAAATTATGTTATTTTCGGCAAACATTTCCATGGCAAAGGTTCAGTTATTCTAGCACGAAATTTATAGAAGTTCCCAAAAACATGGTTAAAAAGTATGCCACCATAAGAGCGGCAACCGCTCAGGATGTTCCGGCCATTGCAGCGATCGAGCAGATGTCCTATTCTCATCCCTGGTCAGCGGCTCAATTTTACAACGAGCTAGAAAATAATGTGTCCTTCACTGACCTCTGTAGCGTCGACAACGAGGTTGCAGGATATCTCTGCGCCTGGATGGTTGTCGGTGAACTGGAGATTCTCAGGATTACCGTGCGTAATGATTACAGGCGCCTCGGCCTGGCCACTCAGCTTTTGGAGAACGCTTTCAGACGTTACTCCGCGGCGGAACTGCAGAGTGCCTGGCTGGAAGTGCGTGAGGACAACCATGCCGCTATTGCTCTTTATGAACAACTTGGTTTCTCTGTGCAAGGGCGTCGCGATGGCTACTATCCTGACGGTGAGGCAGCTCTGCTGATGGTCAGAAAATTTATGGAAAGTTATGATTTGGGAGTAGGTCATGAAAAATCTTAAAACCGTTGTTCTGTCGAACCAGGAGATCTCGCCGGGTTATTTCCGGATGCGGATCCTGGCTCCGGACTATACAAAGATATCCAGACCAGGACAGTTTGTCATGTTCCGGGTCCAGCGTTCGATGCCCCCCCTTTTGCGGCGTCCTTTTGGTATTTTCCGTACCGGTTTCATGCCGGCCGACTGCGAGACGATGCCGCCGAAGGAGTTTGTCGAAATTATCTACAAGGTTGTTGGCAGCGGTACGGAAATTATGCAGGGGTTGCAGCAGGGAGCGCAGGTCGAACTGCTCGGCCCGCTGGGGCGAGGCTTTGAGGCTGGTGATCCTTCCGAGGAGAAGATCCTTGTCGGTGGCGGGATCGGCCTGGTGCCACTCTATATGCTGGCTGAATCCCTGGTGGAAAAATCACAGGTCAGGCTGCTGATGGGCGGACGGACCCGCGACGATATCATTACCGTCACCGAATTCGAGCGGCTTGGTGTCGAGACCTACGTGTCGACCGAAGACGGAAGCCTGGGAGAACAGGGGCTGGTTACCAAGGTCCTTGAAGCAAGGCTGGCCCAAAAGCAGAAGGCGACGATCTTCGCCTGTGGACCGATGCCGATGCTTGAAGCGGTTCATCATATCTGTCAGGCTCACAAGGTTCCGTTGCAGGTCTCCCTCGAGGCACTGATGGCCTGCGGAGTGGGGGCCTGTCTCGGCTGTGTTGTCAAGGGGGCGGGGCATTCCGAGGAGAATCCGAGTTATCTCTGCACCTGCAAGACAGGTCCGGTTTTCAAGTCACATCTGATCGATTGGGGCAAGGCTGTCGCCAAGGAAAATACTGAAGCCGGAGGCTGTAAATGATCAAGCGCAGAGAAAAAATAGCTCGCCCTGACCTGTCTGTAGAGTTTTGCGGGATCAAGATGAAAAACCCGGTCATGCCCGCTTCGGGGACCTTTGGCTATGGTGAGGAGTATGCCCCCTATATCGATCTGAACAATCTCGGGGCCATTGTCACCAAAGGGCTTTCGCTCAATCCGAAGGCGGGAAATCCGACACCACGGATCTGTGAGACCGTCAGTGGTATGCTTAATGCCATCGGTCTGCAGAATGTCGGTATTGATGTATTTCTCAAGCATAAGATGCCGTTTCTGGAGTCGTTTGATGCTCCGGTCATCGTCAATTTTTTCGGCAATACCCTTGAGGAGTATGCTGAGGTTGCCGCCCGTCTTGATGGGATTCCGGGTGTCGCAGGCCTGGAGATGAATATTTCATGTCCGAACGTCAAGCATGGCGGAATCGTCTTCGGCACCGATCCGAAATCGGCGACCGATGTTATCAGCGCAGTGCGTAAGAGGACCTCCAAGCCGGTGATCGTCAAGTTGACCCCCAACGTGACCGATATCCGCGTTATGGCCAGGGCCGCTGAGGATGCCGGTGCCGATGCCCTGAGCCTGATCAATACGATTACCGGCATGTCCGTCGATATCAGAAAGCGCAAGCCGAGACTGGCCAATACCATCGGTGGCCTGTCGGGGCCGGCGATCCGCCCGATTGCCGTGCGCCTGACCCATCAGGTTGTGCAGGCCGTCAAGATTCCGGTTATCGGTATCGGCGGCATTGCCTGCGCAGAGGATGCCCTTGAATTCCTCATTGTCGGTGCCACAGCCGTGCAGGTCGGCACTGCTAATTTCGTCGATCCGACAGCGATGGAGAAGATCGTCTCCGGTCTGGAAGATTTTTGCCTTGAGCAGGGTATCGAAGATATCAAGGAGCTGATCGGGACTCTGGAGGTTTGACAGGGAGTCGTTGAGGGATCGATGGATCTGATAGCTACACACGCCAATGCTGATTTTGATTGCCTGGGCTCGATGATTGCTGCCAAAAGGCTTTACCCGGACGCTGTTCTGGTGTTCCCGGGGGGGCAGGAGCGGGGGCTGCGTGATTTCCTGCTCCAGAGTTCACTCTATGCGTACAATGTCAAACGGGTCCGGGATGTCGATTTTTCCCAGGTCGATCGCCTGATCCTGGTCGATGTCAGCCACGCTTCAAGGATCGGCCAGCTTGCCGAGCTGTTGGAACGTGACGATCTCGAGCTGCATATCTATGACCATCATCCTGAAACCCGAGAAGCACTGAAGGGGGATCTGGTCGCCATCGAAGAGGTCGGGGCGACAACGACGATCCTGACCCATATCTTCATGCAGCGCGGCCTCGTTCCGACACCGGAAGAGGCGACCATGATGATGCTCGGCCTCTATGAGGATACCGGTCATCTGCTCTACTCGTCGACGACCGTCAAGGATTACCAGGCCGCCGCTTTCCTTTTAGAGCATGGGGCCAACCTGAATACGGTCAGTGATTTTCTGATCCGCGAATTGACCTCAGAGCAGATCGAACTACTCAACCTGTTACTCAAGTCCTGCCAGAAGCTGATCGTCAATGGCGTTGAGGTTGCCATCGCCTCGGCGTCTGTCAACTTCTATGTCGGTGATATCTCGACCCTGGTTCACAAGCTCAAGGATATTGAAAATCTCGACGCCCTGATTGTCGCGGTGCGCATGGAGGACCGGATTTTTCTGGTTGGCCGTTCGCGTCTGGCGGAACTGGATGTCGGTGAGCTGTTCCGTGAATTCGGCGGTGGTGGCCATGCTTTTGCGGCGTCTGGAACGGTGCGTGAGCTGCCTCTGGTCCAACTGCTCGAACAGCTGGAGACGGCCCTCTACCGCCATGTTCAGCCTAAAAATACTGCGCGCACTCTGATGTCCAGCCCGGCCAAGAGCCTGCCGATCGATGCGGCTATTGAATCGGCCCGTGAATTGATGACCAGGTTCAACTTCAATGCGCTCCCGATTCTCGATCATGATGGACATGTTGCAGGGATCCTGACCCGTCAGGTCGCAGAAAAGGCTGCTCACCACCGGCTTTCAAAGATGACGGTCGGCGACCTGATGAATTCCGACTTTGAGGTCGCGACTCCTGACGCCCAGGTGTTTGAACTGCAGCAGGGGATCATTACCCACAACCAGCGGTGCGTGCCGATTGTTGAAGAGGGGCAGCTCGTCGGAGTGGTGACTCGCACCGACCTGTTGCGACATCTGCTCGGCCAACGCCAGTTGAATGATGTGGTCGGTGGGCAGCCCGGGCTTTCGGGGTTTCAGGTCAAGCGTAAGGGGTTAGCACGCTTGCTTGAGACTCAGCTGCCGCAGGCGGTCAAAGAGCGGCTTCAGCAGTTCAGTCAGGTAGCAGAGAGGGCAGGGGTGCGTATCTATCTGGTTGGTGGCTGTGTGCGCGACCTGCTGCTGCGCAAGGAGAACCTCGATATTGATATCGTTGTCGTGGGTGACGGAATCGCATTTGCACGAGCTTTTGCCGATAAATATGATTGCCGGGTGCGCGAGCATGACAAGTTTGCCACGGCGGTTATCATTATGGCGGATGGATTCAAGGTCGACATCGCTTCAGCCCGCCTGGAATATTATGACAGACCTGCCGCGCTGCCGCGCGTGGAGCATGCCTCGCTCAGGCACGATCTTTACCGGCGCGATTTTACGATCAATACTTTGACAATTTCCCTGAATCGGGATAACTATGGTCAACTGCTCGATTTCTTCGGGGGGCAGCGGGATCTCAAGGAGCGGTCGATCCGGATCTTGCATAACTTGAGTTTTGTTGAGGATCCGACCCGCTTGTTTCGCGCGGTTCGTTTCGAGCAGAGACTCGGTTTTCGTATCGGGCGCCAGACAGAACGGCTGATGCACAGCGCCGTCCGTCTGAACTTGGTCAGGAAGGTCGGGGGGGCCAGGATCCTTCAGGAATTGCGCCTGATCCTCAATGAAGATGAGGTTGTCGCCGCACTGCAGCGCTTGCAGGATCTGGATCTGTTGAAATTTATCGATCCGCGACTGTTTTTTTCTGATGACAACGGGAAGCTGCTGCGCAGGGCAGAACAGGCTTGCAGCTGGTTTGATCTGTTGTTTACTGGTGAGTCTTATCAGCGCTGGCTGGTCTATCTCCTGTGCCTTTTCGATTCGCTCAGTGACAAAGCCGTGCAGCGGGTTGTCGAGTGGCTGATGATACCGGTCAGGACCGCTCCGTTGCTACTTCAGCAGCGCCAGCGCTGCCGGGACCTGCAAAAATACTTCAGGTCCTGGTCGAAAAAAAACGTCCTGCTTAACAGTGATATCTATCACTGTCTGAAAGATCTCGATCTTGAAGCTCTCCTTTATCTTGTCGCGTGCACCGATGATAAAGAGTGGCGGCAGAGGATTTCCCTCTATGTCACCGAGTTGCGCAGGATTGTCCCATTGCTTTCGGGACAGGACCTGATCGCGCTTGGTTACAGACCCGGAAGGCGATTTCAGGAGATGCTCGGAACTTTGCAGGATGCGCGCCTGAACGGATTGGTTCACAGCCGTGAAGAAGAAGTCGCTTTACTTGAGAAACTCTATCCTGTTGCCGATGGTTGATCTTTTGCTGACGCCTTATCGCCCGGGTTCCACTGGCCCAGGACGATTGGATACTCTTTTGGAATTTCATGGAAACGCTGGTTTCTAAAATTGCCGTAATGCTAGTTCCGGCGCTTTTTTCGATCATGATGCATGAGGTTGCTCATGGTTATGTTGCAGAGCGTTTTGGTGACCCTACCGCCCGCCTGCTCGGACGTCTGAACCTGAATCCGTTTAAACATCTGGATCTGGTCGGGGTGCTGGCACTGTTCGCTTTCGGTTTCGGTTGGGCCAAGCCGGTACCGGTTAATCCGGGCAACTTCCGTCGTCCGCGGCGTGACATGGTCTGGGTTGCCATCGCCGGCCCTGTCACCAACTTTCTTATTGCGTTTGCCTCCGCACTGTTGCTTCATGGTCTTGGTTTTCTCAATCAGGTCATTCTTGATCAGTCCCTCTATATGCAGGTTCTGCAGCCGGTCAGGATGATGCTGGCCTTCAGTCTGTATATCAATGTTCTGCTAGCGGTCTTCAATCTGATTCCTCTGCCCCCTCTGGATGGTGGTCGAGTAATGGTTGGGCTGCTGCCCAAACGACAGGCCTTGCTGGTCAGTCGTCTTGAGCCGTTCGGATTTGTCCTGATTATCGTTCTGGTTTTCTTCACCAGGCTCTGGCCGCTGGTGTTGGCTCCGATTATCAACGGCATTGTTCAGCTGCTGGCCGGGCATCAGGTGCTGCTGGTTCAGCAGGCGATGCATTTCCTGTTGGGGCACTGAAGTAGATGGGGATCAATGTCGTCCTCGATAATTTCAGCGGTCCACTCGATCTGTTGCTGCAGTTGATCAAGGATAATGAAATGGATATCTACGATATCCAGATTGTCGAGATCACCGATCAATATCTGAAGGTCATAGAACAGATGCAGCAGCTTGATCTTGATCTGGCCAGTGAATTTCTGCTCATGGCGGCGACACTGATTCATATCAAGTCACGGATGCTTCTGCCTGTGGCTGAGGAGGAGGCTGACGAGGAGGGGGAAGATCCGCGGGCCGAACTTATCAGGCGGCTTCTCGAATATCAGCGCTATAAAGAGGTTGCCGAGGTTTTTGAGGAACTGCCCCAGTTGAACAGGGACCTGTTCTTCGCCAGCGCCCGGGCGGGTGAATGGCTGGAACTTGAAAGCGAAGAAACCGACGAGATCAGCATCGGCGTCTATCAGCTGGCAGAAGCTTTTCAGCATCTACTCAACAACAGGCCGGTCGAGGTTTTTCATGAAGTTGTTCGCGAGTCGCTTTCTGTTGCCGAGTTTGTCGGACGAATTGCAGATCGCCTGCTGCGTCAGCAACGTGTCGCATTCCGTGAGTTTTTTCAGGCGGGTGCCGGCAGGGACGTGATGGTTGTAACCTTTTTGGCGATGCTTGAGCTGGTCAAAATGCGCATGATCAATATTGAACAGACTGCCGAGTTCAGGGATATCTGGCTGTCTTCGGCTGTTGCACCGGAGCAGTTGGGGGTGGTCATGACAGATGAGGCAACGCTTGGTTATGGATAGGGATTTGCGGGCTCTGCTCGAGGCCTACATCTTTGCTTCGGATACACCGCTGAGTATCGACCGTTTGCAGATTCTGCTCGAGCAGCCGCGAAGTCTGGTCAGGGAGGTTCTCGATGACCTGGTAGCGGAATATGCGCAGGAGGGGAGGGGAATCTATCTGGCCGAGGTTGCCGGAGGTTATCAGTTCCGGACCCGACTTGAATATGCACAACAGATGCGTAAACTTGCAAGGGAGAGAAGCTTTCGTTTTTCTCAGGCGGCTCTTGAGACTTTGGCGATCATCGCCTATCGGCAACCGGTAACTCGCGGGGAGATCGAGTATCTGCGGGGAGTCGACTCCGGTGGGGTTATGAAGACTCTGCTTGAGAAAAACCTGCTGAAAATTCTCGGCAAAAAAGATGTTCCGGGGCGCCCGCTGATGTATGGGACCAGCCGACAATTTCTTGAACTGTTTGGCCTGCGGGATCTGAGCGAACTGCCGACCCTCAAAGAATTGGCTGCACTCGACCCCCAGTTGGAGGAAGCCCTCCCGCTTGCGGCGGAGAGGCCGGAAGGATTATGACGAAAGAACGTATACAGAAATTGATTGCCCAGGCTGGCCTCGCTTCGCGGCGCAAAGCAGAAACCTGGATTCAGGACGGACGTGTGAAGTTGAACGGCAAGGTTGCAGTTCTTGGTGAGCAGGCGACTCCCGGTCGGGATCGGATCGAGGTTGACGGCCGGCCACTGAATTTTGGCGAGGAGATAATAACGATCCTTCTGAACAAGCCCCGTGGCTATATCTCAACTCTGAAGGATCCTCAGGGGCGTCCGCTGGTGACCGATCTGGTCAAGGACTTACCACAGCGACTCTACCCGGTAGGCAGGCTCGATTTCAATACAGAAGGTCTGTTGCTGCTGACCAATGACGGGCCCCTGGCGCACAGGTTGAGTCATCCCAGTTCCCATGTCGACAAGACCTACCTGGTGAAGGCCCGCGGCGAACTCACTGCCGACCGGAAACTCCAGCTAGAGCAGGGGGTCGATGTCGACGGCCGGTTGACCGCTCCGGCGAAGGTTGCAAATGTGCGCTTTTCAGGGCAGTTCAGCTGGTTTGAGATTACTGTTCACGAGGGGCGCAACCGGCAGGTCCGGAAGATGTGTGAAGCTGTTGATCTGGCTGTGGTCAGACTCAAGCGGATTCGGCTTGCTTTCCTCGATCTGGGGATGTTGGCGACGGGGCATTATCGTCGGCTGACCGGGGGAGAAATTCAAAAATTGAAGAATATGAATAAGGGGTAATTCATTATTAACACAGGACTTCTTTTGTGATACGCTTAAAATAGTTTTCTTCGAAATATCGGGGCCGTTTCGTCCCCGTCAGGTAAATTATCGTATGATTTCACTTCTTTTTTTCGAGAAGTGGGTTGAAAAATAATGAAAACGTCTTCCTGTGGGAGTTTTTTTTGGCAGCGAGCAAAGAAAAATTACTTGAATCTGCGCAGAAGAGTCTCAAAAAAAAGCAGATAGCCAAAGCAATCAAGGATTACGCCAAGGTTGTTGATATCGATCCGGCCGATGTGCGTTCACGACAGAAGCTTGCTGAGTTGTACGTGCGCAGTAACAAGACGGCGGAGGCTTACGAACAGTACGAGTCTGTAGCCAAGTATTTTGCCAGCAACGGTTTTTATCTCAAGGCGATTGCCATCTATAAGCTGATGCAACGCCTTGATCCAAGTCAGGTCTCTCTCTTCAACAGGTTGGCTGAGCTGTATGAAAAACAGGGGCTGCTCGGTAATGCAATGGCTGAATACCGCAACCTGACAGATTATTATGCACGCAACGGCATGATTGCTGATGAGATCCGGACTCTCGAAAAAATGAGTGGGCTGGATGGAAACAATCTCAACATTAAAGTCAAGCTGGCAGAAACCTACGCCAAAAATGAACGTCCGGATGACGGTTTTGATCTTCTCGAAGAGGTTCTGGAAGCTCTGGGTAACAAGGCTGACTTTGACAAGATTCTGCGTCTCTACAAGATGTTTCTGCCCCTCTACCCAAACAACGAAAAACTGCAGATGGGATTGGCGCTTGCCCTCTATGAGAAGGGTGAGTTTGCCAGAGGGGTTGCGATCCTCGAAAGCCTTCAGAAAGAGAAGCCTGACGAGCCGGACTTGCTGCGTCTTATCGGGCGTGGTTATGCTGACGCCGAAAACCATGAAAAGGCTCAGGACATCTTCCTCAAATTGCTTGAACTTGACCCGACAGACCTGGATGTTCGTGAATCGCTGTTCAGGACGCAAATGGCACGTGGACACTTTCATGACTTGCTCGAAGGACTTGAGGAGTGGAAAGACACCTTCGGCAAGGCCGGACGCCTGGAATCGCTCAAGTACTACTACGAAACACTCAAGACCCGCATGCCGAAGGAGAAGAAGGTCCTTCAGACCCTCGATTCTATCTACTCCCTGACTGGAGAAGGCGATAAGGTTCTCGATATCCTTTCCGAACGGGATGAGGAGCCGGTTGTCGTCGTTGAAGAGACCATTTCCGATTCACTGCTGGGGATTATTGATGATACCGCCCATGATGTGACCGAGGATGTGGTTGAAGACGAGGTGCTGGATCTTGAGCTTGAGTCGCTCGAACTTGTGGATCATGCCCCAGGCGAAGAAGCGACTATTGAGTTGAACCTGAATGATGATGCCGAATCCGAAGCAGGCCTTGAACTTGATTTCGATTTCGATCTTTCCGGGGGGAGCGACGAGAGTCCTGCGGAAGAGCGCCACGACCTTCGGGCTGACCTGGAGGAAGCTGAGTTCTATCTGCAGCAAGGTTTGCTGGATGATGCGCGCACGGCTTACCAGAAAATCCTTGCTTATGCACCGGACTCAGATGAATGTCGCCAGAAGCTTGAAGAGCTCGATGCTCTTGCTGCGGACTCTGGCGGCGAGTCAGCTCGGAAGGATGATTCAGCTGATCCATTCAGTTTGGCTGATGCATTCAGCGACCTGGACTTTGACAGCTTCGACATCCCGGATATGGAGACCAAGAACAAGAAGGTTTTCAGAACCGACGTTGATGAGCAGATCGCTGCGGACGATATGGAGTCTCATTACAATCTTGGTATTGCCTATCGGGAAATGGGCCTCTATGACGATGCCATTACCGAGTTTGACAAGGCTTTGAAAGACCCTTCCCGCTATGCGGACTGTATGACTCTCAAGGGACTTTGTTACTCGGATATGGAGGATTACGACAACGCGGAATTGATTTTTCAGCAGGCGCTCGATTCGGCTCAGTTGGATGATATTCAGCGTCTCAATATCGGTTATGAGTTGGGGCTCCTGTATGAACGGGCCAGTCGCTCAGAAGACGCCTTGACGAGTTACCGGACCGTCCTTAAGCAGGATGTCAATTATCGTGATGTCGCCGACAAGGTGTCGGTACTCGAGCGCCATCTTGGTGTAGAAGATCACTCCGTCGTGTCAACTGACGAGGGGAGCGAGAGGATATCTTTTCTATAACCTGAATCCAGTTTAGCAAACATGAATTGAAAAGGTGAATTGTCATGGGGTATACCGATTACTTTAATTTTGAGCGTGAACCCTTCTCAAACGCTCCTAATGACAAATTTTATTTTGACAGTGAGCAGCACAACCAGGCGCTGCATCGCCTGAAGTATTCGGTTGATTCAAATAAAGGGCTGGCCGTTCTGGTCGGGGGGATCGGGACAGGTAAAACGACTCTGGCTCGGCGTATGCTCGATGATCTGCCCGTTGATAAATATGAGTCATCCCTGCTGGTCATGATTCACTCCGGGATTACTCCGGAATGGATTCTGTCGCGCATCTGCATGCAGCTGGGCGTTCGCAATCCGGATATCAGTCCGTTGAAAATGCTCAAGCAGTTGTATGAGCGCCTGATTCAGATCGACAAGGAAGGGCGGAAGGCAGTAGTTCTTATTGATGAGGCCCAGATGCTCCATAGCCGGGAGCTGATGGAGGAGTTTCGGGGGCTGTTGAATCTCGAGATTCCAGACAAAAAATTGCTGAATATCATATTTTTTGGTCTGCCAGAGCTGGATGAAGTGCTAAAGCTGGATGCGCCTCTGGCTCAGCGGGTTGCCTTCAAATATCGTCTGAAGCCGCTCTCGGAAGAGGATACCTGTCGCTATATCAATCACCGGCTGCGGGTTATCAACTGCACAATTTCACCGTTTATGGATCATGCTCTGCCCGCGGTTCACAAATATGCTGGCGGAGTTCCGCGACTGATCAATACCATATGTGACAACGCCCTGTTTGAAGCCTACATGCGCAGAACCGACAAGATCGGACCGGATCTGGTCAGTGATGTCGCCGAGGATCTGGGCCTGTTGTCAATTGAGCACCGTATCGACTCCGTCATGGAGGCTGATGAAGTGGATAATGCCTTTGAAGACGTCTTCGCGAAGTCCGGGCTTGACTCAGTTGCAAGCGAGAGTGATGACGACGAACTGGACATCATTTTCGACGCTCTTGACGATAAATAACAGTAAATCAAAGGCTGTAGATCATTAGGGCGGTCGGTTTTACCGGCCGCTTTCTTTTTTACGTACGAATCGGCATAATATTCTGCATGGAACCTAAAATTCATATTCTACCTGAAGAGTTGTGTAACAAGATCGCAGCCGGAGAGGTTGTCGAACGTCCGTCTTCAGTGGTCAAGGAACTGGTTGAAAATTCCCTGGATGCGGGGTCCAGCGATATTCTTGTCGAACTGGAATCCGGAGGGAAACGCCTGATCCGGGTCACCGATAACGGTTGTGGCATGAACCGGCAGGATGCCTTTTTGTCTTTTGAGCGGCACGCAACAAGCAAGATCACCACAGACGAGGATCTGTTTGCCCTTCATACCCTCGGTTTTCGTGGTGAGGCCCTGGCCTCCATCTCCTCTGTGTCGCGCCTGAACCTGAAGACCTGCGACAACGACAGCGGGTTGGGGCAGCGCATCTACGCCGAAGGAGGTAGGATCAAGACGACTGAAGAGGTCGGCTCGCCGCGCGGAACCTGCATCGAGGTGCGTAACCTGTTTTTTAATCTTCCGGCCCGAAAAAAGTTTTTACGCACCGAGCAGACCGAACTCGGCCACGCTGCGGATGTCGTAACCAAGCAGGCACTGGCCAACGCCGAAGTCAGCTTCTGTCTCAAGCATAATGAGCGGACTTTACTTGACCTGCGGCGGGAGAAGGGGTTGCGAGAGCGGGTCGCGGCATTGCTCGGACGCAGTCTGCTCAATGATCTGATCGACCTCGATGTAACACAGGGGGAGCTGAACTTAAGCGGCTTGATCTCACAGCCTCAGTTGAACCGCTCCTCCGCCGCTCATATCTACACCTTCATCAATGGCAGGTATATCCGTGATCGTGTGGTTCAGCATGCCGTCATGGAAGGCTACAGGCATCTGCTGATGAAAGGGCGGTATCCGGTGGTTGTTCTGTTTCTGACTCTCGATCCGGCTCTGGTCGATGTCAATGTCCATCCGACCAAGCATGAAGTCCGCTTCAGGGAGCAGGCCTTGGTCCATGATTTTATCGCAGCAGCATTGCAGAAGACGCTCAAGCTGAGTTCCTGGCTCGAGTCGCCACCGCCTTCCGTCTGTGGTGTCGTTGTGGACCAGCCCCTGGAGCGGGAGGCATTCGGGGGCGAGTTGCGCAATGAGGTTCCGGCCAGGGTGATGGATCCGCCGCTTGCTTATTCTGCGCCTGCTACTTCTCCAGAGGTTCCTGCGGCCACAATGCCGTTGCCGGTACAGGCATTGCCGTCGGCGCTGGAGGTAGAGAAGGATAATCAGTATGTCCTGCCCGGAAGCCAGCCCGATGGGTTCTTTACCCGGCTGAAGATTCTTGGTCAGTACCATCAGAGCTATCTGTTGTGCCAGGATCGGGATGACCTGATTCTGATCGATCAGCATGCGGCCCATGAGCGAGCCGGTTTTGAAAAACTGCGCCGCCAGTTTGCCGAGGGGGAGATCCCGAGTCAGACTCTGCTTTTTCCGGAAATCCTGGAACTTGATTTCAACAGCGCTGATGCCTTGCTTCAGCAACAGGAGCAACTTGAAGAGCTGGGCTTCGATGTCGAACCCTTTGGTGGGAAATCCTTTGCCTTGAAGGCGGTTCCGCAGCTGCTCGGACAGGTTTCTGCCGGCAGGCTGGTGACCGACGTCGCACTTGAGTTGGCGCGTGTTGGACGGACGGGACAATTACGTGAGTCGATCGATGAGGTTCTGATTTTGATGGCCTGCCATTCGGTCATTCGTGCCAATCAGGCACTGTCCCATGAAGAGATCAAGGCACTATTCCGGGAGTTGGATCAGATCGATTTCAAGGCGAACTGTCCGCACGGCCGACCGGTCATGCAGCGTTTGACCCTTGTCGAAGTAGAAAAACTGTTCCGGCGGCAGTAGTGATGAATATTAAAAGACACAAAATCCTGGTTATCTGTGGCCCGACCGGGTCTGGCAAGACCGCTCTGGCGATGGCTGCTGCTGAGCGATTACCGGTGGAAATCATCTCTGCCGATTCGCGGCAGATCTACCGGCTGATGGATATCGGTACTGCCAAGGCAACAAAGGCTGAACAGGCTGCCGTCAGACATCATCTGATCGATGTCATCGATCCTGACCAGGACTATTCGGTCGCTGATTTCGTCGATCAGGCCCGTCCGCTGATCGAGGATATCAGCTCCAGGGGCTGTCTGCCCTGCGTTGTCGGCGGCACCGGGCTGTATATTTCGGCATTGCTTGGCGGACTGGCTGACCTGCCGTCCGGAGATGAGGGGTTGAGGGCGGACCTTCATCGCCAGGAGCGCGAGCAGGGTGAGGGGACGTTACATCGCAGGCTCGTTGAGCTTGATCCTGATGCTGCTGCTCAGATCCACCCGCGAAATCTGATTCGTTTGGTTCGGGCTCTTGAGGTTTGTCTCCTGTCGGGATGCTCCTTCTCTTTCCTGAAAGAACAGCATCGTTTTGCCGACCAGCCCTATACTGTCCTGAAGCTGGCTCTCGACTATCCGCGCGACATTCTTTACCGGCGAATTAATGCCAGAGCTCAACAGATGCTTGATCAAGGGCTGGTCGCCGAGGTAGAATCTTTAGCCCGGAGCTATTCTTTCGATCTGAAAACGCTAGAAACCCTTGGTTATCGTGAGGTTTGCCGCTTTCTCAAAGGCGAGATCAGTGCTGAGCGGATGCTTGAGGATATCCGGAAATTTACCCGACATTACGCAAAACGGCAGTTGACGTGGTTTCGTAAAGATAATGAAATTATTTGGGTTGATTCCTCGAAACAGTCTGGTAATGTTATAAAATCAATTGATAATTTTATTTCCCAGTAAAGGAGTGGACATGCCCAAGTCACCATTTAATATCCAGGATCAGTACCTGAATCAAGCCCGCAAGGAGCGTGTCAAGGTTGCCATCAACATGATGTCCGGTGAGCGGCTGGAGGGGTATATCAAGTCATTCGACAGCTTCTGTATCTTGGCTGAGAGTGAAGGGGATATTCTGATCTACAAGCATGCAGTCAGCACCATCACCTCCATCGACGGCAAGTTCCGTCTTCATGGCGGCCGCGACTGAGATCTTGCAGCATTTATAGAAAGACAGGGGGTGTGGTCTTAGACCTACCCCCTTTTCCTGTTTGTTTTGTACCCCTCTTGCGCCGGATTTCACTTCCGGTGTTATAATGTCCTGTAAAGAATCCCCTACTGGAAAGCTTGAGTTTGATGTTAAAAATTGAATCTGTCATGCCCGGCAGTTATGCCGAGGAGATCGGGCTGCAGCCCGGTGATCGTTTACTCTCCATTAACAGCCAGCCTGTCAATGACCTACTCGATTACTATCTGAATCTGGAAACAGAGCATTTGCAGCTTGAGGTGCTTTGTGCCAACGATGAATTGTGGGACCTTGATATTGAAAAGGGACTTATGGATGATCTGGGCCTCGAGGTTGAACACCCTGAGCCGCGGGTCTGCGGCAATCAGTGCCAGTTCTGTTTTGTTCATCAGTTGCCGAAAGGGATGCGCAAGACTCTCTACGTCAAGGACGAGGACTATCGCTTTTCCTACCTCTACGGCTCCTATATCACTCTTTCCAATCTGAGTGAGGAGGATTACACCAGGATTATCGAGAAGCAGCTGTCCCCACTCTACGTCTCAGTTCATGCGACCGACGCGCAGGTTCGGGCCAGTTTGCTTGGTTCTGAAGTGCCGGCTGTCCTGCCTCTGATTGAAAGGCTGACCAGTCATGGCATCAGTCTGCATTGTCAGGTCGTACTCTGCCCAGGAATCAATGACAAGGCGGTTCTCGATCAGACCATCGCCGACCTGTCGGCCCTCTACCCGCAGGTGGCTTCCCTTGCCGTTGTTCCGGTCGGCCTGACTCAGTTCCGCGAGAAGTTGCCAGCCCTCGACCGGCTTAGCCAGGCTGATGCGGCGCTCTGTCTCGATCAGATCCACGGCTGGCAGGATAAGCTGCTAAAAAGCTGTGGCAGCCGCTTTGTCTTTGCCGCTGATGAGATCTATCTGCGTGCACAGTGGGATCTTCCGGAACTGGAAGCCTATGAGGACTTTGCCCAGAGCGAAAACGGAGTCGGCATGATCGCGCAATTCCGGGCGCAGACCGAAGAGGTGCTGCTTGAGGCGGCCCCGCTCGGGCTGAACAGCGTAACGATTGTAACCGGACTGTCGTTTTATGAAGAACTCAAGGAGTTCTGTCACCGTCTCAGCTTGAGGTGTGGTACGACGATTCTACTGGTGCCGATACGCAATGATTTCTTCGGTCCGCAGATTACTGTCACCGGTCTGCTCACCGGTTCGGACATCATCAATCAGCTCAAGGGGAAGGATCTTGGCCAGGCGCTGCTGGTGCCGGATGTCCTGCTGCGGGACGCCGACCTGATGCTGCTCGATGACCTGACGCTCGAGAATGTCAGTCAGGCCCTCCAGATCCCAGTGGTAGATATCGACAATACCCCATGGGGGCTGCTTGATGCGCTTGAACTTCTCGATCTGAATATCGAAATAGAACAATGTTGAAAGAACCTCAATCCTCCATCATCTTACCCGTTACCGGCATGAAATGTCACAAGTGCGTTGCCCGGGTTACTGAACTGATAGCCGCTCATCCCGAGGTCGACAAGGTGAATGTTTCTCTTGATGAAAAGTGCGCAGAGATTTCGCCGGTTATCAGCCCGATCAATCTGGAGATCATCAAGGCCGATCTTGAACAGGCCGGATTTTCGACTGTTCCCGAACCACCTGAAGAAACCAGCGTTGAGACTGCGAGCGACTCAGCGATTTCAGATCCATCTGGGAAGAGCGAGGAACTGCGCTTTTCGATTCAGGGGATGAGTTGCGCGTCCTGTGCCGCAACGATAGAGCGGAAACTGAACAGTCTACCCGGTATTGATCATGCCGTAGTCAACCTTGCAGGAAACTTTGCCCAGTTGAGTTACCACCCAGATCGGGTCGCTGCCGAAAAGATCTATGCTGCTGTCGACGCTGCCGGCTTTAAAGCAGTTGTCGACTCCTCGGGGGAGTTCGACGAATCTCGCAGCCAGTTGCGCCTGGTGCTGATTGCGGCGGCGGGAGCCATTCCGATCATGCTGCTGATGTTCTGGCCTGTTTTCGGCCCGGCAACGGTCTATCTCAATGCTCTGCTGGCGACTTTCGTCCAGTGGACCGCCGGACTGGGTTTTTATGTCGGCGCCTTCAAGTCACTGCGCAACAGAAGCGCTAATATGGATGTCTTGGTGTCCCTGGGTATAACTGCGGCTTACGGTTATTCGCTGCTGTCGTTAAGTGGCCTTTTGGGTGGGGATGCTGCACTCTTCTTTGAGACCAGCGCTATGCTGATTCTGTTTATCCGCTTCGGAAAATGGCTTGAATCCCGTGCCAAGGGACGTGCCGGTGCTGCCCTGAAGGCGCTGCTGCAACTTCAGGCCGAAAGTGCAACCCTGCTTGTTGACGGGCAGGAACAGGTTGTGCCGGTCAGTCAGGTCAGGGCAGGGGATTTTGTGCTGGTGCGGCCCGGCGATAAGATTCCGGTTGACGGTGAAGTTGTCAGTGGCGAGTCGGCAGTCAATGAAGCGATGATCAGCGGGGAAGCCGTACCGGTCAATAAGACGGTTGGTTCTCCGGTTATCGGTGCAACGATCAATGAGACTGGCCGGTTGCTGGTCCGGGTCACCCATGTCGGTGAGGATGCCGTTCTGGCCAAGATCGTCAGGATGGTAGAAACGGCACAGGGGGATAAACCCCCGATTCAGCGTCTCGCCGACCGGATTTCGGCGGTTTTCGTGCCCCTGGTGGTGGCACTTTCTCTGGTCACGCTGTGTGGTTGGCTGCTAGCCGGAGCCTCCTTTGTTTTTGCCTTTCAGATGGCTGTGGCCGTTGTTGTTGTCGCCTGTCCTTGCGCCCTTGGCCTGGCAACGCCAACAGCCGTAATGGTTGGCAGCTCTGTCGGGCTTGAGCAGGGGATACTGTTCAAGAAGGCCTCGGCCCTTGAGGGGATCGCTCAGTTGGAAACCCTGCTGCTCGACAAGACCGGAACGCTGACGCAGGGGCGTTTTGTCGTCGAACAGGTCTGTGTCACCGGCGGGATGACGGAGGACAGTTTTCTTGAGTTGGTCGCTGGCATCGAGAGTGCCAGCCGACACCCGCTGGCCCGCGGAGTGGTCGATGAATTGGAACGGCGCGGCCTGAAACCAGCCGACATCGACCACGTCGATGAGATCGGTGGTTTTGGCCTGCGTGGTTTTATTGCAGATAAGACTGTCCTCTGTGGCAACGAAGCGCTGATGGAGCGCTTCGGTATCGAAATGAACACCGCTGTTCAGATCCATCTGGAACGTGTTGCCGGGGCTCCGTCCTTCATCTATGTCGCCATCGACGGCAGGCAGATTGGTGCTATTGCCCTTTCCGACGCGCTGAAAGAGAATGCACAGCAGCTGGTCGCTCAGCTCAGGGCCCTCAAGGTCGAGCCTGTGCTGATCAGCGGTGATCGCTACCAGGTCGCTCAGGCCGTCGCGCATCAGCTTGGCATTGCCCGCTTTGAAGCGGAAGTTCTGCCCGAACAGAAGCTTGATAGCGTCAAACAATATCAGCAGCGGAGCCGTTCAGTCGGCATGGTCGGAGACGGTATCAATGACGCACCGGCCCTGGCGCAGGCGAACATCGGCATCGCCATCGGCAGCGGGATGGATGTCGCCAAGGAAACCGGTGACCTGGTTCTGGTTAGCAATGATCTGCTAGACATCGTCCGGGGAATTGTGCTGGGTCGCCTAACCCTGAGCAAGATCAAGCAGAACCTGTTCTGGGCATTTTTCTATAACCTTCTGGGGATTCCTCTGGCTGCCGGACTCTTTTATCCGCTCTTCGGGCTCTATCTCAAGCCAGAGTATGCTGGACTGGCCATGGCTTTTTCGAGTGTTTCCGTGGTCACCAACAGCCTGTTACTCAGACGTTCGAAACAGCGCCTGCAAGGAATTTGAACCAGGAGGTGCAGGAATTTTCGGGACATTCGTTCCTATCCATAATATTGTCCTTGTCGTAGTCGCTGCGGTCCTGATTGCGATCAGGGGGGGCTGTGATAGGCTGTCAGATATTGCACAAGTCAACCTGTGGTACGAATACGGCGGGGGTCTCAGTCTTCGTAAGGCGGCAGGTTGTTTGACCGGAGCCAGCTGAGAATGGGATTTTTTGTTCTGTAGAGGGAGTATCAATGAAAGCTCTGACTGAAACGTCTGATCCTGAATGTCAGTGTCCTTCCACCTTGTCGACTGAAAATATCGGCAAGATGATCGAATGGTTGCGGGGGCGGAGCAAGATTCTGATCGTCTCCCACGACAATCCTGATCCCGATTCGATAGCCGCGGCGGTTGCTCTGCGTCATCTGATCCTGGTTAAGACAGGGCAGGATGCCGTTCTCGGCTACGGTGGGGTTATCGGGCGCAGTGAAAACCGCCAGATGGTCGACCTGCTCGAAATCCCATTGGTGCCGATCAGTGAACTCGACCTTGATCAGTTCTGCGTCATCTGCATGGTCGACACCCAGCCGCGTACCGGCAATAATTCAATTCCTGAGGAGCGCAAGGTCGATATTGTCATCGATCACCATCGCTCCAAACGTGATCACAGCAATGTCCAGTGGCTTGACGTCAGGGAGAATTATGGTGCTGCGGCGACCATTCTCTACGAGTACCTGACCCACCAGGAGGTGTCGATTAATACCCGTCTGGCGACCATCCTTTTTTACGCCATCAAGTCGGAGACTCAGGACCTCGGTCGTGAATGGTCCAGGGCTGACAGGGACGCTTACCTCAAGTTGCTACCGCTTTCCAACAACCGGATTCTCTTCGATATTATCCATCCCCAGGTCGCCAGCGATTATTTTTGTGCCTTCAGGACGGCGATCGAAAATGCCCACATCTATGGCGAGGTTCTCGTTTTCAACATCTACAAGGTAGAAAATCCCGATCTGGTCTCAGAACTGGCCGATTTCCTGTTGCGTCAGCAGGGGGTCAATTACGTGTTGGGCATGGGCTGGTTTGAGGGGACCGAAATCCTGTCGATGCGCTCTATCTGTCCCGATGCCAAACTGGGGCTGGTGATCCAGAAGATGGTTTCCGGACTGGGCTCCGCCGGTGGGCACGGGATGGTTGCCGGAGGGCAGATCAGGCCAATGTCGGCAGATCCGGTCAAACAGCGTGAACTGGAAACCCTGTTGACCGGCCGTCTTTTTTCAGCGCTCGGTATGAAGAAACCTGAAGGATTCGCGATGTTTCCTGCGTCGCCATGCCCCTCTTCAGATTGACACTGGCAGAGTGGCTGCGCTATAACCCTTGCAGTTTCTCCAAGGGAGGCATCATGCGTAGTTTTATTCTGCTGTTAATATCTTCTTTTTTGCTTTGGGTGACGCCTGTTTCCGCTGCTGTCACTATCGCTTTGCCCGGCGGCGAGGAACATCGTATCGAAGATGTCTACCAGCAGGAAGGAACCGTTTATCTCGCGCTGGACGATCTGCTTCAGGCGGTGGGCTTAAGCGGCAAGTGGGACAGTGTCAAGCACAGTTACAAGATCAGTTCTCCGGCGGGAACGGCTGAGGTGTCCCCTGGCAGCCGCTATCTGAAACTTGGCGGAGAGTTCTCACCCTTGCAGGAAAATCCCCGTTTTATCGATGGGCGTCTGCGGGTCACGGATCAGTTTGTTCTCCAGCAATTGCCGCTGCTGACCTCGTCTCCGGTGACTTTTGTCAATCTTGATCCAGGCAAGTCAACGGGAGAGGTTCAGAAGCAGAACCGACTTAACAGCCTCTTTTCCTTTCTGCTCAACCGTAAGGAAGAACCGGCTTCCGATGGCCCGGTGATCAGGGCTATCGCCATAGATCCTGGACATGGTGGCAGTGATACGGGTGTCATCGGCGTCAAGGGGGCCAAGGAGAAAGCGATCGTTCTTGATTACGCAGAAAAACTGGCCCGTCAGATCAAGATGAAACGCGGTATCCCGGTCTACTTGAGCCGGGATGGTGACTATGAATTGACCGCAGAAAAACGTCTTCAGAGCGCAACGCGTGAGGATGTCGACATCTGGATCCGCTTTCACGCGCAGGGCAGCCTGTCATCACAAAGCCACGGCATCTGCCTTTTTACCAGACCACGTACCCAGGCGCCTGATACCAAACCCGGTGCAGACAGTCTGATGTTGGCAGAAACACTGGCTCAGGCCCTTGCTGAGGGCGAGTTCGACGTGCAGGGGGTCTACCAGAGTTCCCGTTTGTCGTTAGGGCGGGGAAACCTGCCGACGGTCCAGATTGAACTCGGCTATCTGACCAATCCGGATGAATTGAAACAGCTACAGGATCATACCTATCAACAGCAACTCATCGCTGCCCTCTACCAGGGAATTGAGAGTTTTGCAGTCAAAGTGAAGGAGGACAGGGATGGAAAAGAGTGATTTACAACGTTTCGATGGACGCAGCAGCAATCAACTGCGGCCGATCAGCTTTCAGCGTCAGTTTACCCGCTATGCCGAAGGTTCGGTGCTGGTCTGTTGCGGTGAGACAAAGGTGCTCTGCAATGCTTCGGTTGAAGAACGTGTGCCACCGTTCATGCGTGGTGAAGGGCGCGGTTGGGTAACCGCTGAATACAGCATGTTGCCACGTTCAACCCACAGTCGGATGATTCGAGAGGCGGCAAAGGGCAAACTGTCCGGCCGGACCCAGGAGATTCAGCGTCTGATCGGCCGTTCCCTGCGTGCCGTGACCGACCTAGAAGCGATGGGGGAAATCACCGTGCAGATCGACTGCGATGTCATTCAGGCTGACGCCGGGACAAGAACCGCCTCGATCACCGGTGCCTATGTCGCTCTCTATGATGCGTTCAAAGGACTGGTTGAAAAGGGCGTACTGAAATCGATTCCGCTCAAGGACAGTGTTTCGGCGATCAGTGTCGGTATCCTGGACCAGGTGCCTCTGCTCGACCTCTGCTATGTCGAAGACTCGAAGGCCGAGGTTGATATGAACTTTGTCATCACCGGCTCAGGCAAGTTTGTCGAGGTTCAAGGAACTGCTGAGGAAGAGCCTTTCTCGTTGGAAGAGCTTGACAGCATGCGCGCTCTGGCGATGGATGGCTGTGCCGAACTCTGTCAGCTGCAGAAACAGGCTCTGGGACTTTGAGATGTTGAAACTGCTGGTTGCAACGGGAAATAAAGGGAAGCTCAAAGAGATCCGTCATCTGCTGGAAGGCTGTCCGATTGAGATTATCGGTCTTGATCAGTTTCCGCAGGCCCCGGAGGTTGTCGAAGATGGTGACACCTTCACCGCCAATGCCATCAAAAAAGCGACGGAAATGGCTGCCTATTCCGGACTCTTGACCCTTGCCGACGACAGCGGCCTCTGCGTCGCTGCCCTGGATGGTGAACCGGGGGTGTTCTCGGCCCGCTACGCCAGGGAGCAGGGGGATGACGCAGCCAACAACGCCAAATTACTTGACAAGATGAAGGATGTCGTCGATGAGCAGCGGCAGGCTGCATTTCACTGTGTGATGGCGCTGGCCTGGCCGGATGGTCGTAGCGAAACCTTTGACGGCAAGGTCTCCGGTTTGCTGATGCGTGGTGAACGGGGGGCCGGTGGTTTCGGCTATGACCCGCTGTTCATGGTTCCGGAGTACGGCAAGACAACGGCGGAGCTGCCGATCGAGATCAAGAATCGTATCAGCCATCGTGGGCAGGCACTGCGTAAGGTGGTGCCGTTATTAAAAGAGTTGGCAGAGCAGGACGTTTGAGCCACAAGGCCCGGTGTCAGTGGGCTGGTTTGTCAAATACCAATTGAAATAAGGAGAGTAGCGTGGAAAGAACATTTGCGATCATCAAGCCCGATGCCTTTGAAGCTGGTTATGCAGGCCGGATTCTGGCCCGCATCTATGCCGAGGGGTTCAAGGTTGTCGGTCTGAAGAAACTTTACATGAGCAAGGTTGAAGCCGAGGGCTTTTATGCCGTTCATAGTGAGCGTCCTTTCTTTGGCGAACTGACCGATTTCATGGCCAGTGGTCCATGTGTCGTCATGGCCCTTGAAGCCGAGGGAGCGATAAAGAAATGGCGGGATCTGATGGGCGCAACCAACCCGGCTGACGCTGCTGACGGGACTTTGCGCAAAGAGTTTGGGACCGCGATCAACCGCAACGCGACCCATGGCTCCGATGCCCCGGAGACAGCAGCGTTTGAGCTCGGTTATTTCTTCAGCGGGCTTGAGCTGCTCTAAGCTGGATTAAGAGCTTGTCACCCGGAAAGCCCTTCGTTAGAATCCGAAGGGCTTTTTGTCGTAGATACGAAGAGGTTTCATTGAATCAGAGTAAGATTGATCTTAAAAGTTTGACCCTGCCGGAACTGGAAGCCTTTCTGGCTGACCTGGGCAAGGAGAAGTACCGCTCCAAGCAGATACTGCGCTGGATCTATCAGCGTCAGGTTTGCGACTTTGAACAGATGACCGATCTGGCCAAGCTGTTCAGGCAGCAGTTGGCAGAGCGTTCCTACGTCTCGGAACTGGTCCCGGAAACTGTCCAGACCAGCAAGGACGGGACCCGGAAATATCTGTTCCGCCTGGATGACGGTGAAACCGTCGAAGCTGTGCGGATTCCGATGGATGAGGACCGGGCGACCCTGTGTATCTCCTCGCAGGTCGGGTGTGCCATGGGCTGTCAGTTCTGCATGACCGGGACCTTTGGTCTGATTCGTAATTTGCGGGTCGATGAAATCATCAACCAGGTCTGCGCCGCTCTCAAGGACGGGTCGATCGGCAACATTGTCTTCATGGGGATGGGGGAGCCGCTGCATAACCTGGACAACGTGGTTGCCGCTTTGAAGATTCTTTATCTTGATGACGGACTCGCCTTTGGTACACGCAGGGTCACTCTGTCGACCTGTGGCCTAGTGCCTAAAATCCGCGAACTGAGCGAACAGGTGAAGGTTCAGCTGGCGGTCTCACTCAATGCGACGACAGATGAGCTGCGTAACCGCCTGATGCCGGTTAATCAGCGCTATCCGTTGAGTGAGCTGATGGCGGCCTGCCGGGATTATGCCAACCGCACCAAGCATCGGGTCACCTTTGAGTATATTTTGCTTGGCGGCGTCAATGACAGCATCGCAGATGCCAAGCGCCTGATCAAGCTCACTCATGGTGTCCGCTGCAAGTTGAACCTGATCGCCTATAACGAACACGAGGGAGCCGAATTCAGGTCTCCGAGTCCGGAAGCGGTCAAGGAGTTTCAGTCCTATCTGCTGCAGAGAGGCTTGGTGGCGACGCTGCGGGCCAGCAAAGGGCAGGATATCGCTGCCGCCTGCGGTCAGCTCAAAGGGCAGATGGACAAAGCAACAGGCAACCCTTAGCTTTTTAATTGTCAGTATTTTTTCAGGAGTTATTTGTATGAACGAACCTGTTATCGGTGTAATCGGCGGCAGTGGTCTCTATGAGATCGAAGGGCTGACCGATGTCAAGGAAGTGAAACTCGAAACCCCCTTCGGAGATCCTTCCGATGCCTATATTACCGGTACCCTGAACGGAGCCAAGATGGTCTTTCTGCCCCGCCATGGGCGCGGCCATCGTTTTCTTCCATCCGAGGTCAACTACCGGGCCAATATCTACGGGATGAAACTGCTCGGCGTTGAGCAGATCATTTCCGTTTCGGCGGTCGGCAGCATGAAGGAACAGATCGTGCCTGGTCATATCGTGATTCCTGATCAGTTTTTTGATCGGACGCAAGGCAAACGGGCTTCGACTTTCTTCGGCAACGGCGTGGTCGGTCATGTCCAGTTTGCCGATCCGGTCTGTGGCGAGTTGTCTGAGATCCTCTACGAATCCGCTGATTGTGTAGGAGCGACGGTTCACAAGGGAGGGACCTATATCTGCATAGAGGGACCGAACTTCTCGACCCGCGCCGAATCGAAGATCTTCCGCAGCTGGGGTGTCGATATCATCGGCATGACCAACCTGCCTGAATCCCGCCTGGCCCGCGAGGCAGAGATCTGTTACGGTACCGTCGCTTTGGCGACCGACTACGACTGCTGGCACGATGGTCATGACGATGTCTCCGTTGAGGCAGTCATCGCGATTATCCATCAGAATGTTGCGACCGCCAAGGCGATCATCAAGGAGGCGGTCGGGCGCATCGTCAACCAGCGAGCGCAGCGTGACTGTGCCTGCGCCGAGGCGTTGAAATATGCCATTATGACCAATAAGAGCATGATTCCTGAAGAAACCGTGAAGGCCCTGGAACCGTTGATGGGCCGCTATCTGAAAGAGGGATAAAAGATGAGTATTCTAGTTGTTGGCAGCGTTGCCTTTGACTCAATCAGCACCCCGTTCGGCCAGGTTGAAGATATTCTGGGCGGTTCTGCCTGTTATTTTTCGACATCGGCCAGCTTCTTTACCGACGTCAACCTGGTTGCCGTCATCGGTGAGGATTTTCCTCAGGAGCACATCGATTTTCTCAAGAGCCGCAATGTCAATCTCGATGGATTGCAGCAGGTTCCGGGGCAGACCTTTCGCTGGAAGGGGCGCTATGAGTACGATTTGAATGAGGCTCATACCCTGGAAACCCATCTGAACGTTTTTGAGAATTTCAAGCCGCAGCTTCCCGAATCCTATCGTGATGCCGAGTATGTGTTTCTGGCCAACATCGATCCTGAACTGCAACTCGAAGTGCTGCAGCAGGTGCGCAGCCCGAAACTGGTCGCCTGCGATACCATGAACTTCTGGATCGGCGGGAAAAAGGAGCAGTTGATCAAAACCCTGACCAAGGTCGATATCCTGGTCATTAATGAAGGAGAAGCTCGTCAGCTGGCAGATGAGCCGAATCTGATCAAGGCTGCCCAGATTATCCGCGGCTTCGGGCCGAAGACCCTGGTCGTCAAGCGCGGCGAATATGGTGTCCTGATGTTCAGCGAAGGGTCGACCTTTGCGGCGCCGGCCTATCCGCTCGAAGAGGTTTTCGATCCGACCGGTGCAGGCGATACCTTTGCCGGCGGTTTTGTCGGCTATCTGGCTTCAACCCGCAATCTGGATGAAAAAAATCTGCGTAAAGCGATAGTTTTTGGTACTGTAATGGCATCCTTTACCGTCGAAAAGTTCAGCCTCGACCGTTTGCGCGAAATCGATCATCAGGAAATTGCTGATCGTTATCGTCGCATCAAGCTGTTGACCGAATTTTCCGATATCGACTGATCTTCTCACCGAATGACGCCAGGCGTCTGATTGGGGGTGACATGTTTGTCCAGCATCCACAGCTGAAGCAATTGAATGTCGCAGCGGAAAAGATAACCCGGTTGCACGTTGCCCAGAGCAGCGTGCAGCTGGCTTTTTCCGGTTTCCCTCCTCAGCTCTGCAAGGCATTTCTGCTCAGCATTGAGGGCAATAGCAGGGCACTGGTTGTTGTCGCCTATTATCTGATGGAGAGCCGCTGTTCGGTTTTTTTCGTACCGAAGCAGGGGGAAGTGTCCGCAGAGCAGCTGGACGCCACCTACGAAGACGGTTGGGCCTTTGTCGAATCGATGGGCTTTGTCCTCACCGAGACTGATTATCACCTGAAAGCCCTCGATGACCGCAAGCAGTTTCTGGCGAGTTTGCCGATCTGTCAGGCTCCCCAGCAGGCAGTAACGGACAGGCGTGGTAATGATATGCTGGAAAAGGAAGTCAGAGATTTGCGTGAACGCTGTATGGAAAGCTTTGGACGTTTTTTGTCTTCACTTTAATGGTTCGCTTGTTCAAAGGGGTTGTAAATGAAAGTTCTCGTTGTCTGTTTCTGTCTCGCCCTGATGCTCACCGGTTGTGCGGCATCGACCAGGGTTTCCGAAAATAAGCAGCAGGCCGATTCACATTATAAGATGGCGGTTGCTCACCTGCAGGCTAACAATCCGACTTTGGCACTCAAGGAACTTTTGGCTGCCGTTCAGGCTGATCCGGACAACAGTGACATTCATGCCGCCCTGGGCCAGGTCTATCAGCGTAAGAAAGCTTACCTGCAGTCTGAACGCCACTATCTTCGCGCACTGGAACTGTCTGACAACGATCCGCGTTATCAGAACAATCTGGCGACCCTCTATCTGGATCTGCAGCGCTGGGATGATGCCATTGACAATTTTGACAAAGCGTCAAAAAACCTGCTCTTTGTCGATGCCCATGTTGCGGCAGCAGGTAAGGCTTATGCTCTGTTCAAGAAAGAGGATTATGCCAGCGCGTTGAAGGGTTATGATGAGGCGCTGGCTCTGGCGCCTCGGTATGCCGAAGCTCATTATCTGAAGAATCGTGTTTACCTTGCGATGGAAAACCTGGAGATGGCCGAATACGAACTTCGTCAGGCTATCGATATTGTTCCTCAGTTTCTACAGGCCCGTTATGAACTGGGAATGATGCTTCTGCAACAGGGGAGGTCGGAAGAGGCAAAGAATGAATTTCAGCTGATCGTCAATTTCGCCGAAAACTCGGAATGGGGGGCGAAGGCCAAAAAGGCACTCAAAACGCTTTAATTAACGTTCGTTTGTGAGATTTCATGATTATTCAGTGTCTGAAATGTGGAGCGCGTTACCGAACTAAGGTCTTGAGCCAGGCCAAAACTCCGTTGCAGGCCACCTGTCCGAAATGTCAGCATCGCTTTCTGGTGACGGTGGATGCCAGTTCGATTGACCCGCCCAGGATTCTGATTGTTGACGATGCACGTTTCTTCAGGGAACTGATTATCGATCTGCTCAAGGATCGTGAGCTGGTCCTGGAAACTGCTGACAGTGCTCGGGAAGCCTTGGAGAAACTCCATCAGGAAGACTATGCCCTGCTGATGGTCGATATCAACCTGCCGGACATGAACGGGCTTGAGCTGATCGGCAAACTACGTGAGGACGGTAAACTGCAGAGCCTGAAGATCCTGAGTATCAGCGGCGTCTATCGCAAGGATGCCGATGCCATGAGCGCCATCCGTGCCGGAGCTGACGATTTTATGCCCAAGTCGTTTCAGCCGGATGAGTTGATGGAGCGCATCGACAGGTTGCTGGGCAAGTGATTGAGACTGTAGAGCTTAGCGAAGCAGCAGTGCAGCTGGAACGTTGGCTACCCGCTCGGCCTCAGTTGGCGGTTGTCCTCGGATCGGGCTTCAATAGCTTGCCGGAGCAGCTTTCTCAGTGTCAGACCTTGGCCTACGAGGAACTTCCCGGGTTGCCCAGAACCGGTGCTGCCGGGCACGCAGGTCTGGTGCATTGCGGAAAATTTGCCGACCTAGATCTGCTCGTTTTTCAGGGTCGTTATCACTGTTACGAGGGCTATTCGGCATGGCAGGCTGCGGTACTGGTGCGCCTGGTTGCCGCACTTCGTTGTCCCCGCTTGCTGTTGACCAATGCCGTTGGCGGGTTGAATGCTGCGATGCAGCCAGGTGATTACATGCTGGCGGAAGATCATCTCAATTTTACCGGCCTCAATCCTCTGGTAGGGCTAAAAGACGTGTTTATCGATCTTGGTCAACTCTATCATCGTTTTCCGGAACGGTTAACGCGAGAGTTGATGATTCAGGACATCGCTCTCCATCGGGGGGTGCTGGCCTGGATGTTGGGGCCAAGTTACGAGACTCCTGCAGAGGTCAGGGCCTTGCAGCGTCTTGGCGCTGATGCCGTCGGAATGTCTACCGTGCCTGAGGCGATCATGGCACATTACTGTGGAATCGATGTTGCTGTCCTGTCCCTGGTCACTAACCTGGGGGCCGGGTTGAGCCCGCTGGCACTCCGCCATGAAGATGTGCTGCAGGTCGGAGCGCGTTCTGCGCAACAATTTCCCGCTGTTCTCAAAAGATTGATTGCTCATTGGACCTGATGGTCGGCAGCTCTTTTTGTATCTTTCCTCTACTGTTCTTGCCTGCAGCGGCTTGACTACCCTTTCTACGCTGATAAACTTTCAATAACATGAAAAGTGGGTGATGTATGTCGAAGATTCTTGTTGTTGATGATGAAGAAAATGCCCGGATCGGGCTTAAAAAATATCTCGAAGGCCAACAGCATCAGGTAGTTGCTGCATCAGACGGCAGGGAAGCTCTTTCCGAGCTGATTCGTCAGCAACCGGATATCGTGATTACCGATATCAGTATGCCGGGAATGAACGGTCTGATTCTGCTCGAGCAGATGATGCAGCATTTTCCAGCGGTGCCGGTGATCATGATGACGGCTTACGGCGAGATCGATTCCTATCTGCAGTCGAAGCGACTGGGTGTCTTCGAGTACCTGATCAAGCCGGTCAGATTGGCTGACCTGAAGACACTCATCGATCGGATCACCTGCGAAAGGGCTCTCAATTAATCATTTTTTGCGAGCGGCTTTCGGAATAGGGGGCACAGATGAAAGACTGTAAAGCAATACTTGTCGCGATTGATTTCTCGGATAGTTCTGATAATGCTTTTCAGATGGCGCTTTCGATGGCCCGAAAATTTGATGCCAAGCTCATTGTGCTGCATGTCATCAACGAGCCCATCGATCTGCGGGGATTCTATGTACCGCACATCTCTTTTGAAAAGCTCGAAGAGGAAATCATGGAAGGGGCCAAGAAGATGATGGACAGTTTCTGCCATCGGAACCTTGCCGACTATGCCAATCATGAATGCATGATTGTTGCCGGGATTCCTTTCGAACAGATCATCGGCCAGGCCGAGGAAAAATCTGCCGACCTGATCGTCATGGGGACACATGGTCGGGCAGGTCTTGATCATGTTCTTTTCGGTAGTACTGCTGAAAAGGTCGTGCGCAAGTCTCCGTTCCCGGTTTTGACGGTACGTCTAGAAGAAGAGGCATAATAGCAGCTTAATCAGGCGTCTTGATAGCGCCTGATCGACGAGGGAGTCGCAAAAACAAGGGGTCATTGGCCCCTTGTTTTTTTATCTCTGCAGATGTGTAGACAAATTTATTCATGGGTTAATGTCGCTGAAACTGCTATAGTTATTGATCGATTTATATTCCAAGGGGGGTATTATGGCGCAGCAGTTGAGTCGGTTTGCCGGTGAAACGATTGTCATCGCCGATGATGAACATGTGATTGTCGAACTGTCACGCATGTTGCTGGAGAAACGGGGGTTCAAGGTCTTCACTGCTCAAAACGGACAGCAATGCGTCGAACTGGTTCGAGATCACCGACCGGCGATGGTTCTGCTCGATTACATGATGCCTGTTATGAATGGCTACGAAGCCCTGACCTGGATTCGGGCCGGCTATCCTGATTCCTATGTTCTCATGTTTACCGGCAAGGGGAGTGAGGAGGTCGCTGTCCAGTTGATGAAGGCCGGTGCCGCTGATTATCTGCAGAAGCCATTTGCCAATCAGAGCCTGCTCGATCGGATCGATGCGGTGCTGACCCTGAGACAGATCGAGATGGAGAACAAACGATTGCTTCAGGAGCGGGAGAAACTGCAGGAGGAGATTCAGCTCTGGAATCATGAGCTGGAGAAACGCGTAGAAGAAAAGACCCTGGCACTTGAAAGAGCTCACCAGGAGATCGTTCAGGCCGAGAAGCTCGCTTTGTTCGGGCACATTACTGCCGGGCTGGCTCATGAGATTCGCAATCCGCTCAACTCCATCAACCTGTTTGCCCAGATTCTTCACGGCGAAGAGGGAATGAATGAAGAACAGTTGAGCTACCTGACCAAGATCTCCCAGGAAGTTATCCGCATTGATGAAATCCTGGTACGCATGCTGGCTGCCAGCCAGAGCCATGTCGAAAAACGTGAGCAGGTCTGTTTTGTCAAATTGCTGGATAAGGTGCTGCGGGTCAATGCTGACCATCTCAGTGTGCAGAATATTGAGGTCTGTCTTGATGTCGACGCGGAGATGCCGACCCTGAAGGCAGATCCTCTGGAAATGGAGCAGATTTTCTCCAACCTGATTGCCAATTCGCTGCAGGTCATGCCTGATGGCGGATCACTCAATATCATGCTGAAATCGGATATGGAGAAGATTTACATTCAGATAGCCGATACCGGGCCGGGGATTCCCGTGGAATATCTGACCCGGATTTTTGATCCGTTTTTCACCACGCGTGAGCAGGGGACCGGGTTCGGTCTGTCGGTCGTCAAGCGGATCATCAAGAGTTATGGGGGTAGGGTAAAAGCAGAGTCGGAACCCGGCGAAGGTGCTCTGTTCACGATTGAAATCCCGTTGATTTACGGAGCGTTCCACTGATTTATGGCATTAAGATTACGTGAAATTTCCCTGACCCTCAATGAGGACGAGTCCTGCCTGCCGGAAAAAATTGCTCAACAGTTGCGTATTCCTGTTGCCAGTATTCTTTCCTGGAAGATACTGCGCAAAGGCATCGATGCGCGCAAAAAGCCACACGTCCTGCGTGTTTACACCGTTGATTTCGAATGTCAGGAAGAAGCGGCTGTGGTCGCTGGAAACCGTCAGTGTCGCACCCTGGAGGTTGTCGAGATCCCTTCGGTCCTTGCTTTTCCGCGGGCGGATGACAGTTCGCAGGTCCTGATCGCCGGGATGGGGCCGGCCGGCCTGTTCGCAACGCTGGTTCTTGCCGAGGCAGGAAAACAGGTGCATTTGCTCGAAAGAGGGCGTTGTCTGCAGGAACGGATCCGCGATGTCAGTGCCTTCTGGGAGGCCGGTAGGTTTTGCGCAGAGAGCAATATTCAGTTCGGAGAAGGAGGAGCCGGAACCTTTTCCGACGGCAAGCTGACAAGCCGGATCGGCCATCCCGCCATGCGCTATGTCCTGGAGCGGCTTGTCGAGTTCGGCGCTCCACAGGAAATTCTCTGGCAGGCCAAGCCGCACGTCGGTTCGGACCGCTTGCGCAATGTCCTGATCCGTCTGCGTAAACACTTGCTCGAGCTGGGTGTTGAAATCAGTTTCTCCAGCCGCCTGAGCGGTTTCGAAAGCAGTCAGGGGCGAATCGCCGCGGGGATCGTCAATGGCAACCGGCGGATTGAGTGTGATGAGCTGATCCTTGCCATCGGCCATAGTGCCCGCGATACCTATGCCATGCTCGCCGAACAGGGGGTTGCGATGGAGCAGAAAGCCTTTGCCATCGGCCTGCGGGTTGAACACCCCCTTGAACTGATCAATCAGATTCAGTACGGTATGGAAAAGCATCCGTTGTTGCCGGCCGCCGATTATCGTCTGGCCTGGAATGATCCGCAGACGGGGCGGGGGATCTATTCCTTCTGCATGTGCCCGGGAGGTCAGGTTATCAATGCGGCATCGGAACCCGGCGGAATTGTCGTCAACGGCATGAGCCCCTATAAACGGGATCAACCCTGGTCGAATTCGGCCATGGTGGTGACGGTCTCTCCGGCCGATTTTGGCGCATCCGATCTGCTCGCCGGGGTCCGTTTTCAGCGTCATTGGGAGCAAGCGGCCTATGCCGCAGGCGAAGAGGGCTGGCGGGCTCCTGCTCAGCCGCTGCTCGAATTTCTGCATGGTCGGGGGAGCTCTCTACCCGAGTCGTCCTGCCGACCGCAGGTGATTCATGCAGATCTGAACCAGTGCCTGCCGGAATTTGTCGCTACGGCCATCAAACGTGCTCTGCCACAGTTCAATCGCAGGATGCGCGGTTTTGTCGGGCCGGAGGCTACCCTGATCGGTGTCGAAACCAGAACCTCGGCGCCGTTGCGGATTCTGCGTGACAAGAGCGGGCAGTCGCTCAGTCATCAGGGGCTTTACCCTGCCGGGGAAGGGGCCGGCTACGCTGGCGGAATTATGAGTGCGGCTGTCGATGGTATCGGTGTCGCTACAACGATTTTACAACGAAAAGAGAAATAGAGGTTGGTTTGAAACAGATCTATGTTGCGGATATCAAAGAGCGTGATCAGCTTAGAGAGGTGTTCCTGGTCAAGGACAAGATCACGGCCATGGCCAAGAACGGCAAGCCCTACCTGACCTTAAGGTTGATGGATCGCAGCGGCGAGGTTGAGGGACGCCTGTGGGACCGGGTTGATGAGCTGTCCCCGCTGTTTGACAAGAATGATTTTATCCTGGTCCAGGGCAAGGCCAGCGTCTACCTGGGCAAGATGCAGCTGGTGGTCCAGCAGTTGGAGAGGGTCGCCGATCGCGATGTCGACCTTGCCGATTTCCTGCCTGTTTCGACGCGCAGCCGGGCTGAGATGCGCGCTGAGCTGGATGGACTGCTCGCTTCGCTGACCGATCGACATATCAGTGCGCTGCTTCGGGGCATTTTTGATGATCCGGTGCTCTTTGAGCGTTATGCCATGGCCCCGGCTGCCAAGGGGATGCATCATGTCTTCCTCGGCGGTCTGCTCGAACATTCCCTGGCCGTTGCTGCTTTGGCCTGTGATGTTGCTGCCCGTTATAAACAGGTCAATCGGGATCTGCTGATCTGCGGTGCTTTGCTTCATGATCTGGGCAAGGTATCGGAACTCTCTTACCAGCGCTCTTTCGATTATACCGACGAGGGGAAGCTGCTTGGTCATATCATCATCGGTGTTCAGATGATCGAAGATCAGGTGCGCCGGATTCCGGGGTTCCCGGAACAGCTGTCGCTGATGATCAAGCACCTGTTGCTCTCTCACCATGGTCAGTACGATTTCGGTTCACCGAAACGGCCCAAATTCCTCGAGGCCGTGATCCTCAATTTCATCGATGACCTCGACTCCAAGATCAACGGTGTTTTGAGTCATGTCGCCAAAGAGCCGGAACGCGAAGGAAACTGGACCAGTTACCATCGTCTTTATGATCGCTATTTTTATACCGGCGGCATGGCCAGGGAAGCCGAGACCGGTAATATCCCGGAGCCGCAGCCACAGCTGGTTGTCCATGAGAAACCGGTTCCACGCGAAGCAAAGAGAGAACAGCGCAAAGAGCGCAGGGACTTCAATCAGCCATTAGGGGCATCACTTGCCGAACAGCTCAAAGGGAAGAATCTCGATCTGTTTTCGGCATTTCAGGATAAAGGGGAAAACTCTTGATTTTTGACAGTCTGCCAACAGGCCCATTGGAAGTAAATTGTTATATTGTCGGTTGTGAAAAGACCCGCAAGGCTGCGGTTGTCGATCCGGGTGGACATGTCCAGGCGATCCTCAACCGGCTGGAGAAACACAACCTGAAGCTGGATGTTGTCATTAACACCCATGGACATTTCGACCATATCGGCGGAAACCGGGAGTTGATCGAAAAGAGCGGTGTCGAGCTGCTGATTCACGGTGCCGATCGTTTTCTGATTGATAGCGTGCCGGAGCATGCCCGCATGTTCGGGATCATAGCCGAACCGTCTCCGGCCCCGGATCGTGAACTGGTCGACGGCGATACGATCCAGGTCGGCGAACTGACCATCAAGGTGATCCATACCCCTGGGCATACGCCGGGCGGTGTCTGCCTGCTGGTCGATGGTCATCTGGTTGTTGGCGATACTCTGTTCAACGGTTCCATCGGCCGGACCGACCTGCCGGGCGGCAGTTTTGAGCAACTGATCGCAAGCATTCAAGAACGGCTCTTCCCTCTGCCGGACGAAACCCAGGTTTTTCCAGGACACGGTCCGGCGACGACTATTGGTCGGGAAAAGACCTTCAATCCATTTCTCAGATAGGATCAGCTATGCTCAAGGGGAAACATATCGTTCTGGGCGTCAGCGGCGGTATTGCGGTCTATAAAGCGGTTGAGCTGCTGCGCCTGCTGACCAAGGCCGGTGCAGATGTTCAGGTCGTGATGACCAAAAACGCCTGTGAGTTTGTCACGTCCCTGACCTTTCAGACTCTCTCGTGCAATCCGGTTCACACTGAGATGTTCAACCTCTACCAGGAGCGCGAGATCGGTCATATCTCTCTGGCGGATAAGGCCGACCTATTTATCCTGGCTCCGGCGACGGCCAACCTAGTCGGCAAGATTGCCGGCGGTATCTGCGATGACCTGCTGTCGACCAGCATCATGGCGACCAAGGCCCCGGTTCTCATCGCTCCGGCCATGAATACCAACATGTATTCAAACCCACTTTACCAGCGCAATGAGAATCTGCTGCGTGAATATGGCTATCAGGTCATTGCGCCGGTCAACGGGGAACTGGCCTGCGGCTGGGTTGGTGAAGGAAAACTGGCCGATCCGACCGACATCTTTGCCGCTGCTGAAGCCATTCTGACCAAGAAGGATCTGTACGGCTGTCGGATCATGATTACCGCCGGACCAACCCGTGAGGAGATTGATCCGGTTCGTTATCTGACCAATTACTCATCCGGCAAGATGGGCTATGCCCTGGCTGCGGTCGCCGCACGCCGCGGTGCCGACGTCCTGCTGATCAGCGGGCCAAGCCAGCAGCCGGTCCCCTACGGCGTCAGAGCTGTTATGGTCCAGACGGCGGAGCAGATGCGCCAGGCGGTTTTTGCCAATCTGATCGATATCGATGTCGTTATCAAGGCGGCAGCTGTCGCCGATTACCGGGTGGCCGACCGGGCCGGGCAGAAGCTCAAGAAAACGGCAGACAGCCTGACTCTGCAGCTTGAGAAAAATCCGGATATCCTTGCAGAACTTGGTCGCAACAAGGAGGAGAGAGTGCTGGTCGGTTTCGCCGCCGAGACCGAGAAACTCCTGGAACATGCCGGCGAAAAACTGAAAAAGAAAAATCTCGATATGATCGTTGCCAATGATGTGAGTCGCAGTGATGCCGGTTTTGATGTCGATACCAACGCGGTGCGGATCCTTTCTGCTGACGGGCAGATCGAAGAATTGGCGCTGATGAGCAAGTTTGAGGTCGCTGACAGCCTGCTCAGCCGTATTGCCGATCTGTGGCGGGCCAAGCGAATGGTCTGACGGACGACATAGATGCCGGATAAACTGTATAAAGAATGTTGCGAGCTGGTCGCCCAGGGGAAGATGGTCCTGGAGGACCTACACTCCTGGGGCTACGAATGGATCGCTGATCCGGTCGAATCTGGAGCAGGGCACGTGTCTTGTCCCGGGGAGGCTGTCGAGACGGCTGTTGCACCGGTCAGAACCCTGGAAGAGCTGGAGGCGTCCATGCAGGGCTGTACGCTCTGCCCGCTGTGCCAGGAGCGGCGTCATATCGTGTTTGGCTGTGGCAACCCGCAGGCCGATCTAGTCCTGGTCGGGGAGGCTCCCGGCCGCGAAGAGGACCTTCAGGGCACTCCTTTTGTCGGGGAGGCCGGCCGCCTGCTCGAGCGTATCCTGTTTGCCATGCAACTGTCCCGTGATGACGTCTATATCTGCAATGTCATCAAATGTCGTCCGCCGCACAATCGCGATCCGGAAACGGCAGAAATCTCAGCCTGTGAACCTTTTCTCAAGCGTCAGCTGGAGGTCATCAAACCGCGCCTGATCGTCACCCTGGGACGCTTTGCCGCCCAGACGCTGCTGCAGAACAATGCGCCGATCAGCCGTTTGCGTGGTACCTGGACCGAATACCAGGGAATACCATTGATGCCGACCTATCATCCGGCTTATCTGCTGCGTTCTCCGGCAGGGAAAAAGGATGTCTGGCAGGACATGAAGCAGGTGCTGCAGCGCCTGCGAGACTGATTCAGGCGTAGTAATTTATCAAAGAGCCGGGCAAGGGAGCATTCACGGGCTCTTTAAGATAGCCATTGAGCTTCTGACCCGTTGATGCTGATTCTGTTGTGCTCTGTTCGGATAGGGAGATATCTGTCAAGGTGATAGATTCGCTGCTGCTCGCTGTTGTCGGCTTTGGTGCTGAATAGAGGTCAACATATTCAGCATCAATAACCTGGGCGGATCTGGCGTTGCGACTGTAACTGTCCGTTGCGCGACTCTGTTTCTGAGTCTGCCGTTCAGTCTGCCCATGGGTGTTCAGCGGAATGTCGCTGACAAAGGGAATGTTGAGTCCGTTGACCTGCACTCTTGATGCCTTCTTTAGTGATGACGCAATAACGTCTAAATATTGTCTAACTATAAGAAAAATAGTTGCTTTGTGCAAGCTCTATGATGAGGATCTTCTTAGATTGTCAAGGTGGGGGCTCTGTCGTCGTCTCTTCTGGTGTTGGTACCAGCTGCCAGCCTTTGGCTCTCATGCAATCCCGATAGATGGCGTTTCTTTCCAGCCCGGGGCTGTAGAAAAACGGTTGCACCAGGGCGTGCCTTGAAGGGCGCAACGGATAGTAGGCGAAGTCGTATCTGTTGAACAGTAAGCTCTGGCGCACCACCAGCTGATCCGCGATCCGGTGACATTCCTGCTGATCTTTGGCCAGCGCCGTCGCATCGAGATTGTCTGGATGCTGCCAACTCAGTTTCGCGCAGCCGCACAGCACCAGCAGAATACAGAGTCCGGTCCGGACTGCTTTTTTGCATTTGTCTCTCATTGTTCAATACTAGCATCGTTTGCCCCTGTTCACACATCGGCAGTTTTGCATGGAAAGTCACGTCTTATGAGAATTCTTCACACTTCGGACTGGCATCTTGGGCGGCAGTTCTATAACCAGTCGCTGCTCGACGATCAGCGCCATGTGCTGAACCAGTTGATCGACCAGATTGAGGCGCTGAGCGTCGATGTGGTCGTTGTTGCCGGCGATATTTACGACCGCTCTGTTCCTCCGGCTGCTGCTGTCGATCTTCTCAGCTGGGTCGTCGATGAGATCTGTCATCGCCTGGGGGTGCCGCTGATCGCCATCAGTGGCAATCACGACGGCCCCGAACGTCTTGCCTTTGCAGCTAAGCAACTGGCTGCCGGTGGTCTGCATATCGTTGGTCCCCTGTGGCAGGATCCGGTCCGGATCCTGTTGAGTGACAGGGGCGGCACCCAGGTTGCCTTCTACCCGATTCCTTATGCCGATCCGGTGACCGTGCGTTATCAGCATGGGGTTGATGTTACCAGTCATGACGAAGCTATGGCCTACCTGATTGGGCGGATTGAACAGGTCCTGGATGATTCTGTCCCGGCGGTGGCCATCGCCCACTGTTTTCTTGCCGGCGGGGAGGCCTCGGAGTCTGAACGGCCGTTGGCGATAGGTGGTGTCGAGTGCGTGGCGCCGGAGCGGTTTGCTGCTTTTTCCTATAGCGCTCTTGGCCACCTGCACGGTCAGCAGTACCGGCACATGGAAACCATCCGTTACAGCGGAACACCTTTGAAGTATTCCTTTTCGGAAGAGCGGCACAGGAAATCTTTTACCCTGGTCGATATTGATAGTATGGGGCAGGTTGAAATTCAGACCATCCCCCTGATTCCGCAGCGGGATATGCGGACGATCGAGGGGGGGATGAATACTATCCTGGCGGCCGGGAAAAATGATCCCGCCGCTGCGGACTACGTGCAGATCCGCCTGAGCGACAGACAGGCAATTCTCGATGTGATGAACAAGCTGCGTGCCGTTTACCCCAACGTTCTGCATCTTGAGCGCCCCGGCCTGATCAATCAGAACAGTGCAGTTGCAACCAGGAACAGCCTGCAACGTGGCACCTTGCAGATGTTCGAAGACTTTTTTCAGCAGGTCACCGATCGCCCCTTAAGCCCCGAACAGCGTTCAGTTGTCGCTGATGAACTGAAAAAACTGCAGGAGGGAGACGGCTGATGCAACCGGTCAAACTTGTCATGGCAGCCTTCGGACCCTTTCCGGCGAGTGAGGTCATCGATTTTACCCGGCTTGGCGAGAATCCACTGTTTCTCATCAATGGACCGACCGGGGCGGGCAAGACGACGATTCTCGATGCCATCTGTTTCGCCTTGTATGGCAAAACAACCGGCAACGAGCGCGAGGGTTTCCAGATGCGTTGTGATCTGGCCGAACCGGCGACCCTCTGCGAGGTCTGTCTCGATTTCCGGCTTGGTGACAGGTATTTTCAGATCAGGCGGGTTCCGGAGCAGCAACGGCCTAAATCACGCGGTGAGGGTTTTACCGATCAGAAGCCGGAAGCGCAACTGCTTGAATACGACAGCAGCGGACAGCCGCAGGTTCTGGTCGCGACCAAGGTCAGCGATGCAACGCAGCAGATCGAGGCTTTAACCGGGCTTAACGTAGAGCAGTTCCGTCAGGTCATGGTTCTGCCCCAGGGGCAGTTCCGTCAGTTACTGTTGGCAGAATCGGCTGAACGGGAGAAGATTTTCGGCAGGCTGTTTCAGACCCATCTTTACAAAAAGCTTGAAGATCGCTTCAAGGAGCGGGCAAGAGAGGTGCGCGCCGAGCGGGAAGCTCTGCTGCAGAAAGATCAGGGGCTGCTTGAAGGGGTGGCAGTCGAGTCTGTGGAACAGTTGAACGACGAACTGGAAGAACTGGAGAACGAAGTCGTTCAGGCCCATCAGACAAAAGTTCAGGAAGATGGTCTCTGGCTTGCGGCAGAGCAGGCCTTTCAGCAGGGCGGGCAGCTGGCCAAGGACTTCAACCGAGTGGCCGAGCTGGAAAAGCGTCTGAGCGGACTGGTAGAACAGCAAGAGCAGATCGATGAGAAACGTCTGAAGAGCGTCATGGCGCGTCAGGCACAGGGGCTCGAGAAGTTTTATCTCGCCCTCTCAGCAAGACGTGAAACCCTGGGCCGGACGCGGGAAAAGCTGCAAACGACAGGGGGGCAGCTTGCAGCAGCTGAATTGCAGCTGCAGGCAGCAAGGCAGGAACAGACAAGTCTAACGGATAAACAGCATCAGTTGTCTTCACTCAGAGATCGCCTGAATGAGCTGGCGCGCCACCGCCAGAGCTGTGAGCGACTGGATCGGCAGTTGCGGGAAAAGACTCGGCTCGAGGCACAGCTGAATGGGATACAACAGGCGCAGGAACTGGTGGTTCTGCGCCTGCGGCTGAACCGATCCCTTGAGGTGCAAAGGCAGCAAGGATTGTTCGATATTTTGAGACAACGGCTGGTGACGAGTGAAGCCCGAGGAAAGCAGCTGAAAGAGCAATATGCACTGGCGCTGGAGCAGTCACGCCAACTGGAGCTGGACTGGCACCTGTGGCAGGCTGCGATTCTGGCCAGCCAGCTGGAAAATGGCCAGCCTTGCCCGGTATGCGGCAGCCTGAATCATCCCGCAAAGGCCATCAGCGAGAAGGAACTTCCTGATCAGGGCAGACTGGAACTGGCCCGAATCAGGGTGCAGGAACTGCATGACGAACTGGAAAATGCGCGACGAGCTTATCTCGATATAAAAGCTGACAGCCTCACGGCGCAAGCTGAGTTGAAACTGCTTGAACAGGGCGGAGAGCAGGAAGATGTTCCGGCCTTGTCGCAGCGTATCGCCCTGCTGGAAGAGGCGCTTGTCAGAGTCCTCGACCCAGAATTGATAAAGATCACTGATTCCGGAGAGTTCGATCTGTTGGTGCAGAACGGCCGCAGTGAGCTTTCAGAGTTATTGGGGATGATTGCCCAGACGGAGCAGACTCTTCCCGCCGAATTTCGTACAAGCGCCGCTCTGGATAAGGTGGAAACAGAGCTTGAAACGGCTGTTGGCCAGCTCGAGCGGAGCTGCGAGGACATCCAGCGCAGGTTGCTGGCTGCGGAGAAAAACTGGCAAAGCCTTTTCGATCAGCAGCAGAATCTGAGCCGTGAACAAGATGAACAGAGCGTTCAATGTCTCGACTCAGAGGATCGCTGGAATTCGGCCCTGCATACGAGTGATTTTCCCGATTCAGACGCATTTCATAATGCGCTGATGGACCCTGAGAATCTACAGTACCTGGAAGCCGAGGTGCGCCAGTATGACGCGGAACTTCTGCAGCTGACAGGAGCCTGCGCCCAGTTGAAGGAACGTCTTGCCGGGCAGTCACGCCCGGATCTCGAGCTGCTGGGAGCGGAGCTCAACAGGCGAGTAGAGGAGAAGGACGCTGCAACCGGCAACTGGCAGACGCTTTCTTCCCGCCAGAAACTACTGCTCTCGATTCAAACCCGTCTTAACCAGTCGGCGCAGAAGCTTGCTGAGATTGACGGTGCCTATGCGGTTATCGGGACTTTGAGTGACGTCGCTAACGGCCAGACCGGAATGAAGATCAGTCTGCAGCGTTTTGTCCTGAGTGTTCTCCTTGAGGACGTACTGCTTGACGCCAACCGGCGTCTCGAGATCATGAGCAAGGGGCGCTATCATCTGCTGCGTAAGGAGGACAGATCCAAAGGGAACAAGGCCTCCGGACTGGAACTTGTCGTTGAAGACAGTTACAGCGGAATGGTACGTCCGGTGTCGACCCTTTCGGGGGGAGAAAGTTTTCTGGCTGCGTTGGCCCTGGCCCTGGGCCTTTCAGATGTAGTGCAGGCCTACGCCGGAGGGATCAGGTTGGATACCCTGTTTATCGATGAGGGATTCGGCAGCCTCGATCCTGAGGCCCTCGATCTCGCCATCCGGACTTTGATTGATCTGCAGAGCAGCGGTCGGACAATCGGCGTTATATCCCATGTCTCCGAATTGAAAGAGCAGATCCCGCTGAGGATTGATGTGCAGAGCAGTCGGACCGGCAGTTTTACCAGTATAGTTGCCTGTTAGGAAGTAGGTAGGAGATAAGAAATTTCAATCTGTTGGTGTGCTGAGAAGGGGGGGCGTATCAGAAGTAAGCCGGTAAATTTTCTCTTGGATGCATATTTTCATGATCATGCAAATTTCTTAGAGTCTTTTTAAAAAAAAACTTTATTTTAGATTTTTTTTAATGATATGATCCAAACCTCTAATATAACTCGCTTTGGGAGGGAGTACTTACAATGGCCGAAAAACAGTCTAAGAAAGTTGGGTTTGGTATCTCGCAAAAACTGCTGCTTATCCTTTTGATTGTCGCCCTGGTGCCAATGATCATCATCGGGCAGTTAAGTCATATGGATATTACCAAGCTTTCCGAGGAAAAATCGTATCAGGAATTGAAATCGATCAACGATAACCTGGTTGCCCATGTCAACGACTGGGTTGATGCCAATGAAAGAATGCTCAAGCTGAATGCCAGCCGTGACGTCATGCGCAATATGCTCGGTTTCAATCAGGAAACTGCTTTGCGCGAAATTCCCCAGATCTACGACTGGACCTACGTCGCCATGACCATCGACAACGACGGCAACAACATTGCCCGGAGCGACGGCGGGGTCCTTGAGTTCTTCGGCGATCAGCAATATTATAAAGAGGTACAGCGTGGCAAGGACTTTGGTACCGAGATTGTCGTCGGCAAGTCGACCGGTAACCTGGCCATGATCATGGCGACCTCGGTCAAGGGAAAGGACAATACTCCTCAGGGGGTTCTGGCCGTTGGTATGAGCCTTGATGATCTTTCCCGCTCGATCGTTAACAAGAAAATCGGCAGCACAGGCTTTACCTTCCTGGTTGACCAGGAGGGCAACGTTATCGCCCACCCAGATAACAGCATGACTCGTGCTCGTACCAACCTGAAAGACCATAAGGCGATCAAGGCATTTACCAGCGGCGAGAAAACGACAATTTTCACCGATTCCAAAGGGAATAAAATTGTTGCTGCGGTTGCTAACACCAATCAGGGCTGGATCATGGTCAGCCAGCAGAATTTTGATGAAGCTTTCCAGGTTCTGAACTCTGTAAAGATCAAGGGGCTGGTTATTCTTGGTGTGACCATCGTTATTGTTCTTATTATCTCACTTATTATCGCTCGCTGGATCACCGCTCCGATCCGCAGTCTGACTGTTGTCGCCGAGAAATATAGTCAGGGGCAGCTTGATCTCAAGATTGACGAGATCAGCCGCAACGATGAAATCGGCCAGCTCGCTGTGGCGATCGACCGCCTCGGTACCAGTATCCGCATGGCGATGAAACGTCTGCAGAAACGCAAAGCCGCCGGGCAGTAAGTCTAAATCCTCCCTCGGCAACTTTCTGACAGCTGAAATGATAATGGCCAGTTCCTCACGGAACTGGCCATTTTTTAATATGGGGCATGCCCTGATTGAGTATTGATGCCGGTGGCATCTTGTGGATGGCCTCTGGTGAAAATAGGTCATTAGCGCAGCTTGCATAGTTTCAAAAATTAGAATCATTCTTTTGGGTTAACTGTTGAAATTTCAACATAAAAACAGGCCCCCGGAATTTCCGGGGGCCGATGCTTGCTTCAGACAATTGACACTCAGTGTCTGATTTCTATCTTTTTCGGCTTAGCTGACTCTGCTTTCGGCAGTGTCAGAGTCAGAACACCGTTCACCAGTTCTGCCGAGGTTTTTTCCGCATCGATATGTTCCGAAATTTTAAATTGGCGATGATAATTTGCACCGGAAAATTCGCGCACTACCGTTTGTCCCCGGTCAGGTAACGTCACTTGACCCTTGATCGACAAAAGCCCCTTATCAAGATTAATGTCCAGGCCTTCTTTGTCAACGCCAGGCATATCTGCCACGAGAGTCAAGTTGTCGTCCGATTCGAATATGTCGACTGCCGGAATCAAAACTCTCCCTGTCGAACGGGTTTCTTCTCGTGATGCCGGGGTCATATCTTGCCGTTTGGCCATTTCCTGAGTCGTCATGGTTCTCTCCTCCTCTATCTATTTTGATTTTGTCACTTCGCCCGTACCGATATCTTTTTCGGTATTGCACTCTGTTGCTTAGGCAGCGTGATCAAGAGAATCCCGTTACGGTACTCGGCATCGACCTTTGATCCATCAATAGAGTTTGGCAGTTCAATAGTCCGCATAAATTTCCCCGCACCACGTTCACGACGATGCCAGGTGAGTCCTTGTTTCTCGTCGACTTTACGTTCACCCGAGAGTGTCAGAGTGCCCTGCATCAGGTTCAAATCGATGTCTTTGGGGTCAACCCCTGGAACCAAAGCCTCAATATAATAACGTTCTTCATCTTCACTGAGATTGACGCGGGGATACCCGCCCACACCGACGCCGGGCAGAAAAGACGAAGCCTGTGAGCTTCCACTGACTCCACGGAACAGTTGATCAAATTCCCTGCGCAGCATATCCATTTCCTGAAATAAGTCCCATCCAGCCATTTTCTCCTCCTTGAAAACTGGGTTTTTTGTTGCCGGTTTTGTGGATTTAACTGCCGAATTATCAAAGGTTGTGCCAATAAGGCGAACTCTTTTTGAGATTTTTTTCATCCTGATTTCAGGATGTTATGTCACTGCCAGTAAAAAGTGTCTTGGTTGGGCGAGTAATGGTGTCGCAGTTTGCAACAGATGCGACACAGTTGCGGCGACAGATGCGACGTAGCGTTACGCCTCTGTGCGGTAAAAAAGCGCCATTTCAAGGCAATCAGAGTTGGCATAGCCTTTGATTCGAACGTTTGTGAATGACAAAAGAACATCGGGGCGTTGTCCCTGTACAGCAAATTGCGAAGGGAGGCATTAATAATGAACAAGATTATCGGAATCGACCTGGGAACGACTAACTCATGTGTTTCTGTCCTCGAAAAGGGCAAGCCCAAAGTCATCGAAAACAGTGAAGGCGCACGGACAACTCCGTCAATCGTTGCTTACACAAACGAAAAAGAGGTACTGGTCGGGCAGACCGCCAAACGACAGGCCGTGACCAACCCGGAGAACACCCTGTTTGCAATCAAACGCCTGATTGGCCGCCGCTATGATGATGCTATAGTTAAAAAAGACACGGACATGGTTCCGTACAAAATCATCACAGCTAAAAATGGAGATGCGTGGGTGGAAGCTGGTGGTAAAAAGCTGTCTCCGCAGGAAGTTTCAGCAAAGATCCTGCAAAAGATGAAGAAAACAGCTGAAGACTATCTCGGTGAAACTGTCACCGAAGCGGTTATTACTGTTCCGGCCTATTTCAATGATTCCCAACGTCAGGCAACCAAGGATGCCGGCAAGATCGCAGGGCTGGAGGTCAAACGGATCATCAATGAGCCAACTGCAGCAGCACTGGCTTACGGATTGGAGAAGAAGGGTGATCAGAAAATAGCGGTTTACGACCTCGGCGGTGGCACCTTTGATATCTCGATTATCGAAATCGCCGACGTTGATGGCGACCAGCAGTTCGAAGTGCTGTCAACCAACGGTGATACCTTCCTTGGTGGTGAGGACTTTGACAAGCGCTTGATCGAATTCATCGCCGATGAGTTCAAAAAGGAACAGGGAATTGATCTAACCAAGGATCAGATGGCTTTGCAACGTCTCAAGGAAGCGGCGGAGAAAGCCAAGATCGAACTATCGACCTCTGAACAGACTGATATCAATCTCCCCTTTATAACCGCTGATGCCAGTGGGCCGAAGCACCTGGCCCTGAAGATCAGCCGTGCTCGCTTCGAAGCCTTGGTTGCTGACTTGGTCGAGCGAACAGTCGACCCTTGTAAGCAGGCCCTTCTGGATGCAGGCATTATAGCCAGCGATATTGACAATGTCATTCTTGTCGGTGGCCAGACCCGCATGCCACTGGTGCAGCAGAAAGTCAAAGAGTTCTTCGGCAAAGAACCGCGCAAAGATGTCAACCCGGATGAAGCAGTTGCCATCGGTGCCGCAGTTCAGGGGGGCGTGCTCAGTGGTAACGTCGATGATGTTCTGCTTCTTGATGTGACCCCGCTTTCGCTGGGCATCGAAACTCTCGGTGGTGTGATGACCAAGCTGATTGACAAGAATACCACCATTCCAGCGCAGGCGAGCCAGGTTTTCTCGACCGCAGAAGATAACCAGTCGGCAGTTACCGTACATGTCCTGCAGGGGGAACGCGAACAGGCGATTCACAACAAGTCGCTTGGCCAGTTCAATCTGGAAGGGATTAATCCGGCACCGCGCGGCGTGCCGCAGATCGAAGTCAAGTTCGATATCGATGCCAACGGTATCCTCAACGTCTCAGCCAAGGACAAGGTGACGGGCAAAGAGCAGTCAGTGGTCATCAAGGCGTCCAGCGGTTTGAGTGAAGAAGAGATCGAACGGATGGTTCAGGAGGCAGAAGATCACGCCGAGGAAGATCGTAAGTTCCATGAACTGATTATTATTCGCAATCAGGGTGAGTCACTGGTCCATGCGGCCCGGAAATCACTTGAAGATCTGGGCGACCAACTTGAGGAACAGGTAAAAGAGCGTATCGAAACGGCTGCCAAAGAACTTGAAGACGCTCTCAAAAGTGACGACAAGAAGCTGATAGAAGAAAAAAGCAAAGTTCTCAGCGAAGCCTCGGCGAAAATGACGGAGAAGCTCTATACCGAAAATAACCACGCAAGCGAAGGAGCTTCACGGCATGCCGGACACCCGGAAGATAAAGTTGTTGACGCTGAATTTGAAGATGTTTCCAACGACAAGTAAGGACAATGGTCAACAGACTATAAAACAGGGCCCCGCTGTGATGAGCGGGGCCGATAACGTCAACACAGACACTGAACGAAAAACATGGAGGTGGAAAAATGGCAACCTGGCAACAAGTACGTGAAGGAGTCGGCCGCGCCTGGGATTCTTTTGTAGACGGCTGGCAGCAGCTCTACCAGCGTGCCTCTGGAGCCATCACCCGGTTTGCTCCGGGTACGAGCTCCAAGGCTGGCTCCGGTACGGAGAACAAGGATCTCGACCGTCGCAGTTCCGGATGGGGTGTTCTGGCTGCAGAGGTTTTTGATGACAGCAAAAATGTTGTGGTACGCCTCGAGGCACCGGGGCTCGAAGCTGAAGAGATCGACCTGAAGGTGCTCGATAACATGTTGATCGTCCGCGGTGAAAAGCACCAGCAGCGAGAGCGGGAAGATGGTCATTATCATATCGTGGAATGTGCTTACGGTGCTTTTGAACGGGCTATCCCGTTGCCAGCCGAGGTCGATGCAAATAAAGCTAAAGCCGATTACAAGCGGGGTGTTTTAACAGTCGAACTTCCCAAGTTCAAAACTGAGAAGACAACTCCGATCAGGGTCAAGGTTGGTTAAGCGATGTAACAATCTCAGCGGTTTCGGACCGATCAGCTTACCCTCGTCCCGGAACCGACTCTATGCACTTTGCGTTGGCATGGATAACGAAACGGATGAGCTGATCTGCGAAATCCAGGTCATCGTGGATGAACAGTCAATTTCCGTAATAGTGGACCAATGGAGATTTCTTAACCTGGTTCGCAGAGGAGCATGACGGTCGTCCGATAAATATTTTGTCAGCCCGAAGATATGATCAACTCCGTTCATAGGAAGGGGTCTTGGTGTTTTCGAGTTATTGATAAATTGAAGTGATAAACGGAGAGTTTAGATGAATAGGAGCGATAAGCCATGGAATACAAGGATTACTACAAAATTCTCGGGGTGAAAAAAGATGCCTCGCAGGATGAAATCAAGCGCGCTTATCGTAAATTGAGCCGCAAATACCATCCCGATGTCAGCAAGGAGAAAGATGCAGAGCAGCAGTTCAAGGAAGTTGGCGAGGCCTATGAGGTTCTCAAGGATCCGGAGAAGCGCGCTGCATACGATCAGCTTGGCTCCGGTTGGCGAAAGGGCCAGGATTTCAGGCCGCCTCCGGACTGGCAACAGGGATTTTCTTTCGGTGGTGGGGGCTTCACTGCGGCTGATGCTGGAGGATTCAGTGATTTTTTCGAAACCCTGTTCGGTGGACGTTCCTCTTCCGCACGCAGCTTTCGTCAGGGAGCTACGCGTTTTCATATGCGGGGTGAAGATGTCCATGCCCGGATCAGTATCGACCTTGAGGATTCCTTTCACGGAGCGACACGGACCTTGACGCTGACGGTTCCTGAAACGACGGCCGAAGGGAGGGTCCATGTGCGGGAGAAAACTCTCCAGGTAAAAATTCCCAAAGGGATTATGGAGGGGCAGCAGATTCGTCTCCAAGGACAGGGAGGCAAACCGTTAGGTGAAGGAAAACCGGGAGATCTCTATTTGGAGATTTCCTTCCAACCACATCCGCATTATCAGGTAGATGGCAAAGATCTCTATTTGAATTTGCCGGTGGCCCCCTGGGAGGCTGCCCTTGGTGGAAAGGTCAAAGTGCCAACCCCCGAAGGGGTCGTCGATCTGCAGATTCCAGCGGACTCGCCTGGCGGTAAAAAGCTAAGACTAAAGGGGCGTGGGCTTCCGGGTAAAACGAACGGGGATTTATATGTCATGCTGCAGATAGCTCTACCGCCTCTTTCCAGTGCGAAGGCGAAGGAATTCTATCTCAAAATGGAGCGTGAGCTTGCGTTTAACCCGCGGGCTTCGCTTGGAGTATAAGGAGTCATCATGGGCAAGCAACATAGACAGATATTAACCGGCCGTGGATTGGACGAAGAGGAGACATTAAGCTTATCTGAACTTTGTCAGGCCTGTGCTGTGCATGCCGAACAGATTTTCGAACTCATTGATGAGGGGGTTCTTGAACCCAGCGGCGCTGATTCACGGTTTTGGAGGTTTTCTGGAAAGGGTTTGCAACGTGCTCGTATCGCGGTACGTTTACAGCGCGATCTCGATATCAATCTGCCGGGCGCGGCCTTGGCTCTCGATCTGTTAGAGAAAATAGAACAGTTGGAATGTCAACTAAGACGAGTGCTTCCGTAGCCAAATAAATCGGTGAAATTCTCTTTCTCTAAGAAACACAGCCCCTTTTACATGTGTAATGGGGCTGTGTTTTGCAATTTCCAGGCGGGAGTCAAACGCCTAAATAAGCGGCTTTGACGTGCGGATCGTTGAGCAGGTCCTGGCTGCTCCCTTCCAGAACAACCTGTCCCTGTTCCATGACGTAGGCGCGGTCGCTGATCGCCATCGAGTTCATCAGATCCTGTTCGACCAGGACGATGGTCACGCCGTAGTTCTCGGCGATCTTGCGGATCGCACTGAAAATATCCTTTTTCAGCACTGGCGCAAGGCCAAGTGACGGTTCATCGAGCATCATCACCTTGGGTTGGGCCATGATCCCGCGACCGATGGCGACCATCTGCTGCTCGCCGCCGGAGAGGGTGCCGGCCATCTGGTGCTTACGTTCGGCCAGACGCGGGAAAAGTTCGTAGACCTCTGCCAGATTCTTGTCGAAGTTCTTGCGGCCATTGCGACTGAAAGCCCCCAGCTCGAGGTTCTCGAGGACGGTCATCAGCGAGAACAGACGCCGCCCTTCAGGAACGTGGATCAGCCCTTCGGCGACGATTTCATCAGCCGGAGTCCCGGAAATTTTGCGCCCGTCGTAGATGATCTCACCTTGGGTCGGGGTGAGCAGGCCGGAGATGGTCTTGAGCAGGGTTGACTTGCCGGCGCCGTTGGCGCCGACGATACTTAAAACCTCGCCTTCACGCACTTCCAGAGAAACATCGAAAAGAACCTGGATTTCGCCGTAACCGACGTTGATGTTGTTAATGCTGATTAGCGACATATGCTTCTCCCAGGTAGGCCTTGATGACCTCTTCGTTGTTGATGACGTCGTGCGGATCGCCCTCGGCGATCTTCTTGCCGAAGTTGATGACGTAGACCTTGTCGGACAGGTTCATGATCGCCTGCATGATGTGCTCGACGATGATGATGCTGACGCCAACTTCGTTGATCTTCTTGATGACCGGCAGCATCTCGGTGACCTCGGACGGGCGCAGTCCGGCCATGACCTCGTCGAGAAGCAGCAGCTGCGGCTCGGTGGCCAGGGCGCGGGCCAGTTCAAGGCGCTTGCGCTCCGGCAGGGTCAGGCTCTTTGAGACGACATCCTTCTTGTCATAGAGATCGAGCACTTTGAGGACTTCGATTGCCTTGGAGCGGGCCTCGCTCAGTTTGTTGGTATTGGCAAAGGCACCAACCATGGTGTTGTAGAGCACCGTTTTGCTGGCGAACGGCTTGACCACCTGAAAGGTGCGGGTGATGCCGAGCTTGCAGATTTCGTGCGGCTTCTTACCGGCCATCTCGTGACCGTTGAACATGATGCTGCCGCTGGTCGGAGGGAAGGCACCGGCGATACAGTTGAACAGGGTTGTTTTGCCGGCACCGTTGGGGCCGATGACGCCGACGATCTGTCCCTTGTCGACGCTCATGTCGACGTTGTTGACCGCGGTCAGGCCGCCGAACTGCTTGATAACCTTATTTACTGTCAGCAACGCCATTGCAGACCTCCTCTTGCTGTTCTGCTCCCGATGTTTTCGAGAAGCGGTAGTTGATTCGTGTCAGCAGACGGGACAGTGGCAGAACCAGACCTTTCGGCTGATAGCGCATGACGATGACCAGAATCAGACCGAAGATGATCAGGTGTAGCCCCGGCAGAGTATCGGACAGGTAGATCCTGGTCAGATCGCCAACCGGGCGCAGCAGCAGGGCACCGATGACCGGTCCCAAGATGGTGCCGCGACCGCCGATCAGGGCGATAAAAGCGATCTCATAGGAAAGATCAAGACCGAGAATCGACTTCGGATAGAAGTAGAGGAACATCTGGGCATAGAAGGTGCCACCCAGTGCGGTCAGGAAACAGCTGATCGCCATGGCGATCAGCTTGTATTTGGAAACCTTGATGCCCAGTGCGGCTGCGGCGTCCGGTTCTTCACCGCCGGCAGCCAGGTAATAACCGACCTTCGAATTCATCATGACGAAGGTGATCAGCAGGACAATCAGGAGCATGATCAGGATAATGTAGTAGTACGGAACCTTGCTGGTGAACTGGAAATGAGCAAAGGAGTTACCGGCCAGGTCGATCAATAGCCCCTTTGGTCCACGGATCGGGAAGGGACCGATATGTTCGATGTTCTCGACCAGAACGCGCATCGCTTCACCGAAGGCGATGGTCGCTAGAGCGAAGTAAGCCCCACGCAGTTTGAGTGTCGGCAGGCCGATCAGAATCCCCATCAGTGCAGCGATTACGCCACCTGCCAGCATGCCGATCCAGGGACTCAAGCCCCAGGTCAGATAGAGGGTGGTCGAAACATAGGCTCCGATACCGACAAAGGCGGAATGACCCAGCGGTAGAACTCCGGCGAAACCGCCGACGAAGTTCCAGCAGGAGGTCAGGTACGCGTAGAAGATGATCAGGATGAGAATCTGCAGCACCGTCGGGTTGCTGATGACCAGCGGCAGAGCCAGCAGGACCAGGACCACGACCAGCCCGAGAATCTTGTTGAATGTTGACTGTTCTGTAAGCAATTTCATAGGTATCCCCTTAATAGTCCTGTTTCAGGCCGAAGAGTCCAGCCGGCTTGATGAACAGAACCAGGAGGAAGAAGACATAGATAAGCATTTCAGTCCAGGTTGCGGCCATGAACTGAGCGCCGAGGGTTTCGATGATGCCGATCAGGATGCCACCGAGGATCGCACCCGGGACGCTCCCCAGACCACCCAGGACGACGATGATGAAGGCCTTGATATCGAAAGGCACACCAACAGTCGGATATACGTAGTAGAAGGGCACCAGGACGCAGGCGGCGACACCGCAACAGGCGCAGCCGAGGCCGAAGACGATATTGTAGATACGGTTCTGCTTGATCCCCATCAGGGTAGCGGCTTCACGGTCGAGCGAGGTAGCTCGCACCGCTTTGCCCATGCGCGAATGACGCAGGAACCAGAACAGGTATAGTCCGAGTAGCAGGGTGATGACCGCGCCGATGATCTTGGGCCAGAGGAAGTACATGTCGAAGACTTCCAGCATCTTACCGGTGACGCTGGTCTTGGCGACGCGGAACTCGGCACCGAACAGCATCAGCGCCAGGTTGTCGAGGATATACCAGATCCCGGTGGTGACGATGATGACGGTGATCGGTTCGCGAACGTCTTTTTCTGCTACGAAGATCGGTTTGATAATGAACTTCTGCATGGCGTAGCCAAAGACAAACAGGAACGGAACGACGACGACCAGAGCCAGGTAAGGGTTCAGACCGGTCAGGGCGACGAAGAAGTAGGCGGCGAACATCCCGACCATGAGGATCGAGCCATGGGCGAAGTTGACGACCTTCATGACCCCGAAGATTAGGGTCAGGCCGACGGCGGTCAGACCGTAGATCGACCCCATCAGGATGCCGTTAAGCAGAGATTCAATATAACCGATGAGCATAGTTTTCTCCTGAGTTGTGCTTGTTCCCGCGGGTTGCGGGAACCTGGTGCCGGAGGGGGGACCCTCCGGCTGATCAGACGTACTGTTACTTAGCTGGTTGCGGAAAGACAGGAGTGTAGCCTGCACGGCGAACCGGGGTCGGCCAGACGGTGATGCGGTCCATACCATGATCGGTTTTGCGGATCTGGGCGATGACCAGGCTGGCGTTCTTATTCTGGCCAAACTCATCGAACTCGACGCAGTCATAGGCCAGCATCTGAGCCTTGCCGTCACAGAATTTCATTTCGTTGAGTGCCTTGCGTACTGCGGCAGGATCGGTCGAAGCGGAAGTTTCCAGAGCTTCCTTGACGACGTACATCGAAGCATAGGCGTCAACCGCTTCACCTGTCATGTTGTGGCCGTAGGTGGCCTTGTACTTGTCGTTGGTTTCCTTCAGGCCGACGCGGTTGAGGTCGGTCTCCCACTCGACGATGTCGAAGATGTAGTCGGCGTTTTTACCGGCAGCTTCCAAAAAGGACGGGTCGGCATGGCCACCACCTGAGGTGATGATCGCTTTGACGTTGACCTTCATCTCGGCCATGGTGTTGGTCAGCAGGATCGCATCGGCAGCGTTGGAGGTCATAAAAACGACGTCCGGCTTGGAACGCTTGAGCTTGATTACAACCGGAGTCAGGTCGGATGCGGTGCTTGGGTAGGCCTCGTCGAGAACAACCTTGTAACCCATGTCCTCGGCCATCTGACGCCATTTTTCAGCGAAACCGGTACCCCAGTCGCCGTTTTCGTAAACGAAAGCGACCTTTTTGATATCGACATTGAATTCTTTCGACATATCAGAGAGGAAGACGAACTGGTCACGGGCCCACCAGGAGTCCTTGGCGGCAAGGCGGAAGACGTTCTTGAAGCCACGCTCGGTGATGGTGTCGCGGACCGAAACCGGAACGATGAACGGCACGCCGTAACGTTCGGCAACCTGGGTGGTCGGGTAGGTGACGGCGGAATTCCAGCAACCGGTCAGCAGGTCGACCTTGTCGTTGTTGATCAGACGCTCGGCCTCGGTAACGCCGGTGGTCGGATCAGATTTGCTGTCAGCGAAGAACAGATCGATCTTGGCACCGCCCAGCGCCTTGATTCCGCCTGCTGCGTTAATCTCCTCGATGGCCATTTCACGGGCCTGTCTGCCCTGAATACCGACCGAAGCAGATGGGCCGGACAGCGGGATGATATTACCGATCTTGACGGTTTCAGCAGCAAACGCCGAACCGGCGAACAGGGTCACCGCTGTGGCAGCGACGATGGCTAAACTTTTCTTGGTGATCTTCATACGTTCTCCTTTTTCGAGTTAAGAGCATGAGCCTGCCGGAAACATCCGGCAGGCAGAGTTCCTGTCTGAAAACGAGCCGGCGAAAAAGGGCCGTTTTCTACTTCTGAAGAACGGCTTCGGTGGCGTTCTCGATAATCTCCAGCGCCTGTGCCAGCTGATCATCGGTCAAAACAAGGGGTGGAAGGAGGCGGATAACGTTGCCGTAGATACCGGCGCTGATAACCAGCAAGCCGCGCTTGACACATTCGGCGATAACGGCAGCGGCGGTTGGTTTGTCCGGCTCTTTGGTAGCAGGATCTTTGACAAACTCAAAAGCGATCATTGCTCCTAAGCTTCTGATGTCGCCGATCTGCGGGTATTTCTCCTGCAGCTGGCGCAGGCGACCGACGATGGTTTCGCCGAGTGCGGAGGCTTTTGCAGGGAGATTTTCTTTTTCCATGTAGCCGATGGTCGCCAGGGCGGCCTGGCAGGCCAGCGGGTTGCCGCCGTAGGTGCCACCGATGAAGCCCGGCCCCGGAGCGTCCATGATCTCGGCTTTGCCGACAACCGCGGAGAGCGGCATGCCGGAAGCGATCGATTTGGCCACGGTCATCAGGTCCGGGATGACACCGAAATGCTCAACGGCGAACATCTTGCCGGTCCGCGAGAAGCCGGTCTGGACCTCGTCAGCGATCAACAGAATGCCGTGCTTGTCGCAGATTTCGCGTAAGCCCTGCCAGTAGCCCTGCGGTGGAATATTGAAGCCACCTTCGCCCTGAACCGGCTCAAGGATCATTGCGGCAATGCTGCTCGGGTCAACCTCAGAGATAAAGAAGCGCTCGAAAAAGTCGAGGTAGGCTTTGCAGCTCTCTTCCGGAGCCACATTCAGCTGGCTGCGGTAGAGATTAGGAAACGGAACTTTGTAGACGTCCGGTGCATAAGGGCCGAAACCGTGCTTGTATGGCTTGACCTTGCTGGTCAGGGTCATGGTCATCAGGGTGCGGCCATGGAAACCGGATTCAAAGCTGATGATCCCGCTGCGGCCTGTGTAGGCGCGGGCGATCTTGATCGCATTTTCGACCGCTTCAGCACCGCTGTTGACGAACATCGCCTTTTTGGCGTGATCGCCGGGGGTGATCTCGGTCAGTTTCTTGGCCAGTTCAACGTATGGCTCATACATGGTCACCATGAAACAGGAATGCAGCAGCTTCTCAGCCTGTTCCTTGACGATACTGACAACCTCATCAGGACAGTGACCGGCGGTGGTGACACCGATGCCGCTGTAGAAGTCGAGGTAACGATTCCCGTCGATATCTTCCAGAACGGCACCCTTGGCCTGGTTGATAAAAATCGGTGCCGCATGGCCGATACCTGCCGCGACATACTTGGCCTTGTCTTGCAGCAGAGCTTTAGTGCGCTCGCTCGGAGCGGATGAGATCTCTGCCAGTTCGTTATTCTTGAGCATTCTTTTCCTCCAGATTTAGGCTGAACACATACGTGATGTGTGTTCTATGAGCAATGGCTGTGCCATGTTTGTTTTGATTCTTTAAGTAGCTGAAATATAATGGTAAAAAAATATTTACTAGGTATCCGGTATACTTTTGGAATGGCAGGGTCAACCATGGTTGACGTCAGCGGTTGACGTTTGTCGAAACTGCAGTGTGAAAATGATTATTGAATAAATGGCTGACTAATTGTGTTATCTGCTAATATGGCTGATAAGTTGCTAAGTATTCATTAATGTTGGTTGCCAGTTGAGTGAGATGGGCTGATCCCTTTTCCACCGTGGGTGAGGGTTGAATGTTGGACTTTCAGCCCAGAAAGATTAGATGATAAGTTTGTTCCGCAGGTTTTGTAGAGCTGGGGGTCTGTTTATGCGAAGAGCGATGTTGCTTGTCTTAATTGTACTTGGTGTTGTGTGTCTGACATCATCGGCAGCTCTGGCCGAGATCGATTCCCTGGCATCGATCCAGGTCAAACTGCAGCGGATGGGTTACGCTCCGGGAGTCGCAGACGGGATGATGGGGCCACAGACCGACAGGGCGATAAAGAATTTTCAACGTGACAACCAGTTGCCGCTGACCGGTAAGGTTGACGACAGAACCATGCAACTGCTCGACCAACGCCTGGCCGAGCAGAAGCCCGGTGCCAGCAGTAAAGCCAAGCCGCTCAGCAATCGGGCGATTCTCAAACTCCAGTGGAAACTGGTCGACTTCGGTTACAGCCCGGGGCGACCCGATGGCTACACTGGCGAGCGGACACGCATGGCAATCAGGCAGTTTCAGCGTGACTACAAATTGCCGGTGACCGGTCTCTTTGATGCGCAGACCAGGGATCTGCTGAACTCCGGTAAAAAATAAAAAGATTCTCTTGTTTGATCAGACAGCCCCTTCAGGAATGACATTGAAGGGGCCGTTTTTGTTCAGGCGTTAATTGCGGTTGATCATGACCATCTTGATGGTGGTCATTTCGTCGATGGTGAACTTGACCCCTTCGCGGCCAAGACCTGAGAGCTTGTTGCCGCCGTAGGGGAGGTGGTCGACGCGGTAGGTGGCGGTGTCGTTGATCATCACGCCGCCGACTTCCAGGTCGTCAACTGCCTGCAGGGCCTTGTTGATGTCGTTGGTGTAGATGCCGGCCTGCAGTCCCAGTTCTGAATCGTTGATCAGTTCCAGCGTGGCGGTGAAGTCGTCGTAGGGGATCAGTGAGACGACCGGGGCGAAGGTCTCCTGGCAGACGACCTTCATGTCGGCAGTGACATTGGTCAGGACGGTCGGCAGGTAGACGCTGCCTTCGGCCTTGCCGCCGCAGGCGACAACGGCACCGGCTTGCTTGGCGTCGCTGACCCACTGGTCGATACGGGCGATCTCTTTCGGGTCGATCATCGGGCCGATATCGGTATCCTTTTCGAGCGGGTCGCCGATTATCAGTGCCTTGGTCTTAGCGATGAACAGTTCGGTGAACTTGTCGATGCAGTCCTTGTGGACATAGAGGCGCTGCAGCGAGATGCAGACCTGGCCGGAGTTGGAGAAGGCGCTGACCACGCAGCGGGCGGCGGCTTTTTCGAGGTCGGCGTCCGGTTCGATCATGGTCGCAGAGTTGTTGCCGAGCTCGAGGCTGACCTTCTTGATCCCCGCCTTGCGGATGATCTGGTCGCCGACCGCCGGCGAGCCGGTGAAGGAGATCTTTTTGACCTTGGGGTGCATGACGATGACATCGCCGACGCTGGCGCCGGAGCCGATGACGATATTGAGGACGCCTTTCGGCAGACCGGCCTGTTCCATGATCTCAGCAAGCAGCAGGGCGCTGACCGGAGTGGCCGAGGCCGGTTTGACGACCACGGTGTTGCCCGATGCGATGGCCGGACCGACCTTGTGGGCGATCAGGTTGAGCGGGAAGTTGAACGGGGTGATGGCGCCGATGACGCCGACCGGTTCCTTGATGTAGTAACCGATACGGTTTTCACCGAAGGCGCTGGCGTCGATTGGAATGGTCTCGCCGTGGATGCGCTTGGCTTCTTCTGCGGCGAACTTGAAGGTTTCGACGCTGCGTTGCACTTCGTTGACGGAGAACTTCCAGGCCTTGCCGACTTCCTGGCAGATGACAGCGGCGACCTCATCGATACGTTCGAGTAGCAGGTCAGCTGTCTTTTCCAGTATCGCAGCACGCTTGTGGGCCGGGTACTTGCGGAAGGTCTTGAAGGCCCCTGCGGCAGCTTCGATCGCCTTTTCAGTCACGGACTTGTCGGTGGTCGGTACTGTGGCGAAGACCTCGCCACTGAACTTATTGCAGACGTCGAGGGTGCTGCCGGTTTCGATCCACTCGCCGTCGATCAGGGTTTTGTAGGATTGGGCCATCTTGTATCCTCCTGTGGGATTTGTGTCTGTTCGCTATCCTTGAATCTGAGCCGCGAACCGGTGCAGAAAAGAAAATCAGTGCTGACCTAGAGCAAATGCAGTGCCAGATGGCAATCCTGCAGAAATTGGCTGAAATAGTGCGATTTCGGGTTGCCTGAGGTTGACGTCGTCAGCGCAGGTTGACCCTTCGGGTTTACTTGTCCTGCCAGGCTGCAGGGCTGATACTCTGGCTGAGGTTATGCGTCTGCGTCCTCTTCTCCTTCTGCCTGGCGCTTGCGCAGTCGTTTGTGCAGCGCCTGTTTCGATAGTCCCAGCAGCCGTGCGGCCTGACTCTGGTTGTTGTCCGATTTCTCCAATGCCATGTCAAGCGCGTATTCACCCAGTTCTTCCAGGGTCGGAAAGTGACCGAACAGTTCTTCCAGATTGCAGTCGGTGCTCTGCTGACAGACTCTTTTCTGGCTCTGTCCACCAAGTCGTTCACTCAGCATCTCCGCCGTAATCGAACCATCAAAGGCCCGGGCCACGCCGTCGTAGAGATAGGATTTCAGTTCGCGGATATTGCCGGGGTAGTGATGGGTCTGCAGCAGTTTCAGCGCCTCCGGTGCCAGCTGCGGGACCTCGCGTCCCATGCTAGTGGCGGCTTCACGGATAAGCTGCTCGGCGAGCAGCGGGATGTCCTCGCGGCGTTCTCGCAGTGGCGGCAGTTTGAGCAGGTGGGTACTGAGTCGGTAATAGAGGTCCTGTCTGAAGCCGTCTTCACCGGAGGTCAGAGCAGTGAGGCTTTTGTTGGCGGCAGTGACGATTCGCGCCAGGCAGTGCTTGGCCGTGTCGCTACCCAATGGATAGTAGCTGCCTTCCTGCAGCAAGCGCAGCAGCTTGACCTGGGAGGCTTCGTTCAGGTCGCCGATTTCATCGAGGAAGAGGGTGCCGCCCTTGGCTTTTTCGATCAGTCCGGGGCGGATGCTGTCTGCGCCGGTGTAGGCCCCGCGGACATGGCCGAACAGGGTGTCGGAAAAGAGCATGTCGTCGAGACCTGAGACGTCGATAGCAACAAATTCGCCATCCAGGCCGCTGGCATCGTGGATCGCTCTGGCGATTAGTTCCTTGCCGGAACCTGTTTCACCGAGGATCAGCACTGGCTGGCCGGTGGTGGCGATCGATTCGATATAGCGAAAGCTGTTGAGCATCTGCGGGCTGCGAGTGATGATCCGTTCGAAAACCTTCGGTTTGTGAAGGTCGCCGCCCAATCCGATCCCTTTGAGGGAAAAGACTTCCGATCTCAATGCTTGAATCTCGGCCGCGTTGCGCAGAGCCGAGCCGAAGGAGTTGACGTTGATCGGCTTGACCAGGTAATCGTGGGCGCCCATGCGCAGACATTCGACCGCAGTTTCTATCTCCGAGTTGGCGGTGCAGATCACCACGGGGACCTGGGGCATCTTGTCCTTGATCTCCTTGAGGACCTCCTGGCCGGACTTGTGCGGCATGTTCAGGTCTAGGAAGACGACCGGAGAATTCAGCCGTTGCAGCTGATCCATGACCTGACGGCTGTCCTGAACCGTGATGACCCTGGTCAGTCCCATAGATTCCAGGAGAAACCGGTAGGCTTCCAGCTCATCCTGTTCGTCATCGACAAGCAGGATCGACGGTTGGCCGTTCTTGAAATCAAACATCTGTACTCCTCGGGTCGTTGGTCCTGGGCAGCGTGATGGTGAAGCAGGCGCCCTTGCTGCCATTGTGTGCGGTGATCGTACCGTTCATCTCATTCTCGACGATAACTTTGGCCATATACAAGCCCAATCCTGTCCCTGAAGCAATGCCTTTTGTCGTGAAATATGGGGTGAAGATCTGCTCGATAATATATTCCGGCATGCCGTTGCCGCTGTCGCAGATGGTAATGCTGAAGCGATCCAGCGTTTCGCTGAGGCTGATGAAAACCTCTCTGGGATTCGTCTGGTCCCGGCCGATGGCTTCCTCGATCGCGTCCCTGGCATTGGCCAGAATGTTGACGATGACATGAGAAAATTCACTCTGGTAACCGAATACCGCGGGGCGTTCCTCGCTCTCGGGGACACTGAGGTCGATGCGAATATTGGCCTGGCGATAGCTCGGTTCGACCAGCTTGACGGCATTTTCGACGGACTTGATCAGAGAGAAACGTTCCTTGGTCTTGGACGGTTTGAAGAACTGGCGGAAGTCGTCGATCGTCTTCGACATGAACTGGATCTGGGTGTCGGCGTTGCTGACCAGCTTCTCGACAAACTCGCGGCTGATCATCTGGTTGTAGTAGGCACTTTTCAAGCTGGAGATGTAGGTCGACAGGATGTTCAGTGGCTGCCGCCACTGATGGGCGATGGCTCCGAGCATTTCTCCCATGGCCGCCATCTTCTGGGCCTGGCGCAGCTGCTGCTCGGCGGTGGTCCGCTTGGAGATGTCGCGGATGCTCATCAGGGTCAGGCGCTCGTTGTTGAGACTTAGCTCCTTTAGACTGACTTCGGCGGGGAATTCACTGCCGTCATTGCGGAGGAAGGTCCATTGGAAAAACTGCTGTTTCCCCTTTGTCGCATCATTGACAATCTGCTGTAGGTGGCTGTAGCTGTCCTGACCGTCAGCCTGATACTTGGCCGAAATGTCGAGCAGGTAGTTGCCAATCACGCCGTGGGGTTTGGCCTTGAGCATCTCCCTGGCGCGTTCATTACATTCGATGATGACCAGTCCCTTGCAGATCATGATCGCGTCGTTGGCGACATGAAAGAGGGTCTGATAATAGGCTTCCATCGCTTTGCGCCGGGTGATATTCCAGTTGAGATCCTGATTCAGAACGCTCAGGGCATCCTGATGCTGCTGGACGGTTGACTTGAAACGCTTGTTGTAAACAAACAGGATCAGGGCACTGCCACCGATGATGAGCAGGGCGACTATGACGACGACGGCGAGCAGTTTGATGACCGCCTGAAGGGCGGAGAGTACCGAGGTGCTGTCCGAAAGGTGATAGGCCTCTTCGGTGGTCATGGTCGTGCAGAGAATCCAGCTGCCCCCTTCTATGGCATGATAGGCGAGGATGTTCTCCTTGCTGTTCAGGGTGAATTTATAGGTCCCTGCGCGGTTCCTGCTGAATTCGCTGATGATCTTCTTGAGGCTGGGATCCAGATCTTGCAGGCGGGCGGTCATCAGCAGGCTCTGATCAGGGTGAATCATGATCGTTCCGTCTTCGGCAACGATAAAGGAATAGCCGATATTGCCAACCCTGACATTGAGGACATTGCTGACCAGCGAATCGAGAATGATGTCACCGCTTAACACGCCGATGATTTCATGGTTGCTGATCAGCGGCGTGGTCATGGCGATAACCATTTTGCCGGTTGTCATATCGATATAGGGAGGGGACAGGGTGATGTCCTCTGTCCTGATTCCGTTGATGTACCAGGGCCGTTTACGCGTGTCATAGCCGGTGGGCGGGACCCAGCCGGTGCCGTCGATGATAATGCCGTTGTTCAGGCCGATATAAATATCGCTGAATTCACCAGCATTCAATGCCTGCCTGAGAATGTTCAGTGTCTGATCGGCGTTGCCCAGGTCGCTTCCCTCTAGCTCCTGCCTGACCGAGTTGATGACCTTTTTCTGCTGGCGCAGCCACAGATCGGTTGTCGCAGCGGCCTGGGCGACAATGGTCCGTTGTTGATCGAAGAGTGTTTTTTCGGCGATGCTGCGTGTTGCAATGTAGGTGAACCAGGACAGCAGCAGGAATAGCAGCAGGGGGGTGAAAATTAGAATGAGCAGTTTTTTGTTATAAGTTTTCATTGTTACTCTCAAGTCTGGCCTACCGTTGGTTTGAGGGTAACTCCGAAGCAATTAATGTTCCAACTGATTTTTTTTGATCCGCAGTCTGGCAGAAGCAGCAAGAGGCTTCCATTGACTGTGAAGCCTCTTGCTGCTGTTTCCTGTAGGTCGGTGTTCAGCTCGCCTGCTTGAGAAGCAGCAAGCTCAGGGCCTGGGCCAGCTGGTCGGGGCAGCTGGTGTTGTTGCGGCATTGGATTCCGCTCAGTTTGGCGATCGCCTGTTCGGCATCCATCCCCTGAACAAGTTTGCCGATCCCTTCCAGGTTGCCTTTGCAGCCGCCGACAAAGCTGACATCTTTGATGACCTGGCCATCCATCTCAATATCGATCTGTCGCGCACAGGTGCCGGTAGTTTGATAGGTTGTTTTCATATTCAAGCCTTTTTGTGACAAAGAAAAACAGATGCAAATGAAGCTGCTACTCATACCCGAGCCAGTGAACGCTGTCAACATAATATATGAATAGTTGAATCCATCTGATTGTTTTTGGCTGTGACATATTCGGTCTTATTCGCAGACTAATTTGAAAAGAACATATAAGCGTGAACTCAGGGTTTGGGTTTTCGTTGAAAAGTGCTAGAACAGCACAAACTAACAATATGCCAGTTTCCGGAGTTACAGCAATGGCCGCCAGCTATCTGACAGATCTTTTGCCTCACATCGCCGAAGGTGCGCTGGTGCTCACCGCGAACAAGAGACTATTCCGCTTTCTACGTTCCCGTTTTGATCAATGGATGCTTGAGCGGGGGGAGACGGTCTGGACTTCGCCTCAGATCTTCAGCTATGAAGGCTGGATCGATCAGGTCGTGACCGGCCTGGGGGAGCAGTGGCGGGTATTAAGCCCTCATCAGGCTCAATGCATGTGGGAACAGCTGGTTGAAGCTTCATCGCGAAGTCTGGACCTTGAACTGTTGCAGGTCTCCCGGACTGCGGAAAAGGTTGCGCAGGCCCATCGCCTGCTGAATGAATATGAACTCGAACTGGATGAAGCCAGTCTGACCGAAGATCAGCAGGCATTCAACTTGTGGCGTCAGCAGTACCGGGAGCTCTGTGCCGAGCATGACTGGCTTGATCGAAGCGAGCTGGCAGCCCTGGTCCGTGAAGCTTTTGCGGGTGGCCAGGTTGCTTATCCGCAGCGACTCTTTATGGTCGGCTTCGATCAACTGCCTCCTGGGCTGGTTAAGCTCTGCGCGCATTTTTCCGACCAGGGGTTAGATTGCCGGGAGCTTTCGCTGGTGGCTGAGCGTGATGTTGTCGTGCGTCACTATTCGGCTGCCGATAGCGAGGATGAAATCGACAAGGCGGCACTCTGGACGCGCCACCTGTTGGAACAGGGAGCGTGTTCGATCGGTGTTGTCGTTCCCGATCTGACCACCTGCCGCACCCGAATCGAGAGGAGCTTTCTGCGCCAGATCGATCCACAGGCTATGACCCGTCTCGAGCAGGACGACACAGTGTTCGGTCTTTCCCTGGGAGGGCCTCTCGCTGAAGAGGGGGTTATTCATGCCGCACTGCAGTTGCTCGGCCTCGGCCGTAAGCTCAGCCTCAATGAGGTTTCCTTCCTGCTGAGAACTCCGTACCTGGGAGGGGGCAGTCGCGAGGCCGATCAACGTCATCTGTTTGAACGGCGCCTGCGCTCCTGGCGGCAATCCGGATTTTCCCTGGCTGCTCTGAAAAACACAATGGAGAAGAATTCAGACTCTGGAGGCATAGCTGAGATTCTCGCTCATCTTGAGTCTTTTGGACAGCAGGGAAAACTGCATCCGGGTGAGTGGGCTGTGTGCTTCGGTGACGATCTTAAAGCTCTCGGCTGGCCTGGTGACAGGGTGTTGTCGAGTCGCGAATATCAGGCTCTCAAGGTCTTTCAAGACAAAGTCTTGAGTGGTTTGGCGGCTCTCGACGCGGTATTGCCGGCGGTCACACGGGGACGAGCTCTGGCCCTGCTTCAGAACCTGGCGCGTAATCTGGAATTTCAGATCGAAGCACCGCCCAGCCCGGTTCAGGTTGTCGGTCTACTAGAATCTTCGGGGCTGGAATTCGAGCATCTGTGGGTCATGGGAATGGGCGAGACCACGCTCCCTGCTGCGCCGCAGCCGAACCCCTTCATCCCTTACCACTTGCAGCGTGATCATGCCATGCCGCATGCCACCGCCGAGCGCGAGTTGCAGTTTGGCGAGCAGGTGATTGCGCGGCTTAGAACAGCCGCAGCCCAGGTTGTTTTCAGCTATCCTCGCCGCAGTGGCGAAAGCCCCCAGCGGCCGAGCCCTCTCTTGCCGGCGGCTAGCTGTGATGCGGCCCCGCAATTCAGTGCACCGCAGGATCTGCTCAGTCTGAGCAGAGCTCAAGCGCCAGAGCTTGAAAGTCTCGATGATGGCCAGGGGCCAGCCTTGGTGGAAGAGCTGGTCGAGGGGGGGACGACCCTGCTCAAAGACCAGGCCCATTGCCCGTTTCGTGCTTTTATCCATCACCGCCTCAAATGCACGCAGCTTGACAGCCCCGAAGCGGGGATCTCGGCCGTGAACCGTGGCGATCTGGTTCATCTGGTCCTGGAAAAGATCTGGCGACAGCTGGGCAGACGCTCCGCTCTTGAAGCACTCAGCAGCGAGCAGCGCAGGACACTGATCGAACAGATGGTCTCTGCCGCAATCGCTGAATACTTTGCCGAAGGCAGTGTGCTGGCCGGTTCCCTGCTGCAGATCGAGCAGGAGCGGTTGATCACCCTGGTTGGGGAATGGCTGAAATGTGAAGAACAGCGCGATGATTTTGTCGTTCTTGAATCGGAAAATGAGCATGTCGAGAGCCTGGGTCCATTGAAGATCCGTATGAAGGTTGACCGGATCGACCAGCTTGCTGACGGACAGCGGGTCGTCATCGACTACAAAACCGGCAGCGGTATTGATGCCCGTGATTTCTTGTCGGAGCCGCTGATCGAACCCCAGCTGCCGATCTACGCCGTTGCTGATGGGGAAAATCCGGCCGATGGAGTCGCTTTTGCCCGGGTGCGCCAGGGAGAGTGTGCTTTTGTCGGCTTCATGCGCAATGAGGCCGCGCTCGACAAGGTCAGCGACTATGCCGCTTACGCGCATAAGCATGACCTTGCGAATCCTGACTGGGATCAGTTGCTGGCCTTCTGGAAAGAACAGATTGCCGCTCTGGCCGCTGATTTTGTCGCCGGCCGGGCTGTGGTTGACCCTTTTGATCCGAAGCGCAGCTGCAGCTACTGTGACCTGGCTGGACTCTGCCGGATTCAGGAATATTATGGCGAACTGGAGGAGAGCGAATGAGCCGTATCGTTGATGCAGAAGCCCGCCGTCAGGCCCTTGACGGGAGCCGTTCCTTCATCGTCCAGGCTCCGGCCGGTTCAGGTAAGACGGAACTGCTGATTCAGCGCCTGCTGGTGCTGCTGAACAGCGTCGAGCGGCCGCAGCAGATTCTGGCCATCACCTTTACCAACAAGGCAGCAGCAGAAATGCGCCAACGGCTGTTGGATGCGCTGGTGATGGCACGTGACGAGCCGAGGCCGGAGGAAGCTCATAAGGCAGTGACCTGGCAACTGGCCAGAGCCGCTTTCGAACGCCATGGTGAGGAACTGCTGAAAAACCCTGCTCAACTGGCGATTCAGACCATCGACAGTTTCAACGCAGCGCTGGTGCGCAAGATGCCCTGGCTGTCACGTTTCGGTGGCGTTCCGCAGGTTCGGGAGGATGCTACCGTCCTGTACGCCCGAGCTGTCGAACAACTGATGGGGCAGCTTGATAACCAGGACCAGACCGGCGAAGCCCTGCGTATACTTTTGCGTCATTTTGATAACCGACTCGGTCAGGTTGAGAAGATGTTGGTCGGCATGCTGGCCAAGCGCGATCAGTGGCTGCGCTACCTGGCGAGCGAACATGGCACCAGCCATCATCGGCTGCAGGAGAACCTCGAACAGTTCTGCTCCTTGCAGCTCGAAGCGTTGGTCCGTAGTTTTCCTACAGCTCTGGCCGATGAGTTGCTGTTTTGTGCCAGCTATGCCGCGCACAACAGCCCGGATCTCGAGCCCCTCGCTGGATTGGGCCTGCCGTTGCCATCCGGTTACGCTGACCTGCCTCTCTGGCAGTTGCTCGCCGAGCTGCTGCTGACAGCCTCCGGCGACGTGCGTAAAACGGTCAACAAGAACAACGGATTTCCGGCTGGTAACGGGGGGAAGGTCGCCAAGCAGCGAATGCTGGAACTGCTTTCCGGATGCGCTGAGAGCCGGGATTTCGTGACTCAACTGGCGGCCGTACGCACCATGCCGGGACATTTCAGTTCAGAGCAGTGGCAGATCCTGCGGGCGGTGCTTGATCTGTTGCCACTGCTGGTGGTCGATTTGTGGAAGGTCTTTCGCCAGCACTCCGAGACCGATTTTTCAGAGATCGCCCTCAAGGCGGGACAGGCCCTGGGGCGCAGCGACAACCCGAGTGACCTGCTGCTGAGAATCGACAATGACCTGCAACATATTCTGGTCGACGAGTTTCAGGATACCTCACGCCTGCAATATTCGCTGCTCAACATCCTGACCAGTGGCTGGACGGAGGGGGACGGGCGGACGCTGTTTTTGGTCGGTGACCCGATGCAGTCGATCTATCGCTTCAGGGAAGCCGAGGTTGGTCTCTTCCTGCAGAGTTTTACCGGGAACTTCGGCACACATGGCCTTAATCTTACTCCGCTGAGATTGGAGTGCAACTTTCGCTCGCAGCAGGGGATCGTCGATTGGGTCAACAGAAGTTTTAAAGAGATTTTTCCCCGAAGCACAGATGTCGATAGTGGTGCGGTCAGCCTGTCACGGGCACATGCGGTGCATGCCCCCCTCGACGACGGCCTGGCCTGCCGTTTCTACCCCTTTTCAACCCAGGATGACAAGGCCGAAGCTCGACAGGTTGTGGAGATTATCCAAGAGGCGCGAGCCCGCGATCCGCAGGGGACAATCGCGATCCTGGTCCGTGGCCGGGCCCATCTGCGTGAGATTCTGCCATTGCTGCGTGCCAATCGGCTGTCTTACCAGGCCCAGGATATCGATCAGCTGGGAGCCCGTCCGGCAGCTCTCGATCTGGTTGCCCTGGTTCGGGCACTGCTGCATCGCGGCGACCGCCTCGCCTGGCTGGCCGTTTTACGTGCTCCCTGGTGTGGTCTGAAACTGCACGATCTGCACGTGCTGCTGGCTGCGTATCCGCGCCGAACTGTACCTGCTCTGCTCAGGGATGAAAAACTGCGGCAAAGCTTGAGTCCCGCGGGGCAGCAGCGTCTTCAGACTGTGGGGGCCGTTCTGCTTGCCGCCCTTGACCAGCGTGGCCGCTTCCCACTGCGTGATCTGGTCGAGCGCTGCTGGTTCGCACTGGGCGCTGCGTCCTGTTATGGCAGCGAGGGACTGGCAGACGCCGAACTGGTTTTTGCTCTGATCGAAGATCTGCAACATGGCTGTGAGCTGGAGGATCTCGATCTGCTCGAGCGTGAAACCGGACGTCTGTTTGCCCGGGCCGATGCGTCGGCCGACGCGCGACTGCAGATCATGACGATCCATAAATCGAAAGGGTTGGAATTCGATACGGTCATTATCCCCGGTCTGGGTAAAACGACGGGTCGCAGCGAGATACCGTTGCTGCGTTGGCTGGAGCATCCGCACTGTGGTCTGCTGCTGGCACCGCGTGCGGCAAGTGGTTCCGACAAGGATCCTCTTTACCAGATGATAGGCAGGCTGGAAAAGCAGAAAGGGCGCCTGGAGGATGGCCGCCTGCTCTATGTCGCGACAACCCGTGCCATCAACCACTTGCACCTGCTTGGCCAGGCCACGGCCAATAAGGCCGGTGAGTTTCTGCCGACCAAAGGCTCGCTCCTTGAGCAGCTGTGGCCTCTCGTGAAAGAGCAATTTGTCCTGTCTGATGCATCCGTATCCGAGCCGCAACCGACTGTTCGACCACGGTTGAAGCGTCTGCCACTCGATTGGCAGTTGCCGGTCATGGCAGGGGTCGCTCTGCCGGAGATGGTGGCCAATACAGCCGCATCGGCAGCTGCTGATCAGGAGCCTGCAACGCAGTTCAGTGGCTGGGAAACGCCACTCCACAGACATGTCGGAACCCTGGTCCATTGGCAGTTGGAGCAGATGGCGCGGTGTGGCTGCGAAGTCTGGACAGAACAGAGCCCGGAGCAACGAAAGAGGCGTCTGGAGAAATTACTTAGAGGTTACGGAACGCCGAGGGGGGAGCTTGACAAGGGGGTGGCAAAGGCGACTCAGGCTGTAGAACGAATTGTTCAGAGCGAGAGAGGGCGCTGGATCCTGGCAGCTCACACTGATCATCAATGCGAGCTGCCGCTTTCCGGATTCGTCGATGGTCAACTGATCCACGCCATTATCGACAGAACCTTCATCGAAGATGAAATCTGCTGGATCATCGACTACAAAAACAGTGCTCCGGCTGGCAACGAGAGCCTCGATGCCTTTCTGCAGCGGGAGGCAGGACGCTATCGAAACCAGCTCCATGCCTATGTCCGGTTACGCGAGAAACAGTTGCCCGAACTCAAGGTGTGTGCAGCACTTTATTTTCCACTAGCCGATGCCTGGTACGAATTTTCAGATTTTTAAGCAGGGAATTTACATTTGACAGAGGTGTACAAGTCCACCTCTAGAGTGTTGGGCAAAAGTTGTTGAGAATCTGTCCGGTCAGGTAGCTTTTTTGCGGATTGATGCGTACGAGGCTCTTGATGTTCTGTGAAGCCAGGACCAGACGGAACTGATTGTCTTCTCGGTTAACCAGGGTCAGGTCGATATTCTTTTTCAGAGAGCCGATACGCATTTCAGTTTCAATCACATAGCACCACTCACGATCACCGTTATCAAAAGTCACCAGCCTGCGGGTTTTCACCGGTACGACAGAGTAGACCTCGACATCGACATTGTTCTGAATAGGATGGATGCCAAAGCTGATCATCAGATCTTCACCCTCTTTGAAGGTCGAAAAATCGAAAATGCTGAGTATCGAATGTTTCGACTCCGTATCGACCTGAGCTTCGATTGCCGGAATCTTGAGTGCTGGAAAGGAAACCCATTCACACCAGCCGATATCGAGCAAGAGTGAATTCTTGTTTTTTCTCATAGATGTTACCCCTTTCAATATTGGTCTCCGCTAATGCTTGAACTTTACCACAGTTGTGGGAAAAGTAAATTATTCTAATGTAAAAAAGTTTGGAATGCCTTTTTCTGTTTCTGATGTTACCTATTGAGCTGCATAACAGCATGAGTGCGACAGAAAAACATGCGGAATCATATATAATCCAATAAATTAACTGTTTTGTCAGCAATTTTGTTATAATTTCTCATGGTTACAAGAAAAATATTGGGTTGACTGCCTAGTTACCCGTTAGTTGGAGGCCTATATGTCTTTTTTCGCCAAAGCCGGTCTTTTTATTGTTGGGCTGATCATTGCGATTTTTATCGCCCTGACAATTCTGGTCAAAACCCAGGTGACTCCGGAAAAAGTCAGGGAAACGGTAGTTCCGTTAGCGGAAAAACATTTGCAGAGGACGATCGCTTTTGGCGATATCAGCGTCGGACTGTTCTCCGGAATTTCCCTCGCCGATTTTGAGATCAGGGAAAAAAACTCTGATGATGATTTTATTCGCCTGAAAAAACTGACCCTCGACTATAGCCTCTGGGCGTTGTTGAAAGGGAAGATCGCCATCGATCAGATTGAGCTTGCGGAACCTGAGATCCATATCGTCAGAACGGCTGACGGTTCTTTTAATTTCGATGATCTGGCCGGAGGTTCTGCGTCGACCTCGAGTGCCGGAAGTAGCAAGAAGGGTGCAGGTTCTGGGGCTTTCGGTTCTCTGCTGGTTGTGAACAGGGTGGCTATCACAGACGGGACGATTCTGTTTGTCGATCAGTATGCCAACCCCAAATCCCCCTATCGTTACACTCTGAGCGAGTTGAATTTTACGGCACGTGATATCGCCCTGGACAAATTGTTTCCGTTCGACTTTGCGACCGGAATCAACGGCTCGAAGCTGTTGCTCTCCGGGCACTATAACCTGGCGATGAATAACGGCGATATCTATTTCGACCTGGCTCCCCTCGACCTCGTTCAGTTCGCACCCTATTATCGTGACAGTCTGCCCGGAAAGCTTGGCAGTGCGAAGCTTGGTCTGACCCTTGATGCGACTCTGCAGGGGAATGAAATTTCGACCAAGGGGAAGGTGATACTCAATGATCTGGACATTGTTCTCGATTCCTTACGGGATGCTCCTCTGAATCGCGCCAGTCTGCATGCCGATTATTCGGTCAATTTTGATATGGCCAGAAAGGTCCTTGCACTTCCTGCCCTGTTGGTCAATTTCAACGGAATTTCCGCCGAAGCGGACGGAACTGTCGATCTGGGGAGCTCTGATCCGCAGCTTGATCTGAACCTTGTTGTAGAAAAACTTGACCTGCGGCAGGCGATCAAGAGCTTGCCCGAAGCACTAGTGCGCTCTGTTGCCGATTTCAGTCCGGCCGGTGAGGTCAGTGCCAGGGTCAAACTGGTCGGCCCCTTGAGCAGGGGGGGCGAAATCCTCAATCAGGCGGAGATCGGACTTGAGGATGTTCAGGCCACTGTTGCTGCCTTACGGGCCGGGATCAGCGGTGATATCAGTTATCGCAACAGTTCTATGGGGAGCAATAACATCACTCTGGCACTGGGCGATCAGCAGCTTGATCTTGATTTCACGGCGACAAATATCTTCAGCAGGGTGATCAAGGGTGATTTCGGCTTTTCGGCCAGAGAGTTGAATCTCAATCAACTCCTGGGACAGCTTTCCTCGGGGCCGCGAGAAGGCGCAGCCGAAGGGAGTTCCGATAGTGCGGTTGTTGCCGAGGAGCTCGGTCCCTTTGATTTGCCACTCGATATGCATGGTACGCTCAAGGTCGATAAAATGATCTACAAGCGCCTGCCTCTTGAACGTGTTGTCGCAGATATGACCCTTAAAAACAATCAGCTAAAAATCACCGACCTGTCTTCATCGGTCGGTCGCGGTGAGATGAAGATGACCTCGACCGTCGATCTTGGAGTCAAGGGACTGCAATATCAGGGGCAGATGAATATGCAGATGCCCGACGTCATGACTCTGTTGAACGGTTTGTTTCCCGGCGTTCAGCAGCAGGTAACCGGGGCCATCTCCTGGCAGAACAGCTTCTCAGGGCAGGGGACTCTGCCAAAGCGGATTCTCAACGCGCTGCAGATGCAGGGGGATGTGGCGCTCAGCCAGGGGACTTTGCAGAACGTTGCCCTTGTTGAGCAGCTGGCCAGTTTTATCGGTGCCCCTGAGCTGAAGAGCTTCAGCTACGATAGCTTCAACGGCCGTTACAACCTGAGAAACGGACTGACCTACCTGAACACTGAACTGAACAGTTCTGTGGCCCGGCTGGCACCGAAAGGGACTGTCGGTGTTGATGGTGGTCTTGATTTGAGTCTGAATACTAGGCTGGCTCCGCAGGTCATGAGACGGCTGGGTGACGGCAGTCTGGTCAATAATTTTCTGGTCGATAACGAAGGTTGGGGGCAGGTTCCCCTTCAGGTCGGCGGTTCACTGACCAGCCCTAAAATCGGTTTTGACGCTGCGGCTCTGGAAAAACAGGCAATCGAGAAAGTGAAAAAGGAAGCCCAGAAAAGACTGCTTGAGAAGCTCGCTCCCAAGCAGAATGAGCAGGGCAGCCAGGAGCCGGTCAAGCAGCTCCTTGATCAGACACTGGACAAATTGTTCGGCCAGTAATGGTGGAGCTCAGCTGCTATCCCGTCCTTCTCAGGACACTTCCGAGGGGGGGGCTGTTCCTTCAGCTTCCATCCGGAAGCAGGGCTGACAATAGCTGCGCAAGCTGTTTCAGGGTATAGGGCTTGCGCAGATAACCCGCAAGCTTCGTCTGGGCGAAGCGATTGATCACCTCAGCCTCTGCAAAGCCGCTGGCCAGAATAACCTTCACCTCGGGATTCAACTGGCGCAGCAGGTGAAATGTTTCCTCTCCCCCTTTTCTTGGCATGGTGAGGTCAAGGATAACCAGATCTATCTCTGCCTGCTTAGCCCGATACAATTCAACCCCTTCGTGACCATCCCGGGCAATCAGGACCTCAAGCCCGAGTAATTCGAGCTGACTTGTGCAGACGTTCAGAACAATCTCTTCGTCGTCGACCAGCAGGACCTTGCCGCTAAACCTTTTTTTTCCGGGATGGAGGTGTTCCTCACGGAGGGGGGCATCCTGGGTCGCATGACTTGCCGGGAACAGTACTTTAAAGCTTGTTCCAACACCGGGGCTGGAACTGACCTTGAGACCGCCGCTATGGGAACGGATGATGCCGAGTACAGCCGAAAGCCCCAGACCGCGGCCGGTAAACTTGGTGCTGAAGAACGGTTCAAAGATCCGTGCAAGAGTTTCCTTATTCATGCCCGGGCCATCGTCAGTGACCTCAAGAGTCACATAACGGCCTGAATTTACTGGTTTGATCAGGTAGTCATCGGTAAAGTCCTCCCGCGAAAAATTCATGCTGGCGGTTGTAATCCGTATGGTGCCCTGACCATCGCCGATAGCGTCTGAGGCATTGATAACAAAATTCATCAGAACCTGACGCAGTTGAGAGATATCACCGTTCATCAGCGGTTGTTGCTCTTCCAGACTCAGGTCGAGAATACAATTTTTAGCAATGGATGTTTTGAGCATCTGGACCATTTCACTGGTCAGCCTGCTCAGTGAGAACGCTTGCTCTTCCAGCTTGCCCTGACCCGAATAGGCCAGAAGCTGGGTACAGAGGTCCGCTGCGCGCAGGGATGCCATCTTGATATCGCTCAGATCTTCCTTGATAGGTGATGGCTGCGCCAATTTCTCCAGGGCGATATCGGCATGGCCGAGGATGGCCATGAGCAGGTTGTTGAAGTCGTGGGCTATGCCGCCAGCCAGCACCCCGAGGCTTTCCAGGCGTTGAGTCTGTGCCAGACGTTCCTGTACCAGTCTGTTCTGCTTGTCATGTTCCTCCTGTTCGGTGATATCCTTAAGCATCAGCAGGCCGAGTTCGAGGTTTCCTTGGGGATCATAGATCGGAACACCGTAATACTCGATTATCCGTTTTTGTCCTGTGGCCAGATGGTGGATAATGCACTTCTCGTTTTCCACGGTTTCACCCCGGAACAGTCGGTCAAGAGGCCATTTGTCGTGAGGAATTGCATTATGCTCTGGATAGCTGTAAAGACGATAACTGCGTTCAAAGAAGTCGGCATTCTTTGGAACTTCTGTCTTGTCCCTAAAGCCGAGGATTTTTGCCAGCATGTTGTTGCCATGGACAAAATTACCCTTGATATCGAAAGCGGCGACTCCGCTGTCGATATGGGAAAGCACGATTTCAAGCTGTTTCTTGTCCCGCTCAGCTTGATTTTTGGCCTGTTGCAGGACACGCAGCTGCTCGGTGATCACGTCGGAATAAAGGATTATTCCGCCGATTTCACCTTCTAGGTCATGCCAGGGGCGGCACTCCCAGTTGACGTAACAAATCGATCCGTCGGGCCGGGTGAACCAGTCTTGATTATTCCTTTCCACTGAGCCCCGTAAAGCACGCTGATGCACATCTCGCCATTTCTGGGGGAGTTCCGGAAAGACTTCATAGTGGTTTTTGCCGATGACCTGTTCAGAAGAAAGATTGTAATCGCGCAGATGCCGATCACTGCAGGCCAGGTAGACCATGTTCCGATCAAAAACCGCCGCAGCATTTGGACAGTATTTGATAAACTGAAAAAGAAGTTTTTCGTTCAAATGGTCACCTGCAAGACATCCTCAGGATTTAAAATATTGTTGTGTATGCCGGGCCCCATTGTCCCGTATAGTACTTAATATTAGCAGACTTGTTACATTATTCAGTCGGCTTTGACGCCATGCCGGCGTGTCACACTGCGCATGGTGACAAATTCTTCTGCGCTGGTCGGATGGATGCCGATGGTCTGATCAAAGATTTTCTTAGTGGCACCGGCTTTGAGGGCTATGGCAAGCCCCTGAATGGTCTCCCCGGCGTGTTCACCCACCATGTGGGCACCGACAACGCGATCCGTTTGGTGATCGACGACCAGCTTCATCAGGTATTTGTCTCCGCTGCGGCTAAGGGCGTGTTTCAGCGGGGTGAATTTCGACAGGTAGACATCGACCTGCGCGAACTGTCTGATGGCGTCTTCCTCGCTCAGGCCGACCGCCGCAATATTCGGGTGCGAGAAGACGGCACTCGGGATTAGCCGGTAATCCATACTGTCCGTTGTTCCCTGGTAGAGATTGCGCACCAGGGTCATGGCTTCGGCCAGGGCGACCGGGGTGAGCTGAACCCTGTCGATGACATCGCCAAGGGCATAGACTGAAGGGATAGAGGTCTGAAAATAGTTATCAACCTTGACTGCACCTGAAGCGGTGAGTTCAATGCCGTGTTCTTCCAGTCCAAGCCCGGCGATGTTCGGGCGGCGACCGGTAGCCGCCAGAATCAGATCTGTGGTGATACTGGTGCCGTCATTGAGGCTGGCCTGGTAGCCTTCGGCAGTGTGAGAAACGGCCGTCAGGTCGCAGTTGAAGCGCAGATCGACACCCAGACGACGCATTTCCTCGGCAACAAATTCACGTACGTCTCGATCAAAACCACGCAGGAACAGCTCCTTGCGGTAGATCTGGATCACTTTAACGCCAAGGGCGTTGAGTATACTGGCAAACTCACAGGCGATATAGCCGCCCCCGACAATCAGCATCTGCCTGGGCAAGCAGGGGAGGCTGAACATGTCGTTCGAGCTTTTCAGATATTCGTTGCCAGGAATGTCGGGATATTGCGGTGTCCCACCAGGGGCGAGCAGAATCCTCTCGGCGCTGTAGGCTTTATCGCCAACGGTGACGCTGTGTGGCCCACTTAAGCGGGCGTGTCCATGGATGATTTCGGCACCGGCCTGTTCAACCATGTTGCCAATGAAATTGCTGTTGCGCTCCAGGACGGCTGAGGTGTTATCATGCAGGATATCCCAGCTGAAGCTGTCGACAGCCAGATTCCAGCCGAAGCGTTCCGCTTGGGCAATAAAGGCGTGATAGTCAGCCGCATAAGAGAACAGCTTTTTCGGTACGCAGCCTAAGTTGACGCAGGTTCCTCCTGGCCGTGAATATTCGGCAACTGCGACTCTGACTCCCTGTGCTGCTGCCATCCTGGCGGCCCTCACGCCACCGGAACCGGCGCCGATGATAAATAGATCGTAATCGTAGTTGCTCATGAATGCCTCCTTTGAGAATTAACCGACTTCGTTGTATTCCCGCCGTCTGAATTTTACACCTAATTCGTTGGCAACCTGTTCACAGGCAGCGATATCGACGCCGGGGTAGGTCACGGCGGTGGCCGTGACCTCCGGTATGTAGTCACCTGCCTGACGGAGGAAGTCCTTGACCCCCTCAAAGCCTTTCTGTCCGCCGAACTCCGACTGGCACAGGGACTGGTATTCTTCGGCAGATGAGGCGTTCAGCGAGATCGAGATGGCATCGATCAGGCCTTCAAGCTCAGGGAGAATATTACGGCCATGGACTAGGTTGGCCTGCCCATCGCTGTTGATCCTGATCTTGACTCCCTGCTCCTTGAGCCATCCAGCAATCTCCACAATAAGGTCGAGGCGCAGCAGCGGTTCGCCATAGCCGCAGAAGACAATTTCTGTATAACGGGTCGGGTCACCGATTGCCTGCTTGACCTCTTCGACGGAAGGTTCATGATCGAGCTTCAGCTCGTGCCCTTTGACGACAAAATCCTCAAATTTGGCGCAGAAGATACAGCTGTTGGTGCAGCGGTTGGTGATGTTGAGGTAGAGTGAATCGCGGATCTGGTAAGCGATCTTGGTGCACTGGTCGACCTCACCGAAGCCGAACAGGTCATAGCAGTTACGGCTGGTGATGCGCGCCACGTCTTCGATGCTCAGCCCTTTGATTTCAGCGACCTTTTCTGCAGTAAAGCGGACATAGGCTGGTTCGTTGCGCTTGCCGCGGAACTTCTGCGGCGAAAGGTAGGGGCAGTCGGTCTCGACCAAGATTTTGTCAATCGTTATGCTGCGGACCACCTCGCGCAGCTCATTGTTCTTGGGATAGGTTATCGTCCCGGGAAACGAGATATAAAAACCGAGCTCCAGGCACTTGCGTGCCATTTCGCTATCGCCGCTGAAGCAGTGGATGACGCCGCCGATTTCGAAGGCTTTTTCCTCCTTTAGAATCTGGACAACCTCATCGTGGGCATCGCGGTCATGGATGATAAGCGGCTTGCCGACTTCACGGGCGAGGCGGACTTGACGGCGGAAGGCCTGGCGCTGAACATCTCGCGGGGCGCGGTCCCGATAGAAGTCGAGGCCGGTTTCTCCGATGGCGACCACTTTGGGATGGGCGCAGAGCTGTTTGAGCTCGGCCAAGGTTTCTGCGCTGATTTCCGCAGCGTCGTGCGGGTGGACGCCGACCGCTGCGTAGATATTGTCATATTTTTCAGCTATGGCGATGCTGGCCCGGGAGCTGGCCAGGTCGCAGCCGATGGTTAGAATGTGGCTGATACCGTTTGTACTGGCTCTTTGAACGGTCTGGTCGAGATCCACGGCAAACTGGCTGCCGTCGAGATGGGCGTGGCTGTCGACCAGTGAATGCGGCTGGTTCTGCATCTTGTTGCTCCAAAAAAGCAGGGCGCTGTGAAGCGCCCTGTGGGTGATTAACTGATCTGTGATTCAGTTTACTCGGTTTCTATCCGCGGGAAAAGAGGGGAGGCCTTTTCAATGGTGCTGCCCGGTTTGAGGCCGCCCCAGCTATCCTGTCCTTCGAGTCTGGTGTTGGCCGGGTCGCAGCCGAGGATTGCGAGGATCTTGCTGCCGGTCTCCGGCATAAACGGAGCGACCAGCAGGGAGATGATGCGGATTCCTTCGAGCAGGTTGTAGATGACGGTGCCGAGGCGTTGCTGCTGCTCCGGATCCTTGGCCAGCGCCCAGGGGGCAGTCTCGTCGATGTACTTGTTGCCGGCGGAGATCAGTTCCCAGATGCTCATCAGTGCTTTGTTGAAGGCCATCTCGTCAATCTGGCTATCGACTTTTTCGATGTTGGCGGCGAACAGGTCGATGAAGTCCTTATCGATCTCGGCTGCTTCCGCCGGCGTCGGCAGGGTGCCGCCGAAGTACTTGCCGAGCATCGCCGTCGAGCGGCTGACCAGGTTGCCGAGGTCATTGGCCAGGTCGGAGTTGATCCGGTGAACCAGGGCATTGTGCGAGAAATCGCCGTCGAGGCCAAAAGGAACTTCGCGCAGCAGGAAGTAGCGGATCGCGTCGACGCCGTACTTGTCGATCAACATGTTCGGCTCAACAACATTGCGCAGGCTCTTGCTCATCTTCTGACCTTCGACGGTCCACCAGCCGTGGGCGAAGACCTTTTTCGGCAGCGGCAGGCCGGCCGCCATCAGGAAGGTCGGCCAGTAGACGGCATGAAAACGCAGGATGTCCTTGCCGATGATGTGGTTGCCCGGCCAGAAGGTCGCGTAGTCGCCGTCCTTGTCGGCCGGAAAGCCGAGGGCCGAGATATAGTTGTGCAGCGCGTCAAACCAGACATAGATGACATGTCTTTCGTTGCCGGGTACCGGAATCCCCCAGGAGAAGGAGGTCCGGGAGATCGACAGGTCACGCAGTCCTTCACGGACAAAACTCAGGATTTCGTTACGCCGTGATTTCGGCTGAATAAAGTCAGGATTTTCTTCGATATGCTTGAGCAGCTGATCCTGGTACTTGCTCATCCGGAAGAAATAGGATTCTTCCTTCAGTTTGGTGGTCGGCCGCCCGCAGTCCGGGCAGTTGCCGTCAAGCAGCTGGGTTTCAGTCCAGAAGGTTTCGCAGGGGGTGCAGTACCAGTCTTCGTATTCGCCGAGGTAGATGTCGCCGGTTGCTTCGATCGCTTTGAACTGCTCCTGGACAGCGTATTTATGACGTTCCTGGGTCGTGCGGATAAAGTCGGTGTTGGAGATGTCCAGTTTTTCCCACAGCCCCTGAAAGCGTTTGACGACGCGGTCGGCGAGCTCCAGGGGCGTTTCACCGTTGGCCTTGGCTGCAGTTTCAACCTTTTGACCGTGTTCGTCGGTCCCGGTCAGGAATGCGACCTCGAATCCTCGGGCGCGCTTGTATCGGGCAATGACATCGCAGGCCAGGGTCGTATAGGCATGGCCGATGTGTGGAACGTCATTGACGTAATAGATCGGGGTGGTGACATAAAAACTTTTACTCATATTGTAAACTCCCATGTTGAGATGGATATATATTCATCAATCCTGTGACGAATCAGGAGATTTCGGCCGGCTCGGTTTACGTCTCGGCCGGCGTCTACGTCGCGGCTTCTGTTCACCGCCTTCACCTGCCACTGCCCCTGCCCCTGCTTCCTTGGTCTGTACGGGCTTGCTGGCTGACTCCTTCGCCTGAGGTGGTCTGCCGGCCTGTTCCTGCCCCTCCTTTTTGCGATTCCGGTTGGGGCGGCGGCGTCTCTGCTGGTCCCGTTTTGGCTGGTTGCCGTCGCTGGCTTCCTGCTCGGGACTGGTGACGGATGTGTCCTTGTCCGCAGGCTTGGGACGTTGTTTTCTGGGCGTTTCCTGCGGGGGCTGTTGGGGTTGCTGAGGCTGCAGCTTTGCTCCCTCCAGCTCTTTCTCCAGTTCCGTGATGTGCTTGATGCAGCGGTCGCCGTTGGCGCAGGCCAGAGTCACCTTCTGGGCCAGGATGTCCTGGGCGACAACTTCAGCCGTGCCTGTTTCAAGCTGCAGTTTCTTGCCGCACTTCGGCAGTTTTTTCTGCAGGTCGTGGTAGGTTTCGTATTCATAGGCCAGGCAGCAGAGCAGACGTCCGCACTGTCCGGAGATCTTGGTCGGGTTGAGCGAGAGTCCCTGGGCCTTGGCCATTTTGACCGAAACAGGAGCAAAGTCGCGCAGGTGGTTGCTGCAGCAGAGTTCTCGGCCGCAGATGCCGAGTCCGCCGACCAGTTTGGCCTCATCGCGGACGCCGATCTGGCGCATTTCGATACGCGTCCGGAAGTGCTGGGCCAGATCACGGACCAGTTCACGGAAATCTATCCGTCCGTCAGCGGTGAAATAGAAGATGATCTTGGACCCATCATAGAGATATTCGGCTCGGACCAGCTTCATGTCCAGGTTACGCTGTTGTACCCGTCCCTGGCAGTACCTGATGGCATCCTTCTCCCGTTCGGAATTGTCATCGGCCATTTTCAGGTCGTCTTCATTGGCTTTGCGCTGAATCGGTTTAAGCTTGGGCGGGGCCTCGGAAGCCGGGATCAGTCGCGGTCCGGCGATCACGGTGCCCAGAGCCCGGCCTCTTTCCGTTTCAACGATGACCTTGTCCCCCTGTTTCAGCTCTAGGTCGCGCGCATCGAAATCAAACAGCTTGCCGGCTGTGTGAAAAGAAATGCTGACAATGTTCAGTTGTTCCATAAATGGTTACCTTATGCTAAGCCGCTGTCATCCGCAGCAACATGACTTCCAGGGCCAGTTGCCTGTTGACGTTGCGTTGCAGATGGTAGCGTGCAGCGGATAATGCTTCCAGTTTTTTCAGCAGTTTGACTGTTGTCAGCTGCTGAGCTTGCCGGTCCAGGGTTTCCAGCAGGTCGATGTTGACCAGTTCCAGTTCCGGGCGACCCTGTTTGAGTAGCAGCAGGTCGCGATAGAATGCCTGAAAAATGTCGAGAATTTCAGGCAGTAGCTCCTTGTTTGAGGAGAGTTCTTCGGCAAAGTTCAGAGCCTGAATATTACTGCCTGAAGACAGGGCTGACAAGGAATGAATCAGTTCCCGGCGCTTTTCAAGATAGAGTTCTCTATCCTGGCCAAGTCCTTTTTTGAAGCTTCCGCCGGACAGGGCGGCCAGGACCTGGGCCTGGGTGTCGCTGAGTTCGAGCTTCTGCTGCAGGATCTCGGCAACCTGATCCTGTGGCAGGCGCGAAAAGGTCAGCTTCTGACAGCGGGAGCGGATTGTCGTCAGTAATTTTTCGCCCTGGCTGGAAATCAGGATGATGACAGTTTCAGGTTGTGGTTCCTCCAGGGTTTTCAGTAGCGCGTTGCCAGCACCGGTTGTCAGCTGTTCAGCGTCGTCAATCAGGCAGAAGCGGTAGCGCCCCTCCAGTGGGCGTAAGGAGAGTTGCTGCTGCAGAGTGCGGATCTGTTCGATCTTTATTGCGCCGCCATCGGCGTCAATAATGTGCACGTCGGGGTGATTATTGTGATCGACTTTGCGACAGGCGCTGCACGAGCCGCAGCCATTTCCCTTGAGACAGAGCAGGGCTCTGGCAAAGGAGAGCGCAGTCAGGCGTTTGCCGACGCCATCCGGTCCTTCGAACAGGTAGGCGTGGGCAATACGATCATTGCTGATGGCACGGAGCAGCAGATCTTTTTGTTGGGCATGGCCGGTAATGGCTGCAAATGTCATGGTGTCTTTTGGTCAGAGATGAACAGCGACTGATTTTTATGTTGCGGCATTATAGGAAAGGGACAGGGCTGAATCAAGTTTAAAGGGGCGACGATCGATATGAAACGAATTGAATTGCCCGGTCAGTTCCGTTATACTGATCGGCCATTTCAAAGGAGAGCGACCTTTCATGTGCGACCTGACTAGACTTGAAGCCGCTCTGGGCTATCATTTTACTAACCCGGAGTTACCGCAGCAGGCTCTGACCCATAAATCCTTTGCCAATGAACAGGGTTCATCCGTGGACCATAATGAGCGTCTCGAATTTCTGGGTGACGCAGTGCTTGAGCTTGCTGTCAGTGATCTGGTCTATAGGCGTTACCCCGATATCCCTGAAGGTGGCCTGACCCGTATTCGGGCCGAGGTTGTCAGTGAGGTCGGCCTGTCGGCGCTGGCCCGCGGTCTCGAGCTCGGTGGGGTTCTGAGACTGGGCAAGGGGGAGCTCAAGAGCGGCGGCCAGGACAAGCCGAGCGTGCTTTCCGACGCCTTTGAAGCCCTGCTTGGCGCCGTCTATCTGGATAGCGGCCTTGAGGCCGCACAGCAGGTCGTCGACCGGGTATTCTCTTCGGCAATCGAGGAAGCCGCGCAGCTGCGCTACGGCAGTGATTACAAGACCTGTCTGCAGGAGCGTCTGCAGGCCCGTTTTAACGAACTGCCCAACTATGAGATGGTTGAGACGAGCGGGCCGGACCATGATCGTCAGTTTTTTGTGGAAGTCCGATTTCAGGGGAAACTTCTCGGCAGAGGGAAGGGCCCCAGTAAGAAACGTGCTGAGCAGCAGGCGGCTGCTTCGGCACTGGAACATCCCTCTGTCAGAGAGCTGTAAAGAATGAGTGAAGAAAATTTTGTTTCGGGGTTTGTGTCGATCATCGGTCGACCGAATGTCGGCAAGTCGACCCTGCTTAATCGTATTCTGGGGCAGAAGATCGCTATTACCTCCAACAAGCCGCAGACGACGCGAAACCGGATTCTCGGGGTGCATAATTTCGAAGGTGGACAGGCGCTGTTCGTCGATACTCCGGGTATCCACAAGGCCAAGGGAAAACTCAACCGTTTCATGGTCGAGCAGGCGGTTTCGGCCTGCTCCGATGTCGACCTGATCCTCTTCCTGGTTGAGGCGGACGGTGGGCTTGGCGGTGGTGATGAATATATCCTGCAACTGCTGGAGAAAAGTCGGGTTCCGGTCTTCCTGGTCATCAACAAGATCGACCTGGTAGAGCGGCCGAACCTGCTGGCCATGATTCAAGACTACAGCGAACGCTTCGATTTTGAGCAGGTCATTCCGCTGTCGGCGCGCACTGGCGACGGTGTTGAGCTGCTGCTTAAGGGGATTGAACCTCATCTCAAGCCGGGGCCGCAATATTACCCCGATGACATGATCACCGATCAGCCGGAGCGGGTCATTGCGGCGGAGCTCGTCCGGGAAAAGATCATGCGCCGGACTTCGGAAGAAATCCCCTACGGTGTCGGCGTCAAGGTCGAACTTTTTGAGGAAAAGCCGGAGAAGGATCTTGTCGTCATTCATGCGACCATTCATGTCGAGCGCGACAGCCATAAAAAAATCATCGTCGGCAAGAGTGGTCAGATGATCAAGACTCTCGGCCAGGAAGCACGTAAGGATATCGAGCGCCTGCTTGGAACCCGGGTCTATCTTGAGCTGTTCGTGCGTGTTGATAAAAACTGGAGCCAGAACGAGCGGATGCTCAAAGAGCTTGGCTACAGTGATCGCTAAACTTTATTATTTCGTCAGGATCCAATAGTGAAAACCGTTGCTCTCGTCGGACGCCCGAATGTCGGCAAGTCCACACTCTTCAACCGTTTGCTTGGCCAACGTAAAGCAATCGTTGAAGATTTTCCCGGTGTCACCCGTGACCGTCATTATGCGGAAGTCACCCGTTTCAAAAAGCCTTTTCTGCTGATCGATACCGGTGGCTTCGAGCCGGCCAGTAGTGACCGGCTGTTGTCGCAGATGCGTGAACAGTCGCAACTCGCCGTTGAGGAAGCGGACATCATCCTCTACGTGATGGACGTCAAGGACGGTCTGACCGCATCCGATGTCGAGATCGCCAGCATGCTGCGCAAGGTTGACAAGCCGGTTCTCTATCTGGTCAACAAGGTCGACGGGGAAAAACAGGAGACTGCGGCGACAGAATTCTATTCCCTAGGCATTGAGGAATTTCTGACCCTTTCTGCTGAACATGGGCGCGGGATCAACGACTTGGTGGAAAACTTGGAGGCGCTGCTACCCGAGGAATACGCCAGTGATGAGCAGGTCACTGAGGTACGTATGGCGCTGATAGGCCGGCCGAATGTCGGCAAGTCTTCGCTGGTCAATCGTCTGCTCGGTTATGAGAGAGTTGTCGCCAATCCGGTCGCCGGAACGACCCGCGACAGTATCGATACTCCTTTTACCTATAACGACCATCGCTATGTGCTGATCGATACCGCCGGTATTCGGCGCAAGGGGAAGGTGACCGTGGCTCTGGAGAAATACAGTGCCATCACCTCGCTTAAAGCGATGGATCGTGCTCACGTTGTTCTCATGGTTCTTGACGCCGAAGAGGGGGTGACAGATCAGGACCTGGCTGTCGCGGGCTATGCCTATGAGAAGGGGCGCGCGCTGATTCTGATCGTCAACAAATGGGATATTCCGGAAAAGGATGACCAGACGATGGGCAAGTTTGTCGAAGAAGTGCGCAGGCGCTTCAAGTTTCTGCCCTTTGCTCCACTGCTGTTTGTTTCTGCTTTGACCGGTCAGCGGGTCAACAAGATCATGCCAAAGGTTGAAGAGGTTGCCGAGGAATTCAACCGCAGGATCACCACGGGGCAGCTCAATCAAGGGCTTGAGGAATTTGTCGCCAAGCATTCACCGGCCATGGTTGCCGGTCGTCAGACCAAGTTTTACTATGCTGCACAGAGCGCGGTCCGACCACCGAGCTTTGTCATTTTTACCAACCGGCCTGGTGATATCCATTTTTCGTATCAGCGTTATCTGATCAACTGCTTTAGAGAAAAATTTAATTTTAATCAGGTGCCAATTCGTTTACAGTTCAAGGGGCGCGGCAAACAAGCCGAAAAATGAAAACATAATTGAGGGGTGCTGAGATGACGCTTGAAGGCTATCTGGAAGATCTCAACATCAAGGACCTGCTTCAGCTGCTTAGCCTGAGCAAGAAGTCGGGGACTTTGTCACTGAAAAGTTGTGACGCTGAGGGGCAGGTCTGTTTCCACAACGGGCAGGTGATCCGTGCTTTTTCCAGTCAGTATCAGGAAGGGCTGGGGCAGCTGCTGAAAAAACATGAGCTGGTGTCTCAGGAGCAGATAGACAAGGCCTTGGTCTGCCAGAAGTCAATGTCATCCCACCAGCCGCTCGGCAAGATCCTTGCCGAGCAGTTCAGTATCCCGGCGACAATCATTGAAAAGATTGTTGCCAGTCAGATCGAAAAAATTGTATTCAGTTTTTTTGCTTGGCAGTCCGGACGTTTCACTTTTGATCTGCATACCCCGGAATCCTTCGGCTCAGCCCATTTCAATCCTCTCGACTTTATGCTGGCTGAGGGGTTAAGCTCGGAATGGCTTGCCCTGAAGGGCAATCAGCTTACGGAAAACAATGGACAAAAACTGGATGAGCGGCGCCTTGAAGAAGAGCTGGCCAGGCGTGAGCAACATTATGATCTCAAGGGGGTCAGCCTGCTGCGTGGTATGCTGGCCGAGCTCGAATACCCTGAGTTCGGTGGTGGAATCATCCTGCTGATTCTGCGCTATGCCAGTGAGGTTATGAGCCGGGCTATCATATTCGATCTGCGCGGCAGGCAACTGGTCGGGCTCGGTCAGTTCGGCTTCAACGCTCAGTATCGTAATGCTGAGCAGATGGTCAGGATGATGCGCCTGCAGGTTGACAGCGATTCGATTTTTGAGCGTGTTATGCGTGATCGGCACGGGTGTGTCGCTAGGCTTGGTAATACAGCTGCAGAACAGCAGTTGCAGGAGATGTTCGGTGATTCGTCTGGTGATGTCTTCGCCGGTCCCCTGTTGAACGATGGCAAGGTTATCGCTGTGCTTGTTGGTGACAACCATCCGAACCATGAACCGTTCGCCGTTCTGGATTCTTTTCAGGTCTTTCTTTCGCAGGCTGGTCTGGCGTTGGAGCAAGCCTTGTCGGGAAAGTCACAACTATAAAGAACTTTTAGGATCTTCTGTTATACTCATTACAATGCAAATCGCAAGGAGGTCAGTGCATGCCGGAAAAGATTCTTATTGTTGAAGATGAAGAAAGTCTGTTGAAACTTGAAAGTATCCTGTTGACAACAAAAGGTTACCTAGTCCGGGGAGCAACGACTGGTACGGCTGCTCTTGAGGCCATTGCCGAAGAGAAGCCGGATCTGGTTCTGTTGGATATCATGTTGCCGGGGCTTGATGGTTTTTCCGTGTGCGAAAAGATCAAGCAGAATCCTGAAACCTCAAATATCCCCGTAATCCTGCTCACTGCGAAGAAAACTCCGGAGGACTTGGCACGAGGTGAAGCTGTCGGCGCTGACCAGTACATTACCAAACCTTTCAAGTCAGCCATGGTCATGGATGTGATTGACAGGCTTATAAAAAAATAGGGGTATTCTCCATTGAAAAAAATCCCGGTTCGAGCCGGGATTTTTTATGTTCTGTTTTTGTTCTTGCAGCATCTCGGATATTCGCTATATTTATAACGAAATTCCGGAGATAGCCATGAGATACAGGATACTGATTGTAGATGATTCAGCCATGATGAGGCAGTTTGTTACTGCCTCTCTTTCCGCCGTATCGGGACTTTCCTGTGATCAGGCGTGTGATGGAATGCAGGCGCTGAAGATGCTCGCCGCAGATCGTTACGATATCCTGATCACAGATATCAATATGCCGCAGATTGACGGGTTGAAACTGTTGGAGCTGGTACGAAAAGATCCGCAGTACTGTAATCTGCCAGTTGTCGTCGTGACAACCGAAGGTGCTGAGCTGACCCGCGAGGCCGCACTTGCCGCCGGGGCGGATGAGTACCTGACCAAGCCGCTTCAGACCGGCCAGGTTGTCAGAGCGGTGAGGAAAATGCTCGATCCTGAGAATAGGCGTCACTGATTCGGTCTCTTGGGCTTGACAGCTCAGGGCGAACATGTAATAAGACGCATCGATATTCATTTTGTCTTTCTGACTTTGCGGAGGAAACGTTGGCTAAAGAAGAAGCAATTGAAGTGGAAGGAACTGTCGTTGAGCCGTTGCCCAACGCCATGTTCAGGGTCAAGCTTGACAACGATCATGTTGTTCTGGCCCATATTTCCGGAAAAATGAGAAAGTATTACATCCGCATTCTGCCGGGAGATCGTGTTACTGTCGAGCTTTCCCCCTATGACCTGACTCGCGGACGGATTACTTACCGGGCGAAATAGGTCGTCTGCTGTCCGCCAACTGATGCGGCAGGGGCTCGTCTCATCATTTCTCTATGCCATAAAACGATACCGGCCTGTGCCGGTTTTCGTGTATATAATCTGTTATTTCTATTTTAAGGCAGTGCGCGTCTCACTGCGGAGGCGATATGGATAATCTTTATATTCCAGGAGCGATTGAGGCCAAGTGGCAGCAATTCTGGGAGCAGAACCAGTCCTTCCGGGTCACGGAAGATCCTGACAAGAAGAAATATTACCTGCTCGAAATGTTCCCTTATCCATCTGGACGGATACATATGGGGCATGTGCGCAATTATGCCATCGGCGATGTCGTTGCGCGCTTCAAGCGGATGCAGGGGTTTAATGTTCTTCACCCGATGGGGTGGGATGCCTTTGGTATGCCTGCAGAAAATGCAGCCATCGAACACGGAACCCATCCTGCCAAATGGACTTACGAAAATATTGCCAGCATGCGTAAGCAGTTGTCACGTATCGGCCTTTCCTATGACTGGCAGCGCGAGTTTGCAACCTGTGATGCCGACTATTATCGCTGGGAGCAGCTGGTTTTTCTGAAGATGTTTGAAAAGGGGTTGGCCTACAAGAAAGGCTCTTCGGTCAACTGGTGTGACGACTGTCAGACCGTTCTGGCCAACGAACAGGTCGAGGACGGGTGTTGCTGGCGCTGTCACAATCAGGTCAAGCCAAAGCAGCTGGAGCAGTGGTTCTTCAAGATCACCGACTATGCCGACGAATTGCTCGAATGCTCTGATGAGCTCAAGGGCTGGCCGGAACGTGTACTGGCCATGCAGCGCAACTGGATCGGCAAAAGCTACGGCTGTGAAATTGAATTTCAGGTTGCGGGTTGTGAGGAGAAAATCAAAGTCTTTACCACCCGTCCGGATACCCTCTACGGCGTGACCTTCATGAGTCTGGCTCCAGAGCATCCACAGGTCGCTGCACTGATAACAGATGAACAGCGGACTGAGGTTGAAAGCTTCATTGCCGAAGTCGAGATGCAGGACAAGGTTGACCGTTCCAGTGGTGAGCTTGAGAAGAAGGGGGTCTTCACGGGCTCTTACTGTGTTCACCCGCTGACTGGCAAGCAGATCCCGGTTTTCCTCGCCAACTTCGTGCTGATGGACTATGGAACAGGGGCTGTTATGGCTGTCCCGGCCCATGATCAGCGCGACTTCGAATTTGCAGCTAAATATCAGCTGCCGCTGCAGGTTGTCATTCAGCCAGAGGGCGAAGATCTCGCGGCTGAGCAGTTGGCCGAGGCCTATACCGGTCAGGGGCTGCTGGTCAATTCCGCGCAGTTTGACGGGGTTGATAACGAATCGGCCAAGGAGCAGATTGCGGCTTACCTTGATGGGCGTGGTGAAGGACGCAAGACCATTAATTACCGACTGCGCGACTGGGGGGTCTCACGTCAGCGTTATTGGGGGACGCCTATCCCGATTATTTACTGTGACAGCTGTGGCACTGTGCCGGTTCCGGAGAAGGATCTGCCGGTCAAGCTGCCGACCGATGTTGAGCTGACCGGTGAGGGCGGCTCGCCGCTGGCCCGTCATCAGGAGTTCATGAGGGTGGACTGTCCGATCTGTGGCATGCCGGCACGCCGTGAGAGTGATACCTTCGATACCTTCGTCGAGAGTTCCTGGTATTTTGCCCGCTACGCCTGTCCGGATTACACCAAAGGCCCGCTCGATAAGCAGGCGGCGAACTACTGGATGCCGGTTGATCAGTATATCGGCGGTATCGAACATGCTGTCATGCACCTGCTCTATGCCCGTTTCTATACCAAGGTGCTGCGAGACCTCGGCTTCGTCGATGTCGATGAGCCGTTCACCAATCTGTTGACTCAAGGGATGGTCTGCAAGGAGACTCAGCGCTGTCCTCAGCATGGTTGGCTCTATCCTGAGCAGGTTGTAGATGGTGCCTGTACCGAATGTGGTATGCCTGTTCAGTTTGGTCGTACCGAGAAGATGTCCAAGTCGAAGAAGAATGTCATCGATCCAAATCAGCTGATCGATCAGTACGGTTCCGATACGGCGCGACTCTTTTCTCTGTTCGCGGCGCCACCGGAGAAGGATCTGGAATGGAACGAGCAAGGCGTTGAAGGCTGTGCCCGATTCCTTGGCCGGATCTGGCGTGCTGTGACGGAAAATCTTGAGCTGATCGCAGGTGTTGAAGTCGGGCAGGACTTCAGTGGTGACGCGGCCGATCTGCACCGCAAGACTCATCAGACTATCAAGAAGGTGACTGAGGATGTCGACGGACGCTTCCATTTCAATACCGCCATTGCCGCAGTTATGGAGCTGGTCAACGCGATCTACTCCTTCAAGTCTGCAGCTGAAAATCCGGGTGCACTGCGTGAAGCCCTGGAGGTGACCGTTAGGCTGCTCAACCCATTTGTTCCGCATATCTGTGAAGAACTATGGCAGCAGCTTGGTCATCAGCAGAGCGTCGAGGCCTCTGGTTGGCCCGCATATGACGAATCTGCGCTGGTTTCCGATGAAATTACCGTAGTCGTTCAGGTCAACGGCAAGGTCCGTGGCAAGCTGACCATTGCTGTTGAAGCCAGCAAAGAAGACGTTGAAGCTGCGGCTCTGGCCGAACCGAACGTCAAGCGTTTCATCGAAGATAAGCAGGTCCGTAAGGTGATCATTGTTCCTGGTCGCCTGGTGAATGTCGTGGTTGGCTGATGAGGTCTTTACTGTTAGCGTTGGCTGTCTGCACCCTGCTTGTATCCTGCGGTTATCATCTGCATGGGCAGGGAGGTGTTCTGACGCAGGGGGGGGGAGTTTATGTCCCCCTTTTCGAGAACTTTACCTCTGAACCGCTGCTTGAGCAGCTGGCCTCCAGTAATCTGTCGGAGGAACTGTCCAGAAATTCCAGGGTCAGGCTGGTCGAGAGTCTTGACGCTGCAAGCCTGGTTCTGCGCGGTACGTTGATCACCTATGGGTGCGGTGTGTTGGCTTATGATTCGGCTGATGATATTGCTTTTTATCGTCTGACCATCGCTTTACGCGCTGAATTGACCGATGTAGCCACTCGGCAGGTCGTCTGGCAGGGTGATCTGACCAGAAGTGAAAATTTCTACGCAGATTCCGACTCGATGCTGCAGGACGATCGTGAATCGGACGCGCAAAAGATCCTGATGCAGCGGTTGATCGAAGATCTTTACGATCAGCTCGTTGACGACTTTTAAGGACTCTTTGATGACTTCAGAGGAATTCTTCCGCCTGCTCAGACAGGGTCAGATTCCGGAGGTTATTGTTCTGAGCGGCAATGAGCCGTTTTTGATTAATCGCGCTCGCAGGGCTGTGCGCTCTGCCATTTTTGGCGACAGCAAAGATGATTTCAATGACAATCAATTCGAGGCCAAGGGTAGCAGTGCTGAAAGTGTTATAGAGACTGCTGTCACCCTGCCTGTCTTCGCCAACCGGCGGCTAGTAAGCGTCAAGGATATCCATCAGTGGCCGGCTGCTGAGCTTGGCCTGCTACTTGGCTATATTGAGCACCCTGTTCCTGAAACCTGTCTGCTGCTAACTGCTGAAAAACTCGACAGTCGACGTAAGTCCACACAGCTCTTGAAAAAAGCTTCAGCTTATGTCGAATTCAAGCCGCTGACTGAGCGGGAGCTTCCCGGTTATATTTCACAATACCTGCGTCAGCACGATTTCTCCATGACCTCAGATGCGCTTGCGTTGTTCTGCTCGATGGTCAGCGGCAGTCTGCACGAAGTTCATTCCGAACTGGAAAAGCTGATTGTTTTTCTGGGAGACGCTCGATTGATCGATATTGCCGAAGTGCAGGCTGTTGTCTCCAGGGGCAGGGCGGAAAACATTTTTGAGCTTGGTCACGCTGTCGGTCGTGGAGATGCTGCCTCAGCCCTGCGTGTCGTTGCTCGCTTGACCTCTACCGGAGAGCCTCCGCTACGGATCCTGACGCTTCTGGTCAGGCACTTCAGGCAGATGTGGAAGGTGCGTGAGCTACAGGTGCAGCGTTGTCCGGAAAAGGAGATTCCTGCCAGGGCTGGGGTCCCGTATTTTGCTGTCGGTGATTTGGTCAGACAGGGGAAACGTTTTTCGCGAGTTGATTTTATGGCGGGGTTTGAGATGTTCCTTGAAACTGACCTGGCTATGAAGTCAAGTGGTGCTGATGCTGATGCCTTGCTCGAGTCTCTGGTCTTGCAACTTGCTGCCCGTAAGCGTTAATTAGATCTAAAAAAAGGCCGCGTATGCGGCCTTTTTTTAGATCTTGTATGCTTAGCTCTTGTTATGCAAGAGTATTGACCAGTTTGGACAGGCGTGAAATTTTGCGACTGGCTGTCGCTTTATGGATAACGCCCTTGGTTGCAGTTTTGTCGATGTATGGAACTGCCTTGGCCAGGGCGGCAACTGCCGCTTCTTTGTCACCAGCAGTGACGGCTTCACGTACGTTCTTTACCAGGGTACGCATGGTGGAGCGAATATGGGTGTTGCGAGCATTGCGAGCTGCATTTTGTTTGATGCGCTTGAGAGCCGATTTATGATTGGCCACGATTTATTCTCCTTGTGAATATATATATTATCGTCCTGCTAAAAGCTCGCTGATACTAGTCGAAGCCTTGTTTTTCTGTCAAGTTAAAAAGAGCTAATTGTTGGCAGGAAAAACACATTATTTCAAGTAATTACAAAAAAAGTCCCTGGGATTAAAAGTATATAATGTCTTTATACCGTAAAATTTCTTCTGCCACACTGATCATGGCTCTGGCAACGTTCCTCAGTCGTATTGCGGGCTTGGTGCGAGATATTGTTGTCGCCCGGGTTTTCGGAGCAGGGTTTGTCTCTGATGCTTTTTTTATGGCTTTTACCATACCAAATCTGCTGCGCCGCTTTTTTGGTGAGGGTTCACTGACTGCTGCGTTTGTTCCGACCTTTTCCGAGATTCATCATGCTGAAGGGGAGGAGCGCTCTCAGCAGTTCTTCAGGCGGTGTCTTACCTTGCTACTGATGTCAATGATACTAGTGGTGATTCTTGGTATCATTCTCTCCCCCTGGGTTGTTCAGGTCATTGCTCATGGGTTTGCTCAGGTTGAGGGGAAACTTGAGCTGACTGATATGTTAAACCGGGTCATGTTTCCCTATATTGGCCTGGTTTCATTGCTGGCGTTTTTTACCGGGATTCTGAATGTTCGTGGTCATTTTTTCATGCCGTCCCTGTCGCCGTTGTTTCTGAACCTGGTCATGGTCTTCTCAGCTCTTTGCCTTGGGAATTTTTTTGATCGACCGGTCTTTGCTCTTGCCGTCGGTGTGGTTGTTGGTGGTGTTGTTCAGTTAGTAGCACAGATTCCGTTACTGCTCAGGTTCGGGTTCGGGCTACGGCTCGATTTCGGTTTTATGCGTGATGATGCCGTAAGAAGGGTGGCTTCATTGATGCTGCCCGGTATCGCCGGGGTTGCCATCTATCAGATCAACCTCGTAGTGACCCGTCTGTTGGCTTCTTTTCTACCACAGGGGAGCGTTTCTTATCTTTATTATGGTCAGCGCCTGTTTGAGTTTCCTCAAGGGATATTTGTCGTATCTCTGGCCCAGGCAGTATTGCCGATGATGAGTCGACAGCTAGCTGAGGGGAATCGGGACGGGATGAACGATTCGCTGCGTTTTGCGCTTGCGCTGATCAGTGTTTTTACTTTGCCTGCTGTTGTAGGCCTGATTGTCTGCGCCGGTCCGATATATTCCCTGTTCTTTCTGGGGGGTGAGTTTGATGCCGTTGCTACTAGAAAAACCGCTGAGGCGCTCGTCTGCTATGCTCCGGGATTGATTTTTGTCGGCTATAGCCGTATTGCCTCTCAGACCTTTTTTGCTCTTAAAGATACCAGGACACCGGTGCTCGTCTCTTTCTGGACGCTTATTGTCAATATAGTGTCTGGTTTCCTCCTGATGCTGTGGTTGGATCATCTCGGCCTTGCCCTCGGTTTGACGATTTCGTCACTTTTCAATGCGTCTGCCCTGCTGCTGCTGTTGAGGCCTCGGGTTGATGCTTTTATGAAAAGGGGAATTATTATGCCTCTGTTAAAGGCCCTTGTTCCGGTTGTAGTGATGGCCGGCGTTGCCGTGCTGCTCCTTCAATTTGGCAGTCGGCTTACGGATGGTTCCAGGCTGATAAATGCTTTCATTCTGATAGTAACAGTCGGTCTGTCTGTCTTCGTATATGTTGCGGGCTGCTATTGTTTTCAAGTCAACGAGGTCAAGCGTGGCATTCAGCTGATAAGACGGCGGGGAAAGGCGTAGCGCGTAGCGCCACGCCAGAGATGCCCCGACGTCTGTTCGCTATTTGTATGGTCAGAAGCGGTTGATGTGGATCTGACCGCTTCTGACCCTGCTTTCCAGCCAGTTTCTAATCCTTCCTTTGAGTAGCTGTCTCGTTACTGGTGTCAGCAGGAAAAACCCGAGCAGGTCTGTACAGAATCCCGGTGTCAGTAGCAGCAGCCCACCGGCGAGAACCATTGCTCCGTCGATCATCTCTTCCTGTGGTAGCCTACCCTGACTTAATTCGTTCTGGATACGATTCAGCAGGGTGAATCCCTGCGATCTTGCAAGGGCGGCACCAGCTATGCCAGTCAGAATGATGAGGCCGATTGTCGGCAAGATGCCGATCTGTTGGCCTGCGCTGATCAGGACATAGATTTCAATAACCGGAACCAGGGTGAAAAGAATTATCAGTTTTATAAACATTTACTCTCCTTATGAAAGTATTTTAATGGAGTTGTGGCAATGCCATGATGTAGAACTAACAGTTGAACTTCATAACTTTGTAACTTATTGAAAAACAGAGCTTTTATGTTTGTCTAAAAAATAGGCAAGGTGCTGGCCGGGCCAGTATTTGTCGTCAGCCTCTTGATTTCAACAGGGTTATCAACATTATTTCCACAACTTGTGTGGATGGCCTGTGAAAGTCATTGTTTTTTACAGGTTTTTATTCGACTGTTGGTCCGGGTTGCGGGTGTTGTCATGATTGCGAATGTATTCCGTCGTTTTTTTTCTGAGCAGGTCTTCCGCGTCCAGGTCGCAGGCGTTACTCAGGCGAACGATATCAAATATGATATCGCTAAGAAATTCTTCGCATGTTTCCTTGCTGGCTGTCTGCTCAAATTTTGATGTCGCGATACGCTCTGCGAGCTTGGCTAGTAGATCCGTAGCAGACGGCTCTCCTTTTTCAATTTTTCTGACAGCCTTGGCGGCACGTTTCAGCGCCGGCAGTTGTCGGCTGATACGCTTTTCGAGGCTCAGGGGATTGCCCTTGCCGGTTCTTTCAGCGATCTTGATTTCTTCCCAGCGCTCCTCGTGGCCGACATTGCTTTCTGTACTGAAGACGTGGGGGTGGCGACGGATCATTTTTTCATTGATGGCATGAATGGCATCAGCGAAATCGAACATGGCCTTCTCTGAAAATATCTGAGAAAGAAAAACTGTCTGCAGCAGGACGTCCCCTATTTCATCGCATATCAGTATGGGGTCGCCTTCATCTATCGCTTCCAGAAGTTCATGGGCTTCTTCAAGGATGAAGCTTTTAAGGCTCTCTGGCGTCTGCTGGCGATCCCAGGGGCACCCGTCGGGAGAGCGCAGGGTTTTCATGATTTCAGTCAATCTGAGTATTTCTGTCTCTGTATCGTGGTCTGACAAGCTCGTCTCCTTGGCTGGATCTTGTTAATAATTCATGGATTTCGATGTTCTTTTTGTGCTTAATAGTCACTCCGAGGTGCGGAATGTGAAAAAACAAAAAAAATCTTGCAAAACGTCAATGGATGGGCTAGAAAAGTGCGCCATTCTGTGCTGTTGAGTCTTAGGGCTTGACATGGGGTGGTTGCTATCTATACTGTCCCTTTCGCCTTGAGGATAATGTGCGACTTGAGTTGAAAGATATCAAGGGGGGAGTTCTTGAGCAAGAGTACTCTCTCTCTGTTGATGAATTTCCTGAGCTGGAGGTGCTGGCTGAAAATGGTGCCGGAAGCTATCAGGGGCCCCTTCAGTTTACGCTCCGTTTGCAGCGGACCGGAAGGATGGTTGAAGTTGACGGTCGGTTGCAGGCGACGGTTCAGCTTGATTGTGGACGTTGCTTGTGTCGTTATCGACAAGAGGTGGATGAGAGGTTCTCCTTCACCTTTACTCCGGTTCTGAAGGAGGCCGATGCCGGTCAGGACGATGTTGAGCTTGAGGCTGATGAGCTCGGTCTTGTGCTTTATCAGGATGAAGTCCTAGAGCTTGGCCCCTGTCTCCAGGAGCAGGCTGTGATGGCATTGCCGGTAGCTCATGTATGTAGCTCCGATTGCAGGGGACTTTGTCCTGAATGTGGAATCAATTTAAATGAAGGCTCATGTGATTGCAGTCCCAGGCCGTTTAATAACAAGTTTGGTGCTTTGGCTGGCTTGATGAGTAAGAAGCCATAGTGCGTTAGTTAGATATTGATCACGAAACAGTGAATAGTATAGGTTGTCGCAGTTTAAGTGCGGCAATTCGTAACCGAGGAGATAATCATGGCTGTACCAAAGAAAAAGACTTCTAAATCGAAAAAAAACATGCGTCGTGCACACGACTTCCTGACTGCTCCGGGGATTTCAACCTGTCCTCAGTGTCAGGAGCCTAAGCAGCCACATCGTGTCTGTGAGAATTGTGGTACATACAAGGGTAAAGAAATTATCAGTAGCGAAGCCTGATTTTACCAGTCCCGATTGATCTGATATGTCTATAAAAATCGCAGTTGATGCCATGGGTGGCGACAATATGCCAGTGGCAGAAGTCGCTGGTGCTGTAGCCGCGTGTCGTGACTGGGGTTGTCATGTCATTCTGGTGGGGGATACCGATAGGATCAATGCCGAGCTGGAGAAGTATGACACGGCAGGCCTGAACCTTGAGATTCATCATGCCAGCGAAGTCGTCGGTATGCACGATGCTGCATCTGATGCCGTTCGAAAAAAGCGTGACTCCTCAATCCGGGTAGCTTTTGATCTGGCTAAGCAGGGCGTTGCTGCTGCTGTTGTCAGCGCGGGTAATTCTGGCGCGACCATGGCCGCCGGTGTTGCCGTGCTTGGGCGGGTCAAAGGCGTAGAGCGTCCGGCCATCGGGACTTTGCTGCCGAATGTTGTTGATAAGACGATGGTCCTTGATATGGGGGCCAATGTTGATTGCAAGCCGTCTCAGCTCTATCAGTTCGGCGTTATGGGCAGTATCTACGTCGAGCATCTAGGTGGGAAAAAGAATCCGCGTGTCGGTCTGCTGTCGAACGGCGAAGAAGAGAAGAAGGGGAATGAACTGACCCGTGAAGCTCATCTTCTTTTCAAGCAGTCTGATCTGAACTATCTTGGCTACGTTGAAGGCGGTGACGTCTTTAACGGCAGGGTCGATGTCGTTGTCTGTGACGGTTTTGTCGGTAATGTTCTGCTCAAGGTTTCTGAAGGCTTGGCCGTCGCCGTTTCAACGCTGCTCAAGCGAGAAATTGAAAGTCGGTTTTTGGCCAAGCTTGGATATCTATTGAGTCGTCCTGCTTTCAATGCCTTCAAGAAAAAGATAAATCCAGCCGATTATGGTGGGGCTCTGCTGCTTGGAATTGCTGGAACAGGGATTGTCTGTCACGGTAGTTCTGATCCGAAAGCTATCAGTATTGCAATTCGTCAGGCAGGAGAGTATGCCAAGGTACGGATTGAGGAAAAGTTAGCAGCGCTGCTTTAAGTCGGCTTTTAACGATTTGAATTGATGGGAGATCGGATGAAAGCACGTATTATCGGTACGGGATCTTATTTGCCGGAACGAATTCTGACAAATCATGATCTTGAAAAGATGGTCGACACAAATGATGAATGGATCGTCTCGCGTACCGGTATCAGGGAGCGGCGCATTGCTGCAGATCACGAGTGCACCTCGGATCTGGCCACAGCGGCGGCAAAACGCGCCCTCGATATGGCGGGTGTCGCCGCCGCCGAGATCGACCTGATCGTTCTCGGAACGGTCACCGGGGACTATCCCTGGCCGGCAACTGCCTGTATCGTTCAGAATAATCTGGGCGCGGTCAATGCCTATGCCTACGACCTGTCCGCTGCTTGCAGCGGCTTCCTGTATGCTCTCGCTTCAGCCAATGACTATATATTAAGTGGCCGTGGTAAACGGGCGCTGGTTATCGGTGCAGAGACCTTCAGTCGGATAGTCGACTGGACCGATCGCAATACCTGTGTTCTGTTTGGTGATGGCGCTGGTGCTGTTGTCCTGGAGGCTCAGGAAAGTGAATCCGGTGTGCTGTCATGCCATATGCATTCAGACGGCAGCTATCTGAATCTTCTCTATCAGCCTGGCTTTGGAACCAAGCACGTACCGACAGTTGCTGGTCTTGAAGAACTCCTTCCATACGTAAAAATGCAGGGTAATGAGGTTTTTAAGGTTGCGGTACGTTCGTTGACGGATGTTTCGCAGGAAGCCTTGGCGGCAAACCATGTTACCGCTGCCGATGTGAATCAATTTATTCCACATCAGGCGAATCTGAGAATTCTTGAGGCGACGACCCGACGTATCGGTTTGACTGAAGATCAGTGTTTCATCAATGTCGATAAGTATGGTAATACCTCAGGAGCGACAATCCCTATCGCCTTGGATGAAGCTGTCAGAGGTGGTTTGCTTGCGCCTGGTGACTTGATCCTGACGGCTGCTTTTGGTGGTGGCTTCACCTGGGGGTCGGCCCTGATTCGCTGGTAGTTGGACTTTGTCTAGACAGGATTGAAATTATGATTGCATTTGTATTTCCGGGGCAGGGGTCTCAATATTCCGGCATGGGTAAGGATCTTGCCGATCAGTTTCCAGCAGCAAGACAGGTTTTTGAGGAGGCGAATGATTCGCTGGGCTTCGATCTGGCACAGATGTGTTTCTGCGGCTCTGATGAGGACCTCAGGCTGACTGCGAATACACAGCCGGCTATCCTGACAACCAGCGTGGCTGCTTTGCGTGTCATGCAGCAGGAGGTGGGTCTTGTCGCGAATTATGTTGCAGGTCATTCGCTCGGTGAATATTCTGCACTTGTTGCTGCTGGTGCATTGACACTTGCCGATGCGGTTAAGACGGTTCGTCAACGGGGGACATTTATGCAGGAGGCTGTGCCGGTAGGTGTCGGCGCCATGGCTGCCGTGATGGGTGTTGAGACAGATCTGCTGATCAAGATCTGTGAGGATGCTGCTCAGGGCGATGTCGTCGCACCGGCGAATTTCAACAGTGCCGGCCAGATCGTTATTGCCGGCCATACCGCTGCAGTCGAAAGGGCTCTTGAACTGGCGAAGGAGCAAGGTGCGAAACGAGCCCTGATGCTGCCGGTCAGTGCTCCTTTTCACAGCAGCCTGATGATGCCTGCTGCAGACCGGCTTGACGTTGCCTTGCAAACTGTGAGTGTGAAGGATCTGACCTGTCCGGTAGTCAGTAACGTTGAAGCGAAACCCTATCAGGCTGCCGAGCGTGTCAAGCCTCTGCTGGTAGAACAGGTCTGTGCTCCGGTTCAATGGATTCAGTCGGTAGAAGAAATGAGTTCTCTGGGTGTCACCGAGTATGTCGAAATCGGTCCGGGTAAGGTTCTTTGTGGGCTGATCAAACGGATTGATCGCAATGCTGCACTGAAAAATATGGAATCGGTCGACAGTCTGTCAAAATTGACGGCCTGATCGATATCCAGATAATTTGTTCTTTACTGGAGATAACTGATGATGGTTCAGGATAAAGTCGCCGTTATTACTGGTGCTTCACGCGGTATTGGCCGTGGCATCGCCCTGGCGTTGGCGGCTCAAGGCGCCAAGGTTGTTGCTGTCGGCACCAATCTAGCCGCGACAGAGTCTGTTGCTGAAGAGATCAAGGCTGCTGGCGGGGAGGCTGTCCCTGTTCAGGCAAACGTCACGCTGTCTGATGATGTCGATAAGATCTTTACTGCTGCCAAGGATGCTTTCGGGCGTGTTGATATTCTGGTCAATAACGCGGGTATCACCTGCGATGGTGTTTTTCTGCGGATGAAGGATTCCGATTGGGATTCGGTACTGGACGTCAACCTGAAGGGGGCTTTTCTCTGTAGCCGTGCGGCATCCAAAATGATGACCAGACAACGTTCCGGTCGGATTATTAACATATCTTCTGTCGTCGGTCAGATGGGCAACCCCGGTCAGGCAAACTACTGTGCCAGCAAGGCCGGTCTGATTGGTCTGACTATGTCGAATGCGCGTGAACTAGCTAAGCGTAACATTACCGTGAACGCTGTTGCTCCTGGTTTCATAGCAACCGACATGACAGATGCCCTGTCGGAAGATAAACGTCAGGAACTGGCCCAACAAATTCCTTTGGAAAGGCTCGGTTCAGTTGCTGATATTGCCAACGCCGTGCTTTTCTTCGCCTCTGATCAGGCCGGTTATGTCACCGGACAGGTCCTTGGCGTTAACGGCGGAATGTACATGTAACTTAAAAAACAAAACAGAATGCGGCATATTGCCCCGATAACCACATGAGGAGGAATTAAATGGCTTCTATTGAAGAAAGAGTAAAGCAGATCGTTGCAGAGCAGCTGGGTGTTGATGAGGATCAGGTCACCGAAGACGCTTCTTTCATGGATGATCTTGGTGCTGACTCTCTGGATACCGTTGAACTGGTCATGGCTCTTGAGGAAGAGTTCGATATCGAAATTTCCGATGAGGACGCTGAAAAGATCCAGACCGTTAAAGACGCTATCGATTACATCGGCAAGCTTTCTTAATACGGTAACGGTGGTACTCGCAGGAGTGCCACCGTTAACTTGTTGATTTAAAGTACATCGCCGCAAAAATCGTTAATTCAATCGTCGAAGAGAGATTGTCTATGCGCAGAGTTGTCGTTACCGGCCTTGGTGTTGTCTCCCCTCTGGGAGTCGGTGTTGAAAATAACTGGCAGGCATTAACCAGCGGAAAGTCGGGCATCGATAAAATCAGTCGCTTTGATGCGTCGGAACTTCCGACTCAGATTGCCGCTGAAGTCAAAGATTTTAATGCTGAAGACTTTATTGAGAAGAAAGAGATCAAGAAGATGGATCTCTTTATCCAGTATGGTGTCGCAGCAGCAGAAATGGCTTATCAGGATTCCGGCCTGCAGATTACTGAAGAAAATGCGGAACGGGTCGGCGTTGCTGTCGGATCCGGTCTGGGCGGTCTTCCGGCTATCGAGGAGTATCATAAGGTGATGCTCGATCGTGGTTATAAGCGGGTTTCGCCATTTTTTATCCCGATGGTCATCATCAATCTGGTGCCAGGGCAGATTTCCATGCGTTTTGGCGCAAAGGGACCGAACGTTTCTACCGTTACTGCCTGTGCTTCGGGAACTCATTCAATTGGCGATGCCTATCACATGGTGGCGCGGGGCGATGCGGATGTCATGTTTGCCGGTGGCGCTGAGTCGACCATTACTCCCCTTGGAATCGCTGGCTTCAATGTCATGAAGGCGTTGTCGACCCGTAATGATGATCCTCAGGCATCCAGCCGGCCTTTTGAGAAAAACCGTGACGGCTTCATCATGGCTGAAGGCTCAGGTGTACTGATCCTGGAGGAATACGAGCACGCAGTCAAGCGTGGTGCTAAAATCTATTGTGAATTGGCCGGCTACGGCCTGTCCAGTGATGCTCATCACCTGACGCAACCCGCTCCAGGCGGTGAGGGCGCTGCGCGCTGCATCAAGATGGCTCTCAAGAATTCTGGTCTGAACCCGGAAGATGTCGGGTACATCAATGCGCATGGAACCTCGACATATTTCAACGACATGTATGAAACCATGGCGATCAAAACCGTTTTCGGAGACCATGCCTACAAATTGATGGTCAGTTCGACCAAGAGTATGACAGGTCATGCTTTAGGTGCTGCCGGTGGTCTTGAGGCTGTCTTCTCTGCCCTTGCTATTGACCGCGGGGTGATCCCACCGACAATTAACTACGAAGAGCCGGATCCAGAGTGCGATCTTGACTATGTCCCGAACGTGGCCCGCGAGGCTAAGGTTGATACCGTCATGTCAAACTCCTTCGGTTTCGGTGGCACCAACGCGTCATTGGTCTTCAAGCGAATTTAAGGGGTTTGTGCATGATAGCAGTTGCCAGTGATCATGGCGGCCTTGAGCTGAAAAATGCAGTCGTTGAACTGCTGCGCCAGCGTGGCGTGGAATGCGCTGATTACGGGACGGACGATTCAAGTTCAGTCGATTATCCCGATTTTGCTCGCAAGGTTGCCGAAGCGGTCTCCACCGGTCAGGTTGCGCAGGGGATTTTGATCTGTGGAACAGGTATCGGAATGTCTATCGCGGCTAATAAGTTTGCACATGTTCGCGCTGCGCTGGTTCACGATGAATTCACCGCTCAGATGGCGCGTGAGCACAATAATGCCAATATCCTGGTCATGGGGGGGCGGATTCTCTCCATTGAACAGGGAAAAAGACTGGTCGAGGTCTGGCTCGATAACAGCTTTGAAGGCGGGCGTCACCAGAACCGCCTCGACAAAATCGAGCTGATCGAGAAGTCACTCGCTTAATCAGGTTAAACAGACGGGGCGCTGCAGCCCCGTTTTTCATATGACTGGTCATAGTCGCACGTCACAGGAGGACCCCATGGCTGAAAGTTATCTTACTTCTTTTGATCCAGAACTGGCTCAGGTTATTGTTAAAGAGACCGAGCGGCAGGAATATAATCTCGAATTTATCGCTTCTGAAAACTTCGTTAGCGAGGCTGTACTTGAAGCTCAGGGTTCTGTACTGACCAACAAGTATGCAGAAGGCTACCCGTCAAAACGCTACTATGGCGGTTGTGAATTTGTTGACATCGCCGAGGATATGGCGATCAACAGAGCCAAAGAGCTGTTCGGCGCTGAGCATGTCAATGTTCAACCGCACTCCGGATCTCAGGCCAACATGGCGGTTTATATGGCGGTCTGTAACCCTGGCGACACCGTTCTGGGCATGAACCTGGCTCATGGCGGGCATCTGACCCATGGTTCTCCGGTCAACTTTTCCGGTAAGCTTTACAATATCGTTCCTTATGGTCTCGATCCAGAAACCCAGCGTATCGACTATGCCGAAGTTGAGCGTCTTGCCCAGGAACATAAGCCAAAGATGATCGTCGTCGGTGCCAGTGCATATCCACGTGAAATCGACTTTGCCGCGTTCCGCAGAATTGCCGATGCCGTTGGCGCGGTCGTTATGGTCGATATGGCTCATATTGCCGGCCTTGTTGCAGCGGGTGTTCATCCTAACCCGGTTCCTTATGCCGAATTTGTCACCACCACAACCCATAAGACCTTGCGTGGGCCACGCGGCGGCATGATCATGTGCACCGAGGAGTGGGGCAAGAAACTGAACAGCAACATCTTTCCTGGTATTCAGGGTGGACCGCTGATGCACGTTATCGCTGCCAAAGCTGTTGCTTTCAAGGAAGCCTTGAGTCCTGAATTCAAGACCTATGCCCAGCAGGTGGTCAAGAACGCCCAGACTTTGGCAAACAGCCTTGTTGAAAAGGGCTACAAGCTTGTTTCCGGCGGCACCGACAATCACCTGATGCTACTCGACTTCACCGGTACTGAAATCACCGGTAAGGATGCGGAAAGGGCTCTCGAAGATGCCGGTATCACTGTCAATAAGAACTCGGTTCCCTTTGATACCCGCTCACCTTTTGTCACCAGCGGTATCCGCATCGGAACCCCGGCGACCACAAGCCGCGGTCTCAAAGAAGCTGAAATGCTCCAGGTTGCGGGCTGGATTGATCGTGCTCTGAAAAACATCGGGAATGATGCCGAACTTGCTCAAATCCGTGCTGAAGTCAAGGAACTGTGCAAGAAGTTCCCGCTTTATGCCCATCGTCTGAAGTAATTCCGATGCAGCGCCCGAGCTGGGATGAATATTTCATGCAGATTACGGCGCATGTGGCCAGTCGCTCGACCTGTCTGAGAAGACAGGTCGGAGCTCTGCTGGTCAAGAATCGTTGTATTCTGGCGACAGGATACAACGGTGTTCCGAGCGGTATAACACACTGCGATGTCACCGGTTGCCTGCGTGAACAGATGCAGGTTCCTTCTGGTGAACGGCATGAATTGTGCCGTGGCCTGCATGCTGAGCAGAACGCTATCATCCAGGCAGCCAGACACGGGGTGAATATTGCCGGCTCGACGCTCTACTGTACCGATTCTCCATGTATCATCTGTTCCAAGATGCTGATTAACGCAGGGGTTGAAGAGGTTGTGTACGGTCGCGGTTACCCGGATCAGTTATCGCTCGAGATGCTTGGCGAGGCGGGTATCCGATTTCACCAATTTTCCGGAACGTCTGACTTATGAACTGTCCATTCTGCGGTTTTGTCGATACCCGGGTGGTTGACTCACGCCTCGGTAAAGAGGGGAACAACGTCCGGCGGCGGCGTGAATGCCCTGGTTGCGGACGCCGCTTTACGACATATGAGCGTGTTGAAGAAATCTTGCCCTGGGTAATCAAAAAGGACGGTCGGCGCGAGCCTTTTGATCGTAACAAGATCATTTCCGGTATGCAGCGAGCCTGTGAAAAACGCCCTATCTCCGTAGAGCAGATCGAAGAGATGGTCGACCAGCTGGAGAGGCGCTTCCAGGAGTGCGGAGACAAGGAGATCGCCGCAAGCCTGATCGGCGAAGCGGTTATGGACATGCTTCACAAGGCAGATGAGGTTGCTTATGTGCGCTTCGCCTCGGTCTACCGACAATTCAAGGATATTAATGAATTCATGTCCGAATTGAATGATCTCCTGAAAAAGTCAAGTTGAGCGTTAAATCTTGCGACACCAGGCCGGAATTTCTGTTAAGTTATTCCGGTTTTCTGCATTTATAGAGATATGAACAATGCAACATTCTCATGAGACATATATGCGCTGGGCTCTGGCCCTCGCTGAGAAGGGGGTTGGCCGCACTGCGCCGAACCCTCCGGTAGGCGCAGTTGTCGTCAGCAATGGGGAGATCGTCGGTGAGGGCTTTCACCCGCGGGCTGGTGACCCTCATGCCGAGGTGTTTGCTCTTCGGCAGGCTGGTGAAAAAGCACTTGGGGCCAGTATCTATGTGACGCTTGAACCCTGCAGTCATTTTGGCAAGACACCGCCCTGTGCTGACGCTCTGATTGCGGCAGGCGTGAAGGAGGTTTTTGTCGGTGTTGTTGATCCGAATCCACAGGTTTCCGGCCGTGGAATTGCTCGCTTGCGCGCTGCCGGGATCGCAGTCCACACAGATCTGCTCCGCAAGGAATGTGAACAACTGCTCGCCGCATTTCGTAAACAGATCAAAACCGGTCTTCCCTATACGATATATAAGTCGGCGATGACCTGCGACGGGAACATTGCTACGCATAGCGGCGATTCAAAATGGGTGTCGGGGGACAAGAGCCGTCAGCGTGTTCACCGTCTGCGCGATCGCGTCGAAGCCATTATGGTCGGCAGTGAAACTGTTTTGCAAGATGATCCCTTGCTTAACACGCGTCTGCCGGATGGTGGAGGCCGCGACCCATTGCGTGTTGTTGTGGATGGCAGGCTACGCATCGATCCTGCTTGCCGCATGCTCAATCAGGACTCTGATGCCCGCACATTGATTGTGACAGTTTCGTCCGAGCGACAGAAAATAGCAGCTCTGGAAGCTGCTGGAGCTGAGGTTCTGGTGTATGCTGCAGAGAATGGCCACGTGCCACTGGTGGAGCTTTGGCGTGAACTGGGACGCAGGAATATACAACGTCTGCTGCTCGAAGGCGGTGCCGGTCTGGCTTCAGCGGTTTTTTCTGCTGGCCTGATCGATCAGGTTATGATTTTTGTCGCTCCCAAACTACTGGCCGGCCGCAGCCCCTATGGCATTTTTGCCGGACAGGGTTGTGCTAAAATGGCAGAGGCGGTAGAACTTCAGGATGTCATTTATGAGCAGGTCGATAGCGACCTGTTGATTACTGGGAATGTAGCTCAATGTTTACAGGATTGATTCAGGAGATAGGGCGGGTTAAAAAGCTCGACCGCCAGACGAATTCGGCACAGCTGACAATCGCAGCGGCTCTGGTTGGTGATCAGCTCCAGATGGGCGAGAGTATCGCAGTTTCCGGTGCCTGTCTGACCGTTGTCGGCTGGGACAGGGAGAGTTTTACCGTTGATGTTTCGCCTGAAACTCTCGATGTAACGACCCTCAAGGATCTGGGGCCTGGCCAGTCTGTCAATCTGGAGCGGGCCTTGCGCCTCGGAGATCGCCTCGGTGGTCATCTGGTCAGCGGGCATATCGACTGTATCGGTCGTGTCATTAAGCGTTTTCAGGATGCCAATGCGGTCCGTTTTCATGTCGCAGTGCCTACTGAAGCGCTGCGCTATATCGTTGCCAAGGGGTCGGTTGCGATTGACGGGATCAGCTTGACGGTCAACGCAGTGTCAGCCAGCTCCTTTGAGGTTGCAATAATTCCGCATTCGCTTGAGATGACCACACTGCAGTACTGCCGTGAAGGAAGTGCGGTGAATATTGAAACAGACCTGATAGGCCGTTATGTCGAGCGCCTGTTTCCTGGAGCTGAGAAGGATATGCAGACAGCAGGGGGACTCAATCTCGACTTTCTTGCCAAAAATGGCTTTCTGTGAGATAAAACGCGTTTATCGCCTTAAAGGATGGAATTGATGTCCATAGAAAAGATTGAAGCAGCACTTGAAGATATCCGTCAGGGGAAAATGGTCATCCTGGTTGATGATGAGGACCGTGAAAACGAAGGGGATCTTGTCGCCGCCGCCGAATTGACGACTCCTGAAATTATTAATTTTATGGCTCGATTTGGACGCGGTCTGATCTGTCTGTCGCTGACGGAAGCCCGTGCCGACGAGCTTGATCTACCGCTGATGGTTTCCGAAAACAGTTCATCGTTCGGAACTGCGTTCACTATCTCGATCGAAGCCCGACAGGGGGTCACAACCGGTATTTCTGCAGCTGATCGTGCCCATACCATCAGGGTTGCTGTCGATGACAGTACAACAGCGCGTGATCTGGCCAGACCGGGACATGTCTTTCCATTGCGTGCCAAGAAGGGCGGTGTTATGGTTCGCGCCGGTCAGACCGAAGGATCGGTTGATCTGGCCCGATTGGCAGGACTCAAACCGGCCGGTGTTATCTGCGAAATCATGAATGAAGACGGGACGATGGCCCGCATGCCCCAGCTGGAAGTATTTGCCGCTGAACATGATCTTAAGATCATCACCATTGCTGATCTTGTGGCCTACCGGATGCGCAATGAACTGCTGGTCAGGCGTGCCGCCGAGACAACCTTGCCAACGCCGTTCGGCGGTGAGTTCAAGGCAATCGTCTATGAGAACGATGTCGATAAGGCCCAGCATGTCGCCTTGATCAAGGGAGACCTCGACAAGACCAGCCCGGTCCTGGTGCGTGTCCATTCCGAGTGTTTGACTGGAGATGTCTTTGGCTCTCAACGTTGTGATTGCGGTGAGCAGCTGCACGCCTCTATGGAGTTTATCGCCCGGGAAGGGGCTGGTGTCATTCTCTATATGCGTCAGGAAGGACGAGGCATCGGTCTGGTCAATAAAATCAAGGCTTATGCGCTGCAGGATCAGGGCTACGATACGGTTGAAGCGAATCATGCCCTGGGCTTTGCCGACGACCTGCGTGATTACGGTCTGGGCGCACAGATTCTTGCTGATCTGGGCATCAGGAAGCTGCGTTTGATGACCAATAACCCGAAAAAAATCGTCGGTCTTGAAGGCTATGGCCTGGAGATTGTCGAACGGGTTCCGATAGAAATGGCTGCCCAGACCAGAAATATCAATTATCTGAAAACCAAACGTGATAAGAGCGGCCATATACTGGAAAACCTCTAGTAAGCCGTTCAAAGGAGATAGGTTATGTCTGAAATGATCGAAGGGCATCTTGAAGCGAAGGGCTATCGTTTTGGTATCGTTGTCAGCCGCTTCAACAGTTTTATTGTCGACCGTCTGCTCGAAGGTGCGCTGGATACCCTGGTGCGTCACGGGGCGGATCGGGAGCAGGTCACCATTGTCAAGGTGCCCGGCGCTTTTGAAATACCGCTGGTAACAAAAAAAATGACCAATTCGGGGAAATACGACGGTGTCATCTGTCTCGGTGCGGTCATTCGTGGCGGAACTCCACATTTCGAGTATGTCTGCTCGGAGATGACCAAGGGGATCGCCATGGCGTCTCTTGATTCAGGACTGCCGGTTGCCTTCGGCGTGCTGACCACCGATACAATCGAGCAGGCGATTGAGCGGGCCGGAACCAAGGCCGGGAATAAGGGTGTTGAAGCAGCCATGAGTGCCATCGAAATGGTCAATCTGCTGGGGGCACTTTAAGACGATGTCAAACAATCGCCGCGTTGCACGTGAGTGCGCACTGAAGGTTCTTTTTGCCCATCGGTTTGATGCTGAGCATACGTCCAGATTGCTGGATGATTTCTGGAGCAGCTTCAGATTTGCCGATGACGCCTTGGGAGAACCTTTGGAGACGATCGATGCTCCGTTGCCCAGCGCAACACGCATCTTCGCTGAGGAAGTGGTCAAGGGGGTCGTTAGCTATAGGGCCGTGATCGATCAGAAGATCAGCTCTGTCGCGAAAAACTGGTCTTTGGAGCGGATGGCACCGGTCGATCTGGCCATTCTGCGAATCGGCGCTTTTGAACTGCTTTATCGTGATGATGTTCCGCTTCCGGTTGTTATCAATGAAGCGGTAGAAATTGCCAAACGTTACGGGACAAAAGAATCTCCCGCATTCGTCAATGGCCTTTTGGATAAAATTGCCCAGGGCGTAAAGCGCTCTGATTCTAAATCCACAAATTGAGGTTGATATGGGTTCGTTAAAAGTTGGTCTGCTTGGGTTCGGAACGATCGGCACAGGAGTTGTGCGGGCTTTTCAGAAGAATGCTGAACTGATTGAACGTCGTCTCGGGCGTAAACTGGAACTGGTCAAGATTGCCGATCTGGACATTACCACCGATCGTGGCGTTACGCTGGCCGATGGTGTATTGACAACAAATGTCGATGATGTCCTGTTGAATCCGGAAATTGATATCGTTATCGAATTGATCGGTGGCTATGAGCCGGCTAAAAGTTTTATCATTAAGGCTATTGGTGCGGGAAAGCACATTGTTACCGCCAACAAGGCACTGATGGCTCTGCACGGTCAGGATATTATCGAAGCTGCCGACAAAAATGGTGTTTCAGTCATGTTTGAAGCGGCGGTCGGCGGCGGTATCCCGGTGATCTCTGCGATCAAGGAAAACCTTTGTGTCAACCAGTTCAATACCGTCCTTGGTATCCTCAATGGCACTTGTAACTATATTCTGACCAAGATGACCGACGAGGGGAGCGATTTTGCTCCGGTATTGAAAGAGGCTCAACAGCTTGGCTACGCGGAAGCCGACCCGACTTTCGATGTTGAAGGGATTGACACGGCGCACAAGATCTCTCTTCTTTCGGCCCTCTGTTTCGGAACCAAGGTCAATTTCGATCAGGTTTATACCGAAGGGATCAGCAAGATCGATGCGATCGACATCAATTTTGCCACCCAAATGGGCTACAAGATCAAGCTGCTGGCCGTCGGTAAGAACCACGGCGATCAGATCGAGGTTCGCGTTCATCCGACCATGATCCCGCAGACCTACCAACTTGCCGAGGTGGATGGAGTTTTCAACGCGGTGCGTATTAATGGTGATTTCGTCGGTCCGGCCATGTTCTACGGTCGTGGGGCCGGCATGGATGCAACTGCCAGTGCGGTCATGGGGGATGTCATTGCCATTGCTCGCGACATCAAGTCCGGTGCTAAGCTGCGGACTCCGATCCTCGGTTATTGTGCCGATGCGATTGCTGAGCTGCCGATCCGGGCGATGAGCGAGATCACCAGTCAGTATTACCTGCGCTTTACCACCGTTGATCGTCCCGGGGTCTTGTCTCAGATTGCCGGTTGTCTGGGGCAGCACAATATCAGTATCCAGTCGATGATTCAGCCGGAATCGCACGCCAGTGATTCGGTTCCGATTGTCCTGATGACACATCAGGCCCAGGAAGCTGACGTTAATGCAGCGCTGGCCGAGATTGACGAGCTCGATGTGGTAACCGCACCGACACGTCTGATCCGGGTCGAGAACGATCTGGACTGATTCGGGTCCTGATCGATAATGAATAACAAAAAAAGAGGCTTGCGCCTCTTTTTTTGTATCCGGTCGTGTTGTTGAGTTAGCTCGTTGAAATCTCGGGTTCGACGATATAGCGTTTGATCTTTCTGGTCGTTGTCTTGGGAAACTCGTCTTCGCGCAGAGTGAACTTCTTGACCCGCTTGTAGTCTGCCAGGTTTTTGCCAAAACTGAGAATCTCATTACGGATCAGTGCTTCGATCTGTGTCGCCGAGAGATGGCCTATGTTGTTCTCCTTGGCATAGTTGAACAGGGCTTCCTGATCGGGGAAGACGACAGCATAGACCTCTTCCGCAGTTGAGCTGAGCTTGTGGCCGTAGACCATGATTTCACTGATAAAGGGGCTCTTGAGAAGTTCGTTTTCGATCTCTTCCGGGTAGACGTTTTTGCCGTTTGGTGTAACGATCAGGTTTTTGACCCGACCGCAGATCACCAGCATGCCGTCTTCATCAAGCCTGCCAAGATCCCCGGTGTGATACCAGCCATCGATCAGTGCTTCTTGCGTTTCTTCAGGATTGTTGTAGTAGCCAAGCATGACATTCGGCCCCTTGACGATGATCTCTCCTTCTCCGTCTTTATTTGGATTCGCTATCTTGATCTCTACCTCAGGCAGTGGTACGCCGACCGTCCCGGCTTTTGTTCTGTGCGGTTGCTCGGCGGCGATGACCGGTGAGGTTTCAGTAATGCCATAGCCCTGAATGATGTTGAGGCCTAGGTTTCTGAATCCGGTAGCAATTTCAGGATCGAGCGCCGCACCGCCGCTGGCAAAAGTGGTGTTCTTGCCAAGGATCTGCTGAATTTTTCCGGTCACGAGCTTGCGCGTCGGGGCGAACCTGTAGAGCAAACGGGAAGAGGATTTCGTTTCGATGTTTTTCATGATCCGGGTCAGCAGCATCTGATAGACGGCCGGTACGGCGAGCAGAAATGTCGGTTTGATCTCGTTGAGGTTGTCGCCAAGTTTTTTGATCGATTCGGCAAAGGTCACCATTCCTCCCAGAGACAGGGGGAGGAGGACACCGCAGACCTGCTCGAAGACGTGGTTGATCGGCAGAAAGGAGAGGGTCGAGATCGTGCCGTCGAGGTTGATGTGCTGTCTGACCCCGTCGAGGTTGCTGACGATGTTGCGATGACTCAGCATTGCTCCTTTGGAGCGACCGGTTGTTCCTGAGGTGTAGAGAATGATGGCACAATCGTCAGCGCTACGCCGGGATGGAGGGAGCGGGGTGCTTTCGGAGATGTCTCTGAAGGCAAATAGACGCTTTTCCTCTAAGAGTTTATGGCGGGTCAGTTCAGTGCCGGCCAGCAGGTTGTATTTTTGTTGTTTGTTTTCGTGGTTCAGCTGCTGTTTTGAGAGCAGTTTAAGGGTTTCGTTGGCGCAGTCTTCAATCTCCAGGGTGCGTTCATCCGGGATGTTCAGATCGCTGACCAGTTCACGCCAGAGTCCTGAGAGTTTTGCGACGAGAGCCGCAACTTCATCCCGGTCCAGAGATTCAGGCAGGGGCGAGTCGAGGAGGATGATTTTCTGCAGCAACGGCAGGTCGTCAACAACTTCGAGCAGGGTTTCAAACTGCGGTTGCGCGACCAATGCGGCATGGGCGTCCGAATCATCGAGGATATGGCGCAGTTCGGTCGCTTTGAGTTCCTTGTCGACCGGTAGAACGATGCAGTCGGCACGCAGGATAGCCAGGTAGGCGATGACCCATCGCGTTGAGGATGGGCCGATCAGGGCGACGTGCATGTTCTCCTTGATGCCGAGTTGCCGCAGGCCGGAGGCGAGTTTTTCAACGATTTCCCAGAGTCTGCCGTAGCTCAGCGGTTTCCAGGCACCGTTGTATTTGTACTGCATGGCAGTTTTGTCGGGGAATTTTCTGCAGCTTGATTCAATGATCTGGGGAATGGTCTGCACCAATCGATTGCTCCTTTGCAATTTAATGCATTTTGGTCTATTGATTTTGTCTATAAACGGTGGTTTACTCTAGCTTTGTCCTCTGTTTCAGGCAAGCTTGAAATGAGTCGTCCGGATGCGTTGATTTTTTTTCTGAAAAATGGACTAAGTTCAGAAAATAACTTGACAGAATTCGGGACGATTTGATACAAGAAGCGCCGGTTGGTTGCAGGCACGTAGCTCAGTGGGAGAGCACTACCTTGACACGGTAGGGGTCGACAGTTCAATCCTGTCCGTGCCTACCAAACCGGCACCTGAAATCACCGCACTGAACGTAGAGGCATCTGATATGGATGCCTTTTTTTGTTGATGGAGATCACAATGGGATTATTGAAGATTGAATTACCGGATGGTGCATGCAAAGAAGTCGAGGCTGGCTCAACCCCTTACGATGTCGCTCTGACAATCAGCGAGGGATTGGCGCGTCAGGCTCTGGCTGCACGTTTTGACGGAGAACTGGTCGATGTGTCCCGTCCGCTTGATCATTCCGGTAAGCTCGATCTGATTACCTCGCGTTCTTCTGGAGCGCTTGAGATTGTTCGTCACTCCTGTGCTCACCTGATGGCTCAGGCCGTCAAGGAGCTCTATGGTGCCGAGGTTCAGGTCACGATCGGACCTGCCATCAAGGACGGTTTCTACTATGATTTCTACAGTGCGACCAAGAAATTTGTCCCTGAGGATTTTCCTGTCATTGAAAAGAAGATGCAGGAACTGGCTAACGCCAAGCAGGTCATCAGTCGCGAGGTCATGGCGCGCGAAGATGCTATCGAGTTGTTCCGTGGCATGGGAGAGGCTTACAAGGTTGAGCTGATTGAAAGTCTTGAACAAGAGACCGTTTCTCTCTATCGGCAGGGCGATTTTGTTGATCTCTGTCGTGGACCTCATGTTCCGAATACCGGAATTTTCAAAGCCTTCAAGCTGACCAGCCTGGCTGGCGCCTACTGGCGCGGTGATGAAAAGAACGCCATGCTGCAGCGTATCTATGCGACGGCTTTTCTTGACAAAAAAGAACTTAAGGCTCACCTTGAGCGCCTTGAAGAGGCAAAAAAGCGCGATCACCGTAAGCTTGGTCGTGAGCTTGACCTCTTTTCCTTTAGTGAAGAGGCTGGCGGCGGACTGGTTCTCTGGCATCCGAAGGGTGCCATGCTCCGCACCGTCATTGAAGACTTCGAGCGTAAAGAGCATCTCAAGCGTGGCTATGAGATTGTAGTTGGCCCGCAGATTCTCAAGACCGATCTGTGGAAGATGTCCGGTCACTACGAGAATTACCGCGAAAACATGTACTTCACCGAGGTCGACGAGCAGAGCTATGGAGTCAAGCCGATGAACTGTCTGGCCCATATGCTGATCTATAAGTCGAAGCCGCGCTCCTATCGCAATCTTCCGGTGCGGTTCTTTGAGCTCGGTACCGTTCATCGTCATGAGAAGTCGGGCGTTCTGCACGGACTGCTGCGCGTCCGCGGTTTTACCCAGGACGATGCCCATATCATCTGCCGACCTGATCAGATCGATGCGGAGGTCAAGGGGATCATGGCCTTCGTTCAGGATGTAGCCGGAATCTTCGGTTTCGAGTACACCATGGAGCTGTCAACCCGTCCGGAAAAATCGATCGGCAGCGATGAGGATTGGGAGCGTGCGACCAGTGCGTTGCGCAGCGCCCTTGAGGGGAGTGGTCAGGAATATGAGATCAATGAGGGGGACGGCGCATTTTACGGGCCTAAGATCGATGTCAAGCTGAAGGACGCGCTTGACAGAGAGTGGCAGTGTGCTACAATCCAGTGCGATTTTACCCTGCCGGAGCGTTTTGAGCTGACTTATGTCGGCGCCGATGGCGAAAAACATCGGCCTGTCATGTTACACCGGGTTATCCTCGGTTCGATTGAGCGCTTTATCGGTGTTCTGATTGAGCACTATGCGGGGGCATTTCCTCTCTGGCTGTCGCCGGTCCAGGCGGTGGTATTAAACGTCACCGACAACCAGGCAGATTATGCGCAACAGGTCTTTGAACAGTTGCGTGCCGCCGGTGTCCGTGTAGAGTTGGATCTGCGTAACGAGAAGCTTGGCTTCAAGATCCGTGAAGCCCAGGTTGCCAAGACTCCGTATATGCTGGTTATTGGTGATAACGAGATGGCGCAGGGGACTGTGGCTCCACGTTTCCGAGATGGAACTAATCTGGATGCGATGTCGGTTGATGATTTCGTCGCGTTCATCAAGGCTGAAACGGCCGCTTATAAATAAGCCGCCTGGGGATATTGGGTCCTCAAGGTGGCTAAAGTTACTGTTATTCTTCAAGAGGAGATGAGTCATAGCTAAGGAAGCGAACATCAATGATGCGATCACCGCTCGTCAAGTCCGGGTAATCGACGATGAGGGTGGTCAGTTAGGCGTTCTGGCAATCGATCAGGCCCTGAGCCTTGCCGCAGAACATGGTCTCGATCTTGTTGAAGTCTCTCCGAATTCCGAACCACCGGTCTGTCGGATTATGGACTACGGCAAATACAAGTATCAACAGGCTAAACGTGCTTCTGAAGCCAAGAAGAAGCAGGTTAAGGTTGAGATCAAGGAAGTCAAGATGCGCCCTAAAACTGAGGAGCACGACTTCCAGTTCAAGATGAAGCACGCCCGCCGTTTTCTTGAAGAAGGTAACAAGGTCAAACTGACCATTATGTTCCGTGGCCGCGAAAATGCTCACCCAGAACAGGGGATGCAGCAGCTTGAGAAGGTCATTGAGGCCCTCAAGGATATCGGTCAGGTGGAAGCGCAACCATCCAAAATGGGTCGTTTTATGACCATGATGGTTGGTCCCAAGAAGTGAACCGGGTAACCGGAGACTGAATACACAGACATTAGGAGAATATCAATGCCAAAGATCAAGACCAATCGCGGTGCGGCCAAGCGTTTTCGCAAAACCGGTACCGGGAAAATCCGTCGGAACAAGGCTTTCACCAGCCACATTCTGACCAAAAAAACAACCAAGCGTAAGCGTGACCTGCGTCAGGGCGCGATTGTCGCTAAAGTGGATGAGCGCAACATTTCCCAGCTGATCCCTTACCTGTAAGATTCGCCTGGTTGGCGAATGAGGTTGTGAACTGTGGGGATCTATCTCCCCCTGCAGATCCGACCACGGCATAAGCCGAAACAACAACAAACGAAGGAGCAAGAGAGATGGCAAGAGTAAAAAGAGGCTTTAAAGCCAGACGTCGTCGTAATAAAGTATTAAAGCTAGCCAAAGGCTACCGTGGTGCGAGAAGCAAGCTGTTCCGCTCTGCTACAGAAGCGGTTGATCGTGCGCTCAACTACGCATATCGTGACCGTCGCGTTAAAAAACGTGATTTTCGCGCTCTGTGGATTGCCAGAATTAACGCCGCTGCGCGTGAAAATGGCCTGTCCTACAGCCGTCTGATCCATGGCCTGAAAAAAGCCGAAGTTGCACTGGATCGTAAGATTATGGCTGAACTGGCTGTTAATGATCCAGCTGGTTTCACTGCTGTCGTCGATACCGCTAAAGCGCAACTGCAATAGTCTGTATTCAGTAGTACAGGGGAGACGAAGTCGCTGACTTTGTCTCCCTTTCTCTATCCGGTTCACTCCTAATATAATCTTAATTCGTTTCTGATGACATGTAACCGCTCCATTCAAGGAGCGGTGAGTTCATAGCGGAAAGATCAATGAAAGATAAAATTCAACAGCTGCAGAGGGATGCGCTGGCGACCCTGCAAGGTGCTGCGTCCCTGAAAGAACTTCAGGATGTACGGGTTGCCATTCTGGGAAAGAAAAGTACTCTGACCGAGATCATGAAGGGAATGCGGGACCTTACCCCTGAGGAACGTCCGCAGATCGGCAGCCTGGTCAATTCTTTCAAGGAAGAGTTTGAACGCAGCTTTGCTGAGCGTCAGCAGCTGCTGCAGCGGGAAGCGATAGCGGTTAAGCTTGCTTCGGAAAAAATAGATGTCACTCTTCCAGGCCGGACTTCGGCTCGCGGCAGCCTGCATCCTGTGACGCTGGTTGCTGAAGAGATATCCGATATCTTCTCTCGCCTTGGCTTTTCTGTTGAGGAAGGGCCCGAGATCGAGCAGGATTTTTATAATTTCGAAGCGCTGAACATTCCGAAGGATCATCCGGCGCGTGACATGCAGGATACCTTTTATATCAGCGACGACCTGGTGCTGAGAACGCATACCTCACCGGTTCAGATTCGGACCATGCTCAAGTCTGAGCCTCCGGTCCGGATTATAGCTCCGGGTACCGTTTATCGGCGTGATTCCGATCTGACCCACAGCCCGATGTTTCACCAGATTGAAGGTTTTCTGGTCGATGAAAATGTCACTTTCGGTGATCTGAAAGGGATTCTGACTCATTTCCTCAACGAATTTTTTGGTGAGGGCTTGAGTGTCCGTTTCCGCCCGTCATTCTTTCCTTTTACTGAACCAAGTGCCGAGGTTGATATCGCCTGTGTCATCTGTGGTGGTAAAGGATGCCGGGTCTGCAGCAACACCGGTTGGCTTGAAATCCTGGGCTGCGGCATGATCGATCCGGCGGTTTTTGCATCGGTGAACTACGACAGTGAAAAGTATTCCGGCTTCGCTTTCGGCATGGGGTTGGAGCGGATTGCCATGCTGAAATATGGGGTCAACGATCTGCGTCTGTTCTTTGAAAACGATCTGCGCTTTCTTAAGCAATTTTGACGGGTATAAGGTCTACAAATCATGATTGTTACATATAACTGGCTGAAAGAATTTGTTGATTTTGACTTTTCTGCGCAGGAACTTTGCGACCGTCTGACCATGGCCGGCCTCGAGGTCGACAGTCTGGTTGAAATCGGTGGTGGACTCGACAGTGTTATCGTTGCCAAACTCGAAGCGGTTGAGCGTCACCCAGATGCCGATCGTCTGACAGTCTGTCAGGTTAACAACGGGACGGAAGTTGTTCAGGTTGTCTGTGGTGCGACAAATCACAAGACTGGAGATCTGATCGCTCTGGCCCAACCTGGATCGGTACTGCCAGGCGACTTCAAGATCAAGAAGTCCAAAATCCGTGGCCAGGAATCTGCCGGGATGCTCTGCTCTGAAAAAGAACTCGGGCTAGCCGAGGATTCTGAAGGAATTATCATTCTTCCTGCTGATCTTCCTCTCGGACGACCTGTTTTCGAGGCTCTTGGGCTCAAGGACTATCAGATCGAGATCGGCCTGACACCAAATCGTCCGGATTGCCTGAGTGTGGTCGGAGTTGCCCGTGAAGTGGCCGCTATTGCCGATAAACCATTGCAACTGCCGCAGGTTGCTGTTGCTGAATCCGGCGCGAACATCGATGAGAAAACCTCGATTCTCATCGAGAACACACAAGCCTGTCCGCGCTATGCCGTCCGTATGATCGACGGGGTCAAGATCGGGCCGTCGCCGGACTGGCTGGTTCGGCGTCTTGATGCTGTTGGAATGCGCTCCATCAATAACGTTGTCGATGTCACCAACTATGTGATGATGGAGTTGGGACATCCGCTGCATGCCTTTGATTTTTCTCACCTCGAGCAGGGGCGAATAGTTGTAAAAACGGCACAGCCGGGAGCAAAATTCACTACATTGGACGATCAGGAACATGTTCTGACCGCTGATGATCTGATGATCTGTGACGGGGTCAAGCCAGTAGCTCTTGCCGGGGTTATGGGGGGGCTGAATTCCGAGGTCCAGGACACAACGGCGACGATTCTGCTAGAAGCGGCCTATTTTGAAGCGACAGGTATCAGGCGGACCAGTAAGCGCTTTGGTCTTCACACTGAAGCTTCCCACCGTTTTGAACGTGGTGCTGATATCGATATGGTTCCGGTTGCTCTCGACCGCGCCGCCAGCCTTATGGCTGAACTGTCCGGTGGAACCGTTTTGCAGGGAGTCATCGATAACTACCCAGCATCGCTCAAGACTCCGGTTCTGATGCTGAGTGCAGCCAAGACCTGTCAGCTGCTTGATATTCAGCTGGATGCCGACGGGATCTCAGCCCTGCTGAACGGTATTGGTCTTGCCGTCGAAATGATCGACGCCGAGCGTCTGCAAGTGACCGTACCAAGTTTCCGGCCTGATCTAGAGCGTGAAATTGACTTGATCGAGGAAGTTGCTCGGCTCTATGGTTATTCCCGTATCCCTGTGACCATGCCGGGTGGTGCCATTGATGCAAAGTTGCCACCGAAGAAGCAGCGGGTGCAGAAAACTCTGCGCCATCTGATGGCTTCTGCAGGCTTCTCCGAAGCGATGAATTACTCTTTTATCGCCCGCGATGCGCTTAAGAAAATAGGACTTGCCGAAGGGGATCCGCGTCTGACCACGGTCGGAATTCTGAATCCCCTGTCCGAGGACCAGGCGGTTATGAGGACATCTCATGTTCCCAGCCTGCTTGAAACGGTTGCCCGGAATCTGAATTACCGTACCCTTGACCTGCGTATCTTTGAGTTACGCCCGGTATTTACAACCAGTGATAATGGCGAAATCGTTGAGAAGCTGACCCTGTCTGCTGTCATGTCCGGTTGTCGGCAGCCGGAAGGCTGGTGCCAGTCCAGTGAACCCGTCGATTTTTACGATATCAAGGGTGTTGTTGAGGAACTCTTGTCTGAACTGAAGATCGGTGGCATAACCTTCAGTTCTGAGTCGACACCACAGCCTTATCTTCATCCTGGCAAGTCATGTCGTCTGTTCAGCGCAGACAAATCTCTCGGCTGTATAGGTGAGGTTCATCCGCAGGTGACCGCCAACTTTGAAATTTCTCAGGCTGTTTATCTGCTGGAAATTGATGTTGATCTGTTGGTTGATCTTGCTGTAGTTGAGACTAAATACAAGCAGTTGTCGAAGTTTCCGGACATGAGTCGTGACAGCGCGCTGTTGCTTGATACAGCTGTCAGTGCCGCACAGGTCCTTGATATTGTTTCTCGGTCTAAGTCAAAACTAATTGAAAATGTTACGATTTTTGATATTTATACTGGACAGGGTATTCCCGAAGGGAAGAAGAGCCTGGCGCTGCGAATCCGCTATCGTGATCTGGATAAGACGCTGACTGAAGAAGAAGTGACCAAGGCTCACAATAAAGTTATTAATTCGATCTGTCATCAATTGGCGGCAGAAATTCGTTGATGAGACTTGCAGAGCCACTGGTGCTGTGATATAAGTCTTGAAAAATCAGATAGATACTAAATCTTTTTTGTGCTCTCAGCAACTCGGGAGGGATATATGACCAAAGCTGACCTGATCGAAAATGTTTACCTGACTACAGGTTTTTCCAAAAAAGAATCCGCAGCCATTGTTGAAATGGTATTTGATATCATGAAATCAACCTTGGAGAACGGTGAGAAGATAAAAATTGCCGGATTTGGCAACTTTGTCGTCAAGGAGAAAGCCTCTCGTCGCGGACGTAATCCTCAAACCGGCAGCGAAATTGAAATTACTGCCAGAAAAATCCTGACCTTCAAGCCAAGTCAGGTACTGAAGGCCTCAATTAACGAAAACGAATAGTTGATTGAGTTGTCGCGGTGGTCGAAATTCCGGAAAAACTCTATTTTAAAATTGGTGAGGTTGCAGCTCTGCTTGATGTCAAAACCCATGTCTTGCGTTACTGGGAGACCGAGTTCAAGCAGTTGCAACCTGTAAAAAGTCCTTCCAATCAGCGCTTATACCGGCGCAAGGACGTAGAAATAGCCCTGTCGATCAAGGATCTGCTCTATCGGCGGGGCTTTACTATCACTGGAGCACGCAAACAGCTGACCCGGGAGCTCTCTGGTGAGCTGGTAGCAGACCTGCTGTCTCCGGCAGAGATCCTTGAACAGGTCAAGTCAGAGCTGTTGACGATGCGCCAACGCCTGTCATCTTCACCTGCAGAATAATTATTGTCGATGCTGATTCTTGTCACTAATGACGATGGTATCCGTTCGCCCGGATTGCTTACCCTGGCTGAAGCCATGAAAACTCTCGGTGAGGTGGTCGTTGTAGCACCTGATCGCAACCGAAGTGCTGTCGGCCATGCTCTGACACTCGATCATCCTTTGCGGGCTGATTTGGTCGAGGACAATCATTATGCAGTCGACGGAACCCCGAGTGATTGCGTTAATCTCGGAATTCATGGCTTATTGAGGTGCCGGCCGGATCTGGTCGTTTCCGGCATCAATTGTGGCAGTAATCTGGGGGACGACATCACCTACTCCGGAACCGTCAGTGCGGCACTTGAAGCGAACCTGATGGGGTTACCTGCCTTTGCTGTTTCTCTTGATGTTTCGAGTTTTAATCGACAGGATCTTGCCGTTGCCGGCGAAGCTGCTGCACTAGTCGCCAGAAAAATACTCACTGAATGCCTAGAACCGGGAGTTTTCCTCAATGTTAATGTTCCTTCCGGTGGTGCTTCAGGGATGAAGCTGACCAGACAGGGACGCCGTCGCTATGGCGAAGCCATTGTCGTCAATCGTGATCCGCGTGGTCGGGCTTATTACTGGCTTGGTGGTGAAGATCTCGGTTATGAGGATATTCCTGGTACAGATTGTATGGCTATCCAGCAGGGGCTGGTTTCGGTTACGCCTCTGCATGCCGATATGACTCATGAAAATTCGCTGACGACACTTAATGCCTGGCTCGAGCAGGAAGGGTTTAGCAGATAATGGATTTTTCTATTGCCCGCAGACGAATGGTAGAAAGTCAGATTGTTGCGCGCGGAATTTCCGACCCGCGCGTGCTCAAGGTGATGTCCAGTATTCCTCGTCATCTGTTTGTCGAAGCAGGCCTGCATGGCCATGCCTATGCTGATTCGTCTCTGCCAATAGGTGAAAAGCAGACGATCTCTCAGCCCTATATTGTAGCGGCCATGAGTTCCGCCCTTGAATTGAAGGGGGATGAACGTCTATTGGAGGTCGGGACCGGTTCGGGTTATCAGACAGCTATTCTCGCCAGTCTGGCCAAGCGGGTCTATTCCGTAGAGCGCATCGCTTCGCTCGCCGCACGGGCCCGCAAGGTTCTTGATCAGTTGCAGATCAGTAATGTCAACATCAAGGTCGGTGATGGAACAGTCGGCTGGCAGGATCAGGCTCCTTTTGACGGAATTCTAGTCGCTGCCGGTTCTCCTGAAGTGCCACACAAGTATCTTGAGCAGCTGGTGATCGGTGGTAAGCTGGTCATGCCGGTAGGGGGGATGGAAGAGCAGGTACTCATCCGTGTGACCAGGACCGCAGAAGACCAGTTTCGTAAAGAGGCCCTTATGGGATGCCGTTTTGTTCCCCTGATCGGCGAACAGGGCTGGCAGCAGAATTTAATCTGATATGAAAGCTTTCAGACGCCTTTACGATTGGGTTTTGAGCTGGTCCGATAGCCGTTTTGCTGTGCCGATCCTCGCTCTGTTGTCATTTGCCGAAGCGAGCTTCTTTCCGATTCCTCCGGATGTTCTGCTGATGGCCCTGGCTCTGTCCCGGCCGAAACGTTCTTTCCGTTATGCCTGTATAGCGTCGCTCGGTTCGGTGCTCGGCGGGATCCTCGGCTTCTGTCTAGGCTGGGCGCTCTGGGATATCATCTCCCCATATTTTTTTACTTATATCCCGGGAGTTTCCGAGATCGGTTTCGAGCAGGTCAGGATCCTCTTTTCCCGGTATGGCTTCTGGGTCATTTTTGCTGCTGGATTCACCCCGATACCGTACAAGATTTTTACCATTGCTGCTGGCGTTTTTCAGATCTATTTCCCGATTTTTCTTGTCGCCTCAATCATTGGCCGGAGCCTGCGATTTTTCCTAGTTGCGGCGATTCTCTACCTGTTTGCCGACAGGGCTCGCGAGTTTATCGATAAGTATTTTAATTTGCTATCCTTTCTACTATTGATCATAATAGCTCTTGGTGTTGTACTTTATCAGTATTTCCACTAACTGCGGTTTGAGGGATGCCACAACAGTCTGTACAGAAGAGATCAAGATTCAATCTTCATGCATTTGCCTTGATGGTGCTGCTGTCGACATTGCTTGTCTTCATGCTTTGTTCCTGCTCTGCCGGTGTTTACCATACGGTTCAACCCGGGCAGACTCTGTACCGTATCGGCAAGACCTATAACGTCGATGAGCATTATCTGGCCAGGATTAACGGGATTACTGACCCGACAACCGTTAAGGTCGGTACGAGGCTCTACATCCCTGGGGCAGAAAAAGTGAAATCGGTCGCCGTCTACAAGGCGCAGGCCGCACCGGTTGTTCCAAAAAGAACGACAGCCAGCAAGGCAACTGTTTCTGCTCCTAAAAAATCGACGCCTGCCAAAGCTCCTTCGGCGCAGCGAACGACGTCTGCTAAAATATCACTTCCCAAGCAATTGCCAGCTAAGCAGTCCTCTCAACAGGCGGCAAAATCATTGACGACAAATAAGGTCCTGTTCTGGCCGTTGCGCGGAAAGATCGTCAGTACATTCAGCAGACAAGCTCAGGCCGGAAGAGGGCGCGGTATTGAGATTGGTGTGCGGCTGGGCAGCGATGTCTCGGCTGCTGCAGCTGGTAAGGTTATTTACAGCGGGGATGGGGTCAATGGTTACGGACACCTCATCATTCTCCAACACAAGGATGATCTCTTTACGATATACGGTTTTAACAAGCAGAATCTGGTGTCCCAGGGGGATTTTGTCGGTCAGGGGCAGAAGATCGCTCTTTCCGGTGTTCCGCCAAGCGGCGGCAGCCCGCGTCTGCATTTTGAAGTCAGACAGGGAAAGACACCGGTCGACCCCATTTTGTACTTGCCATGAGGGGATAGGCACACATAGATTTAACATTTGGTTGATAGCTTACAAGGGGGAGTTATGGCTGATTTTGATGAAGAGTTCGAAGAGGAAAGTGCTGAAGAGGATTTTGATGGTTTTTCAATCGATGAGGATGACGGCGAAGAAGACTCAGCCGAAGAGGATAAGACCTATGAGATCGATGAGGAACCCAGTACTGCAGATGCAATAAAGATTTATCTGAAAGATATCCAGAAGAGTAAACTCCTGACGGCTGTGGAGGAGTGCGAGCTGGCAGAGAAAATCGCTGTCGGTGATGATCAGGCCCGTGCCCGGATGATCGAATCAAATCTCAGGCTGGTCGTCAAAATCGCCAAGCGCTATATGAACAGAGGGTTGCCGTTTCTCGATCTGATCGAGGAAGGGAACATGGGGTTGATCAAGGCCGTTGAAAAGTTCAAGGTCAGCAAGGGCTGTCGCTTCTCAACCTATGCGACCTGGTGGATCCGTCAGTCTATCGAACGTTCGCTGGTTAATCAGAGCCGTACGATTCGCTTGCCTGTCCACGTCGCTGACGATATCAATAAGCTGTTGAAAGTCAGCCGCGAACTTGTGCACCGCCTGAAGCGGGACCCTGAACCGGAAGAGATTGCCGAGGCCATGGGAGCGGACGCCAACCATGTCCGGCGGATGCTCGTTCTGGTGAAAAAGACCTATTCGATAGAGCATCCACTCGGCGATAACGAGGATTACAGCCTGATCGATACCATTGAAGACAAGAATATGGTTGATCCGGGGACAATGATAGAGGATCTTGACCGTTATGCTCATGTCATGAGCTGGCTGGATGGATTGAACGAAAACGAGCGTGAGATCCTGGCTCTGCGCTTCGGTCTCGATGACCGAGAACCGCAGACCCTCGATACCATCGGACAGCAGTTCGGTGTCACGCGTGAACGAATCCGTCAGATAGAAGCAAAGAGTCTGGCAAAATTGCGAAAAACTGTTGAAGATCAACAGTCAAAAGATGACACACAATAATTTATCGGAGTTTCGTAAATGGAAGATTTGAAACAGGTCATTCGGGATATCCCTGATTTTCCAAAAAAAGGCATCATTTTCAAGGATATAACAACGCTTCTCGCTGATGCCAAGAGCTTTCATCGTTTGGTTGATCTGATGGCTCATCGCTATATCGGCGAAAAAATTGACCAGGTTGTCGGCATTGAGGCGCGAGGCTTCATCCTCGGTGCCGCTCTCGCCTACAAGCTCGGTACTGGAATCACCCTGGTGCGTAAGTCTGGCAAGCTGCCCTATAAAACTAGAAGCATCAGTTATGACCTGGAATACGGATCGGATACTCTGGAGATCCATGAGGACGCTTTCAGGCCTGGAGATCGTGTCATTGTTGCCGATGATCTGTTGGCAACAGGCGGAACCATGGCCGCTGTTGTCGATCTGATAAAAAATGCTGGCGCAGAACTGCATGAATGTGCTTTTATGGCCGAACTTGAGTTTCTGAACGGTCGCAGTAAGCTTCCGGAAGGTAAAGTCTACAGTCTTTTGAAGTTCTGATGGCAAACTAATCCACGTCAAAACACGACTCCGTAGCTCAGCTGGATAGAGCACTTCCCTCCTAAGGAAGGGGCCACTGGTTCGAATCCAGTCGGGGTCGCCATACTCAAGGAAATCGTATGAATTTAGCAGTTATTGGAACCGGCTACGTCGGTCTGGTAAGCGGTGCCTGCTTTGCCGAGATGGGCAATCGCGTTTATTGCGTCGATGTCGACCAGGCCAAGATTGAAGGCCTGCATCAGGGCCGTCTGCCAATCTACGAACCCGGGCTTGAGCCGATCGTTAAAAGAAATTTCGAAGAGGGGCGGCTGCGTTTTACAACCAGTCTAGGCGAGGCAATGAAGGAAGCGAACCTTCTGTTTATTGCTGTTGGTACTCCTCCAGGAGAAGATGGTTCGGCTGATCTCAAATACGTTCTGGCGGTTGCCCGACAGATCGGTCAGTTGATGACAGATTATTGCGTTATCGTTGACAAGTCGACGGTTCCCGTCGGTACTGCCGAGAAGGTCAGTGCTGCGATCCAGGAGGAACTGGACGAGCGTGGTGTCAGCATAGCTTTTGATGTTGTCAGTAATCCCGAATTCCTTAAAGAGGGTGCCGCGATCGATGATTTCATGAAGCCGGACCGGATCGTTGTCGGTACGGGCAGTGAAAAAGCCAAGGGGGTCATGCACCAACTTTATGCACCATTCAACCGGAATCATGAACGAACCCTGTTTATGGGGGTTCGTGACGCCGAGATGACCAAGTATGCTGCTAATTCCATGCTGGCGACAAAGATTTCATTCATCAACGAGATTGCGACTCTCTGTGAAATGATGGATGTCGATGTTGAAAATGTCAGAAGGGGGATTGGCTCGGACAGTCGTATCGGGTTTTCCTTTATCTATCCCGGTTGTGGTTATGGCGGATCCTGTTTTCCCAAGGATGTTCAGGCGCTGGTGCGCATGGCTGAAGATCTTGATTTCGAACCGGAAGTTCTGCGTTCGGTAGAAACCCGCAATAAACTGCAAAAGCAGTGGTTTGCCAGACAGACTGAAAAACGTTTCGGCAGAGATCTTGCTGGGCTGAAATTCGCGGTCTGGGGGCTGGCGTTCAAACCGGGCACGGACGATATGCGTGAGGCCCCGGCAAAGGTTCTGCTCGCTGATCTGATTGCCGCCGGGGCTGAGATTTCAGCCTATGATCCGATTGCCATGGATGTTGCCAAGAAGGAACTGCCGGGTGAGTGGTTTGAAAGTGGTTCTTTGTCCCTGGCCAAGAATCAGTACGAAGCGCTTGAAGCTGCCGATGCCCTGATTCTGGTGACGGAATGGAAGCCGTTCAGAAATCCAGATCTGGAAGCTTTAAGGCGTATGATGAAGCAGAAGATTATTTTTGACGGCCGCAATCAGTACGATCCTGAGTCGATGACTTCAGAGGGTTTCGAGTATTTTGGGGTAGGTCGGACACATTATAACGCTTAGTAATATTTTTCGTTGACAACCTTTTGGGATCTTTGGTATATCCAAGCTCCCTTCGGGCGAATAGCTCAGCTGGGAGAGCGCCTGCCTTACAAGCAGGATGTCGGGGGTTCGAGCCCCTCTTCGCCCACCATAAAAAATGAAAAAGGCTCCTTAACGGAGCCTTTTTTCGTTCTTGCTGATTGCGCAGGTGATTATGGTTTTGGAACAGACACCGATCACAATATCCGACTGGGGTCTGCTTGATTATTCAGAGGCTCTTGGCCGGCAGATGGAACTGCTTTCCCTGCGTCTTGACGGGAAAGTCGGCGATCAGCTGATTCTGCTAGAGCACCCGGCGACTGTCACTCTCGGACGCAGGGGCGGTGCAGGCGACCTGCTTCTGGATGAGACCCTGTTTCCCGAACGGGGAATCAGCTTGGAGCGAATCAAGCGGGGCGGAATGGCAACGGCACACGAGCCGGGGCAACTGGTCGCCTATCCGATTCTGGCCCTGAAAAAAAAGGATATTCGCTGGTATGCCGATGGTGTCCTCGGCTCGGTTGTCGACCTGTTGGCTGATTATGGTGTGCAGGGTGTGCTGAAACCGGGAGAGCCCGGTGTCTGGGTGGCCGGAAAAAAAATCTGCAGTTTCGGCATCGCGCTGAAAAAATGGATTTCCTGTCATGGGGCAGCCGTCAATCTGAATAATGATCTTGCGACATTCTCAACGATCATCCCCTGTGGTCATCCTGGTGAGGTCGTCACCTCGCTCAGTGCGGTACTTGGACATAGGGTCGATATGAGCAAAGCAAAGCGACAGTTCGTTGACCATTTCTGCAGAAGATTCAGCTATTCCCCAATGTAAATAGATGTATTTTTTGAATGAATTAATCTTTTGAGTCTGCTAGTCTTAGAGATCATTATTTTTATTTCAGGGGGTCTTGAATGACAACTGATTTTCAGACTGTTGTAAAATCAATCCGCGATCTGCCGCCCATGCCGGCCGTTGCGGTTAAGGTTATGGAGCTTTTAGGCGATCCGAACGTCAATTACACCAAGCTAGGCAGCACGATCTCCAGTGATCCCGCCGTATCGGCTCGTTTGCTCAAGGTTGCCAATTCCGCCTTTTACAGCATGAAGCGTCAGATCAAAACTCTTGATCATGCTATCGCAATTGTTGGTGAGAGAACGTTGCGTAGCCTGGTTCTGGCAGCAAGCCTCGAGGGGATGAACAAGTCATACGGCTTGCTGGAGAAATTGCTCTGGGAAGATGCCATGGGCTGTGCCGTCGGATCCCGAATCCTGGCCCGTAAATTTAATACCGTCGATGCAGAAGAGGCCTTTTTGGCCGGTTTGTTTCGTCATCTGGGTAAAATCATCATGAATTACAGTGACCCTGATGCATACCGGGCACTGGTTGAAGCACTCTATTGCGAAGGTGGCAACGCCAGAGAGCTTGAAGGGAAGTATTTTCCCTATGCGCATGCCGTGGTTGGTGCTGCGGTGCTGGATAAATGGAACTTCAACCGCAATCTGGTTATGAGTACCCTGCATCATGAAGACCTGGTGATCGACCCGGAGGAAGAGGGGGCAGATGCCATGCTCAAGCTGACTGCAACTGTTAACATGGCTGACTTCATCTGTGCCCGGCTGGGAATCGGTCAGCGTCAACCGCAGGATGACCTCCTTATTGAGGATAATCCTGGCGTAAGGGTTTTGGGGCTGTCAACCGAAGAGGTTGAGACGGCGCTTCAGGAAATTGAGACGGTCTTTAATGACAACCGTGATTATTTCATAAATTAATAGTCCGTTTAGTCTTGTTTTCAGGGAGCCGTTGGCTCCCTTTTTTATTGTCTTCTGACTGAATCTGATTATGATGTGGGCATGAAAGAACGTCTTGATAAATTACTGGTTGATCTGGGCTTTGCGCAGTCCCGAGAGCGGGCCAGAGCGCTGATTCTGGCTGGAAATGTGGTTGTCGATGATCACCGTATCGACAAGGCCGGAACCCAGGTAGCCGTCGACTCGGTAATCAGGGTCAAGGGGCAGGATATTCCCTATGTTTCCCGTGGTGGTTTGAAGCTCGAGAAAGCTCTGCAGGCATTCAAACCCGATACGCTGGGGATTGTGGCTATCGATGTCGGGGCTTCGACAGGCGGTTTTACTGACTGTCTGCTGCAGAACGGGGTTTCGCGGGTTTATGCCGTCGATGTCGGTTACGGTCAGCTGGCCTGGAAGTTGCGGGAAGATCCCCGTGTTGTCAACATGGAACGCTGCAATATCAAGGACCTGTCGGGTGAGGATCTGGCAGAAAGACCCTCGCTGGCGGTCATTGATGCGTCGTTTATCTCTCTTGCCAAGGTTCTGCCTGCGACGCTCAAGCTTCTGACTTCTGGCGGTGGTGTTATCGCTCTGATCAAGCCGCAATTCGAAGTCGGTCGGGATCTGGTCGGTAAGGGCGGTATTGTTAAGGATCGTCAGCTGCAGGATCAGGTTGTCGAGAATATCTGTGCTCTGGCTGTGGAGTTGGGCTGCTCTGTAGGTGGGGTGATTGAAAGTCCGATTCTCGGCGCTAAAGGGAATCGCGAATTTCTTATCCATCTGAAAAAAAGCCAGTAATTGTCTATTCCTAAACTATTCATGGTGCAAGATTGGGTTAGAAATTCTTACCGGACTCTGCTACTATCTGCTGACGACATTGGCTGGATTGGCAAGTCATATTACGGGGTGTTGAATGTCGTGTATGCGGACAGCTTTTCAATAGCCCGATAAGGAGTTTTTATGACGACAGAGTGTTTGTTTTGCAAGATTATCGCTGGAGACATTCCGGCTGATAAGGTTTATGAGGATGATAAGGTCGTCGCCTTTGCGGATATTGCTCCCCAGGCACCGCATCATTACCTGATTGTTCCGTTGAAACACATTGGAACAACTCTCGACCTGACCCCGTCGGAGAATGAACTTATTGGCCATATTTACCAGGTTGCTGCCCATATTGCTGAGGACAAAGGGTTTGCCGAGGATGGCTTTCGCATTGTCAATAACTGCAATGAAGGAGCAGGGCAGACGGTCTGGCATCTTCATTTTCACCTGTTAGGCGGTCGGCAGCTCAACTGGCCTCCGGGGTAGATCTTCAATGCTGCCGTACGATAGTAAAACTGAGCAGCGCTTGATGACCGACATCATGGAGCTGCTCGTGACCCATTATGGAGCCGAGCTGTCGGAAGATGAGCTGGACAGCGAGATTGCCCGGGTAGGGCAGGCGCTGGAGGATGCCCGCACCTCTCACAGGGGGCAGCAGCGCAAATCTGGCGAACCCTACATCTTTCATCCGTTGCGCGTGACTCACCTCGCCGCCAGACACTGGATGGATTTCCCTTCTGTGATGGCGGCGTTGCTGCATGACGTTGTGGAAGACACGCCAGTGACCCTCGAGGATGTCAGGCTCAAATACGGTGACGAGGTGGCCCATCTCGTCGATGGTCTGACCAAGGTCACTGACGACCTGATGAGTCGGGAGGATCTCAAGAAGGAGACCTATCGCAAGACTCTGCTTGTCGCTATTGATGATATTCGTGTTCTCTGTCTCAAGTTCTGGGACCGGATTGACAACCTGCTGACAATTGATGCTCTGCCATCCCACAAGCAGAAGCTGATCGCGGAAGAGACCATCATGGTCTATGTGCCACTGGCTCAGCATCTGGGGATGGGGTATGTCGCGACGGAGCTTGAGTCCCTGTCCTATGCGTTGCTCTATCCGCGACGCGCCAAGAGATACAATGACGCCATTGGGTCCCTGCAGGTGAAGACCGGAGATTTTCTACGTAAAATCAAAGGAGCAATCCATACCAGTTGCGAAAAGCAGAAGCTGACTGTCCAGCTGAAAGATCGCTGGCGGCCTTTCTCGGTCGCTGCTACGCGGACCATGCAGAGAGGTTTTCCGTCACTCTATACCCTGGAGGTGCAAGTTGACCGGATGATGGATGCCTATATCTTTCTGGGTATCCTGCACAGCCTCTATCCGCCAATTCCGGGTAAGCTCAGAGATCATCTCAATTACACCTCTCCGCATGGCTACCAGGCCCTGAAGACATCGGTTCAGGCCGGTGAACAACGGCTCAGAATTGAGATAACAACGCGTAAACTTGCTCGTTTCAACGAATCCGGGGTGCTTGCTCCCGGTTTTCAGTTCCGTCATGAAAACTTTAAGGAACTGATGAAGTCGCTCATGGATGGGGAATCGGCGTTCGACACCGAATCGCTCAAACTGGCCTCTGCGACGATTCAGGTTTACACCCCACAGGGGGATATCAGAACCTTGCCGGAGGGGAGCAGTGTCCTCGATTTTGCCTTTGAAATCCATGATTCTCTCGGTTTGCATGCGCGTCGTGGGGTCATTAATGGTAACACCCGTCAGTTGAAAACCCGTCTTCTGGATGGTGATCAGGTTCTGGTCGAAACATCCAAAGTTCCTGAAGTCCTGCCTAAGTGGTTGGAGTGGGCGATCACCCCGAAAGCGCGTAACAGCATCCGGCGTTATCTGAGAAATAAAGTCAAATCAGTATAAGTTATCGGTCATGATCTCAAAAATACTCATTATACTCTGCCTGTTGGCTGTGCAACTCTGTGGAGTTGTTTCGGCCGGTCAGGTCAATGTTTTCATTTACCACCGCTTCGATGAAGCTCGTTATCTGTCGACCAACATTTCTACGGATATTTTTCGTGAGCAACTGGAATATCTGAAGCAGAACCATATCGAGGTGCTCTCGCTCAGTGAGATTGTCAGGCGCCTGCGAAGCGGAGAGGCGCTGCCGGACAAGGCGGCTGCCCTGAGTATTGATGACGCTTTCAGCTCATTTTATAGCTCAGGAATGCCCTTGCTGCGTGAGTATGGGTATCCGGCTACCCTGTTTATCAATAGTGATGCGGTTTCAACCTCCGGATATATGAGCTGGGATCAGATCCGTGAGGTTGCGGCTGATGGAATTGAGATCGGTCATCATACTGCATCCCACCCTTATCTCGTTGAAAAGCAGGCTGGCGAGTCTTATCTGCAGTGGCGGCAGAGAATTTGGGATGAGCTATCCATGGCCTCAGAGCTCTTCAAAAAGGAGCTGGGGATTTCTCCTGAATTATTTGCCTATACCTTCGGTGAATATTCACCAGAGGTCGTGGAGTTGGTCAAGGAGTATGGGTTTTCAGCCGCATATGCTCAGCAGTCTGGAGTCGTTTCCGACGGGGCACAGCTTTTTGCGCTTCCACGCTTTCCGATGGGCGGCCCCTTTGCGACTCTTGCCGGGTTTGTTCAGAAGCTGAATATGAGGGCTCTGGCGGTGCAGGAGACTGAGCCAGTTGATCCAGTTGTCGGTCTGAATCCTCCGGTTCTGAAACTCAAACTGCAAGATGCTGTACTGGCCAGGGGCGCAATCAATTGCTTTGTTCAGGGGGACAACAGTTGCAGCGTTAACAGTTTGAACGGTCAGGATGGTTGGATAGAAATAACCGCTGAAAAGCCTCTTAGTGGGCGGCGTAATAAATATACCCTGACCATTCAGGCCCGGGACGGTTCATGGGCCTGGTACAGCCATTTGTGGATCAATGCCAGCAATCCGGTCCGTTTTGTGGAAAATTAGTGCGGCAGATTTCTGAAATTTACTAGCTTGTGACATCAGCAGGAGTGGAGTGCCGCGATATGCGGTGTTCCTAGGAGAAACTTGAAGCGACCAGTCCCAGGTTCGAATCTCATGAGACGTTCGAACTTTTTGATGCGCTTGTTGTCTGCTGTGCGGTTATGAGGGTAAGTTGCTTTGCCTGACGCGATCAGCTGCTGGTCCTGAGTTTGACATCAGAGAATCTGCTCAGACGGTTTTTGCGGATCATGGCTTGAAGTTCCCTGACATAGTCTTCACCACGAATCGAATAGAGGGTCAGTCCTTCTGCCAGTTTCAGCCCGTCCAGACTATCGCCAGACTGGCGGATCTCAAATCTGATCTGACGCAATTTGGTATAGGCCTTGTGAGTGTTCAGGTTGTGCAGGTAGGAGCGAACGGAATCGTAGACTGTTGCGAACTTCTCAACCTCGTAGGTCGCGCCTGCCGGGCGATCCTCTGGTACAATCCCTGCTCCTTTTTTGAAGGTCCATTCACCAAAGATATTATTGGCAACCTGGGTAAAACGGGATGTCCCCCAGCCTGATTCATTTGCAGCCTGAGCGAGAGCCAGATCTGCAGGGATAATATCCACTCTTTTAAACAGTTTCTGGAGGATGATTTCTTCCTGTCCCGGGTTGTAGTCAACCTTGTAATGACTGGCGATTCTGGTCAATGCTCTTTTCTGGGTCTTGGTCAGCCGGCCAGTCGTTTTGAGTTCTTTCTGAATTTTCAGCAGCTTGTTGCGTTCGACACGTATTTCATCATTCGCAAGCAGAATCATCGGCAAAAGGGCCTTGAAGAAAAGTCTTTTGCGCTCATTGGTACTGCTGATGTTTGCCAGATCTTCCGGAAGGTTTGCCAGAATGATCGGTGGAACACCATTGTCGAGAGCATCGAGCTGATAGCTGTAGCGCTGGTACTCAAATTCGAGATCCTGGTAGAAAGATTCACCGATAACCTGAATGTCAGGACCTTCATAGATGGGGGCATTGCTGGTGCTGAAACTTGTCAGAGTCAGCCCCAGTATTGCGATGGCGATGATTGTTAAGTTGCAGATTTTACTATTATTATTCATTGTGCATATGCTTTTGTTATTCTTTCTTTGTTCTAAAGCGACTTGTCCTTATATATTAATCGCATTGTTGTGTCAATACAAGATAACCCATTGATTTTTCGCTACATGTTGATTTGTAGCCGATAATATATAGAAAAATGTTTCATTACTGTGAGGAGAGGTTAATATGAAAACCTATCGAGAGGAGCTCTGGTTCGATATTCCGACACGCAGGGCTTACCTCAATATAACGCCTGAGGTGGTCAGGTGTCTGAAGGCGAGTGGCGTCAAAGAAGGACTAATGCTCTGTAATGCCATGCACATCACCGCATCCGTTTTTATCAATGATGATGAGTCCGGTCTGCATCAGGATTTTGATCGTTGGCTGGAAGGACTGTCACCTCATGAGCCTTTGAGCCTATATAAGCATAACAATACCGGTGAAGATAATGGTGATGCTCATCTCAAACGGAGTGTCATGGGCAGGGAAGTCGTGGTTGCTGTGACGGAAGGTAAGCTTGATTTCGGGCCATGGGAGCAGATTTTTTACGGGGAGTTTGACGGTTGCCGACGAAAGAGAGTGTTGGTTAAGATTATCGGAGAATGATCCTTTCCGGCTCAGAGCTGAGGGAGAAGTCCCTCAGCTCTCTATGTTTTTAGAGTGATTTTTCCGGACAATAATCAGAAGAAATTGACTACTGCATTGATCTGCGCCTGGGTCATGCCAGCGCGATACTGGTCGTCGTTCCAGAAATTGTCAACGATATCGAGTGCCGCTGCATCGATAGCCGTAGCCGTTGCGTTAGCATCGATAGCCGTATCGTTAGTGTCAACACCGTTCATGACGATGAAGTTGACAATCGAGACCGTATCCCCCGGATCAACAATAATGTTATATTCATGGGTAATATCGCCGCTGCCGTCTGCTGTATTGAGTGCGGTGGCGCTTGTGTAGGTTACGCTGTCAGCGTCCCCGAAAACCAGGGCGAAATCCCGATCATTGCTGAATCCTGTCGGGTCAAGACCGGCATCAGCCGTTCCATCCCAACCGGTTAATGCCATGCCGCCAGTACCGGGTGTTTCGTAGAGGATTCCGTAGCCTTCTGATCCAAGTGCAGTGTCATAGGATACGGTCTCCGTGATTTGAGCGCCGGTGTTGTTTGTAAAGGTATCAACCCAGCGCCCCCAGAGTTTGTTGGGAACGGTATAGAATGAGCGGGTTACAGTCAGTCCGCCAATGAGCTCTGCGGAGCTGGTGAAGTTCTGATATTCTGCCGGCTCGTTCACAGTCCAGCCGGTGAGGTCGCCAGTTTCAAAGTCACCGTTGGTGAGATATTGGCTTGCTGCCCCGTCCGTAAGCGAGACAGCATCAATCAGGTTCGGGCCGGTCCCGCTGCTTCTGATCTCGAATGAGATGATTATCGTTTGATTGATATAAGCGTCCAGGTTGATCGGGCCGTAGGATGCGGATTCGCTGCCACTTACTGAAGCTAGTGTCGCCAGGATAGAGCCGTCAGTTGCATTGCGAATCACTGCCCGCAGGTATGTTCCAGACATTGTGAAAGCTCCGGAAGAAACGTTCGCCTCCCACGACCAGCTCAGTGTAATCGGAGAGACTGCCCCCGCCAGGTTGACGCTCTGTGCGATCCGTCCGTCGTAGACGTCGTTGAGGTAAGCCGAGTTTAGTCCTTCAATCGCCGAAAAATCTCCACTGTTGTTGATGTTTCCTACGACGCCATCAACCACGGCAGCGACCTTGACGCCATCTGTTGAGTCGAATGCTGGAGCATTGAAGATCAGGTCGCTGTAGGTCTGGCTTGGAAATGAGCTGCCGATTGACAGCTCCAAAGCGCCGTCAAACTGATCGTCACCGCCGTCGCTTAAGGAGAAATCATCGCTGATGTCCCAGATGTTTGGTTGTCCGGGGAAATATTCAGAGGTATCGGTATCCTCCATGGTAACGGTTTGTCGAAAGATAGTGATCCCGTGATTGCTGCTTGTGGTACTGTTACTGGTGATCGAACCGCCACCTCCGCCACCCCCGCCACCACAGCTGCTGATGATAATCAGGCCAAAGAGTGCAAACAAAGCGAGCATCAAGCGAAAAGACTTTTGCAACATGAGGCACCTCCTTAGGCCGAAACGGTTGATGGTGTGCATTTTCAGCACTTTTCATTTCCGGAGAGCTCGTCAATAAACTGTAATCAAGTGTAGTTTGAAAAGATCGATTGTCAATTTTGAAGGCTGTGTGAACGAATATTGAATGTTTCGGTCAATATGTTTGTGGAGCATTTCTTGTCGATTGCTGGGCCTTTTGATGAAACGCAGGTGGGGAGTTGAGGAAAATCGGGATGTTATTGGTTGGGTTCTGTCGGAATTGTTAACATGGGTAGTGGTTTGTGCCTTAAAAACAACAGCAAGTCAGTAACTTACTGAAAAGATTGAAGGGTTTTTATTGGAGCGATTTATGCATAGTATTGTTACTAAATGTAAACGCTAGTAAGCCCTAGTGAAAGGAGGCTGTCATGAGAAAGATTCTACTGACACTTCTGGTCGCTGTATTTCTCGGAGGTACAGCATGGTCTTATACCATTACAACTGCAGGAGATTACTACGGAGCTGATGTCGGAGGGGTGGATATTTTTCTCGCTAGTACGGATGCTCTAGGTAGCAGTGATCCTGTTGCTGAAACGGACTGGGTTAATCTGGTTCTGACGTCCTATGGCGTCTCGACTTCATTCATTGGCAAGATGGAAGAAGATATCTCTTACTACGAGACTGATGGCGAGGGAATTTTTGCCATTAAGCTGGATGTTGTCTCAGATTATTTCCTACTGAAAAAAAGCACATACTGGGCCGCTTTTGAAAACCTTCCATCTCTGGAGTGGGCAGTGTTTTATGTGGGAGATCTTCCTGAAGGTATGAATATTCCTGGTGAAGATGCGACAGTCAGTCATGTGACAGAATTTGGAGCCGCTCCTGTTCCCGAGCCAGCCACTCTGCTTTTACTCGGTGTAGGGCTTGTTGGCTTAGCGGTTTACAGAAGAAAAAGACATTAGGAATAAAAAACTATAGCCCCGGCATCTGCCGGGGCTTTTTGTCGAAAAAATTTACATAGGGCCTTCTTGACAAAGGGAGGCCCTGTTTTTATTTTTATAGGTCGCAGTTGTAACCTTATTTAGCGAGCAAGTTTTCAAGGAGGAGTTTGAATATGTCTGACAAGGTGACAAGGGAAGAAGGAACAATTTCCATCCACACGGAAAATATCTTTCCGATCATCAAGAAGTGGCTTTACAGTGAAAAGGAAATCTTTCTGCGTGAGTTGGTTTCCAACGCGGTTGATGCGATCAGCAAGCTGAAGAATGTCAACCTGATTGAAGGGCTGCAGATTGCCGACGAATACAAGGTAGATATCCGTATCGACCAAGAGGCGGGAACTCTGACTGTGGCTGATAACGGTATCGGCATGACCGCCGATGAGGTCAAAAAATATATCAACCAGGTCGCTTTTTCGTCGGCAGAGGACTTCATCGAAAAGTTCAAGGATCTGGAAGATAAGAATCAGATTATCGGTCATTTTGGGCTGGGCTTTTATTCCAGCTTCATGGTCGCCAACAGGGTTGAGATAAAGACTCTGTCCTATCAGAAGGATGCGCAGGCTGTTCATTGGCAGTGTGAAGGAACAACAGCGTACTCTCTGGACCCGATTGCAAAAGAGGGGCGCGGTACAGAAGTTATTCTCAAGCTGAATGATGACGAGAAGGAGTTTCTGGAGGCCGCTAAGGTCAAGGACGTGGTCAAGAAGTTCTGTAACTTCCTGCCGGTGTCGATCACACTGGAAGGGGAGGAAATCAACGACAAGAACCCACTCTGGACAAAAAGCGCCTCAGAGATCAGCGATGACGAGTACAAGGAGTTTTACCGCAAGCTCTATCCGTTCTCTGATGATCCCCTGTTCTGGATCCATCTGAATATCGATTATCCGTTCAATCTGAAAGGGATTGTCTATTTCCCGCGTCTGAACAACGAGTTTGACGTCACCAAGAGCCATATCAACCTGTATTGCAGCCAGGTTTTTGTTTCGGACAACACCCCGGAGCTCATTCCTGAGTTCCTGACACCGCTGCAGGGCTGTCTTGACGCTCCCGATCTGCCGTTGAATGTGTCCCGTAGCTACCTGCAGAACGAACCTCAGGTGCGCAAGATCCGCGAAGTCATCAGCAACCGCGTTGCTTCCAAGATTGTTGACCTGGCCAAAAAAGACGGCGAGGCTTTTGAGCCGATCTGGGAGGATATCCATACCTTCGTCAAGTACGGTATGATGCGCGAGGACAAGTTCTATGACAAGGTCAAGGATCATGTCATCTACACCTCGACCGGCGAAAGCAAGTTCACTACACTGCCGGACTATCTCGAGCGGGCCAAGGAGAAGCACGAAAACAAGGTTTACTACGCCAACAACGAGGCTGCGCAGTCGACCTACATCAAGCTGTTCAAGTCTCAGGGGCTTGAGGTGCTGATCCTTGATGCGATGATCGACAGTCACTTCATCCAGTTTCTGGAGTCGAAGAACACTGACGTCAAGTTCGAGCGGGTTGACTCAGACGTTACTGAAAATCTGCTTGATCAGGATGCCAGCAAGAAGATTGTCGAGGGGGCAGACAACAAGACCAGGGAAGACCGCATCGAGGAGAGCTTCAAGACAGCTTTGGAGGGTATCAAGGGGCTGTTCATCCGGGTCGAGACCCTCAAGGATGACAGTGTTCCAGGTATGATCCTGTTGAACGAGCAGTCTCGGCGTTTCAAGGAGATGACCCGCATGATGGGCAATAGTCCCGAGGCTGGTGATATGTTTGCCGAACATACTTTGCTGGTCAATACGGCAAGCCCTGCCGTTGCCAAGGCTCTGGAGCTGGCTGAACAGGGTGACCAGGAGACGGCCGACATGCTGATGGAGCAGATCTATGACCTGGCGATGCTCTCGCAGCAGTCGATGGACAAGGACAGGATGTCTGCGTTCCTGGAGCGAAGCAGCAAGTTGCTTGGATTGATCTGATAAGCCAACAATATAAAGCCGGACAATTTGTCCGGCTTTATTATTCTTATTCTTAGCTTAGGCGTCCTGTTTGTCGCAGGGCCTCATAGAGAATGATCGCAGCAGAGTTGGCCAGGTTGAGGCTGCGCACAGCGGGGGAGAAGATCGGAATCCGCAGACAGTGATCCTTTTCCTGCTCGAGGAGTTCGTCGGGAAGGCCTAGCGTTTCCTTGCCGAAGACCAGAAAATCTCCTTCATTGTAACTGATTTCCGTGTGGATCTTTTGCGCTTTTTTTGAGGCGAACCAGAAGCGCCCCTGGGGGAAATCAGAGCGCAATTGCTCAAAAGAGTCCCAACGATGCAGTTTGACCTGTGGCCAGTAGTCAAGTCCCGCTCTTTTCATGTGTTTGTCGTCGAGAGAGAAGCCCAATTTGCCGACCAGATGCAGATGAGTCCCGGTTGCCGCACACAAACGTCCAATGTTTCCGGTGTTGGGTGGGATCTCGGGCTCTATCAGAACAATATGAAAAGGAAAAGGTGTCGTCATGGCGCGGCACCTTAGCACAAACTCGTAACGCTGAAAAGTATTGTTTGAAAATCAGAGGATCTTGTTGATTAGGCGATCAAGCTCTTCGTTCTTGTCATTGAAGCGTCTGCGTGGTCCGTCGTAGCTGTAATTGATTCTGCTTCTACGGAGTTTTCCCGAGTCGATGCTGACCCACCCGTCATTGCGTTTGAACCTGACAATGTCGTTGTTTTCGATGAGTCTGTCCAGGATAAAACCTTTGACAAGATCATGTTTTCCGTTTGTGTAAACAATCGGGATCAGCATTAAGAGGCTCCTCTCTGAGTCTGGTCATGTCTGCAATTATGTTAAATAATTGAAAGCAATATTTATACCTGACACGCAACGCTCTGTAATTAAAAGAAATATAGATTGATTTCTATGAAAATTGGCAGTTTGTCGGAAAAATTAACAGCCTGGTCAGCGGAGGGCAGAGATCTGGACGGAGGAACCGAATTCAGGATTGGGGATCAGCTCAAGTCGGTTATGAATACAGGAAATGCTGTCTTCGAGATGGTGGGTCACGTACAGCAGGGTTGTCTTACCATTATGGCCGATAAAATCGATCAGTTTAAGGACCAGGTCAAGATTGATCTGGTCGAGTCCCTGACAGGGCTCATCGAGAATCAGCAGGCGAGGGTGTTTGATCATTGCACGGGCGATAAGGACCATGCGTTGCTCGCCGAATGACAAGGTTTGGAATGGTTTGCGGGCCATCTCTTCAAGCTTGAGAATCTTCAGCCATTCTTCTGCCACTTTTTTCTGATCGAGCGAAGGACGGCGATAAACCCCTATCGAATCGAAGAAGCCGGAGAGCAGGACACTGATGACCGAGCCGCCGACCCTGAATTCCCGTTGAAAAGATGTCGAGATATAGCCAATGTGCTTTTTCAGCTCCCAGACACTTTCTCCCTGGCCTTTCTGATAGCCAAAGATCTGAATGTCGTTGGCATAGGCTTGCGGGTTGTCTCCGTTAATCAGGTTGAGCAGGGTTGTTTTTCCCGATCCGTTCGGGCCGACAATGACCCAGTGCTGAAGTGGCATGACCTTCCAGCTGATACCATTGAGAATTGTCTGATCCCGATAGCTGACCCGGACATCGTTCATGCGGATCAGGGGCTGATTCCCCTGGATCTCGATTTTCTGTTCGGGCAATTGTGGCAAACTATCCGGCAGGCTGGTCTGAAAGTGATGCATTCTGGCGATTTCAGGTGAACACAGAATCTTGTCTTTTGCTCCGCTCTGGATCAAGCGACAGCGATGGAGATAGCCGATGTGACTGACCTCGGCAAGGATCTCATCAAAGCGGTTGAGAAGCAGGACAACCTGAATGCCGTGTCTTATCAGGTCGCGAACAATTTCGATAACACTCTGGCAGGAGCCCCGGTCAAGTCCGTCAAAGGGTTCATCCAGAACGATGAGCTGAGGTTTTTCAATCAGGGCCTGGCAGATGACAGCTTTACGCATTTCGCCGGTCGAAAGAAATTTGATGCCACGGTCAAGCCGGGCCGAAAAGTTCAGCTTGGCGGCCAGGCTGTCAAGTTGCGAGTTTTTGTCATTTTGGCCACGCAGGATGAAATCCCTGACGCTGGTGCCGCTGTCGGCACCGCCTTTGAATTCTGAATCGTCGATATAGCGTTCATAGTTGAGGATTTCAGTAACCCGTTCAAAGGAGATAAAGGCCGAACTGTCCGGCAGGGTTGCGGTTCCGGACAGCAACTCGAGCTGGGAGCACAAAAGTCGGCCGAAAGCAGTTTTTCCGCAGCCATTATGACCGATGAAGGCCCAACATTGATCTGCCTGGAGGGTCAGTGAAATCTCCTCCAGACAGATCGATTTATGGATACGGGCAGTGACCTGATTGAGTTGAATGCTTGTCATGGCGCGGGAGTATAGCAGAGAGTTTCGCCCTTGTGTGAACTAATTTAAGGGGTCGAAATTGCTCCATTCAGGTCGGCGACGATGTCGTCGATATCCTCAATGCCGACCGAGATCCTGATCATTCCCGGAGTAACGCCGGCGGCAAGTTGTTCTTCCGGAGTCAGTTGTGAATGGGTGGTTGATGCCGGGTGAATCACCAGAGTTTTTGCGTCACCGATATTGGCCAGGTGGCTGGCCAGCTTTACGCTGTCGATGAATTTCTTTCCTGCCTCAAGGCCGCCTTTGAGTTCGAAGCTGACAATTGCTCCCTGGCCTTTAGGCAGATATTTCTGGGCGTTGGCATAATCGGGATGATCGACCAGACCGGGATAGTTGACCGATTCGACATCAGAGTGTTCCTTGAGAAAACGCGCGACCTGCAGTGCGTTTTCACAGTGACGCGGCATCCTGACATGCAGTGTCTCAATCCCCTGAAGAATCTGGAACGCGTTGAACGGGGACAGGCAAGGCCCCATATCGCGCAGCAGAGTCAGTCTCATTTTCAGAATATAGGCCAGGTTGCCCAATGCTTCATGGTAGACGAGGCCGTGGTAGCTCGGGTCCGGGGTAGTAAATTCAGAAAAACGGCCGTTTGCCCAGTTGAATTTTCCGCTGTCAACAACGGCACCGCCGATGCTGGTTCCGTGTCCGCCGATGAATTTAGTCAACGAATAGCAGACGATATCGGCGCCATGTTCAATCGGTTTGAAGAGCACAGGTGTGGCTACGGTGTTGTCGATTATCAATGGCAGGCCATGGTCATGAGCGGCCTTGGCCAAGGCTGAAAAATCGTTGACGTTATTGTGGGGATTGCCGATGGTCTCGGTATAGACAGCTCTGGTCTTTTCGTCGCTTATTGCTGCGATCTTTTGGGGATCAGAACTGTCGATAAAACGGACTTCGATACCGAAACGCTTGAATGTATGTTGAAACAGATTGTAGGTCCCACCGTAGAGAGAGCTGCTGGAAATGATGTTGTCCCCAGCCTTAGCCAGGTTCATGATGGCCAGGCTGATGGCTGAAGAGCCAGAGGCCAGGGCCAGGGCGCCAATCCCGCCGTCCAATTCCGCAAGACGTTTTTCAAGGACATCAGTGGTTGGATTCATCAATCGGGTGTAGATGTTGCCGAGCTCTTTCAGGGAAAATAGATTGGCTGCATGCTCAGCTGAATTGAATGCATAGGACGATGTCTGGTAGATCGGGACTGCGCGGGAGTTCGTTGTCGGATCGACAACCTGGCCTGCGTGCAGGGCTAATGTGCCATCTTTGAATTGAGAATCATTCTGCATTATACACCTCTTTGCTTTTGAATCTTTAAGTCAAACACTACTTTAATGGTAAAGAACAATCTATAGCAGCCTCGTTTCTGTTCCGCAAGTAAAATGTCAACCATTCCGGTCCTGTTTATACTATATACAAAAAAAGGTCGCTCCGTGCCGGAACGACCTTCATTTCTATTGAAAAGACCTGAAAGCTATTTGCGACTGGCAGCCAGAGCCTGGTCAACATCCTTGATCAGGTCATCAATGTTCTCGATACCGACCGAAAGGCGAATCAGGTCAGGCGATACGCCGGATGCAATCTGCTGTTCTTCACTGAGTTGGCGATGCGTTGTGCTGGCCGGGTGCAGAACACAGGAACGTGCGTCACCGACATGGACGACCATGGCGATAATCTTGCAGGCCTCCATGAACTTGATGCCTGCTTCGCGGCCACCTTTGATGCCGAAGGTCAGGACGCCACTTGTCCCTTTGGGAAGATACTTTTGTGCCAGTTTATAGCTTGAATGGCTTTCAAGACCCGGGTAGTTGACCCAGGAAACAGCTTCGTGCTGCTCAAGGAACTTGGCCAACTCCAGGGCGTTGAAACTGTGACGCTCCATGCGCAGGTGGAGGGTTGTCAGCCCGTGGTTCAGGAGGAAGGTGTTCTGTGGGGCCGGTGTCACACCGAGGTCGCGCATGTACTGAACACGGGCCTTGATGATGTAGGCGAGCGAACCGAACTTTTCGGTATAGACAAGTCCGTGATAGGAGATGTCAGGTTCGTTCAGCTCCGGATATTTTTCAGCAGACCAGTTGAACTTGCCGCCGTCAATAATGACACCGCCAACGCAGGTGCCATGGCCGTCGATATACTTGGTCGCTGAATGAATAACGATATCAGCTCCGTGTTCCAGTGGCCGGCAGAGATAGGGGGAGGCCAGCGTGTTGTCGACGATCAGTGGAACCTCCATCTCCTGGCAGAGTTGGCTGAACTTTCCAAAGTCGAGGACGTTCAGTCCGGGATTGCCGATGGTTTCGGCAAAGACGCAGCGGGTTTCAGGACGGAAGGCTTTTTTCATCTCTTCGATGGAGCTTTGCGGATCGATGAAGCTGACCTCGACACCCAGCTTTGGCAGGGTGTTGGCGAAGAGCGAGAAGGTTCCGCCGTACAATGTGCTCGCAGCGACGACATGCTGGCCGCTGCGGCAGATGTTGAGGATGGAAAGCGCAGAAGCAGCCTGGCCGGACGAGGTCGCCAGGGCTCCGACGCCCCCTTCGAGAAGCGCCATCTTTTCTTCAAAGACACCGGTCGTCGGGTTGCCGATGCGGGTGTACATCGGATCGAAGCTGTCCAGGTCGAAGAGCTGCGCCATATGCTCGGCGCTGTCATATTTAAAGGTTGTGCTCTGACAAATCGGAGCTGTTCTCGGCTCTGCCGCACCCGGGCGGTAATTTCCCTGAACGGCCTGCGTTTCGATAGACCAGTCTTTCTGCATGTGATTCCTCCTTGCATATGCCACTAAAGTTGCCGGATATTATCAGAATTGAGTCAAAAGTCATAGCATACTTATTGAGGTCAGATTACTGATGGAATTTATCCTCCTTGAACATATCGTTGCAGAGCTTCAGCAGCAGCTGGTTCCTGCAGTCGTATCGAAAATATATCAGCCTGATGCAGACCTGCTGATCTTCAAGCTCTGGAACGGACGGGAGAATCAGCGCCTGCTGCTATCAGTCGAAGCTCAAAACAGTCGCATCCATCTGACCTGGCGCGACTGGCTGAATCCGGACCGGCCGCCCCGCTTCTGTCAGTTGCTCAGGGCGCGTATCGCACGCATAGAATCGCTTGCGCTCGTCAATCGGGATCGGATTGTCCAGCTCGATTGTCAGGGCGAGCGTGGTCCGTGCCGGTTGGTGGTTGAGCTGACCGGCAAGACAGGCAATATGATTCTGACCGATGCCGATGGATCGATAATCGATGCCCTGCATCGGGACAGGGGAGGGCGAGAACTCCTGTCCGGTCAGAGCTATCTTCCTCCGGAAAACAAAGGGAAACGACCTGATGATATGGTTTATCCCGAGCTCGGCACTTTTGAGAACTGGAGCCGCTATGTTGAAGAGGCTCTTGCGGGTACAAAAGAACTGTCGCCGCAGGAATTTCATAAACAGTTACAAAACAGCGTCGCTAAACACAAGAAAAAGCTGCTCAGGCGCCTTGCTGACATCGAAACAGAGATGGCACAGCAGGAGAACGCGGAAACCTTTAAGCAGAAGGGGGATCTGTTGCTGGCCAACAGACAGCGACTGAAGCGTGGTATGACAGGGATTGAGGTTGTTGATTATTTCAGCCAAGAAGCTGCGGTGCTGCGCATCGAACTCGATCCGGTGCTGACCCCGCAGGAGAACGTCGAACGCTATTACAAGCGCCACCGCAAGCTGACTCGCGGGATTGACCACAGTCTACGCCGTTACGAAGAAACGCAATCCGAACTGGAATGGCTGGGTCAGCTGGAATATCAATTGAACTCGGACCTGCAGAAGGCCGATCTGGAGGATATTGCCGAAGAACTGCGGGAAATGAAGATTCTGCGCGAAAAGACGACATTGCATCAACGGCGCACAACCTCGGCGGCCAAGCCTAACGAAACGACCTCTCCGTCGGGATTGCGGGTGATCTGGGGGCGCAGCAATCGGCAGAACGACGCGATCACGACCCGCATCCTCAAACCGGGCGATCTCTGGTATCACGCCAAGGGGATACCGGGCAGCCATGTCGTGTTGAAATCATCGGAGCAGCAGACTTTTTCCGAGGCAGATCGTCTGTTTGCGGCGTCTATCGCGGCGGGCTATTCCAAGGGACGTAATGATACAAAGGTTGAGGTTATCGAGGCTGAAGCCAAATCTGTAAAAAAATCGAAAGGGTACAAGCCGGGCATGGTGAGCGTTAAAGAATTTAACAGCATCTATGTCGAGCCGTACAGGTCAGAATAATTTTTTTAAAGTTGAAATTTTTTATTGCAAAGGCAAAGTCCTTTTGCTATAAGTTCTCTCGCTTCAGCCGAAGTGGTGGAATTGGTAGACACGCTAGGTTCAGGGTCTAGTGTCCGTAGGGACGTGGGAGTTCGAGTCTCCCCTTCGGCACCAAAAAATAAACAACCCGGTTACTTGTTGTAATCGGGTTTTTATTTTCTCTTAGGGTGAGGAATGAAGCGCGAAACGCTAGCGCAATGTTAGTGAATCGCTAAAATATCGAATAAGCCGAAGTGGTGGAATTGGTAGACACGCTAGGTTCAGGGTCTAGTGTCCGTAGGGACGTGGGAGTTCGAGTCTCCCCTTCGGCACCAAACAAGAGTAATAGCCCGAAACCGTTATGGTTTCGGGCTTTCTTTTTTCTCAGGTTGCGTATGGGTTGCAGATGGTTGTTGCTCATCCAACTGGTTGACTGCCTGTCGATTGCTACTCGGGATCAGGTGACCGTAGATATCGACGGTGATTTTAATGCTGTGATGTCCGAGCTGTTCCTTGACGTATACCGGAGACTCTCCTTGCGATAACAGCAGACTGGCGAAGGTGTGGCGCATGTCGTGGACCCTGATCTCGCGTATACCTGCTTTTTTCAGGATTCTCTTGAAAACGTTGCGGACTGAGTTTTGTGAGATGGGTTTTCCGTTCTTGTGAAAGATCCATTCAACTTCTTCTCCATGGCCTGACTTCAAAGCTTCTCTTTTCCTCTGGATCAATAAGGTTTTCAGCGTCTCTGCTAGTTGGTCTGAGAGATCAACCCTCCGTGTTTTACCTGTTTTTGTCTGACTGACTTCCCCGCGTTTATACGATTTATCAACCTGGATAAACCGTTTGTTCCAGTCAATAACCGACCATTTAAGAGCGAGAAGTTCTCCAAGCCGCATTCCAGTTCTAAAGCCGCATAGGAATAGGGGGTAAAACTCAGGGCTGAATTTGAGGCAGATGCACAGAAAATGCTGAACTTCTTCAGTTGTGAGTGGCTGAGTAGGTTCTTTCTTCTTTTTCTCTAGCCCCAGGCGTTTGAGGACGTTTGTTACCGGATTCGTTTCCAGTACTTCCTCGTCAATCGCACAACAGAAAACCCCGCTCATGACATCGCGTGTCAAGCGGACAGAACTAGATGATAAGCCTTTATTATGGACAGCGAGAAGAACCTGCCGTATATCGGACCGTGAAACTTTATTGATATGTTTGTTGCCCAACTTTGGGAACACATGTTTCTCAAGTACTCGCTGGTAACGCTCGTGGGTGTTGCGGCTTCTTAGTAACTTTATCTGATTCTCCAGCCAGGACTCAGCATAATCCTTGAACAGGGGGGAGGTCGGCTCCGTATCCAGATTCAATTGTCCGAGAACCAGCTTCGCTTCGATTGTTTTAGCGATTTTGTCTGCCTTAGCTTTGTCACGCCCTATCTGTTTGGCCTTTCGCTTGCCTTGGTGGGTGATGTACACCCACCAGACTCCAGATCCTTTTTTCTTTTCTCTAACGATTACGCCCATAGCGAATCCTCCGGTTAAATAAATTCGGCCATAACCTCATTGATTACGTCCTCGATCTCATGGTGTTCTTCTTGGAACTGATCCAAATACTCCTCAATCCAGTCAGGTTTTGTGCGGATCATCTTTCGAGAAACACGAACATGCTTAAGTCCGTCCTTTATCCAGTTGCGAAACGTTCTAACTGAGACCGAAGCATATTCTGCTGCAGCTTCAACGGTGAGATAGCCGATATAGTGTTGATATGGATTTACATCTTGATGATGATTTTTCATGAATTGCCTCCTTAATCTGGTCTAGTAAATAATGGGTCGGTAGAGGCTGTTTTGAAGTAGTTGAGGAAATTTTTTTGCAGATAGTTTCTTTTGGGGGACTGATCGGACCTGTTGGTGCGGTAGTGATGGCTAACGGATATGATGAGTTAAAGAGATTGACAGTGTTTCAAAAATTGCCTTGGGCAGTTCATTCACGTCATGAATCACCTGGTACTGCTCCCAAAATTCCTGCACGGCATCGGTCTGGATTCCAATCGCGGCTATCTCAATCCCGTCTTTTCGGCAGCGCATTGTCGCTGCGAGTGTTTTTGACGGATTGTCTGGATATCCGTCGGTCAATACCATGATAAGCTTGCGTGGTTCAGGTTGGTGTAGCAACGCGGTCCTCGCATGCCATAGAGCCTGATCCGTTGGTGTCTCGCCTCTGGGGGTGATGTCGAACATCTGGCCTCGTGGTTTCTGTTTGAAGTCGCAGAGTAGCTGCAGGGCTGGAGTGTCATCAGATTGCCCGGCAAAGGCGATCGAGGTTGCCGAGATTCCTGGTAGTCCATAGAGACAGTGATGCAGTGCGAACGCGGATTGATTTGCGATCTTGTACAGGGGTGTTCCTTGTGGTGCTGAAAACATACTTCCAGATGAGTCGAGTAGGATGACAACGGCGGTGTTCGTTGCCGTGACAGGTGCCTTTTTCTGGAAAATATTCGGATTGCCGAAGGCGATTCTGTGGACTTTGCGGAGGTCCAGCTTTCTGCCATGAGTGCCGCAGCCAGTTGGAAGATTTCGTATCGACTGGAGAAGCAGGGGGAGACGTGCTCTCATCCTGGCGGAGCTGACAAGTGCGGCACTGGTATCAAATGGCTGTTCAGAGGGGACGGCTTTCGCTATTGCCGGATATTCTGGTAGGAGATCTTTCTCTTCTGGACTTGTCTGGTTTGACAGTTGGTCAAGCTCATCGATCAGGAAGCCCTGAAGATCACCAAAGTCTTCGATGTTAGTACCGTCTTTCGTACAATAGCCTGTACCAGTGTCTGCTTCCTCTGTTTCCTGAAGGGAGCACTCCTGAGTTTCCTGTTCTGATTCTGCCGTTAGTTCCTGCGGGGAATCTGATGCATTTGAGCTGGAATTAGTTTGCTTCTGTGGCCCCTCGTCTTGTGGCTGATCTGTCATCAGCTCGTCACGCTGTATCAGGGACAAAAGGGATTCGGCCAAGTCGATACTATCCCGGGTGGATTGCAGTTGTGGTAGCTGTGAACTCAGCAGGCTCTCTACTTTGTCTGCCTTTGCCATGCCGAGCGTTAAGCTCAGGAATACTTTGCACGACTCAACTTGTTCGAGCAAACGTGTTTGCTTCAGATAATGCCCGCGGCCTAGTGCCATAACCAGGCCTAACAACGCTTGCTCAGAGTTCTGGGGATTGAACGGGTGCTTTTCCGCGTAGTAGGTGGCGACCTTTTCCAGGTCATAGCGGGTTCCGGGACGACTGACCATTGTCAGAGCTTCAACCCTGATGTCTTCAATTACGTTGGTCATGTGCCCGAGCAGACCTGGCGGCTTATCACCTGTCGTATGGTTCGCATGGCCAGTCTCGTGGAATATGAGACCGCACATCAGCTGTTTTCCCAGCGCTGTTTCAGGCATACGAGCAATATTGATTTTTGCCCCGTCGGCGGAGCAGAAGGACTGATCTCCGCTGACAGTGATAGTCATGCCATGGTCATGGCTGAGTGTTCTCGCTAATCCGGCGAGTTCCATATTGCGCATTGTGTTCTCCTTGTCTTAGAAATCCCACTTCAGTGCAGAGGTTCCATGAACAGTCGGGTACGTTTGTGGAGTCGCCTGAGGGGTAGAAAAATGGTCCTCTTCGTCAATATCACTCTCGTTCTGGTCGGAATCAGGCGAAGCTTGTCCCAGGTTTGCTAACTGACCTCCAAGCAGACCGGCGAGAAGATTCAGGGTTGTTCCTTCGATAGGTCCTTTGTCGGGAACGGTTGCCAGGGCTAGGTCAATCGCTTCTATGGTCGATGGAATAAGCGGATCAAGGAAGGCAAGGCCGTCCAATTTCTTGCGGATGGCATGGATTGGACGCAATGCCTTGCGTGTCACCTGGGCTTTATTGTGAAACGAGGCCCGGTAAGCGGCCCTGGCAGACTGTCGGACCTCGGAGCAGACCTGCCCAAGCAGACTGTTGATTTGAGTTTCAAATGTATCGCTGTTGAGTCCTTCCGGGGCTGAGATCGCGATTGGTGTGTAGGAAAAGTTCAGCGCTTTGCTGACAGACGAGACTGATTCAACTGAAGAACGAATGACGGTATGCCACTGTGGTGGGTTTTCATTGATCCAGTCTTCGACCGCCTGGTCATAGGATAGGCAGAAACTGCTGCGTTCCGTAACAAATTGCTCTTGCAGGCTGTCCAGTGTCTCTCGCAATTCCTTTGCCGCTGAGGCCGGAACGGCATATCCGCCGAGAAAACGAGTTCCCACTGCGAGACAGTTCTTTTCCGCTTCACGCTTGAGCGCCGAGAAGGGAGACAATGCTTCCTTACTGATGATCCGCTTGGAGCCGAGGCTGGCCAGGGTCTCTGGCGGTAGAGCAGAGATGTCGATACCTCCATCGGCAAGATCTTCAGCATGCAATGTTTTTCTGCCTGTCCAGATAGAGATATCAAGCATGAAGACGACAAATTCATCGAGAAGTTCCTGATACATGATGTGCTCCTTGTTTGTGTATGAGTCAGGTTCTGTTGAGTTCAATAAGTTGGGGTGCCGGAACATCGAAATGGGACTCCAGTAGCTTGTAGAACATGCTGCGCACATGGATGTCGGCTCCGTAGCCGAAGGCTTTATCGAAAGCATGATAAAGTGGAGCAACATCTGTGCGGCTGCCCCCGATGATAAGCTTTCTTCCCCAGCGCTTCAGATCGCGGATGCTGATAGGCCCGGAACAACTGCCTCCTTGCCAGGCATTGCGGATATCGGCTGCAACTTTCACCATCGCTTTGATCACCGACTGGTCGAGGGTTGGCAGGGCTTTCTGGAGAATTTTTTCTTCGATCTCCGGTGCTGGGTAATCGATGACGAGCTTTTCAAAGCGGTTCAGGCTGGCCAGGTTTAATGCATGAGTCCCAGCATAAAGATCTCCGCCATCTCCATCGCCCCGGGTATTTGCAGTTGCCGCAAGAAGGATCCGTTGCCCGGCAGAGAACATGGAGCCATTATCCAGGATGATAGTTTCTCTTTCGAGAAGCCGGTGGCAGGCCATGATGACTTCCGGTGGATAGGTGTCGATCTCATCGAAGATAATTGCAGCATTTCCCGCCACATAAGCTTTGAGTAGTGGCCCTGGTGTGAAGATCGTGTTGCCGTCTATGAGCTGGGTTCTTCCGAGGATGTCGTCTGGCTCAGTTGAACTTTTTGCTGATACGATAACCGTCGGAATATGCAGGCGGGCAAAGAGGTTCTTGAGGGTTTCGGTTTTTCCGCATCCAGTTGGTCCACTGAGGTACAAGGGCTCACAGTTGAAGTGATCGGTCAGCCATTCAATCAAGTCTTTTGCCAGAGTCGGATCCCACACGAAATCCGGGAGAGCTTGCGGTACTAGGGGATGACCCGCTTCATAACCTGGAATGGTCATCTGACTAGGAAAGCCGAAGATTTCTTCTACTGTGTAGTCTCTAGGCTGAGGACTGGCCTGACTGATAAAGTCAGTTATGTTCTGTGTGTTCATGGCGAAACTCCTGTGGAAGATCCCTGCCCCGAAAATGTAGGGCAGGGGGATAAGCTAAAAAGAGTCGATGATGAAATGGCGTCAATCAGCTGCTGTTCTGATGGAATTGATCAACTTTTCGCCGTAGACGTAAGAGCCGTAACCGATTGCAACTCCTGCTGTGACAACGACTCCGGCAATCAGCATTGCCGGGTTTCCCCGTGCGTGCACGTAAACGGACTCCCCAGCTTTTAAGGCAATAGTGATAATATCTTCATGATGGGCTTTCATAGGTCTCTCCTTGTGAATTTTGGGTACAAAAAAACCGGAACAGAGAACATTCTGTACCGGTGGGGTGAGTGCATTCTGGTTTGAGGTAGTTGTCAGGCGGCTTTCTGGAGCTTGAAGGTCCCTTTTACTAGAGCATCGATGATAACTGAGGCTTCCTGCTTGGACAGTTTTGAGGGGCTCACGCCGTAGACGTAGTTGCAGTGGTTATCAAGCTCGTCCTCTGTCAGTTTTTTCTGCTTGGCCAGTTGCTGCAGGTAGTTCCTCTGCTTTTGAGAAATTTGATCACTACTGTCCGGTTAATAGCTGAATAAATCCAGCTGGTTACTGTTAGGGAGGTCTTGAATTTGCTTGAGAGCATCGGCAACCAGTGAAGAAATGGGCTTTTTCTCAAACAAATTGACCTCTAGAATCTGTAAAAAAGTGTAGAGCTCGCATGGAATTTTGAGCTTTTTCTTCGCAATGACAACCAGAAGATAAATGCTCAGTGCGACCCATATCTGGCTCTTCACAGCGTTGATCGATGTTCCGTGAAACGATTTGATCCGCAGGTGTTGTTTGACCCACTTGAAAAATAGTTCCACCTGCCAGCGCTGCTTATAGACTTCGGCAACAGTCGTTGCTGAAATCGCAAAATTGTTGGTCAAAAAGACCAGATGTTTGTTCCGATCTTTGTCAACATAACTGATCCGACGGAGCTTTTCCGGATAGTCCTTTTTCGATTTGGGAGTGACCAGGACTATCGTCTGGTCTGCTTTGATCCCGGCTGACTTCTCTTTGGCTGCGGAATAAAGTCGCCTGTAGCGCAAATTGTCTTTTGCCCTGATGACGAAGAAACCTCCTTGCTGATGCAACGTATAGAGTCGCGAGAAGTCGGTATAGGCCTTGTCCATGGTGTAAATGGCATTCTCGGTTACCGGCAGAGAATCAAGCATTCGGACGTCATGTACTTTGCCTGTCGTGACGGCGACGTAAGTCGGGATGGTGCCTCGCAGATCAAGCAGAGTATGCATCTTAACCGCCGACTTCGTCGTTTTGTATCCAGCCCACGGGAACAGGGACAGGCACAGATCGATGGTCGTTGAATCGAAAGCATACAGTGGCTGACCGAGCTCCAGGGCAAACGGTTCGTCACAGTAAAGACGCTGCGCCATGCGAATCAGGACATGGCCGAAGTCTTGAAAGATGCGCCAGTCTCTTCGCTCACTGCTATCAGCCAGAGTTGAGCGGGACACAGAACCACGAAAGCCGATGTGATAAAGCTTCTCGCGGTGAGAGTTCAAACAGGTTTCAATATCGCGCAAGCTTTCACGGCCAGCCATCTGGGCATAGGCAAGGCACAGAAATTGATCGAATGTCGAAAACTTTCTGGCCCGATAATCACCACGGTAGCGGCGAACGCACAGATTGAAATCGTGACGTGGCAGAAACTGCAGCAGTTGCCTGAAAACGGTTTGGCCTGAATTCATCGATACCTCCTGCGTTGATGGAAGGTATCTCCCCATATTCGTGGGGTGAATTCAAATCGAAAACGGAACAGTTATGTCAAAGAACAATTATTATCAACAACTTACAACGTTGTCTGATTTTTTAACCGGACAGTAGTGAAATTTGATCTGTAGTTGGTGGGGTGTGTTGAGCTCGATTCTGCTTAGGGGAGGGCGTTGTTGTTGGCTGGCGCCTTAGATATAGGCCGGCTCCAAAAAAACAACAGCAGCGTGCCAGTACATCGCTAGTCGCAGCTTTCACAGCATCGGCCAGGCTGAGTTGGGCTTGACCGTTGTCTACTCCATATTCTGCACTGCCATACTGGGTGATGCGTGTACCCTGGATTTCAAGGCCACCCTGCACAATCACTGTCCTGTTGTCTGCGAGTACCTCAAAGCTAAGGACCTCGAAACTCCACCCGCCGGGGCCAAGGACACTGTTAAGGCGTTCGAGTAAGGCTCTGCAGCGGATATGGGTGAATGTTCTTCCTGTTCGCGAGTGCTTCTCGTAGAGATCTTCTTCCCCGAATTCTGCTGTTAACTGCTGCCACTTATTCGTCATAGCTAAGCTCCTTCCTCTTGAGCATGAAAAAAGCCCGGCAAATAGGCTGTCGGGCTGTCGTTAAAGATGTCGTATTAGCTTCTTATAACAAGATTTGAGCACAATTTTGATTGTGCCGCTTAACTTTCATTGAAGAAGTAACCATATATTTATGTGTTTAATTTTATTGAAGAAAGCGAGTGTAATATGAATATCGATAACTCTGTATCTCGGTTTGTAGCAGGTAAAAAAATGTCGATTAGTGAATTGGCCAAATATTGGGGGCCAGCAGTAAAATATTGTGAAACTACTGGAAATTCGGTGGAAATTACAAGGCGTGGCAAGACCGTCTGCTTCATTACTCCAATTAACCCAAATCCGCGAAAGTAGTTTGACCGAACTCCCTCTTCCTCCCAGAAGGAGGTTTTGAATGGGAGCCTGGCTTGCTCGGATCCTGCCGACCTTCAATGTGGGCGTAAAATGACCCCGCAAGCCCGTTTTTTTCGTCAGGGGCGCCGTTTCCCCCTGATTTTGGACGCACGTCTCCTTTGGTTGACGCTGTTTGGTTCTTTGAAATTGCTTCCGCCGTCAGGCCGACATCATTCCAGGTCTTGGCCGCAGGTTTTGGATCCGCTCCAGGATCCGGTTGGGCTGGATGGTCTCCAGCCACCAGTCCGCGACCTTGAGGACCACTTTCCGGGCATGGCGAACGATCGTGGCGGCGCAGTAAAGCAGTTTCTCTTTGACCGTGCCGATGCTGCGTCGACCGATGCTCCGCTCGATTCCGTCGGCTTTTTCCTTCTTGCCGGGCTTGCGCTGCCAGCCGTCCCAGGTGGCTTCCAGCAGCATCATCAGGTTGTAGGCGATCAGCCCGGCCTGCAGCAGAACTTCGTTGGCGCGGAAGGATTGGGTCGGCAACTGTTCAAGGTTGAGCGGTCCTTTGAGCTCCTTGATAAACTGTTCGGCCCGGCCGCGCCGCCGGTAGGCTTCGAACACCTGCTGCGCCGTCGCCTCTTCGCCGCTCAGCGTGGTGGCCAGGATCAGGTCCTGGCGCCGGGGCAGAAGCAGCATCTGCCCGTCCTTCTCCTTCTCCTCGATCTGCAGGCAGAAGCAGTAGCGTAGAGGTTGCGGCCAGCCCTCGGGCTGATAGGCAAACTCGCCGTACAGATCGGCGCCATAGGCCATGGGCTCAACGACGATGCGGCCGGCTTCGAGTTCTTCGGTCACGGCGGTGCGCAGGGCGTCGCACAACCGGGCCTTGACGATGAAGTCGATCTCCGCAGCTAACAGGGTTGTCATGTTCTGTTGCCCGTAGAATCCCGAGTCGAAGCGCGCCAGAAGACGTGGGAGCAGGGCCGGCGGCAGCAGCTCCAGGGTTTCTTGCAGAAAACCCTCCAGGCCACTGGAGTCTTTCCGGTTGCCCGGCCGCAGCAGACTGTTGAGGGCTACGCCGTTGCGGCCGACAAAAGCGAAGACCGGATTGAAGCCCAGCGCTCCGGTGTAGTGCCGTCCCATCTGCTCCTTCTTCGTTCCATACTGCTCGAAGCAGGAAGAATCGACATCCAGAGGGATACGGCCCTGCGCCTCGTCGGACAACGGCTCCAGATAATCGAGCAGCGAGGCGTTGACCCGCTTCAGTCCGACCAGATCCGAATCCTTGTAGGCCGCCAGATGTTCGGACAACCGCCGCTCGGAAGGGAGCTTGGGGCGGCCGAAGATGAGCTTGGAAAGCTCCCGGTCCTGGCGCAGTTCGGTGATGTCGTTCAGATCGCAGCGGCCCAGAGCCAGGTTGCAGACCAGGGGGAGCAAGAACTCCTCCTCGCGAAAACCGCTGGCGATCTTCTTGATCTTGACGTGGCTACGAATCGCCTGGGCCAGCTGCGCGTGCTGTGCCACCTCCATCAGCAGCCGCAGCCCGGCCACGGTGGTGATGGCGGTCGGCGCCGCCTCGAAGCGCGCGCCGCGAATGCGGTAAATTTCAGGAATCGTCCTCACCTTCCGGGTGTCCTCCTTTTTGGATATAAACACCTGAAATTATATACTTTTTTAAGTCAAAGAGCGAGAGTTTCGCGGATCAGGGATTAACAATGATGCCGAATAATTGTAGTGGTCAGTCTATGAGATCTTTGAAACTGAAGAAGTCTGATGTAGGGCTTGAACCCATGTTGAACGGAATCAGCCATGCCGATTGGGAGCAACGGCTTATGTCTTCTGTTGGAACGCATAGTCCAGAGTTGGCCCAGATGTTATTACAGCAGCTTGTATCGGCCTCTGAAATAAATTCCAGGCAAGCTGAAGATGATATCAATGGACTTCTGGCTTTTCTGCAAGAGATGCATGTTGAGGATCCTGTAGAGGCAATGCTGGTCTGCCAGATGGTCGCATGTAACCAGCAGGCTGTGAAAATGCTGCAGCAGTCCAGGCAGGAGATGCATGCTGACTCTACCGAGCAATGGCTGAAAATTGCTAACAGATTGATGGCCCTCTTCGTTAAACAGACGGAGGCTTTGGCAAAATACAAGCGCAAGGGACATCAGTCGATGCAGGTGGAGCATCTATACATTAATAACGACAACGGCCAGGCTGTTATCGGTTCCATCAATTCCAGTCGATAAGTAGGGGGAGGTGCAAAAATTGAAAAACGACTCTAGTAATTTCTTGTGGAATAAACCCGAATCTTCCTCTGGCCGCAGAGCAGGCGGACAGCCAAATAATGTGAATGCTTGGAAAACAGGGCTTTACTCTAGGGAAATGAAGGAGAGTATGGCGCAGTCGAAGCAGTTTATTGCTACTTGTTGTAGCTTTCTTGAAAATCTTTAATCTGAGGTGTTGATGTTGGAGTTAATTGATAACTTTTCTAGGTTTTTGCAGAGACAATCATTCAATATGCTTGCCATAATAATCATCCTGTTGGCAGCGCTCTTTCTGCCACAATGATAGTGGATTTGGTAATTAAATGCCCTGCTAGCGTGGGGCATTTGCTTTTTCTCTGGCATGATTTAATGTAATTTCATCACTACTGTCCGGTTAATAGCTGAATAAATCCAGCTGGTTACTGTTAGGGAGGTCTTGAATTTGCTTGAGAGCATCGGCAACCAGTGAAGAAATGGGCTTTTTCTCAAACAAATTGACCTCTAGAATCTGTAAAAAAGTGTAGAGCTCGCATGGAATTTTGAGCTTTTTCTTCGCAATGACAACCAGAAGATAAATGCTCAGTGCGACCCATATCTGGCTCTTCACAGCGTTGATCGATGTTCCGTGAAACGATTTGATCCGCAGGTGTTGTTTGACCCACTTGAAAAATAGTTCCACCTGCCAGCGCTGCTTATAGACTTCGGCAACAGTCGTTGCTGAAATCGCAAAATTGTTGGTCAAAAAGACCAGATGTTTGTTCCGATCTTTGTCAACATAACTGATCCGACGGAGCTTTTCCGGATAGTCCTTTTTCGATTTGGGAGTGACCAGGACTATCGTCTGGTCTGCTTTGATCCCGGCTGACTTCTCTTTGGCTGCGGAATAAAGTCGCCTGTAGCGCAAATTGTCTTTTGCCCTGATGACGAAGAAACCTCCTTGCTGATGCAACGTATAGAGTCGCGAGAAGTCGGTATAGGCCTTGTCCATGGTGTAAATGGCATTCTCGGTTACCGGCAGAGAATCAAGCATTCGGACGTCATGTACTTTGCCTGTCGTGACGGCGACGTAAGTCGGGATGGTGCCTCGCAGATCAAGCAGAGTATGCATCTTAACCGCCGACTTCGTCGTTTTGTATCCAGCCCACGGGAACAGGGACAGGCACAGATCGATGGTCGTTGAATCGAAAGCATACAGTGGCTGACCGAGCTCCAGGGCAAACGGTTCGTCACAGTAAAGACGCTGCGCCATGCGAATCAGGACATGGCCGAAGTCTTGAAAGATGCGCCAGTCTCTTCGCTCACTGCTATCAGCCAGAGTTGAGCGGGACACAGAACCACGAAAGCCGATGTGATAAAGCTTCTCGCGGTGAGAGTTCAAACAGGTTTCAATATCGCGCAAGCTTTCACGGCCAGCCATCTGGGCATAGGCAAGGCACAGAAATTGATCGAATGTCGAAAACTTTCTGGCCCGATAATCACCACGGTAGCGGCGAACGCACAGATTGAAATCGTGACGTGGCAGAAACTGCAGCAGTTGCCTGAAAACGGTTTGGCCTGAATTCATCGATACCTCCTGCGTTGATGGAAGGTATCTCCCCATATTCGTGGGGTGAATTCAAATCGAAAACGGAACAGTTATGTCAAAGAACAATTATTATCAACAACTTACAACGTTGTCTGATTTTTTAACCGGACAGTAGTGTAATTTCATATGTATTTATCTGTAGAAAATTGAATCTGACTTGACAGGCAATGTCAGATAAGATCCAGCAATATAGGATCCTAAAACTTCCAATATTTGAAAATTTCCAGGAACTTCTGGTTTTTCTGCTTCAAAAGTGTCTATTGATTTTGAAGCGGTTCTGACCATCTTTCCGTTTAGGGGTGGGGGGGGATTGCCTTTCATCAAGAAAACCAGCCCACTCGACAGTCAGGGTTGCAACGCCGAATTCCTCCTCTATCTTGCCCTTGAGGAGGTACGGCCGTAACCGTGTCAAATGGCGACAGAATCGTTCGTAGGCTTGCGGAAAAAAAGTCGCTTCATAGATCCCGCTGGTATCTTCGAAGGACACAAATTCCATCAGTTTGCCATTTTTATCCTGAACCGTTTTCCCCGTCACCCACCAGCCGATCATGGTCACATAGCGGCCACACCAGGTCAGCATATCGCAGGCGCAGACTGGTTTGAGTCTGGCAATTTCTCTGCGATGTAGAACCAATGGATGACTTGAGACCAGCATGCCTAAGGTATCCAATTCCTGGTTCAATACCGTTCTGGCATCATAAGCCGGCGGGCTTGGGAGATCACTTGTTTGGGGAGAGAATAATGATCGCTGGCCGTCATGCATGACCGGTTCACGAGCCAGCAATTCCCACAAAAGCCTGGGGCGGCGCGGCAAAGTTTCCAGGCTGTCGAAACATCCAGCCTTGATCAACAAGCGCACGTCGCTCGCATCAATACGGACTCGCTGCAAGAACTCCTGAAAACTTCTGAAAGGACCATTTGCAGACCGCTCATATCTCAGAGCTTTGGAGGCGATCGTATTCAACCCCAGGATCTGCATCAACCCAATCCGCAGGCTGCGTTCAGAGCCAGTGTAATGATGCTCACTGAAATTAATATCCGGCGGCAGTATTGCCAGAGACATGCGCCTGGCCTCTGAGATATAGGCCAATGGCGAGTAAAACCCCCCTTGGTTGGAAATCACCGCCGCCATGAATTCCGCAGGGTACCTCGCTTTCAGATAAGCGGATTTGCAACTGACCAGGGCGTAGGACGCTGAATGCGGCTTGCAGAAGGAATATCCCCCAAAAGACAGGATCTGTTCCCAGATAGCGTCGATAACAACTACCGGGATGTTGTTCTGAAAAGCTCCTTGAATAAACTTCTGCCGGTAATCCTCCAACTTTTGGGCCTTGTGTTTCTTGCTGATGATCTTACGCAATTGATCCCCTTCGTAAGCGCTGAACCCGGCTAGGGCCATGGCAAGCTGGGTGATCTGCTCCTGGTAGATGGCAATGCCGTAGGTTTCATCCAGAACGGGATCAAGGGCCGGATGTAAGGACGCCCAATCGGCGCCATGCATACGGGCAATGAATTCCAGAATGAACTGATTGGCCGCCGGCCGGATGATGCTGGACGCCATCACCAGATGTTCAAACAGGTCTCTTTGATCGGACAGCGGATTGTTGAGCCACATTCTTTTGAGCAGCAGACGTGTGGCTGGAGACTCGATATAAAAGCAGCCCATGGTGTCGCCACTTTTCAGAAGCTCACAGGTATTATGGTCCTCAAGGGGTTGCCAGTTTGCATAATCGATCTCACTACCGGTATTGATCTTGATCGCCGCCAGGGCATCACGAATCACAGCCAGGGAACGGTTGCCCAATATGTCGATTTTGACCAGCCCGCTGTTTTCAGCCTGATCTTTCTCCCACTGAATCAGTGGCAGTCCCTTGGCCGCTATCTCGATCGGGACATAACGACGGATGTCGTCAGGAACGATGACGATACCGCCGCAGTGAAGGGACAGATGGCGCAATTGTCCGTTGAGTCGTTTGGCTATGTTCAACACCTTCTGCAAGTCCTCGGAGAAGGGTTTATCTTTGAAAAGAGGGTGCCGCCCGACAGCCTCTGAGGTCTGGTCTGACTTCCAGAACCCCGAAACCCGTTCGGTCAGGGTCTTGATTTCGGCGTCGGTAAACCCAAAAACTTTGGCGACCTCACGAATGGCGGATCGGCCTCGAAAACCAATCTGGTTCGAGACCATGGCCGCCCGTCTGGCTCCATAACGAGCAAAAGCGTAATCGAGGATCGCGTCGCGCTCATCCCAGGGAAAATCGATGTCGATGTCAGGTGGGTCAACGCGTCCTTCGTTGAGAAAACGCTCAAAGAACAGATTGTGTCTGATCGGGTCAACATGGGTGATGCCGAGACAGAAGGCCACTAAGGATGCGGCTGCACTGCCGCGACCACAGGTGCGCGGGGACTGCTTGGCCAGCTCTTCGACCACCAGAAAATAGTGGGCGAAACCCTTTTCCCGGATCATGTCCAACTCTTTTTTGAGCCGCTCTTCGACACGTTCATCCGGCTCCTCGTAACGCCAGATTGCTCCATCACGGGCCCGTTTTTCCAGCAGTGCGTACCCCTGATCTTCTGTCTTGCCACGGAAAGAGGGAAAGATGGTCGTCGAAAAATTCCAGTCCGTTTTGCAGTCTGCTGCTATCTGCAGCGTGTTGGTTATGGCCTGCGGGCAATGGGGGAAAAAGTCGGCCATTCTTGCGGGAGCGTACAGATGGTCACTGTCGCACGCGGTCTCGACCCCTTTTAGCCGTGACAAGGTCGTGTTCAGAGCGATGGCGCGCAGGGTTTGATGGACAACGAAATCATCAGCGTGAAGCATAACGGCTCGGCTGGTGGCCACAGGGGGAAGTTTGAGGTCTCTAGCCAGCGTCAAAGCACGATGCATTTGATGCCCGGGGGAGAGTTCGACATAGAGTTGATCTGCAGTCTGTCTGCGTAAGACAGACAACAGCTCGGCGTGATCACTGAGAATGATCAGACCTTTTCGATAGCGTTGCAATGCTGTGGTCAGGTTGAAATCCGGGTGGCAATGCAGTTCTGACAGAAGCTGACACAGATTGGTGTAACCCTTCTCGTCATACACCAGCAGAACGGCTCGCTGATCCTTATGCACTGCCTCGCTCCCGACAATCGGTTTTAGTCCATGCTGCCGGGCACAGTCGAGAAAATGGGGGATACCGTAAAGGCCGTTCCGATCGGTCAATGCCAGAGAATCGATCCCGAATCTTGCCACCTCGGCACAAATGTCATCCAGAGTGCGGACACCCCATTGCGGGGAGAACGCTGAGTGAATATGCAGCGGAACGTAGCTCATACGGCTAAGGTATGACCGCGCCGAACGACTTGCATGCCGTATTTCGACCGCAATCGGTCAAGGGTTTGTTGCAGGGCCTGTTGAGGGAGCGTTGGCCCACTGGTTGTGAACAGATCGACCTGCTGATCCGGCCAACCAAGTTGGCGGCAGGTCAGTTTCATGCCTTTGATGCGGATGCGCCGGGTACAGAGGCGGTCGAAAATCTCTGCAGCGGCATGATAAAGCTGCAGATCGTGATTCTGAGGAGACGGCAGATTCTGGGTTCTGGTGTTCTTGACCCCATCTGCGTAATGGATAATTAGGGTGAGTTCTGCTGCGCCGCGCTGCAACTTGCGTAACTGCAGTCCACAGTTTTCAGTCAGACGGCAGAGCTCGGCCATGATCTGAGTGTCATCGTTTTCTGCTTGTGGCAGGAACCCTTCCGCACTCACTTCCGGTCGTCGCTTCGGAGGAGTCACCGGACTAAAATCCTCTCCCCGGGCACGTTGGTGAATGAGTGGGGCAAATGCTCCGAATATCAGCTTCAACTGCATGATGGAGAGAGTAGCCAGTTCCTGGATCAGTTTCAGGTTCAGCTCCTTGATCAGAAGCTGCTCCCGCACATGTCCGATGCCTGGCAGGACGCTGATCGGCATAGGCGCAATAAAATCGCGCTCCGCGCCGCGCAACACATCACAAACACCAGGCCGCTCCAGGACCCCGGCGGCAATCTTCGAGACCAGTTTGTTGCCCGCAACTCCCAGGGTTCCAGTCAGACGCAGATTGGTCTCTATATCTTTTTCAAGTTTCATGGCGATATCACGACCGGGTCCCAACAGCCGCTGACAGCCGGTAAGATCCAGAAACAATTTCCCGTTCGAGGCTGGTTCTACGACCGGGGAATAGTTGTCGACAGTCTTCTGCAGGGCGCGATTGGCCCGGCTCACCAGATTTGGATCCGGTGGCAGGACGATCAGGGCAGGGCACAGACGTTTTGCCTGCCGCAGTGCCATACCTGCAATGACGCCTTCTTGAACCGCTTCGGAGGAGAGACAATAAATCTGGGTTCGCTCGGTCATTCCCGGAGCTATGGCGACCGGTCGGCCGCGCAGGGATGCATTCACCACCCGGGCAACGGCCACTTCATAAGCAGGGATGGTCAGGTGAAGTATCTCACGGGGGTTCATTTGCAGTGCCGAATGACTCCGACGACAACACCCTCGATATGGAAGTCTTCTTCATCGTCGATAACAATGGGCTGCATGGTCGGGTTCGCAGGATGGAGAACGATGGACTGGCCTTTGCGCACCAGGCGCTTCACCGTGGCCTCCCCACGAATGAGGGCGACAACGGTTTGCCCCGAATCGGCCTGAAGTTGTTTGCGTACGACAACATAATCTCCATCGAGGATGCCATCCCCGATCATCGAATCTCCCTGGACCTTGAGCACGAAGTTATTTCCAGAACCAACCATCGAAGATGGGACCTCGATACTGTCCGGTGTCTCGATGGCCTCGATCGGTTTGCCTGCCGCTACCAGGCCAACCATGGGGAGTTCCATCATGCTGACCTTCGGTTCTATCAGTTTCAGTCCCCGTTTGGCATTCCAGTCCTTGGCCAGAACGCCCTCCCGCACCATGCGGACGAGGTAGTTCTGAACAGTCCCGAGCGAACTCCAGCCAAATGCCTTGGCGATCTCCTGTTGTGAAGGCGGATAGCCGTGAGACCGTTCGAATTCGAGGATATAGTCGTAGACCGCTTTTTGTTTGGGGGTTAATGGGCTCATGTCGTTCTCCTGTCTATAAAAACACGATATGCGTAAGTAATGCGTAAGTCAAGTTGCTAATCTTGGCACAACCCGGTGTGACAGGTAAACTGAACAGATCAGGAGAGGAGGATGGCATGTGTGGACGCTTCGCCCTGGCGATCGATCTGGAAACGTTGCTTGAGGTTTTCGGGATAAAACTTCACGTCGGGGCTCCTGAGGCCATTACCCCGCGCTATAATATTGCGCCCGGGACGCAAATCCTCGCCATTGTTGCGGATGAAAAAGGGGAGAGATCCCTGCGAGAATTTCGTTGGGGACTTGTTCCTCATTGGGCCAAAGATCCGTCCATCGGGCATAAGCTGATCAATGCTCGAGTGGAAACGGCAGCCGAGAAACCCTCATTTCGCGGCGCCCTGAAATCACGCCGCTGTCTGATTCCGGCCAGTGCGTTTTATGAATGGAAGACCATCAACAAGCACAAAGCTCCTTATTGCATCAAACCGCAAAAGGATGAGCTGATGACGTTTGCCGGTCTATGGGAATGCTGGCAGAGCCCGGATGGGATACTTTATTCTTGTTCGATCCTGACAACAGAGGCCACTCCCATGATCAGCACGATTCATTCGCGAATGCCGGTTATCCTGTCCTCACAGGATTATCCAGTCTGGCTGAGGAATGCTGCTCCTGATGGCGAGTTGATGCATGCATTGCAGCAGAACGCTACTGCAGTTGCACTGGAGATGTTTGAGGTCAACCAACGCGTCAACAACCCCAGTCATGATGGACCAGAATGTTGGTATCTTTGAGAATCACTTTGAGACAATAACAATAGATTAAGATTATAAAGGGTATAGGTGGATGTTGGGATTGCTGGATTTCAAATCTAGGAAATATGATGTGCCAACAGGCGACTCACGACTTCAAGGCCTGCCGTCGTCAAATGTTCTGTCAAAAGTCGTTTCACATATCTAGGGAAATCTGAATGGGGCTCTGAATGTATTTGAGCAGTAAAAAATCTGACATTGATTGTCGGATCCGATCCAGTTTTTTACATTTTCAGGATGGCAGGACAATAGCTGTCACTGTCTGCCTGAATATTTTACATATCAACCATCTTCACACTGAACCAGGAATTCTTCCAGGGCATTTTCGTCACCTTCTTTGACCCAGCGAGTAGGTGTGTCCCATTGTTTGGGCATCAAACTTCTGACGTTTGGCGAGTTGTAGCAGATATTTCTTCTGCTTCTCAGATATCGGATCTGGGTTTAGTGAAGACGTCTGTCGTAGATTCTTCTGAAGTGGCTGCGGCTCAGATTTGTTCTGGGTGCGCAGGTAGGCTCCGATCCCCAGGAGGTAGCAGCAACGAGCTAACGCATCGCTTGAAGCTGCTTTGACTGCGTCCGGCAGGGTGAGGTCAGTGTCCCCATACTCTGCACTCCCGTACTGTGTGATATGGCTCCCGTCAATTTCGAGGCAACCCCGGACAATGACGACACTCATTCCTGTCAATACCTCACAACTCATAAGGTCAAGGTTCCAACCACTGGGGCCAAGGACACTGTTCAGGCGTTCAATCAGGGCATGAGTGCGTATATGGGTGAAGATCTTGCCGGTCTGCGTCCGCTGTTCATAGGTATCCTCCTGTTTGAAGACATCGGCCAATTGTTGCCATTTGCTTGTCATAGATAAGCTCCTTTCTTGTGGAAATGAAAAAAAGCCCGGCAAATAGGCTGCCGGGCTGTCGCTAAAGATGTCGTATTAGCTTCTTATAACAAGATGGGGGCAAGATTTTGATTTTTGGGAGAGGTTAGCTCTGCCTCGAACCCAGGCAGGCTAAATTGGGGGCATTCGAGCTAGTATTGCAGCGGACAGGTTGCTGACAAAAGATTGGAAAGAAATAATCTTAATTAATTGATCGCTTACTTAAAAAACAGCAAAAAAGATACCAATATTTTTGTAGAAAAGGCGATTGGCACTTAAAGCTCTGGAGACAATATCGATAGCCTGCCATATGTGGCACAAAAAAGAAAGGATTTAGTTGGATATGAGTAAAAAAAGTTATTTCAGCCTGGGAAGCGAGATCAGTGTCTCTGAGTTCGCACGTTATTGCGCTCAGGTCATGAGACATTGTGAGACCACTGGCCAGCCTGTGAAAATCCGTAGAGGCAGTCAGGCAACGTTAACTTTAATACCTGCCAATTTAATGGCGGAGAAGGATTAAGTCATGAATATTGCTAACCATACTTTAATTAGTCCAGAGAGTACCCCCGGAAAAATAACATGCGTTCCCGGGACGGATGAGCTGATGGCAGAGCATTGCAATGTATCTATCAGGATCAACGCTGACCGAGATGGCACAGACCTGGCGTGCCAGATTGAGGATATCTGTGATGACGCCAAAAAAACGGCGCCCCACCGGGATGACACAATACATCAGTATTTCGATCTTAGCTTCCGGTTTGCCAGTGATAGGTATTACCCGGTTGAGACATGGCTGCCATGGGCGCTTTGTCCGGCTGCTCTAATCATGCTCTTTGAGGTTATGTCGCGGGTGGAAACGCAGCGGCTCATGTCTGGATGTGCTTCCCCTTGTATGAACGAGGATAATGTCCTGACTTGGTATCTTCCCGAGATCTTTTGCGAGCATTGGACTGCCCCAGAAAAGGCAAAGGTGCTCTTTACCAGGCTGCAGGAGACTCTGGCTCTTTGGCAGGAGGCAGGCTTCAGCTGTGAAAGCGTGACGGACTTATGTGAGGTGTCTATCAGTTTTGACAATGAGGAGTTGGTGATCCCTACCTTCTTGGCTCCAACAGTGGTTGACGTGATGAGATCGCTGTCGATTATTTCAGTCAACGAAGGGTTCTATGTGGATCTGCCAGGGCTACTGTACTCCCGTGGATGGAGGCGGTTCATATGAACATCCGTGCCTCTGCATTAAGCACATTGCAGGAGCAGATGAATAGCCGTAGAGACATGCTCTCAGGGGATATCCCTGAGAGCAGTTACGGCAAGTCCTCAGCTGTTGATATAGCACGTTCAGAGAACGGTGAATTGAGCAATTATGAAGCCAAGTATCTCAAAGGGTGCCTGGACAGCGGGCCTGCGGGTGACGCATCGATCTATAAGTATCTCTATCAGGATCAGTTTGTGAAGGATATTGCGACGGATCGTTGGCATGTTTATGTAGGTCCTTACTGGGAGCCGGATTTGATGCAACACTCTCTCGGTGTCTGTGAACAGATCGTGACGGTTTATAATGCTATGTATGAGTACTTTGTCAGTACTGGTAACTACGATGACAAGTATTTGAACTCCGTCAGTAGGGCTATCAGCGCCAAAGCCGACAAGCTCAACAACCTGACCTATCGGCAACAGGTTCGGGAAATGGCCTCTCATGGAGAGGACGGGCTGGCCATCCATGGCAGTCGCTGGGATACCCACCCTAATTATCTTTGCGTCGGGAATACGGTCATCGATCTCAAAACGGGTATGCCGATCCGTTCCGATCCAACCCTCTATCTGCGTGCGCATACGAGTATTTCGTGGCCGCCCTCTTCGGGAAGACCTGAAAATTTTCTGAATGCGCTTGAAACTATTTTCGCCTTTACTCAGCATCCCCCAGACAGGCTGAAGTATTTATCTTCTCCTGAGTACGGGCTTACGGAAGCCATAAGGCTAAGCCGTTACCAGGATGCCTACCTGGACTGGCAGAGCGCAAAAGAAAGTTATACGGAAGAGCTTGTGGGTTTTATGCAGGTTCTTCTGGGGTATTCGCTGATCGGAGCGGTATATGAGCACATCCTTGTAATTTTCTGGGGGCACGGGCGAAACGGCAAGACCCTGCTTATGGAGATCGTCAAGGAAGTTCTGGACGACTACTGCTGCCCGGTAGAGCCTGAATTTCTGCTTTCCAGCAGACATGGCAGTCATAGCTCTTCGCCCTCTCCAGATATTCTTCAACTGCAGGGGAAGAGATTTGTCTATGCCTCGGAGGTCAACGATAATGCGTACTTTGATGCCAGCAAGGTCAAGCGCCTCGTTGGCGGTGACACCCTGACAGGCCGAGCCCTGTATTCCTCTGAATACATTCGCTTCGAGCCGACCCATACGCTGGTTCTCCTCACAAATGCCAAGCCGCAGGCCTCCAGTGAAGATTTCGCATTATGGAAGCGTCTGTTGCTGATTCCTTTTCTGGTCAGTTTTGTTGATGATCCGGATCCGAATGACCCTCGGCAAAGGCAGGTCGACAAGCAGCTACACAGCAAACTTCAGAGGGAAAAATCTCAGATACTTGCCTGGATGATTGAAGGAGCTCGTCGCTACTATGAGGAGGGGCTGATAGTTCCTGAGAGTATCAGGAGATCGACGGAAGAGTACCGATCTGAGATGGACACAATTGCAATGTTCGTGGACGAGTGCTGCGCAGTAGAGGCGGAGGCCGAGTGCGGTTCGCAGCTGCTTTACGATTCATACAAAAAGTGGGCAGAGCGGTACGGGCATAAACCTTTCAGTATTAAGAACTTCAGCCCATTGATGCAGAAGAGGTTTGAGCGATCGCGCAGTAGTTCAGGTTATTCTTTTTCCGGCCTCCGTATCAACGATGAGTGGAACATCTACCTTCTCCGTCAGGATTATTGCTGATTCAATAACGGTCGGGTGCAGGGATGTATGGTCTTTGACGACTTTGGACTTATTTAAATTCTTTTTATTGCTTCTTTTTTGAAATCGACCCTACATGCCCTGCACTTTTTTCTCTAAGTGACCAGAATTTCGATGAGTTTTGTTGATGGGTCACTGCACCACAACCTGCACTAATGCTGCATAACCCTACATGAATTAGACATAAGGACGATAATGAACATTCTTGATATGGCGAACCAATCTTATGGCGTGCGCAAGTATAAAAAAGTGGCTTCAACTAACCGTGGCGAATACGCAGGTCCGTGCCCTGAGTGTGGTGGCAAAGATCGTTTACGGTTCTGGCCTTTCCATGATCAATACGAAGATAAAGGCGGATTCTTCTGGTGTCGACAATGCGGTAAGTCTGGTGATGGTATCGCCTTTGCTCGGCAGTTCCTCGGGCAGAATTATGTGGATGCATGCACCATGGTCGGGGTCGAGCCGGCCACCAGGAAGAACTCACGGATGAAGACGAAGTCCTTATCTGAATCTCTGCAGGACTTGCGGCAACGTCAGCAGTGGGTTCCCAATGAGCATGAGCTACCCAATGATACCTATAAGGAGAATATGCTGAAATGGCTCGACAAGAGCCTTGGTCGACCTGATGAGGTCACTTATGGGAAGTTTCAGGAAAGAGGTATTAGACCCGGTACGGTTGATCGGTTCGGTCTGAAGTACAATCCACATGACGGTCAGATTTATTCTCAATTCCTAGGTGATCTTGATTCCCCGTTCAATACCAGGGTCCGACTGCCTAGGGGGCTGGTTGTCCCTGTTTATCGTGGCGGTCAGTTGTCCTCGGTAAAAATCAGAAACGAAAGCTATGACAGTCATTCTGCTCTTCCCAAATACCTAATGGTTAAAAACTCTGCAGCTTGTTGCGGAATCTTTGATCGATATCCCGAAGGCAAGCCTGTCGTCATTGTCGAGTCCGAACTGGATGCAATTCTTCTCGCTCAGGAGGTTGGTGAGTTCATATGTCCGATGTCGCTCGGGTCGGCGACAAAAAAGCCAGACCGGGAACTCCATGAGCTACTTCTTGAAGCTCCTATCATTCTGGTTGCCTTGGATTGTGATTCTCCCGGTGAGAACGCCGCTCTGTGGTGGCTTGAAACCTACAATAATGCGCGTCGCTGCTATGTGCCGTCGGGGAAGGATCCCGGAGAGTACTTTTTGTCAGGCGGCGATCTCAAGACCTGGGTGCAAACATCCTTGCTTATGCATGGGCACTTTGTGCCGTTTAGTGATTCTGATGTGCGCATCCTGAATTTCAGGCTTGAGGGCCATAGTAAGCAGAGTGACTCCGATAGTTGTATGAGGGAGCAGGTTGATCTCTATGCGTTACCAACGGAGACTCTGTTGCAGCTTCCCGATGGCTTGATAAGTCCTCGAGTTCCTTCTGAGTGTATTGATTCTGAACAGTCAGAGGTGGCAGTAGCCTACAAGACAAGGATTATCGATACGATTGAGTGGAATTTGAGGGATCTGCCCTTGGAGCTGCAGAGAGCCGCTCTTGGGTTGATGCAGATGTTGAAGTTGAAATATCCACAAAACACCCCCAACGTCTCTGTAGTTTTCAGCGCTCGGGAGGGCCTTCCCTGTCAGTTCTAAGGCTTAGGAAAGCAGAATCAGGACTTTGGTCTTTGCTGGATAAAGGGCTTTCTTTTGGGGGCTGTGCCCAGTGTTGATGAGTAACTCATAACATTTCCTGGTATCAGTGATGGACCACTAAAACCACTGATACCAGGATTTTTCTCTCAATTATCTCTTCCTGATTTTTTGCAAATTCATTTCATATTCTAACTTCTATTTTTGCCGGTTTGTCTGGGTTTCCTGGTCAACTACTTATTATTACGATGAAAAAATAGTAGCTGATGCTGGTCAGTTCCTGGTATTTGCCGGTCTGAAAGGTCATATGTCCAATTCGTTAAGTTTGATAAGGTCAGAACGTGGTGCTCTCGTCGCGCATACTGATCCTGAGCAGACCTTGGCAGAGTGGGAAGACGCCTTTGCCAAGCAGCTCAATGTGTCTTCTCCTGAGGTTGCAAAGAGCGCCCTTCGTCAATACCTGGCAGCCATGGGATTAGGCAGGTCCAGTCCTATCAATGAAGTTAACGCCGCCCTCCATACCCTTCAGGAACTACAGCCTAGGGATATCCTGGAGCTGAATCTCATGGTTCAGATGCTCACAGCCAGTCAGCAGTCTCTTAAGCTCCTAGGTGAAGCCGCTATGTCTACGTTCCCTGAAACGAAGGACCTATATCTGGGTTTGAGTGCCAGACTGATGCGTCTCTTCAGTAAGCAGTTAACCGCCCTTGGTAAATATCGGAATCAAGCTCAGACGATCCGCATTGAGCGTGTCTCGCTTGACGGCAACAGTCAGGCAGTTTTCGGTCTCACTCCCTCAGGTGGGGGGTGACTAACTTTTTTCAAAAACAATAGGTGCCACGATGAAATCTACATACAAGGCTGGTCCCCCTCAGGGGAATCGCAATGCGGTCAAGCATGGCCGCTATACCAGAGAACAACGGGAATTGGCCCGTCGTACTCGATATCTCCTTCAGGAATGTGAAGAGTTCCTGAATACAAACTTTAATAAGTACTAGTAGACAATGATAATTTATGCAAACTCTCAATCGGGAAAGATCGATATTAATGATAATGAGGTTCTGGCTTCTCAGCCAGAGCTTCCCGTATGCGCCATCTGCAACAAGCCTAGAGATTACTTTGTGGAGTTTTGTCCGGAGTGTCTGGCCCAGGTCGGCAATGATCCAGACTTTGCAGTTAATCCTGGTCCTGTCGATGAGCGATATCTGCGGGACCAGTTTATGTGGAACTTTGGTATCAGGGAAATCCTTGGGAAAGGCGACTTTCAGGCACTGATAAATGGGTATTGCCCGCCCTTGGACTGTCCGCTGCCCATGGATCATGGACTTTGCATGGAGGAGATTTTAGGTGAGAAGATACTCGTATTTCAGAACTACCCTGATACGGACGCCTCGAATAAGGAGAAGCTCGAAAAGTTGAAAAAACTAGCTGAATGGTGCGGGGTGTATGGGGTTAAATTCACCTACGTATCCTATGATGAGGAGATGTCCTTCTACAGTGCCTCCTCGCCGTGCGATGTTTATATCTTTGCTTATGAGGGTCGCTTATGTTGACATTCTTTAGATACTACATGCGTTTCAGGCGTTTTCTCGAAAGTCAGAGCATGAACATGCTAATGATGATCATGCTTCTGCTAGTGGCGCTCTATGGGGCAGGACGGTCCTGATATCGATCCGACTTGCAGACACCCCTCCACTGGTGTGGAGGGGCGTCTGCCTGCATGGTCTTGTCATGCCGGAACTATACTAACATCAGGGGTCGCTTAGATTAGCCAACTAGTTGGCATCCTCATCGGATAGCTCCAGAAGGGGCACCGTAGGAACCACACTTCCGGCGATCCCCTCAACTGACCCGTAAAAGCCGGTAGTGTTCAGTAGGACCCGGTCGATCTGTTTTTCTCGCTCTTTCCAGATCTTTTCCATCTGGGTCCGCTCTTTCACGATGCCATTACGCAGGGCGGTGAAGCCTTCTACGATTGCCTCGATCTGCATTTTGAACTCTGTGCCGGTCAGATAATCGTAGAGAATCTCCATTTTGTCGCCTTTGTTGGCTTGGGTTTTAGTAGTTCCCTACCACTTAGCGCCGACCAGCCCTTTCCAGGTCATATTCAGATGAGCGCTGATACCTTTTCTATCCGAAAGAATCACTTCAGCATGCGGCGATTGGATTGGGTGGTTATAAGGAGATTGCTTTTCATCATCAAATGCAATCCGGCCATTGGGCTGAGGTGAACTGTAGCGGGCTTCTTTAAGTGGGTAAATGTACTTATTTTTGTAAAATTCCATAAGTTTTTGCGCAGTTGCTTCATCGGGAATAGGCCAGAATCTTACTCCCTCGACAATTTCATAGACCCTTCCATTCATACCCGAAATTAATATATTGGTGCTTCCTTTAGCTATTTCCGTCGGTTTCGTTCCCTTTAGACGAATCCCCAATTTAGGATCGGAGGAATCCGGTGGTCCCATCACAAAGCCATTCGATTTAAGCACATCCAAAGCCTTATCAAGATCCATTCCCAGATGAATACCATTGATCAGTGCATTCTTAACAACATCAGTATCAGCTGATTTATGATTATCAAACTCTTTCGGTGCGGATTCTTTGGCCAGAATGGTCTTGTCATAGGGGATCGATGCGGATATCAGAAACTTGTATTCAGTTTTCATTTTATTACCGGCAGGGGTGTTTTTTCGTGCGTAGAGTTTAAGTTGATTGTTGCCAAAATTAACAACAGGCAAAGGGTGGCCGGATGCTAGGTCGACACCCGTCACGTCGATAAGGTAACTGGCGTAGAGGATTCGCCTCTGGTGGTTGAAATAGGTGTCTATGTGCTCTGCGGTATCGGCATCGATGGACAGGGACTGGATAGATTGCGGATATTGTTTTTCCAATCTAGCCTGACCTGGAATTAACATGGCAGGCAGAATGCCGCCGCCTGTAGTCCCTGTGGCAAATCCAACCCGGAAGACGGACTTGTCAAAATCGTATTGTTTTAATTCTAGCGTGCGATGATCCGCAATGCTATTTTGGTTCCAAGGTTTGACCTCAAACAGAAGCTGCGCGCCTTTTGCCTCTTCCAGAAGCTGTTGTTTAAGCTGTTCCTTCTGCTTGTGCCACTTGAACTCGTTACTCATAATCGGGTTTGTTTCCGGATGAACCGTATACAAGATATCTTTCAAAGTCGATTCATTATCGAGGGCGTCGGGCCGGTAATGAACCGCTGCCAAAACCAGCGCCGCGTTCGTCGGTTCAGGCCTATCCTTATCTCCCTTCGCCGAGGATACAGACTGTACTGAAGCGTTCACAGGGACTGAAGTTGATTGCAATTGATCGAGAAGGGCCTGTGTCGGAATACCGTCGACATTCAGGCCATGTTTCTGTTGATAGTCCTGAATAGCCTTTTTCGTTCCTTTACCATAAAGCCCGTCGACAACACCTAACTGATATCCTTGATCTTTAAGGCTTTGCTGGATTTCCCTGACCAGGGCGTGGTCATATTGAGCTGTGACAGGCTGATTTGATTTTTCAGGCTCTGAGTTTGTTTTATCTGGAGTGGGGTGTTGTTCTTGACTCTCTGTTGAATTCCCCTGAACCGCATCAGAAGCCTGTTGTACCACATCATCGACGGCCTGCTTCGCTTTGTTAAAGATGTTCCCAAGCATGTCTGCCTGAACTGGTGAGCACAGGAATAAAAAAGTCAGCGCAAAAATAAAAATACGCATTTCTTACCTCCTCTGACTCAAATCCTCTGTCGTGATTACGAAGGCGTAGAGGAGAATGTTTTTATATGTTACTTTAAAGGTAACATATTGAGTGAGGTATGTAAAATTACATTATTTTGGAGAACTGCCCAAACAGGACTTCAAAATGTAGACCTTTTGAAGCAGAAAAGCCGCCGGAATTGCTCCGACGGCTTTTCGCATATGTTTCTACATATGACAGCTGGGCAATATAACGATTCAATCCTTTTCCAAAAATAGAATTTCGATTTTTGAAAAACTACCGAGCTTAAAAAACAAGGATAGGCTTTTTCAACAATCTGCTGGGGGGGCAACGGATTAGACGCCCCATGGCTGAAAAATCCTTGGGAAAAGGAGGGGGCTTGTTTTTGTGGTAAGCTAATACCAGGGCTTGTGGGGGGGAGGAAAGTATGAATTTTTTTAAAATAATCTTCAAAATCCAAACAAGGCTATCAGAAAACGAGCTGAAACTTAGCCGGAAGGATGCCATGCTGCTCATGGATGTGCTTGATGAGCCACGCCGCCCCAATGCATGGCTACAACAGGCTGTGGCCCGCTATCGAGATAAATTGCAATGAGGATCTCTGTTGAAATAGATGCGCGAGGTCTTGGGAGGGGCCCTTTATCGCGATAGTGAGGCATTTCAAATCTTAGAAAATCATTTTTGTGAAAGATTTCAGCCCAGCCATGTCGATTACCAAATGTAGGTACATTTGCAAAAAGCCGTCGGAGCAATTCCGGCGGATTTTCTTCTTCAAAATGTCTGATTTGTGAAACAAAAAGCTGACCCACTCCTGATATTCATAAGTAAAATAGATGGAGTGTCGACTGACGCAAACCCTTACCAGTGACGCACCCGGCCTGTGTCGAGATGGATGAAATCGGAGGAAGCGTAGTAGCCTGTTCCTCCCCGTTTCATCCGCATGGAGAGGTCGCGCAGGGTGCGGGTTGTTGTCCCTTCTAATCTGATGTCTATGGCCATTCCCTGCATGTGAAGGCTATTTTGGGCCACTCCGTTTGATTTCTGACGCAGATTGCGATTGGTCTCCGGAGAACGATAACCGGAGAGCACCTCGAAGGTTCCGTTTGGGTTCCCCGCTGCATGCTGCAGGTCATGGAGGATGTCCAATAGGGCCGGATCGATGGTGTGGACCGCGTCGCAACGAAAATCGCGCAAGTAGTGGTTCATCTTTTTTAGGGCTTGAGGAATGTAGTTGCCGTTCTGGTAATAGACAAGAGACAGTTCTTCCCTCGTATGGGTATGGTAGAAAGAGAGTTTGCGCTCCGGGACAAGAGCTGCCAGAGTGGAAATTGGCGCCACGGTGACGAGCAGCGGTACGGTCAGAAGCGCTTTGCAAAGGCGCCTGCGCCCAGGCTGGGCGGGGGCCTCCGGGGATGGGTTAAGACTTTTCATTTTATGAGCCAGAGTTGCTGTATAATTTAGCTATCGACTGAGAAACTAGCTGCGTTGCGACAGCGGTTCTGAGCCTGTAAAACGATAAACTTTGGTCCTTTATATCCCAGTTCTCGACACAGATAGCCATTTAAACATATTGCTTCATGGCAGATGAGGACACGAGTTAAAAGGATGACACCTCATGCATAAAAACAACAATACTGGTGTCTGCACTTACTGTAACGATACTACCGAACTTGTTGATGATGGACTTTGTTTGTGCGCCGATTGCCACAAGTTCCTTCAAGCTGAATTAAGCCCACTCAATCAGCTAGAGCAACCTCCATCAGGTGGTTGTGATGTCTGCGGCATCTATTCCGCTGAGGACATGAACTCCTGGGACCAGCTCCGGATGCTTACTCGCGTAAAAGGATTCTGGCTGTGCCCGGCATGTGCCGTCAGGCTAGTGGAATGCCAACAGGAAGTACGACATGAGTCAAATTCTAAAAATGTGAGGGAGCGCAACTCTCACATCAAAGAACTCATTGAAGCCTACACTGTCTATACTCTGGAAAAGAGTGAACAGCAGGGCCTTTATGGTGGCGGGAAAACAAACATGGCGACAGATGACGCTATGTCAATAGATGCTGTAAACAGTGTTAATAGACAGGCTGAGATTGAACTAATTAAACATGAGATAACGACAGGCAGTTACATAACCGTTTCTCGGTTGCTTGATGAGTTTCTTGCCTCAGTCAACGCTCAGGTGGACAAAAGATCCATCCAGTATATGCAACTGTGTCGTGATATCGCACTTGCTCACCTAAAGCTAGTCACAAGAAAAACGTAGGTTGAATCACCGCTCGTTACCAGCTTAGTTATGTCAGGAGGTGAAAAAGTCAATAATATCATTCAATTTATCCCCTCTTGTTATCAGGAGGGGATGACAACCCGGTTCCTTCCTCCTTTTTTTGCCTGATATAGCATTTCATCCGCATGGTTGATCATTTCCTGAAGCGTCTCATTACGATCGTCCGATATGCCAACGGAAATAGTAAAGTTGATTGTCTGATTATCATAGGTAACGGATGAAGCCTCTACGCAGGATCTGATATCGTCAAAAAATAGCCGGGTGGCTTCAAGGTCCAGGCCTCGGGAAAGAATACAGAATTCCTCTCCCCCGAAACGGGCCAGAAGATGTTTATCTGTCATCATTCCTAATAAAAGTCCGGAAAGATGTTTTAGGGCAACGTCCCCGCCATCATGGCCGTAGGTGTCGTTGATTTTTTTGAAAAAATCGATGTCCATCATGGTGACGGTAAGAGGAATGCCTTTCTGTTTTGCTTCAGTGAAAATTTTCTCACCGGCATCAAAATAATGGCGGCGGTTGAAGAGTTTTGTCAGTGGGTCTTTGATCGCCGCATCCCTGAGCTTTTGTACCATCTCCATGTACTCGATATTCTGCGTGACCCTGGCGTAAAACTCTTCGACCTCAAAGGGCTTTTTAAGGAAATCGTTTGCTCCCGTTTTCAGGAATCTGGCCGGCAGGAGAGCGTTGCCCTGGGCGGAAATGCCGATGATTATCATCTCGTTATTATTGTATTTATGCCGGATCCGTTGAACTAGTTCAGAACCGTCCATACGTGGCATATGATAATCTGTTATCACCAGCTTAACATCCTTATGCTCGGCAAGCTTTTCCAAGGCATCTTCGCCGTCTACCGCTTCGATGACCTGGTATTGATGATTGGTCAACAAATTTTTGTAATGAGATCTGAGAACCCTCGAATCATCGACTACAAGGGCCTTGATCTGCTGATTCATGTACAGACGGGTGATGAGACTTTTTATATGGTCGATACATTCCATGCCCTGCTTGAGGACATAATCAATTACATTTTTCGAGAGCAGATCTGAGCGCAGCTGTTCATCAAAGGTTCCAGTCAGGACTATTGACGGAATGCCCTTGGACATGATGTAGTCAGCAATCTCCCCTCGGGACGTGTCTTTCAGGATGACCCCCATAACTGCGACAAAGAAATCCGTTTTCTCATCAAGCAGAGCTTTGACTTCATCCCATGAAAACGCCTGAAAAACCTCGACGCTCATATCCTCCATGAGCGCTTTTTTCATGATATTGGAAATGGTCTTGTTGTTTTCGATAATCAAGATGTTCTTTTTAACATTAGGTTCCATAGCAATATATCGATCAGAAAATGGGTCTCAGTACATGAGCAAACCAATCCAATCCTTCATATTCACGATAGCCTTTGGTTCTTGAAGAACCAAACAGGTACCTTTTTCCCTGGCATTCCAATACGCCGGAAACGGTATCCCCGGCCTTCAGATCATAGATCTGGGACGGCAGGTCCAGTTTAATCCCTACTGGAAAATTCTCTGTGTCGGTTGTTTCTATAATTGCGGAGCTATCATCGGTATATATCGCGACGCTGCCCTCGATGATCATTCCCGTCTGGTCCTTTGGCAGGCAGGTCTGAAGAATTTTTCTGGCCTCCGTATCCCAGTCAAATAGAATACCTAAAACACCGATGGTGTCTCCCTCGCGGTCACCGTTTTTTCTGACACCGCCGGAATAGATCAGCGAACGTTCCTTGTTTTTTTCCAGATTGGAATCAGCCACATCCTGAACCGCGTATTCGCTTGAAAGGGTGGTTCGCATCCCCATCTGAAACCAGCTCTGGTCGGAGACATTGATCTTGGAAAGCTCGTTTTTCAATTCCGTTCTGGAACAGGCACGGATATCGCCGTTGGCATCAGATAAGATCAGATTCCGATACATGGTATAGCTACCGTTGATGACTTTCAGCCGATTTCCAGCCTTGATAAAATTTTCTTCGCTAGGGTTCTGCAGCGCAGTCCAGAAATATTCGTCTGTCGCCCACCATCTGATGTCTGCAGAGCGTTCGAACAGGTTCCTGTCGATGAGATCAATAGCCTGTTTAGAAAAATTCTCCAGCGCCTTCAGGTTCAGGCGCAACTCTCCGTTGGCCATCTCTTTGAGCAGGTCCTCCATACGGGAGGTGACGTAATCGCCGGATCTGGTGATCTGATTGAATATCGGCCCCAGGGCGCCGCCCCGTTTGCCCAGTTTTGAGGCGAAAACAATACCGTTTAAGGAAATCAGCTGGATCGACTCTTTATCATCTTGAACCTTGCGGTAGGTCTGTTTATTGATATCCGGGATAATCTTTGAGTTCAATAACTCCTCAGCACTGATATTATAGATATCGGCATCCGAGTCGTTTTTGAAAATATGGGACTTGGGGATAATGACGTGGGAACTCCAACCCAGTCCCCGATAATCGAGGTAGCCGTCTGTCCGTGCAGAGAAGACAGCAGAATCGATCCCCTCGAAAACCAGATAGCTATTCATGCTGCCACCGTCGCTGAGTATCCTATTCTTTTTGGGGATATGAACATTTTCCCCGACTTCGAGAATATTTTCATCGGTTGATGCTATGATCTTTCCGTTACAGTTGGTGAACATGGAATAGCAACCGTCCAGGATATTTCTCTCCGCATCCAGCGGCATGCATTCTTCAAGAATTATCTTGGCCTCTCCCTGAAAGTCAAAAAAGACCCCCATAGCTCCCATGACATTGCCGTTTTCATCACTGTTTTCCCTGACAGCGGTGGAGTAGACCAGGGACCGCTGGTCTTCAACCTGTGACTGATTGATATCCTGGGCAAAGTATTCGGTACCGTTTTTCGTGGCAAGGGCCTCGATAAACCAGTTCTCATCATTCACCGACATACCTAAAACGCTGGGTCGCCGTTCGCTGTTGGCAGTGGCGATGATTACCCCTTCGGAATCCGCGATAACCAGGTCCCGGTAAAGGGTGTATGAGTTGTTGATATCCTCCAGCCGGTAGCAGGCAAAGTCCCTTTTGGAAACGAGTTGAGTGAGGCTCTGTTGGAAGTTCAGCAAGTTTTCCCCGACAGCTGTATCATTGCCTGTCTGGTCAATGAGTGCTTTAAACTCGACAATAAACTCGTCCAGGGCATCTTGTTTCAGCAAGCAGGGAAAATTCTCAAGTTGGTTCTTTATCTCTTTCAGCCTTACGCCTATTGGTATTTCATCCGCCGTTTCTGCTGTTGCCTCAGCGTCCGGACCTCTCTCTTGTTCATAAAGCTCATCCAGCAGTGCCGGGATATCAGCGGCCTCCTTTTTTGTCTCCTGATAAGCTTGGATACAGTTGCTGAATGCCGTTTCCAGGGCCCACCACCTGACGTCACAGGTCCGCTCCAGCAGGTTCCTGTCAAGGGTATTGATTTTATTGTAAGCCGTTGTGTGAAGGATGGATGCCTGCAGTTCCTCTTTGGCTACATAGTACTGGTCAAAAAGTTTTTTGGTGACATCCAGCAGTTCCCGTGAAAAATTTTCAACCCGTTTCATCAGTTCGGTGATCTGCTCCTGCTCAGTGGCATTGGCACTGATTTCCACCGCAGTAGATTCGCCCTGATTACAGACGGGAAAAATGCCATTCAATTCGCTGACAATTTTTTCATAGAACTCCCGATGCTCGAATCGAATCGACGGATCGAAAATACTGAAGCTTTTTGCCGTTCCGATATCAGCTGCCATGGTTTGCATCCTCCATATAGGTGACAAGGTCTATGATGAGTTTAGGAATAGATAAAAGAGAGATCAGGTCCTCGCCACTTTTCATGACTCCCTCAATATATGTTTCGTTTACATGGGCCGGCGGCGGGTAGAAGGATTCCAATTCGCCGTCGATAATTTTATAGACATTGTCGATCAACAGGACAACCTGCTCATCGCCGATATTCAGGCCCATATCCAGCGCCTCCTGAGGCAAACCGTCCTGATTCTCCAGGATGATCATCTTTTTACGGAGTTCTGATGACTGGGCCTTTGTGTCGGTTTTGAACAGGCAGCGTTTTAGGTTGATCACCGGAGTCGTTCTGCCGCGTAGATTCATCAGCCCCTCGATCCTCGCATCATGGCCCGGGATCGGATAGACCAGGGTCTGGCGGGCAATCTCCTGAACCAGGTAGATAGGGATACCGAAAAGATCGTCAGCAATATAAAAGGTCACGTATTTCATCACACGTTCCTCGCTTTTGCCTTGCTTGTTTCATAAAGTTCGCTGATCTGATGAAGAACCCGATCCTTGTCCAGTTTGACTTCGTAGGCATCAAATCCTGCATCCATTCCTTTTTTGATGTTCTCTTCACTGTGCAGGGAGGTTAATGCCATAACGGGAATATCGCGAAGCTTTGGATCTGTTTTAATCGTTGAAACCAGTTGGAAGCCGTCCATAACAGGCATCTCAATATCTGAAACAACGACGTCAAACTCATCGGGCTTAGCATTCAAGGCGTGCAGTGCTTCTTCTCCGTTTTTACAGACAGTGATATTTTTGACCCCGTAGGATTTGAAATACTGGACGATGAGTTGCCTGAAAAAAACCTGATCTTCGGCCAGCAGAATGCGGCATTGCTCAACGTCACAGGTCAAATCGCGCTGATAGCGCTTGGGGTCGAACTTCTGCAGCAGCGTATAGATATCCAGCAAGGTTATCAGTTCACCATTGTAGAAGAAGGTTCCCATGATCCCATTTTCATCGGCCTCTTTTGTATTCAGATTTTCAGTGAGCTCAATGTGGGTGATAATGCTGCTGCCGATGATTCCGGTAGGGTATTTTATCCTGGAAGGAACGATGATAATCAACTCATCTTTCGTCTCTTCCAGAGGAGAGACATCCAGGGTTTTGTCCAGCCGCAGCATTGGCATGGAAATCCCGTGCCGGTGAATAAACTCCCGGTTGCCGACTTTTTTTACATCTTTTAGTTTAAATTTGTCGATTTCCGACAACAGGTTTACCGGAACGGCGAAGTATTCTTCAGGAGCATAGCTGAAGACCACAACTTGCTGCTTTTCATCCTCTACCAGCCTTCTGGCAGACTGATGAATGGTCTCCTGCTGACGGGCAAAGTTCAGGCCGGCTTTTTCCACCAGACCATTGATGTCGAGGATCAAGGCAACCTTGCCGTTACCGAGAATGGTGCTTCCTGCAAAAACTTTTCTATGCTTGATTAACTGGGGCAATCGCTTGACAACAATTTCCTCCTTCCCGGTAATCTGGTCGACTAGCACGCCAAAATAGTTTTGCTTGAACTGAAGCACGATAAAAATAAAGCTCTTCTTGCGTCTGTCTCCTCCGGTCCGTTGGTTTTCATAGCGATCATTTTCCCTGCGGGACTGTTCTGAGCGGCGATCCACGAATGACTTTCTCCGGTCGACAGCATTGTGGCCATCACCGGCGATGTAGGTTCTGGGAATCTCGAGAATATCTTCCAGATGAACCAGGGGGATCAATTTGTCTCTCAGTTTAAAAACCTCCTGGCCGTTGATTCTTGAAATCTGTTGCATTTCCACTTCCGGCGACAACTTGATGACCTCATTGACAGCAACCTGCGGAATAGCCAGGGTGTAAGATCCAATGTTTATGATCAGCCCGGCAATAACGGACGAATTGACAATGGCCTGGGTCAGGGGAATGCGGGCCTGGATCAGGGTGCCTTTACCGGGGTTGGTGGAGATATCCACCATACAGCCGATCTTTTCCAGGTTGTTGCGCACGACATCCATGCCGACACCCCTGCCGGACAGTTTTGTGGGCTGCTCTTTGGTGGAAAAACCGGGATGGAAAATATACTGGATAATATCCTTGTCTGAGAGAAGTTCTGCTTCTGCTTCGCTGACGACATTTTTTTCTATGGCTTTGGCTCGGATCACATCAGGGTGAATGCCTTTGCCGTCGTCCTCTACCTCGATCAGGATCTGTCCGCTCTCATGGCGGGCTCGAAGGAATAGATTGCCTAGGATCCCCTTACCGGCATTGGAGCGGACTTCCGGTTTTTCTATGCCGTGATCGACCGCATTGCGAACAAGGTGGGTCAGCGGGTCTGAAAATGCTTCCAGGATAGTCCGGTCCAACTCCAATTCGCCGCCGTCAATGTGCAGCTCAATCTTTTTGCCGAGTTCTCTGGACAGGTCACGGACAGTCCTCTTGTACTTATTGAACAGGTTCCCGATGGGTTGCATCCGGATCTGGATGACATGCTGATGCAGTTTGGTAATGCCTTGGGAGAGGGTCAGGAATGATTTGTCCTTTTCGTAGATAGTCAGAAATTGATTGCGTCCCAGGACAACTTCGCCGATCAGTTCTAGCATTTCGTCCAAGACATCCACACCGATACGTATGGTACTTTTTTCAGCATCAGGCAGAGGGGCTACTGGAAGTGATTTTTCCTTCGTCACAATGCCGGACTTGACATCATCCTCTTCCAAGTCCTTGGGAAAAGAAGTGGGGATATCTTCTTTATCCGTTGTCTCTATTTCCGCTTCGTTGACTGCTGGCGTGTTGTTATCTACTAGAGTGTTACTACCTGCGGGCGTGTCCTCCTCCGGGGCACTCTGGTCCGTGTATGCATAACCGGACTGAGCGTTTTGGAGTTCAGCGACTAGGTCATCAACATTCAGGTTACTGCCAAAATCAGGAGGGAAGAGCATGCTTGCCATGGTATCCCGTGCCCGAAAAAGGATATCGATGACATCGGCATTGATCGTTATTTCGTTGTTTCTTATTTTCTCCAATAATGTTTCAGTGTTGTGGCCGACCCTTTCGATGTTGAGGAGCTGAAAAAAACCCGCCGCCCCCTTGACTGAATGAATCGCCCGGAAAATTTCATCAATTGCGTCCGAAGATCTGTCTGTCTCCAACCCCAATAACGTCTGCTCTATGGAGCTGAGATTTTCATTACTCTCCGCTACAAACTCTTTTAGTAATTCTTCGGAATTGATATCCACGCTTGTCCTCTTGTGTTGCCGAAAATTAATTGCCATAAACCGGCATGACGAGCATCTTTCTTCGAACGAGAGTATCTTATAGGAAGAATGAGGAAAAATAAATTAATTATCTCAAAAAATTACATTTAATGTCTATTATATTGAAGATAAATGCCTGTTGTGTAGACTCAAAGAGTGAGTAAAAAAAAGACGGAGATGTTGGTTGCGACATTATTATTTTTGTCGAGTGGGTAAGATTGGACAACATTTAAGACGTCATTCAGGTAGGCTACCTGATAGGGAATTGCATTTTTTTGAGGGGAGGTATGGCGTCTGTGGCACATCGTCCTTTCAAAATTCGATATTTCTCTTTTGCGATAGAATTTTCGCTCCGATCCCCAGAATTTCATATATCGGGGTACTTTTGCAAAAAAGCCGTCGGAGCATTTCTGGCGGTTTTTCTGGTCGCTATGCCAGAACTTCCGAATGTAATCCTTCCTTGCAAAAAAAATAAAATTAAATTCATTGCGTATTTTGAGTAGTTAGCAACAATTGTAGTGATTTAACAGCAATTTCGTTTCATACAATTACAAGGCAGGTGGATTCAACGCCATGGCGAAAAAACACACCACACTAACCGGCACATTCAAAACGACCACCATTTTCGCTCTTATTCTTCTTGCGACGGTCATTATCATTATTCAGACACTGATCTACAGTCATGTTTTTCTAACGCATGCCGCTCTGACCCGCTCCGATTATATTGCATTGCAGAAAGAGAAGATCCAACGCGAGGTTATGAGGGTTGTCGGACTTGTCGATGAGCAGCGATCACATACCGTTGAGCAAGCCCGAGAGGAAGTAAAGAACAGAACCTATGAGGCTTATTCAATTGCGAATCACATCTTTCTGAAATACCGAGATAGCAGGCCATTACCCGAAATCCAAGAGATGATCGTCGACGCCTTGCGACCGATTCGTTATGGCAATGAAGATCTCGGTTACTATTTTATGACCACTCTTGAGGGTCTAGAAATTCTATTTGCAGATCGGCCCCGGTTCGAAGGAACAAACATGATTGATCTGCAGGATAAAGAAGGTCGGTTTATTATCCGGGAGATGATTGATATTGCCCGCAACGATGGTGAAGACTTTTATGAATACCTTTGGTCGAGACCGAAGAGTCGCGGGGAAAATCACCAAAAGATCTCGTATATCAAGTATTTCCCTCCGCTGAACTGCGTCATCGGTACCGGTCTTTATTATGAGGATATTGAGCACCAGATAACCAATAAGCTGTTGTCTGCTATTGCAAAGATTCGCTTTGGTAGCGATGGATATATTTTTATCAATACCCTTGATGGGAATGCTTTGGTTTCAAGTGGGGAAAGGTTTTCCGGCGAAAGAAAACTCTGGGAGGTATACGACAAGGAACCGGAAAAAATGAGGGCTATTTTTAACCTGGAGCATCAGGCAGCGTTGAAACCTGATGGTGATTACATCTATTACAGTTTCAACAAACCTTCTGCTCCTGACCAGAATTTCCCCAAAGCATCGTTCATTTACGGTCTGCCCGAACTGAACTGGTTAGTTGGTGCCGGGGTTTATCTGGACGATGTTGAAAAAAGTATAGTTGTGCTCGAAAATGAAATCTTCAAAAACAGAATAACCTCAATTTTAACCAGTATTTTACTGACGCTTGGAATTTCCGCCCTGCTGATCGTGTTTTTCAATTTTTATAACACTACTGTCCGGTTAAAAAATCAGACAACGTTGTAAGTTGTTGATAATAATTGTTCTTTGACATAACTGTTCCGTTTTCGATTTGAATTCACCCCACGAATATGGGGAGATACCTTCCATCAACGCAGGAGGTATCGATGAATTCAGGCCAAACCGTTTTCAGGCAACTGCTGCAGTTTCTGCCACGTCACGATTTCAATCTGTGCGTTCGCCGCTACCGTGGTGATTATCGGGCCAGAAAGTTTTCGACATTCGATCAATTTCTGTGCCTTGCCTATGCCCAGATGGCTGGCCGTGAAAGCTTGCGCGATATTGAAACCTGTTTGAACTCTCACCGCGAGAAGCTTTATCACATCGGCTTTCGTGGTTCTGTGTCCCGCTCAACTCTGGCTGATAGCAGTGAGCGAAGAGACTGGCGCATCTTTCAAGACTTCGGCCATGTCCTGATTCGCATGGCGCAGCGTCTTTACTGTGACGAACCGTTTGCCCTGGAGCTCGGTCAGCCACTGTATGCTTTCGATTCAACGACCATCGATCTGTGCCTGTCCCTGTTCCCGTGGGCTGGATACAAAACGACGAAGTCGGCGGTTAAGATGCATACTCTGCTTGATCTGCGAGGCACCATCCCGACTTACGTCGCCGTCACGACAGGCAAAGTACATGACGTCCGAATGCTTGATTCTCTGCCGGTAACCGAGAATGCCATTTACACCATGGACAAGGCCTATACCGACTTCTCGCGACTCTATACGTTGCATCAGCAAGGAGGTTTCTTCGTCATCAGGGCAAAAGACAATTTGCGCTACAGGCGACTTTATTCCGCAGCCAAAGAGAAGTCAGCCGGGATCAAAGCAGACCAGACGATAGTCCTGGTCACTCCCAAATCGAAAAAGGACTATCCGGAAAAGCTCCGTCGGATCAGTTATGTTGACAAAGATCGGAACAAACATCTGGTCTTTTTGACCAACAATTTTGCGATTTCAGCAACGACTGTTGCCGAAGTCTATAAGCAGCGCTGGCAGGTGGAACTATTTTTCAAGTGGGTCAAACAACACCTGCGGATCAAATCGTTTCACGGAACATCGATCAACGCTGTGAAGAGCCAGATATGGGTCGCACTGAGCATTTATCTTCTGGTTGTCATTGCGAAGAAAAAGCTCAAAATTCCATGCGAGCTCTACACTTTTTTACAGATTCTAGAGGTCAATTTGTTTGAGAAAAAGCCCATTTCTTCACTGGTTGCCGATGCTCTCAAGCAAATTCAAGACCTCCCTAACAGTAACCAGCTGGATTTATTCAGCTATTAACCGGACAGTAGTGTTTTTATAACAAGAAAATTAACAAAGATTTGACATCTATTGTTGCAGCATTTGGCAAAGTTGCGAATGAAGACCAGGAAATCAACAGAGAAGAGATTCATTATTCTGAATTGGCCCAGATAGCAGAAAGCGCCAACACTGTCCTGCGCGACAAAGTCAGCGCAATGGAAACCTTGAGAAGAAGCGAATCGCGATTCAGGGAGTTGGCGGAACTTCTTCCCGAGGCCGTCTATGAGGCTGATGATAATCTGATGATCACCTATGCCAATCAGAGAGCCCATGACCTGTTTGGTTACGACGAAAACGACATCAAGGCTGGTTTGCTGATCAAAAATCTTGTCGTTCCAGAGGACTTGCCGCGAGCAGCACAAAATATCCAGCAGATTATGACTGGCGAAGCGCATGGGCGCAGTGAATATCGTTGTATCACAAAAGACGGCTCAGTCTTTCCAGCGCTGTTTCACAGTGTGGTTATGCTTTCCGTTAGCAAGATGGTTGGAATGCGCGGAATCATTGTTGATCTGACTGAGCGCAAAAAAGCTGAAGACGAAATTCTGAGGCTGCGCAAACTGGAATCGATCGGCGTCCTGGCCGGAGGGATTGCTCATGACTTCAATAACCTGCTGGCCGGCCTTTTCGGCAATATTGAAATGGCGAAAAGATACCTGAAGAGCGAAGACGATGCCTATAAATATATTGAGTCCGCCTGCAATGCGATGGAGCGGGCAACGAGCCTGACAAAACAGTTATTGACCTTCGCCAAGGGCGGAGATCCCATCAAGGAAGCACTGTCGCTGGCGGAGTTGATTGATGAGACAGCTCGTTTTAGTCTTCGCGGGAGCAATGTGAGACTGTCATTGCAGATCGAGCCGGACTTATGGATGGTCGATGCGGATAAGGGGCAGTTGAGTCAGGTGATCAGTAATCTGGTGATTAATGCAAAACAGGCTATGCCCGAAGGAGGGAAGATCACGATAAATGCGGAAAATCTATCACTGGAAAATCACAACTGGGTTCGCCTGCAGGTACAGGATCAGGGTGAAGGCATCGATCCAGAACTTCTGGATAAGATTTTCGATCCTTACTTCACGACAAAAGCAGAAGGGAGTGGACTGGGACTAGCAACTTGCTATTCAATTATCAGCAAGCACAAGGGGCAGATAAATGTCGATTCCGTTACTGGACTTGGTACGACATTCACGATTATGTTGCCGACAGTCACGGCTGAAAAAATGATTTCCTCTTCTCCTGAAGTTGCTGAGAATGGGCCTCAGCAGAAGTTAAAGATTCTAATTCTAGACGATGAAGAGATGATTCGCCAGATGCTGGGAAGCATGCTCGAAGAAATGGATCATTCCATAACTTATGCTGAGCGAAGCCAAGAAGCCATTCAGTTCTATTCAGATGCACTTAGTGATGCCCCTTACGACATCGTCATTACCGATCTGACCCTGCCGGGAGATATCGGTGGGCTAGAAACGGCAAGGGCCATTCAGGCGCTTGATGAAGACGCTAGAATTATCGTCTCCAGCGGCTATGCAAATGATCCCGTTATGGCCAATTTTGCCGAGTATGGCTTTGCCGGAAGAGTTGTCAAACCTTATCGTTTTTCAGAACTTAAACAAACAATACAGGATTGCTCAGGCTGATCGACCGTTGTTGTTATCAGAATTATCGATATTCCATGGGCTACTCACTAGTACGATATTTTTTGCTTGTTTCTGTTGTTAGATATTTGACAGAAATTGGCTGGGAAAAGCGGTCTTTCAGAAATCTGTAAAACACATTAGAAGAAACTGGGGCTGGGGTTTCATCAATACAGGTAGTTTCTAAAAATTACTTTTTTGGCAATCCCAGTCAAATGTCTTTCACTCATATCAGAGTAAAATCAAAGAATTATTTATTCGCAACTCTGTCTCGCCAACAGCTTCTGCAATGCATAGTAGTGTACAGATGCTCGTTGACAATTGTATGCTTTTGGGTGTTGGATAATATCCAGTATCAAAATTTTTGTGCGACAGTCGCTATTCCAATACTTTTTACCAGGTGCGGTATTATGATTCAACTGCTTGATGTCAGGACCCTGTTCGCAGTCTGGTCCATTGTCTGTGCAGTGCTTACCTTTAACCTGTCCATGTATTGGTTTTATAACCGTGCAGAAAAAAGTGCCGGTTGGTGGGCTCTGGCCATGTTGGCTACGGCATGTGGCTCTTTCCTTTTCGTGTTTCGCGGCTTATTGCCATCTTTCATTTCTATTGTACTCGCGAACACATTGTTCATTTTAGGCTGGTCTTTGTTCAGCACGGGACTACGAAGGTTCTTTTACCTGAAAAAAGGGATAGCCTGGGAAATAGCCCCTGTTCTGGTTTTGTTTAGTACGTTTCTGTATTACACTTATGTGCTTCCCGATTTAATCAACAGGATACTGATCATTTCGATCCTGCTGTGTATTGCATCTTTTCGTTGTTTCTACCTGCTGTTAGAAAGAACCGAAACCGGTCTGAAAATGAGTAGTATTTCAGCTGGATACTCCAGCTTGATTATATCCATTTTTTTCCTGACCAGAATTGTTTTGACACTCATTGGCATCGGAACCCCTCAGACCCAGTACTTTCTGTCCCCGAACTTTGTCACAGTCATCATGATGTTTATTCTTATCGGCGGATATGTTTCGTTGACCATTGGATTAATCTCTCTCCCCGGCCGACGAAACAGGAATAATTTGCATGAGACCGCCCTAAATTTGGAAAGGTCTAACCTCAAACTTCAACAGAGCGAAGCAAGGTTTCAAAGCTTTTACAATGTTGCTTTCGAAGGGATCGTTTTTTCTGAAAACGCAAGAATCATCGATGCGAACAACAGGTTTGCAGAAATGGTTGAGCTCAGTATTGAGGAACTGCAGGGTCTTCCCGTTACAAGCGTTGTTGTCCCAGAGCATAGGAAGACGGTAACGAAAAATATTTCAACACAGTTCGAAGATACATATGAATCAGTTCTATTAACAAAGGAAGGGCATAACGTCAATGTCGAAGTCCATGCCGGCTCTTATAACCTTCAAGGGAGAAATGTCAGAGTTTCGGCCATTCGGGATATTACCGAGCAGCTTCGAGCTGAAGCTGAAATTCAGCAGTTGCAAGAGATTTTGCCGATCTGCTCTATATGTAAAAAAATCCGTGATGACAAAGGCTACTGGAGCAGGCTTGAAGATTACTTTCGACAGCATAATGATACGAAGTTCTCTCACGGATATTGCCCTGAATGTGGCCAAAAAGAACTCGAAAAGATCAAAGGGAAACAATAGCTCTATACGCAAAATTAGCCCAACGAATCAACTTCAGAGTCATAAGATTCAGCCTAAAAAACCGTCCAGCTTTCCGAGAACGTGATGCAGTTCTCTTCTTTAAAAATCGATTGATTTTTTTTTGCTGGCCCCAGCATTAGACATTTCTCGGATCATTGTAATATAGTTCATTTTAAAATATTAGCAGTTATTTATTGGTCAATATTTTCTCTTCCAGAAGTTCTAAGATTTGAAGGTAAATATCCCCCAGTCAAACTGGGGCATTGGGTGATTGCTAGCCCCTCAAAGGGGCTTTAACGCAATCACAAAGTCAAAAACTTAGAACCATGCGCTCGGGTTAATCATACTCCCGCAAAAGTAGAACTTTTTGAGTCCCCCGGCAAAACTGGGGGATTCCATATTTTCACTAAAGAGAAAAACCCCGATACACTGGAGGGGAAAGCGTATCGGGGTTTACGTCCATCAAGACGAATCTTAGAATATTTTAAAGCTCCACACATGTCAATAGCAGAATTCATCATGAAATTTATGACTTTTGAGATATGCTTTTTCTCGTTCAGTAAACTTAGTGGGTGCCAATATATACTTTTTAATGTTATTGTGCCTGCTTTAGATTCTATATTTTCCACCTTGGGAGCTTCAGCATGTCGAAAATATTGCTGGTTGATGACAAGAAAGCCAACCTGATCGCCTTTGAAGCAATACTGGAAAATTGTGGAGCAATGCTGTTTACTGCGACTTCGGGAAATGAAGCGCTAGCGCTGATGCTGGAAGAGAAGTTTGCACTGGTTCTACTGGATGTACAAATGCCAGGCATGGATGGTTATGAAGTTGCGGAATTGATGCGACAGAACCCTGATACCCAAGATATCCCCATTATTTTTGTCACAGCAATCAACAAGGAGAAGATGCACGTCTTCAAGGGGTACGAGTCTGGAGCGGTCGATTACATTTTCAAGCCGATCGATGACAAAATCCTGAAAAGCAAGGTTTCTGTCTTTATCCAACTTGACCGAAAAAAGAAGAGCTGCTCAACGAGATTCGCTTGCGTCACCAGGCTGAAGAAGAAAAAAGCAAAATCATTCTTCAACTGCAAGAAGCGTTATCGGAAGTGAAAACATTGCGCGGCATCATCCCGATCTGTTCGAAATGCAAAAGCATCAGAGATGATCAAGGTTTTTGGCAACGCCTGGAAGACTACCTACTTGAACATAGTGACATTGAAATGACTCACAGCCTATGCTTAAAATGCGCTGAAGAAATGTATGGTGGGGAGGCCTGGTTCGAAAAAACTAAAGAAGAGTATAAGTGAACGATTTGCTTCTATCGCAGATATTACTGGTTGATGACAAAAAAGCCAACTTGATTGCCCTCGAAGCGGTACTGGAGCGTTGTGGAGCAAAGCTGTTTACTGCGACTTCGGGAAATGAAGCGCTGGCACTAATGTTGGAACACACATTTGCTCTGGTTCTGTTGGATGTGCAAATGCCGGATATGGACGGCTATGAAGTCGCGGAGTTGATGCGTCAGAATCCGGATACCCAGGATATCCCCATTATTTTTGTCACGGCCATTAATAAGGAAAAGAGCCATGTCTTTAAAGGGTATGAATCGGGCGCAGTCGATTATCTGTACAAGCCTGTCGAACCTTCTATCTTACTGAGTAAGATCAGCATATTCATTAAGTTGTGGGAAAAGAACGCCAGGCTAAGAGAGACTGTCGCCGAGCTGGAAGCGGCAAATCAGACGATCCTGACACAGCAGGAAGAGCTTCGCCAGTTAGCTATCCACGATCATCTGACCGGCATGTACCAGCGGCGCTGGTTTGATGAGATGATTGAAAAAGCAGTGGCCTTTTCAATCCGGAACAATGTCCCTTTGACACTTGCGATGCTCGATATCGATCACTTTAAGTCGATCAATGACAACTACGGCCACGACGTTGGCGACAGGGTCCTGGTGCAGCTCGCACAGGTTCTGGCAGCGTCTGTTCGAACTTCTGATGCGGTTTTTCGTTATGGCGGGGAAGAATTCGCCATTCTCCTGCCCAATACGGACCGCCTGTCGGCAGCAGACGTTTGTGAACGAATTCGCCAAAACATCGCGGAACGTCCATTCAACTATGACGGCGGACAGCTATCTATCACACTGAGCGGCGGTATAGCCGAGTTACTCGAACTGGAAATACAGACTCCGAAAAATCTGCTGATCTGCGCCGACGGCCGACTTTACCATGCAAAATTATCTGGCCGGAATCGCATTTGCGATAACGGCTGCTGATTCGCGGATTGAATTCCGGTGAGGAATGCTCATGTCTCGATTTTTAAGCCTGATTGCCGCTGTTTCTTTTCTCTTACTCATCTCTTGTGTATCGGTTGTCGCAGGCAAAGTCCCGATAACGGCGGTCGGCTTACCACTCGCTGATCATTATGCCGCTATTGTCGCTTACGAGAGATATCGTGACCAGATGCAGGAAGCCGATTTCCATTTCAAAATTCTCCCCGGACCGGAATTGGTCAGGGTGGCCTTCCTCTATGATTCAAGCATCGATGTCGCATTCAATGTTGCGCCAATGGTTCTGGATATGTTTGCGCAGACACCGACCTTCAAGTGGGTGAGCCTGGTTCATCGCGACGGTAATGCTATGGCGATTAATCTCACGTTGTTGAAAGAGCTGCAATTACCCAGCGATAAAAGATCACGCTTGCCCGACGCCAAGCTGGCCTCAGCCATTCGTAGCTACAAGCAAAACCATGAGGAGCCAGTACGAATCGCAATACCGTCCAAGTTGTCCACCCATTCTGCGATTCTCTATAAATACCTGCGAGATCAAGGATTAAGCTTCGGGTTCCAACGATCGGACAATATTGACGTTTTGCTTGAGATCGTCAAGCCGCCAAATGCACTCACCTTTTTGAAAAAGCAGGATGCTCGTGCCAGAGCGGCGGCCTTCGAACAGTCCCTTCCCTGGCCCGAATTGAGTGAAAGTGCCAACAACGGCCGTATTGCCTGGTATTCGAAAGATGTTATGAATCACGACAAGGGGCATGTTGAATGTATCGCTATCGCCAAAAACGAAACAATCCGCAACAAGCGTGCTGCTTTAGCGGAGGTTATCACTTACCTGCATCGCGCAGGAGAAGATATAGAAATAGCTCGCCGCCAAGGGGGAAAACCCCTGGATGAGATTGTCACGCTGATTCAACGCCATATACCGGCCCATAGCCGTGACGCCATTCTCCAGAGTCTGCGGGATGATCTTTATACCATCAACTATCTGAACCTGAATATTGATGAGAATGCCAAACAAAGTATGTTGAACATCATGGAACTGTCCTTTGAGGCAGGATTTTTAGCGCAGAAAGTTGATCTTGATCAGTTAGTTGACGAAAGCTTTAACGGTCCAGTGACAGAATAAAAGGCGCCGCAATGAAAAAGTATTTGCACAATCTTCCGAAGTCCGGATTGACAAAACAGGTGCTTATCTGGTTTTTGTGCGCCTCCTTAATCCCCCTCTGTGTCATAAGCTGGATCAGCTATCAGGAAGCCTACGGTCAATTGTACCAAAAGGCAGAGCAGTACCTGCGTGTTCTGGCCGAGATTGAAGCTGAACACATCAAGGCAAGCTTTGATCGTGTCATAGTGACCTTGGAGCAGGAGTCGGAGCGCCAGAGCAATAGCCAATTGCTCACCCGGCTGGAAAATGATTTTTTTGAGAGCGGCCTGTCTGCCGATGAGTTCGTGACCAGCTACCGCTGGGCCCAGGAAGTCGATGATTTAGCTGGAGCCGCGGATTTGACCTCTTTTTGGAGAGAAACAGGTTACAGTGATATCTACCTGATCGACTCAGCGGGGAATATCCTGTTCTCTGTCAGCAAGGGGAAGGATCTCGGTCAAAACCTTTTTCACGGCAGCCTGAAACAGACCCGTTTTTCCCAAGCGGCCAAGAACTCTTTGACAACCGGTCGCATCTCTTTTTCCGATCTGGAGTTTTACGCACCAAAAGACAATAGACTGTCTGGTTTTCTTACCTCTCCAATCATCGATGAAATGGGAGATAAGATTGGTCTGATGGCCTTTGCATTGGCCGGCGAACAATTACAGCATCTTTTGGCCCATGAGCACAGTGGAGATCACACGGGAGACCGATATCTTCTCGGAGCCGATCTGACCCTGCGTAGTCCAGGGATTTTTGAGGATAAGATTCCTCTTCTTACTCAACCGGTAAAAACAAAAATGGCCCTTTTATCGCAGAGCGAGCATGTCCAACACCAGGGGACTTCCGTGGAACCAAAAGCGGAGTCAGTCCTGATCTATCCAGACCCTTTGGGTAAAGAGGTTATTGGCCTGCATGAAGAGATCGAAATTGCCGGTATACACTGGGCCTATATAAATGAAATCCCGCGAACTGAGGCACTGGCTGCAGCGGATCAGCTGGCCAGAATCACCCTGATTCTGGTCGTTATCACTTTTTTCACGATGGTTGTTTTTGCCATATTGGCAACCCGGCGAATCGTTTATCCGGTCGTTCAGATAGCGGATGCCCTGTCCCACGTTGGACAAGGCAACTTGCTGCAAAAAGTGGATGTTAAAGCAAGTTACGAACTGAAGGATCTCGTCAATGGCTTCAACGCCATGTTGCGAAACTTGCAATTGTCAAAGCAAAATGAAAATGACCGCCAATGGTTACAGGACACAACCAACAGGTTGAATGAAAAGTTGCAGGGGGATCAAAGCCTAGCGCAAATGGCCCGTAACACAATTTCCTTTTTGTGCCAGCATCTTGATGTACCGGCTGGGGCATTTTATGCCGTTCACAACAAACGGATTCAACACATCGCCGGTTACGCATGCAATGAGAATTCCGAATCCAGTGCTGAATTCGGCTTGGGGGAGGGCTTGGTTGGCCAGGCCGTGGTCGACAAGGAAATCCTGGAAATTCATGACATCCCCGAAAAATCTCTGCTTATCAGTTCCGGATTGTTTGCAACCCCACCCGGCATTATCACCATTCTGCCATGCAGCTGGGATAACGAAATTCATGTTGTACTGGAGTTCGCGACCCTGAAGCCTTTTGATTTATTGCAGAAAACATTGTTCACATCGATCACCCCGATCATCGCCATTTCGGCTCAGACCGCACTCTCACGCCAACAAACTTTTGATCTCCTTACTAAAACCCAGGAACAGGCGGAAGAGCTTCAGGCGCGGGAAGAGGAATTACGGACAAACAACAACCTGCTGGAAGAACAAGCCGGTGCGCTGAAAGCCTCCGAAGAAATGCTGCGTCAAAAGCAGGTAGAACTCGTCGAAAAAAACGAAAAGTTGCAAACCCAGCAGGAGGAATTGCGTGTCTCCAACGAAGAGTTGGAGTCACGGGCGCTTGAGTTGAAAAAATCTCGCGATCAGATTGAGGTCAAAAACCAGGAGTTGAAACAAACGCAGATCGACCTGGAAAAGCAGGCTCAGGAATTAACCAGTAGCAACCAGTATAAATCTGAATTCCTGGCAAACATGTCTCATGAGTTGCGTACCCCGCTGAACAGCATGCTGATCCTCTCTAAAATGTTGTCAGAAAATCCGGGCAAAAATCTTTCCGAAAAGCAGGTCGGGTTTTCGCAGACAATTTACGAGGCCGGAACGGATCTCCTTGAGTTAATCAACGATATCCTTGATCTTTCAAAAATTGAGGCCGGCCAGATGGATGTTCAGATCGAAAGTGTTGATTTGAACGAGCTTATTGCCGGTTTTAGGAATATATTCAATCCAATCGCTGCGGAAAAGGGGTTGGAATTCATAATTCAGAATGAATTCACGCAAAATCGCCTCAAGACGGATGAACAAAAGCTATCCCAGATTATCAAGAATCTGCTTTCCAATGCCTTTAAGTTTACCTCTGAAGGTTCTGTTAAACTGCATTTTACACAACCGAAAAAAGCTCTCACGCAGACAGCGACAGGCCTCACGGATGATTATCTGGAAATTTCGGTTCAAGATACCGGAACAGGTATCGACGACGACAAAACTCAAGCGATTTTTGAGGCTTTCAAGCAGGCCGACGGGACAACAAACCGAAAATACGGCGGAACTGGCCTGGGATTGTCGATTTCGCGGGAATTAACCCATCTTCTTGGCGGTGAAATCCATTTACAGAGCCAAAAAGGCGTTGGCAGCACCTTCAGTCTCTGCATACCGGTCGGCGAACAGCCTGAATCCCTGCCGGAATCAATGATTTATTATGTAGATACGGCTTCAGGAAAATTAGATCAGGGAAGCGGGGCCGGGCCTACTCAAGTTGCTGCTAAAGATATGCTGTCATCTAAAATAGACATCGAAAATACAGACATTCCCGATGACCGTCACAACCTGAGTAAGGAGGATCGATCGATCTTGATCATTGAAGACGATGTCCGCTTTGCAGGGATTCTCGTTGAATTTGTTCGAAACCGTGGTTTCAAGGCGTTGGTCGCGACTGACGGTCAAACTGGATTATACTTGGCCGACTACTATCAGCCGAGTGGCATAATGCTCGATATCAAGTTGCCCGGCATCGACGGTTGGCAGGTGATGGGGCAGCTGAAAGGGGGCGCAAAAACCAGGCACATTCCTGTCCATTTTATGTCTGTCGACGACTATACAGGTAACGCCATGAAGAAAGGCGCTGCCGGGTATTTAGTTAAACCTGTATCCAGTGCGGAGATGCAACAAGCCCTTGAGCGGATTGAGGATATCATCAATCGGTCGATGAAGCAGGTGCTGCTGATTGAGGATGATCCGCGTCAACTGGCCGTGTTGCGGGAGCTGATTGGTAACGGCGATGTTGCCACCTTGGTGGCAAAAAATGGCGCAGAGGCATTACGGTTGATCGAAGAGAACAAGATTGATTGTATTGTCCTCGACTATGGTCTGCCCGATATGAGCGGCCTGCAACTGCTGGAACGTTTGCGCGAGAGCAAAGAACTGAGAACCATCCCGGTTGTCGTCTATACGGGAAAAGAACTTGATACCAAAGAGCGTGAAATGCTTGAACGCTACGCGCAAAGCCTGATTATCAAAAGCGCCCACTCTGAAGAAAGGTTGCTGGATGATACCACCTTGTTTCTCCACCGGGTTGAGAAAAATCTTCCCGAGGAAAAACAGCAGGTCTTGAGGATGCTGCATAATCGCGAGGCCATTTTCGAGGGACGCAAAGTCTTGGTGGTCGATGACGATATGCGAAACGTCTACGCCCTGTCAGCAATCCTGAAGGATCAAAACATGCAGGTCGTTGTGGCTAAAAACGGAGTTGAGGCGCTCGAAAAACTTGATCAGCAACCGGATACGTCCATCGTGATGATGGATATCATGATGCCGGAGATGGATGGTTATGAGGCCTGCCGACGAATCCGAGCACAGAAGCGTTTTAGTGAGCTGCCGATTATCGCCTTAACGGCAAAAGCGATGAAAGGCGACCGGATAAAGTGTATCGACGCGGGAGCCAGTGATTATCTGGCCAAGCCGGTTGATGCGGATAAATTATTGTCGATGATGAGGGTCTGGCTTTATCGCTGATCTTGACGTGTATGGATACAACGAGCAACAACCCAGAGTTCCGAGCGATTCAACGCCTGTTTTCAGAATTGGAGGCACGTTACGGGTTTGATTTCCGAGATTACGCCATGAACTCGGCCTGTCGCAGGGTCAAGCAGTTAATCGGCCAGGAGGGGTTGGCTGGCATTGAAGAACTGCAGCAGAAGATGACTCATGACAAAGACCTGGCGGATCGTCTGGTTCGGGGCCTCTCGATCAATGTTACGGAAATGTTCCGCGATCCTCAGTTCTTCCTCGCCCTCCGCAAGCAGGTCATCCCCCTGTTGAGAGACTTGGAGCATTTCAAAATCTGGCACGCAGGCTGTGCCAGTGGCGAAGAGGTCTACTCAATGGCTATCATGCTTCTGGAAGAGAACCTGGATGAACGTTCTATGCTGTTCGGGACGGATTTTAACTGCAGCATTCTCGATCGGGCAAGACAAGGAATACTCCCTCTCGATCAAATGCAGAAGAACGTCATGAATTATCAACAGGCTGGTGGAAGACAACAATTTGTAGATTATTATCATGCCCGCTATGCCGGTGCAGCCTTAGCTCAACATCTCAAGCAGAGAATCCTTTTTTCGTTTCACGATTTGACCAGAGACAATGCTTTTGGAGAGATGAATATGGTGATTTGCCGAAACGTTTTGATTTATTTCAATAAAAAGCTGAAAGAGAGGGTTTTGCAGCTCTTTTATGATTCCCTTGTCGAGGGAGGCATTCTCTGCCTGGGAAGTCACGAGACCCTTAAGTTGAGTTTATTGGCAGAGCACTTTGAAACGATTAATGCCGAGCAAAAAATTTACCGTAAGCTAAGAGCCTAAAACCTATGGCACAGAAAAATTACTTCGACATGGTGGTTTTCGGGGCGTCGCATGGTGGCTATGATGCGATAAAGACAATACTTGCCCCCCTGCCGAGTGATTTTCCTGTGCCGATTCTGATTGTGCAGCATCTCCTTGCCAATACAAGCAGTTGTCTTGCAGAATTGTTAAACAACGAAACCGGCCTGACGGTTCAATTCGCTAATGACGGGGAGTGTCCCAGGCCGGGGCATGTGTATCTGGCTCCACCGAACTTTCATCTACTAGTAGACGATAAGCTGCGGCTGAAGTTGACACAGAGCGCACCTGTTCATCACAGCCGACCAGCTATTGATCTGCTATTTACTTCAGCAGCGACTGTTGTGGGTAAAAAGTTGCTGGCTGTTGTGTTGACAGGAGCAAATTCCGATGGGGCCGCTGGACTCAAGGATGTCGTGACCCATGGTGGTTTTGGCATAGTTCAAGATCCTGATTCCGCCTTGGACTCGACGATGCCGCTAGCGGCGTTACTCGCAGAACCAAAAGCCTGCAGAGTCAGCCTGAATCAACTCGGTCCCCTTCTCTGGACACTCGTAAGAGAAGGAGAGTTCCATAACATGCCACTATGGATTAGCAAAATGATGAATTCGGAGTAAGGGACAAATGTGATTTTTGACCTCAACAACCATTGGCAGTTCATCAAAAATTCTCAAAATTTAAGGACATCTGGGGGCCGAGTTATTACAACAATCAATGGTTCAAATTTGAAGACTCAAAACGGACATTTCTTAGACTTCAAATATAGTAGTTTTGAAAATTGCCGTGGGATTCGTTCCAATGGACACCTCCGTGAGCCAGTAGGTTAACAATTTGGTGTCCACATTTTCCCGCCTACCTCAATTCAAGACTAAGGTGATTTAAACACCTCTCTTAACTTTCCAGAAATATCGTTCAATGAAAACGGTTTATGTATGAAGTGCACTCCCTCTTCCAAGACACCGTGATGGGCTATAACGTCGGCTGTATAACCTGACATGAAGAGACACCTGAGATCTGGAAAGAGCTGAAGAAGTTCCTTTGCCAGTACTCGGCCGTTCATTTCTGGCATAACGACATCGGTCATAATAAGATCAATCTCACCCTGATGCTCTACTGCTAATTGGATTGCCTCACTTGGTTTATTTGCTGCCAAAACTCTGTATCCCAGCATCTCAAGAAGCTGAACATTTACATTCAGTATTTCCGATTCGTCCTCAACCACAAGAATGGTCTCCTTGCCAGGCTCAATCTGTGGCAAATGCTCACGGGTTGAAAACTGTTCCTCTTTGCCTATATGTCGTGGCAAATAGATCTGGAACGTTGTGCCTTGACCTAATTCGCTCAATACTTCTATATACCCATCATTCTGCTTGACGATACCATACACCGTTGCTAGACCAAGTCCGGTTCCCTTGCCCACGCCTTTGGTCGTAAAAAAAGGTTCAAAAATGACATCAAGATCTTGCTGAGACATCCCAACACCATCGTCTTTCACATTGAGCTGAACGTAGTCTCCAGGGACAAAGTCCTTTCCTTCCCCGTTTTTTAAGGTATCGTATTTTTTATTTTGAACCTCGATGGTGATCCTACCAAATCCATCAATGGCATCCCGAGCATTGATACATAGATTTGTAAGGATCTGATCGATCTGGGCAGGATCCATTTTGACCGGCCATAGTTGGTCATCTGGTATCCAGTCCACCTCGATTTCCTCTCCGACCAGTGGCCTCAGCACCTTGATTGTCCCCCGTATTATCTCATTGAGATCCAGTGTTTGGAGGGAAGCGGTCTGCCTACGCGCAAAGGCAAGAAGTTGGCGGACAATGTCTGCGGATTGCCCGGCAGCTTGTTGAATTTGCAGTAGATGCCTTTTGAGCGACGGAGAGAGGTCCACTTTTCTCTGCGCGAGTTCGATATGCCCGAGAATAATGCTCAACTTATTGTTGAAGTCATGCGCTATTCCACCGGCCAGACGGCCCAGGGCTTCGACCTTTTGGGACTGTTGGAGTTGGGCTATCAGTATCGCTTTTTCCTCCTCTTCCCGTTTCTTTTCGGTGATATCCAGAAGTGTGCCCATCATGAGCATCTCATTTTCACTTTCAGATATCAGCGATCCTGATCCGATGACCCATCGCATTTCGCCATCGTTGGCACGATTGATACGGTACTCCTTGAAAAAGGGGCTCCCTTGCCCGATGACGTCCTTCTTTAGGTATTGCTCCATCATCTCTCTGTCTGCAGGATGAACAAGGTCAAGCCATTCTTGAACGTTTCGGTTGAATTTCGGATCAATGCCGAAGATGGAATCCATAACCTCTGACGACTCCCAGGTACCCCTGACTAAATCTGTCTTAAATGACCCAACCGAAGCAGCACGCTGTGACTCTTTGAAGAAAAACTCACTTTCTCTTAATGCCTCTTCGACAAGTTTACGTTGAGTGATATCTGTCAGCGAGCCTGCTATTGCTTTGACTTTACCATTTTCAAGAACCGGTGCTTCGTTGACCTCGACCCAGATGATTCTGCCATTTTTACTTATGCACTCTACTTGATAAGAGGGTTGTCTCTGACCTGTTTTCAGGGCTCTCTGTGTCGATGCGACAGCTTCCGCATTCAGTGGGTTGTCGGTTATTAGATCGGTCCATTCAAACATTGACTCCTCTGGCTCAAAATCAAAAAACTGATGACACTGTGGACTGATGTAGGTGAAAACATTGTCTGGCGAGTGAATATAAAAAAGGTTCGTACTGTGCTCTATAATGAGTTGTAACTTCTGTTCCGTCTCTTTCTGCCTCTCCTCTGCCAATTTACGCGCCGTGATATCCTGAAGATAGCCGGTCCATATAACAAGATCTCCAGCCTTTTCTGCATTAGGCTTGGAATGGATATGAAGCCATTTCAAATGTCCTGATGGAGTGATAATCCGAACTTCCGTGGTAAAGACTTCTCCTGACTGGTTCGCGACCAGGTCCTCTTGATGAAAGCGCTTGATATTCTCTGGATGAATTAGCTTCCAGACCAAACTCATGTCCTTCATCAGTTCATCGGGGTCTAATTCGAGAATTTCACGGCATGGTTTTGGAGCCACGTACAGAAAACGACTTGTGCCATTTGAATCCAGGACCGAGTCATAGAGCATGACTGGAACGGTATTGGCCATTCGTTCAAGCCTCTCTTGGCTTTTCAAGGCCTCATCTTTAACCAGAGGGGTGTTATGTTTTAACTTTTTCATTCCTGAACCGTTTCTTATCAGTCTCCACACGAATGGCTGGTTTGGTTTGATGGGGCTTTACAGTTTACAGCGCTGAGTTCAAGTCAGGATATTTTCGAGAAAACACTTAATTGTAAGGGACAACAGACTTTAACATGACTTAATTGTTTTTAGGAAATGTTAATTTTTGAAAAGGTTAGCTGATTCTCCACATCAGTATGTAAGGTATTTGCCGAAATCTCTACCTTTGGCTTGTCCAATTTTACGGGAGGAGGGGAGGGACTCTTAATGTTTGTCGAACATAACTGCGAATATTTTTTAGTCTGAATCGCCATCGGATTGCTGAATACGTCGTGATCAGAGCTTATTTTTAAGACTTGCTTCTGATGAGGTTACGGACGGTCATATGTTGGTGATCAGGCAAAAAACGCAGTTCAACCTAGTGCCATATTTATATCTTCTTACCCCCCCCTCTGCAACTTATCTTGCAATCGCAAGAAAAGTTGCAGGTTTTAAAAAAAATCACAAATTCAGTAACATAAGATATTTCCCATCTATTTATGCAATATTTATTGCAACCCATTAGCTCGTGTCAATATTTTGGCCTTTTGCATTATGTACATGATATCGATTTGTTATGCACCAAAACATTAATTGGCACAAATTATGTATTAATACAAATTTCAATTAATTTGATTTTCATGGGGGCGCGTATGGGAAAAGTTCTCTATTTTGAATCCAGAGATGACAGATTACGTACCATGCTGCAGACGATGAATATGGTGGGTCTGGATATCACGCGGTCAAAATCCGTTGATGAAACTTGTTACTGGCTACAGGCCGATAAATTACGACTGATCTCCTTCGATTTGTTGCTGCTGAATGAACTGCCGGCAAAGGATCGTGAACGAGAGATGCTTTTTGGTTTAGCCGACAATTACTCTCGTCAATGACATCATCGAAGTTGGCAATGAAACCCGGATCGCCGCATGGAAATCTCAGGCCGAGAGAAATCCTGAACTGATCCGAAATGCTAACAAGAATTTTGACGTTATGAAGAGCAAGTTTGATGATTTGCGTAAAATTACCTATCTGGAAGCTGATCAGCAACGAATCGCAGAAACTGAAAAAGCCGCTTTTGAATACAAAGATGCCATGAATTCTTACCTTGATTACTGGTTGCAGAATAGTGATCTGGGCAAGCAGAGAACGGCCCTTGGTGATGTTGTCGTCGCAGAATCTCGTAGCGTAGCTGTTGCAGGTATGGAAGGAACCATGCGAATCGCCAAGGAAGCCGTCGAGTCGCTGAGTTCAGCGAGCCATACGATGATCACTGGTTTGATTGTTGCCATTATTATTGGCTTAACTACGGCATATACCACTACCCGTAGCATTACCAAGCCGCTGCACCGGGCCTTTGCGGTTGTCGGCCAGTACGGCAAGGGCGACACTAGCGATCAGAACCTGCCTATGGGCGAAAAAGTCAACTGTTCAAGTCTGAATAACTGTGGCCAGAAGGATTGCCCGAGCTATGGTTGCGAAGGACACTGCTGGGTTGAAACCGGCACCTTCGGTCCGAACCTGGTCTGTGTCAAACTGACCAACGGCACCTTCAGTGATTGCCGTCAGTGCAAGGTCTATAGAGCCAAGGATGAAATCACCGAACTCGGTTCGGTCCTGGTCGGTATGGCCAAGAGTCTGCAAGGGCGCAGTGAACTGGCAGAAGCGATAGCCCGCGGTGATCTGACCCATGACGTGCAGGTTGCTTCTTCGAGCGATCAGCTTGGCAATGCCCTGAAGACAATGCTTGAAGGCTTAAGAGATATGGTCGGTAACATTCAGATTGCCGGTGAACAGATTGCAACAGGTTCAGGTCAGGTTTCTGATGCGTCACAGGCACTGTCTCAGGGTGCAACCGAATCAGCAAGTTCTCTGGAGGAGGTCACCGCCTCTATGAACCAGATGGCAGGTCAGGTCAGAACCAACGCGGAAAACGCCAGCGCTGCCAACCAGCTGTCGAGTGAATCGAAACTGGCCGCTGAAAAAGGTGACCGGCAGATGACCGAAATGGTTCAGGCGATGGAAGAGATCAACCTGGCCGGACAAAATATCAGCAAAATCATCAAGGTTATCGACGAAATCGCCTTCCAGACCAACCTGCTGGCTCTCAATGCAGCTGTTGAAGCCGCCCGTGCCGGACAGCATGGTAAAGGGTTTGCCGTTGTTGCCGAAGAGGTTCGTAATCTGGCGGCACGCAGCGCCAAAGCTGCTGAAGAGACGGCCCAGTTGATCGAAGGTTCTGTGTCCCTGACCGACCGAGGATCCCAGATGGCCCAGCAGACCGCGGTTGCTCTTAAGGAGATCATGCAGGGGACGAACAAAGTCGCCGACCTGCTTGAAGAGATTGCTGCCGCATCGAACGAACAGGCACAAGGCATTAATCAGGTCACTACGGGGCTGTCTCAGATCGACCAGGTGACACAACAGAACACGGCCAGCGCCGAAGAGAGTGCAGCTGCTGCCGAAGAACTGTCAGGGCAGGCCCTGCAGATGCAGGAAATGCTCAAGCGATTTGTCTTGAATCGTACCCAGCCACAGGGTGGAACCCGGTCATCAGGATCTATGCAAGGGCAGGACTGGGGGCAATCTCAACCCAAGATGAGACTTGCCATGAAACAGCAGATTTCGCTTGAGGATGATGAGTTTGGTAAATTTTAATCTGTAGCGCAGTGTACGAGGTGGCGGTCACTGCGACCGCCATCTCGTAATATCAAAAGGATGAAATTATGCTTTACCGAATTTGCAGTCATTGTCATGCAGAGATCGCTCCACCGCAGGAAACCCCAGAGAATAAGGAACTGATCAGTCACGGAATCTGTCGCTCATGCCTGGAGGAAGTGATGGCAGGCTATGGACAGCCACTTGATGATTTTCTTAATTCGCTTCAACAACCTGTCTTTGTTGTCGATCAGCAGGCACGAATTGTTACGGCGAATCATGCAGGCAAAGAAATTGTCGGCAAAAACGGAGTCGAGATAACCGGGCGTTTAGGTGGTGAAGTTTTTCAATGTGCTGAAGCCAGTAAGCCCGGAGGCTGCGGCAATCGACAGTTATGTCGCAGCTGTGTCATTCGAAATTCTGTTATGAGCACGTACGATGACGGGATTCCCAGGCGCAAAGTCCCCGCATATCACGAACTTGATCTGGTAACCGGACCTCAGAATTTTAAGTTTCTGATCTCAACAGAAAAAATTGCGGATACAGTATTTTTACGGATCGATGAGCTGGAACAGATAAGCGAAGCCAGACGAATTAAACAAGTTGAATCTGCCTTGGATGGGACTTGGGAAACTTGACTCACAACGTTTGTCATGATCTGGGTTTTCCTGAACTCAGTTGTTATGACCTATATTGTTATGACCTATATTGTTATGACCTATATTGTTATGACCTATACTGCAGATAAAAATACAGGATTATTTGCCTTCATCGCTTTCTCAACGGAGTGAGAATGTCAGGATATGCAAAAAAAATATTCAAAAGTGACAATCACCGGGACCTCCATGGGGTGATTACTGTCAACGAAGAGTGGTTGATACGTCGAATACTTCATTACGCAACTCTATACGATTTCACAAAATACACATCAACACTTCACGAAGCTTGGAGAGCTTCAATCGAGGGCATTTCTGCTTCGATTCTTGATGCTCTTGAATATTTTGATGATGTTCCTGAGTTTGGCCCGGAAGAAGACTGGCAGAATGATCCGTGCGGTAAATTTGGCCAAGATGAAGCAGAATTGCACAGAAAGCGCGGTGTTCCCCTCGCAATGTTTCTCGGGCTGATGAAGTATTATCGTCAAAGCTACATCGACCTTCTGAAAGAAGAGACATATATAGGCGATCCTGATTGGGCAGAACTTTTTATCAACCGCCTTTTTGATCGCATTGAGATCAGTTTTTGTCAGAGCTGGAGTGGTATAAGGAAGGAAACCTTAATCGAGGATCTCCAGAAGAAGAATCGCTTGTTGGTTAACGAAAAAAACAAGTTTTTGACCTTATTTGAAAGCTATAGCATGCCGTGCTTTTTTGTAGATCAGGCCGGATCGATTGACAGCATGAATCTTGCGGCTGCTAAAGCGTTTGATTACAGCCTAGCTCCGGGACAGCATTATTATCGTCATAGTAACGATGAAAAAATTCCACCCTGGTTGCAAACGGAGATCGAGGCATTTATGGGTGGCGTTGATGACGATCTGACTTTTGAAAAAAAGAGCAGTAGGGGAGATGACTACCTAGTGTATGTCGTACATTTTAAGCGTATGCTTGATGTCAGTAAAAAGTTCTCAGGTGTTGTTGTTTCACTTGCAGATGTTACCCAAAGAACAAAAGCCAAAATTTTAATTGAAGAGGCACATAAAAATCTTATTATTGCCCAAGATCAGATATTGCAGAGAGAGAAAATGGCTTCTTTGGGACGATTAGTGGCGGGAATGGCTCACGAAATCAATAATCCGCTCGCCACTATTCTTCAGAGCGTACAAATTGTGGAGCAGCGTCTGAACCCTTGCTTACCGCGTAATAAAAAAGTCGCTGAAGAAGTGAATATCGAATTAGGTGCATTAGTCGCTTATCTTTCTAAGCAGAATATAACCAAGCTTCACTTGGCTATCAAAGATGCTGGTTGCAAAACCGCTTCTATTGTTAAAAGGCTACTTGAATTCAGGAACCAGGATACTCAACCACCTGCATTGACCGATCCATGCGAGGTTGCTGAACGAGCAGTCGTTTCGTTCAAAAATGATATGAATTTTAGACAGGAAACAAGATTTTTGTCGATTGACATTGTGAAGAATTTCGAAGAGAAAATACCCCGGATATTTTGCAACCACTTTCAACTTCATCAGGCCCTACTCAGCATCATGAATAATGCTGTTGAAGCAATGTCTGATATTCGTTCTGGCAATTCCACTGCATGTTGCATCTGGCTTCGAGTTGCCCAAGAGAATAACAATGTCCTCATAGAAATCAAAGACAACGGTCCCGGGATGCCTGAACATGTTCAAAAAAATATTTTTGAACCTTTCTTCACAACCAAAGAAACTGGCTCTGGGATCGGGCTTGGTTTGAGTATGGTTTATAAATTTGTCGAGACGTCTCACGGAACTATTGACATGAAAAGTTCACCTGGTCAAGGTTGCCGAGTCATTATGATGTTCCCTGCGTCCTGACTGTCAGTCGATTTCTCAAAATGAAGTTTCTTCGGTACTGATTAACCTTATTTTCGGACATATCTCCCTTAGCAAATTTATCCGTCGTAGTTTTTTTAATTGCAGGTGGAGGACGTCGTGAACTATTTCCAGTCGGGAAAATAACTATCTTAATTTGATAAAAAAATTATTGATCGAAAACATACCGAATTGATTTTAAAAGTTCGATATAGGGTAACGGTTTTAGAAGTATTTTTTTGACTTTTAATTTTGAGGCTAGTGCGGTGTCTATTTTGTCATGGTAGCCTGTGTAGATAATTGTTTTTAGATTTGGACGGATCTCTAGCATCCTTTGAATAATTTCTTCTCCGGTCATTCGAGGCATTGTTTGGTCAGTGATGACAAGATCAAACTGATCAGGATATTCTTTGAATAAGTTGAGAGCCTTCTGGCTGTCAGTCATCGCTGTAACCTGATAGCCATTAAAAATAAGAAGCTTCTCATTGACTTTCACGAGTAACTCATCATCGTCGACGAGTAAAATGCTTTCAGTTCCAGGCAGATCGTTGACAGTTATTTCTACCTGCGTCATCTCTTCAGTTTCAAAAAGTGGAAAATATAAATGGAATGTTGTTCCAACGCTTAAAGTAGATTGAACTACTATAGTACCTCCGATATCCACCAGGTACCCGTAGACGGACGATAACCCCATTCCCGTACCAGACTGAGGGTCTTTCGTCGTATAAAACGGTTCGAAAATTTTATTTAAATTTTCATTTGAAATACCGTGGCCCGTATCACTTACTGTTATTTTCCCGAACTTACCAGGATGGGCAGTTAAAAATTGAGCAGGGATATCAGTTTTTTGTAAAGTTGCTTTCGCTAACGAAATGGTCAGTCTTCCTTTTTCTTCCATAGCGTGGACAGCATTGTTGCAGAGATTGAACAACGCCTCCTGAATGCGTGTCGTGCTTGCATGGGTCACTAAGTCTTGCGTGTCAGCATTAACTTGGTAATCGATGCAAACAGTCGTAGGAAGTGTTGATTTAAGAAGTTTGTAGGTTTCATCCAGAACATTTTTTAAATCAACATTCTCTAAAACTTTGCTACCGGTGCGACTGTAAAGCATAATCTGATGAATAAGTTCCCGGGCACGTGTCACCCCAATCTTTGCATTCTCTACAAGCTCGATTTTTCCTAGAACTCCCTTTTCTTTTATTGTCAAAAGTTCCAGGTTTCCCAGAATTATGGAGAGACTGTTATTAAAATTATGAGCCAATCCACCAGATAACAAGCCCAACGCTTCCATTTTACTTTTTTGTGCGACCTGTTCCTCCAGTTCGGACTGGATTCTATCCGCTTTAATCTTCTCGGTAATATCTCTTTTGACGGCGACGAAGTGTTCAATGTCGCCTACCAAGTTAAAGACCGGTGATATTGTGGCTTCTTCTATATATAGGGTTCCGTCTTTTCTTTTGTTGGTCAATAGCCCCGTCCATGTCTGTCCCCCGACTAAACAGTCCCACATGTTTTTATAAAAGGTTATGTCGTGTTTGCCGCTCTGCAGAATTCGAGGGTTTTGCCCAATGGCCTCCTCTGTGGAATAACCGGTGACTGTGGAGAATGCTGGATTGACGTATTTGATGATGCCGTTCCTGTCGGTAATAACCACAACTTCTTTGCTCTGAGTGATCGCTTCAAGGAGACGTTCCTGCTCATTTTGGGCGAGTTTTGCCTGAGTAATGTCGCGATTATTTCCCCTTCTGCCATGAAAAATTCCCTGGCTGTCATAAACCGGCAAGCAGTGATGCTCAATCCACTTCACTTCGTTATTTTTTGTCTTAATAGGTAATTCAAATGAGCATTCTGGCGCTTCATTTATATTTTCGGAGAAATGTGCTTTAGCGCAGGTTCGATGGCTCGGCAGTACGATATCGATCATCAGATTTGGGCCTGAAATGAATTCTTCCGGAGCATACCCGCTGATTCGTTGACATGACGGAGAGATGTAACGGTAATTGTTGTCCGGACCTAACCAATATTCCCAGTCATAGGTATGATCTGCGAGAAGTTTGTATTTTTCCTTTTCGAGACTTAACGCATTCAACGTATCTGAAAGTTCTTTTGTTTTTTTCTTCACAGCGCCCGATAAGATACGACTCCAAGCGGCAAACAGCAAAAGTAGCCCTACACAGATCGCCAATACGTAGCCAAGCCAACGGGGGAAATTTCCACCGGTAGTATCAAGAGGTGTAAACCAGCGATTTAGGGATTGATAATAGAATGAGCCTTTATCCGCTTTCCAAATTTTCAGTTGGTGGTCAATCGCATTAAGGACATACTGATTTGTCCCTTTGGGAACTGCAAAATATAGTGGATTGGGACTGAACAGAATTGATGTCCTGGCTAAACCAAAATCGGGGGCATTGATTAAGCCAAACGCATTGGGAGCAACACCAGCAAATGCTCTTTTGTGTTCAACCGCCTCAAATACATGATTGTGAGATGGGACAATTAAATAGTTGCAGTGAATATCGAATTTCTTTGCCAGATTCTGGAAGTTAAGACCGCTCAAATCTCCTTCCATGATGGCAACCGTCTTCCCGTCGAGAGAAAAGAGATCCGAGATATGCGTTTGAGGCAACGCATAAACTTCTCCCCAGACGACAAAAACAGATTCTTTGGTGTAATCAAGGTATTTGTCTCGGTCCGTGGTATACATGACCGAGGTCATCAGGTCGAGCTGTCCATGTCGGGTTGCTTCGAGTCCATTGTTCCAAGATTCATGGATATAGGTTATGTTCCAGCCATTTTCATGGGCAATCCAATTTAAAATATCGGCATTAAGACCCTGAATCTGACCTTGGTCGCTTTGAAAAATAAGTGGTTTGAAAGGGAAAGAGGCAACTTTGAGGGGAACTTGAGTTTCTGCAAAAGTGCAAACGCTGTAAAAGGAAAGAAAAATAAGAAATAAACATATTCGCAAGACGATATTCCTCTCTCAGTTCATATTCCCAATAGAGATATTTGAAAAAGTTAAGCAAGTTGAATACCAAACGTACGACTAGACAATAAAACTGTACGACCGTACAAAGTCAAGGATTAAGTTCGTTGTGGTTGGTCTTCTGCACAACGATTTTGGTCTGTTGCTCGGTCATAAATAAAAGCTTATCAGATTGATTTCGGAATGTTGACGGACAAAAATGTCAAGATTGACATACCAAGCATTCTGGACGAGGGGGCGTTTTGATTGATTGTACGATCGTGAGACCGCCACGATTGCAGCTCCTAAGTATATTGGGACATTGGGTTTGTCAGTAAAATCTTCTAATATGTATTTCGTAAAATGAGACGATTAGACGCCAACGCTACGTCGGTATCAAGAGGCGCACGAAAAGAAGATAGAACTTAAATTTTAACCCAACATGACAAGGGAACGACGCTCCGGCTGCCCTCTTTGGGTGACCTGCTGTCAACGCCCCCTCTGGAGGTGCCTTTAAAGCCCCGTCCTTTGGGCAGTGTTTTTTTACTTAGAAACACTACTGTCCGGTTAATAGCTGAATAAATCCAGCTGGTTACTGTTAGGGAGGTCTTGAATTTGCTTGAGAGCATCGGCAACCAGTGAAGAAATGGGCTTTTTCTCAAACAAATTGACCTCTAGAATCTGTAAAAAAGTGTAGAGCTCGCATGGAATTTTGAGCTTTTTCTTCGCAATGACAACCAGAAGATAAATGCTCAGTGCGACCCATATCTGGCTCTTCACAGCGTTGATCGATGTTCCGTGAAACGATTTGATCCGCAGGTGTTGTTTGACCCACTTGAAAAATAGTTCCACCTGCCAGCGCTGCTTATAGACTTCGGCAACAGTCGTTGCTGAAATCGCAAAATTGTTGGTCAAAAAGACCAGATGTTTGTTCCGATCTTTGTCAACATAACTGATCCGACGGAGCTTTTCCGGATAGTCCTTTTTCGATTTGGGAGTGACCAGGACTATCGTCTGGTCTGCTTTGATCCCGGCTGACTTCTCTTTGGCTGCGGAATAAAGTCGCCTGTAGCGCAAATTGTCTTTTGCCCTGATGACGAAGAAACCTCCTTGCTGATGCAACGTATAGAGTCGCGAGAAGTCGGTATAGGCCTTGTCCATGGTGTAAATGGCATTCTCGGTTACCGGCAGAGAATCAAGCATTCGGACGTCATGTACTTTGCCTGTCGTGACGGCGACGTAAGTCGGGATGGTGCCTCGCAGATCAAGCAGAGTATGCATCTTAACCGCCGACTTCGTCGTTTTGTATCCAGCCCACGGGAACAGGGACAGGCACAGATCGATGGTCGTTGAATCGAAAGCATACAGTGGCTGACCGAGCTCCAGGGCAAACGGTTCGTCACAGTAAAGACGCTGCGCCATGCGAATCAGGACATGGCCGAAGTCTTGAAAGATGCGCCAGTCTCTTCGCTCACTGCTATCAGCCAGAGTTGAGCGGGACACAGAACCACGAAAGCCGATGTGATAAAGCTTCTCGCGGTGAGAGTTCAAACAGGTTTCAATATCGCGCAAGCTTTCACGGCCAGCCATCTGGGCATAGGCAAGGCACAGAAATTGATCGAATGTCGAAAACTTTCTGGCCCGATAATCACCACGGTAGCGGCGAACGCACAGATTGAAATCGTGACGTGGCAGAAACTGCAGCAGTTGCCTGAAAACGGTTTGGCCTGAATTCATCGATACCTCCTGCGTTGATGGAAGGTATCTCCCCATATTCGTGGGGTGAATTCAAATCGAAAACGGAACAGTTATGTCAAAGAACAATTATTATCAACAACTTACAACGTTGTCTGATTTTTTAACCGGACAGTAGTGACTTAGAAACTAAAATCCGTTTTTTAACAGGTGATCAAAATTCTCAGCATTGACAGGTTTGCAGAAGAGGTATCCTTGTGCGATTTCACAATTATATTTTTTGAGAAACTCAAGCTGATCAGTTGTTTCGACTCCTTCGGCTACGACTTTCAAACCCAGAGAATGGGCCATGGAGAGTGTCGCAGCAGCGATTGCTGCATCCTCTTGGTTACCAGGCAAATCCTTGATAAATGCGCGGTCAATCTTCAATGCATCAAGTGGTAACTGTTTCAGATACTGTAACGACGAATAGCCGGTTCCAAAATCATCTATTGCAAAACTAATCCCCCACTCTCGTAGTAAGTTTAGGGTACTTATGGCAACATCAACGTTCTCCATAACGATCCCTTCAGTTACTTCTAGTTCAAGTAAGGTAGGAGGGAGACCCGTTTCGCGTAACACTTCAGCGATCAATGTCACAAGATTCTGCTGCTGAAACTGACGAGGTGAAAGATTAACTGCAATCTTGACGACATGCCCTTCCATTTGCCATTTTCGCGCTTGCAGGCAGGCTGTACGTAATACCCATTCACCGATCGGCACAATAAGACCAGTTTCTTCGGCCAGTGGGATGAACTCCGTCGGCGATACAAGCTGTTCGTTTTTTCGCCAACGCACCAGGGCCTCACAGCCATCGATGGCTCCAGTTTTGATATCGATCTTGGGTTGATAATAGAGCTCGAACTCATTACGATCCAAAGCCCGACGCAAGCTGTTTTCAAGTTCAACTCGGCGGGTCACCTCTTTATTCATACTTTCAAAGTAGAGGCGATAGTTGTTTTTACCAACATGTTTGGCACGGTACATAGCTAGTTCTGCGTTTTTTACCATAGTCTGTGCATCGGTAGCATCGCTTGGAAACAAGCTGATACCAATACTAATACTGGCGTAGAGTTCATTTTGCGAGATCTCAAAGGGACGGGCAAAGGTATCAAGGACACGTTGAGCCACTTCAAAGGCATCTCCTTCACTTGATATTTCAGGCAAAAGAATCAAAAACTCATCACCACCGACCCTAGCAATGGTGTCTTCTTCACGTAAGCAATGCCCCAATGCTTTCGCCGCATGTTGCAGAAAGTCATCACCAATGTTGTGGCCGAGACTGTCATTGATATTTTTGAAATTGTCGATATCAAGAAATAAAACTGCTGCTTTTGTTTTGATACGACGGTTATGAGCCAGTGCTGTCTCTAAGCGGTCATTGAACAGCTGTTTGTTAGGCAAATCAGTCAGAGCATCGTGATAAGCTAAGTAGCGAATCTGATCTTCGCCTCGTTTAATGTCAGTGATGTCGTAAAAAACCGAAACATAGTGGGTTGTTTTTCCTTGACTATCTTTGATCGCATTGATTGACAGTCGCTCCGGATATGCTTCCCCATCTTTCCGTCGATTCCAGATCTCTCCGCTCCAAACCCCTTTTGTTGCAAGCTGCTGCCACATTTTTTGGTAAAATTCAGGCTCATGATGGGCAGACTTTAAAATTCGTGGATTTTTGCCGACGACCTCGTCGGCCGTATACCCAGTTATGGATGTGAACCCGGGATTGACTTCTTGGATCACGGCACGTTCGTCTGTAATGGCAATTCCTTCAATTGTGTTTTCAAAAACTGATGCGAGTAACAGAAGCTTCTTTTCATGTTCTTTTCGCTCTGAGATATCAGTGACTATCGCCCAGACATTCTCCTTTCCCTGTTCGTTGCGATATGCAAAAGCACGCTTTTCGACGGGAAAAATACTGCCATCTTTACGCACAATCTGTTTCTCATAGACATCAGAGTAACCATGTGGCAGAACTTGTTCCTCAAAGATTCTTTTCTCAGAATTATGCCATTTCCCAGGTGTCAGGTCTTGCCAGGTAAGAGATTTTAACTCTTCGACGTTGTAACCTAACATGCGCCTGTATGCTTCGTTGAATTCCAGAATCTGACCTTTTGAAGTCATACTGACATAGCCGGTAGTTAAACTTTCTTTGAGCTGATGTATTTTGTTTTCGGTATCCTGTAGGTTTTTCTCAGTATGAAATTGGATGTTTCTGGCATGGACTAGAAACCGTACCCCTACAGCTAAAATGACCAAAAGGGCTCCGTCGAGCAATAAAAGCCTAAGCCGAAATGGGGCAATTTCAGATATGAGTTCCTCACGAGGAAAATATGAAATAAGCGTCCAGTAGGGCTCATCGTTGGGCAGAACTCCTTCTTTATGGATGCGACTGACTTCACGTGAAGGATTGATTCGAGCATAGCTGAACAGTCCTGAATTATTTTCTATTTGTCCTTCCTCAGTCATATTGATTGCTTGCCAGAGGTCAGGAAATTGCTGAGTTACAGAGTAACAGGAATGATTATCTAATACGAAGCCCCATTCGTGCTCTGGAGTCAATCCTTTCAACCAATGCCCGTCTTTGTTGACTAGCAATAAGTATCCTTGAATACTGGCATCTGGCGCTAGTTTCAATTCAGAGAGTAATCGACGACCAAGTAAATTGATAACTAGAACACCACGAAATTTTTTCTGATTATCTTGAAGAGGAACTGCAAAACGGATAACAGGTTTGATCGGGGTTTCTATGACACCATGCTCAATGTTCAAATCAAATGGGGAGATGTATATCTGTTTACTGGATTGATTTTGGGTTTGCTGAAAATATGGCTGCTGGCTCTTATCTTGTAATAAATCAACTGGAACTGCTCCGGCTTTACCGTCAGTCACGTTGACCCGGATTCGTTCCATACCCTTAGAATCAAGGAGTCGAATCTGGTCATACACTTTTTTGAAGGTGGCAAAATTCACTAGCTCTTCGCTGAGCTCTGCCATACTTTCAGGAGAATCATATGTTAAGTAGGTTTCTGTCTCCCTGAGGTTCTCTATTAAGCTGAGATCAGAGATGACTTTTGGAAAAATACTTGAAATGTCCGACTGTTTTTCATGTAACAAGGCTTTTTCCCTCACCTTTACCTCAGTCAATTCGAGAGTCATGTGAGCATGATCAAATATCAGGGATGCGAGAAGGATAAGTAGTGCTAAAGGGATAAATATAATAAGGAAATGCTTTATTGATGCCTTCATGCCGTTCCTGTACTGCGCTAATTCATGCAGTGGGGGGGGCAAAAATATCAATCGCCACAAAATTAGTGCTAATTTTGAACTCTACCACTCTGCAAAATGGTTGCTGAATATATAGGGAAAATAAAAAAAGTGCAAGGCTAATTGTCTATTAATCTTATAGGGATAAGGGGGGTTGGATATTTTCAATAGGGATTTAGGCTGATTTTCAATCAATTGAGGACAAATTGGCAGTTCAATCCATTGTCCTATCTAAAACTCAGAGTGATGGCATCTTTGTTATCGTCGAATAATAATCTCTGCAATCCACATATTATAAAAAATCATTCGGCAGCAAAACCATTACGTCCCTGAACTTTGATCTGATATAGGGCCTTGTCGGCTTGCTTAATTAGTTCAACAGGTGCTATTTCTTTTGAAGGGATGACACAGGCGATTCCTTGACTGATTGACACATAATCAGAAATATCAGACTCATGATGGGGAAGTTTAAGCTGAGAAATGGTCTCTTTCGTTCTCATCGCAACTTTAAGTGCACCCTCCAGAGGAGTTTCCGGCAGCAACAGAACAAATTCCTCTCCACCATAACGCGCAGCGAGGTCGGTAGGGCGCCTGACTGATGAATCGAGAGCTGCTGCAACTCGTGCCAGGCAATCATCCCCGGCAGAATGCCCGTAATAGTCATTATATTTTTTGAAATAGTCGATATCGATGAGTATTAACGACAGAGGCAATTGATTCCGTTTTAAACGCAACCACTCCCGTTGTATCAATTCATCAAATGCACGACGATTTGCAATCTGGGTCAAACCGTCGATGTTTGCAATTTCAGATAATCGTTTATTCGCGTCCTCAAGTGCTTTTTCTACCTGTTTACGTTTGGTTATATTGCGAAAATGCGCAACGATTGCCCCTGTACCAACAATAGTAACTTGTGGAGAGAGGCTGACACTGTAGTATTTATCATTTAATTGAATTTCATACTCCATTTGCTTTCTGGTTTTTATATTATTAAGTGGGCAACTGATTTTTTGGCAATGTCCATAATCGAGCAGATTCGAGCATTTGTGTCCAATCACTTCCATTAAATCTTTGTTTAGAAGTTTCAACATAGCATCATTAGCACGAATCACGATTCCGTCTTCTCGAACAACCCAGATCGGATCCATCGTTGCAGACAAAAACTGCAGTATTTCGAGGCTTTCAAATTCAGCTTTAAGCTGTTGTGTTCCGGCGTCACCAACAGCAATTTCCAATGCGGTAATTATTTCCTGCTGTTTTTCACACAATTGCTTAAAATCGGTATTTTCACCTAAGCAAGTGTCAGCCGGAGACTCTATCATTATCCGTTTGTTTTTTGCGACAGGGGCTCCCCAACGATCCCTATTGTCGGGTTGGCAGGACATTGAAACGACTCCATTCTTTAAAGCTGATCTTATAGATCTAACAACTTATGCATTCTAAACATCTCAGCGACAAGAGATAGTACTGGAGCTCTAAAATAGTGCAAAGTCAACACTCCTGGCAACAAGATGCCGTGACATTCGGACTTGTTATCCAGACATACTTACGAAGGATGTGAGTAAATCCGACAATCGTAGCCTTCGTCATGGTTATCTTAGTGGATAGTCGGAAAGTGGTTGCGGATAGGGTGCATTTTATGGCTCTAAAATGACAACCTGTAAATAATTAATTAAATAATATCAAGTAGATAGATTGCTATTTTGGAATCTCCCCTTCTGCACCAATAAAACAGAAATCCCCGGTTGCTCCATGGTAGCCGGGGATTTCTGTTTTGTTTTGCCGGAGACTCGAAGCGAAGCGATTGCTGACTTGATTATCAGAAAAGCGGCCACGGATGGCCGTGAACCTTTCCCATCATTTTTATCGAAACTTCTCTGCAGTGGTTTTGCTAATCTTCTTCATGTTTGTGATCTGGGTTGTTGAAAAAAATGTCCCGATCATTCAGGATATAGACGTTTTATATATGAAATGTTGTATCCTTTAAGTACCTTTTCTCTCGCATCTATTCATAATGGATTAATTTTCAGGAGTGGGTATGGGCGCTGATTACAATTTATATTTGGTAATAATTGCGATCCTGCTCTGCCTTATGTCTCTGTTTCTTTTTTTTATTGTTCTTTCATTACGCAGGAAACTTGGCAAGAGCAGATTCTCTTTTTCGGATTCTGTGTTGTTAGAGACTCTTCCTGTCCCGGTATTTCTTAAAAACACTGATGGCCGTTACAGCTATGTCAACCAGGCTTTTGAGGATTTCTTTGAGACCCGTCGGGAACGGATTGTCGGTAAAAGACCGGAAGAGATCCTCTCCCGTCAGGATGCCGAGTTTATTGCCATGCAGGATTCAACTGCCGGAAGCCGGGGGGATAAAAGACTTTGAGAGTTATCTGACGACGATCCTTGGCAAGACCTATAACCTCCTGTTACGAAAAAAAACTATTACAGATAGTGATGGCCGGATTACCGGAGTGGCCGGGGTGATTTTCGATGCAACGGGTATCGCCTCATATCAAAGCAAACTGGAAGATCAATGGTCGATGTTTCTTTCCGTTGTAGAGAACACTCCGGATGTTGTTATCCGTTACGATGAAGAAGGACGCAGAACCTATGTGAACCCTGCATTCACCAAACTTATGGGGCTGTCAGAGGAGCAACTTGTAGGTATTAGTCATTTTTCCTTGTGGCGGGGGAGTCTGAGTGCTGAGGACTATAGTGAGCGAATTCGTAATGTCGTGACCACCGGTGAAAATTCTGTTTTTGAAATGAAGTGGTCCGATGCGCAGAATCAGTCTCATATCTATGAAGTAACGCTGGTTCCTGAAAAAAACAGGGGAGGTGAAATCAAAGGTGTTTTTGTCCTGGCCCATGATGTCACACTGCTGAAGCAGATTGAGATGCATTATCGCAATCTGACCGATAACTGGCCGGAGGAAATTGCCTGTTATGATCTGGACTGCCGCAGGACCTATGTCAATCCATCGATGCGAAAATCGCTCAAGATGCGAGGCGGTGGGAAGAGTGAGCTGATTGGCATGAAACCGACTGATCTTTTGCCTGCAAATCAGGATGCTATCGAGTTTGAAAATAAGCTCAAGGCAACCATGGAAACTGGGCAGATCATTGATTATGAAATGGAGTGGCCCTATGACAACGAATCCGGATTTCGTCATGTCCGGATGATTCCTGAATATAACATGTTCGGTGAGCTGTCCGGTGTTTTTACAATTGCAAGGAACGTAACGCTAGAAAGACGAGCTGAGATAGAGCGTCAGCAGAACCTGCAGTTTTTTGAGAGTCTCGATCGTTTCAACCGTTCTGTTCAGCATTCGAATGATGTTGAGCAGGTCATGCACGATGGTCTCGGTGCCCTGCTACAGATCTTTGAGTGCGACCGGACGTTTCTTGTTTCTTCGCTCGATCCTGATGCCGATCTCTGTAGGATTGAAATGCAGCGCTGCAATCAGTCCCGGAAGATTGAACCGCTCACCCGTGAATCGATCGCTATTGATGATGTCCTGCGCAAGATGACGGTGATGTTGCTCGATGCAGAAAAACCTCTTCATTTCGGTATGGGAAGTCCACTCGATCTGGAGTGGGACTGGTTTTCGGAGCATCGGGTTTCAGAGCTGGCCGTTTGTCTTTACCCACGGATAGGCGATCCTTGGAAGTTGGTTCTTCATCAATGTGATTCAAAAAGGGTCTGGAATGAATTCGAACTCCACCTGTTCGATGAGATAGGCAAGCGTTTTTGCGATGCTCTGACGGCGACTCTGACTCACAGAGATCTTCAAAACAGCGAAAATTTTCTCGACAACATCGTAGACAACATTCCGTTGATGCTTTTCGTGAAGGAAGCAGAACACCTGAGTTTTGTCCGGATCAATAAGTCCGGTGAACAGCTCCTGGGATATCCGGAGGAGGAGCTTTTAGGAAAAAATGATTTTGATATCTTCCCTCTGGAGCAGGCTGAACATTTCAGGCAGATAGATCAGCAGGTTCTGGGTGGGCAGCAAAAAGTGGTTGCTTCCGAGGAAACAATGACCGACAGGAGTAAACGCCAGCGTATTCTGCTGACTAAAAAGATCGCGATTGTCGATAAGCGAGGACAGCCTGATTTTTTGCTCGGTATCTCCGAGGATATTACCGAGCTGAAGGAGTCGCAGAAGACCATCCACAAATTTACCCAGGCAATCCTGCAGAGCCCATCTCTTTTCGTTTTGCTGACGCCGGACGGGGTTGTTGAATTTGTCAATCAGAAATATACCGACCTGTACGGCTTGCCTTATTCCGACGTCGTGGAAAGGCCGGTTGCACAGGTACGTGGCCTTGAGATCGGTGATGCCCTTTTTGAGAATATTAAAGATGCTGTTCGTGCCCAGGGAATCTGGCGTACCGAGCGCAGCCGTGAGCAGGGGAGGATCTGGGAATCACTACAGGCTTCACCTATCTATGCGGGCAGATCGGTTGACCAGGGGATAAGCCATTATATCCTGACGATCAACGATATCTCAGACCAGAAGGCTCTGGAAGACCAGCTTTACCAGTCTCAGAAAATGGAAGCCGTCGGTCAGCTGGCGGGTGGTATAGCCCACGATTTCAATAATATGCTCGGGGTCATCCTGGGGCGCACCGATCTGCTGCTACATGGTGCAGGTGCCGACAATTCTCAGTCTGAATCGGTCCGTGAGATCCGCAATGCAGCGCTGCGCTCTGCAGAGTTGACTCGTCAATTACTAGCTTTTGCGAGGAAAGAGGCTGTCTCGCCCGTTGTCGTCGATCTGAACAGTTCGGTTGAGGATAGTCTGAAGATGCTCCGCCGTTTGATTGGTGAAGATATCACGCTCAAATGGTTGCCCGCTGATTCCTTATGGCCGGTCAAGATTGACCCGTCGCAGCTGAATCAGATTCTTACGAATCTCTGTGTGAATGCGCGTGACGCCGTCAGCGGAGGCGGGGTGATCACAATTGAGACGTGCAATCAGAGCATTGATGCCACGTATGCCCGCGCGCATGCCGATTTTGCTCCAGGTGATTTCGTTCAATTGTCGGTCAGTGACAGCGGCTGCGGAATATCGCCAGAGCTGTTGAGTCGGATTTTTGATCCGTTTTATACAACCAAAGGACAGGGGGAAGGAACCGGCCTCGGATTATCAACCGTTTACGGAATTGTCCGGCAGAACGGTGGTTTTATCAATGTTTACAGTGAGCCCGGCCACGGTTCTCATTTTCGTATTTATCTGCCCAGGTCCATCGACGAACGGGTTGCGGTGGCTGAAACCGGATATGTTGCACAGGTTCCCTGTGGTCAGGAGACGATTTTGCTGGTCGAGGATGACGAAACGATTCTTGAGACGGAAAAAGAGATGCTTGAAATACTCGATTATCAGGTTCATGCAGCAGCGACTCCTGGTGATGCCATGCGGATTGTGGATCAACTGGAAGGGAATCTGGAGTTGATGATTACCGATGTCATTATGCCAGAAATGAACGGCCGCGAGCTAGCTTTACAGGTCACAGAAAAATATCCACATATCAAGGTTCTCTACATGTCTGGATATACGAATAATATTATAGCCAGTAACGGGATTCTTGAGGAGAATACCTATTTCATTCAAAAGCCCTACTCGCTTGGGACTCTGGCGAGCAAGGTTCGCGAAACGCTTGAAACGGAATAATCTTCAGAGTTTCAGCAGCGATACCTGTTCACGCCTGCAGCATGAAATCCTCCACTCTTTTTTTGTGTCGTTGATTGACTCCGGCTGTTGCCATCTATTACAACAGTTACGGTAGTTTATAAGAATGTTATCTCAACTGCCTTGTTGATGTTTTGTACTCTTTTCAGTGATACCTGAATCCGTGTGTGGAACAGGTGATAATCAGAGGTTTTTAATGATTCAAGCAAGTATCGAACAGGTCGATGTTGTCGTTGTCGGGCTTGGCCCGGCCGGCCTTCTCAGCTGTCTGTTGATGGGCCGCAAAGGCTACAGGGTCGTTGGCATCGATCGCTGGCCAGCACCTTATCCGCTGCCACGGGCCGTGACCATGGACCATGAGATTGCCCGTTTCCTCTCGTCCATTGGTATCAATGCCAATGATGATCCGGCCATCGAGTACTATGACGAACCTTACACCTGGCTCAACGGTGATGAGGAGGTCCTGTTTGATATAGACTGGTTTTCCAGGGCTTCCGATGGCTGGCGCACAACCTACTGGTTTAACCAGCCGGATCTGGAGGATCGCCTGCGGGGCATTCTGACCTCGTTGCCGAATGTCGAACTAAGGCCAGGCTTTGAAGTGACGGAGATGACGCAGGATGAAGATGGTGTCAGCCTCTGCTACAGGGAAGTCCGTATCGACGAGAGTGGAACCCGTACTGAAATTCTCGAAAACGGTCGTGAAGGTTGTCTGCGTGGCTGCTATGTCATAGGTGCGGATGGTGCGAACAGTTTTGTCCGTAGGTCCGTCGGTTACGATTATGTCGATCTGAACTTTTATGACGACTGGATCGTTGTCGATGTGACACCGAAGGTCATGCCGGAGTACCGTTCGGCCTATTTTCAGGTCTGTGACCCGAAACGTCCGACCTCCGTTGTTCCCGGCGGTCCGGGACGGCGGCGCTGGGAGTTCATGGTTCTTCCAGGTGAAGACCCTCAGGAGCTGGCTAGCCGCGAAAATGTCTGGAAGATGCTTGAGCCTTTCGGAATGACCGAGGAAAATGCGCGTCTGGACCGTGCCGTCGCCTGGCGTTTTCAGGGCAAATACCTGGACAACTGGCGAGCCGGGCGGGCCCTGCTGTTGGGTGATGCCGCCCATTTGATGCCGCCATTTGCCGGCGAAGGGATGTGTGCGGCAGTACGGGATGTCAACAATCTGGTCTGGCGCCTCGATCTGGTCCTGCAGGGGAAAGCGCAGATTCAGCTGCTTGATGAATGGTCGAACGAGAGGCGCGACCACGTCCGTTATTATATTGATTTTTCGGTCAATCTCGGGCGGATCATCTGTGTGACAGACCCGGATGAGGCCTCTGTCCGAGATTGCAAGATGCTGGCGGAGAGAGCGGAAAATCCTGCTCCAATCGCACCGCATCAGGCCCGCCTCGGGAGCGGAACCTGGTACGTTCAGGATGAAAGAGCCGGTCGTCCGAGCATTCAGGGGGTTGTCGCTCACCTTGGGAAGACCGGTCTGTTTGATGATGCTGTCGGTCGTGGCTGGTTTCTGCTGGTTAAGTTCGGAGTCGAGCAGCCATTGACCGCTGCACAACTGGAAAAATTTACCTGCATCGGTGGTCGGGTCGTTTCGATCGGTCCGCGTAACAGCGGCGCTGATGTTATCGATCTTGACGGGACCTACGGTCAGTGGATGGCAGTGCAGGGGATCAGTTATCTGCTGATTCGTCCTGATTTCTTTGTCGCTGCTTCGGCTGAGAGTGCTGAAGTGATGCGTCAGGCCTTCGATGCGATCAGCGGATTCATCATTGCCTGAATTATTATTGCTCTTTTAAAAGGACTGGAAGCTGCTTATGCCGACATTGACGAACGATCTCGCCAAAAAACGTATTTATGTTATTTCTGACGGGATAGGTCAAAGTGCAACAACGATCATGGAAGCCTGTTTGATTCAGTTTAACTGCTCTGCTTCCATGTTGCGGGTCTTTTCCCGGATCACCGATCCTGGCAAAATAAAAGACATCATTGAAAAGGCCAAAGAAAAAGACGCGTTTGTCGCCTACACCATCGCCAGTACCGAAAACCGGGCTCTGGTTCATGAACTCTGTGAGCGCGAAGGTTTGCTTCATCACGATATTCTCGGTCCGCCTATTGAGAAGCTTTCAAGCTATTTAGGCAGTGTCGCTCAGGAAGGTGCCAACCTGTTAAGGCGCGTCGACAGTGACTATTTCAAACGGATCGATGCCATCGAATTTACCATGAAGTATGATGACGGACTCGATGCCAAAAAGGTTGCCGAGGCTGACATCATTATCCTCGGATTGTCGCGTACCTCAAAAACTCCAACCTCCTATTTTCTGGCCCAACAGGGGTATAAGGTGGTTAATATACCGATTGTCCCGGAAATTCCGATTCCGAAGGAAATCTATGATGTTGATCAGAACCGTATTGTTTGCCTGGTCATGGACTCCGAGGTTCTGCAGAAGGTCAGGAGCGCTCGTGTCAAGAACTACAAGACCAAGAGCAGCTACACTGACCTGATGCGTATTTTTAATGAGATGGAAATGGTCTACGATCTGATCAAGAAAAACCGTAAATGGCACGTTGTTGATACAACCAATAAATCGGTCGAAGAGACGGCGCGAGAGATCACCGCAATGATCTTCGGTCAGGCTCAGGATTACTGAGCCTCTTTCTGCTTCATCAATGGGCAGAATCGGAAAAACTCCGATGTGCGGAGTTTTGATAGATAATTGCTGGTTTTTATTCGTGCTGATGCGGAACGTCGCCGTGGATATGGGCATGGGTATGCTGATGCAGTGAGACCTGTTGGCCGGTATTGATACGGCCATTGCTCAGGGCGTAGATCTTCTGGGTCACGCGGTCGAGAAAGTCAAAGTCATGCGAGATGATGATATAGCTGATATCCAGTTCGGAGAGGATATTCTGAAAGTTGTCGCGGGTTCTTTCGTCCAGCCCGTTGGTCGGCTCATCAAGCAGCAGAACCTCCGGTTTCATCGCCATCAGGGTCGCCAGTGAAACAAGTTTCTTTTCACCGCCGGAGAGGCGATGGGTCAAGCGCTCTTCGAAGGCTTCCAGTCCGAGCAGCTTGAGGGTTTCGCGGGCGGTCTCTTTGGCCTGATCCGGGCTGAATCCGAGGTTGAGCGGTCCGAAGGCCACATCCTCCAGAACCGTCGGGCAGAACAGCTGGTCATCGGCATCCTGAAACAGCAGGCCGATCTTTCTTCTGGCATTGACAAAGTCCTTCTCGCAGCCAAGCGGCTGGCCAAAGGCTTCGATCCGGCCGCTGGCAGCATTGAGCAGGCCGACGGCGAGATGGAAGAGGGTGGTCTTGCCGATTCCGTTCGGGCCGGTCAGGCCGATCTTTTCCCCTTTGTTCAGTTCAAAGTTCAAACCATCGAGGATCACTCTGCCATCGGCGTAAGCGAATGAAATATCGGAAAATTTCAGAACAGGTGTGCTTGCCATTCGATACCAGTCATGATCAAGACAATGGCAACAAAAGTGCCGGCCCAATACCAATCCTGCCGGCGCAGGGTTAGCTGTTCAAGGCTGTGAAAGCGCCCCTGAAAACCCCGGCAGATCATCGCTTTGTGAACCTGGTCCGCACGCAGGTAGGAACGCAGAAACAGCATGCCGACCAGATAGGCGTAGGTGCGGTAGGTGTGCAGGTTGGTGCCGGGGATGAAGCAGCGCAGTTTGATTGCGTTCTCCAGGCGGCGGTACTCCTGCTCGATGACGAAGATGTAACGATAACAAAAGAGCAGCAGATAAACCAGTTTTTCCGGAACCTTTAGTTTCTGCAGAGCGTAGCCAATGGCGGCAACCGAGGTAGTTGCCGTCAGGCTCATAAACAGCAGCAGCAGGGTTATGGCCTTGAGGGAAATTTGGCCGCTAAGGGTCAGCCCTTCCTTGGTCAGCTGTAGCGGGCCTAAAGCGACCATTGGGCTTCCCTTGATAGTGAAGGGGAGGACGATCCACAGAAACAGTAGAAAGCCGCAGGCAGGCAGCAGCCGCTTGATGACGGAGCCCGGTTTGATCTCTGCAAGTCTGACTATGATAAAAGTAACCATAAAAGCAAAGCAGAGGCTGCTCCAGCGATAGGAGAGTGCAACGGCGAAGGAGAAGATGATGACAAAGACAATCTTCAGGCGGGTGTCGATGCGCGCCAGGCCGCTATTGGCAAGTATGGCAGTCTCTTGGATCATAGTGTAAGTGCTTCTCTCTGTCCGTTATGCACGCCGGTAGCGAACCCAGGCTGCAATCCCCATCAATCCAAAGATGTAGCCGACGCCAGCGATGATGTCATGCAACGATGGGCCGGGCTGCTGCAGGTTGGCCAGAGCCGAACTGACCGGTTTGAGTTTTCTTTCTACGACTCTGTCAATGATCGTTTCAAGTTGTTGCAGGTCGACCTGGGAGCTGCTCTGTCGCTCTGGTTGGAGAGTTGGTGTTTCAAGTTCAGGGGCGTCATTTGAATTGTTTTCCGCGCTGGCGTCGATTTCAGCCAGGGGGATATGCCATTCGGAACGATGGCCCATGGTCGCTATGAGAACAATCTTGAGTGCTGATTTTTGGGGGATCGCAAAGGAAAACTCACCCTGATCGTCAGTCGTACCGCTGAGCAGCAGTTTGGCATTATCGTCGTAGACCTCAATCTTGCCATTGATGACTTTGTTGCCGCCACCAAATTTGCTCTGGGTGTAGACCGTTCCGTCTTCAACCCAGGCAAAGACATTGACTCGGTGAGCCTGGGCGTTCAGGGGAAGTAGCAGCACCAGGCAAAAGATCACCAGCAGGAGAGAGATGATTTTAAATCGATGGTGATTAACGGTCATGAGCATTTTGCTCCTAGTTGTGAATGGTAAAAATTTCCGGCTGAACCTTGCTTAAAAAAGCTATGCAGAACGCCGTAATGATTCCTTCGATCAACATGATCGGCAGGTGGGCGGTCATCAATAGCAGAGCCGCTTCAAAAAAATCCTCATTGGCTGAAATCAGGGCCACTGCGGCCAGCAGCCCAGCCAAAAGGACTCCCAGAAGACCACTGCAGAAGGCTGCCGGAATCCGTAACCCAGGTTTCAGCCTGATGCTGAAGCGGAAAATATACCAGGCGATAATTGCGGGTATGGCCATAACAACCGTGTTGACACCAAGGGTCGTGATCCCACCGTACTGAAACAGGATGGCCTGGAGCAGCAGGGCGACCAGGACGACGGGAAAGGCACTCCATCCGAGCAACAGGCCAACCAGGCCGTTCATGATCAGATGGACGTTCGACGGTCCCAGCGGAACATGGATCAGAGACGCGACAAAGAAACAAGCCGCGAGAATCCCGGCCTGACCGATCCTGTCGAAATCGAGTTTTTTCAGTCCGATCGCTGTGCCGACAATGGCAATTGCGGCTCCGCCGATAAGTACCGGAGCATTGAGGACACCTTCTGATATGTGCATCTGTCGCCTTCTGCTAATAAAATGCCGGATCCTTAATTGAGAATCCGGCATTGGACTGTTGACCTGATACCTTACTTTGTTTGCCAATCGCTGAATTCTACCCACAGAACCGCACCGAGTTCCACATCTTTTTCTACTCCGTCATGGGCGATTGTTTCGTCGGCGGTATTCAGGGCGGCAAACCCCCACCAGCCAGCCTTGGGCGGAGCGTAGGTAAAAACCCCGTTAGCATCGGCTTTGACGACCTGGGTGATCATGTATTCGGTCGGCGCTTGTGCCGTACCGTAACGATTGTAGAATTCAACCTCGACCTCGGCAAAGGGAACAACCTTACCGTCTAGTTTGACGATTCCCTGAAAACTGTTGCCGGCATAGAGACCGAAGGGGCGGGTCAACGGTACGATTTCGGTTTTGAGGCCGAGTTCAGCATCCCAGCCTTCTTCGTCGCCAAAGGCGGCAACGACCGTCTTGGTGTAATGGATGATGAAACAGTCTTCGGCTGGTTCCCAGTAGGGTTTTGGCTGCATGTAAAACTGGTAAACGCCCGGGCGTTTTACCGGAAAATCAAGCTTCCAGCTTTTCTGGCCCATGATCTTGGACTCGGTGAGCTTCTTCAGAAGATCGGTCGTCTTGCCGTTGCTGATGACGCTGAAAATCTGTGGTTGTTCCAGGATCATCCCAACGCCTTCAAAAGGATGGGAAAATGATGCCTCGATCCGGACCGTTCTGGCATCGTTCTGCATGACCATTGAATCTGATGGAATCAGCATACCGAAATGGGCTGAAGCTGTTGTGGCCTGTGTCAGGCAGAACAGAGCAGCGATGAGAAGAAGTTTGTAGCATTTGTACATGGAAGCCTCCGGATAATTTGTCATAGATTGTAAAAATCCATAAGATGTGAGACAGAAAAGCATATTTGTGGCAAAAAGTGAATACGAAATTAAAAAACGTGCTACTGAGGGTGAGCCAACAGGCTTTGCTCAGGCGCAATGACTGTCTTGCAAGGGGAGTGTCAGCTTAAGGTTTCACCGCTCGAAGTGATAACCAACTTGCCGTGTTTGACGCCTCGTGTGCCGATCATCTCGTCGGCCATCTGTCTGACGTCCCGGCTACACCCCTTGACGACGATGACCTCGAGGCAGTTTTCCGCATCGAGGTGGATGTGCAGGGATGATAGGACCGATTCATGGTGACTGTGCTGGTGGTGGGTCAACTGTTTGGCCAGTTCGCGGGTATGGTGATTATAGACCAGAGTGATGGTGCCGATGATTTCTTCGTCGTCTTTGCCGGCCTGTTCCTCAATCAAAGCTTTGCGGATCAGGTCGCGAATCGCTTCGGATCGATTCATGTACCCCTTGTCAGCAATCAGTTCGTCGAACTGCTGCAGGAGTTGGGTGTTGATAGAAATGCCGAAGCGGGTCAAATCTGACATGAGATCCTCTTTGTCTGAAGTCAATTTATCCGGTTATGCACGATTCTGATATGGCCAATAGATCTTTCTATCTCATAAAATGCCTGAGCTGTCTATCGCTTGAGAACAAATTTATGGCCGTGCCGTGATGTAAAAACAGAAACAGCGGCAGTCTGCTCGCCATAATGACTCAAGTACTGCCGCTGTATTTGCCACGCTGCTAGAAGGCAGGGATCAGCTGCGCTGTGGCTTGATCCGCTTTTCATAGATCTCAACGACCGGATGTATTGCCTTGAGATTGTTTCCTGCTCTCAGGTTGGTGTCGGTCAGGTTCATGGCGCATCTCGGACAGGCGGTGAACAGTTGCCTGAAACGGCGCTCTTTGATTTCGGTGGTCTTCTTCTTGCCGATCTCCTGGCTGGTTCGGGCCCGGTATCAGCGCGAAACTGACCGGTCCTGAATTGTTGATCCTTGGTCAGCAGGCGGCAATTATTCATACCGCCGCAGCACTGGTTATCCCGGTTATCGCTCTGGTCTTTGCTCTTGAGTGGAAGGTTGTTCGTCGCAATATTGTTTTCGTTTCCCTGAGTTTTATAGTGACAATGGTTCCGTAACTGGGTTCGGCGTAATTCAGCTTTGAATTTCCGTCGATTGTCGGTGATGCAGAACTGTGGCGTCGACCATTTTCGCGCTGATGGGCTGGGGGCTGAATAAGGCTGACGGTGAAACGATACATAATGAAGTGTCGATCGGTAAGGTTGTCTTTGCCTCCTTTCCGTTGTGGGGGGACTGTACTGTTGTTGCTGGTCACGCGGATCAAAGCGTTCGGTCTGTTGCCGTTGCTGAAAAGCACCTCGCCGTTCTTTGATCTCGATCTTTGCTCGCTCTGACGGAGATCAGCATCGGTCTTGAAATCTGGTCGGCTTACCTTGCCGCTCAGCGTGCAACTGAAGATGATATTGCGCGCTTGCGCAAGCTCTATAGCTTGATGGAATGCCAGGCCGATGGTGGTGGTTGGGATGCGGAAATCAATGTCCAGTTTCACCTGACGATAACGGCCGCAACAAGGAAGGTTGTATCGAGATGTTGCTCGATTTCCACCGGGATATCCTCGAGGCTATTGAAGCTCGTGATGCTGAGAGGGCCCGTCAGGGAATGTTGCGCCACCTGACCTTTGTCGAAGAGAAGCTGGAGTTGTTTCTTGATCAGGGCCAGGATTGATATGGTTAAGGACTTGGTAATGATTTGAAAAAAAGGAGCAGTCATCGACTGCTCCTTTTTTAATAGCTGGATTCTATTTCATGCTGCAGCCGGTTTCGACAACCGGAACGACAGTGACGTCAGCCGGAATCATTGTCGGTTCTCCGACGAAAACGTGATCAAAGAACGGCTGATCCATAACCATTTCAGCGACCCAGGCAGGCTGAATGGTCTGGTGATCTTCGGCACGCATAAACATCTCACCGCCAACACCATTGAATTTAAGGCCTTCCCAAGCTTTGATGACTTTGTCAATATCTGTTGAACCTGCCTTCTTGACTGCTTCGGCCCAGAACATTATTGAAGCGTAGGCTTTGCCATTCAGGCCAGTCGGGTAGTAGCCCTTGTCTTTTTTGAATGCCTCTCTGAAGGCCATGTTTTCCGGGGTTGGGATCGAAATCATGTAGGAGTCACCGGTGATGTTTCCGGCGATAGAATCATCGTCGGCAATTCCCTGTACCAGATAGGGGTCATTCAGGTAGTAGGAAACGATTTTTGCCTTGAGGCCCAGGCTTTTCCCTTGCTTGATGAGCAGGGTCAGGTCGTTGCCCCAGTTGGAGCTGAAGACGATTTCGGCACCGGATGCGTTGATCTGGCTGATGTAGGGAGCGAAATCCTTTTCTCCCAATTTGTGGAAAATCGGCTTGATAACCTCGATGTTCGGATTGAGTTCCTTCAGCTTTTTGTTGAAAGCGGCAACGGCTTCGTGACCGAAGGAGTAATCCTGGGCGACGGCGATGACCTTTTTGGCGCCACTGTTGGCGGCCCAGTAGGCGAGGGCGTAGGAGTGGTTGTCGGTGTTCAGGCTGGTTCGGAAGAAGTTGCGTGAACACTTCTCACCCGTCAGACTGGCTGCAGCCATGCCATAAGAGATCATGATTGCGTCGTTTTTTTCAGCCAGCACCGACATGGCCCCACCGACTGAACTCCCGATTCCACCAGCAAAGAATTTGACGTCTTCTTTGAGCATCAGTTTGCTGGCCTTGCGGGTGGCAACATCCGGTTTGACCTCTGAATCTATGACAATTGTTTCAACTTTTTGTCCAAGCAGACCACCATTCTTGTTGATGACTTCGGCCGCGTATTCGGCTCCGGTTGCATAGCGTTCGCCGGTGTCCTTGAAGGTGCCGGACATCGGTTCAACGATGCCGATCTTGATGGTTTTGGCCGCAAATGCCGGCACTGCAGCGATCAGCAGCGCCAGTGTGGCCGTAAGTAGAACTGAGCTAAGCTTTTTCATACAACTACCTCCCTTGTTGTTGAGTGTAAGATCAGACCTCCAGGTAATTTTTTCGGATGTCCTCCGCAGCATCCAGGGCATCTTTGTCCCCTTCGAAAACGATTTTTCCTTTTCCCATGACATAAAAGCGCTTGGCGACGCGAATGGCTGCCTTGAAATTCTGTTCAACCATCAGGATCGAAACGCCGGATTCGCTGACGTGGGCAAGCATGTCAAGTACATCTTTGACGATCAGGGGGGCCAACCCTTCGGTTGGTTCGTCGATAAGAATCAATTCGGGATTACCCATCAGGGTGCGGGCAACAGTAAGCATCTGCTGCTCACCGCCGGACAGGTGAGCGCCTTTGTTTTTCTGGCGTTCCTTGAGGCGGGGAAAGGCCTCGTAGATTTTGTCCAGTGTCCACTGAGGCCCTGTTCCAATGCCCTTTTTTATGCCGATCTGCAGGTTCTCATGGACGGTCAGGCTTTTGAACACGCGACGTTCCTCAGGAACGAACCCCAGACCCAGTCTGGCGATGGCAAAAGGTGGCATGCCGGCGAGTTCACGGCCATTGAATTTCACACTTCCGGAGCGTGGCTCGACAACACCCATGATGCTTTTCAGGGTAGTCGATTTACCGACACCGTTGCGTCCAAGCAGGCAGACCAGCTCTCCTGGTTTGATTTCCAACGAGACTCCGTGAAGGATGTGGCTTTTATCGTAGTAGCTGTGGATGTCTTCGACCTGCAGTAGCATCATTCCTCCTCTTCGCCCAGATATGCGTCTTTGACACGCTGATCGTTGCGGATATTTTCCGGTGTGTCCGACGCCAGAATGGTGCCGTAGTGCAGAACCGAAATGGTGTCAGCCAGGGTAAAGACGACGTCCATATCATGTTCAATGATCAGTAGACTCTTGTCGCTGGTGACCTTCTGGATCAGTTCGATCGCTTCCGCTGTCTCTTCCCTGGTCATGCCAGCCGTCGGTTCGTCGAGCAACAGCAGTTCAGGCTCGGTCGACAGGGTAACGCCGATCTCCAGAGCCCGTTGCTGGCCATAGGAGAGTTCTCTCGATTTGGTATGCATAACCTCTTCGAGTCCGACCTCTTCTATGATCTCTGTTGCCCGTGAGCAGATCTCATTGTTGCTTAAGGGTGATTTGAAAAAGTTGTAGCGCATTCCGCGCTGGCAGCGGACTCCGGCTATGACATTGTCGAAGACGCTCAACTCGTGAAAAACATTGGTGATCTGAAATGAACGAGACAATTTCATCCGGTTGCGAATATGAGCGGGCTTGTGGGTAATGTCGGTGCCCTTGAAGACAACAGAACCGGATGTCGGTCTGAATTTGCCGCTGATAATATTGAACAGGGTGGTCTTGCCGGCCCCGTTGGGGCCAATGATCGCGTGATTCTCCTTATCAGTTACCTTGAAGGTGACTTCTTTGAGAACCTCCAGTCCGGAGAAGTTCTTTTTTATCTGATTAACGTCAAGCATGTCAGCTTACCTCTTTGCAGGTGTTGGAGTCGTTGTCGCCATGGTTGCCGCGTTGCCTGATCTTGTCGATCAGATAATCACCAAGACCGGAGAGCCCTTTAGGAACATAGAGGATCATGAAGATGAAAATCAGTCCCATGACCAAAGGCCAGCGGTCGGTGATGTCGCTGAGGTAATCCTGGAAATAGATATAGACGCAGGCTCCGATGATAGGTCCGGCGAAATAACGGCTGCCACCGATGACGACCATCAGGATGACGACGGTCGACATGTCCATGCTGATCGAGGAGATCGAGGTGAATTCGTAGTGAAGCGTGTAGAAAGAACCTGCCAGTCCGGCCAGCGCACCTGTGAAGATGAACAGGAGCAGACGGCTGATGTTGGTGTTGTAGCCGAGGAAGCGCATCCTTTCTTCATTTTCCCGCATCAGGACAACGGTTCTACCCATGGCTGTTCTGGTGAAATACCAGCAGAAGAGGACCACGATCCCGATGACGATGAGCGTCAGATAGTAGAAGAAGACGATGCCGGAGGTATCGATCTGGGCAAAGCCAAGGTTGATTTCAGGTCTGAAGATACTCAGTCCGTCATCACCGCCGGTGATGGTGTACCACTTCATGGCAACGGCGGCAAACAGTGCGTTAAAGGCCAGAGTGAGCAGGGCGAAAGGCGTACCCTTGTGGCGCAACAGCAGGCTGCCGACGATCAGACCAGCGATGATTGTTATGATCAGGCTGAGGATAACGGCGCTGATCAGGCTCAGTCCGGGTATCTGGGTTACAAAGATAGCTGTTGCATAAGAGCCGATACCGAAGAACATCGCATGGCCAAAGGAGAGCAGGCCACCGTAACCGAGAAGCAGGTTATAGCTGACAGCAAAGAGAGCAAAGATGAACATCTCGCAGAGCAGTGAGACGTAGTACTTATGGGTGAAGGTCGGTAAAATCAATAAGATTACAGCAATAATCGCGATGCTGATCAGGGTGGCGCGATCGTTGTTTCTCATTACAGGTCCTCCCCGAAAAGTCCGGATGGTTTAACGACCAGAACAATGGCCATCAGCAGGTACATCAGTGCCAGAGACAGTTTCGGGAAAAGCAGGGCACCGAATGATTGCAGTTCGCCGATCATCAGCGAAGCGACCAGTGCGCCGCCGAGACTGCCCATGCCGCCGATGACAATAACGACAAAGGCATCAACCAGGATCTCGGCCGCCATGCCCGGGTAGGTCGTCAGCAGCGGTCCGGCGATGACACCGGCGAAGCCGGAGAGGCCTGCCCCCAGACCAAAGATGCACATGAAGACAAGTGGCACGTTGATGCCTAGGGCGTTGACCATACCGTGATCGTCAACCGCAGCCCGGACGATGATGCCCAGCCGGGTTTTGTAGAGCAGGAAGGCCATAACCAGGCAGACCAGGATGGCACAGCCAAGCATGAACAGTCGATAGACGGGGTAGGGGAAGCCGAACAGGGTGATCGATTCGGTCAGAACGCCATCCAAGTTGACTCCCAGTGGGAAGTTACCCCAGATCCATTTGACGATTTCCGTGATAACGTAGGCGACCCCGAAGGTGACCAGCAGCTCGTGAACATGTCCGTATTTGTGGGCTTTGACCAGAAGGAAGCGCTGTATGAGCGTGCCGATTATGAACAGCAGGATCGGGCAGACGATCAGTGACAGATAGAAATTGCCTGTCCATTGCAGAAAACTGTACGACAGGTAGGCGCCAAGCATGTAGAAGGATGCATGGGCCAGGTTCAGCACGTTCATCATGCCGAAAACCATTGTTAAACCTGAAGATATCAGAAAGAGCAGGCCGGCGTAGACGAGTCCATGGATGAAAAAAACAGCAATATCCGTCATAGACGTTTTTCCTTGGTTGGGGTGGCAGAAATAAAACGACACAACACAAAAACTATCTTTGACAACGTGTTATTTCTAATCTTTTTATCTCTCAGAACGGTGCTAGTCAAGGTGATTTCGCGTTAATTTTTAACAATCAAGATGCAATGATATACAGTATTTTGTTCATCCTTAATGTAATGTTTGTGGTCGTAACCAACTGAAATAATGTAAATCGCAATTTCCCTCACTTTCACTTATTGTTAAAAATTTCACTTATATGGTTTAATGTAATTTTACAAAACTTCTTCTTGCTTGACTTTGAATATTAAAAGAACTACTCTTCATGAGAATGTTTTCAGGAAAGACAAGATAACGACTCCGACAAAGGCAAAGCCAGGGTAATCTGGTGACGCAAAGCCTACGGGTCCAGGTGATGGATGGCCGGGTTGCCGAAGAGGTGAGATGCTTCGTATGAAGTCAAAGCGCTCATCTTCGGAAGAAGAGAGCGTTTTTTTGTTTTCATGAGAGTTGCTCGTTTGGACTCCTGAATTCTTTAAATTGTAAAGTTGCGTAAATGAAAAGTTATCTGAAGGTAAATACCCGCACTGTGCGCGAGCAGAGGGACAGTTGTCTGAACTGTTCCCAGAAACTGTGGTTGACACTCTTCGCAGTTCTCTGTCTGCTGGCGCTTATTGCCCCGTCTCCGGCATCCTCTGCTCCCTGTGATGTCAAATCCGGTTTTCCGTTTGTCGACCATGATACCTCATCCAGCTACTGTGAACTTTGCCGATACAGTTATGTAACCGTCGTTATCAGCAATCCATACAGTTATACCACTGGAGTCTTGCCGACCGATCCTGATGTGCCCGGTGCGGTAATGACCGATATCGTTCTGGTTGAAAATCTCGGAATTTCAGGTCTGGAGTTTGCTCCAGGAGCTCCCACGCCGATTACCTATCAGGTGAATGGCGGCATTACGCAAAATGGTGTCGATACGGGACTGAGTGGCAGCGTCCTGACCTTCACCTCTGCAGAGATTCCTGCGTTGGCATCTTTGACTGCCAACGCAGGTGCTTCCCAGGTCAATACTATCTCTATCAGGTTTGCCGTAGCGCGCAGCATCGACCCTGAAGGGCTTATTTCTGCGAATCGTCAGATCGAGGCAACGATCAGTTTCGATACCTATCGAGATCCTGCCGATCCGGATTACGACATACTCAACCCTGCCAATAATGAATTGAACTGCGGTGACTCCCCACAGGGCGATCTGGCCACTTTGCCGCTGCGTGAGCCAATTCCGCAAATCACCAAGACCGGTTGGAATGTCGATGCGGGGCAGGACCAGGGGAGTGCCTCTGATCCGGTCTACGCCATGGACAACGATGACATCGTCTGGCGGATTCAGATCGCCAACATCGGCAATGCCGAGCTGCAGGATCTGAGTTTTGACGATCTGATGGACACGGGCAGCCTGGTTGTCAATTATGTGTGCACAACTGAGGGAGCTGCCAACAGTATAGCGCTCAATAATGGCGTCGGTCCCGCTGCGGGGTGTGCAAGTGCAAGCAACAATATCAATGATTACATCGTCGCCAACCCGATTGCTCAGGGGGGGAGCCTGTCAGTCTATCTGGTTGGTAAAGCCAGCTCAACAGCCTCCTGCCAGACGAGCCGGAACAACACCGTTGACGATGTCCAATGGGGCTGTGACGTTCAGGCGCCGGTAGGAGGAATTACCCAGACCTCAGGCGGGACGAGTCCTTACGATCAGGCGACCCTCTATACGCGCTACAACGATGACCACCCGATCCTGACCGTTGAACGCCATCTGACCGGCGTCAATACCTCGCAGCCGGTCGGCAGCCGCGGCATGATGACGATCATCATCCGTAACACCAGCGGCGGGAGTGTCAATAATATCCAGCTCGATGATGTCCTTCCTCCTGAATACGTGGTTGATACGACCTTCGATCTTGAGGTCGAAGTGACGCCGGCTTATGGGACCAGCTATCCCGGGCTGGTCGACGCTACGGCCTCCTCCTGGAATTTTGTTCTTAACGAAGCTTTGGGCCCCAAAGATCCACATGTCGATCTGTTGAGCAGCAGCGCCCATCCGTTCTACCCTGATCAAGTCAACATGCTGCGCAATGGCGATGTCGCTGTCGTGCGCTTCAGGGTGGTGTTGATCGAGTCCGATTATTATGATCGCCAGGCCAACCTGGACGTCAACCCGGAGGCTTATCCCGGAACAGATCCGACCTATCAGACCCCATTGAGCAATGAACTGACTGTGAACTTTGATGTCTTCTGTACGTCCCAGGGAGTGGGCGGCCATTATCAGCTCGTACTCGATGGCAACGGCAACGACAGCAGTACGGAGAATGCGATTCCGGCCTTTCCGGAAGACCTCGATATCCAGGTTGGTGGGGCTGTGTTCATTCTGACCAATGACCCGGCCCAGATCTTGACTTTGCCGATTCAGCTGACCAATAACGGTGGCCATGACGCCGAGGATTACCATGCCTTCGTGACCTTCGGTGCAACCATGAACGTCATCGGCGCACCAGCTGGCTGCAGTCAGATTTCACTCGATGGCAGTTATCAGCCAGCACCATGGAAGGTCTGGCTTGACCCGATTCATATTCCGGAGACGGCGACCGTCTATGAATGTACCTCTCCAGCGGTTATCGCTCCAAACCAGACGGTAACCTATAACTTCGATGTCATCAAGACGGTCGACCCGGTGCGTATCGCCCTGGATGATTTGAGCCTGCGTGCCGACGTTGTTGGCGAGATTACTCTCTATGATGACAGTCTGCTGACCTGGCCCGCACCGATAATCCGTGCTGACGGCGAAACCGACCGCGCCAACAATTACTCTCTCGATGCGACCTGGGCCAGGGTTATCGGCTTTAACCTGAAGAAGACCCAGATCGGGACCTGTAACGAGAATAATCCGCCAACCTTTGACGGCTCCGGTTTTGAAGAGGTTCAGATCGGCGAGGAGTGTTCGTTTACTATCGAAACCGGTGGCTGGTTCGGTTTTCAGACGCCGGGTTATGCCTATATAGCTGTTCAGGATATCCAGGTGGTCGACAACCTCCCCGATGGCCAGGCCTACATCTCGAGCACTGATCCTTATGCTGCATCAACAGCAGCTATCCAGGGGATCAGCATAGATCCCGCAGGACTGACGGTCCTGGAGGAAGGCAATTTCGGCTGGATCTTCAACGTGCCTGACAGCCAGCGCATTCAGGTCGCTGACGAATGGTTCGTGGTCGATACCACTTCACGACTGCTCAACAAGGAGATCGATGTCAGGGCTGCACCAAACCAGCACGCGATAGACAGCGCCAATGTTCTGACCTCGACCTTCCATGCAATTTTCAGTAACGTCAACACTGGCTCCATCGAGAATTACACCCTTGGACCGAGCACTGTCGGTTATCCGATCGAACAGGTACGCAGGGTCGACCTGCGCGTGACCGAGCCCTTGCTGACCCTGGTCAAGGAGGCCTGTAACGAAACCCTTTACGGTTATGGACCGGCGTGCAGCAACTTTACCTCTGTCGTTGACGATGGTGATGCCTATACCTCCTACATCTATCGCATCCGGGTGACCAATGAAGCAACTGCCGGCGGTTACCAGCGTGCTCCGGCCTATGATGTTACTGTGACCGATCAGCTCGATGGGACCGACCTGGCCTACGTCCTGCCGTTTAACAACGACGGGCTGAACAACGATGGCGATGCTTCGACCGATGGCGCCGATGGCGGTGGCGAGGGGGCGATCTCCGACAATACGGTCAAAAATTATATCCCCGCCGAGCTGACCTTCTCATATACTCATAGCACCGCTTTGCAACAGATTGACCCCGGTCAGAGCGTCAATCTCTATTACCGGGTCAACTATGATGACGATGCGGCGCCGTTGCAGACATTTACCAACAGCGCAGTGGCAACCTACGACAGCCTGACCGGTACCTCCGGGAGCCAGACGGTGTCGCCGCAGCCGAACAGCACCCTGGGGGGAGCACGTTTCTACACCTCCGATGTGGCTCAGGCTGATGTTACCATCATGCCGATCGGCAGCCTGCCGAAGACGGTTATCGCCACTGCCAGCACTCCGTTGGTCGTTCCCGCTCCGCAGAATGTCGTGCCCGGCGAAGAGCTTGAGTATCAGTTGGAAACCCTGCTGCCTGTCGCTCAGCTGCGCGAATTTGTCATTCGCGACAACCTGCCGGCCGGTCTCCGCTGTGTCGAAGCGCCAGTGGTCGATCTTGACGCGGCTCCCTACAGCACTGCCGGCTTTGACCCGGGAGGGGCTGTCACCCCGACCTGTACCGACGGCTACGTTGAATGGGTCTTCGGTGATCAGCGGCTGACCAATGGCAACGGCAGTGACCGTTTTGATTTTGCCATCAATTTCATCGCCCAGGTTGAGAATAGTGTACTGACCAACGCTGGTGACCTCCTTGCCAATGGCCACCCGGCCACCGTGGCGACCGTTCAGTACCGGGACGAGACCAATGTGCTGGTCAGTTACGATTACAGCCAGGCGGATGTAACTGTCGCAGAACCGCAGATAACGCTGGTCCAGTCCTTCTCAGTTGCGGAAGCAGACGCTTCCGATACAATCAGGGTGACCGTGACCGCGACCAATAGCGGAACGGCAACCGCTTTTAATCTTATGGTGCATGCTCCTCTGACCGGTACCAGCCTCAGTTACTCAGGAGCCAGCGGCGGGCTAAATCCGCCTGATCAGATCGATCTGTTCAGCTTGGGGGCCGATCAGCCGATCTTCAGCTGGAACGCTCCGAATGGCATCGCTGTCGGAGAGTCAATCAGTTTTACCTTCGATCTGGTCGTCGCAGCCGATGTTCAGCCGCATCAGGTTCTTGAGACAACTTTGCAGGCACGCTGGACCTCATTGCAGGATCAGACCGTTGCCGTCAACAGCTCCGGAACCATTGACGGCGACGGTACAATCAACGGTATGCGCATTGGCAGCCTGCCAAACGCCGGAGATCCGATCAATGACTATGAAACCACCGCGACCGCCGCACTGACGGTCGCCGTCCCTTCGGTGACCAAGACCGATCAGTCTCTCGCTCTGATTCCGACGATCGGGGCGCATAAGCAATTCCGGCTGGTGTTGAACCTGCCTGAAGGGGTGACTGCGGATATTACTCTGGCCGACAGTCTGGATGCCGCTGGAATCAGCTACCTGTTAAGTGACAATGCCGATTTTCCGATCAGCTATAGCTTTAGCGGAATTCAGTCGATTAACGGCAATACAACCCTGACCGCTGCGGCCTTTAACAGCTCACCGGCCGACGGCAGCAGCGGAACTGTGACCTGGGATATCGGGACCGTGACAACGCTCAGTGAAGATGACAGTTCCGCCTCGGCGGTCTCGCCATCGATTCAGATCGATTACTATGCCCGGGTGAATAACGATCTGGTCACCGACGCCGGTGATCAGCTGCAGAACGAAGTTGCCGCGTCTTATCTCAATTACGCAACAGCAGGCAGTGAAACCCTGACCGTGACAACCGCCAGTGTTACGGTCTCCGAGCCGAACCTGAACTTGAACAAGACCCTGGCCAATGTGACGCTTGGTAAGGGCCCCTCGGATTCACCGGTCGCCGGTGATACGATCGAGTATCAACTGATCCTGTTCAACAACGGCAGTACCAATTCAACGGCTCAGGACATCAATATCGTTGACACTATGCCCGCCGGACTCGTCCTCGATGGCAGTTTTACTCCGACCGCGACAATAAATTCCGTAGCGGTCAGTGGTTTTATTGCGGTACCGACGATAGATGGAGCCAACGTGATGACCTGGGGACGGGATAACGGCGATGCGAGTCTCGACCTGCCGGCCGGTCAGATGCTGGTGATCACCTATCATGCCACAGTCAATCTGATTGTCGATCCAAGCGGCCTGATTGAAAACGGCGTCTGGAGTGACTGGACGTCACTTGACGATGTCTCCGTTTATGAACGGACCGGAGCTGGCTGCCCGGCCATCACCGCCCCGGATGACTACTGTGTCGGTCCTGTCTACGCGACGACGATCGGCATCGCTCCGGCCCTCGATCTGCAGAAATCTGTCATCAACCAGACGACCGGGGTGAATCCCGGCGTATCGGCCAGTCCTGGCGATGTGCTGCGTTACCGGATTCAGGTGACCAGCATCAGTGCCGCAGCTGCCGCCTATACACTTCAGGATGAAATCGATCAGCTCAATGCCTCTGCCTATTTCGTACCCGGTTCTTTGACCATGCTCAGTGTGCCGAGCGGCACTGACAACAGCAGCGCTACAGGGGGTGCGGCCGGAACCGGTCTGATCGATCTGAGCAATCTGACCCTAAACGGCGGCGAAAGTGCGCTGGTTGAATTTACCTTGCAGCTGGCTCCGGTTATCGCCGATGGCACAGCGGTTTTCAACCAGGCTGAGCTGACACTTTTCGGTTATGGAACAAGTCTCAGCGATGACCCGAATATCAGCGGCAGTGACAACCCGACCCGGACGACCATCATCTCCGCCCCCCAGTGGCAGTTTGAAAAGAGTGCTGAGGATGTGACCGGGGCCACTTCCGTTCTGCTACCCGGCGATCAACTGCGTTATACCATCAGAATCAAAAACATCGGCAGTGAAAATGCTCTGAATGTGACTCTGCGTGATGCGATTCCGGCCAATACGAGCTATGTCGGCGGGACGACCACCCTCAATGGTGCAAGCGTTGCCGATCCAGCTACGGGAGTCTCAGCACTCGAGGCCGGCATGCTGATCAACGCTCCGGAGGATACGACGCCCGGGGTTATGCGCGCTGACGGTGATGCTGCTGCCGATAATCAGGCGACGATCAGTTTTGACGTGGTGGTCAATGGCGGAGTGACGGCCGGTACGCCGATAGCGAACCAGGCATATGTCGATGGCGACGGGGAAGGCAGCGGCAGTTTCAGCAACATCCCGTCCGATGATCCGGCAACCGCAACGTCCTATGATCCGACTGTCGTCTGGGTGAGCGGCATCGATTTCACCAAGTCGGTCTACAACCTGACCCAGGGGATCGACGGTGCTACGGCGGCTCCGGGTGATCAGTTGCGTTATCGCCTGATTCTGACCAATATTGGCAGTACCGATCTGAGCGCTCTGACGGTCAGCGATGAACTGGAAGCTCTGCAGAGCTCGGAGCCCGTCTATTTTGTGCCGGGCAGCCTGACGTTGACGGCAACACCGAGCGGCTCTGACGCCAGTGCGACAACGGCGACCGGTGGTGCAAAGGGGACCGGTCTGGTCGAGGTCAGCTCTATCGATGTCGCCGCCGGTGCCAGTGTTACAGTTGAATTCACCATTATACTGGCTCCCGTTATCACCAGCGGGACCGATGTTCTGAATCAGGCCAGTCTGGCTGCCGACGGAACGGATTTCCAACTCAGCGACAGCTCCGATGCAAGCCTGCCCGGAACTAGCGATCCAACCGTGACGACGATCAGCTCTGCACCTGAATTCGTGGTCGAAAAAACATCTACATTTCTCGGTGCCGATCCGACGGTACTGATGGCCGGTGACAGACTCCGTTATACGATCAGCGTCAGAAACATCGGCAATGAAGCTGCCGTCGCTGTGCTGCTGCGGGATGATACCCCGGCCAGCACCAGTTATGTCGCCGGCAGTACCACTCTCAACGGCGCAAGTGTTGCCGATGCCAGCGGCGGGATCAACCCGTTGCACTCAGGCATCCTAATTCATTCGCCGGACAATGCCACTGCCGGACTGATGACCGCTGATAGCTCTGCCACGGCGAACAATACCGCGCTGATCAACTTCGATGTCGTTGTTGACAACGATGCCATGGACGGGCTGATCATCGAAAATCAGGCTTTTGTCAGTGCCAGTGGCGTCGGTAGTGGCGCCCAGACGGAACAGCCATCCGATGATCCCGATACTCCGGAAGCTGATGATCCGACCCGCGATGTGGTTGGTAACCTGCCGCTGCTCTACGCTCTCAAGACCGTTTCGATCGCTGTCGATAACGGCTCGGCTGGTGTCGTTGATCCGGGCGATATCCTGGAATACCAGATCGTCGTTACCAACACCGGAGCGATCCCGGCGACCGGCGTCGTTCTGAGCGATACGGTCCCGGCCAACACGACCTATGTGGCCGACTCTACAGCGCTTAACTGGGTTTCCCTGGGGAGCGACGGAGGTGTCCTACCTCTGGTCACGGGGCTCAGTATCCAGTCCAGCGATAATCCCGGGGCCGGAATCGTTTCGACAGGTGAGAGCGCCGTCATCACATTCAATGTCAGGGTCAATGCCGGGGTTGCGACCGGTACCCTGATCTCGAACCAGGGAACGATCTCAAGCAGCGAACTGGCTGATCTGTTGACCGATGCTGACGGTGTCCCCGGCAATGGCTACCAGCCGACGTTGATCGCCGTCGGGGATGTCCAGCTGCTGTCGATCGTCAAGGAGGTCGCGGTAGTCGGCGGTGGCAGCGCCGAGCCCGGTTCGGAACTGATCTATACCATCAGGGTCAGAAATGCCGGTCTTCTTCCAGCGACTCTGGTCAGTGTCGTTGACGACCTCTCAGCGGCACCGCAGATTGATCAGTTGAACTATGTCAGCGGCAGCGGTGTTCTTGATGGTCTGACGACCGGAGTCAGCTTTTCCGGCAATATTCTGAACGTTGACTATACGACGAACTACGGAGAGCTGGCAGCCGGTGATTCCTTTGTCGTCCGCTTCCATGCTCAGATCGATAGCGCGCTGGCCTACGGAACAACCGTCACCAATAGCGCCGATGTGCTGTGGAACAGCCCGCAGCAGAGCGATACGGCAACGGTTTCTATCGATGTCGGCGGCACCCCGGGCGCCGCTGCTCTCAACGGAACGGTCTGGCACGATGCCAACTACGATTTGAGTTTTGATAATAGCAGCGAAGCTGCCCAGGCCAACTGGACTGTCGAACTCTATCTCGGCGGCAGCCTGGTGGCGACCACAGTGACCGACAGCGACGGCAGCTATCGGCTGACCGGTCTAGTTCCGAGTGCCTATACGACAGGGCTCTATGAGCTGCATTTCGTTTCTTCCGGGGCCGGATCAAACACCGCGCTACTCGGTAGCGCCGATTCACTGTTCACCAACGGCATTCAGTCGATCAGCGACATCGACCTGCCGGAAGCGAGTAACCTGCAGAACCTGAATATGCCGTTGTGGCCGAACGGAGTCGTTTACAACTCGATTGCCAGAACCCCGGTGGCCGGAGCGACACTGACCATGCTCAATGCAACGGGCACACTGCTGCCGAGCAGCTGTTTTAATGATCCGAATCAACAGGGACAGGTGACTACCGCGAACGGTTTTTACAAGTTCGATCTGAACTTCAGTCAGGCGTCCTGCCCGAGCGGCGGAGCATACCTGATCGATGTCGTCGCTCCGGCGAGTGGCTATTTCGCTCCTCCCTCAGTCATCATCCCGCCGACCAGTGATGCCTCAACCCTGTCTTACTCGGTTCCTGATTGTCTCAACGATGCCTTGCCGGCGGTTCCCTATTGCCAGGCCAACGCTTCCGCCGAGGCACCGGAGATTTCGGTCGCGGCGGCTTCTGCGGGCACGACCTATTATCAGCATCTGACCTATGCGTCAGCTGACATTCCGGGAGACAGTCAGATCTTCTACAACGGGATACCGATCGACCCCGAGCTGGATGGCGCCGTAGCGATTACCAAGAAAGCTGAAATCACCAGCGTCACGAAAGGAACCCAGGTTCCTTATACGATCACAGTCAGCAATGTCTTTGGCGCACCGCTTGATGATATGCGCATTGTCGACCGTTTTCCGGCTGGCTTCAAATATGTCGCTGGCAGCGCGCTATTGGACGGCGTCCAGACCGAACCGGTGATAAGCGGCCGGAGCCTGAGCTGGAGTGGACTTGATCTGGACGTGAATGAGGTCATAACCATCCGTCTGCTGCTGATCGTCGGGGCGGGGGTCGGTGAAGGGGAATATGTCAACCGGGCGCAGGTCTACAACACCCTGCTTGACACCGCTGCGTCTGGCGAAGCAACGGCCACCGTCCGGGTTATCCCGGACCCTGATTTCGATTGTACCGATATCATCGGCAAGGTGTTTGACGACCGCAACATGAATGGCAGCCAGGACCCGGGGGAAAACGGTCTTGCCGGTGCCAGGGTTGCCACAGCTCAGGGCCTGCTGGCGACAACCGATCAATTCGGTCGCTACCATATCACCTGTGCGGTGGTCCCGGATCAGGATATCGGCAGCAACTTTATCATGAAGCTGGATGATCGCAGCCTGCCGAGCGGTTATCGGATTGTCACTGAAAATCCACGTGTCCAGCGCGCGACGCGTGGCAAGATGATGAAGTTCAACTTTGGTGCGACCCTGCATCGGACTGTCAGTATCGATATCGCTGATGCCGCTTTCGAGCCGGGGACTTCGGTACTTCGCATGCAGTGGCGCGACAAGCTGGATCAGCTGCTTGCCGTCCTGGAACAGGGGCCGGCAATCTTACGTCTGTCCTATCTAGGCGATGTCGAAAGCCGGGCGCTGGCAGAGAAACGCCTGGCGAGCTTCTCCCGTGAGATTGAAAAGCGCTGGAATGCTGAAAAACGTAACTATGTATTGAACGTCGAGAAGGAATTCTTCTGGCGCAGGGGGGCTCCGGTCGATCGTTAGAAATAAAACTGCCAGGCTCGCAATTGCGGCCAATAAATGAGAATAAAAAGACGAAATGTAAATGAAAAGACAACTTATCAACCTCATAATCCTGGCGTGTCTGCTGATCGCCGGACAGCCCTGTGCTGCATTTGACCTGGACTTCCTGCCTGAAGCCAGTCAGGTCAGGCCCAGCTCAGATCTTGGCAGTTCGACTGAGCAGCACAGCCGGTCCCGGACGTCGCTGCCCTGGCTGGTCGATCCGCAGGTCTTTGACGCGGATCAGGGCGATCTGTTGGAGACGCAGAGGGTTCTCGTCCAGCAGGCCGAGACTGTCAAGTTGACCGATCTGGTTCCGCCAATCCACTTTGGAGAAGGGGATGTCGAGATTCCGGATGACTACCTGGCCCGGCTACGTGCTGTTCTTGGCGAAATGCGCGACAAGAAGAATGTACGCCTGCATTTTGTCGGGCATGCCGACTCTCAACGGTTGAGCCCGGAATTGCAGGAAATCTATACCGATAACCTTGGCCTGTCACGCGAGCGGGCCGGAGTTGTCGCCGAATACTGTCAACGTGAGCTGAATCTGCCGGCTGAAGCTATCTCCTATGAGGGGCTGGGAGACAGCCGCCCCGTAGCGTCAAATGCCACGCCGCAAGGCCAGGCCCGCAACCGGCGCGTTGAGGTTGAGCTCTGGTACGACCGGCTTGTTGAGGTTGCGGTCGAAAAAGAGCTGCCTGTACCGCGTGAAGTGACTCAGGTCAAAGTCTGCCGTACCGAAACCGTCTGTAAGCTCAGCTACAAGGAAGGGCACGCCCATCGCGCCCGTTTGAGAAACCTGGTGCCGCCGCTGGCCTATGAGAACGGCATGGTTGAAGTTCCGGAGTCCTATCTGCGCCAGTTGCTCAAGGTCTACCAGAGCCTGCAGGCCAAGCAGAACGTCCAGCTCAAGTTCATCGCCTATACCGACAATACGGCTTTGAGCGCAAGACAGCAGCGTATCTATGGCAATCATGCCGGGTTGTCCAGTGCTGTTGCCCGGCGCACGGCGCAGGCAGTACAGGATGCTCTGCAGCTTGCCAACCCTGCTGTCGCCAGTGAAGGGCGGGGAGCAACCCGGCCTCTGGCCACCAACCTGAGTGTCGAAGGGCGCGCCAGAAATCGCAGGATTGAGGTCGAGTTCTGGCATGATGATCCGTTGCAGGGCTTGCCTGATGAACCGCAGCTTTGCCCGGAGCAATCGGGGGCGGATACCGTGACCCGTGTCTATCAGTCCCCGAACGGGGCGCTCGGATCGGTGTTGTTCAAGAACGGTCAGCCGTTGGTCAGTGACCAGGCCCTGTCCAGCTGGCGCCGCGCTCTCGCCGAGATTTCAGGAAAAGCCAACCCGCGTCTGCGTTTTATCGGTTACGTCAGCAATGAACGTCTTGACCGCAGAACAGCGGCTGTTTACGGGGATGATATCGGCCTGTCGCTGGCCCGCGCCAGACGGACCATGGAGGAAGCGCTTGCCCGGCTGGGGCTGAGCCCTGAACAGGCTGAATTTGACGGCCGCGGCTATGTGCAGAGCGAGGATGTCGTCAATCTCGGTTTTATCGAATCTGATCAGTCACGTGTTGAAGTGCAGGCCGTCTATGACGAGTTGGCGATCATCGATGACTACGAAGGGGTTGAGATCACCCGCCTGACCCGCAATGTCGAAACGAAAAATCCTTTTGCCCTGAACCTGATGCGTATCTCCGTGGATGGCACGCCGGTCGATGACCCGGGCAAGAGCGTTCCCGATGTTCAGCGCTGTACCGATGTCGCTCTCGATGAGGCGCGGATTCAGTTCAAATACGACAGCCTGACAATGGAGCCGCGACTGAACGTGAGCGCCTGGCCGCGGGCCGCCCGTTTCGCCGACTACCCCGAGAGTGATTTCCCGGAAAATCGCATCGATTTTCAGCTCTACAGCAACTATCGTAATTACTTCACCCGGGCCGAGGTCCGTATCTTCAGGGAGGAACAGGCTGAGACGGATGAGCCCCTGGCCGTTATCGACCTCGATGACCTGGGGCGCGGCTACTGGCTGGCCGATTTCCCCGATTACCGCGCTCCGGGAATCAAGCTCAAATATCTGCTCAGGGTCAGCAACGAAGAGGGGCTTTTTGATGAAACCCGTCCACAGGAATTGTGGATCGTCGATCAGCTCGAGCCTGAATCGCTAGTTGCGAACAGGGACTATGAGCTGCTGGCCGGATATGGCGGCAGCCGGATCGCGTTTCGTAACATCCCCCTGCGCGGCGGAGTCGTGCAGGCTATTGGTGAGCATATTCCGGCGGATCATGCCGTCTGGCTGGCCGGCAAAGCGGTTCCGGTCGATGGGCGCGGGCGTTTCATCGCCGAAGAGATCATTCCGTCTGGAGCACACACCGTTGAAGTTGCGATTCTCGATCCGCAGGGGAATGGTAATCTCTATCTGCGTGATCTGCAGCTCAAGGATTCCGACTGGTTCACCGTCGGAATTGCCGATCTGACCGCTTCCGCCAATGAAACCAACGGACCTGCCCATCTACTCGATCCCGACAACCCGCGCTACAGTGAAGACTTCTCCCTGCAGGGGCGCCTGGCCTTCTATTCAAAGGGGAAACTTAAAAGCGGTTGGACCCTGACCGCCAGTGCCGATACCCGCGAAGGGCCACTCGACGATATCTTCAGTAATTTCATGGAGAAGACCAGCGATGCGCAATTCAGGCGCATGGATCCGGACCGGCACTATCCGACCCTGGGCGATGACAGTACCGTCGTCGAAGACGCACCGACACGTGGCAAGTTCTACCTGCGCATGCAACGCGACGATAGCTACGCCCTGTGGGGGAATTACAAGCTCAGTTATCGTGACACCGAACTGACCCCGGTCGAACGCAACCTCTATGGCCTCCATCTGCACTATCAGCCGGCCCAGACGACCAGTTTTGGGGCAACGCGTTTTCTCGCCGACGGCTTTATCGCCGATCCGGGCACCGTTTCCGGTCGTGACGATCTGCGTGGAACCGGTGGATCGCTCTATTACCTCAAGGTCCAGGACGTTCTCGAAGGGTCCGAAAGCGTACGCATCGAGGTGCGTGACAAGGATTCCAACCTGGTCATCGCCAGTAAACTACTGAGCGTCGATCTCGATTACGATATCGATTACCTGCAGGGGCGAATACTGCTCAATGAGGTTCTGCCGACCACCGCTGATGATGACCTGCTGACCAGCAGCGCATCGATCAGCGGCAACCCCGTCTATCTGGTTGTGCAGTACGAATACACCCCGGGCTTCTCCGACCCGGACACGGTCGTCAGCGGCGCCAGGGTCCACTACTGGCTGAACGATTACATCAAATTCGGTGCTACGGGAGCGATGAGCGACGAGCCCGATGCCGAGAGTCGTATCAGTGGTGTTGATCTCCTACTGCGCAAGTCTTCAGCCACCTGGCTGAAACTCGAATATGCCCAGAGCGAAGGGGACGGAGTCCTGTCGTCCAGTTCCGATGACGGCGGTTACAGCTATTCAACAAGCAGCACGTCAACAGCTGAGAACAGCGCCAGTGGCTACCGTGCGGAAGCTTCGCTGGCCTTTTCAGACATCCACCCGGTTTTTCCTGGTCAGCTGCACTTCTACCTGCAGGATCTCGGTGCGGGTTATTCCGTCACCGGTCTGTCAACCGAGACGGGCCTTACCCAGTACGGCTTCAGCCTGGGGATGCCGATCGGACAGCGTTTTTCGACCCGCGTCAAATATGACATGAAGAGCGAAGAGGAGCTGCTCGAGACCGAAGCCGGCGAGCTCAACCTTGATTACCGTCTCACTGACAACTGGACCTTAAGCAGCGGTATCCGTCAGGACAACAGAACCGTTCTTGCGACGACAACCAGTTCGACCCAGGAAGAGGGCGAACTGACGGATGTCGTGGTCAGGGCCTCATACAATTCTCGTAAAGACTGGAGTGCCTACAGCTTTGTTCAGGAGACCATTGAAGCGAGCGACAGTCGCGAAGATAACAGCCGTCTTGGCCTGGGGGGAAGTTGGCGCCTGACCGAACGCTTCACGCTGCACGGTGAGGTCTCTGAAGGGGATATGGGAACCGATGCCACTGTCGGCAGTGAATATCTCTACAGTGACCGGACCACGTTGTATGTCAACTACAGCCTCGACAATGAGCGCGGTGATGACGGCAGCAGGTCGAACAAGGGAAATATGGCGAGTGGCTTCAGGACCCGCTATTCCGACATGACCAGCATCTATTTCGAAGAAACTTATGCCCATGGAGATACCCCGACCGGTCTGGTTCATACCGCCGGCGTCGATCTGGCCCCGACCGACCGACTGAATCTCAAGGTCAGTCTCGATGTCGGAACCCTCAAGGATCCAGATACCTCAGCGACCTTGGAACGAACCGCTGGCGCCTTGAGTGTCGGTTACGGTTTCGACAAGGTGGCGCTGGCCAGCGGAGTTGAATACCGGGTTGACAACACCGAGCAGAGCGATGACAGCTATAGTAAAAGGACCACCTGGCTGTTCAAGAACAGCTTCAAATACAAGCTCAATGAAAACTGGCGGATCCTCGGCAAGTTCAATATGTCGATGAGTGAAAGTTCGCTCGGTTCAGCCTACAACGGGGATTATACGGAAGCCGTCCTCGGCTATGCCTACCGCCCGGTCTATAATGATCGACTCAATCTGCTGTTCAAATACACCTATTTTTACGATCTGCCGGCGACGGATGACAGCTCGTCTTCAACGTCTACCTATATCCAGCGCAGTCATATTGCGGCCGTCGACCTGATGTACGACCTGACACAGCGCTGGACCATCGGTGGCAAATATGCGTACCGGCTCGGCCAGGTGGCTCTTGACCGGGAAAATCCACAATATTTCGATAGCAATGCGCAGTTGTTTGTGTTGCGCGCCGACTGGCACTTCATGCACCGCTGGGATGCCCTCGTCGAGGGGCGGATGCTCGATCTGCCGGATGCCCAGGACCGGCGTGCCGGGGCTCTGGTCGGTGTTTACCGGCACTTCGGCAATCACATTAAGGCAGGTCTCGGCTACAATTTCAGTGACTTCTCCGACGACCTGACCCAGCTTGATTACAGACATCAGGGGTTGTTCGTCAACCTGATCGGCAAGTTTTAGCCGCAGCGGCTTGAAACGACAGAAAATGGAAGGTGGAAAATGGAAAAGCTTCTCAGATTCATAGGCATGTTGTTGTTCTTCTCACTGTTCGGGCTCAGCGTCAGGGCCGAGCCGCTGACCACTGAACAGGTCAAGGGGCTGGATGAGCAGATTCAGGACATCAAAAGCGATGTCCTGTCGATTGCTTCGGAACTGAACCTGCTAGAGGAAAAACTGCTCTATCCGTCGCACAGCGAGATCGCTCTGTTTCTTGCCATAGAGCCTGAGGATGAGTTCCGTCTCGACAGTGTTTCACTGCTCCTCGACGGCCATCAGGTTGCCGATCACATCTACAGTTTCAAGGAACTCGAAGCACTCCAGCGCGGCGGAGTGCAGAAGATTTACACCGGCAACGTCAAAAGCGGCACACACAATCTGACGATTCAGTATCGGGGCGAATCAAAAGCCGGTCGTCCTTTTGAAAATGAGCAGCAGTTCAGCCTCAAAAAGGGGATCGGACCGAGCATTGGCGAGATCGTTCTCAGTCTGCAGACGGCCGTTTACAGCGACAGGTAAAAGATGAAGAGAGTCCTTTTCATATCCTGCCTGCTGCTCTTCAGTGCCAATCTGGCCAGCGCCTGGTGGTGGTCTGACGAGCCGGAGGCAAAACGCATCGACCTTTATTTCGGAGAAGCCCTTTATCAGGCTTATCAGGAACACTGGTTTGCTGCGATCAGTCGCCTTGACACCGAACTGGCCCAGCATTATCACCTCGATGAACCCCAGCTCGACAGTCTGTTTGGTCAGCTGGCCGATGCGGAGTTCTCGGTCGGTGATTTCGAACTCGCCTACCGTATGCATCAGCGGGCGGGACGGGCCATTTCCGCTCTGATCAACGGACAGGTCGATGAGCAGACCAGGAATGCCGCACTCTATCGGCTGGCCAGAATCTATTTTTACAAGAATCAGCCCCTTGAGGCTCTACAAGCCCTCGGTCAGCTGACGGGGCGCAGATCCCATGAACTGGAGCTGAACGTCGCCGAGCTGCGTGCTCAACTGCTGATCGTCACAGGCGATTTCGCTGCTGCCGTCGAACTGCTCGACTCCTTGCAGGGAAAGGATACGTTCGGAGATTATGCCGGTTATAACCTGGCCATCGCCCTGTTGCGTGAAGGCCGGGTCGAAGATGCGCTGCACCAGTTCAACAGGGTCGGGCAGAAAACAGTGGATAGTGGAGAGGCGGCGGTGATCCGCGACAAGGCGAACCTGGTTCTGGGAGACCGCCTGTTGGGCGCCGAGCAGTATCCCTTCGCCAAGGCAGTGATGGATCGGGTCAGTCTGGAAGGGCCCTTCTCCAATCAGGCTTTGCTCGGCTCCGGTTGGGCCGACGCTCTGCAGGATGATTATGAACAGGCCCTGGTGCCGTGGATCCTGCTCAGTCAGCGCGATGTGACCGACAGATCAGTTCAGGAAGCATTGCTGGCGGTTCCTTATGCCTATGGGAAACTGGGGGTTTACAGCCGTTCGGCACTGCTTTACGGTAAGGCGCTGCAGATCTTTGCCGGTGAAATCGACAAGCTGACCGCGTCGATCATCAGTATCCGGGAGGGGCGATTTCTCGAAGCGCTGCTCCGGGAAGAATTGCAGGTCGATTCATCATGGATCGTCAGGTTGCGTGAGTTGCCGCAGTCTCCGGAAACCTATTACCTGCTTGAACTGCTGGCGTCTCACGCTTTTCAGGAAGGGCTGAAAAATTACCTTGATCTCGACGCCCTGCGCGACCGGCTGAGTGACTGGCGAAGCGATCTTGACGCCTACGAAGAGATCATAGTCGCCCGGCGAGCCTATTACGAACCGCTGCTTCCTGAGATCGACAGCCAGTTCCGGCTGCTCGATTCCCAGATGCGTCTGCGTCTGGGACAACGTGATCACATCGAACAACGCCTCAATGGCTTGCTCACAGCACCGCGCCCGGAACTGATGATGACAGCCGCTGAGCGGATTGCCAAAGAGCGTCTCTACCAGTTGCAGATCACGCCTACCCTGACAGAGGATGACCGCCAGCGGGTCAGGCGCCTTAACGGGATCATCGACTGGCAGATCCGTCTTGAATACGACCAGCGTCAGACCGATGCTTTTGAACACCTGTTCGCACTTAACGAGCATATTGCTGCCCTGCAGCAGCGCTATCAGTCTTTTGTCCGCATCCGTCAGGCGGCGACCCAGAGTTATCAGGGCTTTGATGAGACGATCCGTCTGCAGCGCATCCGCATCGATGCCGCCGGTAGGACGATCGACCGGTTGATGAAACGTCAGGGGCATCAACTCGAAGAACTGGCGATCGCCGAACTGCAGGAGCGGCGTGACCGCCTTGAGGAATTCCAGGTTAAGGCCCGTTTTGCCATGGCAGACAGCTTCGATCGGTCAGCCCGCAAGGAAGAGGAGAGTGCAGAGCCCGGGGAGGAGAAGGAGCAATGATGGCAAAATACTGTGCAATCATCCTGATCTTTCTGCTTGTCGGCTGCAGCAGCGGCTTCAACCGCAGCGGCACGATTTCTCAAATCAGAAATCAAAAGGTTGACTTAAGCGAGGTCAAAATTGATGGCGGGCTTGATCAAGCGATGGCCAGCTACGAGCAGTTTCTGCGCGATCCCGGCAATGTTTCGGCCCTGACTCCGGAAGCGATTCGCCGCCTGGCTGACCTGAAGGTCGAAAAGGAATATGGACTGGTCGGCCAGCAATCCTCATCAGTTGAGACTCTTGCCGATCCGGAGCCGGCTGGTGTTGCGGTCAAAACGGTTGATCAGGCGGCGCAGCCTGAGCTTCAAGGCGAAACCGAAAGCGATGCCGACTTTGAACAACGCACGACCAGGGCGCGTCAGGTTGCAGCAAGTCCGACTCCAGATTTGAGCGCTGATCCGAGCCTTGATGATCTGGAACGCGTCGGCCCACTTGAGGCTATTACCCTCTATCAGCGCCTGCTTGACGAGTACCCCTACTATCAGAACAACGATCAGGTTCTTTACCAGATGTCTCGTGCCTATGAAGAACTCGGCCGGCTTGACGAAGCGATGCAGGTCATGGGACGGCTGATCAGCCAGTACCCTGATTCACGTTATTTTGATGAGGTTCAGTTCCGTCGCGCAGAGTCGCTTTTCACCCGGCGCAAGTATCTGGATGCCGAGGATGCTTATAGCAGTATTGTGGTCAAGGGGGTCGGTTCAGACTTTTACCAGCTGGCACTCTACAAGCTGGGATGGACCTACTATAAGCAGGAACTCTACGAAGATGCCCTGCACAAGTATATCGCGCTGCTCGATTGCAAGGTTGATACCGGTTACGACTTCGAGCAACAGGAAGAGCCGTTGGAGAAGAAGCGGATCGATGACACCTTCCGGGTCATCAGTCTGAGCTTTTCCTATCTCGGTGGTGCCGATGCAACGGCGGAATATTTTGCCGAGTTCGGTACTCGCGATTACGAAGCCAATATCTATGAGAATCTTGCCGGTTACTACTTCGGCAAGCGGCGCTACAGCGATGCCGTGGCCAGCTACGCCAAGTTCATCGAGTTGAACCCTTATCATCGCAAAGCACCTCTGTTTGCCCAGCAGGTCATCGATGTCAATACTGCGGGCGGATTCCCGAGTCTGGTTGTCGAAGCCAAAAAGAAATTCGCCCGGGATTATGCCCTGAGTTCCGCCTACTGGAATTACTTTGAGGTTGCCGAGCGGACGGAAGTCATCGCCGGGCTCAAGACCAACCTGATCGATCTGGCGAATCACTATCATGCCCTCTATCAGAATCCGAAGCTGAAGAAGGAGCAGGCCGGCAACTTTGCCGAAGCGACGCATTGGTACCGGGAATTTCTCGGTTCATTCAGCAGCGAGCCGCAGGCCCCGGTGATCAATTATCAGCTTGCCGATCTGCTGCTTGAGAACTTGTCGTATGCCGAGGCAGCGGTGGAATACGAAAAGACCGCCTACGACTATGCAACTCACGAACATTCTTCAACGGCGGGTTATGCTGCCGTCTACGCTTATCGTCAGCAGCTGGCGACTGTACTGCAAGAAGAACTTCAGCTGCTGGTCAAGCGTGAGGTGGTGCGCAGCTCTCTCAAGTTCGCCCAGACCTTTCCGGACCATGAAAAAGCTGCTGTTGTTCTTGGCGCAGCGGCTGATGATCTCTATGCCATTAACGATTATGAAAATGCGCTTTACGCAGCGCTTGATCTGATTGAGCGCTTCCCGCAGGCCGATATTCAGGTGACCCGCTCTGCCTGGCTGGTCGTCGGCCATTCGACCTATGAACTTGAACTCTATGCCAATGCCGAAGAGGCCTACCTCAGGGTTCTGGAACTGACCGAAACAGACTCCGAGTGGAGAGCTGCGCTGATCGATAACCTGGCTGCGGCAATCTACCGCCAGGGGGAAGAGGCGAACCGTGCAGAAGCTTACCCGGCTGCTGCAGAGCACTTCATTCGGGTGACGTTGCTGGCACCAACCTCGGCGCTGCGCTCGACCGCCGAATACGATGCAGCGACAGCCTATATTCAGGCTAGCGACTGGACCCGTGCCGCACAGGTTCTTACCGGCTTCCGCAACAATTTCCCGGAGCATGAGCTGCAGCAAGAGGTGACCAAGAAGCTGGCCTATGTCTATCGGGAAGGGGGAGAGTACGCTCTGGCCGCAGAAGAATTTGAACGTGTCGAGCAGGAGACCGGTGATGCCGCTCTCAGGAGTGAAGCACTGCTCACCGCAGCAGAGTTGCACCAGAAAGCGGGACAGCCGGACCGGGCTCTCGACGTTTATCAGCGTTATATCGAGCAGTTCCCGGAACCTCTCGATGTCAATGTCGAAACCTGTCAAAAGATCGCCGATCTGCTCAAGGAACAGGGGCAGCAGGATGCTTACATTCGCATGCTTGAGCGGATCGTACGGGCCGATGCCAGCGGTGGCGAACAGCGTACCGCGAGAACCATTTTCCTCGCGGCAAAGGCGGGACTGGTGCTTGCGGAACGTCATTACGCCGGATTTGACGACATCACCCTGGTCCAGCCTTTTGATAAGAGCCTGAAGAAAAAGAAGACGATGATGAAGGAGCTGATCCAGGAATTCAGTCACCTGACCGAGTATCAGGTGGGCGAGGTGACTGCAGCAGCGACCTGGTACCTAGCCGAGATTTACGCCGAATTCAGTCGTTCCCTGATGCAGTCGGAGCGGCCTAAAGGGTTGGACGATATCGAACTGGAAGATTACGAACTCGCCCTGGAGGAGAACGCCTATCCCTTTGAGGAAAAAGCGATCGAGGTTCATCAGAGCAATCTCGAACTGATTGCCGCAGGGGTTTACAACAGCTGGATCGACAAAAGTATCGAACGCCTGGCGCAGTTTGTTCCGGCTCGCTATGCGAAAGCCGAGGAGCGCTGCCCATTGGTCGAAAGCCCAGAAGGGTTTGCCTTCTACTTTGCCGAAAAGCCAGAGAGCGAAACGCTTCAAGCGGCTGAGGACAGTTCGGTAGAAGTTGAACAGCAGCAGAGTTCGGTTATCTCTGCCGATGATGTACAGGAAGGGGGTGACCAATGACCGGAATGACGAATTTCAGACTCCTGGGGCTGGCCCTGTGCCTGGTGATCCTCTCCGGCTGTGCTGTTCAGTTACCGTTGCAGAGCAGCAAGGGGGAACCGGTTGATGTCCGGACCACCGCTCAGTCTTCCGCTGCACCCTCAGAACCAGCGCTGCGTGGTTTTGCCGTTGCTGAACCGCATAAGCTGAATCTTCTTGAGCGTAACGAGTTTCAGCGGGCGGTTGAACTGCTCAAGGCCGGGCAGGCCGAACCTGCATTGCAACTGCTTGAACGGCTCAGTCAGAGTGAAAATGTCGTGACGGCAGTCTATATCGATCTGGCCAAGGCTTATCTGCTGAAGGGACAGAATGAAAAAGCTGAAGAGGCCCTGAAAAACGCCCTCAAGATCATCCCCGGACATCCGCTGGCAAGCCAGGAATATGGCCTGTTGCTGCGCCGCGCCGGGCGCTTTGCGGAAGCGCGTGGCCTCTACGAAGAGGCGCTGACCCATTATCCTGAGTATCTGCCGATCAGGAAGAATCTCGGCATCCTTTGTGACATCTATCTCAACGACCAGGACTGTGCCCTTGAGCAGTTCACATACTACAACCAAGCCCTGCCGGATGACGAGCAGGTCAAACTATGGGTCAGTGAACTGCAACTGCGCTGACCCCAACTCAAATGCAAAGAAGAGAACGAGGTGTGAAATGTTAAGAAGATTCATAATGTTAATGCTCTCCATGCTTATCGTGGTTCCTGCTTTTGGCGCTGAACCCACTCAGAACGACAAGGTCGATCCTCAGGAAAAGACCCTGTCAGGCATGTCGATCGTCGGCAACGACGAAGCTCCCAAATCACTATATATCGTGCCCTGGAAGAGTTCGGAAATCGGCGTAGAAACCAGCCTTGACCGGCTGGCCAACAAGGACGCCGTTCCCCTCGACAGGGATGTTTTTCGCAGACAGCTCGAATTTTATCAGGTCAGTCACAACATCCAGGTACGGAGGTAACAGAAAATGGAAATGATTTACTCAATTATCGGATTTTTTCAAAAGGGTGGCGCGTTCATGTACCCGATTCTGCTGGTCTTTGCAGTGGGGATCGCAATCTCGGCGGAGCGCTGGATCCAGCTGACCAGAACACGCAAGGACAACAGCAAGGTCTGGAAGCAGGTTCAGCCGATTCTCGACAAGGGCGACTTCGACAAGGCCCGTCAGGTTGTCGACAAGGATAAATCGATCATCGCCCGCATGTTGTCTATGGGACTGGCCCGTCAAGGGGCAGTCAGACGCCGTGAGGATATCGAGATCGCCATGGAAGAAAGTCTGATGGAGATCATCCCCCAGCTGGAAAAAAGGACCCCCTATATCGGCCTGCTCTCCAATATCGCCACGCTGCTTGGCCTGCTCGGGACCATCATGGGGCTGATCGAAGCTTTTACCGCGGTCGCCAATGCCAATCCGGCGGAAAAGGCCGATCTGCTCTCGGCCAGTATTTCGGTGGCGATGAACACCACGGCCTTCGGCTTGATGGCAGCCATTCCGCTGCTGCTGATTCACGCCAAGCTGACCTCGACGACCGGCAGTATTGTCGACAGCCTGGAGATGGCGTCGGTAAAAGCTCTGAACAGCATTTCCAGTTTCAGTAAACGGCAATTTCCGATGGGCTGACCTATGACTTCGCGAATGAAAATGAAACGTAGACGCAGCGGCAAGAGCGCACCCGAGCTGGATATCACGACCTTCCTCAATCTGATGGTTGTGTTGGTGCCGTTTCTGCTGATCAGTGCCGTTTTCTCCCGGGTGACAATTCTCGAGCTCAGTGTTCCGACCGGGGCCGGCGGGGCTTCCTCCGGACAGCCCGATTTCACCATCGAGGTCGTGGTCCGCAAGGCGGGTCTGGAGTTATCCAATGGCCGCAGCGTCGTTGCTGCCATGCCCAACAAGGCGGACGACTACGACTTCGATACCCTGTCGCAGATGCTGATCCGGCTGAAGAATGACTATCCGGACAAAGAGGATGCCATCGTCCTGATGGAGCCGGAGATCGAATACGACACCCTGATTCAGGTGATGGACCGGATCCGTGAGGTGCAGCTTCCGGATCAGAGCGGCGCGGGCGATGAACTGCAGACCCTGGCGCTGTTTCCACAGATATCGATAGGAGATGCACCATGAGAGAGAGCCGTCGCTTACGGCGCATGGAGCGCAGCCATAAGAAGGTCACTGCCCTGAACCTGACATCGTTGATGGACGTGTTTACCATCCTGGTTTTCTTCCTGCTGGCCAACTCGTCTTCAAGCGAGGTCCTGTCGACGCCCAAGCAGATCAAGCTGCCTGATTCGATCGTTGAAACCAAGCCGCGTGAGACCATCGTGGTGCTGGTCAGCGCCGATCAGGTGCTGGTCCAGGGGGAACCGGTCATCGCGACCGCAGCTCTGATCAGCAGTGGTGATGAGGCGATACCGGCGATCAGCGAGAAATTAGGGCTTTTAGAGCAGAACGTGATCGGAATCAGCACCAAGGCGGCGATCGAAAACCGGGAAATCACCATCCTCGCCGACAAGCAGATTCCGTTCCGGGTGCTGAAGAAGGTGATGTCAACCTGCACCGCTTCGGGCTATGGCAAGATCTCTCTTGCTGTGATCCAGAAAGCGACGCAAACATAAGGAGATTCCGTGAGTAGTTCAGAATTTTCACAGGAACTGGAGTCTCTGAACGCGCAGATCGAACAGCTTCAGCTGGCGGTGGTGAAGCTTGAAGATGAAAAGCGGGTTGTTGAGACAAGATTGGATGAATTCGCCATTGAGCGGCAGAATATCGGGCTGTTGGAAGAGGCTTGTAACGCACTCGACAAGCTCAACGAGCTGGGCGTTGCGGAGCTGTTCTGGTCGGGACTGGCGGGATCCGTCGAGCCTGAAAACCATACCAGGCAGGTGCGCGGGCGTATTGAAAAGTTTTCCCAGCAGACCAGGGGGCTGAACGACAGGAGCCAGGCACTGCAGGCCAAAATTGATCAGCACTTGAGCGTCATGGAGTACCTCTTTGACGAGGTTGAACAGGCCGAGGAGCGAGAAGAACGACGGGTCGAGGAGTTTGCCGTTGTCCGCGAGATGAGCGTGCTGCCTGGCCGCCAGGTGGTCATGCCCTGGAGCGTCGATGCACAGACTGAGAAGCGTTTCCGTTATTCGCTGCTGATCGCTCTGTTCTGGTGCGTGCTGCTCGGGATCCTGACGCCACTGGTCAATATTCCGATACCGGACCGGGTGCAGGTGGTTATGGAAATCCCGGCGCGGATGGCCATGCTGCTCAAGGAAGAACCGCGCAAGGTTCCGCCTAAACCTGCACAGATTGTCGAAAAGCAGAAGCCGGAAGTGGCAGAAGCCGAGAAGCCGAAGAAAGCCAAGGCCGAAGAGAAGGTCGCCAAGAACGAACCGCAGCCGCAGAAGAAAAAGGCCGACAATCGGCCTGCCGGCGGCGGAACCAAAGGCGTCAAGAAAAAGCAGAGCGTCGGCGTACTGGCCTTCAAGAGCAGCTTCGACGATCTGATGGATGAGGTGCCGGTGGCCAAACTAGGCAGCGAAGCCAAGGTCAACAAACTCAACGCCAAGGTACCCGGTGAAGCCAGGGCTAGCCGTTCACTGGTCTCGACCCAGGCCAAATCGGGAGGCAGCTCCGGCATCAGCAACTTCGGCGTCAGTCGCAACCTGGGCAACGGAGGTTCGGGGGGAGGCAGCGGCTATGGCAACGCCGGGCAGATCGGCGGGGTCGGGACCGGTCAGGTGGAGAGTGCCATGGCCGGGATGGCCGAACAGGCCGGTCGTCCGCTCAGCAGCGGTGCCGACGCGTCGCGGACCGATGAAGAGATCCAGATCGTCTTCGATCGCTACAAGGCTGCCCTCTACCGCATCTACAACAGGGAACTGCGCAAGGATCCGACCCTGCGAGGCCGGATTACCCTGAAGCTGACGATCGAACCAGATGGCAGCGTCTCGATGTGTCTCTCTGAGTCGACCGATCTGGCTTCGGATGAACTGGTTGCGCAGATTGTCGAGCGGATCAAGCGTTTCAATTTTGGTCTCAAGGATGGAGTGCCGAAAGTGACGATACGCTATCCGATCGACTTCCTGCCGGCCGGATGACGATGTCAGGACAAATCAGAGCAGCAGGGTGTGGTCGGTTTCTGACCTCACTCTGCTGCAAGCCTGGAAAGGATGATTATTGAACTGCCGCTGCTTGAAAAAAATCCCGAAGCTTAAAACAGCTTCGGGAAGGTGAGGAATTCCGGCATGATGGGGTATTAGCCGGATGTCAAAATATCTGTAACAGTCCTATATGCATGATCAGAAACGGTACTCGCGCTGAACGCTGATCCAGCGGTCGGTGGTGAACTTGTCAACAACCCACTTGCCGTTGAAACGACCGATCCCGGACGCTTTTTCTCCGCCAAACATAACATGAGGTTCATCGTTTATCGTCTGGTCATTGATATGGACCATGCCGGTTTTGATCCGTTTGGCGATCATCATTCCGCGATAGAGGTCCTGGGTAAAAATACTTCCGGATAAACCGTGTTCGGTGTTATTGGCGATGCTGACGGCCTCGTCGATCTCCTTGACCTTGATAACGCAGCAGACAGGGCCGAAGACCTCCTGGGCTGCCGCCGGCATATCCATGGTCACGTCCTGGAAAATCCATGGCGTGATGATATTGCCTTCAATATGACCTTCGAGAGCAATCTTGGCACCAGCTGCCAGCGTTTCCTTGATCAGTTTTTCAACTGACTCAGCTTGTGTCCTGCTGATCATCGGGCCAAGAAAGGTGTTCGTGTCACTCGGGTCACCGATTGGAAATTTCTGAACCGCCTCAACCAACTTGGCGATGAAGCGGTCGTAGACATTTTCCATGACAACGACACGGTTGACCGCCATGCAGACCTGTCCCTGGTTGAAAAATGAACCAAAGGCCGCTGCTGAAGCAGCGCGGTCAATATCAGCATCATCGAGCACGATCATGGCGTTGTTGCCGCCAAGTTCTAGTGATACATCCTTGAACTGACTGACCGCCAGTTGTCCGACCCGTCTACCGACTTCTGTCGATCCGGTGAATGAGACGAGTGACGGAACCGGGTGGGTAATTATGGCATCTCCTATATCACTCCCTTTGCCGGCAATTGCGTTGAAGACTCCGGCAGGGAACCCGGCCCGTTCAAAGAATTTGGCGATAAGAAAAGCCGAACCTGGGGTGTCGGACGCCGGTTTCAGGACGACGGTATTGCCCGTGGCAATGGCCGGAATGACACTGCGCATGGCCAGGACCAGCGGGACATTCCATGGTGCGATGACGGCGATGACCCCTTTTGGCTCCTTGAAGACATAGTTATCCTTGCCCGGGGTGGTTGACGGGAGAATCTGTCCTTCGAGCATATGTGGATAGCTCATCGCTTCGCGCACGAATTCAAGACAGGTATGATATTCAAATTCGGCCTTGGGACGAATACTTCCGGCTTCTTTTGCCAGCAACTCAAAGATCTCATCTTTGTAGTATTCGATAGCCTCGTACAGCTTGGCCAGGAAGTCCTGCTTTTCATTCGGTAACAGTGCCGCCCATGCGGGTTGCGCGTTCTCGGCGGCAGAGTAGGCATCGTTGAGATCGTCCAGACTGGCGCCTTGGTACGAATAGAGCAGTTGACCGGAATAGGGATCGTGGTTGTGGAGCAGCGCTGTTCCTGTCCCGGTTCTCCAGCAGCCGTTGATATATTGTTTATCGTAGATATCCATGGTTCCTCCTGATGATCGAACAATCCGGCGGGTTACTCGTAGCCGGCTATATGACATTGAACGTGAGCAAACATTCCTCCGTCTGCTGCTATGTTAGCTCCCCGGATCCAACCGCTTCCTGATGAAAGCAGAAAAGCACAGACCGGGGCGATATCCTGGGGAGTTCCCGGACGGTCCATGATCCGTTCGTCCTCCTTGGCTCTTTCTCCCAGGGTTTCGTTGAAGTCCTTGAGGATCGGAGTGTCAACGGGACCCGGGCTGACGCAGTTCATGCGGATGCCGCGCTCACGCCAGGTCCAGCGGTTCTGCATGGTCCAGACAATGAGGGCTTCCTTGGAAAGAAAGTAGGAGCGACCATCGCTCATATCAAATCGCTGGCAGAAGTCGTCGATGGCCTCGTAATCGTTGATGGCGAACAGTCTGGTGACCTGCTCTTTTCCCGTTGCCCAGCCCATTCCGGCAAGCGACGCAAGGTTGACGATGCTTGCCTTGTCAGCCATTTTGGGAATCAGGCTCAAGGTCAGATCCCTGAGACCAAGAAAGTTGACCTTGAGTACCTGCCCAGGGGCTTTTGTCGGGGGGAGTCCGGCGATATTGCACAGGCCGTCTATTCCGTCAGGAATGGAGGCAATGGCTTCTTTGACGGAATCCTGGTTGCCAAGATCGGCAAAGATGAACCGGTCCACGAAGTTTTGGGGCTCGTTGATATCAATACCGATGACCGTTCCACCCTGCTGTTTGATGAGTTTTGCGGTTTCTGCCCCGATTCCTGAGGCGGCCCCGGTAACAACGATGGTTTTTTGGCTTAACATGTCATTCCTTTACTGTTTGTCGTTTCTTGCACTTGCAGCCCTTTCGGCTTGCTGCCCGCCGAGAGCCTTGAAATTAACTGAAAGTCCGAATCCGCTGTTTATTTACAACGACTTCGGACGCTCCAGGCTCCTGTGCAGCTATTCGTCCTTGATTTTGCCATTCTTGACCTGCCTGACGTAGGCAAGGGTCGAAAAGATAGCCAGGATGACGATGACGCAGATCAGATAGGCTGCTACGAAAATATCAACTCCTCCCATGATAAATCTCCTTATTCGTCGTCGTCACCTTTGTAAGTGAGCTTATGGATGCCAATGATGATGATATTCACAATGATGATAAGAATCAGTGAGTATACGATTGTCTGCGTTGCCCAACTCATACCGCGGCCTCCTGCTTGAGATTAGATTGTTTCTCCAGTTTCTTCTTCTCTTCGATCTGCTTGAGCATTCCTTTATCGCCGGGCAGGATCAGGTTAAGGACGATGCCCAGGACAAAGGTGGTGACAAAGACCGGCCAGAAAGCGAAGGTGAACCCCTCTGGACACCAGGAGGGCAGGGCGAAGGTCCACCAGCAGTTGACCGCCAGAGAGGCTATCAGGTTGATCCAGGCAGCGGTACGATTGACCTTCCAGACCATGCCGATGAAATAGGCGACGAAGATCGGCATGCTTAGAGAGAAGCACCAGAAGAACAGAGAGATGATCAGTGTGACTTTCAGGGCCGGCAGTGCGGCGGCCAGGGCGACGCCGATGACAACGATTCGACCGATCCAGACCTGCTTATTGCCGCTGAACTCCTCCTTATGCAGCGGTTCAATGATGTCGTCGGTGATGACATGGGCGATCGCCAGAACCATGCCGCTGGCAGTGGAGAGCAAGGCGCAGAGCAAGGCGACCATCAGAACACCGATCAGAACCGGTGGCAGAGCCTGCAGGGCCAGTTGAGGAACGGCAAGCAGAGGTTCTTTGGCCGCGATTGCCGCTATCGAAGTACCGGTGATGCCGAGAATGACCCAGGGGATGGCGGCCATACCGTTAATGATGCCGCCCAGCAGTGCCCCTTTGCGGATTTCCGCGTTGCTTTTGGCGGCCAGCATCGGCTGGTACATGGCATGTTCACTGGAGACGGAAAAAATGTTGAGAACGATGCAGGGGATGATGATGCCGAAAACCGCCGGGGTAGAAAAGTTGAACAGATCGGTTCGCCAGGCTTCGCCGACCAGGCTGTAGGTTTTGGCGACCCCGTCATAGCCTTCAGGCAGCCAGGTGCCGATATACCAGACCGCAAGGTAGCTGCCGCCGATCAGGACAATAGCGTTCAGGACGTTCATATAGCCCATCTGCAACATGCCGCCGAACATGATGTAGATGACGATCAGCGCCGCGGCGATCAACACGCAGTGCGGAGCAAACTGCAGTTTGCCGCCGCTCAAGGTATAGATGACGGTCGCGATACCGAGTGTTTCAGACATAGCGATACCGAGCCAGCCCGCTGGAGCGATCGAGGTGTTGACGATCTTGATCTTCGGTCCGAAGACCTTGCCCAGGGCCTGGGGAAAGGTTTGAACTTTCAGTTTTCTGAACATTGGCCCGAACCAGAGCAGGAAGATCGGAATGAAGATACCGCCAGTGACGACCCCCCACCAGGCGACGGAGACGCCAAGTCCGGCCTGGGCCTGCCACAGGGAGCTGGTATGCCCCCCGCCGAGCGGAGCCAGGGTGAAGGAACACATGACGGCAAACCAGCCGAGCTGACCGGATGCTGTGAAGAAGTCCTTGCCTGTCGAGATCTTTTTCTTCGCCTTTAATCCGAAATACACGCTGAAAAAGACGAAATACAAAACAGTGATAATAATTGGTACCATCGTCGATCCTCCCTGATTGTCAGTTTTCTAACTATATCCCGCAAAGATAGACAACTTTTGAAACTGGCTTCCTCTCCTCGAAACATAAATACAGTTGTCTGCATAAAGAAAAACTGTTTAAAGCCATATCTGGATCTGCCGGGACTTTCCATTTCAGGAACTGAGATGGTGATTCTAATTTATATGTATGTAGATGAGATGTTAGGCTTTGTAAAATGGCTTATTTTGATAGCCTTATCTAAAAAATAGATAAAGCAGTCATTCTGAGTATTCAGAATAGGTGCGGTGATACAAAACAGTGCAGATGGAAGATTTCAAGATGAGAACTTTGGCCGTTTATTCGGAAAGAAACCTGAATTCGTCCAGAAACAGTTCTATGGCAGGATTGTCATTCTCTTTGTTCCAGACCAGGCCGATTTCGTGAGTCGAGTCCTTCCCGTCGATCTGTACAAATTCAAGTTCGTTGTACATGTGATTTCCCCAGCTGCCAGGCAAGATGGTCACCCCCATACCCAGGTCGACCATGACTTCGACGGTGTGGTAATCGCGTGGGTGGTCGATGATGTTCGGGGTGATTTTCCTGTTCAGACATAATTTCATGGCCATATCAAACATGCCGGGGTTGAACTTGCGGTTCATCAGGATCAGCGGTTCTGTTGTCAGAAAATCTTCGACCTTCCGAGTGTCTTTCAGCAGCGGATGGTTTTTGGCACAGACCAGAAAAAGAGCATCGCGATACAGGGATTTCCAGGCCAATCGTTCATGATTGATGGTGATGTGGCGGGCAAACCCGATATCGAGCTGGTTACATTCGACCATGCGGGGAATTGATATTGAGTCATAGGAATTAAAGTGTAATTCGATTGAAGGATTTTTCTGTCTGAAATTTTTGAATGATTCTGAGAGTCGGGCAACAATCGGCACAAAAACATAACCGACGCTCAGTCGGCCACTGCCACCCGATGAGCATTGCTGGGTCTTGGCGATAGCCTTGCGAGTCATCTCTACGATTTTTAAAGCTTCGTTGAAGAGAATTTCTCCGGAGACCGTCAGCGTGACCGATTGTTTGGTGCGTAAAAACAGCTTGACGCCGAGCTCTTTTTCCAGCTCAGCGATGTTGTGGCTCACCGCTGACTGGACGATATGCAGATGGCTCGCGGCTTTGGTAAAACTGAGATGTTGAGCGACTGCGATGAAGCAGTTCAGATGATGAGTATTCATGGTCTCTCCGCTGTGGCCAAAGATCTTTGCTATTCAGACAGCATGATGATTGATTAGCGTATTATGCAAGAAATTAATGAATAATCAATGCTTTGGTAGTTTTGGAGTGGGCTTCTGCGGAAAAAAAGAAGACCCCTGAGCAGCGGAGGGGGGAGTCTACTGAGGGGTCAATACTGAGTGATAAACACTCGATATGTGGTGAATTTATGGGTTCCGAGCAGAATTGTCAAGAATAAATACATAGAGAAAAGTAACTATAGGAAATCTGATATGGATAAAAGAATTATTTCAGAGAATTAGAACTATTCGCTTAGAAAAATAGTTTTTACCCGGTGAGCGCACGACATATTTAATATCATTTACCAGATTCAGCGGCTGCGTTAAATTACCTGCTGGTTTTCAATTTAGCGAACGAAGGGCAAGATGATATCGAGCAACGGATACTTTCTGCTGACCTTCCTTTTGACTCTCGGGGGGATGCTGATACTAGCTTCCGGGCGAAAAACCGTCGCGAAAGACAGTGCCGATTTTTCACTGGGCGGGCGTAAGGGCGGCCCCTGGCATGTCTTTGGGGCGATAACCGGTACTCTTGTCGGCGGGGCATCGACCGTCGGTACCGTGCAACTGGCCTTTATTTACGGACTCTCTGCATGGTGGTTCACTCTGGGCTCTGGCCTGGCCTGTTTGTTCCTCGGACTGTTCATGGCGATTCCTCTGCGTCACAGCCAGGTGACGACGATTCCTGAGTATATAGCGATTTATCACGGAAATCAGGCGCGTGTCCTGGCCAGCCTCTTTGCCGCCCTTGGTATGTTTATTCAGATTGTTGCCCAGCTGCTAGCCTGCGGAGCAATCCTGGCGGTTCTGTTTCGCCTGCCTCTGGTCTGGAGCGCGTCTCTCTCGGCTTTGCTGGTTATTCTCTTTACCATTACCGGAGGGATGAAGGCTGCGGGGCGAATCGGTCTGTTGAAGATGGTGCTGATTTACCTGACCATGGTCATTTCCGCACTCATCTGTTATCTCAAATTTGGCGGCTGGACCGGTCTTTTTCAGTCCTTCCCCGCGTTCCCCTGGTTCAGTCTGTTCGGTTACGGGGCGAGTAAAGGAATTTCCGATCTTTTGTCGATGCTGGTCGGCGTCATCTCGACCCAGACTTATCTGCAGGCCGTCTTTTCAGCATCAGACGGCCATACAGCTAGGCGAGGTGCAGTCTACAGCGCAGTCCTGATTCCGCCCCTCGGTTTGTTCGGTGTGCTGGTCGGTCTCTACATGCGCAATACGCAGCCGCAACTGGAAAGCGCGCTGGCATTGCCGACCTTTCTCTCTCTCCACCTGCATCCGGCTATAGCCGGAATCGCTTTCGCGACCCTGCTTATTGCTGCGGTCGGGACCGCTTCCGGTCTGGCGCTTGGCGTATCCACCACTCTCAAAATCGATCTGTTGCGTCATTGGCAGGCCGGTAGCAGGCAGTTGTTCTATTTCCGCGCCCTGACAACACTGGTTGTTGTCGCTGCCTATGTGCTGCTGCTGCTCAATCTCGGTTCGGCGATTATGGACTGGAGCTTTCTATCGATGGGGTTGCGCGGGGCGACTTTCTGCGTACCTTTGCTGTTTGCCGTATTTTGGCCGGCGGCAGGGCTGCGTCGTGCCGGGTTCTGGTCGATTCTGCTGGCACCCTTGATTGTTGTTTTTGCCGGGTTGATCGGTTTTGACCGGATTCCCCCCCTGTATCTGGGGCTTGGTCTTTCGGTTCTGATTTTCCTCTTCAGTGCGCTGTTGCGCAGGATGACGAAAGGCTGCTGAACGCGTAGCTTGCTTAGCAAGGCAACCTCGTTTCATGTTATGATTTGAGTCAAATGAACCGGAGCCGCATGAAACGTTTTATTCTCGCAAATCTTCTACTTTTTCTTCTGTTTGTCGGGTTGTCCCTTCCCGCTGCTGCTGAATCTTTGTCTCTGCATATCTTCGGAGTGGACGATGAGGAATTGAACAAGGTTCTTTATGCCGTTCTCCAGCTCCCCGAGGGGATCGTTGAAGATGGTCAGGTCAATCAGCTCTGGCTTGACCGCTATCGCAGACAGCTGGCCGGCAGAGTCAGCAAAACCCTGCAGCCCTATGGTTATTTTAACTCTGCTGTGCAGGACCAGCTGATTACGGATGATGATGGAAGTCAGCAGCTGTTGCTGACCATCGACCCGGGCCCTCCGCTCAGGGTGACGAAACGGCGGATAACCATCGCCGGAGAGCAGATCTCCTCTGCACTTAAAAACCGCATCATGGCAGCATATCCACTCTCTGTCGGTCAGATTCTCAGGCAGGATCTTTATGACGAAGGAAAGGCTCAGCTTAAGGAGAGTTTCGTTGCCGGCGGCTACCTTGATGCACATTTCAGCCGTAGCCAGATCCTCGTGTCACTTACCGATAGAAGCGCGGAGATATTTCTCGATCTTGTACCAGGTGACAAATATGTCTTCGGCGAAACCCGTTTCAGCGGCTACGGAGATTATCCCGTCAAATACATGAGGCGTTACTTGGTATATCAGGTCGGCGAGGATTTCTCCCAGGAGAAACTGTCGCGGACCCACCTGAACTATGTTGATTCAGAGCTGTTCGACAAGGTTGTTGTCGAGCCACGCCGAGATCAGGCTGTCGAACTACAGGTTCCCGTCGATGTCAGCGTCGAACCGGCTCCACGCCACCGGCTGCGCCCCGGAATCGGCTATGGTACGGATACCGGCGCCAGAGTCTCCCTTGATTATCGCAATCTCAATCTGTTCAGGCTCGGGCATGAGTTGCAAGGGAATCTGTTGATCGCAGAGCGTAAACAGGCTGTGACCAATACCTATGTAATTCCTCACCTGAAGCGGCTTGATACCCGGACCCTGCTGTCGACCGGTTGGACGCGTGAGGAAACCGACTCATATGTGACCCGTGAAACCTCCGCAGAAGCGGAGTATCAGCGTGTGCTGACTTCCCGGTTTTCAACCTCCTTCTTCCTGCGCTTCAGCCAGGAATATTCAGAAATTGCCGATCAGCAGACCACAGCGCAGATGCTGTTGCCGGGGGTGCGCCTGACCTGGCGCTATCTGGATGATTCGGTACTGCCGAGTCGTGGTGCTCAGCTGAAACTGCAACTGCTCGCTGGTGATAAGGGATTACTGTCGGACACTTCACTGATGCAGATTTCGGCAAATCTCGCCGCTCTTCAGCCGCTCCCCTTCGATACCCAGCTGTTTGTGCGTCTCAAGTCCGGAGCGACCTATCTTGACGATCCTTTCAGTGAGGTTCCCGCCTCCCTTAGATTTTTTGCCGGGGGCGATCAGAGCGTTCGTGGCTATGGTTATCAGGCGCTTGGCCCAACCGATAGTGATGGCGATGTCATCGGCGGCAGGAATATGCTGGTCTACAATCTTGAAATTGAGAAAAAGGTTACGGACAACTGGGGAGTGGCGCTGTTTTACGATGCGGGCAATGCTTTCAACTCGTTTGAAAATTACGAACTGAAGCAGGGCGCCGGAATCGGTGTGCGCCGCTATACGAGAATCGGTGCCATACGTCTCGATCTGGCCCGCCAGATGGGGACAGTGGATGTAAAATATCGTCTGCATTTCAGTGTCGGGTTCGGATGGTGAAACGATTTCTTCTCGGCATAGTCATCTTTTGCGCGCTGTTAGTGGCAATTGCAGGCGGATTGTCCTATTTTATCCGGTCCGACTCGGGCAGTAGCTGGATCCTGAGGAATGTTGAAAACTGGTCGGGAGGTCGGGTCAGTATTGAGAGCTCTGAAGGTTCCCTGTTTGACCATCTGGTTATTGGCGGGCTGAAAATTGAAACTGCGGACGCTGTCATCAGTATTGAAGAAATCGAAACGAGCTGTCATGGCATCCGCCTGTTTCCGCTGCGGATCTGGTATGACAGTCTGCAGTTGAAAACGGTTCGGATTCAGTCTCTGGCCACTGAAAAGGCAGCTTCCGAAGATAGCGCATTGACCTGGCCACAGCTGCCGCAATTTTTGTCGTGGGTTGAAATCGCCATCGACAGCTTTAGTTTCGATTCCTTGTCCATTGTTAAGGACAAGTATGAAGAAGTATTGTTTAACACCCTGAAGTTTCGTGCCTCTTTTGATGGTGAGGAAGTTGCTGTTAAGGATCTTCAGCTTGTGACAGATCAGCTGCAGAGTCGTGGCAAGATCTTGGTTGACTTTGCCCGTCCGCATCTTCTTATTGCTCTCGACACCAGCATTGAACAGCAGGCTGCTCCTGCTGTTCAATTGTCTTTCAACACCGATCTGTCTGGCCGGTCGGGATTACCGTTGTCCGGAGCTGTCGCCGTCGTTCTTGATCAGCAACAGCTAGGGCAGATCGATCTCAATGGCAAACTCAGTCTTGAAGCATCCGCTCTTGCAGTCGAAGGGGTCCACGTCAAACAGCGCAGCAGGGGCGGTGATCTGGTGCTCGACGCTCAGCTTACCTTTGACAACACTGTATCAGTCGAATCTCTGACGGCTCGCCTGGACCAGCTCGATGTCAGTACCGAGGCGGGTCAGCAGTTGATCCTTTCCGGCCTTGTTACGGCTCACGGAATCCTTGACGATTATGCCGGGTCCTTCAGGTTCTCAACAGAGGCGGCTCAATTGCTGAAAACCGATCTGGCAGGCAGCTTCCGTGGCGATCCAAGCCAGCTGCAGATCGACGATTTCACAGGAGGCTGGCTTGATGGAGTGCTATCAGGAGCGCTTGTCCTAAACTGGCAAAACGGCTTGGACCTGAGTGGATCTATTGCGGGACGCGGAATAGACCCGCAGTTGGCGTATGGCAGCTTGCAGGGGGAGGTGACCTTTGCTCTTGATGGCAAACTCAGCAAGGCTGCTTCCGATCCCTTGTCAGGCTCAGTCAGCCTGGCGCTGGAGGAATCCATTCTGCAGGGATTTCCCGTCAATGGTTCTCTGCGGGCCCACCTGCAGCTGGGGCAACCTGTTATAGAAAAGCTGGAGTTGAACGGAAGCGGGTTCACAGTTTCCGCCAGCGGCAACCCGCACGAATCACTTCAGGTCGCCGCGGTCATCAGTCACCTTGAAAGACTGCTGACAGATGTGCGTGGCAGTGTTCAGCTCAATGGCGAGGTTGCGTTGCTGAGCGTCCCGCTGTGGGGACGCGTTCAGGCCTCTGGACGTGATCTCCGCTATCAGGACTGGATTCTGGATAGCTTCAGCCTGCAGGGGCAGAGCAGGGACCTGCGTGATCGACTGCAGCTGACCTTCGATGCTGCTGGTGTCTCGAATCAGAACAACAAGTTGGTTGCGATGGACCGTGTGACGACAAAGCTGCAAGGCGATCTGACTGATCATCGCCTGCAGTTGACTGTCAAGCGTCAGGCCGATCTGCTACAACTGGATCTTGAGGGCCAGATGCATGAGGATCGTTCCTGGTCCGGAGAGGTTAACGGACTGCAACTGGCTAGCAAAGAATTCGGCGACTGGTGTCAAAGCGGAACAACCCGGATCAGAGTTTCCGCTGCAGAGCTGATGCTGGACCACTTCGCCTTGAATGACAAGCATGGCTCGCGACTCTCTCTTCAGGATGTCTTCTACCAATACTCGACAGCTGAGTTCTCCCTGACCGGCAACTGGCAACAGTTTAACCTCGCCCGTCTGAATAGGTTGCTTCCTGAGCTGGCGATCGACGGAAGGACGGATGGGGCTTTGAGTGTGGAAAATAGAGCAGAGAAACATGTCCGGTTGAAGGCACGGCTGAACGGACAGCTTGAGCCGGGTGGTGGTCAGGCTATAATCCTGGACGAGGCTGATGTCGATGTGAACTGGGATGTGCAGGGGCTGTTCGGTTCCGTCGCCGTTGAAACAGCGGAGCAGGGCGATTTTAATCTGCAGCTCAGCTCTTCGCAGGCGGCGGATTTCACGGTATTGCCCCATGGTTCATTGCAGCTGAGTTGCCAAGATGTTCCTGCGAGTGTTGTTCAGCCCTGGCTGCCTGGACAGATAACCCTTGAAGGGCTCTTCTCCTGTTCGGGGGACGGACGCTGGAATGAAGGCGGGCTGAACTGGCTGTCCGGCCGACTGGCGCTCGATCAGGGGTTCCTTGGCTGGAAGAGTGCCGATGGCCTGCTGAAAACAGCTGTTAAAACCGCCGAGCTCGACTGGCAGTTGGAGGAGCGCCTCAAGGCCGGGCTTTCACTTGTTCTCGAAAACTACGGTTCGCTTGAAGGACAGTTCAGTCTGCCTCTCGAGCTGGCAGGTGTTCCTGTGTTCAAGAAGGACGGCGAGGTTTCTGCCCGTTTTTCTGCAGATCTCAAGGATAACGGTCTGTTGGCTTCTCTTGCGCCTGAATACCTTGATTCAAGCAAAGGCCATCTGGCTTTGAATGTTGGCCTGTCCGGAACATTCGACCGTCCGCTCTTCAAGGGCGATTATCAGCTCTCCGACGGTCGGCTGAGTATCCCTCTTGCCGGGATAACCCTCAAAAAAGCGGCCTTGGCGGGCTCCTTTGACGAGTCACAGATCACACTTGATTCGTGGCAGATACAATCGGGTGCTGGTCAGCTGAAGATTGACGGTCAGGTACGACTGGACGGCTGGGACGCGCAGGAGTTTGGGCTGAGGATACGCGGGCAGGATGTCGAGGTTGTCGATCTTCCAGATCTTCAGGCAACCATCAACCCAGAACTCAAGGTGGTTGGTGACCTGTCCGGGGTCGCGGTGAGAGGCGTTGTGGTGATCCCGGAACTGCTCTACCGAGGGCAGAGCGATGTTTCCGCCGTCAGAAACAGCTCAGACCTGGTTATCGTTGATGATATCCGGCAGAAAGAACGAAAAAGCTATCCTGTCGCTGTTGATGTGGCGCTGACGCTGGGTGAAACTGTCCTGGTCAAAGCGAACGGGCTTGATGCGAAGCTCAAGGGGAGCCTTCAGTTGATCGGCACCTCAACCGATTCGGTATCCGGGCGCGGTGAAATCAGCGTTGATAAAGGGCGTTATTCGAGTTACGGCGTCAGTTTGGATATCGAGCGCGGTAACCTGATCTTTACCGGAGAGAAAATCGACAACCCCGGTCTCGACATTCTGGCGCTCAAGACGGTCGATGAAGTCAAGGCGGGGGTGAGGATTACCGGGCTGGCAAGGCAGCCGGTAGTGACCCTCTATTCTGAGCCGACCATGTCGAGCAGTGACGTGCTTTCCTATATTGTTCTGGGCCGAAGCATGGATCAGCAGGGAGGTGACTTTGATATCCTCACGGCTGCTGCTGGAGCCCTCTTGTCTCAAGGTGAATCGGCGACCCTGCAGGAGCAGTTGAAGGGGAAATTGGGGCTGGATGTCCTCAATTTCAGCGCTGGAAACGGTGACATCGGGGAGGCTGTTATCACCACGGGCAAATATCTGACGCCTAAACTCTATCTGGGCTTTGGCTATTCGCTGTTCAAAAAGACCAATGAGACAATTCTGCGATATTCCTGGACCCCCAGGTTAGAGCTTCAGTCAAATATCGGCATTGAGAGCGGTGCCGATCTGTTTTACCTGTTCGAAATAGAATAATCCGATTATTTCTATACTCATTATCTTGTTAAAACCTACCAGATTTCCTATTAAATTAATTTCTGGCTCCTTGACAATCTTGAGAAGGCTACTATCATTAGTAGTTGTTAAGCTTTGGTCGTATGGCGGCTGTTGAAAGGAGCCTGGGTGAAAATATGCTGATGCGAATGAAAATTAATCATAAGTTGCTGATTCTGGTTGGTTCGGTTCTTGTTCTGCTGATTGTCTGTCTGGTGTTCGGTTATCTGGGTCTGTCAAAAACAGTGCATAACGGCACGGAACTGGCCGACGGGAATCGCTTGAAAAGCACCCTGTTAGCGCGCGAGGTCGATCATCTGATCTGGGTACGTAACGTGGCCGCCTTTCTGACCGATGATAAGGTCAAAGAGCTTAATGTCCAGCTGGATCCGACGCAATGCGCCCTGGGCAAATGGCTGAGCAGCGAAGAGCGCAGGCTGGCAGAGGTCCTGATTCCCGGCCTGGCCAGCGACCTGAATGCTATCGAAGTGCCACACCGACACCTGCATGAGTCCGCAGCTAAGATCAAACAGCTGCATTCCTCGCTTGACTCTCATCTGGCGCAGTTTTTTACCGAAAAGAAACTGGATCATGCGGTCTGGATCAATAAGCTTCAGGGGGCGATCATTGATCATAAGGACTCGACAGGTGTCCAGCTTGATGAGCATAAATGCGGTCTTGGCCAGTTTCTCTATGGTGATGAGATCAAAGCCGTCAAGGCTGCCAGTCCAGAATTGGCCGAAATTCTCGATGCACTCGAAGAGCCGCATCGACAGTTGCATCAGCAGGGACGACTGGTCGATGAATACCTGCAGGCGAGCAGGGTGAACAACGCTTCTGAGCTGTTTTCTGAACAGCTCCAGCCAACCCTGGTCAAAACCATGGGTCTGCTCGATCGCTCCATCGCTGTGTCAATGGCAGCCCTTAAAGGAAATCAGCAGGCCAACGAGGTTTACGCTGGCGAAGGGCAGCAGGCCCTCAGCGATGTTCAAGGGCTGTTGCACAGGATGATCGATACGGTTTCTGCCAATCTGATTTCGGATGATGAGCTGATCTCTGCTGCAGTCTCGACACGTTCAACCATGTCGGGTGTCGGTGTCGCCGCTCTTGTTATCGGCCTGATTCTGGCTTACTTCATTGCCCGCAGTATTACCCAGCCGCTCTCCCGGGCCTTTGCGGTTATCTCTCAATACGCGCAAGGGGATACCAGGGATCAGAACCTGGATCTGGGCAACAGGGTCAAGTGCTATGACATCAACCGGTGCAACAATGGTGATTGTGAATGTTTTGGCAATGAATCCCACTGTTGGGTTCAGGCTGGTACTTTTGGGCCTACTCCGACCTGCAGGAAGCTGGTCAATGGCACCTACAGCGACTGTCGACAATGCAAGGCCTTTAAAGCGCGAGATGAAATTACCGAGCTTGGTTCGGTTCTGGTCGGCATGGCCAAAAGTCTGCAGGGGCGCAGTGAGCTGGCCGAAGCTATTGCCAGCGGAGATCTGACCCAGAATGTCCGTGTTGCTTCAGAGCACGATCAGCTTGGTATGGCCCTGAAAAAGATGCTCGAGGGACTGCGTGACATGGTTGGCAATATCCAGACTGCCGGAGAGCAGATTGCATCCGGTGCCATGCAGGTTGCCGATACCAGTCAGACCCTCTCGCAGGGGGCAACCGAGTCGGCCAGTTCTCTCGAAGAGGTGACGGCATCCATGAACCAGATGGCTGGCCAAGTCAGGATCAATGCAGAAAATGCGGATACCGCCAATCGCCTGTCGAATGAATCGAAGTCTGCCGCAGAGAATGGTGACAGGCAGATGAAGGGCATGGTTACGGCGATGGACGAGATCAATCTGGCCGGTCAGAATATCTCCAAGATCATCAAGGTCATTGATGAAATCGCTTTTCAGACCAATCTGCTGGCACTTAATGCAGCTGTTGAAGCAGCCCGTGCCGGACAGCATGGAAAAGGGTTTGCGGTTGTCGCCGAGGAGGTTCGCAACCTCGCGGCACGCAGTGCCAAGGCAGCAGAAGAGACTGCGGAACTGATCGAAGGTTCGGTCGCTCTGACAGCCCGTGGTGCGCAGATGGCAGTGCAGACGGCACAGGCTCTCAAGGAGATTATGGACGGCACAAACAAGGTCTCCGATCTGCTTGAAGAGATAGCTGCAGCGTCCAAAGAGCAGTCCGCGGGGATCAATCAGGTGACCAGTGGCTTAAGCCAGATCGATCAGGTCACCCAACAGAACACTGCCAGTGCCGAAGAGAGTGCTTCTGCCTCCGAGGAACTGTCGGGGCAGGCCGGCCAATTGCTCGAAATGCTCAAGAGATTCAGGGTTTCGCGAACTGAAGGCCGGACTGATTCTCAGCTCAGAATCGGTTACTGAACTTCTGTTCAAAGTAAATTTTTGACAGCGGGGGCGAGATCGTTTCCCCTCTATGGAATAGCGACCGCCTGAAATAGAGTTTCTTTGAATCAATCAGCCCATGCAGACTACATGCTGCATGGGCTGAATTTATTTTGTGCAAATGCTAGAAACTTCTTTGCTCGCTCTGCTGTCTGTGGTATCACAGGAATAACGGAATTGACGGCTTCCGGCCGTTATTAGTTAATCATCATATATCGCTAGTTTGTGAGTTTTTATGTTTATTTCTGATTCAACTCTCGATCGCTGGATCGAAGAAGATTTACCTGGAATCGATCTTACCTCCCACCTGTTGGGGATGAAAACTCTCGACGGACTTATCTCTTACAAAGCCCGTGCAGAAACAACAATCAGCGGAATTGAAGAAGCTACGGCAATGCTGACCAAGTTAGGGTTGGTGGTCGAATTTGCCCAGGCTGAAGGCGCTGTCCTGCAGCAGGGAGACGAGATCCTGACAGCGCGCGGCGACGGCGCGAGGATTCATGCCGGCTGGCGCGTAGTATTGAACGTTCTGGAATACGCTTCCGGTATTGCTACCCGAACAGCCAAACTGGTGAAACTGGCCAACTGCAACGGTGATGCAATTGTCTGCGGGACGCGCAAGGCCTTTCCGGGGGGTCGTAAGCTCTCTCAGAAAGCCCTGATCGCCGGAGGCGGTGTGCCTCACCGCCTCGGTCTAGGCGAGACGATCCTCATCTTCCCGAATCACTATAATCTGCTCGGTCTCGACAATTTTCTTGCTAAACTGCCGGAAATCAAGAAGCACGCTCGTGAACGTAAGGTCGGTGTTGAGGTTGAAACCTTCGACGAAGCCCTGCTTATGGCCAGGAATGGGGCCGATATTCTTCAACTGGACAAATGTTCCGTTGAACTGACCGCTCAGATTGTTGAACAGGTTAAATCCGCTTTTCCACAGATCGTTGTTGGTGCCGCTGGTGGCATCAATGCCGATAACGCTGCGCAGTATGCAGCCACGAGTGTCGACTTTCTTGCGACCTCATGGATGTACTTCGGCAAGCCGGCCGATATCTCTGCAGCCATCTCACGCTAATCTTCATTTGCCATGTGTCGTTTTGCCAGGGAGAAGTCCCTGGCATTTTTTTTTGTAGCTTGACTTTTTTTCATCACCGATATACACAACGTTATTCTTAAAAAAACAACGAGAGGTGAAAGATGAGAAAACTGACGTATATTTATATGGTTTTGCTGTTGACCTCAACTTCTGCCATTGCCGCAGATCTGCGTACTGCGTCTGGTGCCGGTTATAAAACCATCGTTGAGCAATGGGCTCAGCAATATGAAAAGAGCAGTGAGCAGAAGGTGGAACGCATCTATGGCAACATGGGACAGATTATGGCTCAGGCACAGCATGGTGGTGGTATCTGCCTGGTGATCGGCGACAAGAATTTTTTGACGACACATAAGCTCGCGGCAGCGCGTTATGTCACCATCGGAACGGGCCGGCCAGTGCTGGTGACGCGCAAAGGGCTCGAACTGACCAAGCTTTCCGACCTGATGGACGCAAGGTTTGCCAAGATTGCCGCTCCTGATTTCAGCAAGGCGATCTATGGTCGGGCGGCGAAACAGATTCTTGAAAATAAGGGGTATGCAGATGTTCTGGCAAAAACCATGGAGGCCGGTACCGTGCCACGCAGTGGTGGCTATGCCATAAACGGTCAGGTTGATGCGGCATTCATCAACATGAGTTATGCCCTGGCCAATCGCGATAAATTTGGCAGTATGCTCGAACTGACCGAAGGTTTCGAGCCGATCGAAATTGTCGCCGGGGTTATAGTCGGTTGTGAGAACAATGCCAATGTGGCAGCATTCCTCGATCAGTTGAATACGGACAGCATGGTCCGGAAGGTTGCCGCGGCCGGGTTGTAATGGATGCACTGGGGGCATACTGGCAGATCTATCGTTCTGCGCCGATATTCTTCTCGTTGGGGTTGACCGGCAAGGTCTGTCTCTGTGCCCTGGGGCTTCACATTCTTATCGGGATCCCGCTGGCCTGGTATCTTGCCGGTCGCCCATCTCCCTGGCGCAGTGCCCTTGAAAGTCTGATAACCTTTCCGTTGATCTTTCCCCCCATTGCCATCGGGTATCTGCTGTTGGTAGTGCTTGGCCGTTTCAGCTTTCTGGGGGATTTCTTCTCACGCTGCTTTTCAGTGGAGATTGTTTTTACCCAGACTGGAGTCATGGTAGCCGCCTTTGTTGCAGGGCTGCCTCTGATCGTCAAGCCGGTCAGGGCTGCCATTCAGGAACTTGGCAGCGACCTGATCGAGGCCTCTTACATGCTCGGCCGTGGACGTCTTGTCTCCTTTGTCCTGGTGACTCTACCGCTGATCAGGCGTAGTGTTCTTCAGGCCCTTATCCTGGGGATCGGTCGGTCGTTGGGGGAGGTCGGCATCACCCTGATGCTCGGCGGTAATATCATCGGTAAAACCAATACCCTTTCCCTGGAGGTATTCAATGCAGTCAATGACGGTGATTTCGAACGGGCATCGGCGCTGTGTCTGCTGCTGTTCCTTTTTTCACTGTTATTATTCACAACTATCCGCTGTATAGATCGTCGCCAACGGAGGTGATTGGTGTTATTTGAAGCGGTTGAATGCCTTATTCACAGCGGAAACAAGGGTTATGATCTCCAGTGGTTTTGGACAGAATTCTTGGATCCCGATATTTTCGATCTGTTCCGTCATGATTTTACTGGGATTGCCACGGATCAGGATAATAGGGACATCATTGCTGATGGAACGGATCTCTCTGGCCAGCTCAAGGCCTGTTAGATCTGGCATGGTCTGATCTGTAATGATCATATCTATCTGGTTCTGGTGAGATCGAAAAAAAATCAGAGCGTCAAGATTGAGTTTATGGCAGGAAACTCGGTGCCCAGTTCCGTTATGATTTCGCCTTAACTTGAGAGCAGGTCTTCTTCATCATCTATCAATAATATGTGTTCGTTCTTCCTCTGGTTCAGTTGGGATATCGCTTCAGCTGCTGCCCCGCTGCTTTCGTCGGTCAGCGGGAGGTAAATGTCGATGCGGGTTCCTTCTCCCGGCATGCTATCGACATGAATAAGCCCGCGGTGCCTTTCTACGATACCATGAACAATGGCGAGACCAAGCCCGCTACCGACACCCGCCTCTTTGGTCGTAAAAAAGGGATTGAAAATTTTCTCTTTGGTCTCATCATCCATACCGCAACCGCTGTCACAAACGGATAGCTTGGCGTATCTTGAGGCTCGGTCGACGAGGCTTTGTAATACAGTCTGCTCTTCTGAATCGACTTTCTGAAGGGTGATCCGCAATGTTCCTTTTTCGTTCATCGCGTGGATGCCATTGGTACACAGATTCATCAGAACCTGCTGAATTTGAGTGCGATCTCCCTCTATTTTCAGGGGAGGGGGGTCGTCAATAATCCTGAAATTGAGCTCCACGCTCGCCGGGACGAGAGCACACATCAGGTCCAGCGAGTCTTCAACCTGTGCCGCTAGATCGATGGTCTGATAAGCGCTTTTAGTTTGGCGGCTGAAAGCAAGGATCTGGGACACCATATCCTTGGCCCTGTCGGCGGCTTTCTGAATCTGGGTCAGGTTTCTAGTCACCTGTGATGTTGCGCCAGCTGTCTTCTGGGCCAGAAAAACGTTGCTGAAGATGATGCTCAGAACGTTGTTGAAGTCATGAGCGATTCCGCTGGCCATTGTCCCGAGGGCTTCCATCTTATGTTTTTGATGGAGCCGGTTTTCGATTTCCGTCCGCAGAGTTTCCTCTTCCTTGTGTCGGGATATATCCGTGAGGATGCCGATGATGCGTGCCGGTTTGCGGTTGTGGTCATATTCCAAGACATGTCCCTCGGCTTTCATCCACTGGTAGGAGTTGGCTCTGCAGCGTAAACGGAATTCTTCCTCAAAGAGTTCGCTGTCTCCCGAGGCAATGATGGACAGGGCCCGGTTGACTTTGGGGCGATCCTTGTGGTGGATGTGGTGAAGAAGATGTTTCAGGGGCGTTTCAGCGTTAATATCAGTAAAACCAGCCATGGCTGCAGAAGCAGAATCGTAATGGCAGATGTTATTGACGGCATCGTAATCCCACAGGCCGATGTGACACGCCTTAAGGATCGCAGCGAGGCGCCATCTGTTCTCACTCAATGATTTCTCCGCGCGGTTTTTCTCCTGAGAAAATAGATCGATCCTGCGGACCAATTGCATCGTCAGCAGGATGACAAGGATGAGAGCCAGGATGAAAAGAGGACCCTGCTTGCGGAGTATTTTAATGCCTGGCATGTCAAGCTGCCAGTGCAGTTTACCAAGGATTTTGCCTTCCGGATTAATTAAGAGAAGTTCTCCATGACCAACGGCTGTTTGCTCGCTAGCGAACTTAAGTTCTTTCAGCAGATATTGGTGACCCATTGTTGATAAAAGGTCATCTGTCAATTCTCTGGCAAGAATCAGGGCCGGCCTAGTTATGTTTCTGCTTGTTCCTGATTGAGAATATTCTGGCATGAAAACTGAGCAGGCGATCAGGAAAATCCTATTGTCATAGCTGACAATGCCTGTTGCGGCCTGAGGGCTATCCATGCTGGTACGCCGGGTTTCCTGCAGCAGTTCCAGGATCGGTGTCGCAAAACTCTTTTTAAGGTCAAAGCCTTTTTGCAATTTGCCCTGATGAAAAGCGATGATGGTTTGATCTGTCTCATTAACGACATAACTCTGATCGACACCGAAAGTTTCATAGAGATATGACCCTATATTGGCATCAGCCCAATCAAGGTTGAAATTGGTCAGCAGGTGGTCGATGGCATCATCCCAGTAGGCATAGTCGCGGGTCCAGTCACCGAGCTCTGCCAATTTTCCGTTTAGCGCGGTTTCTGCCAAGTGACAGGTGTGAGAAAACTCTTTTTCGTCAAGGGCCTTGGTCGTCCAGTAGATGTAGAAACCGTTGAGAGCCAGGAGAAAAAGCAGTAGTGACACAACTGGAATGACAAGCTGTTGCTGACTTAAGACGTATTTGTGCTGTGACTTGTGTTCCTGGTTAGGGCAGGAATAGGCCATGACGACTCCTCAACATATATCAGGTAACAATGTTTCAAAAGGAGTTCGCCTGTCTCAAACGATTTTGCGCTTGATGGTCAGGTTTTTGTCAAAAAAAAACCTGTCTCTGGGACGAGAAAGGTTTATGCCACTCCTTCTTCGGTAACCCGGCTATCCTTCATTTAAGGACCCGTAGCTTTGCGTCCCCGGGTTACCCCGGGTTTGCCATTGTCGGAATTGCCAGAATTTTAGATAGATAAGAGTGTTCTGTCAAATTTAAAATAGATTCTTTCATGCTCATGCCAATTACACATCACCGATGTAGTTGCAACTTAGCGGGTGAGAGCGATAGGCACTTTCCGATTTCACCGGTTCCAGCTATTACTCTTTGCTGTCATAGGTTGGACGCTGATCCTGAGTCTTCGTCTGGCCCGGTGCATTGCTGCTGTCACCGCCTGAGCCCCATTTCCGTTTCCGCCTTGAGCAAAGGCAACACCGCCAGTTGTCAAAGTCCTTATCGGGGCAGTGCTGTAAAGCGCGAGACTGAAGAAAGGTATAGCCAATGTCCTGAATACGAATTTTGCAATGCTATCCACCAGCCTACAGATCATTGTTTTGCAGTTTCTAATGATATGCGACCTGTAGATTAAAGGTTTTATGTGAAATCTGTTGAGCTTGAACCTCAAAGAGGAATCAGCAATATTGCAGCCAGGGGTGATTTTTCGACGACTTTAGCTGAAATGCTGTTTGCCCAGAAGGCCTCGGCCCCAGCTTTTCCATGGGTTGCCAGAAGGATCATGCCGGCATCGGTTTTCTTAACGGCTTTGCTGATCGAGGAAGCGATCTTGCCGTAAACAATCTCAGCAACAGCAGGGATCTTTACCTGTTCGGCCTGATCAATTTTTTGCTCCAGGTAAGAATGCAATTTTTCCATGGTCTGTTGTTGTAAAGCCCAGGTAGTGCCAGGCATAAAGCGTGACAGAGGGGCTTTGCCGCCCGCCAGCTGTGAGGGTTTGTTCACAACGGTGATGAGATGCAGTGCACTTTGATAAGTGGGGGCAAAAGTGCAGGCAAATTCGAAGGCCTGTTCATGGTCTGCCTCCCCATCGAGAGGAACCAACAGCTTTTTAAATGCTTGGCTGATATCCGCAAGGAGCTTGTCCGGCACCAGTAACAGTGGCGTTTTGCCAAGGTTGACGACACGTTGAGGCAAGCTGCCACGAATCATGCGGGCCAGATTGTTGTGTCCGTGACGTGTCATGACGATCAGATCTGGAGAGAGTTCCTCTTCATGGGCGACGATGTCCCCGGCAACGCTCGATCCTGCCTCCGTATGAATGTGGAAACTGAGGTCGAGTCCGTTAAACTCTTCCCAGGCCAGAATCGTTTGCAGGTAGTTTTGCGCACCTTCGACAGAGTTCAGGTGGGCCAGGCCATGGACTTCTTTCGGCGCATTCTTTTCAATGACATGCAGCAGGATGATCTTAGCCCCGGTCTTCGCTGCCAGGTCTGCGGCGTAAAAACAGGCATTTTCTGCGATTGCTGTGCCGTCCAATGGGACAAGTATCTTGTTGACGTTCATCAATTCCCCCAAACGGTCTGGTAAATAAGGTAAAAGTTCAGTGCGATGATCAGCAGGGCGATGAGGCTGGTCACCATAGTGGTGATCTTCCAGTTGACCAGCTCACCCATGAGCGCCTTGTTCTTGGTGAATCTCAGCAGTGGTACGATAGCGAACGGCAGGCCAAAGCTGAGAATGACCTGGCTGATGACCAGTGTTCTGGTCGGATCAAGCCCGATGTAGATAACGATCAGTGACGGCAGTATGGTAATCAGGCGCCTCAGCCAGACCGGGATGTGGCGTTCGAGAAACCCCTGCATAATCACCTGTCCGGCCATTGTGCCGACGGTCGTTGAGGCGAGGCCAGCTGCGAGCAGTGAAATGGCGAACATCCACCCGGCAGCATTGCCCAGCAGCGGTTCAAGGGTCCTGTGTGCCTCTTCAATGGACGCGATCTCCATCAGTCCCTGGCTGTGGAAGGTTGCTGCGGCCATCAACAGCATGGCGGCATTGACAAAGCCGGCGATGCTCATGGCGATGGTGACATCGATGATCTGAAAACGAAACAGCCGCTTTTTCTGCTGGGTGTCGATGGCGACGATGCGTGACTGGGTCAGTGAGGAATGGAGAAATATCACGTGGGGCATAACCGTAGCACCGAGAATGCCGGTTGCCAACAGCACGCTCTCCGCACCGGAAAATCCAGGGACAACAGCATGGTAGGCAACCTGGTTCCAGTCCGGTTTGTCCAGCCAGGTTTCCACCAGATAGCACAGGGCGATGATGCCAAGCATGACGGAGATGATTGCTTCGAGGGGCCTGAATCCTCGCGACTGCAAGGCCAGGATGAAGAAGGTGATAGCCGCCGTAATCAGACCCGAAATCCACAGCGAGATACCGAAGAGCAGATTGAATCCGACCGCAGCGCCGATGAACTCAGCCAGGTCGGTTGCTATGGCGACCAGTTCCATGATGAGCCACATCAGCCAGACAACAGGTTTGGAGAAATGATCCCGGCAGAGTTCCGCCAGGTTTTGTCCCGTGGCGATTCCTAGCTTGGCTGAGAGACTCTGAATCAGCATGGCCATCAGGTTGCTGGCCACAATGACCCAGAGCAGGGTGTAGCCGAACTTGGCTCCTCCTTCGATATTGGTTGCAAAGTTGCCCGGGTCAACGTAGGCAATGCTGGCAATAAATGCCGGGCCGAGAAACGGCAGCAGTCTGGCGAGACCGTGTTTAGGCCCGCCGCCGCTCAGGACCCTGCCGGCCGCGACTCTGGTTTTGTCATCGTTGCTTTGATTTACCTGTGCCGGAATATCCGGGGTATTCGATTTCATGGAGGAGCCTGTCGTAGTAGGGAACTTTTTAATCGTTGTTAGGTTTTGCCTTGAAACCTTGAAGATTATATAATTCTTTTTGGTCTATATGAACCCCATCTCTCTTTTCAGGATCATGAAGATGACACCAGAGCAATGTGCAGAGCTGATTAACAGATCTAAGAAGATAGCTGTCCTGACCGGTGCCGGTATCTCAACTGCGGCAGGTATCCCCGATTTTCGCGGACCACGTGGATTGTACGTCACCCGTCAGTACGATCCAAACAAGGTTTTTGAGATCTCGGCCTTTATGCGTGAACCGGAATACTTCTACCAGTTTACCCGCGACTTTGTCTCCGCCGTCAAGGAGATCCAGCCAACCTATACCCACTATTTTCTGACCAGCCTGGAAAAACTGGGCAAGCTCAGTGCTGTGGTCACCCAGAACATTGATCTTCTGCATCAGACTTCGGGGACAACGAAAGTCATAGAGGTCCACGGCTCTTATGGCAGTGCCAGATGCTTGAGTTGCGGAGAGAAGCTGGATGAGTTGACCTACTCATGGTGGGATCGGCATCTTGACGAGAGCAGATCTGCACCGGTCGTCCGTTGTTTCAAATGCCAGGGGCTGCTAAAGCCGAATATCGTCTTCTTCGGCGAAGCGGTCAACGATTATGAACGGGCCGAGCAGACCATCAGCCGCTGCGATCTTTTGTTTGTCATGGGATCTTCACTACAGGTTGCACCTGCTTCATATCTGCCACATGCAACCGACAGTCAGACGATCGTCATCAATCAGGGGAAGGTCGCGCTACAGAATGCCGGGCACAGGCATTTTGTCGATGCCGATCTCGACACCTATTTAAAGGATGTTGCTCAGTATGTGAGTGGGTTTGCCGATGCCTATGCCCAGACGCCTGATAGCGGTCGGTGATATTCATGGGCAATCCAGGCAACTGGTTGAGTTAATTGCCCAGATTCGTCCCTGCGATGACGATCTCTTCGTATTTCTCGGCGATTACATCGACAGGGGGGCCGACTCCCCGCAAGTGATCGACCTGTTGCTTGCCTTTCAGCGGCAGTATCCCCGGAGTATGTTTCTTCGGGGGAATCATGAGCAGATGCTGCTCAATGCATATATGCAGCTCGCTCCCTTGATAGGAGCCTACCGGTTCCGCTGGGACCAATTGCCGACGAACGAAGTTTCTGAAGACGTCCTGATCTATCTTTACAACGGTGGCGCCGCGACCCTCGATTCCTATCAGGGGCTTGCGGACGCGGCCAGTTTTAGTGGGACTGCCATGCTGCCGGAGCATTTCGATTTTTTAAATCGCACCAGGCTGTATTTTCGCTTCGATAATTATTTCTTCGTTCATGCCGGGGTCGATCCAGCTCTGCCCATCGACAGTGAATCAGCTAAACATGCCTTTCTCTGGTCTAGACAGGCGTTATGGCAAAAGGATCCGCATTGGACCGAGACAGTAGTGCATGGTCATAGCCCGGTCGCACAACCTGAATTCAATACGTTGGAAGTTTGTCTCGATACAGGTGCTGGACATGGTTTCAGGTTGACTGCCTGCGATCTGTATACGCGAAATATCTGGCAGGCTTAGACCCGCTGACCTGGTTTTTTGAGCCTTGGCTCTTCGTTCTGTGGCTGTTTCTGTTATCCTTTAAGCAACACTAACAGTTTTATCGTTAAGGAGGTCGCCATGACGCAGGAGCATGATGATCGGGATCGGCAGGATGTTGGGTTGTACGAGAAGATCCTTAAGCGAACTGAAGAATTGCTCGAATCGGGCCGAAAAAATCTGGATGACGCGCTCGAAAAGGCGAGCGAAGAGCTCGCGGAAGCCGGAGAGTTTACCAGGGAACGGGCGGACAGAATTGCCGGTTTTGTCAGGCGGGACGCACAACAGGCCATCGACAGTGCTCTCAAAGCCAAGGCTGAGTTCAAAGGCGTTGTCGATCCTCAGCGGGTCACTGCCGGAGCTCAGAGTGTGTTTGCCCGAATGTTGCAGACAACCTCGGAAAAACTAGCGGAATGGGCGGAAAAGTCAGAACAGAGCCTTGAGTACAAGACCGGGGAGATAACCACGCCGGGAACACTCACCTGCAAGAACTGCAAAGAGGAGCTGCATATTAAAAAGACGTCAAAAATTCCGCCCTGTCCGAAGTGTCACCAGACCCTGTTTCGCAAGTCTTATTAAGGACGACTCGTGCTTTTGTCGATGATAACGATGAAGTCAGGGGGGGCATGTCATTACTTGATAGATTGTTCTGGAAAGATGCACCGGTTGAACCGGTCGAACCACCGGAGAACTTACCACGAAAAACGGAGAACTGCTGGTGCGGTAGCGGTAGTGTTTATAAGTATTGCCACCTCAAGCAGGATCGATTGTATCTGAAAAGACGGCGCCAGCGCGACTTGGCTCTTTTGAAAGCAAAGCAGGCACTGGAGTGTTGAGCACTGAACAGGGGCTCCCGTGAGAAGCCACGATAGTTGTTGATTGTCTGAAAAAAAATTGTCATATTGCGCCGGGGATGAAAAGCCTGCTTTTTATCCCTGTGCTTTTTTAACGACAGGATATTTTAAGGTTTTTTATGTCGCTTTTACTGCCTGGTCTGGCGTTTCTTGTAGGTTTGGTTCTGCTGGTGTGGAGTGCCGATCGCTTTGTCGATGGTGCCGCCGCAACTGCCAGACACGCAGGTATGCCTCCACTGCTGATCGGGATCGTCATTATTGGTTTTGGAACCTCGGCGCCTGAGATGGTTGTTTCAGCAATCTCCTCCTTTCAGGGGAATCCTGGCCTGGCTCTCGGTAATGCTTACGGTTCGAATATCTCCAACATCGGCCTGATTCTTGGACTTACCGCTCTGCTGTCACCGATTCTTGTTCAGCCGGGCATTGTCCGTAGTGAATTGCCAATCCTGTTGCTGATGACGCTTGTGACCGCTGGTCTGTTGAGCGATTTCCATCTGGGGCGTTTGGATGCGATCATCCTGCTGTTGCTGTTTGCCATCGTCATGGGCTGGTGGATCCGGGTTGGCTTGCGTCAACGGAACAATAACAGGATAGAGGGGCGGGAGACGGAAGTATCCTCCGACCTGATGCCATTAAAATCGTCATTATTATGGTTGTCGGTCGGTCTGATTCTGCTGGTCGTCAGTTCGCGGATACTGGTCTGGGGGGCCGTTGAGATAGCCCGTAGCTTTGGGGTCAGCGATCTGATCATCGGTCTGACCGTCGTTGCAGTCGGCACCTCCTTGCCAGAGCTTGCATCCGCTGTTGCCGCAACGCGCAAAGGGGAGCACGATCTTGCACTCGGCAATGTCCTCGGCTCCAACCTGTTCAACACCCTTGCTGTGGTCGGTATCGCCGGCATTATTCATCCTCTTGCGGTTGACAGTGCAGTTCTCTACCGTGACTGTCTGATCATGGGGCTGATGACCCTAATCTTGGTCCCTATTTCTCTCGGGGTTTTCGGGCCGCGGAGAATCACCCGGCTGGAAGGATTGCTGCTGCTCTGCTGTTATCTGACCTACAATGGATACCTGGTCGGCAAGGTTCTGGGACTATTTTCCTGATCTGAGTGAAAAATGTCAGTAGCCCTCTTGACATCGACCTGTCTCCTGAATGATATTCTTTAATTATGAATATTGACAGAACTATCGACGATATAGACCATCAGATACTAACGATCCTTCAGGAGAAGGCTCGTATTCCAAATGCTGAAATTGCCCGGCAGGTCGGCATGGCGCCTTCGGCTGTTCTGGAACGTATCAGAAAGCTCGAAGAGCGCGGAATCATCGAAGGTTATGAGGTTCGTCTGAATCCGGATGCTTTTCATCAGGGGCTGACCGCCTTTGTCCAGGTGACCGTAGAACATTCCTGCTACGCGGATCTGGCTGTCGCCCTGATGGGGGTGAGCGGGGTGCAGGATGTCCATCAGGTTGCCGGTGAAGATGGTTATCTTCTGAAACTGCGGGTTGCCAGTAATGCAGAGCTTGGGCGAATCCTGGTTGAAGAGATCGGAGCCCTGCAGGGTGTTCATCAGACCCGCACGACGATTGTTCTGAATACAGTTAAAGAGACACGTAAAATTGATTTAAGCAGAAGTCTATAACCAGATACGGAGAACAGCTCATGCCAATGTCCAAAAGTTTCAAAGAACGCCTCTTCCCGATCGTAGACCAGATCGCCGAACACTATGGGACTCCATTTCATATTTATGATGAAGCGGGGATTCTAGAGACCGGTGCTTCACTGAAGCAGGCCTTTTCCGGTGTCGAAGGTTTCCGGGAGTATTACGCTGTCAAGGCTTTGCCGAACCCTAAGGTTCTCGACCTGATGCAGCAGATGGGGTTCGGCTTTGATTGCAGCTCGATGGCCGAACTGGTTCTCAGTCGCAATGCTGGCGGGCGCGGCGACGACATCATGTTCACCTCAAACAACACGACGACCGAAGAGTTTGTTGCCGCTGCCGCGGAAGGCGGGTGTGTCTTGAACCTGGACGATATTTCGCTGATCGAGAAGGTTCCGGAATTTCCTGAGCTGATCTGCTTCCGCTACAATCCGGGCCCGCGCCGGACCGGGAACGTCATCATCGGAAATCCAGTCGAAGCCAAGTACGGTGTGACCCATGAGCAGGTCGTCGAGGCCTATCGTCTGGCTAAAGAGCGTGGCGCCAAACGTTTCGGACTGCACACCATGGTCGCTTCTAACGAACTCGATTACACCTACATGGTTGAAACCGCGCGAATGGTCCTGTCCCTGGCGGACATGGTCGAAAAGGAACTGGGTATTCAGTTCGAATTTGTCAATATCGGTGGCGGTTTCGGCATTCCTTACAAGCCTGAACAGGATGCTCTCAATATTCCGCAGATGGCCAAAGAGATCACCGCGCTGTTCGATAAATTTAAAGCCGAGCATGGCTACGCGCCGCGCATGTACATGGAAAGTGGACGCTACATGACCGGTCCGCATGGCGCCCTGGTGACTACTGCCATCAATCACAAGAACATCTATCGTGACTACGTCGGCGTAGACGCCTGCATGTCATCGCTGATGCGTCCGGCTCTGTACGGCTCATATCATCATATCGATGTCGTCGGTAAGGAAACTGCTCCTAAGGATCACGTCTATGATGTCTCAGGTTCTCTGTGTGAAAACAACGACAAGTTCGCCATCCAGAGAGAGTTGCCGAAAATCGATGACGGCGATCTGCTGATCATCCACGATACTGGTGCTCATGGCCATGCCATGGGGTTCCAGTACAACGCCCGGCTGCGTCCCAAGGAATTGATGCTGCGTGCCGATGGGACAGTTGAGCTGATTCGTCGTGAAGAAACCATCGAAGATTATTTCGCGACCCTGAGCTTTTCGGAAGACTCCTTCAAGCCAGCTTCCGCCTGATAGGGATTTTTGTTGAAGCCCCAGGTTAATCAGATATTGCCGCCGTTGACGATTGAAACCCTCGTCAATGGCGGTTCCGGCCTGGCCCGTTACGAGGGGCAGGTTGTGTTCATCCCTCACACGGCGATCGGCGACAGGATCGTCGGCCGTGTGACGAAGGTCAAGAAGCACTTTCTTGAAGCCGAACTGGTTGAGATTCTTGAGCCAGGACCGCTGCGGATCCCGCCACGCTGTCCGGTAGCCGGAGAATGCGGCGGCTGTCAGTGGCAGCATTTGCCATACTCAGAACAGCTCAAAATCAAAGAAGATCTTTACCGGGATACCCTGGTCAGAAAATGTGGTGTCGCTGCTGAACTCGTCAAGAGCATCGTGCCCTCGCCTCAGGAGTGGCATTACCGGAGCAGGGTACAGGTCAAGTGTCATCAGATGACGCAGGGGTTTGTGACCGGTTTTTACCGGCCCAAGAGTCGCTTTGTCGTTGCCGTAGACCACTGTCCCCTCATCGATACAAGGCTAAGTGATACGCTGGCTGTTCTTCGCCGCCTGATCGATGGTACCTCGTTTGCCGAGCAGATTCCGCAGATTGATCTGGCTATCGGTGATGATGCCGTTCAGTCAGTGGTTGTGCATTATCTCGGTGAGGACGCGGATGGTTTGAAGGGGGTGCTGCTCGGTTCGGGGTTGGCCGGACATCTGCATATTCAACTTGGGACCAAGGCGTCCATGACCTTGATTCAGGGAAATGGTCATCTGGCTATTGAAGTTGATGAGCCAGTACTCAATTTATGTTATGCTACTGGTTCTTTTGCTCAGATCAATCTGGAGCAGAATCGCGCTCTGATCCGGGAAGCGATGAATCTGCTCGACTGGAACGGGCGGGAAACCGTTCTTGACCTGTACTGCGGCATGGGTAATTTCAGTCTGCCGGTCGCAAGACGTGCGGGGACTGTTGTCGGTGTTGAGGAGTCGGAGCTTTCGATTCAGATGGCCAAGTTCAACGCAGCGGCTAACGGCCTGGAGAATTCCAGCTTTATTGCTGCTCCTGCTGAAGGCTACGTTGCACGTCATGCTGCTGGGTTGCAGCCTGATATTATATTTCTGGATCCGCCAAGAAGCGGGGCCCAAGAGGTTGTCAGTGAGTTGGCTGATGTAACGGCACGCTGGTTGGTCTATGTGTCCTGTGATCCTCAGACTCTGGCCAGGGATCTGAATATTCTGCTAAACAATGGCTGGTGCTTGATCAGTAGTCAGCCTTTTGATATGTTCCCGCAGACATATCATTGCGAGAGTATAACTCTCTTGCAGAGACTTTAGTGCATATAATTTGAGCATAGATTTTTTTGCTGTATAATTCTTGTGCAGATCTTTTGCTCTGATAGTTTGTTGATAAATAATGTCCCGATAATTCGTGTCTATCTGTTTGAATTATTGGCAATTTTATTTTATTGTTTTGTCTGTTGGCAATGGCAGGGTCCTTGCTTGTATGCACCCCTAATCATTCAGAAAAACTGCCAAGCGATTGAGCAGCTTCCGAGGAGGTAAGACTGATGCGTAAGGTTGAGGCGATCATCAAGCCCTTTAAGCTTGACGAAGTCAAAGAGGCTTTGAACGAAATAGGTATCCAGGGAATTACGGTAAGTGAAGTCAAGGGGTTCGGCCGTCAGAAGGGCCATACCGAGCTTTACCGTGGTGCCGAGTATGTCGTCGATTTTATTCCGAAGATCAAGATGGAAATTATCGTCGCCGATGAACAGGTCGCTCAGGTCGTCGATACTATTGCAGATGCTGCCAAGACCGGTCGGATCGGTGATGGCAAGATCTTTGTCACCCCTGTTGATGAGGTTGTCCGGATCAGGACGGGTGAGCGTGGCGAGGATGCGCTTTAATTCAAGAGTTTAAACTTTCAGAAAATGAAATTTTTCTGAAATATTTCAATCCATAAAGGAGAAAGCAACGATGACCCCAAGTGAAGTAGTAAAGTTTGCTCAAGACAATGACGTTCAGTTTGTCGACTACAAGTTTCTCGATTTCGTCGGTATCTGGCAGCATTTCACCACTCCAATCAGTGAATTCAGCGAAGATATCTTTGAAGAAGGTCTTGGCTTTGACGGTTCTTCTATCCGTGGTTGGCAGCCAATCCATAACTCTGACATGCTGATCGTTCCTGATCCAACGACCGCTAAGATCGATCCGTTCCCAGAGATGACCACCCTGAGCCTGATCTGTAACATCGTTGATCCGATCACCCGCGAAGGTTACAGCCGCGACCCACGTTTCATCGCGCAGAAGGCAGAAGCTTATCTGAAAGCCAGTGGTATCGGTGACACCGCATACTTTGGTCCAGAGCCTGAGTGCTTTGTTTTTGACGATGTCCGTTTCTCTTCCAGCCAGAACGAGTCTTTCTACAGCGTTGATTCCATCGAAGGTATCTGGAATACCGGCCGTGAAGAGTTCCCTAACCTGGGTTACAAGCCACGCAACAAGGAAGGCTACTTCCCTTGTGCTCCGACCGACAGCACCATCGACCTGCGTAACGAGATGATGATGGTTCTGCAGCAGTGTGGCCTGACCATCGAGTGTGGTCACCACGAAGTTGCTACCGGTGGTCAGATCGAAATCGACATGCGTTTTGACTCCCTGCTCAACATGGGTGACAACCTGCAGTGGTTCAAGTACATCATCAAGAACGTCGCTTTCCGCAACGGCAAAACCGTTACCTTCATGCCTAAGCCAATCTACGGTGACAACGGTTCCGGTATGCACTGCCACCAGTCGATCTGGAAAGATGGGAAGAACCTGTTCGCCGGCGACGGCTACGGTGGTCTGTCCAAAACCGCTATGTACTACATCGGTGGTATCATGAAGCACGCTAAAGCCCTGTGTGCCTTCACCAACCCAACCACCAACTCCTACAAGCGTCTGGTTCCAGGCTTCGAAGCTCCGGTCAACCTGGCTTATTCCAACCGTAACCGTTCCGCTTCCCTGCGTATCCCGGTTACCAACAACGAAAAAGCCAAGCGTGTTGAGTACCGTACTCCGGATGCTTCCGCTAACGGATACCTGGCTTTCGCAGCTCAGCTCATGGCTGGTCTCGACGGTATCGAAAACAAGATCGATCCAGGCCAACCACTGGACAAAGACATCTACGGTCTGTCCCCTGAGGAACTGAAGGACATCCCAACTGTTGCTTCTTCTCTGGAAGACGCTCTGGACAACCTTGAGAAGGATCACGACTTCCTGCTCAAAGGCGATGTTTTCACCAAAGACGTCATCGACATGTGGATCAGCTACAAGAAAGAAGCTGAAGTTGATCCAGTTCGTATGCGTCCGGTTCCACAGGAATTCTCTCTTTACTTCGACTGCTAATTCCTTTTCGGGACAATCGAAACAAAAAAAGCCTCCGGAATTTCCGGAGGCTTTTTTTATAGCTTGAAAATAGCGTCTAGGCGTTATGCATATGGATGTCCCGCTGTGGGAAAGGGATGCAGATGTCATCGGCATCAAAGCGGGTCTTGATGGTTTCATTCAGATCAAATAGGGTTCCCCAGTAGTCGGCCGACTTGACCCAGGGACGCACGGCGAAGTTGACACTGCTGTCAGCCAGTTCGAGAACTCCGATGGTATAGGCCGGGTCTTTGAGTACTCGCTTGTCAGCATTGAGAATCTCTTCCAGCACCGCACGGACTTTTTTAAGGTCATCGCTGTAGCTGACACCGATCACCATATCGATACGACGCATCTCTTTGGCCGAGTAATTGACGATTGTTCCACCGATGATCTGGCCGTTGGGAACAATGATCTGTTTGTTGTCACCCGATTTCATTTTGGTGCTGAAAATCTGGATCTCTTCAACAACGCCGGCCACGCCACCGGCTTCAACGAAGTCTCCCGCCTTGAACGGGCGGAACAGGATCAGCATAACGCCGGCAGCAAAGTTGCCGAGTGTGCCCTGAAGGGCCAGGCCGATAGCCAGGCCTGCGGCGGCAACGACCGCAGCAAATGAGGTTGTGTTGACGCCGATTCTGGCCAGAGCCGCCATGATGACAAAGACCATGACGGCAATGTAGACCAGGCTGCGGATGAATTTGACCAGGGTTTCATCGACTTTTGATTTGAGCATTGCCTTGCCGATACCGGCGGAGATCGCTTTGGCTATGATCTTACCGACAATGAAGATGACAATGGCCCACAGCAGGGGCAGAGCGTAGGTTTGAACCAATTCAACAATCTTGTCAGCGGAAATTTCCATAGCTACCTCCTTGGGTTTGGTGAACCTGCGTTTAAATTTGAGTGGACCAGACTTGCTATCCGGCATTTACGGATTCTGAAACGATTTTCTGAATCACGCACTAGATAAAAAAAAGACCTGCCAGATGAATTATCTAGCAGGTCTTTATTAAAATCAAGTTGCGCAAGTATTATGCTATGGCGTTTTTATCGACATAGTCTTTGATGACGTTGATATCAGCAGCAAGAATTTCCATTTTGCGCTCTCTGGAGCTCAGGTCACCGTAGGCTGGCGGCAGTTCCGGTTCGGTACCGGTGGCCCTGTTGACGGCATCGCCGAACTTGGCTGGGTGCGCTGTCGCCAGGCAGACGAGAGGGGTCGCTGCGGTCTGCAACTTCTGGCCGGCAGCAACGCCGACCGCGGTGTGCGGGTCAAGGATGTAGCCGGTCTGCTGGTAGAAGCTTTTGATCATTTCCAGGGTCATCTCATCATCGACTGATGCGGAAGCGAATTCCGACTGGACCTGTTGCAGTTGCTTCTCGCTGACTTTGAGCACGCCGGTTTTGGCAAAATCACTCATTGTTGCCACGACCTTCTGGGCATCGCAATCGAGCAGGTAATAGAGATAGCGCTCGAAATTGCTGGCCACCTGGATGTCCATCGAAGGGGAGAGGGAATGGTGGACCTTGACCTTGGAGTAGTCGCCGGCGTTGATAAAGCGGCTGAGTATGTTGTTGGCGTTGGTGGCGAGGATCAGACGTCGAATTGGAACGCCCATCCGCTTGGCAATGTACCCGGCGAAGATGTCGCCGAAGTTTCCGGTCGGGACCGATACGTCGATCTTGTCTGCACCCGTTTCCTTGCTGACCTGAAACCAGGCATAGAAATAGTAGACTACCTGGGCCAGGACCCGTGCCCAGTTGATCGAGTTGACTGCACCCAGGGCATGCTTCTCCTTGAATTCTAGATCGCCGAAAATCTCTTTGACGATCGACTGAGCATCATCAAAGGTTCCTTCAATGGCCAGGTTAAAAACATTGGCATCAGTGACCGTTGTCATCTGCAGTTCCTGAACAGGGGAGACCCGGCCGTGAGGGTGCAGGATGAAGATGTTGATATTCTTCTTGCCGCGAACGCCATAGATAGCTGCGCTGCCGGTATCACCACTGGTTGCACCGATGATGTTCATATGGCGGTTGTCTCTGATCAGCAGATACTCGAACAGGTTGCCGAGAAACTGCAGGGCGACGTCCTTGAAGGCGAGTGTCGGGCCGTGGAACAGTTCGAGGATGTGGACATTTCCTTTTTTGACAACAGGGGTAATCTGCGGATGTTCAAAGCTCGCATAGGAGTTGTCGATAAGCTTTTTCAGGTCAGCTGCCGGAATGTCATCGACAAAGCGGGAAATGACCTCGAAGGCAAGCTCCGGGTAGCTCAGCTCGCTCAGTGCCTGCAGTTCATTCTGGCTCAGAGCAGGAATCTGTTGCGGCAGGAGCAGACCACCGTCATCGGCTAAACCCATCAGGACTGCCTCGGTGAAATTGAGATCTTTGACCTGTCCTCTGGTACTGCAGTATTTCATATATGGCTCTTTCTGATAGTTGCTGTGCAGCGCGTTATCTTCTACAGATTAAATTTGCCGCGATATAGTAGCAGTATCTTGAGTTCTTGAAAAGCCGTTGAAGATAAAAAGCGGAGCCTGTACTGATACAGGCTCCGCTTTACTGATATCATTGCTATTTAAGGGGAACAGGTTAAGGACAGGAGTTCTGGGCATCGACAACACAGGCGGCGGCCATATTGACAATATCGGCCACATCATCGCCGCGTTGCAGCACGTGAACAGGCTTGTTCATACCCATCAGGATCGGTCCGACTGCTTCGGCTCCGCCTAGTTTATTGAGGAGCTTGTAACTGATATTGCCCGACTGCAGATCAGGGAAGATCAGCACATTGGCATCCCCTTTGAGAAGCGAGAAAGGATGCTGATCGGCGATCAGTTCAGGATCGAGAGCCATGTTGGCCTGAATTTCGCCATCGACGATCAGGTCAGGGGCCTGCTGTTTGACCAGTGACGTCGCCTTCTTCATCTTCTGGGCATTCGGGTGTTTGGAGCTGCCGAAGTTGGAAAAGGAGAGCATGGCGACCTTGGGCACGATGTCGAACTGGCGGACCGTTTCAGCGGCAAGAATTGCCGTTTCAGCCAGTTCTTCCGCAGAGGGCTCGATATCGACCGTCGCATCAGCGATAAACACGACACGTTTTTTCATGACCATCAGGTACATGCCATGAACTTTCGACAGCCCGTCACGTTTGCCGATGATCTCAAGCGCGGGACGGATCGTCTCAGTGTAGTGAAGATTGATCCCCGAGAGCATGGCGTCGGCGTCGCCTTCGCGGACCATCATGGCGCCGAAGTAGTTCTTGTTGGCTGTCATGACGCGGTTGGCGCCGGCCAGGGTCACCCCTTTACGTTGCCGCAACTGGTACATTTTTTCGATGTACTCGTCACGCTTATCACTGGCAAGTGGGTCGATAATGAGGGTGTCACCAAGTTCGATGCCAAGTTCACAGATCTTCGCGTTGATGATTTCCGGATTGCCGAGCAGGATCGGCCTGGCGATTTTCTCTGCGGCAATAATCTGGGCGGCGCGCAGGATCTTTTCTTCTTCTCCTTCCGGCAGGACAATTCGTTTCGGGTTGGCTTTAGCTTTGTTGATCATGCTGCGCATGATCTCCTTTGAACGTCCCTGGAGGGCTTCAAGTTCCTCCACGTATCTTTCCATGTCATCGATCGGCTTGCGGGCGACGCCTGAATCCATGGCTGCTTTCGCAACAGCCGGAGCGACATGCAGGAGGACCCGCGGATCGAAGGGCTTAGGGATGATATAGTTGCGCCCGAATTTGATATCTTCTCCTGAATAGGCTCTGCGCACCGAGTCTGGAACGTCGAGCTTGGCCAGGTCGGCAAGCGCATAGACAGCGGCCAGCTTCATCTCGTCGTTGATGGTTCTGGCATGAGTGTCGAGGGCGCCGCGGAACAGAAACGGGAAGCAGAGGACATTATTGACCTGATTCGGATAATCGGAACGTCCGGAGCCGATGATGACATCTTCGCGGACAGCCCTTGCTTCATCCGGGGTGATCTCCGGATCCGGATTGGCCATGGCGAAGACGATAGGATCCTTGGCCATGGAGCGCAGCATCTCGGGGGTCAGGGCACCCTTGACCGATACGCCGAAGAAAATGTCGGCATCTACCAGAGCATCTGCGAGACTGCGTGCGGCGGTTTGTGCAGCAAGGCGTTCCTTGTATTCGTTCATACCGGCCGTACGACCCTGGTAGATGACACCTTTGCTGTCACAGAGGATGACCTTGTTTTTGTCGATTCCCATGCTGATGGCGAGGTTGGCGCAAGCAATGCCGGCAGCGCCGGCACCGTTGATGACGATTTTTGTCTCCGCAATCTTTTTGCCGACAACCTCAAGGGCATTCATCATGCCGGCAACCGCGATAATTGCCGTGCCATGTTGATCGTCATGAAAAACCGGGATGTTCATCTGTTCCTTGAGCTTTTCCTCAATATAGAAACATTCCGGCCCCTTGATGTCTTCGAGATTGATACCGCCGAAGGTCGGTTCAAGCAGCTTGACGGTGCGGATCAGTTCATCGGGATCCTTGGTGTCGAGCTCTATATCGAAAACATCGATATCGGCAAAGGTTTTGAACAAGGTTCCTTTGCCTTCCATGACCGGTTTGCTCGCCAGGGCGCCGATGTCACCGAGGCCTAAAACAGCTGTTCCGTTGGAAATAACACCAACCAGATTTCCTTTTGCGGTATATTTGAATGCATCATCTGGATTCTTTTCGATTTCTAGGCAGGGTTCGGCAACCCCCGGGCTGTAGGCGAGGGACAAATCACGACTGGTCGAACAGGGTTTGGTCGTGATAACTTCGATTTTGCCTTTTCTGCCCGAACTGTGATAATCGAGGGCTTCCTGGCGTTTAGACATGATCTCTTCTCCTATAGATGACCAAAAAGTCATAAAAACAAAAATATATAGATGTACGGTAGGGTAAATCTTATAGTTGGAGCCACGTTTGTCAAGCCGATTCGCTGTTTGCTTTTCCGGCAGAATCGGCTGTAGCGGCACATCGCAGCTGCCGGTTTGAAACGGCAGGGATGCACTGTCCTATCGTTGTTTTGATCAGCGTCCAGATTTGATAGTGAGGAAGTTTTATGTTGATTGGTGTGCTTTCCGACACCCATATCGTTAATATTGCTGATGGTCACCCGCTGGCCAAGAAATTGCTCAGCGGACCTTTTGCAGATGTCGCTGCGATCATTCATGCCGGCGATCATGTTCATCCCGATCTGAGCAGCTGTTTCGAGCCTGTGCCATTTTATTCGGTCAGCGGTAATATGGATAAGGTCAGCGTCGACCGGCCGATCAGTCGCATTCTGAGCTTTGCGGACAAGCGTATCGGTGTTGTTCATGGCTGGGGTGGCGGCCATTCCATAGAGCAGCGGGTGATGGAGACCTTCTACAGTTCCAATGTCGATGTGATTGTCTTTGGCCACAGTCATAAGCCATTATGTCAGCGCAGGGGATCGGTCCTGCTGTTTAATCCGGGCAGTCCGACAGATAGAAGATCGGCGCCATTTCATTCGGTTGGTATCCTGACAATTGGTGCAGAGGTGACGGGCAGGATCATTGCTCTGGATTGATAATAGGGCTACGCTGAAGTTTCTGATCGATGATTTTTGCAGGTCGTTCTGAGCGTACAATTTTGGTCACTACCAATAACTTCGAGTAGTATCTGATTTGAAAGGCGTCAGTGAATGTTTGAGATTATCAGAAGCGGTGGTCCACTGATGTATCCGATCGGTCTGTGCTCCGTCGTTGCCTGGGCGATTTTTTTGGAACGTTTGATCAGCTATTTTCGGATTCGCCGTAACACCCTGCGACTCGGACAGCTCGTCATTGAACTGTTGGACAAGGGGCAGGTCGATCAGGCCGGACGGCTCTGTAGCACTACGGTTTCTCCATTGTCACGCATCCTTCAGGTTGTATTCCGTAACCGGCACAAGAAAAGAGCCGACCTCAAGTTGCTGGCCGATGAAATAGGTGGTCGCGAAATCATCGGCCTACAGCGCTATCTGGGGCTGATGGGGACCATTGCCAATGTTGCTCCGTTGCTCGGTCTGCTCGGTACAGTGCTGGGGATGATCGAGGCCTTTCGGGTTATAGCGGCTGAAGGGGTCGGTACACCGGCGACCCTCGGTGGCGGCATATCTCAGGCTCTGATCACCACAGCAGCTGGTCTGAGTGTTGCAGTGCCGATCATTCTCGTTCATCGCTATCTGAGTGCCAGGGCTGAGCGCCTGACCGTAGAGCTTGAAGAGATGACTTCGCACGTTCTTGATCGGTTTGCGGAGTAGGTCATGGGGTTCAGGCGTAAGATTCCCGAAGCCCCGCGGGTCGAACTGACGGCTATGATTGATGTCGTCTTTCTGCTGCTGATCTTTTTCATGATCTCGACGACCTTTGTCGAAAGGCCGGGGCTGACCATCGATCTGCCGGCCTCTGGCGCTGAATCGGTCAGGCCGCAACAGGACGTCCATGTATACCTGACGGCCGAAGGTGACATCTACCTCGACCGTGACAGGGTGACCCATGCCCAGCTAAAGGCCATGCTTGAGTCTTACACAGAGGTTCAGCGTAAGAAGATGACCTTCCTGCTGATGGCCGACAAGTCGGCCAGGCATGGCCAGGTGGTTGAACTGATGGACCTGGCCAGAACCGCCGGGTTCGATCTATTGGCGATTGCTACCGATAATAAACAGGTTAATAGCGAAGCTAAGTGAGGGGTGAAACAGATGTTAAAAACAATAGGAATCTTGACCGGAGGGGGCGATTGCCCCGGTTTGAATGCGGTTATTCGCGGTGTTGTCAAGGCAGCTGTCCAGAACAGGGGCTGGCGTGTCCTGGGGATCGAAGACGGTTTTGACGGCCTGGTCGGCAAACCGCGCTACCGGGAGCTGACGCTCGACAGTGTCAGGGGTATCCTGCCGCGTGGCGGCACGATACTCGGCACAAGTAATCGCGGTAACCCGTTTCGTTACCCGGTGGAAGAAAACGGGAAAACGGTGCTGAAGGATATTTCACAGGATATTGTCGATACTGTGCGTCAGTTGGGCATCGATGTCCTGATTGCAGTTGGCGGTGACGGTACTCTGAAAATCGCCCAGGGGCTGTTCGAAAAGGGGTTACCTGTTGTTGGTGTTCCTAAGACCATCGACAACGATCTGCGCGCGACGGATGTGACCTTTGGTTACCGGACTGCGGTCAGTATCGTCACCGACGCCCTGGATCGACTGCATACGACGGCCGAAAGTCATCATCGTGCCCTGTTTGTCGAGGTGATGGGGCGTGATGCCGGCTGGATCGCTCTTGAGTCCGGCATCGCCGGTTCCGCCGATGCGATTCTGATTCCGGAGATCCCTTTTTCTCTGGAACGGCTCTGTGCGGCGATGCAAAAGAGCAAGGACAGTGGTCACCGCTATTTTCTGGTGGTCGTCGCCGAGGGAGCTCATCCGGCTGATGGTGACAAGGTGGTTCTCAAGACGGCGGAGGATAACTTCGGTGTCGAACGTCTCGGCGGCATTGCCTATCGGGTCGCTCACCAGGTGTCCCAGTGTGCCCAGATCGAAACCCGGGTCGTGACTCTCGGTCACCTCCAGCGTGGTGGCACCCCGAGTTCTTTTGACCGGATTCTGGCGACCCGCTTCGGCGTCAAGGCGGTTGAGTTGATTGCCAATGGTGAGTACGGCAAGATGGTCGCGTTCAAGGGGAGGAACGTTGTCTCTGTCGAGATTGCCAGCGCCGTGTCTCAGCTCAACCTCGTCGATCCGCAGGGGGAGTTGGTTCAGACGGCCGAGGCGCTCGGTATCATGGTCGGGCGCTGATCAGGCCTCTTTTTTGACGCCTGCCGTGGAACGGACTTCGATACGTGTCTGTTCCTTTTCGCAATTGGCGCGTCCGGGACAATCCTCTCTGGAACAGGGATCAAAGTGGATGATGACATCGGAGCCGGGTATCTCCTCTTCGATTTTTTTCTCAAGATTGTCGGCGATTTCATGCGCCTCGGCGACGGTCATGTTTCTGCAGAGTTCCAGGTGAAAATCCATGATCTTCATTGAACCGGCGCGGCGGGTTCTCAGGCCGTGATAGCCAGTGTGGGGGCCAGCCTGAGAGGTAATCAGTTCGTCGATCTTGTTGCGGATCTCTTCGGGAAGCTGATGGTCGAGCATGTCGGACAGGCTGCGTTTGACCAGCTCCAGCGCTTCATGGAGTATATAGACGGCAACCAGGATCGATAAAGCCGAATCGAGCCAGTGAATTCCGAACCAGCGGATCAGCAGCAGGCCGACCATCAGTCCCAGGTTGGTGTAGATATCCATGCGGAAGTGCAGCGAGTCCGCTTCCAGCGCTGAGGAGTCGGTCTGTTTAGCGACCTTGCGCAGGTAGCGGGCGATCAGCCAGGAGATGACCGCGCTGACGGCGAGCACTCCGATCCCTTCATTGACATGCTCAAGGCTTCTCCCTTCGGTCAGTCTGATAACGGCTTCGTAGATGATCCAGACGCCGGAGGCAGTGATGACCAGGGCCTGAAACATTGTCGCCAATGTCTCGTACTTGCCGTGGCCGAAGGGGTGACACTCGTCGGGTGGTTGCTCGGCCTGGCGGATGGCCATGAAGTTGACGCCTGACATCAGGATATCGAGTATCGAATCGATGGCCGAAGCCATGACCGCCATTGAGCCGCTGATCACAGCTATGATCAGTTTGATGACTGCCAACGTCAGGGCTCCGGCGACGGAAAATCCTGCCGCTTTGATTTTCGGATTCTTGGAAAACACCATTCTTCCTCAGTCGTTCGGACAGGCCAGGTCCCAGTCGCGGTAACCATCGTCGACCAGGTTCTGGAAACTCTCGATACGCCCCTGATAATAATCGATGTCATCGCAGGCATGAGCGATCTCTGCGTTTTGGTCCTCATCCAACAGTGATTTCAAGGTGCAGAAACGGGCAAAGCTTTTTATCCCGGCCAGGATATCCTGCAGTTCAGTCATGTTGGCTTCAAGGGTGCTGATAATGTACCAGTTGCCGGCAAAGGCTCTGACCCTGGTTGCGTTCAGGCTGAAGATGTTGGCCCGACGGTTGTCGATCATGTAATCGCGTAGGAAATAGTCAGCACCAGCCGCTTTGCTGCCGGCGATCAGCGGTTCATCCTCCTGCTGCAGGTGTTGATGAAACGTTTTCAGAAGCTCACGGCACAGTTGATCGGCGCGAACCTCATCTTCAAGACTGCTGATCTGATAGTTTGATGGATTGAAAAGGTCTAAGCTGCTATGTGTGTCATTTGTCATGGCGGTCAAATTGTCCTTCTAAGTCATTATCTTCATGACATTAGATATCATTTCATGCGTAAGGCTGTCTCTATTTAAATCATGGCTGGGGCTGCCAGGGACAGCCTTTTTAGCATCACCGTTCTGTAACCGTCAAGTCACGCCCCCATGATCTTGTGTTTGCTTTAGCGGGGCTCCTTTGTTAGTATCGGCTGCTTCAGGACAGATGTTCGTTCTGCCTTTTCCCATATATTTGTTTCTATGCATTGTTCAGGGCTTTAGCATGTCTACGGCAACACCATTGATGCGTCAGTATCTGGAGATCAAATCCCAGTATCAGGATGCTATTCTGTTTTTTCGCCTGGGGGACTTCTATGAAATGTTCATGGAAGATGCCGTCACCGCATCCCGGATCCTCGGCATTACCCTGACATCGCGCAACAAGGGGAATGAGGATTCTGTTCCGCTCTGCGGCATCCCGTTTCACAGCAGCCAGGGGTATCTTGCCAAGCTGGTCTCCGCCGGGCACAAGGTGGCGATCTGCGAACAGGTTGAGGATCCTAAGACGGCAAAGGGGATCGTCAAGCGGGAGGTCGTTCGGGTTGTGACTCCGGGGCTGGTTACGGATACCGATATCCTCGATCCCAAAACCAACAATTATCTGCTCTGCGTACTTGAGGGTGAGGGCGGATTCGGTATCGCCCATGTCGACATCACGACCGGTGAGTTCCGTACCACAGAGGTGGAGAGCCTCGAAGAGATCAAAAGTGAAATAGCCTCCTTGCGACCCCAGGAGCTGGTTTTCTGTGACGACGATGCGGGGCGGGATCTGCACAAGAAGCTGTCCACCCTGTGCATCGACCTCTGTATCAACATGCTGCCCGACTGGGTCTTTCAGGCGGATCACAGCTTTCAGCTGCTCTGCTCATTCTTTAATGTTGCCGGGATGCAGTCGTTCGGTTGCGACAATCTTCCGGCTGCCCAGTCAGCAGCCGGAGCGGTACTCTATTATTTGCAGCAGACCCAGAAGGAAGAGCTGCGCCACCTGCGCCCACTGCAGACCTACCATATCCGCAACTACATGCTGCTCGACGATTCAACGCGGCGCAATCTGGAACTGACGGCGACCATGCAGGATGGCAAGAAACGCGGTTCGCTGCTCGGGGTCCTGGATCGGACCGTGACAGCCATGGGTGGTCGTACCCTGCGCCAGTGGATTCATTATCCTCTGGTTGACGCCGAACAGATAAATCGCCGTCTTAATGCCGTTGCCGAGTTGGTTGATAACAGCCTGCCGCGTCTTGATCTGCGTGATGCCCTTGATGGTGTCTACGATCTGGAACGACTCAATAGCAAGATTTCCATGGCCAGTGCCAACGCCAAGGACTTAAGTGCGCTGCGCGCCTCACTGCAGAAGCTGCCACAGGTGGATGATCTGCTCGATTCCCTGTCGTGTCCGATGATTGCCGAGTTACGTCAGCAGATCGACCTGCTGCCGGATCTTGTCCTGCTGCTCGAGACTTCGATCGTCGATGATCCTCCCTTTGTCCTGCGTGACGGCGGTCTGATTCGTGATGGTTACAGCGCAGAGCTCGATGAGTTGCGCACCATCAGTCGGGAAGGGAAGGGCTGGATCGCCGCCCTGGAACAGCAGGAACGTGAGCGGACAGGTATCCCTTCCCTGAAGATCAAGTTCAACAAGGTCTTCGGCTACTTCATCGAGGTAACCAACCGCAATCTCGACCGGATTCCGGATGACTATCAGCGCAAGCAGACGCTGGCCAACGCGGAACGTTATATCACGCCCGGTCTGAAGGATTACGAAACCAAGGTTCTCGGGGCGGAAGAACGGCTGGTTGAGCTGGAATACGATCTGTTTCAGCAGGTCCGTCTGCAGGTCGCCGAACAGGGTGCGCGGATACAGCGCACCGCCGAAGCCCTGGCGGTCATCGATGTGCTGACCGCCTTGGCCGACCTGGCCCATGATCGCAACTATGTACGTCCGCTGATCGACACCTCCGGTGTCCTGTCGATTGAGGCGGGACGGCATCCGGTTGTTGAAGGGATGCCACTCAAGGAGGCCTTCGTTCCCAACGATGTCGAACTCGATACGGAAAAGAACCAACTGCTGATTATCACCGGTCCGAACATGGCCGGGAAGTCGACCTTCATGCGTCAGGTCGCCCTGATTGCCCTGATGGCCCAGATCGGCAGTTTCGTTCCGGCGGAAAAGGCCAGGGTCGGTGTTGTCGACCGCATCTTTACTCGCGTTGGCGCTAGTGATAATCTGGCCAGAGGCGAATCGACCTTTATGGTTGAGATGAACGAGACGGCAAATATCCTGCGGCATGCAACGAAGAACAGCCTGATTGTTCTCGATGAGATCGGGGCGTGGCACCTCGACCTATGACGGGGTCAGTATCGCCTGGGCTGTGGCGGAGTATCTGCACGACAACAGCAAGGTTGCAGCGAAAACCCTGTTTGCGACGCACTATCATGAGCTGACCGACCTGGCCCTGACCCGGGACAGGGTCAAGAACTACAACGTCGCCGTCAAGGAATGGAATGACCAGATCATTTTCCTGCGCAAGATCCTCACGGGAGGGGCGAGTCGTTCCTATGGTATCCAGGTCGGGCGTCTGGCCGGCTTGCCGAATCCGGTCATCGAACGGGCCAAGGAGATCCTCAAGAACCTTGAGGCGGGCGAGTTTACCAGGCCGGGCGTGCCCCGGCTCGGACAGAGCAAAAATCGTCCGCAGAAAAAGCCGGACCAGCAGATGGCGCTGTTCCAGACTCAGGGCAACGATCATATCCGTGATCGCCTTGAGCAGGTCGATCTTTCGACAACGACACCGATTGAAGCCCTGAATATCCTCGATGAGCTTAAAAGGCTGCTGTAAGAGAATGAAAAAATATTGCTTAATTTTTCTGGTTCTGGCTCTTTTTCTGATCACGATCGTCTTGCCTGTCTGCGCTGAAGATTATGCAACTCTGCGCAGTGACTATCGGCAACTGATCGGTTCACCTGTGCTACAGCAACAGCGCTTGAGCTGGGAACGGCTTATCAAGCGTTTCAATGCCTTTGTCACCAGTTCCTCATCAAGGCAGAACCTGGAAAATGCTTCCTTTTTGCGGGCCCGGACCTGGGATGGCCTCGCTCATGTGTCGGGACGCTCTTCCGATGCTCAGATTGCCATCGAGGTTTATTCGGAATTCGTCGACCTTTATCCGGACAGCCGTTTGAGTGATGACGCCCTGTACTCTGCCGCGGTCATCGCAGAGGATCTGCTTGAGGACAACAATCAGGCTTATCAGTTGTTTCAGCGGATATTACTTGACTACGATCATGGTGACATGGCCGGGGACGCGCGAAATCATTTCGTCAGCCTGAAAAAACCTCAGTCGACGGCCTCATACAGCAACACCGGGGGGGGTGACGATACGCTGCTGGGTAGTGCGCCGACTCTGGAGAATATCCGTTACTGGAGTGGTCCGAAATATACCCGGATTGTCCTGGACCTGAACGCTCCCGTATCGACAACCCCGCAACTGCTCAAGGGGGATGCACCGCGTATCTACTTCGATCTGCGTTATACGAAATTGGCCGATAATCTGCCGGCGTCCCTGACCATCGGCAATGGCCTGGTCCTCGGTGTCCGTACCAGCCCTTACGATCCGCAGACGTCCCGGGTCGTCATTGATCTCAACCGCATTGCAGATTACAAGATTTCGGTCCTGCAGAACCCGCACCGTCTCGTTGTCGATGTTATGGGCGCTCCGGAAAAAGTGATTCTGACAGCGCCGGTCAAAGACGATAAGTCGCTGCGCAGTGACGATTCCATCGCCGGAATTCTCGACAGTGTTCCCGATGATCAGAAGGCCCTGCATGTCCCGCAGCAACGGCGCGATGAGGGGATTCGGACGATCGTGGTCGATGCCGGTCATGGCGGCAAGGATCCCGGTGCCATCGGCCCCGGAGGTGTCTATGAAAAAACGGTCACCCTGGCCCTGGCCAAGGCTCTGGCAACCAGCCTGCGTCAGCGACTCGGAGTCAAGGTGCTACTGACCCGCTCTGATGATCGATTCATCGAATTGAGGGACCGCACCGCTTTTGCCAATCGTGTCAATGCCGACCTGTTCATCTCCCTGCACGCCAATGCCAGCCGCAGTTCCGGGGCTTACGGAGTTGAGAGTTATTTCCTCAATCTGTCTAAAAACGGTCAGGCGGCGGAGGTGGCTGCTCGCGAAAACGGTACCAATATCGAAGATGTCGGCAATCTTGAAGCGATTCTATTTGACCTGATGGCGAACGCTAAGATCAATGAGTCGAGCCGACTCGCCGCGGAAGTTCAGCAGTCTCTGGTTACCGGTCTCTCGCCGCATTACAGCAAGATCAAGGATCTTGGGGTCAAGCAGGGGCCTTTTCATGTGCTGCTTGGTGCGACCATGCCTTCGGTTCTGGTTGAAGCGGCATTCATCAGCAACAGCAGGGAAGAGAAGCGCCTCACCAGCAAGTCCTACCAGCAGCGCGTCGCTGATGCGATCGTCGACGGTGTCAAGCATTATTCAGCATCATTTGAACAGGTTGCCCATAAATGAACAGCTCCACAGAAAACACAGAACTGATCCTGCCGTTGGCAACGGCGCAGCAGCCCTATGAAGATATCCGCTCCGACCTGCTGGATCAGGCCAGGGGATTCTATGACTCCAGTCTGGCCGCCATTCGCATTCAGAGTGAGCAGGGGGGATCTGGCCGTGAGATTGTGGAGCGCCTGACGGCGATGACCGATCAGCTGATCAAGGCCATCTACAGCAGCGTCAGTCGCGATCTTGATTCATTTCATGTTGAACATTGTGCGCTGTTTGCTCTTGGCGGATATGGCCGTGCCGAGATGAACCCGCGTTCGGATCTGGACCTGATGTTTTTTTATGATCAGGTCGCAGAAGGTACCGTCAAGGTCATCTCCGACCGGATGCTCTACCTGCTCTGGGATATGGGGTTTGATGTCGGCTACAGTGTCAGAACCGCTAAAGACTGTATCGATGAATCCAAGGACGCCACGGTCAGGACCTCGCTGCTTGATGCCCGTTTTCTGACTGGTAACCCTGATCTGTTTACCTCCTTTGCCACGCAGGTCGGTAAGTTTGTTCTCAACCAGGATACCCAGGCTTTTATCAAGGTCAAGATGCTGGAACGTGAAGACCGTAAAAAGAAATATGGCTCTTCGGTATATCTGCTTGAGCCGAACATCAAGGAGGGGGAAGGCGGCTTGCGCGAGTTGCACGACGCGCTATGGATCGCCAGGACCAAGTTCAAGGCAGAGGGCCTGCGTGATCTCCTGATCAAGGGGGTGATGAACGAGGAGGAGCTGGAACTCTACCTTTCTGCCCAGGAATACCTGTGGAAGATTCGTAATTTCCTCCATTTCAATGCGAGCCAGCGTAAGGGCGACCAGCTCACCTTCGAGCTGCAGGAGCAGATCGCTGTTTTTCTTGGTTATGTCAAATCGACCACCGGTTCGGCGGTCGAGCAGTTTATGCAGGATTACTACACCCGGGCCATCGAGTATGAACATCTGGCGTCCAAGCTTATCAATAAGGCGACCCGCAGCCAGAGTCAGGGTCTGTTCACCTTCCTCGGTCGGCGTAATCTCGAACACGGCTTCTATGTCATCCGCGGCGAACTGCGCATCAAGGATGAAGGCCTGATCCTGCAGCAGCCGGAACTGATGATGTTCGCCTTCGAACTGTCTCAGAAACAGGAAGTCCCGATGAGTCACGAGCTTGAGTTGTTGATTCGGGAAAATCTTCATCTGTTCAATGACAAGGTGCGCAGGTCGAAGCAGGTCAACGATTCCTTTATGGCGATTCTGCGTTATTCCAAAGGGATCGGCAAGATCCTGCGGCGCATGCATTACCTGAAGTTTCTCAATGCTTTCATCCCTGAATTCAAGAAGATCTACTGCAAGGTTCAGTTCGACCTCTATCACATATATACCGTCGATATTCATTCGTTGTTTGCCGTCGAGGAGATGGAAAAACTCTGGGCCGGCGAATATGCCGATGATCGCCCGCGTCTGACTGAGGTGGCTAACCGCATCGAAAAGCGCGAACTGTTGCTGTTGTCGATCCTGTTTCATGACATCGGCAAAGGGAGTGGCAAGGATCATAGCCAGCGCGGCGCTGAAATGATTCCGACCATTGCCCGGCGCATGCGCCTGAATCGCGAGGACAGTCAGCGTCTGCAGTTCCTGGTTCTTCATCACCTGCAGATGGCGCACATCTCGCAGCGGCGTGATTTGCAGGACATGCGCATGATCGCTCAGTTCGCCGAGCTGATGGAGATGAGCGAGAACCTGATGATGCTCTACCTGTTGACCTTTGCCGACATTCGGGCGGTCGGCCCCGATGTCTGGACCGACTGGAAGGGCAATCTGCTGCGCGAGCTTTATGAGAAGGCCTATGATGTTCTGGAAAAACAGGGCTTCTATCATGAGCAGCGTACCGAGCGGATACGTAACCTCAAGCGCAGACTGCGTGAAGATCTGCTCGGTGAATACTCTGAGCATCAGGTGACCAGGGCTGTCAACAGCCTGAACAATCACTATCTGCTCAGTTATACGGCCGAACAGATCATCCCGCACTTGCGACTGGCCCTCAATCGTGGCAAGAAAACCGTCAACTTGCAGATTGAGCATGACAGGCGCCTGGGGTACACCGAGCTGACTCTGGCGACGGTCGATTGTCCGGGGCTGTTCTCCTATATCGCCGGCGTGCTGGCGGCCAACTCGATCAATATCCTTGGTGCCCAGATCCATACACGCAAGACTGGAGCTGTTCTGGATATTCTGCAGGTCACCAATGCCGTCGGTGAGATCGTCGACAGCGAACAGAAGTGGCAGCGTGTCGAGGAGGATCTGTGCAAGGTTATCGAAGGGCGCGTACAGGTCAGTGATCTGGTCGCCAAGTGCAAACAGCCGAGTTTTATGGCGACCAAGAAGCAGCGGCCCAAGCGGCCGAACCGGATCGAATTTGATAACGAGGTTTCGGTCAAATATACGGTCATCGATATCTTCGCGACCGACAAGGTCGGCCTGCTCTATGATATTACCAGGACCTTCAATGAGTTGGGGCTGTATATCGCAGTCTCCAAGATTTCGACCAAGGTCGATCAGATCGCAGACGTCTTCTATGTCAACGATATCTTCGGCCAGAAGATCACCAATCCGGAAAAGATTGAGGAAATCCGTCAGACGATGCTGGAAAGGCTGGGCTGAGACAGGGTGAGCGATCTCGACCGCAATATAGATATTTTCCTTAATTATCTGGTGGTTGAAAAAGGTCTTTCAGAAAACACCTTAATGGCTTACAGCCGTGATCTGGCCGGTTATGCTGTATTTCTTCAGGAGCGCAGCTGTACATCGCCAGCCCAGATCGACCAGTTGCTGCTGATCGATTACTTGACCCGGCTCAAACAGAACGGTATCTCGGCCCGCAGTCGGGCGCGTGTGCTCAGTTCATTGCGCGGGTTTCATCGCTTTCTGGTTCGCGAGCACTATCTTGAACAGGACCCGACGGTGCTGATCGAGTCGCCCCGAACCTTGCGCTCTCTGCCAGAGCTGCTGTCTATGGCTGAAGTCGATCGTCTGCTGGCGGCCGTTAATGGAGATGACGCGATCGACCTGCGTGATCGGGCAATGCTTGAAGTCCTCTATGCGACCGGTCTGCGGGTCTCCGAACTGGTCGGTCTGCGGCTTGCGGATCTGAAGCTGGACATCGGTTGCCTGAACGCCTTTGGCAAGGGGGCGAAGCAGCGGCTGGTCCCTCTGGGCGAACCGGCACTTGACGCCTTGAACCAATATCTGGAATATTCCAGGGGGCAACTGGTACGGGATTTGTCGGTCGCTGTGGTTTTTGTCAATCGTCGCGGCCGGCCGATGACCCGTCAGGGATTCTGGAAAAATCTTAAGAATTATGCGCTGAAAGCGGGGATCAATAAGGCGGTTTATCCTCACATGCTACGACATTCCTTCGCGACTCACCTGCTGGAAAATGGAGCGGATCTGCGAGCCGTGCAGACTATGCTGGGGCATGCGGACATCTCGACGACCCAGATCTACACCCATGTAGTGCAGGAGCGCTTGAAGCAGATTCATCAACAATTTCATCCGCGTGGATGACAACAGAAGGTTTATTTATGAAATACATAGTTTTGCTGGGTGATGGCATGTCCGATGAGCCGAATGCGGAACTCGGCGGCAAGACGCCGCTTCAGGTTGCGGCCACCCCTTACATGGATCAGCTCTGCCAGCGCAGCCGGGTTGGCCTGGCCTCAACGGTGCCGGAGGGCTACCATCCGGGTAGTGACGTCGCCAACCTGGCTGTCTTTGGTTATGATCCGAGTGAGTGTTATTCCGGCCGTTCTCCGCTCGAAGCGGCCAGCATGGGAGTCGCGCTGGAGCCAAGTGATGTCTCCTTCCGTCTCAATTTTGTCTGGCTGGAAGCACATTACGGCAAGCTCTATATGGGTGATTTTTCGGCCGGGCACATTACCACCGATGAGTCGAAGCTGCTGATCGCCGACCTGCAGAAGGAGCTTGGTGGTGGCGAATTCAATTTTTATCCCGGCGTGTCCTACCGTCATCTTCTGGTCTGGAAGAACGGCAAGGATCAGATCCGTTTTACCCCGCCGCACGACATTTCGACCTTGAGCATCGAGGATTACTTGCCGCAGGGGGAGGGAGCCGAGATTCTTCAGCAATTGGCCAACTCCGCCCAGATGGTTCTGCATGACCACCCGGTCAACAACAAGAGGGTTGCTGCCGGGAAGGTGCCGGCCAATTCGATCTGGCTTTGGGGGGAGGGGCGGAAGCCGACAATGCAGACCTATCAGCAGCGCTACGGTTTGAGTGGCGCAGTCATTTCAGCCGTTGACCTGATTAAGGGGATTGGTACTTACGCTGGTCTGGATGTTATTGAGGTCCCCGGGGCGACCGGCTACATCGATACCAATTACCGTGGCAAGGCGGAGTACGCCATTGAAGCGCTTAAGTCGCGCGACTTTGTCTATGTCCACGTTGAGGCGCCTGATGAAGCCGCTCACGCCGGGCTGCTCAAGGAGAAGGTGACTGCAATCGAGGATTTTGACCGGGACGTTGTCGGCACTATTGTCGAGAACCTCGATCAGATCGGCCCTTGCAAGGTCCTGATCATGCCGGATCATCCGACTCCGGTCGCCAAGCGGACCCATACCGCCGATCCTGTCCCCTTTATCCTGTTCGATTCGACCCGTGATGTGGCCTGCGGAGCAACTGCCTACACCGAAAATGAGGCGGGGTCGACCGGCGACAATGTCATCGGCCATCAGTTGCTCGGTCAGATGCTGGGGTAATTGCTGGTGACACAGGTCAGGTTCATCAAACAGGAGCGCCCGGACCGGATCCAGCTGATCTGTCAATTGGCCGAGCGGTTTTTTCAGGAAGTCGAGGCGAAAGAGCCGATCCTTATCCTGGTCGAGGATGAAGCGCAGGCCCTGGCCCTCGATCAATATCTCTGGACCTGGGAAAAGGGAGCCTTTTTGCCGCATGTCTATGACAACGGTGCGGTTGAGTGCTGCCAGGAGCCGATTGTCATATCGACCCGTGAGGATAACTGCAACGCCGCTGCCGTGCTGATCATGGGAAAGCCCTGTTCGCTCGATTTCGTCAAGAAATTCAGGTTGGCCGTCGATTTTGCCGAGGTCTACGATGCCGGGCAGGTGCAGCATTCGCGTCAGCGTTTCCGGGTATTTCGCGATCATGGTCTGAACCCGGAAATGCTCGATTGATGGCGTCGCAAAAACTCGTCAATTGTGGAACTTCTGCAATGATTACAATGCATTGATGTACATAGTTCTCCTTATGGCTCAATCATTGCGCGTCTTGCATTTGACGTTTTTTGCTTGTCCATCAGGTTGTTTATACTGACAGTATTGGATTTGGAGTAATGTTTGAACAAAGATAATCTGAGCGTCGTTCTGGTCGAATCGCAGGGAGCCCTCAATATCGGCTCTGTCTGCCGGGCGATGCTGAATTTTGGTTACAGCGATCTGCGTCTGGTCAATCCGCAGGCTGATCATCTGTCCCACGAAGCCCGCCAGATGGCGGTCAAGGCTGGCCATCTTCTCGATGCGGCCAAGCTGTTTGACAGCCTTGAAGAAGCCTTGGCGGACTGCGCCATGACCTTTGGCACGACCCGCCGTTTCGGACGTTATCGTACCGGCCTGCTGCATCCGGATGAAGCGGCACAGCAATTGATACCGGTCTGTGAAGAGGGGCGCGTCGCTCTGGTCTTTGGCCGGGAAGACAACGGCCTGCTGACGAGCGAACTCGATCTGTGTCAGAACTTCATTACCATTCCGACCAACCCGGAGCTGCCTTCCATGAACCTGGCTCAGGCCGTTGTCCTGCATCTCTATGAGATCAACCGGGTGCGTGGTGAGCTGGAAGGGAAAACGCACGGTCGTAAAAAACTGGCCTCCAACGAGCAGCTCGAAGCCATGTTTCAGCACATGCGCGAATCATTGCGAAATATCGGCTATCTCAATCCGCAGAACCCGGACCATATTCTGCGCAGCTACCGGCGCATTCTGGGGCGTGCCGCTCTGGATGAACGAGAGGTCGGCATCCTGCGTGGCCTGTTTAATCAGATCGATGTCTACAGCGGGCACAAGGGATCCCGTCAATCGGGAGAAGAAGACCATGACTGAGGTCTGGAAACAGTCGGAGCTGGAGCGTGGGATCGGCTTGGTTGTGAGGGATGAGACGAATCGCTATTTTGGCGACTATCATCGGGTCCGGCTGGTGGTGACCATCACCTGGCCACTGCCTGAGACAATTGCTGCGGAGCAGACTGAGAAAACCGTTGATCTGGTCAAGGTGCTCGAGCAGATGGCTGTCGCCGGACAGGATGTCGCCAGGGTCCGGGATGAACTGTTCGATGCTTTCATGTGCCATGCAAGGCAGTATCTGCTGACCGACGGCTTTGCCGAACGTCTCTGGCAAAAACGTCTGGCCGAAAAGCGTCGCCCCTTTAACCGCTACTGAATTATTTTACATTCAGAAGCGGCCCTTTGGAAACGGCCCTTTGCCGCCGTGTCGGCATCAATTTACGAGCTTGCTTGTGCGGAGGCATGAGGCCCTGCGCCTCCGCACGGGCTCTTGATTGCTAGTCACAGCGTAAATCTGCTCGTTTTCAGTCTGGCAACAAATTTGCTGCCTTCCGGAGTTTCCGTACAGCAACGAATTAGTGCTTGCCTTTTGATGGCGCAAGTGCTAAGCATATACGCGTTTCTTGGTTGGGTTTCTGAAAGTGAGTCACTAAAGACTCGCTTTTTTTATTGCCTGGAGCCGGTGTCTTCCTACGCGGAAGAAACGCTGAATCTGACATTCGGGCATGAAGGATATAAGTGTGGCACAGCTTAATGAACAGATAGTGGAACTTGTAACCCCGGTTGTTGAAGATCTGGGGCTGGAGCTCGTCGACCTTGAATACAAGAGGGAAGGACATGGCTGGATCTTACGCTTTTTTCTCGACAAGCCAGGCGGTATAACCCTGGACGACTGTGCTGATGCCAGTCGTGAGATCAGTTCGTTGCTCGATGTCGAAGATATCATCGATACGGCCTACTACCTTGAGGTTTCATCTCCCGGTATCGACAGGCCATTGAAGAAGCTGATGGATTTTGACCGTTTTTCCGGCCAACTGGTCAAGATCAAGACCTTTTCCGGGATCGATCCGGATCAGACGGGCCGAAGTCGCAAGACTTTTGCCGGGACTCTTGAGGGTGTCGAGGGACAGAACGTCGTCGTGGTTCTGCAGGGGAAGACCGCATCCAGAGCCGTCATTCCATTTGATCAGATTGAAAAAGCAAACCTGGATTTTCAGTTTTAACCGGTCTGCTTCTCGCGCAAATTGACAGCTGTTGCCAGGCGGGAACAGCTCAAACTCACTTAAAAGGGGATTAACAGGATGGTGGGCAATCTCAATCACATCATCGATCAGGTCGTCAAAGATAAGGGAATCGACCGCGATATCTTAATTGATGCTCTTGAATCAGCAGTTCTTTCAGCAGCGAACAAGAAGTTCAGAAACACCCGTGATCTTGAAGCTCATTATAACGATGAGATCGGCGAGGTTGAGGTTTTTGAGTTCGTCACAGTTGTTGAAGAAGTTGTCGATTCCTATAAGGAGATCGATATCGAAGAGGCACGCGAAGTTGATCCGGATGTTGAGATCGGCGATTCGCTCGGTATGATGCTCGAGGCCGGCAGTTTCAGCCGGATTGCTGCCCAGACCGCCAAGCAGGTCATCATCCAGAAGGTTCGTGAAGCTGAGCGTGAAGGTGTTTACAGCGAATTCAAGGATCGCATCGGTGAAGTTGTCAACGGCATCGTCCGTCGCTATGAGCGCGGAGACCTGATTGTCGATCTTGGCCGTGCCGAAGCTCTGCTGCCTAACCGTGAGCAGGTTCCGCGTGAGAACTACCGTCAGTCCGATCGTGTCCGTGCCTACATTTCTGAAGTCAAGATGTCGGCCAAAGGACCGCAGATCATTCTGTCCCGTACCCATCCGGGTCTGCTGATTTCTCTGTTTGCCGCAGAGGTTCCGGAAATCGCCGAAGGTATCGTTGAAATCAAGGGTGCGGCTCGTGAGCCGGGCAGTCGAGCCAAGATTGCCGTCGTTTCGCATGATCCTGATGTCGATCCGATCGGTGCCTGTGTCGGCATGCGCGGTTCCCGGGTCCAGAATGTCGTCACCGAACTGCGTGGTGAACGGATCGATATCATTCCATGGACTCAGGATCCGGCCCGTTTCGCCTGTGCTGCACTGGCACCAGCCGAAGTATCACGTGTCTATATTGATGATGAAGATCAGGCGATGGAGATTATCGTTCCTGATGACCAGTTGTCCCTGGCCATCGGCAAGAAAGGGCAGAACGTCCGTCTTGCTGCCAAGTTGACCGGCTGGAAGATCGATATCAAGAGTGAGAGCCGTGCCCAGGAGGAGGATTCTGAAGACGGCAAGACTCCGTCTGCACCGGAAAAAACTCAGAAAGAGCTGGCAGAGGAACTTTTTTCTGAAATCACCTCATCTGAGCCGAACAACACTGAGGAATAAGCGGAGTCGAAGTTAGCTGTATGGCTGAATCTGCCAAAGGGCCTGAAAGAACCTGCCTGTCATGTCGCAGTCGGTTGGACAAACAGGCGCTGATACGTTATGTTGTCGCTCCGGATGGCTCTTTGCTGGTCGATTATCGGCAAAGACTGCCGGGTCGTGGCGCTTATACCTGTGTCGATCTTGACTGCCTTAGGAATGCGGTCAAAAAGGGTGGTTTCAAGAGAGCATTTCGCGGTCGTTGCGAAACGCCCGATGCCGATCAGCTTGTTGCTCAGTTAAAACAGGAAGTCTGGCAGAAAATTGTCAACCTGCTCGGCATCTGCCGCAAGTCCGGTAAACTGATTGCCGGAAGTAACGCAACACTGGACGCCCTGAAGGTCGGCAAAGCATTATCTCTGGTGTTGCTTGCTGAAGATATCTCTACGGGTGTGGCCGATAAAGTCACTCAGTCAGCAGCCGCGTCCGGAGTTGAGGTCCATCGCCTGTTTACCAAGCAGGAGATCGGACAGTATATAGGGAAAAGCGATGTTAGCTGCGTCGCATTTGTCAATGACGACCTGAGTGAATTGATTTCGAAAGAATTGTGCCGCCACGAACAACTGGTAAGGGAGAATTGATGAGCAAAATGAAAGTACAAGAGCTCGCTAGAAAGATGGGCCTGGAAAATAAGGAACTGCTGGCTAAGTTGGCAGATGCCGGTATCGACGCAGCGTCACAAAACAGTATCCTATCGGAAGACGATGTTCAGAAGTTTGAAGCTTCTCAGAATGTTTCCGGTGAGAAGATTGAAGAGGCGCGCATCAAGCCAGGTCTGATCCGTAGAAGAAAGACTGTTGTTCGTGATGCGGATGAGTCTGCGGACGCAGAAGCTGAACATGCTGAAGCCGAACAGTACGCAGTCGTGGAAGAACCGGTTGCCGAGGTTGTTGCTCAGCCTGAAGAAAAAGCTCCTGAGAAACCTACTGAGCCGGTTGTAGCTGTTGCCGTCGAGCCCGCTGTTCCAGAGGTTGCTGCTCCTGTAGAGAAAACTCCGGTTGAGGCGCCAGCTCCTGATGAAGAGTCGCCAGCTGCGCAGCCCGTTGTTCAGAAGGAAGCTGCTGCAGAGCCGGTTGCAGAACCAGTCGTCGCCGAGGTCAAGGCGGAGCCAAAACAAAAAGCGGCTCCGGTCGTTGAACAAAAGCCAGCAGCACAGGCGCCGGTCAAGGCAGAAAAACCTAAAAAAGAGCACAAGACGGTTGATCGTCCATCAGGTGATCAGGCCAAGATTCTCGGTCGGGTTGACCTTTCTCAGGTCATGGCTCCTCCAGGTGCCAGGGGCGGAGATCGTCAGTCACGTCCGGCTGGCCGTCCTGGCACACGTACTGAACGTCCGGCTGGCCGTCCTGACCGTCCTGCAGGTCGCCCAGACCGTGGCGAACGTCCGGACAGAAGTGCTGACCGTAATGCCAGCCCTTCTGCACCTGCGCGCAAGCGGGTCGATGTCGCCGGTTTCCCACCGCCTATGGATCAGCCCCTGCCTGAAAAAGAGGGGGCACGGACCAATAAAAAGCGTAAGAAGGGGCGTCGTGACGAAGGCGATTTCGACGAAACGGACGGACGCGTATCACGCCGTGGGCGCAGGGTTGAGGTTTTCGAACCCGGCCGCCTGGGTGGCAAGAAAAAGCGCGGCAAGCAAGGTAAGCAGCCACGTCAGACTGAGGTTACCATCAGCAAGGCGATCAAACGGGTTATTCGTATCAGCGATTCGATCACCGTCGGTGAACTGGCAAAGCGAATGGGCGTCAAGGCCAACGAGCTGATTGCCGAGTTGATGCGTCAGGGTTCGATGGTGACCATCAATCATCCACTCGACTATGAATCAGCTGCCATCCTCGCTGCAGAGTTTCATTACGAGGTTGAGAACATCGCCTTTGATGAGGAATCGATCCTTGAGGTTGTGCAGGCCAGTGGTGACGAAGAAAGCAGCGAAGGGCTTGTAATTCGCCCGCCGGTCGTCACCATCATGGGCCACGTCGACCACGGCAAGACTAGTTTGCTTGATGCAATCCGTGCCGCAAACGTCACCGAAGGCGAGGCTGGCGGTATTACTCAGCACATCGGTGCTTACGACGTCGAGATTGATGGTGGCAAGATCACCTTCCTCGATACCCCGGGGCACGAAGCCTTTACCGCAATGCGTGCCCGTGGTGCCGGTGTGACCGATATCGTTATCCTGGTCGTTGCTGCGGATGACGGTGTCATGCCACAGACCAAGGAAGCGATTAATCACTCCAAGGCCGCCGGCGTACCGATCATTGTTGCCATCAACAAGATCGACAAGCCGGAAGCCAATCCTGATCGGGTCAAGCAGGAACTGACCGAGTTTGAACTGGTTCCGGAAGACTGGGGTGGCGATACTATCTACGTTGAGGTTTCGGCCAAGCAGAAGCTCAATCTGGATACCCTGCTGGAAATGATCCTGCTTCAGGCGGAAGTCCTCGAGCTCAAGGCCAATCCGGGCAAGCGCGCCAAGGGCTCCATTGTTGAAGCGCGTCTTGATAAGGGCCGTGGCCCGGTCGCTACTGTCCTGGTTCAGGACGGTACGTTGAAGATCGGTGATTCCATTGTTGCCGGTCTGCATTTCGGCCGTGTCCGTTCCATGACCGCTGCCAACGGTAAACAGGTCAAGGAAGCTGGTCCTTCCTTCCCGGTTGAGGTCACTGGTCTTGGTGGGGTGCCGGATGCCGGTGATACCTTCCATGCGGTTGAGAACGAAAAGGCCGCCAAGGAAGTTTCCCAGCACCGCCAGTCGAAACAGCGCGAGATCGATCTGGCCAAGAGCAGCAAGGTTTCTCTGGATCAACTGTTTGCCCGCATGCAGGAAGGTGCGGTTGAAGAACTGCCGGTCATCATCAAGGCAGACGTACAGGGTTCTGTTGAAGCTGTCCGTGACGCACTTGAAAAACTGTCGACCGATGCATGCCGCCTGAACGTCATTCATACCGGTGTCGGTGGTGTCTCTGAAAGTGACGTTACCCTGGCGACTGCTTCGAATGCGATCATCCTCGGCTTCAATGTTCGCCCTGAAGCCAAGGCCAAGACCCTGGCTGAAAACGAAAAGGTTGATATCCGTCTTTACAGTGTCATCTATGATGCCGTGAATGATGTTCGTGATGCAATGGAAGGCCTGCTGGCTCCGACGCTCAAGGAGAAAGAGCTCGGCCGGGTTGAAATCCGTGAGACCTTCCATGTTTCTCGGGTTGGAACCATCGCCGGTTGCTATGTCCTGGATGGTAAGATCCTGCGTAACGCTCAGACCCGTCTGGTTCGTGACAACGTTGTTGTCTGGGAAGGCAAGCTCAACTCGCTTAAGCGTTTCAAGGACGATGTCCGTGAAGTTGCCAGCGGTTACGAATGTGGTATCGGCCTTGAGAACTACAACGACATCAAGGTTGGTGATATCCTTGAAGTCTTTGAGATGGAAGAGGTCAAGACCTCGCTGTAATCTAGAGGTTGTTTATGGTTGTCGGTGTAATCAGGCTTGATCTGCGTTTTTACCACACCCATAGCCTCAAGGATAAACGCTCGCAGGTGGCTCGTTTGCTCGGCCGCCTGCGGGGCAGATATCCGGTGTCGCTGGCTGAGGTTGGTTTGCTCGAGCTTCACCAGCGAACAATCATTGGCGGTTCGATGACGGCGGCTGATGAAGCGAGTATCAGGAAGGTCTTTGCTGCACTGGAGGCCGAAATCGAAAAAGAGGGCAGTAGTGTCATTATTGCTGCTGACACAGAGTATATACAGTACGGAGATATGGACAATTGAGCGGTTATCGTCCAGAAAAAGTTGGTGAACAGATTCTCAAGGAAGCATCAGAACTGCTGATGTTTTCGATCAAGGATCCTCGGGTCGCAGCGGTCACCTTGACCGGTGTCGAGGTTTCACGCGATATCAGTGTGGCGAAGATCTTTTACACCCTGTCGGGGGATGCGGCCGAGCGCAAAGAAGCCGAACAGGGATTGAAGAGTGTTGCTCCTTACATCCGCAAGCAATTAAGCCAGGTGATGAGTCTGCGTTTCATGCCTGCGATCCGCTTTGTTTACGATTCCTCGGTCAGTTACGGTCAGCGAATCGACGAGCTTCTCCATCAGGTCAAGGACGATTTGGATGATTCTTCAGCAGATAGCTGACCTTGTTGAGCGTAGTAATTCCTTCATTGTTCTCGCTCATGAAGGACCGGATGGCGATGCCATAGGTTCGACCCTCGGTCTGGCCATGGCGCTGCGTGAGAACGGCAAAGAGGTTGTTGCCTACAATGTCGACGGCGTCCCCCAGATGATGGGGTTCCTGCCCGGCAGTGAAATGCTCGTTTCCAGTGTTGATCCCGATCGGAAGTTTGACGTGGCTTTTGTGCTGGATGCGGGGGAGCTGAACAGGGTGGGCCTGCTGGTAGAGGGCATGTGCCAGACCCTGGTCAACATCGACCATCACCCGCATTCCGATTTTGGTGATATCTGCTATCTGGATACAACCGCCAGTGCGACAGCTGTGTTGGTCTACCGTCTGCTCCAGTCCTGCCGTTATCCTGTCAGTCTTGACGTCGCCAATTCTCTTTATCTGGGGCTGCTCGCCGATACCGGTTCGTTCCGCTATTCAAGTGCAAACGGTGAAGCTTTCAGGGTTGCTGGCGAGTTAGTCGCCTTGGGCGTAGATCCCTGGAATATTGCCAGCACCCTCTATGAGAGTTATCCGGCTGAAAGAATGAAGCTGTTGGGCCGGGTTCTGCCGACATTGCATCTCTCCGACTGTGGCCGATATGCTTCCTTGAGCATGCTCAAATCAGATATGTATGCAGTTGGAGCCAGTGAGGAGCACGCTGACGGTTTTGTCAACTATGCCCGGGCCGTTCGTGGTGTCGAGGTGGCACTGTTCTTCAGTCAGATCGAAGAGTCGCTGTTCAAGGTCAGTTTTCGATCCCGTGGTGCAGTCGACGTCGGAACCCTGTCTCGTGAACTGGGCGGTGGTGGTCATCATAATGCTGCCGGTGCCAAGCTGTCCGGTGATCTCGATCAGGTCAGAGCGACCGTCTATAAACTCATCGATCAATTATTGAAATAATTACGTGCACGGTTTACTTCTTATCGATAAGCCTGCGGGTATGTCGTCCACTGATGTTGTGCGCGATGTGCGCCGTCTGTTCAAAACCCGCAAGGTAGGCCACGCCGGTACGCTCGACCCGCTTGCGACTGGCGTGCTCCCTGTTGCCGTTGGTGACGGGACCAAGATCCTCCAGTTTCTCCTCAACGACCGCAAGGCATATCGGGCTGAACTGAAATTCGGCCAGACCACCGATACCTATGATTCGGAAGGGACAGTGCTGATCGAGCGGGCCGTTCCTGAACTGTCTCTTGAACGGTTCGATCGGATCTGTGAGGCCTTCCGGGGTGACATCCTCCAGGTTCCGCCCATGTACTCCGCACTGAAGAAGGATGGTGTGCCGCTCTACAAGCTGGCGCGCAAAGGTGAGGTGGTGGAACGTCAGGCTCGCCCGGTGACGATCTATCGCCTGGATATCGTCAGTCTCACAGTGGACACTGCGACGATCGACGTCGAATGCTCCAAGGGAACCTATATTCGTAGTTTGATCTACGATATCGGTGAAGCACTCGCATGTGGTGCCCACATGACCGCTCTGCGCAGAACGGCTAGCGCGGGTTTCCGCATTGATGAATGTGTCAGACTCGAAGATCTCAAGCAGATGGAAACGCCACAGGGGTGTCTGTTGCAGGTCGAAGAGGCTGTCCGTGAGTGTTCCCCGGTTGAGGTTGCCGAGGCTGCAGTAGAGCGCTTGAATTGTGGTGTGCCACCGACCCTGGCCGAGGTTATTGTTGATGACTCAATAGCGGATGGTTCGTTGGTCAGGCTTATGCATCAGGGGCGTCTCTGGGCGATGGCTCGTTACGCACCTCTTCGAGAACTGGAAAAGCGGGGAGATTTTGAATTGATCCGCGTTTTTACGCGTTGATAAAGTAGAGATTAGCCTTTACAGAACTTGTGAAAACATGGTAGTAATCGCAGTCTTGGCAATAAATGACAAACAGCCACGCCACTGGCTATACAGATAACGCAAAAGGAGAATGACGTGCTCGTCACAGAACGCAAACAGGAAATTATCGAAAAATTCAAGCGTCACGAAGGTGATACCGGTTCCCCGGAAGTGCAGATCGCTCTGCTGACCGAAAGAATCAACTATCTGACTGACCACTTCAAAACCCACAAGAAAGATCACCACTCACGTCGTGGTCTGCTGAAGATGGTCGGCCAGCGCCGCCGACTGCTCGACTACCTGATCAAACAGGATGTTGAGCGTTACCGGACGATCATTCAGGAACTGGGTCTTCGCCGCTAAGAAATTGAAGCAGCATGTCTCCTTGCGGGGCATGCTGCTTTCGTCTGTTTGATGCTTTTATCCAAGCATCATCGCTAGTTTGAGGGAGGCTGTCCGGAGAGAATTTCCAACGTGATTGGTAATTGTCTCAGGCCATCCTCCTGATGCTTTTAACCCGTATTGCTGATGGCAGTAATACAAAAAAGAGGAGTAATACATTATGGCCTATCAAAAGGTTCAGGTAGAATTCAATGGTCAACCACTGACAATCGAAACCGGTAAAGTCGCCCGTCAGGCCGACGGTGCGGTTATCGTCACCTACGGAGAGACCAAGGTCCTTTGTACCGTTGTTTCCGCCAAGAAGATGCGTGAAGGGCAGGATTTCTTCCCGCTGACCGTCAACTACCAGGAAAAATTCTATGCCAGCGGCAAGATTCCTGGCTCTTTCTTCCGCCGTGAACGTGGTGCCACCGAGCGTGAAACCCTTATCTGCCGCCTGATCGACCGGCCACTGCGTCCGTTGTTCCCGAAAGGGTACATGTTTGAAACCCAGATCATGCCGACCGTTATCTCGGCCGATATGGTCAACGACCCTGATACCCTGGCCATGGTTGCTGCTTCGGCCTGTCTGTGTGTATCCGGCATTCCGTTCGAAGGTCCGATCGCCGGTGTCCGTGTTGGTCGTATCGATGGCCAGTTCGTCGCTAACCCGACCCGTGAGCAGATGGAACAGAGTGATGTCGAGATCGTCATGTCCGGTTCCAAGGATGCTGTCATGATGGTTGAAGGGGAAGCCAAGTTCCTGACTGAAGCAGAAATGCTCGACGCCATCTTCTTCGGCCATGCTGCAATCCAGCCGCTGATTGCCCTGCAGGAAGAGCTGGCCAAGCTGGTCAATAAGGAGCCTCGTGAGTTTGCCGCTCCGGTCAAGGACGAAGAACTGGTTGCCAAGGTCGTAGGTCTTGCTGAAGCCAAGGTCGTCGAGGCAGTCAAGATCAGCTCCAAGCAGGAGCGTTACGCTGCTCTGGCCGACATCCGTACTGCGGTTAAGGAGGAACTGGCCGAAGTCTTTGAGGGTCGCGAAGAAGAGATCTCCGCAGCTCTCGGCAGTGTTGAGAAGACCGTCGTTCGCCAGATGGTCGCCCGTGACAAGATCCGTATCGACGGCCGCAAGATGGACGAGATTCGTCCGATCACCTGCGAAGTCGGTGTTCTGCCCCGTGCTCATGGCAGTGCCCTGTTTACCCGTGGTGAAACTCAGGCTCTGGTCACCACCACTCTCGGAACTGCCAGTGATGAGCAGCGCATTGACAACGTGCAGGGGATGGAATTCAAGAAGTTCATGCTCCACTACAACTTCCCTCCATTCTGTGTTGGTGAAACCAGCATGCGTCTCTTCCCGGGCCGTCGCGAAATTGGCCACGGTATGCTCGCCGAGCGCAGTGCCGCTCAGATCCTGCCGACCCAGGAGCAGTTTCCGTACACCATCCGTATCGTCTCCGATATCCTCGAGTCGAACGGTTCTTCTTCCATGGCTTCGGTCTGTGGCGCTTCGCTGTCCCTGATGGATGCCGGTGTTCCTGTCAAAGAGCCGATCGCCGGTATCGCCATGGGTCTGATCAAGGAAGGTGATGATTACGCGGTTCTCTCCGATATCCTCGGTGATGAGGATCACCTGGGCGACATGGACTTCAAGGTTACCGGTTCGGCCGACGGGATCACTGCGTTGCAGATGGATATCAAGATCACCGGTGTCACCAAGGAGATCATGCAGAACGCTCTGGATCAGGCCCGTGCCGGTCGTATCCATATTCTTGGTGAGATGGCTAAGGCGATCGATGCGTCCCGTGAGGATCTCTCTCAGTATGCACCGCGCATCACCACCATCAAGGTCAAGGCCGATCAGGTCCGTACCGTCATCGGGTCGGGCGGCAAGAACGTTCGTGGCATCATCGATGCGACCGGTTGCGCCATCGACATCCAGGACGACGGTACCATCAATATCGCTTCCGCTGACGGCGTAGCCGCCAAGAAAGCGATCAAGATGATCCGCGATCTGACCCAGGAGCCGGAAGTTGACAAGCTCTACATGGGTACCGTCAAGAAGATCATGGAATTCGGTGCTTTCGTCGAGATCTTTTCCGGCACCGACGGCCTGGTTCACGTCTCGGAACTCGCCAATGAGCGCGTCAAGAACGTCACCGACGTTCTCAACGAAGGGGATCAGGTTCTGGTCAAGTGTATCGGTGTCGATCGTCAGGGCAAGATCAAGCTGTCCCGCAAGGCGGCTCTTGGCTTGGAACTGCCGGAAGAGGACTGAGTTTTCTTTATTTGATATTTAAGTATAATAACGCCGGTACGGGAGCCCCCGTACCGGTTTTTTAATTATAGGATTTATTATGCGAACACCCGTAATCCGTATCAAAAAGCTTCATCCGCAGGCGATCGTACCGAAATATATGACGGAACTGGCTGCCGGAATGGATGTCTGTGCAACTCCTGAACAACCTATCTGTCTTGAGCCTGGTCAGCGCTGTCTGGTTCCGACCGGTCTGGCCATGGCGATTCCTGCAGGCTATGAGGTACAGGTCCGGCCGCGCTCCGGGTTGGCGATCAAGCACGGCATATCGCTGGTCAATTCGCCGGGAACGATCGATGCCGACTATCGTGGTGAAATCGGGATCATCATGATCAATCACGGCCAGGAGACCTTCGTCATCAATCCGGGTGAGCGCATTGCCCAACTGGTTGTCGCTCAAGTCTGTCAGGCTGAACTCGTTGAGGTTGAGGAGTTGTGTGAAACGGCCCGCGGGGCTGGCGGATTCGGTCATACCGGAAAGAGCTGATCATGTGTGATTGTACAGACCCGAGAGATCTTCTCGAATTTCCCTGCCATTATCAGTTCAAAGCCGTTGGTCTGGCGGGAGACGCTTTCGAGCAGGCGGTCTTTTCTGCTGTCGAGCGCCATGTTCAGGTTTCCCGCGATGCTCTGCGCAGCAGGCCGAGCGGGAAAGGGACCTACCAGGCTGTGTCGGTGCTGGTCACCTTGCACAATTATGAGCAATTGACTAGTATTTATGCTGAACTGAAAAAGATCGAAGAGCTTAAATTCTTACTCTAGTTGCCTTACGGAAACTCCGGAGGGCAACACGCAAGTTTTTAGATTAGAAACGAGAATTTTTTTTGTGGCAGGAAAATCAGGGAGTGCGAGGAGGCGTAGTGCTTTACGCCGCACACGCGGCCCCCGCAGATTGACGCCGCCACTGTGAAAAAGGGCCGTTTCCGGACGATAACTACTTTAAAGATGGTCGAGCGATGTTGTTAGAGATCAATCCCTATAATCCCCATCCCAGACTGGTGAAGCAGATTGTCGAATGTCTGAAAAGCGGTGGTGTCATTGTCTATCCGACCGACACGACCTATGGCCTGGGTTGTGACATCTTCAATGCAAAGGCGGTCAAGCGGATTTTTCAGATCAAACAGCGAGACAAGAACAAGCCTTTCTCCTTCATCTGCAACGATCTGTCCGATATCTCGACATATGCCAGGGTCAGCAACTTCGCATTCAAGATCATGAAGCGTCATCTGCCCGGCGCCTACACCTTTGTTCTGGAAGCGACAAAAATTGTTCCTGATTCGCTCAGCACCAAACAGAAGACGGTCGGTATCAGAATTCCGGATAATGCCATCTGTCGGGCGATAGTCGAAGAACTTGGCCATCCGCTGGTGACCACCAGCGCCAATATCTCTGGTGAAGAGACCCCTGAAGATCCCTACGAGATTAATCAGATCCTTGGTAATCAGGTCGACTACGTTATTGATGGCGGTATCATGGTCAGTGATGCATCGACAGTCATCAGCCTGTTGGATGATCAGATCGAGATTCTGCGCCAGGGGAGCGGGGATACCTCTTGGATTGATTAAAACTACCCATTAGGTGAGCATGCTTACCGTGGGGCGTGCTGTCACTTGCTGCTGCCTGACCTACGAAGAGAATGCTGCCAATCTTCGCCAGCATTAGAAGGCTGCTTTTTGCCTACTTTTTTCAACCTGTAAAAAAGTTGGGCGCCGTACGGGCGCGAGCCCGTGTTTTTGTCTGTTAAGTTTCTGAAAACAAGATTTAAAACCGCCGGTTCCCGTACCGGCAGACGTCACCCTTTTTCTTTGCGATCAAAGAAAAAGGGTGGAAAAAGAAACTCTCTGAAAACGCTGACGTAAATTGATTTTATCGTACTTCGTAGTTTTTGGGCAGCAACTCTCTTCGCGCTCAGACAAGCCGCTTCGCGTCTTGAATTCGCGGAACCGCAAAGCCGGTTCCCGGCTTGTTGATACGAAAAAATCATTGAAGCAGCCCTTGGCTGTCTCTTCGGTGTCGCTCGCCCAACGATGAGCTGTGCTCATCTAACTGGCAGAACCGAATTATGGTAAGACCAGAAACAGACTTTTTGAGAACCGTCGGCTTTTTGCCGACGGTTCTCAACTGAATGTCATCTTCCTTTCAAGATCCATCGACTTGGAGATCCGTTTCGCATCGTTGATGGAAATCCGATCCTGCTTGCAGAGCTGAATCAGGTGCTGATCCATGGTCTGCATCTGGTACTGTGCCTGCCCCTTTTCAATGAGACTTTCAATCTCATTCAGTTTTCCATCGCGGATGCAGGCCTGGATGGTTGTCGTTGAGCGCATGATTTCGACAACCGGCAGGATCTGCTCGCCGCTCTTATCTTCAATCAGGCGCAGTGAAACAATCGCCACCAGGGCATCCGCCAGGCGCTGGCGCATGATTTCCTGTGATTCCGGTGGGTAGTGGCCGACGATTCGGTTGATGGTCGACACGGCTCCTTGAGTGTGCAGTGTGGAAAAGACCAGGTGACCTGTTTCCGATGCCTTGATACAGGCATCTATCGTTTCAAGGTCTCGCAGTTCCCCGACCATGATGACGTCCGGATCCATCCGCAGGGAAGCCTTCAGTGCAGCACTGAAGCTGTCGGTGTCGATATGGACTTCACGTTGAACGACACAGCTTCTTTTCGAGGTAAACAGAAATTCGATTGGATCTTCAATGGTGATGATGTTGAAGGCGTACTTATCGTTCATGTAGTCGATCATCGAGGCCAGAGTCGTTGACTTGCCGTTGCCGGTCGGCCCTGTCACCAGGATCAGTCCGTTTGGCGCCTTAACGATTTCTGAAAGGACGGACGGGAGCTTCAATTGCTCAAAATTGCCGATTTCGGGCGGGATTACACGCATGACGATACCGATATTGCCGCGTTGCTTGAAGATGCTGGCTCTGAACCGTCCGCCATTGTTGAGGGCGTAGGAGGCATCAAATTCGGTAAAATCTTCTGGGAGCTCCCGCCGGTTTTTGGCCATGATGATCTTGGCGACAAAGGCAGTGTCTTCAGGTTTCAGGTTGGGCAGTTTGGATCTAAGCAGCTGACCATGGGCTCTGAAGAATGGCGGGTTGTCGACTTCGAAATGGATATCAGATACACGCTTGGCAAAAGCGATTTCGAGAATCTGATTGAGCATCTTTATATCCATGGATTGTACTCCTTATTTTAAATCTCTGTCTGTTAAGACAGAAGTTGTTTGCGGAACAGAGCGTTTTCCATAATCAGGCTGGCCTGATTTATGAAAAAATTGAAAAAGTTGCTGTCAACCTGCTGGGCTTCCAGTTCTCCGTTGTCAGCATAGATCATCATGACGGTTTTGTTGTTGCACTTAATGGGCAAAAGCAATGAGCTGTCTGTTGCGGGAGCCGTGATTTTGTCAAAGAGCCTACTCTGAAAGTTCGGGTCCGGGATACTGCCGCAAAAGCATTCTCCGAGGTTGAACAGCTGGAAAATACTTGAATTCTCAGTAAGGGGAAATCTCCATTTTAAAATTTCCGACAGTTCCTTGCTGTTGTTAAGAATTCCGACACTGCGTTCGGCAATCAGTTCGTTTTTGTTTACAACAAAGGTTATTGTCCTGCAAAAATAGCCATTAATAAAGCGCATGATCTCAGCGGAGACATCAGCGACTTTTTTGTATTGCTTCAGGTGTGACAGATTTTGCTGCAGGGTGCTCAGGTCATAGAGACCTGCGTTCTGGCGTTGGTCGGAAAGATAAGACTGAAAAGTTTCCAGAAAAACGATCATTTCATCAGCATAGGTTGCATCGGTAGTGACCTGCGGAATAGGCAGTACAATCCTGACGCCGGTTTTGATGGCATTAAGTTGGAAGTTCAGTTGGGCAGGGTAGGTCAGTTGCACTATCCCGACATTAAGATAATTGCTTTGAACCTTTTCACGTATAGCTTCAAGCTTAAGTGTCTCTTCTTCATGTGCTGCATTAAGGATGACCAGTGGCTTCATCTGGCGAATGATAGACTGCTCGATCAGCCTGTAGAGATCGTCCTCGGATTTGGCATTGAATACAAAGCGGCCTTCGTGTTTGCAGACGGCCATGATCGACTGTTCGATGAGCGGATCGTTGGCAAGGAGGATCAATGCCTGGTTTGAGCTGGAAAATAGTGTCTTGGGCTGTGTTGCAGACAGGTTGTTGAGAAAGTCGGCCAGTTTCTTCTGATTCTCTTCGCTGAGCGATTCCGTCGCCTTGGCGCTGATTTCCCGTCTGAGGTTGTCGGCGTCAAATGACTCGAGGCCATTGAAAACCTGAGGTATTTTTCTCTCAACCTTGTCCAGGTCCGCCAGGCCGAGGATGTCTTCAGAGATAATATCGCCGGATTCATCCGACTGATGGTTGTTGTTTTCAAAAACACCGATTCGCGGATCCTCTTCCAGCGGTTCATCCGAAAATTCAATTTCACCCGCATGGACTTTTTCATCAAAGATACGCAGTGCGTCCATCAGAACCATCTGCGTATTCAATGACAGATCTTGAAGGGCCTGTGGAAGATAACGATATTCGTCGACGACAGAAACAGCTTCAATGTCAAAGGTAAAGACTCCCCGCGTCCAGCTGATCATCTCGACAATGGTCATTTCAATCAGCATTTCAAGAGCTTTGAATACCTGATCTTTTGAAACGGAACAGGTCTCTATAATGATGGCAAGGAGGGGCTTGTGTTCATCGGGGTCATCATTCTGCAGGTTCAGAGCCTTATCCAGATCTGCCTGGGAGATGATTTCATTTTCAATGAGAATAGAGCCGATCCTGATCTTTTCCTGCGAATGAGTGGCGCTGATGATATAGCCGTCATTGAAGACAAGCTTGCCTTCACCTTTGCGACTGTAGACATTTAATGTGCCTGATTTGCGCGTGGAGTGAATCAGTTGAATGACGTCTACTATTGGGAGGTGTTCCAACTCACCAGTTAGAGGCATTTTTAGACCTTTCTTCGGAAACAGTTCATTGTTTTAAAATTTATCAGAAAATCCTTATGTTCGATAGTGTGAATTGATTTTAAAAAATGTTGATCGTTTTTGAATTGTGATTATGTCGAATTTATTTACAGTTAGGCCGTAAATAATTTTTTTGTCTTAAATTAATATCGCAAAAACAGGACCTTGTGGTGTTGGTACGCTTCGTGCTTTAGTGAGTTTTGAGAAAATTACTATACTTAACTACTGGCTGGAGGAAAAGCATGATCAAAAAGTTATTATTAACAATTATGTGTCTGGGATTAGTGACTTCCACTTCTTTTGCATTGACGATTGACGGTAATACCCTCAATGTTGATGGTTATAGCTACGCTGACACTGGCGCAGAAGCTTTTTATCTGACCGATAACGACGGTACCAATGACGATGCAACAGCATTTCTTTTGTTAGAGTTGGCCGGTAATGCCAATAGCAATACTTTTGGGCTTTTTACATACTCTTATGATGACGTTTTGGATACCTACGCTCTTTTAGAGACTCTGGAAATTTTTTCTGGTTCTGATAGCTCGTTAACATCAGCAACGTTGAAGTTTGAAAATGACACAATTACCCTTGACGGTGTTTCAATCACCGATACTGGCTACTTTGGTTTTTACATTACAGGTGTAGATGGGACTTTCTACTCGGTAAGTGCGTTGAATAACGGTGTGGATTATTTCCTTTCTTTTGATACGAGCGACAATGTCGCAGGTTCGCTGCTTGGTAGTGATGTTGTTTTAGCTATGGAAGATCTGGTCAATGCCGATTTTGACTATAATGATATGGTTGTCGGCGTGTCTGATATCGCACCTGCTCCAGTTCCTGAGCCTGCTACTCTTGTACTGCTTGGTACCGGTCTTGTCGGTCTTGCTTACTTCAAGCGTCGTAGCCGTAAGTAATTAGATATAGAAATAATAAAATCAAGGGCCTTCTAGTTTTAGGAGGTCCTTTTTTTATGAAAAAATTATAATCTCATTTGCAATTTCTCACATTGTAGCTGTATACTGCCTACCTGTTTTGAATTATATTTATAATATACTTCAGGCCATATATCATGTTTGACGGGGGAACTTATGAAGCAGTTCTTGTTTCTTGTGATTGTTGTATTGTTGATTTCTTCTTGTGGCGGACAGACTGCTGAGGAAATGACTGCGCAGGGACGCAACCTTGTCTCGCAGGGGAATTTTCGCGGTGCGATTGTATTTTATAAGAATGCGCTTGAGAAGGATCCTAACCATCTGGACGCACGTATCGCGCTTGCAGATGCTTACCTGGAAAGCAGTAACTTTTCCCAGGCTGTAATTGAGTTCCAAAAAGTCCTGCTGCAGAACCCGTCATATTTAGAAGCGCATTTGAAGATTGCTACAGCTTATATCAATCAGAACGATTCACAAAACGCTCTCCTGCAGCTTGATGCCTACCTGAAAGATCACATCGACACAGTGGAATCTCTGGTTCTTTACGGTCGCGCTTACGGTTTGGCAGGGGATCTGCTGTCTGCCAAGTCTATGTTTGCCAAAGCATTGCAACTTGATTCGAATGCGATTGAGCCACGCATGTTTCTTGCTCGTGTTGCAGTGCAGGAGCAGGAATTTGAAAAGGCAAAGACCTATCTGGATGAGATTGTAGCTCTGGATGTAAAGAACATTGATGCCAGATATCTGCGTGCCAATATCCTCTTGCGTGAGGGGAGTCGTGAGGAGGCTCTTCAGACTTATCAGGATATATACGGGGTAAATTCCCGTCAGGTTGTGGCCTATTATATGTCCGCTGTTTTGCAGATGGATATGGGAGACCTTGATGCGGCGTCCAGGACGGTCGATCAGTTTGCATCGGTATTTCCGGATCGCGCCGAGGTGTCGCGGTTGCGTGGAATCCTGAGTTACCGGCAGGGAGATCATGAGCAGGCCAAGACGATTCTCGAAGCTTCACTGGCGAAGGAGCCACATCCGTTGGGTTATCTGTTTCTTGGTCTGTCCTACTATGGTCTGAATCAATTCGAACTGGCCCTGAATCAGTTTCAGCGTGCTCTCGATATCAATCCTGACTTTGAGCGTGCAAGAATTCTCGTTGCCACAACGCTCTTGAAGCAAAAGAGGGTTGATGATGCTATTATCGAGATTCAGAAAGTTCTAAGGTCTAATCCTCAGAATGCCTATGCTCACAATATTCTGGGCAGTGCCTTTCTTGCTTCAGGTGAATATGACAAAGGGATGGCAGAGCTCGATCTTGCAACTGAACTGGATCCCGGCCTCGCTGATGCTCATTTGAAGCAGGGGCTGTTTCACCTGTCTCAGGGAGACAGTGCCCGTGGTGAGGCTGATCTGATCAGTGCGGTGCAGGCTGCGCCGGAAGTTTTGAACAGTCGGCTCATGCTGGTCAGTTATTATCTGCAGAAACAAAATTACTCGGCAGCTATTGATACGCTTAAGGCTGGTTTAGCTGGTGAGAAGAGTGACGCTCTGCTCTACAACTACCTTGCAGCGGCCTATTTTTCGCAGAAAAACAACAAGCTTGCTGTTTCCGCGCTTGAGTCAGCTAAAAATGCTAATTCCGCGTATTTGACGCCCTATTTTAACCTCGCGTCTTATTATGCGTCCAAATCCAGTTATCAGCAGGCGTTGGATGAGTATCAGGCTGTTCTGGTTCAGGATGAAAAGAATCTTCGTGCCTTATTGGGGATGTCCGGTCTCTATCGGATGATGGGCAAAGAGGACGAATTAGCAGCACTCTACGAGCGGATTGTCGCTACTGATACCGAACAGGGATATCTTATTGCTGCTCAAAATCAGCTCAAGTCGGGCAATCCGGATGAAGCCATCGGGATTATTGAGAAGGGCTTGCAGTCGTTCAGTTCTTCGGTTCCTTTGCTCAGCCTTCAGGCCGGTATCTATCTGCAGAAAAAGGATCTGGTGCAGGCTGAGACGATTTATACGAGACTCTCCGGGATTGCACCTGAGCAAGGGTTCGGCTCGTTGCTGCGTCTTTATCTGGTCAGGGGAGAGCGGGACAAGGCGTCTTCACTGATTGATTCATTATTGCAGGAGCATGCCGATACGGATTTTCCGTACCTGTTTGCTTCATCACTGGACATGAGTGAAAAAGACTATCCTGCTGCAAAGGAGATTCTGGGCAGGGGGATGGAGAGGGTTAAATCCTCTGAGCGATTGAAGATGCAACTGGCCAGGATTTTTGAAATAACTGGTGATGCGCCTGCAGCCAGGAAGATTTATCTCGCTCTTAGAGACAAGAATAGCCGTTTCGCTCCAGCTTATGTTGCGCTCGGTTATCTGGATGAGCAGCAGGGCAACAAGGCTTCTGCCCGGGATAATTACCGTGCGGCAATCAAATATGATGCGAACAATGTCTCTGCGTTGAATAACCTGGCCTACCTGCTTGCGGATAATTTTGGTGAAGTAGAAGAGTCCCTCGACCTGGCTATGAAAGCCTACCGTATTCAGCCCAATGATCCCAGGATCATGGATACTCTTGGCTATCTGCTCATAAAGAGCAAACGTTCTGCTGATGCAATAAAACTTCTCGAAAAAGCCCATGAATTACTTCCTGGAGAGCCTGCCGTCAGCCTTCATCTTGCCATGGCTAAAGTGGATACCGGTGAGGTCGATGCTGCTAAAGCATTGCTGAATGAAATTCGTAATCATTCTAATACTCAGCTTAGCCAGCAGGCTCAAGAGTTACTTGAGTCGTTATAGGAAGATTGCATGATAAGGCCTAAATTCCTGATTTTCTGCCTGGATATCTTGCTGGCAATTGTAGCGTTTTCTTTGGCGCATCTCATTCGTTTTGGTTTTGTGGATCATACTGAAATCTTTTTTTCTGGCGGGTACTTGCGCCTGTTGGCTTATCTGCTTGTTTTGCTCTTTTTCTGTTATTTCTTCGAGCTCTTCGATCTCAGAAGTTTTTATGACCGAAAGATAATTAAATTTAATACTATTGTTGTCTTTCTTGCTTCATTGGTCGCTTTATCCGCTCTTTTCTATTTCATACCTGCCGTACAGTTCGGTAGGGGGTTGTTGCTGATTACTTTGATGCTGTTTTTTGTATTCCAGTATTTAAGCAGATTGGTGATGCTGAAATTCAGCAATAATGCTCGTTTTGCAAATCGTATCGTAATTATTGGCGCCGGGCACCTTGCATACAAGATGTATCAGTCGTTGCCTTCTGACAGCAATGTTCATAGCTTTGTGCGTTTTATCAGTACTTCTGAGAAGGAGATTGTCGTCGATCCTGATCTGATTATCGGCAATATTAGTGATCTTGATTCCCTGATACAGGAATACCGACCGCAGAAAATTGTTACGGCCCTCGAAGAGCGCAGAGGGAACCTGCCGTTGAAAGAATTCATGCACATCAAACTGCGTGGTGTTGAGGTCGTCGATGCTACAGCTTTTTTTGAAGAGCAAAAGGGGGCGCTTCTGGTTGAAAACATGCAGCCAAGTGAATTCGTTTACACTCATCGGTTTCGCATGACTCCTTTCATGCGCAGTCTGAAGCGTGTCAATGATATTCTTTTCTCATCGATAGGGTTGATCCTTGCTTCTCCTCTGTTTCCGGTCATCGCTGTTCTGATCAAGTCGGATTCTCCTGGCCCGGTTTTCTTCAAGCAGTTACGAGTCGGAGAGGGGGAGCACGAGTTTTTTGTCTATAAGTTCAGGACCATGGCAGAAGACGCTGAAAAGAAGACTGGGGCGGTTTGGGCTCAGAAGAATGACCCCAGGGTGACGCGTATCGGAAAATTTATGCGCAAAACGCGAATAGATGAGATTCCACAGCTTTATAATGTGCTTAAAGGGGATATGAGCTTTATCGGTCCTCGTCCCGAACGGATGGCCTTTGTCGAGCGACTGAAAGAAACGATTCCTTTCTATTCAACACGTCACTTTGTTAAGCCCGGTGTAACCGGATGGGCACAGGTGTGTTATCCTTATGGAGCCTCTGATGAAGATGCTCTTGAGAAACTCAGATATGATCTGTATTACATAAAAAATTACTCCGTTCTGCTCGATTTCAAGATTGTTATTGATACGATACGTGTCGTTGTTTCAGGATTTGGCGGGAGATAGATTATGATTCACAGAATTCTTGTGCTGCTACTGGTTTTGCCGTGCTTGCTGACAAATACATTGTGGGCTGCTAATTACAAGGTTGGTAAGGGGGATGTCCTCGAAGTTTCCGTCTGGGGAGTGCCGGAAATGAGCCGATCCGTAACCGTGCGGCCAGATGGCAAGATTACCTTGCCAGCGGTAGGGGATATCGTAGCAGATCGTCTTGAGCCGGAAGAGTTAAGCCACGTTATTGCTGCTCAGATGAAAAGATATGTCAAGGAGCCAATTGTTACGGTTTCAGTGCAGCAGATCATCAATAACCGTATCTATATCACGGGAGGCGAACTCTCTCGTGCTGTTGATATGACCAAGGAAACCTCGCTGCTCAGGCTTCTCAGCGAGTTGGGAGACCTTTCGACCGTTGATTTGAGGAAGGCCTACCTTTTGCGTGGAGAAGACAAAATCAAGTCTGATTTTTACAGTCTCTATTATTCCGGGAATGTCAACGAAGATGTCAGCTTGCAGTCTGAGGATATCGTCTTCCTGCCGAGTAATCGTAATAACCTTGTTTACGTGCTGGGGGCTGTCGTGAATCCGCAGAACCTGCACTATTATGAAGGGATGCGTGTCCTGGATGCCGTGCTGGCCGCCGGTGGATTTACTGAATTTGCCAAAGAAGATGTTGTTTACGTGATGGATGAAAACAAGAAGAAATCCAAGCTTGACCTGAAGAGCCTGATTAAAGGCAAAGACTTGGATGCCAATGTTTTGTTGCATCCTGGTGATTATGTCATTGTAGAAGAGAGTCTTTTTTAGGGATGAAAGAGAATGGATAACTTCAAGGAAATATTTCGCTATATCAGGGCTCTTTTTCGTTATCGTGTCCTTTTTGTTATCGTCAGTCTCGTTGTGATGACTTTAATTGGTGGCTATAGTTTTACTTTGCCCAAGATATACAGTGCCGATACGACGGTTTTTATTGAACGAAATGTAATAGATAGTCTGGTTGAAGGTATCGCTATTTCTCCCAGTATTGATGATAGAATAAGGGTCTTGCGTTATGCTCTTTTGAGTCGTGAGTTAGTGACGAAGGTTCTTGAAAAGATCGGATCAGATGTTTTTACAAAATCAGAGGCAGAGCAGCAAGCATACATATCTAACTTGATAGCTAAGACTAATTTAAGTGTCAGGGGACAGGAATTATTCATTGTGTCCATCACTTCTGCTGACCCTAAATTTGCCCAAGATTATGTCAATACTTTAGTCAGTGAATATGTAGAAGAAAACTTATCTGCAAAACGTGATGAAACCTATGGTGCTAACCGATTTTTGTCAGAACAGATTGAAATATTCAAGGATAAATTGGAAGCTGCAGAAGACAAGATAATCGAATTCCGAAAAAATAACGGAATCTACTTTTCAATTGATGAAGCGTCAACTCTTGCCAATATTCGTCAGCTAGAGACACAGATAGAAGAGATAGCATTATCACAGGATACCTTCGCTGCGAGAAAAAGCCAGATCCAGCAACAGTTGAATGAAACACCAAAAACAATCGATATGGTCAGTGAAGGAGCTGAGAATAGCAGACTACCCGAGATGGAAGTTCGCTTGGCGAATTTGCTGTTGCAATACACTGAAAATTACCCTGAAGTTGTCAGGCTGAAAGCTGAAATTGAAAGCCTTAAAAAATCATTGGAGACTCAAGAAGACAATGGCTCCGAGCCAGCAGAGCGGACACGTTTGACCTCACTGAATCCTTTGCATCAGGAACTTCAATCTCAAATCTTTGAGATTGATGCTGAGCTTTCTTCATTATCAGCAAGAAAATTGAATCTTGAGAAAACCATTGCAAAACGTGAACAAGAATTACGTGAAGTTCCTGAGGCACAAAAAGAGCTCAGGATTCTGGTTCAGGAACGAGATTCCATCCGCAATGTCTATAACGAACTTCTTGGGCGAATGAGTCAGTCTGAAGTTTCCAAGCAGATGGAAATTGGCAACAAGGCAGCAACCTTCAGGATCGTCGATCCGGCCGTCTTGCCCAAAACCCCTGTTTCTCCTAATCTCGTTAAGATGTTTCTGCTAGCCATTGTTGGCGGCATTGCCTGTGGTGTCGGTGTTGTTTACCTGCTTGAAACAATGGATGGTCGTGTCCGAGATGTGTCCGTGCTCGAAACGGGTGGATTTGAAGTTCTGGCTGTCATCCCGCATATTGTTGAACCGGAAAAAATGAAGACGCAAAAAAATAAAGATCTATTTTTGTATGTATGTGGTGGACTCTATTTTATCTGTTTTGCCGGAGTTTTCGGCTATGTCCTCTTTATTGAATTAGGTATCGATCTATGAGTCGTATCGAAAAAGCCCTGAAAAAAGCTGCTGAACAAAAAACAGAAATCAAAGTGACTTCAGAGGTCCCTTCTGCAGAGTTTAATGCGGAACGGAATCGTCCTCGGCTCTCGTCTGACGCTGAAACACGGTCTTCATCTTTGCTTGAGGTTGAACCGATACGGGTTGATAATGTTCTTCTTGCTACAGCTAATGATGAAAAATCTCTCATTGTGGAAGAGTATAACAAGCTGCGGTCGACCGTTATTTCTTTAACCCGTGGGAATGAGTTTCTCAACACATTGCTGATTACCAGCACCGCTAGTGAAGAGGGCAAGTCATTGACTGCTCTGAATCTGGCTATTTCAATGGCCAAAGAGCAGGATCATACGGTTCTGCTGGTTGATGCTGATCTGCGTAGACCTTCGATTCATCGCTACCTGGGTGTTGATCCAGAGTTTGGACTGATTGATTGCTTGCGTGACAACTATCCTATAGAGAAGGTGCTGATCAAGACCGGCATCGGTAAATTGGTTGTTCTACCCGCCGGAAAGCCATCTCGCGATCCTGTTGATCTGCTCTCATCCAACCGCATGAAGAAAATAGTCAATGAGTTGAAAGAACGCTATCCCGAGCGTTACGTCATTTTTGATACGCCTCCGGCGCATCCTTTTGCCGATGCCGGTATCCTCGCTTCAATTGTTGATTCTGTTCTTTTTGTCGTCAGGGAAGGCAAGGCCAATAAGGCCGATCTGATTAAGACCTTGGAAGACATGCGTGCCAACAATTTGCTGGGGGTTGTCTACAATGACGCCTATCAGTTTATGAAGAAGAAGGAATACTATTATTATTGATAGGGAGGTTGGTGTGCTTATGTCCCATAAAATTATTGTATGTACTTCGACGCTTGTCATGCTGCTTTTCTCTTTATCTGCTTACGCAGCGATTGAGTTTCATCCATCACTGATGGTGGGGGAGGAATATAACGATAATATCTATCTGACCGACGAGAATGAGGAAGAGGACTGGATCACCACGATTCAGCCAGGGATCAGCCTGCTGCTTTCTAACCGGTCTGTAGATATCACGGCGACATATTCCTTATTGTATCGCATCTATAAAAATAACGATCAGGAAAATGAAGATCGCTTTGAAGATGTTCAAAGGGCGGAAGCGACGGCCGAATTTTTTTCCGGTCGTCCATTTACGCTGTCAGCAAGCCAGACAATTGCCAGAGAAGTATTGGACGAGCGGGATGATATTGCAGATTACAATGATCTTGAAGAACGCTCTACCGTCTATCGCACAAGTGTAATGCCCGCCTATCGCTATCAGATCACTCCGACCTTCTCTACAACTGCAGCTTATACCTATAATCTGATAGTATATGTTGAACCTGATGGTATCGATACACAGGAACATGTTGGACGTCTGACACTGGATAAATCTATCAACTCACGTGTGGATGTCTATCTGGCCTATGTTTACAGCTATCTGGATTCCGATGATGAGGCAGAAGAGTTGACCCGTCAGGATTATAACCTGGGCTTTACCTATCAACTTGGCTCGCGAACTCATCTCAATGCGGAAGGGGGCTATTCTGATATCGAGTACGATAGTGGCTATACCACTGACGCGACAAACTATTTGGTTGATCTGACCTATGCCACTTCTGAGGCATTGAGTTATTTCGTTCGCTTCTCACAGGACTTTACAGTGACTGCAACTGAAGGTTTGGCGGAGCGTCAGGAGTTTTCAGCTGGCACAGAGTATAGTAGAGATTCGATGACAGTAAACATGCGCGGTTTCTGGCGTGATATTGATTATGTAAGGCAAGATCGTAACGATGAAATTATGGGTTTTGATGTTGGTATATCTAAACCGTTAAGTCGGGCATACACACTGAATTTGCAAGCTACATATGAAAATGCCCGGTTTGAAGAAGTTTATGTAGAAGATGTTAACCGCTATGTTGCGGAGCTTTCATTGTCTTTTGATTACAGGCGTTTTGTTCTTGAGGCTGGATATCGCTATCGTGTGAATGATTCCGAAGTTGATGCAAACGATTACGTCAATAATGTACTTCACCTGAATGGATCAATTCGGTTTTAGTCATGTATACAGAATTTTTCGGATTATCTGCCAAGCCGTTTGAATTACTACCTAATCCACGTTTTCTCTACCTGAGCAGTGGTCACAGGAAGGCTTTGAGTTACCTGCAGTACGGCATCCAGGAACGGGCAGGCTTTACCCTGCTGACCGGTGAGGTCGGCTCCGGTAAGACGACGCTGTTGCGCGATATCATCAATAAGGTTGAGTCAGATGTCACTCTGGCGATGGTGTTCAACACCCGCGTTGATTCTTTACAGCTGATTTCGATGATCAATGAGGATTTTGGTCTCAAGGTTGACGGAAAAGAGAAGGTTCAGTTGCTGCGTGAGCTGAATGATTTCCTGCTGAATGAATGTCAGCAGGGGCGCAGGCCGATTATTATTATCGATGAAGCTCAGAATCTGTCTGAGGATTCCCTGGAAGAGATACGTCTGCTCTCCAATCTGGAAGCCGATAGTTTCAAGCTGGTGCAGATCGTTTTTGTCGGTCAGCCTGAGCTGCGCCAGCTCATCGCCAAGCCGTCTTTACGTCAGTTGCGTCAGCGGATCAGTATCAGTTGTCACCTGAATCCCTTGAGCCGTGAGGAGCTGGAAGAATATATCTATCACCGCCTTGCCACCGTCGGTAACCGTGATTGCGTCACTTTTCTTGATGGCTCTTTTGATGAAATCTATCGTTTCAGCGGTGGAATCCCCCGCCTGATCAATCTGCTCTGTGATTTTGTTTTTTTGTCAGCTTTTGTTGAAGAAACCAGAGACATAGGTCTGCAACTGATCAAAGAGGCGATTGAAGAATTGTCTTTTGATGCTCCCGAACCGGACCTGGTTTCCGAGGGGGCTGGTCAACCTGGATCGATCTCGGCCAATGGGCTTCTGAACGTAATTGATGAACGCCTGGGCAAGATCGAAGAAAACTATACAAAGGTTGTTGCCAGTCGGGTTGAAAAGGAAGCGATCCTGGAACGGCTTTCGAGTCAGGGAAGTATCCTTGAATACCTGATCAACCAGCAGCAGAATCAGTTTGCCCAATTTGAAGAACAGCTCAAAAAGATTTCGGCCCAGATCGATCGCCTCCGTCATGCCGTTCTTGCCAACGGGGCAAGGGTTGACCAGCCTTCTTCACTGGTTTTTGATGCGACGATTAAGAAAGAAAATCGGTGAAATCTGGTCCACGAAAGACACGAAAAAGCACGAAAATTAGGATCAAAATCTATCTCACACAGAGACACAGAGGGCGCAGAGAAGACCACTAACTTGATACCTATAGATTTTATCGGATTAGTTTTTTAAGTCAGCCTTCATCCGTGTGTGTCTGTGGCAAAAAACAGGTTTCAGGTTTTTTTTGTGACTTCGTGCCTCCGTGCGAGCCGAATTTCGTTATTTTTGTGTCTTTCGTGGACACCTATTATTTTGCATTTTTAGTTTTACAGGAGTGATACATGGTTACTCTGCAGCAACTCATCAATCGTCAGGCTAAAATTGCCGTTGTTGGTTTAGGCTATGTCGGTCTGCCTCTCGCCGCTGCATTCGGTCGTAAATTGGACGTCATCGGTTTTGATATTCATGCCGCCAAAATTGAACAATTGAAAAATTGTGTTGATGTCACAGGTGAGCTGACCTCTGAAGATTTAGAGTCAACAAAGATAGACTACACCACCGATCCTTCCGTTTTGAAACAGGCTGACTTTATCATCGTTACCGTTCCAACTCCGATCGACAAGAACAACAATCCGGACCTGACTCCGGTTGAAAAAGCATCAACGACCATCGGCCAGAATCTGAAAAATGGTGCAATCATTGTCTACGAGTCAACCGTCTACCCCGGGGTGACGGAAGATATCTGCGTACCGATTCTCGAAGCTCAGTCAGGTTTGAAATGTGGCATCGATTTCAAGGTTGGTTACTCGCCTGAGCGTATCAACCCAGGGGATAAGATCCATACCGTTGACAAGATCATCAAGGTTGTGTCCGGTATGGATGCAGATAGTCTCGCAACCATCGCTTCTGTCTATGAACTGGTTGTCACCGCAGGTATCCATAGGGCATCCAGTATCAAGGTCGCCGAAGCTGCCAAGGTTATTGAAAATACTCAGCGCGATCTCAATATCGCACTGATCAATGAGCTTGCTCTTATCTTCAATAAGCTGGGAATTCCCACTCAGGACGTGTTGGCTGCAGCCGGTACTAAGTGGAACTTCCTTAAATTCACTCCCGGTCTGGTCGGTGGTCACTGTATCGGTGTTGATCCTTACTACCTGACGCACAAGGCTGAAGAGATCGGCTATAACCCGCAGGTCATTCTGGCCGGTCGACGAATCAACGATGGGATGGGCAAATACGTCGCGGAAAATACCATCAAGCAGATGATCAAGTCGGGCAAGGTGATCAAAGGAGCCAGGGTCCTGGTTCTGGGCCTGACCTTCAAGGAAGATGTTCCGGACATTCGCAATACCAAGGTTATCGACATCGTCCGTGAGCTCGAAGATTACGGTGTCAATGTCCTTGTCAACGATCCTCTTGCAGACAGCATTGAGGCGATGCACGAATACGGACTGAACCTCACTTCACTGGACAATCTTGAGCCGGTTGACGCCATTGTCTACGCCGTCAGCCACAAGGCTTATCAAGGTCTGGGCATCGAGGTGCTTAAAAAAATGACCAGCAATGGCTCATCAAACGGATCGATCATCGATGTGAAGTCCGTTCTGAACCGGGAAGAGGTCGAAGCTGCAGGTATGAGTTATTGGTCATTGTAATATATGTCCACTGAAGACACAGAAAACACGGAATTTTTAGATTCTTAAAACTTTTATTTGGGTGAAGAAACCTATGCGGTACGAGGAGCTGTTTATGAAGTTCATCGTACGATTGGTTGTGGCTTTCTAGAATCTGTTTATCAAGAATGTCTTGAAATAGAGTTTGCAGGAAAAGGCATGCCCTATGTTGCGCAGCACAAGCTTGATTTGTATTACAAAGACCATCTTTTAACTCAAACCTACAGGCCTGATTTTATTTGTTTTGATAAAATTATTGTTGAAATAAAGGCACTTTCTAAAATTACAGGTGAACATAAAGCGCAAGTTATGAATTATCTTAAAGCTACGGATATGAAGGTAGGTCTATTAATTAATTTTGGAAGTTTTCCAAAGGCAACGGTTGATCGAATTGTGTTTTGATTTTATTTCCGTGGATTCAATGTTTTTAATGGACAGAAAATGATTAAAAACTTCATGACAATAGACGTCGAAGACTACTTTCATGTCTCGGCATTTGAATCATTGTCGCCTCCGTCCAGTTGGTCGCGCAGGGAATGTCGTGTTGAGCGCAATACCGATCTTGTCCTCGAAATCATGGCACAACACGATGTCAAAGCTACCTTTTTTATTCTCGGCTGGGTTGCAGAGCACTATCCGCAACTTGCCAGAACGATTGTAGCTCAGGGCCATGAGATTGCCTGTCATGGTTATTTGCATCAACGTGTTTCTACTCAGGATAGAGCAACCTACAGAGATGATATCCGCAAGGCAAAGGCCATTCTTGAAGATCAGTCAGGGCAAGAAGTACTGGGTTACAGAGCCCCGAGTTATTCGATTACCAGACAGACCGATTGGGCTTTTGAGGAACTGATTGAAGCAGGCTTCAGATACGACTCAAGCATCTTCCCGATGAAGCATGACTTTTACGGTATCCCGGACTGGCCCCGTTTCTCCGGCTATGCCGTCGAACAGAATGGAGCCTGGGTTGCTGGTGATGAAATGTCTTCTGGTGGAAAGGGCATTCGGGAGATCCCGATTACAACAGTAAGAATGGGCCAGAGAAATCTGCCGATCGCCGGAGGTGGTTATTTTCGATTGTTACCGTATCCGGTGACCAGGTGGGGACTGAAAGGAATCAATCAGAAGGAAAATCAGCCTTTTGTCTTTTATCTTCACCCCTGGGAATTTGACCCCGAGCAACCACGAATGGAAGGCGCCGGACGAAAAAGCAGGTTCAGGCACTATCTGAATCTGAACAAAACAGAAGGGCGGTTCCGGAAACTAATAAGCGATTTCGATTTTGTGCCACTGAAGACAATCTTGTCCACGGAATAAGGCACAATCGGGTCCACGAAAATCACGAAAGGGCACGAAATGACCCCCCTCAATCCCCCCTATAAAATAGTGGGGAAGTGAGCAAGGCGAGCAGGGGCGTAATTTTGAGGTTTTGTTTCAGTAATGTCAGTCCTTGTGTGTGTCTGTGGCATAAAATCAGGTTTCAGGTTCTTTTTGTGACCTGAACGAGCATAGCGAGTAGGTGAGAGCTTTTAGGTGTTTTTTTCGATATTTTCGTGTTTTTCGTGGACAACTGATTTTTAGCCTATGAGGGACTGATTCAATGTGCGGGATAGCAGGGCTGGTCAATTTTAACCGGATACAGGACGCGGATGAGACAACAGTCCGGCGCATGATAGCGCTGCTGCATCATCGTGGTCCCGACGAATCTGGTCTGTACCGCGATCATCAGGCCTGCCTTGGTCATACCCGCCTCAGTATTATCGGTCTTTCTACCGGTCAGCAGCCCCTGGCGAATTCTGATGAAAGTCTGTGGATTGTCTTCAACGGTGAGATCTTCAACTACATCGAACTGAAAGCTGACTTGATTCAAAAAGGCTACAGCTTTCGTACTGATTCCGATACCGAGGTTCTGCTTGCCTGTTATGAAGAATATGGCTCAGATTGCCTGAGTCTGCTAAACGGCCAGTTTGCCTTTGCTATCTGGGATGTGAGGAAAAAGCAACTGTTCCTGGCCCGTGACAGAGTCGGGATCAGGCCTCTCTATTATTATCAAAACGGAAATTCTTTTCATTTTGCTTCGGAAATTAAAGCTATTTTTGCCGATCCGAAGACAGGCCGTGAACTGGATCCGGTCTCATTGAATCAGATCTTTACCTACTGGACGACCTTATCTTCCAGGACCGTTTTTGCAGGTGTCAAAGAGCTTCCGCCCGGCAACTATATGGTGGTGTCTGCTGGAGGTATTCAAGCGCCCCAACCCTATTGGTCGATACCCTACTATCAGCCGTCAGAACGTTGGCTGGGGACTTTCGAAGAGGCTAAAGAGGAACTTGTTGCCATATTGAATGATGCAATATCACTGCGCTTGAGAGCCGACGTTCCGGTTGGTGCTTACTTGAGTGGCGGACTCGATTCATCGATAATTACCTCTGTCATAGCCAGACATTTCAATAATCACCTGCGGACCTTTTCGCTGAGTTTCGAGGAAAGTCCTTTTGATGAATCCGCCTACCAGGCTGAGCTCGTTCAACAGCTTGGTACCGAGCATAGCGAAATAAAAGTCGCCAATTCTGCTGTCAGGGATAATCTGCCGCAGGTTGTCTGGCAGTGTGAAAAGCCTCTGGTCAGAACCGGACCCGTACCGTTATTTTCGTTATCAAGACTGGTTCGGGAGAATAATTTCAAGGTTGTTCTGACGGGTGAGGGTGCTGATGAAGTATTTGGCGGATATAATATTTTCAAAGAGGCCAAGCTACGGGCTTTCTGGGGGCGACAGCCTGATTCAAAGTGGAGGCCTCTGCTCGTCGAAAGACTCTATCCATACATATTCAAAGATCCGGCCCGCGCCAGGGTCTTTTTGCAGCAGTTTTTTGCCGTAACTCCTGATGATTTGAGTGACCCGTTCTTTTCTCACCAGGTGCGCTGGCGCAACAGCGAGAAGAATTCCACGTTCTTTACCAGCCACGTTCAGTCTCAACTCGCTAAAGATAACGATATAGATGAATTGCGCTCACTGCTTCCAGATGATTTTTCACAGCGGGACACCTTCTCAAAGGCTCAACTGCTGGAAATGGAGATATTCCTCTCCAATTATCTGCTTTCATCGCAGGGGGATCGGGTCGGAATGGGGAACTCGATTGAATTGCGTCTGCCATTTCTCGATTATCGCGTCATCGATTTCGCTGCGAAGTTGCCAGCTCACTGGAAAATCAAAGGTTTGAATGAAAAGTATATTTTAAAAGAGGCCTATAAACAGCTGTTGCCAGCCTCAATAGCAAAAAGACCTAAACAGCCATACCGTGCCCCGATAAAAGAGGCCTTCCCAGTCGATGGGCAGGGCAGCTATATCGCTGAGCAGCTATCCGATGCTAAACTGTTTGAGTATGGTTATTTCGATGTAAAAAAAGTCAATCTGCTAAAAAAACGCTTCAGTCAAGGCGCGCAACAATCGGCCAATGAAGTACAAAACATGGCACTGATGGGGATCCTGACGACACAGCTGTTACATCAGCAGTTTATCGAGGATTTCGATCCGTTAAAGATAGAACCGGCAAACCCGGATAAGAGGATCGCAATTCATAGTTAGTTGCAGACACACACAGACAAAGGCTTAATGAATTGGTCCACGAAAGGCACGAAAGGACCGAAAAAATAAGACATAATTTTACAGGGATGAAAGGGATAAACAGGATGAAGTCAGAAGCAATCTGGCTGGATAATTTAAATAAAGAATATGCAGGTTCTTGTTTTTAGGTTTAATCCCATGCATCCCCTGTATCCCTGTAAGAAAGATTTTGAAGATTTTGTCTGCTTATGTCCGTGTGTGTCTGTGGCAAAAATAACAGGTTTCAGGCTTTTCTTCGCGTCTTAGCGGCTTGAGTGAGCACTGCGAACGGGCGTGAGATATGTTTTAGAATATTGTGTAAGTTAGCAGTTGTCGTAGTCTATTAATCATGGGGAGGGTTTAATGACAAGACCTCAATTTTCACAAGATCTTCTCGTTCTCGATGCGGAACAGGAAGTTGAAAAAATTACCAAAGCCATGCGTATCCTGATGCGTACGGAAATCAAGCGTCGTGGCATCGTCCTGGGACTTTCCGGCGGCATCGACAGCAGTACCACCTGTGCATTATCGGTTAAGGCCTTCGGCCCGGAAAAGGTCTTCGGCCTGCACATGCCGGAGCGTCACTCGTCCGATGAAACCTTGACCTTGAGTACCAGTGTCTCCGATCGTTTCGGCATCGAGTCCACCCATGAAGACATTTCCAGTATTCTTGAAGCTGTCGGCTTTTACCGCCGCTATGATGATGCAGTAAGGAGCGTTATCCCGGAATATGCTGAGGGCTGGAAGTCGAAAATCGTTATTCCCAACGTTATCGAAACCAATGAGTTCTCGTTGTTTTCCATCGTTGCCCAGAGTCCGGACGGAGAGACAAAAAAAGTACGCCTGCCGTTGAAGGCCTATCTTGAGATTCTCGCCGCAACCAACTTCAAGCAGCGTATCCGCAAGATGCTCGAATATCACCACGCTGATCGTCTGAATTTTGCCGTTGCCGGAACTCCGAATCGTCTTGAATACGATCAGGGTTTTTTCGTCAAGCTTGGTGACGGGGCTGCCGATATCAAACCGATTGCTCACCTCTATAAAACCCAGGTCTATCAGCTTGCAGAATATCTCCGCGTGCCTCCTGATATCTGTAACCGGCCACCGACCACAGATACCTACTCTCTGCCACAGGGGCAGGATGAATTTTATTTCTCCTTGCCACACGACAAGATGGACCTGTGCCTGTACGGCAAGAATAACGGTTATGCGGTTGAAGAGGTTGCCGAGGTCTTGGAGATAACTCCTCAGCAGGTTCAACGTGTCTATGATGATATAGACAATAAGCGCAGCACAACACGTTACCTGCATCTTTCAGCGCAGTTGGTTGACGATGTGCCGGAGATTAAGAAGTAAAGCTAAAAACAGCCTCACGCAAAGCTGCAATGAGCGCAAAGGGTAAATTCTTTACAGCTTTTCAATGTTTTCTTCGTGAGCTTTGCGGCTTGAGAGAACATAGCGAAAGGGCGAGAATCCAGACTATAAGGGAGATTATAATTTATGTCAGATGTTCAAAATAAAATCAGAAGCTTCATTGTCGATAACTTTCTCTTTGGAGATGACGAAGGCCTTGAAAGCGGCACCTCTTTTCTTGATGAGGGGATCGTGGATTCTACTGGGATACTGGAACTGATCGAATTCATAAGTGCAGAGTTCGAAATCACTGTTGAAGATGAAGAACTGGTTCCAGAGAATCTTGATTCTATCGATAATGTGGCAGCGTTTATTGGACGCAAAAAAGGTCAAGGAACAACAGCTGCTTAAGAAATTATAGGCTTTTTGCCGCGGATAAAGTCTGATAGGAACTGATGTAAATTCCAGGAAATAGTTTTAGTATATATCTCTTTTATCTATATTTATCAGATCGTATCAGCGGCCGAAAGGGTAGTTTTGGTCAAATGCTTTTTGCCGCAGATAAAGTCCGATAAGGGCTGATGTTAAAACCTAGAGATAGTTTTTGTGCTTGGCCTTTTATCCGATTTGATCAGATTGTATCCGCGGATAAAGAATAGGCATGATTTTGTGAGGTATTTTGGTCAAGGATAAAGCTTATTACGATCGCTTGACAGAACAAGTCATCGGATGTGCGTTTCTCGTAGGCAATACCTTGGGGCACGGATTCCTTGAGAAAGTCTATGAAAATGCACTGGCTTTAGAGCTTCGGAAATCTGGATTGACTGTAGAAACTCAAAAGGCAGTATCCGTTTTTTACTGTGGTGTTGTCGTTGGTGATTATGTTGCTGATTTTATCATTGAAGATGATCTTATTGTTGAGCTGAAGGCGGTGTCTTCGCTTCAAAATATTCACTTTGCACAATGCCAGAACTACCTGAAAGCAACAGGGATCAAACTAGGACTTGTTATTAATTTCGGTAGTGAAAAAGTAGAGGTCAGACGAGTATCTAACGGCGTCTGATATTTTTACAGATGTAAAACGTGGCTGAAAGAGAGATTTAGGGTCAAAGGTTATTTGCTGCTGATAAAGTCTGATAAAACAGATGATAATATTTGGAAATAGTTTTTTGCTTTTGGATTTTTATCCGCTGTTATCAGATTTTGTCCGCGGCTGAAAGATAGATTTAAGGCCAGTGACACGAGGTTCAGAGAGAGTTAAGGTTACCCCCTTATTATGACCAACGCATCACTCATACATCACTTTCTTGAAAACAGCGCCAGGCGCTTGCCTGATAAGGTTGCCCTTGTTCACGAAGACGTGCGTGCAACCTACGCTCAGATCAACGAGCAAGCGAATCGCTTGGCCCGTTACCTGCTATCGTCAGGCATCAAGACGGGTGATCGTGTTGCAATGCTGTTGGAAAACAGCCTGGAATATGTTGTTGCCTACTATGGGATTCTAAAAACCGGTGCTGTTGCCGTACCGCTGAACACGGAACTCAAGGCTGAAACCATCGGTATCTTACTCGCTGAGCTGGATACTGAAATCTTGATATCGCAGCGCAGGTACGAACGCTTGCTGCGCCAGGTGAATTTTAAAGAGACAGCGGTCAAAACCGTCATCATCAAAGATCCGAAACTCTCTTTAAATGAGAACCCAGAGGTTGTTGACTGGGATCACATTCGAGCGGATAGCGATATACACAATCCTGATTTGTCAATTTCCCCGGAGCAGCTAGCAAGCATTATCTACACCTCGGGCTCAACCGGCAAACCCAAAGGTGTCATGCTGTCGCACAAAAACATCGTGACCAATGTTAATTCGATCTGCCAGTACCTTGAGCTTACCGAAGACGATATTCAGATGGTTGTCCAGCCATTCTTTTATGTTATGGGCAAGTCTCTGTTGAATACGCACTTTGCGGTCGGGGGCAGGGTGGTCATCAATAACAAGTTCGCTTATCCGGCAACAGTCATCCAGCAGATGATCGATGAACAGGTCACTGGTTTCTCGGGTGTTCCGTCAACCTATGCGCACCTGCTTCATCAGTCGCCACTGGCGGCATCACGCGACCGTTTGACGACGTTGCGTTACTGTTCTCAGGCAGGTGGCCATATGGCTGGCTCGATAAAGCTTAAGCTTGTGGATATATTGCCTCAACAGACCAAGCTTTTCATTATGTACGGCGCAACTGAAGCCTCAGCGCGGTTGGCCTACGTCGAACCGGAGATGTTGAGTGAAAAACTCGAATCTATCGGCAAGCCTATACCGGGCGTATCTTTGCAGATTTTGAGTGCCGATGGACAGCAATTGCCGGTTGGAGATGTTGGTGAAATCGTGGCCTCGGGAGCCAACATCACCAGTGGTTACTGGCAAGACCCAAAAGCGACTAGCAGGGCCCTTGATGACTACGGCTATCATACTGGTGATTTGGGATACCAGGATGAAGATGGTTATTTCTTTGTCGTCGGTCGCAAGGATCATCAATTGAAGGTCAGTGGCCACAAGGTCAACACCCAGGAGATAGAGGATCTGTTGCTAGCAGCAGATGATGTCGTGGAAGCTGTGGTAATCGGTGTCCCTGATACTCTGCAGGAAAACCGCTTGATTGCGTTGGTGACGACGGTCTGTGATATGCTGGAGCAGGAGCTTGCCGAATACTGCTCCAAACACCTGGCCTCATACAAGGTTCCACAGCAGTTCCTTATTGTAGGCAGAATCCCCAAAAGTGCCAGCGGCAAGGTGGATCGCCAGCGCTGTGAGGAGCTTATTAAGGATCTTTAGCCGCTGATAAGGTCTGATGACTTCTGATAAGCACAACAAACGAGCTTATTGCTTTCATCCGCCTTTATCAGATTGTATCCGCGGCTGAAAAGAAAAGTTCAGCTTTTGTCTGCAGTTGTATGTTGCCAAAATACAAATATCTTTCAGTAGGGATAATTCCGAGTGAATGAGAACATAAAGACATATGCCATATTTGGAAGTCTTATTCTGATTTCTGTGCTGGTGTTCCTGCCGGTCTGGTCTGGTCTGATTTCCGCCTGGGCCGGATCGGATGACTATTCTCACGGCTTTTTGATCGTCCCGTTGGCGTTGTATATCGTTTGGCAGAAGCGCCGGGAATTTCGAGCCATCGAACTTCACTCAAACTGGACCGCATTTCCTCTCGTGGTTCTGGCTCTTCTGCTTTATCTGATCGGTCAGTTTGGTGAAATAAAGACGGTGGCGTCGCTGGCCATGGTCGGTTACGTCGCGGCAGCAGTTTTGTTTCTGCTCGGCTGGCAGGTTTTTAAACGCAGTATTTTTCCACTGGCCCTGCTGCTTTTCATGATCCCTGTTCCCGGGCAGATTTACGCTTCTTTGACCATTCCTCTGCAGCTGTTCGTGACAAAAATGACCGCAATCATTGTCTCTGCGCTTAATATCCCCATACTTCGTGAAGGAAACGTCCTGCATCTTCCCGAGCATACTCTTCAGGTTGTCGATGCCTGTAGCGGATTGCGCTCGATCATGTCACTGCTGACGTTGGGTGCAGTGATCGGCTATTTCGGCTTAAGATCCAATCCGATGCGCTGGTTACTTTTCGTGTCGGCCATACCCGTTGCCGTATTTGTCAACATAGTTCGTGTTTTGATTATGGTTATGGCGTTTTACTTTTTTGATACAGATCTCACTGATGGTGCTGTCCATACTTATTTTGGGGTAGGGGTTTTTGTTCTTGCTATTCTTTTTTTTCTGGCTATACGCAAAGGATTGAGTTTGTGCGAAAAATAAAATGGCAACATGTCATCGCCCTGGTCCTGTGTCTGCTCATAACCGGTGGGGGCGTCCTGGCTCGTCCTCAGGGGCAGGTCAGTCCGAATCCAACCTTGTTGGCTGATTCCATGCATCGTGTTGGTTCCTGGTCTCTTGTTGAAAACAGCAGACTTTCGTCTGCCATCGTAGATTCCCTGGAGCTCGATGACTACATCTTCCAGACCTATCAAAAAGGGAATGACAGGGTCGTCCTCTATGTCGGCTATTACTTCAGCGGCAAAAAGGTTGGTGCCGCTCACGATCCACAGGTCTGTTACCCCGGTCAAGGCTGGAAGCTTTCTGGAAAAGAGAGGCAGGAGCAACGGATCGACAATTATGGCTCAATCAACTATTCCCGTATTGTCGCTGAACTCAATGGTCAGAAGGATGAGATCTTCTACTGGTTTCAGGTCGCAGAAAAGACTGCTCCGGATACCTTCAGACAGAAGTTGTTTCTGATTCAGAATAAAGTTTTCGGTGGCGGTGAGAGGAATGCGTTTGTTCGGATCAGTACCAGGCTGGGGAATGGTTCGGAGAGACAGTCTCGGATATTACTCTCTGATTTTATAGAGAGCTTTTATCCGATGTTTTTAGATCATATAACCGAATGACCTTCATGGTGATCAGGGATATTCAATGACGTTTGTGATTTTTTTTCTGGCCTTGTTCATGGTCTTTTATGTCTATGTCGGTTATCCGATTATTGCTTTTATACTCTCGCGCTATCGTGCCAGGGTGGTAACAAAGAATGCCTGCGCACCGATGGTCAGCGTCGTTATCGCAGCGTACAATGAGGAAGATGTCATAGCCGAAACGGTTCGCAACAAACTTGCCCTGGATTATCCAACGGAGAAGCTGGAAATTGTCGTGATCTCCGATGGCTCAACCGATCATACCGATGCGCTGGTCTCTCAATTTGAAGAGGCGAATGTCCGCCTGTTGAGACAGGAGCCCAGGGCCGGCAAGACATCAGCACTGAATCTGGCCATCCCTCTGTTAAAAGGAGATATTGTCGTTTTCTCAGACGCAAACTCACTTTACGATCCAGGCGCTCTGCGTGCCCTCGTGGCCAATTTTTCCGACCCTTCGGTGGGTTATGTTACAGGTAAGATGGTTTATACCGATGAAGACGGGACCATCATCGGTGATGGTTGTTCCGCCTACATGAAATACGAAAATGTCCTGCGTTATGTTGAGAGCAAAATCGGTTCCGTAGTAGGTGTCGACGGTGGAATTGACGCCATGCGCAGAGACCTGTACCAGCCGATGAATGCAGATCAGTTGCCTGACTTTGTTCAACCGCTGAAAGTCGTAGAGCAGGGCTATCGCGTCGTTTACGAACCCGAAGCCCTGCTCAAAGAGCATTCCCTCAAAAGCTCGACGGATGAGTACCGGATGCGGGTCAGGGTATCCTTGCGGGCGCTCTGGGCGCTGTACGATATGAGGCATCTTATGTGGTTGCCGCAAAACCGACTTTTTTCTTGGCAACTCATTTCACACAAATTGCTCAGATACATATGTTTTGTTTTCCTAGGCGCCCTGTTTCTGTCGAATCTGTCCCTGCTGAATCAGGGGGGCGGTTATGCGTTGTTGTTTCTGCTCCAGTGCCTGTTTTACCTGGTGGTGATTGTTGCTCCTTTCCTGGAAAACAAAGGCTATAAACTGAAAATAGTCACATTCGCCAGGTATTTCGTCCTGCTGAATATTGCCTGCGCACATGCGACCTGTAAATTTATCCGTGGTCAGAAGCAGGTGATGTGGACACCGAGGAAAGGCTGAGATGAAAGTCCTCCACATAATTGACAGTGACGGCCTCTACGGTGCTGAAATCATGCTTCTGAATCTGGTTGCCGAACAACAGAAGTTCGGCCTCCATCCTATTATTGCAAGCATTGGCAATAGTTCAGATATCTATTAGCCATTTGAAGTAGGGGGAATACTTCCGTTGTTGCGTTTTAGTGTCGGGGGCTGATGCCATATCGGTTGTGAAAGATTTATTCTTGTTGAGCATCAGTCTGTCGAGTGTTTGACTGATGTGGACAGGTTTGTCTTGGTAGAAAAGGTTAAACAGCTATCTGGGTGATTGCTGAAGCGTTCTGCAGCTAATTTTGTTAGAGTACACGATCTGTATTGTGAATACCGATTTTATGAAAATCTATCACGAAACTGTATGATAGTGATTTTTGTATATTGAGGTTGAGCATACCACTTACTGGGGGATCATTGTGCGATATCATTATATGGACTCAATGAGAAGTGCTCTGATGATGTTGGGTGTTGTATTGCACACTGCACGTATTTATGATCCTGACCAATGGCTCCTGTCCGATAAGGTTCACTCCCTTTTTTTTAATTACCTTTCGGTTTTTATCCACGCATTTCGTATGCCGGCTTTTTTTCGATGATGAGTATCTGTAACCATCCCTTAAAATAGGGCCAGCAATTTTTAGAGTTTTCCCGCATACTCGATCAGTCAAGGGAGGGCACACCAGTGCGGAAAACTCGATTCAAAGAAACGCAGATCGTCAAGATTCTCAAAGAAGTTGAAGCCGGTCGAACCGTTAAAGATGTTTGCCGTGAACACGGCATTTCCGATGCGACCTACTACAACTGGAAATCAAAATACGGCGGCATGGAAGCCTCCGATATCAAGCGCCTCAAAGAAGTCGAAGAAGAGAACCGCAAGCTCAAACAGATGTTTGCCGATCTCAGCCTCGAAAACAGAGCGCTGAAAGATATCATCGAAAAAAAGCTCTGACGCCGACGGAGAAGCGTGAACTGGTCGATTACGCCAGACAGCGGCATCGCTTGAGCCAGCGAGCTGCCTGCAATGCATTATCCTTGAGTAGATCGGTCTATAGTTATCGGCCGAAGCCCAACAAGGATCAGCTGGTTATCGAGCTACTTCAGGAACTTGCCGAAAAATACCCTCGCTATGGGTTTAGCAAGCTTTTTGATCTTATTCGTCGGCGGGGGCACAGATGGAACCACAAGCGTGTCCATCGTGTTTATTGCCATTTGAAGCTGAACTTTCGCCGTAAGGGCAAGAAGCGATTGCCGATTCGTAATCCACAGCCCCTGTCGGTGCCTGCTCAGGCCAACCACTGTTGGTCCATAGATTTTATGAGTGATGCCCTTTGGTGTGGGCGTCGATTTCGGACCTTTAACGTGATCGACGACTTCAACCGCGAGGCCCTAGCGATCGAAGTCGACTTAAATTTGCCTGCAGAGCGGGTCATTCGCACGCTGGAGCGGATCGTTTCCTGGCGAGGCTATCCGGCAAAGCTACGCATGGATAACGGTCCAGAATTTATTTCGCTGAAACTGTCGGCCTGGGCTGAAGACAACAATGTCGAGCTAGAATTCATCAAGCCCGGCAAGCCAACTCAGAATTCATACATCGAACGCTTCAACCGAACCTTTCGTGATGAGATTCTGGATTATTACGTTTTTCATCGTTTGTCTGAGGTTCGCGAAGTCACCGATAAATGGATTATCGAATACAACGAAATCAGGCCCCATGATTCACTGGGGAAGCTGACGCCAAAAGAATATTTGGAAGCGCAATAGATCACCGGGAAACTCTATGAATCGGTGGCCCTAAAAGAGGGAGCTTTACATATCGAAAAGTACGGATCAGTTGTTTTTGTAAAGAAAAGATTGATAAGGCTGTTCATTCCAATGCTTTGTGCGGCGGTTTTTCTTAATCATATTCAATTTTATATAACTGAATATTTTTCAGGAAGGGGCCACGGTTTTGTTGAGTTTATAGCTAAGGGCCCTTTTGTAATGATGGGTTCCTCCTGGGCTTATCATCTATGGTTTTTAAATTGCCTTATGATTTATGTGGTTGTTTTAGCGTTGATTTGGCCACTTCTTCAGATGGTTCCCGGTGCGAGAGCTTTTATCTGGGTTTTTAAATTAATCAACAGAGATAATTTGTACATAGTATTATGGCCCTTATTTATGGTCTTGGTATATGAAATTTGTATAAAAACGGGTATAACAACCCAATACTCTGATATTATTCATCATGATCTTTTTGGTTTTGTTTCCGCTAGAAAAGTCATTTTTTATTCAATATTCTTTTTGTTTGGATTGTTCTTGTATAAAGATAAGAATCTTTTGGATTCATTTGCAAATTTTAAAATAGTTAATATTGTAATATTTTCTTTTTCAATATTGATTTTATATTTTGATTTAAGTTTTAAAGGTAGCTGGCTTCTAGTAACATTTTGTGGATATCTTATAAATTTTCAAATGTCATCTTTTTGTTTCACTTATTTTAAAAAATTCGTTAACTCTAGAAATGAAAGAATTTTGCTCATTTCTGATTCTGCTTATAAAGTTTATTTGTTCCATATGATTATTGTCTTGTTTTTAGGTGGGCTTTTGATAGAAGTAAACTTAAATATTTTTATAAAATTTCTAATTGTCACTATTTCTACGATTTTTATAACATATCTATTACATAGACGTCTTATTATTAAAAATTCTTACTTAAGGTTTTTGTTTAATGGTGAATTTAAGGATAGCGTTTATGAAAAGAAGAAAATTTCTACATAAGGCTTTTTGTTTATTTGTATTTTTTTCTGCATTCAGATATTTGATTCCTGATAAATTGTATCCTGGAATCGGAAGAAGTATATCTAATGACACAAATAATCCTCTATCTAATAATGGGCATAATCGCTCTAGTTCTGATCAGAGTGAAGCCTCTGTTTATCTGGTTTCAGGAGGGGACCCTCAAAAGAATATTGAAAAGCTTTTCGAGCTAATGGGGGGGGTAGGGAAGTTTATAAATAAGAATGACATCGTAGTCATCAAACCCAATGCTCAACGATATAACCAGGGGATGACAAACACTGACGCCATCAAGGGTTTTATAGATCTGGTCCTGGCGATAGAGGGGTTTTCCGGTGAAATCATAATTGCCGAAAATCACCAATATCAGGATGATGCCTGTTGCGGCTGGACCACAGAAAACAGAAATGGTCAGTTTAATCTTTATGAACTTGTCGAACACTATCAAAAAAAAGGCATTGCCAACGTCACAAAGTATCACTGGCATGTCGCAGGGCCATGCACATATCCTTTGCAGGGTAATGGCCAGGGGGACCGGCGTGTAACGGGTCCTGAACAGGGGGACGGCTACGTCTGGCTGGAAGAGTGTGCTTATCTGTCCCCCTCGGGAAGAAAATGCGTCATGACCTACCCGGTGTTTACCTCGGACTATAGCGGAATCCGGATCGATCTGAAAAATGGTGCGTGGCAGAATGGGGCGTACCTCACCGATCGTAAAGTGAAATTCATCAATTTTTCAGCGTTGAATCATCATGGACGCTATGCCGGCGTTTCGGCCAGTGTGAAAAACCTGATGGGCGTTGTTGATATGACCTGTGGTTTTCCCGGGGACAGGCTGAATGATACCTACAATACGCATCATATCGGCGTTTCCAGAAAAATTCATTGGCTTCATCATGGCCATTGGCGGATTCGTAAGTACAAGGGGAGATTGCGCTATATGTTTGAAGATTTCTGCTACAGGGATTTTTACCACACAGGCGGAGCCTTGGGCTATTTTATGGCCAATATCAGATCTCCGGATTTGAATATCATTGCCGCGGACCTGGTCGGATGGGGAGATCGCAGAAAGCTGGAAATGGCATTTCGTCCCAAGGCTGTTTTGGCCAGCCAGGATCCGGTTGCCCTGGACTATATTGCCGCAAAGGAGATCCTCTATCCTAATACTCCCGAAGAAGCCGTTGAGGTCGCGGGTGTTTCAATCAAGCAGCTGAACAATCCGGATGACAGGAATGGGCCGTTTTATAAATTTCTCAGAGAAACGGCCAAGCATGGCCCTTGGAGCCTTGAAAAAAATAAAATTGAAATTGTTTCTGAAAAAATCTCTTGATGAGCCTGTGCTGGTAACGCTATGAATCTGTTATATATTGTTGACATGTTTCCCAGTGTCTCTCAGATCTTTATTTCGCGCGAAATAAAGGTTCTGGAAGAGTTGGGTGAAAATGTCACTATCCTGTCCTTGCAGAAGCCATCCGCTGATCACTGTCTCCATAGAATCAATCAAACACTCAAGGCGAAGATTTATTATTCCGAAGATTTGTCCGTCAATAAGATTAATAAAGGATTGCAGCATTTACTATCTCTAGCTTCTTCGCCATCGCGCTATTTTTCTTCCTTTCAGGCATCCAGGCATCCGGCAGGGCTGCCGCCGCGCACCTTTCTGTTCCGGCAGCTTCCTCTTTTTCGCGAGCTTATAAAAAAGGAGCAAATCGATCACATTCACTGCCATTTCGGTTGGGAAGGGATGCTTGCCGGCTGGATGCTCAATAAGTTGTCCGGTGTGCCTTTTTCAGTGACGCTCCATGGCAGTGACATCCTGGTCAGCCCTTATGAATCCCTGGGGGATGTCCTCAAGTCTTCTGCGAGGATCGTATGTGTGTCCCGACAAATTCAGGATATTATGATCAGTCGATACGGGGTGAGCGCCGATAAAACCGTAGTGATTCGCTGCGGCATTGATCCGCAGCAATTTCAGCAGAAGGCTTCTTTTGAAGGGGACCTTAACATTCTGACAGTTGCGAGGTTGCACCCTGTAAAGGGGCTTGGTGACCTCGTCGAAGCCTGTCGACTACTAAAAGAGAAGGGTGTCGTTTTCCATTGTAAAATTGCAGGGGAGGGGGATGAACGCCAAAAACTGGAAGGACTGATAGATCAATATGGTCTGGCCGCGTCTGTTGATCTGCCCGGAAGCGTTGCGAATCATGAACTTCCGGAAATTTTGGCCCGACATAATATCTTTGTCCTGCCCAGTCACTCTGAGGCTGTCGGAGTTTCTTTGATGGAGGCCATGGCCGCCGGTCTGCCCGTGGTCGCGACAGACGTCGGTGGTGTTGCGGAGCTTGTCCAAAAGGGTGAAAATGGTGTCCTCGTAGAACCCGGTAACCCTCTGGCACTGGCTGACGCCATTGTTCAGGTTCAGGCTATGCCGGACAATGAAAAGCAGCGCCTTGCCCAGCGCAACAGGGCAAGGGTTGCCGAATTGTTCAATTGCCATACTGAGGGGCGCAGGCTGCGTGACGTTTTTGGTTCCCTGATAGAGGAGAATTCATGATGACTGCGAATTATTCGATCGACCTGATGACCATTGATGAGATTGATTCGCTCTTTGATTTTCGTAAAAGGGTCTTGCCGGATAACGCTAAGCGGTCGGACAGGGGCCGGTGGTTATGGTTGTTGAGGGATAACCCTCTCGTGCAGGGGGAGTTGACCACCTGGGTGCTCAAGCTGGGGGACGATATCGTTGGTACAGCAAGCTGCATCCCTTGTGAATTGAATATCGTCGGCAAAACTGTTCCGGCAGGTTTGGGCGCCGACTATTTTGTTGACGAGTCTTTCAAGGGTTTGCCGGCACTCAAGATGTTCAAGGCCAGTCAAAAGTACGCCGCGGTCCATGTCGCGACAAACTTGTCCGATTCAGCGCGCAGCCTTTTCGGCAAGCTGGGCTATGTTGATCTGAGTTCTTTTTTTATCCATGCCGTAGCCTATTTGAAGCCGTTTCCAGGTAGCAAAAACAGGCTCGGATCGTTGCTGAAACGTACATATTTCAGGACTGCCAGGCGAAGGTACCGGGTGGCGTCTGATAGCCTTCTAGTTGACGATCAACTGCCCTCTGGCTACGCTGATTTGTGGGAACGGGTGAAGTCGACATGCCGCATTGGGGTAAACAAAAATCTGGCCTATATGAAATGGCGTTACGAACAGTGTCCGACTGTCGAGTATCGGTTTGTTCGTCTGGGGTATGGCGCCATGATCGAAGGACTCGCGGTTGTCACCATCAACGAGGAACAAGGGCTGCGCAGGGGCGTCGTTCATGACCTGATTCTTCCTGCGGATTCCCCGCTGACCGCGCGAAAACTCCTTGCCGCAACTCTGGACTACTTCTGTGGTCAGGGTTGTCATCTTTGTGAAACTCATCTTATGGCCCCCGGGATTGCAACGAACCTGGAAAAAACCGGCTTTACCCTGACCCAAAGCCAACTGGGAATGATGGTGCATTTTGACAGGCGCAACGCTGATCTTGCCGAGATCGCCGATGGGAATGCCTGGACCTTTAGCCTTGGAGATACCGACAGGTATTAGTGATTGATATGAATATTGAACACTTTAAAGAAAGGATTCATTCATATCTGACTCGTCGGAAGGCGTTGATTCTCATCTATCACGGCGTTATTTCATCTTCTCTCGAGTTTGACATGTGGACGCAGCTGCCCTTGCCGAACTTTGAATGCCAAATGGACTATCTTAGACAGCATTTCAAGGTTATTTCCCTTCAGCAGCTGGCTGAGGGGATTTCGGGAAACTCGGTTCCTGAAAATGCCGTCTGTTTGACCTTTGATGACGGCTTTGCTAATAATTACCACCATGCCTATCCTGTGCTGAAGAAATTCAACCTTCCGGCAACAATTTTTCTGGCAACAGGCCATGTTGATCAGGGAACCTTGTTTTGGCCCGAGCACCTTGCCTACCTGCTTATGAAAACAACGCGAAAAGAACTGGTGGTCAGTTTTGGTTCCTTTCCGTTGGACTCGCCGTCTTTGAAGAAGAAAGCCTTTATTTTCATACGTGATCATTTGAAAGCTCAGCATCCAAAAGAGATAGACTTGTTTTTGCGGGATATGGAACAGGTTCTTGGCATACAATTGAACGCTAAGGATCCGCTTTATACAGAATTAGGCCCGCTGGACTGGTCGCAGGTTCGTGAGATGTATGATAGTGGTTTGATCAGTTTTGGCGGGCACACGGTCAACCATTGCATTTTATCGCGTTTAAATAAGGACGAGGCAGAGTCCGAAGTGTCTGGCTGCCGCGGGCATCTTGATGAAAATTTACCCCAGCGGACCATCCTCTGGGCCTATCCGAATGGAAGGTTTAGTGATTTTTTGCCGGATCATAAGGGAATGCTGCAACATCATGGTTTTGATGTGCTTCTGACCACAGAACCTGAGTATGTAACAACATGTTCTGAGATCAGTCAGCTGGGCCGGTGGGGAATAAGTGCAGATATAAAACAAGACCATTTCAGGAGGATTGTCCATAAATGCAATTGGCTCAGTCAGATGTCTGTATCGGAAAAGTTCGGACAGATACTCGGTAACATCTTCTAGTTTGTTAATTTCGTTGTAAGGGTACACACATTGGCAGCTGCTTCACATATTAAATCAACCTTCAAGCATGCACTCATCTACAGCAGTGCCGGTATTATTGGTAAGGCCATCGGCTTTATCATGCTGCCGATCTATTCCCATCATCTCCAGGCTGAAGGTTATGGGGTTATCGGGATGATCGACACCGTTTTATCGGTCATGACATTGTTGATCGGTTACGGGATTTCCGGCGCCATGAGTCGCTTTTATTATGAAGCCAATGACGCTGAACAACGCAGAAAAATTGTATCGACGACAATTCTTCTGATGTTCGCACTGGTTCTTATAGTCACAAGCCCAGCGTTGTTGTTTTCCAAACAGGTCGCTTGGTTGGCTTTTGGCCGCTCCGACTGGCAGTCTTACATTACCCTGGCCGTACTTGCTTTCATGGCAACGATGACAGCGAAGAATGCCGAGAATTACATCTATATTCTACAGCGGTCTTTGTTCATGTCATCGATTGCTCTGTGTCGCCTGGTGATCAGCCTGGCCCTGAATATCTACTTTATTGTCTATTTGAAGCTTGGAGTTCTTGGTTATCTGTACGCCTCTTTGATTGACGGCGTACTTTATTCGGTTTTTATGCATGTCATCGCCCTGCGTTCAGTTGGCTTGTCCTTCGATAGAGCTATCGCCCGGAATGTTCTCGGATTCAGCCTGCCGTTGTTGCCGGGCTACGTTGCCATGTTTGTCCGCAACAATGCAGACCGGGTGCTGTTGAGAACCTTTATGGGCTTGTCACAGGTCGGTGTCTTCGAAGTTCTCTTCAAGTTTGCCACGCTGATAGGATTTTTTGTCGTTGAACCTTTTTCCAAAATCTGGAGCGTTAAACGTTTTGAGGTCTGTGATCAGGAAGACGGCCCGCAGATTCTGGCTCAGACCTATACCTATTACCTGGCCATACTTCTTTTTCTAGGTCTGATTCTCTCACTGGAAATTCCTCTTGTCGTTAGGCTGCTGACCCCTGAAACGTTCTGGATCAGTGGGTTTGTCGTCTATTTTGCGGTGATCTCACGGATATTGTTGGCGTCTTACTATCACCTCTTTTTCGGATTGATGTATGCGAAGAGAACCTTCAAGGTCTCCCAGATACAGATGTTGACGGCGGTTATCAGTCTTGGCATGACCATTCCCCTGGTCTGGCAATTCGGACTGATGGGGGCCGTCCTGGCGTCTGCCACGTCTGCGCTCATTCAATGTGTTTTGGGCTACAGAATGGCCCGACCGTACTATTATGTTCCGTTTCAGTGGAGTAATATTGTCAAGATGGCAATGCTGATGACGGCTCTGTATTTTCTGGCTAAGGATTTTACCGTTTCGGAGACGCCCCTGGAACTGTTTGCCAACCAACATGTGGTTCCGCTTATCGATTCGCTGGGGCAGCTGCTTTATCTGGATCATGTCAAAAACGGAAAACTGATGGCCTATTTAACCGGCAGCCTGTCGACGGTCATCGATGGTATCCTGATGTTCCTCTATTCATGTCTTTTTCTAGTCGGTCTTATTGTGCTTAAGATTTTTCCTGCTACTGCTGCTAAGAATATAATATTACTAAAGTTTATAAATAAACCACTTAAAAGCTGAGAATGAGGTTTGTATGGCAAAAGTTAGCATTGTACTTCCAACATACAATTCTGGTAGTTACATAGAAGAAACAATAGATAGTATTTTAAAGCAAGATTATGACGATTTTGAAATAGTTATAGTTGATGATGCTTCAACTGATGATACGAGGAATATTATACATAAAATTAATTCTGAAAAAATAAAATACCATTGTCTTGAAAATAATCATGGAGGCCCTTCTAAGCCGAGGAATATAGGTATTGAGAAATCTAATGGAGATTATATAGTTTTTTTTGATTCTGATGACTTGATGCTCAAAGATAGAATTTCTTCTGCTGTTGATGTGCTAGAGAGTAATCCAGATATACATCTTTCATTTTCAGATATTATTAAGTTTAAAAATTCTTATGATGATTCTGGACGTAGATTTCTTGATGAATATCGTGAGCTTTCAAAACTTAAGACAAATTTAGTAGGTCCAGAATGTTATGAGATTTTTAATGCAGATGCTTATCGAAGTTTATTCTATGAAAATTATATACCGACGAGTACTGTAACTGTTCGAAAGAAAGTATTTGAGGAAATTGGTGGATTTGATGAGTCTTTAACAAATTCGGATGATTTAGATATGTGGTTCAGGATCTCAAATGTTTACAATATTGTTTATATCGATAAGGCAACTGTCGGGTATCGCGTGAGGGAGGGTAGTATCTCTACTCGTGGAGCAAAATTATCTTTAAATAGGGCAAAGACCTATATAAAGCAACAGGGCATTTCAAAAAACACTGAATTGGAAAAGCAAATAAAAATTCAATTGTCTGAAATTTATGCTGGTCTTGGTTATGCAAATCGAACTTTTGGAAATATCGATGAATCACGTAAATATTATCTTTTAAGCCTAAAGAATAAGTTTGATTCCAGAATATTCATCAAATATTTAATCACATTTATAGGTGTGAATAATATTAATTTTCTTTTGAAGGTTAAGAAATACTTGGTGGATTAATGTTGAAATGGAGTTTTTATGGTGCAACCTCTTGTTAGTGTAATAATAACAAATTATAATTATGAAGACTTTATTTTGCATGCCATAGATTCTGCTCTTGTGCAGACATATGAGAATATTGAGGTGATAATCGTTGATGATGGTTCAAGCGATAATTCAAGAATGATAATTAGCGACTATGCCAGGAAAGATTCAAGAGTATGCCCAATTTTTCAGTCCAATTCTGGGCAGGCTGCTGCAACAAATGTTGGGATACTTGCGTCAAAAGGAGAATTTGTAGCATTTTTGGATGCAGATGATATTTGGTACCCCGATAAGCTGAAAAAGCAATTACCCTTATTTGAAGACAGTTCCGTCGGTGTTGTTTACTCTTCGGCGAGCATAATTGATCTCTCTGGAAATCCTTATGATGAAATGATTACTAAAAGGATTGATAAAGCTGAGAACTTTCTGAATTCCATTATATTGGATAATTTTATCCCTTTTACGTCAGCGGTTGTAAGAAAGCAGTTTTTTGCAAAAGCTGGAATGCTGAATGCTCAGTATCGTGTCTGTACTGATTATGACCTGTGGTTGCGGTTGGCTAAGTTTTGTAGATTTGACTGTATCCTTGAACAGTTGGTTGGTTATAGGGCGAAGCCAGGATCCCTTTCAGGTAACCCAGTCGAGATGTTTAAGGTTTCTCGTGAAATTACAGATATTTTCTTTCGTCAAAATTCCTCTTTATTCGATAAGAAATTCATTAGAAACGAAAGGGCTGTCTCCTATTCCAGGAGGGTATACTCATTTTCTCAACAGTTTTACGTCCTCGATGCTTTAAAAAGCATGCTTATGCTTATTTTCGTTAATCCTTTCAATTTGAACATATTCAAATCCATATTCCATGTATTGCGAATGCTCTTAAAATATCCTTTTAAATAGATATTTGGAGGAATTCTAATGACACACGTAGCATTTTTAATAGATACGATTTCTTGCGATACCGCTGGAACTCAAAAACAACTGCTTGAAACGATTAAGCGTATTGACGATAAAAGATTTAAAATTACTTTGATATGTCTTTATGAATCAGATTGGATGAAGAAGAACTCGCTCCCCTGTAAACCATATATATTAAATTATAAAGGTTTTTTTCATCTGTCTATTTTGAGAGTTATGCTCAGGTTGCGTAGTTTCTTAAAACAAAGTCAGGTTGATATTTTACAAACATTTTTTGAAGATTCTATTTTCGTCGCTTATATATCCACAATGTTCACGAAAACACCACTTTTATTGTCAAGTCGCAGGGATATAGGTTTGGGTAGTGGTAATCAACCTTGGTATCATCGTATCTATCGTTTTCTTCTTCCCTTTGTTAATCGGTCTTTTTCGGGGATAGTCGCTAACAGTCAGCAAGTTTCAGAATTTGTTTCTCAACGCGAAAAAACAAGTTTGAATAAAATTGTCGTGATACGTAATGGCGTTGAAATCCCTGGAAGATTTGATTCTGTCCGACCTGACATTTTTAATAATGATTTTTTGTGGATCGCGGTCGTTGCTAGTTTAACGCCAGTTAAGCGGCATGATCTTTTATTCAGGGCTTTGTCTCTGCTGAGAGACAGGGAGGATATGGTGGATGTCTACAAATCCATCCGTGTTCTGTTGTTAGGTGATGGACCTCAACGTCAATATCTTGAAGCTCTGTGCTCTTCGTTGAATATTGAAGATTTGATTGTTTTTGCAGGTTCCGTCAAGGATGTATCCAGGTATTTAGACAATATCGACATTGGTGTTTTGTGCTCTGATCGTGAAGGATTGTCCAATGCGATCCTGGAATATATGGCACATGGCAAACCGGTTATTGCAACAGCAGTTGGCGGTAATATTGAGTTGGTAAGTTCTGAAAATGGTATCCTTGTACCTGCGGGGGACGCTGATGCTTTGGCTGCTGCCTTGGCGAATATGTTGCGTGATCCTGATTATAGACGTTCTTTGGGGGGGAAATCCTATGAAATTGTTGAAACAAATTTTTCATGGCAAAAGTCTATGACGGAATTGGAAAACTATTATGCGAGATTATTGGAGGCTTAATTGTTTTCCTCTTTAATTCGTAGAAATTTCACAGAACCTTTGTTTGTACTACGATCTGGTAGCCCCCGTTTGCGATATTGGAGGCATTTGGAGCAGACGCAATGGTATTCGCTAAACAGGCTGCGCGAGATACAAAACGCGAGGTTTTGTGATTTGTGGCGTTTTTTGTGGGAGAACAATTCTTTTCATAAGTCGCGTTTTGAGGAATTAGGTTTGTCCAGGGAAAGTGTGTCTTCTGTGGCGGATATAGGTAAGTTGCCCCTGATGACAAAAGCGGAAATTCGGCACAATGTCGATCTAATCATTTCAAATAACGTTAAAAAGTCCGATTTGCTGCATTTCAAGACGGGAGGATCTACAGGTAAAGCATTAGATATATATCTTACCGAAGAATGCAGTGAATTTCGCAATGCATGTGCCAGAAGACACGATATGTGGTCTAGTTGGAACCCTGGTGAACCAATAGGGGCCGTGTGGGGTAACCCGAAATTACCCCATGATTTGAAATCAAGAATACTGAATACTTTTGTTCAGCCAATGATTTATCTGGATACGATGTCCGTATCAGAAGACTCTGTTCTAGAATTTGCCAAAGAGTGGAAGTGTAAGCGACCAACGTTATTGTATGGGCACGCACATTCTATTTATACTCTAGCTCAATATGTTGATAAGTTGGCTATTGATTGTATAAATCCTGCCGGAATTTTATCTACGTCAATGATGTTGCTGCCTCATGAGAGAGCGGTTATCGAGAGAGTCTTTGGTGTGAAGGTCGTTGATCGCTATGGGTGTGAAGAGGTGAGTCTGGTAGGATGTGAATGTGAAAAGCATGAAGGAATGCACATGAACATCGAGCATCTTGTTATCGAGTTCTTAAGGGATGATGGATCGCATGCAAAACCTGGTGAACCCGGAAAGATTGTCGTCACCGATCTGATGAATTATGCAATGCCTCTTGTTCGTTATTGTGTAGAAGATGTTGGTGTTTATATGGATAGCCAGTGTTCCTGCGGTCGTGGCCTTCCTTTGATGGGAAAGGTTTCAGGTCGGGTTGCTGATTTTCTGATTAAGAGAGATGGTTCAAGGGTTGCCGGTGTCTCTCTGATCGAAAATACCTTAACGAAGGTTGCTGGGATTGATCAAATGCAAATAATTCAAGATTCTTTAGATTTGATACATTTGAACATTGTCGTCGGCAGCGGTTTTCAGCCTCAATCGGTCAGCTTTCTAACTGATTATTTTCAGCAGATTTTTGGTCGTGAAGTGAATGTGAGAGTAGATACTGTGAAAGAAATTCATCCAGAAAGATCTGGGAAGTATCGATTTTCAATTTGTAAGATTAATCAATAATTCATGGGTGAGTCGGTTTTGACACGAAAAGTATTACATTTTATCGACAGTGGCGGTCTTTATGGGGCTGAAAGCGTCCTTTTAAACCTTTCCAGGGAAATGTGTTTAGCCGGTAAATACACGCCTGTAATTGGTTGTATTGTCGGATCGCCAGATGAGCAAAACGATTTGTTTGATAAAGCAGGAGAGCTGGGGCTGGCTGCTGAAAAATTAGTTGTCAGAAATGGGATGTTTCTCTGGGATGTCCTCAGGCTTTCTCGCCGCCTGAAGAATCTGGGGATTGATTTAATACACTCGCATGGATATAAGCCGTCTGTTTTCGGTTTTTTTGTAAGGCTCTTAAGCGGTATTCCGGTAACTGCAACTTGCCACCTATGGTTTATGCAAGGGAAAATACCACTCAAGATGAGGCTCATGGTTAAACTTGAGCTTTTTTTGTATCGTTATTTTCCGGTTGTTGTCGCCGTGTCACAACCGATTAAAGAGGTTCTTCAGGAAAATGGAGTCTCCAAAGAAAAACTGAAGGTCATTAAGAATGGAATTTTTTTTGATGATTACGGACAGCTTGATGCAGGTGCTATGCATGAGATTAGGGCTGCGTTAGGGCTTGAAAATGGTGAAATCTGCCTATTGAATATAGGCAGATTAAGTCATCAGAAAGCACAAGCTAATATTGTTTTGGCAGCTAAAAAAATGCGTGAAAAATACAGTTTGTTGAAGTTTTTTATTGTCGGAGAAGGTCCTCTTCGCGAAGTTCTGGAAAAACAGATTGCAGATGAAGGACTGCAGCACTGTGTGAAATTGTTGGGATTTAGAAGTGACACAGCTAATTTACTGCGGATTGCCGATGTTTTCTTGCTTCCGTCTCGGGATGAAGGAATGCCCATGGCCCTGTTGGAGGCTGTGGCAAGTAAGGTTCCTGTCATTGTGACACCAGTAGGAGACATTCCTAACGTCATTGTTAACAAAGAAAGTGGGGTTTTGGTCCCGGTTGACGATATCGATGCTTTGTGTGCAGGTATCATGCAATTGGTCAATTCTAAGGTCGATTGTGACAAATATTGTGATAATGCTTGGAATGCAATGAAGCGAGAATATTCGAGCATGTCAATGTATCATGCTTACCGTAATGTTTATGACTGCATTTTAGGGCAAAGAATATGATCATAACTAGAGAACGAATAAACCGTTTATATAATCGTTATATGCAGAAAAATGCTAATTTTCTGTTCCGTGAAATTACAAAAACCGCAAAGATAACGACAAACCCTTCATCAGAATCAGTTATATATTGCGCAATCGGTAATAACGCCAGTAGGCAATATTTGGCAGCAATCAAATCATTTTTGCGATTTTATAATGATGTAAGAGTTGTCGTGCAAAGTGACGGAACATTAACTGAAAAATATGAAAATGAAATAAGGTCCCATTTGCCCGGTGTTGAAATATATTCTCAGGATGACATGTTTGAATGTATTGATAACTTTGTGTCACCAGAATTGGCTGACTTGCTCCCTAACAGAGACGATTACTTCAAACATACGTCAGTCAAGATTGTTTACCTGAAATTTTTAAATGTAATCTTTCGTTTGAATGGTTCAAAAGTGGTCATTATTGATTCAGATATCCTTTTTCTAAGGAATCCTGAATTCATTGTTAACTGGTTAAAGTCCGAATACACCCATGATTTTTATGGAGAGGGGAGTAATGCCCGTTCGGCAGATTTTCATAACATGGGATTTGAATTCAAGAGTTTGGATGTTGCGAACTTTAGTTCTGGGACAATTGGTATCGGTGGGCATGTTGCACAGGAAGAATTGGTTAGGATTTTTAAAAAAATAAGAGATTACGATTCTTCGCTTTTTTACTCATGGGAGATTGAGCAAGCTCTCTGGTCGATTATTATGGCGACTAGAAAGAATCCTGTAAACATAGATTCATTACGGGATGTGTACGTTGGCTCAGGTTGGCGTTCTTACAGGGACTTGAAGGATAATGCTGTTATAGCACACTTTGCGGGAGCCGTAAGGTTCAATAAGTTCAGATATATGAAGCTATTTAATGATTTTATTAAGAATTTCATGATTTTTTCAAATAATGACTGAAAATGAAAAATAAATTATTTAAATATCAAAATACAAATATTTTCCTAACTATATTCTTTAATATATATGTCTTGACTTGGTGGCTTGAGTTAAACAAGAGAGTTTCTATTTTAGGAACGATTAGGTTCGAATTTATAATTGCAGCCATATTATGTGCTTTAGCTTTAAATAGTATAGATTCACAAATAAAATCTAAATATGAAAATAAAAAAATATTAAAGGCAATATTTTTTTATTTTTTGACACTGATTATTAGTCTTGTTCTATCAATAGATATTTCTGTTTCATGGAATGTTTTTTTTAATAGGGTCGTAAAGCTAGCGGCTATGACTTTATTTATGGCAGCTTTTATAAAAACTCCAAGAGATCTTAGTTTCTTTTTAACAAGTACGTTTTTTAGTTTTTTTAAAATAGGCCAGGAAGCATTTCTTGGTAAGATAACCGGATCTATGGTGTGGGAGAATCAAGGTGTAATGCGTTTGTATGGTGCAGTTGGTACAATGTTTGGTCATCCGAACTCATTATCTGGTAAGACGGTTTCATTGCTTCCATATCTTTGGTACTTAACTGGTGTTGTTAAGAAATATTGGTTAGTCCTTTTTTTGGTGCAAGTTGTTTTTTCTATAAACATTATAATTTTTACAGGATCTCGAACGGGGTATATTGCTACTAGCATATTTTTGTTGATTTTATTTTTGTCAACAAAAAGAAAGTTAGGGATGTTGGCATTTATTTTAGTGATCGTTGTTTCAATTATAGTTTTTGCTCCTGCCCAGTATAAGATGCGTTTTGAATCTTCATTTACTGGTCAGGAGGTAGAAGGTCGTTCAACTGAGAAAAGAATAGGTTTGCTTAAGGATTCAATATATGTATTTTTAGAACAACCTTACGGTGTCGGGATGGGGTGCTTTAAAGTTATACAAGCTAAATCAGGAAGGAATGCTCAAGAAACACATAATTTATATACACAAATATTATCTGAAATTGGTATTCAGGGTTTTTTGGCTTTTTTCTATTTAGTCTTAACAATATCTAAATCGTTATTGTCAACAAGAAAAAAAACTAGAGCTCTTATTGATGAAATAAATTCTCAGCATCATGGGAATGTTTGCTTAGGTAATGTTATTGCTAATTTAAAATTAATTGAAGCTGTATGCATATCTACATTGGTAATGATTTTTGTGAGAATGTGTCTTGGTGTTTTTGGTCATGACTTGTATGAAATTTATTGGTGGATTGCTGCCGGTCTAGCTCTGTCTCTTTCGAATATTTTTTCTAATTGTCAGAAAATAATCGAAGATATTTTAGCGAATGGATAGAGGTTTGTGATGGAGAGGAGAATCGTTGCCCTTGATTTAGTTAGATTTTTTGCGGCGTTATCTGTGGTCTTTTATCATTATATTTCCAGGCCTGATACTAATGCTTATCCACTGATAAGTCATATAACGGATTATGGGTATTTGGGTGTGCCTCTGTTTTTTATAATTAGCGGTTATGTGATAATGTTATCTGCTAGTAATAGATCAGCGATTCAATTTGCCATATCTAGGTTCGTTCGTTTATACCCTGCACTTTGGGCTTGTATTCTGTTTACTGTTCTTTGTTTGTATTTTTTTTCTGGCGAGAGATATAGTTTACTTCATGTTTTGGCAAACTTTACTTTACTAAATGAGTACTTAGGCTTTGATAATGTCGATGGTGTTTATTGGACTTTGAAGGTTGAACTAAAATTCTATGCATGTGTATTTTTTCTGTTAGCTTTTGATTTTTTTCAAAAGATTCGTATTTGGCTGAGCGTATGGCTAGGGTTAGTTGTAATTTATACAATTTTTAAACAGCCTTTCTTTTTAGGGTGGTTTATAACTCCAACATATTCCTCATTTTTTATTGCGGGAATTTCTTTTTATTTGATTCAAGCTAACGGTAAAGCTATTTATAATTATTTTATTCTTTATTCTTCTTTAATATTGTCCTGTATCAGGGCTTATATTCAGGCTGATGGTTTCATGACTGATCCATCAGTAATTGAAAAGTCAGTTTCTGTTTTTATTGTTTTTATCATGTATTTTATCATGTATTTTATTTGTATTGGAAAAATAAAATTTAAAGATAATAATTTGTTAATTATTATTGGATGCTTAACATATCCATTATACTTAATTCATAATCTAGCTGGAAAGGCATTGATAGATTCCTGTATAGGCTATATTCCAGAAAAGGTTATGATTGTTATAACTGTTATTGTGATGATTAATGTTTCGTTGGTTATACATTTTTGTATTGAAAGGCAATTTTCTACACCATTAAAAAAAATATTTATTTCTATGAGTAGTTTAAAAAGATAATTAATATAAAGTGGTGATAATTTATATGTGGTTGTTCTATCCTTATAAAAGTTATAGATTTAACGTCGTGAATATGTGCTGACGCTAAATACTTTCTTCTGTTTTCAAGGCTTATATTTATTTTGATCTTTTATCAAATATTGAAGAAGGATAAAATTTGTCTATTAAAAAAGTAATATGGATCGCCTGGGAGCGGCACCAGAGAACTCTAAGTTTGAGTAAATTTCTAAAATCTGAACTTTATATCTATGAGTCTGATAGTCCTCGCTTAATTAAGTATATTTCTTTATCTGTCAAGACAATTAAGACTCTATTGGAGAAACGGCCATCTGTATTAATCGTTCAAAATCCATCAATAGTTCTTTCTTTTTTGGTTTGTTTTTTGAAACCAATATTCGGATACTATCTGATAGTTGATACGCATAATGCCGGAATTTCTCCAGAAGATAAGATACTTGGTATGTTGAAATTCTTAAATAAATATATTGTTAAGAATTCGAACTTGACTATTGTGACAAATTCTAATTTAGCAAGCATAGTAAACTCATATTCTGGATGTTCGTTTGTTCTTCCTGATAAGATTCCTGAATTAAATGTTGACGTTATTAATAAAGAAATTATTGGTAAGGATGTCGTTGTTGTGTTGATATCAACATTTGGTGTTGATGAACCTTACTCCGAATTTTTGAAGTGTTCAGAGATTTTATCAAATACTATTAAGCTATTTGTCACTGGTAAGCTCACTAAAGTTGAAAATGATGTTTATGAAAAGTATAAAAATACCGTTCGCTTTACTGATTTCTTACCTGAAAGGGACTATTTTAACCTACTTGCGAAAGCTGATATTGTTGTAGATCTAACAACAAGAGAGGACTGTCTGGTTTGTGGGGCATATGAAGCAGTTTCCTTAGGAAAGCCTCTTGTCCTTTCAGATACCACGGCCTTAAGGAGCTATTTTTATAAAGGTGTAGTATTTACGAATAATTCGGCAGATGATATTTCGGCTTCAATAATGAAATGCGTTAATAATATTGAATGTTTGCGCTCGGATATGTCTGCGTTAAAAAGTGAACTTTCTCAAAGCTGGGCTAAGATGGGTAATAGCTTGATCGCTCATATCAAGAGTAATTCCATGAAAAAATGATTAAAACTCTTTTACTTAGATTTGTATGTGTGCTATGGGTGTATAATAAATGAAAAGTAAAGGAGTATGCTTATGTGTGCAAATCAATTCCATCTTAAGACAGCCCTAATCATTTCTTTTTTCGCATCATTTTTTTTATTACCAAATCAAACTTTTGCTTCTATTACAAGTGTCAGTGGAGATATTGGTAACAATCAATCAATCATTATTTCAGGTTCTGGCTTTGGTTCAAACCTGCTCAGTTATGAGTGGACCGGATCTAATATAGAGGCGGGGACTGTAGGTAGTTCTTTTTCTAAAGCGGGGTGGACTGTTGGTCAAGCATACCTTGATATGGTTTATGCGTCAGATCAGGCTCGCAGTGGTAGTAAGTCCTTAAAAGCTTCTGTTGTGCCAGGAGCAGGCACTGCAGGCAGTGATATAAGATTTAACGGTCAAGAAGTTGGCCCAGATTCTGACTTATATATGAGTTGGTGGGTACGTAGAACGGTTACGGACGCCGGACAGTGGAAAATGCTGCGGATTTCTGAAATTAATGATGTTGTTGATCACGCTTATGAGCAGACTTGGTTTAACTGGAATAATGGAACTGGATATCAGATTTTTACTCGCAACACAACAACGAGTTGTAGTGACGGCGGCACCTGTGATTATGGTGGGAACTTTCCGGCAAGTGATAATGTTTGGTATCGGATAGAGATGGTGATGCACACATCATCAACTTCTGGGGGGGACGGAAACTATACGCAAGGGCTTTATACCCCTGGTTCAACAAGAAGGTCTCACTCTAGAGCGAGTGTGTCAAACTGGTCTACTGCGGGGCACTCCTATTCTTGGTATATCTTTCAGAACTGGATTGGGAACGGCATTTCAGCTCAGACTCATTGGATGGATGACATATTTATCCAAAGTGGAACACAGGCTCGTGTAGAACTTTGTGATTCGGCTACATGGGCAAGTCGCACATCATGCGATATACAGATCCCATTATCTTGGTCAGACACATCAATCACTGTGAATGTTAATGCAGGTGCGTTTACTGTAAATGATGCTGCCTATCTTTATGTTGTAGATTCAAATGGCGATGTTAATGCTAATGGTTATCTAGTTGAGATAGGCGCCTCTCTTGGGGGGGGGGCTGCTGACTCATTGGCTCCTCCACCAGAGCTGCGATTGAACTGATTTAGAAATATCAATTGTGTGATTTTGGCATCTCTGCCGATTCAGATGTGAGAAAAATCAGTTTTAGTGTTGTGTCAGTTAGTCCTCCCCCCCCTCCCCAAAAAAAGGGGGGAGGGCGTTATCGACGGTGTCGTTAGGATTGCTAACGGAATGTTGATCCATTGGCCATGGGTTAAGTCTTGTGTTGTTGGATATTTGGGCACCTGTTTTTTGAAACTTAAGAGCGATTTATGCTGAATTTCCTGTTCCTGCTGTTTGAATGCATTTAGCCAGATCCTCGCTATACAACTTGCTATATTCGGCTTCGTTATTCTCAGAGTAAAAAGAAAGGCCAAATGAATTTACTGTTTTAATTATTCGGTAAATTTGATCTTCGGACATTATTTCCTTCCATCCATTGATGCCACTTATTCCTGATGAGCTAACTACACTGGATGGTTTTTTCAACATAGATAATGCGTATTTGGTGTCAATTTTAATGTTCCATTTTTCTGAGATCTTTAATAATGTTCTCTCTGGGTGGAGTATAAGTTCTTCGTATGTGATGGTTGTCCACGGATGAACGCCTTGCTCCATTAGAGCTGGAAGTTGGTCTAGTGCCCACAGTGCCGCAAGAAATTCTACATCTCCTTCTGTTTCAGAAAGAGCTGTTTGAAATCTTGGATATTCTTTTAGGAATAATGGTATGTCGGGACGGTTTGCATTTTTCCAACCATAATTCAATTGTGATGAAATTACCGCACATGGATGACGTAAAAGCAATATTGGTGAAGGTATAGCAAATTTATTGCATATCCATGGCAATAACCGATTCGCTCGAACAAATTTAACAACTAGTCTTTGGGATTTGAATGCTTGTTGGAATGTAATTTCTCTGGCAGTCCATTCATTTACTATTCTTCCCTCAAATACACGTTTGAGAAACTTTTCTCCTTCTGGCCAATCTTTCTCCCGTGGCATATACGTTCTCCAGGAGAAACCGGCGGCTTTTGATTCAGGGACATTTTCTAAATGTAATGGTTCAAAAAGAGTGCAAGCATCTGGAATCGCTCCCAAAACTTGTCCGAGGAGGGTGCTACCTGAACGAGGTGATGAAGTTAGGAGATATGCATCTTTTTGACTAAAGCGCCCGGATAGATAGTGTTTAATGAGTCTGTACCTTAACTTTTTTTTAAAACTTTTGATCTGTTCCATAATTCACACCAGCAACCTTTGGTAGCTTAAGGTTTTAAAAGCAAAAACTTGGTTGTTAGCACTTGATGCTATGTTGTTACGGAAACTTTAAGGCCATAATACGTCTGTTTGCCAGTTTGATTAATAATACTTATATCATCGTCTGTCACATGTTTTTTTCGGTGTATCAATAGGACAACCACATAAAGTTCTGAAACATTGACGGCATCTGTTCCGTTTTGGTTCGACGACTATCTGGAATTGATCGATGCTCTGGGGCGGGTCGTTCATCCGCAGAGGAGGGGATATGTCCTGGATATGGCACCTGCAATCCTAATCCGGATGGGTCTGGATACTGAGAAGCTGTTCGCTTGTGCCGATTCTATGTTGAAATCTTTTGCTTCTGCCATTGGTGCGTCGGACAAGTTGTGTGATATGGCTGCTAGCCGGCAAACTTCATATCTTCATGGTGTTGGTTCGGCATGTCAATCAGCATTGAAAATTGACCCACCATCGGCGTCCAATTTTGACCCACCCCAGCGGGTTAATTCTGGTCGTTATTCCTGGTTCTGATTCTCCAGCTATCATTCCCCGTTTCGATAATCTCACAGTGGTGTGTTACCCGGTCGAGCAGTGCTGTTGTCATCTTGCCGTCGCCGAAGATCTGTGGCCATTCACCGAAGGTCAGGTTGGTTGTGATCAGCAGAGAGGTCTGCTCGTAGAGCTTTGAGATCAGGTGAAACAGCAGTTGGCCGCCGCTCTTAGAGAACGGCAGGTAGCCGAGCTCGTCGAGAACGACCAGATCGAGCCTTGCCAGACTGGTAGCGAGCTTTCCGCCTTGGCCGCTCAGCTTCTCCTGCTCCAGTTGATTGACCAGATCAACCAGGTTGAAGTAGCGGCAGCGCTTGCCGCTACGAACGATCTTCCTGGCGATGGCTATCGCCAGATGGGTTTTGCCTGTTCCAGTCCCGCCAACGAGAATGACGTTACACTGATCCTCCAGGAACTGTCCTTCGTACAAAGTTCTGACCTGAGTTTCATTGACCGGAGAAATGTTGAAGTCGAATTGATCCAGATCCTTGGCGACAGGGAACTTTGCCTGCACCATTCGATAGCGGATACTGCGCATCTTGCGTTCAGCCTGTTCCGCCTGAAGCAGCTCCAGAAGGATTCTCTCTGGAATGCTCTTCTGCCGGGTGCCGTTGACCAGCACCTCATCAAGGACGCTGCGCATGCCGTGCAGTTTGAGCTCTTTCAAGGACGTCAGCAGTTGGTCACGAAGCACGGCGACCTCCTGAGAGAAGGCGGTTGTAGCGTTCGCAGTCAGCGGTCGGGGACAGGTTCAATTGCGGCAGATGAGCCGGCGCCAGGCTACTTGTCTCAGTCTGCGGGTCCTCTACTCGTGACAGGATATTCAGCACCAGGTCACGGCTAATGGTTCTGGCCAGCAGAGCTTCCTTGCAGGCTTGCTCGACGGCATTAATCCCATAACGCGGGATAGCCGCAAGGATGCCGACGAATTGCCGGTCTCCATCATCGATGCGTCCCAGGCGTTCCTGTGCCTTCTGCAGGGATTGCGGCAGGTCCCAGTTGCGAAACGGTGCTCCGTTGCGCAGCGCACCCGGCTTCTGCTTGAGGATATCGAGATAGTGCCAGGGGATGTAGATTGTCTTATCACGGCCGTACTGTCTGCTATGCAGGCCGATCAGCTTTCCGTCGTAAAGGAATGAGATTCGGTCGACATAGGCGCGCACTGTAACGATCTTGCCGACGTAGAAGGCTTCAACGCTGTAGCGGTTGCGGTCGAAGGTGACCAGTGAGGTCGGTGCAACTCTGGCCGTGCTCTCCCGATGAGCATCGAAGGAGACCGGAGTATGAACCAGCGATTCGCGTTCCTGCTCGGCGACCTCGGCCACTGTCCGTTCCGGATCATCGGGATGTCTTGTCGTCGCCGCCAACATCCTGCACTCATCCCGTAGCCACTGGTTCAATTCCTCCAGATCGGCAAACTTGCGCCGCTTGCCGAACAGGCGCTGACGGACAACTCCGACCTGTCGTTCAACCTGTCCCTTCTCCCAGCCTGCGGCGGGCGTGCAAGCGACCGGCTCGAACAGGTAGTGGGATGCCAGAGTCTGAAAACGGCGATTGAAGATCCGATTTTTGCCGACCAGCACTTTGCTGACCACCGTCTTCAGATTGTCGTAGATTCCCTTGCGGCAGACGCCGCCATAGAACGAGAACGCCTGGACATGGGCATCAAGAATCATCTCCAGGGTCTCGCGCATATAGGCCACGCAAAAGGGCGCACGGCTATGGCAAAGACGGAAGTGGGCCACCTTGATCTTGACGTTCGCTCCTCCCAGCTCGATCTGCTCATAGCCCCAGTCGAACTGAAACGCTTCGCCCGGAGCAAAAGCCAGTGGAATGTAGGCTTTAGCCTGAGAGCCCTCATCGCGCCAAGACTTGACGAATCGCCGCACCGTGTCATATCCGCCCTCAAAGCCAGCGTGCTGCAACATCTCGAACAGCAGCAAAGCCGTACGTCGCTGCTTCGTCGGCTTCTCCTGATCCTCTTTCAGGGCGGCGATCAGCTGATCTTTAAACGGCTCCAGCTTCGGGCGCGGCTGGGTTTTGCGTTCGTAGTACTGCTCTGTCTTCTCGGAACGGATGATCTTACGAACGGTATTGCGGGACAGGTTCATCTCCCGGGCGATCTGCCTTAACGGCTTCTTGTCCCGGTGGTAGGCACGTCGGATTTTAGCAATGGTTTCCACGGTCAGCATCTCCTGCAAAAAGCTCCTCTCTCTGAAATTTCAGAGAGCTTGGAGGACAATGCTGAGGTGGGTCAATTTTGGACGCCGATTATCCCCGTAAGTGGGTCATTTTTGCATGCTGATCAACATCGGCACGTCGATTGTATCAGTCAGGAGGGTGCGCTGCGTAAGTATCTGTAAAATTATCGAGACTGGCAATTAAAGCTGTTTCGCGCAGAGGGCACTATAGATTTTCTTCAAAATTTTAATTAAATTGCAGTGCGAGGAATTCCGCTGGAGTCAGGGCCTGGATCTTTGAATTTAAAAAATCTTTTCTGTTTCTAGTTATGATGAAGTGACAATTCTGTTCCTGGGCGCTTGCGCTGACGACGGCATCTTCAAAATCCGGCATGTTGGATTGACGAGCTAGAAGGAATGTCTCTTTACTTGTTGCCGCTATTGAAAAGTTCTGAAGTAGCCAGTCGAGAAGATCGTTGGCTGTTGTCTTATCGGCATGTTTTGAGACCAGATAGTGCAAGGTTGTTATGGCATGTGAAGGTACAACGCCACATTGCTTTTTTAATGCAATATTGAGGATCTCAGCTGATGCGGGATAGTGTGGTTGCCGTTTTTGCACAACATCAAGTATCACGTTTAAATCAAGCATTAGTTTCATCGATGCTTATCTTCCTGCCCGCTCAGATATTCTTCATGGTTATTGTCGCTCTCCGGGATGATGCCGGAAAAACGTAAAATATCCGGATGGAGTTCTTCTGACTGCTGGTTTCGAAGCCTCTTGAAATATGCGTCGACCAACTCGGTCAGAGTGATGCCATGCTGAGCAGCATAATTTTTCGCAAAATTTATATCTTCTTCTGGAAGACGTATGGTTAGTTTTCTGCTTGGCATCTGTTGTCCTTTTGCTTCAGTTTTGAATACGGCTAAAATATCAAATATGTACGGCTTTGTCCACGGAAAACACGGAAGACATTGAAAATTAGTTTAAAATCGATCTCGCGCAGAGACGCAGAGTTCGGTTAGAAAAGTAGCTGCCTAATATTTTGACAATAGAAAATCTGTCTTTATCAGTGTGTATCTGTGACTGAAATAGTCTTTGATTTTAATTCCGTGATTTCTGTGTATTCCGTGGATATTTTTTAATGATCAGATTTTATCCCGTTGATCTTGTCTAATAAAGTTTGTTGGTTTTATTAGCGTTCATCTGTGGCAACACTTGATTTGATCGACTGTCTTGCTGGGGAGGGGCACTTGAATTATCCTGATATCATTTTTCACGGCGCTACTCGTGGTGTGACCGGTTCCTGTCATGAACTGCGGATTAATGCACAAAATTCCATTCTGATCGATTGCGGCATCATGCAGGAGGGGGAGGTCTCTTCTGCTGAGATTGATTTCCCGGTTGACCACATCCGCGCTTTGGTTGTGACCCACGTCCATATCGACCATGTCGGGCGGATTCCCTATCTTCTGGCGGCGGGTTTCAAGGGGCCGATCTACTGTTCCGAAGCATCGGCTGTACTTTTGCCGTTGATGCTGGAAGATGCGGTGCGAATCGGTTTTACCCGTGATCGTTCTTTGATTGAGAAGTTCATTCAGCGTATCAAGGAGCTCATAGTTCCCCTCCCTTATAAGGCATGGTTTTCTCTTCCCTTGCCAGAAGGTGAACTGCGAGTGAAGCTGCAACCGGCCGGGCATATCCTGGGTTCGGCCTATGTTGAGTGCGATGTTGCCGGCAAAAGATTCGTGTTTTCCGGCGACCTTGGCGCTCCCTATGCACCGTTGTTACCTGCACCACAATCACCCTACCGGGCCGATGTCCTGGTGCTTGAAAGCACCTACGGCGACCGTTGTCACGACGGAAGGCGTCAGCGCCGGCAACAATTACAAATGGTCATTCAGCGTTCTCTGCTGAACCGTGGCGTGATCCTCATCCCTGCGTTTAGCATCGGCAGAACTCAGGAGCTGCTTTATGAGCTCGAAGGGCTGATTTTCGATCTGCGTCGGCAAGATGCTGCTGCTGGCTTGCCCTGGAATGAGCTTGAAATTGTCGTCGATTCGCCGCTGGCTACTCAATTTACCGATGCCTATCGGCAGTTGCAGCCATTTTGGGATGCCGAGGCCAAAAAGCGCCTGCGCCAGGGTCGGCATCCATTGTCGTTTGAGCAGATGACTACTATCGGCTCTCATGAAGAGCATCTGCAGACGGTTGCCTATCTCAAGAAAACGGCCTGGCCCTGTATCGTCATTGCCGGGAGCGGGATGTGTAACGGCGGCCGGATCGTCAATTACCTGAAGGCTCTGTTGGCCGATTCCAGGACCGATGTCCTGTATGTCGGTTACCAAGCTGAAGGAACACCCGGACGTGATATCCAGACCTATGGCCCCAAGGGTGGTTTTGTCGTGCTGGATGGTCAGCGTTACTCTATCGCTGCCAAGGTTCACACCCTTCCTGGTTATTCAGCGCATGCAGATCAGCGTAATCTTGTCAATTTCGTCAAGCGGATGCGCCATAAACCGGAAAAGATCTACCTGGTTCATGGTGATGCAGGGGCGAAAGCTGCTCTGAGGGAGCAGTTGATGGGGCTTGGTGGGGGAATTGATACCGAGATTCCTCTATGATGTAGGTCTGTTACAGTGGTAGAGTTATTAAAATCATTTTTTGGTCCACGAAGACACGAAAGGTTCGAAAAGACCCCCCTCGATCCGCCCTATAAAATAGGGGGGAAGTGAGCAAGGCGAGCAGGGGGTAATTTTGAGGTTTTATATCAGTTTTGTCTGCAGTTGTCCGTGTGTGTCTTTGGCAAATAAGGTTCCGGTTTTTCTTTGTGCTTTTATCAATTTCGAGCTTTTCGTGTCTTTCGTGGATGATAAACTGTTTTGAATTACAAATGTTCGTGTGAGTTTCCATTCCTGATTTCACGGTGCCTATGATTCTGAATATCCTGATCTGGCTTTCTTCTCTGGCTACCCTGTTCTGCGGTGTGGCGGTTCTGTTGAGGCGAAAGTATCTTGTTTCGACGCTTTTTCTGTGTTTGGCGCTGATATCTTGCACGACTCTGGGTATTTTGGATTATCTGGCTTTGGTGAATGTTTCGGATGTCTGGACGATACGGAAAGCGGCTCAGGTCTTTGAAGTTTTAACCGCTGTCTGCTTTTATTTTTACACCAAAACGACCTTCAGGGATAACTCTGGTATCTATCGAGGTCCCGGATTCTGGGGGGCGGCGGTGGTTGCTGTTATGCTGTTTGTTGCTGCCCTGGTATCTACTGTTGACTCGTTTGTTTTCTCGCCTGACTTTCTGCAGGAAAAGACCCTTTTTCTGACCTCTGCCGGTTTCTATTTTTATGTTCTGCTGATGGTCTATTTTATTGCCGGGCTCGTTCAGCTCGAACGAAGCTACGCCTCGATCCATTCTTTGCAACGCTGGAGTATAAAAACGGAAGTCGTTGGTTCGGGTTTGTTGGGGGCGACTTTTGCGCTCTATTTCAGCCAGAGCCTGCTTTACCGATCGTTGAACCTTGAGCATATCGGTTTCCGTTCTTTCTTTATTATTCTTGCCTGTGCCCTGATTTTTTACTCTCGATTTTTCCGCGATCGTTCTGCTGCGCGGTTTTCCATCTCGCGGGGGATCGCTCATCGCTCTTTTGTGCTGCTGATTGTCGGCAGTTATCTGATCATCCTTGGCATTCTGGGCGAAGGGTTACGCTATCTGCAGGTCGCTGATTATAAGACGGTTATTTATATCCTGCTGATTGCCGGTGCCGCTGGCCTGTGTTGCGTTTTCCTGTCGGAACAGCTCAGGCGTAAGCTGAAGGTGGTTTTTCATAAAAACTTTTTCCAGGCTAAATACGATTATCGTCAGGAGTGGCAGCGCTTCGCCGCCAAGGTCGGGGAGGGGAGTTCCTTGGCCGAGGTTCAGAAAGCGATTCTAGAGCTGTTCTGTGATCCTCTCGCGTGCAAAGGGTCGGCCCTTTACCTGCGCGATTTTGAAACCGGTGACTTTAACCATGTGGTCGCTTTCAATTTCCCCCGCGACTGGCGTCCGTTCATTGGTGACGATCCGCTTATTCGCCTGCTGCAGGAACGCAGTTGGATTATCAATCTGCGTGATGAGAACCCGGCGCTAGAAGATTCGATGATCCATACCTTCCGGGACACGGGGGTATTTCTGATTGTGCCGATGTTTTTTGAAGAAGAACTCTATGGTTTTGTTGCGCTGGGGGATCAGATCAATCGGGAGGACCTGACCTATGAGGACTATGATCTGCTCAAGATGCTGGCCAGGCAATCGATTGCGATCATTCACGGCTTGAGGTTGTCTGAACAGTTGACGGCCAGTCGGGAGATGGCTGCTATCGGCAAGGTTTCGACCTTTGTCCTGCACGATCTGAAGAATCAGGTCTCCGGTCTCTCGCTGATGCTTGATAACGCAAAAGATTATATAGACGATCCTGAGTTCCAGGAGGATATGCTCGAGACGATCGGCAATACCGTCAGGAATATGAACGGCCTGATCGCCCGCTTGAAGAATCTGAAAGAAAAGCCGAGCCTGGCCATTGCTCGTGTTCAGCTGGAGACTGTTGTTGTCGATGCCGTGGACACAGTCAGGGGCAATATCTCTGTGTCGGGTGACCCGGTGAGCATCGCGGCTGATAATGAGGAAATCTACAAGGTCCTGATGAACCTGCTGGTCAATGCGATTGAAGCATCTCCAGCCGGTGTCGCTGTTCTGGTGAGCTATGGAGTTGATCAGGATAAGGCTTTTGTGGCAGTGAGCGACTCTGGTTGTGGCATGACTCAGGAGTTTATTGAAGAAAAGCTGTTTACGCCATTTCAGACGACCAAGAAGCATGGTTTCGGTATCGGGCTCTATCAATGCCGTCAGATTATAGAGTCGCATGGTGGTGAGATAATTGTCAGCAGTGCGGTAGGGAAGGGGAGTACCTTCCGGATTTTGTTGCCTGTTGCAGATTGAAAATCTTAGAGACGCGTCCACGGAAAACACGGAAGACACGGAAATTTAGATCAAAATCTGTTTCGCACAAAGGCATAGAGAAAAGCAATAATCGTAAATATTTGCTATTTAAGGCAACGGGCCTTTAGTCAGCCTTTGTCCACGAAAAGCACGAAAGGTCCGAAAAAAGCTTAATTTACAGGGATGAAAGGGATAGACAGGATGAAGTCAGAAGAGACGGGACTGAATTGGTGAAAGACAGAACAGATAGGTTCTTGTTTTTAGGTGTGTCCATAATCCCCAACATCCCCTGAATCCCTGTTAAAAAGGTTTTGAAGATTTTGTCTGCATTTGTCTGTGTGAGTCTGTGGCTAAAACAGATTTAAGGTTATCTTCGTGCTTTTCGTGTCTTTCGTGGACAGATAGGGTTGATCTTCAGTGAATTCCGTGTTTTCTATGGACATAATGCTTTTGTGCTATTTTCGGTGACGAATTGGAGCGGGTGTGAAGAAACTACTGATTGTTGATGACAACCATGAAATCCGTAAACAGCTGAAATGGGGATTGGCCAAGGATTATCGTATCCTGTTGGCGGAGTCGGTTGCCGAGGCGATGGAATTGTTTTCTCAGCATACTCCCGATGTCGTCACTCTTGATCTCGGCTTGCCTCCCGACATTGATGGCGCGACTGAGGGGTTGCGTTGTCTCGAACAGATGCTTCAGCAGCGTCCTGCGACAAAGGTGATTGTCCTGTCCGGCAATGAGGATCACTCTAACGCTATCACAGCTGTTGGCATGGGCGCCTACGATTTTTATCACAAGCCGATCAATCTTGACGAACTGAAGATCATCCTGTCACGCGCCTTTCATGTGGCGGAGCTTGAAACCGAAAACCGGAAATTGCAGGCTGAAAAAACAACATCCGCAGGTTTTTCTGATATCTTCGGTCAGTGTCAGCAGATGCAGTCCGTTTTTTCTACGATCAAGAAGGTTGCGTCTATCGATGTCCCTGTCTTGATTCTTGGTGAGAGCGGGACCGGCAAGGAGGTTGTCGCCAGGGCGATTCATAATCGTGGCATACGTGCCGAGGGGAATTTCATCGCGATCAACTGCGGGGCGATCCCCGAGAACCTGCTGGAGTCGGAACTGTTTGGTCATGAAAAGGGGGCTTTCACCGGAGCTCAGAATAGAGTTCAGGGGAAGGTCGAGTATGCGGCGGGAGGAACCCTGTTTCTTGATGAGATTGGGGAAATGCCGCCTTTGCTGCAGGTCAAGCTGCTGCGCTTCCTTCAGGAGAAGACGATCCAGCGGGTCGGTGGGCGAGAAGATATCCCCGTTGATGTGCGTGTCGTCGCTGCGACGAACATCGATATTGAAGCAGCGATCAAGAACGGATCGTTCCGGGAGGACCTCTATTATCGTCTGGGGGTCATTTCGCTTGAGTTGCCACCGTTGCGTGACCGGGGGGATGATATCGAGCTGTTGGCAAACCTGTTTCTGCAGCGCTACAGTCAGGAGTTTGGTAAGAAAATCAGAGGTTTCAGCCTGGAATCGTTGAAGTATCTGTGTGAGCACGCCTGGCCCGGCAATGTCCGTGAGCTTGAGAACAAGGTCAAGCGGGCAATCGTCATGGCTGAAAACCCGATTATCGAAGCATGGGATCTTGGCTTTACTGAGAAGTATACTGCAGATGCTCAGTCTGCTGGCATGGATGCGCAGCTACAGGCAGGGTTGCAGTTTCAGGGCATGACCCTGAAAGAGGCACGCTATCAGCTTGAACATGCGATGCTTCAACAGGTTATGGATGAGTGTGAGGGGAATGTTCAGCGTGCTGCAGAAGCCTTGTCGGTCAGTCGGCCGACTTTTTATGATCTTTTGAAAAAGCATGGTTTGTTTCAGATCGAATGAGTTATCATCTCTATCCTGCATTTCTTTTATCTTGATCAATTTCAGCCTGTTTGAATGGGGTGTTCTTCGCCGCTTTGTTGCTATGTGTCCACCTCATCAATAGTTGCTCTGGTTAAAACAGGGCTATGCGTTGCCCACCGAGGTTTCTGGTTGGCAACGAGTTAAAATCTCTTCCGGAGGTCAGTGTGAATACGGAAATTAGTGTAGTCGTTCCTTTATATAATGAAGAACTGGTCATCGCCGCAATGTATCAACGCCTGACCGAGGTGATGAGTGGCTGTTCCAGTAACTACGAAATCATCCTGGTCAATGATGGCAGCCGTGATCAGACCCTGCCAATGGCCAGAGAAATCTGCAAGCGTGATTCCAGGGTCAAATTGCTCAGTTTCTCGAGGAACTTTGGCCATCAGATTGCGATAACGGCGGGTATGGATCATGCCTCAGGTGAGGCTGTCGTTGTCATTGACGCCGATTTGCAGGATCCACCCGAAGTCATCCCGGAGATGATGAAAAAGTGGCAAGAGGGGTTTGATGTCGTCTATGGTGTCAGAGCTGAGCGTCAGGGGGAAAGCTGGTTCAAGCTTTTCACGGCTAAAGCCTTTTATCGTATCCTGAAAAAACTGACTTCTGTCCATATTCCCGTCGATACCGGTGACTTCAGGCTCATTGATCGCAAGGTGTTGCGTGAATTCAACCAGATGCGGGAACAGGCCCGCTTTGTACGCGGCATGATAAGCTGGGTTGGTTTTCGTCAGGGCGAAGTCAGGTACGTTCGGCATGAACGCTTTGCCGGTGAAACCAAGTATCCTTTCAAGAAAATGCTCAAGTTCGCCATCGATGGAATGCTGTCATTTTCACAGATTCCGCTGAAGCTCTCTTCGGCACTGGGATTGGTCTGTGCGTTGGTGAGTTTTGTATTCATGATATACGGCCTGGTGATGAAGTCTTTCTTCCCCGGACATGTCATCCCCGGTTGGGCTTCGTTGTTCTCTGCTGTTTTGTTTATTGGTGGTGTGCAGTTGATTTGCCTGGGAGTTCTCGGTGAATACATTGGCCGGATCTATGAGGAAATCAAGAAGCGGCCTCTGTATATCATTGAAGAGGAAATCAATCTGAAATAGCTGGTTGTTCACGAAGGGCAAATCATATTTGTCCACGGAAAACATGGAAGATACCGAAACTAAGACTAAAATATTTTCGCACAGAGACGCATGAATCGGAATTATTTGTGTACTTCTTAGGTCGGCCTTTGTCTGTGTGAGTCTGTGGCAAAACCAGCTTTAAGGTTCTCTTCGTGTCTTTCGTGGACCAATTCGTCTGCTTTGGGCTTTATTCTTCAGACTCAGTCATGAACTGATAGACATCGCTTTCGTAGAAGACAGTAGAATCACTGTTATCGATGGCGATAACCTTCCAGTAGTAGGTCGTCGAATTGCTCAGATTATCGACGTAGTAGTAAAGGTCGGAACCGGTATCGACACTGACAAGGACCGAATCGTCACTGGATGATGTCGTTACCGTTTTGCTTGCCGATGAGCTCCCGCCTCCGCCACCACAGGCAGAAAGCAGTACTGCAGCGCAGATCGACGCTGTGAGCCAGCGCTTGATTTTTAGCTTGCTCTTGAGTGATGGCATAAATATCAGCCCCAGGCCGAAGAGGAGCAACAGTGCTGATGGTGTGTTCAGTGGATTGTTCGGGAAGACCGGTATGGAGCCTGCGGCGCTGACTTCACTGCTGTTTGTTCCGTATACGAGGCGGTAGGAAACATCATAGCTGGCGTCCAGCCCCTCCCATTCAAAGGAGGTTGAAACCGGTTCATTGGTCGTGTTGTTCTCCGGGAACAGTAGCTCCGGTGTGCTGGCGACAGCTGTTGCTGAGTCATCCGGCTCATTGGAGACAAGATTGGAATAGCTGCTCTCGTTTCCCTCGGAGTCGTAGGCGGTAACGGTGAAATAATATATCGCACCGTCTTCAAGGCCGGTCAGTGTTGCAGTCAGGCTGCTGCCTACATCGATTGGTGATACCCCTTGATCCGCATCTGTTCCGGAAAGGGGCAGGGTGTTGCTCCCCTGTTGATAGTAAACGTAGTATCCTGTGACTGAGCTGCTTGGGCTTTCATCCCATGAAAGTGTGATGTCGAGTGAGAAGGCTGTTGCAGGGATGAATATCAGGGTGGCCGCTAGAAAATATTTGAGAACTTTTATGGAAGTCATTGTTCGATCCTTTTCATTTAATTTTTATTGCGTTTATATAGCATATCAACCCGAACGATTGTAGATGTTTTTTACCCAAACATTAGAAAGCTTTAGCTTTAGCGACTTGTTTAACGGTGTGAAATATGGTCAGATTTGAATCTTCATCATTTGATTTTTTGCTGAAACTGCCCCTGTTCAGCGGGCTGTCGAGTCAGGATATAGAACTGCTGCTGTCGATCATGAAGCTGAAAACATTCGGGAAAGGTGAGATGCTTTTTGAAGAAGGGGAGGCTGCAAGCGGTTTTTATGTTGTCAGGGAAGGAAGGGTAAAGATATTCAAACTCTCTTCCGAAGGGAAAGAACGCATCCTTCATATCGTCATGCCCTGCCAGAGCTTTGCAGATGCGGCTATCTTTGACGATGGTTGTTATCCTGCATTTGCTCAAACACTAGTGCCTTCTGAACTTGTTTTTTTTCCGAAACGGGAATTCTTGAAACTTTTGCATACTCATTCGCAGTTGTCTATCAACATGATTGCCGGTCTGTCGAGGTATCTGCGTCAATTCACCGTGCAGATTGAAGATCTGACCTTTCGGGATGTCCCGGCAAGACTGGCCAGGTACTTGATCAGCCTAGGAGCTGAGAATAGGCGGTCGATCGTTCTGCCCATTGCCAAGGCCCAGCTTGCGTCCAATCTGGGGACGACGAGCGAGACTCTTTCGAGGACGCTTCGGAAGTTGACAGACGATGGCATTTTGTTGGTGCGGGGGAAGACGATCGAGATTCTCGATGGTGACAGACTCTTTGAATTGTCGAGTTGTGAAATTACTTCTTAAGAATTTGATTACGATCAATTTCTGCTTTTTCCGGGGCTGGTAGTGTTACGGGTAAAAAGAGCAGGTTGCAGCTATATGGCATTAACTCGAAAAGAAATACACGACCTCAGGATCCTCGCTCTGTTTACGTCTTATTATTGCCGTAAGCAGCATGTTGATGCTGCGCGTAGTCCCATAATCGGGTTGCCCGACTCATTGCAGAAATTTGAAAAATACAGCTGCTGTGAATCCTGTCAAGAGTTTCTGATATATGCGATAGCGCGACGCCTCCGCTGCCCGTTGGCCGAAAAGCCTGCCTGCAAGCATTGCCAGATTCACTGTTACCGAACTGACTATCGTGAGAAGGTCCGCGAAATTATGCGATTTTCCGGCAGGGGATTGATTTTGAGAGGTCGTCTCGATCTGATTTGGCATTTTTTCTTCTAAATATCTGCATTTGGTAATGAATAGCTGCCTTTTATCTTGAGTTAATTAATTAACTCTGCTAGGGTTCACTAATAAGTTTTCTGTTATATATCAGGCTGCTGGAAAACTATCTGCGTTGCAATTGCGGTGTTGAAAATTGCCTCAAAATGCTCACTTACACATGTAAGCTGCGCTTTTTCGACAATTTTCGCCTTGCACTTGCTGTCTCGATAACGTTTTTCAGCACCCTGAAAGGCGCTTAGTTCGCAATCTAAATGTGAAGTTAATTGTTATCGAAATTTTGGGTAATTGCATTTTGAAGGAGACTGCGAATGCGTATTCTGGTTGTAGAAGATGAGAAAAAAGTTGCCAGCTTCATTGAGCGTGGCCTGACCGAAGAAGGATTCGAGGTTGAGGTCGCCTACGATGGTGAAGAGGGCGTCGCCAAGGCTGAAAGCAGCACTTTTGATTTGATCCTGATGGATGTCATGCTGCCGAAAATGGATGGCATTGCCGCTATCAAGGAAATTCGTGAAAAACAGCTTAAGACCCCTGTCCTGTGTCTGACTGCGCGTGACACTGTTGATGACAAGGTCGCTGGTCTGAATATCGGCGCCGATGATTACCTGGCCAAGCCGTTTGCTTTTGCTGAACTGGTAGCCCGTTGTCGTGCCCTGATTCGTCGTGGTTCGACTGATCGTGGCGCGGAAATCTATTTCGCAGATCTTAAGCTGGACCCGGTTGCACATAAGGTCTGGCGCTGTGATCAGGAGATTGAACTGACGACCAAGGAATATGCATTGATGGAGTATTTCATGCGTAATCCGAACAAGGTTCTGACCCGGGCGATGATCGCGGAAAATGTCTGGGATTATAACTTCGATTCCTTCACCAATATCATCGATGTTTACGTCAACTATCTGCGTAACAAGATCGATCGCAATTTTGAAAAGAAGCTGATCCATACCGTTCGCGGCGCAGGTTATATGCTCAAAGAAGATTGATTCATCAGCAAAATAGTTTTTAATATGGGGCAGGTTCGACAATTACAGTTGAATCTGCCTTTTTTTCATCATTCAGGGGGCTCATATGATTTTGCCGGTTATTCTTTCAGGTGGGGCTGGAACGAGGCTCTGGCCGCTGTCGCGTGAACTCTATCCGAAACAATTGTTGCCGCTTGCATCGGAACAGACCATGATTCAGGAGACGGTCACGCGTCTGGATGGAATAGCCGATCTTGGTCAACCTGTACTTGTCTGTAACGATGCTCACCGTTTTATGGTGGCTGAGCAGATGAGGCAGATGGGCGTGGTACCGGAAGCTATTATCCTTGAACCCAGCGGTCGCAATACCGCTCCCGCGGTTGCTATTGCATCCCTTTATGCTCTTCAGAAAAACCTCGATCCGTTGCTGCTGATTTTGCCTGCCGATCACCTTATCGAGGACGTAATCAGCTTTCAGGCTGCAGTCACTGCTGCAGTTGTTGCTGCTGAGCAAGGGCAACTGGTGACTTTTGGCATCGTGCCTGATAAGCCGGAAACTGGCTATGGCTACATCCGGGCCGAGAAGGGGACTGTTCATTCTGTTCTTTATCCGGTTGCCGAGTTTGTCGAAAAGCCGGATCTGGAGACTGCCGAATCTTATGTGAAGAGTGGCGATTATTTCTGGAATAGCGGTATGTTCATGTTCAGGGCCAGTCGCTACCTGGAAGAACTGAAATCATTCCGAGCTGATATTGTTGAGGCATGCGAACGTACCGTTCTGTCCTTAACTAAGGATCTTGACTTTCTGCGTTTAGATAAGGATCTGTTTCAGGCGTGCCCCTCGGATTCGATTGATTACGCCGTTATGGAGAAGACTGCTGATGCCGTTGTCTACCCCCTTGATGCGGGATGGAATGACATCGGTGCCTGGTCGGCCCTCTGGGATGTGAAGGAAAAAGACGTTGCCGGGAATGTCATTCAGGGGGATGTGCTGCTTGAAAATACAGCCGATTGCTATCTGCATGCGACCAAGCGAATGATTGCTGCTGTCGGCCTCAAGGATCTGGTTGTTGTTGAAACCGCCGACGCCGTACTGGTAGCCGACCGAAGTCAGGTTCAGGATGTCAAGAAGATCGTGGAGCAGCTCAAAAAGCAGGAGCGTGGTGAGGCCCAGTTGCACAGTCGGGTTAACCGTCCCTGGGGAACCTACGAAGGAATCGATGCGGGTGACCGTTTTCAGGTCAAGCGGATCTGCGTCAATCCTGGAGCCAGCCTGTCTCTGCAGAAGCATCATCACCGGGCGGAACACTGGATTGTCGTACGGGGCACGGCGAAGGTCACCTGTGGTGACAAGACACTGCTCCTGGCGGAGAACCAGTCGACCTATATCCCGCTTGGTGAAGTGCACCGCCTCGAAAACCCCGGAAAAATCATGCTTGAAATGATAGAGGTTCAGTCGGGTAGTTACCTTGGTGAGGATGATATCGTGCGCTTTGATGATGTTTACGGACGGGAGCCTGGGTAAACCTTTTTTGTCCACGAAAGGCACGAAAAGTGCGAAAAATAACAGCCCCCCCCCTCAATCCCCCTATAGAATAGGGTGAGGGGAGCGTAGCGAGCAGGGGGATAGGTCGATTTGCCTTTGTCTGTGTGTGTTTGTGGCTCAAAACAGCATTTTCCACGGAAGACACGGAAAAAAGCTTAATTTACAGGGATGAAAGGGATAAACAGGATGGGCAATACGGTTGGATTGATGAAATACAGAACAAGCAGGTTATTGTTTTTAGGTGTACCCATAATCCCCAACATCCCCTGAATCCCTGTTAAAAAGATTTTGAAGATTTTGTCCGCAGTTGTCTGTGGCAAAAAATAGATTTAGGTTCTCTTCATGTCTTGTCGGCTTGAGAGAGCGCAGCGAACGGGCGTGAGGCTGGTTTTGGTTGTGCCTGTTTGTTGTTTTTCGAGATTTTCGTGTCTTTCGTGGCCTCAAGATTTTAGTCGTTTTTGAATATATAAGTGAGGGATACATGAAGATTGATTGTTTTAAGGCCTACGATATCCGCGGCCGTTTGCCGGATCAGTTGAATGAGGATATCGCCTGGCGGATCGGTCGGGCCTATGCGCAGGAACTTTCCCCCAAAAAGGTCGCAGTCGGCAGGGACGTTCGTCTGTCCAGTGAATCCCTTACTGATGCATTGATGAAGGGGCTGACCGAAGGCGGAGTTGATGTTCTGGATATCGGTTTGTGCGGGACTGAAGAGGTTTACCATGCGACCTTCAGTCAGAACCTTGATGGCGGGATCATGGTCACGGCCAGCCATAACCCGATCGATTACAACGGCATGAAACTTGTCCGTGAAGGTTCGAAGCCGATCAGCGGCGATACCGGTCTGGGATATATTCAGGAATTGGCGGAAGCGGGAGATTTTGTTGATGTCGATCGGAAGGGGAGTGTCGAGCAGCAGTCGATCCGCGATGAATACATTCAGCATCTGCTGGGCTACGTCAACGCGAGTCAGCTTGAACCATTGAAGATTGTCGTCAACGCCGGCAACGGTTGCGCCGGGCCGGTTATCGATGCCCTGGAAGAATTTCTGCCGGTCGAGTTTATTCGTATCTGTCATGAACCTGACGGCACATTTCCCAATGGTATCCCCAATCCGCTTCTGCCTGAGAACCGTTCATTGACCAGGGACGCCGTCATTGAAAACAACGCAGCGTTGGGGGTTGCCTGGGATGGTGATTTTGATCGCTGTTTCCTGTTTGATGAAAAAGGCCGGTTTATAGAGGGTTATTATATTGTTGGTCTGCTTGCCCAGGCGTTCCTGGCATCACAGCCCGGTGAGAAGATCATCCATGATCCGCGTTTATGCTGGAACACTGCGGATGTTGTGGAAAAATCAGGTGGAATTGCCGTCCAGAGCAAAACCGGACATGCTTTCATCAAGGAGAGGATGCGCGCCGAGAATGCGATCTACGGTGGCGAGATGAGTGCCCACCATTATTTCCGTGATTTTGCCTACTGCGACAGCGGCATGATCCCCTGGCTTAAGGTGATAGAACTGATGTCGATTGAAGGGAAACCGTTGTCCGCACTGGTCGATGCCATGATGACTGCCTATCCGGCCAGTGGTGAGATCAACCGAACCGTTGCCGAGTCCTCTGTCGTGCTGGCTGAGGTTCAGAAACGCTATGAGTCTGAATCGCTTGGAATAGATTTTACCGACGGCTTGAGCCTCGATATGGGGCAGTGGCGCTTCAACCTGCGCCAGTCGAACACCGAACCGGTGATCCGCCTGAATGTCGAATCACGTGGGGATCAGTTGTTGATGAAGCGTAAGACCGCAGAGCTGCTGGAGTTCATTGATTCTTTAGGATGAAATCTATTTGTCCACGAAAGACACGAAAAGTCCCGAAAAATGGCTTAATTTTACAGGGATGAAAGGGATAAACAGGATGAAGTCAGGAGCAATAGAGCTGGATTGATAAAATACAGAACAGACCAGTTCTTGTTTTTGGGTTTACCCTCAATCCCAGGAATCCCCAGAATTCCTGTAAAAAAGATTTTAAAGATTTTGTCTGCAGTTGTCTGTGTGTGTCTGTGGCAAAAAGGGTTTCAGGTTGTTCTTTGTGTCTTGAACGAGCGTAGCGAGAGGGTACGAGGCTATAGATTTTTTTCGATATTTTCGTGCTTTTTGTGGACATCTGAATGAAAAAGGCTCCCGTTTTGGGAGCCTTTTCACACTTGAATTGGTTACTGAAATTTGACGATGCGGATGAAGTCCTCGGCCTTGAGGCTCGCGCCGCCGACCAGGGCTCCGTCGATGTCGTCCATCGCCATCAGGCCGTCGACGTTGTTCGGCTTGACACTGCCGCCGTAGAGGATTCTTGTCGCTGCGGCGATCTCTGGAGAGTACAGTCCCTGGATCAGGCCGCGTACAAAGGAGTGGGCTTCCTGGGCCTGTTCATCTGTTGCTGTCACGCCTGTGCCGATGGCCCAGACCGGTTCGTAGGCGATGATGACTCTGCTCATCAGCTCATGGCTGATATCTTTGAGTCCACCGGTGACCTGATTTTTCAGGACGTCGAGCATCTGTCCCGATTCGCGTTCTTCAAGCGTTTCTCCGATACAGAGAATCACCTGGAGATTTGTTTCGAACGCTTTATGGACTTTCTGGTTGATGAATTCGTCCGATTCGCCCATGAGCTGTCTGCGTTCAGAGTGGCCGAGAATTACGTAGTTACAGCCGCAATCTTCAAGCATTTCTGGAGATATTTCACCGGTGAAAGCACCGCTACCGCTCGGGTAGCAGTTCTGGGCGGCAAGCCCGATGTTGCTGGATTTGACAATCTCGGCAACGGCTGAAAGTGCTGTGAAAACGGGTGCGATAATGACTTCACGATCTGCGACGTCTTTGACGTTGTCGACCAGTTCCTGGGCCAGTTGTCTGGCTTCATCCAGTTTCTTATTCAGCTTCCAGTTGCCGGCAATGACTGGTTTGCGCATTGCTTCTCCTTTATTTATCGTTCAGGGCGACAACGCCCGGCAAGGCTTTACCTTCGAGGAATTCCAGGGATGCTCCACCGCCGGTCGAGATGTGGGTCATCTTGTCCTGCAGGTTCGATTTGTTGACCGCTGCGACGGAGTCTCCGCCGCCGATGATCGACAGGCAGTCGGTTTCTGCCAGCGCCTCAGCAATGGCGAAGGTTCCCTTGGCAAAGGCATCGAATTCGAAGACGCCCATCGGGCCGTTCCACAGAACGGTCTTCGCCGCTCTGATCTTGTCCTGATAGGTTTTGATCGACTCAGGGCCGATGTCAAGCCCCATCCCCGTTGCCGGGAACGAACCGTTGACGGCGATCAGAGCCGGGCTGTCAGCGGCAAAGGTTTCTGCCACGTTGTGATCAGAGGGGAGCAGGAATTCAACCCCCTTGTCCTTGGCTTTATCGAGCAGGTCTCTGGCCATGGCGAGACGGTCTTCTTCGACCAGAGATTTGCCGATCTCGAAGCCTTGAGCCTTAAGGAAGGTATAGGCCATTCCGCCGCCGATCAGGATAGTATCGACCTTTTCCAACAGGCTTTCGATGACCAGTATCTTGTCGCTGACCTTGGCACCGCCGATGATGGCGATAAATGGCCGCTGCGGATTGGCCAGTGCGCCACCGAGGTACTGCAGCTCTTTCTGCATCAGGAAGCCGGCGACGGCCGGTTTGAGCAGGCGGGCCACCCCTTCGGTCGAGGCGTGGGCGCGGTGGGCCGTACCGAAGGCATCGTTGACGTAAACTTCAGCCAACTCAGCAAGCTGTTTAGCAAAGGCCGGATCGTTGTCGGTTTCCCCTTTGTAAAAACGGACGTTTTCCAAAAGCAGAACCTCGCCATCCTTCAGTGCCGCAGCTTGTGTGGCAACTTCCTCGCCGACGCAGTCCTCGGCCATGCCGACCGACTGGCCCAGCAGCTTGCCAAGGTGTTCGGCGACCGGTTTCAGGCTGTAGGCCGGATCTGGTGCACCTTTCGGACGCCCCAGATGTGAGGCCAGAATCAGGCGTGCGCCCTGGCCGAGCAGATGGCGAACGGTCGGCAGGGCGGCCTGAATCCGTGTATCGTCAGTGATCACGCCATCGGCATTGATCGGCACGTTGAAATCGACGCGGCAGAAAACACGTTTGCCGCTGACATTGATGTCTTCAATAGTTAACTTGTTGAACATGTAGTTTGTGCTCCGTTGCTTACTTGCCGGCGATATAGCAGGCCAGGTCAAAGACGCGGTTAGAATAACCCCATTCATTGTCGTACCAGGAGAGAACCTTGACCATGTTGCCGCCGATGACGTTGGTGCTGTCAGCGTCCAGGGTCGATGAAGCCGGTGAACCGTTGAAATCCCTGGAAACCAGCAACAGTTCAGTGTAGTCGAGAACCCCTTTGAGGGAGGTCTCTGAGGCCTTCTTCATGGCGGCGTTGACCTCTTCGATGCTGGTCTGTTTTTCTGTTTCAACGACCAGGTCGACCAGTGATACGTTCGGGGTCGGGACACGGATCGCCATGCCGTCCAGTTTGCCTTTGAGCTCAGGAATGACCAGCGACATTGCCTTTGCCGCACCGGTGGTGGTCGGGATCATCGATACTGCGGCAGCGCGGGCACGGCGCAGATCCTTGTGCGGCAGGTCAAGAATGCGCTGATCATTGGTATAGGAGTGGATCGTGGTCATCATGCCGCGGACGATACCGAATTCTTCAAGCAGAACCTTGGCGACCGGGGCCAGGCAGTTGGTGGTGCAGGAGGCGTTGGAGATGATCTGATGCTTGGCCGGATCGTAGTCTTTATTGTTGATACCCATGCAGATGGTGATGTCGGCATTTTTCCCCGGGGCGCTGATGATGACGCGTTTGGCGCCAGCCTGGAGATGAATGGCGGCCTTGTCGCGGTCGGTGAAGATGCCGGTCGATTCGATGACGATATCGATGCCGAGATCTTTCCAGGGGAGTTGGGCCGGATCACGCTGGGCGAAAATCTTGACGGCTTTACCGTTGATGATCAGGTCATCACCCTTGACTTCGGCATCGCCGGGGAAGATGCCATGAACTGAATCATACTTGAAGAGGTGTCCCAGTGTTTCAACGTCGGTCAGGTCGTTGATGGCAACAACTTCGATTTCCGATGATTGACTTGCTACGCGCATAACGTTGCGGCCGATGCGGCCGAATCCATTGATAGCGATTCTGGTAGACATTGATTTCCTCCTGAGTCTGCAATTTAGAAGTGATTTTTTTCAGGTCTTCGCCTGTGTTCATCTGAACATTATAACCTCATTTGCCAACGATTCGCAGGGTACATTAAAAAGATTGTTTTGCAAAACTATTTTCCCCCGACTAAGTAGCCATTTCTCTTGCGGTTTTTGTTCTTGCAGCAGGGGCGAATTTTAGGTATAAGGTCATCGCTCATCGGGGATGAAAGGATCAGTTCCAAGTGCGGGTATGTTTACTGGCCAGCGGCAGTCGGGGAAATAGCGCGGTTATTGAAGCGGATGGCAATCGCGTGCTGATCGATGCCGGTCTTTCGGCCATTGAGGTTCACCGTCGCCTGCAGTCGATTGGCATGGCGGCCGAACAGCTGGATGCGATACTGGTCACCCACGAGCATCATGATCATGTCGGCGGAGTAGGGCCTCTGGCACGCCGCTATCAGCTTCCTGTCTATATCGATCACAAGACCCACGCGGCGCTGCCGAAGTTGGGCCGAATTGAGGATCTTCGCCTGTTTTCCGCCGGAGATTCTTTTCATTTTCAGGGTCTGGAAATTTCTTCTTTTTCTACAACGCATGACGCTGTTAATCCTGTCGGGTATTCTATAGAATCAGCTGAGGGAAAAATTGGTTTTGCAACAGATCTGGGGATGCCGACACGGTTGGTGACAGAACATCTTAAACAGTGTAGGGTGCTGGTGCTGGAAGCAAATCATGATGAGCAGATGCTGCAGGACGGGCCTTACCCCTGGGATTTGAAACAGCGCATTCGCGGTCGGCATGGTCATCTTTCGAATAACGATACCCGGCGCATGCTGGAAGAACTCTGCTGGCCCGGGCTCGATGCACTGTTTCTGGCCCATTTGAGCGAAGAGAATAACTGTCCCGATCTGGCCGGCAGGGTCTTTCAGGAGACCCTCGATGCTTTCGGATTTAATACGACTATCGTGGTCGGTCGTCAGGCTGAAGCGAGCCATTGCTTTCAGTCCGATATGCCGCCGGCCTGTTCACTATCACAAACTCTGGAGTAAAAGACTATGGCCTGGAGAATTGTCGTAGGACTGAAACCTCATGTCAAAGACTCTCGCGGCGCGCGCGTACAGCGCGAACTGAAAGAGCACCTGGGGCTGGAGGTTGAGTCTGTACGGACTCTTGACGTCTATACTGTTGATGCCGATCTGACCGATGCGCAGATCGAACAAGCCGCCGCGGGACCCTTCTCGGACCCGGTTATTCAGGATTACACCATCAATAAACCTCTGGCGAAAGACTTCGACATGCTGATTGAAGTCGGTTTCCGCCCGGGGGTCACCGATAATACGGGACGGACGGCCAAAGAGTCGATTCAGTACCAGACCGGCAAGAAGTTTGCGGCCAGTGAAGGGGTCTATACCTCAACCCAGTATCTGTTCAGCGGCCTGAAGGACAAGACGACGGCTGAAATCGTGGCCAGGGATTTCCTGGCCAACGGTCTGATCCAGCGCTGGACCGTTCTGAGTGCATCCGAACTCGATCCACAGACCGGTGTGCCAGTCACGGTTCCCAAGGTTATCAGTGATACGACTCCTGAGGTTAAGGTGATGAATCTCAATATCAGCGACGATGCGCTGATGGAGATCAGTCGCCAGGGGATGCTGGCGTTGAACCTGGAGGAGATGCTCAAGATCAAGGCCCATGTTGCTGATCCGGAGGTTGTGGCCAAACGCCAGGAGATGGGACTGGGTGACGCGCTGACCGATGTTGAGCTGGAAGCCCTTGCCCAGACCTGGAGCGAGCACTGCAAGCACAAGATCTTCTCAGCTCTTGTCGAATATGAGGATGAACAGGGGAACAAGCAGCAGATCGATTCGCTGTTTAAGACCTATATCGTTGGTGCCACTAAAAAGATTCGTGAAAACCTTGGTGATAATGACTTCTGCCTGTCCGTCTTCAAGGACAATGCCGGCGTCATCGAGTTCAACGCTGACTGGAGCGTTGTCTTCAAGGTCGAGACCCACAACTCGCCGAGCGCCCTCGATCCATACGGCGGAGCGCTGACCGGTATCGTCGGGGTTAACCGTGACGGTGTCGGTACGGGTATGGGTGCCCGTCTGATCTTCAATACCGACGTCTTCTGTTTCGCTTCGCCGTTTTACGACAAGCCGCTGCCGCCACGGTTGCTTCATCCGCGCCGTATCTTCGAAGGGGTCGTCGAAGGGGTTGAGCACGGCGGCAACAAGAGCGGTATCCCGACCGTCAATGGTTCCATTGTCTTTGACGAGCGCTTCGCCGGCAAGCCGCTGGTTTACTGCGGTACGGCTTCGATCATGCCGCGTAACCTGCATGGCAAGCCCTGCCATGAGAAGAGGGTTCAGGTCGGCGATCATATCGTCATGACCGGCGGTCGGATCGGCAAGGACGGCATCCACGGTGCGACCTTCTCCTCCGAAGAGCTGCATGAAGGGTCTCCGGTCACCGCAGTCCAGATCGGTGACCCGATCACCCAGCGCAAGATGTTCGATTTCCTCGCTGTTGCCCGGGACCGTGGCCTGTACAGTTCGTTTACCGACAACGGGGCCGGCGGGTTGTCTTCTTCGGTCGGTGAAATGGCTGAAGATACCGGTGGCTTTGAGATGCACCTTGATCGGGCTCCGCTCAAGTACTCAGGCCTGCGTCCCTGGGAAATCCTTATTTCCGAGGCTCAGGAGCGGATGACCTTAGCCGTTCCGCCAGCAAAGCTTGATGAATTTATCTCCCTGGCCAACGAGATGGATGTCGAGGCTACCGACCTGGGGATTTTTACTGACAGCGGTTACTTCCATTGCCTCTATGAAGGTGAGACGGTCGCTTACCTTGATATGGAATTCCTCCACGCTGGTGTGCCGCAGATGAAATTGCAGGCCAAGTGGGAGCCGCCGCAAGTCAGCGAGCCGCAATTGGCCGAGCCGAGCGACTATACTGTTCAGCTGCAGGCGCTGCTGGCCAGACTCAACATCTGTTCCAAGGAGTCGGTCGTTCGTCGCTATGACCACGAAGTTCAGGCCGGCACAGTCATCAAGCCGCTGATCGGGGTCGCCAACGATGGACCATCCGATGCCGCGGTCTTCCGTCCGCTGCTCGACTCCTTTGAAGGGGTCGTCGTTTCGCACGGGATCTGTCCGAATTACAGCGATATCGACACCTATCACATGATGGCCAGCGCCATTGATGAGGGCTTGCGTAACTATGTTGCCGTCGGTGGTAATATCGATCATGTCGCCGGTCTCGACAACTTCTGCTGGTGTGACCCGGTCCTCAGCGAGAAAACCCCAGATGGACCTTACAAGGCTGCCCAGCTGGTGCGTGCTAATCAGGCGCTCTATGATTACTGCGTCGCCTTCGGTGTGCCGCTGATCTCTGGTAAGGATTCGATGAAGAACGATTACCAGATCGGTGACACCAAGATTTCGATCCCGCCGACCGTGCTGTTCTCGGTCATCGGCAAGATCGACGACAGTCGCAAGGCGGTGTCGATGGATGCCAAGAAGCCAGGCGACCTGGTTTATCTGCTCGGCAAGACCTATGATGAGCTGGGTGGTTCCGAGTATTACTCGGCGCGTGGTGAACTCGGCAGCAACGTGCCGAAGGTTGATTCCGCATCGGCGCTGCAACGCTACCGCACAGTCAACCTGGCTCAGCGTGACGGTTTGCTCGCCTCCTGTCACGACCTGTCCGATGGTGGTCTCGGTGTCGCAGCGGCTGAAACGGCTTTTGCCGGCGGCTACGGCATGCGGATTGATCTGGCCAGGGTTGATGCCGAAGCTCCCTTGCGCACCGACGCGCTGCTGTTCTCAGAATCGCAGAGCCGTCTGCTGGTGACCGTCCGTCCGGACAAGCGTGACGCGTTCGAGGCCATGTTTGCCGGTCAAAGCTGTGCGCTGATTGGTGAAATCACCGAAGATCCGACCTTCGTGGTTAATAACGCCCATGGCGATGCGATTATCTCGACCCGGATTGAAGACCTGAAAGAGGCGTGGCAAGCGCCGTTGCGGGAGATGTAATATGTCCAAGACAGTAAAAGCGATTGTCATCGCCGGCAACGGCACCAACTGCGAGCGCGAGGTTGCCTACGCTTGCGAACTGGCCGGCGCCAAGGCCGACATTGTCCATATCGCCGAACTCCTGGCCGGGCGGGTCAGGCTGGCCGATTACCACTTTCTCAATCTCGCCGGCGGTTTTCTTGACGGCGATGATTTGGGCAGCGCGAAAGCTGGTGCCAATCGTCTGCTCTATGCTTCGGTTGTCGGTGGTCAGTCCCTGGCCGATCAGCTGAAGCAGTTTGTTGCCGACGGCAAGCTGGTGATGGGGGTCTGCAACGGTTTTCAGCTATTGGTCAAGATGGGGCTGCTGCCGGCCCTGGGTGGCAGTCTGCAACAGACCTGCACCCTGACTCACAATAACGGTGGCCGTTTTGAAGATCGCTGGTGCTGGCTGAAGGTCGATGAGTCTTCTCCCTGTGTTTACACCAAAGGGCTCGACAAGATCTACCTGCCGGTCCGTCACGGTGAAGGGAAATTCGTCGTTGACAGTGAAGAGACCCTCGCAGCGCTCGAAGCCCAGCACATGACCGTCGTCAAATATGCGACACCAAACGGGGAGATCACCCATGATTACCCGGCCAATCCGAACGGTAGTGTTGCTGCCATCGCAGGGATCTGCGACCCGAGTGGACGGATTTTTGGTCTGATGCCGCACCCGGAAGCCTACATTCACCGTACCCATCATCCGCGCTGGACCCGTGAGGAGCTACCGGAAGAGGGGATGGGGTTGTGGCTCTATCAGAATGCCGTCCGTTTTATTGAAGCAGAACTGCTCTAGGAGTTGATTGTCAATGTTCGATAAATTGCATGAAGAATGTGGCGTTTTTGGTATCTTCGGTCATCCGGAAGCTGCCAACCTGACTTACCTCGGTCTCTATGCCCTGCAGCATCGCGGCCAGGAGAGCTGCGGAATCGTTTCCTCCGACGGCTGCCGCCTGAAATCACACCTGGGGATGGGGCTGGTTGCCGATGTCTTCAAGAGTGACGACATCTTCGAAGAGCTGCCCGGTAAATCGGCCATCGGTCACGTTCGTTATTCGACAGCTGGCGGCAACGGTCTGCAGAATTGCCAGCCGATCATGGTCAATTACTCGCGCGGCAGTATCGCGGTCGCTCACAACGGCAACCTGGTCAATGCCCAAGAGATCCGTAACGCTCTGGAGCAGACCGGTTCGATCTTTTCGACCACTGCCGATACCGAGACGATCATCCACCTGATCGCCCGGACCCAGTCCGATTCTCTGGTTGAGCGGATTTCCGAATCGCTGAATCAGATTCGCGGTGCCTACAGCCTGGTCTTTCTGACCGAGACCCGCATGGTGGCAGTGCGTGATCCGAACGGTTTCCGTCCGTTGAGCCTCGGCAAGGTCGATGGTGCCTTCGTCGTCGCTTCCGAGTCCTGTGCTTTCGACCTGATCGAGGCCGAATATATCCGTGAGGTTGAGCCGGGTGAGATGATCGTCGTCGACAAGGACGGCATGAAGTCCTATTTCCCGTTCAGCAAGGAGATTCAGCCGACCCCGTGTATCTTCGAATACATCTACTTTGCCCGTCCGGACAGCCGTATCTATGACCGCATGGTTTACCCGGTTCGCAAGGAGTTCGGTCGTGAGCTGGCTCGTCAGTTTCCGGTTGAGGCCGACCTGGTCATGGCGGTTCCTGATTCCGGTGTCCCGGCGGCGATGGGCTATGCGGAAGAGTCCGGTCTGCCGTTCGAATTGGGGCTGATCCGCAATCACTATGTCGGGCGGACCTTCATCGAGCCGCAGCAGTCGATCCGTCACTTCGGGGTCAAACTGAAGCTCAATCCGGTTCGAGAGATCATCCAGGGCAAGCGTGTTGTCGTTGTCGATGACTCGATCGTCCGCGGGACGACATCGCGCAAGATCGTCAAGATGATCCGTAACGCTGGTGCCAAAGAGGTTCATGTCCGTATCTCCAGTCCGCCGACCAGCTTCCCTTGTTTCTACGGCATCGACACCCCGTCACGTAAAGAGCTGATTTCGGCGTCGCATACGGTTGATGAGATTGCCCGTTACATTACTGCTGATTCGCTCTGCTACCTTGAGAACGAGGGTATGCATCGGGCTGTCCAGCGCTTTGGTGCCGAGAAGGTTTCTTTCTGCGATGCCTGCTTTAGTGGCAAATATCCGGTCAAGTTTCCGCGTCTGAAGGATGACAATCAACTTGGTCTGTTTTGATATTAGATAGTTAGGTTGAAAACTTAAAGTTAATTCGAGGTTTGTTATGCAGATTAAAGAAGAACTGAAAGCGATTATCAAGGAACTTTCTTACGAAGAGCGCGAGGTCACTCTGGCCTCGGGACGAAAGAGTAACTTCTATTTCGACGGCAAGCAGACTGCGCTGAACGCGCGTGGCGGTCTGTTGGTCGGCAAGGCGTTCTGGAGTGTCATCAAGGAACTGGGTGTCCAGATCGATGGTGTTGGTGGTCTGACCCTTGGTGCTGACCCGCTGGCGACAGCAACCTCGATCGCTGCGCAGCTTGAAGGGCAGGATGTCCACGCCTTCATCATCCGCAAGGAACCGAAGGGGCACGGTACCGGCCAGTGGCTTGAGGGGCGCAAGAACCTGCCACCAGGTTCCAAGGTTGTCATCGTAGAGGACGTCACTACCACCGGCGGCTCTTCGATGAAGGCGGTTGAACGCGCCCAGGAGGAAGGGCTGGAAGTTATCGCCATTGTCACTCTGGTTGATCGCGAAGAAGGTGCGCGTGAATCGATTGAAGGGGCAGGGCAGGTGCTGCGTGCCGTTTTCACCAAGAGCGAAATTGTCGGCGCCTAAACTGACAAAAGTCTAACTGGATTTGAATTAAGACGGCCGGCAGAGGTTTTTCTCTGCCGGCCGTCTGCTTGTTTCAACAGCTTTTCATCAAAAATCCGCATCGCGGAGTTTTTCCGGTTCTGCCCATTAGGTGAGCAAGCTCACCGTGGGGCGCGCTGTCAGTTGCTGGTGTGTTACCACGAAGAGATGCAGTCCAGATAACGACAATATAAAAGAGCGTTTTTGCTTACTTTTGCAGCTCTGGGCAAAAGTAAGGCGCCGTCCGGGGGCGCGACCCCGGGCCCTTGATTTTTGCCTGTTGGATAATTCATAAAATCAAATTCGCCGGTTCTCGCACCGGCTGGCGACATATTTTTTTGAATCGTCAAAAAAGTATGCAAAAAAGCTCTTCTCTCATACTGACGTAAGCCGTTCATACCGTTCACTAATAGTTCATACCAGCGAAACAGAAAGCGCCCGATGAGGAGCAGGCTCCTCAAACGGGCAGAACCGAATTGATATCTTGATGAAAGCTGTATGTATTTTAACTATATGATTTCTTGCGTCCCGGAATCAGTGTATCGCTGAGAAAGTTGTCATCATCTTTCTCAAGATAATCGATGGTGTAGTGCAGGCCGCGGCTCTCATGGCGCTGCAGGGCACTTTCAACGATCAGTTTGGCGACCGTGGTGATATTGCGCAGTTCGATCAGGTCTGAAGTCAGCAGGAAGTTCCAGTAATATTCATTGATTTCATGCTGAACCAGATTGATGCGGCTCAAGGCTCGCTGTAGACGTTTGGTTGAGCGAACAATGCCGACATAATTCCACATGCAGCGGCGGATTTCATCCCAGTTGTGGGCGACGACAACCTCTTCATCACTATTGGTCGCCTTGCCACTGTCCCAGATCGGAATCGGCAGATTCAGGGCCTCAGGGGTCGGATCCTGCTCGATTCTCGTCAGGCAGGTCTGGGCAGCCCATTTGGCAAAAACGATCCCTTCGAGCAGGCTGTTGCTGGCCAGGCGGTTGGCGCCATGCAGGCCGGTGCAGGCAACTTCACCGATGGCAAACAGGTTGCGGATATTGGTCTCGCCGTTGCTGTCGGTTTTGAGTCCGCCGCACAGATAGTGGGCAGCCGGAACAACCGGGATCGCTTCCTTGGTCATGTCGATGCCAAAACTCAGACAGGTCTCGTAGATCGTCGGAAAGTGATCCTTGATGAAATCAGCGCCTTTGTGGGTGATGTCGAGGAACATGCAGTCCTCACCATATTTCTTCATTTCGCTGTCGATGGCCCTGGCCACGATATCGCGCGGAGCGAGATCCTTGAGGTGATGATACTTGTCCATGAACGCCTGGCCGTCAGCCCGGCGCAGGATGCCGCCTTCACCGCGGACCGCCTCTGAAATCAGGAACGACTTGGCATGCGGGTGGAAGAGGGTGGTCGGATGAAACTGCATGAATTCCATGTTGGCCACGTCGGCTCCGGCCCGCCAGCCGATAGCGACGCCATCGCCGGTTGCGATATCCGGGTTGCAGGTAAAGAGATAAACCTTGCCTGCGCCACCGGTTGCCAGGATGGTGAAGCGTGCTCCGAAGGTATCGACATGGCCAGACTGCTTGTCCAGGATGTAGGCCCCCAGACAGCGATTCTGCTCCAGGTTTTCCCTGCGCAGCTTGGCTTCGGTAATCAGGTCGACAGCAATATGGTCTTCATAGAGGGTGATGTTCGGGTGGGCAGAAGCAGCCGCGACCAGAGCCCGTTCTATTTCGCGTCCGGTTGCGTCCTTGGCGTGTAGAATCCGCCTGTGACTGTGTCCGCCTTCCCGGGTCAGGGAATATTCATTATCTTCATTGCGGCTGAACTGGACACCCCAGTCGATCAGGTTATGAATGGCTTCCGGACCTGCCTTTACGACCTTCTCGACAATGTCCCGGTGCGGGAGGTGGGCCCCGGCGACCATGGTGTCTTCGACATGTGAAGCGAAGCTGTCTTCTTCAGAGAAGACCGTGGCAATACCGCCCTGGGCGAGTTGGGTAGCGGTTACATCGATGTCGCGCTTGGTGATCAGGGCAACGGTGCCCTGGTCGGCGACCTTCAAAGCGTAGGAGAGACCGGCTATACCGCTGCCGATGACTAAAAAGTCGGTAGAGATCTTCATTGTATGGATATCCTGCTGCAGTCAACGAGGAAAATTATTGGACGGCATTATCGGTTCCGGATGGCTGAATGTCAAGCAACTGTCGGTACGTAAGCGGACTTGACAGGGGCTGATTCTGGAGTTATATAAACTTTATGATTAGATACTTCAAATATAGATTGGTGACTATAGTTATTGCGCTGTTGCTGGTCGCTGTTCAGGACCTGTCTGCAGCAATCTATCGTTATGTCGATGAACATGGATCTGTCCATTTCACCAACGTACCAACCTCGAGTAAATTCAAGTATTACATTGGTGAAAAGCATGATGCCGATCATGTGCAGGTCCCGTCGATCGACAGGTTGATAGAAGTCAGTGCCAGGCGCTTTCAGCTCGATTCGGCACTGATCAGAGCCGTTATCAAGGTCGAAAGCGATTTCGATCCCAGTGTCGTCTCCAGTAGGGGGGCGAGGGGGTTGATGCAACTGATGCCTGATACTGCCCGCGAAGTCGGTGTCCTCGATCCTTTTGACCCATCAGAAGCGATTCATGGCGGATCGAAGTATTTACGCAAAATGCTTGATTCTTTCGATTCAAACCTTGATTATGCTTTAGCTGCATACAATGCAGGGCCGAATGCTGTACGCAAATACGGTGGAATTCCTCCGTATCTGGAAACACAAAATTATGTTAAAAAGGTTCGGCAATATTTTGATTATTACAGCCGACAAAAGGATTCAATCTGATGGCCCAGTCAAACCTGCTGAATCTTCCAAATATACTGACTTTATCGCGTCTGGCTGCAATTCCGGTGGTTGTTCTTCTGCTTCAGTTTGAATCCAAGACAACCTGCCTGTGGGCTGCGGTCATCTTTACCCTGGCGGCAATTACTGATTGGCTCGACGGTTTTCTGGCTCGAAAGATGGGGATTGTCACGGTTCTTGGCAAGTTTCTCGACCCGCTGGCAGACAAGCTGATCGTTATGGCGGCGCTGGTCATGCTGATTCCTCTCGACCGGGTTCCGGCTTGGGCGGTCTTCCTCATTCTGGCGCGTGAGATCACGGTTACCGGGATCCGTTCCATCGCCTCAGCCGAGGGGGTTGTTATTGCGGCGAGTGATCTTGGCAAATACAAAACAACCTTCCAGATGGTTGCAATTATTGCTCTTTTGCTGCATTACCGCTACTACTGGTTCTTTGGGGTCCAGTCGGATCTGCTCTATCCATCGCTGCATAATGCCGGGATCTTTCTCTTTTATATCTCGCTGATTCTGACAATCTGGTCGGGCGCTGATTACTTTATCAAGTTTTTCAAAGTCTTTGCTCGTTAAGCAACTTGCTGATTTTATTGAGATTTTAAAACGAGAAAAAAGAATAAATTTTTATTGACACTCTTCGAAGCGTTTTGCTATACATACACCCGCTTCGACGACAGGTCGTTGAGCGGGAATAACTCAGTGGTAGAGTGCAACCTTGCCAAGGTTGAAGTCGCGGGTTCAAATCCCGTTTCCCGCTCCATTTATAACCTGTTATCGTTCGTGTCTGGCTCAAGGACATCGTAGTGAAATCTTGAGCGGGAATAACTCAGTGGTAGAGTGCAACCTTGCCAAGGTTGAAGTCGCGGGTTCAAATCCCGTTTCCCGCTCCATTTCATTGTCGTACACGCCGTTCGCAGATATGTCAGTCTGCGGGAATAACTCAGTGGTAGAGTGCAACCTTGCCAAGGTTGAAGTCGCGGGTTCAAATCCCGTTTCCCGCTCCATAATACAGAAGGACCAGTGATATGCTGGTCCTTTTTTTTGTTCAGTCTCTGTGTTGATGATTATTTGCCATTCGCTGTCGCCGCTGCATGGCAGGCCATCAATTCAAGCTCGATGATTCTGAAAATTTCTCCATCCAGTTTCTTTTCCTTGACCTGGTTTCCGATGATTGCGCAGATTTCCTCAGGCATCAGGGATTTTCGGTATGGTCTGTTCTGGGCCAGCGCCTGAAAGATGTCGGCGAGCATGACGATTCTTGATTCAATGCCGAGTTCACTGGAGCTCTTTTTAAATGGGTAGCCGCTGCCATCGAGTTTTTCATGGTGGTCTGATGCCCAGTTGGTGATCTCCTCAAGGCCGCCGATTCTGCCTAGAATCCTGTAAGTAATATAACTGTGATGGCGCATGGCTGCGAGCCAGTCGCCGACCAGGCTGTTTTCGCTTTCGAGGATGTCGTCGGCAACGTTCAGTTTGCCAAGGTCGTGGAGGAGGGCAGCCAATTCGATCTTGTTGATCGTTTCGTTGTCGAGTTGACAGCGTGATGCCAGGTAGCGAGACAGGCTGGCAACGCCAAATGAGTGTTCCGCTGTGTAGGGGCTCTTGGCATCAACTATTTCGGCAAACAGGCGACCCATGGCAAACAGCTGATCGCTGTCCAGTTCTTCAAAGGAGGAATCCTGAGGACGGAATTGCAGAGATGCCTGCAGATAATGATCTTCCTGTGAGATCCAGAAGGCTTCCTGGTCAGCGACGCTGAGCAGCGCATCGATAAGCTCGGGTGAGAAATAGCTGTACCTCAGCTTGGCGATTTTGTTGCAGATGGTTTCCCGGGCCGCCAGCCTGCTCGTCCTATTATAGTAGGCTGTCAACGCATCTATGCGGTCAGTCAGAAAGATCAGGTTGCTGGCCATTTTCGTAGCCTGGGAGAGATCTGTTTCTGCCAGGTCCTCCCAGCGACTGTGGTGAAAGCGGATAATGTCGACGTAGCGATGCAGGGGCGGAAACTGGCTCAGTCGCTTTGCTCCGGTGACGCAGTGCTGATGGGATTCGCTCCAGTCAAGCTCATCGACCAGTTTTTTGTGGACTTTGGTTGAAGATACACCGCAGTCATGGATCAGTCCGGCCCGATAGATGAACCTTTGCTCTTCTTCCGACATGCCGAGCGCCCTGGCACATTCCGTCGCCATGTAGCCGACTCTCTTGCCGTGGTTGAAATCATCGATGCCAACCAGATCGAGGGAGTCTGAAAGGGCATAGATGAATTGATCGTAGTCTACTCTCATCATGGTCCTGTCTTCGGCTGATTACTCGGTTCATTGTTTAGTTTAGCAGGGATTGGGAGATCTTCCTGTTGTCCTGGGTTCTTTCGTAGTTCAGCTCTGGATTGAACATTCTGATCTCGATTGTCGGGCTGACGTGTCGTACCCGTTGTTTTCTGATATTGTTAGAAACAGACCATGAGTCTTTCGCAGGGCTTGCGGATTCAGTTAATAAATGACATTATCTCAGCCCTGTTTTGTAACGTCATAAGTATCAGGGGTATTCAATGCACATTGTACGTGCCACGAGTGCAGGCTTCTGTATGGGGGTCAGTCTTGCGCTGCGTAAGCTGGATGAAATGATCGCTCAGCAGTCGAAGGCCGATCATTTCTATATTCTTGGTTCAATTATTCACAATCCCCAGGTCGTCAGTGACTATGAGGCTCAGGGAGTGAAGACAGTTCAGTCCCCGGAAGAGATTCCACCTGGAGCTTCAGTCGTTATTCGGGCCCATGGGATCACCCGTCAGGTTGAAGCTTCTCTGGTGGAACGGGGTGTTCAGATTATCGATGCGACCTGCCCCAAGGTTAAGGCGGCCTGTCTTAAAATTGAAAAATGCACCGAAGGGGGACGGATTTTGCTCCTTTACGGTGAGTCTGCTCATCCTGAGGTAAAGTGCCTCCTCAGTTACGCCCAGGGTGAAGCCTGCGTATTTGACAGTCCGGATCAGCTGAATGCCGATTCACTCGATGCTGCTGGCAAATACTGCCTGGCAGCGCAGACAACTCAGGACAAGGTTCTTTTTGAACAGCTTGTCGATAAACTGCGGGCACGGGAAGATCTGGACATCAGCATTCAGAATACAATCTGTGATGCGACCCGTCGCCGTCAGGGGGAGGCAATTGAGCTTGCCAGGGAGGTTGACCTGTTTATTGTTGCCGGTGGTTATAACAGCAGCAACACCAGGCGTCTGGCCGAGGTTATCGAAGCTCAGGGGACAAAGGCGATACATGTTGAAACAGCAGCAGAGCTGTCTGTCGATGAATTGAAGAAATATAGCCGGATAGGTTTGACCGCAGGCGCGTCGACGCCCAAGCAGGTTATTGATGACATTGAGCAGTTATTGAATTCTATTCAGGGGTAAATCAGTTTGCAGAAAGACGCTGTGAATCTATCGGGTCAGTCGCTGGCCTTCGCTGAAACCTGTCCGGATCCGGATGGGCTTTCCACTAAATTGCATCAGATCAATCGGCCACTTGTGCTTGGCACAGACTATTCCGACTCGCAAGGGGACAGTACTGCAGGGGTCGTCCTGCCAGTACCCTTGTCCGCATTCGGTGACAGCACTTTTGTCCGGGACCATGGCATGCGCTACGCTTATGTCGGTGGCTCCATGGCCAAGGGGATCAGTTCGGTTGCTCTGGTCAAGGCCCTGGGGCAGGCCGGAATGCTCGGTTTTTTCGGGTCGGCCGGGTTGAGTCTTGAACAGGTTGAAGGTGCGTTAGGCCAGCTGCAGCAGGAGCCCGGAATGCCGTTTGGCTGCAACCTGATTCACAGCCCGACTGAACCGGAGCTGGAGCGCTCGCTGGTCGATCTCTATCTGCGCCGCAATGTGCACCTTCTCGAGGCTTCGGCCTTTCTGGCTCTGACCCTTCCGGTCGTGCGCTTCCGGACCCATGGCATCCATCGTGATGCTCAAGGGCGGGTTGTCACGCCGAACCGCTTGATCGCCAAGGTTTCGCGTGAAGAGGTCGCCGCCCAGTTCTTTGCCCCGCCGCCGGAAAAGATGCTGCGTGAACTGGTCGCGCTGGGCGAGCTGAACGAGGAGCAGGCCCTCATGGCCGCTGAGATTCCGATGGCTCAGGATGTGACGGCAGAGGCCGATTCCGGCGGGCATACCGACAATCGTCCGGCCCTGGCTCTGTTGCCGACCCTGCTGGCCCAGAAAGAGCAGTTTCAGCAGAGCTACAATTACCGGCAGCGCCTGCGGGTTGGGCTTGGTGGCGGCATCGCCACTCCCTCTGCGGCGTTGGCTGCTTTTACCATGGGGGCTGCCTATCTGGTGACCGGTACGGTTAATCAGGCCTGCGTCGAATCAGGAACCTGTGACGATGTTCGCAAGCTGCTCGCTGAAACCCGTCAGGCCGATATCTGTATGGCTCCGTCCGGGGATATGTTCGAACTGGGGGTCAAGGTTCAGGTGGTCAAGCGCGGAACCATGTTCGCCGTACGCGCTCATAAGCTGTTCGAGCTTTATCGTGGTTACGACAGCATCGACAGCTTGCCTGCCGAGGAGCGCACCAAGCTGGAAAAGACCTTCTTCAAGGTACCTCTTGAAGAGATCTGGCAGCAGACCAAAAGTTACTTCAATGTCCGTGATCCGCGTCAGGTCATCAAGGCCGAGGCCGATCCGAAATACAGGATGGCACTGGTCTTTCGCTGGTATCTCGGTCAGTCGCCGGTCTGGGCCAACAGCGGGAACCCTGAGCGTAAAATCGACTATCAGATCTGGTGCGGTCCAGCCATGGGGGCGTTCAATGAATGGACGCGTGGCAGTTTTCTTGAGGACCCGGCACAGCGTCAGGTTGTGACGGTTGCCATGAATATCCTCTATGGTGCCGCGGTGCTGCAACGCGCCAATCAACTTAAGATGCAGGGAGGGCAGGTTGTGGACTCTTTTGCGGTATCGCCATTGCCGCTTGAGCAGATCGAGGAGTTTCTGAAATGACAAAGTCAGAACATCAGCAGGAAAACATCCCGAATATCCCTCTGGCGATTGTCGGTATGGGCTGTATCTTTCCTCAGGCGGATAACCCGGGCGCCTTCTGGACCAACATCAAGACGGGCGTCGACTGTATCAGTGAAGTTCCTGAGACGCACTGGAAGGCAAGCGATTATTATGACAGTGATCCGAAGTGTCCGGATCACGTCTACGCCAAGATGGGTGGCTTCCTGTCGCCGGTTAAATTCAACCCGATGGATTACGGGATTCTGCCGAATGCTCTGGAAGCGATCGATACCTCGCAACTGCTCGGACTGCTGGCTGTTGAACAGGCGCTCAAGGACGCCGGTTATTCGGCCGAGCGGGAATTCGATCGTGATCAGGTCAGTGTCATCCTCGGGGTCACCGGTACTCTGGAACTGGTCATTCCGCTCGGTGCCCGTCTCAGCCATCCCAAGTGGCGGGAAGCACTGCAGGATGCCGGAGTCGATGAGGAACTGGCTGAAGACATCATGCAGCGGCTCAGTGATTCCTATGTGCCCTGGCAGGAAAATTCCTTTCCCGGGCTGCTCGGCAACGTGGTCGCCGGGCGGATCAGCAAGCATTTCAACTTCGGTGGCACCAACTGTGTCGTCGACGCCGCCTGCGGCAGTTCGCTCAGCGCCATCAATCTGGCGGCCCTTGAACTGTCCACCGGCAAGGCCGATATGGTTGTCACCGGCGGGATCGACACCTTCAACGACATCTTCATGTACACCTGCTTCAGCAAGACTCCCGCACTCTCGCCCTCGGGACACGCCAGGCCTTACGCCGATGACGCTGACGGCACGACGCTCGGTGAAGGGCTCGGGGTGGTCGTACTCAAGCGTCTGGCTGATGCCGAGCGCGATGGCGACAGGATCTACGCGGTCATCAAGGGGATTGGATCCTCGAGCGACGGGCGTGGTGGTGCGATCTACGAACCGAATGCCAACGGCCAGACCAAGGCTCTGCGCCGTGCCTATCAGCAGGGCGGCATCGAGCCGGATTCGGTCGAGCTGATCGAAGGACACGGCACCGGGACCAAGGTCGGCGATGCCATCGAGGTCTCCGCCCTCAAGCAGGTGTTCGGTACGGCCGACAGCCCCTGGTGTGCTCTGGGCTCGGTCAAATCGCAGATCGGCCATACCAAGGCTGCCGCGGGTTCGGCCGGGATCATCAAGGCGGCCCTGGCGCTCTATCACAAGGTGCTGCCGCAGTCGATCAAGGCTGAACAACCGCAACAGATCCTGCTTGACGCCGGTTCGCCATTTTACCTGAACAGCAAGACCCGCCCCTGGATTTCCAGAACAGGTCAGCCGCGCCGGGCCGGGGTCAGCGCTCTTGGATTCGGCGGGAGCAACTTCCATTGTCTGCTTGAGGAATATCGTGCCGAAAAGCTGGCCGTTGACTGGAACGCCGCAGTACAGATCCTGCCGCTGTGCTGGAACGATGAAGAGTCGCTTGCTGCTCAGCTGAAAAAACTTGAACAGGTCTCGGACTGGCATGCGCTACGAAGTTTTGCCGCTTCCCAGCGTGCTGATTTTTCTGCCGACGCGGACAGGCGTATAGTTGCGGTCGTTGAGGAGCAATCCTTCTCTGCTTCGGTGGTGGCGGATAAACTGAGACGTCTCCATGGACAGGCCGGAGAGAAAGCCTTCCTGGATACGCCGGACGGACTTTACTTTGCCCATGGCAAGTTTGACGGTGAGGTCGCTTTTCTGTTCCCCGGTCAGGGAGCTCAGTATCCCGATATGCTCGGTGATCTGGCCGTTCAGTTTCCTGAATTTTTCTCAGCATTGGTCGGCTTCGACGGCCAGTTTGCCGATTTGACAGAGCAGGGTCCAGGTCGTTTCGCCGATATCATCTATCCGCCGCCACGCTTCAGCGGCGAAGAGAGAACCAGAGACATAGAGATCCTGCGCCAAACCGAAAATGCGCAACCGGCGATCGGTGCCGTCAGCTTCTCTTCAGCTCAGGTGCTCCAGCGTTTCGGCGTTGTTCCTCAGGCTGTTGCCGGACACAGCTACGGCGAGCTGGTTGCTCTGGCCTGCGCGGAAGTATTGAGCGCAGAGCAGTTGTTCGAACTTTCCCGGCTTCGCGGTGAAGCGATGGCTGCAGGAAAAGGTGACCGCGGCAGCATGCTGGCGGTATCCGCTCCTTTGGAAACGATCGAAACCTTTATGCGTGGATCAGGGCTCAAACTGGTGCTTGCCAACCGCAACACCCCGACTCAGGGGGTTCTCTCAGGTTCAACGGAAGAGATTGAAAAGGCCGCTCAGTTGCTCAGTGACAAGGGGATCACCGCGACACGCCTGAACGTCGCGGCGGCTTTTCACAGTGAGCTTGTCGCTCCGGCGATCGCTCCGCTCTCCAAACGACTGGGCGAAATGAAGATCGCTGCCCCACAGCTGAAGGTTTACGCTAACACGACCGGTGTTCAGTATCCCTACGGTGAAGAGAACATCAAGCAGTTGCTCGCTCAGCAGCTGGCCCGGCCGGTCAATTTCGTCGCAGAAGTCGAGAATCTCTATCGTCAGGGCGCGCGGATCTTTGTCGAAGTGGGGCCCGGCGCTCGTTTGTCGGCAATGGTTAGGACCATCCTTGGCTCGCAGCCGCATCAAGCTCTGGCGCTCGATTCTTCCGCAGGAAAACGCTCTGGGGTCGTTGACCTGGCCCGGCTGCTGGCTCAATGCGCTGCCCTCGGGATGCCGGTGAAGCTGTCGGCCTGGGATGCCGATTTCGCTGTGTCAGCCGAGCCCGAGAAGAAGGGGGGGCTGGTCGTAGAACTGACCGGCGCCAACCATTTCAAGCAAAAAGCAAAACGTCCACCATTAGCCAGAAAGAAGGATCCTGTGTCGCAACAGAGCACGGATAATCATAGACCCGTTCAGGCCGCAGCCGAAACGGTTCAACCCCAGACTCAACGTCCCGCTCCGCACGACCTGCACCAGGCCCTGCAGGTAACCCAGCAGAGCCTGGCGACATTGCAGAACCTGCAGGCCCAGACGGCCAGACTTCATCAGCAGTTTCTCGAAGGTCAGCAGGCCGCGACCCATACCTTCATGCGCCTGATCGAGCAACAGAATGCCCTGCTCCAGGGGCATCCGTTGCCCGTAGCTCCAGCCGTTGTTCAGCAGCCTGTCGCCGCGCCGCAAAAGATACAAATTCCTGTGTCCGTTGCACCGGAACAGCCGTCTTCAGTCGTTGTTCCAGCAACTGCGCAACCAGGTTCGCAGCTGATTGAACCCGCCCCTGATCATGCTGTAGAACATCAGCAAAGCGGTGCTGGTCAGCAGATAGCTCCGACTCTGCTGACGATCGTTGCGGAAAAGACCGGCTACCCGGTTGACATGCTGGAACTCGGCATGAATCTCGACAGCGACCTTGGTATCGATTCGATCAAGCGGGTCGAGATCCTTTCGGCCCTGCAGGAAGCCCTGCCGGGGAGCGCCGCGATCAGTCCGGACGATCTGGGCCGGCTGCAGACGCTCGGTGAGATCGTCGCCTACCTGGACGATAACTCAGGCCCTGTTGCACTAGGGGCTGATACTGTTTCAGTGTCGTCCGATGTGGCAGCGTCAGAGGTCGAACAGGCCCTGCTCAAGGTTGTCGCCGAAAAGACCGGCTACCCGGTTGATATGCTGGAACTTGGCATGAATCTCGACAGCGACCTTGGGATCGATTCGATCAAGCGGGTCGAGATCCTCTCGGTCCTGCAGGAGGCCCTGCCTGATCTTCCCGCAGTCAAACCGGAGGATCTGGGAGTTCTGCAGACCCTCGGACAGATCGTCGCTCATCTGCTCGCTCAGGGGGGGAGTGTGTCGGCAGCTGTTCCAGTCGCTTCTATTGCTGTGGCGTCTGTAGCTGTCGCCGAAACCCTGCTCAGGGTCGTGGCCGAAAAGACCGGTTACCCTGTTGACATGCTTGAGCTCGACATGGCTCTCGACAGCGACCTTGGGATCGATTCGATCAAGCGGGTCGAGATCCTCTCGGCACTGCAGGAGGCCTTGCCTGAACTGCCGGCGGTCAAGCCTGAGGATCTGGGAGTGCTGCAGACCCTGAGGCAGATTGTCGAACACCTCGAACAGGGGGCTCCGAAGTCCGCTGAGCATGCGACAGTTGCTGTGTCCAGAGGATCTCTTGATCAGAACCTGGTAGCCGAAACTCTGCTGGCGGTGATTGCGGAAAAGACCGGTTATCCGGTTGAGATGCTTGAGCTCGGCATGAGCCTAGATGCTGACCTGGGGATCGATTCGATCAAGCGGGTTGAAATCCTCTCGGCGTTGCAGGAACAGCTGCCCGCGGCGCCAGCGATCAAGCCGGAGCATCTGGGCACACTGCAGACTGTCGAGCAGATTGTCGAATTCCTGACCACGCTCAGCGGCGGAGACACCTCTGTACCACTGTTGGTTGATGGTGAGACAGCTGCGGCTGCCGGGATAACACGTCAGCTGCTGGAGGTTGTCCCTTTGACCTCCCAGCGTGCGACCTATGATTTCCAGGAGACGCCGGGCAAGGAGGTCTGGATCAGCGATGATGGCTCGAAATTAGTTGATGCAGTCTGTCAAAAGTTTATCGCCAAACAGCTGATTCCAAGAAGAATTGACCTTGCCAAGGTCGTTGATATGTCGCCAGGGGTTCAGGTTGCAGGTCTCGTCATCCTGGCACCGTTGAAAGGCACGAATGATAGCTATCTGCGTGATGCGTTTCTAGCCTTCAAGCGTCTGAGCGAAGCCCTGAACAAGGCAGCTATATCCGGTGGCGGCTTCTTTGCCAGCGTCTCGCGGCTCAACGGTCATTTCGGTCTCAGCAGCGCCGGTTCGATCAAGGATTCGCTATCCGGTGGCCTGGCCGGTCTGGTCAAAACTGTTGCCCACGAATATCCGGCGTTGCATTGTAAGTCGATCGACCTGGCTTCGGAATTGGAGATCGAGTCGACGGCGGCAGCGCTTGTTGATGAAATCTTTATCGAGGCGCCGCTCGAAGTCGGCATCACCGGCAGGGGGCGTTTTGCTCTTGAGCTGAAAACGGCTTCTCTGCAAGAGAGCGAAACGGCGGTTCCGCTCGCTGAAGGGGATCTGGTCGTCGTCAGTGGCGGCGCACGTGGTGTCACTGCCGAGGTCGCGGTAGCTCTGGCACGTTGCACCAAGGCAACCCTGCTGTTGCTCGGCCGTAGTGCTGAGCCGCAGGCTGAAGCCGCCTGGCTTCAGGGGCTGACCGATGAACAGCAGATTAAAAAGGCGATCCTCGCTCATGCACAGACAGTTCTGAAACCGGTTGAGGCCGATCGAGAATATCGGCGCATCTGTGCCAACCGGGAAATCAGGGCAACTCTGGAGCGGGTACTCAAGGCTGGAGGACGGGCGATCTATCATTGCGCCGATCTGCGTGATGCCGCAGGGCTGCGTGCTGTCATTTCCGCTTGTGCAGCTCAATACGGTCCGGTCAAGGGGCTGATCCATGGTGCGGGTGTCCTTGCTGATAAACTGATCCGTGAAAAAACCGCCGAACAGTTCGAGAAGGTCTATGGAACCAAGATCAGCGGCTTACGTAACCTCTTAGCCAGCGTTGATCCGGCTCAGCTGAAAATCCTGGTGATGTTCTCCTCTTCAACAGGGCGCTTCGGGCGTATCGGGCAGGTCGACTACGCCGTCGCCAACGAGGTCCTCAACAAGATTGCCCAGCAGCAGGCCCAGCAAAATCCTGACTGTCGCGTGGTCTCGCCGAACTGGGGACCTTGGGATGGCGGTATGGTCAATGCCGGTCTGAAGAAGGTTTTTGCCAGCGAGGGGATTGAGGTGATCGACCTTGCAGCCGGCTCCTCCTATCTGATGCAGGAGTTGTCGACTCCGACCGGAGGAGCTGTCGAGGTTGTCATTCTGGGCGGTAAGGCTGAGAAAGCCGCTATTCTTGAGGAACCCAGCCAGAATATCTATATCTCCAAGGCCTTTGACCTCGATTTGAGTGTTGCCCGCTTTCCGTTTTTGAAATCCCACGTCATCGGCGGCAAGGCGGTACTGCCTGTGGCGATGATGGTTGAATGGATGGCCCATGCTGCACTGCACAACAATCCTGGTCTCAAATTTCAGGGCTTTAACGATCTGCGCGTGTTGAGCGGAGTGAAGCTCGATGCTGACAGCAGCTATACACTGGAACTTCTGACCGGCAAGGCGATCAAGAGTGATGGCGTCCATGTCGTTCCCGTTGAAATCTCCGGTGTCGATGTACAAGGACGCTCAGTAGCTCACGCCCGGGCGCGTATCCTGCTCGGTGGCAAGCTGCCTGAGGCTCCGCCGCTGGCACAGCAGGCCCCGCTGCAAGCCTGGACCCGAGATCCCGCCACGCTGTACACCGATAACCGGCTGTTTCATGGGCGCGACTTCTTCGGTCTCAAGCAGGTCACCGGCTGGTCCCCTGAGGGGATTCAGGCCCGCGCCATCCACGCGCCGTCCCCATCTGAATGGATGGCTGAGCCGCTGCGTGGCAGCTGGTTTGCCGATCCTCTGGTTCTCGACAGCAGCTTTCAGCTGCTCATCCTCTGGAGTTTCGAGCAGTATCAGGCCGGCTCCCTGCCGGTGGCCGCCGGACGTTATCGTCAGTATCGCGCTTTCAGTGCAGAGAACGAAGTTGAAATCCGCGCCTCTATCGTCGAACGGACCAGCAGCCGGGCCAAGGCCAGGATCGAGTTCGTCGATGCTCAGGACGGCAGCCTGATCGCCCGAATCGACGATTATGAAACCGTTATCGACGGCTCATTGAATCAGACCTTCCAGCGCAATTCCCTGGCCGGAGCGCATTGATATGGCAAAACATCAGGCGGTTGCCATCGTCGCCATCGGAGCTGAATTCCCCGGTGCTGACAGCCTGGCCCGGTTTTGGGAGAATGTCAGTTCGGGCCATTGTGCCGCCAGTGAACCGGCGCAGGGGCGTTGGCTGCTCGATGTCGATGAGGTCTATGCACCGGAGGTGGGGAAAGCCGATCATGTCTACTCGCGCAAGGCCTGTTTTCTGGCCGATGAGCCTGACAAGCGTGCCATCCCGGGGCTTGAACTCGATGGCGACTTTGTCGAAGCGCTCGATCCAATGTTCCGTCTGTTGCTGCGTGTCGGGCAGCAGACCCTGGGAGATGCCAGGAGTAAGCTGAACGAACGGAGCAGGGCCGGGGTCATTATCGGCAACCTGGCGCTGCCGAGTGAAAAGTCGTCGGCGCTGGCCCGTGAATATCTCGGCAGGACCTTCAGCGAGAAACTGGCGGATGTCTCTCTGCGTTGGCCGGAACCACCGACTCACCCGCTCAATCACTTTGTCGCCGGTCTGCCTGCCGGTCTGCTGGCCAAAGTGCTCGGCTTTCACGGCAGTTGCTTTACTCTGGATGCGGCCTGCGCCTCTTCCCTCTATGCGGTGAAACTGGCCAGTGACGAACTGCTCAGCGGTCGGGCGGATGTCATGTTGGCCGGCGGTCTGTCGCGTCCCGATTCCCTTTATACCCAGATGGGGTTTTCCCAGCTGCGGGCTCTTTCGCCGGACGGCGTCTGCTCCCCCTTCGACGCCAAGGGGAACGGCCTGGTTGTTGGTGAGGGCTGCGGGCTGGTGCTGCTGAAGCGTCTTGAAGACGCGCTGCGTGACGGTGATCAGATCTATGCTGTCATCCGTGGGGCCGGGCTCTCTAACGATCGCAGCGGTAACCTGTTGGCCCCGTCGAGCGAAGGCCAACTGCGCGCCATGCAGGCCGCCTACCGCGAAGCCGGATGGACTCCAGATGCCGTTGATCATATCGAATGTCACGCCACAGGCACTCCGGTCGGTGACGCTGTCGAGTTTTCCAGCCTGCGTCAGCTCTGGCATGGTCACAAGGGGCACTGTGTGCTCGGTTCGGTCAAGGCGAATATCGGTCATTTGCTGACTGCGGCGGGCTCGGCGGCGTTGATCAAAACTCTGCTGGCGCTGAAACATAAAACTTTGCCGCAGATGGCCAATTTTTCCTCACCGGCCACCGATGTCGATCTGGAAAACAGTCCGTTCCGCATCCTCTCTCAGTCCCAGCCCTGGGAACGGCGCAGACCGGATGCTCCGCGCCGTGCTGCGGTCAGCGCCTTCGGTTTTGGCGGAATCAATGCTCATCTGCTGCTCGAGGAATGGTTGCCGGAAAAAGCGCAAAAGGGGACAGTGCGTCATCATCCGGCCTTTCAGCCGAAACCCAAGCCGCTGGCGATTGTCGGAATGGCCGCACAGCTTGGCGACATTGCAACTTTGGATGAACTGGAAGTGCGGCTTTGGCAGCGCCGCGAATCGGCGGCACTGCCGCCTGACAACTGGTGGGGAGCTGAAAACAGTACCTGGTTGCGTGATGCCGGTTTCCGCGCGGACGATTTCGCCGGTTACCGTATTCCTGAGGTTTCAGCCCGGCCGGGTGAATTTCGGATCCCTCCAAACGAAATCGCTGAAATCCTGCCTCGTCAGTTGTTGATGCTCAAGGTTGCCGCAAATGCCCTCAGGGATGCGAAAATCGACAAGGACGATCATCCGTTCACCGGAGTTTATATCGGCTGTGGGATCGATCTCAATGCGACGAATTTCAGCTTTCGCTGGGGGTTACGCAGATATGCCAGAGACTGGGCCGACCAGCTTGGTCTAGTCCAGAGCGATGCCGAGTTTCGGAGCTGGCTTGATGGGCTGCGCGATCAGGCCGGTCCGCCACTGACGGCCAACCGGACGATGGGTGCTCTGGGGAGTACGGTCGCCAGCCGGATCGCCAAGGAGTTCCACATCGGCGGACCCAGCTTCACCCTGTCCAGTGAAGAGAATTCAGGACTCAAAGCCCTCGAGACGGCTTTTCACGCCCTGCAGTCGGAGTCGATCAACCGTGCCCTGGTCGGTTCGGTCGAGCTGGCCGGTGAGCTGCGGGCCGCACTCTGCAGACAGCAGCTGATCGAGGACAAGGACGAGGTCCCGGTCGGCGAGGGGGCCGTTGCGCTGGTACTCAAGCGCCTCGATGACGCCCGACGCGATGGTGACCGGATTTATGCTCTGATCGACAACGTGGCATCAGCCAACGCCGGAGATCCGCTGCAGATCACTCCAGCCACCGATGCGCTGAGTTTGTCGCTTGAGCGGACCCTGCGCGGACTGCCAGCGGGTGCCGCTGTGTCGCACGTTGAGCTTGCGACGACCAACCGCAAAAATGCCGCAGAGCTCGAATTGGCTCAGCTCAACGAGCAACTGTCTGCGCCCTTTCATCTGGGCTGGATCTCCGTTGCGACCGGTTATGCCGGAGCGGTCAGCGGTCTTGCCGCGGTGGCCAAGTCGGCACTGATGCTGAAGTCGAAAAAGCTGTTGCCAACCGAAACGGAACACTTGAAAGCCCTGACCAATGAGCGGACCTATACCAGCTCTGTTGCCCAGTACTGGCTCACCAATAAAGGGCAGCTGCGCAGGGCGCTGGTTGGTTCGTTGGGGAGCGAAGGGAGCAGTTCGCATGTTCTTTTAAGTGAGGATCCGCAACAGCAGGCTGATTTACAGCCTCTCCTTAGTTCTGATCAGCTGTTCGTGCTCGGTGCCGACAGCATCGACGGGCTTCAGGATGAGCTCGGTGGACTGCGTCAGATACTGGAAAAAAATCCAGAACAGTCGTTGCAGGTGTTGGCAAGTGATTGGTTTCGCCTGCAAACCGGCAGCCCTGATGCCAAGGTTGCCCGGATCAGCCTGATCGCCAATGATCTGGAGATGCTCAGGGAGCAGCTCGCTTTCGTCGAACAGCGTCTAAAACAGCAGCCTGCCACGCCGATCGGCTTCGGCACTGACAGGCAACTACGTCCAGCGCTTAAAGATCGGGTTTATTACGCTCCTGAAAAGCTGGCAGAGAAGGGAAGGATCGCCTTTATTTTTCCTGGTTCCGGCAATCACTATGCGCAGATGGGGAGCGAGCTTTCAGCCCTGTGGCCCGGAGTCTATGCCCGTCAGGAGCAAGAGAACAGGCGACTGGCCGATCAGTATTTGCCCTGGTTGCTGCGCCGGGAGCAGATCGATGGCTCGCTGGATGACAATCATAACGCACTGGTGATTTCCCACGTGGCGCTCTGTACGGCACTCTCCGACCTGGTGCGTTCCTTTGGCATCGAACCGCGTCTGGTCAGCGGCTACAGTCTGGGAGAGTCCTCGGGGCTGTTTGCCACTAGGGCCTGGCGCGACCGTGATGCCATGTTGCAGCGGCTTGAGAATTCCCGGTTGTTTGTCGACGAACTGGCCGGGTCCTGTAAGGCGGCCAGACGGATCTGGAACCTGCCCAGGGAGTTCCCGATTGACTGGCATCTGGGGATCGTCAACCTCCCTGAAGAGCGGGTGCGCGGTGCCCTGCAGGGAAAGGATCAGGTTTATCTGTTGATCGTCAACAGCTATCGCGAGGTGGTCATCGGCGGCAATCGCCCTCAGGTCGAAGCCTTGGTTGCTGAACTGGGCTGCCATTTCATTCCCTTGACCGGGGTGACGACCGTGCACTGCGAGGTGGTCAACGCTGTGGCTGATGCCTATCGTTCTCTACACATGTTTCAGGTTTACCCGCCGCAGGGGATCGATTACTACAGCTGCGCACTCGGCAAGAAATATCCGTTGACCAGCAGTCATGCCGCCGACGTTATTCTCGCGCAGGCCCAGGACAGCATCAACTATCCGCGGGTTATCGAGCAGCTCTATGCTGACGGAGCTCGGATTTTTATCGAGGTAGGTCCAGGCAATTCCTGTTCGCGGATGATCGGCAGCATTCTTGAGGGGCGCGAGCATCTGGCGATACCGACTTGCGTTCAGGGGCAGGACGCCGCCCTGCAGATTCTTGGACTACTGGGGCGTTGCTATGCGCAAGGGGTCAAGCTGCAACTCGATTCGCTCTTTGACAATGCTGCGAAAGAGAAAGAGTCTGTTGATGGGGACTTGTCTGGAGCGAAAATAACCCTGGTAACGGGCGCAGAAGCGTTTCAGTTGAATTTGATTGAAATGAAAAATAATAACATAAAAACAGATATTAAGATCGTTAATGATCAACCTTTGCATGAAGTTTGCGGAATTCCCGCCGCTACCCGGGCTGTTGCTTCGCATACGACTCAGATGGTTGCTACTGAGGCTGCTCAAGGCTCGATCAGTCTGTTTGCCCAGTATGAAAATGTGCTGAACCAGCAGGCCCAGGCGCATGAAACCTACCTGAATTTTTCACGCCAGCTTGAACAGGCGGTAGAGAAGAATATCGAGCTGCAGATGCAGCTTCTCGGGCAGATGCAGCAGCAGGGCCTGCCTATCGCAGTAGATCAGGCTGTCGTCAGTCCGGTTCAGGTGCCAGCGCAGCAGAAATCTCAGGTCGTCTTTGACCGTACCATGTGCCTAGAGTTTGCCACAGGCTCGGTGGCGAGGATGCTAGGTCCTGAGTTTGCAGAGGTCGACAGTTATCCGACCCGCGTGCGTCTGCCGGATGAGCCGCTGATGCTTGTCGACCGGATCGTCGTCCTTGAAGGGGAGGCCAGATCGCTGAGCTATGGTCGGGTGGTGACAGAACACGATGTGACCTGGGGTCGCTGGTACCTTGACGGCGGACGGATCCCGACCTGTGTCGCCGTCGAAGCGGGGCAGGCAGACCTGTTCCTTTCTGGATACTTGGGGATCGATTTTGTCAGTAAGGGGAAAGCGGTCTACCGTCTGCTCGATGCAGTGGTAACCTTCCATCGCAGCCTGCCGGTGCCGGGGGAGGTGATCCGTTACGATATCAAGATCGAACGCTTCTTTCGTCAGGATCAGACCTACCTGTTCAAGTTCAACTTTGAGGGAACAGTCAACGGTGAACCGTTGCTGTCGATGCGCGACGGCTGTGCCGGGTTCTTTACGGCTGAAGAGTTGGCTGCTGGCAAGGGAATCGTTCACACCCGGCTCGATCTGTTACCGCAGCCGGGTAAGCTGCCTGACGATTGGTGTGAGCCGGTGGCGCTCAAAGAGGAGGTTTATAACGAAGTCCAGATCGACGCTCTCTACCGGGGGGATCTGGCGACCTGCTTTGGCGTTCCTTTCGATCGACTGTCCTTGCAGCGTCCCTATACGCTGCCGGGCGGCAAGCTCAAGCTGGTCGATCGGGTGACAAAGCTCGATCCGCATGGTGGCCGTTATGGCCTGGGGCAGATCAGCGCCGAGATGGATATAGACCCCGAGGACTGGTTCCTGACCTGTCATTTCGTCGATGACCGGGTCATGCCGGGCACCCTTATGTATGAATGCTGCATGCACACGCTGCGCATCTTCCTGCTGCGCCTCGGCTGGGTCGGCGAAGAGGGGACAACCTGGTGCGAGCCGGTGCCCGGGGTGGCCAGCGGCCTGAAATGCCGCGGCCAGGTCATCGAGGAGACCAGAACAGTCACTTACCAGGTCAGTATCAAGGAACTGGGCTACCGCCCGGAACCCTATGCCATAGTCGATGCCCTGATGTACGCCGACGGCAAGGCGATCGTCGAGATTCCGTCGATGTCGGTGCAACTGGCCGGACTTGATCGCGGCATGATCGAAGCGCTGTGGAGCTCTGCACCTGATGCGCAGCCAGGTCCCGCCAAGCAGGTTCTCTACGATCGGGAGCGGATTACGGCTTTTGCCATCGGCGACCCGTCCTATGCCTTCGGCGAGAAGTACCGTATCTTCGACAAACAGCGCCGCATCGCCCGCTTGCCTGGCCCGCCGTTTCAGTTCATCGACCGGATCGTCGCTGTGACCGGCGAACCCTGGGTGCTCAAGGCCGAGGCAACGGTTGAGGCGGAGTACGATGTGCCGGACGATGCCTGGTACTTTGCCGCCGCAGGGCAAGCGACCATGCCATTTGCGGTATTGCTCGAAATCGGCCTGCAGCCCTGTGGCTGGCTGGCGGCCTACCTGGGCTCGGCGCTGACCAGCGAAGTCGACCTGTCGTTTCGTAATCTTGATGGCAATGCGGTACAGCACCGGCCGGTGACGGCAGAGAGCGGGAGCCTGACCATCAAGGTGACCATGACCCGGGTTTCGAGCAGTGCCGGTATGATTATTCAAAACTACGATTTTGCCGTCTACGACAGTGAAGGTCTGGTCTATGGCGGTGATACAGTGTTTGGTTTCTTTTCGCAAGCTTCGCTGGCCCAGCAGGTCGGTGTCCGCGGAGCGGCTCTTTATCAGCCGGCAGCAGAGGAGCTGTCCCGGGCACAGCGCTTTGCTTATCCTCAGGGTTTACCCTTCCCGGAACAGAAGCTGCGGATGGTCGATGTGGTCGATCATTATGACCCTCTCGGTGGTACCCATGGGTTGGGTTTCATCCGCGGCCTGAAGCGGGTTGATCCCGAGGAGTGGTTCTTCAGGGCTCACTTCTATCAGGATCCGGTCTGTCCGGGATCGCTGGGGCTGGAATCATTCCTGCAGCTGCTCAAGGTCTTTGCCGCAAAACGTTGGGGGGCGGAGCCGACCAGCCGTTTTGAAGCTGTCGCCATCGCTGCCAAGCACAGCTGGAATTACCGTGGACAGATTGTCCCGAGTAACGATCAGGTTGTCATCGAGGCAATGATCACGGCTATCGACGATGAGCAGCGAGTGATTCGGGCCGATGGGTATCTTGCCGTTGACGGCAAGGTGATCTATCAGCTTAAGGATTTTAGTCTGCGTGTGTTATAACGCAATATTGATAATTTATTCTCATTACAAAGATGAACTGATTTGAAAAGTTGAGTATGAAATATTCACGTGTCTATATCGAAGCGGTCGGTTATGAACTGGGACCGGTGGTGGTGACCTCCGCCGAACTGGAGAAGCGTCTCGAGCCCCTTTACCAGAAGCTGCATATATCACCTGGACAACTCGAAGCGCTGACCGGTATCAGGGAACGGCGCTGGTGGCGGCCGGGAACGCCGATCTCAGAAGGAGCGATTGCCGCCGCGCGCAAAGCACTGGCAGAGCGCGAGGTGTCCGCCGAGGATCTGGGGGCTGTCGTCTATACTGGGGTCTGCCGGGAGGATTATGAGCCGGCGACCGCCTGCAATATAGCCTCTGCTCTTGGCGTGCAGGGGAACGCGGCTGTCTACGATATCTCAAACGCCTGCCTCGGCGTTCTTAACGGCGTTCTTGACGTGGCTAATCGAATCGAGCTGGGACAGATCCGAGCCGGACTTGTTGTCGCTTGTGAGAGTTCGCGGGAAATTGTCGAGGTGATGATCGCCGAGATGCTGGAGAAGTCGTCGATGGAATTTTTCAGCAAGTCGCTGGCGACCCTGACCGGCGGCTCCGGTGCTGCTGCTGTGCTTCTGACCGATGGCTCCTTTTCGCCGAAAAGGCGTCCGCGTCTGTTGGGGGGCGTCAACCTGGCCGAACCGCAGTTCAATCAGCTCTGCCGCTGGGGGGTGCGTAAAGAAGGGGAGCAGCACAAGCCCTATATGCGCACCGATGCCGTTGCCGTCATGAAGCATGGTGTTGAGCTCGGCAAACGCACCTGGGATGCTTTTTCCCGCGAGCTGGAACTGACAGCAGCGAGTATTGACAAGGTGATCTGCCATCAGGTCGGTGAGGCTCATCAGAAGCTGATTCTACAGACGATCGGTCTCGATCCGGACAAGGATTTCACGACCTTTGAATTCCTCGGTAACATGGGGACCGTCTCCCTGCCGATCACGGCAGCTATCGCCAAGGAGCGCGATGAGTTGCGCGCCGGTGATCTGGTCGGTTTCCTGGGCATTGGCAGCGGTCTGAACTGTCTGATGATGGCGATCCAATGGTAAGGAACGAAGCGCTTTTCCGGCAGGAGTATCCGTTTAAAAGTCACGTTCTGAACCTGAACGGACTCAATTATCATTATCTCGATGAGGGGAGCGGTGAACCGCTGGTGCTGCTGCACGGCAACCCTTCGTGGTCGTTCTACTACCGCAACCTGGTCAAGGAACTGTCCGGCTGCTACCGGCTGATCGTCCCCGATCACATCGGCTGCGGGCTGTCGGATAAACCGGCAGATTCTCAGTACCCCTACCGGCTGGAACAGCGGGTTGCCGACCTCGATGCTCTGATCGCCCATCTGGGTATCGATCAGAAGATCACCCTGGTGGTGCATGACTGGGGCGGTATGATCGGCATGAGCTGGGCGGCACGCCATCCGGAACGGATCGCCCGGTTGGTGATCCTCAATACCGCGGCCTTTCCGCTGCCAACGACCAAAAAACTGCCGCTGGCACTGAACATCTGTCGCAATACCCAACTCGGGGCTTTTCTGATTCAGGGCTGCAATGTCTTTGCTCGTGGGGCGGCCTGGGTCGGCTGTAAGCGCAAGCGGATGGCCAAGCCGTTGCGCGACCTCTACTCTAGTCCTTATGACAACTGGCAGAACCGGGTCGCGACCCTGCGTTTCGTTCAGGATATTCCCTTGCAGAAAGGTGATCCCGGTTTCGAATTGATCTGTGCGACTGAAGAAAGCCTGCAGCGCTTTGCCAAGGTGCCGATGTTGATCTGCTGGGGGGAGCTTGACTTTGTCTTCGACCGGAATTTTCTCGCTGTCTGGCGGCAGAAATTCCCTCAGGCAGAGGTTCATGCCTTCCCTGACTGCGGGCACTATATTCTGGAGGACGCGCGGGATGAGGTTATTCCACTGATCCGTGACTTCCTCCATCGTCATCCGCTCTAGGGGGCTGGCGTGTCCGTTGATTACAATATCGCCGCGCATCTGCCCAAAATGGCTGCAAAGCAGCCGGACAGGATCGCAATCCATATTCCGCTTAAGGCGGCTGATGCTGATCAGCTGGATTACGCAAGTTACAGCTTTCGCGAACTCGATCAGCTGAGCAACCGGATGGCGGCTGCGCTTGAAGGGGTCGGTATCACGGAAGGCGTGAAAACCGTACTGATGGTCAAACCGGGGCTGGAGTTCTTCGCTCTGACCTTTGCCCTCTTTAAGATCGGTGCCGTTCCGGTCTTTATCGATCCCGGTCTGGGAATCAAAAACCTGAAAACCTGTCTTGCTGAAGCTGAGCCAGAAGCCTTTATCGGCATCCCCAAAGCACATCTGGCCCGGCTGTTGTTCGGCTGGGGGCGCAGGACGCTCAAGACCTTCGTTTCGGTCGGTTTTATGCCAGGAGGTGGTATTCGTCTCAGTCGCCTGCTGAAGCAGCATGATAGTGATTCGTATCCCTGTCTTCCGCGCGGCAAGGATGATACTGCCGCCATTCTGTTTACCAGCGGCAGTACCGGTGTGCCCAAGGGCGCTCTGTACAGCCATGGCAATTTTGTCGCTCAGGTTGACGCCTTAAAACAGATCTACAATATAGAACCGGGTGAGATCGATCTGCCGACCTTTCCGCTTTTTGCCCTGTTTGCCCCTGCGTTGGGGATGACCTCGGTGATTCCTCATATGGATTTCACCCTGCCGGGCTCTGTCGATCCACAGCAGATCATCGAACCGATCAGGAGATTTCAGGCGACGACCATGTTCGGCTCACCGGCTTTGATTCGGAGGGTCGCTCAGTACGGTGAAGAGCATCAGCTGACAATTCCTTCGTTGAGGCGGGTCATCTCCGCCGGAGCCCCGGTTCCGGCAGAGACTTTGGCCTCATTTTCTAAACTCCTGGCTGATGGCGTCGAGATCTTCACCCCTTACGGTGCGACCGAGTCCTTGCCGGTCTGTTCGATCGGCAGCCGGGAGATTCTTGACGAAACCAGGGCTAAAACCGATCTCGGGCAGGGGATCTGCATTGGCCGTCCGGTTCCTTCCATCGATCTGAAGATCATCCGTATCGATGATCGGCCGATCGCTCAATGGACCGACGACGGGCTGGTCGTTGCTGATGGTCAGATTGGTGAAATCTGCGTTCGCGGCGAGCAGGTCACGCGCAGCTATTTCAACCGGCCAGAATCGACGGCACTGGCCAAAATTCAGAGCGCTGATGGCAGCTTCTTTCACCGCATGGGAGATCTCGGTTATCGTGATGAATTGGGGCGGATCTGGTTCTGCGGTCGCAAGGCTCACCGTGTTGAGACCAGCAGCCGGTGCTTTTATACCATCCCCTGCGAAGCGATATTCAATACCCATCCGCAGGTCTTCCGTTCGGCATTGGTCGCTGTGGTCGTGGATGGTGAAACCCTGCCGGTGATCTGTGTCGAGCTAAAGGTTAAGGGGGATGCTCAGAATCAGCCAGGGCTTATAGCTGCACTGCGCGATTTCGCTGCTCAGCATGAGCTGACCCGTCCGATTGAACAGATCCTGATCCATCCGCAATTTCCGGTCGATATTCGCCATAATGCCAAGATTTTCAGGGAAAAACTGGCAGTCTGGGCTCAGGAACAGCTGGCATGAAAGTGCTGGTGACCGGTGGTGGAGGCTTTCTGGGGAGTGCGATCGTGCGCAACCTGATTGCGCGGGGCGATACGGTCCGTTCGCTGACCCGCAACCGCTACCCGGAGCTGGACGCGCTTGGTGTCGAGCAGATCTGTGCCTCATTGAGCGAGGCTGACGCCGTGCTTGAAGCGGTCGATGACTGCGACCTGGTCTATCACGTTGCGGCCAAGGCCGGCGTCTGGGGCCACTATCAGGACTATTACCAGGCCAATGTCGTCGGCAGTCAGAATGTCGTCAATGCCTGTCTACTGGCGGGGGTCAGAAAGCTGGTCTATACCAGTTCGCCGAGTGTCGTCTTTGACGGTTCTGATATGCAAGGGGGAGATGAAACGCTCCCTTATCCTGCCCACTATCATTCCTTTTATCCGCAGACCAAGGCCGAAGCTGAGCGCTATGTTCTTGAGGCCAACAGTGCGGAGCTGGCAACCGTCGCACTGCGACCTCACCTGATCTGGGGGCCGGGCGATAACCACCTGGTGCCGCGCATCCTAGAGCGGGGGAGAACCGGGGCCTTGCGGCGGATTGGCACTAAAACCTGTCTGGTTGATAGCGTCTATATCGACAATGCTGCGCAGGCGCATATCCTTGCCGGTGAGCGGATCGCACCCGGTTCCGCCATTGCCGGTAAAGCCTATTTTATCGCCAACGACGAGCCACTGCCGCTCTGGGTGATGATCAACCGGATCCTGGCCGCTGGCGGGGTTGGCCCGGTGACCAGGACAATTTCACCTGAACTGGCCTACGCTGCCGGGTGGTTATTGGAAAAGATCTATGCGCTGCTGCGCCTGCCCGGTGAACCGCGGATGACCCGGTTCGTTGCCAGGGAATTGTCGACGGCCCACTGGTTCGATCTGACAGCTGCAAAAAGAGATTTGAACTATCGCCCTGCGGTCTCTGTTGATGAAGGTTTAAGGCGACTTTCCAGGTGGTTGAGTGCTGAAGGTTGATCTTTTACATGATGTTGAGAATGTCGCTTCTGTGGATCATTCCGGGTCGATTCAGAACCTGGAGCTACACCTCTGGTCCTGGTCACTTAAGACCGAAAAAACTACTGATGCGTTTCTGAATGTCCTCGCTGCGGATGAGATCGCCAGGGCTCAGAAGCTGGTTATCGAGGATAAGCGTCACCAGTCAATTCTGTCCCGCTATTTTCTTCGCAGCGTTCTAGCCAGCTATCTGGACTGTTCTCCTGATATGGTTGCTTTTCGATACTCTGCGTTTGGTAAACCGTGTCTGGCCGCCGGAGATAGCGCGCAGCTGTCCTTCAATCTTTCTCATTCTGATGATCTGGTTGTTCTTGCCATAAGCTTAGCTGGAGAGATCGGTATCGATGTCGAGAAAGCCGACCGAAATTTTGACTGGCAGGGGGTGGCACCGCGTTTTATGACTGCGGAAGAGAACCGATCCCTGTTTTTTACCTCCCCCGCTCGGCGCCAGAGACAGTTCTACCGGATCTGGACTACTAAAGAAGCCTGTCTCAAGTGCGCAGGGACTGGCCTGGGCAGCTGCGCTCCAGCCCCGGCTTGGCAGCGGCAGATCTATATTGCTCCCGGTTATGTCTGTTCCATCGCCAGTGATTTCAAGCCATCAGGAATTGTTCGCTATCGTTTGAAATATCTGTGATATTATTGCTTTATCAATTTTACTGGGAGCTATTATGAGGAGACAGATCTTTCTGGTGTCGGGCTGGGTCGTGTTGTTTGCCGGCTGGCTGAGTGCCTTTTGGCTGAATGGGGCAAAACCTGATTCGACGGCCTACTATCTGATACCTGCTTTTCTGCTGGGGATCGGCATGGGGCTGATCAGAAAGGTTGCCAACGGCAAGATCATGGTCGTCAGCCTCGCTTTTTCAGCGTTGCTGGCCATTGTGCTCTACAACAGGTTCGAACCGCAGCGCCCGATCAGCTTCTCTGAATTTCAGCAGCGCATCAAAAAAGCCTCTCTCAATGACATCCCTTTGCTTGTTTCACCGCAGCTTCTGAAACAGTCTCCTGAGCTTGGTCATCATCTCCTGAAAGCCTCGGCCAGGATCTCAGTGAGTGTTTTTGCCCGGCTGCCCGCTGCCGGCCACGATCTGACCTTTGATCCGGATGGCAACCTTTATGTCAGCATCCCGGATCTCGGTGCTGTCTATCTGCTGACAAATGCAGACCAGGACGATTTTTCCGACGCCCAGGTTCTTTACCAGCACGGTCTCGACCGACCGACCGGATTGGCCTGGCGTGAGGGCAAGCTCTATGTTGCGACACCGTCCCAGGTGCTGGTGCTTTCAGATCAGGATGGTGACCTGGTAGCCGATGAAACCCGGACGCTGCTCTCCGGGCTGCCTGATGACGGTGGTTACTGGCAACGCGCTCTGGCTGCCGGGACTTCTGATGACCTCTACCTTGCCATCGGTTCCCGCTGCAATCTCTGTGATGACACAGATCCTCTGCGCGCCACGATTCAGCGTATCGACATAAACAAGGGCAGCTTGAGACCCTATGCCAGCGGTTTGCGCAATGCGACTGGCCTGGCTATATCTCCCGACACTCGTCAGCTCTGGGTCTCTGATAACGGCACGCAAGGGGAAGGTGGCGTAGCCCGACCGGACGAAATCAATCTGATTGCCCCGGGAAAGAATTATGGATGGCCACATTGTTACGCTCAGCAGCTGACGGAGACTGGAATTGAACAGACTTTGTCCTGCCGCAACAGCGAGCCCAGTCTGGTCGATCTACCGCCTCGCTCCGGGGTCGCCGGAATCGCTTTTGGGGGAGACCTGAAGGCTCCGCAGGAATATCGGGACAGCCTTTTTGTCATCATGAAGGGGAATGAAGGTCTTGAACCTCAGGTCATAAGGATCGATTACCGGCAGGGACGTCTGGAGGAGTTTGGCCGGGATTTTCTTTCCGGCTGGCGGGTCAGCGGCGCGGAGTGGGGCGTTCCGGTAGCGCTGCAGATAGGGCCGGACGGTAACCTGTATATCAGCGATGAAAAATCAGGGTTTATCTACCGGATTCGCTGGCTGACTGAGACTGGAGCATGACGGATGACCATGGTTGAGCGACTATGAGTTGGAACAGAAAGTCAGTCATTCTTGTTTTTTTTATAAAATTTCTCCTTGACTCTCCAGAATCGATCTGGTACTTCATTGCCCACGTTGAAACGACGTACAGTTTCGGCCCCGTCGCCAAGTGGTAAGGCAGAGGTCTGCAACACCTCCATCACCCGTTCGAATCGGGTCGGGGCCTCCATCATAACCTCCTGAAATTTCAGGAGGTTTTTTTCGTTTTGAGCTCTAATAATCGGCTGTATACACAAAGGATGTCAGTAAACAAAATAATGGTTGAAGAATCAACGACTTGCCAAGCTATTGTTTTTGTTTACGAAATCACAGTCACAACTTGGATGACAAGTATGCGAAATGGTTGGGTTTCCAAAAGTTTCCCATAGTTTCCCATAGTTACACCCCATTATGTTCCCATTTTTTCCCCATTGTAGAAAAAATGAAAAAAGCCCGAAAAAACACCTATAGGGGGAGTTTTTTCGGGCTTCTCAAAAAAGATACCTATTCGAATATTTTTAGGTTATGGCTTACCTAATCTTTTAAGCTCCTGCTGTCAATGCTGCAAAAGCTTTGACTCCATTGGCACGCTCATCTGCAATTGTCAATCAGCATTGAAAATTGACCCACCATCGGCGTCCAATTTTGACCCACCCCAGCGGGTTAATTCTGGTCGTTATTCCTGGTTCTGATTCTCCAGCTATCATTCCCCGTTTCGATAATCTCACAGTGGTGTGTTACCCGGTCGAGCAGTGCTGTTGTCATCTTGCCGTCGCCGAAGATCTGTGGCCATTCACCGAAGGTCAGGTTGGTTGTGATCAGCAGAGAGGTCTGCTCGTAGAGCTTTGAGATCAGGTGAAACAGCAGTTGGCCGCCGCTCTTAGAGAACGGCAGGTAGCCGAGCTCGTCGAGAACGACCAGATCGAGCCTTGCCAGACTGGTAGCGAGCTTTCCGCCTTGGCCGCTCAGCTTCTCCTGCTCCAGTTGATTGACCAGATCAACCAGGTTGAAGTAGCGGCAGCGCTTGCCGCTACGAACGATCTTCCTGGCGATGGCTATCGCCAGATGGGTTTTGCCTGTTCCAGTCCCGCCAACGAGAATGACGTTACACTGATCCTCCAGGAACTGTCCTTCGTACAAAGTTCTGACCTGAGTTTCATTGACCGGAGAAATGTTGAAGTCGAATTGATCCAGATCCTTGGCGACAGGGAACTTTGCCTGCACCATTCGATAGCGGATACTGCGCATCTTGCGTTCAGCCTGTTCCGCCTGAAGCAGCTCCAGAAGGATTCTCTCTGGAATGCTCTTCTGCCGGGTGCCGTTGACCAGCACCTCATCAAGGACGCTGCGCATGCCGTGCAGTTTGAGCTCTTTCAAGGACGTCAGCAGTTGGTCACGAAGCACGGCGACCTCCTGAGAGAAGGTGGTTGTAGCGTTCGCAGTCAGCGGTCGGGGACAGGTTCAATTGCGGCAGATGAGCCGGCGCCAGGCTACTTGTCTCAGTCTGCGGGTCCTCTACTCGTGACAGGATATTCAGCACCAGGTCACGGCTAATGGTTCTGGCCAGCAGAGCTTCCTTGCAGGCTTGCTCGACGGCATTAATCCCATAACGCGGGATAGCCGCAAGGATGCCGACGAATTGCCGGTCTCCATCATCGATGCGTCCCAGGCGTTCCTGTGCCTTCTGCAGGGATTGCGGCAGGTCCCAGTTGCGAAACGGTGCTCCGTTGCGCAGCGCACCCGGCTTCTGCTTGAGGATATCGAGATAGTGCCAGGGGATGTAGATTGTCTTATCACGGCCGTACTGTCTGCTATGCAGGCCGATCAGCTTTCCGTCGTAAAGGAATGAGATTCGGTCGACATAGGCGCGCACTGTAACGATCTTGCCGACGTAGAAGGCTTCAACGCTGTAGCGGTTGCGGTCGAAGGTGACCAGTGAGGTCGGTGCAACTCTGGCCGTGCTCTCCCGATGAGCATCGAAGGAGACCGGAGTATGAACCAGCGATTCGCGTTCCTGCTCGGCGACCTCGGCCACTGTCCGTTCCGGATCATCGGGATGTCTTGTCGTCGCCGCCAACATCCTGCACTCATCCCGTAGCCACTGGTTCAATTCCTCCAGATCGGCAAACTTGCGCCGCTTGCCGAACAGGCGCTGACGGACAACTCCGACCTGTCGTTCAACCTGTCCCTTCTCCCAGCCTGCGGCGGGCGTGCAAGCGACCGGCTCGAACAGGTAGTGGGATGCCAGAGTCTGAAAACGGCGATTGAAGATCCGATTTTTGCCGACCAGCACTTTGCTGACCACCGTCTTCAGATTGTCGTAGATTCCCTTGCGGCAGACGCCGCCATAGAACGAGAACGCCTGGACATGGGCATCAAGAATCATCTCCAGGGTCTCGCGCATATAGGCCACGCAAAAGGGCGCACGGCTATGGCAAAGACGGAAGTGGGCCACCTTGATCTTGACGTTCGCTCCTCCCAGCTCGATCTGCTCATAGCCCCAGTCGAACTGAAACGCTTCGCCCGGAGCAAAAGCCAGTGGAATGTAGGCTTTAGCCTGAGAGCCCTCATCGCGCCAAGACTTGACGAATCGCCGCACCGTGTCATATCCGCCCTCAAAGCCAGCGTGCTGCAACATCTCGAACAGCAGCAAAGCCGTACGTCGCTGCTTCGTCGGCTTCTCCTGATCCTCTTTCAGGGCGGCGATCAGCTGATCTTTAAACGGCTCCAGCTTCGGGCGCGGCTGGGTTTTGCGTTCGTAGTACTGCTCTGTCTTCTCGGAACGGATGATCTTACGAACGGTATTGCGGGACAGGTTCATCTCCCGGGCGATCTGCCTTAACGGCTTCTTGTCCCGGTGGTAGGCACGTCGGATTTTAGCAATGGTTTCCACGGTCAGCATCTCCTGCAAAAAGCTCCTCTCTCTGAAATTTCAGAGAGCTTGGAGGACAATGCTGAGGTGGGTCAATTTTGGACGCCGATTATCCCCGTAAGTGGGTCATTTTTGCATGCTGATCAACATGCAATATTCTGAATTTTCAAAAATATCCATATTTTTCTGATCATAACCATCAAGTACCCAAGTATATCGTTGAGTCACAAAAACATCACTATGTCCGAGGATGCTTGCGAGAGCATGAAGATCCTTAGTAGCGAGGAGGAACCTTGTAGCGAATGTTCTGCGCAGGTCATGAAAATGACAGTCTTTAATTCCGGCTCGTTTCAGCGCATCGGCAAAGCCCCAGTCTGTTGAAGTGGCAATACGTTTTGTCTTGTCTGTCGGAGCAGGGGCGATATAGCCTTCTGGAAAAATCTCTTCCTGTGATTCTTTGTAGCAAGCCAAAGCCTTGCGAAACGCTCCACAAATGGGAATTTTGATCTTCTTTTCGCCATTCCTCCTATGGTGCTTAACGGTTTTGGTGATATACCCATGCAGTAGATCTAACTCATCCCACCTGAGAGATAGTGCACCATCTATGCGCAAACCGGTTGTCAGGCCGACCTCGATGATCCAACGCGTTCTTGGGTAGGTCTCCCAAGGGGTTGCTTCACGCAGGGCATCGATCTCTTCATTTTCAAGTACACGCCGCCTCTCGTTATTCTCAGGGAGCTTTCCATAGCCGACTAGGGGGTTGTGTCCAATCTTTCTAGATCTCACGCCATAGGCCAGTACACGCTTCAATACGGACACTTCACGGTTAATGGTCGCAGGTCGGACATCGATGATTCTCTCAACACGGTGTTTATCAACTTCCTCTACAGCGATCTCAATAAAGCTCTGGGCTTTCGTCTTTCCCCATTTTGGATTGATATGCTTTTTGATCCGCTGCCGATAGTAAAGCAGCGTTCCGGGCGCGATCTTCTCCAACTTCTCTTGCCCTTCGGCCCACTCCAGAAACAGGTCGCACAACATCTCTATTGTAATAGAGTTTCTGTCGACATATTGTCCCTTTCCTTTTCGATCCAGAAGCTTCACAAGTTCTATCTCTGCGTCATCTCTGTAATCCCTGATCCGCGAAACTCTCGCTCTTTGACTTAAAAAAGTATATAATTTCAGGTGTTTATATCCAAAAAGGAGGACACCCGGAAGGTGAGGACGATTCCTGAAATTTACCGCATTCGCGGCGCGCGCTTCGAGGCGGCGCCGACCGCCATCACCACCGTGGCCGGGCTGCGGCTGCTGATGGAGGTGGCACAGCACGCGCAGCTGGCCCAGGCGATTCGTAGCCACGTCAAGATCAAGAAGATCGCCAGCGGTTTTCGCGAGGAGGAGTTCTTGCTCCCCCTGGTCTGCAACCTGGCTCTGGGCCGCTGCGATCTGAACGACATCACCGAACTGCGCCAGGACCGGGAGCTTTCCAAGCTCATCTTCGGCCGCCCCAAGCTCCCTTCCGAGCGGCGGTTGTCCGAACATCTGGCGGCCTACAAGGATTCGGATCTGGTCGGACTGAAGCGGGTCAACGCCTCGCTGCTCGATTATCTGGAGCCGTTGTCCGACGAGGCGCAGGGCCGTATCCCTCTGGATGTCGATTCTTCCTGCTTCGAGCAGTATGGAACGAAGAAGGAGCAGATGGGACGGCACTACACCGGAGCGCTGGGCTTCAATCCGGTCTTCGCTTTTGTCGGCCGCAACGGCGTAGCCCTCAACAGTCTGCTGCGGCCGGGCAACCGGAAAGACTCCAGTGGCCTGGAGGGTTTTCTGCAAGAAACCCTGGAGCTGCTGCCGCCGGCCCTGCTCCCACGTCTTCTGGCGCGCTTCGACTCGGGATTCTACGGGCAACAGAACATGACAACCCTGTTAGCTGCGGAGATCGACTTCATCGTCAAGGCCCGGTTGTGCGACGCCCTGCGCACCGCCGTGACCGAAGAACTCGAAGCCGGCCGCATCGTCGTTGAGCCCATGGCCTATGGCGCCGATCTGTACGGCGAGTTTGCCTATCAGCCCGAGGGCTGGCCGCAACCTCTACGCTACTGCTTCTGCCTGCAGATCGAGGAGAAGGAGAAGGACGGGCAGATGCTGCTTCTGCCCCGGCGCCAGGACCTGATCCTGGCCACCACGCTGAGCGGCGAAGAGGCGACGGCGCAGCAGGTGTTCGAAGCCTACCGGCGGCGCGGCCGGGCCGAACAGTTTATCAAGGAGCTCAAAGGACCGCTCAACCTTGAACAGTTGCCGACCCAATCCTTCCGCGCCAACGAAGTTCTGCTGCAGGCCGGGCTGATCGCCTACAACCTGATGATGCTGCTGGAAGCCACCTGGGACGGCTGGCAGCGCAAGCCCGGCAAGAAGGAAAAAGCCGACGGAATCGAGCGGAGCATCGGTCGACGCAGCATCGGCACGGTCAAAGAGAAACTGCTTTACTGCGCCGCCACGATCGTTCGCCATGCCCGGAAAGTGGTCCTCAAGGTCGCGGACTGGTGGCTGGAGACCATCCAGCCCAACCGGATCCTGGAGCGGATCCAAAACCTGCGGCCAAGACCTGGAATGATGTCGGCCTGACGGCGGAAGCAATTTCAAAGAACCAAACAGCGTCAACCAAAGGAGACGTGCGTCCAAAATCAGGGGGAAACGGCGCCCCTGACGAAAAAAACGGGCTTGCGGGGTCATTTTACGCCCACATTGAAGGTCGGCAGGATCCGAGCAAGCCAGGCTCCCATTCAAAACCTCCTTCTGGGAGGAAGAGGGAGTTCGGTCAAACTACTTTCGCGGATTTGGGGTAATGCGACAAAGGATATCGCTTTCTATCAATCGTGGCGTACCACTTCTTGCTGACGGACATTGCTGCCCCACATTTGGGGCAGCGTAGTGTTTTAGTTGGTATTTTCTCCTTCTCAGCTTCATAACCACAACGAGACTTGCATCTCGCTCTCTTATAGATTCTTAGGCTCATTACTTCCTCCGCAGGAGAGTAACCTCATCAACATTTATGCCGACCATTTTGCCTACGGTTTCTATGTGTGACAGAACGCTGTCGTAAGCATCTATGTTTTGTTCCTTGAGTCTATTTGTCAGAGCTATGGTGGCCTCTTCTTCCTTTGTTAGCCTATTAGTCGAATCACCGATCAATGGCCAAAGGTCACGATCCGTTGTATATTCGCGCAGCAGATCACGAATTTCATTTGCTGAAAAACCGAGATACTTGGCCACGATTGCGATTGTTGCCGGAGCGACTCCTTTGTAACTACACTCGCTGAATAATCGTCTGGTTGTCTCAACGCTAAATGGGACCTTGCTGCCATCCGTGAAGCGACGTATATTCTCCCAGCCACCTTCGATCAGTTTTTTGTGCAAAATTTCATACAGTTTTGCATCGATTTTACTTGTCATCGTTTTTCTCCTTTTTTGATGTTTAATTTTTTTGGTTAGTTCACATCTTCCTGCAGGGGAGCGCTTTGTTTATGCGTATAAGATTCCCTCTCACTATTTTTGTGTCAACATAAAAGATGTCTCCGATAGTCAACTAGGATGTCAAAACATGTTGTGAGATCCTATAGATGCAAAAGCAACCGAAATTGCATAGGAATCTTTTCCCGAGAAAGAAAATTATTTATCTATAATGAAATGGTTTACAGATTGGATTTGTACAAAATAAAGAATCGCAAAATATGTTTGCAAATGAAGGAGGAACGCCGTAACATCCTCGCCTCTGGATTTTAGATGTGAATAGTAGAGTTGGTAAAGTTCGGCTTTTCGATGAATCTATGAACAAGAAGTGTGGCAAAGAATGTAAAAAAAGTTGATTCCCTCTTTAGCCCATATATTTTTCTAAGTGGTTGATAATACTGTACGTTTTTTGGACTGCAACACCTTTATCCCCAGTTCGAATCTGGGCGGGGCCTCCACAAAACAAGTCAGAGTGTCAGCTGCTAGCGGTTGACACTCTTTTGCTTTTATAGGCCTATGGATCTCATTTCTCCTCAGATTATTTCGCTTGTCGTGATTGTCGGTGCTCTTGCCGGCTTTCTTGCCGGACTACTGGGCATTGGCGGTGGGGTGATCCTTGTTCCTCTGTTCCTCTGGCTGTTCCCGCTTGCCGGTTTCCCATCTGAACATATTGTCCATGTCGCTTTTGCAACCAGCCTGGCGATTATCTTTCCGACGGCCATAAGCAGCGCTCATGCTCACAGGCTCAAGGGCAATGTTGCCTGGGTGATGGTCGGCTATCTGATCATCGGCGGTGTTGTCGGTTCCTTTGCCGGTTCATCTGCGGCGGCGCTCATGCCCGGCGGGCAGTTGAAGCTTGCCTTTGCCCTGTTGATGATTGCCATCGGCATCAATCTGCTCGTCAAACGTCACAGACAGGACGAAACAAAGTCCTCGCAGGACGTAAAGCCTCTTCCTTTGATTCTTGTCGGCCTGATCGGTGGTTTCGGTTCGGCCTTTTTTGGCATCGGCGGTGGAGTTATCGCCGTACCTCTGATGCTTATGCTGCTGCGCCTGCCGATTCATCTTGCGGTCGGAAATTCCAGTGCCTTGATCGTTGTTTCGTCCCTGGCGGCCGTTTGCTGTTATATTTATTATGGATGGGGTGTCCCCGATCTGCCCCACTTCTCGCTTGGCTATGTCAATCTGCTGGTCGCTGTCATTGTTGCGCCGGTCAGTATTCTTGCCGCCCGATTCGGAGTCAGGTTGGCTACTAAGACGAGCCAGGCGAAACTGGTCAAGATTTTCGCTATTCTGCTGATTCTTGTAGGAGCTAAAATACTCCTGCAGGGCTAACAGCCTGAGAGGAGTGAACTATGATCCGACAGACGGCAGTCGCAGGAAGTTTCTACCCGGCAGACCCTGGTGCTCTTGGAGCACAGCTTGACGGCCTGCTGGATGTGCAGGAATCACGAAAAAAGGTTCGGGCGGTTATTGTTCCACACGCCGGCTATGTCTATTCCGGGGCGATCGCCGGGGCCGTGTTTTCCCGGATTGAAATTCCCCGCAAGGTTATACTGATCGGTCCGAATCATACCGGAGTGGGGCCGGCCTGTTCGGTCTGCAGTTCGGATAGCTGGGCGACTCCCTTTGGTCCAGTTGCAGTTGCCGCCGTTTTGAGGCAACGGCTGCTAGAAGCGATCCCGGTGATGGAAGCAGATATGCTGGCTCATCATTATGAGCATTCGCTGGAAGTCATGCTGCCATTTTTGCAGCGAGTGTGCAGTGATGTCGAGATCGTACCGATTATCCTCGGAGGACTTAGCCTCAATGACGCCTTGACCCTTGGTGATGAACTGGCTAAGGTACTGGCGCGCGAAGAGGACGATGTCCTGTTGCTGGCCAGCAGTGATATGAACCATTTCGAGAGTGCCGCTGAAACGGAGCGCCGCGATCATCTTGCCATTGCGGCGATGGAGGCCTACGCTCCGGAGCGGCTCCATCAGGTTGTCATGGATAATCGGATATCGATGTGTGGCGTGTTGCCGGTCATTGCCATTATGCAGGCCGCTCAGCGCCTCGGCGCTACAACCTGCGAGCTGGTTAAATACGGTCATTCCGGACAGGTGAACGGCGACAACAGCCGTGTCGTTGGATACGCCGGACTGATCATTGAATAATTTGTTTCTGCCCAGAAACGGCCCTTTTCCGCCGTGGCAGCGTCAATCTGCGTGCTTATTTGTGCGGCAAAAGCACTACGCCTTAAGCATAAGCCCTTGATTTTCTCACCACGGAAAAAATTGCTCGTTTGCAAATCAGAAACTGATGCGTTGTCCTCCCGAGTCCCTGGATGGCAACTAATTCATCATACATTTTGTTGTCAAAAGGAGTTTCCATGTCTGATCTGCGTGTTCGCTTCGCTCCCAGCCCGACCGGTTATCTGCACATCGGCGGAGCCAGAACGGCCTTGTTCAATTATCTGCTTGCCAAGAAAAACAACGGGACCTTTGTCCTGCGTATCGAAGATACAGACGTGGAACGCTCAACCCAGGAATCGGTTGACGCCATCCTTTTCGCCATGGACTGGCTTGGCCTGTCTTATGATGAAGGTCCGTTCTACCAGACCGAGCGTTTCGATCTTTACAAGCAAAAGGTGCAGGAGATGCTCGATAACGGCAAGGCCTACCGCTGTTACTGTACTCCTGAAGAACTGGAAGCCAAACGTGAGAAGGCGATGGCCGAAGGGCGCAAGCCGAAGTACGACGGAACCTGCCGTAACCGCACTGATCAACCGGATGCTCCTTTTGTCGTCCGTTTCAAGCTGCCGGAAGACAAGGACGAGACGACCTTCAATGACCGAATCAAGGGACCGATCACCTTCCGTCATGAAGAGCTTGACGATCTGATCATTCAACGCACAGACGGGACACCGACCTACAACTTCGTTGTTGTCATCGATGACGCCGAGATGGATATCAATCTGATCATCCGCGGCGATGATCACGTTAACAATACCCCGCGCCAGATCCTGCTCTATGAAGCCATGGGCTACAGCGTCCCTGAATTCGCTCATGTACCGATGATCCTCGGATCCGACAAGAAGCGCCTGTCGAAGCGCCATGGCGCAACCTCGGTCATGGCCTATCAGGAAATGGGCATCCTGCCTGAAGCGCTGATCAACTACCTGGCTCGTCTCGGCTGGTCATGTGGCGATGAGGAGATCTTCAGCATGGATGACCTGATCGAGAAGTTCAGCCTGGAGAACGTCGGCAGGGCCGCCGGGGTTTTTAACCCGGAAAAACTGAACTGGCTTAACAGTCACTATATCAAGACCGGTGATGTTGCCCGGCTGGCGGAACTGCTAAAGCCGTTCCTTGCCGCAAAAGGCGTCGATTTCAGCAATGGTCCTGATATGCAGGCTGCGGTTAAAACCCTGCAGGAGCGTTCTTCAACCCTCATCGAGATGGCTGATGGGGCGGCATTCTATTTCGCCGAGACCATCGAATATGAAGAGAAGGCTAAAGAGAAATTCCTCAAGGCCGATCAGGCGGATCTATTTGCCGTTGTCGTCGAGCAGCTGGAAGCCTGCGATCAGTTCAATCATGACGGACTGGAACAGGCCTTTGCTGTCGTTATGGAAAAGACCGGGCTCAAGTTCGGCAAGGTTGCCCAGCCATTGCGTGTCGCACTGACCGGGGTAACTGCAAGTCCAAGCATCTATGAGGTGCTGGAGGTTCTTGGCAAGGAACGTTCATTGCGGAGAATCAAGGCTGCACAACAAGCCCTCAGATAGTTTGTCAATATCCTGCGAAATACCTGAGCCCTGGTTTAGTGCCAGGGCTTTTTAGTTGCTGCTTTTCCTGACCCATTCTTCTATCAGGTCGCTTGTTTCTTCCGGCATATCGAGGAACTTCAGCCCCATTCCCGGCTCAAAGGGCAGGTGCGATCCGATAGGCCTTTTCCAGACAACTTCACAGCGACAGCGCACGAACCCTTTCAGCGGGGCCGGGAGCTGAAACTCGAGGTTGATCTGCTCGCCAGGTTCTATCGCATTGGTCGTGGCAATGAAGATGCCGCTGCGGCTGATGTTCTTCATATATCCGAAAAAAGCAGTCCGGTCTTCACCGAGATGAACCTTCTGAATAATAAGAGGGGCCCGCAGATTCTTGCGCGCATCGCCCTGAATCCGATCGTTCATGTCGTCCATTTAAAGCTCCTGATCAGTTTGTTATCTAATTTCTTCAGTTTAGCACCCTTTGAATAAATGAGCATATATTTTGTAAGGATCATATTAGAAAACCGACCGCGGTCGGTTTTCTATTGAAAGCCATTGAATTGTCTTTTAAACTCGAATTGGTTCGACTTTTAATTTATTACAAATAGACTGACTGTAATGCAGGTTTGTGCTTAACCGGCAGCGGTCGATGAGAGTAACGATGGCAGGAATCAGAGAAGCTAAAAAGCAGGAGACACGCGAGGCCATTTCAGCAGCAGCAATGAAACTGTTCTCGGAAAAGGGCTATGAGCAGACCAGTATGGAAGATATTGCTCGCGAAGCTGAGGTCGGGAAGGCGACGATCTACGGTTACTTCAAGAATAAACAGGAAATTTTTATTGCCTTCTGTGATGAAGAGCTGGACAGATCGCTGGAAAAACTGCAGCTCGACAAAATGGATAACAAGCCAATTATCGAGATACTGGTCGGTTATTTTGCTTTGGATTTTCTGTTTTTTGAGAATAATCGAGAATTTGCCAGCTACTTTCTGCGGGAAATGGCATTCCCGCATGAGATGAATGAGACGACCCGCGAACATGATCAGCGTTATCTCGAAATACTCGATTCTATCATCCGCCACGCTCAGGACACTGGTGAGATAGATCCTCAGCTCGATGTCTTTATGACATCAATCCATTTCTTTTCTCTTTATCTCGGGGTTCTGGTTGGCTGGTTCCGCGGCTTTGTCAACAGCCCTGAAGAATTTGAACAAAAGCTTACGGCTTTGTTCCTGCAGGCACTGGATGGAGTGCGACCATGAAGTTAGTGTTTTTACTCAATCTCTGTTGTTTTAGCGTTTTTCTAGGTAGTGTGACACCGGCTGTCTCGGCAGAACTTGGAATGAACGACCTGATCATGCTTGGTCTGAAAAACAACCTCGGCCTGCAGATCGAAAAATTGCAGCGTCAACAGACTGAAGCCAGAATTCTGGGCGAAGAAGCGGCCTTTGATATGCATCTGTTCGGCAGCCTTGATGTTGATCAGTCATCGACTCCGTACGAAGGGAGCTCTGGATTCAGTGGCGAATACGAGAGCGAGACGCTCCAATTTCAGGCAGGTGTCAACAAGCGTTTTTCCAGCGGCCTGGTTGCTACGACCTCACTGATCAGTCTAAAGACCGACGATGACGATCTGAGCAACGATCTGAATCCTCGCTATCAGACGTTTCTCCAGTTGGAATTGACTCAGCCGTTACTCAAAGGGTTCGGTCGATCGGTCAATCAAACCGGTTTGGTTCTGGCAATACGTCAGACTGATCAGACGACCTTGTCTTATCTGCTGCAGGCTCAGACCCTGATGCTGCAGCTGGAAACGTTGGTGCTGCAGCTTCACGCAGATTACCGGATCAGTGAACTTCAGGAGTTGTCATTGCAACTGGCCGATGATCTTCATACGGCAAACAATAAGAGATATTCTGCCGGTCTTGCACCGATAACCGAAGTCCAGGAGGCAGAAACGGCACAGGCTGATCGCAGGCTGCAACTGTCTTTGGCGCTACAGCAGCAGGAACTTGTCCGCCAGTCGCTCAATCGCCTGCTTGGTTCAGCCCTGCCTGAAGCCTTCACCCCCCTGGGCCTGCAGTTGCCTCGCCTTGAAAGGCCGTTCGATAATGAAGTTGTCTCTGATGCTGAGCTCGATGCTGCAGTCGCTAAACGGCTTGATGCACGGATGATGAACATCGGTCTTGAAATGACCCGGGTGCAGAAAAGTCTCTACGTCAATCAGTTGCGGCCGCAGCTGGATCTCAGCCTGAGAGCTGGCCTTAATGGTCTGTCCGGCAGTGATCGCGGTATCGTTTCAGGTTCGGACTATTCCGGTGACTGGTCCGATTCTTTTTCAAGCATGTCATCAGCTGACGGTGTTCAATGGGGTGCCGGGCTGACATTTTCACTTCCGTTGGGGAACAGGGCGGCAAAAGCCAGATTGCTGCAAGCGGACCTGGATGAGCGTATGCAACGCACCCAGGTTGCGGATGTCCGCCTTCAGATTGAAGATGAATTGCGTCAGCAGCAGATCAACCTGATCCGCTCCTTTGAACAGCTGGAGTTGGCCAGGGATTTTGAAGCTATTGCTGAAAAATCACTACATCAGGAAGAGCGCAAACTTGAAGAGGGGTTGTCCGATACCTTCCGCATGATTTCGTTTCAGAACAAGATGATCAGTGCCAAGGTCAACAGAATCAATGCTGCAACTCAGTATCGAATCGCAATCGCACGCATGGCATTTTTGCGCGGAGAGTTTTTTGATCGGCACGGCATCCTTCTCACATCAAACAATCAGGAGCTTGAAATTGAAGAATTATAGATTCCTTGTCACAGCCGTGGTTGTGCTGACAGCCTGTCTGATCCTCAGCGCCTGTAAAAAAGAGCAGGTCGCAGCTCCCGCTGCAGCTCCTGAAAAAATCATCAGGGTCGCGATCGAACAGTTGACTCCCCAGTCGCTGACAGAAACCTTCACCCTGCCGGCACAACTCGATGCCTGGGAAGACCTGACTCTCGCAGCCGAATATCCCGGCCTGATCAAGAGCATTCCTGTGGAAGAGGGGGACAGGGTCACGGCCGGAACGCGGCTTTTGAATATCGACTCTGCAACCCTGAAAAGCAACCTGGCCCGTGAAGAAGAGAATGTCAGCGTACTCAGTAACAAGCTTGAGCGCTACAGGCAGCTTGAGAGTGAGGGTCTGGTCAGCCGTCAGGACGTGGATGACCTCAATAACGGACTGGTCAGCGCGCAATCTGCGCTTAAAGCGATGCGTCTGCAGATCAACAAGACCATGCCGAACGCGCCGATTTCTGGCATCGTCGATCGCATCTACGTTGATCGCGGAGAGTACGTCGATCCCGGCAAACCGCTGATCAGGCTGTTGCAGGTCGACAGGCTCAAAGCGATTGCCGATGTGCCGGAAAAGGATGTGCACCATCTTGAACCGGGGGAAACAACGGAAATCGTTCCATCCAACTTCGATTCGCAAAGCGAGTCATTCAGCGCGACAATCGACTACATCGCCTATGCCGCAGATGAGGCGAGCCGGACCTACCGGACCAAGATGACGGTCGACAATGATGCCGGTCTTCTGCGTCCCGGGATGATTGTCCGGGCGCGTTTTGTTCGACAACAGCTGGAAAATGTCATGACTGTGCCTCTCTATGCGGTGCTTGATCGCGAAGGGGAAAAAATCGTCTTCATTGCTGATGGAAATATCGCCAGAATGGTCAGGGTGAAAACCGGCGTGACCAGTGGTGAGCGTATCCTGATCGAGGCCGGTCTCGAGTTCGGGCAGCAGTTGATCGTCAAAGGGCAGCAGTTGCTGGTCGACGGCAGCCGGATTGAAGCGGGAGATTAAACCATGCTGATATCGAACGCTTCAATAGATCGGCGCAGCACCGTCTTCGCCCTGATGCTGATCATACTGATCACCGGGATTTTCAGCTATATGGTGCTGCCGCGCGAATCGACGCCGGATATTACCATTCCCTACGTGCTGGTTGTCACCCCCTATGAAGGGGTCTCTTCCTCCGATATCGAGAGCCTGATCACCCGTCCGATCGAGCGCAAGCTCAAAGGGCTCAAGGATGTTGAGGAGATCCGTTCGGTCAGCTCCGAAGGGGCATCGATGATCACCATCGAATTTACCCCGGATGTCGTCATCGATGACGCGATCCAGAAGGTGCGCGACAAGGTCGATCAGGCCAAGGGCGATCTGCCAACCGATCTGGAGAGTGATCCGTCGATCATGGAGATCAACCTGTCCGAATTTCCGATCCTCATGGTTGCCGTTTCCGGTGACCGCGACGAGACGATCCTCAAGGCTGTGGCTGAAGAGTTGCAGGATCATATCGAGGAACTCCCAGGGGTGCTTGATGTCGTGCTGAGCGGCGGGCGAGAGCGCCAGATCCGCATCGAATTCGATCCTGAGCGTCTTTATGCCTATCAGATCTCATTGCCGGAAGTCATAACCGCCATCCGCAGTGAAAATGTCAATATTCCTGGCGGCAGTATCGATATAGGCCAAGGGAAGTACCTGCTGCGGGTGCCGGGGGAGTTCGATGATCCGCATATCATCGACAATCTGGTGCTGACCCGGCGCAACGGCAAGATCATCTATTTCAAGGATGTCGCTCAGGTCTACGACACCTTCGAAGACCGGACCAGTCTGGCCCGGATCAACGCCAAGCGCAGTGTCTCGCTGGCGATCAAAAAGCGTACAGGTGCCAACATTATCGAGGTTGCCGATCAGGTCTTTGCCATACTGGCGCAGGCCGAACAGCTTGTTCCTGAAGGTATCGAGCTGTCCGTCACCCTGAATCAGTCCAAGGACATCCGGCGTATGGTCTCCGAGCTGGAGAATAACATCATCACCGGCCTGATCCTGGTTGTACTGGTGCTGTTCATGTTTCTGGGTCTGCGCAATTCATTCTTCGTTGCCCTGGCCATTCCGTTTTCGATGCTGATTTCTTTTGCGGTGCTGAATCTGCTCGGGATCACCCTGAACATGGTTGTTCTGTTCAGTCTGATCCTGGCACTCGGCATGCTGGTCGACAATGCGATCGTCATCGTCGAGAATATCTATCGGCATATACAGGAAGGGCATGGGGGGACCGAAGCGGCAAAAATCGCGGCAGCGGAAGTCGGCTGGCCGGTCATCAGTTCGACGCTGACCACCCTGTGTGCCTTCTTACCGATGATGTTCTGGCCGGGGATCATGGGCGAGTTCATGAAATACCTGCCCCTGACTCTGATCATAACCCTGTCCGCGTCTTTGTTCGTCGCTCTGGTCATCAACCCGACCGTTTGCGGTCATCTGATGCATCCGGGGAAAAAGCAGTCCAAGACTGACAAATCTAATGCATATGTCATTGATGTCTATCAGATGGTTCTTGAGTTTGCACTCGCTCATCGTCTGCTGATTGTTGTTTTGTCAGTGGTTCTGCTGATCGGTATCGGAGCCCTGTACGGGGTTATGGGGCATGGCGTCGAGCTGTTTCCGGATACCGAACCGAACCGGGCCTATGTTGAAATCAAGGCGCCTGAAGGAACGAATCTTGAAGCCAGCGACCAGATCGCCCGGATTGTCGAGGGCTTCACCCTGCCGGAGAAGGATATCCGTTTCAACATTGCGGAGGTCGGTACCACGGCCAGTGATCAGGGTGGTGGTGACAGTGTACAGTCCAATCTGAGCCGGATCACCTTCGATTTCGCTGACCGTCAGGATCGTCATGAGGATTCACGCAACGTGCTGGCCCGTATCCGCAAGGCCGTCAGTGTTCTTCCTGGAGCTGAATTCAAGGTCGAAAAACAGGAAGAGGGGCCACCGACCGGTCCTCCGGTCAGTGTTGAAATCAGCGGAGATGACATCGAGGTTCTCGACCTGCTGGTCTTTCAGGCCAAGGAGAAGATCAAAAATATTGAGGGGCTTGTCGATCTCAAGGACGATCTATCGAAGGCCAAGCCTGAAATCAAGGTGATCGTCGACCGAGAAAAAGCCAATCTGCTCGGCTTGTCGACGGCGCAGATCGCAGAGATGGTCAAAGCGGCGATCGGTGGAACCAAGCTGGGGGTCTATCGTGAAGGGGAAGATGAATACGACATTATCGCCCGCCTGCCGGAAGAACGCCGCAGGTCGGTCAACGATATCAGAAATCTACTCATTCCTGCTGCCTCCGGTCCTCCCATCCCTCTTTCGACGGTTGCTGATATCCGCATCGGAACGGGCTTTGGTTCGATACGTCACATCGATCAGAAGCGGGTTGTGACCGTCTCTGCTGATACCTTCGGCCGTAACAGCAATGAAGTCCTCAAAGACGTTCAGAAGGAATTGGCCGGTATTGATCTTCCTGCCGGCTATCAGATCCGCTATTCCGGTGAGCAGGAAGAGCAGCAGAAGGCAGCCGCATTTCTGAGCAAGGCTTTTGTCGGAGCTATCCTGCTGATCATGCTGGTGCTGATCACTCAGTTCAACTCGGTGCTGCAGACGCTGATTGTCATGACCTCGGTCATTCTGTCCCTGACCGGTGTTTTTCTTGGTCTGATGATTACCGCGACGCCGTTCGGCATTATCATGACGGGGATTGGCGTGATTTCCCTGGCCGGGGTTGTTGTTAACAATGCCATTGTTCTGATCGATTACATCAATCAACTGATCCGCGAGGGGATGGAGACCCGGGAAGCGCTGATCCGGGCCGGAACCGTCCGTTTCAGGCCTGTACTGCTGACTGCAGTGACGACCATTCTCGGTCTGTTGCCGATGGCAGTTGGTGTCAGTGTCGATTTCAAGCACCTGGCCCTTGAGGTGGGAGGTGAATCGGCGGACTGGTGGGGACCGATGGCTGTAGCTGTCATTTACGGGCTCGCATTTGCGACGATTCTGACCCTGGTTGTCGTGCCGGTTCTGTACTCTCTGGCTGATTCTGCAAGGAGCCGTTTCTGGACGAGAAACCGAGTGAAATGACGATTATTGCAGAAGGTGCTGCCAGGGGTGAAAAAGATCAGGTTTTTGCGGGGTTTGAGTTTGACAAGGACTGTAGCTTGAGGTAGAAGATTGCTCTGATATCCCTTTGATTAAAGGCGTTGCATGCCAGACGGTATGCACTGGATAAATTCACGCTTTTGATCCAATTATTTTCTATATAGGAAAGGTCACAGATATGTTTGAGAAGGTTCAAATTGCTCCTCCTGATCCGATTCTTGGTCTTGGTGAATTGTTCAAGGCCGACACCAATCCGGATAAGATCAATCTTTCCGTTGGCGTTTATCAGGATGACAATGGCGTAACTCCGGTTATGGACTGCGTCAAGGAAGCTGAAAAACGCATTCTTGCCAGCGAAACCTCCAAAGGCTACCTGCCGATGACCGGTGATGCCGTTTACTGTGCAATGACTCAGGACCTGCTCTTTGGTGACGGCCATGAGGTTGTTGCCGGCAAGCGTGCAGCAACTGCCCAATGTCCTGGCGGTACCGGCGCGCTGCGTGTTGTCGGTGATTATCTGGCCGTCATTCATCCGGGCGCCAAAGTCTGGGTCAGCAATCCGACCTGGGCCAACCATAACACCATTTTTGCCGCAGCCGGCGTCAAGGTTGATTCCTATACCTATCGTGACGCTGTAACCAACGGCCTGGACTTTGAAGGGCTGAAGGCCTCCATCAAGCAGATTCCTGCCGGTGACGTCATCCTTCTGCACGGTTGCTGCCACAATCCGACCGGTATCGATCCGACCCCTGAACAGTGGGCTGAGATCGGTGACCTGCTCGCTGCCGGTGGCATCATTCCTATCATTGACTTCGCTTACCACGGTCTGGCTGATGGTATCGAAGAGGATCGTCAGGGCCTGCTTGAACTGGCCAAGAAGGTTCGCGAGATGTTCATCTGCTCGAGCTATTCGAAAAACTTCGGCCTTTACCGCGAGCGGGTCGGTGCTCTGACCGTTGTTGCCGATACCGCTGAACAGGCTTCGACCGTCATGAGCCAGGTCAAGCTGCGGATTCGTTACCTGTATTCCAACCCGCCATCGCACGGTGCCCAGATCGTTGCCACGATTCTCAGCGACAAAGAGCTCAAGGCCCAGTGGATCGGTGAGGTTGCTGCAATTCGCAACCGCATCAACCAGATGCGTCATGCGTTTGTGCAGAAGCTTAAAGATATGGGCGTTGATCAGGACTTCTCTTCGATCATCACCCAGCGTGGTATGTTCAGCTTCTCCGGCCTCAACAAGGAGCAGGTTGAGAGCCTCAAGAATGAATTTTCGATTTATATCGTCGGTTCCGGTCGTATCAATGTCGCCGGCATCACCTCCGGCAATATCGACAGACTTTGTCAATCGATCAAGGCTGTTCTGTAAAATCAGAAGCGGTGTAATTCTCAGGAGTTTGCTGCAAGTTCGTGGCAAACTCCTGGTTTTTAAGCGCATTCTTGCGCCGGAAAAAATCCGTCATAAAAAAACTATATTTTTGCTTGACGGTCAGAATAATCTTTGTTAAAACCTGCGTCACTTCGTTGGGGCGTCGCCAAGCGGTAAGGCACCGGATTTTGATTCCGGCATTCCCAGGTTCGAATCCTGGCGCCCCAGCCACTTTTAATCCTGCTCTGAAATATTAGGATTCGAAGCGGAACGAACGCTGACTAAATGTCAGATTAGCGGACTGGATGTCCGCGTCAGTGAGTGTAGGGAGCCTACGCAGGAGTCAACTTGATGTTGACGACGTAGTGGGCGAATCCTGGCGCCCCAGCCACATAAAAATAATACTGTCCTGAGGGGCGGTAACTGAAAGGATGAAGTTGATACTTCATCCTTTTTTATTTCTACGTCGTATTTCTGCCACCGTATTGACAGCAACAAACTTTTTCCTCATTTATAAGCTATAGGCTGATGTCAATGGCGACACACTGTGAGGGCAAGACGTTATGACAAGAATTAAATTTTTCTGCTTTGTTATCTTATCGATATTTTCTCTGTTCATCTTTGGCTGTAATAGCGGGAGAGAACTGACCGTCAAATATGACACAATAGGGTCTTTGACCGTTCAGTCTCTGGTTTATTGCAAGGATGCCCCGGTCGGAAGAGTCGAGCGGATCGCTACGGATGATCAGGGTGAATTTGGAGTACTGATTCATCTTGATACCAACTTTCAGACCTGTGCGACAAATCGCACTCACTTCTATCTGGCCACTGATCCGCATGATCATGAACGGGCGGCAATTATTTTAAAGCAGGATGAAAATCCAGGAGTTATGCTGAAGGACGGCGCGATCGTCAGAGGTGAACATCGTGGTCTGCTCGATCAACTGGTCTCCGATATCCACTATTATCAGAATCAGGTGACGGAAAAAATCAGCCGTTCTCTGGAAAATATTCAGCAATCTCTGACCAACAGCAGTGAATCGTTCAAGGCAGAATTGAAGGATTCGCTCGAAGACCTCACCGCAGGAATTTCAAGGCTTGAAAGCTCGGCTGATGAAGTGCTGACGCATGAGGAGGTTGAGAATCTGAAAAAGATCATCGATGATTTTTATGCTGAATACAAGTCAGCTGAAGATACTGTAAAAGACAAAATCAGGGACGATTTCATCCCCGAACTACGCTTGCGGCTGGAGTATCTTGAACAGCGACTGAAAAAGCTCGGCCAGGGGCAGGAATCGGAAGAGATTGAGCGCAGAATTGATGATCTCGTTGAAGTTTAGCCTGTCCCGATGAAGCATTTTGCTCTATGGTTGATAGTTACTGAAACTGGTTCTTAAGGCACTGTTAAAACGGATGGAACTTAACACTACAGATAGGATTTTCGATGGAAACGGTTCATTTCGCCGATATTCTGTTTACCGCGATAGCTCTCGCGATCATTCTGGGGATTCTCTATCTCGTCAAGCGAGGGAAAGACAAGAAGCCTAAAACCTCAGAATGACAAACTCATCCTCATTCAGCGATATTCTTGGCCGTTATCCTCAACTGTACTCTCTTGCCCGGTTGTGCGAAAAGGAGTCGCTAGCCTGCTGGTTGGTCGGTGGTTCTGTCCGGGATCTGCTGCTGGGAAGAATACCTGCAGACATCGATATCTGTAGTTATCAGGATCCCACCCGCCTGGCCAGGAGTTGGGCAGGTCAGATCGGTGGTCGCTGGTTCTGGCTGGATCAGCAGCGCAGTCAGAGCCGTGTACTTGCCTCAGATTCATTGATTGTCGATTTTTGCCCCTTGCGAGCTCCTTCCCTTACGGAGGACCTTGCTCTTCGTGACTTTACCATCAACGCCTTAGCGCTTCCTTTTTCTCTGAACAGTTCAGTCGCAGATCTGATAGATCCGCTCGATGGTCATAATGACCTCGAGATCAGGCAATTGAGACATTGTTGCGAGCGAAGTTTCAGCGATGATCCCCTGCGCCTGCTCAAGGGGATCCGCCATGCCGTCGATCTGAACTTCGTGCTGTGTCCGGATACGCTTCGGCTGATGACAAGTCAGGCCCGATTTATCAAGCATGTAGCGGGGGAGAGGGTCCGAGAGGAGCTCTGTCGCATCATCGAGACCGATATCGGCAGTGGGCTTGAGCTTCTGATCGAATCCGGTCTTCTGGCGGAACTGTTCGCCGGGGTTAATGCTGAGCTGTTGAACAGGGAGGAGCTGTGCCGTCTGGATCGACTGTTAAGGGACCTTGAAACAGCCCCTCTGGTCCAATGCCGACAGCGGGCCATGTTTCTCCTGGCCGAACTGCTCAGACAGATTGACACAGCAGCTCTCAGGCCGCTTCTTCATGATCAATTGAGGTTGAGCCGCCAACAGCAGAGACTTGTCGAGCTGCTTCATTCAGAGGTTCAGGACCAGGACCTGCGGCGTATGACAGAGCGGCTGAGTCGGCGCCAGCAGGCTTTGATCTATGAACTTTATCAGCCTTATGCTTTTGAACGCCTGATTCGCTGGGGGCTGTTCTTAGAGAGATTGCCATTGGCGACAATCCTGGATTTACACCAGGCTCATGCAGCAGTGGAGCAGGGGGGCAAGGTGCCGGATCTTTTCAACGGTCAGGCTCTTGGCGCCGTTCTTGGCCGTGAAAACATCGCACTGACCGGACCACTCCTCAAAGGCGTCAAGCGGGCTGAGATCGCTGGAGAAATTTCGACAACAAAAGATGCAGAAAACTGGATAAAACAGCAAATTGCGATTGACAGATAAGAACTCAGATCTTTATACTTCGACCACTCAAGCGGGAATAACTCAGTTGGTAGAGTGTCAGCTTCCCAAGCTGAAAGTCGCGGGTTCGAATCCCGTTTCCCGCTCCAATGAATACAAAGGCTCAGCCAGTTTTGGCTAAGCCTTTTTTGTTGTTCAGTACTTATTAACCGCGGGCAATCAGGTTCTTTCCTGTATCTGTCTGGTCAGTCCGAGACCGAGAGAAAATTTCTGTTGAGTCACCTTTCCCCAGTAGGGATCATGAATAATTTCTTCAATATAAGTAGAGCCAAACGAGCCGATTGCCTGCTGCCAGAACCGGCTGGCGTGGTCTGCTCCGACGATCTGCTTGATCGTCCAGTCTCCCTCCAGCATTCTCCACAGCTCATGGATAAAATTTGTCCCTAATCCGCTTTGCCGATGGCGGGGAACAATGTAAAACTCGCAGACTTCGAACTTTTCATCCACATCAACCTTGATATTTGCCAGACCTGCAGGTCTGCCATTGAGATTGCAGAGATAGCCGTGATGGGTCTCATCAATCGGGGTGTCTGCACTGAACAAGCCGTTTTCATCCGGATCTTTTTCTGTCAAAGGCGAGAACTCAGCTTCGTAGGCTTGCAAAAGATTGAAATATATGTGGATGTTAGTAGGCGAAACTTTATGGATTTTCATGGAACGTTACTTTTCAGAAAGGCTTTCTTAAAAATCAATATCTGATTGCTACTTGTCTCTTATCGGGAGTGTATAGTTTTTTCAGCACTAATCAAGCTCGCTCGCAGGAAATTTTCATTGAATCATCTCCCTGCGGCCCAGTCGATAGAGGAGATCTAGCAAGGACGGGTCATTTTCGTTGAGCAGGCGGCGCAAATCGCTGCGACTGACGAAATTCGGAATTTCCTGCGCCTCGTCCAAGACATCGTAAATCATATTGTCCTTTGCCTGCTGGTTGAGCAGGGGGGGCAGATACGAAGGGGGTAATTCCCTGAAGAACAGGGTCAGGCAGCTTGAGAATTCCGGTGCTTTTCTGTTCCAGAAATAATTAGCCCTCCAGAACCGATCTTCAAGTATCGCTTCAATCATCTGGACCCAGAAAACGACAAAGGGGGATGGGTCTTCACACGCCGGCAGAGGGATGCGAATTCCCCACAGGCATTTTGATACGCCGCGTTTGACAACGGTTTCAAGAAAATCAAAAAAGGTGAAGATAAAGCGCTCCTTGAGATCATCAGAAAAGGGGATATCTAACATGTTCCAATAGTGTGACGCTGGTATTCCTTTAAGCAGTTTTATCTGCTCTTTCAATATCGAACGTGCTTCCACGGGCTGGTCCAGAAAGGACTGGAGTTCCAACTTGTTTACCAACTCTTGAAACGATTGATCTGCGAGTGATTCCATCAGTTTCTCATTTTGAATCAACCGATTACCATAAACCATAGCCATGGAAGCGCGGTGGTTCTGAAAGACCCCGTTGTTGATCAGGCTAATCAGGGCAAAAGGATAGGCCCGGCCGCTCTTGTCCTGACTGCCGATCAGGGTGCCAAGCAGGCCATGCTCCTGATCAGAACCTGTCGAGATGTAATGGTGACAGGGAAAGGTTCGGAAAAAGCCAGGCGAATTCTTCGGGTATCTGCGGGCAATGCAACCAACACCTTCCTGGAGCCAGTGCTCAAAGGCAACGGCCTCATGCTGGCGCATATTATGACGGAAAAATCCATCGTAGTTTGGAATTTTCCCGAGGCCACTAGGATGAACCATTTTCAGCGTATTGCTTTGATGCATCTGACGTTCAAAAAACTTAAACATAGGCAGACCTAAAATATTTTCATTGAAGTGTTGGGCAGATTCCCCTGTAGGGTGTTTCCGTTTTATTGACGAGTTTATAATTGAATCTCTGATGTCATTTATGCTTCAGGGCAATAAGTTGAAGTGGTGCTATTACTGCACTATCGAGAGATAAAAAAGTTGGTCCCATATTTTTCTTACGCTCATGAAAGATCTGTAAGTAGATAATATCGTTAGTCAAAAGTCTTTTTAGCAGTTTTTTAAGTTATGGTTTGTAGTTCATCAACTGTCAAGAAGTATTATATTGGTAAGTAATAATTAATAAGGGCTGGTTTTCTAGAGCGCTAGAAACTATATCTGATCTTTTTTGGTAGTGGAAATTTAGTAGGGTTGGTTCTTCACTTATTTAATATTTCTGTTTGCGGGGAGATCGGGACCACCTTTACCCAAAATGAATTCGGGTAATCTTGAAAAAGAAAATTGACATGTGTTTTGGCATTGATGCTGTGATTCTTGATAAAAAAGCCTTGTACATAGATGTATACAAGGCTCGAAAATATTTATTTGTCGAAGAATGACTAGAATACTGTGTTATTTTTCTACTAGTTCAACCTGGGAAAATTGAGATGAACATTGACATAGTAAATACCATATCGTGGTATCACCATTGTTGTCTGGAATAATATTTCATCTCATAGCACAAATATAAGTCTCTAATATTGTTATTACTTTAATCCAGATAAATTTATATTTCGGTCACAATAGTTGTCTGTTTAGCGGTAGATTTTATGCAGTTTTCCTTTGTCTATTCTCTTTGAAGGATCTCGCCTGGCGATCATTTATTTTTATATTTGTTGATACATTCTTCCTTAGTACCTGCTTAACCTTCATTTCAGGTTGTCCGGTAATCAGACGGCAGTTTTTGCTGATAGAAACGTAGCTCCACATCCAGGAGAAGAGAACAGACAGCTTGCTACGAAACCCGACAAGGGGCAGGATGTGAACAAAGCCCCATAACAGCCATGCAGCAAGGCCTCCGAACTGCCCACCAGCCACATGGGCGACGGCCCGATTGCGCCCAATGGTCGCCATGCTGCCTTTATCATGGTAGACAAACGTAACACGCTCCTCCGTAGTGGTCTGCTCAGTTAACTCTCTGGCAATGATTCTGGCCGCATAGCGGCCCATCTGTATCGCAGCAGGTGCTACGCCGGGGATGGGTTTTCCGTCCTTTTTATTGTGTGCATGGGCTAGATCCCCTACGACAAAGACTTCAGGATGATATGGGATGGAGAGGTCTGGACTCACCACTATCCGACCCTGGCGATCTTTTTCGCATCCAGGGCTCAGTTCGATATCGGCACCTCTGACCCCGGCGGCCCAGATAATATTCTCCGCAGGGAGTTGTTCGTCGTCGATACTGACCAGGCCTTCAGAAATTCGATCGACACGACAGTTGAGTCGAACCTGGACCCCCATTTTTTCAAGGTCATCGAATGCACGTTGCCCCAGTTTTTCTGGCAGCGCTGCCAGCAGCCTTGGCCCAGCTTCAACCAACAGAACCCTGGCAGATGTTGTGTCGATATTACGCCTTGGGAACTGATTTTGCTGCGATCTCTTTGAGGGCACCGGCCAACTCGACACCTGTCGGTCCTCCGCCGACAACGACAAAAGTAAGCTTGGCCTGGCGGGCCGCCGGATCGGCTTCCCACTCCGCTTCTTCATAGGCCAGCAGGACACGGCGGCGAATTTCAAGTGCATCATCGACGGTTTTCAGTCCGGGAGCAAAACTTGCCCATTCATCATGTCCGAAATATGAATGGGTGGCACCATTGGCCAGAACCAGATAATCGTAGCTTATTGTGTCGTTTTTAAAACGGGCAAGTTTCTTGTCCAGATCGACACCGAGCAATTCATCAAGAACAACGGTAGTATTGTCCTGATGGCGCAGGACGCGCCGTATCGGCGCCGCGATATCGGCCGGTGACAGAACCGCTGTTGCGACCTGATAAAGAAGTGGTTGAAAAAGGTGGTAATTATTTCTGTCTGCGAGGGTAAGGTCAGCGGCGCATCCTGCCAGGCCGTGAGCACAGGCCAGACCGGCAAAGCCGCCACCGACGATTACGATTTTAGGAGTGGTCGAGGGATCAGACGTTTGCATGCTACCTCCAGAGTTCTTAATTGGACTGACAAGATTACCTGTATAGTCATATATTAGCCGGTCGGCGTTATTAAAAACAATCCTTGCGTCCGAACTATTTTCTTTTTGTGCATTTGTCATTAATCTGGACTCGCAAACAAAGAATGAGCTACTCTCTAAAAGCCGCACACAATGAAGTCTGCATTTTTGTCCTAAAAGCTGTCAGACTTTATCTATAGCTTTCAGCCTGAATCAGAAAGCATTTTACCATGCATCAGACTCAAAGAATTGTTACCACCTGCACACGAGATTGCCCCAATACCTGCGGATTGATCGCAACAATTGATAATGGTCGTTTGATTTCTCTCAGTGGCTCTCCACTTCATCCTCTGACCCGAGGTCTTGCCTGTCATAAAACCTCAAGTTACATCGAGCGCGTTTACAGCGAAGAGCGTATCACTTATCCGTTAAAGAGGAGCGGTGGTAAGTGGGAGAGGGTGACCTGGGATGCAGCCCTCGACGACATTACCCGGAAGCTCATACAGATTAAACAACAGGATGGCCCTGAAGCTGTTCTTTATTATCAGGGGTACGGAGAACGGACAGCCCTGAAGCTTCTCAATCGATATTTCTTCAATCTCTACGGCGGGGTTACAACCCTGCGCGGTTCCCTTTGTGGTGGGACGGGACAGGCTGCTCAGAATCTGGACTTCGGTGAGAGAATTTCCCATGATCCGCTCGATCATTATAATTCCCATAATATGATTCTCTGGGGTCGCAATCCCGTATCTACCAATATCTCGCTGGTCCCTATCATCCAAAACATCAAAGACCGCGGTGGGAAGGTCGTGGTCATCGATCCTGTAAAAACCAGATCGGCAAAGCTCTCTACGCACCATATTGCTCCGGCTCCCGGTCAGGATTTTTATCTGGCCATTGCCGTCGCAAAATTGATTATGGCCAGCAGTAAAGAAGATCGCACCTTTATTGTAAATTACTCCTGTGGCTTTGCTGATTTTAAAAAAATCATGGAACAATTCAACATTGATGAATTGTGTCGCCGGGCGGATGTTCTTTTGAGCGATGCTGAACTGCTGGCATCTTTGCTGGTTGAGGATCGGCCAACCTCGATTCTGTTAGGTTGGGGGCTGCATCGACATGTCAATGCTCATTTCGCCATTCGTGCCATCGATGCAATGAGTGCGTTAAGTGGCAATATCGGTGTCGCCGGAGGTGGTGTCAGTCAGGGATTTGAAGAGTATGGCCCTTATGACCAGCAATACTGGGGAGATCAGCTTAACAGCTCACGCAGGACATTGCTGATGCCCGAACTTGCCCGCGATCTTAACCGTACAGTGAATCCGAAGATTCGCATGGCGATGATCAGCGCAGGCAACCCCGTCTGCATGGCCCCGGACTCGGCTGCCGTTGCTGCCGCGTTGAAACAGCTGGAATGTGTCGTATATTGTGGGCACTTTCTTGATGATACTGCCGATGTGGCAGATTATTTCCTGCCGGCGACAACCTTTCTTGAAGAAACCGATGTCATGGCCAGCTACGGACACAATTACGTTGGACCTGTCAATCGGGCGATTGAGCCAATTGGAGAGTGCAAGAGTGATTTCGAGGTATTCACCGGGCTGGCAAAGCGCTTTGATTTTGCCGAACGGTTCTGCCTTGATATTGAGACCTGGCTAGATCGGATCTGTGCGCCGATTATACAGGCCGGGTGCAGTCTTGAGCAGCTCAGGCAGGGGCCTTTTCGCATGCCTCAGCCGCTGGCCCCTTATCTGGACCGTGCCTTTTCGACAGAATCTGGCCGCTTTGAATTTTTACGCAGTGGCCCGGAGGAAGAGGTTAGTACAAAGGACCTTTGCTATCCGTACCGACTGCTGTCCATCGCTCCTCATGACCATATCTGTTCTGAAAGATCTCTTAGTGAACACGCAGCGCTTCCAGAGGTCAGGATGAACGATCAGCAAGCAGTTGAACTCGGGCTAAAAAACGGACAGATGGTTTATGTGGAAAGCGTTCAGGGGGGATTGACAATGTGCCTCAAGGTCGATTCCGGTGTTCGTCGTGACTGTCTGGTTTGTGAACGCGGTGGCTGGATAAAGGCCGGGCATGGCGTCAACCAACTTTGCCTGCCCCTGACAAGCACCATCGGAAATGGTACCTCTTACTACAGTACACAGGTTAACATCAGGCCTGCGCTTATCTGTCCGCAGGTCTGATGTTCAGAAAGAAGTATTGATTAACCTGGCTGATTCAGATTCTTGGATATTTTTCTGACAAGCGTCTTCAGCTGCTCAATCTCTTCTTCAGAGATACCCTGGCTCATTCTCTGGATATTTCCCTTGGCCAGGGGGATCAATGTCTTTTGCAGCATTCTGCCTGCAACGGTCAGATATACACAGTTATAGCGTGCATCAGTCGGATGGGTCTCACGTAAGACGAGCCCCTGTTTTTCTAGCTTTTTAAGGAGGTTCATGGTCGATACTTTACTTCGGCCATATCGATCTGCAAGAACTTGCTGCGAAATGCCGTCTTCATGCCCGAGATAAACCAGAATATTCCACTGTTCCTGGGTAATGTCGAACCCCGCATTAGAGAAAGTGGCGTTCAGGCTTTCACGCATGAACTTGACACAATTAGCCATCAACATTGGCAATGATTCTTCAATATCGTATTTTGTCACGTCAACCTTCTTAAGTGTTTTTAATAGAGCGGTAAACAATAAGCTGATTAACTCATAAACCACCATTTCTGTCAATTATAACGTTACATAGTGAAATGCAATTTCTTATAAAGAAACAAATTTGTAAAAATTCTTGTAACATGTAGGGAGCAGAACGTTAACGACCTCTGTCCGGTCATTGTCACCGACCAAGATAAGTCTACAACCTTTTCAAATAAATCTTACTCTTGTCCCTAAAAAAAACTAAAAATGAAATGACTGTGCTGCGCTAATGGAGCGGTATTCAGAATTAAAAGCTTGATGATAATCATGATCATGGTTGAGAAGATCATCACCTTGCGAAGATGTGACGGGCAAGGTGATGATCTTGTGTGAAGAGAAGACGCTTGATCTGTCAAATGCTGCCGAGTGGTGAGGTCAGAGGAACAGACTGGGATGTGCTTATGGGAATCATGTTGATCTGGTAGTGGTTTAAACGTGTCTTTAGCAGTTCAAGCATATCTGTCATTCTAGCAGATAGGGTTGGAGTCAACTCCAGGCCTGTTTCCAGGCTTTCAGGTGTAACTGACAGTAGTTCTATAAACTCAGGAGTTCTGCCGGAGAGTCCTCCGATATCTATAATTTCCAACAAACCGATCTGATGTGGCGACATCCTTGTCTGAATGACTCCAGCCTGCAGGTCTTCTTTATTGTGGTGGTGAATTGTTCCGGGTGCATCATCGCAGTCGATCACATCAACGACTAATAATATGTCACACTGCTCGACGAAAGAGCTAAGCATGATGCCGGCGGTACCTCCGTCATGAAGAAGAACATTGTCTGGAAACTGGTATTGCTGCTGAAGCAGATTGACAAAATGGACACCGAAACCTTCGTCGCTGAGCAGGATATTTCCAACTCCCAGGATGCCAATGACAGGTTCTAAGCTTTTTCTTTGCGTCATGAATTTTCTCCTTCTGGCTGTCAAAGCAGGCTTCTGACTAAGCAGAAGCCTGCTTTGACAAGCTCAGCCAACCTTGATACTGGAAATTTCTTTGCCTTGTGGATTGATCATATGAACTGCACAGGCCATACAGGGGTCGAAGGAGTGAATGGTTCTTAACAACTCAAGAGGCTGTTCCGGATTGGCAACAGGAGTACCGATGAGACAACGCTCGTAATATCCAGGTTCATCGTTCGCTCCGCGCGGGCACGACAGCCAGGTTGAAGGGACAACCGCCTGATAGTTTCTTATCTTGCCGTTTTCAATGACAATCCAGTGAGACAGCGTTCCGCGCGGTGCTTCATGGAAGCCGACTCCGCGGATTTCACCTTCAGGGAAAACTGGCTGATTGAAGGTGGTAAAATCACCACTGTTAATATTGTGAATCAAACTATCCCATTGATCGAGCATGGCCTCCTGGACAACAGCGGCGCGGATACAGCGAGAGATGTGTCGTCCCATGGTCGATGGCAGGATCCCAAGATCATGCTTTGTCCGGCCAATGGCGTTGATCTTGCCCAGCATTTGGTCGGTATACTTTATCGTTGGAGCGTGCTTGGCGGCGTACATGGCCAGAACATTGGCGACCGGACCGACCTCGGCAGGCTTGTTCATGAAACTTGGAGCCTTGACCCAGGAATACTTGTCCTCACCTTCAGCGCCCGGGTATTTCGGTTCTGTCTCTTCGACGTAAGGGTGACGATTCCAATCCCCCTGGTAAAAGGAGTGCTTGACACTTTCCTTGACGTTCTCGGTGAAGAAGGGGTCGCCAAAAGAACTGATCTGGCGCAATGTGCTGAGATCACTGCCTGTGATATAACCGCCCGGCAATGCAAAGCTCTTTCCAGCACTATCCAGCGGCATCTCCGGAACCGAAAGATAGGTACCGTCACCTTTGCCATATGTGCACCACTCAGGATAGAAAGCTCCTATAGCAGCGACATCCGCCATATAGACCTGATGGATGAAATCTTTGACTTCATGCATCAGGCTGACGACATAAGAGAGACGCTCAATGGTCAGGGTTGCCGGGCTGTCCAGATTGATCGGGTTGGCAACACCGCCAACGGCCAGGTTCTGGATATGTGGCGTCTTGGCTCCCAGGATGGTGACAACCTTGTTGATCTTGCGCTGATATTCCAGAGCCTGGAAATAATGGACTGCAGCGATCAGATTGACATCTGGTGGCAGCTTCATCTCCTTGTGCCCCCAGTAACCACTGGAGAAAGGCCCAAGTTGACCACTTTCGATCAGTTTTTTCAGCTTATCCTGGACTTCCTTGAACTCTTGAGCCGAGTTGCGTTTCCAGGGTGAGAGCTTCTGGGCCAATGCGGCCGCGCTCTTTGGATCTGCCTTCAGGGCTGCAGAAGCAATATCGACCCAGTCGACAGCCGAGAGAATATAGAAGTGAATGATATGGTCCGCCAGGCAGTGGGCTCCGACGATCATGTTGCGGATATACTGGGCATTGACCGGAACTTCGAGCCCCAGGGCATTTTCCACGGAACGCACAGATGCCATGGCATGGACGGTCGTACAGACACCACAGATTCGCTGGGTGATGAGCCAGGCTTCCCGTGGATCTCTGCCTTTTAAGATGGTCTCAATACCGCGCCACATGGTCCCAATTGAGCGGGCGTCGGTTATCATTCCGTTTTCAATATCGCACTCAATACGCAGGTGTCCTTCAATACGGGTCACCGGATCTACGACAATTTTCTTAGACATATTCTCTCTCCAAACGAGCTAGCCAGTATGAACTGTTCTGGCTATCTATTTATTTAGTAGAAATCGTTTCATTGAAATCAGTGATGACGCAAACATTGGAAATCTGCTGTTCTGGTTCTGGATGCTCTGGTTCATGACTGTGAACCGTGAAAACCGGAAACAGCTTGACGAACAGGATGTAAGCGGCAATCTCAAAGGCAATCAGTCCATAGGTTATCAGCTGTTCCTGCACCGACGGAAAGTATTTCCAGCCCGTTCCTGGATCAAAACCGATGATGTAGGTATTGAAGCGAAACAGACCCCCGCCGACCAGGATGGCAACCGCCCCGAGAAACAGCATGCGCGGCCTCAATCTGTTTTTTGCGCTCGCCAGAATCACCAGACCAATGATCAACGCGAGGTTCTCAAGCAGGAACATGTTGCCCAAAAAACTTCCGGAAAACGCTTCGCTTAATTCCCCGCGCATAAAGACATTGTGCAGACGAACGATCAGATAAAAGCCGAGGACCCAGACCATGATTCGGGCGATCTTAGCCAGCATCGAAGTCTCGTCACCCAGATGATAGACCCGTGAGGTAATGCTCGCTTCGAATATCACAATGGCAAATCCCATGAAGACGGCGGTCAGCAAAAAGAGCAGTGGCAGCATACTGGTATGCCAGAGCGGCGAGAGCTTGTAACCGGCCATAAGCATCATTGTTCCTAAGGAAGATTGATGCATGGTCGGCAGCAGTACGCCCAGGGCGATCAGGGCAAAAATGATTTTATCCAGAATCTTGCCGATGCGCTTGAGCTTGAAGCGCACAACAAAGGCCGGCGAGAATTCCAGAAACAGAACGAAGATATAGGTCCCGATGCACATCGCAACTTCGAAAAGAACCGAATGGAAGTTCATCTGCCATGGCAGGTAAAGGTTGTAGGCGTTCAGGTAGCGGCCGATATCCATAAAGACCGAGGCCCCGCCAAGTGCATAGCCGAACATCGATGCCAGCAGTGCCGGACGGACCAGCGGGTGGAATTCGCCCTTATTCAGGACGTAGACCAGCAGTGCCATCACGTAACCGCCGCAGGCCAGTGCTGTGCCGACGACAACATCGTAGGAGATCCATAACCCCCAGGGAAATCCATCATTGAGATTGGTGACCGAGCCGATGCCCAGGACGAAGCGTTTGCCAACCAGAATCAGACCGACAAAGGCCACCAACAGGAAAAAGCAGAAGGCGTGGGTGAAAATTTTTCCACCCAGAGGCTGTGCGTGATCATGGCTCATGACATCCCTCCCTCATTATCGCTGGTGGTTTCTTCTTGAGTCTGGGTCTGCTCTTCAGCGACAAGCCGTTTATTCCTCTTGACCATGAACAACAGTCCGAACAGAACAACCAGTGGATAAACCATCCCTTTATAGATGGCGTACTGAATCCCTGACGCTTTGGAGACAAATGATTCTTCAGGAAAGCTGGGCAGACCAAGATTTTCAAAGGGGACCCCAGCCATATAGACAACCTGGGTGCCGCCAAGCTCCTGACGGCCATAGACATGACGCTCATAGGTGGCCACGACATGACTTTGGCTCTTTCCTGACTCGATATGACCAACCGGAAATTTTTGCCTGGAGCCTGGTTTCATCTGCAGACGTCGATTGGTTTCATCCAGTAGTTTTTCAACCGGACCAAACAGTGAGGCTCCTGTCGGACAGGCGCTGCAACAGGCGGAATAACTGCCGCCTTCTATCAAGTGATTGCACAGTTGGCATTTGACGATTTCCGGATAAGGATCGTCCCACTCAAACTTGGGAATATTGTAAGGACAGGCAACCTGGCAATAACGACAGCCGATACAGGCATTCTTGTTATAGGTGACAATGCCGGTCTCCTGGTTTTTGGTCAGGGCTGAGGCCGGGCATGCGGTGACGCAGGACGGATCAACACAGTGCAGGCACTGACGTTTGATAAAGGCATAGCCATCTTCAACCTGGTCCTTATGTTCTGCGGTTCCGTTGGTGTAGCATTTGATGATATTTAATGTTTCAGAACTCAAGTCATCAGGCTTATCCCATGTTTTCTGACCATTTTTCATCTCCGCATCTTTGCCATTGGCTGTCTTGCAGGAAACCATACAGGCGTTACAGCCAACGCAGAGGGTGGAATCGTAGAGAATGCCGAGTGCCTTGGGGGGCAGAGCCTGAATGGTCCGGGCATCAACGGGCTTGCCATCAACGCCTAAAAGAGCCAGGCTGCCCGCTGAGACCTTTAGAAAATCACGCCTTTTCATCGTCATTCTTGCGCTCCTTTCCGCTGAGTTTGGAGGCAAAAACCGCCCCCGCACCAACAGCAGCACCGACCACACCGGCCATCACAGAGGCAGAGGCTACAGATACGCCTTCGCCACGCTCCAGAGTAATGGGGGCGTGAGAGGCTGCAGGAGTCGCATGAAGAATCGGCGCCGTATCAAATTGAGGCATATTGAAACCAACCCCCTGTTCCGTACAGCCATAGCAGGGGTGGCCGATGGCGACAGGCCAGCAGCCGGAACCGGCATCACCGAATTGCAGGGTCGAGCAGTTGGCATGGGTAATGGGTCCCTTGCAGCCAAGGTAGTAAAGGCAGTGCCCTTGACGATGGCTGTCATCGCCGAAGGCTCTGGCAAAACGACCGTTATCGAAATGCGGGCGACGCTCACAATGCTCGTGAATCAGTCGGCCGTACGCGAATTTAGGGCGGTTTTTGTCGTCAAGAGCCGGCAACTTGTTGAAGGTCAGGAAATGAACAATCGTCGACAGCAGGTTGTAGGGGTTGGGCGGACAACCCGGAATCGTGACAACTGGTTTGTCGGTGACGATATCCGGAAGACCGACGCATCCTGTAGGGTTGGGCCCCATTGCTGCGACACCGCCCCATGAGGCACAAGAGCCCATGGCGAAGATGGCTCCGGCTTTACTGGCGACCTCTTTGACCGTATCGACAAAATTCTGTCCGGCGATTTTACAGTATATTCCGTCATTTTTAGTCGGGATCGCGCCTTCAACAACCAGAACAAACTTGCCTTGATGGTCTTGAATAGCTTTTTGCAAAGCATGCTCGGCCTGATGACCCGCACCAGCGGAGAGCGTTTCATGGAAATCGAGTGAAATCTGATCAAAAATCAGCGATTCTATGCTCGGATGCTCCGCCCGCAATAGAGACATAGAGCAGCCGGTACACTCAGACCCGTGCAGCCAGATAACCGGTGGGCGCTGCGGTGATGTTATGGCTTCGGCAATCTTTGGCGCCAATGTCGTAGGCAATGCCATTGAGGCCGCAAGCACGGAACAGTATTTCATGAAGTCCCGGCGGTTTATACCTCGTATTTCTTTTCTCTCTTGACCGTTATTGTCATTATCCATTTTCAATACAGCCCTTTCATTGCATTTAGTTAGGAAATTAACTAAGATCTAAAAAAATATAAATCGCCTATGAAGGCAGTGTACGGAGATATTATTAAATTATGAACTGAGTGATTACGCGAGGTACTTAACGAGATATGCGCGGAGTGACACCAACATCATTGACAGGGTCACATGTCACCATCCACGCTTATCTATACTTTTTAGATATGAAAAAAAGTGGTTATTGGTGACAAATTGTGATGTAAACAAAACGAATACAGCGAGTACAGCGGACTCTTATGTGAAGAAATAAGAGCCCGCTGTCATGCGCATCTGAAATTACAAAGTTTTTGGAAACAAAAGAAGTTAAAACATCACAATGTAATCAGTTCATTGACAATAAAACTTACTAGGCAACTTTAGCATTGCTCCCGCTGTTAAGTAAGATATTGCCGAGATTCATGCTTTTTTCCAGTTTTACTTCATGTTTTTGAGTTTGTCCTGATGCTGAATTGAAGTATAGCGTATAGGCTTTGTTGTCACAATCAAGACCATCAAATTTGAAGTCACCAAAAGCGTCTGTTACCACTTTAGCGATCAGTTTTTCGTCATAAAAAAGTTCAATTGCAATGTTCTCAGCGCAATCGGTGATTCCGTCAACTTCAACCTCAAGGCTTCCGGCAATAAACGCTTTATCGATCATGTGAAGGTTCTTGTAATAAACCCTCGGTTTTGTGCCTTTTTCCGGATGAACTTGGCGTAGATTTTCAGCCTTTGCCTTGCGTTCCATCTCCTCCTTGGTCAGCCGGACAGTCACGAGCGCTTCGGCAAAGCAGGCCTGGGCACAGCGAGGTTGTGCCCAGCCTTCATCGATCAGATGGGCACACATTGTACATTTCTGTGGCTGCTCCAGTTCCTCGTTCCAGTAGATTGCGCCGTAAGGACAGGAGGAGACGATATCCTTGCGCCCCTTAGCCTTGTCCGGGTTGATCAGCACGATCCCGTCCGGGCGGATGCTGATGCAGTCTGGAGCAGCCTTGGCACAGGCCGGTTCTGCACAATGCATGCAAGGGGTCGGCCGGTAGGCGACGTCGATCAGCGGATAGGTGCCGCGCTCATGGCGGTGGATGTTCATCCAGCGATGCCCGTGGCGAGGCTGGGAGAGGGTATAGCCGGGCCAGTCGTTGTCTACATGTTCATCCTTGCAGGCCACGAAGCAGTTGTTGCAGTCGATGCATCGTGAGACATCGATAATGGTAAAGATCTGTTTCATGCTACGGCCTCCTCTTCAACATGCTTGCAAACTTCGATCATGCAGGAGTTGCCAGCCATGCTGTGTGATTTCTTGATGATCATGCGGCTCGGGGTCAGGGTGTTGACGCAGCCACCACGATCGACATTCTGGTTATTTTCATTCTTGGAATCATAGACAGCGCATGATTCGTAGGAATGGATGGTTCCCGGGCGGATCCGTTCTGAGACCTGGGCGGCACAGATGACAGCGCCACGATCGTTGTAGAGCTTGATCAGGTCGTTGTGTTTGATCCCGCGTGCTTCCGCGTCGACCGGATTGATGCGGGCGACCCAGTAGTACCAGCCGTTGACCAGAACCCGGTGATCTTTGATGTCGTTGATGACCGAATCCTTGCCGTCGCCCATGGTGTGGAAGCTGAACTTCGGATGCGGAGAGATCATCTGCAGTGGGTACTTCTCCGAGCTGCCCGGTCCTTCCCAGGAGCGGCGGTACTTCATGACCGGCAGACGTTCTTCATCATCTGGGGCAAAACGCTTGAGGCTCGACGCTTCGAACTCGATCTTGCCGCTCTGGGTCTGCAGGCCGTTACGGAAGCCGTTGGCATAATCGCCAGGCAGCGGAGTCGGATCCGGAGTGTCTTTCGGACGCCCTTCATAGAACCAGTTGTAAGCCACAGGATCCCGACGATCTTCCGGCAGCGGCGGAATAACGTAGTAACCCTTCTTGGTGAACTTCTTCCAGGAGGTCGCCTTGGGTAGATCGGTCCCTTCGAAGTAGCGCTTACACCACTGCAGCTCATCGCTGCCTTCGCTGAAGACGCTGCCCAAACCTAAGCGCTCGGCAAGCTCGAGAAAGATCTGGAAGTCGGACTTCGACTCACCCAGCGGTTCGATGCACTTGTGCTGCAACACCGCGATGCGGTGATTGTTCTGGATAAAGGAGTGGTTGATGTAACCACCGCAGTTGGCGTACTCGCCGATATCCCAACGTTCGAAGTTAGTGCAGGCCGGCAGGATGATGTCGGCAAACTTGGCTTCGCCTTCGAACCAGATCGACTGATTGACGACACACTCCAGGGTCTCAGACTGGTACATCTTGGCATAGCGGTTACTGTCGACCATGGTGCCGAAGTGGGAGCCGCCGTACTTGTAGTAGAGTGAAATCGGTGAATGACCCGGGGCAGGGTACTCCATGCGCATGAACTGCCCTTCGATGGTCTTCGGATCGGTCGGGTAGCCTTCACACCTGCCTTCCAGAATCGCTTCCGGAATCTTCAGGCGCGGGATCGCCTGCTGAACCGTATTCATGGTCAGCAGATGCGGCATGCGCTGATACATATTGACTGCGGCAGCAGTCCCGTTGATGTCACCGGAGAAACCACCTTCGGAGTACCCCGGGAAGAAAAAGCGGGTGTCAACCGGGGTGCCCATCTGCAGGCCGCCCATGTTGACGCCAGGCTTACCCAAGCCCTGCATCGCCATCAGGTAGACCATACCGCGGGCCCAGTCGAGACCGGTCGCGGTCCGGCAGGCGCCACCGAAACCAACGATACCGCCGGCATTCAGGTAGGTCTTCTTCTTGCCCCATTCGCGGGCCAGGGCACGAACGTCCTTGGCCGGTATACCGGTTTCAGCTTCCTGCCATTCCGGAGTTTTGGGAATCCCGTCATCCTCACCGAGAACGTGCTCGGCCCATTTTTCAAAGCCGGTGGTGCGGTTTGCAACATAGTCCTTGTCGTAGAGATCCTCAGTGATCCAGACATAGGCCAGGGCGTGAATCAGCGCGTTGTCGGTACCCGGGCGAGGGGAGAGCCACTTGCCAGGGAAGCGGGCGGCCGTGTGATTCAGATAAGGGTCGATATGGACAACCTTGATCCCCAGTTCTTTGAGCCACTGACGGCGGATGGTCCCGTCACCGGCCGCGTAAACGCCACTGGTCGCTTCCGGGTCACTCGACCAGAAAACCACCATCTCGCAGTTCTTCAGACAGTCCTCAACGGTGTTGAAGCCTTCGCTGCCACCGTTACGAGTGGAATGGCCCCAGTGGTGGGTTGCGCCCCAGAACCAGCCTTCCCAGGAGTCCGGGTTGTGCATGACCGGGGTAAAACCGATGGAGTTGAAGAAACGCAGACGAGCGCTCAGCCAGTAGCCCAGGGCACCCCAGGTGTGGTGGGAACCACTGCCATTGAGGATGGCACCAGGACCATGCTTCTGCTTGGCGCGGGTGATCTCGCTGGCCACCAGGTCAAGAGCCTCATCCCAGCTGATCCGCTCATAGCCGGAGATCCCGCGGTTCTGCGGGTTGCGCTCACCGTTCGGATCGAAGTCAACACGCTTCATCGGGTAGAGCAGGCGATCCTTGGAATAGATCATCGACTTCCAGGCAAGACCGTAAGGGCTACAGGTTCCTTTTTTAGGCGGGCTGAACTTTTTGCCGCGGGCGGTGATGACCCATGGATCGGCATCTTCGTTATCAAACTCGATCGGGGTAATGCGGATGATCTTGCCGTTTTTTACATAGACGAAAACCGGACCACCGTTGGTGTTATTGGTGTAACGCTTGACACCCTTACCCATATCGACACCGAACTCGTTGCGCAGCTCGAGCATGCTGTTCAGAGTTTCAGAGAGCCAGACGACGACCTCATCCGGACCGCTGACTTCAATTTGAAACTGTTTGGCAGCACTTACGAAGTCGAGTTTATTCAGGGTTGGGGAAAGCATGCGAGCAGCTGTTGCAGCATCCTCAAAGGACATGACCAGCTCGGCCTTATTATCGATCCCCGACTTGGATCTGACTTTGCCATTGTTGAAATAAAAGGTCCGCCCCTGACTGTTGTCACGCAGCTTGAGCTGCACAGACGTACTCTTTTCAGACAGGCGCCGCTTGAATTCCGGTGAAAATTTACTTGCCAAACGGATGGTTTTCTCCATTCCGAATAGCATGATGGACAATTTCGTTTTCTCTAGCATAGGTATCCTCCATTGCCAGATAGGCTAGCTACCTGACATTGTTTCCGTCTCAAAATGCTTAAATCACCATACGGTACAACTTCTGAGTCGTCTAAAAAATTGTAAATGAATCATATCTATAAACTGAGTAAGCCACATAACCGTAAATAGGTTAACTATCGACCGTTGAGCTGTCAATGGTTTTTATTGCAAAAACTGATTATATTTTTAAATTCTTGTCAAAAAATGTCCTATATTTTTCATTAGGTTGGACGTGTTTCAATATTTGACACTAGCATACACCCATTGGATATATTATTACCGCAAAGGTTCACTTTGGTGCGACTGTTGAGATTGTTTGTCGATTAACGAAACTGATGCGGATACATGGCATTGACGGTGATATGAGCTATCAATAGCTGAGAAATGGGCCTGAATCATACATCTTTTCTGGCGCACTGAAAGGTATGTAAAAGTTTTTCTCAAAACTTGAATAAACAGTTATTACGTGATCTTTTTGATCGTAGGCGTTCAGTATTTTCCGTATTCTCGTCCTGTTTTAAAAAAAGCGTGCAGAGTATCTTCGCGACCGTTATCCAAACCGCAACCGATACCAAGGATGTAACCGCCATCTCCCATTGCGGTATCGAGAATCATTTTTGTTTTATCACTTACGCAAGATGCCGATTCAGTGAGAATGGTTGATACCGGAAATCCGCCTCCAAAGCAGACTTTTCCGCCGAGTATTTTTCTCGCTGCTGCCATATTGGTTTTGTCAAACCAGTAAACACAGCGAATATCTGCCATCTCCGCCAGATATTCGAGGCGTTGATCAAAGGTTCCCTCAACAAATGGGCAGGGGATGCAGCCGTTGTCCGCAAGCCTGCGCATAACCTTTTTCAGTGACTTCCAGTAGAACTCTTCAAACTGTGGAGTGGTTATAAAGCTGTCAGCCCCCTTGTGCAGAGGCATGAAAACAAGCGGGTTGCCAGTCAATTTGACACTGCTCAGGGCCCACTGCACCATTGGCTCAACCAGTCTTTCTGTTGCCAGCTCCACCTTTTCCGGGTAACGGTACATATCGATCATGAGTGGTGATGTGCCCCTTAGGGTATCACCGAGATAATCAAATGGAGCGAAACAGGCGCCGCCAGCATAATGAGGGAATCCTGAATGCGTCATTTTCAGGTTGTATTTGTGCATGATCTGCCACCAGTCAAAATTATCCTTCGCTGCATCGAGAATGATTTTGAAGGTGTTCTGCACTTCAGGAGATCCGAGACCGACAAACCATTCGGATTGTGTAACCATTTCAGCGCTACCATAAAGCGGAGCCAAGTTTGTCAGGGGGGCAAGATTTTTATAAACCTTCGGAATGTATTTCCGCATAAGGAAATCGCTGGGATCACTTATCAACGCATCGTAATCGTCGACAGCCATCCATTCTTCTTCTACAAATTGATAGGTGAGGTTGTCTGGTAGATTGAAGCCAGGCCACTTGAATAGTCTGTAGCCGAGCTTTTCGAGGGCCGGGCCATAGGGGATCAGGTGGGGACTTCCGACTGCGTCCGGCTGATAAGTTTGCGCAAATTCAAGATAGGCTTTGCCATTCTCTTCAGGTTCATACATCGCCTGTTTGCCGCTACGGCCTGAGAGAAATATCGGTGCGAAGGTGACATTTGTAAAAACCGGAACCCTGTCCGGTGATTTTTTTAGTTGAATGGCGTCACGAATAATTCCAGCTCGGTAGGTATAGGCGTCCTTTGACTTTTGGCTCGGAAATGTGAGCTCTTCTGCTGTCGCCCATTTATCAAGGGCGTCATCCTGTTTTTGACAAGCCGCTTCCGCATTCCATGATGTCATTATGTTTCCTTTGTGTAACTCATATGTACAGTCACCTGCACTTTTGACTCCAAATATTATAATGCATTGCTACTAGTAGATAGTACGATTTTATCGTAAAGACATCTGCAGCGGATAGAGGCTAACCCTTTTATTATTTTTCTGTTGTATAATTTCAGAAAACCAAATCATTTATCCCTGTTCTTATGTTCCCTATCTATAAGTAATTATTTTATTTGACATTTATCCTAGCAGGAGTTAGCGTGTTTACGGTACATGCATTAACAGATAGGCTGGATTGTCTGATGTGTATGAACACTTGCTTCTCATTGTTTGTGAATCACATTTATGTTTTACCGTAAATCTTTGTAATTACGCATGTTAGTTGTTGCCACACAAACATCATTGCGATAAAGGGAGGTTTTATGGGTAAAAACATCACAAGACGTAAGTTCATGAAAAATGTTGCAGTAGCGGGTGCTGCAGCCTGTACTACCGGTCTTATCAATCCCGCTCACCTGAGGGCGGCCGGGAGAGACCATATTCTCATCGGACGTCCGAACCCGTCAACAGGGCCGATTGCCAGTTTCGGTGAAGCGACCCCCTGGGTCGATGAAATTGCCCTGGAAGCTATCAATAAAGATGGCGGTATCTTTATCAAGGAAGTGGGTAAAAAATTACCGGTTAAAATCAAGCTGGTTGATACCCAGTCAAACCCCACCACTGCAGGCGAAGTTGCTCAGAAGCTGATTCTGCGTGACGACGTCGATATGATGATGGTTCTTCATACCCCTGATACGGTCAATCCTGTGTCGGCGATGTGTGATAACCTCGAAGTCCCTTGTATTTCACTGGATGCCCCTGTTGGTGCGTGGCTGACTGGTGGTCCCTATGAATGGTGTTATCACGCCTTCTGGACCGAGGATCAGGTGACTGATACCTATGTTGGCATGTGGGAATCTCAGCGTGACAAGCACAATAAGACAGTCGGTGTTCTCTGGCAAACGGATCCCGATGGTACGGCTTGGCGTCCAATTATTGCCAGAAAAGGAAAAGCTCTTGGTTACAAGATTGTCGATACCGGACAATTCCCTTATATGATGAAGGATTACAGTACGATTATTTCGACATTTAAGAAAGAAAACGTTGAGATTGTCTGTGGCAATCTTATCCCTCCTGATTTCGTTACCTTCTGGCGTCAGGCTTATCAGCAGGGTTTTAAGCCGAAGATGGCAACAATTGGTAAGGCAATACTTTTCCCTTCAAATATCGAAGCTCTCGGTGGTGATCTTGGAGAAGGGCTGCTGACAGAGAACTGGTGGAGCCCCTTCCATCCTTTTAAATCGTCATTTGACGGGATGACAACGAAGCAACTTTGTGATCGATGGACAGCGGAAACGAAAAAGCCATGGATCTCGCCGCTCGGCTTCAAATACGCCGGCTACGAAATTTTAGCCGATGTCCTCAAACGAGCCCAGACTCTCGATAAAAAAGCCTTACTTAAGGCAATAGCAGAAACTGATATCGAGACAATGGTAGGTCCTATCAAGTACAACGCAGATCATTATTCCGAGACACCGCTCGTTGGCGGTCAGTGGAAGGCTGGCAAACAGTTCAAGTGGGAGATGGATATTGTATATAACAAGATAAATCCACAGATCCCGATAACCGGCGAGATTGAATTTCCGATCCCATAACTCTGACTTTGATTCTGTATATTTTTAAAGGGATCTTGCCTAAAAGTAAGATCCCGTTTTTACCGATGTTGCCAGTTACATACATTCAGGCTTGGGCGTTCTGCTTAACCTGATCCTCTGGATTTCATTGGTACATTTTGATGCTATTCGTTGACGTTCTAATAAGCATTGGCGGGTAGAATATGGGGTCTGAGCGATGAGTGATATTCTAGTAGTAGAAAATTTAGCAAAGTCCTTCGGACAGGTTCGTGCAGTACAGGATGTCTCTGTTTCTGTTCGTGAGGGCGAGTTGTTGGGAGTTCTTGGGCCGAACGGTGCTGGCAAGACTTCCGTTTTCAATCTTTTAACAGGATTTTATCATCCCGATAAGGGATCCATGCTGTTTCAGGGGCAGGATATCAATCAGCTTCCTGTCTATAAACGCAGCGAACTCGGTCTGGGGCGGACCTTCCAGATCCCCCGGCCATTCGGGGACATGACCGTCTATGAAAACCTGCTGGTCGCGGCGACCTTCTCATCAGGTTTGAAGAGAAATCAATACAAGGAAACCTTGAGTGAAATCCTCGAATTGACAGGACTCTTTGGCAAAGCCAACGATATGGCGCGTTCCTTGCGACTGCTTGACCGCAAGCGTCTTGAGCTGGCCCGGGGCCTTGCGACGAATCCGAAGCTGCTGTTGATGGACGAAATCGCAGGTGGTTTGACTGAGAGTGAGGCCTGGGATGTTTTTGAGATCGTCAAGAACATCCAGCGTCGTGGTGTGACGATTATCTGGATCGAGCACATCATGAGCATGATGGCCGCAACCGATCGTCTGCTAGCCCTGGCGCAGGGGACAACGATCATGTGTGACGCGCCGGATGTCGTTATGAACTCTAAGCAGGTTCTCGAATGTTACCTGGGTTCGGAATGTGACGTATGAAAAGCGGATCAGTCTTGGAAGTCAGTAATTTGTCTGTTCACTACGGCGAATTTCTCGCAGTTGAGGACATCTCGTTCACTATTGAGCCGGGGAAGGTTGTTTCGATCATCGGAGCCAACGGTGCCGGAAAATCAACGGTTCTCAAATCGATCTGTGGCCTCTGTGCCCCTTCATCCGGATCGATCAATTTTCTGGGTAATGATGTCACCACCAGCAAGCCGTATCGTACGGTTGCTGAAGGGATCGCAATGGTTCCAGAAGGGCGGCACATCTTCCCGCGCCTGACGGTTCGTGAGAACCTGTTTATCGGCTCTTTTACGCCACGGGCAAGAAAGAATTCAGAAAAGAATATTAAGAAGATCTACGAGCTGTTTCCGATTCTTGGTGAACGCTGCGATCAGTTTGGCAGCAATCTTTCCGGTGGCGAGCAGCAGATGCTGGCGATCGGCCGGGCCTTGATGAGCGAACCTAAGCTACTGCTCTGTGACGAGATCTCGCTAGGGCTTGCACCGGTTATTATCAAGGATATTTATGACAAGGTGCATGAGATCCATAATGAAGGGATATCGATCGTTCTGGTTGAGCAGGACATCAAGCGCAGCCTGAAGGCCTGTGATTGGGCTTATGTTTTTTTGGAAGGCAAGGTCGTCCTGCAGGGGAGTCCTGAGGATTTGACAGAAGATGCCGTTCAGAAAGCCTATTTCGGGACCTGATGCGTTGTTAGTCGTTTCGTCACCCTTTTGTGAAAAGACGTAATTATGGAAGAATACTTACAGCTTATCTTAAATGGAGTTCTGCTGGGCGGGTTATATGCAGTCGTCGGTGTCGGTTTGTCGATGATCTTCGGTATCGTCAAGCAGGTTAATCTGGCCCATGGTGACTTGATGATCGTTGCCAGTTTTTTGAGCATGGTGCTGATCTCAACCTTCAAATTTCTCAACCTCTGGACAGCCTTGATCCTCGTTATTCCGATCATGTTCGTTGTCGGTTTCCTGCTGCAGAAATATATTATGATGCGGGTCATGGATAAGGGTATGGAGCCGCCGTTGATCGTCGCCTTTGGTGTGTCTATCATTGTTCAGAACGGTCTGCTGCTGCTCTTTTCGCCTGATGCCCGTTCGTTGGAAACACCGCTCGCGATCATGTCGATAAAAATCACAAACATGTTGTACATTCCGATGATGTACGTTGTCGACTTCTGTATCGGGGTTGTCGTTATCCTGCTGCTCCACTATTTCTTCAAGAAATCCTTCTGGGGCTGGGCTATTCGCGCAGCTGCCGATGATGAGCATACGGCACAGATCATGGGAATCAATACTAGCAATATCTATGCGTTGGCGATGGGAATTGCCATTGCCTCAGCCGCTGTTGCCGGGACGCTGGTTGGAGCGACGAACAACTTTTATCCGCATACTGGACCGCAATACCTGATCATTGCCTTTGGTGTCATAATCATCGGTGGTGTCGATAACATGCTCGGTTCCCTTCTTGGTGGCGTTATTCTCGGTCTGGCACAAACCCTCGGGGGGAAATTCTTCGGTCCTGGTTACCAGTTATTGTCCGGTTATGTCCTGTTGTTGATTCTGTTAACCATTCGTCCACAGGGCCTGTTGAGTAAGGCAAGGAGGGCAGATTGAATACCACACGCATTAGAAATATCCGGATCGCTTTTCTGGTTCTGGTAGTTGTCATCCTGGGTGGAGTTTCGCTTTTCGGCAATGAATACCTCAAGCTGATTTTCATGCTGTTCTTTCTCTATATGTCCCTGGGGCAGTTCTGGAACCTGCTTGGCGGTTATTCTGGGCTGGTCTCGCTGGGGCAGCAGATTTTCATTGGGTTGGGGGGGTATACCCTGGCGGTTACCACGGTTTATTACGGGTTTCCATTGTGGCTGGGGGCTCTGGCCAGTGGTGTCTTCTGCTTGGTATTCGCCTTGATTATCAGTCGTTCAATATTCCGGATGAGCGGGGTTTACTTCTCGATTGGAACCTGGGTTGTCGCTGAATGTCTGGGAATCTGGTTTAACAATTGGCGTTTTGTCAGAATGGGGCAGGGGATGTTTATCAAACCTGCGCGCCATCTGGATGTCACGGACGTTTACTATATCGCTATGGCTGTCGCAATCGTTTCAGTGGCCCTGGTTTACTATCTGATGCGCTCCAAGATCGGACTAGCCCTGATGGCTATGCGTGACAACCCGGGAGCAACAGAGGTCTGCGGTGTTTCGGTCTTCAAAAACAAGCTTTACTGTTTTCTGATCAGCTCCTTCTGTTCAGGCATTGTCGCCGCTGTTCTGTACATGAATATGATCTTTATTCAACCCGATCAGGCTTTCGGGATTCAATGGACTGTCGCACTGGTCTTCATCGCCATTATTGGTGGTATTGGCACCATTGAGGGACCGATTCTTGGTGCCTTTATCTATGTCATTCTCCAGCAGTGGCTAAGTGATTACGCCAGTATTTCCATGTTGATTCTTGGTGTGATAGCCATCGTTGTCATGCTGGTTATGCCAAAAGGGATCATGGGAACCCTGCAGAGAAGAATCGGTTTTGAACTGCTGTCTCCCAGACGCTATTTGTGAGTTTTAAAATACTTAGTCACAGCTTATGAAATTTTGACAGATCACTCAAACCGGGTACTGGAGGGAGTTCTTTACCCCTCGGTTTGAGTGATCTGTTCAAAGCGAAGCAATTCTTCAGACTCTCTGAAAGAATCCTCCAAATCAAGGTTATGAATATGAATAATTATAATGCAGACGAGTCTCTACCGCTGTTGATGATGGACTGTGTCAAGTGTATGCGTGAAAGTCTCAATACTACTTTTTCCTCTGCCGGTTACAAGATTTCTCATGAGCAATGGACAGTTCTGGTTCATCTTGGGCAGGAGGATGGTATTTCACAGCAGGATTTAGCCGACAGGTCTGGACGAAGCAAGGTTTCAATAATGAATCTTTTGAAGAAGTTGGAGAAGGGCGGATTCATTGTCCGGGAGAATAACCCTCTTGATGGACGCTATAATTGTGTTTTTCTCACGGATACGGGAAGAGATCTGCAAAACGCTCTTATTCCATTGGCTAAACAGAATATTTTACGCATGACGCAGGGGATGACGGGAGCTGAGGTTTATGGAATGAAGAAAAGAGTACGTCAGATTAAGAATAACATCAATGCACTGTCCATGGCTGATGTCGAGAACAGATAGACCACCAAATTTACTGCCATCAATCGCACGCCCAGTGTGTTGATCAGCATGCAAAAATGACCCACTTACGGGGATAATCGGCGTCCAAAATTGACCCACCTCAGCATTGTCCTCCAAGCTCTCTGAAATTTCAGAGAGAGGAGCTTTTTGCAGGAGATGCTGACCGTGGAAACCATTGCTAAAATCCGACGTGCCTACCACCGGGACAAGAAGCCGTTAAGGCAGATCGCCCGGGAGATGAACCTGTCCCGCAATACCGTTCGTAAGATCATCCGTTCCGAGAAGACAGAGCAGTACTACGAACGCAAAACCCAGCCGCGCCCGAAGCTGGAGCCGTTTAAAGATCAGCTGATCGCCGCCCTGAAAGAGGATCAGGAGAAGCCGACGAAGCAGCGACGTACGGCTTTGCTGCTGTTCGAGATGTTGCAGCACGCTGGCTTTGAGGGCGGATATGACACGGTGCGGCGATTCGTCAAGTCTTGGCGCGATGAGGGCTCTCAGGCTAAAGCCTACATTCCACTGGCTTTTGCTCCGGGCGAAGCGTTTCAGTTCGACTGGGGCTATGAGCAGATCGAGCTGGGAGGAGCGAACGTCAAGATCAAGGTGGCCCACTTCCGTCTTTGCCATAGCCGTGCGCCCTTTTGCGTGGCCTATATGCGCGAGACCCTGGAGATGATTCTTGATGCCCATGTCCAGGCGTTCTCGTTCTATGGCGGCGTCTGCCGCAAGGGAATCTACGACAATCTGAAGACGGTGGTCAGCAAAGTGCTGGTCGGCAAAAATCGGATCTTCAATCGCCGTTTTCAGACTCTGGCATCCCACTACCTGTTCGAGCCGGTCGCTTGCACGCCCGCCGCAGGCTGGGAGAAGGGACAGGTTGAACGACAGGTCGGAGTTGTCCGTCAGCGCCTGTTCGGCAAGCGGCGCAAGTTTGCCGATCTGGAGGAATTGAACCAGTGGCTACGGGATGAGTGCAGGATGTTGGCGGCGACGACAAGACATCCCGATGATCCGGAACGGACAGTGGCCGAGGTCGCCGAGCAGGAACGCGAATCGCTGGTTCATACTCCGGTCTCCTTCGATGCTCATCGGGAGAGCACGGCCAGAGTTGCACCGACCTCACTGGTCACCTTCGACCGCAACCGCTACAGCGTTGAAGCCTTCTACGTCGGCAAGATCGTTACAGTGCGCGCCTATGTCGACCGAATCTCATTCCTTTACGACGGAAAGCTGATCGGCCTGCATAGCAGACAGTACGGCCGTGATAAGACAATCTACATCCCCTGGCACTATCTCGATATCCTCAAGCAGAAGCCGGGTGCGCTGCGCAACGGAGCACCGTTTCGCAACTGGGACCTGCCGCAATCCCTGCAGAAGGCACAGGAACGCCTGGGACGCATCGATGATGGAGACCGGCAATTCGTCGGCATCCTTGCGGCTATCCCGCGTTATGGGATTAATGCCGTCGAGCAAGCCTGCAAGGAAGCTCTGCTGGCCAGAACCATTAGCCGTGACCTGGTGCTGAATATCCTGTCACGAGTAGAGGACCCGCAGACTGAGACAAGTAGCCTGGCGCCGGCTCATCTGCCGCAATTGAACCTGTCCCCGACCGCTGACTGCGAACGCTACAACCACCTTCTCTCAGGAGGTCGCCGTGCTTCGTGACCAACTGCTGACGTCCTTGAAAGAGCTCAAACTGCACGGCATGCGCAGCGTCCTTGATGAGGTGCTGGTCAACGGCACCCGGCAGAAGAGCATTCCAGAGAGAATCCTTCTGGAGCTGCTTCAGGCGGAACAGGCTGAACGCAAGATGCGCAGTATCCGCTATCGAATGGTGCAGGCAAAGTTCCCTGTCGCCAAGGATCTGGATCAATTCGACTTCAACATTTCTCCGGTCAATGAAACTCAGGTCAGAACTTTGTACGAAGGACAGTTCCTGGAGGATCAGTGTAACGTCATTCTCGTTGGCGGGACTGGAACAGGCAAAACCCATCTGGCGATAGCCATCGCCAGGAAGATCGTTCGTAGCGGCAAGCGCTGCCGCTACTTCAACCTGGTTGATCTGGTCAATCAACTGGAGCAGGAGAAGCTGAGCGGCCAAGGCGGAAAGCTCGCTACCAGTCTGGCAAGGCTCGATCTGGTCGTTCTCGACGAGCTCGGCTACCTGCCGTTCTCTAAGAGCGGCGGCCAACTGCTGTTTCACCTGATCTCAAAGCTCTACGAGCAGACCTCTCTGCTGATCACAACCAACCTGACCTTCGGTGAATGGCCACAGATCTTCGGCGACGGCAAGATGACAACAGCACTGCTCGACCGGGTAACACACCACTGTGAGATTATCGAAACGGGGAATGATAGCTGGAGAATCAGAACCAGGAATAACGACCAGAATTAACCCGCTGGGGTGGGTCAAAATTGGACGCCGATGGTGGGTCAATTTTCAATGCTGATTGACACCCAGTGCTCCTTGAACGTTCAAATATGTGAAAATAAACGTCATACAAATCTTATTATAAAAGCTGTCAATTACAGCTTTTATAAATATGAATGCAAGTAACAGGTTACTTCAGGGAGCTATTATAAAAATCATCTTTTGGCTGTGCGTAGTAACGAAGAAGCCGTCATGGACCAGATTCGGAATGCGACATGAAATGAAAAAATAGTAGCAAGTGAAATCAGGCCTGAAAATGCTTTATTCAGAATCATAATTCTCCTCCTGTGTTTCTTTAAGAGAAATATTGTTGTGATAAAAGAAACATATCAAAGTTTTTGAACGAATGCAACTACTCACTTGCATTAATGATAACATTTTTTTTCACTTAATAAAGTGTACCGAATACTATTAACTTAAGACGTGTAAGTACTTATTATGAATGATTTGCATGTTTATTAGCAAGAATTGTGTGGAGGATGGTCTGTACAAATAATCGTATTGCAGAGGCTAGATCAGATGATGGTATGGCAGTCTGTAGCACTTGGTCGGTATTGCGATGGGACAGGGGAGGGACTACGTTTTTTACTATCTATTGATTCAAATTTTTTGTGATTTCGCGAATAATTTTTTTAAGCGTTTCTATATCACTATTGTCGATGCCATTGCTCATCCGCCCTATATTGGCCTTGGCAAAAGGAATCAGGTCTTGCTGGAGCTTACGCCCTTCTTCTGTCAGGTAAACACGATTATAGCGCCCATCCAACGGGTTGGTTTCACGACAGACGAGACCGCGTTTTTCCAGTTTTTTGAGCAAATTCATGGTCGAAACCTTACTACGGCCATAGCGGTTAGCCAGATCCTGCTGGGAAATCCCATCTTGATGGGCAAGATGTACAAGAATATTCCATTGTTCCTGAGTGACATCGAATCCGGCCATGCTAAAAGTAGCGTTGAGGCTCTCACGCATATACTTTACGCATGTTGCCATCAGCATTGGAAATGACTCATCAATGTCATATTTCATATTCATTAAACCAGTTTTATGTGTTGATTTACGTTAACTGCATTACTAACTGTTTATTAACCTGTGCTCTGTAAGATGTCAATCATAAGTTCTTATGTGAAAACAATTATTTACTAATCTCGTATCTGTGTTTTAGCCAGTCGTAAATCCCGTAACGAAGATTGTAGATACGTTTAAAGCCGCTGTTAATCATGATTCGGGCAGCAACAGTACTGCGATTTCCGGATGCACAGTAGACAAAAACATCCTGGTGTCTGAACTCATCAAGTTCCGAGAGTCTGGCTTCCAGTTCTTGGACAGGGGTCAGGACCGCATCCCTGATATGACCGCGATCAAACTCCATCTGCGTTCTGACATCGAGAATCAATGGTCTGGTATTCTGCAGAAAAAGATAGGCTGATTCTGCGTCGAGCTCTGTATAGGATGGGGATTTATAGTCGATGACTTCAATTGTTCCTGACGCATCGCCGGCAGTGAAACTGTAGAGTCCGGCATCTTTGAACTTGACGTAGTTTGCTTCGGACTCTGCGACCGGAAAGGATTTTACAATATTGAGTGTTGGCAGTGAAATCACGAAGCTTTCCGTCTCCTTCAGCAGGGGGCGGATATAGTCTCCTCTGAAAATCCGGATCTGATTATCGCTTCCCGGATTCAGATCAACGAACCGGATGCCCTGCCTGATGACACCAGAAGTGTCCGGTTCCTGATCTTGTGCGAAGCCTGTAATGCTCTGCAGAAAGAGGGCAAGACCTAAAATTATAGCAAAAATTATACGATTTTGTTTCATCGCTTGATTCCTTGTGTGTTTTTATGACAAATTTACGCATGGTTTTGAGTAGTCTTGGTAATTCACGGGTTTACTCGTGGACATGCGGACAGGCTAGCTGGATTGTCTGCTGTCCCTGTTCTTGTTTTTTATGCGAGAAGAGCACTTAAGCATCTTACAGTTTACGGCAACAAACAGATATCAAAATAACAGAAATAACGTCATATGTCCGATTTACAGATCAAATGCCCACGTTGCGGGCTCCGGAGTTCATGGCAGAATAATCCGTCTCGTCCTTTTTGCAGTGAAAAATGCCGACAGATTGACCTCGGTCATTGGGCGGATGAATATTATACTATCGATGGCGGCAAGGCGCCGAGCAAAGAAGACGAGGATTCATTCTTCTGAGTCCCGTTATTACACAGGAGTAATAGATGTACCATTTAACAATACTGACTCATTTCGCTGCAGCGCATAATCTTCTGAATTATCAGGGGGACTGTGAAAATCTCCACGGGCATAACTGGCGTGTTGAAGTGACGGTTACCGCGACAGAGCTTGATCATGCTGGTCTAGGTATAGATTTTAAGATATTGAAAAAGCATTCCAAGGAAGTTATGGACTATCTTGATCATAAATATCTGAATGATCTCGATGCATTCAAAGGCCTGAGTCCGTCCTCTGAGCGTATTGCGAAATTTATTTACGAAAGACTGGAGAACAGCCTGGCTGATTATTCAGCAAAAATGGAAAAAGTTACCGTCTGGGAGTCAGATAACGCTTATGCCACTTATACCGCCGACTGACCTGATTGAAATTTTTTCTTCAATTCAGGGGGAGGGGCTGCACGTCGGGTTGAGACAGGTTTTTATTCGTTTCCCTGATTGCAACCTGAACTGCAATTACTGTGATACCAACTTTCAGCGCTCTGCGACCTGCCAGGTTGAAAGTGATCCCGGCAGCGGAGAACTCGTTGAATGGGAGAACCCTGTTGCTCTTGCTCGGGTTGTTGATTTGCTGAAGCGCTGGACGATGCGTATGCCGGGGACCCACCATTCAATCAGTATTACTGGTGGTGAGCCCCTGTTACACGCTGATCTGCTTCAAGAATGGTTACCCGACCTGGTGAAGGTATTGCCTGTATATCTGGAGACCAACGGGATTCTGATCAATGAGCTTGAAAAAGTCATCGATCTGCTCGAGTGGGTCTCGATGGATATTAAGCTTCATTCACAGACAGGGGAACGTTCTGACTGGCAGGCACATCGTCATTTTCTTCAGATCGCCAATCGCGTCAACTCTTATGTCAAAGTCGTTGTCGGGCCGGAGACGACGGATCTGGAGCTTCAGCTCAGTGCCGATCTGGTCAGTACTGTCGATAAGTCTATTCCTATTATTCTCCAGCCTGTCACCAGAGTGAATAGGGTCGGTATCACGGTGAAGCGTCTGCTGCAGATGCAGGCACTGATGTGCGAGATTCACCCGCATGTCAGAATAATACCGCAGACCCATGTCTTTCTAGGGGCATTATAGCGATGATCATTTCTGAAATGACGATGCAGGAATTTGAGGACGGTCTGGTGAAAACCCGGACCGTCCTCATTCCTTTCGGCTCAACGGAAGAACACGGTCGACATTTACCGCTTGACACCGACACCCTGCAGGCCATAACCCTAGGCCACAAGGCTTCTGTCTTGCGTCCATTGTTTGTCGCACCGCCAGTTCACTATGGGGTCTGCCGATCGAGTCACGATCACAGCGGTACCCTGAGCATTACCACCGAAACTCTCAAAATCCTGGCTCTGGACATCTCCAGAGCACTCTACCGACAGGGGCTGCGTCACTTTATTTTTCTCAGCGGGCACGCTGGAGGAACCCACATGGCGGTTCTGACCGATGCCGGTGAAACGCTACTCAGGGAATTTCCGGATATCAAGGTTGCGGTTCTGACCGAATATCTTCTTGCTGCAGAAAGCGGATGGCACCTGATTGAAAGCAAAGAAGATTCTCACGCCGGTGAGATTGAGACCTCGCGTATCCTTCATTCCCATCCACATCTCGTCAAGGGAACGGCGGCGGCTGAGTATCCGAGCTTTCCAGCTGGCATCCTGGTCCGCAACAAGAAAAAATACTGGCCTGGGGGCGTCTGGGGTGATCCTGGTAAGGCCAGTGCCGAGAAGGGGGCGCAGATCGAGGGACTGGTTATCGAAAAACTTGTTGAATTTATCGATTGTTTTGAAGCCTGGCAGGAATAATTTTCTTTTCTCTCTGCCAGGTCCTGTGCGTTGTGATACCAGTCAGAATCAGATGTGACCGTATTTCTTGAGCACTTCCTCTTTGACCAGGGGCGGAACAAATTTGCTGATATCACCTTTGAGTCGCCCGACCTCCTTGACGGTTGACGAACTCAAATAAGCGCACTCCGGCGAGGTCATCATGAACAGGGTTTCTACCTGTTCGCAGACTGTGTGGTTCATCTGAGCCATCTGGAACTCAAATTCAAAGTCGGTGACGGCACGCAAGCCGCGAAGGATGACCCGGGAGCCTTTGGAAATTACGTAGTTAACCAAAAGGCCATCAAAGGTTTCAACCTTCAGGCGTGGATCTTCTTTGGTCAGGCGACTGATCATGTCGATTCGTTCATCAATCGTGAAAAGGCTACCTTTTTTTTCGCCGTTTGTTGCGACAGCAATGATAATGGAATCAAAAATTTCAAGTCCCCGGCGAACGATGTCGAGATGACCGTTGGTAAAAGGATCGAAGGAGCCTGGGTAAATGGCTGTGTTTCGTTTCATCTTGGTTCCTTAAGCTATGCCATACAGGCGGATACGGGTCTGACCATAATTCCGATCATCGAACAATGAAAACCTGCCCTGATAATCAATCGATTCTTTACGAGAAGACTCGGCGCAGATTATTCCATTTTCTGCAAGCAGATTCAAGGATTCGATAAGCCTCAAGGCTTCCGGAATCAGATCCTTGTTGTAGGGAGGGTCGAGCAGGATCAGATCATAGGGGCCGGTTGACACTGTTTTCGTCAGAGAGCTATAGACATCCCCCGGAATGAAGCGCACCTGGTTTTCCATGCGACAGCGCGCAATGTTATCCTGGATCACCTGGGCAGCATCGGGACCGCTATCGATCAGAACTGCGCTCTCGGCGCCACGACTGAGAGCTTCAAGAGATTGAGCACCACTGCCGGCAAACAGCTCAAGAACCCTGATGCCGCTGAAGCTGCCCAGACGACTGGTGAGAATACTGAAAAGCGCCTCACGCACCCGATCCGGGGTCGGTCTGATATTTTTGCCTTCGAACCCGGCAAGCTGTTTGCCGCGAACTGTTCCACTGATAATTCGCATAGTCCCGTCCTTATGTCCGTGTCGTTACTAAACCGACTCGGCAGGGGCTGGCAAGTAAAAATAACAAAAAAAATCGACTGGCGACATATTATGTCATACTGCTGCGTTATTCATGGCAGTAATAAAACGATGACGGAGGAGCTATGCGGGAAACCAATCTTGCCCCATATGCGGCCCACAGCACGCAAAGCCGTGGACGCCAACATGAAGAACCCTACAAGGACGAACGTCTGGCCTTTGAACGCGATAGGGATCGTATCATTCATTGCGCCGCGTTTCGTCGTCTGGAATATAAAACTCAGGTTTTCGTCAACCACGAAGGAGACTATTACCGCACGCGCCTGACCCATTCTCTCGAAGTCGCTCAGATTGCCCGGGGCATCGCCCGGAACCTGCATCTCAACGAGGATCTGGTCGAGGCCCTGTCGCTGTCTCACGATCTTGGTCATACGCCGTTCGGTCATACCGGAGAGACGGTTCTGAACAGACTGATGGCCGATTTTGGTGGTTTTGAACACAATCGTCAGTCTCTGAGAATTGTTGAGGTTCTGGAACAACGCTATCCGGGTTTTGACGGACTCAACCTGAGCTGGGAAACCCGCGAGGGGATCATTAAGCATTCTTCCGACTACGATAGGGCTGGCGGCAGAGCGATTGCGCCGTTTCACCCTGAATTGAGGTCAACCCTGGAGGCGCAGATTATTGATCTTGCTGATGAGATCGCCTACAACAATCATGATATTGACGACGGTCTTAAGTCCGGCTATATAAAGCTCAAGGAACTGGAAGAGGTTGAACTCTGGCAAAAAACCTTTTCTTCCGTTGCTCAGAAGTTTCCGGGGCTCGATGAAAAGCGTCATATCCTGCAGACGATCAGTTTTCTGATCGGTACGCTGATCAAGGACCTGGTTGCGACAACCCGAGAGAATCTGGACCGTGAACAGATAGCGACCCTGGCTGATGTCAGGGCTCATGCAAAAAATCTGGTCAGCTTTAGTGAGGAGATGCGTACCCTGAATAAACAGCTCAAGGGGTTCCTCTACAAACAGCTTTATCGCCATCATAAGGTTGAGCTTATGCGGATCAAGGCGGAAAGATTTTTGACCCTGTTGTTTGAAAATTATCTAAAAAACCCGTCACTGCTGCCGGAACGTCAGCAGTCACGTTTTGCGACCGTTGGTACCGAACGGGTCATCTGCGATTACATCGCCAGTATGACCGATCGCTTCGCTCAGGATGAGTATAAGCGGCTGTATGAGCCTTTTGAGCGTGCATGAGCATGTCATCCATTTTTATATTTTTGCGAAAGCATGATTTATGTCTGACAAAATCTACCTGACCCCGACCTGTGCAGAAAAATATCGCCAGGAGCTCAAAACACTGCTTTACGATGAACGTCCCAAGATGGTTGAAACCGTTGCCTGGGCTGCTTCTAATGGTGATCGTTCAGAAAACGCTGACTATCAGTATGGCAAGAGACGGCTGCGGCAGATCGACGGCAGGATTCACCACCTTCAGAAGAAGCTTGAAAAGGCTGATGTTGTTGATCCGGTTCAGCAGGGGACAATTGCCAAGGGAAGAATCCTCTTTGGCTGTACAGTAACTGTTGAAAATGAGGATGGAGAAGAGCGCCGCTTTTCAATAGTCGGCGCCGATGAAATCGATCTGGAGCGGGGCCATATCAGTTGGACGTCACCTATAGGACGCGCCATGCTCGGCCATCGGGAAGGGGATCTGGTCAGCGTCAATACACCCGGCGGCCTGGAAGAGTATGAGGTGATCGAGGTCTCCTACCTGCCGCTCGATTGATCTTGGCTACTTTTTTTTGCCAGGAAGCTCTCGGGAGAGCGAATAGTCGGATGTTTTGACCCAGGTCTTCATCGCGCTCAGCTCGGCATAGGTCAGGTTTGGTCTCAGGATTTCACTCGCCTGTTGTCGGTAGTTTCTGATTTCGGCAAACAGGTGGCTGAGCAGCTGGAGCTCCCGCTGGGCCTGCTGATCATCGACAATCGGCTGCAGTTCCTCAATTGTTCTGAACACAGTCTTGACCTGAGCTCCCAGTAGACAGCCCAGAACAACAACAGATCCCGAGGCAATAGCTGCAACAAGAGACCCACTCAGCGGCTGTTCCATACCATAGGCTAGAAAGCCGTAACTTGCCAGCAGCATCAAGATCGTGACAATGGCAAGCAACGGGATGTCATAGCGTCTCTGAACAGGAGCCTGCCTGCTCGCCAGCAGCAGGGCAACGACGATGCTGCTGACAGCAACTCCAAGCACAGCCTGCCCGGACAGCAGGCCGGAAAAATAGAGAGCGCAGAAGATGATCAAATGCAGGCAGTCGGACAGCCCTGCATATTTAAGCAGGGTCCGACGTTTGACAAGCAGTTCGGACCTGAATTGTTTAAGTTGAGCCGCGGTTGGCGGCTCGCAGAGAATATCGAACTGAAACATATTGTGACTGAACTCTAAAATTTACTTCGGCAAAACGATCTTCTGTTCCTTGCTGGGGCGATAGAGCAAAATAATGCGACCCAGAATCTGTGCGATATCGGCCGTGGTTGCTTCGGCAAGCTCGGCGGCAACATCTTTTCGATCCGAGATGCAGCCTTCCTGAATTCTGACCTTGATAAGTTCATGAGTACTCAATGCTTCGTCAGTCGCTGCGACGACGGCTTCATTGATTTCTTCCTTGCCGATCATCACGACCGGCTGCAGGTGATGGCCTAAACCGCGCAGGTATCGGACCTGCTTTCCTGTTAATGACATACTTACTCCATGTGCTGTTATAGAAACAAACCGGCGAGCCAGTAGAGAAACATTCCGAGTATGACTGTCCCACCGAGACTTCTTGATTTCAGCGCAAACAACAGTGTCGGTATCGCAACCAGAAGCTCTGTCTTGCCGAATGAAAATGTTCTGTTAACCGTATCTGCAAAGAGAATCGGCGCAAGCAGCGCGCTTAAGATAGCTACCGGAATGAGACTCAACCAATCGATCAGCCATTGAGGCAGCTTTTTGTGAGCCAAATAGGTCAGGGGGATCGCGCGAGGAAGGTATGTTACCAGTCCCATGCCAATAAATAAATAGAGGTAATCAGCAAATTTCATCTTTTTTGCTGTGCCTCCTCTTGATCAGGTAGCCGATAGTGGCACTAGTGACCGATGCGGCAATAATATAGGAGTTGCCGGGGATCAGCAGATACCAGGCTGCAGCTATGATCAGAGCGATAATCGCAGTAATGATGTAGATCGGCCCGTTGAGCTGAAAGACCAACAGGCAGATAAACATGCCAGTCAGGGCGTAATCGATGCCGAAAGCTCCCTGGGGAATGAACTGGCCGACGAGAACACCGGCGATTGTTGCAACAAACCAGACCATATTGGCAAGGTGATTGACGACAAGGGCACGAAACCGGTCCCACTGCCCACTACGAAACCGGGTCATGTTGACGGCAAAGCTTTCGTCAGTCAGTCCGTATGAAAAAAGCAGCAGATAGCTCCTTTTTACTCCGCTCAGGTATACAGCCATGGCAGAACTCATCAGCAGATGGCGCAGGTTGACCATGAAAGTGGTCAGTATAATAGCCGAAGGCGATGCTGCAGCGGCCAGCATGGCGACACAGATAAATTGCGCGCTGCCGGCAAAGACCAGCAGTGACATCATGCCAACAGCCCACCAGGGCAGGCCGGACTGCTGAGCAAGAACCCCGAGAGCCAACCCAACGGGAATATAACCCAAACAGATCGGCCAGGCGGCAAGTGAACCCTGCCTGATGATTTTATGCGCTTGAAGGTTTTCATTCATAGCAGCAAGAATAAACCTTACAAAAAGAAAGACAAGGTGCAATTGAAGCAGAAAGATCCGGACACAAAAAAACAGCAGGAATACATTGGATATTCCTGCTGTTTATAAACCAATAACGGGTAGTTGTTAAAGTACTTGCTTAAGGAATGCCCTGGCTCTTTCTTCTTTTGGTTCGGTAAAGAAATGCTCCGGAGTTCCTTCTTCGACCAGCTTGCCCTGATCCATGAACAGGACACGGTCGGCAACCTCCCTGGCGAAACCCATTTCATGGGTGACCACAACCATGGTCATTCCTTCACGGGCGAGCTGCTTCATGACCTCTAGAACCTCGCCGACCATCTCTGGATCGAGCGCACTGGTCGGCTCATCGAAGAGCATGACTTTGGGGTCCATCGCCAGTGCCCGGGCGATGGCGACACGTTGTTGCTGGCCACCCGACAGACGATTCGGATATTCCTTTTCCTTCTCAGCGATACCGACTTTTTTGAGCAGCTCGCGTCCCTTGGCCTCAGCTTCACTGCGGCTGCGCTTGCGGACAACCTGCTGGGCGAGGACCAGGTTCTCCAGCACGGTTTTGTGGGGAAACAGGTTGAACTGCTGAAAGACCATGCCCACTTCACGGCGCACCTGGTTAAGGTCGGTCGATTTGGCCGCCAGATCGACACCGTCGATGTAAATATGCCCTGAGCTGAGTGTTTCAAGTCCGTTCAGGCAGCGCAGATAGGTCGACTTTCCAGACCCCGAAGGACCGATGATGACGACGACCTCACCTGACTGAATGTGCGCTGAAATGCCATTGACCGCATAAACGGTCTGCCCGCGTCCGGCGAAACTTTTCTTTAAATCAACTGTCTTAATCACTGACGGCGAGCCTCCGTTCAACCCATGCAATAACCTGCGACAGGGAAAGGGTCAGAATGAGATAGAGTAGGGCAACAACGAACCAGATCTCAAAGGTAGCAAATGTCGAGGTGATGACTTCACGGCCGCTTTTCGACAGTTCGGTAATGGCGATGATCGACAGCAGCGAAGAGTCCTTGATCAGGCTGATAAACTGTCCGGCCAGCGGTGGTAGGGTGCGTTTGAAGGCCTGCGGCAGGATGATATATATCATCGCCTGGGCGGAGTTCATACCCAGCGAGCGGGCCGCTTCCATCTGACCGCGGGGAATCGACTGGATGCCAGCACGGATGATTTCAGCAACGTAGGCACCCGCGAAAACCGACAGGGCCGCGACACCCGCGACAAGCCGGTCTATATTGAAAACGGTACCGATGAAGAAATAGGCGATGAATATCTGAACGAGCAGGGGAGTGCCGCGAATGATTTCAATATAAATGATCGACAAGCTGCGCAGGGTCGCATTTTTGGCGATCCGGCACAGACCGGTGATCAGGCCGATGATGATACCGAAGACGCTGGAAACGGCGGATATCCAGAGCGTCGTCCAGAGCCCCTTGATAAGTGGACCAGCCATCCAGCTGAAGCTGGAGCCGACACGATCGCCGGCGAACAGGTCCTCGCCCTCATCGACATTCAGGTGCTGTGTGTCCACAGTGAATTTACTGGTTTCGTCAAACTCGTTGACGTAGGTAACGACAGATTTGCTTCCGGAGCTCTCAATCGTTTCAACCCGTCCATCCGCTGCAACCCTGTGCTCGATTTCATGATGATAGAAGAAGTACTGGGGCACCCGGTTCCAGGTCCAGTTGTAATCGATCTTTTTCGTAGCCGCATAAAGACCGGCGCCCAGTGCAATCAGAATGATCAGGGTCAGCAGATGCCAACTCATATTCTTGGAATTATTATTCACCTTTTCAGGTCCTGACTTAGAGGGGGATTCAAAACGATGGGGAAATGGCCACGGCCATCTCCCCATCTTCTTACTTTACAATCAGTTTCTGTTACTCCTGGATCTGTTTCAGCCAGGCATCACTCTTGAACCATTTTTCATAAATCTTGTCATAGGTGCCATCACTCTTGATCTGACTCATGAAGTTGTTGAGCCAGTTCAAATAATCCGGATTACCTTTGCGCACGGCCCAGGCCAGTGGCTCGTAAGTGAATGGCTGATCAAGGAATACCAGTTTACCGTTGTTTTTTTCAGCATTGGCAATAGCCATGTAGGGCAGGTCGTAGACAAAGGCATCGATCTTGCCATTGACCAGGTCCATGACCCCTTCCTGCTCGGTTTCAAAAGAAATGTAGCTTGCTTTCGGGATCATCCGTTTGGTGGCCTGCTCGCCGGTGGTTCCCAGCTTGGAAGCGACATTATACTTCGGATCGTTCAGATCGCGGTAGGATTTGACCTCGTTGGCGTACTCTTTTTTGACCAGAATGCTCTGGCCGACAACAATATAAGGGGTAGCAAAGGCAACCTTAAGGTTGCGTTCCTGGGTCAGAGTCATGCCGCTCATGATGATGTCGTACTTGTCCGTAATCAGCCCCGGAATGATACCATCCCAGGCGGTACTGACCAGTTCCAGCTTGACGCCCATGGCTTTAGCCATGCGTTTGGCGATATCGACGTCAAAGCCGATGATTTCACCTTTCTGATTGGTCATTTCAAACGGCATATAGCCTGGCTCCATGCCGACGCGCAGAGTACCGCGTGCAACAATATCATCAAGGGCATCAGCAGAAGCGAAACTCGGTAATAACAGGGCTGCAGCAACAAAACATAACAAAGCTAATTTAATCTTTTTCATCCTCAACCTCCTCAGGTTTCTGTGTGGGACTGCTTGATGTGCAGTTCTCGGGTTCAATAGGATTTTCCTTCGTCCAACAGTTCGGAAATTGACATACGGATATTGCACTTGGGGCAGAGCGGCAGATCATCGACAGGCAGATAGATGATCTCTGTATAGCGGCACCGCGGACAGATGACTTCGACAGGTTCTTTTCTGGAATGATCATGAGTATCCATGAACTTTTGCCATCCCCTTATTCAAAATTAACATTAAAAACACAACCTCTTGCTTATAGCATAAGGGCGGCTGCGGCCTCAAGTGTAGAGATTGGACGATTTTACCGTTACCAACGCCCATAATTATGTCTTTACTTTCCAAGATTCTAAAGCTTAATATTGGCGGTTAATTATTTGGAAAACCACTTGAGCACGGATCTACATGAAACGCGAAAATATAAGAAATTTCTCGATTATTGCCCACATAGACCACGGTAAATCGACCCTGGCCGACCGCCTTCTGGAAGCGACCGGCGCCTTGAGCGATCGTGAGAAAACAGATCAGTTCCTCGACAAGATGGAGCTTGAAAAAGAGCGTGGTATCACTATCAAGGCTCAGGCCGTACGCTTGAACTACAAAGCGAAGGACGGGCAGAATTATGTCCTGAATCTGATCGATACCCCGGGGCATGTCGACTTCTCCTACGAAGTCAGCCGCTCGTTGTCAGCCTGCGAAGGGGCGATGCTGGTCGTCGACGCCGCCCAGGGGGTTGAGGCCCAGACTCTGGCCAACGTCTATATGGCTCTCGATCAGGATCTGGAGATCTTTCCGGTTTTGAACAAGATCGACCTGCCGAGTGCCGAACCAGAGCGCGTCAAGGAAGAGATCGAGGAGATTATCGGCCTAGATGCCCATGATGCGATCCTGGCCAGTGCTAAGGCAGGCATCGGGATCAATGAAATCCTCGAAACCATCGTGGCCAAGATCCCCGCACCAAAAGGGGATGCTTCGGCTCCGCTGAAAGCCCTGACTTTCGATTCCTGGTACGATTCCTATCAGGGGGTCATCGTGCTGGTCCGTATTGTTGATGGGTGTGTCAAAAAAGGGGACAAGGTCAAGTTGATGGCGACCGGCGGGGTCTACGAGGTCCAGAAGGTCGGTGCCTATTCCCCGCATCCGATGGAACTCCCTGAGCTTTGCGCCGGGGAGGTCGGTTTTATCATCGCCGGCATCAAGGTCGTTGAGGATGCCAAGGTCGGTGATACCATCACCCTGCTGCACAATCCCGCGGCACAGGCTCTTCCCGGCTATCAGGAAGTCAAACCGATGGTTTTCTCCGGACTCTACCCGATCGATTCGGCTGATTACGATGCGCTGCGCGACGCCCTGGAAAAGCTGCGCCTCAATGATGCGGCTTTCTCTTTTGAGCCCGAGAATTCGCTGGCGCTCGGTTTCGGTTTCCGTTGCGGCTTCCTCGGACTCTTGCACATGGAGATTATACAGGAGCGCCTTGAACGTGAATTCAATATTGAGCTGATTACAACAGCGCCAACTGTTGTCTACCATGTCACGACAACCAAAGGGGCAATGCTGAAGGTCGAGAGCGCCAATATGCTGCCTGATGTGCAGCTTATAGAAAAAATTGAAGAACCTTTCGTGCTCGCTTCGATTCACGTGCCGAATGAATTTGTCGGGGCAGTCTTGAGTCTGTGTATCGAAAAGCGTGGACTGCAGCGGGAAATCAAATACCTGACCGCGCAACGGGTCATGGTTCTCTATGAGTTGCCGCTCAATGAGATCGTCCTCGATTTCTTTGACCGCCTCAAGTCGATCACCCGTGGCTACGCCTCCTTTGATTATGAGCACCTCGATTTCCGGATCAGCAAACTGGTGCGCCTCAATGTTCTGATCAATGGCGATGTGGTCGATGCCCTGTCGTTGATCGTTCATCAGGACAAGGCCCAATTCCGTGGTCGTGAGTTGGTCGAGAAGATGAAGGAATTCATTCCGCGCCAGCAGTACGAGGTAGCCATTCAGGCCGCTATCGGCAATAAGGTCATTGCCCGTTCAACGGTCAAAGCCTTGAGGAAAGACGTTACCGCCAAATGTTATGGCGGTGACATTACCCGTAAGCGTAAGCTTCTTGAAAAACAGAAAGCGGGAAAGAAACGGATGAAGCAGATTGGCAGTGTCGAACTGCCCCAAGAAGCTTTTCTTGCAATTCTTAAAGTCAAAGAGTAGACAAATGCCATTATTTAAGAAGAAATCAACGCTGCTGGAGGGAAAAGCTGTCAAGAAAGCCTGGTATCGCGAATGGTCTGAAGCACTGATTGTTGCCGTTGTTTTGGCGCTGATCATCAGGACTTTCCTTTTGCAGGCTTTCAAGATCCCTTCGGGATCGATGCTCGACACTCTGTTGATCGGAGATCATCTGCTGGTCAACAAGTTTATCTACGGCACCAAGATTCCCTTCGTGGATGGGCGATATCTGACTATCCGTACACCGCAGCGCGGCGATGTCATTGTTTTCGAATTCCCAGAAGATGCTGACAAGTCGTTTTTCAAGCGCCGTGACTTCATCAAGCGTGTCGTCGGTGTCCCGGGCGATGTTGTTGAGATCAAAGCCAAACAGGTTTATATCAATGGCAAGCCGTTGAGTTTTCCGCAGGAAGTCCATAAGGACAGCGACATGATTCCTTCGGTAGCCAGCCCACGGGATTTCATGGGGCCGGTCAGGGTGCCCGATAACAATTATTTTGTCATGGGAGATAACCGCGATTATTCCTACGACAGCCGCTTCTGGGGCTTTGTTAATTATTCAAAAATCAAGGGCAAGGCACTGATCAAATACTGGTCCTGGGACTCAGGGGCTGGCCTGTTGCACAAGATCCGTTTCAGCCGGATAGGGCGCCTGATAAAATAGCGTCGCCACTGTAAAAAACTGTGAATATGCCGTTGACTAAACGGCCTGAGCTTGTTAACTTCTCAGAAATTTTGTCCGCGTCACTTTTAACCCTTTAAACTGATCCGAGAGGTCAGCAAGGGAGAGAAACTGTGCATCAATATAGCTGCTCTTATGAATCAGAACACCCATGCTATCAAAGGCATGGGTGTTTTTTTGTGACGAAATATAAGTCCGGAGGTCAGTATGTCAACGGAAACCATTGAAATTCTTGACTTTGAAGGTGTAAACCGGGCCATGACCCGGATTGCCCATGAGATTCTGGAAAAGAACAAGGGGATTGATGATCTTGTCCTGGTCGGAATCCGCACCGGAGGATCCTTTCTGGCTGCTGAGCTCAAACGTAAAATTGCTGAGATTGAACAGGCCGACATTCCCATCGGCAATATCGATATCAGCATGTATCGCGACGATCTCGGATCCCGTAACAACCTGTCCGTCGGCCAGACCGATATCCTATTTTCTCTGACAGACAAGAAGATCGTTCTTGTTGATGATGTTCTGTTTACCGGCAGAACGATCCGGGCTGCGATGGATGCCATTATGGATCTTGGCCGCCCGCAGAGTATCCAACTGGCCATTTTGATCGACCGGGGACACCGAGAATTGCCGATCAGGCCAGACTATATCGGTCGCAACCTGCCGACTGCCCGAAGTGAACGCATCGAGGTCGTTTTTGATGAGCAGCATTCACCGCGGGCCGTATCCCTGATCAGACGCTAAGAGCGGAGGCACCGAAGCGATGACATTCAATCCAAAGCATATTCTGGGTATCAAGAACTTAAGCGCAGATGAGCTGAACTTTATTCTCGATACGGCGGCAAGCTTCAAAGAGATCAACAGCCGTGACATCAAGAAGGTTCCTATCCTGCGCGGCAAAACGATTATCAACCTGTTTTTCGAAGCCAGTACCCGTACCCGTACCTCATTCGAAATCGCCGGCAAGCGCTTGTCTGCCGATACGATCAATATTACGGCCTCGGCCTCGTCGGTGGTCAAGGGGGAAACCCTCGAAGATACCGCGCGCAATATCGAAGCGATGCATCCCGATATCATCGTCATGCGTCACAGTGCTTCCGGAGCCTGCGAGTACCTTGCTCAGCGCCTGAAGTGTTCTGTCGTCAATGCCGGAGACGGAGCTCATGAGCATCCGAGCCAGGCATTGCTTGACGCCTTCACTATCCGCGAGCACAAAGGCCGGATTGAAGGTCTGACGGTTACCATTGCCGGTGATGTTACTCATAGCAGGGTGGTCAGATCGAATATCTACTGTTTGACCAAGTTGGGGGCCAAGGTCCGCCTTGTTGGTCCCAAAACAATGATGCCTCCCGGTATCGAACGGTTAGGTTGTGAGGTCTATACCGATCTGGAGGAGGCAATCAGCGGTGTCGATTGCGTTATGATGCTGCGCATCCAACGCGAACGTCAGGGAAAGACCCTGCTTCCTTCTCTTCGTGAATATGCGCGCTTTTACGGTTTGAACGACCGTAATATCCAGCTTGCCAAGGACGATGCAATCATCCTCCATCCGGGCCCGATGAATCGTGGTGTAGAGATCTCTTCGGTTGTTGCTGACAGCAAGCGGAGTGTTATCCTTGATCAGGTCGAGAACGGTGTTGCAGTCAGAATGGCGCTGCTTTATCTGGTTGCCGGTGGCGAAAAACTTAAGGACTCCTGATTGAAAGAGGCTACGAGTATGAAAACTATCATCAAAGGGGGACATGTTCTTGATCCGGCCAACGATATCGATGGTATCTTCGATATCCTCATTGAAGACGGCCTGATTTCCCGGATCGATTCATCGATCGAAGAGAACGATGCCGAAATCATTCAGGCCTGCGACATGCTCGTTATTCCTGGCCTTGTCGATATCCATACCCACATGCGCGATCCAGGTCAGGAGTACAAGGAAGACCTGATCAGTGGCACCAGGGCAGCCGTGGCCGGTGGCGTCACCTCCCTGGCCTGCATGCCGAACACCAGCCCGGTCAACGATAATCAGGCTGTGACCCGCTTTATCATTGAAAAGGCCAGGAGCCAGGGGGTCGCCAACGTTTTTCCGGTCGGTGCGATCAGCCACGGAATGGACGAAGAAATACTCTCAGAAATGGGCGACCTCAAGTCTGCCGGTTGTGTGGCTTTCTCGGACGACGGCAAGCCTGTCAAGAGCAGTGAATTGATGCGCCGCGCTCTGGAGTATGCTGACACCTTTGATATGCCGATCATCTCTCATGCCGAGGACCTCTCGCTGGTCGGTGAGGGGTGCATGAACGAAGGTGTTGTCGCCACCGAGCTTGGGCTCAAAGGCATTCCCTGGGTTGCCGAAGATGCGGCCACGGCCCGTGAAATCATGCTGGCCGAATTTACAGGTGCCCGACTTCACATTGCCCATGTATCAACCAGAGGCAGCGTTGATCTGGTCCGTCAGGCCAAGGCGCGTGGTGCCCGGGTTACCTGCGAAGTGACCCCGCATCACTTTACCTTAACCGAAGAGGCTGTCCGCGGTTACGACACCAACGCCAAGATGAATCCTCCCCTGCGTACCCAGGAAGATCTCGATGCGATCAAGACTGGCCTCAAGGATGGAACCATCGATGCGATTGCCACCGATCACGCTCCGCATCATATCGATGAAAAGAATGTCGAGTTTCCGATTGCCCTGAACGGCATGATCGGACTTGAGACAATGCTGCCCCTGACCCTGCAGTTGGTCAGAGATAAGGCTATAAGCCTCAAGCAGGCAGTGGCCCTGATGACCTGTCAACCGGCGGGGATCATCGGCATCGATCGTGGCACCCTTGGTCTCGGCAGACCCGCGGATATTGCAATCGTCGATGCGGAACGGGACTGGACGGTTTTCGCCGATGGACTGAGTTCAAAGAGCAAGAATACACCTTTTATCGGTTACCGACTAAGAGGGGTTGCTGCGCGCACTCTGGTAGCCGGAAAAACGGTTTTTGAAAGAAAATAAACACACAGGCAACACTTAAAGTAGAATCTTAAGAATTGAGGGCTAAATGAAAGCAGTACTAGCACTTGCAGACGGCAGGTATTTTATTGGAAAAGCGCTTGGAGCAGTTGGTGAAGTTACCGGAGAAGTTGTCTTCAATACCAGTCTGACCGGTTATCAGGAGATTCTGACCGATCCGTCCTATCATGGAGAGATCGTCACCATGACCTACCCGCAGATCGGCAACTACGGCATCAACTCTGAGGATGTCGAATCGTGCAAGCCGTTCCTGTCCGGTTTTGTCGTCAAGGAATCCTGTCCGGTTCCGAGCAATTTCCGTTCAGAGATGAGCCTCGATGAGTACCTCAAAAAGAACAACATCGTCGCCATTGAAGGGATCGATACCCGGGCCCTGGTCAAGCACATCCGTACCAAGGGAGCTCAGGTCGGTATTATTTCCTCTGCTGACACCGATCCGCAGAGCCTGATCGAAAAGGCCAAGCAGGCGCCCGGTCTGGTCGGCCGTGACTTGGTCAAGGAGGTCACCTGCAGTGAACCTTACCGCTTTGAAGAGGGTGTCTGGTCGCTAGAAGAGGGCTATGCCAAGCTCGCCGAAAACCGTCCGTACAAGGTCGTTGCCTACGACTTCGGTATCAAGCGCAACATCCTGCGCAACCTCAATTCGGCCGGTTGTGATGTCACTGTCGTTCCGGCAACCACCAGCGCCGAGGAGGTTCTGGCTATGAACCCTGATGGTGTCTTTTTGAGCAACGGCCCTGGTGATCCGGAACCGCTGCATTACGCCCAGGACAACATCCGCAAGCTGCTCGAGAAGAAAGTGCCTGTTTTTGGCATCTGTCTGGGGCACCAACTGCTGTCGATCGCTCTTGGTGGCAAGACCTACAAACTCAAGTTCGGTCACCGTGGCGGCAACCAGCCGGTGCTAGATTATGCTCGTCAACAGGTCGAAATTACTTCGCAGAATCACGGTTTTGCAGTTGATCAGACCACACTTGACAGCGACAAGGTCAAGGTGACCCATATGAACCTGAACGACAATACCGTTGAGGGTGTCCAGCATTGCAGCTTGCCGGCTTTTTCGGTTCAGTATCACCCTGAAGCGTCACCGGGACCGCATGATGCGCACTACTTGTTCGAGCGCTTCATCGAGATGATTAAAAAGAATAAAGCTTAAAATAGAGAGAACGAAAACATGCCAAAGCGTCATGATTTAAAGAAAATTCTGATTATCGGAGCCGGGCCTATAATTATTGGTCAGGCCTGCGAATTCGATTACTCCGGCACCCAGGCCTGTAAGGCCCTCAAGGAAGAGGGGTACGAGGTCGTTCTGCTCAACTCCAACCCGGCGACCATTATGACCGACCCGGATTTTGCCGACCGGACCTATATCGAGCCGGTTACTCCGGATGTCCTTGCCAAGATCATTGAAAAGGAACGCCCTTGCGCTGTTCTGCCGACACTTGGTGGTCAGACAGCCCTGAATACGGCCGTTGCCGTGGCTGAGGCCGGTGTCCTCGACAAGTTTGGCGTCGAACTGATCGGTGCCAAACTCGGTCCGATCAAGAAGGCTGAAGACCGCACCCTTTTCAAGCAGGCGATGGAGAAAATCGGTGTTGCCGTTCCCCGTTCCGGACTGGCTCACAGCCATAAGGAAGCGATGGAAATCATCGAATACATCGGCTTTCCGGCGATCATTCGTCCATCCTTCACCCTGGGTGGGACCGGAGGCGGTATCGCCTATAACCTTGAAGAGTACGAGCAGATGGCGCTGGCCGGTATCGATGCTTCACCAACCGATGAGATCCTCGTTGAGGAGTCGGTCATCGGCTGGAAAGAGTACGAGCTTGAGGTCATGCGCGATACGGCCGATAACGTCGTCATCATCTGTTCTATAGAAAACTTCGATGCCATGGGGGTCCATACCGGCGACTCCATCACTATCGCTCCGGCCCAGACCCTGACCGACAAGGAATATCAACTGCTGCGTGATGCGGCACTCAAGATCATCCGTGAGATCGGTGTCGATACCGGTGGTTCCAACATTCAGTTCGGTATCAATCCTGCCAACGGCCGGATGGTCGTCATCGAGATGAACCCACGGGTTTCCCGTTCTTCGGCGCTGGCCTCCAAGGCAACCGGTTTCCCGATCGCCAAGATCGCCGCCAAGCTGTCGGTCGGTTACCGTCTGGATGAGATTCAGAACGACATCACCCGCGAGACCCTGGCTTCTTTCGAGCCAACTATCGACTATGTTGTCACCAAGGTACCGCGTTTTACCTTTGAGAAGTTCCCGCAGGCTGACGCAACCCTGACTACCCAGATGAAGTCAGTCGGCGAGGCGATGGCGATCGGCCGGACTTTCAAGGAGAGCCTGCAGAAGGCCCTGCGCTCCCTCGAGATCGGGTCACACGGTTTCGAAAGCCGGATCTTCAGTGAGCCTGACGACTACGACCGCGAAATCAGTGAAGCGGAACGGGACAAAATCAGCCACAGCCTGCGCGTTCCAGGTTGGGACCGTATCTGGTATATCGCCGATGCTTTCCGCGCCGGATTCAGCATGGAAGAGGTACATAACCTCTGTAAGGTTGATCCTTGGTTCCTCTCTCACATTGCCCAGCTGATCGAGATCGAGAAGCGACTCGTGGCCGACAAAGGGCTGCTCACGGCCAAAGATGCCGCGGCTGAAGAGTTCCTGCGTGAAGCCAAGCAATTCGGATTCTCCGACAAGCGCCTGGCCTTGTTGTGGGGAATGAAGGAAGACGAAATTCGTGAGCTGCGACATGACCTGAAAGTTCTGCCGGTTTACAAGCGTGTCGACACCTGCGCCGCCGAGTTCGAGGCCTTTACGCCGTACCTCTACTCGACCTATGAAAGCGAGTGTGAAGCGGAACCGACTGACAAGCGCAAGATCATGATCTTGGGTGGCGGTCCGAACCGGATCGGCCAGGGAATCGAGTTCGATTACTGCTGCGTCCACGGTGCCTTCTCGCTGTCTGATTCCGGCTTTGAAACCATCATGGTTAACTGTAACCCGGAAACGGTTTCCACCGATTACGACACCTCGGATCGTCTCTACTTCGAACCACTGACCCTTGAGGACGTGCTGTCGATTGTCGCGGTTGAAAAACCTGAAGGCGTCATCGTCCAGTACGGCGGTCAGACCCCGCTGAAACTGGCGGTTACCCTGGAAAAGGCCGGTGTGCCGATCATCGGGACCTCTCCGGATGCCATCGACCGTGCCGAAGACCGTGAGCGCTTCCAGGCACTGCTCAACAAGCTGAACCTGATCCAGCCGGAGAACGGTATCGCGCGTTCCTTTGAAGAAGCGGAAATTATCGCCGAGCGGATCGGTTATCCGGTCGTTGTGCGCCCTTCGTACGTGCTTGGTGGCCGGGCCATGGAGATCGTCTATGATGTCGAGCGCCTACGTAATTACATGAAGTTCGCCGTCGAGGCATCACCTGAGCATCCGATCCTGATCGACAAATTCCTGCAGCACGCCATCGAGGTTGATGTCGATGCTCTGTGTGACGGCAAAGACGTGGTCATCGGCGGGATCATGCAGCATATCGAAGAAGCCGGGATTCACTCTGGTGACTCAGCCTGTTCGTTGCCTCCTTACTCGTTGCCGCAGGAGATTATCGCCGAGATCCGTCGTCAGACCATCGCCCTGGCGCTGGAACTGCAGGTTGTCGGTCTGATGAACATCCAGTATGCAGTCAAAGACGGAACCATCTTCCTCATCGAGGTCAACCCGCGTGCCAGCCGCACCGTGCCGTTCGTTTCTAAAGCGACCGGACGTCCTCTGGCTCAGATCGCGGCCAAGGTCATGGCTGGTATGAGCCTGGCTGAGCAGGGGATTGAAGGGGACATTATTCCGGAGTACATCTCTGTCAAGGAAGCGGTCTTTCCATTCGTCAAGTTCCCTGGCGTCGATACGCTGCTTGGCCCGGAGATGAAGTCGACCGGCGAGGTTATGGGTATCGACTACGACTTCGGCAAAGCGTTTGCCAAGGCCCAGCAGGGTGCAGGCGTTAAATTGCCGACCTCCGGCAAGATCTTCATCAGCGTTAAAGACGCTGACAAGGAAGATATCCTCGAGTCGACGAAAAAGCTGGTCAATGCCGGTTTCACCATCGTCGCAACCGGCGGCACCGCAACCTATCTCAATGAAAACGGTGTTGCTACTGAACGGATCAACAAGGTCAAGGAAGGCCGACCTCACTGTGTTGATGCAATCAAGAGCCGTGAAATCGCTATGGTTTTCAATACGACTCTGGGTGCACAATCGGTCACCGATTCCTACTCGATCCGCCGTTCTGCACTGATGAATGAAGTTGCCTACTTCACAACAGTGGCCGGAATCGATGCGGTAACCGACGGGATTTTGGCCATGTTGAGAGAAAATCTTGACGTTAAGCCGCTGCAAGAGTATCATTGTTGAATTAGTAAATTCATAGAACATTGCCAGTGGGCGGGTTTTTCCCGCCCGCTGTTTTTTTGAGGAGTCAGAAGAAATGAGTGGATCGGTCCCAATGACCGCTGAAGGTTATCAGCGCTTACAGGATGAGCTGAAACATCTTATTCGTGTTGAACGCCCCAAGGTCGTTCAGGATATCGCCGAAGCTCGCAGCCATGGTGATCTGTCTGAAAACGCCGAATACGACGCAGCGAAAGATCGTCAGGGGTTTATCGAAGGACGCATTCAGGAGCTGAACAACAAGATCGCCATGGCTCAGGTCATCGACCCTAAGTCCATCAACAGCGATAAGATTGTTTTCGGTGCCAAGGTCACCCTGTTTGATATCGATACCGAAAAGGAAGTCAGCTATCAGATCGTCGGTGAAGATGAGGCCGATATCAAGGTCGGCAAGATTTCGATCACCTCGCCGGTCGGCAAGGCTCTGATCGGTCATCGGGTGGATGAAGAGGTCAGAATCATCGTACCATCTGGCATGAAAGTTTACGAAGTCACAGACATTGAGTACAGCTGATTTGCGCATAGCGTCTTGTGACGCTGCTTGATTTCTTGTTCAATCTGTTGCAGAGTTTTCAGTGTTGATCGTGTCGGAGGATCTTATGGGCCAAAAAATTTCCAGAGATATGACCTTTAATTATATACTTGAGCACTTTCCTGAAACAGCAGAAGTCCTGGAGCGATTCAACCTGGATTGTGCCGGCTGCATGGGCGCTATGACCGAATCCATCGCTGATGGTGCTAGGGCTCACGGGCTGAATGCCGATGAGGTTCTTGTCGCACTGAATGCCGCCGTGGAAGATTAACGGAGCAGATGTCAGCCGCTGCCAAGCAGGAAACCGCAAAGCAACTGCTTCAAAACATCGGCGTCATCAAAGGTGTCGGTCCGCGCATGCTGCCCAAATTGCAGAAGCTGGGGATCGACACCATTGAAGATGCTCTCTATCATTTGCCCGCCCGCTATGAAGATCGTCGTCAGCTCAAATCGATCAGTCAGCTAACGACAGGTGTCCAGGAGGTATTTGTCGCTAATGTTCTGGCCTCCGGCGAGACTCAGACCTCCCGCAGTCGCCGTAAAATATACGAAGTTATTGTCGGAGATTCAAGCGGCAAAGTATCTCTGAAATGGTTTCGTTACCGCAAACCCTGGCTGCAGAAACAGTTTTCTATCGGACAGAAGCTGATTGTCATCGGTGAAGTTAAACGTTTTTCCGGTGTCCGCGAAATTCATCATCCCGATGTCGAGCTGATCAGTGAAGAGACCGATGCCGACAGCCTGCTGGCCAGTGATCCTCTGAATTTCGGGAGAATTCTTCCAGTCTACCCATTGACCGAAGGGCTGTCTCAAAAACAAGCCCGAAAAATCTGGTATCCACTGGTCCAGCAATTCGCTAATCTGACCGCTAGTTTTGTCCCTCCCACAATTCTTGAACAATACCGTTTCTTGCCCGTTTCCAAGGCTTTGGAGCAAATCCACTGGCCTGATAGCCAGGTCAGCATCGACGCGCTCAATCGCGGCCAGGATCTGGCGCGCCAATCACTGGTTTATGATGAATTTTTCTTTCTTGAACTGGGCCTGGCGCTGAAGAGGGCAGGGATTGAGCTGGAACAGGGGATCGCCTTTTCCTTTGAGCATAGGTATACCTTGCCTCTCAGCAAGATGCTCCCCTTCAAGCTGACCGATGCGCAACGGCGCGTTCTGGGAGAAATAAAGCGTGACATGATGGAACCAGCTCCGATGCACCGTCTTCTTCAGGGGGATGTCGGCAGTGGCAAGACCTTGGTCGCTTTGATGTCGGCCCTGATCGCCATAGAAAACAAGGCTCAGGTAGCTGTTATCGCCCCCACCGAAATACTGGCGGAACAACACTTCAGGTTTTTCTCAAATTGGCTGAAAAAACTGAACCTCAAGGCGGGCCTGCTGCAAGGGAGCATGACAGCTTCAGCTAAGAAATTGATCTATGCACAGACCTCCTCTGGAGAAATCGATCTGATTGTTGGAACCCACGCGGTCCTGCAGGAGGGGGTTGAATTTAAACGTCTTGGTCTTGGCATAATCGACGAACAGCACCGTTTCGGCGTCCGCCAGCGCAGCATCCTCAAGCATAAGGGGGGAAACCCCGATATCCTGGTCATGACGGCGACTCCAATTCCGCGTACACTCTCCATGACACTCTATGGTGATTTGTCAGTGTCGGTTATCGATCAGTTGCCGCCAGGCAGAAAACCTGTAACGACTGGACTTTTCCGTTCAAGACAGCGGGAGAAGGCCTATGCTCAGATTCGCAGCGAACTGAGGGCAGGGCGTCAGGCGTACGTTGTCTACCCGCTAGTTGAGGAGTCTGAGAAATCGGATCTTCAGGCCGCGACCGTTGCTGCTGAAATCCTGGCCAACGAGGTCTTTCCTGACTTTCGCATCGGCCTGCTGCACGGCCAGATGAAAAGTGCCGATAAGGATGCAATCATGCAGCGCTTCAGGGCTAACGAGGTGCAGTTGTTGGTGGCAACGACAGTCATTGAGGTCGGCGTCGATATTCCTAATGCGACGGTCATGCTGATAGAACATGCTGATCGCTTCGGTTTGTCGCAGCTCCATCAGCTCAGGGGACGAGTCGGCAGGGGGGCGGACAAAAGTTATTGCCTACTGATCCCTTCAGAAAACTACAGTGAAGATGCTGGTAGGCGTCTGCAGGTTATGGTCGATAGCGAAGATGGTTTCCGTATCGCTGAAGCAGATCTGGAGATCCGCGGTCCAGGTGATTTTCTCGGTACTCGACAGGCAGGTTTGCCAGATTTTCGCGTCGCCAACATCCTGAAAGATCAGAGTCTTCTCGAAATTGCAAGGCGTGATGCCTTTGATTATGTCAACCAGACCGAACAGCTCACCACGCCGGATTCACGCGCTGTCAGGGAGGAATTGATTCGCCGCTGGGGTGGACGACTGGAACTGGCGTCGATAGGCTGATATGATAGCCGGATGATATACCTTTAGCGACGGAGCGGCTATGAAAGCAATCAGAGTTAATGAATTCGGCGAACCGGAAGTCATGCAACTTGAAGAGGTCAAGGAACCAGAAGTTCTGGACCAGCAGATTTTCATCGAAATCAAAGCGATCGGGGTCAATCCGGTCGATACCTATATCCGTTCAGGAACCTATCCGGCCAAACCGGCAGTACCATACACTCCGGGACATGATGCGTCAGGAATAGTCCGAAAGATCGGCCCCTCAGTAACCAAGTTCAAGGTCGGCGATCATGTCTATTCCTACCGAACTATCAGCGGAAGCTATGCACAGGCCGCAGTCTGCCATGAGAATCAGGCGTTCTTGCTTCCGGATGGTATCGATTTCGAATTAGGAGCCGCCCTGGGCGTTGCTTACTCAACAGCTTTTTTTGCCATGATGCATCGTGGCCTCGCTCGTCCTGGTGAAACAGTACTGATCCACGGTGGTAGCGGAACCGTCGGACTTGCTGCCATTCAATATGCTAAACAGCTTGGCATGAAAGTCATTGCAACGGCCGGGACGGACGCGGGTATCAAGCTTTTGAAAGAACAAGGCTGTGACTTTGCAGCGAATCATCACGATTCTGATTATGTTGAAAAAATTATCGCTGCGACTAATGGCTATGGCATCGATTTGATTCTTGAGATGCTCGCCAACGTCAATCTTGATAAAGATCTCAAGTTGCTGGCACATTCAGGTCGTGTCGTCGTCATAGGTAATCGCGGCACAATCGAAATCAATCCACGCGACACGATGGGCAAAAACACTTCAATTATCGGATTGGCTGTTATGAATGCAACTCCGGAGCAGTTAGCCGAGATACATGCATTGGTGTATGCCGGTTTGAAGGATGGAAGATTCAAACCGCAGATCAGCAAAAAGTATCAATTGTCCGAAGCATCACTGGCCCATCATCAGGTCATGCGGCCAGGCAACAATGGAAAAATTATTTTGTTGCCGTAAATCGTTGTTTCGAGTGATCGAGTCACCATTTGAAGCTGAATTTGTACTGAAAAAGATTCTGGGGACTTTTGGGGGTATACCTCGGTATGGGTTACGCCGAGATCGTTGCTCAGAAGGAGAATTTGGGACTCATTCCCTTAATCGATATTTACTGTTTAATTTCAGCAGGTTAGAATTAGTCAGAATGCAATTTAGGTAAATTTTTAAAGATTGCTGCAAAAAACATCATTCAGTACCCCAGAATAGTTTAAGCTGTGAATGTCCATAATGCTATTTTGGGACGCTATCCATTCAAGAGCAGGTCTTGAAAACAAAAAAGGAGAGGGTTGTGGAAGATTTTTCTACCAATAATATTTTGACCTGGATCGGCTATTTCTGTGAAAAAATGGAAATCAGTCCTGAACAGATCAAACCTTTGAATATCTGCAAAAAGAAAAAAAATGTAATTCCTTTTGTTGACACCCATAAGCGAGTTCTTATTTTTGCAAATGATTCTTATCCTGATCTTTTCTATGATTTATGGGAAGCCGGTTTTGGTGATTATGATGTCTGGTTTGGTACTGGCCCAGTTCCGCAAGGCGAGATATATAATGATACAGTAAAAAATCTGATCAACAAAAAGATAGAAACCCCTATGGTTGTCTGCATTCTTAATACGAAGACAAGAGAATCCTATCGTATTGGAATCAAAAATGAAAATTTCACCCGCGGCCCAGTACATTATGTATGTAAAGAGATCCGTGCAATTATTATGAGTCTTCTGGAAGTTGATACTGAAGACGTTATTTGTATAGTTAGTGGTGAAAGTATCGTCATTGAATCTGCCTATGCTGCTTATGACGGAACTATTATCGCTGTTGAAGGTGATAAAGATTCTATGCGGTCAATGGTGGAGAACGTCGATAAATTTGGGACTCAGAATGTTGTGATTGTCCCTGATGTGAATGAAAGTACAATGGCTAAACTTCCAAAGCCAAGATTGGCTTTTATGGTGGCTACATCAACCCTTGAAACGTATTTACAAAACTTTCTAGCGATTAATCCTCGCATGAAGCTTGTTCTTTATACTCTTGAACTAGATATACTTGCCGAAATTCGTACTCTTTTTAAAGAGTACAGTATTAAAAATATGGAAGTTATTCAGGTTTCCGTTTCAAAAATCAATACAAATGGGATTTTTGCAGCAGAACCAACTCCGTGGATAATTACAGGAGAGGCATAATCAGTCAAAATAGAGATATTTCCTGTCGTTGCCTAGAGGCCATTGTTTGTCTCATGTGATTTACAATTTTCTAGTTTACATAATATACATTATGCGACGTTAACAGTTTAAAAAAAATCACTACCTCTTTTCAAGCTCTTTTAAACCTATGTGTAAAATCTCCTCTAAAACCCTCTGGCGAGAAAGGCCAAGTTCTTTTGTTAACTTTTCAAGAGATGCCTTCTCTTCGTCAGTTATATAAAATGGGATGCTTTTTCTGTTTTTGTGTGCCATGAAGTGATATTACTTTCTAAAACACTGAAAGTCAATTACTTATCTCATAAACTTAACATTATATTCTGCATCACAATACATGTCTCTTTCTATCGCTATTGCATCAGTGTTCCCATACGTGTTCTTGTACTTTTGTGTCCAGGTGTAGCACTGATCTTCAAACTTGTCTTTCGCTTGGCTTAAGCAATTACGACGCTTAATAGATCCATTCTCGTAATTCTTACAGACGGAATCTGTGACTATCTCTTTTTTCGTAATTTTTCCATTCTTTCGAGTTGTCGTTATGTCGTATTGAATTTTTAAAGATCTCTCGTTTTCAGGACATTTATAATAATGTTTTTGACCATTAGAATCGTATTTGACGCATGTTTGAGAATAAACAGCAACTGGTATCAACAACGCAAAAACAAGTAACATTAAACGCATAAATTCCCCTTTTTTTGTAAAGAGAAATTTAACAAGTTTTTATGAGCAAATCATTAAAAAAACGCTCCGCGCTGGCTCGGGGGTCATGGATTTAAAAACATCCATGCCCCCTTGAACTAGCCTATATAGTATGGCTGATCAATGGGCCGTGTCCTCGCTTCGCTGCGGGCCGCACCAACCCATTGACAGAAGTTAATCTGGATATGACTTGATAGATTTTGATCTGGTAAAATAATCAGGCTTATCAACAAATGAAACTTTTTTATCTTCATCAGAATTTTGCACCGCTACGCCTACCGGCTTCGCTTGACTGCCTAGATCGGCAGTCATGACAGCCACTTCGCTACGCGCGCCGAATGATCGGCGGCTAGGCTTCAGTGTCTCTTTTAACTCGTATCCGTAATACTGAACAGTCATCGAAAGATCATCGAATGCCCGAGTGTTCTTCGAAGCAGGAACAGAAAGACCATAAATCATATAAAAACGAGATCCAGACTTATCGACAAAACCTTGAACTGGATATGTACGCCACTCCATCGTATCGACTGGAGCAACACCAGAAACATAACCGCCATCTGTTATCATAACTGACTTTTTAACCTGACTTAAAACAGGTTCGGCTTTTTCAACTTGAACACTTTCTGACTGTTCCATATTCCCTTTTGTTATATTCCCCAAAGCGAATTTGAACATAACACCGGCAGCAATAAAGATAGCCAGGACGACAGCGGACCAGATCATGACAGCGGATTTAGGTTTATTAAATTCATCCTTACGAAAACTTTTATAGATGCCAAAAACGAGCTTTTGTTTTTTAACAACTTGAGGATAAAGGAATTTCCCTGACTTATCGTGAAATCGATATGTGAAAGAAGACAGAACCTTTTTAGATCGAGGAGTAACCTTAACGATATGCTCAAACAAAGGATTGAACATTCTGGATAATGATTCAATTCCTTGCGTCATCAAAAAAACATCAAGCCCTATATGGCCGTGAAATGCAAAGAACTCATAAATTGATGGTTCGCGCATACCTGCGGGAAAAATTTCATGAGCTTCATCAATGACCAGAATAATATGATTTTTTCTTGTCGTTTTCTGAATGTTCTCAAAATTAGAAATTGAAAAAAAGTCCTTCACTCGCTGCCGATCGGCAGAAGCCAAAGGTTCAGAAGGCTTCAAATTCAAACAATGATGCAGAGTCCAGTGCTTTACCTTAAGGCCCTCGATATTGGAAATTATCAAAACATCATCTTTTAAAATGTATTCAGAATACAAAGCATCGAACTTACAGAACTTGTTTATATAATTACAGGCATAGTAGCTTTTTCCTGATCTTGGTGGACCTTCTATCAACTGGATCATGTCATCACCTATTTAATCGGAGAAAAGGGAATCATCTTAAAAGTTATATGCATTTGAATAGCACCAACTATAATCGACAAGCATTCAGGAATATTGAAGCAATCAAGAAGATAGGCAACCCAGCCAGTAAAGGACATATCACTAGACAGGGTACCAGATCCAAGGCCAGCCATTGCATTAATAGCGTCCTGAAGATAACCGGAAATAATATTATGCACAACAATAGGAACAAGAATAGTACAGATACCAATCAATAAAGCCTTGATCGCAAAGAACATGATTAGACGATCTGAGACAATCTTTAAAAGACCAGTACAAACGGTACTAGCGACAACAAGAAGCAAAGCAACCATTAGTGATTTCCTCCTTTCCAACCAAAAATAGCGATGAAGATTGCTAGACCTTGAACAGCAACAAGAAGAACAGCGCCAATTTGACGTAAAGTAGAATCATAACGGCACATATCGATCGATATGTCGGTGCCCCATACAGTACCAACATCAAAGGAACATTCAGTGTTAGATAAAGAAACCTGATAAGAGCTTAAAACAGACATAACAGGCAAAGTATAGACTTGACCAATAACTTCTGACATATCGGTTTTTTCTGGTAGATCATCAGAAGATAATTCGCCATCATATTCCTGAGCTTCGCCATAATCGTATGCAAAAGTCGCTTCAGATGTATCTTTTTCTTCTGTCGTCGTTGTTGTAGTGCCAACTGGTTTACCAGTGTCATTATCAAATATTTCAATTTTTACGGTTGTAGTAGTTCCGCCACCTGAATCAGTCGTAGTTGTCGTCGTTTTAGTTGTAGATGTTCCATCGCCATTATCAGTTGTTTCTGTAGTCGTATCTGATTTTGTTTTAAAATCGTATGTTGTAAAATCACCATTAGCAACATCAACGCCAGGATCTCCAGAAGTATCATCAGGATTATCATCATAAAATGGCTGAGTATCTACAGGAGTCCAACCATCATCAGCAACGACATCATCTTGAGGAGATGATCCATCGGAAGGAGCAGCAACAGGATCAGTCATATAAGCGCAAAAATCGCCTAGATCAACATAACCAGGTGGACAATCACCATTATTTTTAGGAACAGTATCAACGCAATATTCTTGACCAGTGACAGAATCAGTTACTTTTTCTGTGCCGTAAGGACAACGAAAAACACAGGGAGCTGAACAATTACCACCGCAATCAATACCCTCTTCAGTAGGATCATGACTACCATTAGAACAGGTATCAGGTTCGGATTCTGGATCTTCACAAGTCTCGTCTGGCGCATCATAATAATAGAAACCGGTCTTACAATATTTTGTATATCCTTCACCATCACATACAGCATCGGCGGCAGTGCCTACGCATTCCTGACTGTATTGAATCGTTGTAGTGCTATTTATTGTTACAGCTGTATATGTAAAAGGATTGGTAAATTTAGAACAGGAATATTGAGCAGAAGCAACGCCACCGATTTGTGACGGGGTTCCGTCACCGGAATCTGTATAAGAGTCGCCAGGATCACCACAAGTAACAGCATAGGAATATGGAGCAAATAGCAAAGCAGCAAGAAGAAAGCCGAGAAACAAAAATACTGATGAATATGGATTTTTCATGGAACCTCACAAAAAAAGGGGCGAGGCTCACATGAACCCGCCCCCTCTTTCCTGACAAAAAAGACTTAGCGACTTAGAAAAGACGCTTGACCATTTTGAAGCCCCAGATACCGGCCAGGACAACGAGAATGGTGCCACCGATAGCGAAGTAATTCGTATCAGCGCTTGAGATACCGGTCTGGATCTCAGTCAGGGTAGTTGCATCGAGAGCAGCAAAGGAACTTGCAGCCATACCAACAACAGCGGCACACGACAGACCTACAACTTTCAACAGCTTTTTCATGGTTTCTCCTTTTGGCCGGTGTTCTCCGGCAAAGATGGACGGAATCAACGTCCAGTAAAAAGACCTTTAACCCGTTTAAAGGCCCAAAAACCCGCAAGAGATGTTGCTACACAACCGACGATGAACCAATAAGGATCAAGGTCTAAATAGATACTCATAGCGATTGCCCCCAGATCCAAAGAATGACAAAAGCAGAAGCTATACCGGCAAGACCCATCAAATATTCATAATGTTCTGGTGTCAAAAGGTCGACAAAAGCAGCAGGCATATAATCACCTCAACAGCTTAAAAATTTGTCCGGGTACAATGGCGATCAGGCCCATGAACATTACAAGAGTAAAAAAATAATCAAAGACCGGATCTCCGGTTATTGACCAAACGTTGATGTTCACTAGTTCAGCCGCATAGTGACGATATCAAGACCGGCCCCACCGTTTTTGAAAGAGAACGGCTTAATAGAAACCGGATATTTGAACTCATCGCCAGATTGAAGACCGAGATTTTGAAAGTCTTTAACAAACTCAACTTTCTTAAAGTTCTCAGATCCAAACATGACTTGATAAACAGGATACTTCTGCCCTTTTCTCTCACCGGATTGATACTCTCGTTCAATCCTGCCAACGACTTGACCTTGTAAAATAAACATGAAATCTCCTTAGGGGTTCGGGGGGATGGGTTGACCATCGTCCCCCCTTTATGCACAGCCATTCAATGAGGTGATTCCAGTTATAAGCATCAGATTTGTTTTTTTATAGAGTCGCTTTCGATTCTATTTTCTTGAAGCGATTCCAGACCTTTAGCGACAAGGGAGCGTACGACAGAAGCAAAGGAAACATTGAATTCACGTTGAAAATTAATGATTTCTTGACGTTGATTGACTGTCAAACGGATAGAGTCGGATTCATAGCTGATGCGATCAATAATCATTGCTTCCCCCTAAATGCTCTGTAATTGCGAAAAATAGTTGATATCCATTCGAGGGCCAAAGAGCTTGGCCCAATCATCCTTTTTGGTTTTTCTGATACCTGATTTAATAACTTCTTTGATAAAGTCCAACCCCTCAGAAACAAAAACTTGAGCAATTGTCGTATTGATCTTTTCAGAGATCCATTCGACCTTTTTTTCGATAGTCGTGGGGATCTTACGTTCTCCGGTTTTGATCGGTTCGACACCAGCAAGGAAAGTTTCCCACCATGCGCAGCGTTCGCGCTTGTCAATGTGCTTTTGTGATTTTTCGCGAAAATCGATAATTCCGAGGATATAACCAGCATCGAGGCCAGTTTTCAGAAGAGTGTTAGCAACAATCTTTGCGGTAGAACTGCGCCACCTACCCTCTAAACGTATCCAGTGGCCCGGGTCATCTTTACCCTTGCAGATTCTTTCAAGTCTTTTGTCGTAAATGCAGAGCATCCTTTTGCCTGCGGGAGATCCAAGGGTTATAGAGTGACCAGTGACTTCCATACGGGAGTTATATTTTTTGATAGGCAGGATCTGACGGAATTTATGAACGACCAGACCAGAGAAAAAAGAATCTTCAATAAAAGCCATGTCGAGCAGTTCATTTTTGCAGTCAACTGCAATATCAATGCGAACCCAGATACAACCGAATTCAGAAGCATGTTTAACGATCTTCATCGAATCGACCCCGACAACGTCGAGAGCTTGAGACGAGAGGATAAACTTTAAAGGCGTATTTTCGCGATTTGGAGAGTAAAGGACTTTGACCGGACCAAACGTCCAAAGATGTTCGAAACCTTGAATGCTGTAACTTTCAGAATGGAAATCTTCAAAGTCCAGGTCGAGAAGCAAAGGCACAAGCAATTCAGGCTTTTCGTCTTTAAACGAGAATTCAAGCCAATCAAGTTTGATAGAATAAGGCTTTTCGTTCTCCGTAGGTTCAGGGGCGGCAAAAGAACCGCCGCCCAAGGGTTTAGAGTAATCCGCGATATGCGGATCTGTGTTACAGTCTCGATCCGCAACTTCTGACAGTGGTTGACGAGTTTTCATTTCGACAACTCCCCTGAAAAGGAAAGCTGAGAAATCTTCTTTCCGATATATAAAAGCTGTTCGTTTAAATATCTTTCAAGTGGAGTAGAACGAAATACCTGAATAAAAGCAGAAACTTCAATACTTGCGTTATGCCATGCATTAAGGCTGTTGTATTTCTCGGATTGTTCAATACGAGCCTTGATTCGTATTAAAAGCCTTTCAGATATGTGTGAAGGAATTTCGAAATTTTTGTGGTTGTTTTCTAAAGATTGGCCTGACATAATAGAAAAGTCCTTTCGTGATGGATTGGATCATCTAGGGGGAGTCAAGCGGCAACTTGACCCCCCTTCCCTTTTTTCCTGATTGCGGCAACAATCAAGGAAATCGAGTTCTATAAAACTGCTCTAATTCTTCTCTATTTTTAAATTCCGGACTACTCCCGCCGCAACTGGTACATTGAAACCAATGACGAGATCTAAAAAACTTATAAACATGTGATCTTGGACGACAGCACCAAGGGCAAAACAAAAATTTCATGATTCCCCCATTCTTTTGCGTAGATTACCGTTCAAATAGGGATTTTTACTATCTATTACTATGATTTTTTTAAATGGAGAATCGCGAGTCTATCATACATATGTGATAGATTAGTACAGATTTTATACATTATGCGACGTTGAATTTTTTGCTGGTTCCGGTGGGGTCTTCCTATGACCTCACTGATAACCTCCCTCCACCAGTCTCTTGAGATAACCCCTCTTGACAATGATCAAGTTCAGGTCACTGTCGTTCTTCCGTCAGATCTGCTCAACAGCTATCAATCTCTCCTCGAATCACTGGCCGGATTCGTTTCCGCTATCAATCACCAGAAGCACCATCAGCGTCTCAGGGCTGCTGCGGATCTCTCCGTCAAAGCCGTTCTCTCCAAAGCTGACTATCACAAACGACTGGTCAAGTCCTACGATGACTATACAGCTTCGGGCCTCTCTCGTACTGACGCTATCAAGCGGATCTCTGCCGACCTGAGCAAAGAGAAACATCCTTGGGCCGGTGTCGATCTGGTGCGCAAATCCCTTATTGAAGCCGGTCGCTCTGGTCGTGTTGGCCGTCCTGCTCGGAGGGATCGGTCATGACAGCTACCGCAACCCCTCAGGGGGCGTCCTGTAACACGCCCCCGCTAAATACACAGACACCCTCTTTAGATTCAATTATTCCTGAGCAAAACCGGATAGTTATAGATTGGTTTGAATTCACTATGCCGGACACTTTCAGACTACAGGACAAGTACCTTTCACTGAAGCATTATATCCGGATCGATGGCGCTTCGTTCCAGAACGCTCCCCGTGGAATGAACGGCTATAGAACCCAGATCATTTACGGCAAAGCGCGAATCCTCCTTGATGGCTCCGAAGGTATGGGCGTTCATGTCATTCTGTCCGGTGAAGCCCTGCGCCAGATGAGCGGCGATGTTCTGAAGCTGCTCGACTTCGTTCTCTTCCAAGGCGGCCAAGTATCACGGATCGATCTGGCTCTTGATGATGTCAGCGGAGAGTTAACCCTTGATCGGGTCAAACGTGCAGTTCGTGCCGGTGCTGTCTCCTGTCGGGCCAAAGATTACCGCTATATGCAAGGCGGCAAGATCTCAACCGGAGAAGTCACGGGTCAAACCTTCTACTTTGGATCTGCCCAGAGTCGAACCCAGTACAGAATCTATGACAAAGCCGCTGAGCAAGGCGTTTCCGGTCATTGGGTCCGCTGTGAAGGTCAATATCGCAACGAGAATGCGAATCAGGTCGCAACGATGATTCGTGATGCCGGTCATGATATCGGCGCTGTCTATTGCGGTCTGCTGCGTGGCTATCTCAACTTTCTCAAGCCCTCAAAAACAGACACGAATAAAGGCCGTTGGAAAACCGCTCAATGGTGGCTCGACCTTCTCCAAGATGCTGAGAAACTGAAGCTTTCACTCCCCAAGGCAAGACCGACCATGGAACGGAAGAAGGACTATTTCACAAAACAGGCCGCTCCAACAATGGCGATGCTTTTCAAGTATTACGGCCCTGACGAAATGGCAAACATCATGATGAACGGAATGTCGAGATTAACCGCAGAACAAAGGGAACTATGCACGATACCATTTTAGCTTCGCTGCCGTAGCCCGTCGGTAGCGGCCCTCTCCCGCTCGGCTCGCCCACGAGGCACGGGAGGGGGAGCTTTTCCCTATCAGCGCTTTTCATGCCAGAACACTTTTGCAGCGCCCTCCCCTGATCAGGCCGCCGCAAGCGGAGCGACTGGGGACCCGCGCGGGGTATTTCCCCGTGCAGGGGATTGGAGCGAACCTGATCACGGTAGACACGGACAAGCTAAACCTTTCACTCTTTCAGCACCCTTTCAATCGAAAGCTCAGACAGAGCGACCCAACGCCGCAGGGCTCGACCTTTCGAGCTCCGAGGCTAAGGGAGCGGCCAGAAACACAGCTAGGCCCCTTGTTTGAGGGGTCTAGCAAAGCCGTTAGGCGAGCGTTGCTGTGTCTGGCGTGATTTTTATTTGACAGGTGTTACAGTCACTGTTACAGTCAGGACATCACTAACGGAGATATAGCCATGAACAAAAAAAGAGCGATGATAACTGTGAATGCTGAACAATGGGACATGTTGCAAAAAGAGCTGAAAGATAGAGGTTATCCGGCTAATTCCATGTCGGTTTACATCTCAGCATGTCTCAATCGCCTAGAGGAAAATCTCGGACTTGCAGAAGAGTCCAGTTTCGATCCTTTTTTTGAAATCGAAGTTTCGAGGATAGGTCTAAAGGCTGCCCTGATAGAGAGAGGCTTTCAATATAAGGAAGGTGATCCCGAAGATAGTTGACTGATGGCGGACTTCGATATTAGATTGAATCATTAGAAATCGACCTCACTTTTCAACCAAGAAATGGTAACTGCAATTACCAGATAATGGTTATCAAGAGAGCTGACTATTAGAAACAGGAAAGCCCCCCAGAGCTGCAACTCTGAGAGGCTTAAACAGGTGAAACTCTGGAGCTGCAACTCCTCGGTTTCGTTGAGATCCCCTACACGACTAAGCTTCGGAGGATTCTTTTTTGACTATATTTGTAATGCAGAGAGGTGTCAACCGCCCATATTCTGCCAGTGTATCATTAAAAAGTTCGTCAGCAGAAGACCTATTATGCGACGTTGATAATTTTACGGGTTCCGGTGGGTCTTCCTATGACCTCACTGATAACCTCCCTCCATCAGTCTCTTGAAATAACCCCTCTCGATAATGATCAAGTTCAGGTCACTGTCGTTCTTCCGTCCGATCTGCTGGGCAGCTATCAGTCACTCCTTGAATCCTTAACCGGTTCGTCAATGCCATTGTAACCATCCCTTAAAATAGGGCCAGCAATTTTTAGAGTTTTCCCGCATACTCGATCAGTCAAGGGAGGGCACACCAGTGCGGAAAACTCGATTCAAAGAAACGCAGATCGTCAAGATTCTCAAAGAAGTTGAAGCCGGTCGAACCGTTAAAGATGTTTGCCGTGAACACGGCATTTCCGATGCGACCTACTACAACTGGAAATCAAAATACGGCGGCATGGAAGCCTCCGATATCAAGCGCCTCAAAGAAGTCGAAGAAGAGAACCGCAAGCTCAAACAGATGTTTGCCGATCTCAGCCTCGAAAACAGAGCGCTGAAAGATATCATCGAAAAAAAGCTCTGACGCCGACGGAGAAGCGTGAACTGGTCGATTACGCCAGACAGCGGCATCGCTTGAGCCAGCGAGCTGCCTGCAATGCATTATCCTTGAGTAGATCGGTCTATAGTTATCGGCCGAAGCCCAACAAGGATCAGCTGGTTATCGAGCTACTTCAGGAACTTGCCGAAAAATACCCTCGCTATGGGTTTAGCAAGCTTTTTGATCTTATTCGTCGGCGGGGGCACAGATGGAACCACAAGCGTGTCCATCGTGTTTATTGCCATTTGAAGCTGAACTTTCGCCGTAAGGGCAAGAAGCGATTGCCGATTCGTAATCCACAGCCCCTGTCGGTGCCTGCTCAGGCCAACCACTGTTGGTCCATAGATTTTATGAGTGATGCCCTTTGGTGTGGGCGTCGATTTCGGACCTTTAACGTGATCGACGACTTCAACCGCGAGGCCCTAGCGATCGAAGTCGACTTAAATTTGCCTGCAGAGCGGGTCATTCGCACGCTGGAGCGGATCGTTTCCTGGCGAGGCTATCCGGCAAAGCTACGCATGGATAACGGTCCAGAATTTATTTCGCTGAAACTGTCGGCCTGGGCTGAAGACAACAATGTCGAGCTAGAATTCATCAAGCCCGGCAAGCCAACTCAGAATTCATACATCGAACGCTTCAACCGAACCTTTCGTGATGAGATTCTGGATTATTACGTTTTTCATCGTTTGTCTGAGGTTCGCGAAGTCACCGATAAATGGATTATCGAATACAACGAAATCAGGCCCCATGATTCACTGGGGAAGCTGACGCCAAAAGAATATTTGGAAGCGCAATAGATCACCGGGAAACTCTATGAATCGGTGGCCCTAAAAGAGGGAGCTTTACACCATCAATCACCAGAAACATCATCAGCGTCTTCGGGCTGCTGCGGATCTCTCCGTCAAGGCTGTTCTTTCCAAAACCGAGTATCACAAACGTCTGGTCAAGTCCTACGATGACCATACAGCTTCGGGCCTCTCTCGTACTGATGCTATCAAGCGGATCTCTTCTGTGCTGAGTCAAGAGAAACATCCTTGGGCTGGTGTCGATCTGGTGCGCAAGTCTCTTATTGATGCTGGCCGCTCCGGTCGTGTTGGTCGTCCTGCTCGGGGACGCCAACCATGAGTGAGACGCTTGTTTCTTGTCCCATATCTCAAACTTTTCCTGATGGCTACCTCGAACTCTATCCTAAGTCGGTTCGTGTGAAGCGTCCTTTTACTGGCGAAGCTACAGAACCACCGACCCGTCAAGGCTCAGAGATTCTTGGATTCAGTAAGAAGTCACGTGCACGGCTCCGCTTCACTGCTGCCAACTCTGGCGAGAAAATCAAAACTCAATTCTGCATGACCTATGGCGATCAATGGCGATCAATGGCGATCAATGGCGATCAATGGCGATCAATGGCGATCAATGGCCGATCAATGGCCGATCAATGGCGATCAATGGCCGATCAATGGCCGATCAATGGCCGATCAATGGCCGATCAATGGCCGATCAATGAAAGCTGATCTCAATCTCTTCCTGACTTCGGTCAAGCGGAGCTTTCCCGATCTGGAGTATCTTTGGATCGCTGAGTTTCAAACACGCGGTTGTCCTCATTTCCACTTCTTCTCAAACATTCCACTAACTGATGAGAATCACGTCACTTTAACCCGCAAATGGCACAAGATCGCAGGCTATGGACAGGATAAGCATCTTCGCGTTAACGGCCATGAATCCAAAATAGCGGAGATTGCAGAGACGATAGCATCCCTTTTTAAGGTCAACGACGAAACGCCTTCTTACTTTGTGCCATTGGTGAGGATCTGATGAAGATCGACTATCGCTTCGAACGAGAGTTCTTCGATCGCAAGACGTATACCTCTGAATAATTCGTAACCCGTTTAAAAACGGCTGCTTCTCTGTCAGCCTAGCCCCCTACTCTCTAGCAGCTTCCTTCGATCCAAAGGGGCCGCCGCAAGCGGAGCGACTGGGAACCCGTGCGGGGTATTTCCCCGCACAGGGAATTGGAGCGATCCCCATTGAGTAGACACGGCTAAGTTAATCCTTTCACTTTTTCAGCACCCATTCAATCGAATCGACAGCAAAAACAAAGCGCTTCAAGGTTTCTTTACCGGACCAAATGCCGCAGGGCTCGATCTTTCGAGCTTCGCGGCTAAGGGAGCGACCAGAAACACAGCGAGGCCCCTCGCTTGAGGGGTCTCGCTAAGCCGTTAAGCGAACGTTGCTGAGTCTGGTGTTTATTTCAGTTTGACAGTGCAAGCTTCACGAAAAGCTTAGCTAGTTATCATGCTTAAAAAACTGTTTTTTTGAAAATATATTATTGTACTTAAGTTAAGCTGTGCTAATATTTTGATCGGAAAATAATTCCTGAGAGGTGATCATGGAAAAAATACTGATCGTAGAAGACAGTAATATGTTTATCAATCTCTTGAAGTCCCGAGCTTCGCGTGATTTTGGGTTCGCATCTGATATCTGTCGCAGTTATCAGGATGCAGAAACGCTTTTGACTGATAATGTAACGCAGTACAAGATGGCTATTCTGGACCTCACGTTGCCTGGCTCGCCGGACGGAGAGATTGTCGATCTAGTCAATAGCTACAACATTCCGATTATTGTCGTCACCGGCAGAATGACTGAACAGATCCGAGAGAAAATCCTGGAAAAACAGATTATCGATTACATCATCAAAGGCCCTCATACTCTTGATCTGCTTGCTTTTACAATGAGGCGTTTTTTGCGTAACAATCGCGTACAGATTCTGGTTGTTGAAGATTCAAACCTCGCACGTAAAAGGACTAGACATTTTCTTGAAATCCAAAGGTACATAGTATTAGAAGCAAATAACGGTAAAGAAGCCTTGAAGCAGATAATGGATCACCCAGACATCAGAGTGGTGCTAACCGATTACAATATGCCTGAAATGGACGGTTTTGAATTGACTGCAGCTATTAGGAAATCTTACCCCATGAACAAAATCTCAATCATCGGCATGTCCGCGGCTGGGGACCCGTTACTTTCATCGCAATTTCTCAAGCGCGGTGCAAACGACTTTATCAATAAACCCTATTTTGAAGAAGAACTGATCTGGCGTGTTAACCAAAATGTTGAGATGATCTTCCTTATGGAAGAGAGTATGAAATAGGTGGCATACTAGAACGTTCTGTTGATAGCTAGTCAGGACAATGATTTTTCAAGATTTTCAAAAAAACGATACATTTGAAAAAGGCCTTAGGAGGGATAACTTCTGAGTCCTTTTCTGTTCCGATAAAGATCTCAATGATAATCGATAATCACCCCATTTTTAACAGGGCTCAAAAGTAGAGTTCAGGCCGCAATGGTTAGCTTCTGTTTCGGTGTCATTCCGCCGTTTGCCATATTTGGTCGTTGTCGCTGCCGATCTGCTCGACGATCTCATCAAGACCCTTGATGTTCTCATGGACCTGACAAATCTTCGTTGCAATACATACTCAATCGTTGTGTTCGTTTCTGTGCTTACCCAAATCGATTCGGATCAACGACCAAGTATTTGTTTCAGTACTGAAACAAACTGCTCTATTTCGTCAAGTGTATTGTAGTAATGCAGTGAAGCTCGCAACAATTGTAGAGAATGGCAAAACTCTGAGCTGACTGGATTTGCAGAGAACGATACTGTTGAAGTATTAATTTTCCGGATGGCAAACTGCAGTTGCAGCTGGTCTGCAGCTATCTGAGCACAAGAAAACGTAACTATAGCACTCTGCGTATCGCCCCGGTCGGTAAGTGTTACTCCGTCGATCTTGCCTAATTCCTGCCGTAATGTCGATGCAAGCATCCTGATCCGCTGGTTAATCGGTTCAAGTCCCCATGCTAGTGCATAGTCGATTGCAACTCCAAGGGCCAACTGCGCAGCATAGTTACGCTCCCAGCACTCAAAGCGTTTTGCATCATTACGCAACTTGTAACTTGTGGTCGACTGCAATTCTGCAGCGTGATGGTTGAGCTGGCTTGGTTCTAGTTTCTCGAGCAGCGTACGACGAACATAGAGAAAGCCCGTGCCACGCGGTCCGCGCAAGAACTTGCGACCGGTGCCACACAAAAGGTCACAGCCTATCAGCTCGACATCGACCGGCATCTGGCCAAGAGCTTGACAAGCGTCCAACAGGTATGGGATTCCCGCTTCATTCGCGACTTTACCAACCTCGGAGGCAGGATTGATCAGGCCGTCACCGGAAGGAGCCTGAGTCAGGCAGATCAGCTTGACCCGGTTGTCGATCTGGTTTTTTAGTCTATTGACATCAATCTGGCCTGACTGGTCATCCGGCACAAAGGAGATGTCTACTCCGACACGCTTGGCTTGGTGCAACATGGCGACCAGGCTGCTTCCATACTCGGCACTGCTGGCTAGAATCCGGTCACCAGGTTGAAAATCGAAAGCATAGAAGGCTGAGTTCCAGGCTCGAGTCGCACTGTCAGCAAAAGCGATTTCATCACCGGAACAATTGAGAAGCTGCGCAGCTGCAGCATAAAAATGTTCAAGCTCCGTAACACGCCGGGCCATGACTTCGTAGCCGCCCTGCTCTTCTTCCTCATGCAAATAATTGTATAAAGCGTCGGCCACAGGAACCGGAGGTAAAGAAGCTCCGGCATTGTTGAAATGGATCCGCCCTTCACAGCCGCGGGTTTCGCGACGGGCTCGCGCAACATCAAATGCCATCATCAGGAAAGTCTTTCCCAGATGGTTACCTGTGAGATCGTGTGTTGAAACTTACGTGCCGTTTCACGGATCACGAACTCTATATCACATGGTTTATCGATCAAACGGAAGTGGCTGCCGAGCTCCTTCTTGAGGCCATCCAGGGTGCTGAATGGCTCTCCAGCGATGCGGATTCCGCCAATCCAGTGTTCCTTCTTGGTAAACGCTTCCAGCCACATATAGGGCGAAGCAATAACCAGCAGCCCCCCAGGACGCATCCGCAGATGAATGTTAGACAAAAACTGCGCAGGATCATAGAGACGATCAAGCAGGTTTGCGGCTATGACCAGGTCGTAATCAGTAAACTGCGGCTTCAAGTTGTGCGCATCCCCTTGTGAAAATTCTATGTTGCCGGAATGGTCGGCGAGTTCCAGGTCGCTCAGTCGTACCTCGTGGAAGGAGACGATCTCGCCCTCTTCCGGTAGTTGATAATGGGTGATGCCCTTTTCTTGCAACTGGTGGGCAATACGGATAAAACGTGCTGAGAAGTCAATGCCTGCAACATAATCAAAATGTTTGGCCAACTCGAAACTGGCACGGCCGACCGCACAGCCAAGATCAAGCGCACGTTCTTTGGGTCGTCCAGCCATTGCCTGAAGGCTCATTTTCACCAACTGCGCCGGAAAGTTTGGTACATCGAATTTATCCGGGCCAAAATGAGCATCACAGTACTGAGCCACGGAATCGTCTGTTTCGTACATTGCTTCAATGGTTTCCAGTTCCTGTTCTGCGGCAACGTAACGGAAACCAGCATGCTGGAAGAAGTGCCGACGAAACGCGTAACGTGAATCTCGGGTTGCCTCGTTGCCAGTGGATATCCACGAACCTCCCTTGATCAGGTTGTGCTGTGTATCAAAAGTAGGTGTGGAAAAATCGTCATACCATGGGTGCACCTCGAACCCTGAGAAACCGCTAATCGGTGTTTCGGTCCATTGCCAGACATTACCAACCAGATCAAAGAAATCACCAAAAGGAAAATGGTTCACCGGGCAGGATGACGCCCAGTATTCGAGATTGATATTCCCCGGAGCATGCTCCCAGTAAGGCTGATCGGAGATTTCATGCAGATCATGCAACCTGTACCATTCGTCCTCGGTTGGCAACCGGATCGGTAGACCGCATTCCCTGGCCTTCCAGTTACAGAACGCCTTAGCTTCGAGGTAGTTCACCTCAGCGGGCCAGTCCCAGGGCATGGGGATTTCCTGGACCATGGTCCGCAAACGATAAGTGGAGCCATCCTTGACCCAGAAGATGGGCTGTTCTGCCTTGCTGAATTCTAGCCAACGCTGCCCTTCAGCTGTCCACCAGTGCCCACTTCGGTACCCACCATCATCAACAAACTGCATAAACTCCTGATTTGAAACCAGGCACTTGCTGGCCTGAAAATCATCCACATGAAACTGGTGACGACCGTACTCATTATCCCAACCGTAAAGTGCATGGTCTTTCTCTTTACCAAGAATAACTTCGCCCCCAGCAACCGACAGAAGTTCATTGAATGGAGCCGGTCCCGTTTCTCCGCAAATATCCCAAAGAGGCAACTGACGAACTTGATCTAACGGCAAACGACGAATAATCACCGAAGATGTTTCCAGATGAATGCGTGAATGTTCGATTCCCATCATGATTGCCCAAAAGGGGTTCTCCCAATTGATCGGCAGCGAGAGAGGAAGAGTTTCGATCAGCTGATCAACAAGAGTACGTACCTGGTTGCGGTAGGTTTTGACGTCGGCAACACTTGGCCAATCATAATTTTCATCATTCAAGTCGTCCCACGACATCTCATCAACACCGATGGCAAACATCGCTTCGTAACGCGGATTGATGCGCTCAGCAATGATTTTGGCGACGACCAGCTTGTTGATATAAAAAGCAGCCGTATGCCCCAGATAGAAAATCAGTGGATGGCGTAGCGGTTCTGCGCGCAGATAGAAGGCGGCATCATTCGCCAAAGTTTCATAAAGCTGTTCATCGAGAGAGTAGGATTTGTGAAAATAATCACGGATTTCGTTACGTTTATCCTCCACAGATCCATCATTGAGGACAATGGTGCGAGTTTCACGAAGGTCCATAGCATTTCCTTTGTCTGCTCATGACAATGTAGTTTTCTCATTATAACAAAACCACCAACGATTATAGATGATCCGAAACGGTTCGCAGAGGGAAAGGATAAAGTGTAATAATTTTGCTTTAAATAATCAAAAATCAGCTAACATGTAAGGACAGTTGGTAAAAATGCCCGCAATGGACCGATATGACTATGAGCCCGACCGTCACCTCCCCCTTTCAGATACCCAACGTCCGGCTGTTCATTATCTTCCGGGTCTTGTTCAACGCGCGTTTCTACTACCCGGTCTTCTCGATTCTGTTCCTGGATTTTGGTTTAACCCTCTCACAGTTTGCCATTCTGAATGCAGTATGGGCGACAACCATAGTGATTTGCGAAGTCCCCTCTGGCGCTTTGGCCGACAGCTTAGGCCGCCGTAACCTGTTGGTCCTTGCCGGCAGTCTTATGGTTGTCGAGATTGCCCTTTGGGCTTTCGTGCCGCGCACCAATCTGAATCTCATGTTTTGGGTTTTTGTCGTCAATCGAGTACTCAGTGGCATGGCCGAAGCAGCAGCAAGCGGAGCCGACGAAGCTCTGGCCTATGATAGCCTGAAACAGCAAGGCAATTGCAATGACTGGGGGCGAGTGCTTGAACGACAGATCCAGATGCAGTCGGTTGGCTTTGTTATCGCAATGACTCTCGGCGGGCTGCTTTACGACTCGGTTATCTTGCAACGTTTCATCGACCTTCTTGGGATACCCTTAACAATCAGCGCGAACGTTACCCTGCGCCTGCCAGTCTTCTTCACGCTGGGCACTGCAATCCTGACCCTGGTCACCACCTTGATGATGAAAGAAGTGCCAACGGAGAAGCCTGCCCCAGGCAGCGATAAAAAATCCGGTAGCCAGGCAGTCCGGCTGGTTTGGCGAGCGGGTTGCTGGATATATCGCACACCCTTTGTCATGATTTTGCTGCTCTGTGGCCTGTTGGGTGACAGCGTGATTCGCATGCTGATCACAATGGCGAGCCAGTATTACCGATTGATTGAGATTCCTGAAGCACTGTTCGGAGTTTTCGGCTCACTGCTGGCGATGGGCGGGTTCGTCATGCCGACCCTGGCACGCCATTTAGTGGAACATCGGACACCACTGTTCAACCTTCTCTTCACGGCAACTTTGATTCTGCTCGGCTTATGTGGGATGTGTTTCTTCTGGCCTTGGATTGGGCTGCTGCCAGCGCTATTGCTCTTCAGTTGCATGTACCTGATAGGCTTTTTCCTCAGTCATTACCTCAATCAGGCTACCAGCTCGGACCAGCGCGCCACGGTTCTCAGCTTCAAGGGCCTGTTCCTGAATATTGGTTATGGTGTCATCGGCATGTTGTATGCGCTGTTGCTAGCATTTTTACGCAAGCAGGAAAGCCAGATTGACCCCGGTCTTCTTGAGACTGCCTTAAAAAAACAGGTATTCATCAACTCACTCCCCTGGTTTGTCGGTTACTTTGCAATTTTATTGATTGTTCTGTTGTTATTCATGAGAGTGACATTACGCCAACCCAGATCAGGAAAAGGCTGACGCTCTGAGCAGTCATTCAAAGAATTACATTCAGGGCAGGCCTTTTAAAGTGGCTGGGATCAAGTCAGCAGTATCTTTCCGGTCCAACCCATTGCGTGACGGAATACCGATCCCCATGCGCCCAACCGATCGGCAAGCAATTATCTATCGCCTGCAAATCGCTGTCACTCAGTGATATCTCTGCGCCGGCAGCCAATTCTTCAAGGTGAGAAACGGATCGCGTTCCGGGAATGGGTAAAATATGTTCCCCCTGGTGCAGGAGCCAGGCGATGGCGAGAGAGGCTGTCTTGTAGCCCATCTCCTTGGCGAGCAAGCGAAAGCGGTCCGTCGCGGCGATATTATGGGCGAAATTTGGCTGCAGAAATCTTGGATTGTCTTTGAGAAAGTCTATTGCTTGGCACTTTTCGTATGAAAGCGGGTCGTCTGTCAGCAGGCTTCGCCCGACCGGACTGAACGCCACCAGCGATGTGCCAAGCTCTTTTGTTCTCTGCACGAGGCCCAATTCAGGCAAGCGCGTAGAGAGAGAATATTCAGATTGGACAGCACCGACAGGATGAATGGCTGCCGCCAACTGGAGTGAGGATGGCGCGATTTCGGAGAAGCCGAATTGTTTTATTTTCCCGGATTTGACAAATTCTGCCAGTGTCTCCGTGACCACTTCAATAGGGGTATGAGCATCGCGCCGATGGACGTAAAAAAGCTCTATTTGTTCGACACCTAAACGTTTTAGGGATTTATCCAGTTCCGTTTGCAAATGGCTGAAGCTGTTGTCAAAATGTCTGCGATCTTCCTTATCACGTGATATGGCGGCTTTTGTCGCGATCTTGAAATAATCATTTTTGTTACCAGCTTGGTCCTTAAGAAATGAGCCAATCCGTTCCTCCGACACACCGCTGCCGTACACGTTTGATGTGTCGATATGATCGATGCCGAGATCGAGTGCCTTGCGCAATATTGCATGTGATTTTTCTGTATCAGTTGGCCCGTAAAAATCGGAAAACGACATACCGCCTATACCGACCGCAGAAACAGAAGTCCCGGTATTTCCTAAATTTCGCTTTACCATTTTTGACAATACTCCTTGGTCGGGACTTACCTGACGGTTAGATAGTGCAGGCTATTGCAGAATGTTTCTCCCCGAAACGAGTTTTTGATGTAATACGATTGCCATTATAACAATGTGCCTCACCAGTGAATCACTGGCATCTGGTACCCCCCCCCAATCAGTTGCGCACTTGTTCCATTGGACGATAACTCGGCATATAGATTTACAGATAATCAACCAAGCTTCTCACTGAGGGAAGCAGTCCCTTCGGGCGTAAATAAACCATATAATAATATGAGTTACTGGGCAGTATTCAGGTAAAACATGCTCGATCTTCAGCCAAAGGGCTTGGTTTTAAACCCAGTCCCTTTGGCACAATACGCTATTATCTGGTCTTAAGCGGAGGAATCTCACAGGGGCTGAGCAGATCATCAAGGTTCTCCCCAACCATCTGAAAGCGCTGATCCCGCTTGCTAACGACTGTTACAGTTTCTTGTTCGGTACTTCTCCACCCGTAGTTGCAGTGGTCACATTTATAAATTTCCCAGGCCCCGCTCCCATCAGGAGCAACGGCAACAACACGAACCTTATCTTCCAAACAACGAACACATTTCATCGGTTTTATCTCCATTCATGTCTCAATCTACTTGCCCGCTTTTACAGCTTCATGCATCTGAGTCAGAATTTTCTGCATCTCAGCGGCTTCCGGAATCCTCTCAATCAACATGGTGTCGCGCATCTGAGGCTCCGGCGCAACCGGTGTCGTACAGTCAATAATAACCTTCGCCCCCATCCCAGGCGGCTCCGAGCCTGGATCGAGCGGCATACCAGGGGTTGGCTCAATGCAGATAATGCTCTTGCTGCCACGCAGACGTGTCGACATCGCCCACATGACCTGGTTCAGGTCAAACGGATCGACATCGCCATCGACAAGAATACAGGTCTTGCAGTAAGAAATTCCGTGAGGTGTCGAGAAGAGTCTGAAGGCAACCGACTTTGCATACCCACCCAATCGCTGATCCGTTGCAATGATAACTGTCAAGCCATGCTGATACATTGCATTGACAGCCTTAACCTCAGGCATGGTTTCGCGAATCTGCTTATAGAGCGGAACACAGGTGTTCAGCCCCATCAGGGTATCAATTTCAGTCCACGGAATACCAAGATACAGATTTTCAAAAATCGGATCCTTGCGATGTGTGACCCTATCAATCCTGATTTCAACCTGCTTTCTCGTACCGGAATAGCTTCCAGGAAATTCGCCAAAAGGACCTTCCGGAATCCGCTTGCGGGGGATGATCTCACCTTCCAGAACGTACTCACATCCAGCAGGAACAGGCAAGCCCGACAGGGTCGCCCTGGTCAGTTCTGTCGGGATACCATTAATGGCTGCCGCATATTTATATTCAGACTGATCATAGGCCAGTGGGGTACTGGCCATAAAGCTGAGCATCGGCTCAACCCCAAGACAGATGGCAATTGGAGTCGGCTTGTTCAGTTCTTCGTTTTTACGCATATGAATGGCAATGTCATGAAACGGTAAGCCCTGCATCGCCAAAGTCCGCTTGTCCTGAACCTGGAGACGGTAGATACCGACATTGACCTTATCCAGGTTGTCTGGCTCATCCGGATCTGCGGTTACGACGGATGCCTTGGAAAGATAGAAACCACCGTCGTTCTCATTGACCTTATACACCGGTAACAGCTCAAGAAGATTAAGATCTTCACCTTCAACAACCTCTTCCTGGCATGGAGCATTGTCAACGAACTCAATTTCACCAGGATAGGAATCCCAGCGCTTGTCCAGCTCTACAAACTGCTCTTTAAGGCTCGTCGTCTTGGGCATTCCGAGCATGACAGCGTGATTGGCCCAGCTACCATGAACATTGACCGCAATTCTTGCATTTTTATGACCAAGAATATTGTTGATCATAACCGCCGGCCCTGTATCACCCATATCGCCGGCAGCTTTGGCGATAGCGCGAATGTCCGGCTCCGGAACAACCTGGTCATTGTATTGCAGTAACTGCCCGTCTTCCTCCAACTTGGCGAGGAACGAGCGTAAATCTCTAAAACCCATTTCTAACTCTCCTTTACATGAACAAATGATATTAAAGCTATGATCGTTCATCCTTTTTTGATATCACCTCAATACAGCATAGCGTTGTATGAAATAAAACAACACAAGCAATAATATTAAATATGAAACTACCGATAACTATTCATATCTTCACAGAAGAGAAATTCAACAAAAGTACAAAAATCAACTAAAATCGCTAGCTTCCGCTACCCCCAAAAGAAACTGATCGGCCCTTCGCTGTATCATCAAATCTGCCTACCTCAACTACCAACGCCCGTTTCTCTCCTATAACACGTAAATCAACAGTTTCCATCCGTTAAAATATATTTTTCTTAGCAATACTAATAACATGTAACTCCAAAATTATTTACGCAAGTGATCGGTTGCATTCATCTCCAGAAAGGCCTATAGTTTCTATTATCACAACACGGTTTCACTTTAACGAATTTGGAGGACGCTATGACATTGAATAAACTTTACACTACGACTTCTTCGGCCCTGAGCCATTTAGCTTTCAACGTTACATTTCGCCTCTGGTCGTTGGCAGCAGCTTCACTGCTTCCCTCAACCAAGTAATAATATACCAGCGTGGTTGACAATCATCAGCTTTAGGATGTGCATGCTGCAAACCTCATCCTAACCTGCCTCAGACAGATTGCAACGGCTGCATAAGATTAATGTGGCCGTCTGCAACTAGAGTCAATTCAGATAATTGAACGCGTTCTTTCCGAATTCCTGAAGCACGTGTTTTAGCAGGGCTCATAATACCGATTCGTTCCCGACCCCATAACCGCAGATTATTCTCAAACCGTTTCAGAGCAGTCATAAATCGACAGCAATATCCTTACCCATCTGCCGGGTATCCAATAATGCCGATCAGACTAAAAGCCTGAACCCGGATTGTTCCAATAAGATTTTTGACGCCGCACCGTAGAAGCACAATCCCAACCTGAATAGTGCTGGGCCGGAATTATTGTTGCAGGTTGACAATACAGCCTCTCTGCAAACGATGATCGATTCAGATTCCTATCGACTTGGATAGCTTTTTTAAAGATATGAACTCTTAAAATATTAGAATTGGAAACATAGTCACAAGAAGTGATTAATAGCCAGGCAGGGCGCCTTCATCTCAGTACTTCCAACCGGCAGAAACCGCCAAGTAGCTTTACAATAATGGAGCAATCAGTATGAAAAAGAATGAAAGAAAATCAATTTAAAATTGAGAGCAGACAAAACATTTGCTCTCAACTATCAAGAAGGTAACGGACAAAGATCTTTTCGCATACTTATGATATCAATAAAACACAACTGATCCCAGCCCATCTTACCAACCCTACGACAATCCGAATTTTGTCACATCCAACACTCGCTACAATTCTGAAGCAACGTCAGCTCATTGTTCTTTTAATGTCCGACACAGGGCTCCAACGGAGTCGGCAACCTGCAAAACCTGTTGGTACAATTCCTCGGCGATAAAACAGGTGCACAAGGTCGCGACTGACGCTGAAGAAATTCATCAAAGTTCAGAGTATCCGCTGCTTCAATTGCTCTCTGTCTTGCCAAAGAAGCCTCAGCTTCTTTGGCAAAATCATCATCACTGACCAGCATAGGGTTTCTGGCAAGTAATGCGCGACGATTTTTCCTTGCCAGTTTCATTGCCAGTTCGGTCATGTCGAGCGAATGACATTTCATATCGTTCAAAAGCATGGCTGAGGGTGTTAATTCCTGATCATTCAATTTTACCTGCTGGTTGGCCAGTGCTTGCCGAAACAGCTCGCTACAGTATGCACTGTCGAGAGCACTAGCAATATCTGACATGTCGGCAAAGACCTCTTCCGCCCAACTCTTCATGGAGATTGGAAAACCATCTTTCAACAACTGCAGGGTTGACGTTCGCCCATAACCGGCAACCTTAGCAAAGTTCTGCATCATAACGTCTTGTTGCTGTTGAGAGACTGAAGGGCTGTCCTTTAACAGGCAATACGTCAAAAATACATCCAGGAAGTAGATCTGCTTAAGAGAGATACCGGCTTCGGCGTATGGATCGATATCCAGAGAACGGATTTCGACATAGTCTATCCCCTTTCGCTCCAAGCCATCTGAAAGGGTCTCTCCTGCCCGCAGCACGCATTTGGGACGGATGGGGGCATAAAGTTCACCTTCATTTTGCAGGGTATTCATGTTCAGTTGCTGGTAATTTCCGCGGCATTTAAGTCCGATCTTGGCGTAGGTGACATTCGCATGGGTTGTCGCCAGACGCAGATCGCGAACAAACTCGTCAAGACTGTTGTAACAGATCGACAACATGTCCTGGGCCTTGCTCTTGTAGCCCAGCGAACTCATCCGCAAAGACGTTGCACCAGGGAGAAAAACAGTGTGTCTCCCTAGCCTTTCGAGAGGCAGAGTACTGCTTCCGCCTTCTAAAAATGATAGGTCAGCAGCCGGAGAAGCACCGAAAAGATAAGTCAGCAGCCAGCCGTAACGAAAAAAATTCCGCACCAGCCCCATATAGCTTTCAGAGATAAAATCTTTAAGCGGTTTCTGGCTCCCTTTAATGTCTCGCCACAGGGGCCAGAAATCATCAGGCATTGAAAAATTGTAATGAACACCGGAGATAACCTGCATCAGGCTGCCATAGCGATTTCTCAATCCCTGGCGATAAATGCTTTTATATTGTCCGAGGTTGGATCGGCCATAGCGGGCAAGCCGGATCTGGTCTTCTGATGGTATCCGGCACGGCATGCTGAGAGGCCAGAGCAATTCGTCTCCGACACGGTGATAAGCATGTGAGTGAATATCCGCCAGTATGTTGTAAGCCGATTCCGCATTGCTGCTGACCGGGGTAATGAACTCCAGCATCGCCTCAGCATAGTCTGTCGTTATAAACTTATGTGTGAGTGCAGAACCCAGTGAGATCGGATGGTCGGTCTGGGCCAGCTGAGCATCGCTACGAACTCGCAGGCTCTCCCGTTCAATTCCTCTGCGGATGCCCTTCAAAGAGGCCGTCAGTGGTGTTGATAAAAGACTTTTCCTGGGATTTTCCGCAGTTGGTTTCATTTACATGGCCTGTACACTAATTAGGTTGTTCTTGCAGTTTTCGCTCGATGCAATTCATCAATTTTGAGCTGATGTTGATGTCGAAGGCGGCTTCAATTTCACGTATGCAGGTCGGACTGGTGACATTGATTTCGGTCAGTTTGTCGCCAATGACATCCAATCCAACAAAATAAAGACCTTTTTCTTTCAGTGCAATCCCTACCCTCTCGGCGATGTACCGGTCGCTGTCGGATAACGGCCTTGCTACGCCACGTCCCCCGGCGGCCAGGTTGCCACGGGTTTCACCGCTAGCCGGTATTCGCGCCAGGCAGTAGGGAACAGGCTCCCCGTCCACAACCAGTATCCTTTTGTCACCATCAGCAATTTCGGGCAAAAATTTCTGAGCCATTGCATAGCAACTGCCGTTTTGAGTCAGGGTTTCGATAATGACATTCAGATTGGTATCCTCCGGCTTGACGCGAAATACCGAAGTTCCCCCCATCCCATCAAGTGGTTTCAGAACGATGTCCTGATGTTCAACATGGAACTGGCGAAGTTTGGAGGCACTTCGACTCACCAGGGTTTCAGGGGTCAATTCAGAAAACCAGGCAGTAAAGAGCTTTTCGTTAGCATCGCGCAAACTCCGAGGGTTATTGATAATCAATGTCCCATCGGCTTCCGCCCTCTCCAGCATGTAGGTGGCATAGATAAACTCCGTATCGAAAGGCGGATCCTTACGCATCAGGATAACATCCAGAGATGACAGGGGAAGATCCTGCGGATCATCGAGACTGAACCAGGAGTTTTCGTCTGCTGCAACCTGAAGAGGGCTCATCGTTGCCCGGGCCTGTCCATTCTGCAGGTAAAGGTCATGCATCTCCATATAGTAAAGTTGATAACCGCGTGACTGTGCCTCCAGCAACATTGCGAGACTACTGTCTTTTTTATAGCTAATCTGACCGATGGGATCCATGACTATCCCAAGTTTAACTTGCATCAACCTTCTCCTCTTAGTGACCTGATCAATAACATGTTCATCTGCAGAAATTCATTTACCTCACATCTGAGCGGGACAGCCCTCAAGAAAACCTGCGTGAAAGCTCAGATGGTCTGAAATAAAGGACGAGATGAAAAAGTAACTGTGATCATAACCCCGCTGCATGCGGAACTGCAACCTGCTGTCATGTTTAGCTGCCGCCGCGACCAGATGCTGAGGATACAACTGTTCCTCAAGGAACTGATCACTGTCCCCCTGATCGACAAGTATCGGCAGTTCAGAGCGAGACCGATACAGGAGTTCACAGGCGTCATAGTCTTTCCAAAGCGCTCGGTCCGCACCCAGATAGGCATTAAAAGCCTTCTGTCCCCAAGGGCAGACCGTCGGATTCGCAATCGGACTGAATGCGGAGACAGATCTGTAGCGCGATGGATTTCTCAAGCCAATAACCAGCGCTCCATGCCCTCCCATACTGTGTCCGGCAATGGAACGTACATTATTAACAGGAAAATGATTCTCAATGACATCGGGAATTTCACTGACGATGTAGTCGTACATCCGGTAATGAGCGGCCCAGGGCTGCTCAGTCGCGTTCAGATAAAAACCTGCACCCTGCCCTAGATCATAACTGTCTGCATCCGCCACATTGGCACCACGTGGGCTGGTGTCAGATGCAACCAGGGCAATGCCAAGTTGTGCTGCGGTTTTCATGGCACCAGCTTTCTGCATGAAGTTTTCATCCGTACAACTGAGTCCAGACAGCCAGTAAAGAACGGGAACCGGGTTGTCATGGCTCGCCTGGGGCGGAAGAAAAATGGCAAAGCGCATTTCGCAATCGAGTGCCTTAGACCAGTGCTGGTATTGTTTATGCCAGCCTCCGAATACCTTGTTCCGGCTGATATTTTTCAGAGTCATTATATCACCTGTTCGCCGGTTGCAGGCAAAACGGACTTTGTCTGCAACCGGCATCAGAGTTATTTGTCCATATGGATAACGGAACGGATACTCTTGCCTTCATGCATCAGGTCGAAGGCACTGTTGATCTCATCCAGAGACATGGTGTGGGTAATAAATTCCTGCAGGCCGAATTCACCGGCCATATACTGTTCAACGATTCCAGGCAATTGAGAGCGCCCCTTCACTCCTCCGAACGCGCTGCCGCGCCAGACACGACCGGTAACCAGCTGAAATGGCCTGGTTGAAATCTCCTGTCCGGCACCGGCAACCCCGATAATGACCGATTCGCCCCACCCTTTGTGACAACATTCAAGAGCCTGACGCATGACATTAACATTGCCGATACATTCAAAGGAGTAATCGACCCCACCATCCGTCAATTCCACAATGACTTCCTGAATAGGCTTGGTGAATTTTTGCGGATTTATTACATCAGTCGCTCCCAGCTGTTTTGCCAGATCGAATTTACTCTCGTTGATATCAAGGCCGATAATCCTGCCAGCTCCCGCCATACGCGCGCCGATGATTGCTGAAAGGCCGATTCCACCGAGGCCAAAAATGGCGACACTGTCCCCGGCCTTGACCTTGGCCGTGTTCAGCACCGCTCCCATTCCGGTGGTAACACCACAACCAAGCAGGCAGACCTCTTCAAGAGGAGCTTCCTTATTGACCTTCGCCAAGGATATTTCAGGCAACACGGTGTACTCGGAAAATGTCGAGCAGCCCATGTAATGATAGATCGGCTGTCCATTAATGGAAAAACGACTTGTTCCGTCCGGCATCAGACCTTTACCCTGGGTTTCACGTACGGCTGAACAGAGATTTGTTTTTCCCGACTTGCAGAACTTGCACTCACCGCATTCGGCCGTATACAGAGGGATAACATGATCGCCGACAGCAACGCTGGTGACTCCCTCACCAACCATTTCAACAATTCCGCCCCCCTCATGCCCGAGAATCGATGGAAAGACTCCTTCCGGATCCTCTCCTGACAGGGTAAAAGCGTCGGTATGGCATACCCCTGTTGCGACAATCCGGACCAGAACTTCCCCGGCTTTTGGCAGTGTTACGTCAACGGTTTCTATCTTCAAAGGCTCTTTGGCAGCCCAGGCGACTGCTGCCTTTGATTTGATGGTTTTCTGTCCTGGCGTAAGGTTTAATGCCATGATGCATGTCCTTTCATACAGACTCTTGATGATTTTTTGATTGCAGTACAATTATGTCTGCTTTCTATGTATGTCCATACGTTAAGTCATTCCATTTTTGAAGACAATTGAGGTAATATGAAATTCACTTTTTCATATTTGCAATAATTAGTACGTATTTCGAGACGATAAGGAACAGCTAAATGGCCAATTGGGAAGGCATCAGTGAATTTGTCGCTGTAGCGGAAACTTCAAGCTTCACTGCGGCAGCCCAGAAGTGTGGAATTTCGGTCGCTAAGGCCAGCCGGCGTGTCGCCGCCCTTGAAGATCGATTAGGCGTCAAATTACTCAATCGCACGACGCGCAAGGTCTTCCTCACCGAAGCGGGGCAACTTTACTTTGAACATTGTCGGGACCTGTTGAACGGGCTGGAGCTTGCGGAACAGTCTGTCACGCGTATGCAGTCAATGCCCCAGGGTCTAGTCAAACTGACCGCACCGACAACCTATGGAGAAAAACACCTGGCTCCGCTACTTCTCCAGTTTATCGAGAAATATCCGCAGGTCGACCTGGAACTCGTCCTGACCAACAGGCGGCTGGATCTGATCGACTCCGGAGTCGATCTGGCCATTCGTCTCGGCAACCTGAATGATTCTACTTTAACGGCAAGAAGACTGACCGGTCGACAGCTTCATGTCTGCGCCAGCCCTGAGTATCTTGAGCATCATGGCGAGCCCCATACGCTTTCGGAGTTGTCTCATCACCATTGCCTGATCGGAACAATTGACCATTGGCGATTCAAGGAGAATGGCCGCTCAAGAAATCTACATGTCAGTGGACGTTTCAGGTGCAACAGCGGAAACACCTTAAGAGATGCCGCCAGACGTGGTCTCGGCCTGGTGCAGCTCCCCGACTATTATGTTCAAAGGGATCTGGGTGAAGGCCATCTGATAGAAGTCTTGTCAGCCTTTCGCTGTGACCCGGAAGGAATCTGGGCCCTCTATCCAAAGAACAAAAATCTCTCCCCCAAGATCCGTTTGCTGATCGATTTTCTCGCGGAGCAGCTGAAGAAAAATGCTTTCAACACGCACTTTGAACCCCAGTGAACTTTCCCAAGGCAGGATATCATATAAATCTTTTCAGATAGACAGTCTGATTTATTATATTTCAGTCAAAATCAGATGAAACTAGATTCAGAAACTGTTAGTGAAAAGAGCTCAAGAGTTGTCAATTTTTACTGCATGTATTGTCATGATGATTGTTTCCAATGTATATGTTGATAGATGGCTGGGATAGAAGATGTGAAGCAATCCCTATACAAGATATCTCTGTTGCCAATCACTTCCAAGACTCAGGCTACGTCAGCCACTCACACCGGAGAAAGAAATGTCGACATATGAAGGGAATGCATATCAGATCGCAACCGGCCAATGGGGATGGTACCTCAATGAGGACGGCGAACAGGTGGTCAATAGAACAGGTTACGAAACCCGCGATGCGGCCTGGAATGACATGTACGATGAATTGTGTCGCTATATGCAAGATGGTGGATGCTCATATTAGTTACTAAATGCAGGATCACTTCCACAAGCCGATACGCGTTAGCAGACACTACAGATTCCCCATTGGCTGACGATCCGCAATCTGCGTTTCAGCTGCGCATAGCCCTTAGACGATCTGCGATTTTCCATTCTTTCATCAGCATTTCCGTTGCTTCCGGAACGAGAGACTCCCAGTCTCCGCCCAAAAGCATAAGCGCCCGTACATGGCTAGCGCTTATCCCCTTCTCTTCTGCCGGGACATTCCAGAGGACATGGGTTTTCAATTCAAGTTCGTGAAAGGTTGCGAGCTTCTTGCGCCCCCAATCATCATAAATACTGAGAAAAAAGACTGCATCAAGCGGAACATAGTAGCGATAGAGTTCCCGATGATTAATCGGAAAAGGGACAATGGAAAATGCTTCAAAAGGTATCCCGGCACCGCTCAGCACCTGCCGGAGCATGAGGTAGCGCTCCCAGTAGGTAAGTGGGTTGGCAAAATAGGCGTGACGATGCTGATCAGCGGGGTCTTTACGCACCATACATGGGTCCGGATTGGTGATTCCTACAATCAGGTGACGGCAGAGGTCCATTCCGGCCAAAAGAAATCGGAGATGATCGTTATGTAAAACCTGAAAGCGCCCATGGATGACTCCCAGATTATATGCTGTCGGCATAGGCTAGGTCACTCCAGAGAAAAAGGCCGATAATTTCCCGGCCAATAGTTCTGATCCTGCGGTGTATCCATCAGTCCGGCAAGCTTTGCCCGGTCAAGATAATTGAGAATCAGATACATGAATTCCTGACCACGGACACAGCCGAGAGCCCCCTGAGCAGCACAGATTTCATCGAAATGATGCACGGTATCATGTCTCACTCCCGCACCGCAGATGGCTAGAGGAACGGGCTCCCCGGAATGAATAAGCGAACCGCAGCTCGGCGTTGAATGATCGGCAGTAACAACAATCAAGAGGTCCGGATCGGCCAGCAGCTGATAAATCTCCCGCCCAAGTCCCCTGTCTAGCGCTTCAATGACAGATTTCTTGGTCGATGGATTGCGGCTGTGTCCGGCTTCATCAGGTGCCTTGGTATGAAGATGGATAAAATCGTAATTCTTCAGCGCGGCTCTTGCCATGGACAGGCGTTCAGCAAGGTCGACTGCAGGGTTCCCCGTATCTTTAACCTTGAGCGTATCAATCTGCAGATAAGAGCTCAGACCCCAGTAAACAATGCCGGACGAAATCGAGAGAGCTCTGAGCCCGTTTTGTTGTTTAAATGAATTGATCGGTTTCAGGCGGCCTGCCCGCTGGGTAACCAGCCCCCTGATTGGTAGCATGCCACGCCGCACCCGCTTACTGTTGACGGGATGCTGGTGTAATACCTGATACACCCAGGCGAGATAATCCCTGAGCGCTGCAGCTGTTTGTACGGTGGCAGGATCCTCCGCATACTGAGCCCAGGGGCTTGGCATGATCAGAGGCCGGCCCTCCTGTATAGGATCGGTATCGGTAATAAAGGGAGAAACAGCTCCTTCCAGAACCAGTATCCCGAACAGCCCTTTGGTTTTTTCCAGTCGCATCGAGATCGGTCCGGCATCAAAACGCCGAGCAGCGGCAAAAAGGTCCTCCGCTTCGGCATGCGTGACGGTCGGCACCCCGCGATCCAGAATTAGATGACCGTCAGACTCATGGACACGGACAAAATGAGCCAGGGTCGCGACATCGTCTGGTCGTAAAGCGATATCAGCGCCAAGAGCTTCAAGAGGCCCGCGGCCGGGGAAAGACTACGGAGCATAGCCAAACATTGAGAAATGGGCATTTTCACTCGGCAGCGCCTGTCCCATGATTCCGGCGTGATAAAGACCGTTCGCGCCTATTTCTGCAAGGTGGTCCAGGTGCGGAGTCCGAGCTGACTGGAGGGGAGTTTCCCAATTTAGTGGCTCAATGGCGCGATCGCCCAGTCCATCAAGAAGGATCAGCAGACATTTGTTTGGCAAAAGAACCTCCCGTGATTTCGATAACAGGATGCGGTACTTACCATTATAAACGATCTGAGACTTGTTGAATTGCTTTCTTGGATGGAAAGTTTCCCGGACTTACAGTGATTTATGCATCCGATGCCGCTGCTTGATAGGCCGGAGAAAAGGGAAGATCGATATTGTGATAACAGTTCCAGTCCGGCTGATATCCCCCGCAGTTCAAAGCCTGGATGAGCTCCTGACGAGACTGAATGGGCTCCGGGAAGGTGGTTACGACTTTACCAAGTTCTTCAAAACTGTGAGCATCGCTGCCACCACAGAGGTTAATGCCGTAGTGAGACCGCCATTTTTCGGTTTGCAGGTTTTCCAGGTCATGGTTTCGCCCGTTGAGACCCTCAGCACAACGGCAGAGCCCGGAACATATAAGCGCCTCATCAGCCGGACGGCTGACACGGAAAGGGTGCGCGGCAATGGCGGCCCCACCCTCTCGCTGCACTCTTAATAACAGTTCAATGGCCTGCAAACCTGAGGGAAGTGTTTCAAATGGCCCGTAAATCAGGAAATCCCCCTGTGGCGTAGCGTATTCCATACCGATGATGACACATAACCCGTCCGGCTGCAGACCTTCACGGATAGAGTGGCGGATATCCATGGTGTCGTGGTCCGTAATACAGACGCCATCAAGTCCTCTTGCTCGGGCATGTTGCAGGATATCATCGACAGCAAGGCAACTGCACGCGGAAAGGGTGGTATGGACGTGAAGATCAAACTGCATGAAAATCCTCTGGGACTACATGGGATAAAGGCTGATGAAAAACGATAAGAAGAGCCAAAGGAGATGAATTATAAATAACTTATAGTCATTGATGACAACATACAAATTGGAAATATTGATAACAGTCCCGATGACTATCGGTACTATCAATAGGATTGTTCTCTACCTTTAAATAGAGATACCTGGCTGCGAAGACTGAGCAGCCAGGTATCCACTGGGGGTCGATTCGTTCTTGCTGCTGATTATCTGGCAACTCTCTCAAGAGCCTGTTTCGCCTGTGTGGTGATTGCCGCCCAGTTGCCATCGCTGATCTGTTGCTTAGTAGCCAGCCAGGAACCGCCGATATTTGAAACAACCTTCAGGGCCAGATAATCGTTCATATTCTCCAGGCTGATACCACCGGTCGGGCAAAAGTCCACACCACGGCTCGCGTAAGGACCTTCCAGGGCTTTGAGCATCTTGACACCGCCGGCGGCTTCGGCAGGAAAAAACTTCAGCTGCTCACATCCGAGCTCCAGCCCCTGTTCGACCTCGGATGGAGTCATCACCCCTGGAATGAAATAGGTTTTCTTGGCCCTGAAGAAGTTAACGATGCCTGGGTTCAAACCCGGTGCTAGGCCGAAGTAAATTCCGGCATCGAGGGCCTGCTGAGCCTGTTCGATGGTCAAAATGGTTCCGGCGCCGACGAGCATCTCCGGGAAGGCCTTGCGGATGCGTTGAATTGCTTCGGCGGCTGCGGCCGTGCGGAAGGTGATCTCGATGACATCGATTCCGCCTTTGAGCAGGGCTTCGGTCAGAGGTTCAGCACTTTTTGCGTCATCAATGACGATCACCGGTATGACAGGACGTTCTCTTAGGGTGTCTTTCATCGGTTCTCCCCTTTCTGGGTGCCCTCAGGTACAGCAGTCTGTTTACAAGCTAAGTTACAATGCTAATAATCTATTCCTTTCCAGCACTCTTTTCCACAGCAGCTCGATTAAGTTAATAACCATCAAAGATAGTTAAATAATAGGCAATACAAACCATGACAATCAAGTTCGGGTGAAAATATTATGCCTGACAACAGTATCAAGTTCTCTGAAAGGCCCTGGTATTTCTAAAATATTTTAACAGGACAACCAGGATTATCGACATTTTTTATAGCAATCGGCACTCAATCGACCGGAGTACATATCACCTGTCCGACATGTCATCCGCAGCTGCTCTTGACTGTGCCATGCTCAGGTCGATCTGGTCGAAACGCACCAAGAGCACAACCTCAGTTCAATGACTAACTGAGGTTGTGCTCCTGGCAACAGTATCAATGAATCTGATGAGGATTCAATATCAGAAGCACTCTTCCAAAATGTTCAGTACATCTTCACTGCTTAACTGTTTATAACCGTTTGGCAGAAGAAATGTCGATTTTGCAATCTCAGGTAGCATCTCTCTGGTTGCCCCTAGTTTTTCAATGGATGTGACGATGTTGCATTCGTGCATGAAATCCTCCAGGGCTTTCAGCCCCGCAAGGGCAATTTCGTCTTTTGATTTGCCATCAGCAGAGATTCCCCAAATTTCTGTCGCAAAACGCACGAACTTATCAAGACCATAGGAATAAATGTGACGATAATAAGGCAGCGAAACAGCCGCCAGCCCCATGCCGTGAGCACAGTCGGTGTACGCTCCCAACTGATGCTCAATCATATGGACTTCCCAATCCTGTTGCTTGGACAAACCGGTGACCGTGTTCAGTGCCAGGGTTGCATTCCACATCAGATTGCTACGCGCTTCATAAGCATGCGGGTCTTTCAGGGCAACACGCACGTTATCGATGCTCGATTTCAGCAGACTTTCAATGAGGTAATCCGTTGTGTTGTTATCGGTGCCAGAGAAGTATTGCTCCATCAAGTGAGACATGGTGTCAAAGACCCCGCTGACCATCTGATATTCCGAGACGCTATAGGTGTATTCGGGGTTAAGGATGGAGAATTTCGGATTAACATCCGCCGGGAAAACCCTGCCAGCCTTGATTTTCATCTCTTCATGGGTAATAACCGAACCACCGTTCATCTCAGAACCGGTGCCAACCATGGTCAGGATCGAGGCAACCGGGACTGTCGGATTGGAGACGTTTTCATACTGCAGCCAGTATTTCTTGAACGGTTCTTCATTGCAGAAGGCAGATACGGAAATACCTTTGGCACAGTCAATGACCGAACCGCCTCCGACCGCGAGAATCAGACTGACATTGTTTTCGCGAACGAGAGCAGCACCTTCCATCATCTTGTCGTAGGTCGGATTTGACATGATCCCGGACAATTCGACAACCTGCTTACCGGTCTCTTTGAGGATAGCAACGACCTCATCGTATAGACCGATGGTTTTGATGGAGTTTTTCCCGTAAGCCAGAAGAACGGTATCCCCGTAACTGGCCAATTCCACCTTCAGATTAGCAAGAGAATCCTTGCCGAAGTAGATCTTGGTCGGATTGTAATAGGTAAAATCGAGTAACATATCTTTTCCTTTCCTTATTGTGATGCTCGGTTTGGCTTCAACTGTTGATCAGGTTTTAACTGCGCAAAATCTGTTTGCTGATTCAGGGTTTCAGACTCAAAAGATTCCCACCAACGGGTATTTTGCTGTTGCCTGTCGTTCAGCCTGACAGGCTCTCCGATCACTGGCGTTAACAACTTGAACCCGGTTCCTTCACTTGCTGCTGAAACCCTGACGAAGGGATCGTCCCAGGCGTGTCTGGAGATAGAAAAACGGCCGACATGGGCTGGAAGCAGCGCCTCAGCATGCAGGTCCACGGCAGCAGATACAGCCTCCTCGGGCGTCATATGAATATAAGCCCAGCGATCATTGTATTGTCCGCAGTCGAGGGCAACCAGATCGAAGGGACCGAACTTCCGACCGATTTCAGCAAAGTGCGGACCATAACCGCTGTCACCGCTGAAGAACAGCCGCCGCTCATCCGAAATCAGCGCAAACCCGGCCCACAGGGTTTTGTTCTGACGCAACATGCGTCCTGAATAATGCCGAGCCGGCAAAACGTGTATCTCTAAGTCATCTTCCGAACTCAGCTGCTCATACCAGTCCGCCTCATGAATTCGGTCCGGGGCAAAACCCCAGTCTTCAAGATAACTACCGATACCGAGAGGACAGACCACATGACGCACCTTGTCTTTCAAGGCAGTAACTGAGGGGTAATCGAGATGATCCCAATGGTCGTGAGTGATGAGCAAATAATCGATTGGCGGTATATCCTCTGCCTGGTAGATGCTGGTTCCGGTGAATGCTCTATTAAGAAACCAGAATGGTGCGGCATAACTACTGAAGACCGGGTCGATCAGAATCCGCTTACCTCCAAGCTGAATGTAGTATGAGGAATGTCCGAACCAAAGGACGATATCTTCACTGAGGTCAATTGCCGTCAGGTCGGTTTTGGTCGCCGGTAGCGGTTGTTCCGGGACCAGTCTTTGGGCCGGATAGCGCATATCATTCCAGAGAATGGAAAAGAGACTGACGTCCTGTGAGAACTTTGGCGTCGCGATGAGATTTTTAAACTCATCGTTGTGGTAATTCACTGATCTCTCTATGCTGACAAGACGTTCACCCTTTGGAGAGCCTCCAAATTTCGGCTGTCTCAACAGCACGATGACGGCTATAACAAAGCACAAAGCCAGCACCAATAAACCGTTCAACATATACTTGAAAGTCCTCTTCATAACCTATTATTCTTCTGTCTTTTTCTACAGGGCCTAAGCCTGTTCCATCTCAACTGGTTGACCTAGTCCCAACGTTCAAAAAGCACATCCCCGTTCACATCTGGAAGCTGTTCCAGGCCACTGTCAATCCTGCCCATGGTCACAAGACCACCTGCATATCCGAACCCCCTATAAAAAATGGCCAGATTCCCCCACGGCGAATAGAGGGTAATATCCCCTGCCCTGGCATCTGTTCCGGCGGGAGCTCCCTTGATACTCAGTTTTTTCGGCAGATCACTGACTTTCTCGGTACCGGCATAATCCTTCAATGTCAGGGTGAGCGGCAACAACTCCATAAAATCACGGCTGGTGGCATTGTCGTACATGGTTGCAGTCAGGACCTTATCTCCTGCGGTGATACGTATCTTCATTGTCAATTCCTTGCTACCGGGATCCTCTGCAATGACGTTCGCGGCTCCCGACCACACCGCTATAAGCAGAATAAAGGCAAACAGCCGGATCTTATTGCGACGACGTTTTATCGGGAACGATTTCATAAAACTTCTATCTCCGACTCAGTACTTGCTTCAGGACAGCATTGGCGCTGTCAACCTGTCCCTGTTCAACCACGCGGTCGAGCACTTTAATAAAATCATACATTTGCTGTTCGGATAATCCCGTATTCATCGCCGCACCAAGATGAAATCCGAGGGGGCCTTCAAGACCGGGAAGACTGGCAAGAACAGCAACGGTTGCCAGTTCTCGATCAGAAAAACTCAGGATATCCCTGACAAAAAGATCCGCGAACAGATGCTCTTTCAGAAATTTATCGATAACAGGTGAAAATTCCTGCCATTTGGCCGGCGGTGGAACATCATCCAGACCACCCAACTGGGCCCTCACTCTGGCACCATATTCATCCCGATTCAGAGCTGCCGGTATCGGACTTGCTTCTTTACCGATCTCGTCAATAATGCCTCTGGCTTTACGCTCATCCATAACACCCATAAATGCCATCATTCCGTTAAAACTACGCGGGAACCCGGCATAGGCGTAAACATGAACTAAAACCTCTTCAATTTCATTTTTCGCCATGCCGGCATCAAGAGCATTATTTAGGGCATGTTTCAAATGATCTATTTGACCGGTTGCAGTAAAGGCTGAAATTTCGACAATACTCTTCTGCCTAGAATCAAGCCCAGAAGCAGCATTAGTCGTCTCAACATCTGCCATTAAAGGAGAAGCCACCAAAAGCATGCATATTGCCGTCAATCCCCAAATTTTACGTTTTATATACTTCCTCATTTCGCTAATCTCCTAAGTTATTTATAATATTGTTCGTTTGTAACTTTTTCTTTCCAGATGACATTACTACCATCAAGAGATGCTGTTATTACCAGGTGGGTCATGGCTGAATCAGGGGTCGCCCCATGCCAGTGATCGATATCAGGCGGGCACCAGACAGCATCACCAGCCTTCATTGTTACGATTTTACCATCACGGGTACCTGTCAGGCCGATACCGGAGATGATGATCATGTGCTGCCCCGCCGGATGATAGTGCCATGCAGTACGTGCACCAGGCTGAAAAGACACATAGGCTCCTGAATAGTGGGCAACATCATTTGCCGGAAAAATCATATCTACCTTGACTTCACCAGTAAAATATTCATCTGGACCTACAAACGACTGCTGACTTCCGGCCCGGTAGACCTGCTGCCCGTTATCTTCTGCGTAAGCGGGAACAACACCAAACAACGTCAACATCAAAACTGAACTCAAAAACAACCTGTTTATTCTTTTCATCAATACAATCTCCTCTTTGTTAGTGATTATCGGTTTCCGTCACTAGCCCTACGAGATAAGTCAATATTCAACAGGTAGTAACAAACACAAGGAGGCTCCTTGTCCTCCTCAATATTTTTTTTCGATCAAAGCTTTTCCAGACATCGAAGAAATATCGTTGATGCCATCGAGAGCAATTCCCAATCGATGCATTTCATCCCCCGCGTAAAAATCCTTATAGAGCATGAACACATCACCCCAAGGCGCATAATAACTGAGATCTCCCTTTTTTCCGTCATGGTAGGCCTCAGCTATCGCGACATTAAGCTTGTCTGGTGGATAGAACATCCACTGTGCATCTCTAAAATTGGACAACTCCAGTTCCAGCGGCAATTGATTGTAGAACTGTCTAGCGGCAATAGTGTCGTAAAGTTGGAAGGTTACGCAGTAACCCTTGGAAGTTATTTTAACCTGTTGTTGAGACAGTCTCAATCCATGGTTTAACAAGTCACTACCAAAAACTGTTGCTGCAGCTGTGACCTGTACAGAAAGTGCACTCAGCAAGAAAATGAAAATCGCAACTATATACTCAGATCTGCTACGTGACACCACTTGAACTCCTGTTATTGGTTCTCGTTTGAGCGGGCTTCTAGTTATATTGAATATATCGCTGCCGGAAAAAGTCTGATATCGAGATTCTGTGAAAAGTTTGCCTATTTCTGCAATTATCCAATCTAAGAAAAGGCTGGCCCTATTTTCAACCGATGGCATGACAACAACCCGGGTGATGGGCCCGGGTGAAAAAAAAACATGAATAATCTTCTTTTATTGGAGGATCATGCAAAAAATAAAGAGGATCTGACGAGAGTAAATTTTGGTTCTAAGGCAAAATCATACGAGAAATATATTTTGATTCTGCTGTTAAAATAACTTCTTTTAAGGAGGCCCCAAAATGAACAACAAGATAACTCGTCGCTCATTCCTTAAAACCAGCGGTGTCGCTCTTGGAGCTGTAGCCATAAATAATACATCCGGATTAGATACGGCCTTTGCAAACCAGTCCGCTACAGCTCCTGTTTTCTTCAGCGAGGACATCAGCCCTGGTGGACTTGTCAACATTTACAATAATGTCACCAAGGAACATAAACTGGCTGGAAAAGTAGCTGTCAAGCTCCATTCCGGTGAACCTGGCGGCCATCATTTTCCTGCACCTGTTCTCGTCAAAGATCTGGTTCAATCCCTAAAGGGCACGATTGTCGAGTGCAATACGGCCTATAAGGGAAAACGCTTCCAAACTGAAGAGCATAAAAAGGTCATGGCTGACCATGGCTTTACGGCTATAGCACCGATAGATATCATGGACGAAAAAGGTTCGATCAGCCTCCCGTTCCCCACCGGAAAGAACATCAAGGAAAATTTTGTCGGTGCCAGCTTTGCTAATTACGATTCGTTTCTGATTCTTTCCCATTTTAAAGGGCACGCCATGGGCGGGTTTGGTGGTGCTTTGAAAAACATGTCCATCGGCATTGCCTCAGGGGAAGGGAAGATGTGGATTCACACTGCCGGCACAACCAGATCTCTGGATAATTTTTCGTCAGCGTTCAATACTGATCAGCAGCTGTTTCTGGAGTCAATGGCAGAAGCGGCTGGTTCGATCATAACCAGTCTGGGAAAAAACAACCTAGTCTATATCAATCTGATGAACAATCTTTCCGTCGATTGTGACTGTGACAGCAACCCAGCACCTCCAGAGATGAAGGACGTTGGAATCCTGGCGTCACTCGACCCGGTTGCTCTGGACAGGGCCTGTGTCGACCTGGTTTATGCTACAAACAAGGCCGAAAGCGGCGCTCTGCGTGAACGCATCGAGTCGCGCAAGGGTACCCACACCATTGACCATGCTGAAAAACTTGGGTTAGGTAGCCAGAGATACAAGCTGATCCGGATTTAGTCGTTTCAACAGCTGTTCATTTAGCATTTCAAAGGCGCAAATATTTCGCCTTTTTTGCGAAAGTATCTTTATTGTAAGAATGGATTTATTTATGCAGAGTTCAGCTCAACTTCGAACCTCAAGCCCGAACTGGCATATTCTGGCGGTATTAAGTCTGCTTATGGGGTTTGCTTCAATTTCAACGGACCTTTATCTGCCGGCTATGCCCGTTATGGCTCGCTCGCTGAGAGCAGCGGACGGCATGATCGAACTATCCATTTCCGGATATCTCGTCGGATTCAGCCTTGGGCAGCTCTTTTGGGGGCCAATCAGTGATCGCTTTGGACGCCGGCCAGCCATCGCGTTCGGTCTTGTTTTGTTCATTATTGGTTCATCCGGTTGTGCCCTCGCCGAACATTTTTCGACATTGATTTTCTGGCGTATCATCCAGGCGCTCGGTGCCTGTGCCAGCGTGGCTCTTTCACGGGCGATGGTACGGGATCTTTACCAAGGAGCTAAAGGTGCACAAATGCTCTCGATCCTGGTTACAATCATGGCGATTATGCCACTGGTCGGCCCCCTGATCGGCGGCCAGGTTGTAACCTACTACAGTTGGAGGGTCATTTTCTGGCTTTTGGTTGTTATCGGGCTACTAACCCTGGCGGCTCTCGCTACTATCCCGGAAACTCTTCATCCCGAGAATCGTAATAACCAACTTCTGAGCCAGGCTCTACTGAGCTATGCCGAATTACTAAAAAAACCTCGAATACTAGGCTATCTTGGAACGGGAGGATTTCTTTACGCTGGGATGTTCGCCTATGTTGCCGGAAGTCCGTTTGCCTATATCAGTTATTACCATGTCCCACCTCGCCTATATGGTTTTCTCTTCGGGCTCAGTGTTATCGGAATCATGGCAACCAATCTATTTAACGCTCGTATCGTGGTCAGGCTGGGTTATGACCGGGTGTTATTGTACGGTACTTTCGTAGCACTGATGGCCGGTCTTATCAGTTGTATGATGGCCGTTACCGGCATCGGGGGATTATGGGGGTTGGTTATCCCTATCTTTATCTTCGTTTCGACCACCGGCTTGATTGTGACCAATTCTATTACTGGCGCCTTAGCTGACTTTCCCCGTAGTGCCGGGGCGGTGTCCGCTTTAACCGGGTCAGTACAATATGGTAGTGGAGTCATTGGATCAGGAGCAATCGGGTTGCTTGCTGACGGAACCCCTTGGCCCTTAGGACTGGTCATCGCCATCAGTGGTATCGGCTGTTTTCTGGCAATGTTACTGATCGTTTTTAACAAGTCCCGCACCTGGCAGGCTGTAAAATAGCCTGCCAGGTGCGGGTTTGCTCTTGTTGGGATAATATTTATTCTTTTTCTACACGGCACATCAGTGCAGAGTGTGGCCAGCTGCCAATCTCCGGACTGCAAAGATCGTGGTCATCCGGACAAAGAACATTGGCGTTCGATTCAAAGGTACCGAAAAGTTCAGGGAGCCTTTCTTCACGCTCGGGAAACCACCATGAATGCTGAACGTCAACCATTGTGCGAGCCATGGCATCTGATAGCTTCACACGTTGACGAATAGAGCCCTGCGGAGTAGAGATTACCGCCCAATCACCTTCGCTCAGTCCCAATTTTTCGGCTGTATCGGGATGAATCGAAACTAAGGGGTCAGGAACTTTATTTCTCGCCTTTTCAATCTGACGCTGTTCGGATTGATACATCGGCATAAAGCGGCTGCCGGTAATGAGAATAAGAGGATATTCCTTCGCTATCTCAGGGTCGCCCTTCGGACTCCATTTGGGTTCTTTATAGTGAGGCAGAGGATCCGCACCAAGCTCTTCAAAAATAGAAGATTTCAATTCGACTTTACCACTCGGGGTGCCAAATCCGTACTTTTCGTAACGGCGGTATTCCATTTCACCAAAAAGACCGTACTGGTCCGACAGCTGTTTAAATGTCAGCCCGACCGGCTCCAGACAATGGTCATAAACCTCTTCAATGGTTTCCCAAGGCCAGTCACTCTCCTGCCCCAAACGGATGCCCAGCCCGCGGTAAAAGTCATAACTGTTGCGCCGTTCGTAAAGCGGTTCAACCCCCTGCGGGCAGGCCATACAGAATCTACTGGTCAGCCACAGTTCCGAAGTTTCCACTGTCGAGGCCGCAGGAAAAACATAGTCTGCCAGCGCAGCTGAGGGAGTCATGTAATAATCAACGACGACATAAAGCTCAAGAGCCTTAAGGGCGGCAAAGACCTTTTTACTGTTCGGCAAGGCCAATAACGGGTTATTCGCCAGAGTGATTGCAGCTGTGACCGGATAAGGCTTGCCTGTAATGATCGCATCCATAACTTCCCTGGCATGAGCTAGGTTTGCATGGAACCCTTCGGGTGCCATCATATAGCCTTCAGGGAGTTTTTTATTGGCTGCCGTGATCTTTTCCCAGCCGGGGAAACCGAAAAACGGATATTTGTCCGCGCCGAGTTGCTTGATTCGTTGACTTTCAGGCATGACCTCGTTCGCTTCCAGATACTCGGCATCCCTGATCTTGCCAATGACTCCGGCCAGAGAGAAAACCTCCCCTCCGGGAACCTCAAGATTGCCGGTAATGGCCCGAATAATCGCCCTGGCCCTTGCACACTGGGTTGCGTTGATGCCCTGTTTGTCCAGACCATATCCCCAGGGGAGCACCGCCGGTCTGGATGTGGCATACATCCTTACAGTCTCGACAATAAGATCGGCAGGAATGCCTGTTATCTCTGCCACCTTTTCCGGAGTGTACGATTCAACTGCTGCTTTTAGATCATCAAATCCGATGGTCCACTGGGATACGAATTCATGGTCGTATAAATTTTCCTTGATAATGACGCGAATCCAGCCAAGCATCAACGCAAGATCTGTACCCGGCCGAACCTGCAACCAGAAATCCGCCATCTCCGCCTCTTTGGTTCTGCGCGGATCAATGACGATCATTTTGGCGCCATTCTTTCGAGCCCGAACGAGCATGGGATACATGAGATTGGGATCCGACTGAGAAGCGTTGCTACCCCATAGCACAATGCATTTTGCTCCCGGTATCTCGCTCCCCATGACCATTCCGCCGTACGTGGCAAATTCAGTCGCATAGCTCGGGCACATGCAGATGGTGTTGACACCGCAGGTATTCGGAGAACCGAACAGGTTAAAGAAGCGCCGGCAATCCCAGTGATATGTTCGTTTGGTCCCGTGCGTAAAGGTCAGAGTCTCTGCACCGTACTTGTCACGTAAGCCCGACAATTTTTCAGCGACTTCATCAAGTGCCTGGTCCCAACTGATCCGTTCCCAACGCCCCTCTCCTTTTTCACCGATTCTTTTCAGAGGGTAATTCACACGTTGCGGATGATAAAGGTGGTCAAGCATCAATCGGCCACGCTCGCAGATGGCACCGCGATTGATCGGGTGATCCGGATCTCCGGTCACTTTCACGACTCGATCATTTTCATAATGCAGCAGGGTTCCGCAGCGCGGATGGCAGAGCCCGCAATAACTTCGGCGTATTGTTTTCATAGTAACCTCCAGCGTGCCATGACGAGCAGTCACCTGCTATCAGAAGAACGTTAATGATATCTGGACCGATATCTGACTATTCAGCTTATGTAAGCCATATCCATGCCAACGCGTAGCCAACGTTATTATAGCTACTTAGAAAAGTATACTTTCGGCCTTTATGAGATCCCGTAATTAATGTATGATATTTCGCACATCAAAAGCATTTGTCGAAATATCATACAGGAGTTCATAAATGTCATCCGTTGACTTTTTCCGTGAAATCACCCTGCGTGTCTGCAGCAGCCTTGATATTCGCGTCTCGATTAAGCGCTGCTTTGATTTCCTGTGCCAGCATCTGCCACTTGACGATCTATTTCTCGACATCCACGACACCCAGCTCGGAGCAATCCGGAGGATTGCCCATACGAACAGGATGGGAAGCTGTGACGACGAGGAAATCATTCCGCTTCCTGAGGACATCTGGAAATGGGTGCTCAGTCTGTCAACACCGCAGATTTTTGATTCGACCAGTGAATCCCCTCTCTCAAAGCGCATGGCAACACTGGTCAAGAGAACTACCCATACCGATCTGGTTGTGCCCCTGATCATTGAAAATCAGCCCGTCGGTGTTCTCGTATTGCGTGCCAATGGCAGTGCTCGCTATTCTCAGGCCGACGTCGAAATGATTCATACAGTGGCTGAACCGTTCGCCATAGCCCTGGCCAACGCACTTGCTCATCAGGAATTGCTACGCTACCGAGACACACTGATCGATGATAATTCATTTTATCGTCAGGAGCTTGCGATAGAAAGTGGAGAAAATGTCATCGGTGAGACAACTGGGTTATCTCATGTTATGGAAGCCGTCCATCAGATTGCCTCACTCAACAACACAGTTCTTCTTTTAGGAGAAACTGGCGTAGGAAAGGAAGTCATTGCCAACGCCATCCACTATGGGTCACCACGAAAAGATGCACCATTTATCAAGGTCAACTGCGGAGCGATCCCTGATTCTTTGATCGACAGCGAGTTGTTTGGCCATGTCAAAGGCGCCTTTACCGGCGCGCTTGCTGATAAACGGGGGCGTTTTGAAAGAGCTGATGGAGGAACATTGTTCCTGGACGAAATCGGCGAACTCCCTCTGCAGGCACAAACCCGCCTACTTCGTATTCTCCAGACCAAGGAAGTAGAGAGAGTGGGAGGATCCCGGACCATCCCGGTCGATATCAGGATCATTGCAGCAACCCATCAAAACCTTGAACAGATGATTGGAGAAAACCGCTTCCGGGAAGACCTGTGGTTTCGTATTAATGCTTTTCCCATCTTCATCCCTCCTCTGCGCCAGCGTCGCGAAGACATTCCAGCACTGACCCGTCATTTCATAGAAATAAAAAGCAAGGAGCTTGGTATCCCTGTCAATGACATCGCTCCCGGCGCATTGAACGCCTTGGTCAATTACGACTGGCCGGGAAATGTCAGAGAACTTCAGAATATCGTGGAACGTGAGATTATCAGGTGTCGGAAAGGCACCCTGTCCTTTGCAACGCTGCCCGGCAAAGAGTTATCATCACCAGTTGCTGACCTGAACGGCCGTGGCAAACTTCCCGTCCCCGTCAGGCTGGATCAGGCCATGGCACGGCATATTGAGACGGTTTTAGCCGCAACACAAGGAAAGATCAGTGGACCGGGAGGTGCGGCAGAACTGATGGGAATAAATCCGACCACTCTCAGAAGTCGCATGGCAAAACTTGGAATCAATTACAAGAAAAAAAACATCTAATCGATAAACATTGCTGTAGTAAAGCAAACTGTTCGGGAAACCGGCCTATGAATAACATGCTCCAGGATTCCCTCATCCATTGCACCCTGTTTTCCAATAGAGATCAAAGCCGAGATCACTACAACACAACTCCTATCTTTAATCCTGGCCAGAGAAACTGAGTAACAATAAAGTCAGCAAACAACACTTTGTTCCATGATTCTTCATGATGAAATTCTTCAATTATTGGCTTATCTAATCATATTTTCTATCCCGACCCGATCGGAGATCTGACACCAGAAATGACGCAACTCAAACAAAAGCCCGCAAGATTTTGCTTTCGATCAGAATATATGCGGTATCAATATTATTAGCGATATTGACAGGTGAAAATCTAGTGGCTGGCGATGCACTGAAACAAAGGTGCCATATTTGATGTCGACGACTGCAACCACATACGGCTTTCTAGCTATTGAGTGGTTTTGTTTTCTTGAAGCAAACCAGACAACACTCTGGAAAGCTGTTTCAGGGTAAAAGGCTTATGCAGATAACCTGAGGGTTCTTCTCCGACGGAGCGCTTGGTCACTGCCTCGGCCACAAAGCCGCTGCTCAACACGACCTTTACCGTGGGATTCAACTGACGCAGAATTTGGAATGTTTCTCCGCCACCTCTCTTCGGCATGGAAAGATCAAGAATAACCAGATCAATCTCTGACTGGTAATTCCGATAGACCTCAACACCTTCATACCCATCCCGAGCGGTCAGGACCTTAAGACCGAGGGCTTCTAGTTGGCTTGAGCAGATGCTGCGGACACTTTCCTCATCATCAATCAACAGCACCTTCCCGACGAATCGTGGTTCCTTTTTATTCAACGCTGCTATACCTTCTGAAAGGTTTTCCATACTGGTGTCGACTGCGGGAAAAAACACTTGGAAGGTTGTTCCTATGCCAGGCTTGGAATCGACCTTGAATCCGCCGCTGTGTGATCGGACAATCCCAAGCACCGCAGACAGACCTAAACCACGACCTTTGGCTTTAGTGGTAAAAAAGGGTTCAAAGATACGTCCTAGTGTTTCTTTATCCATCCCCGGGCCATTGTCTGACACCTCCAGAGTAACATATAGACCCGGATTCTCAGGCTTAACCACACAACCATCGGAAAAGTAATCCGACGAGCAATTCATGCTGCTGGTGGAAATATTGATAGTGCCGTTATGGTCACCGATGGCATCGGACGCATTAATAATAAAATTCATGACGATCTGTCGCATTTGGGAGGAATCGCCGAGTATTAGCGGAAGTTGTTCGTCGAGATTCAGATGAAGAACACAGTTTTTTGAAATGGCTGTTTTAAGCATCTGGACCGTTTCACGAACCAGACAGGTCATAGAAAATTCTTTTTCCTCAAACTTACCCTGACCGGAATAGGCCAGCAACTGCGCACAAAGGTCAGCAGCCCGCGTAGAAGCTGTCAAGATATTGTTCAAATTTTTCGCAATCGGAGAAGACTGGGGAAGCTTCAAAAGGGCAAGATCCGCATGCCCCAAAATGGCCATGAGCAGGTTGTTAAAATCGTGAGCGATACCACCCGCTAGGACGCCCAAACTTTCCAGCCGCTGGGTCTGCTCCATGCGCTTCTGAACGAGTTTCTCATGCTTTTCGCGCTCCACCAGCTCGGTCATGTCGTTACTAACAAGGACGGCCAGCTCTACGTCTCCTTGTGCATTATAAACCGGGATACCGGATATCATAACGATGAGTTCAATCGTTCTGTCCAATCGTTTGATGCGGAAAAGCTCTCTATCTACAAATTCGCCTCGCATCACTCTGGAGGAGGGAAGTTTTTCCGGTATCAGTGTTTCGCCAGCGGGATATGTTTGAACAATAAAATTGCTACGTATAAACTCACCTGATTTCTCTGCATCATTTACATCCTGATAGCCATACATTCTAATCTGCATATCGTTTGCATAAATCTGATTACCTGAGCCGTCGAATACCCCAACGCCATTACTGACGTGATTGAGTATGGTCTGCCACTTGGCTTGCTCCTGCTCGGCAAACTCTTTGGTCTGACGCAGCTCTTCCTCGGCTAGTTGGCGATCAGTTATATCGTCCACCATCAACAAACCGAGCTCCAACTCCCCATTTTCATTGAGAATCGGGTTACCGTAAGATTCAACAATCCGTTCTCTTCCCGTGGCGAGGTTAAGAAAGATATACTTCTTGTTGCCAACCGTCTCCCCACGATACATCCGTTCCAGCGGCCTTTCCTCCAACGGGATCAACTTTTTCTCTGGATACGAATAGAGACGATAGACTTTTTGATAGACATTGGTGTCTGTCGTTATTTCGGATGTGTTTTTGTGCCCCAGAATCCTCGCCAACGAATCGTTGACATGGATGATGTTACGGTGCATGTCTATCGCGACTACGCCGCAGTTCATGTTAGAAATCACGGTTTCAAGCTGTCTTTTCTTAAGCTCAGCTTGATCCTTAGCTTCCTGCAAGACATGAACCTGATCGGTGATCTCATCAGAATGGAGAATTATCCCCCCGATTTCGCCCTGCGCATCATACCACGGACGGCACTCCCAGCGGCTAAAACAGATAGAACCATTGGGCAAACGGGTTATTTCATAGTCGTTTTTCTCGACAGCTCCCTGCAAAACCCTCTGGTGTGTATCACGATACCTCCGTGCTATTTCCGGGAAAACATCATAGTGTTTTTTTCCGATGACCTGTGCCTCTGAAAGACCATAATACTGCAGAAAACGGTCGCTGCAGGCAAGACACACCATATCTCGGTCAAAAATTGCAGAGGCTGTGGGGCAGTGTTTGATGTAGTAGAGAAACTGAGCTTCTGAAAGGGGGCCACAGGCTATTTTGCGCATTAAACATCCATTTCTGTTTTGCGAATCTAAACCTGATCCTGCCATAATCCACTCTCCTTTTCAGAACAGATTATTAGTTTTACACATAAGTTGATTCACTACTAAAAATCCTAGATGCTGCCAACCTCTTCAGAATGCGAAAAGCAGTTTATCAAATTCAGTACATAAACAACAGCTCAATTGAACCTGCTCTATTGGCAGCCTTCTATTAATTAACAAGGACTATTTTGCCAATCAAACAGCCTTTTTGACTATCTAAAATATCTTTTTATTCTTAAACCTCTTGACGAAATTGAAAAAGAATACATCTCATCCGTATTGTAAAGCTCCCTCTTTTAGGGCCACCGATTCATAGAGTTTCCCGGTGATCTATTGCGCTTCCAAATATTCTTTTGGCGTCAGCTTCCCCAGTGAATCATGGGGCCTGATTTCGTTGTATTCGATAATCCATTTATCGGTGACTTCGCGAACCTCAGACAAACGATGAAAAACGTAATAATCCAGAATCTCATCACGAAAGGTTCGGTTGAAGCGTTCGATGTATGAATTCTGAGTTGGCTTGCCGGGCTTGATGAATTCTAGCTCGACATTGTTGTCTTCAGCCCAGGCCGACAGTTTCAGCGAAATAAATTCTGGACCGTTATCCATGCGTAGCTTTGCCGGATAGCCTCGCCAGGAAACGATCCGCTCCAGCGTGCGAATGACCCGCTCTGCAGGCAAATTTAAGTCGACTTCGATCGCTAGGGCCTCGCGGTTGAAGTCGTCGATCACGTTAAAGGTCCGAAATCGACGCCCACACCAAAGGGCATCACTCATAAAATCTATGGACCAACAGTGGTTGGCCTGAGCAGGCACCGACAGGGGCTGTGGATTACGAATCGGCAATCGCTTCTTGCCCTTACGGCGAAAGTTCAGCTTCAAATGGCAATAAACACGATGGACACGCTTGTGGTTCCATCTGTGCCCCCGCCGACGAATAAGATCAAAAAGCTTGCTAAACCCATAGCGAGGGTATTTTTCGGCAAGTTCCTGAAGTAGCTCGATAACCAGCTGATCCTTGTTGGGCTTCGGCCGATAACTATAGACCGATCTACTCAAGGATAATGCATTGCAGGCAGCTCGCTGGCTCAAGCGATGCCGCTGTCTGGCGTAATCGACCAGTTCACGCTTCTCCGTCGGCGTCAGAGCTTTTTTTCGATGATATCTTTCAGCGCTCTGTTTTCGAGGCTGAGATCGGCAAACATCTGTTTGAGCTTGCGGTTCTCTTCTTCGACTTCTTTGAGGCGCTTGATATCGGAGGCTTCCATGCCGCCGTATTTTGATTTCCAGTTGTAGTAGGTCGCATCGGAAATGCCGTGTTCACGGCAAACATCTTTAACGGTTCGACCGGCTTCAACTTCTTTGAGAATCTTGACGATCTGCGTTTCTTTGAATCGAGTTTTCCGCACTGGTGTGCCCTCCCTTGACTGATCGAGTATGCGGGAAAACTCTAAAAATTGCTGGCCCTATTTTAAGGGATGGTTACATCCCCGACCTCCAGCATAGCGGGTGACGGTGACAGAAGCCCATGTTATTTTCAGAGAAATTCCCGTCACTGAGAACAGCCCCTGTATCTGTTAACATTTGCAGGATCAGACAACATTCTAGGAATTATATGTATTCATTTTTACTTTTTCTCTAGCTAAACTAAAATTTGAAAGTGGAGCATCAAGGTTATTGAATCTTTTCATTACATACACCATAAAACTAAAAATAAGGACTTAATATGTTGAGATTAGGAATGTTGGTTCTTCTGACTCTTAGCTTCAGCTCTTTGAGCGTTGTTTCAAAAAGCTGCGCTGATGAGGTATACGCGAGTCGCACCATTGAGAGTGGGACAAAAGTCCAATTGATCATTAATGACACAACAATTCCGGCGACATTAAACGACAGTGAAGCATCGAAGGCTCTCATAGCCCAATTACCTTATTCTGTCATGCTACAGAGATACTCTCACGGCTATTGCGGCGTTATTAGCGACTCGTTGCCTGTCGATAGTGATAAATTGCACAGCGGTTGGCTTAATGGCGACATTGTTTACGCAAAAGGCAGCAATGAACTCGCTATCCTCTACCAGGATGAAGAAAACTCCAAAGAACTCTACGACGGCCTGATGACCTTGGGCATTATCAACTCACCGTTGGAGATCCTTAAGACTCAGGACAACAGGATTACCGTTCGCATAGAGCTACGCTGACGCCAAGATTAGGGAAATGGTGGATTTGCAACCTTCATTCTTTTTACATCTAAATAATGTTGCCGCGGTCACAAGGTCAACTTTTATCTGTTGCGCGAGCTGACAAAAGCGTCCTCAAGCATCTGAAACACAGGGTCGGATGACATCAGGACCAGAACTGCAAAACTGCCTGGGTTCTCAATCACATAGAATACCCAGGCTTTTTATAGAGCTTGTCCGCTTTTCCCTGAATCTCCGGTTTATAAACCTCCTCTTTCCAGTCTGACGGGTCGATATCTTCAATAGCAACGGAAACAGAGTCTGAGCTGCACTGAATAATATCGACAACATCTTCCAAGATCGCCCTTGCCAAACGCTGTTTTTCCTCTTCCGTACGCCCAGGGTACAATTTAACTGAGATATGCGGCATGACCTGCTCCTTGTCTGCTATTTTGCTTCCGGTTCCCTGAGCAAGAGAAATCCCATCGACCGATAATGTGTAAGTGAAGATCATCACGGAGCCGAATACTTTAACACCGGTTTTCAAAAACTTACGTCTCGTGTACGACACAGTGACCCCCTTTTCCTGTTCATATTTTCACAAGTATCCTTTGAGAAAAGTAAGGCATATCTGAAACCTGCGGATTTGCATTTTCTATAATCAATAAATCAGATCTTAATACGAAACCAGAGTTGCATTACAACTGAATCAGATGTTTACGAGATCTATACAGTATCTTCCGAAGCGTATCGTACCCCATAACGAACCGCCAGCCGGGTGTTTAACCATCTAGGGCAATGACTTATTCTATTTTTCTAATGACTTTGGCTGGAATTCCACCGACGATAGTATTCGCATCAACATTTTTATTTACAACTGCGCCGGCGGCAACTATCGAGTTCTCTCCTACTGTTACTCCGGGTAAAATCGTAACACCAGCCCCCAACCAAGCATTCCTTTTTATGACAACAGGTTTAGCAACAAGAGCCTTTCTGTTACCGGGATCTATGGGATGTCCTTCGGAAATCAAATTCACCTTGGGACCGATAAGGACATCGTCTTCAATTATGATTCTGCCTAAAGTTAACATCGAGCAGCCATGGTTGATATAAACATCGTTACCAATGCTGACAAACTCGGCATGATTAACCATTAAGGGGATCTGTATGTAGCTGCTGGGGGCTAATGCATGACCAGTAAGCTCGCCCCACAATTTGCGCATTTTTTCAGGATCAGACGTTGCGTTATACTTTAGCAGCAGTTGTGTCGTACGCAGGCCGGATTCAGCGACCTTAACGAATAGAGGGTCACTGAAGGGGACAACTTCGCCTGCTTGCAATCGTTCAAAAATATTCAGATTCATAATTATTCCATTCCGAGCGACGTGTAATTGGTGAGGAGACGAGAAACGACCGTTTTTTAAAAGCTGGGGGATGATTGCCGACCCAAACATCATGATTGGTAACATCACCGCATATTTGTGGAACCGCAGAAGTCCAGTGTCGAGGATGACATGACGTTTTTTTTGGTGCCGGTGAATTTGCCCGCGACCTCCGGTGTCGGGTTAGTGCTGGATACCGAGGAACATATCACCTCAATCTTCATACCTGTTTACTAAGCAACACCCCGTTACAGACTGGGCGAACAAGCACGTTTGAACCCCGTTTCCCGGTCAAATTGTAAGCCGAACTATGTTTTTAGTTACCGGCCAGACCGCTCATGCCGACAATACTAAATAGTGTACGTTTGGCTATGGCAAGAACCGATCAGGGTACCTTGTACAGTCCGTCACAGAGACTGTTCACAATCAACCAACAGAACTGGCTGAATGTTGAGGGCTTGGTTGTGGATACGGTAGACGATATCCGTAGCTCGTTTATTTTTTGACAATGTGACAACCCCGCTCAAGCCCCCACCACCAGACAGAAGACCACGATCAATATAGCTACCTGGTTTCACGCTGAGCTTTAATATACATTTCGAAAAATTCAAGTTGAGAACGATTCTCCAGCGGACCTACTGAGGGCTTTCCTTCTTTAAAATGCATGACCGTTGGCGCACTGTTATCAAACTGAGGCCACTCGGGCAAGCCGGCAACCTGTGGTTTGCCGGTTCTGGCAAATGCCACCCAGTAATCCATCATAATGGAGGAAAGAGTTTTATCTTCTGCGGTATAGTCAAAATTGATGTTTTCATCAACATGACCGAACACATAGTTGACTTCGTCAGAGTGCGCCGCACCGACAATAGCCTCCCCCCGGTTTTGATGTGGTTGAGGCTGGTCAAAATAGTAGACAAAGACGTTTGCGTGGCCGGTCTTTTTTTGCAGGCGCGCCCAGGCCCATGATGGCCAGGCAAAAATATAGTCACGGAAAATATTTCGGGACGACTGCAGCGCCACTTCATCATTGGTTGCCGGGTAAACCGACAAGGCTTCGTCAACCAGAGAGCCAAATTGCTTTTTCAAAGATGCTTTATGCTTGTCTGCATCAACATTATGGACAAAGAGTGAGCCCTCGTTAGAGTTGGTACCGATCATGACATCGACATCATTATAGCGCCCCTGAGAATAGAGCTTGTACTGATCATCGACGATAACATACCCATCACAGACCGGCCAGAAGCCACCCATGTTGGCCAGTGGATCGGCCAGGAATTTATCAGCCGGCATGGCTCGCAATGCGGCAATATTTTCAGCACCCATCCGTTCAGCAAAAGCCAGACCCTGCCTTTCTGCCGCAGCCAGGGTCTGGACCCCGTTGCCGCGATTGTCAGCATCTGTAACTGGCCCAAAAGACCCACCACTTTCACTGATAGCTCGTTTGAAAAGTCCCCTGGTCAGCGGCGAGGCACTCAGCATGCTGACCGAAATAGCACCGGCAGACTCACCAAAAATTGTCACATTATCCGGATCACCGCCAAAGGCAGCAATATTCTTCCGCACCCATTTGAGGCCCGCAATCTGATCGAGCAAACCATAATTTCCGGAGATCCCCATCTCATTCTCTTTCACAAGCTCAGGATGGGCCATAAAACCGAGAGCACCAAGACGGTAGGCAATACTAACAACGATCACGTCCTTGTGAGCCAGTTGGTCACCGGAATAATTCTCTATCGTTGTTGCTCCGATAGCAAAACCGCCGCCATGTATCCATACCATGACCGGCAAACTGCGCCCTTCGGAATTTTGTGGTACCCAGACATTCAGGTAGAGACAATCTTCAGACATCTGTCCGACAGAATTGTTTATGCTGTTGACGCTTGGAAACGGAATTTGCGGGCACGCCGGACCAAAATGATCAGCGTTCAGCACTCCTTGCCAGGGCGTGACCGGTTGCGGCGCCTTCCAGCGTAATTCACCAACCGGTGGCGCAGCAAAAGGGATTCCTTTATAAACTTCAAGGCCTTGCTCGGATACACCACGGACGATTCCATCACTGATAAAAACTTCTTCGTCGGCAAATACACCTGTTACTAAAACGCAGCTCAATAACATCATAAAGACATGAGGTAATAATTTTCTAAATGCTCTTTTCATAATTCTCTCCACCGCTCGGGATCACCTGCTTTATATAAGTTTAGCGGATTTTCCCTGAAATTCCGATCCGTAACCTTGTGTCGTTACAGGTGGCCCAAATAGCTTTCAACTCCCCGTTTCAATCGTTGCAATCCATCTTCTACCCTGCAGCGCTGAGTTCCGAGATTCATGCGTAAAAAGCCTTTGCCATTCTTACCGTATGAAGCCCCGTCTGAAAGCAACAACCCGGTTTCCTTACGTAGAAAATCTGAGAGTAGAGTCGATTGCTCAGGAATGCGTCGACAATCGATCCACAACAAATAGGTGGCCTCAGAATCGACAACCTTAAGCTGAGGTAATTCGGAATGAATATACTGTGTGGCAAAATCCTTATTGGCTCTGATGTAGGCACGCAGCTCATTAAACCAGCCCGCTCCATAGGTGAATGCAGCGATGGTGGCATCCATGGCAAACGCATTGGGTTCTGCGACCTCGTCGGTATTCAGCCCACGATTAACCTTGTGGCGCAACACCGGGTTCGGCACAATGACGCTGGCTGTCTGTAGCCCGGCCAGGTTGAAGGATTTGGTCGGTGCCACACAAGTCATGCTGTTCTGGGCACATGTCTCCGAAACTGAGGCAAAGGGGGTATATGCAACGTCAGGGTCGGTCAGGTCACAATGGATCTCATCTGAGATAACCAGAACATTGTACTGTGCACACAAGTCACCGATACGGGCGAGGCACTCTCTGTCCCAGACCTTGCCGACAGGGTTGTGTGGATTGCACAGAATCATCAAGGTCGTTTGCGGATCCGCCAGTTTTTCCTCCAGATCCACAAAATCTATCGAATACTGACCGTCCTGGTATCGCAACCTGTTTTCCACCAGATGGCGGCCATTGTTATAGATTGAATTGTAGAAGATATTATAGACAGGCGGCTGAATCAGAATCTTTTCACCGACAGTGGTCATTTTGCGGACTATGGACGAAACAGCGGGCACAACACCGGTGGCAAACAGGATCCAGTCTTTATCGATAGCAAAACCGTGACGCTCATACCACCAGCGATTCACCGCCTGATAATAAGAGTCCGGCACGGCGCTATAACCAAAGATGCCTGAAGCTGCTCGTTTCTGTATGGCTTCAATAACCTCAGGAGCCGTCTCGAAATCCATATCTGCGACCCACATGGGCAACTCACCAGCCTGCACATTCCATTTCATTGAGAAGCTGTTGAAACGATCCGTTACTTTATCAAAATCATATGGCACGCTTTACTTCTCCAGCCGCGGTGATTATTTCTGTTTGGCTCGGGTCTATCTGAGGATCATCAAAAATAATCTCACCGATACTGCGGGCCCTGATCGTGCCATTGATTGGATTTTTAACACTGCCGATGCTGGTCGTCACATCGACCGCGACATTACGGCAATATTCAAAGGCCAGAGTCGTATCCAGCAGTCGACAGTTCTCTAATGTCAAGCCGTCGATATAGCAAAACCCCTGCAAACTCTGGATCGTACAATTGACAAAGGTCAGATTCCGTGAATTCCAGCCGATATATTCACCAGAGATAAAGGAATCACGGACAACAACATTTTCACAGTTCCAGAAGGCATCCTTGGATAGCAGGTTGGCGTTAGTAATTTCGATATTTTTGCCACCGTCAAAAGAATAATTGCCGACCAGCCTAAAATTATTCGCCCTGATATTGGTCGAGTTCATTGCAAAATAATGGCCGTTGGCAGATACATCCTGCATAGACACTCTGTCGCACATCCACAGAGTCTCGCTGGCATCGGTCATATCGACATGCGTGAGGCTGATATTCGTCGAACGCCGAAAGGTCTTCGGAGCCTGAATAGTGGTATCGGACAGCTGAATATTATCGGTATACCAGATGCCGGCACGGCCGGTATCGAGCAGTAGACTGTTTTCAACCTTGGCATTTTTGCTGTACCACAATGGGTATTTCCACTTAAAGATAGATCTGTCGATCTCAACATCGGCAGATTCTTTAAGGGGAGACTCTCCTTCCTCGAAAATACTGTCTTCAATCCTGAGTTGCTGCCCCGAAAACAGGGCACGCTCTCCTGTCAATACTTCTTCTTTGATAACTTTCATTGAACAAGACCTTAAAAAATATTCCAGAGTTACTTCATAACTATGTACTTTGAGTTGCTTTATAAAAATGCTCCATTGCAGACCTGGATGACCTGACCTCTGACACATCTGCCCATATCACTGGCGAGGTACAGGCAGGCATAGGCCTGATCAATCGGTTTAGTCGCAGGAACATCAGTATTGATATAGATGTCAGAATATTTGAGCATTTTGTCGCCGCCGGGCTGGGTTCCAGAGGCCCACGCCTGTGCTGCAGGAGTTTCAGTTACACCAGGAGCTACGGCATTACAGCGAATGTTCGTCTCACAAAGGCGGATAGCGATATTTTTCGTTAGAGTATCGATAGCGCCCTTGCTTGCAGTGTAGGTAGCTCCGCAAATAGGTCTTTTCCCGTTTACCGATGAAATATTGATAATGACCCCTTCGTTTTTGGGTAAAAAATATTTCAATGCTTCACGAGTGTAGCGAATGGGGCCACCAACATTGATATTCAGGATGTAATTCATCCAGTCGTCTTCAGTTTCATCGATTGCGTACATTTCTCCGAGACCGGCGTTATTGACAAGAATATCGACATCGCCAAACTCTTTAATAGTTGCCTCGAAGACCTTGACGCAATCTTCCGCTGATCCGACATCGGCGACGACCCCCACTGCGCTGTACCCTTTTGCCTTGAGTTCGTCGACAAGCTTATCAAGCTTTTCCTGCCCACGAGCGGTGACAACAAGGTTGGCGCCTTCCTCAGCAAAGAGATGAGCAACGGCATAACCGATTCCATAACTTGCGCCTGTGATGACAGCTGTCTTACCAGTTAGCATCTGTGTTTGCATGATTTTCCTCCAGGAGACAAAAAGACAGGTTGAGCTCAATAACTACTGAGCCGCGAAAAGATCGATCATCAAAAGATTCAGAACTCTGTAGCCTACTCGTAGAGATCCGGCCCTCGCGATGTTGGAGGTCATCAGAATTGAAGAAAAGTCGAATTAACAGTCAGTTTGACAAGCCAGAAGACCACCAACTTATGTTTTTCAATTTAATGGAGTGGCCTGAAAACTGATATAATATTTTTGCGAGATTTTTGCCCGATCCTACAATTCGATGAAATTCGATTGTCTTGGGCATTACACCTTTGATACCGTCAGTTGATCAGATAATGGAGAGAAAATTATGAATAAGCAGATAGTTGATGTAAGTAACAGCAATCACAAGTGGTTCGACATACTCAGCGATTTGGCTGCCAGCATTGAACAATATACTGCAGAAAACAGCTCACACTTACAACATGAAACCTCTATCCCGGGCCTGATTTTCTTCCGGCATGATGAACCGACACCACCGGAGAGAGGGACCTACGCTCCCAGCATCTGTCTGGTTGCCCAAGGAGCCAAAAAGGCCCAACTCGGCGACGAGGAATATGTTTACGATGCACACAACTACCTCATCACGTCAGTGCATCTGCCAACGACTTTCAGGGTGATCAAGGCAACAGAAGAAGAGCCCTACCTGGGGCTTCTACTGAGAATAGACATTCGCGAACTCTCGCAGTTGATGATCGACAGTAACATCCCGCTACCCAGAACAAAACAGACTGAACGCTGTATCGCCACTGGAGAAGTTTCACTCCCCTTACTGGCTAGTTTTCAAAGACTGATCAAGCTCATCGACACACCGGAAGACATTCCCATCCTGGCACCACTTTATCAGCGCGAAATTCTGTATCGATTACTGACAGGAGCACAGGGACAGCAATTACGCCTGATCGCCTCTGTCGGAAGTCAGAGCAATCAGATTGCCAAGGCAATAGAATGGCTGCAGAAAAATTTTGATCAACCACTGCGTGTCGATGACCTTGCAAATCAGACAAATATGAGTTCTTCAAGCTTTCATAGTCACTTCCGGGCCATGACCTCATTGAGTCCTCTGCAATACCAGAAACAGCTACGCTTACAGGAGGCCAGGAGGTTGATGATCGCCGAGAACCTGGACGCGACCAGGGCTGCTTTTCAGGTCGGGTATGAGAGCTCCTCGCAATTCAACCGCGAGTATAGTCGCCTGTTTGGCGCACCTCCTCTGCGTGATGTTGCCAAACTTCGCCAGGTCGCATGCTAGCAAGACATCTTCAGTTCAAACATGAATCTGCACATGTTAAAGACCAGGCACAATAAAATTTCAAAAGACCTCCTTGTAAGTGACGGGATAGCCCAAAGCGCTACAGTTCCCTACATTCAGGCAGAGAATGCGGCATGCTGTTAGTTCGTCACTTAGGATGGTTCTTTAAACGCTACTGGTATGCTTACGGTCTGGCCCTGATCATGCTGTTTGCTGTTGCCGTAATGAACATGATGATTCCGTGGGTCATCGGGCAAGCTATCGACAATCTGCTGGCAACCCAGGATCTGGGCACAACCCGTTACTACCTGTACGCCCTGCTGGCGGCCAGTGTCGCCGTATACCTGTTACGCTACGGATGGCGGCGTATGTTGTTTGGCGCTTCGTACAAGCTGGGAAACATCCTGCGTCAGCAATTCTACCTGCGCCTGACCCGCCAGGGACAATCCTTTTACAATCGACACGCAACCGGTGACCTCATGGCCCGGGCGACAAACGATATCGACGCAGTGGAAGTCGCTGCCGGTGAAGGCATTCTTTCCGGGTTTGATGGTTTCCTGACGTTTGTTGCGGTTCTGATCATGACGTTCGGCTTTGTCGACTGGCGCCTTGCCACACTGGCAGTTCTCCCCTTCCCCTTCATGGGGGTTGGTTTCTACCGCCTGTCCAACCAGGTACATCATCAGTTCAAGGACAGCTTAAACAAATTTTCGAGGTTGAATGAACATACCCAGCAGGCCATCATCGGCATCCGCATGATCAAGGCCATGGGCCGCATAGCTATCGAAACGGTGCAGTTTAACGATATCGCTGAGCAGGAAGCCGATAGCACCTACAGAGTTCAGCGCTCTGAAGCGAAGTTTTATCCGATCATACAGCTGAGCCTGGGCGCCGCACTGCTCATTGTCCTGCTGGCTGGAGGTTGGCTGATACATGTGAACCAATTGACCGTAGGCCAACTGACCAGTTTTACCATGTACCTGTCAGAACTGATCTGGCCCATGTATGCCTTTGGCTGGCTGATGAACATCCTGCAGCGTGGCAGTGCCGCGATTGAGCGTCTGGAAGAACTCTCCACCCTGCCCGATTCGATAGCCGATTGCGGACATCTCTCTCCTGCAGGGTATGACTTGACCATTGATAGTTTGACCTTCCGCTACCCGGACAGTCACCAGGACAGCCTCAAAAAGATCAGCTTGTCTGTCAAAGAGCGACACGTTCTGGGGATCGCCGGAGCAACCGGATCTGGAAAATCCACGTTGCTGCAACTCCTCATGCGCTACTGGGATTCTCCACCAGGTTCAATCCGAATGGCGAAAACGCCCATTCAGGAGATTCCACTCGAACAACTTAGGGCCCACTATGCCTATGTCCCCCAGGACGCATTTCTATTCAGTGCAACTTTAAGCGAAAATATCCGGATGGGAAGGCCTGCAGCAACGGATGAAGATGTGATAGAGGCCGCCCGCCTCGCTGCCATTCATGATGAAATCCTGAATTTCCCCGACGGCTACGACACGCTAGTCGGGGAACGGGGCGTCACGCTTTCCGGTGGCCAACGGCAACGTATCGCAATTGCCAGAGCCTTGATCAGTCAGGCCCCCATACTGATTCTGGACGATGCTCTTTCAGCGGTCGATATCCAGACAGAGAAAATCATTATTGATCATTTGCGCAAACGCCATGGGCAATCACTCATTATCGTCAGTCATCGCCTATCGGCTATCGAACATGCTGATGAAATCATCGTTCTTGCCCATGGAGAGATCATTGAAAAAGGACCACATCAGCAGCTGATCAACAATGACAGTTGGTATTCACGCATGGTCGCATATCAACAGATGAAACTGGCGATGGAGGCTCTATCCTGATGGCCGAAACTCGCGAGAAAAACGGCGGCGCATTACGTCTGCTGATGAGCTACATCGTTACCGACAAGATCCTGTTTATAAAAACTCTCTTCCTGGTTGTGCTTGCAACAGGCTTTGATATTCTCGGCCCCATGCTAGGCAAGGTATTTATCGACGACTTCATCATGACCGACCATTATCCTCGCGGTCCGGTTTCAGGTATGATTTTCCTGTTTATAGCCTCAGTATTACTAGCCACCTATCTTCAGTATCAACAAAAACTGAAGTTCGTCGATATCGCCTTGAATGCAGTTCTGGATATTCGCAAACGTGTCTTCAAGCATGTCCTGACTTTACCAGTCGCCTTTTTTGATTATGCGCGCACCGGTCAACTGGTCAGCCGGATCACCAATGACACTGAGACGATCAAGGACATCTATGTCCAGTTTCTTTCCAGCATCATCGTCAATCTGATCATGCTCTGCGGCATTCTCATAGCGATGGCTATCCTTGATGTCAAGTTGATGCTCGTATCACTCCTGCTTGTTCCGATTGTCGTCGTCCTGATCTATCTGTATCAGCGTTTCAGCGTCAAGATCGTTTCTGAAAGCCGGCAACTACGTTCAGATATCAATGCCACCATCAGTGAATCGATCAGTGGCATGACAGTCATTCAGGCCACCAATCAGCAGCGGGCCAAGCTTGCCCAGTTCGACCAGGTCAACAGCCGCTACTATACGACCCGTATCCAAACAATGACCTTTGGCTCCTTGTTTTTGCGCCCAGCCATCAACCTGCTCAGTATCGTTGTTCTGGCTGGTGTCATCTGGGTTTTCGGCATGAAGGCCGTACAGGGAGTTGCGCAAGTGGGTGTCTTGTATGCATACCTCAATTATCTTGGCCGCTTTACCGAGCCTCTGGTCGAGATCACCCAGCGTTTCAGCCTTTACCAGCAGGCTATTGTCGCGGGCAACCGGGTCTATCAGTTACTGCAGGAACCAACAGCAGAAGCTCAACAGGGCCTCCAAAAACAGATCGGGCATGGTCTTCTGAATATTGAAAAACTGAGTTTTGGCTATTATCAAGACAAACCTGTTTTGCAGGATCTGAATATCAGGATAAAGCCCGGTCAATTTTTCGCCGTGGTCGGCCATACCGGCAGCGGCAAAAGCACACTGCTCAGCCTGTTGCTGAATTTTTATCAGCCACAAGCCGGCCACATCTCGATTGACGGACATCCGCTGAAAGAGTTTACATCTGATGCCTTGCGTCAGGGAATTGGTTTTATTCCCCAGGATCCGTTTATTTTAGCCTCTTCGATCTTCGACAATATCAATATGGGACGAAATTTAAGTACCGATGCAGTGTCCCAAGCTGCCAAACAGGCACATCTGCATGAAGTTATCACGGCGATGCCCGATGGTTATCAAACACAGCTGGGAGAAGGAGGCCTGCGTCTGTCAACGGGGCAGCGCCAACAGCTGATTATTGCTCGAGCTCTGGCCGGATCGCCAAAAATCCTGTTACTTGATGAAGCGACAGCACACGTCGACAGTGAAACAGAACAAGTCGTACAACAGGCACTGAATCGGGTAAAGGATCGGGTCACTCTCATTGTCGTAGCCCATCGCTTATCGACAATACACCATGCCGATCAGATTCTGGTGCTGGATCACGGACAGTTGATCGAGCAAGGAACCCATCATCAGCTAATGCAAATGCCACATGGCCGTTATCGGGCAATGTATGAACTGCAACAGCAGGAGCAGAAGGTAGCGCAAACAATCAAATATCAGGAATCCGGTCTTTTTCGAGGCCATGCAAATACTTCAAAATAATTCAGTGACCCCAACGGGTGCCACGCACGCTCTCTCTTACAACGTACCATTTTGATAAATACGAAAAGAATTGGGCATATTTTTGGGACTATCAGGCAAGAAATGAGCACAAAATCAGCTGTATTCTACAATTAAAAGAGAGGTCCTAACGCCTCTGAAATCAATCACCATACATTCAATCAACAACGGAGTACGCCATGCCAGAACGCATTCGCGTTGGATTTATTGGATTGAATCCTGATAGCCACTGGGCTGCGACAGCACATATCCCAGCATTGAAAACCTTATCATCAGAGTTCGAGATCATCGGAGTTGCAAACTCAACAAAAGCCAGCGCCGAGAAAACAGCCGATACATTTGGCCTTAAGTATGCTTTTGCATCCCCACAAGAACTGGTTGCCTGCAAAGAAGTTGATTTAGTTGTAGTAACAGTCAAAGTTCCGCACCATTTTGAGCTGGTCAGTGCTGCGCTCGAAGCCGGCAAACATGTTCATTGCGAATGGCCTTTAGGCAACGGTCTCGAAGAAGCCAGGAAACTGACGCAAATCGCACTGGAAAAAGGAGTTGTTGCAACAATTGGCACCCAGATGACAACAGCTGTTGAAATTGACTACCTGCATAAACTCATCAAAGAAGGTTATGTCGGAGAGGTCTTATCAACGTCACTGATTGGCAGCGGCGGCAATTGGGGAGCATCAACTGTAGCAGAACTGGCTTACCTCTCTGACAAATCCACCGGAGCCACTATGGTTACCATTCCGTTTGGTCATACCCTCGCAGGAATCCAGACCGTTCTCGGCCCACTATCATGCCTCAGCGGTCGCCTGCTAAAAAGGCGAAACACTATCTACCTGTCAGACACCGAAAAGCACATTGCGGTATCGGCAGATGATCAAATTATGGCCAACGGTGTTTTCGCCAGCGGTGCCGCATTTTCAGCTCATTATCGAGGTGGCGTCTCCAGAGGCACCAACTTACTTTGGGAAATCAACGGCACTGAAGGCGACATCCAGGTAACCGCGTCCCTCGGCCACGCCCAGATGGTTCAGTTATCCCTGTTCGGAGCTCGTAACGATGAACAGAAGCTAAGACCACTGACGATCCCAGAAGAATTGTATGCTAACCGCCCTGACAATGTCATGGCCCGCAACGTTGCTGGCATTTATAAATTAATTGCCGAAGATATACACACCAACTCGCGCATCGCTCCCAGCTTCAATGACGGACTCAGGCTACATGAACTTCTTGATAGCCTGGAGCAATCTTCTCGGCAGCTAGACCAGAAAATTGTTTTATAAATTTCAGAAGGGGGGCAAACTTATTTGAGCATTGAGAGTCTATCGCTGTGAAATATTTTGGACTTTTTACGTCAGCACTTTCTTTTATAACTATCTTCGCGGCTTCGGCGACGCCAATTCCCCTTTATGATTTCTACCGTCGGGCGGAGAATTTAACCTACAGCGATCTCTCCATGACCGCTGTAGTCTATTTTATTGGAGCGGTAACTGCTTTATTGATCTTCGGACGCATTTCTGACCATCTGGGACGTAAACCTGTCACCCTGATATGTTTCGCCCTTGCCGCTGTGTCCTGCTTAATTCTCCTGAAAGTTGACAGTGCTATGCCTCTGATTGCCGGACGCTTTTTACTGGGGCTCTCCTGCGGTCTGGCCTCAAGTGGCGTCACCTCATATATTGTTGACAACGCACCTCCTTCATTGCATTGGCTGGCCGCAGCAATTGTCAGTTGCGGTGCCATGGTTGGCTTAACCGGAGGTGCTATTCTTTCCGGAGCTATGGCTGAATACGGTCCCTTCCCCACTACTTTGTGCTACCTCGTTATTCTCGCCATTCTCACGCTCTGCACAGTTCTGGTCATTTTCAGTCAAGAAACGGTGCCTATCAAACAGCCCGGGCTCATAGCTTCACTACGGCCTGTCTTTTCTATGCCTCACAAAGATCGTCGTCTTTACCCCGTAGCGGCGTGTGTTTTTGTTGCCACCTGGGCTCTCGGCGGTTTTTATCAGGCGTTTGGCCCTTCAATTGCTGCAGACCAACTGGGTTCCCAGAACGTTCTTACTGCAGCACTGGTATTTTCCTCATTCATGCTCCCCAGTGCTGTAGGCGGCACGTTGAACAGATTTTTTACCCCGGTCAACGCACAACGCATTGGTATCATTCTCTATACGCTAATGCTGGGAGGCATTCTTGTCAGTCTTAAAATGTCCATGATCCTCCCCTTCTTGGCTGTCAGCGCTCTTGCCGGAGCAGCTCAAGGGATAACCCTGACAGGCAGCATCCGCTCCTTACTCGTCGGCCTGCCGCCATACGAACGAGCCAGTGTCTTATCTTTAATTTATGCAACATCTTACACTGGCGCTGCCATCTCCAGTTTTATTTCTGGGCAATTTTCGCACTTTATAAATTTGTTTCAGATAGCTCTCTGCTACGGTTTTTTAGCTATATTCGCTTGTATTGTTACACTGGTATTTGCGCGCACTCCTAAATCTTACGTGCCGCCTTTCTCTCAAAGTGCAATATCAAATGAATAATGCAAAATCAATCTTCTGAAGATTTGTAAAAATAGGCAATAATTTCACAGCTTCGATATATCAGCTATTCTGTCACTTTTGTATAAATAATCTAAAGAAGATCTTTTGAAGACATCCAACAATAAACGAAAGGATAGCGCGATGAAACGCTTGGTAGCATTAATCAGCCTCATGGCATTAACGATGACTGGGACGGCTTTCGCCAAGACAGACGACTGGGACAAGACATTTCCTAAAAGCACAAAAGTGATTTATGAGAAGGTCTTTTATCCAAACAGGTACGGGATCACCATTGCGGCAGATCTTTACATCCCTGAAAACATCGATATGACAAAAAAGTATGCGGCAATCCTGGTCGGTACCCCCTATGGCGGCGTCAAAGAACAGGGAGCTGGCATTTATGCTCAGACCATGGCCGAAAGAGGCTTTGTTGCCATGGCGTTTGATGAATCCTTTAACGGTGAAAGCAGTGGCCAGCCCAGACACGTGTCATCTCCAGACATCTTTGTCGAGGACTTCAGCGCCGGCGTCGATTTTCTCGGTACACGCCCCTATGTAGACAGAAACAAAATCGGGGTTATCGGCATCTGCGGCAGTGGTGGTTTCTCCTTAACGGCTGCCCAGGTCGATCACCGAATTAAAGCCGTGGTCACGGCCAGCATGTATGACATGAGCCGGGTCATTCGTTACGGCTGGAGAGATACCATGACAGACGAACAACGCAATCAAGCTCTTGACCAACTCGGTGAACAGCGTTGGCAAGATTTCGCAACAGGCTCTCCGCTGCTGCCGCAGGGTTTTCCCAGCGAACCGGCAACAGCAATCCCGGACGGCCTTGATCCTATCTCAAGCGAATTCTGGGAATATTACGCCATGGAACGCGGCCATCATCCCAGATCACATGGGCCATTTACCATGACCAGCAACATGGCGTTCATGAATTTCCCGCTGTTGAACCACATCAAGAGCGTTTCGCCACGCCCTATTCTGTTCATCATGGGAGAAAAAGCTCATTCCCGTTATTTCACGGAAGATGCTTATGAAATGGCCGCTGAACCCAAAGAACTCTACATTGTCAAAGGGGCAAGACACATTGACCTGTATGACCGCAAAGACATGATTCCGTTTGATAAAATATCCTCATTCTTTGCGGAAGCATTAAAATAATCAACTTGAGCTACTGTGCCCTACGGCACATTGACACAAGATGAGGTAAAGTTATCGTAAAACGAATAGTTATGATGAGAACATCACGTTATCAATTAACTTTATTTCGGTTTGCTTAGAAAGATGCATGGAGGTTTAAAAATGGCAGAAGACCTGAAAAACAGCGTGATCTTTGACCGAGGTGAGATCAATCCTTACGGCAAGTATTTCACCGGCACCAGTTACCTTAACATGATTTCTCTTGAAGGAGTCATTATGGGTAACGTGACCTTTGAACCAGGCTGTATCAACAACTGGCATATCCATAACGCAGACAAAGGGGGCGGCCAGATCCTCCTGGTAACCGGCGGTCGCGGCTGGTATCAGGAAGAAGGCAAAGACGCCCAGGAGCTCCATACCGGTGACGTCGTTCACATCCCGGCCGGAGTCAAACATTGGCACGGAGCAGCGAAAGACAGCTGGTTTGTCCATATTTCAGTCGAAGTCCCGGGCGAAAACAAGTCTAACGAATGGCTCGAGCCGGTCAATGAGAATGACTACAACAGGTTGAAATAGAGCGAGGCGCCATGGACAGGATTAAACGGAGTGAAGAAAAAATTGAAGAGCTGTTTGGTAGTCTTGAGAATTCTCTGGCAGTGACAGATCCAGACTTTGTAGAGATCCAGAATCGTTTTATCTACGGAGAGGTCGCCTGTCAGGGGGATCTCTCCGATAAAATGAGAGAACTGATCTCCCTCGTTGTGTTGACCACCAGCCAAACACTTAAGCCACTGGCAGACCATGTCAGAGCCTCACTCAAAATCGGTCTGTCTGCTGTAGAAATCAAAGAAGCGGTATACCAATGCATACCCTATATTGGATTTACCAAGACTGCTCAGGCCCTGGAACAGATCAATAGTAGCTTTGAACAACTTGGGATTCCCCTGCCGGCAGACAGTCAGAGTCAGGTCAGTGAAGAGACCCGATTTGACAGAGGCCTGAAGGTTCAGAAGTCAATCTTCGGTGATATTATCGATCAGATGCGTAACAATGCCCCGGCCAACCTGCAGCACATTCAAAATTACCTGTCGGCCTTCTGTTTTGGAGACATCTATACCAGAAGTGGCCTCGACCTACAGACCAGGGAGATTCTGACCCTGTGCGTTCTGATCACCCTCGGTAGTTGTGAAAGCCAGGTTAAATCACATATTCATGGGAATTTGAGCGTAGGAAACAGTAAAGACGTCCTGATCGCCGTGATCAGTCAGTGTCTGCCCTATATCGGTTTCCCACGAACATTGAATGCACTGAGCTGTCTGAATGAAATATGTCCGGACTGATAGTCTTTAGCTGATGAGAAAAATATTTTTCATACTGATATTGCTCGTTTTCACGATGTTTTCAAGGAATGCACAGACGATGGAAAATACTAGTCAAAATGAAACAAGAGTAAGTCTGGTTGTTGGTTCGAAAGCAATCAGCGCAACATTAAATTCAAGTATCTCCGCCAGAGACCTGATCACCAAACTTCCCTATACTGTTGCAGTTAACAGAGCTGCTGTAGATTACTGCGGAAGGTTACCTGAGCCATTAAAGAGTGATAAAAGTGAAGCTCAACGGGGCTGGAAAAACGGTGAGATCTCCTATATTCCGGGCGCTGACTGGATCGCTTTCTTCATGGACGGAGAAATAGGATCAAACTTGGATACAAACCCACAACATATCATCGGCAAAGTTGACGATATTGCCGCCTTAAGGGCCTGGCCAGCCGGATTTGTCGAAGTCCGCATCGAACTTGCTGAATAAAGAAACAAGGAGAAAGAAGAATGATCCTGGAAGAAAATTATGCCCTTCCCAATGGCGTTGCCATTCCCAAACTGGGACTCGGAACCTGGTTCATAAGTGATGATAAGGCTGCCCAGGCTGTTAAAGATGCCGTTGACGTCGGTTACAGGCACATAGATACAGCTCAGGCCTACGCCAACGAAAGAGGCATTGGAGAAGGCGTACGTACTTGCGGCCTTGATCGCAACGAGATATTTGTCACGACCAAACTTGCAGCAGAGGTCAAGACATACGCGGACGCCGTTGCCGCTATCGATAATTCCCTATCGACCATGGGGCTTGATGTCATTGACATGATGATTATTCACAGCCCAAGGCCGTGGATGGAATTTCATGAAGAAGATCCGTTCATTGAAGGAAATCGTCAGGCCTGGAGAGCATTGGAAGAAGCATACAAGGCTGGGAAGTTACGCGCGATCGGAGTTTCCAACTTCCAGACAGCGGATCTGGAAAATATCATGGCGTCATGTAGCGTAACACCAATGGTCAATCAGATCCTGACACATATCAGCAACACTCCAATGGACCTGATAACCTATTGCCAGGACAAGGGGATTTTGGTTGAAGCCTATTCCCCGGTTGCCCATGGTGAACTGTTAAACAATCAGACGGTAGCAGAGATAGCCGGAAAATACGCCGTGTCGATTCCACAACTCGCTATTCGCTATTGCCTCGAGCTGGGCCTTTTACCGCTACCAAAAACGGCAAACCGAGCTCATATGCAAGACAATGCTGCGGTTGATTTTTCCATCTCCGCGGAAGACATGGAGATCCTTAAAAATATCGAACAGATCAAGGATTACGGCGAAGCCAGCATGTTTCCAGTCTATGGTGGCAGGTTAAAATAAATTTTGCGACAAGGTGATTAACATGTGGGATAAGATATTTCCTAAAAGTGACAAGGTTATCGTCGAAAGGGTTTCCTATCGGAACAGATACGGGATAGCGATCTCTGCTGACCTGTACCTGCCTAAAGACATAAATAAAAACCAATTGTACCCTGCCCTGATCGTTGGCACCCCTTATGGCGGCGTCAAGGAGCAGGGGGCCGGTCTCTATGCCCAGACTATGGCAGAACGTGGCTTCGTCGCCATTGCTTTTGATGAATCATTCAACGGAACCAGTGGTGGAGAGCCCAGGCGGACGTCTTCCCCGGAAATTTTTGCTGAAGATTTCAGTGCCGGCGTCGATTTCCTGGGCACCCGTCCTTATGTGGATCGCAAAAAAATTGGCGCCATCGGTATCTGCGGCAGCAGTGCCTTTGCCCTTAAGGCCGCCCAGGTCGATGTCAGGATAAAAGCCGTAGCTACAGCCAGTATGTACGATATGAGCCGTTTCAATCGCAATGGTTGGATGGACAGCATGACCACAGAAGAGCGGAACCAGCAACTAACTGTCCTTGCAGAACAGCGTTGGAAGGATTTTGAGACTGGCTTGCCCGAGATCCCTGCCGGATTTCCCAGCGAGCCCCAGGAAACTATTGCTGAAGGACTCGACCCGATTACCAGTGAGTTCTTCGAATTCTATGCCATGAAACGGGGACATCACCCCAACGCGCCGGCCGCCTTTACCCTGACCAGCAGCATGGCGTTCATGAACTTCCCTCTGCTAAACTACATTGAAACGATTTCACCTCGACCGATCCTGTTCATCATCGGGGAGAATGCCCACTCCAGGTATTTCTCTGAAGATGCCTATGAGATGGCTGCAGAACCGAAAGAACTCTATATTGTCCCAGGAGCAAGACATATTGATCTATATGACAGAGTCGATATGATTCCATTCGACAAGCTCTCAGACTTTTTCAATAAACACCTGATCCAGAGCGAAGAAATCTGATTTTGCTCGTCAAACACAACAGGGAGATCCTGCGCCTGCAGATCTCCCTGTTATATTTTTCCAGCAGATCAAACAGCGAAATATACCGGTCATTTCTTCGCAGCGCTTGTGATACTTTTTCCCCCATGATTGATGAATCGGCTGGCCATCAATAAAATAAAAAAGCCCCCGCCAAGGAGGGCTTTCCAAGTGCTTATTCTTCTGGCATAGCCGTTATACAGCAACCAGACTGACACCTAATTTCTGTTCAAGAGTCTGGATTTTCTGTACTTTTTCATCTGTGATTTCAGCAGGTTGACCCTCATGACACGAATATGCCAGAAGCGTTGTACCCAATTCAGCTTCAAGAGAATTGATTAAGGACAGGTCTTCCTTGCTAAGATTCGTTGACAAACTGCAGAACATAACGCTACCTCCTCGTTTTTGGGGGAAACAAGCTCAGTTTGCATAAAACTTTATCATAACGACGCTACAGTGCAATACGGGCTGCTGGCTGTCGACTGATGATCAATCCACCGGAAGACGGGTGACCATCCCGAGCTTTTCGACCCCTGCCCCCTTGACGGCAGCCATGACCTGAACGACCCGGCCGTAAGCAACCTTATCGTCGGCTTCGAGCAGCACCTCGCGTTCCGGTTCATTTTTCAATGCCTGGCGGATCACCGGGCCGAGTTTGCTGAGTTCTTCGACACTGGCGTTGCCGATCATAATCTCACCACTTTTTTCCAGGATTACAATCAGCGGTTTCTGCTGTGCTGACAAGCCGGGTGCTTCGGCAACCTGGGGCAGATCGACACCCCATCCCATGTACCTGCAGCACATAGGTACGGTGACTTTATACTGTCATCTATTACGGACCTACCTCATTCCGATTACTCGCATATATTCTGGGTATTATCGACTGATAGCGTCTTGTCAAAAAAATATCATACTGAAATAGGTCACGGTATTCGGACCGTTATAGTATTTGATCTAACAATCCCTGGCCAGACGAGTCACCAAAATTCCATAGGCTTCTATTGAAGGGAGCATCTCATCACGATTTCGGCAAGGGGCTTCCGGATAGGTGCAACTATCACAGTTATTACAGGCCCCCACTGCCAGGACCAGTGCATCGGCATAGTCTGAACGAAAGATGCCGGCCACTTCTTTTGTCAGCAGTTCATGCGTATGAGCGGCTTCAGCCCAGCCCTTGATATCATAACTACTCTTGAGATTTGTCAGAGTTGTAAAGACAAACACATTTTTGTAGGACAAACAGCGGGCTTTGCAGGCATCAAGACTTGCCAATGCGGGATGGCTAGCCCAAGTCGGCCTGCCGTATATACCGAATTTATCCTGACTGCTCATCGCCCGGACAACTTCCATATAGGAGACCTTGGCGGACTCACAGAAAGCAGACTCACAGATAGGCAGGGAGTCCAGATCAGAAAGAAAATGTACGTGGACAGACATTGTGCTAGCTACTGAAGTTTAAAGTTCCATAAAAACCCCAGAAACCTGACTGTCTCTGCGGTAACAGGTCAAAAACAAAAATCCTGAGTTCAATGCATTTTTATCGCGAAGCACTATTAGAATTAAAAAAGACCATACTGAAATATGTGACGGTTTTCGGACCGTTGTAGTACTTGATCTGACACTCCTTGGCCACACGCATCACCAGAATACCGTACCCTTCCGCGGCCGGGTACATCCGTTCAGGAAAGCGGCAGGGAGCATCAGGATAGGTGCATGATTCACAGATTTCGCAAGCCCCAGCAGAGAGAACAAGGGCCTCAGGGCTCTGCGCCCTGAAGAGAGTTGCGATCTTATCTGTCACCTTTTCATGTTCCTGGGCCGCCAAGGCCCAACCATCCATGTCATAGGTCTTTTTAAGCTGGGCCATTGTGGAAAAGACAAACGCATGATCGTAAGCCAAACACTTGGCCTTACAGTCTTCAAGGCTTCCTGATGCCGGTTGGCAGGCCCAGGACTGCCCGTATTTGCCACACTTGTTCTGTTGGCACATTGAGCGAACCTCTTCGAGAAAGGTCACAGCTGAAGGCTCAAGAAAGGCATGTTCATGAATCGGCAGATTTTCGATTTCCCGCAGGATATTGGCTTTTATAGACATTGATTAGAGCTCACTTTACTGCCAGCCTTTGACTGGCGCCACGAATCAGAGTTCTGCTCCGATGCTCTTCAGCACGCAGAGCTTCTCATTTTTATAAAAATTCACATGGGTCAACGACTGGTAACCGATCGACAAGCGATAGAAGAGATTCGGATTGTCCCACCCGATATTCAGAATATGTGCGATCAGCAAACGTATGGTTCCACCGTGCGTGATAATCAGTATATCTTGATTCACAGTATTCAGACACCTATCCCAGGCAGCCGTCATTCTCCGATATGCTTGGTCTAGAGTCTCGGCGTCGGGAAGAGGATTTGCAGCCGGATTCTCCCAGAAGGCCTCAAGAACCTCCCTCTGTTCCTCCAACTGATCAAACGATCTACCATCGTAGAGGCCAAAATGAAGCTCCCTCAGATCCGGCTCCAGGTCAACCTTAAGCACGGGATTACGCGTTGCCAACATGTCAGCCAGTTGCCGGCAGCGCTGCAGCGGCGAGGTAATGATTCTGGAATATGAGACATCGCAGTTAGATAAACGCTCAGCGATCTGTTCCTGAACATCCATGGCCACCGGCACATCCGTCGATCCGTTCAATGCCGGGGGACCTTCTGTCTTGCCATGCCTTAAAAGGTAAATATTATGTATATTCAAAAGATTAAAATCCATAGTTAATGTTTTACATGAATCATTCAGGCAAGCTAGAAGTCACCGTTTCACGCCACATCACCGATCCAGACTCGCTGTTGCCCTGACAACAGCAGCGACATCTGAACAGATCTGATGTTGCTGCGTATAGACGGCAGGACGCCTGATCAAGACTACCATGCAGGATTCCAGCCTGGCAGCTTCAAGTTTGTCATCAACCCCACCACGCGTTCCGCTGTCCTTGGTCACCATCACCTTGATGCCAAGCTTTTTTATCAGTGAACGATTCTGTTCGACTGTGAAGGGTCCACGCTCTGCAATCCGATAACGGTCTTCGAGTCCGGCCGCCTCACAGGCTGCAAGTGATTCAGGATGTGGGAGGATCCGCGCATAAATCGGGATGCCGGTCTTCCGTGCCGTTGTTACGTAGGGCTCCAGATGACGTGACCCGGTTGTCAGCAAGACGGGTTGAGACAGCTTTTCGAGCAGAGCTGCCGCCTCTTCGTGACTATCAACTTCTAACAGATTCCGCGACTCATGATAGTCTCCTGATTGCCGTTGAAAACGGATAAAGGCGAGACCTGTCTCACGAATCACGGTCACCAGGGTTTCATGCAGCTGTGATGCAAAAGGATGACTGGCATCAATCACCAGACGAACATTACTTTCTCCAGCCAGCCGTTTGATGGCAGCAACATCCAAACGACCGCAACGCCGCCGAATCAACGGGTGATCGCCGACGTCAAGCTCGGCATCGGTCGCAGTTGAGACAAGAACCTTATATCCTGCCTGAGCGAGTGCTGTGGCAAGTGCCGCCGTTTCAGAGGTTCCGCCAAAGAGCAGGATCATTTAGACATCCCTATAAGAGGCAAATGAAAAACCATCAACACGTCCCTATTCACCCTGAAGTCCGAACAGTGTATTGACAGTATCAATATACAGTCTGCGGTCTGGATCCGTACTCACCTGCTTAAGAATACGTGTCGGACGGTGCAGGATCTTATTGATCAGGGCACTGGTTCTTTCTTCTATGGTCTGTTTTTCAGCTTCGCCGAGCGAACCGATCTGGGCCAGGGTTCTGGCAACTTCCTGGCGACCGAGCTCTTCAAGGTGAGAACGCAGCGCCACAATCGTCGGCTTGACCTCCAGAGAGGCCAGCCAGGACGTGAACTGGACAATCTCAGCCGAGATGATTTCCTCGGCCCGAAGTGCTTCCTTCTGACGTTCCAATATGTTGGCCTGAACGACACCGTTCAGATCATCAACATCGTAAAGATAGACATGGTTGAGGCTGTTGGCCCCAGGCTCGATATCCCTGGGCACGGCAATATCGATGATAAACATCGGGCTATAGCGTCGCTTGCGAGCTATAGCCCTGAGCATTTTTTCTGACACGATATAATCCGGTGAGCCGGTCGACGACAAAACGATGTCCGCCCTGGCCAACGCCGTTTCCAGGTGATCGAAAGGAACGGCGGTGGCGCTAAAACTGTCCGCCAGGTTCTGTGCCCGGCTGAATGTTCGGTTGATGACCGAGACTTCGGAGACACCATGTGAGATAAAATGCCTAGCGGCCAGCTCACACATTTCCCCGGCGCCAATCAACAGAACATGCTTGCCATCAAAGGATTCAAAAACCTTGCGCGCAAGCTCAACGGCAGCAAAGGAGATTGACACGGCATGACTGGCGATCGCCGTCTCACTGCGAACCCGCTTGGCAACTGAAAAGGTCTTGTGGAGCAGACGATTCAGAATAGGCCCGGTGCTTTTGGTCTCACAGGCATGCCCATAAGCGGTCTTGATCTGACCGAGAATCTGCGGCTCACCGATGACCATCGAATCGAGACTTGAAGCGACGCACAGCAGATGTCGAATGGCTTCTTCTCCGCTCAGGTCGTAGAGATGGGGGGCCAGATCGGCAAAAGTAAGATGATGGCAGTCCGCCAGATAGTGCCGCAATGCGTATATTCCGACATCAGCCTGCGGACAGACCGCATACAACTCGACGCGGTTACAGGTTGAGACAATCAATCCTTCGCTGATCGCTGGCAGAGCCAATAGATCCTGCAATGACTGCTCTAACCGGCTGGGGTCAAAAGCGACCTTCTCCCTGATTTCGACCGGAGCCGTTTTATGGCTGAGTCCTACGACGACTATTTCCATGAACTTATGACAAATAAAGTAAGTAACGAATCAGCCAGTCATGCGGCACTGGGCTTCCCGTGCCGCTGCTGGCAAACAGTTCTATTTGTAGTAGCCCCGTGGGGTTACCATTCTACCTTCAATGATCTCGGTGGTACTGCTGCCGATGATCACAATCGAATTCATGCCGATCTCTTCATCCAGAAAATGTTCCAGATCGGAGATGACAACCTGCTGTTCCTCGCGGCTGGCCGCCGTGACGATCCCGACCGGGGTTGCAGGTGGTCTCTGCTCTCTGAAAATAGCGGCAGCTTCATCGAGATGCTTGACCCTCTTTTTACTGCGAGGATTATATAGTGAAACGACCATATCGGCCCGGGCAATCGCTTTCAGACGCGTTACGATCTGCTCCCAGGGGACTAGCAGATCACTTAAACTGATGATTGCCGAATCGAGCATCAAAGGCGCGCCCAGCTGTGCGGCGGCGGCATTGGCTGCGCTGACTCCGGGAACCGCTTCAATCTCGACAGTATATTTTTCCGCGGCAGCCATTTCCATGGCCAGACCGGCCATACCGTAGATGCCGGCATCACCGGAGGAGATCAGCGATACGGTCTGACCAGCCGCTGCCGCTTCCAGGGCAGCCTGACAACGTTCAGACTCCTTCATCATGCCGGTCGAGATCGTCTCCTGGCCATCGAGCAGATCCTGAATCTGCTCAATATAGGGGGTGTAACCAACGATCAACGAGCTGCAGCGAATGGCATTTTCAGCCCGTACGGTCCTGTCCAGCGGGTTGCCTGGTCCTATGCCAACGACGAACAATTTTCCTTTGCTACTGCTACGGTTATCCCGTCCAGTGCTTGTTTCCTGACGATTAATGACGTCCTCCTTCCGGCCAATAAAGCCGCTGGCTCGGCAACCGCCGGCAATGCGACTCTGGCACTGACAAATTCTGAAGTTTCAAATGCGTATGGACAATTGCGGATGCTCTCATCGGCAATGATCCGTAGCGGAATATCAAGCTGTTTTGCGGCCGCAATCAAACCGGCCTCATCGGCCTTGACCCCGGCCGATGCAATGTAACGAACCTGGTCGATCGCCAGGTGATGATCGTCCAGAACCTGGCGAATCGCCGCAACGAGCTCTTCGCTCCCCTTGCCTCGCCGGCAGCCGACACCGACGATCAGGTCTTTGACCGCTTCAGTGGTCGTAGAAATAACCGGTTCCCCATCGATCAGGTTGGCAACCTGAATTGCCAGGTCGTTGGCGCCGCCTTCATGACCGCTGAGCAGGCTGACGACATGGCGCCCTCCGACATCGGCAACGACCACCGCCGGATCCTTGTATTTACTGTCGGGGCAGCCCGCCAGGGAGCGAACAACCACTCCACAGGGAGCAACAAAAATCAAGCCATCGAAATGCGGAAACAGCTGCGGCGTCAATTCCAGAACCCGGGAGAAAGGTGTCACACCATCAGCTGCAACGGCTTCGTGCAGGTAGATTTCCAGGTCAGGCAGCCCCTGCTGAATCTGGCGGCAGACTTTCAGCCCCTGTTCAGAAAAGGTGACGGCCGCCAGTTTCATTGGTTCTCTCCCTGGCCATCACCTTGGCGATACCCATGGGTAAACTGACGATGGTAGAGTTTGGAAACCGGGATATCGCGTGACAGAGCCTGACCGACAACGATCATCGCCGTCTTGCGAATATCCGCCGATTCAACCTTTGTGGCGATATCTTCGAGGGTGCCACGGATAATCCGCTGATCCGGCCAGGAGGCATGGAAAACTACGGCTATTGGACAATCGGAGCCATAAAAGCGGGCCAGTTCCTGAGCCACTTCGTCGATTTTATGCACTGACAAAAACAGGCACAGGGTGGAACGGCTTTGCGCCAGGATATCCAGCTCTTCCTTTTCCGGCATCGGCGTCCGTCCGGAAGTCCGGCTGAGAATAATCGTCTGCGAAACCTCAGGCGCCGTCAGTTCGGTGTTCAGAGCCGCTGCAGCGGCCTGGAATGAGCTGACCCCCGGTACGACTTCGTATTCGATGCCGAGTTCGTCAAGACTGTTCATCTGCTCACGGATCGCGCCATAGATGGAGGGATCGCCGGTATGCAGGCGGACCAGGTCTTCGCCTTCATCACGGGCCTGGGCAAAGACCACTTCCATATCCTCAAGCGTCATGCCAGCCGAATCGTAGAGTCTGGTTCCCTCACCGCACTGGGCGACGACATCAGGGCTAACCAGAGAACCGGCATAGATGCAGTAATTGCAGCTTTTCAACAGACGCTGGGCCTTAAGAGTCAACAGTTCCGGATCTCCCGGTCCGGCACCGACAAAAAATACCTTCATGACTTTCCTTCCGTATGTATGAGAATAACTGCCAGGTTACCGGTATCTGGATCTGCACCGCGCAACCTGCGTAAATCAGTTTCAATGCGCTGTCCGGGCAACCCGGCACGGGCAATAAAAACCGCATGATCGATCAGATCTTCCTGTTCAAGCAGCACAATCAGATCGGGCAAGAGCTTGCCAATTTTCATCAGAACCAGGGTACCGCCAGAACTGAAAGCTTGACGGACATCATCCACAACCTTGACCGAAGGGATAACGGTCAAAGGCTTGGTTGTAGTTCCAAGGGCGAAATGGGTCAGTGCTGCTGCATGAGAAACGGAACTGATTCCCGGAATGATCTCGACAGGAACCTCAGGCCAAAGCTCTTTGAGCGCCTGCAGCAAGTAGTAAGATGTTGAGTAAAGTTGCGGATCCCCCAGGGTAACAAAGGCAATACTCTCCCCATCTTTGAGCTGAGCGCAGATTTCTCCTGCCGTTGTCTGCCAGTGCAGTTTGCGTTGCGCAGGATTGCGATCTGCTGAAAAGCTCACCTCACAGATCCGAGCAGTGTCTGACGCATGTTGATCAACAACGTCACGCAACCAGGTTTCCCGGCTCAAATGTGAGGCCGGAACATAGATCAGACTTGCAGTCGACAGAACCCTGGCGGCCTTGAGCGTCAACAGTTCCGGGTCTCCAGGACCGACACCGACAATGGATAAGTTAGCTGTTGTCATAACAAGTGATCTTTCTTCAGCAGGATCAGAATCGTTCGTGAGGCAAACTCCGTCGCCAGCAGTGCATCCGCGCTGTCAAAGTGACGAATCCGTTCAGAATCGAGGGTCAGATCCTCACAGGCAACCATCAGGTATTCCGAACCGCGGCGTTGCAGCAGATCGGCACACCACTCGATCGCCTCACGGGTTCCGGCCAGCACGGCGATCTTTTCGAAATAGCCCAGAACTTCAGCGGGAACCTGCGGAATCCGCCCGTGAGCACTCAGGGTCAGCGCGTCACTCCATTCCAGCGCCAAGCGAGAAAAAGCCAGCTGCAAAGAACTGATGCCAGGAATAACCCGGCAGTTGCTGCGTCCAAAGCGGGCAATAACCATACGGGCAAGACTGTAAAACCCGGAATCTCCACTGACCAGGACGACGATACGCCGGCTGGTGAGATCTTCCATCTGCTCGAGCGCCTCGGTCATAGCCCCTTTCGCTTCGATACGCAAATGACCAAGATCTGGAAATAGCTGTAAAAGATGAGGAGCGCCAACAAGCACGTCAGCCTGTTTTATCTCTTTTTGTGCTGCAGTGAAGAGGTAATCAGAATGCCCCGGACCACAGCCGACAATAACAATAGGCTCACGCTTCATGAAGTAGTTCCTGTCCCGTGCAACCACGTAGCGCAGTTTTCCGTTTGCCCCAAAAGATCCCCCTTGAGATCGATCAGGGCAACGGCGATCTCGGCACTGATATCAAATTGCTGAGATACTTTAGCCCTGATCTTTTCGGCAAGAACATCAGCAACAATCTGCCGTTGGTCAGTAGCAAGCCACTGCATGAAAAACTCCTCAACCGTATTCAATTCGCTCTCAGGTGCGCGATCAATCAACTCCTGAGCAAGGTCAATAAGAAACGGTAGCGGGCTCGGTGACTGCGATGAATGAGTCTGAAAATGCCCACAGGGCAGTTTCGCCAATTTGCCGGGATGACCAAGCAACAATAGACGGTCCAGCTTTAGACACTGCATTTCATCCAGGACAAAACCCCATTCGTTGCTGACATCGATGATCTGCTCATCGCTGCAGCAATAATGTTGCCTGGCCGCCCGATTGCCCATATGCCCCGGTACCAGGACCAGGTCCAGGTAGTGGCCGGCCACGGCAACATCGAGAGCGCATTTAAGAGCGGCCTTCAGCGCAGGAGAGCTGAACGGGCGCACCCTGCCGTTGGTACCCAGAATGGAAATGCCTCCTTCAATACCAAGACGCGGATTAAAGGTTTTGGCCGCAAGTTTCTTTCCTTCAGGGACGCTGATCGTGACATCAAAACCGCAATCAGAAACTTCTTGCAGGGCCGCTGCGATCTGACGTCGAGGAACCGGATTTATGGCCGGTTCCCCTGGGGGGATGGCCAGACCAGGCCGGGTCACGGTGCCGACCCCCTCTCCGGCAAAAAAACGGATTTCATGACTGTCATTCATGGAGACTTTGACAACAAGAATTGCCTTGTCGGTTACATCAGGATCATCGCCAGCATCCTTCATAACCGCTGCCGAGGACCAGTTTTTACCGTGCCGGAACTGTCCGACGGGGTGAGAGATGCGCTCCCCGTCCGGCAGTGCGATCTCTATACGCGCCGGAGGAATCCCGTCCAGCAGGTAGAGTGCTGCAGCCTTGGCCGCTAGAGCGGCACAGGTTCCTGTTGTCAGCCCGTTACGCATGGATCAGCCTTCTTGCCAGGCGCGGGAACCCAGGTGAATGATCATCGTTGTCATATAGCCAAGATCCTCAGGTTGCCACTGACTTAAGTCACGGACAACCTTCTCATGATCGCCCTGCCCGCCGGCACTGACAAAACAGGCTTTGGCCAACAGATCTTTACCCTTGAGAAGCTGATAGAGATCATCAAAATGGCTTGCCGCTTTAAAGAGGACAAGTGTTTCGCAGTGATCTAGGGCATCCTCGACTGCATCCAGATCAGCCCCGGACATAATCAGCAGACGGTCTTCCTGCAAGGTCAACGGCCGACCGAAATGGCTGGCAACCATCTGAAATGCACTGATACCGGGCACCAGGTGCAGACGATCCGCATCGAGCGTCTCGCTCAGCGCTTCAAGCAGATAGGAACTGGTTGCATAAATCAACGGATCGCCCAGGGTAATCTGGACAACGGCCTTCCCCTCACGGCATAGGGCTTCGGCCTGCTCAGCCAGTTCTTTCCAACGCGAACGGGTCTTGTCGTTTTCGCGGGTCATCGGATACTGATTGACGATGATCTGCTGCTGATCGACAAAATCGCTGACTGCACGCAAAGCGATACTTTCACCGGAACGATTGGACTGTGGTGTAATAATGACATCGGCACTGGCAATCAGGCGTGCCGCACGCAGAGTCAACAGATCGGGTTCACCCGGGCCAACCCCGACGGCGTAAAAATGTCCAGCTTGAGCTTCGCCTTTATTCAGTTGCTTCATCATACCCTTCTTTCTTGTTATTCAACTCGTAATATCAATGCCACAAGGCCATCAATCCCATGGTACAGAGAAGCAGAAACAGCATCCTGATAACCTGGGTGGAAATTGACACGATCAAACCGGGTCTGGCTCCGAGGATGGCAATATAGGTCGGCAGTGCGTGACGAAAAGTTCTGACCGGAGCGGTAACCATCGAACCGAACAGAATCACTATGACCGCCTGACGCGCTGTTATCTGTCCAACATCAATAAAGTTGGCAGCAGCGATCGCCCCGTTGTAAAGGCTTAATGCCTGAGCCGGGATAATGACCAGCGACTCCGGCGGCAAAAAATGGAACGTGAACAAACCCGGCATTGTGCTGCCCAGCCACTCGAAAAAGCCATAATATTCAAGAAACGCCATAAAAATGAAGGTCGGCAGCAGGTACCCCAGCAGTCGTTTCAAGGTTTTTCGCGAGCGGGCCCAGACGGTACGCCAGAAACCGTTTTTAGACTGTTTTCTTGATTTGACACCCCGTCCGGCAGCACCGACCGGAGTAACCCCACCTGTCCAGAAACGCGCCAGGCAGAAGCGGGACACAAGCAGAGTAATTATGATCTGCAGGGCAATCGCCAGTACACGCACACCAAACAGGGCTGCCGTTGCTTCCCAACCGAATGCGACACCGATCGGCACGACAAAGGTCGGCAGGTGGGCAAACAGGGACAATGCCGAAACCACGTAAACCGAGGTATAGAGTTCTCGGTTATTGATACTGCCACTATCCCGTTGACCGATCAGCATACTGTTGGCCACTGCACCAGACTGAAATGCCATCAGAAAGGCCGGTCCCGCTTCGCGGTTCAGCTTTCCCATCCAGGTCAGAGGACGGGTAAAGATTGCCAGCAGGCGCATGGTTCCTGAAACTTCGAGAATCTGGCCGATCAGGATACCGATGCTGATAATGACTGCCAGTTCCAGCAGCAATACCCCTTTTCGCGGCCAGAAGGGCAGCCTCATCTTCCAGCGTTCATATGAGGAAAAGCTGCTGTGCTTCTTTTTCTCGGCCGCCAGGGCCTGCCCGGTTTTCCCTTCCGGCTTAAAACGTTTTTGCGTATTTTCGACAGATTTGGACTGAGAAGACTGAACTGTCTCCGTTGCTTGCAGCGGAGAGCTTTGCGCATAAAGCCCTCCGCCGTAAAGACAACTGAGCAATATCAAGACGATTGTCAGTGAACGAAACTTCATATCGTGCCGTAAATCTTTCCTAGCTGTTCTGCAGGCTGTTCAGTGCCTGATCAAGGTGCCTGAAGTAGACTTCGATAACAGCATCGTTCCAACCGAGAGACTTCACACACTCGCTTTTCGATGCTGCTACGATATTCTTCCAACTGTCCGCATCATCCCCCATGACATCATTCATGACATGATCACCGGCAACGATCATCATCGGCACAAAACGGACCGATCCCTGTTTGGCACTCAGAGCCCTGACCTTTTCCAGCGGCTCGGTACCGGGCTGACCTTCGACACTGGCGACAACCAGATTCGGGTAACGCTTTTCGATCCTGCCTGCAAAAGCGAGGATCTGACGATTGAATTCTGGATGGCGATCATTGCCGTGATTGATAATGACTGTCGGTTGGCTCTCATCAATCTGAACACTTAATGCTCTCACCACTGAGTCAATATCCTGCTCAGTTGTCAGAAGTGCATCACCGAAGGCAACCTTGAGGTCTCCCATATCGACCTTGGTGACATCGGTGTACTCCTGACCCGGAACAACATGAAGACTCTGAAAGACAACCTCTTTAACGCCGCGTGTACGAAGATCATGAACAACTTCTTCAACGTTGCGGGTGACAATCCCCTGTTTTTTCAGTTTATTGATGATAAACTGCGAGGTAAACGCCCACTCAATATCGTACCCGGGATAACGCTCCCTGGCCTTTTCATCGATATGGTCAAAAACCTTACGCGCTTCTTCAAGCGAGGTTCCGAAGGCAACCAGCACAATCGTAGGTTTGCTGACCGGAATTGACGCACCAGCAGTAAACACGGTTGCCATAGATAACAGAGTCAACATCATGATTACCCTCATGCCTTTTCTCAACTTACCACCACTAACCATATGAATTACCGTTATTTATTGTCCGTACTGGCCAGTTCACAAATTGCATGCAAAGCAGCGACAGCAAGCGGGCTACCGCCACGTCGGCCCTGCAATACCACATAGGGAAGCCCGGTCAATTCGAGTTCATCCTTACTTTCAACAACATGAACAAAGCCAACCGGCATACCGATAACGAGAGCTGGACGAATGTTTTCCTCCAACGCCATTCGGTTCAATTCAAGTAGCGCAACAGGAGCATTACCAATCAACACAATGCCGCCATCAAGGCGTTCCTTTGCCTTACGCACTGCAAAATAGGAACGGGGCAGACCACTCTGTTTGGCCTCTGCGGCAACATCCTCATCGGCAACGTGGCAGAAGATAGATTCACGACTGTAAGCAGGGTTCAACTTCTGTAGACGAGCAACAGACAGACCTGAACGAATCATATTGCTGTCAGCGAAGATCGGCACCCCTTTTTTCAGTGCAGCGATACCGCTGCTGATCGCATCGTCACTGAAGGCGATCAGGTCACTCATCGCAAAATCCGCACTGGTATGAATCAGGCGTCTGACAACCTGCCATTGATCGGCACTGTGGCCATGAGGTCCGGCTTCACTGTCAATCTGGGCAAATGATTTGGTTTCAATCTCAGGCCCGCTGATCGGATTTTCGAGCAGCTGGTGGATCAATGCTTTATGGTTTTCCTCTTTCATCAAGACTCCCCTGTTATTGGTTCATTGATTTCATCATAGCGACGAAGCGATCAAGAGCGTATGGCTGAGATGCCAGATGCAGATGGGCGTAGCTGGCAAGCACCGCGCCCTTCTGATAACCTTCAGCGAAAACTTCACCGGTACGGTTCTGCTTGAGGTGATAAGCCGCAATCCAACCATCGCTGCCCACTGGATCGCTCATCAGCTCAGAATAATGGAATTCGTGTCCGCGAAACTCGCTTCCGGCACGACCGAAGAGCGAATCGGTTGTCAGTGTCGCCGTTACATAGCCAAGAGCTTTGCGCTTGTCGAGCATGCGGATCGCAACCGGCAGATGGCCAACCAGAGGAATCAGATCCCCGCTGTTCTCCAGGCCGCGGCTCAGGTAGATCAAGCCACCACATTCGGCATAGACCGGTTGGCCACTCTGGCAAAAGGCCTGAACATCCTTTAGCATAGAGCTGTTCGCGGATAGCGCCTGAGCGTGAACTTCCGGGTAACCACCGCCGAAGTAGACACCGTCTAGATCATCCGGCAGCTGGTCGTCATGCAGGGGTGAAAAAAACTGCAGATGACAGCCGCGGGCTTCTAGAGCCGGGAACAGGTCGGGATAATAAAACTGAAAAGCTTCATCCCAGGCAACACCGAGACGTACTCTGGAGCCGCTATCCGTCGTGGATACGGTGCTGGTTCCCTGGGAGGCAACTGCCCCTATCCCCTGCTGCTCGAGCAACAGATCGATCTCGATATGTCGTTCAGCGACATCTGCAAGCTGATTGATCATCTGTTCGCTTAGAATCTGTTCGGCCGCAGAGACCAGACCCAAATGACGGCTCTGCAGCTGAGGAAAGGCATCACGCGGAATTGCCCCCAACAATGTCGGCTGGCCACTGGTTTCCAGAGCCTCCCGCAGCAGTTCGGCATGCCGCGGCGAACCACAGCGGTTAGCCAGTACACCGGCCATGCGCACCGCCGGATCGAAACCGTTATAGCCCTGAACCAGGGCGGCCAGGCTGCGGGCCATACCATGACTATTGACCACCAGCAGAACCGGAATATCGAGTAATGCGGCAACCTCAGCGCTGCTGCCGGAAAGACTCGACGAGCTGCTGCCGTCATAAAGCCCCATAACGCCCTCGACCAGAGCAAAATCACAATCCGCTGTCGCATCGGCAAAGAGCTGACGCAGATAACCGGGATCACAGATCCAGCTGTCGAGGTTGTAGCATGGACGACCTGAAACCCTGGTCAGATGCCCGGGATCAAGGTAATCGGGACCAACCTTGAAGGTCTGAACCCTGAGCCCACGACGCCGCAGTGCTGCAACAAGTGCCAGGCTGATCGTTGATTTGCCGACCCCGCTCTGAGTGCCAGCGATCAGGATACGGGGAACCTGTCCAGCCATCAGTATTCAACCCCTTCGCGCGCCGGTATGCCATTTTGCAACGCATGTTTGTGAGGAACCATTTCAGTCACAGTATCAGCCAATGCGATCAGTCGTTCGCTGGCATGACGACCGGTCAGGACGATATTCAGATCGTCACGCGACTGCTTGACGGCAGCTATGACCTCATCCTCATCCAGCAAACCGGCAGAGATTGTCCCGCAGATTTCGTCCAAAATCAGCAGATCGCAATTCCCAGCGGTCATCTCCTGGCTGGCAAGCGCCAACCCTTTCTGAGCAGCAGCCTGGTGGTCCGGGTAAGCGAAATGATCTGGCTTGGGAACAAAGCCAAGCCCAAGCTGCCTGATCTCAATACCGAGCTTATCTCCCAGGGTTACGACTTCTCCGGTACTTGAATCCGCTTTCATGAATTGCAGAATTCTGACCTTTTGCCCATGACCATAAGCACGAATCGCCATGCCGAAGGACGCAGTCGACTTACCCTTGCCGTTGCCGGTGAAAATGAGGATATTTTTTGCCATACCTTTTTTAACCCCTTAGAGCAGTCCGCGAATAACCAGTCCGCAAACCGCAACAATTAAAGTGGTTACAACCATCAGACGAATCGTCAATTGAATGTGCGTACCGTTCAGCGAATTCACGCCATCCCCCATATAGGGCCGGAACGATTTCTTACCGAAATAACTGTTTTCTCCGCCGAGCCGGATCCCGAGCGCACCCGCCATAGCCGCTTCAATCTGACCGCCGTTGGGACTTGGGTGATTATGACGATCACGGCGGAAGATTCTCCAGCTGCCCCGCCAGTCCAGATGACAGATCAGCGCAGCGGGAATCACCAGCAGAGCCGAGATTCTGGCCGGGATAAAGTTGACCAGATCGTCAAAACGGGCTGCTGCCCAGCCGAACTCAAGATAACGTTCGTTCTTGTAGCCAAAATTCGAGTCGAGTGTGTTGACCGCTTTGTAAAAAAATGCCCCCGGCGCACCGGCAATCAAGGCAAAGATCAATGGAGCAGTCACACCGTCGACGGTGTTCTCAGCGACACTTTCTACCGTAGCACGCGTGACCTCAGCTTCGTCGAGCTGATCAGTATCGCGGCCGACCAGCCAGCTGACTTTTTTGCGTGCTTCGTCCAGATCTCCCCGCTGCAGTGGACGGAACACAGCCAGAGCATGCTGCCTGAGACTCTGCGTGGCAAAGCAGCTGTAGAGCAGCACAATACTGGCCAGATCCCCCACCAGGGGGTTGATCAGCGCAGCGACTGTCTGGATGACAAGCACGCAGACAACGCTAACAACGACAACCAGCACAACCGCCGTAATTCCGGCCTGGCGCAGCGGCAAACGGCTTCGCAGCGGACCTTCAAGGCGCTGCGCCAACCAGCCCAGAGCACAGACCGGATGGGGAAGCCAGCGCGGATCACCAAGCAGCAGGTCAAGGAACAGCGCCAGGATTATTTGCAGCGACAATGGAATCATAGGTTCAGAAGTCGATAGATTCGGTCCATATCAATATGATTACGAACATGATCTGCCAACCTGTCGAGAGCCGGTTCCAGATCGTACACCGCCCTTACCTCTCCAACCGGTTGCCAGCCACGCCGTTCACGCAGGCGATCCAGGAACCATCTCCTGAAGCCGTCAGCATCAAAAACACCATGCAGATAAGTTCCCCAGATCCTCTCATTCTGACCATTGGCATGCCCAAGAACAACGCCATCCTGACGCTCTACCAGCGGAATCACGGCATCCCCCGTACTCAAGCCATGGTGAATCTCATAACCGCGCAATTCCTGTCCAGAGAGCAGATGGCGTGCCTGGCAGCTGGTCGTCGTTTTCTGTGGCGCCAGTTCTGTCTCCAGATCAAGCAGGCCCAAGCCCTGGCAATCAAGCCCGGTCGATTCGATACCATGTGGATCGTGAATCCTCTTACCCAATAGCTGGTAACCTCCGCAGACACCGACAACCTCTATCGACTGAGAAGCGGCCAGTCGCTGAATCGCCGCGGCCAGGCCGGTTTCATTCAGATAGGCGAGATCATTGATGACATTCTTGCTGCCAGGCAGAATGATGGCATCAGGACGCCCTAACTCAGAAACCGAAGTCACCTTGCGCAGATGAACATCATCTTCAATTCTTAAGGCGTCGAAATCGGTGAAGTTTGAGATATGCGGAAGGTCGATCAGAGCGATATCGAGAACCTCGCCTGCCGGCCTTAGCGTTTCAAGACGGCCATCCTTGTAGTCAACGGAATCCTCTTCCGGCAGTCCCAGCTTGGTCAGGTAGGGAATGACACCGAAGAAGGGCTTGCCACTGTGAGCCGTCGTTTTGACCAGGGCCTCATCAAGAAGCGTAGCATCACCGCGAAAACGGTTGATGACAAAACCGGCGACCAGCTTACGCTCCCATTCGCTGAGCAGTTCCATCGAACCAACAAATGAGGCAAACACGCCGCCACGATCGATATCCCCGACCAGAAGAACCTTGGCGTCGGCATAACGCGCCATGTTCATATTGACGATATCGCGTTTTTTCAGGTTGATTTCAGCAGGGCTGCCAGCCCCTTCGAGCACCATGACCTGGTGTTCAGAGGAAAGGCTGTCATAACAATCCTTGACCTCGGCAAAGATCTGTTCACGCCGCAGTGCGTAGTCGCGGAAATCCATGGTTTCGTAAACCTTGCCCTGGAGAATAACCTGGGAACCGGTCGCGCTGCTCGGCTTGAGGAGGACCGGATTCATCCGTACGTCAGGGTCGAGACGGCTGGCCTGGGCCTGCAGGACCTGGGCACGCCCCATTTCACCACCAGCAAAGGTGACGCAGGAATTGAGCGACATGTTCTGGGCCTTGAACGGCGCGACACTGACCCCATCCTGCTGCAGGATCCGGCACAAGGCCGCGGTCAGAATACTTTTACCAGCGTTCGATCCGGTGCCCTGAAACATCAGTGCCGGTTTTTTGCGCACAATGCCATCGGGTTTCGGCAAACCAAAGAGCTGCTCGAAGGCCTGACACAGCTGCTCATTCTCTTCTTCCGTACGGACTGCAATACGGATAAAACTGTCATCAAGCCCCTCGAAATTACAGCAGCGCCTGATCATGATGCCCTGTTTAAGCATCTGCCGAGACAAAGACTCTCCTGTCAGCCCCGCTTTCTCCAGTTTTATAAGCAGAAAGTTCGCCTCACCGGGAAAAACTTTCAAACCAGCGATAGCGCTCAGACACTGCATCAATTGCTGGCGCAGCCTGGCAACCTCCGTTCTCGTCTGGACAAGAAAATCGCTGTCCTCCATCGCCCTTATGCCAACAGCCTGGGCCAGGGAATTTACAGTCCAGGGCGACAACAGCGGCTTGAGCTCTTCGATAATATCAGCGTTAGCAATCGCGTAACCAAGACGCAGGCCCGGGATCGCCCAGGATTTGGTCATCGACTGGACGATGATAAGGTTCTTCGGCATGTTGTGGCGCAGTGACAAATAGGACTGCTGACAGAAATCGATAAAGGATTCATCGAGAACGAACCAGACGTCAGTATGACGGCTGATGAGCTCCAGAAGCGATTCAGGGGCAGTGATCTGCCCGGTCGGATTGTTCGGCTGGCCGATAATAACCAGGTCACCGGCTTCAAGAACGGCATCAAGCTGTACAAAGTCGATCGCAAACTCTGTATCTTCGGATAACGGCAACGGAACAACATCCAGGCCGGCAAGCTCTGCTGACTGCTGGTAATCTACATAGCTGGGAACCGGAATTACGGCGCGGCGGCAATCAAGTACTGCTGGCAACAGGTTCAAAAGTTCGCTTGCGCCATTCGCTGCTATAATTTTTTCCGCAGGGAGCTCGTTTGCCTTGGCAATGGCCTGAACCAGGGTTGCGGCCCCGGGCTCTGGGTAATGATAGATCATCTCGATCTGTGAACTGATCAGCGGACGCAGCCATTCAGGAAAACCAAGAGGATTGATATTGGCTGAGAAATCGAGAAGCTCGCCAACCTGACAGCCAGACTGCTGCGCTGCCGATAACAGATTACCACCGTGTCGTTCCATCACATACCCCCAAGGTGTTTCAGCATAATGACGAGGATCGCTGGAACAAGTTCAACAATTTCAGTTGTTGCTCCAAGAATATCTCCTGTATAACCACCGATTTTACGCAGATAATAGCGTCCCAGCAGGAAAGACACCGCAAGCACGGTAATGATTGTGATGACTCCAGTACTCAGACCGAACAGCAGCAGCGACATAACGATCAAAACGATCCAGGCAATAGTCAGCCGGGACAGATCGTTCTTGTCCTGGGAAAAAGCCCCGGTTCCACCTTCAGCCCGGCTATAGGTCAGACGCGCGCTGATAAAGGCGACAGCGCAGCGGCCACAGACAGGCATCATGACCAACGCCTGAAAACGCAATGCATCTGGTAGCGAAATCAACAAAATATATTTACCGAGTAGCAGCAGGACCAGACTGATAACGCCCATCGGTCCGGAGCTGCTGTCCTTCATGATTTCAAGCATGCGGGCCCGGTCACGACCACTGAAGAAAGCATCAGCGCTGTCTGCAAGTCCGTCGAGATGCAACGCACCGGTCAGAGCAACAATGAACACCAGAGTAAAAAAAGACGCGACTGGAACCGGCAGGATAATGCGCAGGAAATAATCGCAGCATGCAGCCAGTATCCCCAGGACCAATCCCGCAACGGGATACCAGTTCGCGCTCTTCTTGAAGCTGTCAAGATCACCACACCAACTCTCCGGCACAGGCAGGATGGTCAGAAAGCGCAAAGCGGAAAATATTGGCTGCAAACTGCGGATCATCGTCGTCCCTGCTTAAGCTTTAGAAACAGCAGCTTCTTCAAAAGTTGCCATTTCAGTCAGGATGGCAACGGCACCCTCGACAAGGTTCATGGCAACCGCTGCCCCCGTCCCCTCACCGAGGCGGAAATTGAGGTCGAGCAAAGGCTCCTTGCCAAGCGCCTGAAGCGCTGCGGCCTGTCCTTTTTCAACGCTGCGATGGGCACTGAACATGTACTGACAGGCGGTCGGACAGATTTTTGCGGCGATCAACGCTCCAGCAGTCGAAATAAAACCATCAACAATAACCGGCTTCTTCTTCAGGGCGGCACCAAGAATCAAGCCGGCAATACCGGCAATCTCAAAGCCACCGACCTTGGCCAGCACATCAATCGGATCGTCAGGATCCGGATTATTCAGTTTGATCCCCTTTTCAATGACCTGGATTTTATGTTTCATCTGGTCATCATCCAGACCGGTTCCACGCCCGACGGCATCAGCAACAGAAATATTACAGAGCGTGGAAACGATGGCACTGCTCGGAGAGGTATTACCGATTCCCAGCTCGCCCGTTCCAAAAACGTCTGTGTCATCAGCCAGTTCCAGGGCAACTTCAATCCCGGCCTCGAGGGCCTGGATGGCCTGCTCACGGGTCATCGCCGGACCTTCAGCGAAATTGTTCGTTCCCCGGGCCACTTTGCGATCGATGATAGCAGCAGCCGTCTTTTCATCCATCTCTCCGGCAATCCCCATATCGACCAAGACAACCTCGGCGCCAGCCTGACGGGACAAAACACTGACGCCGGCAACGCCGGCTATAAAACCCTGGGCCATCTGAACAGTAACTTCCTGCGGAAAAAGACTGACTCCGCTTTTGGCAATACCGTGATCTCCAGCCATTGCGACAATCTTTTTGCGCGCAACCGGTGGCTTCATCGAGCCGGTCATACCGGCCAGATCGAGAGCCATATCCATCAACCTGCCAAGCGCCCAATGCGGCATGATCAATTGATCAAGGCGTGATTTGGCCTGGTTACGAGTTTCTGCATTTTGCGGATCAATCTGTTCAATCGTTTGTTGAAGTAATGACATATAACCTCTCGTTTATTCGTTGTTTTTTAGTATCTACTTCAGCTTAAGCGGCAGTCCGGAAACAACAAAGAAAGCCTCATCTGCTGCTCCAGCAAACTTCTGATTACAACGTCCTATCAGATCCCGGTATCGACGTGTCAAAGCATGCTCCGGAACCAGCCCCATCCCGACTTCATTGGTGACCAGAATGATTTGACCTCTGTGCTTATAACACTCGGCAATCACCCTGTCGCACTCTTCGGATATCAGCTCTTCCGTCAGCTCAGTCCCCTGTTGTTCCGCCCGATACAGGAGGTTGTTTACCCACAGGGTCAGGCAGTCAATCAAAACAATGTCGAAATCACAAACCGTCCTGACGGCTTGAGCTAGATCGCAGGGCTCCTCAACCGTTGTCCAGCCGGCGCCCTCACGATCCTGCTGATGTTTCAGGATCCTCTCATCCATTTCACTGTCAATACGCGGACAGGTCGCAACGTAAGCCTTTGAGCCCGTACCTGATTCTGCCAGATTCTGCGCAAAGGAACTTTTGCCACTGCGACAACCACCACTGACGTAAATCATGAAAATCCTCCGGATGGCGCACTTCATGGCCCCTGAAAATAGAAAAATCCTGTGCCCTTAGAGGCGACAGGATTCCGTTTTTAACCCAGCTGCTCTTCTATGTTATAATGTGACCTTAAGCTCGATCCACGAAGTATCGATCACAATGAATTGAAGGGTGAGTGTCTGACTTCCAGTGACCTGGTTACAGTGGCGGGTCCGTGACGGATTTTCACCGCCTTCCTCACACAGTCAATCGTTAAATCTTATGGTATGCTGTTAAAACAGGCAACACCTGATTGGAATTATGCAAACTTTAGCTCAAAAGTAAACAGATTTTTTACTATAGACATCTATAAGACTTTTAGATATTGTTTCTTCGTCAGAAAAAGTGTAGTTTAATGAAGCTGTACAGTTCCGTCAGGATTCAAAGGGAACCTTGTGAAAGTCAAGGGCGGACCCACCACTGTAGCTGAAGATAAGCAATAGGGCATTATTCCTATCTTCAGAAGCCAGGAACCTGCTGTACTGCTTAACTTTCTCTCGCAGGGGATTTATGCAGCGAAAGCTAGGTTCAGGAAACACTGAAACACGACATTCTGCAACCTACCATACGAGCCTGACCCTGCCTTTATTAAAGGCTATAAAATGAACAACAAATCACTGCCCGTCCTTTTGACCAACCCTAATGTATTGATTATTGGCGGATCGAAAACTGCACTACTCAAAGCACAGGCACTCCTGAAAAATTCCCTGAATATCAATGTCGTTGCGCCAGCCGTTTGTGACGATCTGCGTGCAATTGCCACAAGAATTGATGAGCGGAATTTCACAACAGAAGACCTTGCAGGCAAGGATCTGGTCATTGACGCAACCGGTAACGACCAGGTACTGAAACAGCTCCAAAGTGCGAAACAAAGCTATTCATACCTACTCAACTGCTGCTCGGACAGACAGGCCAGTGATTTTTATTTTTGCGCCCAGACCAACGTAGGCGATCTGAAGATTTCAATTTCGACCTGCGGCAGCAGTCCAACCATCAGCAGGATGGTTCGAGATAAAATTGCCAAATTCATCCCAACTGAGATTGAATTTCTGACTGACGAGAAAAGCGCAGATCGCCTGGATGGACACATCGATGCAAAGGAAACTGAACAGGAATGCCGTAGGGCCTTCCCCCAAGTCTACCTGATCGGCTGCGGTCCCGGAGACCCAGACCTGCTCACCCTGAAAGCCTACAAGCTGATCAAGCAGGTTGATATTGTCCTGTATGATCACTTGCTGACTGATGAAATCCTGGAGTTGATCCCTGATTCAACGGAAAAAATATCTGTCGGCAAACAAAAGGGCTGTCATAGCTACAAACAGGAAGACATCAACGAACTTCTCTACCAGAAAGCCCTGCAGGGCTACACAATTGGCCGTCTCAAGTGCGGCGACCCCTACATCTTTGGCCGAGGCTCGGAAGAAGCGGAATATCTTACTCAACGTGATATTCGTGTCGAGGTTGTCAGTGGTATCAGCTCGGCAATTGCCGGCCCGGCCTGTGCAGGAATCCCTGCAACGGCACGCGGCTATGCAACTCACCTGTCTATCGTCTCGGCTCACCTGGCAGGTAATCACTTTAACGAGGAATGGTTTCCTCTGCTCAAGATCCCGAATCATACAACTGTCGTGCTGATGGGACTGAGCTTTGCCAGTGAGATCAGCACCGCAGCCCTCAAATCCGGCATATCGCCAACACTACCGGTAGCGATTGTCTCGAACGCATCGCGACCGGATCAAAAAGTCATAGTGACCGATCTGCTCAATCTGCCAGTCGCTGCTGAAAATGCCGAGCGCCCGGCGATACTGATCTTTGGCAACGTTGTCAATCTTCACCAGATACTATCTGCCTCCGGTCAATCAATCTACCAACAGGCATTATAATCTGTAAATTAGCATCATAGAGGCATGATTCCAAATATTGGAACCATGCCTCTCCATACGAAACAATCTTGCCTAATCGCCAGAATGTGCTAAAGTATGTTAACAATAGTTCAATTATATGATCTACTGTTAATATACACAACCACACATAACCTTACGGAAGAATTTTAATGGCAATAAAAAGAAGGATGAACGGCGAAGAGAGAAAGCAGGCTATCAAAGAGGCTGCCCGCCGTGAGTTTTCCATGAAAGGCTACTATGGCGCCTCGATGCGCGATATTGCCCGTGCGGCTCAGATCTCAGAATCATTAATTTACCAGCATTTCACCAACAAGGAAGAACTCTACAAGGAAGCTTACTTTTATCTGGACGACCAGGTTGACGCACTCTGTGAGTTCCTGGGCAGCCTTGAGCCATCGACTGAAACTCTGGTTAAAATCATCTACTCGCTGTCATTAATGATCATGACAGAAGTTCCAGGCCACTCAGATGATCAGAAGATCTTCGAGAGGCTGCTCACCTACAGTCTTCTTGAAAATGCAGACTTTGCCCAGGCAACCTTCCACAAATATGAAACTGACCTGCTGCCGATATGGAACGCCTGCTACGAAAAAGCTTACGAAGCTGGCGACCTTCACGAACAACTGGTCTTCCCCGGCAACAAACTCTGGTTCACCCACCATCTGGCAATGGCCATCCGCATTCTGCACATGGCCGGACTTAAGCTCTTCAATTACGTCGGAGATGAGAGGTCCCTTATAGATTCAATGGTGACCTATGCTCTTCGCGGTACCGGACTAACCGATGAAGCGGTCAAGAAGTACGCTCACTCAGAAGCCCTCAACAACCTCCTGAACGAAATCTTTGGCCCCAAAGAGTCGACTGAAAAAAATATACGCTTCCTGCGTTATTAATTCATCGGCAACTTCATAAAGTTTCATCCCAAAAAGCCGCAAGACAAATTACGATATCTTGCGGCTTTTTACCATTCCTTCCACAGTCGGCAGAGACACCCTAAAATCTGCTGTTAAAAATCTTGCCAGCCCCCCCAAACATCGCAAGTCTGCCTTTTGTTTAATACAGGCTCAACCAGCTCTTTTAATTTTAGTCGCAATACCACACCAGAAAATTGCCACCATATAACAGCGTTCGATTCGCATTTATTACTATTCCTATCCCACTTCATGAATACAAACAATGCTCTTGCCAACTTCTTTTATCGGCTAAGTCACTTAAATTCGTTATGAAATCCCTCAAATTTTTTTCTTGATTTTTTAAATGAACGCATGTTTACTTTGCTAAACGTTCACTCAGTTAAGAGAACGTTCGCTTATATTGCACAACGTTTATATACGTTTTGTGTTTACTACCCGGATTCGATTGAATTCGTTTTCGTCACTCACCCCTGAAATGAACGGCCATGGAAAATGGCAGAAAGAAAGGAGAAACGATGGACAAGCAAACCCTGATTGATGCAATTGCCGACCTGGATGATGAGGTCGCAATCGAACAAGTCAAAAGCATGATCGAAGCTGGCGTCTCTGGAGTTGAAATTCTCGGGTACTGCCAGGCTGCGATGGAGGAAGTCGGTAATCGCTATACCCGCGAGGAATACTATGTCTCCGACCTGATGATGTCCGGTGAAATCTTCACCGACATCTGCGCCATCCTGGAAGAAGCGTTTCCGGCGGCTGAAGGTTCTACCAAGGCGGGAACCATTGTCATGGGCACTGTAAAAGGCGATATCCACGATATCGGCAAAGATATCGTCGTCAATATGCTTAGAGCTGCAAACTTTGAAGTCGTCGATCTTGGTGTCGATGTTCCACCACAGAATTTTATCGATGCCGTCAAGGAATCTGGAGCGACAATCGTCGGCATGTCCGGCCTGCTCACCCTGGCCTTCGACTCCATGAAAGAAACCATCGAACTCCTGAAGCAGGAAGGTCTGCGTGACAGTGTCAAGGTCATGATCGGCGGCGGCCCTGTCGATGCCAATGTCTGCAAGCTTGTTGGTGCTGATGACTGGTCGACCAACGCCCAGAAGCCTGTTGAATTTGCCAAGAAATGGGCTGCGTAAGCGCTGCCATCGAAGGAGATCCCAATGTCAAACAATAAAGACCAGCTTTATGCCGAACGCGCACAGCGTATTCAGCAGGCTATCAAATTTGAAAAGAATGACCGTGTCCCCTTCCTGTTTTCAGGACCAGGATATGCTCCGAAATCACAAGGACTGTCCCAGGCCAAGTTTTGTTGTGACCCGGATGCTGCCCTGAAGGCATCGCTTGATGCTATGGATGCTCTTAACGCCGTGGCTGATGTCGATGGCATCAACACAACCCAGGCTGGCTGTTTCCCATGTCTGCTCACCGAGCAGTTCTGGAGCAAGGTATCGGTTCCGGGCTATGAGCTGCCGGAAGACGAACTCTACCAGGTCAAAGAAGAAGAAATCATGAAGGTCGAAGATTATGATTTCATCATTGAAAACGGTTGGGAAGCCTTTGTTGAAAAAATCCGTCCTCAGATTCATAACCCTGAGCTCTGGGCTATTCACCAGGAATGGATGCAGAAGAACGTACCGACCCTTAAGCAGCGCTATCAGGAACGCGGTTACTACGCTGTCTGCTGTGCCGTCACCGAGCACCCATTCGAAGCTGTCTCGGGTGGTCGCTCAATGAGTAAATTTTTCCGCGACTGCTACAAAATGCCGGAAAAAGTTAAAAAAGTGCTTGAGATGGGCATGGACTACTGGGTCAACATCGGCACCCAGATTCCTGAAATCACCGGTATCCCAGGTGTCTGGGCTGGTGGCTGGCGTATCGCCCCATCGTTCTGTAACCCAAAACTGTTCAATGAGTTCGCCTGGCCACTTTACAAGCAACTGATTGAACGCGTATCAGCTGCCGGTGTCACCTGTGTACTCCACGTCGATGCAAACTGGGATCGTGAGATTCATCGCTTCCTCGAATTCCCGAAACACAGCTGTATCGTTTCAACCGATGGTCAAACCGACATCCGCAAAGCGCGTGAAATAATCGGTGATCATCTTGCCTTCATGGGTGATGTTCCAGCCTCAGTTCTGGCCATGGGCACTCCGGAAGACGTCCGTAACTATGTCAAAAACCTGATCAATGACCTGGGCAAAGACGGACTGATCATGAACACCGGCTGCGATATGCCATTTAACACGCCGAAAGCGAATGCTGAAGCATACGTCCTGGCTACGCACGAATTCGGGTCCTGACCCTCTTATATTGATATGAGCCCATTCCCCGCAAGCGGGGAATGGGCATGCAAAACACATGGTACAAAAAGGACTTCAATAATGAACGTTTCAGAATTTACCAAACAGATTCTCAACAATCCTAAAGTTCAAGCCTTGCCGGTTATGACCTACCCGGGTCTTGATCTGACCGGGATCAAACTGCATGACGTCGTGACCAAGGCTGAGCCTCAGGCGGAAATGATTTCAGCGTTGGCCAAAAAGTACAAAACCCTCGGCTCTGTCACTCTGATGGATCTGTCAGTAGAAGCCGAAGCTTTTGGCGCCAAGATCATTTTCCCGGAAGACGAGATCCCTGCGGCAATCGGAGCCCTGGTTACCGATCTTGAATCAGCAGAAGCCCTCAGCGTTCCAAAGATCGAAGGAACCCGGTGTGCGGAATATGTCAGAGGGATGCAACTGGCTAAAGAGGCGGTTCCAGATCGTCCCGTCTTTGGCGGCTGTATCGGTTCTTTCTCACTGGCCGGACGCCTGCTCGACATCAACAAAGCCCTGATGGCTACGCGACGGCGCCCCGAGGTTGTCCATGCCGTACTTAAAAAAGCCAATGAATTCCTGAAAATCTACATAGCAGCGATCAAGGAAACGGGGATTGCCGGCGTCGTCATGGCTGAACCTCTGGCCGGGCTGCTCTCTCCAGCCGGTATCGAAGAATTTTCAACCCCCTATGTCACCGAGCTGGTTGAAGAATTCCAGGATGAAAATTTCGGCATCATCCTCCACAACTGCGGAAACACCGTCAAGCAGATTAGTTCGATGCTGAAAACCGGTGCTTTCATGTTCCATATCGGCAACATCGTCAAAATGACCGACATTATGCCACAGGTTCCAGAGCATATCCTGGTTGCCGGCAACATTGACCCGGCCGGCCTGTTCAATGTCGGAACACCGGACATGGTTGGCGAAGCTACGGCCAAACTGCTTGATGAAATGAAGGAGTACCCAAACTTCATTCTGTCATCCGGCTGTGACATTCCACCGAAATCCCCCATTGAGAACATTGATCGTTTTTTTGCAGAGCTGGATAAATTCAACGCGGATCGGTAAATGAGCATCAAAGAACTCATAACCTTCTTACCGGCCGGGATCAGTGTAGAAACCGATCCCGGCCGAACGCTGATGACCCTGGCCAGAGACAACGGACTGTGGCTTGAGTCCGCCTGCGGTGGATCAGGCCGCTGTCGATCCTGCTTGGTCAAGATCTGCAATGATGGCGCACCTGAACCATCCGCCAGTGAAAAGCGCGACTTAAGTGAAGAAGAGCTGCAGCAAGGCTGGAGAAGAGCTTGCTCAACGATAATGACCCGCGCCTGCACCGTGCTGCTGCCGTGCCACAACCAAAACCCGGAAAAGAGTCATCAGGAACAGTCGCCCTCAGACCTGACCGCCATCATGGATCACCTTGTTTCATGGGACCAGCGGCAGCAAGGCTGGGTAGATGTCAATGGACGGGTCTATTCGAATAAGAAAACAGCGCCGCTGGGAATCGCCCTCGACCTAGGGACAACCAACCTGTCAATGATGTTGATAGACCTTGCCAGTGGCATGATCATTGGCAAGACGGGGCTAACCAACCCACAGGTCTATTACGGCGCCGATGTCATCAGCCGTATGGACTTTGTCAAGAATCATGAAGATGGCATCTTTCAGCTACAGGATGCCGTAGTCAGTGCAATTGACAAAATGGCCAGAGCTCTGGCTGGTGATCGCCAAGAGGATATCTGCGCCATTGCCGTGGCTGGCAATACGGTCATGCACCATCTGCTTCATGGTTTGTCGATCGAAAATCTCGCTTGCGCCCCCTACACTCCCGAGGTGACTCGCTCTCTGGAAATCCCGGCAGAAAAGCTCGGGCTTCATTTTGCTCCTGACGCAACTATCTACACACCGCCAAATGTCGCTGGCTTTGTCGGTGGCGATCACATCGCGGCCCTGTGCGATGTCATGTCAAAGACCCGCGAATCTTGCTGGGCGATGATCGACATCGGCACCAACAGTGAAATAGCCCTTTATCTCGATGGCAAGATCTACAGTGCGTCCTGCGCCTCTGGCCCTGCACTCGAAGGGGGCCATATCAGCTGTGGCATGCGGGCGAAAGCAGGAGCCATTGAGCATGTCCTGCTGCAGGATGAATCCTTGTCACTTTCAACCATCGATGACCAGCAGCCTATTGGCCTGTGCGGATCAGGGATCATCTCTATAACAGCCAATCTCAGCCGCAACGGTCTGATTGATAAACGAGGCCGGCTGCAACTGAAATCAGCCCATATTCGTGAAACGGCAAGCAGTCGCGAATTTGTACTCTATGACCAGCAACAAGAATCCCTGCCTGTGGTGTTCTCTCAGCGAGACGTCAGAGCTGTGCAACTGGCGAAAGGAGCCATTATGACAGGACTGAGTCTACTGCTGGATAAAGCCGGAATAGAAGCCGGACAACTCGAAGCACTCTATATCGCCGGAACATTTGGCGCATTTATCGACCTGGACGAAGCGATAGACATCGGCATGCTGCCCGACATGGAACGCTCAAAGATTCACCAGATAGGCAACGCAGCCCAGCACGGTATTGCCCGCCTGCTTACCAGCCATCTTTTGCGTAAAGGTTTCGAAACCCTGGCGCAGAGCATTGAATATGTCGAACTGGCCTCACAACCCGGATTTCAGAAAACCTTTATTCGCTGCAATCAATTTCAGCCAGGTGCGCAATGAACAACAGGTCATCAATCATTATTACCTGCAAGGCACTCGAGCATTTCTTCAGAAGATATGCGTCAGAAGAAACCGAAATCCGCAGCTATGACATCAGCCTGCATGTCAGACCTGAGCTTTTACGCAATGAACTGCAACAAGCCATCAACATTGCAGACGGCGATTATGACGACATCTATCTTGGCTACGCACTCTGTTCGCAATCTGTCGTCGGACTCAGGAGTATGCATTCACGAATCATCCTTTTTGCAACGGATGACTGCATCGGCATCTTCATGGGTGACCAGTGCAAACAACGAGAATACGCCCTCGCCCACCCTGGAACATACTTCATGTGTAAAGGCTGGATTGGTGATGGCAAAGGTTCGGTTTTCGATGAATACACCACAATGGTCAACAGGTACGGACAACAACGAGCCGAACGGCTGACCAAAAAAATGCTTGGTCACTACCACCGTCTGGCACACATCGTAATCCCTGAAGATCAGGGATCACTTTCAGACGAAAACTATGTGAAGGAAAAAGCCGATTTGTTCGGACTCGAGTATACAGAACTGACAGGAACCGACCATCTTATCAGCGTCATGTTATCTGGCCGAGAAAACTCCAACATCGCGGTGTTTGCCCCCGGCGAACAGGTTTCACTGGAACGAATTTTAGCAACGCAGAAAGGAACAGGCCATAACTGATGTCATACTTCAGCGACAGAATTCCGGTCACAATTATTACCGGCTTTCTTGGCAGTGGCAAAACAACACTGCTGAACAGACTCCTGAAAACCGGCCAGATGGAAAATTGCCTGGTGCTCATCAACGAATATGGTGACGTGGCCATTGATCATCTCATCACCCAACAGTTAACTGATGATGTCGTGCTCCTGGAGTCTGGTTGCGTCTGCTGTACCTTGAGAGGAGAATTTCAGGTTACGCTCCTGGACCTTTACGCCCAGCGCGATGCAGAGGTTATACCTCCATTTGATCATATCATTATTGAGACTACAGGCCTGGCTGATCCTGCTCCAATAGCTCAGATCCTGATGACCGATAAACTGGTCATGGAGGAATTCTACCTGAACGGCGTGATCTGCCTGATCGATTCTGTTCTTGGCCAGAAAACCAGCGACAGCAATGCTATCTGGCAAAAGCAGGTCTTGCTGGCAGACCTGCTGGTTCTCACCAAACAGGATCTGACTGATGACAAAAGCTCAGCAGTACTCAAATCACAGCTCAAAAACCTGAATCCTCACGCCAGACAATTACAGGCATCTCAAATTTGTGGCCCAGAAGATCTTTTTATCGCTTCCGAGCACCCCTCAACCTCTCGCAAGCTGAGCCTAGGCTTTACAGATCTTCAGGGTCACAACCAGGATTTTGATAAAGCACGAAGCGCCGAGAATGAGCAGACCGAAGAACACTGTCACTGCTCCCATGAACATCACCATGATTGCGGCTGTGACCATGATCACGTACAGACTGGACACGACGCCGATATCAACAGTCTGACAATTTACCCTGAGCGGGTATTAAGCGCTGAATCCCTGCTCGAAACTCTTGAAGACCTGGTCTACGACACCGGGGACAGCATCCTTCGAATCAAGGGAATTGTCAGAATTGAAGGCTATCCCACCCCTGTACTCGTTCACGGCGTTCAGAACATTTTTCATCCATTCGTAGAACTTGACGAATGGCCGGATAACGACCAAATGAACAGGCTAGTTTTCATCGGTCACAACCTGGACAGGAAAGTTATTGAAAAGAACATGTCGGTGTTCTCTTCAGCAGAGATCCATTTGGCCTGAAATTTAAATGAAAGTTAATTTAAATGACTAAGTGTTAACTCTTATTGACAGAAGACTGAAAGGAGGAAACAGAACTCAACAATCGGCATTACTACTCTGCCACAACATTTCAACGCGATACTTTTATTCAAACTAACAAAATGATGAGTTTAGAAAAGGAGAACCATTATGGCTGGTGGCGTCGCCGCAGTTAAAAAGGACAATTCAACTTTATCAACACAGAAATGGGACACAAATTACGAGTGGAAGGCCATTCTACTGTTAGCGCTGGCTTTCGGATTCGTCGGTGTTGACCGCTTTATGATCATGCCGATCTTCCCACTCATGGCAGAAGAACTTGGCCTTGATTATGGGGCAATCGGTATTATTGGCGGTGCACTCTCTTTAGCCTGGGGCCTGTCTTCGTTCTTTACCGGTGGTCTGGCTGACAAGGTCGGTCGCAAAAAAGTCATTATCCCTTCAATCATTGTTTTCAGTCTTCTGGCAGGCGTCAGCGGTCTGGCCCACAGCATGATCAGCCTGGTCATAATCCGTGCTTTGATTGGGGTTTCCGAAGGCGCATTTACTCCGGCGGGGATTATTGCTACCGTTGAAGCGTCGAAACCTTCCCGCCAGGGTCTCAACATCGGCTTACAACAAATGGCTATGCCGCTTCTGGGGATGGGACTGGCTCCAATCTTTGTCGGCTGGCTGTTGAGCATGGGCCTGCATTGGCGCTGGGCTTTTGCTCTGGTCACCATTCCGGGCATCATCGTCGCCATATTCATGGCCAAGGTCCTGCGCGATGTGAAACCACAGGAACTGTCAGAACATACAGCAAATCACGATGTCACCAAGCATAAATTTACTGATGTCTTCAAATACAAAAACGTTCCTCTGAATATTCTGATCGTCATGGGTTGGCTGGCCTGTGAGATCACTTTGGCAATCCTGCTGCCAAGTTACCTGATCGACGTTCTCGGCCTCAGCAAAGGTCAGATGATTTTTGTCCTCACAGCATTCGGTTTTGGCGCAGCGCTCGGCACCGTTGTTCTTCCAGGGATCTCCGACTTTATCGGCCGGAAAAAAATGGCTCTTATCGGCGGTGTCTTACTGTTGGTTTTCACCTACCTGCTGAAAACTGCCGGCCCTAACCCGGGCGCACTGTTCGGTATCCTGTTCATGCTGACCTTCTTCAGCCAGGGCCTGATCGGCCTGACTGTCGGTCCAATGGCAGCCGAGTCGGTACCACCAACCCTGATGGCTTCTTCAACCGGTGTTACCATCGGTATCGGCGAAATCTTCGGCGGCGGCTGTATTCCGATCATCGGTGGTTTCGTTGCCAAGAGCTTCGGCCTGCCAAGCATTTTCATCATCTGCCTGATTGGTCCGGTTGTCGGTATTGTTCTTTCCTTGCTTGTCAAGGAGACTGCACCAAGGATTTTGGCAAAAAAAGGCGCTTAAGCTAAGGCCTATGCCCCTTCAAGGCGAGACAACTAAGTTGTCTCGCCTTACCTTACTCTGCCTGCAATTCATCAGCAAAACCGTAGAAACAATCGATGTCAGTATGATGGTAGATGAGACATCAGACAAACGACTGGATGAAATATGTTTGAAACCGGAACAGAAATGCAGTTGGAAGAGAACATTGAAAGCGGACAGGAAAAATTCAATGCTATTGAAAAGGTTCTAGCCATTCTGTCGTATTTTGCCAAAAACAACAAACCGATCGGCACAAGTGAATTGGCCAGCAGCCTCAATTTCAACAAGGCGACAACAAGCAGAATACTGACGACCCTGAGAAGGGAAAGCTACCTCAATCAGGATCCGATGACCAAACAGTATCAACTGGGACCGATGATTTCAGCCTTAAGTAAAGCAATCACCAAAAACCTCAATGATCAAAGCTCCATCATTGCCCATACCTTCTGTGACAGATTGCGCGATGAACTTTCAGAGACAGTCCATTTTGAAACATTATCCGGAGACCACTTCTTCCTGGCCTATGCTTCACGTTGCAGAAATTCGGTTTCCGTTTCCATTGCAACCGGCGACAGGGTTTACCCCCAGATTCATGCCGGAGCTAAGTGCATAGCGGCCTATACACATCCGCGCCTGGTCAGTCACTGGTTCAAAGTTGCACCTTCCGCCACATATGCTCACGTTCGCTTCAACCGGATTGATCTCAAGAAGGAATATAACGAAATCATCCGCAACGGCTACGCAATAGACGATGGTCATCACGATAAAAACCTGTTCTCCATCGCAGCTCCTGTCTTCGACAACAATGGCCGTGCTATTGCCAGTGTCGTTGTCGTTGCCCCCTATATCAGAAAACACCGGCTTCAGAATCAGACGACCATTCACCAGATAAAGTCTGCAGCGAAACACATATCAGAAAAACTTCTCTGTCCGCATTCTTACGAAGATATCTGCCACATGTATCAAAATGATCCCGAATCTCTACAGGCATAGGCCAACATCAGCCAAAAGAGAACATTTTCAATTCAATGAACGATTACAAAAAAAAACGATCCAGACACTTTGCCATTATTGGGGGGAGAAATATGCTACCAAAGGTGCTCTTTTTCTTTATCACACTGCTGTCTCTGACTTTTTCTACAAGTTATGTTTCAGCAGCGCCAGTCGAACTGAGCTACGTTGCGCATCACATCGAATCAGATGTACACAGCAAATTGATCAAAGAATGGATAGAACGGATTGAAACCCTCAGCAACAATCAAGTCAAAATAAATTTTTATCCCGGTGAATCGAAGGTCAGCGGTCCTCAGACATATAATGCCGTGCAGCATGGTTATGTAGATATCGGTTTTTCGGTCATTGAATATACACGTGGTCGCTTTCCCTTGATGGAGTTCATCGATTTGCCCTTAGGCTTTGTAAACGGACAGGTCAATACGGCAATCATCAATGAGGTCTATGAAAAATTCCGTCCCGATGAATTCAAGAACGTCAAAGTTCTCTATCTTATGGCAACAGGCCCGCACTATCTGCACAGCATGATCAAGCCGGATCAATTCGCCTTGGATCTTCATGACATGAAGGTTCATTACAGTGGCTATGCCGACCAGATAGTCACATCTCTGGGAGGAACCCCTGTGTCACTCCCCATGGGAAAGCTCTATAACGCCTTGCTTGAAAATAATGTCGTCGCTGGTTACTGGGATTTTGCCGCCGGGCAGAACTGGAAGTTCGCTGAAATAGCCAAATACGATATCGTCTGCCCACAGCTTGCACAATCGGCCGGCCTCTATGTCATCATGAACAAGAACAGCTGGAACAGACTCAGTCCGGACATTCAGAAGATATTCGACCAACTCAGCACAGAATGGGCCATTCAGCATGGCCAGGCATGGGATTCAGCCGCGCTTCAAGGTCTCGCTTACAGCAAAACTCTTGGCAATACCCTTATCTCAGTTCCCGACAAGGAAATCCCTTTCCTCAAAAAAGCCCTGCAACCTGTCGTACAGAATTACATAGACAGAACCTTAAGCATGGGTCTGCCGGGTCAGGAGGTTGTCAATTACGTCAACAAGCGTCTTGAGGACTATCAAAAAGGTGTTTTCAAAAGTCGCTATATAAAAGACTGAGAGTTGGTGCTCCTGCCACAGCAGATCGCTATATGACAGAAATGATTAACATCACACTGTCATCGGCTTTTATCAAAAAACAGGAAGCCATAGCCGGAACCAACCTGAAAACACTTTTGTTTTTTTAATACCATGAAAAGGGGAAAAGATGAGATCAATGTCACTCATGTCACGGATTCTTCTTCCAGTCATTATTCTGATAATAATAGGGATTGCAGCGTCAGGACTTCTATCGTCCAGAACAACGTCCAATATTATTCACAAAATCATCAGTGAAGAGCTCGATGACACGACTGGCAGCATTTCCACGCAAATCGGTCGCTGGATTACCGATTTAAAAAAGAAACATCAAACCCTTAGTGAAATGCCATCAATCAGGAACCTGTTGCTTAAACCTGCGTCAGACCTACAGCAGGATAACGAGCAGACAAACAAAGATATTATTAATTTTATCAAGCGTTTTGACGACTTTGAATCAGCTCTACTATTCAATAAAGAAGGACTGGTTGTTGCGGCATCTATCCCGCAGCTCGTCGGAAAAATCGATTCAAAGGATCAGGAAGATCTGAATTATTTTAAAAAGGCCAGACAAGGTGAGCGGGGCTTAAGCGATATTATAGCAAGTAAAGTAACGGGCGAGCCTGTGTTTGCCATTGCTACTCCGATTATTGACAATGGCAAGATTATTGGGATACTGGGAGCGGCAGTATCTATGACCAAGTTTTCACAGGAAACTATCTCCCCAATCAAAATAGGAAACGAAGGATATGCCTTCCTGGCTGACAGTACAGGTCTGGTCGCTGCACACCCCAACTCGGATTTGATTCTCAAAAGTAACCTGAATAATTATGACTGGGGTCAAAAAATGACTGCCCAGAAAAATGGGAGTTTCATATACACCCAAAACGACATCGAAAAATTCATTTCATTTCGAACCGAACCGGTAACCGGATGGCTTGTCGCCACAGAAGCAGAAACCAATGACATCTTTGGACCGATAAGAGAGCTGAACATAAGAAGTGGCCTAATCGGCGTTGTTGTAGTCATCCTCCTCATTGTCACTATCATTCTGCTGATCAGGCCAGTAGTTGCAGCCATAAAAAATGGGGTGAACTTCGCGAATAAGATCAAAAGCGGTGACCTATCTAACCGCATGTGCCTGCCTCGCACTGACGAGATCGGTGCCCTTGCCACGGCACTTGATGGCATGGCTGACAGCCTTCAACAACGAGCAAAGTTGGCCGAAGCAATTGCTAACGGAGATCTGACCCAGGAAGTCCTGTTGAGTTCTGAACAGGATGTATTCGGACTTGCTCTGCGCTCCATGACCGGTAAACTCAATGAGATCCTTGGCAAAATCAGCCTTGCCAGTAAACAGATAGACTCAGGGTCTAGCCAGGTCTCCGATTCAGCCCAAAATTTGTCTCTGGGGTCGACGGAACAAGCTTCTGCTATCGAAGAAATTGGTGCGTCTTTAAATGAATTGGCCAGTCGCACTCAAACGAACGCTGAAAATGCATTTGCAGCCAATCAGCTCGCTAGCGCAGCCAGCAATGCCGCAAACGAAGGGAACAACCAGATGCAGCAGATGGTTGTTGCCATGCAGGAGATCAATGAGTCTGGTCAAAGCATCAGCAAAATCATTAAAACTATCGATGAAATCGCTTTCCAAACCAACCTGCTAGCACTCAATGCGGCAGTTGAAGCAGCACGTGCCGGACAACATGGCAAAGGATTTGCGGTTGTCGCCGAAGAGGTGCGCAATCTTGCCGCTCGTAGTGCCAAAGCCGCGCAGGAAACTGCAGAGCTGATCGAAGAAACCGTTCGCAAAGGTGAGAATGGCGCCCAGATAGCATACCGAACATCTAAGTCTCTGGAAGATATAGTCAACGGAATCAGCAAGACAACCGACCTGGTTGCCGAAATCGCTGCAGCATCACAGGATCAGGCGAATGGAATCCGTGAAGTCAACGATGGCCTGACCCAAGTTGACCAGGTAGTACAACGTAACACGGCCGGGGCAGAGGAAAGTGCAGCCGCAGCGGAAGAGTTGTCGTGCCAGTCAGACTATCTCCGTCAGCTGATCGGTCAGTTCAGGTTAAAAATGCAGTCCGATCAACGACCTATTGCCCAGAATGCTTCCAATGAATCACTACATCACCTACCACTTATAACAGAGTCAAATACGGACGATGATGGGGGACAACGAATGGACACAAGATATGCCGCTAACTTGGATTAGGCCTGATATCAATCGACAATCACCGCATATAGAGAAATAACAATCGTGTTTCAGCGGGGAGTCTATGACATTTGAAAAGAATATCGATTTTTCAAAAATTTAGAGTTGCATGAAGTCTTATATAAGACTAAAGTACGCAGAAAACAACAGCAAGCCATCTTAAATCGCCAGAACAAGCTTGCTGCTGACGCTGCCACAGGAAAAAGCATGTAATCAAATATACCTATTAAGTTTGAAGGAATAATTGAGTATGAAGACGTTAGAAATTGAATGTAGCAAGCCAAACTCCCAGGTCTATCTGATCGGCTGCGGCCCAGGAGATCCAGACCTGCTGACACTCAAGGCTTATAAATTGATCAAGCAGGTCGATGTCGTTCTTTACGATCATCTGCTGACAGATGAAATCCTGGCCCTGATTCCGGAAACAACTGAAAAGATTGCTGTTGGCAAGCAGAAGGGCTGCCACAGCTACAAGCAGGAAGAGATCAACGAACTGCTCTATCAAAAAGCCCTTCAGGGACATTCGATCGGCAGGCTTAAATGCGGCGACCCCTATATTTTCGGTCGCGGCTCGGAAGAAGCGGAATATCTCATTCAAAGAGACATCCAGGTTGAGGTTATCAGTGGTATCAGCTCCGCGATCGCCGGCCCGGCCTGCGCGCATATCCCGGCAACAGCCAGAGGCTATGCAACCCACCTGTCGGTTGTCTCAGCTCATTTGGCCGGTAACCACTTCAACAATGAATGGTTTCCCCTGCTCAAGATCCCCAATCACACAACTGTTGTGCTTATGGGCGTGAGTTTTGCTGAGCAAATCAGTGAAAAGGCCCTCGAGATCGGCATTGCCGAAACTCTCCCGGTAGCCATTATTTCCAATGCATCCAGAGAGAATCAGCGCGTCATAATCACCGATCTCAAAAACCTGCCAAATTCGGCAGAGAATGCCGAACGACCGGCAATTCTTGTTTTTGGTGATGTGGTCAATCTGCACCCTATTCTCTCGGTTTCCGGACAGCACCGCTATAAAGTCGCTCAGTAAATACCGCAAGCCATTTCCTGAAGAATTTATCTTCAGGAAATGGCTCAAAACTCCAATTACTTAATTTCTATGACTTTCAACAACGGGCAATTCATCCTTTTCCTATAAATGAAACAAAAGCATCTTCGTTGTTGCATAAAGTCCTATATAGGTCTATAGTACACACACTAACTACCCGGTTCATCTGTCAAGTGAATTTATGGGAAGGCTCGAGATGGGCAACCAGAAAACAGCAAAAATAATAACCTGCAAAGCGCTTGAAAACCTCTACAAGGCGCATGCATGCGCTGACACAGAGATAGAATCCTACGATATAAGCTTGCATGTCAACCCTGATCGTCTGCGAATAGAACTCCAGCAGGCCATAGATAAAGCAGATGGCCTGTACGATGACATTTACCTCGGCTACGCCATTTGCGCCAAGACCGTGTTTGGGCTCAAAGCGAAACATTCGCGCATCATCCTCTTCACCACCGACGACTGCATTGGCATTTTCATGGGCGATCGAGACAAACAGCGCCAATATGCCACCTGTCACCCCGGCACCTACTTTCTCTCCAAGGGTTTCATCGGCGATGGCAACGGCACCATTTTTGATGAGTATGCAGAAATGATCGATAAATATGGTCAGCAACGTGCTGATCGTCTCATGAAAAAGATGCTCGCCCACTACAACAGGCTTGTCTATATAGCCCTGCCCGATGATGACAATATAGAATCTGACCGGCGCTATGCTCAGGCCAGGGCGGAGCAGTTCGATCTGGAATATCTTGAAATCGAAGGGACCGACCAATTAATCCGAATGATGCTAGCCGGAATCCCTGATGCCAATATTGCGATTTTTGAACCGGGAGAAGTTGTCTCCTTTGAGCGTATGATGAAAATTCAAACTGATGGTGCTGCGTAAATACAGCTAAAGAATTAAAGATTTATGGTCCTAAAAATCGCCCCTTCCTCTAGGTCATGATTCACAAAATCTAGCGGTTTTTAGGACCATAAAGCACATTCACGGTCACCACCAGATAAAATTGGAATTTGAACGAGAAAGAATAGGTGAGTTGCAAACGCACCCCTTAACACATGACAAAATAAAAATCTGCCACAACATACATTTGTTATCAAATCAAGGTAAACGAGAAATGACAACCGACAAGAATGGCCAAGAACAAGGCCAGAATAAATACAACGCTATCGAAAAAACTCTCCTTGTCCTGTCCCATTTTGCCAAGAGCAACAGCCCAATCAGGAACAATGACCTGGCAAAAGCCCTCAACATCAACAAGGCTACGACCAGCAGGATCGTGAAAACGCTTCAGAAAGAAGGTTACCTTGACCAGGACCCCCTCACCAAGGAATACTGTCTGGGGCCAATGATTTCAAGTTTGAGCAAATCAATCACCAAAAGTCTGGATAATCAGACATCAATAATCGCTCAACCATATTGCGACTCCCTGCGTGACGCGGTCTCCGAGACAGTCCATTTCGAGATCCTGTCGGGAAACAATATCTACCTGGCCTATACCGCACGCTGCAGAAATCCGATTTCGGTAGCCATTGACCCCGGTGATCGCGTCTATCCCCAGATCCATTCGGGAGCAAAGTGTATTGCAGCCTACACACATCCACGCCTTGTCAATTACTGGCTGCAGAATCCACCGCCAGAAATATTCCACAATACCGCTATCGCCCCCGAAGTCCTGATGAAGGAGTACGCCGAGATCAACGAGAACGGCTATGCCATAGACGATGGCAATCATAACCTGAATATTTTTTCAATTGCCGCGCCAGTTTTTGACAACTCAGGTCGAGCAATCGCGAGCGTTGTTATTGTCGTTCCAAGTTTGAGAAAAAAGCTCATCAAAAACGATGTAAACATTGAACTGATAAAACTGACGGCAAAAAGAATCTCCGAAAAACTGCTCTGCCCAATGCCCTACGATGCGCTTTGTGAAACCTACAAGAAAGACAAGCTAGCCAGCTAATTTAATATTTCTATCCAAACCGTTCAAGAAGACCAGGAGGCTGTATGACAAAAGCAGAAATCAACCCAGGCATTTGCGGTTTCAAGGCAGAAGTTACCGCTACCATGGAAGGACGCATGTGCTCAATTGACATCAAATGTGACTGTGAGGCAATACAGCAACTAGCTGCCGAGCTGTCCCCCGTCAAACCAGTCAATGAAATATCATTCAAAAGAAGTACACCGCAGATAATCGAACTCGGAATGAAGCACTGTTTTCACGCGGCCTGTCCAGTTCCAGCAGGTATCATCAAAGCACTGGAGGTAGAGGCGGGGCTCGCCCTGCCGGCCGATGTCTCTATCACCCTAACCAAAGGGTAAACAAAAAGCTGCCCTGACTCGACCATTTAGCCAGACACGCTTCTTGACATTCAACGATACACAACCAACAGGATTTCCTGACTGCGGAGACAGTCACTTTCGGATTTGGATATTCCCTCTTCCGCTCTCTGACTCCGCAGTGTGTTGCACCAGTGTCTCACCCTAACATTCACCCCCAAAATCCACTCCAGCACTATTCGCACCAGCCAGCAAGAACCTAACTCCTATATAGGACTAAGCCCCTTCAGGAGCTTAAGCACATGAGGCATGTGGGCAACAAAACCCCCTACAGACAACACAATCGGGACGACCAATCTTACACAAAAAGCTTAAACACATGAGTGGAAACAGTCTGCAAACAAAGGATCCAACGATTTCCTAAAACACTGTTTTTTATAAACTTTACAGCAGAAACACCTGTTGCATAAATTGCAACACGATTAAATATAACAAAACATGATGAAGATTTTCCTACCAATCTATCGCACAGAATTAACAAGACAATAGAACAAGGCAAAAAAATCATTTTTTGCCAAACTTTCCTTTACTCCTCTATAGGACTATAGTATATAGGCTAACTATATAGACCGACGTCAGATCAACTGTCGGATCAGCAATGCAAAACCAATACAAAAGTTAGGAGCAATGAGATGCAGGAACTAATCAATGCAATGGTTGAGATGGAAGAAGAAACTTTCCTCGGTTTGACCAAGGAACTGTTGGAAAAAGGCGAAGATCCGAATGCTATCTTCCGCGCCTACCAGGACGGCATGGCCGAGATCGGCAGACGCTTTGAGCAGAATGAATTCTTTATTCCGGAACTGATCATGGCCGGCGAAATGATGAACGACGGCGCCGAACTGATCAAACCCTACCTTGGAGAAGAAGAGCAGGCAAAAAAATCGACTCTCGGCACCATGGTCCTGGCCACCATCGAAGGCGATATTCACGATATCGGCAAAAACATCTACGGCATGATGATGGAACTCAGTGGCTTTGAAGTCATCGACCTGGGCGTTGATGTACCAGTTGACACCATTATCGCCAAGGTTGAAGAAGTCAAACCTGAACTGGTTGGCATGAGCGGCCTGCTGACCTTGGCTTTCGACCCAATGAAAGCCGTTGTCGACAAGCTCAAGGAAAAAGGCCTGCGCGATTCAGTCAAGGTCATGGTCGGTGGTGGTCAATTCGACCAGACCGTTTGCGACTTCGTCGGAGCCGATGGCTTCTCGACTGACGCCGTCGTCGGCGTCAACATCTGCAAGAGCTGGATGAAAGCGTAATTAAGTACAAAGCACTCGGGTCAATCAATAAGATGGAGGTTATAGTGGAAGACAAGCAGACAAAATTCCTGGAAGAATGGGCATCGGGCGAAGGTATCGAATTCGAAAACGATGCAGCAAAAAACGCTTACCAGTACCGCACCAGTTTGTTCAAGGATGCAATTCAGCTGCAAAAAGCTCCTGACCGGGTACCTATCTACCCGATTGTTACCTTTGCACCAATGTATGTCATGAACGTCAAGCACAAAGATGCCATGTATGATGCCGACGTTCTTGGTAAAGTCTACTACGATTTTACTGCCGAGTACGACGTCGATGCGGCCAACACCCCGGTCCTCTGTAATCATGGACCGACCCTCGAAGCCATTGATTACGACATGTACAAATGGGCCGGCCATGGCCTGCCTGACAACACCGCCTATCAGTTCGTCGAAAAAGAGTACATGAAGGTCGAGGAATACGACCACCTGATTCAGGATCCAACCGACTTCATGATCCGGGTCTACATGGGCCGCATCGCCAAAGCCCTCAAGCCCCTTGGCAATGTCAGCGACTTCTTCGGTCTGCAGGAAATCACTCTGGCCAATGGCCTGTTCATTTCACTGGGTGCCCCTGATGTCCAGGAAGCTCTCCATGCCCTGATGAAGGCCGGCAAGTCTCACTTCGACTGGATCAACAAGCTCGCCCCTTACCTGAACAAGATCACCGGCACCGGCTATCCGTTCGGTTCGGGCGGCGCAACCAAGGTTCCTTTTGACTTCCTTGGCGACACCCTGAGAGGCACAACCCAGCTGATGATGGATATGTACCGTCGGCCGGAAAAGGTTCTCGAAGCTTGTGAGCGCCTTGTTCCACACATGGTCAGAATGGGTGCCAGCGCAGCTCATGCCAACAAGAACCCACTGATCTTCATACCGCTGCATAAGGGTGCCGATGGCTTCATGTCTGACGCACAATTCCAGAAGTTCTACTGGCCAAACCTCAAGGCCCTGATGAATGGCCTTATCGAAGAAGGCTGCGTGCCGGTCTGCTTTGTTGAAGGTGCCTACAATGACAGGCTCGAATACCTGACAGACATTCCAAAAGGCAAGAGCGTCTTCTACTTCGACAAAACCGACATGGCCAAAGCCAGAAAAACCCTCGACGGCATCGCCTGTATCGGTGGCGGCTTCCCGGTATCCCAGATCCTGACCGGCAATGCCGAGTCGGTTGCTGACGGCACCAAGAAACTGCTCGATGAAGCGGCCGGCGATGGCGGCTATATCCTCGGCATCGGATGCTCCATGGATGAAGCCAAGGATGAGACCCTGAGATCATTTATCAAAACCGGTAAGGAATATGGCCGTTACTAACGGCCATAAATTGAAAAGTAAACTTGGGAGGTTTTACTTTTTTATCTGCTAACGGAGAAGGAAATGGGTATGAATAACAACTGCCAAAGCATCAGACCATCTGACCAGAAAATTTCGGTCAAACAATCCATATTTTATGGATTTCAATCAATCCTAGCCTGTAACTTGTTCCTTGGCCCAATCGTTATCATTGCGGCCATGCAAATGAATGTATCTGCAGCTGCTGCGATCATTGCTTATACTTTCTTTGCCTGCGGTATCGCAACACTTGTCCAATCCGGGATTTTCCTCAGATATCAGGTCATTCAGGGGATGTCGTTTGCAACCCTTGGTGCGGTCATAACCATCGGTATCACCCAGGGCTTTCCAACCGTATTCGGCGCCGTTATGGTCGCTTCGGTTGTCCTGATCGTGGTCGGTTATGTCAAGATCTTCAGCAAGATCGTCAAATTCCTGATTCCCGGTCTGGTTGCAGGAACCGTTATTGCGGTAATCGGTATCGCCCTGATGCCGATTACCTTCAACTCTCTGCTCATGCTGCCAGGCAACCCGGCAATCAACTTCCTCGAAGCCGGTGTGACCTTTGTCGCAATGCTCATCCTGATGAGACTTGGCAAAATGAAGAGCGGAGTCTGCAGAGCCCTGTCCCTTGGTTCTGTTATCTATGCTATCATCATCGGCACCATTGTCGCTGCCTGCTTTGGTCACGTTGACCTGTCCCCTGTCAAGGATGCAGCCTGGTTCGCAATTCCAAAGGTTCTGCCATACGGAGCGCCTAAATTCGACATCAGCGCCATCCTGACCATGACCATCATCCTTGTCATCGTCATGATCGAATCTGTCGGCACCTGGTTCACCGTCTCTGAACTCTCCGGTGAAGAACTTGACACCAAGCGTGTTGACAAAGGTGTTGTCGGCGAGGGTCTCGGCTGCCTGATCGGCACCTTCTTCGGTGGCCTGCCGGTTACCAGCTATGCATCCAATACCGGCGTCATCGCCGTAACCCGCGTATTCAGCCGCTATGCAGCCCTTGCTGCTGGTGTCATCGCGATCGTTATGGCCCTGTGTCCAAAGCTGATGTACCTGATTGCTGTCGTTCCAGGCTCCGTTATCTGGGGTATCTACGCAATTATTGCCATGGCAGTTCTGATGAGCGGTCTGTCCAGTATCGCTCAATACCCATACACAGAACGCAACAATATGGTCTTCGGTATCTCCATCCTTGCTACAGTTGGTGCCGGCCTGCTGCCAATGCCTCTGATTCAGAGCATGCCTCCACTGATCGGTTACCTGATGGGCTCCTCGATCTGTGTTGGTGCAATCGTTGCGATCATCGTCAACAAGGTCTTCCCGGAAACCGAAGCTGACAGAGCCGTATGTACGGCAAAAAAAGAAGTCGAACAGGAAGCAGCATAAAACAATCAACCAGGCGTGCCCCTGCAACTTGGGGGCACGCTTACAACTATATAACTGAACTATAGTTATATTTTTTTACCCAAACCTACTCTTATAGTTGTCTATAAGTGGACGAATCACATTATCGACCAAAGGAGCAAAACAATGCAGGACCTTATCAACGCAATGGTAGAGATGGAGGAAGACAAATTCCTCGGCCTGACAAAAGAACTTCTGGAAAAAGGCGAAGACCCAAACGCCATTTTCAAAGCCTATCAGGAAGGCATGGCTGAAATCGGCAGACGCTTCGAGCAGAACGAATTCTTCATTCCTGAACTGATCATGGCCGGCGAAATGATGAATGATGGTGCCGAGCTGATCAAACCCTATCTCGACGAAGAAGCCCAGACTGAAACCACCAAGACCGGTACCATGGTCCTGGCCACCATCGAAGGCGATATTCACGATATCGGCAAAAACATCTACGGCATGATGATGGAGCTCAGCGGTTTTGAAGTCATCGACCTGGGTGTTGACGTTCCGGTTGATACCATCATTGCCAAAGTCGAAGAAATCAAGCCGGACCTGGTTGGCATGAGCGGCCTGCTGACTCTCGCTTTCGATCCGATGAAAGCCGTCGTCGACAAGCTCAAGGAAAAAGGTCTGCGCGACTCTGTCAAGGTCATGGTCGGTGGTGGCCAGTTCGACCAGACCGTTTGCGACTTTATAGGTGCCGATGGATATTCAACAGACGCTGTTGTCGGAGTCAACATCTGCAAGGACTGGGTGGCTGCCTGAAAATCAGGCACCGATCTAACAATCGGACAGACTTTGCAATAGAACTCTTCCTTTCGAAGATAACGACACAGCAAGGAGTACACCAATGGCAACATGGGATGCAGAAGCAGCGCGCAAAAAGCAGGACGCAGCACTCGACAAGTGGGCTGCGGCAGAAGGCCTGCCTTTTCCAAACGAAGAAGCGAAAAATGCCTACACCTACCGGGCGGGTCTTTTTCGTGACGCTATCCAGCTGAAAAAATCGCCGGACCGGGTTCCAGCTTACGTCAACGTCACCTTTGCCCCAATTTTCATGACCGGACGGACAGGCAAGCAGGCCATGTACGAACCGGAAGAATGTGGCAAGGCCTATCTGGAGTTCGCCCAGACCTACCAGCCTGACGGCGTCGGCAGCCCACACCTGATCGGCTACGGTCCTGCCCTGGAGAAACTGGGCTACAAGACCTTCAAGTGGCCAGGCTACAACCTGGCAGACGATGCCCCCTACCAGTACGTCGAGGAAGAGTGGATGGCTAGAAGTGACTACGACGCTCTGATCAGCGATCCAAGTGACTTCCTCATGCGGACTTATATACCAAAGGTCTTCAAAAACCTGGCCCCCCTGGCAAACACCGCACCACTGTACGGAACCGCGGAGATGGTTACCCAGTCGGAGTGGTTTGTCAGCCTCGGCACACCTGAGGTTCAAGAAGCATACAAAGTGATCCTGGATGCCGCCAAAGACAACTTTGAATGGTTCCAGGTCATGCTCAAGTACAACATCCAGATGGCTCTGTCGGGCTTCCCTGGATACGCAGGTGGCGCAACCATCGCTCCATTCGACTACATCGGCGACACCCTGCGGGGAACCACCAACCTGCTGATGGACATGTTCCGCTGCCCTGAAAAAGTCGAAATGGCAACCGAAAGACTGGTCATGCCGATGCTCAACTGGGCCCTGAGCGGCGTTCGGGCAACAGGCAACCCAATGGTCTTCATCCCGCTGCATAAGGGCGCTGATGGCTTCATGTCCCTGCCACAGTTTGAAAGATTCTACTGGAAGACCCTGAAGGTCCTGATGCGCAAACTGGCGGAACATGGCTGCGTCCCCTGCCCGTTTGTTGAAGGAGCCTACAACGAACGTCTCGATTACCTGGAAGAGATGTCCGACATCCGTTGCGTTTACTGGCTGGACAAGACCGATATGGTCGAAGCCAGAAAGCGGCTTGGCGGCAAAGTCTGCCTGGGCGGCGGCTTCCCGGTGTCAACCCTGCTGACCGGCTCCCCTGCCAAGGTCAAGGATGAGACGAAAAAACTGCTCGATCTGGCCATGGGCGACGGAGGATACATCCTCGGTTGCGGCTGCGCCCTTGATGAAGGCAAGGATGACACAATGCACGCCTTCTTCGAAACGGGCAGAGAGTACGGAAAATACTGAGAAACCTGATTCACCACTCCCCTCTCAGACAGTCTGAGAGGGGGATTTTCATCACATAACGAACTGGGAGGAAAAAATGAGGTCTTTCTGTACAAAACTGGTTATCACCCTAACCGTCCTGGCATGCTTCGCCATGCCGGCATTTGCCGCTGAAAACGGACTCACCAACTATCCAATTGGTGCGAACACCGTCCTGAACGGTCTTCAACCAGCTCCGGGACAAACCTACTACTATCAGTATATGCAGTATTACTCTTCTGATGAAAACATGGATTCGAATGGCGACAACGCTTTACCAGGTTTTGAAGCAGACGTTTTTGCTATCGCATTCAAAGGGCTGCATACCTGGAACCAAACAGTTGGTCCATTCACCCTGACTTCAGGTGGCGTTATCAGTGTAGCCTATGTCGATATGGATCTGGGCTTTGACGCACCAGGCGTCACAACCAGTGATGACACCTTCCGCCTGGGAGATATCACCCTCATGCCATTGAATATCGGCTGGTCAAATTCTTCACACACCCTGTTTGCTTACATGGGCCTTGATGTTGTCCTGCCGGTCGGCGCTTACTCATCCAGTGAACTTGTCAATGCCGGCAACAATCACTTTTCTTTCCAGCCTGGCCTCAGCGTCACTTGGTTTGCAGCTCCCAAGCTGGAACTGGGAGCAACTACCATCATTGAGTACGGTTTTGAAAATCAAGATACCGATTACAAGAACGGAACAATGGCTTCTTTCGAGTATGTTGCCGGCTACCATGTTACCGACAAGCTTCAGCTCGGCATCCAGGGCTTTTTCCTGACCCAGCTTAATGACGATGAGCAAAATGGTGACAAAGTTTCCGACAGCAAAACCAAGGTTAGTGCCATCGGTCCCCAGATCCGTTACGATTTGAAGCCCGGGACTGCACTGCTCGCAAAGTGGCAGCATGAATTCGGTGCTGAGAACCACACCGAAGGCGATAGATTCTGGCTCCAATTCGCGATGCCATTCTAGTTGCCCAAGACTCCTTCACGCTGATGCTTTGTTCATCAGCGTGAAGGAATCCTTGCGCAACACAGACACATTTACCACCGAGACATACTCCCCATCCCGAGGTCAAGTCATTCAGTCAAGGACAATACTTGACCGGACTCTTGACTTTGGTTTTAATGGCCCCTGGCAAAAGTCAGGGGCATTTTTTGATACAAAAAAGTTGTCCGAAACCTCAACATAAAGAAAGCTTTCCAAATGTCTGCATTCGCACTGAATAAACAAAAAAGAATAAACAAGGTTGCCCTGGTCCTGACCTTCGGTCTGCTGAATGCTTTTGCTCCCTTCGCTACCGATATGTATCTGTCGAGTTTTCCAAGCATTGCTGACAGCCTGCATTCCTCAATTGCGGAAGTTCAGTTCAGCGTGGCCACGTTTTTCATCGGCATTGCGGTTGGACAGCTTTTCTACGGCCCCCTTATCGATCGGTTCGGTCGCCGCCTGCCTCTGCTTATAGGCATTACCTTCTTCACTATTGGTGCTTTTGCCGCGATCTTTTCGCCGAATATCGGCGTGTTCAACTCGTTACGTATCGTACAGGCCGTTGGTGGCTGTTCCGGGATGATCATCTGCCGCGCCATCATCCAGGATCTGTTCAATACCAATGAAGCAGCTCGCGCACTTTCGATGATGATGATGGTTCAGGGCATCGGGCCTGTCGCTGCTCCAGTAATGGGGGGCTACATCTACAGCTTTTTCGGCTGGAAGGCTGTCTTTGTCTTTCTGACCCTATTTGGTATCTGCTGCCTGTTGGCAACCCTGAAATATATCCCCGAAACCCTTGACACTCCTCGGCCAATCAATCCAAAGCAGATACTAGGCAATTTTACCCAAGTCCTTTCCAATCGGAGCTTCCTCACCCCCCTGCTCTCCGGCAGCATGGCCCTAGCAACGATCTTTATTTTTATCAGTGCCTCCCCCTTTGTCTTCATGGTTCTGCATAAGGTCAGCAAAGAACACTATACCTGGATTTTCGGTATCTGCGCCGGCGGCATGCTGATCGCCGCCCAGATCAATACCATGCTACTCAAGCGCTTCTCCCCTTTGTCAATCCTTCGTGTGACCCTGATCTTCCTGATCATCATGTCTGCCCTGCTGGTTGCGGTAACCACGACGGGCAAGCTTATCCCCTTTATCATTGTCCTGTTTTTCTGTATCGCCACAGTTCCGATTACTGGCGCCAACTCAACAGCGATTGCCATGTCTGCCTGCGGCAAAAATGCCGGAACGGCATCATCGCTGGTCGGGGTCACACAATACATCATCGCCGGATTTATCAGTGCACTGGTTGGATGGATTCACAACGGAACGGCCTACCCAATGACAATGACCATGTGCATGGCTGCCGTTTTGGCATTTATTATCCTAATGTTCAACGGCAGACGTCCCCGATAGGATTTTCAAAATTGATAAGTATTTAGCGTATTACAGTCGTTGGCAGATTGGCTGAGTGTTCACAATCGCAGCATTTTCTCATATTAGTTACAACTCTTTCCAAAACTATTACTCTTGCGACACTCCACCGTAACAAAACGTATCCAAATGTTATAACTCTTCGATACCTTTAATTTCTATTCCAGCCTTGCTCTTCTATAAGACTGAGGTATAAATTAGTCATATCTTCAGTAAGCGTATCAGCTTTTCATTTGTGCAGGCAGGCTCCAATAAACAACAATCAATCGGGAGGAACGCTATGCAAGAACTGATTAATGCAATGGTTGAAATGGAGGAAGACAGATTCCTGGAATTAACAAAAGAACTATTGAAATCAGGTGAGGATCCGAATGCTATTTTCCGCGCATACCAGGAAGGCATGGCTGAAATAGGCAGACGTTTTGAACAGAATGAATTCTTCATTCCCGAACTGATCATGGCCGGCGAAATGATGAACGATGGTGCCGAGTTGATCAAACCCTACCTCGATGAAGACGCCCAGGCTGAACAAAAATCAATAGGCACGATGGTACTGGCAACAATCGAAGGCGACATCCACGATATCGGCAAGAATATCTACGGCATGCTGATGGAGCTCAGCGGCTTTGAAATCATCGACCTAGGGGTTGATGTCCCTGTTGACACCATAGTCGCTAAGATTGAAGAAGTTAAGCCTGACCTGGTGGGCATGAGCGGGCTGCTGACCCTCGCCTTCGACCCGATGAAGACCGTTGTCGAAAAGCTCAAGGAAAAGGGACTACGAGATTCCGTCAAGGTCCTGGTCGGTGGAGGTCAATTTGACCAGACTGTTTGTGACTTTATCGGCGCAGACGGTTTCTCAACCGATGCTGTCGTCGGCGTCAATATCTGCAAAGGATGGCTAAACGTTTAAATTTTTCATTCTGCGTTTCCAAAACGGCAGCATCTCTTCTTAATGGAGGCTATTGTGGAAGATAAGCAAAGCAAATTTCTAGAGGATTGGGCCACGGCAAAAGGCGTTGAATTCGATGATGACAAGGCCAAAGAGGCCTATCTATATCGTGCAAATCTATTTAAAGATGCTATTGAGCTTAAGAAAACACCCGACAGGGTTCCGATCTACTCCATTGTCACCTTTGCCCCTATGTATGTTCTCAACGTCAAACATAAAGACGCCATGTATGACGCCAATGTTCTGGGACAAACCTATTACGACTTTACAACAAAATACGATCTCGATGCCGCCAACACTCCAGTCCTGTGCAGTCATGGTCCGACCCTGGATGCGCTCAAATACCTGCTCTACAAATGGCCAGGCGGCGGCCTTCCGGATAATACGGCCTATCAGTTTGTTGAAAAAGAGTACATGAAGGTAGAAGAGTATGACCACCTGATTCAGGATCCTACCGATTACATGCTCAAGGTCTTCATGAGCCGCATCGCCGGCAACCTTGAGCCTTTCAGCAAAATAGGAACATTCTACGGGCTGCATGAAATCGGGCTGTCAAACGGCCTGTTCATTTCTCTTGGAGCGCCGGACGTTCAGAAAGCGTTCATGGCCCTGCTTGAAGCCAGCCGCAACCATTTTGACTGGATCAACAAACTGGTTCCGCATATCAACAGAATCATGAGCTGCGGCTATCCGTTCGGATCAGGTGGTGCAGCAAAGGTTCCCTTTGACTTTCTCGGTGATAGTTTACGTGGCACAACCCAACTGATGATGGATATGTACCGCCGGCCGGAAAAAGTCCTGGAGGCCTGCGAACGCCTGGTTCCCCACATGGTCAAGATGGGAGCGGCAGATGCACATGCCAATGGCAACCCGCTGGTGTTCATCCCGCTCCACAAAGGTGCTGACGGCTTCATGTCCAATGACCAGTTCGAAAAATTCTACTGGCCGAACATGAAAGCGGTGATGCTCGGGCTGATCGATGAAGGCTGCGTACCTGTCTGTTTCGTTGAAGGGGCCTACAATGAAAGACTCGACTATCTGACCGATCTCCCGAAAGGTAAATGTGTCTTCTATTTCGACAAGACCGACATGGCCATGGCCAGAAAGAAACTGAACGGCATCGCCTGTATCGGTGGGGGCTTCCCTGTTTCCAAGATCCTGACAGGAACCCCTGAACTTGTTGCCGATTCAACGAAAAAGCTCCTTGATGAAGCCGCCGGGGACGGTGGCTATATCCTGGGGATCGGCTGTTCCATGGATGAGGCCAAGGATGAAACCTTGAAGGCCTTTGTCAAAACAGGACAAGAGTACGGCAAGTACTAAAACATCAGATAAGTAAATTGCAATCATAACCCGCCAGAATATTGCCGGGTTATGATTGCAATGGCTCAAGATGTCACCTAATTTCACAAATCAAGCAACCAATTTTACTCGTCACAGCTCCTACAGCAAAGACTCGTTTCAACTATCGGGCTTTATTCTGATCAAAAAATGAAAATTAATTCTAATAGAAGCCTCCCGATCTAAATAGCTTATCTTTCTTCAAAAGAAATTCTCAAAAAATACAAACCACTACTTAAGAATATAACACCATATTAAATTTGTAACAGCTAATCGATTTTCCTCTTGTCTTATATAAGACTATAGGTTACTGTCTTACAGTACCAAACATTGTTTCTCATTATGAAACTGATCACAATTCACAGGGGTAAACAACAAGGAGGTAAATTATGCAAGAGCTGATTAATGCCATGGTTGAGATGGAAGAGGATACTTTCCTCAGTCTGACCAAAGAACTGCTGGAAAAGGGTGAAGACCCGAATGCCATCTTCCGTGCCTATCAGGAAGGAATGGCTGAGATTGGCAGACGTTTTGAACAGAACGAATTCTTCATCCCTGAGCTGATCATGGCCGGCGAGATGATGAACGATGGCGCCGAACTGATCAAGCCCTACCTTGATGAGGATGCCCAGGCTGAAAAGTCAAGCATCGGCACCATGGTTCTGGCCACCATCGAGGGAGATATCCACGATATCGGCAAGAACATCTACGGCATGATGATGGAACTCAGCGGCTTTGAAGTCATCGACCTCGGCGTTGACGTTCCGGTCGATACCATCATCGCTAAAGTCGAGGAAGTCAAACCTGACCTCGTTGGCATGAGCGGTCTGCTGACCCTGGCTTTCGATCCTATGAAAGCCGTTGTCGAAAAGCTTAAGGAAAAAGGATTGCGCGATTCCGTTAAAGTCATGGTTGGTGGCGGTCAATTCGACCAGACGGTTTGTGACTTTATCGGCGCTGACGGATATTCCACTGATGCAGTTGTCGGTGTCAATATCTGCAAGGGCTGGCTTGAAGCGTAATAACATTTAGTTCGTCAAACAAACTTAACACATACTTGTAGGGGGCTAGAATGGAAGACAAGCAGGATAAGTTTCTTGAAGAATGGGCATCTGGTGCTGGTATTGAATTCGAGAATGATGCAGCCAAAACAGCGTATCAATATCGTACCAACCTGATCAAAGACGCAATTCAGCTCAAAAAGACTCCAGATCGCGTACCGGTCATGCCGTTGGCATTCTGGGCACCGATCGACCTTTACAACATCACTCCCAAAGATGCCATGTACGATACAGACGTACTGGGGCAAGCCTTCGTTGACTACTCAATCGACTATGCTCCGGACGCAACCGGCATTCCACCGATGATCAGTCACGGCCCGACCTTCGACATACTGAAATACAAAATGTACAAATGGCCAGGCGGCGGACTGCGTGACGATCTGACCTACCAGTATGTCGAAGATGAATATATGAAAGTGGAGGACTACGACCACCTGATCGAAGATCCATCTGATTTCTTCTGGCGCAAATACCTTGGCCGGACCTTCGGCGCATTGGAACCCTTTGCAGACATGGCTCCACTGTACGGTTCTGTAGAGATCACCCTGGTCAACTCCTTCCTCTGCTCCGTCGGCACCCCACCGATGCAGGAAGCTCTGGAAGCCCTCAAACAAGCGGGTAAAACGAATTTTGACTGGATCTGCAAACTACTTCCTTACATGGGCAAGATTGTCTCTTCTGGCTTTCCGATGTTTGCTGGTGGCGCAACGAAGGCTCCGTTCGACTACCTGGGGGATACCCTCCGGGGCACAACAGCCCTGATGATGGACATGTACCGCAGACCGGAAAAGGTTCTTGCCGCCTGCGAAAGACTGACCCCGATCATGATCAAGAACGGTATTGCTGAAGCTAAAGCCAACGGTAACCCGATCATCTTTATTCCGCTTCACAAAGGTGCTGACGGCTTCATGTCTGACAAGCAGTTCCAGAAATTCTACTGGCCAGGTCTGAAAGCTGTCATGGACGGACTGATCGAGGGCGGCTGCGTTCCTTGCTGCTTTGTTGAAGGCGGCTACAATGAGCGTCTCGACTATCTGGGTGACTTCCCGAAAGGTAAAGTTGCCTACTACTTCGACAAAACAGACATGGCTGAAGCCCGCAAAAAGCTCGAAGGCAAAGCATGTATCGGCGGTGGCTTCCCGATCTCACAGATCCTCAAGGGAACGCCTGATGAGGTTGAAAGAGGCACCAAGAAACTGCTGGATACCGCAGCCGGAGACGGCGGATACATCCTCGGTATCGGCTGTGCGATGGATGAAGCAAAGGAAGACACCCTCAAGCGCTTCATTCAGGTCGGTAAAGAATACGGCAAATATTAATTATTATTAAATAGCACCTCTCAAGGCCATACCGGGACAGCACCCCAGTATGGCCTTTTTTACTCCCCCTACCCCGTAAGTACTTTAATCATTTTTGTCTTTCATTTAGTCTTCTATAAGACTATAGTAAGCATACGAACTATCTCGAGACACGAGTAAGCCGTTCATAGCGCTGCTATGAACCCATATAGCCAAAGTGCCGACCTGGCAACAATCGGCAAACAATGTTAACCATGTATTCTTGAAGGAGAAAAAAGATGGAAGAGTCAGGTACCACGCCACAGGGCGGCCCACCACCATTGCCGGAAAACTGGGGCACCATGACCGGTGATGAAAAATTTGAATACTACACCAGCGGCTGGGCTTCAGCTGAAGGGAAGCAATTTGCCTCACCGGAAGCAGCGCAAAAATACGAAAAACACGCGCAGCGCTTCCTCAACGCTGTAAAGCTCAAGGAAAGTGACGAAGTTCCGGTCTACTTCTTTCACGATGGCTTCATTCACAAGCACAACGGCCTCAAGGCGTCTGACTATTTTTACGAAACAGACAAGTATCTGGATGCTGCAAAAAACATGCATGTGGATTTCGACCTGGATTACAGCGCGCTGAGCATGATCATGTCGGGCCAGGCCATGGACACCCTGGATGTAAAACTGATGAAGTGGCCAGGCAGCAAGCTTGAGGCCCGTCGCCTTCCGGACAATGTCAACTTTCAATACGCCGAAGGTGAGTTCATGCACGCCTCGGAGTACGAGGAGTTGATCAACAACCCAGAAGGCTTTATTCTGCGTAAATTCATTCCCCGGACCTGCACGAAACTGGCTGGACTGGCTGCCGTGCCGAACCTTTTCAATGTTGTCGAATCGGCCTGTATCACCGGCACCCTGCTTGGGCTGGGCCAGGGCTCACCGGCCAGACAAGCCTTGGAGACTCTCCTCAAGGCCGCGGATGAAAGTACCGAAGTCATGCTCAAATTCATCGGTGCCAACATGGATATTGCCGGGACCTACGGGGCTCCTGCCATCACTGGCGGCGCAGCCTTCACCCCGTACGACATGATCGGCGATACCATGCGCTGCACCATGGGGATGATGAAAGACCTGATTCGCCACCCTGACCTTGTTAAAAGAGCATGCGAAGCGCTCGTACCGATGAGTGTCCAGATGGCTGTTCAACAGGCCGAAGTGACCAGAAACCCGTTCATGTTCATTCCGCTGCATAAAGGTGCTGACGGTTTCATGTCAAACAAGCAGTTCAAGGAAATCTACTGGCCGGCGGTAAAACAATCCTTCCTTGGCATGATAGAAAATGGCGTCATCCCGTTTGCCTTTGTTGAAGGCGCTTACAACCAGCGCCTCGACATCATGGCCGAAGATCCACTGCCAGCAGGAAAATCGATCTGGCTGTTTGACCGGACCGACATGAAAGCCGTCAAAGAGAAAATTGGCTCCTGGGCCTGTTTTGGTGGCAACGTTCCTGCCTCACTGTTCAAACAGGCCAGCGCCCAGGACATGACAAACTACTGCAAGGACCTGATCGAAACCTGCGCTCCGGGTGGAGGCTTTTTCGTAGCTCCGGGTGCGGTTATTGACGACGCGGAAGTTGAGAATGTTCAGGCATTCTTAAAATGTGGCAGAAAGAACTAACCTATGTCCCTAATAGGGTGTTGTAAAACGATTGCAACGCCGCATTTGCAACGCAGATAGTTTTTTTCAACAGCCCACTAAATACAGAAAGGGCGCTTGCCTGAGGAGGCAAGCGCCCTTTCTGTCATATTGATAAGCACATTTAAAACAACGGGACTGACTCGCCGGGATCACAGATTACAAATCGTTTGTTATCCCAGTTGCCATTGAGCAGATCGGACAACAGGGTCAGATCGGAAATGTATCTCTTTAAATTAAGACCATGAGTCTCAGCCAACTGCTGACACTCGGCAAGAGCCTCCCCATGTTCAGGATGTTCAATCAAGGCAAGCGTCGAATAGTGGTTCAGGGCAAGCTGCACAATCCTCTCTATCTGCTCCTCCGAGAAATTCTCCAGCCCTTTTTTACATTGGCAGAAAATATCCATCTCCGTACCGATCCACTCAGGCTCGAGGAAAAAACTTCCCGGACACACGGCCTGAATCTTTCTATGCCGCTCTCGCGAGCCCAACAGCATACCGACACAGTCATCGACCTTTGGAATAATCAGTCGACTTTTTTGGGATGACAACCGCTCGACAGACCGGCCGCAAAGCCCATAAGCCAACACGATATCACAGCCATCTTCTTCAATCCGGTCAATTTCCTGTTGCAAACGAGCCCTTAAGTTATCCGGATTCAGGTGCAGCTGAACATCCAGAGTGACAATCTCTGAAAATTCTGTTGTATTATGTAACATAATAAGATGCCTTACGGCATGACAACAGATCAATTTCGCTTTTGACGTAATCATAACTTTGCCCGTAAAACAGTCACATAGCACAGATCAAAACTGGTCAAACATATCACATTCTTCTATACTTCTATATCATTTTTAGCTACACTTACACATGCTATTTAATCAGCAAGATAATGCTATTTCGATACAGAGGTATAGGATCTTCTCATGAGCCACACTACCGAATGAGAAACTTAAGAGAAAGAGACTATAGTGAGAGAACAAGTCAACAGAAAAAAAGGGGCGACGCCTGCGTATGCCCAGCTTGCAAACATCATAAAGAATGGCATTGCAACTGGCAAGCTCAAGCCCGGTGAACGGATCCCATCGGAATCCAACCTGGCCAAGGAATTCGGCGTCAGTCCCATGACTGCACGTCAGGCGGTCAACGTACTGGTCGAGGAAGAGCTGGTTAACAGGATCCATGGCAGTGGAACATTTGTAAAAAAAATTGATGTCGGCGCAACATCCTTCGGATTGGATGTACTCGATCATATACTCTTCGACACTAAGAATTTGAAGGTTCGTATCTTACAATCTTCGATAGTAAAAGTCTCAAGTGAAATTCGTCAGGCATTATGTCTTGATGAATCGACTCCGGTCATCTGTGCCTCCCGTCTCATCATCCACAAGGACAAGCCATTTTCCATCCAGACCTCGTATCTGCCATTTGATCCGAATGAGCCTGTCATTGAGAACATGCTTGAGACAACAGGACTCTGCGGCTTTTTTCATGCTGAAAATCACGCCGGATACAAAAAGGGGGTCATCAACCTCTTCCCTTGGCATCTGAACCCTACGGAGATGGCGATGCTGGCATTAAGCGAAGACCGTGGCGCCTTCAAACTTGAATATACCTATTACGATTTCACCGACAGGCCCAGCAATTACGGTTGGTTCATAATTCCTCAGGATCAACTTCCCCTTAGTAGCAAAGTTGGAGTATGGAATGATCACGAAGTTGAAGCCCAAACAAGCAGTCTCTAGTGAGCAACAGGAAGAACTTTGCGAACTGATTGCAGGCTTGAAGGAACGGGAAAGCATTGCCCTTCTTCAGAAATTGCATGATCAGGGTGCTGACCCAACGGAACTGTTCGAACTCTGCATAGAGGGCGTAAGAAGAGTCGGATTACAGTTTGAAAGTGGTCGCTACTATATTTCCGCACTCGTCATGGCAGGTGAAATCATGCGTCAGGTCTCTGAATATCTGAACGGTTACCTTCCTGCTGCAACAGAAGATCATGTTCTTGGTACAGTTCTGCTCGGCACAATAGAGGGCGATATTCACGACTTAGGTAAGAACATCCTGAAAAATCTACTGATCAACAATGGCTTCCAGGTTGTCGACCTGGGCATCGATGTTTCTGTTGAAACCTTTGTTGAAAAGACACTTGAGATTAAACCTGATTTCGTTGCCATCAGTTGTATCCTGACGCAATGCGTTGACCAACTGCAAAGAGCAGTCAAAGAGATTAAAAGCATCTCGTCATCCAACCATCCTATTGTCCTGATCGGTGGCGCTTGCGTTGATGAAGTCATCAATGATTTCGTCGGTGCCGACAACTGGTTCACAGATGCATTTCTGGCTGTCGATTTCTGTAAAAACAACACTAAAGCTTAATTCTGGGTGAGCACGACATTAAACAAGCAGCTGGTATAAACTAGTATGTTCGTACCTGACTCGAAAGTCTCTTGGTAATTTTTAAACGGAACTGGATATCATCATGGCCGACAACAAAACTGTACGCTTAATTTCTCACAACAATTCAGAACTCAGCGTTCCTGCCGGAACAAATCTCCTCGCAGCCCTCAATGAGAACGGCATTTTCTTACGCTCCGATTGCGGGGGCAAAGGAACTTGCGGAAAATGCCGAGTTGAAGAGACAGCCGCTGACAGTAAAGTTGAAATACTGGCCTGTGTTACCAATATCGACGGGGATATCACCGTCAATATTCCGCAAAAAACCTTGGCATCACCCTTCATTCTGACCAAGGCTCCCCTTGAGTTCCCCGAATATTTCAAACAGGAGACTCTCCCGGCGGTAAAGGATGATGAGGTCTACGATATCGCCATCGATCTTGGGACAACAACGATTGCCATTTATCTCTGTCATCGCAACAGTCGAGAGGTTGTTGCCTCAACGTCTCTCAAGAATCCTCAGTTTCCTTTTGGCGCTGATGTCATCAGCAGAATCAACGCCATCATCAAGCAACCCGCTCTTCTGGTCAGGCTCCAGCAGTTAGTTATCAAGGGGATTGAATGGGGGATCAATTCGCTGGTTGACAAGATTCCCCAGAATGACATCAAGATCAATACGGTCCTCATAGTCGGCAACCCGACCATGATTCACATTGTCAGCGGCATCGATCCCAAATCAATCGGAACAGCGCCGTATCTGCCAGCCTTCTATGAATCCAAGCAGTACAGCCCGGCTGATCTTTCTATCAATATCTCCTGTGAAAAAATTCTGACCATGCCACAAGTCTCCGGTTTTATCGGCAGCGATGTGCTGGCTGCAGGGTTGGCAGTCGATCTGCTCAATCAGCCGGACGGGACCCTGCTCATCGATCTCGGCACAAACGGCGAACTTCTGCTCAAGCATAAAGACGGTCTGCTTGCTGCATCCTGCGCTACCGGACCAGCCTTCGAGGGTGCAGAAATCGAATGCGGCGTCCAGGCGATACCTGGCGCCATCAATGAGGTACAGATCAACGATAACCAGCAGGTCGAATCATTGTCGATGATCAATCCGGATAAAATTGCCCATCTCAGGCCAGTTGGACTCTGCGGTCCTGGCATTATCAGTGCCATTGCCGAAATGTACGACAAGAAAATCCTCACCAAGACCGGAGCCTTCTCGGAAAGACGAAAACATTTCAACCTGACCGAACCCTCAGGCAAGGAACAGTCCGATGCAGTATTCATCAGCGCCAAGGACATCCGTGCCATTCAGCTTGGCAAGGGCGCTCTGATCACGGGGATCGAGATGCTCCTTAAAGAAGCCGGCCTCGAATACCCAAGCAAAATTCTCATTGCCGGAGCTTTTGGTAGCCATGTCAAGGTCGAAGATATGCTGCGCCTGGGGATGATTACCGAGGCCGAGACTATTGAGTCGGTTGGAAATGCCGCCGGAGCCGGAGCAGTCATGGCTGTCTGCGATGAGTCAATCAAACAATCACTGCTCGCTATCGCTGAGAAAACCAGGACCATAGACCTGTTCCGCAACGCGACGTTCCAAAAAGCGTTTTTGGCAAATCTGAACTTTCCGCCTCTCCCAGAAGAAGCGGAAGAAACCAGTGATCAGATATTAGATATCGCTAATTCCTGATTCCATTGCATGCGTCCGCAGTATCTGCCCCTAAGCAACCAGCGTTGCGGGACAGATACTGCGAAATGTCTCAGGTCATCACCGAACAACGACAGCCTGTTTTCATTGATCAACAGATAAGCAACTTCTCGATCCGAGCCCTTCCCCCGCTACAAATAAAACTTCGCATCCAGAGGCCCTTATGAGCAAAATCTCGACAATCAAAGAAGCCATAGCCCATTTACCAATTCACGAATCGGCATTCATGAACACAAGCGATGTGATTTTTTCTGAAGAAGTCCGCAAACTTTGCGAGCAGAATAAATGTGGGCTATATGGGAAATCCTGGGCATGCCCTCCAGCAATTGGCAACCTTGCAGACTGCCAGGCACGCTGTCTGGCCTTTAAACAGGCCTTCATTTTTTCAACAGCAACAGAACTCGAGAAACGCTATGACATGGAGGGTTGGAAAAATGCTTCGAGGGCACACGAAAAGCTGACGGAACAGGTGGTTCGATCTTTTAAATCTCAGGTATCGGAACTACTTGCGCTCTCAACAGAAGGTTGTTTTCTATGCGAAACCTGCACCTATCCCGACGCACCGTGCAGGCAACCGGAGCGGATGTATCCCGCGACCGAAGGCTATGGGATTATGATGATTCAACAGGCCAAAAAGTGCAGTATCAACTACTACAATGGGAAAGATAGCGTTACTTTTTTCAGCATGATCTTTTTCAACGGTGAGGAATACCCCTCTTAAAAACCTAAAAAGCAGTTCGAAGTTGAACGAAGCCAGTTAAGGTACCCTGAGCGCACTATTACTGCGATCAAAATATTTGAGCGTCCGCTTCCAGCAGGACGCTCAAGCCATCAACCATTCAACATCAGCGATCCAAAGCTTTTTCAAGCAGATCTGCACGGATGTAGCCCCTTATGTCTGGTGCTGAGGGGATAGTCCCAAAATCAGCCAACGCGGCTCCGGTCTGATTCAGGCTGTTAAGCGTTGCATCATCCAGCGTCATGGTAAATTGATGATTGGCGAGACTTCGGCGGCTCAGATCGACAGCCATACCGGTCACCCGGCTCAAAAGAAGACTAACCTCTTCCGGGCTGCGGTTTACCCTGTCGACGGCCGTGGCCATCGCACTCAGAAATTGCACAACCTGTTCTTCATGCCCATCAACATACTTCTTTCTGGCCACCAGGAGAATCGGGTAGTTGTTCCCCAACCCTGAAAGATCACCGAAAGAGTGCCCTCCCCTGACCTCTGCCAGGGTCGGAGTTGGTTCGCTGGCACATAGAAGATCTATCGACCCGGCACTCAACGCTTCAATCATATCCCCAGGGCGCATATCAACCAGGTTTATATCGTTGCGGCCGATGTTGTTCCTGGCCAGCCAGTTTAGCAAACCGCCGTAGGTTGATGTCCCTTTTTTTACCGCTATCGTTTTCCCCTTCAGATCGGACGGCACTTTAAGTTCAAGCCCCTTGCGGCTGATCATGCGATGGCGGCGTTCTCCACCGCCATAACTGGCCAGAACAACCAGGCCTGCATTCCGGGCACAGGAGATAACCGCAGCAGCATCACCCATTGTGCCGATATCTGCAGCACCGGTATAGAGCGCCTCGGAGGTGGCGGGTCCACTGGAGAATCGCATCCGTTTGACCTGCAAGCCTGCAGCCGAAAAGATCCCCTCTTCCAGGCCGACGATGCTGGCGGCATCAGCAACCCGGTCCTGATAGGCAAAACGAATCTCATCTGCACAGCAGACAGACGATACCACAGCAAGAAGGAAGATCGAAATAAAGGTATTTTTAATGATCATTATTTTGACCTTTTTGGAGTGAACTAGGAGCAAGACAACAAGGAAGATCCATCAGCAACTGACGCAACTGCTCTGACCTGTACCGCACACTGGCGTCGGTTCGGCTGCGCGGTCGTACCTTGTCCAGAACGATCTCTGCCCGGATTGATTGTGGGGCCGGTCCTATGACAACAATACGATCGGCAAGATATACGGCTTCTTCTACATTATGAGTGACAAACAGGATGGTCTTTTTATGGCTTGACCAGATACGCAGCAATTCGTCCTGAAGCCGCTCTCTGGTGTTGTTATCAAGTGCACTGAAAGGTTCATCCATAAGCAAAGCTCTCGGTTCCAGGGCCAGAACCCTGGCCAGAGCCACACGCTGGCGCATACCACCGGACAGTTCATGAGGATAGTGATGCCCCTTGCCGGACAAACCGACAAGGGCGAGCATCTGCTCGACAACCTGATGCCGCCCTGCGGCCGGTAATCTTTTAGCTTCCAGTCCCAGTTCGATATTTTTTGCCGCCGTAAACCAGGGAAACAACGTGGCCTCCTGAAAAACGACACCCCGATCAGGTGCGGGCTTTGCAACCGTCTGACCGAAGAAATCTATGGTTCCACTATCCGGGTTGAGAAATCCGGCTAAAAGATTCAGTAGTGTAGATTTTCCACAACCACTTGGACCAAGCAGACAGACAAACTCATTCTCAATGATATCAAGCGAGAAGTCACAAATCGCCTGAACCACAGAATCCCGCTGTTCATTGACAAAGGTCTTACAGACCCGTTGATAGGAAATCGCTGTCATTGCTCTCTCTGCAGCCCCCACACCTCGATTGTTCTGCGCTCCAATGGTAGAAAGATCAGGCGTTCAACAGCTAGACCGATCAGGCAGATAATGACCAGACACGCAAAGGCACTGGTAAAATCGAGGGTCCAGCGTGATTGAATGATCGCATAACCAAGCCCCGAGCCACTTCCGACAATCATCTCTGCGGCAACCAGGACTCTCCAACCGTTGCCCAGCCCAACACGCAAGCCACTGAGAATCTGCGGCAGAGCTCCCGGCAGCAGAACCCTGGAGAATAGCATATAACGATTCAGACCAAGCATTCTGGCCGCGCGAATATATGTTTCATCAATCTGCCTGACACCCGAGACAACATTAATGGCGACCGGAGCGAAGGCGGTCATGGCGATCATGAAAACAGTCGATTCTTCCCCAACTCCGAACAGCAAAAGGGCCACAGGAATCCAGGCCAATCCCGGAATCAGTTGCAGCACATGAACCGTTGGCATGGCAATAAGGGCCAAAGGCTTCCACCAGCCGGCAACAACACCAAACATCAGCCCAGACGTTGCAGCAATGACGAAACCGATCAGCCAGCGAAGCAGACTGTTAAAGGTATGCAGGTAAAGACTGTATTCCAGAAGCTGTTCGCCGTTCAGAAGAACAGCCAGTCTTTTGAATGTTGACAGCGGTGTTGGGAATGGAACATCACGCAGCCAGGTAACCGTAGTAGCAACCAAAAACCAGAGAAACAGCAAGAGCACCACAGCAGCAAGTGCATAAATAAACTCATTGTACTTACGGACAAGGCTCATTATCGAGCTGTCAGTTCTCCTGCTGATGATTCTGTCTGCCATGCAACACCCTATTTAGAACAGCAGTCTCTACTTTTCAGGCCGCCCGAAGCAAGCTGTATGTAATCTCCCAGGGCATCGTGAGTCCAGCAGTCATCGCCGCCTGCGCTCTCTCTGAAAGTCAATGCCATGATGTATGCCAGCTCCTTTTCAGTGGCTCCTGCTTCCAGGGCACCAAGATAGTGTTTGACCAAGCAAGGCTTTGACCGGTTCTTTATGGAGAGAGCGAAACAGATAAATTGATATGTCTTTTCGTCAATGGACCGTTTATCTTTGTACAGTTTATCTATCTTGTCAAATTGTTCGGTAAATTCTGGGAAAAACTCTTCAAGTAATCGCATGGCTATACTCCCTTGTAAAGCAAATGAGTCATTTAAAGTATCTGCAAATGCCCCTCTTTAAACGAGGTTTGTTGCACCTTGGAAACAGTTGGCTAAATCTGCTTTTTCATTTCAGCGCATGAACACTTATTCATACGTTTCATGGCAGGCTCGATAACGGAGAGAAAGAACGCAGATGCAGCAGCACCACCCAAGAGCGGGCCGAGGATATACACGGAGAAGAAACCGCCAGAGGAATCAGGAAAAGCCGCGCTGTCCCAGCCCATGGCACAGGCGACAAGCCGTGGACCAAAATCACGGGCGGGATTCAAACCGGCCTGAGTCAAAGGGGCAATCAGACAGATGAGTGAGGTTACTGTGAGACCGATGAAGATTGGAGCAAGGGCCACATCCGGACGTCCGACATTGCAGCCTTCCGTCAGTGCGAAAATCAACAAAACCAGAAAGAAAGTACCAAACGCCTCGGCAGCCAGCGCCAAAGGCAAGGAGACCACCGCATTGTAGCCGGGATTCGGATAATACTCGCCAAAAATCATCGCCGTTTGAACGGAGTCAGGGGTACCTCGCACTATGCCCTGCGAAAGCTCATAGGCAGCTATAGAATCGGCAAACAGCAGATACAGAACCGTCCCGGCCAGAATAGCACCGACAAATTGCGCAACGAGATAAACAGGCAGTTTCCGCCAGATCATCCTTTTCGCCAGAACCATGGCGACACTGACGGCAGGGTTTAAGTGAGCACAAGACAGATGACGAGTCAGGTAGATGGCCAGGGTCACCCCGACTCCCCAGACCAAGGCGACCTGCAGCAGACTCTGATGAGCATGAAATAGAACTGAAACCGCTACCGAACCGCAGCCAAACAGGACAAGCAGAAAAGTCCCAAGGGCCTCACCGATCATCTCTTTGGAGGATATCCACTGCATTTCCGACTCCTTTTCATCAAAGGCTGCTCAGAAGTTCGGATATTTTATTGTCCAGAGCTGCGCCGATTTTTGAAACCAGAAAAATTCCGAGGGCAGGTTTAGAACCAACATATCTGTGTACATGAACACGATCGCCGACACAGTCGATCTGCAAAAGCTCGCTTTTAACGGCAACAATTCCTTTGATTCGGTAGGTATCAGGGGCAATTCGATGTAAAAAACTCAAGAGTTTTTCTCGTGAATGAATCCATTGAGCGGGCAAGGTAAAAGAGACAGGCCGTCCCTGCTCTCCCCAGCCTGCATAGCGGGCCAGATCTTCATCCGTCAATGTGGGAGAGACTCTCGGTAAATTCAAGAGACCCATATCAATTTCACAGTAGCGGGTTCTCAGGATCGCGGCACCGGGTCTCATCGCACTGAGTTTTTCTTCAATCCGAGCCAACTGGTCCTCGGAAACCAGATCCGTTTTATTGACCAAAAATACATCGCTGAACTCAATTTGCTCATCGACAGCGCTTAAAACTGAGCTCAGATCTTCGTATGTATCGGCATCGATGACACAGATCATGCCTTTATATTCAAAAGCCCCAGGCGCCTTGGCAAATGCTTCCGACAAAATATCCATAATCGGTGTCGGCTTTGCCAGACCGGAGCACTCGACAAAGAAGTAGTCGATCTCCTTGTCGGCAAATGAGCAAAGTGAATCAACAAAAGATCCGGACAGGCAGCTGCAGAAAATCTGACCACCGTTCAATTCGGCAGTCATAATACCGTCGGCTTCTTTCAACAGGCATGCATCGACATCAAGATCGCCAAAATCATTGATCAGAATGCCTAGCTTTGCCCCGGGCAACAGGTCGATCAGACGGTTGATCAAGGTTGTTTTTCCTGCCCCCAAAAAACCTGTCAACATATAGACGGGTATGACTTTTTTCGTGTAGTCATGCATTATTCAGATCCGTTTCTGCTGATTCAAGAGGAAAGCTACCAAAGATGAACGGTGTCAGCCTTGACGACAGTTTTCCATCAAGGCTGACACCGAGATCAACAGCAATCTATATTACAAAGCCTTGTCAATTTCAGCAAAGAACTCATCCTGGCTAGGAATGATGGACGAGTACTTGAGCTCACCATTGATGTAGATGCTTGGCAATTGCTTGACTCCAATCTTGTGCATACGTGCAATATTCTGAGGATCATTGTATTTGTATTCAATGGTCTCGATCTTATCACCGTAGTGTGCTTGGGCATCCTTGACAGCAGCCCACATGTAGGTACAGGCCGCACAGGAATCGGAATCAAGGGTAAATGCCTCAACGAGTGGCTTCTCGAGGTTTGCGTAGTCAGGCAATTCCCCTTCAAACTCAATCGCTTCAGCCTGGTAGTTGGCCAGCATCTGACGTGCCGCCTCAGGATTGAAGACAGCCTGCTGCGCAGCTGCGGTGTTTTCGATCGGTGTGTCGTAGGCCATGTCACAGCCTGGGGCGATGATCAGGTTCTTATGATCCAGCGAGTCGAGCAGATCGATAACGGCCTTCATGTTGTCCTGCTGATTACCGTAGAGCATGACCGTGGTCAGCGGCAGGTTACCGGCAATAACGATGTTGTGAGCATCGGAGATTTTTTTACACTCGATCATCGAGCAGTTCTCGTCGAGACCAATGCTGTCCGGACCGGTCTTGCACATCTCATCGATGTTGAAGGTTGCGTTACCACAGACGAAGAAAGCGGAGAAACGACCCTTTTCACGGATATAGTCGAAGATCGCCTTGAACGGACCGTGCATCAGCTTGGCGAAATGCTTCGGAGAAATCTGGGAGACCAGTGGATCAACAACCGAAATGACATCGGCACCCGCCTCGACATAGTAATCAACCATCGCCTTGCCGATTTTGGTGGTATATTCGAGCAACTGGCTGGCGTATTCCGGGTTCTTGGTCATATCGCGGAAGAACTTGGTACCGCGCAGGTGAGATGCCAGGGTAAATGGACCACAGAACAGACCGTAAAGAGCGGTGGTATCGCCAACAGCTTCCTTCAGACGGCGGGTTGCGTTGAGAGCCATCGGCAACCGGCCTTCATCAGGACCTGGAATGTGAGTTGGGATCTCGTCAGTCGATGACAGCGGGTGGCTGCCGACTGCTGGTGGTGCGCCATCTTTCCAGACCAGCTTACAGCCAAGGATTTCGGCTTCGATCTGCAGGTCAAACATGACCGGTTGCCCATCAGGCTTGTAGAGTTTGTTAACTTCAAGCAGAGATGCTACCAGTTTTTCTTCATCGGTATAGACCTCGCCGGTTTTGTAACCCAACAACTTGCCTGCATGCACCCCTGCATAGGGGACCCAAGGTACTCTCTCGACCTCTTCGTTACGCAATACCTTCTCAATCAGTTCTTTTCCAGTCATCATTTTCTCCATTCTAAGGTTATCAAACTATGCTCCCTCCCAAGTCTTATATAAGACTATAATAAACTAAGAGATTCGATGCAACACATTTCTTTAGCGATCAAGTCTGGTTCAAAAAAATCGCCTCATTGGCAAACTAGCTTACTATTTAACATAAAAAGAGTTGCCAAATGGCAACTCTTTAATTACTCAGTCGACAACTTCTGACTGCCGACATTTATGTTTGGCGATATCATTTTCAAACAGACTGATCCCGCGCTCCATGGCACAGAAATCACCGCACATGGTGCAGGTGCTCTGATTTTCAGGAGTTCGACTCTTTCTGATCTCTTCAGCTTTTTGAGGGAACATCAGCATTTCAAAATGCTCTTTCCACTCGGTATCACGTCTGGCCAAGGCAACTTTCTTCTCCCCTTCCCGGCGTTCAGGGTACTTGGCGATATCTCCAATTCGCGCTGCCAGTCGGGTGGCACGAACCCCCTCACGAACATCATCTTCGTTGGGCAATGCTAGATGTTCGGCAGGAGTGATGTAACAGATGAGATCGGCACCGTGCCATGCGGACTGGGCAGCCCCAATGGCAGAAGTGATGTGATCATATCCAGCACCTGAATCTGCTGGCAACGGCCCCAGGACATAGTAGGGAGCCCCACCACTCATTGCCTTTTCAAGCATGATATTGCCTGCGATTTCATCAAGCGGCACATGACCAGGACCCTCAACCATCATCTGGCAGCCCATATCGCGCCCAAGTTCAGCCAGCTCACAATTGATGATCATCTCAGCCATCTGGGCCCGGTCATGGCTGTCGTGAATTGCACCGGCACGTATGCCGTTGCCAAGAGACAAAACAGCATCATACTTTTTCATCAGGGAGCATACTCTGTCAAACTGCTCATAAAGCGGGTTTTCCTTATTGTTATATTCCATCCAGGAAACCATAAAGGTTCCCCCTTTGGAAACAAGCCCTCCATAGCGATAACCCTGTTTTCTCAAACGTTCGATTGAAAAACGATTAATCCCGCAATGAATTGCCATGAAGGACAGACCATCGGCCAACTGTTTTTCGATCAGATCGAAGAGATATTCAGGATCCAGCTTATTGGGGTTTTTATATTTCGCACTGGCTTCTGCAAACGCCTGATACAACGGGACATTGCCAACAGGCAGATTGCAGTTGGCAAGAACTTCACGACGGATTCGATCGAGGTCTCCTCCCGTTGAGAGTTCCATCAGGGTATCTGCTTTCTCCTGTTCAGCGATTTTTGCCTTCTTGACTTCAAGCTCGATATCGAAGATATCCGAAGATGTTCCGATGGAAGCATTGACCTTGGTTCGCAGCCCTTTTCCGATAGCACAGATTTTTTGCTGTTTACGCAACGGATTCAGCGGAATAACGATCTGCCCGTCAGCAACCCGTTGTCTGATAACCTCAGCAGCAATCATTTCTTCAGCTGCAACAATCTGCATTGCCTCAGTGACAACACCCTCTCTGGCCAACTCGATTTGTGTCTTCATCTTTTCTCCTAAAGAAATTTTATGCAGTCTGCGGGCAATAAAAAAGCTCACAGGTGAACAATTCACCTGTGAGCTTAATTTGGACTACAAAGCTTTGATCAGTTAAGGCAGGTCTTCTGACTTACGGATCACCCTCCGGCTACGTCTTCCCGTGCGTTCCGATATCGGTACGCTCAGTGACACATTGCAACCTTCGTCCCCGCTTACAGCGCTGGCCCTACGTTGCGGACTTTCACCGCATTCCCTTTTCACCATCAGGTCTAAGACCTGATGACACCTTACTGACTATGTGCCGCCATTAAACAGAAAAGAGTTATGACAGTCAATGAATAATCGGCATCGACATAAAGCCTGTGGCCTGTACCTTGAGGCACAGGCCATTGCAGCAAATTTCAAACAGCGCTATGGAAGTTGATTCTTCATCGCCAGTTGCGGGGTCATCTCCATCGATCCCAGATTCAACCCACTCACCTCTGAGACAGCGGCATTGGCACAGGAGTAATTCAACGCATTGACGGCAGTCTTGCCAGTCAGCTTAAAGCCCTGCAACAATTGATGCAGTTCTTCCGCCTGCTCTGAAAGCTCTTCCGCAGCGGTCGCACTTTCGACTGCACTTGCCGAGTTCCTCTGAGTTACGGTATCGATCTGGTTCAGCCCCTCTGTCATCTGGCCGATCCCCTGTGACTGCTCATTCGATGCCGCAGCGATCTCTTCGAGCAGATCGTTGACCTTGTTGGTACTCGTCATGATTTCTTTCAGTGCCACGGCTGTCTGCTCCGCAATAACTGCGCCCCGCTGCGTCAAAACAACCGACCCCTCAATCAGCGATGCAGTCTCTTCCGCGGCCTTGGAACTGCGAGCGGCAAGATTCCTGACTTCTTCGGCGACTACAGCGAACCCCTTGCCGTGCTGACCGGCACGAGCAGCCTCGACTGCAGCATTCAGGGCCAGCAGATTGGTCTGAAAGGCGATCTCATCGATAACCTTGATGATCTTGCTGATATCCTGGCTGGCCTGTGTGATCTCGTTCATCGCTGAGACCATTTCAGACATCTGGCGATCCCCTTTCTCGGCAGAAACCTTGGATTCACTCGACAACTGATTTGCTGTACCGGCATTATGAGCGTTGGTCGTGACTTGGCTGCTCATCACATTCATGGATGCGGTGACTTCTTCAAAAGAGCTGGCCGATTGCGTCGCGCCATCTGACAATTCTTCACTGGTTGCCGCCACCTGGGAAGCTCCCGCCGAGATCTGTTCGGCTGCCACCTGAGTCTGATTGAGAACACGACGCAAACTGTTCACCATCCGGTCCAGTGATTTGCCAAGGCAATCCTTGTCAGATGCCAGTTTCACATCACAGGTCAGATCCCCCTCAGAAATCAATTCGGCGATGTAGGCTTTTTCCTTGAGTTTTTCAATCATGTTACGGATAGCCGCATAAAGACTGGTTGGTTTTTCATGGTTATCGGCCATGTGGATATCCAGCTCACCCGCCGCGACACGCTTGGCGATCTCAACAACCTGCGCAGGCTCGCCACCCATCATCTGCATAATCTTTCGTGTCGTAAACAACGCGGCAAAGGCGCCGAGGACAATAGCGATGATGTTCAGCGATACGATACTGCTTGTCGCCCGGCTGCTGGTTTTCTGCAGCATAGGTCCCAACGCTTCACTCTCAGCATGAATATGGCCAGTAATCTCGGCGGTTGCTGTCGCAATCTCAGGCCCCAGAACATCTAGGGAATTGACCACGATATCGTCATGTTGTCCTGTTATCGCCTTTATCTCGGCCAGCGAGGCCAGATAAATGTCGATATTGTTCACTATCTTCGACTGCAAGGATACCTGTTCCGCTGCCTTGACATGACCACCGAGTTGCTCAGCAAAAGTTTTCATTGTCGTCAATTCACCGACAGCGGTGTCATAGGTGACCAAATCATCAGTGTCAGTATATTTCTGAACATAAAGGCGTCCGAGCAACAGATGCCTGAGTGCCATCGAAGAGAGGTAAGCTCCTTCGGTATCCCGCGCATCGCGCATGCTGTGGTTCAGCGTATCAAGCCCCTCTACAATGACGCCACCACTGGGGACGAGTTTCTGTGAAAAGACCTGTGCCCGCTGCTCTTTTAAGGCTCTCAAATCATTGAAACTCTGCTGGTAGGTCTGCAGGGACTTTTCTATCTTCTTCAGAGACCTGACTCTTTCAGGTTCAGCGATCTCCCGACCGGCCGCCTTGACGGCATCTTCAGTCATGCCGAAGTACTTGCTGAACCCTTCTAGTTCCCGTTGTGCCTCACTGGTAATGTAGCTTTTGGCATTGAGACGGGTCATCAGCATCATCGATTCGATATCGCTGGCCGCGTTCGACTCACGGGCCATATGACGGTAGGACGTCACCCCTTGTGAGATATGATGGAGGGAATTGTAAGCAAGAACTGCCACGATTGTCAGAAGGACCAGAATGCTGGCAAACCCGAGTGTTAACTGACGCGCAAGTGTTAGTTTCATCGTCCGACATCTCCATGTGTTAGCTGATTGTTAGTTGTGGTAATTTTTCACATACATTAGCTATAACACCCATTTTTTATCTGTCAATTATCTCTATAAGATTAATTTAATAATTTACAAAAAATAACTGCCGTAGAAACAATCAGTTACATATCTTTAAATTGAAATATTCAAAACAGACGATAAAGAGTATGAGAAGTGGATTTGACGATACGAAGAAAAAAAGCCAGCTAAGAGCTGGCTTGATATTTTGGTCGGGATGACTGGATTTGAACCAGCGGCCCCTTGTCCCCCAGACAAGTGCGCTACCAGGCTGCGCCACATCCCGTTTTTTTGAATTTGCGGATTATCTTGTATTCTCGAACCCTTGTCAAGAAAAATGGCTTACAGTTAAAGTTGACGACGATCAATGATCCGGCAGGCCTTGCCTTCATGACGAGTTATCGATGAAGGTTCAACCAATTTGACCCTGGCGCTGATCCCCAGGGCCGAGGCCAGCCTCTTTTCAGCCAGATCGATGAACTGACGCTGCTGTTTCATTTCATCGAAGAAAATCCGCTCATTGACCTCAACCAGAATCTCCAGCGTATCGGAATTATTAGCCCGATCGACGATCAACTGATAGTGTGGCTCGCACCCTTCGATCTGGAACAGGACCTCCTCAATCTGGGTCGGAAAAACATTCACCCCTTTAATAATCAGCATATCATCGCTGCGACCACGGGTCTTCTCCATCCGGGCCAGAGTCCGGCCGCAGTCACAGCGCTCATAATGCAGTCGGGTGATATCCCTTGTCCGGTAACGGATCATCGGAAAGGCCTGCTTGGTCAGACTGGTGATGACCAACTCTCCGACCGAACCTTCAGGTAGAACTTCACCTGTTTCCGGATCAATGATTTCAGCAATGAAATGATCTTCCGCAATATGCATTCCCTTTTTAAAGACACAGTCTCCGGCGACTCCCGGCCCCATGATTTCGGACAGCCCATAATTATCGGTGGCGATGACCCCGAGACGCTGTTCAAGCTCGCTGCGCATCTGTTCACTCCAGGGTTCCGCCCCAAAGAGACCGATCCTCAAGGCAAGCGTCGACGGATCGATCCCCTGTTTTTCCATCCGGTCAGCGATAGTCAATGCATAGGACGGTGTACAGACCAGCACCGACGAACGGTAATCCTGCATGATCATGATCTGCTTGTCGGTATTCCCCCCCGACATCGGGATGACCGAAGCACCGATCAGCTCTGATCCGTAATGCAGCCCGAAAGCCCCGGTAAAGAGGCCGTAGCCAAAGGCGATATGGACGATATCCTCATCGGTCACCCCGGCGGCAGTCATAAAACGGGAGACAAGCTCGGACCAGGTCTGAATGTCCTGCCTGGTGTAGCCGACAACGGTCGGCTTGCCGGTGGTTCCCGAAGAAGAATGAATGCGCACCACTTCGCGCATCGGTACGGCAAACATTCCGTAAGGATAATTCAGCCGCAGATCGTCCTTGGTGGTAAACGGCAGATGTCTTAAATCCCCAAGGCTTTTCAAATCATCAGGACAAAAAGAGCACTCCCTGAATTTGGCCTGATAACAGGGCACGTTTGCCGCGACACGACTGATTGTCAATTTCAGACGCTCCAGCTGCAGGTCCCGCAACTGCTCGCGCGACATGCACTCCGCTTCCCGATTCCAGATTTTAATCGCTGCAGACATAATAAATGGCCTTGAGTATGAGTGATAAGCTACGGGTCTTAGAAGGATGTCAGCTTTTCACCCTTGAGAATATTGACCCCTTTATCGCGCAATACCTGGATAGCCTCATCGACATTGTCAAAACGAAAGATGATAACGGCGTTCCCTCCGGAGCGTTCTACAAAGGCATACATATATTCGACATTAATGGTGTTCCTGTCGAGAATCTGCAGAATGGAAGACAGCCCGCCAGGCACATCAGGAACCTCGACACCGATCACCTCCGTCTTGTTGACGGTAAAATGATTATCGCGCAGAACCTGTAAGGCCTTTTCGCTGTCGTCGACAATCAGGCGCAAGATGCCGAAATCGGAAGTATCGGCAAGAGACAGGGCGCGAATATTCACACCGGAGTCTCCGAGAATTCCGGAGACTTCTGCAAGACGGCCCGATTTGTTTTCAATGAATATCGATATCTGTTCAACTTTCATGAAAGGCTCCTTGGTAGAATATCAGGAATTATACTTCCGCTTATCGACAACACGCTGCGCCTTGCCTTCACTTCGCGTGATGGTTTTAGGCTCGACAAGTCTGACCTTACAGGTCACGCCGAGCAGATCCTTGATATCTTTTCTGACCTTGGCGCTTAAACCCTGAAGAACCTTCACTTCATCGGAGAAGGTCTGTTCGTTGACCTCAACCTGAACCTCCAGAGTATCGAGGTTCCCTTCCCTTTCAACAATCAACTGATAGTGCGGTTCAATCCCTTCGATATTGAAGAGCACCGACTCAATCTGACTCGGGAAGACGTTGACACCGCGAATGATCAGCATATCGTCACTGCGACCGCTGAGTCGCTCGATACGCAGATGAGTCCGACCACAGCTGCAGGGTTCGGTGATCAGGCGGGTGATATCTCTGGTCCGATACCGAATCAGCGGAATTCCTTCCTTGGTGATGGTGGTGATGACCAGCTCGCCCTTTTCACCTGGCGGCAGGACTTCACCCGTTTCAGGATTGATGATTTCCGGGATGAAGTGGTCCTCCCAGATATGCAGCCCGTTCTGAGCCTCATGGCATTCGATGGCGACCCCCGGCCCCATGATCTCGGACAGGCCATAGATATCGATCGCTTTGATGTAAAGCTTCTCCTCAATCTCACGTCGCATCTTTTCGCTCCAGGGCTCGGCCCCCAGGATTCCGACCTTGAGTTTGAGACTCCGGATATCGATCCCCTCTTCCTTGGCGACCTCCGCAAGGAAAAGACTGTAGGACGGGGTACAGGTCAGAACGGTCGAACCGAAATCCTGCATGATCATCAGCTGCTTCTTGGTATTGCCCCCTGAAATAGGGATGACCGAGGCCCCTAGCCGTTCGGCTCCGTAATGGGCGCCGAGACCGCCGGTAAAGAGTCCGTAACCATAAGCATTATGAATAATATCCTGTTTGTCTGCTCCGGCGGCGACAAAAGAACGAGCCATCAACTCGCTCCAGGTATCAATATCCTTTTTGGTGTAACCGACGACTGTCGGCTTGCCGGTTGTACCGGACGAGGCATGAATACGGACAATCTCATCCAGAGGGGCAGCAAACAACCCGTAGGGATAATTGGCACGCATATCCTGTTTGAGGGTAAATGGCAGTTTTTGAAGATCGGCCAGTGATTGAATCTCGTCTGGCGTTACGCCGCGCTGTTTGAAACTTTGCTGGTAAAAAGGAACTGATGCGTAAACCCGGGCAACAGTCTGTTGGAGGCGTTTGAGCTGTATCGATTCAAGCGCTTCACGTGGCAGTGTCTCAAAATCGTCGTTCCAGATCACGGGACCTCCTCTAAAAAATTATTTCACTTTACAACCCAGTTCAAAGGCTTTCAGATTGATCTCCAGGAGCCGCTCCGGAATCATTTTTTTCAACGCTTCAAGCCAGAGGCTTCTATCAAAATCAAGGATGTTGGACAGAGCTCCGAGCAGAACGGTATTGACCGTCTTCGAATTACCTGCCTCAAGCGCGAGGTCCAGACCGCTGACAACTGTCGTTGCCGGGTATTTGGAACGGATCTCCCCAGCAAGGTTCGACGGATAGGCCATCTTTCCAAGTGCGACAGCAGGTGGCGCAATCTTCCAGTCGTTGACCACAACCCTGCCATTGTCCTTCAGTAGAGGCATATAACGACAGGCTTCAAGCATCTCGAAGCTGAACAGAATGTCGACCTCCCCTTCCGGAATGATTGAAGAAAAGACCTTGTCACCGAAACGGACATGGGAAACAACACTGCCGCCGCGCTGCGACATGCCATGAATCTCATTCTTTTTAACATCGAGTCCTGCCATCATGATCACTTCGGAAAGCACCTCGCTGGCCAGCAGAATCCCCTGTCCACCGACTCCGGCTAACAAGATGTTGGTAATCTGACTCATGATTATTCACACTCCTTGAAAGCGCCGAACCCACAGGTTTGCTGGCAGACCTTACAGCCGACACAGATGATCGGGTCAATATTCGACTTTTTCTTTTCATCGTCCCAGGTGATAGCCGGACAGCCAAGCTTGAGACAGGCCTTGCAGCCGACACAAACGCTGTGATCGACATAGAGCGGTTTGCGTTTTTCCCTGTTGTCACGAGGAACAAGCATGCAGGGACGCGAAGTGATGATAACTGATACCTCATCGCGTGCCATCTCTTCTCGAATGACTTTACGTGTCAGGGCTATATCATAGGGGTCGACAACAGACACATGCCTGACGCCTACGGCCCTGCACAGCTGCTCCAGGTTGACGCGGTAGGTCTGGTCCTCGGTCAGGGTGTAGCCGGAAGCGGGATTTTCCTGACGCCCGGTCATTGCCGTAATCCGGTTATCCAGAATAATGACTGTCGAAGCGGATTTATTGTAGACCATATCCATCAGGCCGTTGATACCGGTGTGCAGGAAAGTCGAATCACCGATAACCGCAACCACCTTGCGCTGATCCTCCGCGCTGAGAACCTTGCTAATCCCGGTGGCCATTCCGATACTGGCCCCCATGCAGACGCAGGTGTCCATGGCCGACAAGGGCGGCATAAAGCCCAGGGTGTAACAGCCGATATCACCCGAGACATAGGCCTTGGCGCGGTTCAACTCCATAAACACCCCACGATGCGGACAGCCTGGACACATGTTCGGCGGACGCTGAGGGAGTTCAGGCGATGCATCTTCGACGGGAATATCGGTACCGAAAAGAGCCTGCTGCAGACGCCCTGGCGTCAATTCCCCGCAGAGTGGCAACTTGTCCTTGCCGATAACTTCGATCCCCATGGCCCTGACCTGCTCTTCAATGAAAGGGTCCAGTTCTTCGACGACATAAAGAGTTTTATAGCTGGCTGAAAAATCGCGGATCAATGATTTCGCCAGGGGGTAAACAAGCCCCAGTTTGAGTACTGCGGCATGCGGCAGTACTTCCTTCACATACTGATAGGAGACACCGGAGGTAATGACCCCGACATCTCCGGAGGCGTCTTCTATACGGTTGAAGGACTGACTGCAGGCCCAGCTTTCAAGATCGGTGATGCGCTTTTCGACATCATAATGTCGGCGCCTGGCGTTGCCGGGCAACATGACCAGCTTCTGCGGATTTCTATCAAGAGCAGGCTGCCTGATCTGTTCTGGGCGCTCACCCAACGTGACGATCGATTTCGAGTGCGAGATACGCGTCGTACTGCGCAACAGCACGGGTGTATCAAACTTTTCACTCAGCTCAAAGGCCGCCTTGGTGAAATCGAGGGCCTCCTGGCTGTCCGCCGGCTCAAACATCGGTATCTTGGCAAATTTGGCGTAGTTGCGGTTATCCTGTTCATTCTGAGAAGAATGCAATTCCGGATCGTCAGCCGTCACCAGCACCAGTCCACCGTTAACTCCGGTGTACGACAGGGTAAAAAGAGGATCTGCGGCAACATTGACACCGACATGCTTCATCGTCACGATCGATCTCGCCCCGCCAAAACAGGCTCCGATACCGACCTCGAGAGCCACCTTTTCGTTCGGCGCCCATGAAGCGTTGATCTCTTTGTAATTGATAATATTTTCCAGAATTTCTGTGCTGGGGGTCCCGGGATAGGCACTGGCAACAAGAACACCAGCTTCAAAGGCACCACGCGCTATCGCTTCGTTCCCTGAAAGCAGTACTTTGTCCATAAAAGCCCTTAGGATTATTGATTTGATTGAAGAAAAGATGGGCAATCATAGGCAATCGCCAGCCTTCTGTCAACGTGTGCGACACAACTCCAGCAGAAGACCTTCCAGCAGTCCGGAATCCGAAACTTTTATTTGATCCTGCTGAAATGATTGACAAAAGGCCATCGTGATACGCAGGCCATGAGCGATAAGATCACCTCGCCCCGGCTCCATACCAATGATGGCTTCACGCTCGAGCTTGGTGAGAGGCAGAAGCCTCTCCAAGGTCGACTCTAACCAGGGCACAGGAATAATATGGTTGTTGATCAGGGCAGGCTGATAGTCTGCAAGTTCAAGATGCATGGCTGCAAGCGTTGTCACAGTACCGGCCGTACCAACCAGACAATAGTCGCTGTCCAGTAATCCAGCGTTTGCAAGCTGGCTGTGCAGGTCTGAGAAAACCGCGTCGATATCAGCTTGCCGTTCCGTATCGGTATGACATTCCTCCTCGAGGCGGACAACACCAAGGGGATAGCTCTTCTGAAAAGCCACAGCCTGATCACGTAGACAGATCAGTTCGGTACTCCCGCCACCGATATCCATGATGATAGCCCGCTCAGGAAGAGGATTAATAACCGACATGACTCCGGTCGTTGTCAAGGCCGCTTCGCGGTTGCCGTCGATCACTTCAATCTCAATTCCAGTTGCAGACAGAACAGAATCGATAAACTCCTGACGATTGGCAGCTCGGCGCACAGCCTCTGTCGCTACAGCACGGATCTGGGTAGCCTGCAGTTCTTCAGCCTGCTGAGCGAACCATTTCAGGGCTTCGACAGCACGCTGCATACTTTCGGCATGCAGACCGACCTCCGGATCGAACTGACCAGACAATCTGGCGATCTGACGCAAATAACGCTGTGACTCAATTCCCGTTGAGCCACAGCGTCCCAGAAGCATTCTCAGAGTGTTACTGCCAATATCGATTGCAGCAAGCATAGCTCTTATTTCCGGCCGAGAACGGCCTCAGTGACATTGAAGGTATGATCTCCGATCTTCTCGAAGCTGTGAATCATATCGATAAAGACGAGGCCCGGCGTAACAGCACAATCACCGGTATTGAGACGCGTAATATGGTTCTGACGCATGGTTTCTTCCATCAGATCGATTGCATCTTCAAAGTCAAGAGCAGCAGGCTCAAGTGACTGGTCCGGATTATCCATGGCGTTGATGACATGCTTGAGGAAGTCGAGAGTCTTTTGTGAAATTTCTTCAAGCTCAGCAAGTGCGATATCCGAAAAAGGAATCTTTTCCTCGACCCGACGCACGCCGAGTTCCCAGAGATTTTCACAGTGATCGCCAATCCGCTCAAGATCATTAGCCATATTCATGACGGAACCGATGGAAGCTGATGTTTCCGCTGAAATGGAACATTGCGACAACTTGACCAGAAAGGCATGGATCTCTTTCTGTAGAACGTCTACCAGCTCTTCTTTCTGCTCCAGCCCTTTGACAACCTTCATATCTCCGAACTTCAGAAAGGCTATCGTTTCCTCGGCCATTTCAAGTGTGATCAGCGCCATTCGCTTGGCCTCACGGCGGGCCTGCCCGACAGCAACCGGAGGAGTGTTCAGCACCCTGTCATCGATATACTTGACCTGCATCACCATGCCATCGTCTTTACCACGGATAATCATCGTTGAGAGCTTGGCGAGCACGCCGATTAGAGGCAGAAAGACAAGCGTATTGATGATATTGAACATCGTATGGGTATTGGCGATATGGCGCGCAATATAAGGTTTGTCACCAATGGCCGCAGCAAACTTGTCGGCCTGGGCCTGAGTCTGGATAACAAAATCGGCATCGCCGGGGGTGATATAATTGATAAATTTGAGGAACAGGGAAAAGAAAATCAGCATGTAAATTACGCCGAGGACATTGAACAGAAAGTGAGAAAAGGCGGTCCTGCGTGCCGCCAGGTTCGTTCCGATTGCAGCCAGATTGGCCGTAATTGTCGTGCCTATGTTTTCACCGAGAATCAGCGCAACACTTCCTTCAAAAGAAATCAGACCGGAAGTCGCCAGCGCCAGAGTAATCCCGATTGTCGCACTGCTGCTCTGAACAATGACTGTCAACAGGGCCCCGACCAGGACCCCCAACAACTTGTAGTCTCCGACCAACAGAAAGAGATGTCTGAATTCTTCACTTGATTTCAACGGGTTGAAAGCGTGCTTCATCGTTGTCAGGCCGAAAAACAGCAGGCCGAAACCGAGAACGATCTCGCCGACATAGACATATTTCTTGTTTGAGCTGAAAAGCTTGAGGCCGGCACCGATACCGATGGCAGGAAGTGCAAACTTGGTGATTTTAAAAGCGATAAGCTGGGCGGTGATGGTTGTCCCTATATTAGCGCCAAGAACAACACCGATTGATTGGACAAGAGAAAGCAGGCCCGCATTGACAAAACCAACAACCATGACGGTCGTGGCACTTGAAGACTGAATAATCGCCGTAACGGCCAGACCGACCAGCGCTCCTACGATTCGGTTGTTGGTCAGAGCGGCGAGAATCTTTCGCATTCGCTCACCGGCAATTTTCTGCAGTCCTTCCGACATGATCTTCATGCCGAAGAGGAACATACCCAAACCACCGATCAATCCGAAAATAAGGCTTTGGTTCAATAGTACAGACATGGGATCATTCAACTCCTGTCGACTTCTCAAAACAAATAACAGAATGCTAACGGACAACTAACAATCAATACTTAACAATGCTAGCGTGGCCTATTTTCGGCGCGAATACTATAACGCATAGGCCATTTTCTCAATAAAAAAAGGCCGGAATTAATCCGACCTTTCCTAACTAGCTCAATTATGGCTGTTTGCGCCCCAGAATCGTCGTCAACATCTTTCGATAATCTCGCTTGGCCGCTCGCAATCTGGCCGTAAAGATTCTTACAATATTCATGAGCAGTTGCATGCCCAGGCGCGGGTTGGCGGCGGCAAGCTTTTCAAAATCCCTGGTTGAAAGCGAATAAAGTATCGCATCTTCAGCAATGCGAGCCGAAGACGAACGAGGTCCGTTATCCACGATAGCCATTTCGCCGAAGATATCGCCAACCCCGAGGACAACCAGAATCTGCTCATCTCCCTCTGCGAGCATCTGCGATATACGGACCGTCCCCTCCTTGACAAGATAGAGAGACTCACCTGGCATATTTTCAATAAAAACCGTCTTTCCTTCCGCGACCCTGCGCTCAGCAAAAACAGTCGCTAAAAGCTCTATCTCCTTCTGGGCAAGGCCCTTAAAAAGAGGGCTCTCTGCCAGACTCATTAGATTGACCTGCGGCATAATCACTCCTCACCTGCAATTACATTTTCAGGAACGGTACAGCGCAACGTAGTCCAGATAGTTTTGCGCAGACTGGGAAAGAAAATCTTTTTCCGCCTGAGTCAGATCACGCTTGTATTTGGCCGGAGAACCAACGTACAAGGAGCCGGACCTGACAACAGTTCCCGGAGCCACCAAGGCACCCGCCGCAACCATGGAATCGCTCTCAACAACAGCACCATCAAGAATGATTGAACCCATGCCTATCAGACAACGGTCCCCAATCGTACAACCATGAATGGTAACATTATGGCCGATGGTGACATCATCACCGATGACCGTCGGATGCGTTTTATTCGTAACATGAATGACGGTTCCATCTTGAACATTGGTCCTGCTGCCGATGCGGATGTTATTAACATCGCCACGGATAACGACACGGAACCAGACACTGCTATTCGCTCCTATAGTGACATCGCCGATGATATCACAGGAATCGACAATAAAAACAGAGTCATCAAAAACGGGGCCAGTGCCCCTGAATGGCAGCAACATGATACTCCCTTTCATACAATAAAAAAGGCCCACTTCTATGCAGAAGAGGGCCTCGGGCTGTTTGCTGCGTCTCAGGAATCGACACGCTCTTTCAATTCTTTACCAACCTTGAAGAAAGGCAGTTTTTTCTCGTTAACTTCAATAACCTCACCAGTCTTCGGATTGCGTCCCATATATGCTTTGTAATCCTTGACCAGAAAACTTCCGAAACCGCGTATCTCGATACGATCATTATCGATCAGCGCCTGCGACATAGAGTCAAAGATCAGGTTAACAATCTGCTCAGCTTTCTTATAGGTGAGATTCTTGCGTTGTGATAGCTCTTCTACCAGTTCAGACTTATTCATAAGCCCCCCTTCAGATTATAGGGTTAGCAGATCTGTAATCATTTTAGAGAGACTATACAACAAGCTTTGGTCATGTCAACCAGATGCGCATAAATTCCGCATATTTAGAAAACAAAATCGAACAAAACTAGATTACGGTAAAGGGAGACAGAGTCCAGATCACCTTTGCTTCCTTTTCACCGATATTCTCCCAACGATGAGGAAGATGGGACTTGAAGCAGAGACTGTCGCCACCCTCGAGGATAAATTCCTCATCGACAATCACCATACGAATCCGCCCCTCAAGGACATAGATGAGCTCATCACCCGGGTGATACATATTCTTGTCACCACTGACCCCACCCTTTTCGATAGTGCCATAAAATGACATGAACTGCGGATCACGCAGCCCCGAAGTAAAAGACTCGGTATGCAGGTTATTCTCATCGTCATAGACAGTCATGTCACGTTGCCCGGGACGGGTATAAACAACCTCGTGAGAGGAAGCAACATCCTCTACAAAATAGTTGATACTCTTGTCAAAAACTGTCGCCAGGCGCATCAGGATCTCCACAGAGGGGATCGTCAGACCACGCTCTATTCTGGATATCATATTTGATGACACCTGGGACCTGTCCGCCAGAATCTGAATGGTCATATCATTCTTGAGACGAATCTCCTTCAGTTTTTTCCCTACAATCTTTTTCACCTGCATGGCGAACTCCCGTCAGAGAAAGTAGCTAAACATTTGGAGGCGGCGATACGACCCATAGAATACTGGCCTGCGAAGCCGTTGGATTTTTCCAACTATGGGGAACTGAGGCTTTGAAGGCAACTGAGTCGCCCTTATTCAAATGGAAGTCCTCCCCTTCAATGGTAAAGGAGATTGCTCCCTCAAGAACCATGGCAAATTCTTCACCCGTATGAACCATCTCTCCCTCACCACTATTGCAAAATGGCTCGAGAGTATCAACAAAAACAGAAAAACCAGAATCCCGCAGGCCCTGCGTCAGGCTGGTTATCTGATGTTTGTCTTCAAAAAAGAATATCGGTTCCCCTCGTCCGGCTAGGGTATGTATAACGCTACTTCCTTTTTCAGCTTCTTCGACAAAATAGCTGACACTGACACCAAGGGCATCAGCAAGTTTCATTAACAATTCAACAGAAGGAATTGTCAATCCGCGCTCAATACGGGATATCATATTGGACGAAACCCCAGAGAGCTTAGCGAGCTCCTGGATCGTCCTATCCCGCTTCAACCGCGAATATTTCAGTTTGCGACCGATAAGTTTTTTCAGCATGCACCACTCCCCATACACCTCAACAAAAATAGAAGATCGTTCTATCATCGACTTTTGCGAGGAGTCAACTCAATATGATACAGGGGGTATACTAAATGGTAATACAACTATGTGAAAAAATACTTACCAGTCAGGCAGTTATAACGAATCTATTAAATTCAACCAGTTAACATATATTTTTTAACCCTTTTTCTTTTCACTATCAAATAGCTCAATAATTATCAAAAAATAGTTTTATCTATCTTTTGTGCTTCTTTTTATCACATAAGGTATTCGCGGAGCAAACAAATAGTCTCAAAAACTGAGAATACATTCAATGTGCAATTTCCAGTTTACCACTATCTAAGACATTTCTTACCTGATGCAGTAAACGAGTGGTTTTGATCGGCTTGTAAAGCAGCAGGTAATCGGCCTCAACCAACCCCTGCTCGATCAACCAATCAAAGGTATAACCACTGATAAAAATAACCGGGGCCCCCGTCCTGCACCTCAACTCTTTATAAAAATCAGAGCCCTTCATCCCCGGCATGACCACATCAGACAGGATCAGATCAAAGACTTCCCCAGCCCGATCAAGCAACTGAAGTGCGGCTTCAGCACAATCACAGACTTCGACACGATAGCCAACCGATGTTAGAATACTGGACGTCGATTCCCGCACCATGGGATCGTCCTCAACCAGAAGAATTGACTCTTCCCCCCCCACAAGTTGATCATCAGCCGGGTCAACCTGTACCTCAGCCTGAGCAGCAACCAATGGCAGATAAATATGAAACAACGACCCCTGGCCCGGTCTGCCGTCAACCAGTATATAGCCACGATGCTGTTTTACGATACCCCAAGCCGTAGCAAGTCCCAGCCCTGTCCCTTTACCCGTATCCTTGGTGGTAAAAAAAGGATCAAATATCTTCTGCTCGATATCTTTGGAAATACCGACTCCGGTGTCCTCAACAGTGACGACGGCATATTCACCGGGATCTCCGTAGCCGTGAACTTTACAGAACTCAGCGTCAATTACGGTACGTGAGGTTCTGATCGTCAGAACCCCGCGCCCACGCATGGCATCGCGTGCATTGGTTGCCATATTGACAAGCACCTGCTCGATCTGGGTCGGGTCAGCCATGACAATCAACTTTTCGCCCGCAAGTTGCAGACACTGCTGTATCCCCCCACCAATAATCTGTCCAAAGATATCCTGCACCTTGAGTACCAGACGGTTCAGATCAATAGGTGCAGCGACACCTGATTTTTTCCTGCTGTAGGCGAGCAAACCATGAGTCAGGCTCGATCCTCGCTCCGCCGCTTCACCGATCTTGCTGACCTTTGCCAACAGCTTGGGCTGATCGGCAAGCAAACCCTTCAGAAGTCCGACATAACCAGAGATCACGGTCAGAATATTGTTGAAATCGTGCGCAATACCACCGGTCAGAGTTCCAATTGCTTCCATTTTCTGCGAATGCTGAAGCTGTTTTTCAAGAAGCTTTCGACGTGAGATATCTATAAAAGTTATAACGCCGCCAATGAGCTTACTGTCCTGATACATCGGATGGCCCCAGCATTCAACAGAGACAGAACGCCTGTCTGCACACTGAAAAAAGCTGTCGACCTGCGTGACCTTCTCGCCACGCATGACAGCACCGACCAACTGACTGACGCAAAGATCACCGTCTGTGGCCGACTGCCCGACAATCGTCTGGCAGAAATTCTGCCCAACCAGATCACTCTCACTGTCATAGCCAAGCATTTTGACCGTAGATGCGTTACAGAATACGATGTCACCATTCAGATCGACACCAACAATCGCTTCGGCCGTTGAACTGAGAAGGGTTGACAACATCTCTTCACGCCGGGAAAGCTCCTTGACATAATGCATCCGCTCACATTCTGCTGCGGCACGTGCAGCGATAACGGAAAACAGTTCCTCGATGTGCGGAACCGGTTGGATCGGCTGACGCGAATAAGCAAATACAAGGCCGAGAATCTGACCTTCGTGCCCCACCATAGGACTGCCGATAAAACAACTGATGGATTCCAGGTCCAAAGTACCTGTCGCCTCAAACATCTCACCGGCGCCCTCAGGTATAATACAGAACTGTTCCTGCAAAACCTTGAGAAAGGGAACATAATTCACCGAAAGCTTGCATACAGGTAGATGGACACCTGCGCGAAAGCTGGCTCTGACTTCGAGAAGATCATCCTGCAACAGACCGACACATGCTCCATCAACCCCAAGCCAGTCAACAAGATTACAGACGATCTCTTCAAGGCACTCCTGCCCCGTCAGCCCTACCGTACTGCGAACCAGTGTACGAATCGAACTTTCGTATTTTTCTCTTAGGGTAATATCACGAGCAACGGAGAGAAAGACGTCCCTACCGCCAAGTTCAAAGAGCTGAGTTCCGATCTCAACGGGAATCCATCGACCATCCCTGGTCTGAAGAGCCGTTTTGAACAGAACCTTGCCACGCGTCTGAACCTCTGCAAGAACCGACGAAAAAAGCGGCTCATCCTCCAGAGCGATACGATTGAGTTTATCTGGCCCCAACGACAGCAGTTCCTGACGTGAATAGCCCAACAACTCGCAGGCGACATCATTCACCTCTACATAGCGGCCCGGGCGACCATCAGTAAGTCGCTCCGAAATAAAAACAGCATCTGCAATGCCGTTAAAAAGTTTTAAGAAGTAGCCATCTTTAGAAAGCTCAGCGACCATAATCAACCCATATAAGAACAAAACTCATTAGAGGATTAAACACTCACTTGCAATTTAACAAAAGATTTCCATGAATCAAGTGATATTCAGGTTTTGCTCCCAATATAGCCCATGAGGCAAATATCGGACCGTCCCCAAAAACCTCTTTGCAAAAGGACCAATCTATGATAGTTTTCTGCGGCTTAACGGATAAAAGGAGTCCATTGATGAGCACATTGCTGATTATTCTTCATGTCATCGTATCCATTGCTCTGATCGTCATCGTTCTGCTGCAGATGGGAAAAGGAGCACAAGCCGGGGCTTCATTCGGCGCAGGTGGCAGCCAGGCCATGTTCGGTTCGACAGGCGGAAACTTCATGAGCAAGATCACGGCAGCAGCAGCAATCATCTTCATGCTGACCAGCCTGACTCTTGCCTATTTTTACGGTTCCGACAGCTCCAAAACAGTCATGCCTTCTGTCGTAAGCCCGGCCCAGAGCTCACTTCCGACAGATAATGAAATGCCAAAAAATAATTAGTCATTTTCTTGTTGACGGCGGGATCATGATTCAGTATAAAGACGTCCGCATTGCCGAAGTGGTGGAACTGGTAGACACGCCATCTTGAGGGGGTGGTGGGAGTATTCCCGTGCGAGTTCGAGTCTCGCCTTCGGCACCAAACAAATATTCAACCCGGTTACTTCTATTAGTAACCGGGTTTTTATTTTCCATTTACACCCAATCAATTCAGAGATTTATTAGATTAATATTAATTATATAATTTTTCAAAATCAAGACATTAGCATATTCTTATTGAGTGGCGCGGATATTCTTTCAGCCAGACCAATTGAAAAATCGAAAATACTTGCAACAATTTCCCTGAACCCTCTTCAAATCAATGGCGAGACCCGCTCAGCGGGAAAAGTGCGGAGGTTACTAAATACATGAATGTCCCTGCCAAAACCAATCCCAGATGGGCCGAAATCGTAACCGGAAAGAAGAATTATCCTCTGAAATTTCTCGCCGCAAAAATTATGTTGTCCAGAATTATGCGTACAACCGGGGCAAATCCTACTCAGAAGAACATTTCAACCTCAGTGAATGAACTCTACGGACTCTACAACGCCAACATCAATGTCCCGTCAGCTCAGGCCGACATCCAAACAATTTTCTCAGGTATGACTGAGTGCCGACAGGAGCTACTTGACATCAGCTCAGTTTCTCAACTAATCACTGAGGGGAAGGTTTTGCTTATCGCAGGAGAAGAAAATCTTTTGGCCCAGCTCCCCAAAGGAAACTGGATCGGTGGCTCGACTCCTTATTTCATCACACCCACAAAAGGCTGTACTCAATCTCAGGACAAGGTTTTTGTGACCGATCTTTCTGTTGTTGCTCGAGATTTCACAATCACGACTTACTCGGAAGCTAACATAGGCTCAGTATACAATGACGCAGGCTGCAATGGTTTCAGCATTATTATCATTCCTGCTGCGAGCAAAACACATGAATCATTCTCGGTAAACGCGCCAAATTATAATAACTTTGGCAGCCAACCCCTGATTGGATGGATCGCCGGCATTCACCTTAACGACCTCGACAGCAAAAAGCCGGCTGTTTTCAACGGAGAAACAGGTCAATCAATCACGGATGACGCGATCATCATGCATGTTGATCTAATCGCAGGAAAGACGGTTGATGTCGGTGTCATCAACCTTTTCGAACAGGGAGATGGCGATACGCTGACATTTGATAAAGGTGGATTTGAATGTCTGAATGTCAACGTCAACGGTATCAGGGAAAACTTTTGTGAGTACCTGACCAGAAATAATATAGACACCAGACTTCCTCTGGTCGCTGACTATTACGGCACAATGGTGAACATCAGCTTTCAGAGCCTGAAAGCAGAAGAACCGGTCAAGCTCTATGCCCCGGTTTTCAGCGGCATCCGTTACAAAATAGCCAAACCGGTCAAGAATTACCCGAAAGAATTTAGTAAACATCTCGCAACAAGTGGCCTGAAGGGGCAAAAGATTCTCTTCTCCTGCAACTGCATACTGAATTACCTCTATTCCGACCTGGAAGGAAACAAAACAGAGCAGTTTGTCGGCCCTGTCACATTCGGTGAAATTGCCTACCAGCTCTTAAATCAGACACTGGTCTACCTGCAACTGAACGACGCTTGACATTTATACTGATCTGATCGAAGCGATCAGCTCAAAAGTGCTGATCGCTTTTACTCTCCCTAACAGAAGTTTTGCAACACCTCGAAATTAATCTGCTAAACTTTCAACTGACCTTAAAATCAGCACGTCCACGCCGGTAATCGACCAAATAAAACAACATTCTGCTTGATTTGTACGCTTGTACAGTTTTATAGTCTAAGCGTACACTTTTTCTACTGTGAGTTAATTCAAGTTAGCAACAGGGAGGAACAATGGCGTTCAAAATCACTGAGATTTTTTCAGCCAAACTGCCGATTTCCGTCTGCGGCGGCCTGATGACACTGGCCTGCATCCTTTGGAATCTCGATGTCCACACCCACCTCGGCATCCCGATCCTCACCGAGCAATATCTGGCGTTTCAGCTCGGAATGGCGATCTTCATTGTCTATCTGTCGAGCAGCTTCCGGAAAAAAAACCTGACCAAAACCAGCATTCTGAGCAGCGCCATTGCTCTTGTTGGCCTCATCACCCTGCTCTACACCAGCTTCAATTATGTTGACTTACTCTCCGAGCAGGCATACAGGCCCATGTCCCTGACCATAATCGGTTTCGTCGTCATCTTCTGCGTTACCGAAGGAGTCAGGAGAAAAGCCGGGCTTTCACTGTTCTTCATTGTTGCGCTGTTCCTGCTCTACGCACTTCTCGCCCATAAAATGCCCGGCATGTTTGTCGGTCGCAAAATGGGAATCGTTCCCCTGCTGCAGTATGTCGGGTTTGATCCCAGCGCAGCCTTCGGATTGCCGCTGACAGTTGCATCCGTTATTGTCATTCTTTTTGTCTTCTTCGGCAAACTGCTTTTTCTCGCCGGCGGTGGAGAGTTTTTCACCGACCTGGCAACGGCGCTGACTGGTCGCACGCGAGGCGGTAGCGCAAAAATCTCAATCGTCGCTTCAGCCCTGTTTGGGTCGATTTCCGGCAGCGCTGTTTCAAACGTCGTCACAACCGGAATCATCACCATCCCGATGATGAGAAAAAGCGGCTATTCGGCCAAAGACGCCGGCGCCGTGGAGGCGATCGCTTCAACTGGTGGACAGCTGACGCCACCTATCATGGGTGCCGCGGCCTTCCTGATGGCTGAATTCCTTGAGATCTCTTACATGACGGTCGCTCTTGCCGCCATCATTCCGGCCCTGCTTTACTATTTCAGTGTTTTCATGCAGGTCGACCTGATTGCAGCCAGAGACAATATCAAGTCCGGCGACGAACAACAGAGTGCCAGAGAGGTCTTCAAAAAGGGCTGGCATCTGCTGATTCCATTCATTGTCCTGTTTGTTGCACTTTTCGGTTTTCAGATTGATCCAGAAAAATCCGCACTGGTCTCGGCAATATCTGTTGTCATTGTCGGCGCCTTGAAAAGCTACAAAGGCTACCGGATCAACCTGTCGAGTATTATCGATGCCTTTGTTTCAACCGGCACCAGCCTTGTCGATCTGATCCTCATCGTTACGGCCGCGGGCTTCGTCATCGGCATTCTCAATGTCACCGGCCTCGGCTTTGCCCTGACCCTGTTCCTGGTCGACAGCGTCGGCGGCAATCAGTTCGTCATCCTCATCGTCGCCGCCCTGGTTTCGACCCTGTTGGGGATGGGTATGCCGACCTCCGGCGTTTACGTCCTGTTGGCGGCCCTGATTGTTCCGTCGATGGTCGAGGCCGGCATTACACCAATAAGTGCCCACATGTTTATTCTTTACTTCGGAATGATGTCGATGATCACCCCACCGATTGCCTTGGCCGCTTTTGCCGCGGCAGCAATCACCAAGACCAATCCGGTTGAAACCGGCTGGGCATCCATGCGCATCGGTTGGGCGGCATACCTGATCCCCTTTGCTTTTGTCGTTGCGCCAGAACTGCTGTTGGAAGGAAGCTTTCTTCAAACCATCATCGATATGCTTCAGGCCGGCATTGGCATCGCTGCCGGTTCCATAGCCGTCGTCGGCTTCATTCGCAAAAAGCTAAAAATGACAACTCGTATTCTCTTGGCAGCACTGGGCGTCATCGGCATGCCGTTTTTTGAAGCACTGCACTTTATGATTTACCCCTCGTATATCGCCGCAATCCTGGCCCTACTCTTTATCTTCTTTATTCAGATTAAAGGAGAAAAACTGAATTTCATTTAACCCGAGCAAAAAGGAGCAATGAGGATGAATGCACTGAGCAAACTGTTTTTACTGGCTGTTGTTTCAACGTTCCTGTTCACCACCAGTTGTTTCGCCGTTGAAATTGTCGGTGTCGCATCCGGTCAACCTGGCAGCCTCGGCTACAACACAGCACAGGCCGTTGCCAAACTGGCCAACCAGGAGGCCAAGATCATCGCCCGGACTCAACCTCTGGCCGGAACCGCTGCCTACATTCCCCTGATCAACAGGGGGGAACTTGAGTTCGGTTTTGTCAATGGCGTCGAGCTTGACTACGCTTTCACCGGAACCGGCAACTGGGAAGGCAAAGTCAACGAAAACCTGCGCATGGTCGGCGTCATGTTTCCGCTGATTACCGGCATCATGGCACCAGCCAAGCTGGATATCATGACTGTAGACGATCTGAAAACCAAGGCCTCCGGACTCAAAATCGCCTCGGAATATACCGCAGATACGACAATCCGTTATTACATCATGGGCGCCTTGGCAACAGGCGGGCTGACCTACGATGACTTCAAACAGGTTCCGGTCTCAAACTTTGTCAAAGGCATCGAAGCCGTAGGTGATGGCATGGTAGACGTTGCCCTTGTCAGCCTCAACTCCGGTGCCGGCAAAAAGGCCAATGCCACCATGTCCGGTGGACTGCGTTATATCTCCCTCGACAACTCCCCAGAAGGTGAAAAACGCCTTAAGGATTTCATGCCATCGGCTTCTTTGATTACGATAAAGGCCAACGAAAGCATTCCGGGAATGCAAAACGACGCCAACCTGATCAAGATCCCATGGGTTCTGTTCACCCATAAAGGTACCTCTGATGACCTGGTCTACCGCATGCTCAAAGTCATCGCCGAAAACAACGAAAAGCTGGGCCAGTCGTTTGGTGCTTTCAAACGCGCTGAGATTTCGGCCATGGCCCCGGCAACACCGGTCCCCTACCATCCTGGCGCTCTGAAATATTATCAGGAAGCCGGCATTGCTGTAGGCAACTGATCAACAGCTGAAGTCAAACTTTAAGGACAAAGGAGCAACCCATGGTAACCCCGGGATACTTGGCATTTCATCCGAATCCAAAAAAACCTGATATCACCCTTCCGCGCGGTGCGTGCGATTCGCATTGTCATGTTTTTGGTCCCGGGGATACCTTCCCTTATTCACCACAAAGCAGTTATATTCCGGTGGATGCGCCAAAAGAGACATTGTTTCAACGGCACAGATTTCTTGGTTTTGATCGGGCCGTCATTGTCCAGGCCAGCTGTCATGGCAGTGACAACAGTGCGATGATCGATGCACTGATTGCCGGTGGTGATAATTACCGTGGCATTGCCATCGTCAAGCCGGACATCAGCCATGACGAACTGTTAAAGATGGACGAGCATGGAGTACGCGGCGTGCGCTTCAATTTTGTCAAACGTCTGAAAGCAAGGCAGTCTGAGGACATGCAGCGACAGATCGTAGACAAGATTGCCCGGCTGTCATGGCACACAGTCGTCTATTTTGAGCCTGAAGACCTTGCCGACATCAAAGACTTTCTCAAGCAGATCGAAACCCCTGTCATCATCGATCATATGGGCCGTGTCCCAGTTGAAAACGGTATCAACAGTCCTGAGTTCGAAGAACTGGCCGACCTGCTCAAAGATGACAAGTTCTGGGTCAAGGTGACCTGTCCGGAACGACTGTCCAAACAGGGACCTCCCTACAACGATGTTGATGTAGTGGCAAGAGAACTGATCCGCCTGGTCCCTGACCGGGTTCTGTGGGGTACCGATTGGCCACATCCGAATATGAAGAGCCATATCCCGGACGATGGTCTGCTTGTGGATCGCCTTATAACCATCTGCCCGGATACCGCGCAGCAGCGTAAAATGCTGATCGACAATCCGGACAAACTCTACTGGAACAGATAACCAGTTGGGCTTATCTACTACTTAGTTTAAATGGAGTTGTGCATGTCAGATTCAAATAAAACCGCACTTGTCATCAGCGCTCATTCCGCTGACTTCGTCTGGCGCGCCGGAGGCGCGATCGCCCTGCACGCGCAAAAAGGCTATGAAGTCACCGTTGTCTGCCTCAGCTACGGTGAACGCGGCGAAAGTGCCAAACTCTGGAAACAGCCCGGCATGACTCTGGAGAATGTCAAGATCGCCCGGCGTAAAGAAGCCGAAGCTGCGGCTAAGGCGCTCAATGTCCACGATATTCAGTTTTTTGATCTCGGAGATTACCCGCTCGATCTCGACAGAGAGGCAAAAGACAAACTGGTCGACGTCATCCGCGCGGTTCAGCCTCAGTTCATGCTCAGTCACTCTCAGTATGATCCGTACAACACCGATCATGCCTATGCAACCAGGGTTGCCCTTGAATGCCGTATGATCGCCCAGGCCTGGGGGCATAAACCCGGTGAGAAAGTGCTAGGAGCACCGCAGCTCTACCTGTTTGAACCGCACCAGACCGAGCAGATGGGCTGGAAACCGGACACCTTCCTCGATATCACCAGCGTGTGGGACAACAAGAAGGCCGCCATCGAGTGCATGCAGGGGCAGGAGCACCTCTGGCACTACTACACCAATGTCGCAGAAAACAGGGGGAACCACTTCCGCCGTAATTCCGGCGGCCAGTCGGGTGGACGGGACGCCAAATACGCCGAAGGATTCCAGTCGGTCTTCCCGCGCACTGTAGATGAGCTTTAAGAAAGGAGCTTGCCCATGCCTCAGGTTGTAACCAAGATTGAGCGCGCTGCTGCCGATGTCGTTAAAGGACTCGGTGAATGTGGCGTGGCCACTGTTCATGAAGCCCAGGGGCGCAAAGGACTGCTGGCCAGCTACATGCGACCGATCATTGACGGTGCCCAGCTCGGCGCTTCGGCGGTCACCATCCTGGCTCCGCCCTGCGACAACTGGATGGTCCACGTCGCCATCGAACAGGTTCAGCAGGGAGACGTTCTGGTCCTGGCCACGACCTCCCCTTCAGATGCCGGTTACTTCGGTGATCTGCTGGCCACGTCGATGCAGGCGAGAGGCGGTGTCGGCCTGATCATCGACGCCGGCGTCCGTGACATCAAGGACCTGCGGGCAATGAATTTCCCGGTCTGGTCCAAGGCTGTCCATGCCCAGGGGACAGTCAAGGCGACTCTTGGCGATGTCAATGTACCGATTGTCTGTGCCGGTGCCTTGATCAATCCGGGCGATGTCATCGTTGCCGATGATGATGGTGTTTGCGTTGTTCGCCGTGAGGAAGCCGCCGAGGTTCTGGTCAAGGCCCGTGAACGGATGGCCAAAGAGGAGGAAAAGCGCAAACGGCTCGCCGCCGGCGAACTGGGACTCGACATCTACCAGATGCGTGAACGCCTCGAAAAAGATGGATTGAAATATGTCTGATGGAATTCGCTGCATGTGGATGCGCGGCGGGACATCCAAAGGGGGGTATTTCCTGGCTGAGGACCTGCCTCAGGATACTGCGGAGCGTGACAGGGCTCTGTTACGCGTTATGGGCTCGCCCGATACGCGCCAGATCGACGGCATGGGTGGTGCTGACCCGTTGACCTCAAAGGTTGCCGTCGTCAAAAAGTCGCAGCGTGACGGCATTGATGTTGACTACCTGTTTCTTCAGGTTTTTGTTGACCAGGCCATAGTCACCGATGCGCAGAACTGTGGTAACATCCTCGCCGGGATCGCCCCTTTTGCCATTGAACGCGGCCTTATCACCCCGCAAGGAGATGTCACCGAGGTCTCCATCTACATGGAAAACACTGGCCAGGTCGCTGTTGCCAGGGTTCAGACCCCGGGCGGGGCTGTGTGTTACCACGGCGATGCCCGTATCGACGGCGTTCCGGGCAGTTCGGCAGCGATTCCAATCGAATTCAAGGACACCGCAGGCTCCTCCTGCGGACAACTGCTACCGACCGGCCATGCATCCGACCTGATTCAGGGCGTCAACGTGACGATGATCGATAATGGCATGCCATGCGTTGTTATGCGCGCTGAGGATTTCGCCATCAGCGGAGACGAATCACCTGAGGAACTGGAAAACAATCAATCGCTACGTGACAAAGTTGAAAAAATTAGGCTAGAGTGCGGACCACTGATGAATCTTGGTGACGTCACTGAAAAGTCCGTTCCCAAGATGACCCTGGTCAACAGCCCCAAACATAACGGCATCATCGCAACCCGCACCTTCATTCCGCATCGCTGCCACAAAACAATCGGCGTTCTTGGTGCGGTCAGTGTTGCAACAGCCTGCCTGCTCGAAGGCAGCCCCGCTTTTGAACTGGCCAGGCCGACCCAGGGGCAGGAACGGTCTCTGTCGATCGAACATCCGACCGGCGAAATGACCGTTATCATCAACCTCGATCAGAACGGCCAGGTTGAACGCTCGGCAATTCTGCGCACCGCGCGCAAGTTGATGGATGGTCATGTTTTCATCACCTGATGTTATTTCACAGGGGCTGTTTTAGGCCCCTGCCTAGCAATGAAAGAAGGACAATGGCAAGACCCCAGCTGAAAACATCAAAAGCCTCAAGGAACACCGCCCTGGATATTCTCGATGCTGCCGAAGAACTGATCTCGCTCCGTGGCTATGACGGTGTATCCTTACGTGAGATTGCCAAAAAAGCTGAAGTGAGTCTGGGCAGTGTCACCTACTACTTCGAAACGAAAGAGAAGCTGCTGACCGCCATCTACGATCGATATACCCAGCCGATGAATCAGCGCCGTATGGATCTGCTCGCCGAAGCACTGCGCATCAGCAACCAGCAGGAAAAACTGCAGGCTATCGTCCGCGCCTATATCATTCCGACCTTCTCTTCAAAAGCCGATAATATTTCCGGCGGGGCGCGTTTTACCCGGATTCGGGCCATGCTGTCGATGCAGGGCACCAAGGAGATCAAGGGCGTTATCGCTAAACAGTTCGACGAAATCCGCAACGCCTTTATCGATGCCTTTGTAGAATGCCTGCCGAACGCCGATCGGGAGTCGATAATCTGGCGCAGCCATTTCCTGCTCGGCTCGCTCTATTACACCCTGGTCAATGGCGAACGGATCGAATCACTGACCAACGGATCGACCTCGGCAAACGATCAGGACCGGGCTATAGAAGAGTTGACCAAGACCTTTGCCGGCGCCTTTCTTGATCTTGACAAAGCCTGAACTGCTGGTTCCCCCTGAAGACTCAACCTCAAAGGACAATCAGGGGGCCAGGCGCTCAATCTTCCATTGCTGCTGATTGTGCAGCGAATAGCGTAGACGATCATGCAGGCGATGTTCCCCATCCTGCCAGAATTCAAACAGATCAGGGACAACACGATAACCGCCCCAGTGTTCCGGACGAGGAACATCATTCTGATCAAATTTCTCGCATAACTGCTCAAATTCAGCCACCAGCTCATCACGGCTGGCTATTACCTGGCTCTGACATGAGGCATAGGCGGACAGTTGGTTACCGCGTGGCCGCGAGGCAAAATAAGCATCGGATTCTTCGTCTGACAAGCGTTCCGTCCGCCCTTCTATCCTGATCTGACGCCCCAAAACTTCCCAGTAGAACAACAATGCCGCAAAAGAATGATAAGCCAGATCCCGCGCCTTGCGGCTTTGGTAATTGGTAAAGAATACGAATCCGCGCTCATCAAACCCGCGCAACAGCACGACCCGTGAAGAGATCCGCCCCTGCGCACCAGCCGTCGAAACGGTCATCGCCATCGCCATCGGCAGCTCAGTCCGCTGGGCATCTTCAAACCAGAGACTGAATTGTTCGACAGGACTTTCCTTGAGATCTGAGCGACACAGCGGGTCATGTTGAGAGAGAGACATGCCATCATCCTTTCAACAGCCAACAGGGCTGTTTCTAGACAGATTATCGACCATGACTGTCATGGAGTGCAATCCCCTGCCGGTGCTGACCGGCACAAAATGAATAAATCGTATTGGCAGGGCATCCAACCGTTTAAATCTCGGCCTTGAATACTTGCCAAACAGCAAGCATTGGATAGCATTGACTGTGTAATTCATCTAATCACAGGAGACTGCTGTCATGGGAAAATATAAAGGTACGATCGGTATCCTTACCGGAGGTGGAGATGTTCCAGGCTTAAATCCGGCAATTCGCGCTATCACCGTTCGCGCCCTGCGCGAGGGCTACCGGGTCATCGGGATACGGCGCGGCTGGGCCGGCCTGGTCGATCTCATTCCCGACCGCAAGGCCGATAACAGCAATAACGTTCTGGAGCTGACCGAAGAACTGGTCAACCGCGCCGGACGCACCGGTGGAACCTTTCTGCACACATCACGAACCCGCCCTAGCCACCTGCCGCTCAGCAACCTTCCAGCTCATTTAAGTGATCTCTATAAGGACAGTATCAATGACGTAACCCCCGAGGTGTTGAAAAACCTCGCATTTCTTGGCATAGACACCTTGGTTCCGATCGGCGGCGACGATACCTTAAGCTACGGCCTACGTCTGCACCAGGAGGGGGTCAAGGTTATTGCCATCCCCAAAACCATGGACAACGACGTCCCGGGAACAGATTACTGCATCGGCTTTTCTACCTGCGTCACCCGCACCATCGAACTGACCCATCGCTTGCGGACCAGTGCCGGTTCTCATGAACGCTTCCTGGTCCTGGAAGTCTTTGGCCGTTATGCCGGTTATTCGGCCCTGCTGCCGACCATGGCCGGTGCAGCTGACCGCTGTGTCATCCCTGAATATCCATTCGATATCGATCATCTGGCGAAACTGCTCAGTGAAGATCGAAACAAGCATCCCAGCAAGTATTCTGTTGTGCTGGTTTCGGAAGGGGCAACCATGACCCATCATGAAGGGATGTTGTTTGAAGGCGAGGAAGCAGACCAGTTTGGCCATAAAAAGTTGGGGGGCATCGGCGATCAGGTTGCCAGGCAGTTAAAAGAGCTGTCACCCGAGTATAACAATGGCCGTCAAATCAATGTCGTCAACCAGCGGCTCGGCTACCTGGTGCGCTGTGGCGACCCGGATGCCATGGATTCGATCGTACCGATGGCCTTTGGCAATCTGGCCCTCGACCTGATCCTGCAGGGAGCATCCGGGCGGCTGGTCAGCTTGCGCAACGGCTGCTACGATAATGTACCAATTGATGTTGTCACGGGCAGAAAAAAAATGGTTGATGTTGCCAAATATTACAACACCAAGCGACTGCGTCCGATCTATGAATCTTTTTTACGGCAGCCGCTGTTTGTCATGACCAGCGACATCTGACCAAACCTTTCGAGATAATTGCACCTGTTCATTGAACAAGGCCACCGGCAATGCCGGTGGCCTTGTTTTACTCGACTGAACGGACCAGCTAGACCATAGTGCTATCCGTCTTCAGCTCCAGGTTGTAAGTCCTGCGGTTTGCCCATCGGCAACGCCAGGCTCAAGGCACTTTGAAATCGAACCTGACATGACAGGGCAGACAGAAGTTCTCTGACTTCTCATGCTGATGATGACAGAGATTACAATCGGTCTCGGTTGAGTAATGGCGATTCTTGTGCGGATTGGTCGGTTTGAGATCGGCTGTTTCTTCAGCCAATGCGGCCGTATCATGGCATTCCAGACACTTGATCATGGGTACTGCATCCCTTTGATCGGAACCCGCATGACAATCGTCGCAAGTTACATCACTGCCGGCATGTAAGGCATCCAACTGTTGATCAGCAGCCATAACGGCACTTGCCATACTGGCGCCCAGAAAGATGGTCAATGCCATAGCAAACAAGAACTTAGGCATGTGCAAAGTTTTCGTTTTCATTATGTCTCCCATCATAAATAGCGTAGTGAAACGGTCTCGGCCGTCTCATCGTTAACAATCTCTTCCCGGGTTGTTTACAGCTTAGCCACACGCTTGCCGGTCAAATAGCCAAATGTGTAGCATCTTCCCAGCGACAAGCCGAAGACGGTCAGTGGATAATCGACCCCCCCATAGAAACCTCCTCCGAGATTGCCAACAATATACAAGCCCTTGATAGGTTGACCGTCAGCATCCAGAGCCTGGTGATGCTCGTTGACCAGCATCCCGGAACACAGCGTTGAAATACGCACTCTGCGGTGTATTCCATAAAATGGTGCCTTAACAACCGGAACCATTTTATCGGCAGGCTTGCCGAAATCATCATCCTTGCCCGATTTGCAAAGTTCATTGTAGCGCTTAACGCTTGCGACGAAGGTTTTTGGATCACACTGCAGCTTTCTGGCCAACTCTTCCAAGGTATCTGCAACATGGGTATTGGTCTGAGACGGAAAAACGCCATGCTTGGGAGACGGATCATCCGGCATGTAATTTTTCAATCCATCAGGAGGGATCAGCTTACCCGGCCACTTTGCGGCCGTCGTCATATAGTCTGCATCGAAAACCTGTGAATAGTGGCCAGCGTTTTCGGCATCACGCAGATAGTTGTTTAGTAATGACATGGCCACAGTCTCGTTGACGAAACGCTCCCCCTTGCGATTGACAGCCAAAAATGGCATGTCGCACATCGAAGCCGGACCGGCATCGAAGTCATGCAGCATCTTGGTATGACCTAACGGCTCGATAACGCCACCGGCCCAGTAGGCCATGGCGAAGCCATCCCCAGTCCGATCCATCTGTTTACGACCAAAGTTCCTCAGGTCGGGAATGAAGAAGTTGCACATCGCCTCGTTGTTCTGGTAATCGCCTGTCGCCAGGATGACCCCCTTTTTGGCTATGAACTTGACGTACTTACCATCCCTGCCTTTGGCGATGACACCTATAACCTGACCGCTACTGTCCTGAACCAGCTGACTGGCAGGCATATTGAAGAAAAACTGCACACCAGCCTTGACTGCCGTATTGCCCAGGGCACGCATGCCATCGCCGGTGGTATAAGGCTTCGGGCCGAAATAGGAGGTGACATAATTGAGCGTATAGCCATTGACCTTGCGAATAGCAAACTGAGGTTTACTCCCCTGATCGACGACCGTCGCGCCCCCCTTTTTGGCCCGGTCGATGACCCAGCTGACGGCCTCTCCCGAATTGTACGCCCATGATCTGAGCAGCGCCGGGTTACAGCGGTGGTTATTGTCATTATTGAGGAGCGAAACCAGGGCTTCGACACCGGCCTTGTCACTGGTGGCCAGATCAATACCAGCACCGGTATTTCCCTGAGAGACGATCGTCGGATGCTTCTGGATGACAGCGACCTTGGCACCGTTCTCCGCTGCGGAAAGAGCGGCAGGAACCCCTGAGGCACCGGCGCCGACAACGAGGACATCAAAGGTCTTCGTCACCGAGATATCCTTATCTGCAATCACTTCCGGCTTGGGCATAAACTCAAGAGTTGCACCACCATCAGAACTTTTCGCGTAAGCAGTACAATTGGGCGGTTCAGGTGGTTCGGCCGCTTCAGCTTTTTTACCTGTGCCGGTCATGCCGCTCAGCACCATGGCGCCGACACCAGCTGTCCCTACCGCTGCCCGTGACAGAAAACTTCGCCTTGAAAATCCGTTTTGCAGCACATTGGCAGTGTATTGCTCTCCTGCTTTCTCTTCCGGTGTAATCTCTTTATCCATCCCTTTTTCTCCTTTTTGGTCGAAATAAAGAATGCTGACAAAAGGCAACACGAACCTGGTGCTGCCAAAATCACGGGCAGATCAGTAAAAGCTAAAATTTGTGGATTTTCTACAAACTATCACGAAAGTCAATGTCGGGCTGTGAAAAATTTTAACACCGCTGCGTCATAAGACAATCCTTACAACCCATATTGTGGCAAACTTAGCAGATGAAATTATTGACGGCCATCAAGCGAGCTTGCCAGCCAGCGCCGACTGGGCGATATCATCAATTCCGTCGACCTCACATCGGTCTTAAATTCAACGATTCCGCTGGAAAAGATTTTCATTCAAAATGCCGGTATTGCATGTTAACGCAGCGCAGGAAAAACCGGTATATTGATCCTGTGAAATTCTTGCCTGATTATCCTGATCAAGACCCGGTCCAGAGGAACAGTGACGGAAATTTTCAGGGACTGCCACTGCCTTTCCGCTTGCAGTACAAAAACTGCTGATTTACCTTCTGGCCATGAATTCACTGCCAATCGATCAAATCCTGCCAGCCTTGTGCCTGGCCCTATCTGAGAACAAGAGCGCCGTGCTGCAGGCCGCCCCTGGGGCTGGCAAGACCACCCGGGTCCCGCTTGAGCTGCTTGATCAACCCTGGCTGGCCGGCAAATCGATCCTGATGTTGCAACCCAGGCGACTGGCGGCCCGACATGCTGCTGAATACATGGCTGAGCTGCTGGGGGAAAAGGTCGGTCAGAGAATCGGCTACAGCATCCGCTTTGAACGCAAAAGGTCGCAGCAAACCCGGCTCGAGATCGTCACCGAGGGGATCCTGACCCGGCGCCTGCAATCCGATCCGGAATTATCAGGTATCGGCCTGGTCATCTTCGACGAATTTCATGAACGCAATATCAACTCCGATCTGGCCCTGGCTCTCTGCCGTGACACCCAGCTCGCCCTGCGCGAAGACCTCAAGCTGCTGGTCATGTCGGCGACCCTGGATGCCGAACCGATCTCGGTGCTGCTGGATCATTGCCCGATACTGACCAGTCCGGGGCGCAGCTTCCCGATAGAAACCCGCTACCTTCCTCAACCATCCGAGCGTAACAGCGCCGAGAGCGTTGCTGCCGGGATCAGGACAGCACTGCGCGATACCAGCGGAGACATCCTGGCCTTTTTGCCGGGAGCCGGTGAAATCCGCCGCTGTGCCGGGCTGTTGACAGATCTGACCGGCGTTGCTATCCGCCCCCTGTTTGGAGGCATGCCGTTTGCCGAACAGCGCCAGGCTATTGAGCCGGGAGATAAACGGCGCGTTGTCCTTGCTACCAATATCGCCGAGACCAGCTTGACGATTGACGGGATCACCACGGTCGTCGACTGCGGTTGGGAGCGCCGTCCGCGCTTCGATTCCGGCAGCGGCCTGACCCGCCTTGAACTGAAGAGGATCTCAGTAGCCAGCGCCACCCAGCGTCAGGGACGTGCCGGGCGCCTGGGCCCCGGGACCTGCTATCGTTTGTGGAGCGAAGCGCAACAGGCCGAACTCCTGCCCCAGACGCCGCCAGAGATTCGCAGCGCAGATCTGTCGCCGCTGCTGCTCGAACTGGCCTGCTGGGGCGAGACCGCACCAGAACGCCTGAGCTGGCTTGATGTGCCGCCCCCTGCCCCCCTGCAGCAGGCCAGACAACTGCTTGTCGAGCTCAAATCTCTCACGCCAGATGGCCAGGCAACCCGACTGGGTCAGCGGATGGTTCGACTGCCGCTGCCGCCACGCCTGGCCCGGTTGGTTCTGGCCGCTGACGAAGATCATCAGACAGCCTTGGGGTGTGACCTCGCGGCCCTTCTGAGTGAACGGGATCTGCTACCGAAGTCGGCGCTTCCGCTAGCCACAGATTGCGACCTTGAAACCCGTTGGCGACTGCTGCAACGTCTGCCTCGGGTGGATGGGGCCAAAACCGTTCTGCGCGTCGCTGAAGATCTGCGCCGCACCATGAACCTGAGCAAAGGAGCCAACTCCTGGCCCGACAAGAACGACAGGGTTCAACGCTGGCTGGTCCTGGCCTGGCCCGATCGCATCAGCCGTCAGCGCGAAGCCGGTTCAGATCGCTATCTGCTGAGCTCCGGGGGCGGAGCGGTCTTGTCGTGCCGCAGCGGGCTCCCAAAACCGACCTTCCTGGTGGCACTCGACCTGGACCAGCGTAACGACCAGGCCGAAATCACTATCGCATCGACCCTTGAACGGACAACACTGGAAGAAATCTTTGCCGACAGATTACAACCGCGTCGTCAAGTCAGTTGGGACAAGCGCGAAGAACGGGTGGTGGCCAGAGAGGTGATTGCGCTGGGAGCCCTGATCCTGGCTGAATGCCCCGTCAAGGCAACCAGCGATGAACAGCTTCAGGCAGCTCTGGTTGGTGTCCGGGATATTGGCATAGAACGGCTGAACTGGACCCGTGAAGCCCTGCAACTGTGCGCCCGGGTCGCCCACTGTGCGGCAAACTTCCCCCAGGACGGTTGGCCCGACCTGAGCTTCGACGCATTAACCAGTCAGCTTGAAGACTGGCTTGGTCCCTATCTCACAGGCGTCACCACACGGGCAGAGCTTGAGCGTTTCAACCCGTATACGGCCTTGAAGAACCAACTTTCCTGGGATCTGCTAGCGCGGCTCGAACAGCTGGCTCCGGAACGTATCGAAATTCCGAGCGGCGCACAGATTCGTATCGATTACTGCGCGGAAGGTTCACCGCTGCTGGCGGCCAAGCTTCAGGAACTGTTCGGCCTGAAGCAAACGCCAGCGATTCTGGACGGTCGCTTGCCGCTGCTGATCCATCCGCTCTCCCCGGCCGGCCGCCCCCTGGCGGTGACACAGGATCTGCGCTACTTCTGGGATCATGCCTATCCGGAAATTCGCAAAGAGATGCGCGGTCGTTACCCCAAGCACCCCTGGCCGGAAGACCCCTGGAACGCCCAGGCAACGGCCAAAACCAACAAATCATTACAGAAATCCAGACAGATCAACAGCTGAGTCCTCTAAATTTGTGCACATGCAACCTGCTCGCTGTCAGAAATTGAATCTTCTCCCGCTGAATACGGATGTAAACCGGTAAGCTACAGGGTTTCAACCGCACAATTCAGTCGAGCCATTCACTTGTAAATCGCGTAATCAATGAAATACTTTCAATAACATCATCATTTCACGGGTGGAACATGACAGAGCATAACTCATTTCTGCTGTCTGCCGTAGAATCCTCAGCAGATGCCATCATTGCCCTGACTCCGGATGGCCATATTGCTTACTGCAACCCGGCAGTGGAAACAATCTATGGCTACTCAGGGCTCGAGCTCATGGGCCGTTCCGTATCCTGTCTGTGCCTGCCGGAACGCGCTGACGAAATCCCGCTGATCCTCAGCCGGATTCTCAACGGGGAAAGGGTTCGCCACTTCCAGACTATCCATCTGAGCAAAAGCGGAACATCCGTTCCCGTATCGCTCTCGATCTCACCGATCATCGACAACGAAGAACAGCTCGTCGGCGCGTCATTCATTTCCCGCGACCTGAGTCACCAGATGTCATTCAAGCTGACCTTGCATGAAACAGCCCAGCGCTATGAGAAACTCAAAACGTCACTGGAGCTGGCTCAGCATGTTCAAAAACGCTTGTTACCTTGCGATGCTGCTCTTACGGACGATCTGGATATCTGTGCCCGAACTCTCTATTGCGAAGACCTGGGCGGCGACTATTATGATTTCTTTTCTCTGCCGGGACAGAAAGAGAAGATACTGCGTCTTGCCGTAGGGGATGTTTCGGGCCATGGAACTGCAGCGGCGCTTCTGATGGCCATGGCCAAGGGCGCACTTCAGGCAGAAATCGAACACTCACCGGACAATCTCGTCGAAGTGCTGAGACACCTGAACCGTTTCTTCTATCAGGATACGGGGTCAGAAGGCATGTTCATGACTCTTTTCCTGGCCCGCCTGGATGTCCGAGCCATGGAACTCGTCTGGAGTTCCGCCGGACAGGGGCCCGTCTATATCTATCATCCGCACGAACAGTATTTTGAAGAACTTGACAGTACCGGAACCCCACTTGGCGTCCTCCCCGACGATGCCTACACCTCGAAGTCGAAACATCTATCGCCGGAAGATATCCTGATCGTCGGAACGGATGGTCTCTGGGAAGCTCGCAATAGCGAAGGAGAAATGTTTTCCGTCGAACGTTTCCGTCAACTGCTGGCGACCTGGCATCTCAAGACGGCGGCAGAGATCTGTAGCCAGATGTTGGCCAGGGTTCAGAGCTTCACCGCCAACAAACAGCTGGACGATGATATCAGTCTGGTCATCGTAAAAATCCCGCCCCCGCCTCTTCTTTTAGGTTCAGACTGAAGCTGTGTCCGAACTCATGACCACATTCCGTTTTCTTTGCATTGCTCTTACAGCCACTACGCGTTATCCAGCTCCATACAAATAAAAAACATATCAGAAACACTATTCATTTAGCTGCGATCAGATAAAATTATATGACAAAGCCCAACACCTGCGCATGAGGTCCAACGTGACTCACAAACATGACATCATAAATAAGTTGATCAGCAGGCTTCAGCAGGAAGAAAATTTCCCTGCAATTTCCCAGCACATTACAGAAATCAGTTCCAGGGCCTCGCCATCTAGCGAATCCTCCGCCAACCAACTGGCCGCCCTGATCCTTCGTGATTATTCGCTGACAAGTCGCCTTTTGAAGGTGTCCAATTCGGCGATGTATGGCCAGTTTTCCGGGAGGATTTCATCAATCTCCCGCGCAGTTGTCGTTCTCGGTTTTGAACAGGTGCAATTGACCGCAGCAGGCCTGATATTTTTCGAACATCTCCAGGACAGGTTATCTTCGCACTATGTCAAGGAAGCGGTTCTGTCAGCCTTTTTGAGCGGCATACTGGCCCGTGATCTGGCCAAAATGCTCAGGTTTGACGGGTGGGAAAACTTCTACATCGGCGCCATGTTTCACAATTTCGGTCGCCTGCTGTGCATGAACTATTTCTCCGAGGAATACAAGACCTATCGCCAGCTGATCCAGGAAGGTCTCAGTGAAGCCGAAGCCAGCCGGAAAGGACTGGGGGTGACCTTTGCCGACCTCGGTGAAGGGGTTGCCCGCTACTGGTGTCTGCCTGACCAGATCGTTGTCAGTATGAAACTTCCCGACCAGGAAGAACTCAACGGCAAGTGCAAAAAAATCAACCATCAGCAGTGGATTCCGCTTTTCGCCAATGAACTTTGCGATATCACCATGAATGTTGCCCCGGAAACCAGACGTCAACAACTGGCGAACGTTTTAACCAAATACCGAAAACTCTACCCTGTCAGGGTCAACGAAATCGTCAATCTGATGGATGCAGCCATCAAAGAAATGAAAAAGTTTTCAGATGTGCTGCGTTTTGACCGTGAAGATATGGAGCGCCTTGAAAAACGAACTTTTGACGCTGATGAAAGATTGTCTCCTTCAATAAATGTTGATTCACAGGCTCATGCTGCTCTCAGGCTCAATAAATTTACCATAAGTTCAGGGGAGACTACGTCAGGAAGGCTCAGAACGGCAGAGGAGCGCAGGCAACATCTTCAAGATGGTATCCAGAATATCACCAATGTCATGCTTGATGATTTTGCTCTCGATGAAATCCTGGGAATGATCGTTGAAACAATCTACAGTGGCATTGACTTTGCCAGAGTCGTCATATTTTTCAAAGATCCACAAAGCGGACAAATGCAGGCACGCTACGGTCTCGGTCCTAACTCAAAGCATATTATCAAAGAACTCAAATTTTCTAGCGACGAAACCGCTCAGGATCTTTTCAACATGGCTATAAATGAGAATAAAGATCTTTATATTGAAAATATTTCAGATGTCGAGATTCGCGACTATAAACCGGACTGGTTCGAGGGCGCCATATTTTCACCGAGTTTCGTAGTTTTACCAATAGTCATAAACCATAAGGGCATTGGCCTGATCTACGCCGGCCACGACGAACCTGGCAAACAGCTGGACCATACCCAGCTCAATGCAATTAAAACCTTGAGAAACCAGGCGGCATTGGCAATCAAGCAGGCTTCCAGAGCATCCTGAAAACCAAGGCGGGCCGGTCAGATCCGGCCCGCTTTGACTGCTTAAGGAATACGAACGACAGCATAACCTTGATTCTGGTAACCGATAACAGAAACGAACCCATTGCCAACCTGATCAATCTCCGGAATGATCGTACCTTTATCGACTCCCATGACTTTTACGGCATAAAGACAGACTTCAAGAGTAATGCCGGATCTTTTCATCTCTTTGAGGGTCTGTTGAAACTTAACAACTTCAGGCCGTTGTTCTTCAGAGAACCTTGAAATATCTGTCGACAACAGATAAACCGCCGCACCATGAAACACAACTGCAATCTTTGGCGACAAAGACTTGACTTCGTCAACTTCATACGAATTTTTGACAGCCCAGAATACGATATTCGAAATCTTCGGATCGCCAGTGCTAACGTCATAGACAGCATCATAAGATGTCAGCCCTTTCAAGGCGTTATCATAGCCTCCGGCAAAGACCGTAGCAGGGAAAGAAAGGATTAAAATAACGAAGAGAGTACGGAGCGCTAAACCAAAACAACGACGTCTAAAGTTTTTCTTCAACATATGCCTGATCCTTTTCAGCATGAGTTACCTCCAAACAAATAAACCGATCACACCAAACCAAATTCATTCGGCAGCTCGGCCATCTTTGTTGTCGGAGCCTGCTGGAAAGATCCGTGGCTTTCCGTCCCTGCCTCGCGACAGGTTTAGCTTTATCGTTTTTTAAATGATACACTCCGATATATTACCTTTCAAGTCATCTTTAGTGTTATTTTTAAATATCTACATCGAAAAAATAATTCAGAAAAGAACGACAGAAGGCCTTAAGCAAAGGGCAGAATAAAAAATACCACTCTGCTTAAGGCCCGATCATCAAGGATTATTCTGGAAAGGTAATATCAAGCGGTGGCCGACGCGATGATTCTGTCGGGCCATAATTTGTCGCAAGATACTCAAGAATGACATTCTCGAGGGTCGGATCAAGATCCTGCAGCCCCTGTTTGTCCTGCATCCAGCGTATCATTTCAAGCCAGCCATCACGATCAGCTTTGTTCTGGGTTATCAACATGGCTGAATGGCACACTGTACAGGTTTGCTTAACCTCATCAAAGCCGGGAGCAAGGATCAGGCCGGTCTCCTTGTCCGTTTCTGCCGCGCAGGTAAACAAAACAGAGCCTAGCACAAGCATCACGGAAACAATCAGAGTGAGCACTCTTTTAAACATAGGGGCTCCCTTCTTTCATATCGCTTTGACAGCGACGCGGTGACAGGCATTATTCAGATAACCACGTGGATTCCAGCCTGGAACGACCATCGGTTGCATCGTGCCGTTCATATCTGTTGCTCGCGCCCAGATCTCATAGTAGCCTGCCTGCGGAAAGCTAACCCTGGCCGACCAATCCTGCCAAGCCAGCCGGTTTCGCGGTGCTTTCAAGCTACAGAACTGCCAGGTCGCACCGAAGTCGATGGAGATTTCCATCGACTTGACCGCCAGATCGCCGGCCCAGGCATGGCCGCGAACCTCGACATCCTGCCCCAGGGGGGCAAGACTGCCGGAACGCGGGAAAGTAATGATCGACTTGACCGGCATCGATTCAATAACCTTCATATCAGATTCCGGAACCTTGGTTCCGGGGGCGACCGGATAAGCCGGAACGCGGTAGGACATACCCGTCATCTTGGGACCGTCATGCTCGACATTGCGGATAACGATACGATTCAGCCATTTGCCGCAGGTTGATGCCGGCCAACCTCCGGTAATCAGGCGCAGCGGATAGCCATGCAGGACCGGAATATCTTTGCCGTTCATCGCCCAGGCGATCAGAGATTCATGTTCCATGGCTTTGGCGATGGGCACACCGCGAGAAATGACAACCTTTTTCGGATCGCCGCTGAGATGGATATCTGCACCGTAATAACCGATGTAGACTGCGTCTTTTTTGATACCAACATATTCAAGCACGTCACGCAGACGTACACCTGTCCATTCGGCACAGGAAATGGCTCCGACCTTCCACTGGTTCCCCTTGGCAGGCGGATTGAATTCCGAGCGGCCATTGCCACCGCACTCAAGCTGAATCTGATAGGTAAATGTCTCGAAGCGCTTTTTCAACTCATCGATGGTAAAGGTCACCGAACGCTCTGCAGATTCCCCCTCGATGGTCAGGGTCCAGTTTTTGGCATCCATCTTGGTCGGCACCAACCCGTTGTTACGGACAAACATCTTTTCATAGGGGGTGATACTCTCATCGAGAAAATGAGGAGGAGGCTCCGCATTGAGCGGTTTATCATTCAAAACAATCATTTCCGGGATTTTTCCCTCGATTTTCGGCATCTCGGCGGCGTTGGCTTCGCCGACGAGTTGCATCCCTTCAGGCAGAAGCTTGCTGAAAGGGATCTGCATCCCTACGGCTGCAGCCACTGCCGTAACGCTCGTTGTTCGAATGAATGAACGTCTACTTACACCTTGATTGTTTTCGGTTTGTTCAGAATGATCGGTCTGGGGATTCGTGGGATCTTGTTCTTTTTTCATAACTCTTCTCCCTGTCCAGATGGAATATCGCTAACTGTTCAAATTATAACCGGAGTTTTTCGAGATGCAGCATGAGAAGAGTTATTTTTTACCTTTTCGGTTGGAATTGATTGAGCGGCAGAAGGTATCGAAATAATTATCCACCGCAAAAGACAGTCTGGTGAAAACGGAAAGACTCAACAACGTCCGTAGTTTTCAACGATATACTGGTGAAGCATCTGAACTGCGGGAGCCATGGTTCTGGCGTTGAGAACCGACAGGCCGATCGTCCTGTATTCGCAGGGCTCAATTGCGCAGATCTCGACCGGATACTGGGTCCCCTTCATCACCAGCTCAGGCATGATGCAGACCCCCATGCCGCCGGCCACCATGGAGATGGTCGACAGATCATCGACGACGTGACAATTGGAATAGACCTCAATCTGATATTTGGTCATGAAGTTCTGAATATCGGCGTCACAACTTTCCCGCTGGGAGACAAAGGAATAGCTCTGCAGTTCCTCCAGCGAGACAACCTCAGACGGTCGGTCACCACGAAAGCCTTTCGGGCCGACACAGACCAGAGGATCACGATAAAGAGAGACCATGGGCAGCCCGGCACTGCTCGATGCCGACAGAAAGCCGAGATCGACGACACCATTTTTCAGCCAGCCGGCGACATCATCATAGGTGCCCTGAAATACCTCGATATCAATTTGCGGGAATCTGGACTTGAAGCCGTGGACAATATCAGGAACCCAGTTGACACACACGCTGGAGAAGCACCCCAGCTTGACCGTACCACGGCTCAAACCGTTGTACTCGGCAATCACCTGCTGCAGCTGTTCTTCACTGTTGAGGACAGAATTGATATAGGGGAGTAGCTGTTCACCAAAGCTGGTAAGAGAAACGCCACTCTTGTTGCGGATCAGCAGCCGAGAACCAAGCTCCTTCTCCATTGAAGAGATGGCATGACTGACCGCTGATGGAGTGAGGTTGAGCAGCTTGGCCGCCGACTGGTAGCTTCCCTGCTCAACCACGGTCTTGAAAACCTGATAGGCCAGTAACGTCATCTTCGCCTGTCTGGCCATCGTCGTCAGCTACGTGAACACTTGAAGAGCAGATCGTCCCAGCGGCGATCGACCTCGGCTTGGAACTGGGCGAGCAGCTCCTCATTGCCTTTTTTGAAAAGGTGCTTGAAGCGCCCCTGAGGCTTGAGGAAATCCTCGATCGGCAGTTTTTTCTTCGGCTCGTAGCTGAGGCGCCAACGCCCCTCCTCGACCTCGAACAACGGCCAGTAACAGGTTTCCACCGCCAGTTTACAGATCTCCATGATCTGCGCCGTTTCGTAGCGCCAGCCCCGCGGACAGGGAGTCAGGACATTGAGAAAAGCTGCACCGGGAGTATAGATCGCTTTTTCCGCTTTCAGGTGAATGTCCTTGAAGTTGCCCATCGGAATAGTCTGAGCCACGTAGGGAACATTGTGATCAGCGATGATCGCGGACAGATCCTTGCGGTTCTGCGGCTTACCCGCGGAGACACTACCAACCGGGGTGGTCGTCGTGTCGGTGTAGGCCGGGGTCGCCGATGAGCGCTGAACACCGGTATTCATGTAGGCGCCGTTGTCATAGCAGACGTAGACCATGTCATGATTGCGTTCCATCGCTCCGGAGAGCGACTGAAAGCCGATATCATAGGTTCCGCCGTCACCCCCGAAGGTGATGAACTTAAAGTTCTCCTTGACCTTGCCCCGTTTGTGCAGCGCCTTGTAGGCCGCCTCGACACCGCTTAAGGTCGCCCCCGCATTTTCAAAGGCGTTATGAACATAGCTGTCATTCCAGGCTGTGTAAGGGTACATGAAGGTCGAAACCTCGAGGCAGCCTGTCGCGTTGCCGATGACAGCCCGATCTTCCGGGTTCATCGCCCGCAGGACCGCGCGAACTGCGATGGTCGCACCACAGCCGGCACACATGCGGTGGCCGGGATTGAGGCGCTCAGGACGTGACATCATTTCTTTATAGTTGTATGCACTCATAGCTTATCGTCTATTTTCTCAAACCGATGTACTGATAATCGGGAATCTGCTGGCCTTCGACAATCATGCTCTCAAGTTCGGCAAAGATCTCTTTCGCCAGCTCGGTGGTGAAGTCACGTCCGGCCAGGCCGTAGATGTAATTGCGCGACTCGATGAACGCCTTGTACTTGAACAGCGCCGCATTGACCTCCATCCCCAGCGGCCCGCCACCACCACGATAACTTTCGGCGCGGTCCATGATGGCAACCGCCTTGACATGGCGCAGCGCCTCGGCGATCTCCCGCTCTGGGAAGGGACGGTAGACGCGCAACTTGAGCAGACCAACCTTCATGCCGCTGGCACGCAGCTCATCGATGGCATCCTTGGCGGTTCCGGCGGCCGAGCCGATCATCAGCATGGCGTACTCGGCGTCCTCCATTTGATATTCCTCGAAATATGCATAGGAGCGACCCGCCACCTTGGCGAACTCCTCGGCAACGTCGAGAATCACCTGACGGGAGCGTTCCATCGCCTCTTCCTGGTTCTTTCTCGCCTCCATGCCGTAATCGGAAATCGCGTAGGGACCGACGGCGAGCGGCCGGGCAGCATTGAGCAGATATTCCGCAGGTGCGTAGTCGCCGACAAACGCCTTGACCAGATCGTCCTCAAGCAACTCGATATTTTCAACCGCATGACTGGTGATAAAGCCATCCTGGCAGATCATGATCGGCAGGCGCACATCCAGGTGCTCGGCAATCCGGTAGGCCTGAACGAAGTTGTCGTAGGCTTCCTGATTGTTTTCCGCATAGATCTGAATCCAGCCGGAATCACGCGCGCCCATACTGTCAGTGTGATCACAGTTGATGTTGATCGGCCCCGACAGGGTTCTGTTAACCAGAGCCAGAGCAATCGGCAGCCGGTTCGAGGCAGCGATATAGAGCTCCTCCCACATCAGCGCCAGACCGCAGGACGAGGTCGCAGTCAGGGTTCTGGCCCCGGCGGCGGATGCGCCAACAGCCGCGCTCATCGAAGAATGTTCACTTTCGACTGGAATAAACTCGGTATCGATCTCGCCGTTGGCGATATAGGTTGCTACATACTCGGGAATTTCTGTCGATGGGGTAATAGGAAAAGCCGGCAGAACATCAGGGTTGATCTGCTTGATTGCATGTGCCACGGCTTCGTTTCCGGACATGCGTTCACGTATTGCCATTGTCTAAAGCCCTTCTTTCATCTCAATTGCACTGAAGGGACAGACATTGGCGCAGATTCCGCACCCCTTGCAGTAATCCAGTTCAAACTCCAGGCGTTTCCCTTCAACCACAGGGATGCAGCTGTCGGGACAGGTTGGCGTGCAGAGCAGGCATTGCTTGCAGTTTTCGACAATAAACAGCGGCGTCGAGGTGCGCCACTCACCGGTATGAAAATCTCGGGAGGTTCCCCCACCGACAACCGTCAGAGCTTCTGTCAGCTGATGGTGTGGCGTAGAGGGGTTGATCTTACTGATATCCGTACTCACCTTACGCGACCTCCTTGACGCGCGGCGCAACTTCATCAAAAGTCATCATCAGTGCGTTCATATTGCCTTCGACAACCTCAGGCTTGGTAGCAAATTTATGGCGGTAAGATGTTTCCATCTCATCAAGAAACTGCTCACGGTTCATGATGCCACTGACGGCGACAGCTGCAGCGAGCATCGGAGAATTGGGGAAATATTTACCGAGGGTTGCCAGCGAAATACGCCGGGCATCAACCGTATAGATCGCCCCCTTGTAGCCTTTGAGCAGAGGAACGATTGCATCCAGCGGTCTAGCCGTATTGATGATGATGGCCCCGTCCGCACTCAAACCAGCCGTCACATCAACCGATTCGAGCAGGGTCTCATCGACCACGACAACAAAATCCGGATGATAGATATGAGAATGAACACGGATTGCGCGACCACTGATCCGGTTAAAAGCGGTGATCGGGGCGCCCATCCGCTCGGGACCGTATTCCGGGAACCCCTGAACAAACTTGCCTGTTTTAAACGCCACGTCGGCCAACAGCAGTGCGGCTGTTTTAGCCCCCTGCCCTCCGCGCCCATGCCAGCGAATTTCAATGGTCTTATCCAAAGCAGAAACTCCTTTATGATAAATTTTACCGGATATTATCTTATGGCCTGTCCAAAGTAAACGTTTTGATGAGATAATTTCATTTTTTAAATGAATTATTTTCATCGATATCCGACAATCACTTCGGGTCAGAACGAAAAAAAAGGACGGGCTATGCCCGTCCTCTGATAAAAGGTAAAAAGTTTCGTGTAAGTTCAACCCGTTACAGCCACCACCTCTTCAAAGGTCGTCTCACCGAGCAGCAGCTTGCGGATCGCCGATTCGCGCAGCGTCGTCATCCCGTCTTCGCGGGCGATCGAAGCAATCAACTCCAGATCGGATTCGGCGTTGATCGCCGCCCTGACCCGGCTGTTGACATCCAGAATCTCGAAGATCCCGGTCCGCCCCTTGTAACCGGTTCCCCGGCAAGCACTGCAGCCGGCGCCCTCCCAGACAATGACATCGTCATCACCAAAACCGAGATGCCTGCGTTCCGATTCGCTGAGCAGCCTTTCCTGCTTGCATTCACGACAGATGGTTCGGACCAGGCGCTGGGCGTTGATACCGATCAGTGTCGATGAGAGCAGGAAATAGGGGACCCCCAGCTCCAGCAAACGGATGATCGATGAAGGAGCATCATTGGTGTGCAGGGTGGACAACACCAGGTGACCGGTCAGGGCTGACTGAACGGCATTGTCGGCTGTCTCCTTGTCACGGATCTCACCGATCATGATGATGTCGGGATCCTGGCGCAGAATATTACGCAGCACGGTGGAAAAAGTGACATCGATAGCCACCTGGACGCCGACCTGATTGAACTCCTCGAGGACCATCTCAATCGGATCTTCGACCGTGACGATATTGACCTCCGGCGACGCCAGCGCCCGCAAGGAAGAGTAGAGAGTAGTCGTCTTGCCGCTCCCGGTCGGTCCGGTCACCAAGATGATGCCGTTCGGCTGGTGGATAAAGGAGTTGAAAAGCTGATATTCTCGCGGCTCGAAACCGAGGTTCTCAAGGTCCTGCATCAGGATGTCAGGGTCGAAAATCCTGATGACCACCTTCTCACCAAAGGCGACCGGCAGGGTCGAAACCCGCAGTTCGATTTCCTTGTTCTTGTGGCTGGTCTTGATCCGGCCGTCCTGCGGACGACGCTTTTCCGAAAGGTCGAGTCGCGCCAACAGTTTAATCCGCGAGACGATGGCCGGGTGCAGCTTTTTCGGAACGTTATGGATGTTATGCAGCACACCGTCGACCCGCAGCCGGATCATCGACTTGTCGCGCTTCGGTTCGATATGGATATCGCTGGCACGCTGGTCAAAAGCATACTGCAGCAGGAAATCGACGGCTGCGATAACATGCTTGTCGGTGCCGTTCTCTTCCAGCTGCGGTGTATGCATCTGGAAGTGCATCTCCAGATTGGAGATGTCGGTCCCTTGGACCGTTTCAGACTCTGCGGCAACAACGGAAGCCCTGAAGCCAAAGAACTCACCAAGCACCTTGAGGATATCAGAGCGGGATGACAAGACCCGTTCCACATTGATCCTGAGTGTTCTCTGCAGTTCGTCTATTGCATAGCTGTCAAACGGATCTGCGACCGCGATTATCAGGACCCCGTCGAGCATATCCACCGGAACAATCATATTCTTCAGGGCAAATGCCCGCGAAATATGACTGGTGACAATATCCAGATCCAACTTCAAAGGGTCGATTTTCAGATAGCGCATGCCCACGGCACGGGCAATGACCTCGGTAATCCGGTCCTCACTGAGCAGTTTACGGCTGTCGGGGATTTCCAGGTTGAAGGAACTGATGACCTCGGCCGGGGACAGGCTCTCGGCGTGACGGCCCTGCCCTTTGCTGCGCCCGCCCGACTGTTTATGCAACCGTTCATACTGCCGCTCACCCTGTTGCAGGACCATTTCCAACTGTTCTTCACTGAGGAGGTTACGTCGTTTCAAGAGCTGAGCAACAGAGGCTATGGTCAGTTTTTTTTGTGGCTGCATGAAATATCCTTATCCCGTGATAGCTGTCATATCAGCCTGTTAGATTACTTGGCTTCGCCTATCTGTGCAAACAGAAGATAGTTATATAAGTGTAAAGATCCCCAAAAAAATCGTCGATTTATCTAGATCGACCATTCGACACACTACCAAGTTTATTTATGGGGGAGAATCGGAATCGCTCTTGGCGACGTTTGAAGAGAATACGGATGCTTTTCAAGCAGTCTTGATTATTTTAGACTCAGTGGATCAGTTGACCTTTCTTGAGTTCTGAAATAACAACGTCAACAATCCCGGGAATCTTCCTGTTGCCCAATTCCCAATCCTGATAGGTACGATACGGAGTATTGAGAATTTGAGCCATTTGTTTGACATTGAAACCGGTACTGATCCGGTAAGCTCTAAGTTCGTTGCTTTTCATAATCCGGCTTTATTGGCCTTCTTCAGGGCACGTTCCAGAGCTTGGTAGTTATAATCGTTATCGCACCAGATGAACTTGTTACTGGCCTCAAAAACGCTGCAAAGATTCTCGTAAACCCTGACATCGACTCTGACTGTTCTGGTGGTGTTTTTCATATCATCACCCCCTGCGTTTTTATCTTTAATTATATACGCAATGCGTGCACTTTCAAGAGAACTGCAGTGGTGCTGTTTTGCCAGAAAACACAACAAAAGAGAACGCCCCGGTTGGTTTGACCGGGGCATTCTCTTTTGAAACTCGGCAATCTCAATCATGCCTTACTATTCAAATAATTCAATTCACTCACCAACTGACAGGTTCGGGTTATGTTTTTTGCCACTAAAAGTGTTTTTCCTATGGTTTTGCGGTTTCTGATTTCCTCTGGTGATCGGGTAAGAGCACCCCGGGCAAACGTCATGATCATCGAGAACTGCCCTACCACATTCAGGACACAGAACGATATAGTGCATGAGACCTCCTTGCTGATTGATGAGTCATGATAAATAGAGCGACAGGAACTCCATTATAACAGCTGAAGAAAATTTTTCACTTTGGACCGCATTTTTTCATAATTCAATCCAAAGGATGATGATTCCGTGCTAAGCGGCCCCTTACAGTTGTTTCCCCTCATGCTGCTGATATACTTTTTTTAGTTCCTCTGCAAATTTTGATATTAATTCTGCTATGAGAGCAGAAAAACAAGCGGCCCAACCGACATTGTGCGACAAACGCATAACATGGAGGTTTACGCAATGGACTGGCCCCCAATCATAAAAGATCTGTCACTAACAACTGTACAGCCGAACCTGACCGACTACCATCAAGCCTGCGCCGAATTCTCCTGGAAATCTGTTCGCGATAACCTCGACGGGTTGCCCGATGGCCGGGGGCTGAATATTGCTCACGAAGCTGTTGATCGACATGCCACAGGAACATTGCAAGACAGTGTGGCACTGCGTTGGCTGGGCAAAAGCGATGAACATCGTGAGATCACCTACTCCGACCTGAAAGATCAAACTAACCGCTTTGCCAACGTGCTGAAGATCTTGGGAATAAAAAAAGGCGAACGGGTTTTCAGCCTCTGCGGCCGGATCCCTGAGCTCTATTTTGCAGCGCTGGGCACCTTGAAGAACACCAGCGTCTATTGTCCGCTCTTTTCGGCCTTTGGTCCTGAGCCGATCGCTCAACGTCTGCAGATCGGCGATGGTAAAGTCCTGGTCACGACCCAGCGTTTGTATCGCAAGAAAATCGCTCAGCTACGCCCTGCTCTTCCGGCCCTACGATATATCCTGCTCGTCGACAGCGATCAGAACCTGGATGCACAAACCCTCTCCCTGCCACTCCTTATGGCACAGGCGACCTCAGATTTCACCATCCCGCCGACCGCTCCAGATGACATGGCCCTACTCCATTTCACCAGTGGCACCACTGGCAAGCCCAAGGGTGCGATCCATATTCACAATGCCGCCATGACTCACTACCTGACCGGTAAGTATGTCCTCGATCTCCACCCGGGTGATATTTTCTGGTGCACAGCGGATTGCGGCTGGGTTACCGGCACCTCCTACGGCATCATCTCGCCCTTACTCCACGGTATTACCAACATTGTCGATGAAGCCGATTTTGAAGCTGAACGCTGGTACCGGGTCCTCGCCGATGAACATGTCAATGTCTGGTACACGGCACCAACAGCCATTCGCATGCTGATGCGCTGCGGCATCAAACCCCGCGAACAATACGACCTCTCCGCCCTGCGCTTGGTCCACAGCGTCGGCGAACCGCTTAACCCGGAGGCTGTCGTCTGGGGAATCGATGCCCTCGGTCTGCCGATTCACGACAATTGGTGGCAAACAGAAACAGGCGGTATCATGATAGCCAACTACGCCGCCATGGAAATCCGCCCCGGGTCCATGGGACGACCGCTGCCTGGGATCGAAGCCGCAATCGTTCATCGGACGACACCAACTCAGGTCATCATAGAACAGCAACCCGATGCCGAGGGAGAACTGGCCCTGCGCTCCGGCTGGCCATCGATGTTCCGCAGCTACCTGCATGAAGACGAGCGTTACCGCAAATGTTTCGCCGGCGACTGGTACATCACCGGGGACCTGGCCAGACGGGACGCCGACGGTTACTTCTGGTTTGTCGGTCGCGCCGACGACATCATCAAGACGTCCGGACATATGGTCGGTCCGTTTGAAGTGGAAAGTGCCCTGATGGAACATCCGGCGGTCGCAGAAGCCGGCGTCATCGGTAAACCAGAGCCGACGATCGGCGAACTGGTCAAGGCCTTTGTGGCTCTCAAACCCGAATTTCAATCGACTGATGAACTGCGTCTGGAACTCATCGGCTTTGCCCGTAAGAAACTGGGTTCGGCGGTAGCTCCCAAGGAGATTGAATTCGCCACCGCCTTGCCCAAAACCCGCAGTGGCAAGATCATGCGCCGGTTGCTCAAAGCCCGTGAACTGGGCCTCCCCGAAGGGGACACATCCACCCTGGAAGGAGAGAATCCATGAAAGAACAAGAATACCAGCGCCACCTGCTCAAGCAGATGCTGCGCATACGCCGCTTCGAGGAAAAATCGGCGGAACTCTACAGCCTGATGAAAATCAGAGGTTTTCTGCATCTCTACATCGGCGAGGAGGCAGTCGCTGTCGGAATCACCGAGGCACTTTCAGCTACAGATGCCCTGGTCGCAACCTACCGGGAGCATGGTCACGCTATTGCCCGCGGCATGGCCATGGGACCAGCGATGGCAGAAATGTATGGCAAGGTCACGGGCTGCTGTCGTGGCCGCGGCGGCTCCATGCACCTGTTCGATTCTGAACATCGTCTCTATGGCGGCAATGCCATCGTTGGCGGCGGTTTGCCGATAGCGGTCGGCCTGGCCCTAGCTGACCGGATGCAGCAGAAAAACCAAGTGACCTGCTGCTGCTTTGGCGAAGGTGCCGTGGCTGAAGGAGAGTTTCACGAAGCGATGAACCTGGCGGCCCTCTGGCAACTGCCGGTACTGTTTGTCTGTGAAAACAATCTTTACGCCATGGGAACCGCGCTGATCCGTTCCGAATCGATGATTGAACTGATCCACAAGGCAGACGCCTATGGGATTACAGCTACAGCGGTCGATGGCATGGATGTGCTTGCCGTTGCAAAAGCAGCCCGTACCGCCAGAGACCAGATCATGACAACCGGAATGCCCTATTTTCTGGAATGCAAAACCTATCGCTTCCGACCGCATTCAATGTTCGACCCGGAGCTTTACCGCTCTCAGCAAGAGGTCGAACAATGGAAACAACATGATCCGATACAGACGCTCAGTAACAACCTCAAAGAGCAAGGCTGGATCACTGAACAGGATCTGAAACAGCTGGAGGCAGAGATTTCTGATGAAATCGCCGAGGCGGTCGACTTCGCGGAACAAAGTGACTTGGAAGCCGTCAGCGAACTTACTCGCTTTGTCTATTCGGATCCGGAGGCACAATGATGGCTGAACAACGACTGAAATCAACCTATCGGGAAGCGGTTCGCACAGGCTTGCGCGATGCACTGCTGCGGGATAAACGGGTCTTCCTGATGGGCGAAGATGTCGGCTGCTACGGTGGCTGTTTTGCCGCCAGCAAGGGGTTGCTGGACGAGTTCGGTCCGGAGCGGGTTCGAGATACGCCGCTGTCCGAATCGACCTTCACCGGCGCAGGGATCGGTGCAGCTCTGGGGGGAATGCGCCCAATCGTTGAAATCATGACGGTCAATTTCAGCCTGCTGGCCCTTGATCAGATCGTCAACAACGCGGCTACCTATCTGCATATGTCAGGCGGACAGTTTAACGTCCCGCTGGTCATCCGCATGGCGACCGGTGGCGGGAAGCAGCTTGCCGCTCAGCATTCTCACAGTCTGGAAGGCTGGTATGCCCATATCCCCGGCATCAGAATCCTCTGTGCCGCAACGCTCGAAGATGCCCGGGGAATGCTCTGGAGCGCGCTTCAGGATCCTGATCCGGTATTGATCTTCGAACCCTCGGTTCTCTACCCCATGGAGGGGGAATTGGCGGCCGACGCCGGTGCGGTCGCTATAGACCGGGCCAGATTCCATCGACAGGGCAAGGATCTGACCCTGATCAGCTATGGCAGCTGTCTGTATAAATGTCTGGATGCGGCTAACACCCTGTCTGCTGAAGGCATTGAGACCGATCTGATCGACCTGCGCACACTACGCCCTCTCGATGAGCAGACATTCCTGGTCTCAGTCGAAAAGACCCACCGCGCCCTGATCGTTGACGAGGGCTGGCGCAGCGGCAGCCTTGCCGCCGAAATCAGCGCCCGGATCATGGAAAAGGCCTTTTATAACCTCGACGCCCCCGTCGAACGGATCTGCAGTGCCGAGGTACCGATACCCTACGCCAAACATATGGAGGATGCGGCTCTTCCTCAGGTGGAAGAAATAGTCAAGACAGCGAGGAGGATGGTCCGTGGCTGAATTCATCATGCCCAGCCTGGGCGCCGACATGAAGAGCGGTATTCTGATTGACTGGCGGGTAGAACCCGGAAATCAGGTCAAGCGTGGCGATATTATCGCCGATATTGAAACCGACAAAGGAACCTTCGAAGTCGAGGTTTATTGCGACGGTGTCATCGACCAGATTCTGGTTGAACCCGGATCAGACAAGATCCCGGTCGGAACCGTCCTGGCGACCATCATTTCAGATACTGAGCAACCAACGCCTGAACCACCCCCGGCTTCCGACCGACGCATCAAAGCGTCCCCTGCTGCCCGCAAGCTGGCGGCCGAGCACCAGATCGAGCTAAGCCAGATCACGGGCAGCGGCCCGGATGGCTCCATCTCACTGGCAGACGTTGAGGAAACGCTTAAAACAACAGTTCTGCCGCAAACAACGGCAGAAACAAGCGAGCGCCCTAAAGAACATGCCGAAGGGATGCGCCAGGCGATCGCTGCTGCCATGAGCCTGTCTAATCGCGAGATTCCTCACTACTACCTGGCCAGCGATATAGATATGAGCCGCGCACTGGCCTGGCTGGAAGAGCATAACCATCAGCACCCTATCAAAGAGCGACTCCTGCCGGTCATACTGCCGTTGAAAGCCACCGCGCTGGCCCTAAAAAAAATCCCGGAACTCAACGCCCACTGGGTCGATGGACAACTCCAACTTAAAGACGAAGTCAATATCGGCTTTGCTGTTTCTCTACGAGGCGGGGGACTGATCGCGCCTGCCTTGATCAGTGTTGACCGCTTAAGCCTTGATCAACTGATGACAGCGATGAGCGACCTAATCAGCCGAACCCGGGCCGGAAAACTACGTGGGTCTGAATTAACCGCAGCTGGCATTACAGTCACCAGCCTCGGTGATCTCGGTGTCAGTTGCGTTTATGGCGTCATCTATCCACCGCAGGTAGCCCTTGTTGGTTTTGGCAGAATCAGCGAACGCCCCTGGGCCGAAAAAGGCAGCATCAGCGCCCGCCCAATTCTAACAACAACACTCGCGGCAGATCACCGGGCCAGTGATGGCCATCTTGGAGCCAGATTTCTCGATACCCTGGGGAAACTTTTACAGGAGCCTGAAAAGCTATGACCGAGGCAGAAATCAGAACACTTATTTTAGAAAATATTTCCCAGATAGCTCCCGAAATCGATTCTGAGGACATCTCTGAAACTGAAAATCTGCGCGAGGAACTGGATATCGACTCCTTCGATTTCCTGAAGCTCCTGATTGCTTTGAGCGAACAGCTCGCCATTGATATTCCGGAACAGGATTACGAATGTCTGAGCAGCCTGAATGACCTTATCGCCTATCTCTGTAGCAGATCTAACTGATGGATCAGTGACCATTGAAGACAGAGGCTAAAATGCTAGACTTTAAATAGAGTTAAAACACCTTCCTTTCCTAAAAAGGAGGCCTCTGATGGAAGATATCTTCAGATTCACCGACAGCATCGGCCCTGCCAAGATCATCCATTTTTACCAGCCAGAGATTCAACTCAAAGCTGTACTGGTCATAGACAATGTCGCCTGCGGTCCATCAATCGGTGGCATCCGTTTAGCGACCGATGTCAGTACCGAGGAGTGTTTCCGGTTGGCACGGGCCATGACCATGAAAAATGCTGCCGCCGGGCTGACCCATGGCGGGGGCAAAACCGTCGTGTATGGCGATCCGAAGATGCCCTGCGACAAGAAGGAGACCCTGATCCGCGGGTTGGCTCAGGCGCTGCGCGATATCAGAGACTACATCCCCGGCCCGGACATGGGAACGGATGAGGAATGCATGGCCCTGATCAAGGATGAAATCGGCCGTGCTGTAGGCCTGCCACGGGAAATCGGCGGAATCCCTCTTGATGAAATCGGAGCAACAGCCTGGGGCGTCTACAACGCAACGGAGGTCGCCCTGCAATATTGTCATTTTGAGCTTAAAGGAGCCCGCCTGGTTATTCAGGGGTTCGGTGCTGTCGGCAAGCACAGTGCACGCTTTCTAACCGAGATGGGGGCGGTTCTCGTAGGCGTTTCCGATTCAGGAGGTGCGCTCTACAACCCAGAGGGGCTTGATGTCGCCAGGCTGATAGCCCTCAAGGATGCAGGAAATAGTGTCTGCGCCTACCCTGAAGGGCAGAAACTGAACAGCACCGCACTGATCGATCTCGAATGCGACATCTGGATCCCCGCCGCCCGCCCGGACATTATCCATATGGATAACGTTGAACGCCTCAGGACCAAACTGATAGTTCAGGGGGCCAACATCGCCATCACCCGACAAGCCGAAACCTATCTTCATGAAAAAGGGGTCTTATGCATCCCCGATTTTATTGCCAACGCGGGTGGCGTCATCTGCGCCGCCATGGAGTACCAAGGCGCCTGTGAGTCGACAGCCATGCAGACGATCGCGGAGAAGGTTCGGCGCAACACTGAGTTGATATTGAAGGAGGTCAGCACCAGTGGGATTCCGCCACGCCGAGCGGCTGAAGAGTTGGCTCTGGCCCGGATTACAAAAGCGATGTCATTCAAACGCTGGGGGATTTACTAGCTGGCTGCCATCCAGAAATTCCGGAGGGTAATGCGTAAGTTTTACGATTGGAGACAGCATGTATCGTATCCGCTTTCACGGCCGGGGTGGCCAGGGCATAAAGACTGCCAGCCGCATCCTGGGCACAGCCTTTTTTCTCGAAGGTTTCGAAGTGCAGGATGCTCCCCGCTATGGAGCCGAACGCCGTGGCGCACCCATCTTCGCCTACGTCCGCGCCGATCAGCGTCAAATCAATGAGCGCGGCATTATTCAGACACCCGACCTGGTCGTTGTTGCCGATGAGACCCTGCTCGACATCCCGGCTGCTGGAATAATACAGGGCATCACCCGGCAAACCGCTATCCTTATCTACAGCGTTCATTCTGCAGCCACCCTCAAGGACCGTTATCCTCTGCAGGGACAGGTTGTCTCACTTATACACGCACAAAGTCCCCAGCCACATTCTTCCTTTATCGGAACCATCTGTGCCGGTGGCGCGGCGCAACTGACCGGTGTCATTTCAGAGCAAAGCCTCAAAGAGGCGATTCGTCAGGAGCTGACCGATCACGGATTCGATGCAGTCAAGGGCAATATCGCCCTTGCCACGACGGCCTACAATCAGGTCAAAAGCTACAACGGGCTGGTTGTGCCGGATTCCACCGGCAGCTTACCCCTGAAAAAACCAGGCTGGATCGAGCTGCCCTTTGATGAAGCGCGGCTGTCCGCCCCTGCCATTCATGCCACGCTGACCAGCGAAAAGGTCAAAACAGGGCTGTGGCGCAGCCTGCGACCTGTCATCGATCTGCACAGTTGCCGCCGATGTGGCCTCTGTTGTCAGCTCTGCCCTGAAGGCGCTATCCATCTCGATCAGCAGAACCAACCCGAAATCGACTACGAACACTGCAAGGGCTGCCTGATCTGTCTGGAACAGTGTCCGGCCAAAGCGATAACCGCCGTTGCGGAAGAGCTGTCAGAGAGTGGAACCGGAGGCGCACTATGAAGCGGATACTGCTGACAGGCAATGGTGCGGCAGCCTGGGGGATGCGGCTGGCCAGGGCAGACTATCTGCCCGCCTTCCCCATCACCCCGCAGACCGAAATCATCGAGACCATCGCCAGGTGGATTGCAAGTGGAGAGCTCGACTGTCGCATGGTCACCATGGAATCCGAGCATTCGATGCTCACGGCGGCAGGAGCTGCTGCAGCCACCGGGGTTCGGGTTTTCAGTGCAACATCCAGCCAGGGCCTGCTTTACGCCATGGAGATGCTCTACACGGTCGCCGGTTGGCGCGCCCCCCTGGTACTGGTCAATGTCTCACGCGGATTGTCATCGCCAATTACCCTGGAACCGGATCACAACGATATTCTCGCGACTCGCGACAGCGGTTTTCTCCAGCTCCACTGTTCCAGCTGCCAAGAGGTTCTTGACAGCGTCCTGCTCGCCTACCGATTGGCGGAAGACAGCCGTGTCCGCCTGCCGGTCATCGTCAACCTGGACGGCTTCTATCTCTCCTTCACCAGGGAACCGGTCAGCATCCCGGCAGTTGATGAAGTTGCCAGATTCCTCCCCCCTTATGATCCGCAGAACCTGCTCTTCAGTGCCAGCGCTCCAGTCAGTCACGCTGTCGCCGTACTGGGTGGTGGCGCTTACTCCTATTTCCGCTACCAGTGCCACCTGGCCGCCCAGAATGCACTTGAAGTTTTCACCTCTATTGGTGCGGAGTTCGGAACTATTTTCGGCCGAGACTATGATGCCGTAGAAGCCTATCGCAGCGCTGACGCCGATATCGTTCTGGTCATGATCGGCTCCTTTGCCAGCAAGGCCAGAGCTGCCATCGACCGCTTGCGCACTGACGGCCAAAAGGTCGGACTGCTGCGCCCACGATTGCTGCGTCCCTTCCCGTCCTCAGCGCTGGCACGACTGCTGGCAGGAAAAGCCGGTGTCGCTGTCATCGATCAGAACATTTCCCTCGGTGGCGGTGGAATCCTCCACGGTGAACTGGCGGCGGCCCTCTATGGCCAGCCGGATGCGCCACCGATACTGACCAGCTTCATCGGCGGACTCGGCGGCCGCGATATCAGCCTGGAGGAATTTGCTGAGATGGTTGCCGTAACCCGCAAGGCAGTAGCTGAGGGGCGCACGCCGCCGACACAGCTGCTTTACAGTGAAGAGGAATTGCGGGAAATCAGGAAGATGCAACAGATTGCGGGGATGCCATGAGCGAAACGAAATACCAAAGTCTGAAGGATCTGCCTACCTCCCACCTGTTGGGTGCCGGAACCGCCATGTGTGCAGGCTGTGGCGGACTGGAAGCGCTCCAGCACATCTACGATATCCTCGGTGAAAAGACCGTCGTTATCAATGCCGCGGGATGCATGACTCTGCTGTCGGTCTATCCCTTTACCCCTTTCCGTGGATCCTGGCTCTATACCGCCATGGCCTCGGCTCCCGCTGGCGCACAAGGGGTCAGGGATGCTCTCGATATCCGCTTAGGCAAAGGCCAGCTGGACAGCACAGACGATCTGCAGACGGTAGTCCTGACCGGTGACGGCTCAGCATACGGCATGGGCCTTTCGGCCACCTCGGCCGCCATCGAACGTGGCCTTGATTTCATCTACATCTGCTACGACAACGAAGGCTACGGCAACACCGGTCACCAGACCTCGGCAGCGACACCCCATGGGGCAAGGACAGCAACCTGCTCAGCACAACATGGCGTCAGCGGCAGAAAAAAGGATCTGTTCGCAATCTGGTCCGCTCACCGCCCGACTTATGTCGCCACCGTGGCCGGCTGCGAGCCGCTCGATCTGGCGCGGAAAATGGAGAAGGCCGTGCAACTGCATGGGCCGCGTCTGATCATTGCCCTGGCGCCCTGCCCCACCGGCTGGGGCTATGATCCGCAGGAGACAGTCGAGATCGGCAAGCTGGCAATCAACACCGGGATCTGGCCGCTCAAGGAATACCAGGCCGGCACAGTCACCCATACCCATATCCCGCGCAAGCGCCATCCGGTTACGGACTATCTGCAGCGCCAGGGCCGCTTCAGTCATCTGTTCAGCCCGAAGCTCCAGAAGGAGACGATCAGTGAGATTCAGGAGCAGATAGATGCTTACTGGCAAAGCATTGCTGACTGAACATTTCGTTCACAAAGACCTAAGAAAGGGGGCTCGCAGATGTGCAGTTTGACAACAAGCTATTATCATCGCGGAGGTACGGTCCCCCTTTCCGGCCTGACGCTCCCGCAACACTTTGCCGATATCGTCAAATTATTCCCGAACCGACAGGCGATAGTCTCACGTCATCAGCACAGGAGTCTAAGCTATACTCAACTCTCCAGATCTATCGATGAGATTGCTCGCGGGCTGCTCGGCCTGGGTTTCGGCCGCGGGGATCGCATCGGTATCTGGTCAACCAACAACATCGAATGGTTACTGATCCAGATGGCGGCTGTGCGCATCGGTGCCGTGCTGGTCTGTATCAACCCGGCCTACCGTCGCGAAGAACTGGCCCATGCCCTGCAGCGCTCGGAGCTGCACGCCCTGGTCGCCATCCCAGCCTTCCGCTCGAGCGATTATGTCGCCATGCTCACAGAGTTGGTGCCGCAACTTAACAATGAGGGAAAGCCCCTCTCATCGTCCGACTTCCCCTTTTTACGCCGGGTGATCCTCTATGATCCGGCCGCACCAAAGCACACCCGTCCAGCACAGCCGGGTTTTACGGTTTGGTCCGAACTGCTTGAAGCCGCAGCTACGGTGTCGCAGGACAGGCTGGCCCCGCTGACAGCAGAGCTCGACCCGGACGACCCGGTCGGCCTGCTCTACACCTCAGGCACCTTCGGCTTTCCGAAAACGGCAGTGTTATCTCACCACAACCTGCTCAACAACGCCCGCTTTACCGCCATGAGGATGCACTTTGATGAGCATGATCGCCTCTGCGTTCCCGTCCCCTTCTATCATTGCTTCGGCATGGTGCTGGCCAACCTGCTCTGCCTCACAAGCGGAGCATGTCTGATACTCCCCGATGAATATTTCAACCCTCTCAAGGTACTCCAAGCCGTTGAGGAGGAAAAATGCACGGCGATCCACGGGGTACCGACCATGTTCGTCGCCGAACTGGAACATCCACAATTCGAGGACTTTGACTTAAGTTCCCTGCGCACCGGGATCATGGCCGGAGCCCCCTGCCCGCCAGATCTGGTCAAACGGGTCATCGAGGAGATGCACTGCCCGGATATGCTGATCGGCTACGGCATGACCGAAGCCTCCCCCCTCACCCATCTGACCGCACCAGAGGATCGCATTGAAATCCGTCTCGAAACAGTGGGCAGGAACCTGCCGCACCAGGAGGTCAAGATCATCGATCCACAGAACGGAAAAACGAAAGCTATCGGCCAGAGCGGCGAGGTCTGCTTCCGTGGCTACCATATCGCCCAAGGCTATTACGGGGATGAGCAGGCGACCAGGGAAGCGATCGACACAAATGGCTGGCTGCATTCAGGGGATCTGGGCGTCATGGATGAGCAAGGCTATGTCCGGATCACCGGCCGCAAAAAGGAGATCATCATCCGCGGCGGCGAAAATATCTCTCCCTGGCAGATCGAACAATGCCTCTTAAGTCATCCGCTGGTGGCAGAAGTTGCCGTCTTCGGCATCCCTGACGAATACTTCGGTGAAGAGATCATGGCCTGGGTCAGGCTGAAACCCGGGAAAACGTCCACGGAGCAGCAACTCAAGGACTTCTGTCACGACCGGATCGCCCATTTCAAAATCCCAAGATACATCCGGATCGTCGATGAGTTCCCCATGACCGTAAGCGGCAAACTGCAGAAATACCGGATGAGGGAAATGGCTGTAGACATGCTGAAAAATGATAAACTTTAAAGTGCAATCCCCCCTAGCACTGCGGAAGGAGAGTCAAGATGCAAAATAGTGTGATCAGACTTAAGAACCTGTGTGAAATATTGATCAATATGGGAGTCACAAGCACTCCCAACGAAAAAGAAATCAAAAAAATGATTTCAGAACTTGAAACCATGGTCATGAAGGAAATGGAATTACTGAAAGAGCGCGAATCGATGTCTGATACCTGAAATATGACCTGAGTTTTCAGCTGACGATCAGATTCCCTTTTTTGGCCGACGGGCCATACGCACAATAGCCCTGCAGGACAAAAGAGGGGTGCGTTTTTTCAATGCAGCCAGAAAAGAACTAACGAGCTCTGAATCCGAGCAATTCCTTGGCAAACTGCTTATTTCCAAGACCTATTCTTGCGACGGGAGTCACCTCAATCTTTTCGATCAAGGGATCGTATTCTACACGCATTGGACCATTAAAGATCGAGCTGCTGTTTTCCCTGTTGAAGAAATCAATTTCAGCGTTCGACCATTTACCCAGTGGAGACCCACGTTTTATAGGCTTGAACCCTTGATCACCTCGAACAAGGCTGCGCAGGGCGACACCCGATCCATCCCGATGTCCCTCGCCTCCTAAATGGCGTAACAGGATTCCGCCATAAATCCCGCAATCTTTGTTCCCACAGGTAATATCGACCCCATGACGATTGAAGATCGGTGGAGTCCATTGCCCTTTCGACTTGGTGTGGAAATAAAAAGTCCCACTTTCAAGCTGTTCTCTCCGCGCATGAGTCGCATCATCGACAAAAACTTCAGGAATAATCAGGTAAAACTCAAGTCCCAGAAACCGCCTTTCGCCATAAGGAGAGATGATTTTCCAATTATTCATCAATTCACGAGCGACAAGCCCGGCGTGAGACAAAACCTTATCCCTGGAATTACAACAGTCGAAATTGAAAAGACCCTTCAACTGCGATACTGGCATACGATCTCCGGACAGAAGAGACATTTCGCTCAAAACTCAAACCTTCTAAATTCATAAACAATCATGTGGTCGTTAAAATCACAGAGTTATTCTCCAACCTTTTTAAAACCAGATCATAAACCAGTGAGCGAGGTCTTGCATCGAAGCATTTTTCTCTAAGAGAAAATCTCATTATCAATCAATGACGTTCTTCCTTCCAGGGATCTGCGGAGTTGCTGAAACCGCGAGTTTCCCAGAAACCAGGTTCATCGAGGACGCGGATCTTGACGGCTTCGAGCCATTTGGCGCTCTTGTAGAAATATCGATCAGGTATCAGCGCACGCACAGGAGCCCCATGGGCCTGCGCCAGTTTTTCGCCAAAGAAACTGTGCGCCAGGATCACATTCTCTTTGCGGGCCTCAGCCATGGGGATATTGCTTGAGTAACCTTCGGCCGCTTCAAGAATCACAAAACTGCCATCATGTCGAGGCCCGGCCATGTCTATGATTGTCGCAAGGCGAACGCCGCGCCAACGGGAGTCGAGAAGGGTCCAACCGGTCACGCAGTGGACATCGCAGACAATATCCACCTGCTCCAGGCTGAGCAGCTCTGCATATGAAAGAACAAGCGGTTTCTTCACCTCTCCATAGATCTTCAAACTCCAGTCGGAGATCGTAGCGGTTCCTGGGACACCACCCAGATCGGGGAGTCTTTCAACGGCAACCTGTCCCGGGGGAAGTCGGGGACGACCGTCAGGCCTGATATCGCTTGCCAGTGCCAACTGCCTGGCCTCGGAGAGCTTGATGAAAGAACCGGGCAGGCCGATACTGATAATCGCACCGCCTGCCGCGGCTAAAAGCGCACGCCTGGAAAGCTTGTGATCTTTTTGCATAGCCACTCCATGTTACAGGTTCGTCACACTCCCCCCTAACAGAGTGTTGAAAAAACGTTTTCGAGGCAGCAGGTGCAAGGTGAAAATTTCCGAAAAAGCGCTGTTTACATCAGCAAATAAGCATTTTGAGGGGATTTTTAACACCGCAATTGCAACGCAGATAGTTTTTCAACAGCCTGCTAATCTGTTTTCCTTTCATTCTCTAGGCTATTGCAGAAAAATTGCAACAGCTGTGAGCAAATTTCATCACCAATTTCAGGCGAAAGAGCAGCAGAAACCGACTAAAAAACGGGATGTTGGCTGTCATTGAAAAACTTTTCTTATAAATTCAGGCAGATGGGCAGCTAGAATATTTTTCATGCAAACTGGCATACGACTTGCTTTATCAAATTCATTCTGAAACAAGACTTTTCCAAGATGGGGGTCAATATGGCGGGTCAAAACAGTGAGGCTCACAACTGGCAGGATCAGGCGGTTCCAACCAACAGAACAAAAGTCACTGGCTCTTCACGCTTTGTAGCGAAATCTTTTTATCTGGAAATGAAAAGAAACGGCTTCAGCAGCAATGAAATCCTGGATGTCTCCTGTGAGATTCTGGGATTGGTGACTAGCGAACTCAAAGAGACACGGCAATCCTGACACAGACAAGACATCTGCCCTAGGAAACCTACCCTGCCAGATTCCTGACCACCTGCCGGGCAAGGCGTTCGCTGTAATCATTGATCTTCCAATGGCCGGGGCTCCAGCCTTTGAGAAAACGGTGAAAGTCTGTCCAGGCCAGCGGAAACAGCTTGCGCCATTCGCCTTCAACCTCAGCAGCATCGATGTGCGGCTGGCGCTTGGCCAGTGCCACCTGCAGTTCACTGAAATAGGCTTGCAACAACCAGTCTTCCAACTGTTCACAGTCGTTCTCGGAGAGGCAACTGCCGATGAAATAGGCCACATCCTTCATCCCACAGCCGCCACCAACATACTGAAAATCGACCGCTGCAACCTGCCGACCATCGGCCGAAAAGCAGAAGTTTGCCAGTTTGGCGTCGCCATGGATAATGGTCAGAAAACGTGCCTCCTTCAACCTCCGGTCGATCTGCGCTGCTGCTGTTTTCAAAGGCAGGTCAGCAAGCGCCTCAAGTTCATCGGGGCGGGTCTCCAGATGCCAGTAGCTTCCATCTGACCAGAGTTCATCAGGGGCAACGCCCATAAAGGTCGCATGAAACTGCGCCAGCCATTTCAGACAGGCAACGATCTCCCCTTCACCAACCTCATCTAATCGTAGCGGATAGCCGAGCGCATCCAGATCATCCAGCACCATCAGGGTTTGCTCACCGCGCTGCGCCACCACCAGGCAGTGCGGGACAGAACAGTCATTATCGCAGCGATTGGCAAAGGATCTGTACCAGGCGGCCTCCACCTGGTACGAGCGAAGCTTGCGCTGATGCGACCGATCTGAATTCCACCCTCGCGGATGCGCCGAGTCTTCCTTGAGACGCACATGCTTCACGACCACCGTCGACCGGACAGCCCCGGTCAACCGATAGCGCATAATCGCCCCATACCCGCTCCACAGCTCCTGAATGATTTCGGTCAGTTCGATCTGAGTCGCGCCGGTTGCTTGTTTGATAATGTCGGGGAAGTCTTTATGCATAAGGTAAACGAGGTCAATTCTGGAACAGGTCTGTTTGGCGAGCAATATTAAAAACGCAATGACAAGCAGGTCAATCCGCCATCTATTTTGGCAAACTCTGAGATATCGACCTCAACAATCTCCCGATCAAACTGCTCAAGACTCTGTTTAACCTGGGCATAACCTGCAGGCATCAGAATTTTATCATTGATAGCAATACAGTTCGCTGCACCAGCATGTTCGCAAGCAACAGGCAGGAGCGTAGACTTGGCAAATTGCGCCTGATTCAGATGAACGCCTGTCGCAATGAAATGCTCAGCGCCAAGCCAGGTAATGCCGGTTTTCAAGTGCAACAATTCGCCAACCGGCACCATCTGACCGACAATCCCATGGGGAGCAAGAATGTTAAACAGTTGCTCAGCACCTTCCTTGTTGGTTCTTTGAGAAATTCCGACATAGCAACAGCCATCCGTAACCATAACATCCCCACCGTCAAGCATGGCCGGCGAAGATAGCTGGCTGAGGTTGGGAATGAACTCAGACAGCACCGGTTTAATCGCCGCAGCCTCTCCAGACCGGGATGGTGCACCAGGAGCACAGAGAATAGCCTGATCCTTGACAATGACAGCAGTATCTTCCACGAAAACAGAATCAGGGTACTCTTCCAGAGGGTCCAGACAAATGACATCCAAACCACAATACCGCAGTGCTTCAATATATGCCTGATGTTGAACCAGAGCCTTTTCATAAACAGGCTTGTCCCCCTGCCCCATGCTCAACCCAGAGACAAGGCTGCGGCCTGGGGTCCGCACAATAGCTCGCGAAAATTGCAACATAATATCTCCCAACAAGTTTTATTGATATATGGCATCAGGATTGCCAATGTACGGAAAAAGACTTTGCCCTGGCAAGAAGAAATGACTGACACATTAAGGAAGACAGGATGTGAGTTTCAGAAACATCTACAGCGGAATCGTTGCGCCACCCACTCACTGATTCAGGTCTAAAGAAGAGTAGCGTGAACGAATGGCTCTGGCCTCGTTGAGATTTTCCTGAAAAACGTCCACAAGGTAGGGATCAAAATATCGTCCTCGTTCAGAAGCGAGATAATTTAAAACCCTCTCTTCTGACCAGGCCATTTTATAGGAACGATCCGAAGAAAGGGCGTCATAGATGTCCGCCAGCATGGTGATCCTGGCCAAGGTGTTGATTTCCTCCCCCTTGAGTCCATTCGGGTAGCCGGAACCATCCCAGCGTTCATGATGCTGATAAGCAATAATACCTGCGGTTCGCAGCAACTCCCGGTCTGAAGACCCTAACAGGTCCTTGCCAATATCGGTATGGGTCTTGATAATCTCAAACTCTTCATCCGTAAGCTCACCGAGCTTATGCAAAATACTTTCCGGCACACCGATCTTACCCACATCATGCATCGGCGAAGCCGCTTCGAGCATTTCCAGATCATGCTCGCTTAAACCGACTTTCTCTCCGATGAGCCGTGAAAGTTTGGCAACCCGCTTGACATGATTGCCTGTCTCTTTTGATCTGACCTCGATCACCTCACCCAGGTACTCACCAGTTCACGCTGTGTTTCAATAATTTCCTTATCCATCGAGATCAGACGTCGGTTAGCGGCATTGATGGTACGTTGCTTTTGCAGGTTCAGAAAGAGCAGTAACGAGATGGTGGACAGGATGACAATCACGATCCCTGCCGGCAGCACAACATCACGGTGTCTCTGGTAAAAGGTCTTTGGCTTATTGATGAACCGCACGTCCTTAGGCAGAAGCTCTTCGTCGATTTTAAACTGCTTGACAACACTGTAATCATAGACGTTCTCAAACGAGGATAAACTCGTCTGTAAAGGCTCTACCGGTTGGCCCTCGAGGTACTGCAACAGAGTACGCATGGCGAAACCACCCAGGTGCTGTGGGGAAATGGCACGTCCACCGAGGACCCCGGTTCCAATCTGAAAAGTCCAGGTGGCTAGTATCGGTACGGTAGAAACCGTCGAGAGTTCGCGGGCGACTTGCCCCTGCGTAAATACCACACCATCAGCATCTCTGAAAAAGGGCAGCAGATAGACAAGGTCCTGAGCCTTGCGGGTGGAAACAAAGCGCTTCAATTCGCCAAGGTTTTTATCGGTAATAAACTCAACATTGAGAGGAACTTCAAGGCCTGCAAAAGATTTTTCGACTTCGTGAGCGATGTATCGACCTGTAGGTGTCGTATCGTAGAGGACATACAGAGTTTCTACTGCAGGCCAAAACTTCATGGCCTGTCTTATCGTACCGACATGATCAGATTCTTCCGCAATAATGCTTTTGACGTTGCTTGACTCTGAGGGCGGCACGGCGTCGTTGATTCCGCAAGCCACAACGGGAACCTCAGGGAAGATGTCTCTGCCATAATTTGTTATAAATTCCAGGGCATTGTTATCTGTAACAATAATGCCATCCAGCTGCACCTTGGAGTATTTTTCGCTATATATCTGGTTCAGCTCATCAAGGTAAGAGGAGGTGAAGAAATTCTTGGTATCCATGAATTCAACACGGATATGAGATGCCGGTGAATACTCTTCAAGCGTTTTCGTGATCCCCTGGTGCAAGCCCTCCGTCCACTGATAGTCCATAGAATAAGAGTGCAGAACCAAGATGCGATAAGGTGTGTTTACAGCGTCGCTTCTCGTCGAAGTCAGCAGCAGAGGCATGACCAAGAAACAGATGAGAAGAATGAATTTCTTCACGGCACTGTACTCCCTGAGTTTGCCCCTCGTTCCACAAAGCATGATCGCCATGTTCCCATTCAAAGAGGCCCCCCGTCACAACACACGGCGCTCACCATCCACTAACTACAGCTTACAACAAAAGAACGCTTTTTCATTGAATTCTGCTCCAAATGAAACTGTAGTGATCAACTGGTTTCAGGTGCGGATTTTGAATTTTAATCAACGCGCTACAATCTGACACTTGAGTTGCTGAAGAAAGATTGCAACATCTGTGTGCAAATTCCACCAGCAACTCCACTTTTCTTAAGAACAAGTCCATCACCGAAATAACGGCTATATCTGAAAGTTCAATGAGAATAAACTTGTTCAGTTATGTATGCGTAATTATAATAACTAATCATTTCAAAAATCTGGGCCATCAACTTTAATCCAGGGTTTAGTATGAATTGTGGCGAAATTCCATATTTGCACTGAAATATCGCAATAGGTGGAAATCTGATCGATATCCATAAACGGTGATTATTTTCCATATTCCTAGTGCAATAGCATCAATAAGTAGAAAACTTTCAATCCTATAGAGAGAATTAGGTGGAATATTTTCCATCTATCAACAATGTTAGCCAGCCTTCGGCAAATTGGGGTAAACGCAGAATTCGGAAAAAATCGTACGCTAAGACTTTTCGGGTTTGCGTAACGGCCTAAACTGGCCATTTCCAATTTTGTGGTTCTGACGCCAGACATAATCGCCGGTAAGGTTTATATGCTCCCACCCTAACGGCGATAAGAACTGAAGCAGGCTGTCATCAATGGTATTCCCCGATTTCTGCAATTCCAGTATCACTCTTTCAAGGTAGACAGTATTCCAGAGGACAATGGCAGCGGTCACTAAGTTGAGGCCACTTGCACGGTAACGTTGCTGCTCGAAGCTACGGTCACGGATTTCCCCTAACCGATTCAAAAAAACTGCCCGAGCCAAAGCATTTCGGGCTTCCCCTTTGTTCAGCCCTGCATTTACCCGACGACGGAGTTCTACGTTTTGCAGCCAATCAAGTATAAACAGCGTCCGCTCAATTCTGCCCAATTCACGCAAAGCAACAGCTAGACCGTTTTGTCGAGGATAGCTGCCAAGCTTTCTTAGCATCAGGGATGCAGTAACGGTCCCTTGCTTAATGGAAGTAGCCAGCCGCAATATTTCATCCCAGTGAATGCGGATCTGCTTAATGTTAAGATTGCCGCCAACCATTGCCTGTAGTGCTGGGTAGCTTTGTCCGTTTTTCGGTACATAGAGTTTGGTGTCTTTCAGATCTCGGATTCGTGGGGCGAAACGAAAGCCTAGCAAATGCATCAACGCGAATACATGATCCGTAAATCCTGCCGTATCAGTATAGTGCTCTTCGATGCGCAAATCTGATTCATGATAAAGAAGCCCGTCGAGCACATAGGTGGAATCGCGCACACCGACATTGACCACCTTTGTGCTGAATGGTGCGTACTGATCGGAGATATGAGTGTAAAACAACCTGCCTGGATCGCTGCCATATTTTGGATTGATGTGGCCGCTACTCTCTGCTTTGCCGCCAGCTCGGAACCGTTGACCATCGGATGATGAAGTTGTGCCATCCCCCCAGTTCAAAGCAAAGTCATGAGAGAACTGCGCATTCACTAGTTCCGCGAGAGCTGATGAATACGTTTCATCCCGGATATGCCAAGCCTGCAACCACGACAACTTAGCATAACTTGAACCAGGGCATGACTCCGCCATCTTTGTCAGCCCCAGGTTGATAGCGTCTGCCAGGACCGTGGACAGTAATAGAGTTTGATCCTTGACCTGAGAACCGTCTTTCAGGTGGGTAAAGTGGCGGGTGAAGCCGGTCCAATTGTCGACCTCCATCAACAATTCCGTAATCTTGATGCGAGGTAGCATTGCTCCTGTCTGGGCAATTAGGCGCTGAGCGGCCTCCGGTACAAATTTGTCCAGCGGAGTAATTTTCAATCCAGAATCGGTAAGGATCGCGTCCGGCAATTCATTTGCCTGTGCCATGCGATTGACCTTATCCAGTTGCTCTTCCAACTGATCAAGCTTGCCTGATAGATACTTGTCGCAATCCGACTCAACCGCAATCGGCAATTCTTTCAATTGCCTGAGTGTGGTGAACTTCTCAGGCGGCAAGAGATAGTCTTCGAAGTCGCGGAACTGCCGCGAACCCTGAACCCAAATATCTCCCGAACGGAGAGAGTTCTTCAGCTCAGATAACACACAGATCTCATAAAAGTGCCGGTCAACAGCATCGTCAGATATGATAAGCGAAGCCCAGCGAGGCTTGATAAAATCTAGTGGTGCGTCACTTGGCACCTTGCGGGTATTTTCGGTATTCATCCTGCGGACAACATCAATAGCATCCTGTAAATCTTGTGCTGCTGGTGCCGCACGTAATTTAATTGTCTCCAGGAACTTTGGCGCGTACCTCCGAAGCGTGCTGTATTGAGCATCGACCAAGTGCAGATGATCAAAGGATTCCGGTCGCGAAAGCTGGTTGGCTTCCGTAATACTTTGGGTAAATTCCTCCCAAGAGATGACAGCTTCAATCGCAGCAAAAGGATCACTTCCAGACTGCTTCGCCTCCATAAGGGCTTGGCCGATCTTGGTATAGAGAAGCAGCTTTTTGTTGATTGACTTCCCCTGTTTCTGGAACTGCTGCTGATACTTGTTCTTGGCGGTGTTGAAAAGCTTGCCGAGAATTCTGTCATGCAAATCGATAATCTCATCAGTTACAGTCGCCATTCCCTCTATGGCTAACGCGACCAATGTTGCGTGACGGCGCTGTCGTTCAAACTTGCCCAGATCCTGCGGGGTCATTTGAGCGCCTTCGCGAGCCATCTTAAGGAGGCGGTTCTGGTGGATATGTTTGCCGATCCCTTCAGGCAAACTGAGCTTCTGAAATACTTGTAGACGCTCAATATGCTCAAGCATGTGGCGAGAATTCGGTTTTAACGGGGACTGGCGCAACCACGCTAGCCAAGTGATTCCGGATTCAGGTATCACAGTGAGCAGATGGTCTAATTTTTTGCGATGCTGGGCCGTCAAAGATTCGGTCAAGACTTGATAGATACGTCGATTGGCGCGGGTTACGGCCTCTGAACAGGCCCTCTCAACCACGGACATTGCAGGGGAAACTACTCGGCGCTGGCGCAATGATTCAAGGGCCTGAGTAGCAAGGACAAGTCCCTTTTCTGTCTGCATGGCCAACTCGGTCAAGGATTTAACCAGAAACCGGAAGTCAGAAAGGCCGAAGGGGGATAGTCCTAAATATGAGCGTAATTCAAGGAGATGTTCTCGACGTGTCTCCTCGCGTTTTCCGTAGTTTCCCCATGCGGCGGCATCGACTTGAAGCTGTTGTGCAAGCCACTGGATAACCGGTTCCGCTACGGCTGTATCCTTCGCCAGCGAAAATCCAGGGTAGCGGAGCAGGCATAATTGAACCGCAAAGCCCAACTTGTTTGCTTCGCCCCGGCGCTGCTGGATCAAGGAAATATCGGGGTCGTTGAAACTGTAGTAACGGATCAGATCGTCTCGCTCTACAGGCAGTTTCAATAGACTGGCCTGATCAGCCGCAGAGAGTATTGAACGGCGAGGCATAGTCAGGCATCCGTACGGCTGCGCAAATACTGATAAAGGGTTTCTCGGCTGATTCCGAATTCACGGGCGAGTTTGGTTTTCTGTTCACCATTGGCGGCTCGCCGACAAAGTTCTTCTACCTGGTTAGCAGACAGCGACTTCTTGCGGCCCCGGTATGCACCTCGCTGTTTGGCAAGTGCAATCCCTTCTCGCTGACGCTCTCGGATCAAGGCGCGTTCGAATTCGGCAAATGCTCCCATCACAGAAAGCATGAGATTCGCCATCGGCGAATCTTCTCCGGTAAATGTCAAACTTTCCTTGATGAATTCAATCCGAACTTTTCTCTTGGTGAGACTTTGCACGATTCGACGGAGATCATCCAGATTGCGGGCCAGCCGGTCCATGCTATGGACGACTACCGTATCTCCTTCACGGACAAAAGACATTAGTCCGTCCAGCTCGGGCCGATGAACATCTTTACCAGAGGCTTTATCGACGAACATTTTATCAAGATCAATCCCCTCAAGTTGACGTTCAGGATTTTGGTCGTAGCTGCTAACGCGCACATATCCGATTTTCTGGCCGATCATTTTGCTCTCCCTGTCAATGTGTCAGGTTAAACTCTATGACCCATGCGACGATATGTCAATTATTTAGAGATTCAGACTCTAAGTTGACACAATTTAAGCGCATGACCTGACATCAAGTTAGGGTATACCCTACACTGACTTTCAAAATCCCATGAACATATGAATAGGAGATTTGGCAGAACATTTGAAACCGATAGTGTCAGGGATTCCGATTCTCTCGTCGAAATCTCATAAATCCTAAGTTATGAAAACGAGCTATTGAACATAGGGTGAAATCTGAATGTGATGTGATAGGCTTACAGATGTGCTATTAACAGAAATTATATAACAGATGATTGCTTTTCACTAACAACAGGCAGGAGAACAGAATATGAGTAACAGCAGTAAAGGGAAGTGCCCTGTTATGCACGGCAGCCATACCCTGGCCGGAACATCCAATACCGACTGGTGGCCGAACGCACTGAATCTGGACATCCTTCACCAACACGACACCAAAACCAATCCACTCGGCGCAGACTTCGACTATCACGAAGAACTCAAAAAACTGGATGTCGCGGCCCTGAAACAGGACATTCGCGATCTGCTTTCCCATAGCCAGGACTGGTGGCCTGCCGACCATGGTTTCTACGGTGGTATGATGGCGCGGGTCGCTTGGCACTCTGCCGGGTCGTACCGCTTGCAGGACGGCCGCGGCGGCGGCAATACCGGCAACCAGCGCTTTGCTCCTCTGAATTCCTGGCCTGATAACGCCAATACCGACAAGGGGCGTCGCCTGCTCTGGCCGATCAAAAAGAAATACGGTAACAAAATTTCCTGGGCTGACCTGATCATGCTGGCGGGAACTATCGCCTACGAGATGGCCGGGCTGAAAATCTATGGCTTTGGCTTTGGCCGCAACGATATCTGGCACCCGGAAAAGGACACCTACTGGGGCGCTGAGAAGGAGTGGCTGGCCCCCTCCGACACACGTTATGCTGCGGTCGACAAACCCGACACCATGGAAAACCCACTTTCTGCTGTCCAGATGGGCTTGATTTACGTCAATCCAGAAGGGGTCAACGGCAATCCGGATCCCCAGGCTACGGCCTATCAGATGCGCGAGACCTTTGCCCGGATGGCGATGAACGATGAAGAAACCGTGGCCCTTACCGCAGGTGGCCATACCATCGGTAAATGTCATGGCGGGCAATCGGCCGACAATGTCGGTCCGGCACCGGAAGATGCCGACATCACCGCTCAGGGACTGGGCTGGATGCCGAAAGACAAGCGGGGCATCGGTCGTAACGTGGTTGCCGGTGGTCCCGAAGGGGCCTGGACGACAGACCCGACCAAGTGGGATATGGGCTATTTTGCCATGCTCTTCGGCCACGAATGGGAAATCACCAAGTCGCCGGCCGGGGCGAAACAGTGGAAACCTGTGACCATCAAAGAAGAGGACATGCCGGCAGATCCGGAGGATCCATCCATCCACGTCATGCCGATGATGACCGATGCTGATATGGCCCTGAAGGTTGACCCGATCTACAATGAGATCTGTCAAAAGTTCATGGCCGATCCAGATTACTTCGATGACTGCTTCGCCCGTGCCTGGTTCAAGTTGACCCATCGCGATCTCGGTCCCAAGAGCTGCTATTTTGGCCCCGATGTTCCTGCGGAAGACCTGGTCTGGCAAGATCCTGTTCCGAGCGGCAATACCCAGTTCGACATCGGTCATCTCAAAAGCCTGATTCACGCAAGCGGTCTGTCTGTTGCCGATTTGGTCAGCACGGCATGGGACAGCGCCCGGACCTTCCGCGGTTCGGACAATCGTGGTGGCGCCAACGGAGCCAGAATTCGTCTGGCTCCGCAGAAAGACTGGCAAGGCAATGAACCGGCACGTCTGAAGCGCGTACTGGCAGTTCTTGAGCCGCTGGCCGCTCAGGTGGGTGCTTCTGTTGCAGATACCATTGTGCTAGCCGGTAATGTCGGCGTCGAAATGGCTGCCGAAGCTGCCGGTGTTACTGTCGATGTGCCTTTTGCTCCTGGCCGCGGCGACTCGACCGATGCCATGACCGATGCGGAATCCTTTTCCGTCCTTGAGCCGTTGGCTGATGGTTTCCGTAATTACATCCAGAAGGATTTTATCCCGGCACCGGAGGAAATGCTGCTCGACCGGGCCCAGCTGATGGGGCTTACGGCACCGGAGATGACCGTTCTTGTCGGTGGTATGCGGGTCATGGGAACCAACTATGGCGGTAGCAAGCATGGTGTTTTCACGGACCGCGAAGGCGCACTGACCAACGACTTTTTCCTCACCCTGACCGACATGGCCTACAGGTGGGAATTCAACGGGGCAGACTATGCCATCGTCAACCGCGTGACCGGTGAGACCAAATACAAGGCAACGCGTGTCGATCTGGTCTTTGGTTCCAATTCCATTCTGCGTGCCTATGCCGAGGTCTATGCTCAGGATGACAGCTCTCAGAAATTCGTTCAGGATTTCGTCAAGGCATGGGTGAAGGTCATGAATGCAGACCGTTTTGATTTGAAACGCTAAGGTATTTTCTTCGTTTCCCAAAAGCCGTCGGAGCACATTTCCGGCGGCTTTTTTCTCCAGTGGGGCTATATTTGAGATTAAAATGAGTCAATTTATAAAACAGGGGTACGTCTTTGACAACCTGTCCATTTTTTCTTGATCACATCACTTCTACTAAATCAACAAATGTCAATTTTTAGTAACCTCAAAAACTGCCCGACTGATTTCTTAGCGAAAACTTTTATCTCGCTACCTGTAGGACAAGGCATCTGTCCAACTAGAACCATCATCCTTTGAGACTGCAAGATACTTAAGAATGCCTTGATTTCATCCTCAGCCTCACTGATTCCGAACCTTTCCTGAACAAAAAGCGCCAAGCTGTCCATTGTTCTCTTTGGACCTGTAGCAAAGAATGCTGCCGTAATCTCAGGATTCTGCGGCCCTTCGGCAACAAGCAGGCGAATCATGGCCAGATGTTCCTCCGACAGGTGTTTGCGAACAAAACCTTCAGCAAATCCCTGCAGAGCGACATAGGGATCTTCATCGTTCAAGGCTTCAAGAAAGTGGTTCGCAGTCTGATTACGCTGCTCTTCCAGCATTGCTACAAACAGAGCTTCCTTGTTGGCAAAATAGCGGTATACCGTCTGTTTGGTAACACCAGCCTCAGCCGCAATATGATCCATACCGGCCCCCACAAAGCCGCTTGAAAAGAAGATTTCCTTCGCTGCGGCCAGGATTCTTTTTCGTTTGAGGGCTTTATTCTGTGAAATCTTAACTTTCATTAAATGTCTCCCATAATCATACTTTTCAGTATGATTATATTGACAGCGCAAATCTCTATAGAGTACCGTCTTATCATACTCATGAGTTTGATTTTTTCAAGGAGCTTTTATGACCAGTGCAGTTCTAAACAAAATGGTTCCCAGAGATATACGCAGCAAAGGAGTTATTGCAGCATTCATAGGGACATTGCTGATCAGTTTTGATTCAATTTTTGTCCGTCTCTCCGGAACGACCGGTGCCAACACGGTCTTTCTGTTCGGTTTCTTCACCGCAATATCCATGTTCACCCTTCTGCAGATCTCGGATCCCCGTGGCATCGCAGGAACGCTCAAGGAAGATGGGCTGCCCGTTTTTATTTCCGGACTCCTCATGTTCGGCAGCGCGTCCTGTTTCATCCTCAGCGTCACCCACACGTCAATCGCCAATACAGCGATTATTATCGGTAGCCGTCCGGTCTTAACGGCAATATTCAGCTGGTTCTTTCTGAAAGAAATGGCCGAGAAGGCTCTCTGGTTGACTATGGGCTTTGTCATGGCAGGAATCCTGATTGTTCTCTCTGGTTCACTTGAGTCGGTCAACCTTATGGGGGACTCCTTCGCGGTGTTGGCCGTCGTCTTTCTTGCGATAAACGGGACATTTCAGCGCAGATACAAAAAAATGAGCCGCAAAGCCGTTGTCGGTATCGCCGGACTCTTTCTTGCTGTCGGCATGTTGCCATTTGCACAGATCAGCAGCTTTTCAGGCAAAACCTGGATCATTATGGCCATTATGGGCCTGCTCTCAGCACCGATTGGTCGTGTCTTGTCTGCTGTCTCAACCCGCTATCTTCAGGCAGCAGAAGCAGCGACTATATCGATGAGCATGTCGGTTTTTGCAACGTTATGGGCCCTGATCATATTCAACGAAAAACCCCCACTGGCAACCTTGATTGGTGGAGTGATTATTGTCGGCTCAATTCTGTGTTATTTCCTGTTCAAGATGAAGTGTGTGAAACAGCCTGTAGAGATACTCTCCCTTCCTAAGAGACCTTTTAATAATCAAATCTTATGCGAAGAAGACAAATAGAATTTATAGAAAAAAACATGAATATAATGTGCAAAAGCACAAAACAGTGATATGGTTTTGTCATGAAAAGTTTTATCAGTAATTAATATTCAACAGGGCTTATTGTTGATTTTGGTTATAGTGTTATGCCCAAGCCTATAGTTAAAGCCTTGCAAATTAGCTAGCCTCAGGGACGCAACGTTTGGGCATCCCTGGTTTGTTTAGAACTCGTCGCAATTTGAATCCACGTCAAACAGGAGGTCGTCATGCCATGTGACATGCTAAAGGTCATCGAAGATGAACAACCCGTGACAACTGAGAATCAACCAAAACAGGAGGAAAAGAAAATGAGCTCTACTTTAGTTATGCGGCGTATGCCGGAATTCGAGATGGATGCCTATGATGCAGCAACCGGCCATTACACAAAGGTATCCAGCGAGCAACTCAAAGGCAAATGGGCCGTTGTCTGTTTTTACCCGGCCGACTTTACTTTTGTCTGCCCAACTGAAATTGCAGCGATGAATTCCCAGCTTGATAAGCTGAATGAACTGGGCGTTGTCGTGGTGCCAATTTCTGGGGATACCAAGTTCAGCCACAAGCGCTTTGTCGAGACAGAGCCTCTGTTGAAAGGCTTGAAGTTGACCATGGGCGCTGACAATACCGGGAATGTCGCACGCAAGTTCGGTGTCTGGATTGAGCAGGAAGGCGTTGCTCTGCGTGGCCGTTTCATCATCAATCCGGACGGTGTTGTTGTTGCCGAAGAGACCGTTGCCGACAGTGTTGGTCGCAGTGTTATGGAACTGATTCGTCAGCTGGAAGCATGGCAGCATGCTTACGAAACCGGTGAAGTTTGCCCGGCCAACTGGCGTAAAGGCAAAAAAACACTTCCGGTCAACACTGATGTGGAGCAAATGACAGGTAATGTTGGCAATTATATTACGATTGAAGAAATTCTTAAATAACTCAGTGCTAAGCCTGTCGATCGGCTGAACTGCGATCAGATAATCGAGCAGAGATTTTTCGCACCAAACATTATGTTTCTATAAGAGCCTTACTCCGTAATAATGCGGGGTGAGGCTCTATTGTTTCTGCCCGTGAAGAGAGACATTGCTTGAAATTCCACGGCATCGTTGGTAGCGTTTCTATAGTTCCAGCGCAATTAAAATCCCTATCACTTTTTCAGGAGGAGAACCGCATGAAAGGCCATCAGGAAATCATCGACACGTTGAATGACCGCCTCTCCGAGGAACTTGCTGCAGTAAACCAGTATTTTTTGCATTGTGAAATGGCTGAAGACTGGGGGTACAGTCACCTGCATGCGCTCATGAAGAAACGGTCTATTGACGAGATGAAGCATGCTGAAAAACTGATAGAACGGATCCTCTATCTTGATGGTCGCCCGATTGTCTCGAATCTGGCAGAGATTCACATCGGTAAAGCAATTGAAGAAATGCACAAGTTTGACTGGGAGGCGGAGAAGGTCGCCATTGAAAACTACAATAAGTCTGTTGAACTGTGCGCCAAGCTGAATGATCATGGAACAAAAATTATTCTTGAACAGATTCTCAGAGAGGAAGAGGCGCATCTTGACTGGATTGAAGCAGAGCAAGATCAGATCGAACAAATGGGCATTCAGAATTATCTGGCCGAAAAAATCAAGAAAGACTGAGCCCTTAGAAGTATAGATAAATAATCACCCGAAGCCGATCTTGTCAGTTGAGATCGGCTTTTAAATAACCTGCATGGTGTGAACGACTATGAGAAAAACTGTTGATGTACTGATAATTGGAACCGATCCGCCTTGCCCGAGATGTGATCGAATGAGAGTCCTGATCGAAAACGCCGAATCTTCCGAAATGATGATCAATTTACAACACTGCAGCTTTGACTCACCGCTGGCAAAAGAGATTGGTCAAAAGCTTAATCTCAAGATTGGCACAGCCAAGCATGTGTCAATGAAAGCAAACATTCCAATGGACTGGGATTTGGTATACGACCTGATTAATGACAAAAAGCAGTCCCTGCCGAAAGATTCTTCTCCCTCAGACACCTGGTCACCGGAATTGGATCTTGCACTTGAACCTTGTCATAAATCAGCAGAATACGCAGGATACCTGATGACCCCTATTCTCATAGTCGATGGCAACGTCGTTCATTCTGGCGATGTCCCCTCACAGGTAAAAGTATTTTTCTGGTTGCAACATGCAACTGCTTAGACAGACAGTAGGATTGGCTCAGAATGAAAACTGGGAGAATGTTTGAATTTTAAAAGTCGAAAACACAATTTGACACTGTTATGTTTAAGGAAGTGATACTTTTGCAAATATAGGTACATATGCAAATCGGAATTACCACTACCGAAACCACTTAACTAAAAATTACCAGGTTCCTAGTGCCGTTAGCTTAGCATACAATATTTTCCGTTTCGTGAGCAGACCCCGTTTAGGCCGCTACGAAAGCCTGAAATGTCTTAGCGTACGATTTTTTCCGAATTCTGCGTTTACCCCAAATTGAACTCTTTCCGTATTGCGGCTGCAACATCATTTAAAACAACCTGTCTACTATCTAGGTATTCTTCGATATCTTTATTCGGCAACAGGTCGTGCCACATTGTTGCAGCAATTTCAGCACAACGCTCTGCCGCTTCTGTCATGCCTACCTTGCGGAAAACATCAAGCTGCATATCGCAGCGGCTATGAAACTTTCTCTGCCACTCTTCCAACTCCTGCACGATCTTATGTGCTGCGTCTAAAAACGGAGTGCTGTGCATATCGTCGCTACCTAGTTGTTCACGGAACAAATCAATATAATGTTGCATCTATTCAGCCTTTCGCTTTATGGCTAACAAGCCAATCAACTCCGACTGCCTACGGCAGCGGGTTATCGCTATCGTTATGTGTAGGAAATCATAAATGTCCTGTAGAGGGTGCGGAGAAGACAAAAAATTAATAAAGGCCCACGTAATACCCGAGTCATTTTTTCGTGGGCTCCGTGATGGGAAGCGTATTCCTCGAATTCACTCGACTACGGAAGGAGTTCATCCTAAAAAAGCTCCCATTGGTGTCTATGACATGGGGATTCTTTGTGATGACTGTGAACAAATTTTTCAGGAATTAGACGCCTACGGATGGCACATTCTAATTAACAAAGAAGGCGAACTTGAATCTCTTGAACATGACGGAAAGGTAGTTGGTTATAAAATAAATGACGTAGATACTGGAAAATTAAAACTATTTTTCATGAGCATTCTGTGGCGAGCTTCCGTATCTACCCACTATTTTTATTCAAAAGTTTCCTTAGGCAGACTCGAGGAAGAAGTTAAAAACTTAGTTTGGAATAATGATCTTGGCGGACCCCATGACTTTTCCTATGTCCTTGCAAAGTTTGAAGGAGACGGTGCCGGCAGAACCATACTTGATCCACACCCGGAAAGGTGGTCTGGAGTACATTATTACCGTTTTTATCTATATGGTTATATTCTATATATAAAAGCAGACTCTCGGCAAACAGCTCCAGAGTGGGAGCAGTTTATCCCTGCCGGAAACAGTATTATTGTCGTATCTAGGGGGCATATCGAGAATGCAAAAGAATACCCTATCCTCCTTACCTCAGTACGAAAATAGACATAACAACAGCATCAACCGGATGGAACTGGGCTAGGCGAAATCCGCAAGAAGTCTACTAAATTGTAACGAATCGCCGCCACCGGTTATGCAGAACCGTTAGCTGCAAGGAATGTAAGTGAGATTTGAGATCGTTCCAGTTACAAAAATCGATGCAGTCAAGCAGCAAATTGATGAAGCAATTTGGATGTTTTTTAGTAGAAGAAACCCAATTGCCATTCACAGCATTGTTGGCGCAGCACACCAAGTTCTCCATGATCTTACTGAGCACAATTCCAGTATGATAAAGAATGACCGAGCTGCCACAGCAAGTAACAAAGGGAAAGATTGGTATCGTAGAATTAATAGAGAATACAACTTTTTCAAGCATGCAGATTCTGACAAAGACAAAGTATTGCAGTTCGATCCTTTTTTGCACACGTATTACCTTGTTGACTGTGTTTATATGTACAGGGCGTTGACTGGTGAATCACCACATAACCACAAAATATTCGATGCCTGGTTTGCCTTATCAAATCCAAACGCGATTGGAAACCAATCAATAAAATCACTGGCAGAGCAAACATCCAAAAACATTTTGGATCCTGACAATTTTGATTATTTTCTAGAAGAAATTAAAAAGCACAGCTAACATAACCGTTGAGTGGGTAATGAAGATAGTTATCCAAGAAGAGACAACAGGCTGTGGAATTGCCAGCGTGAGTATACTTGCAGGCGTTCCCTACCACCATGCCAAAGAAAAAACCAGCGCACTTGGCATTTTTGCTGTTGACCAAAAGTTGTGGTCTTAAACTAGCTATGAGCGGCAACTTCTGTGCGAATATTCTATTTCAGCCTCTCAGGAAGAAACGTTCTTCACCTCATGAGACGCTCCACCCAACTTGGCTTTGGTTGCCATGAAATGGCACATTGTAGACGGTAAACCGTTTTGATCAGGGCGATATTTGTCCTACCCAGTCAAGCGCAGCAATATATGATCCAGCTGCGTATTTAAAGAACAACTTGAGAACCGGCTTTGATAAATATGACTCAAAAGTGGTTCATAGAAATCGGCTAAAGATAACAACAGAATCAACGCAAACAGAAAGTGGCGTTACCTTTCTAAAGGGTGAGTTGCTAAAATCGGGAATCACTGCTGCCACAGATAGAGGGTGGTACGAATAATTTCGAGATAACCCGGCGCACGCACGACTTCGTGATAACCCGGAACGCCCCCCACCCACTTACCCAGTCGGACGTTGGGTTGCTGGGTGAGATACAGAGTGGGCAATCCCATCAGTGCGGGCCCATCCATACCGGCAGTGGTTACGCCAATCTGACCGACCAGGCCGTGACGGCATCTTAAGTCTTCAAACAGCTGCAGCTGCGCCCGGCGCATATCCGGCCCCTGGAAGAGCGGCTCTTTCCAGCACAGGGTCAGGTTGACTGCGTCTGGCGGAACAAGCTCTAGAGGAACGTTATCACCGAAAAAGATCGGCGTGACCCCGTCAGCAACGACCAGTTCAGCAATCTGCCGCAGCTCAGCGAAACAGGTATTGCGCTCGGCATCGTGATCACCCGTCCGGACCCAAAGCAACACTTTCTGCTGTGGTTGTTCTCCGAGCTTACTGTCTATCCATGATCTTAAGAAAGGTGATGCCGATTCATCTCCCAAAAACGCTTTACGCAGGGTGTGCTGCGCTTTTAGAGCATCGGCGTGAAACGCCTCAGCGATGATATGGGTCAGGTGCTTGGGACTGGCCGGGCGTGAGCGATACGGGCACAAGGCCCCAGCTAACCCGGCATCGCAGAGAAAACGTCTGGCCTGGACTTCCTGGACAGCGCCTGGTCTGATCTGGATGGCAAGCCCGGCAAAGAGTGCCGCGGCAGCCAGATACCAGCCTTCGCCAAAGGAAAAGCCGGGATCGGCGTGAAAGGTGTAGGCGCAGTTGCGCTCAGAGACGATTGCCCTGGCTGCCTGTGCGGCAGCCTCAGCTCTTTTGGCAAGGACTTGAGCTTTTGGCGTTGTCAGTAGCCGGGCAAAATAAACGGCCTGCGCTGCCGCCTCTTCTGCAGTACAGACGATCTCTTCAACCCTCTGCCAGCCGTCTTCGCAATCGGCCAATGTCGGCGCCCGCTGAGATCCGCGCGAGAGCTGCCCGGCTCCATAGCGCGCATCCTCTGCCCTGGCCGCCTGAGCCTGAACCAACAGCCAGTGGAGTTGCCCAAGCTCCTGGCTTTCCACCGCACAATCCAATGCTCTTGTGGCCAACTGGACAACCAGTTCCAGCCGGGAACGATAGTCATCGCGCACGCCTGGCAGATGCAGCGTTCCCTGCAATGCTGTGGCCTCGGCCAGCAGTGCGACGGCCTCTTGTACGAGCCCTCCGCCAGCGGTTTCTTCAGGAAGTATTGTCACAGGATCTTCTTCGACCAGGTTTTCGGCGCGGTCGGCCCGTCTATCTCCAGTTCCACATTGTGCAGAAAAGGTCTGGGTCCGCGGGACTTTATCCAGTCGATCATCACGGCCAAGCCCTCTTCGAGCTTTACCTTCGGCTGGTAAGCGAGCAGTCGCCGGGCCTTGTCGGCGCTGCAGTTGGCAAAGTACACCTCCTGGGGGCGGCCAGCGATGCGCTGCGGTTGGAGATCAAAATCGAGGAGCCGGGCGATGATGACGGCCAGCTCGTTGATGGTGACAAACTCATCATCGGGACCGATATTGATCACTTGCGCGACGCAGCACTCATCCGTGGCCATCCGCAGCAACGGATCGACCACATCGGAGACAAAACTGAAGCAGCGCTTCTGGTTGCCGTCCCCGTAGATAAAGGGCTGACGCCCCTGCAGCATCAGGTTGATGAAAATAGCGGCCACGTTGCGGTAAGGATCATCGTAGCGCTGGCGCGGCCCGATGATATTGTGCGGTACCGCCACCACCCACTCCATCCCGTGGGTCTCGGCGATATTGGCGAGCAGGCGTTCGGCGCTCCATTTGGCGATGCCGTAGGGATCCTGAGGGGCCGGCACCATATCCTCCCGGAATGGGACCTCATTGGTACCGTACCTGGCCATAGACGAACAAAGCACAAAGCGCCCTACCCCAGCGGCGGCTGCCGCAGACACAACGCCGGTGGTCGCCGTGACAACATTCTGAGTGACCAGATGCGGACTGAAGACCGAAAGACCTTCATAAGCTGTGGCCGCGCAGTGATAGACGATATCGACGCCTTTCATCACCGGGGCAAGACGCACAAAATCGTTGCAGTCGATCTGATGAAACTCAGCGCCAGTCGGCACATTGTCAGGGTAGCCACCCTTAAGGTTGTCACAGCCCGAAACCCGGTACCCTTCGGCCAGACACCTGTCGGCAATATGACTGCCCAAAAAACCTGCGATACCCGTAATGAAAATTCGTTTTTTGCTCAATTGAAACACACCATACTGTTTAAAATTTCAGGGACAGTATATTTAACACATCCCAGAGTTTTACCATAAGCCACAAAGCTCAGCAGAGCTACTACATTACCATTTGATGAAAGTAATCTGCTTAAGCTGAACCACAGAAACCGATGGCACCTACGGTGCCAGTGACGGGAATCGCCTACTTTGTTTCGGCCATCGTGGCCTTCACTGCGTAGGCTCCCCTCCGCTCGCTGACGCGACCATTCGTGGCCGCTTTTCTGACATTGGCCAGGAGATTGTGGTCATCGGCAGAGCCAGAGTGCGAAGGCTTGGCCTGACTGTGGCATCCACAAATCTTAGCCGCACCCGTAGGTTCGGCGGCGATTTTTGGATGACGCAGGTGGGTCAATGATTCGTACTATGGACTGGCGCAGAACCACGGTCTCCAGGCCCTGTTCAGCGCTTGCTTCGCTTCGATTCCCGCGACATCGTCACGCCATTAAAAAAGGCCGCCCAATTATAAATTGGACGACCTTTTTTTAAATGGTGGAGGACACGGAGCCTTACCCCAATTCGTTCTCCAAACAAAAATACATCCGCAAACCCTGTTTATTCAACACCTTACCACACATCAAATCCCTTCAACCTGCCGGACTCCGAGAGAAATTTAATTCTCTACATTTTCCCGAAACAGAGAACGGACGTGGGTTCGATTCCCGATTGAATACCCGGCGGTGTGTTTTACAAACCATGTCTTGTTGTCAACCTTTTGGTGGGTATGGATCGTTCCCGTGACTGTCTTTTCTTTGGATCTTTCCATCTTTCCCATGGATAACAAACTCAGTCCCTTGGTTCTGGCTGATCTTGCGCCCGGCATCGACGGCATCCTGCTTTTTGTCAAAGTGGCCGCTACTGCGGGTCGCCCCGTCTTTCTTAACATCCCAGCCGCCATCGGCGTTTGGGACTACATGATGTGAACCTGCTTTTTTAGTCATAGTGACCTCCATTTTATATGTTGTGAGAAATTAACTGCTTCGACAGCTCCAAAACATCCACCGGCCAGAAGCATTCCGGGCGTGGATGGCGAACTCGCGGATGTCCGGCCTTTGGGCGGCAGCTTTGCAGGCAGTCGAGCCACTGGGCTGGAATAGCCTCCCGACCGCACACAGCGCCTAACAGCGCCCCGCAAATGGCCGCGTTGGTGTCGGTGTCACCTCCGCGCATGATGGTGTCGACAACACCTTCTTCGAGGCTCGGTGCATGGAGCAGCTGATACAGGGCATTCTGAAAAGCGATCATCAACCAGCCCTGTTGGTGGACATAGTCCGCTGGCGGCTCTTTGGCAGCCTTGTCGATGGTATCCAGCAAAGCGGATTCAACGGGCATGTCTGCTGCCCACTGCTTGATGTGCTGGTACAACTCTTTGCGGTCGCTGCCGGATTGAATGGCGTGAGCAACCCCCATGGCAAACAGCGCGTTCGCCTGCTGGCAGATCGGGTTGGGATGTGTGAGAGCCGCATCCTGCATGGCCCATTCAGCCACCTGATTCAGTTCAAATCCGGCTCCGAAGATTCCAAGCGGGCTGATCCGCATCATGGCTCCGTTGGCCTGACTGTCCGGGTTGGGATTTCCCCGTAGCCCGGTCGAAATGGTCATACCGCAATCAAACGGATCGGAACTCAGCCAGTATTGATATTCCTTGCGTGCCGCCTCTGGATCATACGAACCTGTTTTCATCAGTAGCCGGGCAAGGATCAGAGCCATCTCGGAATCATCGGTCGGCTGACCGGCAATGGTATTCCATGTGCCGCCATCCGCCAGCTCTCGAACACCATCAGGGTAGCTGCGCCGGATCTCATCCGGGGATTGAAATTCAACCAGACTTCCCAGCGCATCACCGGCAAGCTGGCCCAGCAGGCATCCTTGGGCTCTGGATCGTTTAGTTTCCAAGTTTACGTCTTTCCTCTCGTTCTATATTTTCCGTCAAGAGTCTCACCATCAATTGGCCATTAAATTCAGGCATTTGTTTCCTCAACCACTTCCTCATCCGAGTCTTCAACTGTCGGAGACAATGGCAGTTGCGTTGACATGAAAACCCGGCTTTTCAACCTTTCCTTCAAGTTTGACCTCCGTTTCTCATAGAATTCCCTGAATGCCTCAAACTCCAAGCCGATTCCTTCAACAAGTAGATCCTGTGCTCGCAGGTTTACATTCGGGTCATTGAGCCATTCCGACAAAGGTCTGTCGTTCTTTGAGAGATTCTGCGAGTCGTTGAGCAAATGAAGATTTGCCATGGAATTCCAATGTCCCGCATCAGAGAAAAATCCGAGTAGCGTCTCGTCATTTTGGAGGAAGTTGTGCGACTTGAGCGCCTTTTTTTCAAAAGCACTACGGGGATGCAGATGGTCAATGTGGAAGACCTCGGTCGAACTCATTTCAGGGAAAAGAAGGTGCAGAAGTGCTCGACAACGGCCTTCTCCATGCTGAATGTCCAGCAGACTTTCAATGTAGTCATCATCGAAACGTAGGTCTTTGTTCGTGGCCTTATATCGCTCGATAATCGCTTCCAAAGGAAACGCTGTTTTTTGAATGTTGTCCCGTAAAACGTCGCGCATACTTGTCAGAATTGAATCCGCTTGCCCACCAAAAACTCCTTTGAGCAAGGCCATATAAAACCATTGGCTGATCTTCGACCGTTGCTCATGACACTTGGCCAAGTTATTGATGTTGCGGTATAAAGGTCGACTGTCTTCGTTTTGCTTGTACAGATAGAAGCAAATTGGAATCACGGCATTTTTGGATGTCAACGACTGTGGGTTGATGCCAAGACGACGCACAAGAAGGAAGGTGGCCTTGATGCAGTCTTTTATGGATTGCCACTCGGACTGAATTTTCTTCACCTGCTCAGCCTTGAAATTTTTGACCTTGAAGCGGACATCCGCGTCAGTAAGCATTAAGCAGGTTTTTAGAATCCAATCCCGTTCAATGTAAAATCCCATGTCAATGCTTTGATGGATATGGTTTGTCAAATTATCGAGCTCTTGACGAAAATCCCCATCCCAGTTTGCTACAGCGATCGACATCAGTAAGTCTGAAAACGCCAGCTTGGTTCCACCGCTATTGGTTCGAATAAAGACATCGAGTACGTGATCAATCTCCTGACTGGTTTCATTGAAATAATGGATAATCTTCTGCGCCCTGATCACATCGTAGAGTTGAGAGAGGGTCTCTTGAGCAAATTCGTTATCGGATAAGCCCACAGAGTCAAGAAAGGGTCTTACGACTTTGTTCCATATCTGGCTCCCTCCATCAACCTGTGGAAATTCTAAAATCTTGTGCAAACAGAACCAGTGATGCTCTTTTGGTTCAGCCAATGAATCCTGATATTGTTTTTCTGTCAGGAACCGGAAATTGTATTTCATTAGCGAATCATCATCGTCTGAAATCACTGGCTGCTTGAGATCGAGATACAGCTTTCTCGGCGGCAGTATGTTTTCATCCATGGTCCCCGGCCACCAAACCCGAGGCTGCTTATATGCATATGTACTGCACAAACCTATGTACAAGGACGTCAGCCTTTGCTGGCCATCAATTATAGCTTTGAAATCTTTGAAGCTGGCGCTGGTCTTTACGTATGGATTCTCTTCATTGAACCTCTGGCAGTAATACTTCAGAAACTCATAAAATTTATATTCGTTTTTGATGTGGTCACTTTTGATTTCCCACATCATGAACGTGTTGATAGGATATCCGCGCATGATCGAATCGAACAAAACGCAGATCTGATGACTGCTCCAAACAAACTTACGCTGAATGGCTGGCAATAGGTAATCCCGGTTATTTATCGCATCAATCGCTTCCTTGATGCTTATTGCTCTTTCATATTCACCTGCCATAAATCAGCTCCATTTAGATATCTATTATCTTTTTACAATTGTTCAAAACCATCTGTTCTGCTTCGTTGCGAGAGACATTCCATATATCACTCAAGGCAGAGCATACGTCCATCGCTTCCCAAGGCATGATAGGTTTGCCATTCAGAGTGGCAAAAGGTCCGTCTGATTCCGGCAACACCAACTCTGAAGGGATTCTCGAAGCCAGGTCTTTGCCTTTTTTGCTTTTTAGCATCAGTGAATTGACGCTGAAGTAACACCTCATTTCGATGGCTGCTTTCACTTCGGTAATCGATCCGGAAAACCAGTGAAGTATTGGTGTGCCACAACTCGGATACTTTTTGATGATTGACAACACCTTGGAAGCGGCACCTCTCGAATGAATACTGATGATTCGGCCTCCGGCTTTTTCACACTCTCGGATCGCGCTATCAAAAATCAGTTCTTGTTTCTCGAATGTCTTCAAATACCTTGAAGAGCCATCGATCCCAATTTCTCCGATGAAGTCCGCCTTATGGATCGAACTTATTAGAAGGTCCAGCTCACCGAACTTTTGATCAGCGACTTCAGGATGCAAACCGAGAGCGACCTTGATGTTATCATGTCCCTTGAAAACTTGAGAGGTCGCCAGCCATGCCCTTGGACTGGTTGTAACTGCCAGTGTGAAATGGTTTTCTTTATTGACCCGGGCAAGGATATCGAGCGCGTTTGGGTATAAATCAAGGTGTGTATGCAGATCTATCATATCACCCCTTTCCCCAGTAAAAGTTCTTTAACCTCACTAAGCCCTCGTGAAAAGACTTCTTCGAAGTCACTCCGACTCTGGTGGTCGGCAAAAGACAGATTTCCTGAAATCACACGGTGAATTCCAGATTGGTCGGCAACCAAACATGCATTGGCAGCGGCACCTACATCATCGGGGTTCCCATGATTTATTCGTTCTAATTGTTCTGAATAATAGCCGCCTGACGTTTGGTCGGCTTCTCCCCAGCGTTGAAATGCAGCCCTCCGAACCAAGCAAGGAACACATCTGCCGCAATGTTGCATCTTGTACACTCGATATTTCCCACAACTCACAGATTGAAAAACCAACTCCTTCAAAAGCGGTTGATTTTTGCATTCTGCCAACACCTCTCCTTTTGTCTTGAACTGATAGGGCATTATGAGGTTCAGATTAATTCCTACTTCATTCCAGATACTCTGAATTCCTTTTAAGTAAACGGGATGAGTGGTCTTGGTACTGAAACTGCCCATGCGACCTGAATTGAGCGGTATGTTCAGACTGATAAACCCATTTTCAGGAACGTATATGTCAGCTGGGGAGCCTGACTGTGTTTCAATAGCAGATGCAGCCAAGGCCGCGAAGGCAAAGAAAATGATCGACCGTCCTCTTGTCGACCCTTCGGATTCATCATCAGGTAGGTGGATATTATGATTCCATTGGAAGTGATGACTTTCTGGACGGATTCTCTCAGCATAGGCCCTTTGAGTATCAGCATCTCCTCTAACCACCTGAGAAACAAAAATGGGACAGTGACCTTCGGTCACGAGATCAATCGCTCCGGCCAAACTATCTACACCGCCGGATAGTAAACAAACGCAATCTTCATCAAAGTCAGTGGATTCAAAAAGGTTGAACTCTCTATCTGGCTGAACGGGAAGAGAAACACCTCCATCTTTGAAAGTAAGAGACCAAAAATCCCCTGTAAGAAATCTCAGCGTTTTTTCAAATTCCTGCTTTGCAGGCTCCCAAACACTTGGATTACAGAGGTGAACGGTTAAATCTATTTGCCGAGTCCACCCATCCGCGCTGTCTTTTCTTGTGAGCGAATTATCGGCGGACGCGACCGACAATGCGATGGTGTTGAAATCCCAGATATTTTCTGAAGGCCGCAGCCCGGCTCTTTGTATGTCTCTTATCAAGGTCGAACCGAAATAACCGACATTCTCCCTTCGACAATTCGAGTAAATCGAGAAATATTTCGTATTTTCCTCAAGCGACTGTGGGATGAGGTTTTCCGGAGCACAAACGATCTTTCTCATGCTTCCTCCTCGAACACTTCGAAAGTGATCTTTATTGCTGATTGAAGCAGCGAGTTCATTTCTGCTTTTGTCGGGTTGGATGTATCCTTTCTCAGCTCCTGTATCTGGGCGGAGATTTCAGACTTTAGATAATCCCGCATATCATTCATTCTGGAAACGGCTTCCCTTGGGGAATATCTATCACTTTCAAATAGCTGACCGATATCCAGATTGAGTCGATTGAATGCCTCGTTGGCCATGAACAGTTCCATCACAGTCCAAATGCTGTCGTTATCCATGTTGAGCAAATCAACATTGGGATCGATCGTCAACAGGTCTGACATCGCCTGAGCCATAGAGTCCCTGCAAGACTCCTCTTCAAGGCTGCCTCCTGTTGATATCACTTGATCTATGATTTCATCGGCAACTTCATATGCCGAAAGGTTCTTCGAGGTGAGCTGATTTACCCAGTCCCTGACTTTGGTATCTGCACTGTCACGGACGCCTTGAAGGAAATTGAAGAGCCCTGCACCGGCAGACGTTGACGTCCGCATTCGACTGGCAACTTTAGATGCTCCTCCCATACCTTTTCGGGAATAGCTTCCCAACGCTTTCTTTAAGGAACCCCGATCACCACTGCTTGCATATTCACCAAGGTGCCGTCGTGCATTGCCAAATCGCCTTGGGGGAGCCATCTCCACAGTTTGTGCAGTAGGTTCGGTTTGCTGAGGATTCTGATCTGGCTGAGCAGGCTCACCGGAAATTTGCTCCAATGGCGACCCGATTTCCGAGGCAACAGAACTTAGCCAAGGGGGATCAAATGGAACGCCGCTTCCGGGACCTGAACTTGACGAAGAGGTTCCCATTACTTTTTCCTCCCGGCTGTATTGATAGCTTTCTTTACAGGTGCAGGCGAGCTGTCATCCTGTTCCCAGCGAGCCAACAGCTCCTTTGCCCATGTCTCGTTGCGTAATTGAGGTATCAATGGTGCGGGTCTTTTTCCAGCGGGGATTTCATCAAGCATTGCAATGAAAGAAGTGGCCAATTCAGGAAACGCCTTGGGGAGGTGTAACGCTTGAACGATAACGGCGGATTCCCATTGCTGGTTTCTGGCTCGTCGTTTCATTCGCGTTAGGATTTTTTCCGACTCAATCGCTCCAATCTGCTTGATGTTGGTGATAAGCGGCTGCAAAAGCCCCTTGGCTTCACAGAGGGCTGACAATAGCTCTCTACCATCAGGAGAAAGCTCATCGAAACTGGCAAGGGATATTGCCTTGTCCCGGCTCAAATAGAGCAGCGGTCGCAAATCAATTTCAGACAGCGGTGGGTTCAACTTCAACCAGTCTGAAATAAATGGAGCTTTCCACGACTCATGTGGAAATGTGAGTTCTTCAGCTTTGGCGACCTTTTCTTCAAGCTCCTGAAGAAATTTCGGCTTACCGTCCTCACTATCGCCGACCTGTTTGGCAAGATACTCAAACGCAGCGGCAGGGGCGCATCTTTCAAATATCTGCAACTTAACCAGCTCCTCAAAGGAAACGCTCATCTCTTGAGCTCTGGCAACTGATTCCCGAATAATGAGGTTATTCAGGAATCTCTTGATGAGTCTCGGATTGCCCGCGATGTGATCTGAGGTAGCCATGATATTGGCAAGCTGGTCCGCAAGATCGATTTGAATCACAAGCTTTGAAGCTGCATCGCCATAAGCGTCTTCGATTACCTTTTTGGTTAGGCCACCAGCCCACGATTTCTTGATGGCACTGACAATTGCATCGTGACCTTTGTCTTTCTCTTCCTGCGTGATTTGACCACGCCGTTGAGCGAGATCAGCCAAAAGCAAAATCAGATATCCCTTGACCTCATTGGCACCCAGCCGAGGGACCCTGAGCGGAATCTGGATCAGTTTATCGAAGTAACTTGTTACAAGTTCATCGCTGAGGTCGATATTGCCGAAGTGGGATCTCACCGCATTTCGGATCATCTGTTCGTCTGCTGCAATGATGAATGCCGTTTGAGGAACCAGAAGCAATAACCGCATGGCCTCAAGTGTCGAGATCGCCGTATTGGGTAAACACCGATCGAGATCATCGACCAAGACAATCAACGTTAATTCGAGTTTTTTGAGCAACTCCTGAAATAGTGCTCTAAGAGCCTCTATCTCCTTCGGAACTGACTTTTCTTCTTTATCATTCAGGAGTTTCTGCAGATCAGGCGCAACCTGATTATAGGATTCCTTGATCTTACTCAGATCCTCTTGACTCGGCATTCCGCTTTGACCTAACAAACCACTGATCGCGCCGATAAAAGAACCGACTGGTCCAGCGACAGCACCGCCGGTAATGATACCAGTGGCAACCGGAGCCATGAATTTTGCAGTTCTCAACCAATTGATGCGCTTGATAAACTCTTTGGCCTTGTCGACGCAGGTTTTACGCGCTTCTGACTCTTCCATTATTTTGTCGGCCACTTTTTGGAGAAGCGCCATGCGAGCGTCATCGTAACCTTGATAAAGCCAAGCATTGAAATTGATGAAGATGTAGTTTTTCCCACCATCAAGACTTTTGAGGGATTCACCGATCATCTGAACAAGAGAGGATTTGCCGACACCCCAGCTTCCTGAAACTCCAATAGAGACAGGCTGACCATTTCCGTCTTTGATCATTTGGGCTGCCGTATCCGCGACAACCTTGAAATTCAATAGGTCTTGAGTTGTTTCTACATCATTCCACATGGTTGATCCTTTATTTCAGGTTGTCTCGTTCATTCGATAGAGCAAAAACTCCCGTATCTTTTCAAAAAGGTCATTCTCAGCAGCTTTCTTTAGTTCGCATTCCCACACGGTCATTACACGCCAACCGGCCGCTTCGAGGTCACTGACATTCTTTTTGTCCCGTTCAATATTGGCTTCGAATTTTGCCTTCCAGAAGTCCTCACGCGTCGAAGGCGTCGTGGTCTGTTTACAGCCATGCCGGTGCCAGAAACAGCCATGCACGAAGATGACGGCCTTGTATTTCGGGAAGACCAGATCCGGAGAGCCGGGTAGTTTCTTATCATGCAGTCGATACCGAAAACCCATCCCGTGCAGCGCTTTTCTGAGACGCATTTCGGGCTTGGTGTCCTTTTGAGGGACACTTTTCATGATCTTGGAACGGGTTTTGGTGTCGACTGTATCCATTAGATTTTCCCTATCACTCCCGTCGTCACCAAGGCTTCCAGATGCCGTTCGAGTTTTTCCGGCAGGTTGCCTCCACGGACCAGCACTCCCAGTTCCATGTTGTTTTCCATGGCCGCTCTGGTGAGGTTGGCACTCGTGATGAAAGCGAGGGAGCCATCGGCAACGGCGCATTTTGCATGGACGGCACCGTTCCAACGGTCAGAGGATTTCGATTCGGAATTCCACGCATAGACGTTGGCCGACGGAATCGCCTTTTTGAAAGCATCTATCGAGTCGATATCGATCTTGCCTCCATGGGCCTTCGACGATTCCAGCAGGATGTCGATTTTGACGTTCCTGCCGACCGCATCCTGCAGAGCCTTTTTGACCGAGTCGATGTCATAGGCGACGAAGCTGACAATGAAGAGCCGCCACCTCGCGGAGCCAATGACCTCGAGTAAAACCTGTTCTGTATGCCGGGAAGCGACCAGCCCCGTGAAAGGACCTGTCCAGACCATTTCGACGGCTTCCCGCTTTTCCATGATCGAAGCCGTTCCGGATGCGCCACGCAAAGCGGCGGCAAGTTCCAGAGGTGATACCCGGGGATCTTTTTTCCACGCCTTTTCAAGGGCGTTCATCATCGGTTTGTTGGCTGCCGGGCCGAAGCCCGAACTCGCCTTGTAGAACTCGTCCACCGAAGACAGTCCGGCTATCTTGTCCGCTATCGCGTTTACCCGGTCGGGATGAAGTTCGATCCCGATGTCGGCTATGGCTTTCCAGATATCGGTATTCATTACTTCTCCGCCGATCCGTATGGAGCCTGTTCCTCAGCGACGCAATAGTAGTCCTTGGTCACTTTTCTAAAGAAGGCTGCATCCTTGCATTCGAACGTTTCCACCAGCAATGCCCTGTCCAGATATCGATTTCCTCTTTCACAGGATGTTTCGGCCACGAATGTACAGGCGTGGCACGAAGCCGCATGGAGGGATCTATCTTCACTTGGGTTGTGTTCGGAGCAGAGAGGGTCGGACGAACACACCATTGATCTGTTCAGCGCCTGTTCGATCAGACGGCCGAGGTTCTCGGGCTTTCCAAGATCGACCAGACCACCGAGCGTTCCATCGGAATCTGCAGCGGCGGTGTAGATGAGAATCCCGGCCATTGGAGACTCTCCGGTACCGGCATAGATCCGTTCCCGAATACTTGCCGCGTTGTAACCACATTCCAATGCAAGCTCCCTGATCAACAGGTGGGCGAATGAGTGCAGCATGGTATATCTGATTCCGGGGTAACCGACTTCCGGATCGAGACCACGGGCGTTCCTCCAGCCACGGTGACCTTGTTCGATTTTCTGGTCTCTGCGTTTGACGGCTTCCAGCTTTTCCCAGTCGGAAATGGCCTTTTCGTTGAAACGAATGAATATTCCTTCCCCATGGACCTCACCGGCAGGAATCCAGCTCGGTCTTCCTTTACAGAGGTCAGCCATCGGTGGTCGCTCGTCTTCGTCAGCCGACTCCTCGGGAGCTTCCACACGGGTATACCCAATCAATGCGTTCACTTCTCTCAAGCGCTCAAGCAAGAGAACCGAATCCAAAACATCCTTGTAAGGTTCCGGTCTCGCGACCTTGCTGCTCAAAAAGTGAGGCCAGTCCGTCGGTGGGTTCGGGGATATCAATACATCCCACTCAGGTCCCTTGATGTCACCTTCGGAAACGATCTCGGTGGCGTTTCCATCTTTTCGATCCTGTACCGCCAGCCAGATTTCATCCGCCTGATATTTATCGATTCCGGGGAGGCTGTTGGTCTTGGTCAGGGTCTTTACGATGATCTTGATCTCATCGACAGAATCGGCATCCGCAAAATAGTCCCATCCATCGAGAATCAACTGGGACAACTGGTTCTTCTCGAGAGGGATGGCCAACACGGAAAGCGTGATCGGGAACCAACTGTTAGTGGCCCCCAAAAGAACAGCCCGAGGCTGCTCGTTGCAGTCCGCATCGAATTTGTCGAGATGAGGATGACGGCCTCGGCAAGCCGGAAGGTTTTCCTGACCGCTTTTACCAAAGGCTTTGGCCAACTGTTTCGAAGCACCACAAGCATCGCATTTGACCCAGAGGTTTTCGGTCTGCAGCGAAGCCCCTGACTCGAAGAAACGCAGCGTTCCCCTGCAATCGGATTGCCCGCCATGCACGAACCAGTGCCAAGGAAAATCGTCCAAATGACCGTTACGGCAAGCCAGCAGAAAACGCGCTGGAACGGCATCGGCATTTGCACCCTTGATACAGTTCGTATGGACGAAGTGGGTCAGTTCCGGCCTGTAAGGGTTGGCCTTGATATTGAACAGTCCGGAGTCGTATTCAGCCAGAAGCCCGCACTTCACGCAGCGAAGCCAACGCGGAAACGGTCTGACCGGAACGCCGACTTTACCTTCGGCGGAAAATGGGCTCGCACCTTCGTCATTCAAGAATGGTGGTATCCGCAGGTGGGTTACCTGCGGCCCGAGCACTCGACGCACGGCAGCCAGCAATCGGGCTTCTTCAACAGGTGGACATCGGTCGATATCCCATCTGTCCAGTCCCATCGTGATCACGGACAAATTGGGTAGGTCGATCAACGCACCCGGTCCGTAGGTCCACAACAGCTGGCTCGGTCTAACTTGTCCTACTGGATGTGTACTCATGCTTCACCTCCGTCGCTATCATCAGTCCTTCTCATTCGCCAAGCCGGAGGCTCCGGCAGAGTCGCAATATCCATAATCAATTTCACACCCGGTTCCACCTCACGCATCGACATGGGCACGGTGAATTCATCCCAAGCGGCCACGCCCGGTTTTCTCAGCAGTGCCGCCACGTCGCCCTGACGCCTTTCGGTTTCATAACCCAAGCGCCGTCCGGCTTTCCCGGCTTCCTTCACCCAACGGTCCGATCGATCGGAAATCATCACCTCGGCGTTGTCCTTGATGGCCTTTTTGCTGGTCGCTTTCCAGGCTCTGTTGGTGATGCTCTCCTTTGCGCTTTTCAATTCCGGAGAGGCCACGTTGTCGAGCGCCATGGCACCAAGGTTCGGATTCAACGGAGCGTGCCCCAGCCGCATCAGGCTGACCAGCGTCCCCGTCAAACCACGGTCGAGCGCTCTCGGCGCGAAAGGCGTGACCGATTGGGCCTCGACGTGTTTGTAGAAGGTGGCATGGTAGTGTTCGAACGTTTCGTAGTGCGAGAGGTCACGCGGTCTGGACCATGTCAACACCGTGCAAACGAGTCCCGGGAACTGGCGGCCGACACGGCTCGTCGCCTGAATGTATTCGGCCGTGTTTTTCGGCTGACCGTTCACGGCCATGATTCCCAGACGATTCACGTCCACACCGACCGAGAGCATATTGGTGGCCAGAACGATATCGATGGCCCGGGTTTCACCTTTTTCCCACTTGGTGACATACTTGCCGTCTTCCAGAGTGGCGTTGAACTTCACTTCCAGCTGATCCAGCTTTTTCGGGATATCCTTGCTCGACACACGGGAGGTCAACTCGTCCACGTTCCTGACCGACCTTTGTTCCAGCCCCGGGCGGCTGACATCGCTCATCTGCACCCTGTAGGCACGGGTCTGGACGTCATCCTCGGCAAGGCGTCTCATGCCCCCGAGTTCCCGCAGTGAATTGAAATAGCCGACAACCGTCATGTATGGATCGGCGACCTGACCGAACCGTTCGAAAAGTGACTGAGCCGCCGTCAACATGGCCACGTAGACACGAATCAACACGGCTGGACGCGAGCTTCCCGGGGAACAGATCCCCATGTATCGACGGCCGGGTTTTTCCTCGATAGGCCGTTGGACCGAAAAGAAATTGTCCTCTACATCCAGTCCATGGGGTGGGAAAACCGCAACCTGTCTCAAGAACACGTTGTTGACCTGCTCATCGGCCTTGCGCACGGTAGCGGTCGACGCGATGACCTTGGGCCGGATCGATTTGCCACCGACCTGCCATGTAGAGAGTTCATCCACGGCCGTCTCGTAAAGCCCGACCATCGTTCCCAGCGGTCCGCTGATAAGATGGAACTCGTCCTGAATGATCAGATCCGGTGGACGAATCGGGGTGATATCTTTCACGGTCACCTTGGGAAGATTGCCCTTGGCGTTGTGATTACCGGTGCAATCAGCATTGGGCCAGAGCAGGCCATGTCTGCCGCACTCCTGCGTGGCACGTCCGAAGATCGTTCGCACCTGTCCGCGCCACGCCATCATGGCGAACTTGTCCACCGTGGCGATCAGCATGGTCGGAGGATGCCTGTAAATTTCTTCATCCACTACCAGAACGGGGATTCCCATATCCTTGGACTTGCTTCTACCAAAATCACAACGGCCGAACTTGTCTCCGCAATAGATGAACGTCCGTCCGACATCTTTTTTCACTTCGATGTCCCGGCCTTCGGCAATCTCGGCACCACACCACGGGCAGGTGGTCAACTGAGCCGGGGAATTACTGCCGTGACGCTTGCCATCCCTGAAACTCTGAATGGCCGTATGTGCCTCCTCGGTGCTTCCAGGAGTCACCCGGTTACCTACCCAGAGGCCGATTGTAAAAGGAGTCGTTCCCCATTTCTTGGGATCTTCACGACGCATCGACTCCAAGGCACAGATCAAGGTGGTCGCACGCTGAAACTGCTGGAGCGTCAACAAGCGGAGGGTGTATCTCATGATCACGGCGAGGCCGCGTGTACCATCCAGACCGCCCAGATCACCCTGCAACCTTCTTATAGCCATGGTGAAGGCTGCCACTCCCAGATACGCCTCGGTCTTACCACCACCGGTGGGAAACCAGAGAAGATCGGCATAGGCTTCGAGCGGTTCGGTCCTGTCCTTGTGCTCCGGATCGGCCAAGGCTGGCAACGACAGAAGCATGAAAGCCAGCTGGAACGGTCGCCACGACCGGTTCTTTCGAACGTTCAGGGCATCGATGTCAGGATCGTCACCGCGCCTCTTGGAGAGCGCATAGATACTGCGGATACGTTGGAGAGCCATGGCCCGATTGGCGAAGCGGAATGCATCGAGGGCATCTTCGCTCGTTCCCAATGTCTCGATACCTTCTTCCAGACGCTGGTGAACCTGAGAGCAACGGTCCATGGCCGTCGATGCGGCACCGTCATATCCGAGAACGTCCTTGCCGATACGTTCCCGTTGCTCGGTTATCCAGAGGGCGTAATCCTCGGTCAATATCTTCAATCCGGTTACGAGGGCATCCTTGTCCAGTTGCGCGAGGTTTTCCATGTCGAGGAAACCTTCGGCAATCATACGCTTCATACCCGGACGGTCTTCGTCTGCCAGACCCGGCGTTTCAGTCACCGGCACTTCATATTTGGGCAAGATTGCGGTTTTGATCTCGACCGCATGCTCCGTATCGTTTTCGGCCGTAGTCGCATGGACGGACACACCGTGACCGACTGCGAACTCGACCTGTTTTCTGTAAATCATTTCCAGCGCTTCACGCTCGGCATCACCGCCATCGGAATCCAGTACCGGCCGCCGCCTGAAAATGGGACGTTTTTCCGGGTCACGGACGATCAGTTCCGGCTGGAATACCCAAGCCTGATCCTGATTCTGTTCCGGCATGGACTGGTTGTTGATGAAAAACAGCGTCACCAGCCGGTCGCCGTTATCCAGAGGCGGACTGATGGAGCCCTGTACCAGAACTTCCGGGCACTGATTGTCGATGACGAGCGGTTCGATTTTCCGTTTGTTCATCGGAATGATGACGGAACCACCGGACGGGATACGCTTCCAACAGCGGAAAGGCTTGTCGTTGGCCTCGTTGATCCGCTCGCTCTCCGTCCTTTCGTAACGTCCCCAGTTGGCGATCAGTTCCACCTTGTCCACCGTCGAATCCACGCAGAACGTGAAACCCAAGGACGATGGCACGAGTGACTGGTTGGTCGAGGCATCCACCTCTCGGGTGCCTTCCTGCTCGTCTTCGGCTCCAGCGCCGGGCAGCTCGTCCTCTTCGGTGATGACCGCATTTTGCGGAGCCAGCTTGCCGACCAGATACCGATCACGGACGCTCATACCGATGATCTCTTCGACCGGGCCATCGGCCGGTCCAAGAAGGTCGTCGATCATGGCCGCCTGCATCAACTCACGGACGTATGCCTGCTCGCTGGATGTATCTCCCGAAATAACGGGGAACGCCGCCCAACTCGCACCGGTGGTCGTGTTCAGGGCATTCTCGAACAGCGACCAATCCAGCCGGTTGATCGGTGCCTTGTTTTCGGGGACGGGAATGGTCAGTTCGTCCAGCGTGGCGGCCGGTGTTGCCGGTAGATAGCCGTCGAAATAGAACGGAGTGTCTTCCAGCGAATAACGCTTCCTGAAGACCCGGCCGACACCGATCACGGTATATTTCCCGTCACGCTCTTCGGTGACCAGCATAGCGTCTTCCGTCTGGACACCGCGTAGACTGGAAGAGCCGAAGTCGATAGTAAGGACATATCCATCGAGCCGGGCTTCTTCACCGAGCCTCACCAGCCATGCGTTGTTATTTCTTCCCGAAGGCACCGGCGGGGTCTGTTCGGGATTCACATTGTCATTGTCAGTCATTTACAAACCTCCATATCATTTCGACCCCTTCGGGGAGACGTTCATGAAATTGAACAGATCCAAATTGCCGTCGTCTTTGGCCGGGGATGTTTTCTTTTTGCGGGAAGTCGAGGTCTTCTTTTTCTTTTTGACGTGCAGCCCTTGAGCGACCTCTTCCTCGTAGCGTTCGTGATTCAGTTTGAGCAGGCGCTGCAGGACTTCACGCCGAGCTTCTTCTGAAATGGTGAAACGAATACCTTGCTTCGTTTCATGGAATCCATGGTCGAGGTCTAAATCATCCCAGCCGTATGCAGTTACGACAGATTGGTTAATTTCCATCTGAAGTTCTCTAAGAGTAGCTATGCTTTCCGCCTTGTCAGATTGATCATGAAGTCGGTTATATGTTGCTGTTAAGCCTTCTTGATTTGTATACATCCAAAATTTTCTCTGCTTTACAAAATCGTCCCCAATCTCTTTTAAGTCGTCACAGTTAGCCGGAAAAGGGAACGTTTCATACGCACTCGACGTAATGTATTTGAGCCGTGTTTCGAGAGTAGAAGAATGAGTTCTTGCCCAAGCCTCATGGATATCAGAGGACAAAACAGCAAAAATGCCACTATGGTCTGATGTTATTAATTTGGTCATATGGGAAAAAACTATCCCCGGCTCATAGATGGAAAAGGCACAATACTTTGTTGTTTCTGGTATAACAAAGACCCTTTCCATATTGTCCAAAATCGAATAAAGCTTTGGCCGTTTCTCACCATATTGCCACCATTTTTGGGGTAACGGTTTTCTCAATGCGTATTTACCGTTTGGCTTCAAGCGAGTTCTTTCAGGTTTAACTCTTTCCTCAATAATGGAGAGACAGTCAGGATAATCAGCTGCAACAGAGAATGGATAATCCAATGGGACAACGCCATTTTGTAACCATTGTTTTTTCTTTTTTTCATCAGATGCTTGCCATAGCTCCCCCAAATCTGACCGCATGAGTGGCCAATCAAAGAAATTGATCACCCATCTGCTTGGTGACTGGTCTGGACGTGAGTTGACATCTTGTCCGTTTAAATACAAAAACAATACATCTTTATTTTTCGGATTCTTCTCAATCAATTCCTTCGCTTCAGGTGGATCTAAGACAAATCCCATTCCCAAAACAATCGAACCCTGAAAGGATTGGTCCTCGTTATTTTTGAGTTTTTTGGGCGCACCTGAAACAACTCCGGGTGGTGTCAAATAACTTGAAATTGCTTCAACAACTCTTCCGTCTAAGAAACATCTTCCTTTCCAATGACCTTTAGTAAAATTGACAATTGCAATTTCAAGATTAGCTTTGCCAGGCCATTTTTGGCTGGATATGGCGAATGTTATCGAAAAACCACCGCTCTCAATTTGGTGTAATCCAACTTCGCGTGTATCACCTTGGGAAATCGTGTTTGTGGACAGAAGACCTGTATGTCCATCCATACGAAGCAGCATGCTGTTATTCAGGAAAAAGTAAGCGCATAAATCAGCACTCCCTCTCTGGTTATTGGCCATGTATGTAACCAGAAAATTTCTGTAAGCAGTCCCAAGGCTACCTGTGATCTTCTGCCCCCCCATAAACGGTGGATTCCCGACTATCCCATCAAACCCACCACGTTCGAACACCTCCGGAAATTCCAGCGCCCAATGAAAAGGCTTTCTTGGCGGTTTACCTGCCGGAAGGTCTATGGAAAGTGACTTTCTCGCCTCGGCAATGATCTTCCTTCCGGTCTCGTTATCACCTTCGATATAGGCGGCCGCCCAAGTGGACAGGTTGTCCATGGCGGTGTCCAGCGCTCGCTGGTTGCCACCGGAAGCCAAGGCTTCACCGATCATGGCGTCGGCAATGTGTTCGATATGTTCGAGCTTCTGCCGGGCCTCTTGGTCCAGCCGCTCCATGTATTGAACGTCACGGATATCCCGGATCGGGGTTTCCCGGAGCTGTTTGCGGAGGGCAAGCGCATCCTTGACCGCCGCTTCGATATTGGAAGCGAAGATGGAAATGGTCTGTTTCTTTTCCGGGTGCAGCGAGAATTTGGTCAACTGTTCCAGTTTGTGCAAACCGAGCAGGCTGTCGCCGGAGCGCAAGTTGTGGTCGAGAAAGCCGAAGGGCCTGCCCTTGGCCAATGTGATCAGCCAGATGGAAAGTTTGGCCAGCTCCACGGCCAATGGATTCAGGTCGACACCATACAAGCATTTTTCCGCCACCAGACGCCGAGCGATCAGCAGACGTTCGTCCAGCGAGTCGGGCATCGGCTCTGCGCTACCTGCCGATTCCAGAGCGACACCGTCCACGGTAATGAATTTGCCCTGACTCGTTTCCTTGCCCCACGCTTCGACCAGCCGTTCGGACAGCCAGCGGCAGACCTGAACGAGGAAGGCTCCGGAGCCCATGGCCGGGTCACAGATTTTCAGATCCAGCAGTTCGGCCGAGGACTTCAGTTGCCACTCTTCACGCGACTTGCCTTCGGCCGGGCCGACATAGGCCACCGGTTCGAGGGTGGTCTCGACAATGCTTTCCGTCAGGGATTTCGGTGTGTAGTGCGTGCCGGTTTCCCGCCTGTCGGCACCGAGAGTGACGGCAAAGGAATGGGCACGATATACGATGAAGTCTCCCCATGCATCGCTTCGAAGCAGATGGGCGAACGGTTTCAGGCGAGCGGCCAGTTCCATGTCACCGCCGCAGACCGTGACGATATTGCCGAAGGTGGCATCGTCCACTTCCTTGGCAAGCGCATTGGTTATGGCGCTCTTGCTTCTGGATGTGGTCGTCTCCACGATGGATATCAGCGCGTCTTCACCATCCAGCCGGGCCGATTCGAGTTCGGCCAACGCGATGTTTGGATTCTTGGCTTTCTGGGAGCCGATCAGCCCGAGAGTGTCTATTTTCAATCTGCGAACGGTATGCTCCAACAGACCTTCGTAGACATGGCCTATCTGCTCGACATCCAGCGCCTTGTAGGAAAGCAGCAGCGCTCCACCGCGTTGTTCCAAGACCTGCAACGCCTCGAGCAGCAGCAATACGGTTCGGTTGTCGATAGGAAGTGGCTGTGCAGGTGTCTCCTGCCAATGTGTTCCTTTGGCACGACCTTCGAGAAACGGGAAACGGTCGGGATCGAAAAGTGAGCCGCCCAATGCGGGCATCCGCAGGGATTCATGTTCGATGCCGCCATAGACGGCCCTGAACACGGCAAGCAGCCGGGTCCAGGCATCGTGCCTTCTTTCCAAAACCTCGTGCCCGTGTTGATCGGCTTCTTCGGCCAATTGTCCACGCAGGGTGGTGATGGCGTAGTGTTGGTCGTACACCGGATCGTCGAGCAGCAGAAGACCACGCTCTTCGGCACAAAGAACGAACACCAACCGCATCATCACCGTCAACCCGGCTTCGTAGAGTTCCGCAGGAGGCACGTCATGCAGGAGTTCACGGTTTCTGTCCTGATCGGCCTTGTCCAGACACTGGACCAGCACCTCGACGGCACGCTTGACCTGTTCACCGAGGGTATCCGTCACTTCTTCGTGATGTTGGAGAGAATCTTCCAACATGACCGGAAGGGTCTCGTCTTCGGGACCGAACCAGCGCCTCACTCCCAGCAGAGACTGGAACGCTTTCAGGGTTACCGGTTCTTGAAACCAAAGACGGGCGTACCAAGACACATGGGAAGAGGTGCTGCCCACCGGGGCGTTCACCAGCATCCAGCGCTCGCCATTGGTGACGAGTCCGAGCCGGACTCCCTTGTCACGGCACAGCAGGGTCATTCGTTCGAAAACCGGAACCGGCCAGCCGTCTCCGACCTTCACTTTTTCCAGATCCGTGCCTTCGGGCATGATCGATACGAACAACATCGGGGCACTGCCGCCGTCGCCCTTCAAGACAAAGTCGGGGTTGAACTGTCCATCTCCGTCCGGAGACTTGTAGGTAAATTCATCGGATGCGGCTTCGAGTACCGAATCCTCGTATTCCAGCAGTTCTTCGAGCACCAGCCCGATCCAAGCCCGGTGCAGTTCGGGAAGTTGCGGATCGTCTTCCTCGACGGCATCGCGCCATTCCTCGTATGCGGAGCGGATGCGTTTCTTTCTGTATGTTTCCAGTGACTCCAGTCCCTGTGGAAAAATCTTCTCCAGCACGGATACGGCCAGAAAAGGACCGGACACTTCGATCATCGAGAGCCACTCGGTATGTTGTGACATGTTCTTCATTTTCAGCAGCCTCCCTTTTGTGACTCAGGTACGAGAAAGACCACGGCCACCGGGAAGGTTCTATCAGTCAATCCTGCGTAACGTTTCTCTATGGCCGCCTTTTCCATTTCCCGCTCTTCGGGAATTCTGGCCAGTCGCATTTTCAGGGCTTCGATATCCTTGCGAATCTGGTTGCGTTCCTCGGGTTCGAATCCGGGAAGAACCATCTGTTTCGGGAGGGCATCCTCTTTCAGCTCGCCCTTTATCGTTTTTTCGAGTTCATCGAGAACGTTCGTCAAATCGGTTATCTCGCCATCCTTCCGACGTGCCAGCGTGTTTTCGAGGAAGCGAAGCCTGTCTTTCGAACGGGCTTCCATGGTGGCACGAATGGAGCTCTCCTGTTTTTCGAACCGCTCGGTCAGGATATCCAGCAGACCGCCTTTCGGATCGAAGGAGGCTGCCTTGGTCAGTAACTCCTGCAATCGGCCTTGCTGCGGTATTCTCGAAAATCCGGTGTGTTTGAGCTCGCCGCCGGAGATCGTTATCTCTTCGTGCAGGCGGTGATGGTCGCCCCCGGTGATGACCAGACGGGACCAGACAAGCACGGCGGGAGTCGAAAGTTCACTGTCGGGAACGGTCTTGACACTCACGCGATGCAGCTTTTTCACGTCATCCAGCTTCCAGAGTTCTTCCCGCAAAAGCCGCAGGCACATCTGGACGAGTCGATGGTTCAAGTGGGCCAAGACGACATCGTCACGGCCTTTCGCCACCTCGTGGTCGAAAGTGATCGGCCTTCTTTCACCGGTATGGGGATGTTCGAGACCGGCCGTAGCACGGCCCCACGATCCGGGGAGTATAGGCACCTCGAACACGCAGCCATCCGGTGCTCCCGGTAAAGAGACTGGTTTCAAAGATGGTTTTTCTGCCAGTTCCAGAGCGATGGAGACGGCTCTGTGTATATGATCTGCCGAAAGATGGAAGTCGGTCTTCGCCTCCATGAGCCTTTCATGCAACTTGTCTATCTTTTCCTGAAGGCGACGCTCGGCGGATACATATTTTCTGGCCTTCGCGGCTTTGCCTTCGGCGTCTGCGGTATCGAGAACCGTTCTCTTGCCCAGCATGGCTTCCTCGATTTGCTGGGCTATGACCGGGCCTACACTTCCGAGATCTTCCCGGATGGTGTCGATCTTGAGTACCGCTCTCATCAGGTATTCGTGGTCGCCTTCTATCTGGCCGACCTTTTTCGAGCGGATGGTTTCGTTCGACTCGAACCCTTTTCCCACAGGATGCCAGATGAAGACTTCGGATTCCTTCTGGCCGTGTCGGTCGATACGACCGTTCCTCTGTTCCATGACATTCGGATTCCACGGAATCTCGATATGAACCATGTAGTTACAGTAGTTCTGCAGGTCGATACCTTCGGAGGCCGCATCGGTGGCCAACAGTATTCTGACGGGTGAGATGTCTGGATGAGCCTGAAATGCCGCCTTGATCTTTTCACGATCGTTCTGGTCGACACCACCATGCATCAGCATCATGCGCTCGCCGCCGAAGCCGTAGGTGGTCAGGATTTGTTCCATCCATACATGGGTGGCGCGGAACTCGGTGAAGAGGATCACCCGTTTACCGTTCCATTCACCATCGGTTTTCAAATGTGTTTCGAGCCAGTCGACGATGGCTGACGCTTTGGCGTCCACCCGGTTTTTCGATTTTTCGGCCCATGCGGTCAACTTGTCGAGCATCTGCCGTTGATTCTGATCGAGAGGGACCGACATTTCACCGGCAGCTTCCACCGCTTCGTACTGGGCATCTTCGTAGAGCTGGTCGTTGGCAAAATCCTCTTCCGCCTTCAGGATGGCCTTTTTGAGGATCTTGTCGTCCATGGCCCCGGCCTTTTGCTTCGGTCTGGGACGTTCCAAACTCTCCCTGTGTTTGGCCAGCGTTCCGGCAAAAGCCATAGGGGAAGAGAAAAGCCTCTTTTTCAAAAGTTTGTGGACGAAGTCGGAGCCGTATTCGAAGGAACTGCCCTTGACGCTTTTTGCACGGGCAGCCGTGAATTGTTTCAGGAGGTCGTGTATCTCACGTTCCTCATCCGAGTAATCGACCTCGAGAGGCATCAGCCTTCTTTTTGGATACAAAGGGTTTCCGTCTGCATCGACAAGATCTGTCTTGAGCCGTCTGACCATCACACGTTGCAGCTGTTTCTCGTCCGGCATGACGGATCGGGCGAACCGCTGGTCATCCAGCAATTCCAGCAACGAAGTGAAGGATTCCTGATACCCGTTGTGCGGCGTGGCACTCAGAAAGAGCCGATGTTCGAAATGCGGAGCGATGGTTCTGATCAAGCGGGTTCTCTGGCTTTCCAGAGCGTACTTGGAGGCGGTCGATGGCGCGACATTGTGTGCTTCATCGATGATCAGAATGTCGAACTTTCTCGGATAGGTAATGGTCGGAGGAAGGCAATCCTTGACGAGCCGGAGACCTTCACCGCTTTTCATCCAATCCATGGAAGTGATGAGTCGCGGAAACGAGGTCCATGGGTTGGCATGTATGCCGCGTTCACGTCGCAAACGCTTGATGTAATCGGTATCGACAATCCGGAATTCCAATCCGAATTTTTCCCACATCTCGACCTGCCACTTGACCTGCAGCGAAGCCGGGCAGACTATGAAAACCGTTCTCGCACGATGACGGACAAGCAGTTCTTGTACCACAAGCCCTGCTTCGATGGTCTTACCCAAACCGACGTCGTCCGCAATCAGCAGGTTGACTCGAGCCATGTCTATCGCACGTACCAATGGGTCCAGCTGGTAATCTTCGATGGTGATTCCGCTGCGGAAGGGAGCCTGCAGGAAGGACCTGTCGGCATTGGTCACCGCACCCCAACGGACGGCATCCAAAAAGGCGTCCGATTTATCCTCGGAATCGATGCCGGTGATACGAGGCATTCCGGCCTTTTCGAGAACCTGGGCTCCGGGTTCTATCTGCCATACCACTTGGAGCTCTTCACCCAGAGCGTCCTCGTCCAAGGAGGACAGGGTCACGACATGTTGCTCTCCGTTGGCTTCGAAAGATTGTCCCTGAACGTCGCTGACAACCCACTGGCGTCTTCGAACTTCGACGAGTTGCCCGGGTTCGGGAGCCACGGAAGCGACGGACAGATATTGATTGGAACGGTCGGTGGTATTCTCCATTTGCGCTCTCCGTCTATACTTCGCAGACGGATGCGTTGTACTCCGTCACATGTTTCAAAATGCTTTTACCAATGAGTTCACCGAGTTTTACGGGGACCGCATTTCCGATAAGACGACCGAGCACCTTTTTGCTGATAGGTTCACCGGGAGCCGTGAATTTGTATTTTTTGGGGAAACTCTGGAGGATCGCGCCTTCACGCAGAGAGATCGCCCTGTTTTGTTCGGGATGGCCAAACCTGCCGTTGCCGAAACCGAAAAACTGCGTCGTTATGGTCGGCGCAGGCTCGTCCCAACTCATCCGGCCATACACGCTCGGATAGGTTTTGCCGCTCTTTTTCTTGTGACAGTCAGCCACGAGTTCTTCAGGCCAGTCACGCCATGTTCCGCCCGGTTTGGAAACGAGTATGCGCTGGTAGTTGGTTTCGGAAAGGCTGGAGCTTTGGTGCAGTGGATCTTTCGAGTCGATCGCACCCGCTTCGATTTCAGGCAATTTACCTATGGCTTCCTTGACGGTCTTGGCTTTTCGCTTGAATTCTTTTGGGCTCAGAAGTTGTATCGGCCCCAACTGCGAAGCGAGCAGTACCAAACGGTTCCGCTGCTGGGGCAAACCGTATTCGGCACAATTCACGACCTTGTAATCGACGTGATAGTTTCTTTCTTCCAAGTTCTCGACAAATTCCCTGAAGACATCCTGATCCATCAGTCCCGGAACGTTTTCCATGGTCACGAGTTCCGGTTCGGTCTCCTCGATCAAACGGGAGAACTGCAGGAGTAGCCACCATCGTTTGTCCGATGAGTCCGCCTTTTGATTGTATGAGGAAAATGTCTGGCAAGGCGCACAACCGGCAAGAAGTTTGAGGTCGGCACCATTGTATGCGGCCAGCAGTTCGGAGGCTTCGACATCATCGACGGATTTCAGTAAAAAGTCGGCTTTGTTGTTGGCTGCGTAAGGATATTCACAAGCCGGATCGATATCTATTCCAAGGTTGACGGCGATACCTGATTTTTCGAGCCCACGAGTCAATCCACCGGCACCACAAAACAAATCCACTGCACCTATCGTGTGCAGTGAAGCATTCTGTTTTTTATATGTGCCTTTTCTACCCATTATTTCTGTTCCTCACTATCGTTAGAGGAGGATGTTTGAGCACCACCAGCCTCTACCCATGCATCTACCTGATCTTTTTTGAATTTCCACAGGCGGCCCATTCGGTGAGCGGGCATGCCGTGCTTATCGATCCACTTGTAGACGGTGTCCTTACCGATCCCAAGGTATTTGCATATTTCGTCCACTGACAACCAGCGATCATCTATTTCTGCCATGTCTCATACTCCTCTTGGGGGCTATTGCTTTTTGCCATGACCTCAACAGAGGCAGTTAAGGAATGCTGCAAATACAACACTCCCAATTTAATTCACCTTGCAAATATACTGAGATGAGCACCGGATGTCAAATATTCTTTGCCGATTTAAGCCGATTTCGTTCTATTTTGCTGGATACCAGCATCCCGAGGCAATCCTTTCCGCATTATGGCCGAGATTGTAATTGTACAGCCAAACGGGCCGTATCAAGTCGTTGGTCTCAACCGCCACTAAAACCCGTGTATAAACACAGCGACCATTGGGATCGAATGCCTCCAGCCGGTCGATGGGCGGCAGATCGAAGCCGGGATTGGCGAAGGTCATCATCTCCCCGAGGACCAGATCCCAGTCGCCTTCGGGCTGTTTCATTGCATTTCCGGGGAGTTCGATGGTGTTCTGTGTTCGGGTATCGGCCAGCGGATCGGCAGTTCCGGTGGCCAGTATGCTATCCTCCGGGACTTCCAAGGCCGGGAATCCGGCTGGCAGATGGTAGAGCCTGCCCCATGTGGTAGCGGGTTCGATACTGATGGCCCGGGTGCAGAACCGGTCAAAATTCCAAAATCCCTTTTTCAGGGTTCCGTAAACAAAAAGCCGGAGGTGGTTGTCGATATTCTTCATGCTTTCACTCCTTCGGGTAAGGTTCCCCTGCGTTCCTGACAGACAAATCTGAATGGATGGCTCTGCCACTCCTTGAGGGTTTGATGACGGAAGGTCAGCATGGTGAGCGGCGGTATTTCCAGTTCGCGCCAGCCACGCAGGTCATCCAGAGCGGCTTCGATGTATTCCGGTTCCGAGGCATAGAGCACTGCCCGGTGTTTGCGGCTGTAACGCAGCGACAGCGGCTTGTTCCCCTTGATGACGGTAATGGCCCCGGGATCGAGCCGTGAGGCCAACACGGCGCTCATTTGGCCGCGACACAGGCGCAGGGCTTTGCGGAAGCCACGACCGTCGATGGTTCCGTCGGGTGAAAAGCGGTCGGCCAGCCGGAAAAGCAGCTCACTGTCCACTTCGGCATAGCGCGGCAGGCCGAGTCTGCGGAACAGGTAATCGGCATTGTAGATGGTGCCGTTATGGGTGCCGATGATGATGCCGGATCGGAGCGGATGGTTGTTGCGGCTGTTGGCTTCACTGCCCCGGGTCCGCCAGCGGGTGTGTCCCATGAGGATGGTGGTCTGGTTGTCCACCTCATCCATCAGCTCGAGAAAGGTCGATTCCCTGACCAACCGGTGAGCCCGGATGGGCCGTTTGAAAAGCCGGAAGTCGCCATCGGTTCGGAGCCATGCCATTCCGCTGGCGTGGGGACCGCGCTCCTCACTGCAGAGCAACATGCGGATAAAGACCTCGTTCAGGTATTCCCGCTCGGCAATGCGCCGTCGCTTTTGACCGAAGATGATGCCTACTTGTCCGCACATAGGTCATCCTCCTTGTCAAAGGTGTCCTCCGGCGGCAGGTCGATGAAGGCGTCATCCGGCAGGAACTCCACCAGCCCATGCTTTCCCAGCAAGGTCAGGAATTCGGCTGCGGCCGTTTCGGGATCTTCAGGCAGCTGGAGTTTCCGGTCCGGCTCGATGCGACCAAGCACACCGAGCATGTAATCACGGGCGGTCGTTTCGATGGTGAACGGTGTCTGGCCTTTCATGATCTCCACCAGCTCCGCGCAGTTTTTGCCTTCCAGAGCGATGCCGTCAGTTTCCAGCGGTTCGCCGTCCAGTGTCGTCGAGTGGATCAGTATTTTCATGATTCACCTCCTAAAACAGAAAGGCCGGGATTAGACCCGGCCTCTGTGGTTTGAATGGTGGTTTCGGTTTCATCCGGTTTGGGACGACCTTTCTTGAAGGCCGCGTCACCGGGCATGTTTTTCATCAGGTGTAATCGAGCAGTTTTGAACTCATCCCCGATCAGACCGAGGTGGAGCAGGAAGACTCTGAAGTCATACTTGGCGCTTTGCGGATCGAAGTCCCGCTTGCGGCTGGATGCGGCTCTGCCGTTTAGCGCCTTGGCGGCGATGCCCAAGCAGAACTGCAGGTAGGCTTTGATCTTTCCGGCATGCAGGGTTGCCTCGAACCAGCGGAACTCCACCGTGCCCCGGTACCAGACGTTGTGCAGGTTGACTCCGTGGTAGCGGGTGTTGTCGTAATGCTGGGGCTGGTTGTTGTGGTAGCCGTACCAGATGCGGTTCAGCTGGGCCTTGGTCTTGGGACGCTGCCGTTCGATGTTCCGGATCAGCTCATCACTGACCGGCCGGGTGTAGCGGCGCAAGCGGTCGCTGTTGATCCCGAGGGCATGGAGGATCAGCGGCTCCTGTTTGTAAACCACCTTGGCAAGGTTACCCAGCTTACGCCCGTCAAAGGGCTCGGCATCGATATGGATGTGGATGCCGCACTGGCTGTTGATTTTTCCCCCGGCCTTGCGGATGGCCCGAACCACCTCCTGCAGCTGCTCGAGGTCGTCATAGGTCAGCACCGGACTCACCAGCTCCGCCCGCAGGTGGGATGGCACATTGGTCAGGGAGGCGTCGTTGACCACCTTCCATTTTCGGCCCCGCAGATCTTCCACTTCCCAAGGATCGTAGCAGGACGGTGCACCGATATGCCTGACATGGCCACCGACCACCGAGTGGATTGCCCAGGCTATCTGTTCCCGGGTGCGCTTTACGGTCTCGATCTCGATTCCGTATCTGAGTTCTCTTAAATCCATTCACAGTCTCCGTTTTACGGTTTCTAACTTGTTGCTGGGCTTGTATTTAAACCTTCAGCTTACATGTGAATGAATGCTTTAATTCCGTCAGAAAGCAAGTAGAAGAACAGAAAGAATCGACATTTAACACCTTTATTTTCAACATGTTACGATTCTGGCTGCATTCGGGCGGACACATTAAAAGAAACGCCCCGGAAACGTGTTGGCGTTCCGGGGCGGTGGCTGTTTTTGACGGATGGGATTGGGTCAGGAGTCCGGGCTGCCACCCGTAATCAGGCTGGTGTGAATGGCTGCATTTCGGGTTTCATCCTGCTTCATTTTGTCCAGAAAGGCAGTGCAGGCTTCGGCCTCATCGAGCGGCAATCCGAGTTCCTCCTCCAACCGGCTCAACCTGTGGTGCAGGTTTTCGATCAGATTGAAGGAGTGATCCCGGACCAGTCCTTCCCGTTTTTCCTTTGGAGACGGGATGAATTCCGTCATCCCGCCACGGCGTTTAACGATCATTTCGGGACCTCCATCAGCTCAGGGTTGCACCGAGGGTATGAATCCTCGGGTAGGTCAATACGGTTCCGGTCAGCTCGGCTTTGTAGCGCACCTTGTTGGCCTGCGGATCGCTGAAGGTTCTGACCAGCGTGTATTCAGTCCAGTCTTCATCGATGGGCCGGGTGTCGTCGATGGTCATGGCTTCCCATGTTTCACCGCCGTCATTGGAGGCGAACCACTGAACACTGGTGCCGCTGGGGATATCCATCTGGGTGTAGACCTTGGTGGATTCCACGCCCTGCGTCAGCTCGTTCTCACGGGTCAGATAGGTTCCGGAGGTATTGTTCAGGTAGCCGATCAGGTTGACATCCCGGAAATTGAGCGCCGGAGTGTCGTTGCCCATGCCGGTACTGAAACGCACCCGGACCAAGACGCCATTGGCCAGATTGGGCAGACGCTCTTCCTCGGCCGGAACGACCGCATCCCATGTCACACCACCATCGGTGGAGTATTCCCAGATGAGATGGGTGCCTTCCGGGATGGCCGAGTATTCATCGATGTTCAGATCGGAGAACTGCACACCGCTAACCGGCTGAAACTGGACCGTGCCTTCGTTCTCGAACTCATAACCATAGAGCTTCATGGTGAGGTCGGAGCCGTTGAGCGGAGTCCAGGTCTCGGCATTGGAGCTTTCCAGAAGCACACCTTCCGCATAGGTCTGCCGGGTGATGATACCCTGACGGCCGGTCTTGCCGAGGGTGGCGGTGCGCACCTTGTAATTGGTACTGTTGGTCAGCAGGACCACCGCATAGCTGGTATTGGCTTCCGCGTAGAAGGGATCGTCGAAGCTGATCTTGGTTTCACCGCCGAGATTGATTTCCGACGGCGCAATTACCTTTTCGGCAAAGATGGTGTCGTTGGGCAATCCGGTGGTAACGCCTCTAATCTGAACCGTGACCGGAATGGAGGCATCCCGCTGGGTGAACTGAATACCCACTGCCGACAGCACCCGGTTTTCGGTAAAGCTGAAGGTCTGCGCCAGCGGATCGCGGCGGACAAAGATGGTGCGGGTTCTCCAGACGGTACGCACCACCGGCACACGAACGATGCGGGTAATGATATTGGTCTGGATAAAGCGCTGAATACGGGTGATCACCAGCGGGTCATTGATCTGCAGGCTGGCCCGAGCGGTGTACTGCCCATCGGCCATCTCCACGATACGGTTGCCGTTGCGGGCTTCCGTCGGCACCGTGAAAGAGGCGGTCACACGTCCGGCATCGTCACTAACCAGATTGCTGGCCATGACACGGCCGTCACAACGCAGGACAATCCCGGAGCGATCCGGCGTGAAGTTGATACCTGTCACCGCAATGCCGGTCTGACCACGGCGACCGATATTGGGCGTGACCTGCAGCATGGCAGGCGGCTTTTCAAAGACCGCATAGGGGTTGATGTTGCGCTCCTCGGACCAGTCGCTCTGTTCGAGCACCACCTGTTCCGAACCCGGCAACAGCGCCAGACTGCCGAAGAAGCTGGCATCGCTGCTGCCTGAATCCACCTCGAGTGCAGTGGAAATAGCAGAACGATCCGGAGAGGCAAACTTGCCCAGTTCATTTACCCGGGCATCCCACTCGGCGTGATAGATGTCCGACTGCGCCGTATTGGAGAAGTCGTCCGAATAGATACCTTTCTTGGACTGAGCGTCGCGGTTCTGCAGCTCGTTGTTCATCTGATACTGGGCATCGTTGTATTTCAGGTCCTCCACATCCTTTATGATGTCATGGATCTGATCCATGGTGATGCGGGTGAGCCCGAAATTGCGGATGGTCATATCGGTGGAGTTGGGCGGGCAGTCGATGCTGCACAGACCCAAGGTATCCTCAGGAACGATCGGCAGCTTGGGAAAGTCCGCCGGAGCGCCTTCGAGACGTTTGATCTCCCGGGTGGTGGCGTAAATGATGTCTTTGCGGCCAAGGAAATAATCATAGTCGATACTGCAGTTGGAGCCGTTGACCGGTTCATCACCCAGCGCTCCGCGACCGAAGTTGACCACGTTGAGATTGCCCAGCTCGATCTGGGTCGTGGACATGGAAACCGCCGCCGAGCTGCTGGCCGGAGGATTGGATGCAACGGGCTCGTCCACCGCATCATCGATATAAGAGATGGCTTCGCTGCCAAGTTCCTTGATGCGCTGGAAGTCGGTTCTGGAGCCATTGGTCGTGGCCCGGTAAACCCGGTAGCCGTTGGCACCGTTGACCGGCAGCCATGAAAGACGGTTCATCTCTCCGGCCAGAGTCATTCTCGAAAGCACACTGCCGGAGTTGAATGCGGTTTCACCTGAGCCGTCAAAAGCGGTCACCACATAATGATAGGTCCCGGCCGTCGGATGGGCCGTAATGCCGAACCAGCCGCCGTCCACGTAATCCTCGCCTTTGATCATCTGCTTGGTGTAGGTCCAGCGCACGGTATAGGTGGTGCCGATGGCCGGTTCATTGCCCGAGCCGATCCAGTCCACATGGTTACCGGACTGCTGCCAGTCGATGCCTTCCTGAAAAATGGTGGCACCCTGACTGACCTCCAGAATATCCACGACCGGATTGGGATCGAGCAGATCCTCTCCGCCGCCGACCGAGCCTCGGGTCACGTTGGCGGTCATCTCAACGATGGCTTCCACCTGAGTGGTTTCTTTGAGCGGCGTGGAGTTGACCGGATAGCGGCGCTGGCTGATGTTGTAGGTCTTCTGTTCACCACGCACCGACTTGATGGCCACTGACTTGGGAACCAATGTGGAGGTGGGCAGATCCCGCTGATGGCGGAAGCCCTGAATGTAGGCCCGGCCCGCGTTGGTGATCACCTCGACATCGGTATCATCCACCGAGCCGATAAAGCTGTCGAAACCACTGACCAGATAGCTTCCCGCCTGATCGAAGGTACGCTCGGCAAGGTTCTGCAACAGCGAATTGAGTCCTTCAGCGGCGGCAAAGGAGAGCTGGTCTTCGGTAATGGAGGAAACCGTGATCCGGCTGCCGGGAAGCGTGCCCAGCAAGTCGCGCAGATACAGATTGGATTTTTCCTGCACCGTTGCCGTGACATCGCCGGTCTCCCGGTCGAATTTGTAGATCGGCACCACCTTGCGCTCGGTCACGTTGTTGGGAAGCGTCAGGCCGGTGGTGTCGGTGGTCTTCAGGGCCAGCACCCATTTCTCACGCTCGGCTGTGGGTTCACCGGTAGCCGGATTGATCAGCGACGGGTCCTGTGTGTAACCGTAATTGTATTTGAGCAACTCGGCATAGACATAGTCCGCACCGCTGGGGGTGGCGGGATCATAGGTCAAGGTGGCTCCGACGACCGCTTCCACATGGCCGTCGATATAGACCATGCCCGGCGTCAGGGTGAGCACGTTATCCTGTACCGTGACATCGAGACCGCTCAGAATCGATCCCTCCTTGAAAAGGATGTCGGCAATTTTGCGGCGCTCGAGGTTGATCAGTTCCTGCTGTTCGTTGAGCTCGGAATCGAGCAGATCCCGGTCCTGATGATAGCGGATGCGTTTGTAGTTCTTGGCGGGATCGAATGTATCTCTTGAAATACTCATCTTGTTTACCTCCGGTTATATTTTGATGATCCCGACCAGCTCCACGCGGGTATCGGAAATCTTGTTAAAATCTGGAATGTTCTTCACTTCGTACAGGTAGCCCGGGCGCAGCACCTCTCCGACCGGGTTGGTGTCCTGATGAAACACACCGCCCATGGCCAGATCACCGGTGACGCTTTGCACGTACTGCACGTCGCCGCCGAAGAAGCCGTATTCACGAATGGTGATGCCGTTGGCCTCGGCCTCATCAAAACGAAAGAAGATGCCGATGGTGTTGGTCTCTTCCCCGGTCTCCAGATAGCGGACACCATTGACCACCAGCGCACCTTCGGCGTCCTCCTTGAGGAAGGTCCGTTTGTAGAACCGCTTTCTGGCCCGTTCGTTTTTGAGGGCCGTCTGTTCGATATCCGGCGCAGGCGGATTCTGCGGCTCGGTGAATGTTTCATCTCCATCCCCGATGGCACAGTGGGTTATGCCTTCCACTGCCTGTCCCATCAGGAGCTTTGCCGTCAATACACGGCCTGATTTGACTATGAGTCCCAATGCCATGGTCTTCTCCTTATGTTTGAATCTCGTGTTCTTCGTTGATAATCACATTGAAAATGGTCAGCCCCGCATCGGCGGAACGGCCAAACTGCTGCTCCAGATGCTGGGCGGTATCGGCAATCAATGCCCGGGAACCGCTGATCGTGAGCGCTGTATCCAGCATTGCCTGTCGGGGATGCGTCACCCGAACGGCGGTAAAAGCCAGCTGTTCAAATGCCTGTGGAATGATCAGCCAGGTATCGGATGACCGCTCGATCCGGCCCGCCACAATGACCTGATGGTCTGTCACCGTTGAGCGCTGGTTCGAAGTCCTGACAGAGGCATCTGCCTGAATCACGACGGTGCGTCTTTGATCCCGGGGGCCGAACAGGTCGAAATAGGCTCCCTGCACAGGCGGCAGATTGATCTGAAATTCGGGTCTGCGAATGCCCCGGATAACGGCAGGTCGAATGATGGCTCCCTTATGCACGGCCACGGCGAATCCTCCCGGTCATTTTGAAAGCTATTCCCTTGTTGAGATTGGCCAGCGGTTGCGGAACACGCCGACCTTTCACTTGGGTTGTGGTTTTGATTTGTCCTTTAACAACAGCCATGAGCCTTACTCCTTAATTGCACACCAGCCGCCGCTGGAGAGGTTGAATACCCGATAGGAATCCGAGCCCATTTCGACGGTGTCCTCAGAGGCCACGTTGGCTCCGCCGGTGGCATAGATTTCGATGAGTTCTCCACGCAGTTCCTGATAGCTGTCCGAGCCGTTCATGCTGACCAGCCATGGAAAAAGAATGGTGGTGTCGTATCGGCGCTCCGGATCGGTATCGCTTTGCAGGTTGCCATGGGCCGCACCGCAACGGCCGCGTTGTCCACTGGCGGAAGTCCAGCCGTCGAACTTGTTAACGGCGTAAAAGGTGCTTGGCATGTTGTAGTAACCTGTGATGACAGGCTGCGGGTCCTCGCCGATCTTGGCACCGGCCGCATAATCGCTAATGACTGTTTCGATGGTGACAGTATTGGGCGTGGCAACCGTATCGATGGCGGTAATTTTGACTCGCTCGATATTGGCGTCGTCCTTGATGATGTAATGCTGATCGGGCGTGAAGATCGATGCATCATTGACCTGCGCCACCACGGCGCTGCCGTTGACAATCGCGGTCTGGGTGATGGCAACCGCCGAGGACCAGAACCGTTTGATGGAGCCGCTGTAATGGCCGTAATAGGTCGAGACGATCTTGCTGACGACGAATACATGGTCGAGATCGGCATACAGCCAGTAAATAAAATCGGCGGTGTCCTCCGCCCGGAGATAGGTGTAGGAGCTGTAGAATGCTTCGCCTGCACCGGTCTGGGTTGTGTTGTCCCAATACTGGAAGGCGGCCACTTCAATGCGGCCGGAGCTCTGTCCGATCTGGAAGCGCAGATAGATATCTTCGGCTCCGGATTCCCCGGTTGATTTGAATACATAGTACGGCCGGGCATCGGCGGACTGGTCGTCATGCAATGTCCAGCCAACGGTCGTGACCAGAAAATCTTTGATCTTGTTCAGCAGGTCCAATCGGCCGCTGGCGGTTCCCTGAATACTTTGATAAGCCATGGTTCACTCCTTATAAAACGGGGTTCTCTGTTCCGGTGAGGCGCAGCTTGATGTCGATTTTGTTCTGGACGGGAGTGCCCGAAAGCACCGTGCAGCGACGCCAGAAAGAGATGGTCTGATTGTGGGCCTTGGCTCCAAGGTTGAGCGGCGCACTCTGGGTGGCGGCATCGAGTTCGGCCTGTGTGAGCGCGAGCTTGTACCAGACCGATTCGTCGGTTTCGAACTCGTCGATCGGGTCCACCACCAGCCCTGTATAGTCGTATCCGGAATAGACCGGCGCATCGGCCGCGTGGGATGTTGCCACGGTATTGGCCACGGCGCGTCTTACGGTCAGATTGGTGGTTCCGCCGCCGGAAAGGATCTGCATCTGCTCGATGCCGATGACGATGTATTCCGCATCGGCAAAGCGTGGTTCGGTCAGTTCTATGTCGGTCTGGACGTCATCAATGGGTGCGGCGAGCGTGGTCTGTTCATTGGCCACGAAAATCTGCCTGTCTTTAATTTCTCCATCCGTGCCGTTGTAGTTGTCCGCATCCGGATTGCTGAAATCGCCTTCCGAAATCTGCTGGGTCAACTGTTCATCGAGGTATAAGTGAATTGCCATAATCTCTCCTTAAACAGGCCATTGGGTTACTTGGTATTTGTTCACGGCGCTCTCTGTCGCAGCCTCCTGCGCCTCGCTGAAATCCTGCTGACGGAACAGCCAGCGATACGAAGGTTCGGTAAACCGGAAACCCGCCTGATTGAGTTTCATCCGGCCAATGCGGAGCGGTCGGGTTCGGTCCACGGAGAGGCGTAACGAGGTCGTGTTGAGAGCGCGTTGGTTGAGGCTCAAAGGCACGATCCGTGGGCGTTGGAGAGAACCTGTATCCACATAGACTTCAAGCGATGCCCGTTCACCGGTGAGGTTCGCATTGGTCAAAGTCCGGTTGTTGAGGACATTCGCGTTGAGCTTGAATACAGGCCCTCTCCGACGCCAGCGGTTGATCAGATCAGATGCTTCGGTAACACCGGCTTTACATCCGGCTGCGGCAACCAGCAGCGCACTGCTGTGTCCGCCCTGAATCGCGTTGATAACCACATTGCCATTGAGTGGCGAGCGGCCCAGCTGGAAGCATTGCCGATTTCTCGTTTCGATGTTGAAGCCGAAGGTCTGTCTGTTCTGCAGAGCTTCCGAATCCTCTGCCTGCAGAATTGAAAAGAGGTCTTTCTGCCGAAAGCAGTAAAGGGTTTCCGCATCGGCAAAGGAAAGCCTGCGGCGGTTGAGATTGTCAGCTGACAGGTTGAAGCCGGATTCGACAATATCGGCGAGGTAATCCCGGCCGGTATAGATCGGGTTACAGAAGGACAGCCTGTCCTCACGGATAGATGTGTTCACCAGCCGTCTTTCGTTAAGCGGCCTGTGATTCAGGCGCATCCTGTTTTGACGGCCATGAAAACGGGAAACCTTGTTGGCGGCCCGATCGATTTCCGGAACCATCTCCACGGTGCTGGTCAGCTGCAGGTAATCGAATATCCGCTGTTTGTTGGTCAGATGGCGACAGGAGCCGAGACGGCTTCTTCCCAGCACAAAGGTTTCATCGAGAAAAGCCAGAACCACACTGCGGACATGGGCGGCGTTCTGAAATTCCAGATCGGACCCGATCTCCAGAAAGGTGGCCAGCCACTGCAGGAAAAAGGCACGAGTGCCAGCCGGGTGATGAAAAGACAATGCATCCCGTACACCCTCAGCCAGGTTGAGACTGTGAACCCGATAGACTCCGAGGCTGAACACATTGCCGGGGAGTTTTGCCGAGCTCAATCGGGAGCGGGAGTTCAGACGGAGAGCACTGCGGAAGGTTTCTTCAATCTGGCCCTCCCAACCAATCGATGTAAGACTGCGCCCGATGGCCGGAATAGTTCCTTTGCGCCGGTATATTTCGACCGCCTCACGAATCAGACGACGCTGGTTTTCCGGCGTGTCCGTGCCGTCATAGCGGTGACCCACCAGATATGCGAGCAAGGGAAGAAACCGCTCGTCACAGCGCTCCACATCAAATATGTCGGGGAACCTGTCGATGGCTTCCTTGATCTCGTCGAGCGTGCCTGCCGGGAGTGAAAGCAAGGAGCGAAGATCGCCGCTTTCATCCTTGTGCTCATACAACGGCGGCAGCAGATCGATGAGGTTGTTCTGGAACCAGTCCGCCACTATTCGGCCCTCCGCATATCGAGGTTGACCGAGCCGAGAACCGGTATTTCACCGCGCCCGAGTTCCACGTCCAGCTGGGGTGTATAGAGATGAATATGACTGACTCCCCGAACACCATCGATCAGGGCAATGAGATCGGATGAATGGATGGTCTGGCCGAAGTTCACCTGATCGAAGGCGAAGAAATCCGCCAGAGCCGATTCGATTCGGCTGCGCACGTTTTCCAGAGCCTCGCCCGGCCAAGCATAGATTTCACAATCGATATGAATAGGCCGGTAGACCGGGTCGAACAGCTTCACCTCGACGGTGATCACTTTGCGACGCTCCAAATAGTCAGCCAGATCACGCTTGAGCAGCCCCGACGGCATGCCGCCGCCATTGGGAGCGATGGCCAGATGAACGTTGTAATAACGGATGTTCTGGCAGTCGTTGGTGTCGAGCACCTTGGCCTTGGCGACACCGGGATATCCTTCGGCAAGCGCCTTGTAGTCCTGAAGGGTTACCGCCTTCCAGAGACTGCGCAGTTCGGCTGGAGCCTGATTACGGGCATGTTGAATGGTCTCCCGGGATGTGCCGCCTGTAGCAGCCACCGGATTGGAGATGGTCAGCGGGATTTGAGCACCGTCGTGATAGACGGCTGAAAGAAGCTGTGTGATGCGGCCCGGCCCGATATTGCCCATGGCTCCGAGGCTTTCGAGCCAGCTCACGGAAATGGTTTTTCCGGCAGCGGGAACCGCTCCGAATTGACCATCACCAAAGAGGATGATGGTAATGTCCAAGGCATCCGTATCGGCCATGAAGTGAAGGTTGTCTCCGTCGCTTTCCTGAAAATGGCGAACCTCACTCCAGGTATCATCATCGATAAGAACACGGATGGTTGCCTGTGCGATGGATACACCGCTCAGATGAAACCGCTGCCAAGGCTTTCCGGTCGCTTCCAGCTCCTCGGATTTACGGATACCCTGACGGGCGTGAATATCGACGGAGAGTTCACCACGGGGAATGAAGGCATCATCCACGGTTTCAAAGTCGGCCTTGCCATCTTCAAGCAGCGCTCGGCACTGCGTTCCGGCCGGAATCGGCAGGTCAAAATCAAGCGGAGCAGCCAGTAAAAAACGGATGGTGGTCGTGGAAGAGACCGGCGTATCCAGCTGATAGCCGATGAGATTGCAGAGATTGATCACGTTCTGACGCTGGCGGGCCGTGGGCAGAAATGCCTCGGCGGCCTGCGCGTCCAGATAATAGGCCAGCATGTCGCCGACACCACAGAACAGTTCCAGCAGAACCACTCCAAGATCGGAGTGATTGAAATCGGTCCAGCGGTCTGTCAGCTGCGGCACTTTGCCCAGCAGCTCCTGCCGGATCGATTCATAATCCTTGTTGATGTATTCAATACTTGCGCGGCCCATTGTGCCTCCGGTTTGTTCGACGTTTTTCAAGCGGAGCGATAAACTCCGCACACGCCGATTACTTACCGGAAGCAGTCTGGAAGTGTCGGAGGTCTAAGGAAGTTCCCGGAAGAACGGGTAAACGAGGTTTCCTTCGACCTGAGTCTGGATGACCCGATAGGAAATGATGACGGGCAGTTGGTTGAGATCCTTGTTGCGGGCGGAATCATCGAATGAAACATCCGTGATAACCACCCGCTTTTCCCAGCGGCGGATCGCATCGATGACATGATGGCGGATGAGTCCTTTGAGCACTTCATCGTTCTGTTCGAACATAAGGTCTTTCAGCTTTGAGCCAAATTCCGGGTTCATGAATCGCTCGCCGAGCCGGGTTCCAAGGATCTGAATGATGCTTTCCCGGATATGTTCATGTTCCCGGGAGGTCGATGTGGATACTTCGGCTCCGCCGGATATGGATTGAAAATTCAAAGGGAATTTCAGCCCGGTACCGAGAAAATCGTAGTTCATAGATCACGCTCCTCACATTCAAGGTTGCAGAGTCCCTGACAGCCGGTGGAGCCGTCGTTGACACCCGGGCTATCATCCGGAAAGCGGACAACCAGACTGGTGCCGTTTTTCATGGAGAGATGAATGGTACCGCCGCTCTCGATGAGGCCGCCGTGACCACTTTCTTCACAGGAGAAACCTTTGGCTCCATCGGCCAGAATGCGGACGGTGATGGTCTCGCCGACACCTTCGATGCGGGCAATTCCGAGGATATCGATGCTGCCGGAGGGATTGATGACGGACAGCGTTTTCAACTGCTGGTCGAGCAGCAACCTGTATGGAGCAAGCTCGATGCTGAAACGATGGTCGGTCAGTTGATCCACTTCGGCCGAAAGCGGGAGTCCCTCGATTCCGGCCTGTTCCACTGTGGTTTCGATCCATTCGGGCACCAGTTCATAGATGCGGCCGGGACTGACCTCCACGGAGGTTGCGGGTCCAGGAGTAACGACATACGGCTCGCCATCGACAATGACCGAAATGGTGTGATCATCGTTGGTCTTGAGAATCATGCCGTCAGACAGGGTAAACAGGCGATTGCCGTCCGGCAGGTCTTTGACCTGGCTTCCTTCGGGTAGAGACACAAAGGGATAGAAATCCGGCGGCGGCTCGGTCGTGACCTGATCCATATAATCCTGTGTGTTCTGAATGTGTGCTTCCAGCGCTTCCTGTGCCTGCTGTTTCAATGCTTCCGATGCATTGTGAGAGGCTTCGATTATGGTCTTCATGCCTGCAATTTCGGCTTTGATACCCGCAAGCTGCAGCGCCATGTCTTTGAGAATGAAATGGTTTTCCCCGGAATCGGTCTGTTCGACCACGGCTCCGGCCTGAGGTTCTTCTATGGATATCATGAGCGTTCTCCTAAATTCCTACGCTGCCCGGATTCGATTCAAACTCCATCTGGTTGAGGGCGGTGATCGCTCCGGTGGTTCCGTTGATTTCAAATACATTCCAGACGGTGCCGGGCTGATTGGGCACATTGAAGGTGTATTCCCGGCCGTCGTAATAAAACACTTTCACGGTCGCGCCTGATCCTGCCAGTCCTGTGCTGGTGCTCGAGTTCCGGTTGGTGTAGTCGTGAACACTGTAGCGATAGGTTCCGGCCACCAGCCGGTGCATGGTGATCGTTTCCGGCCCGTAAGATGAGGTGTCGTCCACATCCAGCTCGCCGCAATCCTGCACATAATCCGTCGAGTAATAAACGTGAAAGGTGCCGCCACCCGGGCGTGGACCGCGCAGATGAGAATCGAGATCCCGGGGATTGAGTCCCCACTGCAAAACGATGCGGGCCACCTGTCCGTTGAGTTCCGGAGAGAGCACGATATTCTGGCCGGAGCTTCCGGATTCGAGGACGTTCAGCAGGCCATGGGCGTCGATATAGTTGGGCGTGCTGGCCTCGTAAACATAGAGTCCTTCAAACAGCTCCATTTCATACTGCCCGGAGGCATCGGTGATCTGCTGCGCCACAATCGGACCTTCCTCACTGCGGCGTATGGTTACCAGCACGCCTGCAAGCGGCCGGGCATTGAGGGCATCCACGACAGAGCCTACAAGATGAACACTGGTGCCCAGATCGAGCAGGAAGTCGGGATGATTGGCGAACCACGAGGGATCACGGACCTCGACATTTAAGTGGCGCAGGCTCTGTCTGGCATCTGAATCCCATGCCATGATCATGGCGTTGCCAATCTGCATTCCGCTGACCAGAAAGCCCTCGTCATCCACATAGGCCACGGCCGGATTGGATGACATGAACTGCGGGTTCAAGCCACTGCCGCGAACAGAGAGCGGGATGCGCTGCTCGAAATAGGATAACGAGAGTCGGACGCTCTGAGGATAAATCTCCCAATAAGTTGGAATGTCGAGTTGATCGGTCATGAGGGCATTTCTCCTCCGCCCATTGGCGTGCCATACACTTCAACCTGAACATGACGAACACTCAGACGGTCACCCGAGTGCCAGACCAAGACAATGGCAGCGCCGGGCTGCATACCGCAGATCACATTTCCCGCTTCATCCATCTCAGCGACATCACTGTTGGACGATTCAAACACCGGCGATTCAACAGTGCCCCGAATGGATAGCGGGATGGTCTGCGTAAACTCGGAGGTCGAAACGCGTATCAGCTTGGGGAAAACGTCCCAGTATGGATGTGTCGGTATGGTTGATTCTTCCGGCATGCAATGCTCCTCAGTTGTCTATGGTGTTCGGACTGCCCGCCACAATCACCGCACCGCAGGCGGTAATGTCGCCGATTCTGGCGTTGGGGCTCCCTTCGGTAATGGTAGTCATGCTTCCGGTCACAATGGGGGTAACGCCGTGTCCGGGGATGGGACAGACGTGCAGGTCACCCATGCGGGCCACCGGAATGCCGTTTACCATGGTTCGAACGGCCGATGTGATGATCACACCGCCGTGACTGCTGACATCTCCCAGACGTGCCTGTGGTCCGCTCATGGTTTCAGCCTCAAGGTTAGATTGATCAGATAGCCGATCAGCCCGCCGACAGCGGTGCCGATTCCCAGTGTCAGTCCGACAATTTTCCACATGGTCTCCGTGCCCACCTTACCGCTGACCCGGGTGTGAAGCCGGTCAATCTCCTCGGCGTGGCGGTGCAGGTCTGAATTGATGCCGCGAACCAGCACCTCGACGTTCTCTTTGTCGGATTTCTTTTCGATTTCCCGTTCGATTTTCTCCAGCCGGTCCTGAATTTCACGGCGGTGGTTTTCCAGAATCCCTCGAAATTCCTTACGCCATGTGTCGAAGGTTCTGGCGAGCATCTCTTCGGATGCAGTCAGCCCGGGTTGATTTGAATCACTCATGCAACTTTCCCTTATGTGTTAATCAATACTTGGTTTGTCGATTTGATGATGATGTTGCCGACAACACCATCCATGAAAATGAGGCTTCCCGCCTTGTCGGTTGCGCTGATGCTTTCCGTTCCCGGTGCCGCGTTCATCCTGACCACCTGTCCGGCTTTGTCGGTCAGGCGGATCTGTTCAGCGCCCTTGGTGGAGTCGATCAGAATCTCCTGCGTGCCGTTGAGACCCCAGATGTGGACCTTTTCCCGGCCTTTGGTGGTATCGATCAGAATCTTCTGCCAACGGGAACGGCCCTTGTCGCAGGAGAGGATGTGAATCTTTTCCTTGTCCTGCCACGCCTCCAGCAGCACCTGCTGACGGCAGAGGTCGGTGAGTTGTACCCGGGCTTTCGATCCGACGATCTGTGAAGCAATATCGAGCTGGTCGCCTTTTTCGGCATCCTTGGTGCCGCGTCTGAGGGCGTTGCCGCTCTGCATTTCCGGTTTGACTTTGGCCTCCATGGTGAGGATCTGACCGGCCCGGTCGATCAGGCGCATCAGCTCATTACCGTCACGGTCATCGGCCAGAATGGTGTGTCCGGTTTCCGTCTTCATCAGCACCCTGAAGCGCGGGCAGTAGTATTCCGGATGGCCGTGGTATTTCTGGTGTTCGAGGTTGTCGTGAGGATTGCTCTGGTGCTCCAGTTTGTCCTCGCAGTCATGGCAGAATGCATTGCTGCAGGTGCGCTTGGATTCCTCAGGCTGTTCCCCGGGATTGCTCTTGGCCAGCCAGACTCCGGTCCAGATTGGATACTGAACAATGCCGCCTTCAAACTCGGCCCAGACCGAAGCGCCTTCTTCCGGCACGAGAAACATGCCGCAATCATCATTGCCGCCATACGGAAAACAGGGAGAGGCCCAGTCGGACCAGTTTTCACGGCCCGTACCCAGCACAGCAGGGATTTCGAGCCGGACTCTTCCGAGCCGCTCCGGGTCGTTGTTGTCCCGGACAAAGGCCCGGTACTTGCCGTACCAGCGATTGCGATAACGTTCTTCGGTCTGTTTGTCTGAGGTCTCAAGCATGGCTGCTTTCCCTCCGACGGCTGTCATTCCAAGCCTTCCAACCGCCCACACGGACGGCCCAATACATCAGTCGGCGTTTCCATGCAGGAACACCGAGTTTGGTCATCAGGTCGAGAAAGATGCGGTCGGCATCCGCACGGCTCACCAGTCCCGTGTGATAGAGATAGTCATGCACAACGGCAGCCGGTGAATAGCGTCCCCATGGCGGCACAATTCTCCAGAACAGACGAGGCACGGAAGCAAAGTCCGTTTCAAATCCGGCAGGCACGGTAATGGTGCGGCTGCCAGCGATCCTGACCTTGTAGTCTTTGATTAGGCGGGCGCTCCGGCCACTGGGCAGCAGCTCAAACTGTAACGGTCCGTTCAGTCCGATCCCCGAGCCGACGGTAACGGTCTTCTGAAACTCAGTCATTGCGCCACCTCGCTTTCCCGGTGGTTCGGACATCGAGATGGACCCATGACGGATAGATCCCGATGCCGCCTTGCTGAAAGGCCGGTATGGTTTCCGCCGCCTGAGCCAGGTCTTCGGCTGTCATTCCATCCGGGCAGGACACATCGGCAGCCATTCCCAAGGTGTGAAAACTTTGGGCTGCTCCGCCAACAGACTCATTGTGCCGGTTGCAGCGAAAGCCGCTCGTGATACTCAGCGGCAGGTTCAATTGATCGCGCAGATCCTGAAGCGCAGAAATCAGTTCAGGATGCACCGGAGCCGAATGCCCGCAGCAGTTGGTTCCTTTGCAGGCAAATTCGGAACGGCTGAAATTTTTACTCAGATCTCCCATGGTTCCTCCTAAGAAACAGCACCGGAATCCGCGTCGATGGTCACCATGGCCGGTGGCTCATTCTGCGGGGTTGCCGGTGCTTCTTTATCGTTTGGTTTGCCCTTGGTCTGGGCGGACTTGTCTCCAGCCCCTTTGCCAAGGGCGTTCTTTTTGAGTTTGATCTCACAGGAATAGCCGGATGAACCGATGCTGTGGCGAACCGAGTGGCAGTAGTAAATGCCGGAAAACTTCCGGCCCACACCTTTCACTTCGAGATTCTTTTTGGCCCGCAGCGACGGAATACCGATGGTGACGGCGGTGGCTTCCACCTGTTTGAGTTCGGCCTCTCTGAATTTCCCTTCGGCTGTATCCTGAGCAGGCTCCTGTGCCGGTTCTTCATGAAAGGCTTCGGAACGCTCGTAGGCGGGAACGACCTGTCCGGTCTCCTGTTCCTTGAAGCTGCCTTCGCCCGTATTGCCATCCACCAGATAGGTCTGTTTTCCCAGCGAAGTCCGTTCGGGAGTCGTGTCGTTGTTGGCCTTGTGCTCCACCACATCCTTTTTGCGGGGATCGACACCGACTGATTTGGTTTCGACCCCGGCACCTTTGGCTCCCTGTGATTGGGTGGATGGCCTGAAAGAGCGCAGAACGCCTTTTCGGTCGGTGAAATATTCCAGCGTCAAAAGCGGAGCCTGTTCCAGTTCCTTCGGATGGAAATGGAGTTCATCGTCCTGAATGAAAAAGGAGTAGCCGCTGACACCCTGACCATCCCGGTCACGGGCCTTGGTTGCCAGTTCTTTGAGAAAGACGGCGTCGGACTGATTGCTCTGGGTTACACGAAGATGATGGCCCTTGGTGGCCGTCACGACCGGTTTGAGGCCGTTGGCCGAGGCGATCTGCTCGGCTATTTCGGAATAGAGAATGCCCGGCGCGGGTTTCTGCCAGACCTTCTGGTTTTCCTTTCCGGCCAGCTTGAAGCCCTTGTCGTAGGCTTTGATACGGATGGTGGGGTCGCCGTTTTCTGGGAAGTCGTAATCGATATCCTTGATAACCGCCTTCTTGCGGGGCGAGAGATTGCCCACATAACCGAACCGGGCAATGATCTCGTTGCCTTCCTGAAAAAGCGGATCGTCCACAAACTGGAGGTTGCGGTTGGTGATGGACAGCTCGAGAACATCCAGTTCCTCTTCATTGTCGGTGAAAACAAATGAAGTGATTTCCTGAGTGATATCCTTGGAGAGCGATTTACCCTCTATCTGAATCAGAAATGTCGGTTTGAATGTATCGAGTTCCATGCACGTCTCCGGCTGTTCGCAGTTCACTGCTTACATACCGGAAGCACTGATGGAGTGTCGGGGCTCAGTCGAGAATGTGCATGCCGACGTGGTCCATGGAAGGGATGCGAAGCAGCGTGCCCGGCGTCAGTTCGAGGGGAAAGAAGATGTCGTTGTAGTCACAGATGATCCACCAGAGCTTTGCCTCTCCCAGATACCTGTGGGCCAGAAGATCCAGCCGGTCACCGTCGGTCACGGTATGAAAGCGGTCATCGAATCTCGGTGATGTATCGATCGGAAACCGCATGCCAAGGGAATCACCGTCACTGTCTCTATACCGGAGACACTTTGCGTATCTGGAATCCTTGTCGATCATGAACGCACCTCCGACCAGTTGACCGATTGATCGACGTATTCTTCGAGGGATATATCCACCTCGGCCCGCTGTGGAGCGAGATTGGTCTGGTCGAAAAGGCCGAAAAAGCGGGCCTTCACCTGTCTGACAATGCAGGTAACGCCCGGATAGAGATCACCGAAAATGAGAATGACCCGGTGCGGCGCGTTCTTGAGCATGCTGCCAGCGTGTTCCGGGTATTGCAGAGACCGCAGCCAATCGACCTTTTGTTTGACTGGTCCTTTGAACAATTCGACCTTGAAGGTGATCCGGCGAGGTTCACCGGCCACATACTGATAACGAGGATGGCTCATGCCGGGAATCTTGATGGCGGCATAGCTGGTTGATTTCTCATCGCTGATATTGTTGGGATTGTATTGGAATTCCAGTCGCTCGCCGGTGTCGGCATCGACCAGATATCCTTTTATCGGTTGCCGGTCCCAAGTCATCATTCGACCTCGTGAATTTCAACGATTGTCTTGCCGATCTCTCTGGCATGAGACAGCTCCTGCTGCATCCCTTTGGAAATACCATTTCCGTTAAACGCCCAGACTTCAGAGCAGGTCTCCATGTAAGCAAGCCCGCAGCTGATACCTGCAGATCGTTGCTCCGGGTCGTGGTCATCGACAAAGCGCGGGTAAAGAAGGTGCGGCGCGAATGGCGCGTAGCCTTGATCCATGGTCATGCGGCACAGCTTTTTGGCCACTTCAACGTTTCTTTCAATCTCCCCGGCAAAGGGGCTGCAAATAAACACTCTTTTCATCGGTTGCCTCACAGGGTTTCATAGTTTCTTATTTTTCGCTCCCGGAGGTCCTTGTAGACCGCCTCGGCTACCTGACGACCATCGATATGCGTGGACACGGAAACCTCCACCGGCCGTTCCGAAAGCGCATCGAGCTTGTTCAACAGTGCCTCCAGAAGGCTGGCCACATCGGGACCTTCCTGCTGGCCTGCAGGCGGTGATACAAACGAATTCGTTCTTGCCGCTGCCAGCTTTTCAGGCGGATGCAGTTCCGGCTGCATTACCGAAGAGGCATTGACCTCCTGCAATATGCCGGTCCCGACCGTATCCACGGAAGCTCTGACATCAGCCGGAATACTCAACGCGGGAATCATCCCCATCGACGGGGCGATCTGCCCGGCAATGGTCACTGGCGGAAGCGAAGGAGCCGCAATGGCATCCGGGAACTGATAAGGCTTACTTACCGGAATTTTCGGTGTAATGTCGGCTGCTCCGGCTGGCCCTGCATTCACGACCGGCATTGCGGAAGCCATGACCGGCGAAAGCATCAGCACGGCGGAGAACACCGTCGGGATGAGCTTTTTATCGAGACTCGGAATCAGAGCGAATCGACCGGCGCTTTGCTGCACAACAGCAGGTTTGGCGGAAGCGGTCTGCAATTTGGGGGCAGCTTTGGCTTCAGGTGCCGATGAAGAGGAAAGCAAGGACTTGATACCAGTCCACGCACCACTGAGCAGTCCGGAGGCTTTCTGTTTCACCGACTGAATGACACCACCCACACCGGACTTAACCTGGCTCCAGAGGGCTGTTCCTTTTTCAGCTACCGCAGAGATCCCCGAGCCAATGATGTTTTTCAGCCCGCTGAAGGTGGAGGTGAACGTCTGTTTAACCGCCGTCGCACCGGCGGACAACTTATTCCAAACACCACTCCAAGAATCCGGCAAAGACAGTTCGGGAATGAGATTGCTTAACGCGCCTTTGATCAGCCCACCGGCTTTGGATACCATCGATCCGGCACCATCAACCAGTGAACCCCAGAGATTGCCTGCCGTTCTGAAAGGAGCAGCAAGCAGATTCATTGCGGTCTGGCCCGCTGATTTGAGCCCGTTCCAGACACCAGACAGTGCAGACAGAACTCCACGAGCCGCAAAGGAGAACACTTTTGCAGGTAATGCCAATGTGGAAAGCATTCCATCCGCCAGAGTTGTGAGCAGTGCTTTACCTGATGCTGTCAGGGTCGATAGCGGACCTTCCTTGGCGTCGGAGAACGGCAGCAGGCTTCGCAACTTGCCGAGCGCATTCTTCAGCATACGGAATGGATAGGTAACCGCCGACCAGATGCCTTCACCCAGTGTGACGAGCATCTTTTTCCCGGCCTCAAAAAAGGTCATGTCGCCCGAGAAGAAACTTTTTACTGTGGCGAACAGGTTCCGCAATGTACTGACAATCGGCAGATTCATGAACACGCTGACGATTCGCTCACCGGCAGCTACAAAGAATCGCACCGTTCCGTCAAAAACCGAGGTGATAAAGTTCCAGACGCCACTGATGACATCGCGAGCCCACCTGAACGGGGTTGCCAGAAAATCAAAGACCGCTCCGCCAATCGCTTTCAATCCATCCAGCAGGGAGACATCACCGGTCAGTATCTGCCAGACGGAATAGATGATCTTCCCGGCGGCCACAAACGCCTGCGCAATCAGCCTCACCGGAAGCAGAAATTTGTAGATGAACTTGGTGGCATAGATCAGTGAGCCGACGATCACCTTACCGACCCAGACAACGCTTCGCACCACAACGGCCAGTGCTTTAACAACCATCGTGATATTCCAGACCACGATGCGGAGTGCATAGGCCAGTCCCTGCAGCAGAACACCGGCAACCGTTCCGACCACGGAACCGAACTGTCGCCACGCCGATCCGTCCACTGAATTGGCCGAGACACCAAATATTTCCACCACCGAGAAGATGGCTTTGTAGAGGGTTGCGTAGGCTGAAATCATCCCCTTTACGGCTGGTTCGAGAATAGCCCGGATTCGACCGAAGGCATGTGAGAAGGCTTCCCACAGCCCGGACAGGTATTCCCGCACCCGGTAATAGACCTTGAAGACGGTCACGACAAAACCGAGAAGCCCGGCTGACTTGAGTCGGTTGGCAAGCTCGGCCGACATCTGGCCGGTGGAGCCGCTCAGGGATGAAATGAGGGTTTTCACGCCCTCGAAGACCAGTTTGATCTTGTTCCACGTTCCGAGAACGATGTCCCGGATTCCTCCGAAGTTTGTCTCCCATGCCCGTTTCAAGAGATAGACCGCCAGCACCACACCGGCAATGGCGGCAGTAACCGGCAAAAAGTAAGTGGCGATGGCAGAGCCGACCCCTGCGGCCGCTGCGCTGATGGCGATAAACCCGGCCTTGATTGCCGGAAGCATGAGCCCAACCAGTCCTACAGCCGAAGTAACTGCTCCGGCAACGACCAGCACGGCTCCAAGAGCCATGGAAAGCGTCAAGACCACCCGGGTGACTCCGGGCATGGATTTGGCCAGTTTCTGCAAAAACAGAATGAAGCGGGAAATGCCGTTCATTACCGGAGTGACGACTGGCAGCAACGTGCGGCCCAATATTTCGGTCAGGTTGGCCATCTGCTGGCGGATCAATCCGAACCGGGCTCCGATATCCTGATTCATGGCACTGGCCATCTGATTGGTTACCGCTGTTCCCGTTTTCATGGCTGCACCGACCGACTTGATATTGCCCTCCAAAGATTCCATTCCGGCGGACATCTGCAGGAGAAACTTGACCGCTTCATCGGAACCGAAGGCTTTCTTCAGCTTCACCTGAGCGGCAGCCTGAGACATATCCGGAAACTGCTGTTTGATCTCCTGCAGGATAGGAATGACACCTTTGAGACGGCCGGTTGTATCGGTAAACGAGAGCCCGAGCTGATCCCCGGCCTCGGCAGCCTTCATAATGAATGCCTTGTAAAGTGTTCCGGCTTCGGAGCCGGGCATGGTGGTCTGCAACTGACCGAGGATTGCCAGCTGTTCCTGCAGAGGAATGTTGTTGGCAGCAGCAACGGCACCGATGTTTTTGATCGCATCGGCCATCTGGGTTCCGTTGGTCTTGAACGATGCCACGGTTTGGGCCATGGCTCCTGAAAAGGCGGTGGCCCATTCCATGTCGGTCATATCCGCCATGATGGGTTTGAATATGCCGTAAGCCGTGGTGAAGGTTCCGACCATCTCCTGTGTGGTCGCTTTGGTGGCTTTGGCTGTGAGACCGGCCATATTGGTGAAGACACCGACCGCCTCATCACTGAGATTGGAAAGAGCCGATTTCACATCGTAGGTGGCCGTAATGAAGGCCGCCTTGTTGGCTCCCGACCACTGGTTGGTGAAGGATTCTGCGGCATCTTCAATGGCACCAAGGTCCTTGACACCAAGCGAAGCCAATTCCCCGAGGGCTTTCTGGGTGGCGGCGGTGGATGCGACCAAGGCAACGGGCGCGGCCATGAGCGCAAGACCGGCACCAACCATCATGGTGCCTTTCTGGATACGATCCAGATTTCTGGTCATGCGTTCACTGGCGGCCGCGACGGTTCCGTCAAGGCTTGTCATCGAACTTTCAATGCGCTGGGCGTTCTGTGAGAACGCATCCTTCATCGATACGACAATACCCAGTCCAAGGTCGTTATTCATCATCGCTTATCCATTTGCTCCCGTTCAAAATCAATCTGCCGCTCTAAGGCTTCCACAAACTGCTGTCGAAGCCTGAGCGGCAGTGATCGGATTTCCTGATAACTCCAGTGGAGCCCGCCATAGGCGAGAAAGAAGCTGTCGCTTACAAGCGAACTCCTGGAAATAAAAAAGCCGGTTCGGCCTCGAGACGTGTTCTGATCCGGGTGCCGCAGCCATCGCAGTCGACTTCGACCGTTGTATCGATACCGGCATCCACCCGGGCCATTTCCTGTCGCAGGGCACTGCGGTCGCGCATGGGCATTTCAGCGAGGGATTTCTTGCTGGGTGCCTTTCCGTCAATCTCGATGAGTCGAATCATCATGGCTGAAGAAATATTCGGCTCACGCAATGCGGCCAGCCGCTTTTCCTTATGGCCGTCAAGCAGGCCGAAACGGACCGTTTTCTTGGAACCGGGCAGCTTGAATTCGAACTCACGTTCCTCGGTGTAAGGAGTTACCTTGAGATCCTCCAGATTGACCGTTACATAGTTGGTCATGCGACACGAGGCATTGGGGCACGTCAGCTCCAGCTCAACCTCGTCTCCGAGGGAAATCTGGCGCAGCTTCACCAATGCAAAAAGGCGGTCGCCCGAGAGCAGATCGAGAATATCGTTCACTGCTGGCTTTTCATTCTCGCCAAGCCGGACGGTACAGTTTCTGAGCACCTGATTGATCGCCTCTCCATTGCGGATCAGACGCTGATTGGTCAGGAGCTCTTCTTCGGCACCGGTCATCTCTTTCAGTTCGATCTCGATGCCACTGGGTAATTCATAGATATACATTGCTTCACTCCTTGTTTATCAGGTCCAGTACTGGTAGCAGATGGTCAGTTTCTCGATGGTGTTTTCAGTATTGCCGCCTTCGAGCTCGTCGTATTCCAAGGTCTTGATCCATGCGCCATGCAGCGTCCAGCGTCTGGTCTCATTACCGCTGCGGTCATAGCGCACCACATCGATGTCCTTCAGATAATCGGCGGGCAGTCCGCCGGTCACGGCATTGACATCGACCTGCTTTTTCACCCATTCCCGGGCCGCCTCGTCAGAGCCGTTCTGAAGGATTCCTTTTTCGAGGGTGATGTCCTCAAACTTCACGCGTCCGGCCACCTTCTGGTCGAACATGGACCCCGCAGGTGCAAAGGCCACTTCCTCGAATTCCGTTTTCGGCTCCTGTCCCTTGTGAAACAGGGCCACGTCAAAGCCGTTCACCTCGATGGCAAACTGCCAGTTCTGGTAAAGGCTCTTGGGCATATTTCCACTTCTCATGGTTCTATCTCCTGATTAAATGATTTCACTGAAGTCCGCGCCGGTGCCGGTCAGGATGAAATTCAGTTCGATGAATTCCGCTGTCTTGGTCGGCTTGACGAACACCCGGGCAATCATTTCATTGCGATCGATAACCGCCGGAGTGTTGGTTTCCTCATCACACTGGAAGGCGTAGTCATAGAGACCGCCTTTCTCCTTGATGTCCTGCAGGAAGGGATTGATCAGACGGCCGAGCGCCCGCCATGTCTGGGGATTGTTCGGCTCGAACACCACAAAACGGGATGACTCGGAGATGGCTTCCTCCATATACATCATCAGGCGACGGACATTGATGCGGTCCACCGCTGAAGGCTGACTCTGGAGTGTTTTCTGGCCCCAGATATTGATGCCAGTGTCCGGGAAAACGGCGATGACATTGACCCCTTCGGGATAGAGCACATCGCGTTCGCCACGGCTGGTCTTGTAGGCGACCGACACCGCGTTGAAAATGCGGCCACGGTCGATTCCGGCCGGAGCCCACCAGACATAGGTCTTCTGGTCGCTTCGGGCACAGCACCCGGCTACAGCGCCACAGGGAGGTATGTATTTCTTGCGGGCGGTGATGGGATCGCTGATCTCCAGCCACGGATAATAGAGAGCCGCGTAAGACGAGTTGAATGCCGCGTGGGTGTAGGTTCCCTGACCCTTTCTGAAGTCAACGACCTCCAACGGCTCAAGCATGAACGGCGTGTCGGCGATGAAGAGCAGATCCTTGCGGTTTTCCGCATAGGTGATTCCGGCATTGATGACCGGAACGGTTGTGACGCCGGGAACCATGAGAAGATTCAGGGCGTCGATCTCATCGAAGGCATAGAGTCCGGTATGCTGAGACGGATCACCGATATAATCCGAATCGGTCACACCGGTGAGGCCATTGTCGCCACCGATAAGCTGATAGGTGCCTGCAACGGGCCTGTCCTCGGCAGTTCCAGTACTCGGAGAAAGGTCACTGACAGTGATGTAATCGGAAACCTCATTGATCATGAGCTCGACATGATTGGCCGACGTCTCATCCATGGAGAGGTCTTTGAACACCTCGACGATATTGTCCTTGTATTTGACAATGAGATTGAAGGCGTTTGCCGGGTCCTGTGAACCATCCTCGATCGTCACGGAAATACGGTCGCCCCATGTTCCGGGGTTGGCCGCATTGACCTGAAGCGCCGGTGCCGGTGTCGCGTTGCGATCGGCAATGGTCATGTTGGAATTCAAAGCCGTCAGCGTGCTCTTGTCGGTGATATCGGTGTAGTGGGCAACGCGGCAGACATAGAGAATCGAACCGCCATTGTCGAAAAAGGCTCTGGCCGCATAAGCCAGGTATCCTTCATTGATATAGGAGCCGAATTTATTGATGAACTGCTCCCAGCTTGTTACCAGCACCGGTTTGTTGATCGGGCCTTTTTCGGTGATACCCACCATGGCAGCAGCCGAGGTGGAAATCTGCTTTACATAAAAACTGAAGTCGGTTTCCCGGGTGTAAATGCCGGGCGATAAATAGGCAGGCATCGTTATTTCCTCCGTTTCGTTGTTTTGGGTTCGGTGGTTTCAGCCGTCTCATCTGAAACGGAGGGCTTTTTCTCTTCCGGTTTTGAAAGGCCCACCAAGTCGCGTTTTTCAGCAAGCGTGATTTCTGGTGAGATATCCTTTTGCGGAATCGAGGTGCGCTCACGCGGGCCGAGATGCAATGTTCTGTCTCCGGCCAGATTGAAAGTGAGCGGTTGAAACTGAAGGTTTCTGATTTCAATCACTGTTCATCTCCTTTGGGTTCATAGGTTCGTTCTTCATTCACGCTGCCGTGAAACTGGAAAGTTCGGTCCTTGATCAGATGGCCGTTTTTGATTTCGCCATCGTAAACAGGACAATCTTCAATGCGGATGCGTCCGGAGCTTTGCTTCAGATTGGAAAGGTTGACCCGGTTCAGGCCGCCCAGCGGAGCGATCTCCGTAAGGTTGAGCTGGCCCTGATCCGTGATGGTCAAAACGGGATTGCGCTGGACAAAGCGGGAGGCCGACTCCTGAAATTCAAGGAGCTCGACCTCACGGTCCACCGTCACGATCAAGTCAAAGTCGAGATGATAGAGACGCGGAAAAGAACACTCCTCGAATGACAGAGCGTCCACGTCCTTTTCGATCAGGCGACTTTGGCTGCGGCGCAGTTTGTTTTCGCTGACTCGCGGACCCTGCAGAATGACGCTGGGTGTGCGCTGAACTTCAAAAACATCATCAGGCAAAACCAGCACGGCATCGGGATGGATGTCGGCTTTGACCTGCCTGATCAGTGTTTCTGTAACGGTTCGTATTGTGCTCACGGTAGCCTCCGGTTGTTTCTGCCAGATTACTTACCGGAACGCTTAAGGATGTGTCGGATCAGAGAATGCCTTTCAGGGCTGCTCGATAATTTTGCTCAATCTCTTTGCGGTATTTATGCATGACTGGGTGAAGAAAAGGTCTGGCCGGGATGATGATGGTCGCCCCGTTCGGATGGTTGATGGTGGCTCCGTATTCCATGACATCGCCGATATTCACCATGCTTTCACCGTCCTTGTTGACGGTTCCACGGAGCAGACCGACAAAAGCCTTGTCCGCCATGATCTTCTGGGTGATGGAATTGATCAGAAATCCGGTGTCGATAAGCGCCTTGCTGGAGCCTTTACGTTCAATGGTGCTGTCGGCCAGCTTGGCAAAAGCCTGTCCGCCGGGAGCCTGATTGCGGATGCCGCGTTGAATCTCCCGGACAAGAAACAGGGCATTGCGGATGGTTGCCTGTTGCAGGGCCATGGCGATCCGGGGACCAAGGGTGCCGTTCAGTTTGGCTTTGGCCTTGTTCCAGTCACCGGTCCGTTTAATGCCCATGGATCTTCACCAGCTTGATGGATTGGTGGGTAATGACTCCAAAGAAGTGTTCTTCTTCAAGTGTCTGTATTCTGTATGTGACGGTCTCTATCTGGAGCCTGTCTTCCGGGAGCACGTCGGCTTCCGGCAGAACGGAGATAGTGGCGTCGATTTTTCCGGCGAGGTCTTCCGGCGGTGTGTGAACTATTTCCACGGGAATCGAGCCGATTGCGCTGTATTCCTGATCGTCGCTTCCATACAGATTTTCACCGGGAACAATGCGCAGCACTGTGGCCGAAATATCGGAAGCCACAATCAGTTCTCTGACATCCTTCACAGCCTGTTCTTTTTCCTGATCTGTCAAAAGCATCAGCAATCCTCTTCAAGGCAGATTCCCTGTTCGTAAATCACTGGAGTAAGGCCGCCGGGAGTGATGATGTAGCCATCCTCGTTGACCTCGGTTCCCGGTTTCAAAGCGGCGAGCCTTTTGCGGTATTCATCCAGCAGATCCACTTCGAGCTTGGCCCAATGTTCAGGCTGCTTGGATTTGTCGACCCGTTTGTCGCCGCTGGAAAACGAAAAGGCATTGGCGGTGGCAGAGCGCATCACCTGACAGGCATGTATCTGCCCGAGCAGCAGAAGCAGTTCCCTGAGTTCGCCGCTGATATCCGGCAGAATCTGCTCACCCTCGATGGTCAGCGTAATCTCCGCATCCCGGGACAGCTTAAAAACCGCCTTCCGGACGCATCTCTCCAGTGTGGAATCCACAAAGAGAGACGCATCCGGATCGGACAGGTCGATGCGCAGGTCGGCTATGAGCTCAGGAAGCGTCAACGTCAACCTCCGCAAGACGGTTCTTCAACGCGTCGATTACGGTTCTGCGTTTTTCACCTTCCATGTAGCCTTTGAGTTTGGCCGGATCGGCTTCCTCATTGACCTTGGAAATGGCATCCGTCGCATTGAGCTTGCTCAGATCATTATCCTGATCCTGCTTGCCCGGAGAGGACGGATTGTCTGCTTTCGCCTTATCAACCTGAATCACCACCCCGGTTTGCAGGCAGTGTTTGATCTGGTCGGTCTGTTCGGGGGCTGGCGCAACCTCTCCGGGAAACAACTTAAGCCCGGCATCCGGGATGATGAGAATGCCGGGGCGGACATTTTTTATCGTCAACATGATTCCTCCTTCGGCATTAGATACCAAGTTTCACGCGGGCCAGAATGTCCGGGCGGGTAATGCCCTGACCGATTTCGGACCAGACCAGCCAACCGGTTTTGAAACGGGTCTTCTGGTCGATGGATTCGGCTTTGAGCTTTTCACGGACCGGCATTTTGCCCACTTCTTCATCCGGAATGATCAGGATTTCATCGAGGGGCATGGATGCCGTCAGCAGAATGCCGCCGGTGCCGTAGTTCTTGACCACGCCTTTCTGACGCAGCTCCAGCTTGGTCTGAGGATCGAGATCCCACCCACGCAGATCATTGAAACGGCGACCACGCATGACGATATACTTCACCGACAACTCGAGGTCTTCGATGATGGAGATCGCCTCGTTGAGGGCTTCCTCTGTCAGCGTGTTTCCGGCCACTTCAACGGTATTGGCGGTCGGGACAGCTGCCGACAACACAGAGATGGTTCTGCGGTCCATCTCTTTTCGAATGGCATCCGAGGCGCTGGTCTGGATATCCATCAGAGTGCCAATGTTGCCGTTCTTGAGGACGGAGATGTCCACCATCGGATTGGAGTGGATACGGTTGGTCGGAAACTCGACTTCATCCTTGCCGATTTCCTGTTCCTGCGCTTCACCGTCCTTACTGATCCAGTGGGCTTTGACGGTCGGCTTTTTTTGATAAAGCGGACGTTCACCCTTGGGCAGCGTGTGTTTAGTCAGCAGCAGCGAGGAGATTTCCTTGCGCCGGATCTCCTGTTCGATCGGAGCGGCAATTGCAGCAGCCAACGCCTGCATCCCTTCCGGGGACTCAAGAGCTTCACTCATGAGCCTTGCCATGGTCTCCATGTATTCCTGGCTGTGAATGTTCATTGGGTTGTTCTTCATGTGTACAGCTCCTGTGGTTAAATAAGCAGTTTGAATTTCAAAACGCCGCTCTGGACGGAAATGGCCTGAGCGATAACAAACTCGTCATTCCCGATGTTTCCGCCGGTCAATTTGCCGGTGGCCGATACTTTCAGGTCGTCCCCGGGATTGATCGTCCCTTCGAAGACATCCGTTTCGTACACACCGCCGTTGCAGTAGATGCCGGGCATTTCACCGCCTGCGTAATCCTTGATCAGGATGCCGAAAGAACGGACCTCCGGATCGGTGTTGACTGAAAACAGATCGTTTCCCGCCAGACTCACCAAATGGCCGAGCTGGCCATCGCCCTGCATATAGCCGTCACCGTAAGCGAGGCCCCTGTGACATGGATTGATAAAAGACATAGCTCTTCTCCTTGTTAGTTGATTTCCACGATTTCGTTCGATTCGTTACCGACACGGTTGTTGTAGGCAGCCATGAAGCCGCTGCGCAGGCGATCCTCGAGGGAGAGCTTGCGGTCATCCACGTCGTGCGGTCTCACCCCGGCGGAACTGCGCAAGGGTGTTTCGCTGGATGCTTTGGACTTCTGCTTTTCAGGCTCTTTTTCCGCTTCCGGCTGAGCCTTGGCATCCGCCTTGTGGCTTTTGGCCATCTTTTCATAGGCGGCCTCGGTGGCGGCAAAAGCGTCGTCAGACAGTTCCGCCAGACGCTTGAGTTCGGTGTCGCGGTCCTCGCCGAAATCCATGCCTTGCTTTTCGAGCTTTGAGATCAGCTTGTGAGCGCGGGCTTTCGAAGCGGCAGCCTTTTGTTCGGCCTCCAGCTCCTGAATACGTTTCTGAAGTTCGGCCACCTGAGCTTTCAGCTGGCGGTTTTCCTTTTCCAGCTCGCCTCCGGGAGCCGGATTGTCTTCCTGCCGTTCCTGTTTTTTCTTAGCGGCGTCGGCGGACGACTCATCTGGTTTCTTGGTTTTTTCGTCCATAGTTGGATCTCCTTTGGGTTGGTGTTCAACAGATGGTTCCTGAACCGACGCCACCTGCAGAATGCGGGCATTTTCATCTGCCCCTTTGCGGTCCAGCAGGCCCAGGCCCGTAAAAGTCACGCCGTGAAGAATCTCGAAGACGGGTTTCCCATCGAGTTCACGGCCCTTAAATTTTCTGAGGTGGGTGCAGTAATCGGCTTTGCTCTTGAAGCGCTTGTGGCAGACGGAGCATTCACCTTCTTCATAGTCACACTCCATCGATACCTGCGTGATGATGCCTCGCTTCATGAGCTTGTAGGCCAGCTGGGCATTAGGCGTATCACCGGTATAGAGCTCACCCACGCATTCGACCCGGCCGCCGATTTCATCCTCCAGATAGTCGGCCGCCACAATCCCACCGACGATGTCGCCGAACTCCTGCGAGTGCTGAAGATCGACTTTCTTGTTGATGACGGTCATGTGCCTTGCGGCGAGCTCCTCGGCGGTGAAATGGTCACCATTCCGATTGGTGCCGGTTCGGCAGAGGATGAAGGTAAACTGGGGATCACCCGGCAGACCTCCGCTCATCGCTTCGGCGTTCAGTCCCGCATTTTCATCGAGGCAGAGCTCCACCGGGATGGATGTATGGATATTGGCTGCGGCAGCCATCGGAACAGGCTTTGCCGCCTGATCAGTATCCGCACGGGATTGGTTTCCTTTCAGGCAAACGAAAAGGCGTTCCTTGGCACTGGAAGCCTCGCCATGCTTGGAGGTGATCGAATACTTGTGGTCCTTGGTTTTCATTCGACTCTGACGCCCCAGACCGCCGATGATCTTTTTCATCTGCTGTTCGTTTGGATAGGCGTGGTCGCGGTATGAAATAAGCCAGTGCGGGATGTGGGTGGCGTTGCCGAGAAACTCCTGAAAGAAGTCGGAGGCGTTACCCTTGGTGACCGTCACATGACTGGTTTCGTAGTTTTTGACCTTGGTGTCCGCCTTGATGGTCAGACCGTCCCAATAGGTCATCAGCCCTTCGACAAAGTGATAGGCTTTTTCGTAATTGGTGGTCGAAAACTCGGTGGCATAAGGCGGGTCAAAGTAAGCGAGGTCAGCCTTCACCTTAGGAAGGATCTCGTTAACATCCCCGCGATAGGCTTTGTTCTCCTTGCCGTTATCGAATATCAGTGCGTTGATCCGCTCGATATTCGCTTTCAGGCGTTTTTTGAATTCTTCAGGCGTGTCCTGCCGTTTTCCGTAATCGGTGGAAGACGAGAAGTGGCCGAAGCCGCCTTTGCCGCTCATGCAGGTTTTACCAAGAGCAAACAGCGCGATATCCTTTTTGTATCCGGACAAGTCGTCGCAATTGGCCCTCAACGAGTCGATGACCGCATGCACGCCTTTGGCAAAGAAAATCCCTTTGAAATTGTCCTGAACAAAGGTCTTGGCCTTGGGATTGTCCGCCAGCAGCTTTTCGATCTCTGCTTCGGACAGCCTCGTCGAACTGTTTTCAATAATGGCTCTGGCTGCGTGGTGACTGTAACGAAGACGGTCGTTGGCAAAAACTCGCAGCCCTTTGGATTTGTACATGTAAGCAACAACGGCCGAGCCGGAAAAGGCATCCAGAACAGAGGAAACTCCGTCCGGGGTGTTACGCCAGATCCAGTCGACCAGTTTCTGTTTGCTGCCGATGTAATTGGTGATGTACTTGGGGCGTTTCTCCGGGGGCTGCTCTTCAGGAGCCTTCTGTTCGGCTGCATCGGTCCCGAGCTCGTCGGGATCGATAGCGAGCGCCGCATCTGCCTCAAGGAGGAACGCCAGCCTTTCCAGGTCAGTGGCAAACATTTCCATCAAATTCTCCGGTTCAATCACTGTTATTTGCCCCGATCGCACCGGGCGAGCGGGAGGTTTCAGCGATTACTTACCGGAAGGCTTTGAAATGTGTCGGAATGGCGTCTGCTTTTTTAGGCGGGAATCTTCAAAGACTGCAAAACAGCAAGACTACAGGCGGTTACGGACGGGTATTCCTCTGTTTCGACCGGTTCGGAAAACACGCCGTCATAGGGAGATCGGCTCTGGCGGTGATACTCCAGAAAATCATCCGGGAGGGTCAAAACACCGCTTTCAACCAGACGATTGATAACCCAGTCTGCCTGTTCACGACGATCCTGAATGTAGCCTCGGCTGGAGTCCGGATAGAACATTTCAACATCGAGGCCCGGACCGGGACCTTGCACCCAAACACCGACAGGCCGATATTCTGGAACTGCCGCTTTGGGATCAACGAGGATGGAATCGATCATGTATCTCAGCTTCACTGCCAGTCCTCCGCAATCTTGATGTGTTCGGCAAGGATCTCGGAATCGATGTGCTGGAACAAATCCCGGTTGTTTTTTCTGAATGCCAGCCATGCCTCCCACTGTTTGGCATGAGCCGGTTCAGAAACGGGCTCGATCATTTCAAGGTGGTAAATACGGTCCAAATCATCGGTCAGCTCGACAATCAGCCACGCATTGATCTCAGCTCCAGCTGATTGCGCTGTCAGCGTGTCATCCACGGATACATTGACGACTTTGATCGTATGGCTGTAATTGAAGCCTTCCTGATAACCGAGCTCCTTCCATAGTAGCCAGAAGTCCGTTCGGATGATTTTCCCTGAAGCATCGAAGTGCGGTGCAATCCTTGTGACCGTCAGCTCTGCGGTAATCGTGTCGATAAATGTTTCACCGCCACGTTCCCGGATCTGCAAACGGCAGCCACGTTCATTGAACCAATGAAGCTGCTTCTGGATTCGGGCTTTTTCCTCTGCAATTATGTTTTCCATATCATTTCCTCGTGTTCCATGTGCTCGGTGTATGGACGATGTCTTCCACCTTGCGGCCGTCGGGCAGTTTCTTGATCCCACGGGAGGTGAAGCTCTTGATAATCTTCTGACGCTCGGCGGCTGAATTAGCGACGATGTATTCGATATTATCCAGCAGCGTCACCGAATACTTGAAGATGGTCTCATTGCCGCTCTTGCCTGAAAAATTTTTCCAATCGTCGATGTTATTTCCACGGTTTTTCCGGACGTAATCGTCCACAACCTTGCCATAGGCATCGTGGCTGTAGCTGATCGCATCCATGCGCCGCAACATGCTCTTTTTGAAATAAAGGGCCGGAGGAGCGTCGCGGGTTGGCTTTTTCTGAATCCGGGTAAAGAAATAACTGGCTCCGCCTGTCTGCATGTCGGCCACTGGAGACATACCGCCGGGCGGAACTCCCATGCGCATCTTTTCGACCGTACTGACCATGGCACCGTTGTTTTCAAGGATGGTTTCGACGAACCCGGACATGCCTTCATTGTTGGTCAGGCGGTGGACCAAGGAGTAATCCTTCATCTTTTTTTCCAGATCCTCTTCGGTGATGTCGAACCGGTACTGGTGGCGGTATCCTCCTTTTAGGCCGCGATCGAGAAACCCGGCCTGATATGCGCCCATCGGGTCATAATCCGGTAGCTTGGTGATATCATCGACATTCAGTTCCTTCTGCCAGAAGCCACGAAGAGTCTGCACCCGCTCATTTACGGAAGCATCGCGGTCATCCAGACTTTTTTGGAGGCGTTTGTATTCTGCGGTGTGATCCACTTTTCGAATGTATGCCATCTTTTCCAGATACATCTGCTCGGCATTTTCGGGTGAAGAGATACGTGCATCGATCCCGAGTTTCTCCAGTTTGGTCATCAGAGCTTCGACCTTCTTGCCGCTGGCATCCCCATCGATCACAATCTCCAGCTCTCCTCGCTGTGCATAAAGGTTTGTATTGTCCCATGGTCGGTATTTCAGACGAGTGCCATCGTCAAACTCGGCGGTGAATTGGAGGCCGTCCTGCATCCTCGAGTCCCGGTTGAACATCCCGTAATTATCGACATCATCCATCTCGACGGTGATCTTGCCGCCACTGATGTGCCGTTTGGTGTGAGTGACTTTGCCTCTGGTGACCTTGAAGTCGGGTTTCTTGGGCTTGGCCTGCTTCGGCAGTTCAGGAAGGTATTGTTCAAAAACTCCATTGGTGGGGCGGTCCCAGTCGACCGCCTCTTTGATCTCGTCCAGCCATTTGATGTAGCTGTCGGCCATCTTTTTGACTTCCGGATCTTTGCTGCGGGCGAGCACAAGCAGTCGGGTTCGAAGTTTCTCCGCCTTCGCCAGCTTGGTCCGGTTATAGTTCCCGTCACCGACATGAAAGTTCACGTTCTTAACGGCTTCCAGAATGGTCGGAAAAAAGGTGTCATCTGCCAGAGGCTGGCCTTTCTTGATTTCGACAAGGTCCAGCTGTTCCCGAAGCAGTGCGGTGATTTTGGAATCCGTATCCGGCCGGATCTTCATTTTGACAACGGTTCGTTGTTTGCCTTTGAAGGTCTCTGTGAATATCAGCGCATTCTGGTCTTCGACATCGCCACTGTCAAACGGCAGCGTTTTGCCCTGCCATCCAAGTTTACCGGCATCATCGATGATTTTCTCATCCGCATCCTGCAGGAGCTTTTTGATCCCGGGCTTTGTCTGCAGTGAGGAGAAGCTGAAATCTTTCCGTCCTAAAACCTCACCGTAATATCGCTCGAAATCCTTCCGCAGGTCATGTTTGCGCTGAAGCGCCTGCTCATAGAATTTATCCAACCCGATTTTATCTTTTCCAAAACGTCCCTCGGCATAGGGCCGGATGATATCGAGATAAGTGTCGTCAGATATCTTTTCGACTTCCTGAATGTATTTCAGGGTGACCTGAGGGTCGAAGTTGACCTTGCCGTCCTTGGCTGCCCGAAAGACCTTGTTGTAAAAAGGCTCCTCTTCACCAAAGGCGCTGTTGGGATGGTAATCCAGAGAAAGGCTGTCCTTGCCGAGATGTTTGAAAGCCTGCCCCTTGTCAATGCCATAGACATGACCGTTTCTTCCACGGATGAACTGTTTTGAGTGCCCGTCATGGTTGGCGATAAGCCAGTCAATCACATGTTCCCGCTGCAGCTGTTCAAGCTCAACGGTGGTCAGATCCTCCGGCAGTATATTCCTGAAGTCGATTTCTGACTTCAGGTCTGTGCGCCATTTCTGAATGGAACCGGTCCTGCCGTTCAGCTGGATGTTCCGCACCTCGATTGCATCGGGATCGATCAGACGACCGATTCTGTATGCGGCCTCCTCACCATGAGCGATAAAGTTGTCTTTGGAGTTTTTGGCCGGTTTGAATAGCCATTTATCGCCGTTCTCATCAGTCCAGAACTCTTTTTCATGTGCTCCGCCGACATTGGCCTTGCCTGACTTATTGAATTTTCCGGACGCAGATTTTTCATTCCATTTCTGGTCGGCGTTTTCAAATTCAGCACCTTTCTGGACAAAGGACGGTGGTTTGGCTTTGGGTTCAACAGATGGTTTAGGCGCTGGTTTTTTCTCTTTTGCAGGAGCCGTCTTCGCTTTTTTGCCGCCATGCTTTTCAGCCCATTTCTGCCATTTACTCTCGATATTGGATTGCGCTTCTCCGATCTTCCCGGGGTCAGTTTCAGTAAAGAGCGTGACGAGGTCATCTTTGCTTGCCCATTGCCAGTGTTTGAGCTGCGTATCTTTGGCGATGGATTTGAGTTCCGACGACTTGAGCTTGGTAATCTGCTCCTGAAAGAGCTGCTTTTTCAGAGCAATTTCCTTGGCGTGTCCGGCAAGCAACTCTTGAGGAAGATCTTTGGCTGATGCCAGAGCTTTTTCCGCATCGGATACCTGGCTGATAAAACCTGTGTAGTCCAACGGGGATTCCGGGAGCTGAACTCCGGCCGCAGCCTTTTCGACCAGTTCCTTCTGCTTTTTCACCAAAAGCTGTTTGGCTTCATCGGCGGCTTTCTTTTTGGCTGATTCCGCCAGATCCGTTCCGGCCTTTTTCTGGAGTGCCTCAACGAGCTGCTGCTTGTTTTTCAGGACACCGATTCCGTACTGTTTTTTCTTTGCCAGCAGTTCCTTTCCTTTCAGGGAGGTGTGATCGATGCCCGGCTCGAGTTTGTCCAGTAACTCGATGGTCTCCTGCTTGGTCATATTCAGGGAGATGCCGTTGCTTTTGGCCATCTCTTTGAGCTGGGATACCGGCATGCCCTCGAGTCCTTCCACCGGTGGCAATTTGGACATCTGCTGGGCGACGAGCTTTGCCTGCTTGAGTTCCGCCTGCTTTTGAGCCAACAGTCCGATCAGATCTTCCTTTGTCCGGAGCAGGCCGATTTTGTGCTCCTTGAGCTTTGCTTTCAGTGCCGCTCCTGAAAGCGTGCTGTGGTCTATGCCCGGTTCTGCCTGATCGAGCAGTTTGATGAAATCGGCCTTGGTGCGGGCAATGGAGATGCCGTTCTCTTTGGAAAGTGTCTGGAGCTGTTTTACCGTGAGAGCCGTAAGTTCATCGGCGTTTCCGTTTTCAAATGCCTCCTTCAGTTTGGCGTTCTCTTTTGCCTGTGCATCGGCCATTCCCTCCAGCGCATGTGGGGGCAGTATACAGGCATCGCCCTGTGAAGCTTTGGGTGCCGCTTGTGCGGACAAGTCGGAGCCACAGATGCTCATGGGCCACGCGACAAGGTTTGTGCAGCGGCAATGCGGATGTGCGGGTTGTTGGGGGAATTTGTCGATGAGAAAGGTCTTACCGTCGAGAGGGCCACACACCGGGCAGGTTCTCTCGTCATTCATAGCCATCCATTCAAGTCTTTGCACACCGACTCGCTCATGGAATTTCATCCGCCCCATGTTATGCGCCCGTAACACCTCAGTCCGGGCGATCATCTCCATGCGGTACTGCGCCTTGCTGAACACGCGACTGCCAGCCTGCCGGAATGAGTCTTTGTCGATGATAACTTTGCCGAGGTCCCGGACAATATCATCCGCGCCTTTGCCAGTGGCTATCCCGCTCAGGATCGTCCGCTTGATACCATCCGACAACTCACGGTGAACATCCCCGGCAAGCGTCAGGTTGTACTGTGTCATGAAGTCGAGGGCATTGGTGTCGACGATGGTGAACACCTTTGTGGCAAGTTTATCGATGCCATCAGGCTTGAGGTCGGCATAGAAAGGCAGTGATGCGGATTTCAGTTCGGTGATACCCTGAGCGATGCCGCCCTTGAAAGCGTCCTTGGTGCTTTTACGGAAGACAAGTGTCTGGTCCCGTTTCAACTGGCGCAGAACATCGTCCAGCTCGCCCTGCAACTTTTCCAGACCTTTCAAAGCAGCCAGCTTGTTGTCCGGCAGAGATCCCAGACTGCGGTATTTCAAAATGGCCTGAGCCACCTCCTGTTCAGCCTTGTTGAGAGACTGAGTCAGCTGGGCGGTAATAGAATCGTTGTAGCGGTTGCGGGATTTCAGGCTTTTGAGTGTTGCCGCCTGAATACGCTCTTTAAGGTCGGAAGGCATGATCAGGATTCCCGGCGGTCAATGAATCTGCAGGCCGGGGAATCGAAGGTGCGCTCGGTGTTGTGTACCCGGCAGCGGTTGGAGTCGGGGTTGAAATGGCTGCACTCATCACACAGGGAAGTTGCCGCTGTTGCTTCCAGCTCCTCTGTATAGTGAATGTGGGCTTCGGTATCGAGATCATTGCCGTCAGCAGGAATGCCGAGCATCTTTCTGGCGCTGGGCACACTCATGATTCCAGACACCACCATATCGACGACCGGCTTCACCTGCTTTTCATCCATCAGGTCGATGTTCTTGCGCTCGGTCTCGCGGTTGGCAGCTTCTATATCCGGGTCCAGATCCATCTTGAGCTGCAGGCTGGAACGGCTGATCAGTTTGCGGTCATAAAGCTCGATGAGCAGTTTCTTGAAGTCAACGGCATCGCTTGGATCGAGGTCGTTGAATATGAATTGCAGGGACTTGTCGGCATGGCCTTTCAGTTCCATCCAGTCATCGAAAACCCAGTCGAGCAGTTTGCGGGCGGCCTGTTTGATCTCCCGGATCATGACCATCATTTTCTGCATGCTTACCGAGGCCGTGGCAAAGTTGGGACCGTCACCGGTCACCAAGGACCGGGAAAGGCCCAGTGCCACCACAATGTCTTCTTTGACCTCCTTGACCTTGTCCTCGACGTTGAGTACCTGGCCATCGGTGCCATGAGTTTCCACATTCACATAGAACGGGACCACAAGGCCGCTTTTCATATCCATCTTGTTGACCATGTCGCGGACCTGTTCCAGCATCCGCTGGTCGGGCATCACCATCTTCTGGCCGAAGGCACCGCCCACTTTGAGGAGCCGGAACGGCGTGGCCCAGCGCTTGGCAATAGCCTGTTCGGCGCGACGGTAGTCACGCAGCAGTTCAATGGCTTGAAAGGCGGGCAAAACAAGTGAGTTGCCTCTTGGTGAAAAGCCCGGGGCATCCCATTTCAAGTGGATGACCTGATCCACCGGAAGGTCGATGGGGTCGCTGGCCGATCCTGAATCTTCGGCATATTGCTTGGCTTCGATGAGCTCGCCTTGGGCATACTTCACCTTCACCGAAACCGGATTGACGCATACCACTTCCTCGATGTCCTGACCGGAAGTTGCGTATCGTTTGAAACCGACCGCGTCGCCTTTGACCAACAGCTGAAGGATCATGTCCTTTATGAACTCCGAGACATTGAGTCGCCACGCGGCATTGACCGCACCATCTTTCAGCGTCTCGTCATCGCTGGTGATTTTGATCTCATCCCCGACCGCAAAGGTGCGCCATGAATTGACACAGTTCTTTACCAACGGCTCTTCGACATAGTATTCCCAAGCCTTTCTGGCTCGCTCTTCCCATGTGGCCGGAACCGCGTCCGACGCGTTTACCTTGCTGAAGGCTGATGCGTCGAGGGCTGCCGCTGCGGCCATAGGCACAATGGCGTATCCACTGGATTCGTTGTCAGGATGCTCGGTATCTGGCTGGGCGTTTGTATCCACGTAATCCTCTCGGGTTGTTTCCGGTTTAACGGCCACACATCTCCCCGCTGTGGGGCGATCGCGGCAACACTGGGATTACTTACCGGAGGGAGAAGAAAAACGTCGGAAAGGCGGGTTAAATAAAGACCGGCTCAGTCAGGACAGGCTTGAGCCAAACGGTCTCTTCACCGGCAAGGTCGAGGTTGCCTTGCTCCCGAATGAGCATGGCACAGCGAACCGCGTCGATGATGTGGTCGTTGCCTTTGGAGTAGATAATCTTACCGTCCCGCAGGGTGTAAGTCTGGGTGGTGAACTGGTCTTCAATTTCCAGATCGTCTGACGGGAAGATGATCTGTTTGCGCTGAAGGGCACCATTGATCAGGCTGGTCATCAGCTCCTTTGTCCGCTTTTTGATTTCTTTGCCGTCGCGGACGGTGAGCCGGGTCATGCCGCCGAAGTCAAAGCCTTTGAGTCGGCCTTCAAGCTCCAGCTCTTTGTATTTGTCTAGGGTCAGCAGTTCCTGAACAACGGCCAGACCGTTGCCGCCATTGTCCACGCCGATTCCCGCCGGGGTGAAATAACGTTCGAGCAGTGCGATGGTCTGGGCGATGTGCGGATACGATACATGTTCCATGTGAATGCGCAGCACCAGTTTCAGGATGCTTCGATCACCCACCTCGGCTTCCTGAAAGATAACCAGCTCGGTCGGGTCATTGGTATATCCAAGGTCTCCGCCAATCCAGAACAGTCCGGTTCGGGGCGTGAGGTTGAGCAACAGTTCAAGCCGGTCATAGGCGGCTTCCTCCGTTTCACAATCGCGCAGTTCGGTATCGGTAATGGTGATCTTCTGATATTCCAGCAATTCCTGTCGGCAGAGATTGAACTGCTCCACGTTGAATGTCCCGTAGGATGGCTTTCCGTGTTCCCCGGCGACCTCATGCTGCCAGCCCGAGGTATCTTTACCACCGTAGAACTCCAGCAGCTCCGACTCCCGTTCAGTGGTCCAGAACGGGTTGAGCCACGATGCCCAGCGAAACACTTTGAACTGTTCCGACATGGTCAGTCGATAGTAGGTAGTGTTTCGCAGGCCGTTGGGGGTGGAATAGATTTTCAGACGGCCGCCTGTTTTCAGGCATTGTCTGAGAGCCTTCCATGCACGTTCGGAAAGCCACGCTCCTTCATCCACCCAGATCCGGCCGACATGAAGCGAGCGGAAAGCATCGCCATAGGCACCGGCCGGGCGGAAATAGAGAACCGATCCATTGGTAAACTCCAGCCGGAAATACGGCTTCCGGGTGATTTTCGGCTTGCCGTATTTCGAGAGTGCAATGCTGTTCATCAGGTCTTCATTGTGATCCAGCTGATACTCGATTTCCTCGATGACCGTGTCCAGATGTCCCTGATGAGGAGCGGCAATCAATCCCTGTCCGCCGCGAGTCGTGAAGGCATAGTGCAGTGCATCCGTTGAGAGCACGATCGACTTGCCAACATCACGGCCATCGAGGTGGATGATGTTTTTGTGGGAGCAGCGGAGGTCTTCCTTCTGATGGCCCCAATACGACCGAGCCGAACCGTCCCGGTTGTAGAGATATGCTTGTCCCCACAAGACCGGGTCACGGAGTGTTTCGGCCAGCCTGCGCTCCTTATCAGAGACACCCATCAATGCATTCCTTTGCGGATGGCAATTCCAAGAACCGATGAGATCAGCTCTGTGAGGATCTGCTGGACCGCCAATGTGTTCGTCCTCTTACTGACAGCTTCCTCGATATCCAGAATGGCCTGATCGAGTTCCTGCCATTCCACGTATTTCTGCCGGGCGGCTTCCATACGTTCGAATGCGTCGTCAATGCGCCCGGCCGCCAGCTCGGAGCCGATATCGACCAGCGCCTGACCGGCCTCCCGGATCGCATCGCTGTTTTGTTCAAGTATTTGTTTCATTGTTCACTGTCCTCCGGGTTTGTGTTCGCCCAGCTATCCAGGGAATCAATGGCTTTCTGCAGACGCAGGCCGATTCCGACCAGACGCTCTGCATCCGGGTGGTTGGATTCGACCAGAGCCTTGTTTGCCTCCCGGACATATTCCGGCGTGTAACGGTTCAGGGTGGATGTTGCCGACTGAATCTGCTCAGGCGGCCTGTACGTGGCGCAGCCAGCAACCATACCGGCCAGCGTCAATGGGATTACCCATTCGAGTGCTTTCTTTAACATGTTGCGCTCCTTTGTTTTAGGGTTGTTGAATTAATGCAGAAACATCTCTGCAAACACTTGATTTCCAAGAGGATATAAGCGTCATTGGACATGACGCGGGACGGTCCCGCAGAACCATAAACCGAAGCAGGAGACGCCCCATGAAACAGGTAAAAAACAGCGACGACGCCAGAACGGCCTACAAAAAGCGCCAGGACAACATTGCCGAGTACATCCAACGGATTCAGCAGAAGCTGGCCGCAGATGCCGGGCAATCGAATATCAACTGGGCGCACGTCGGGTCGCTCGGGCATGTCGAAGAGCTGCTCCAGCAGATCGATGAGTTTCTGGGTTAAGCCACCGGCTTCAAAAACAAAGGAGTTAATGCCATGACAGAAATGACCATTCATGAAACCACAGCCGCCTTCATCAACCATCTTCGGGAGAACGGCAAAAAGGAACGGACGCTCTACACCTACCGGAAGGACCTCGATCTCATCGAGGGATACTTCGGCAAGGACAAGAAGCTTCAGGAGCTGCGTATCACTCAGGTTGGAAAATTCCTCAAATGCGATGCGCTGCTGAAGCTCGGAAACGGCAATGCCCGGGCCGAGAGAACCGTCGCCAAGACCATCCGCGTGTTCCGGATGATGCTGGTCTGGGCCAAGGATACCGGACTTATCGATGAGCTGCCGCTGCCCAAAAGCACCCCGATGGGACACAGCAAGCAAACGGAGGTGACCGATGCCGAACAGCAGTGATCGACTGGAAGCGGCCATAGAACGGTTCTGTGCCCACCTGTCGGCCGAAAACAAAGCAGCCGGGACTATGACCGCATACCGTCGTGATCTGCGACTGGTGGCCTGTGTGGCGGAATCCTTCCAGCCCGGGCTCTGCTGCCAAGATGTGACACCCGGCCTGTTGGACAGGACCTTATCCTCGCCAGAGCTTTTGACCACAGACTCAGGAGCACGGTCACCGGCATCGGTGCATCGGTTGAAGGCGGCGGTCCGCTCATTCTTCACATGGACAACCGATGCCGGGCTTACATCTGAAAACCCGGCCCGGACGGTTCGCATGAAAAGGCTGGCGCAGAAGCCGCCGGTGTTTCTTACAGCTTCAGAAAAGAAGGCATTGCTGAAAGAGGTAAAAGGCCGCACGGGCTTTGCCGGAATGCGGGACCGGGTCATGATCGAAGTCCTGCTCGGTACCGGCATCCGTATCGGTGAGCTCGAGGCGCTGGACGTCGACGATATCGACCTCGATGCAAAGCACCTGAGAGTCAGAGCCAAAGGGAATGTGGTGCAGGTCAAGTTCATAAAAACCGACCTCCGCATCCTGCTGAAAAGATATTTGAAAGAACGAACCCGGCAAAGCACAGCGCCATGCAGCGCATTGTTTCTTTCCAATAGAGGAACACGTCTTTGCCAGCGGCAGATAGCCAACCGAATAGCCTTGTGGCTAAGGAAGGCAGGAATTGAAAAGAACCTGACTCCGCATGGTCTGCGGCATACCTTTGCAACCCACCTTTACGGAGCCACCAGTGACCTGCTTGTCGTGCAGAGAGCGCTGGGGCACCGGGATATTTCAACGACTCAGATTTACACCCACCTTGTCGATGGCCAGCTCGAGGATGCCCTTGAAAGACTGTGACAGCATCTTTGACCTGAACATCCGGAGCGGCTCCTGCTGCTCCTTTTTCGTTCCCGGGGCGCATATTAAAATTGCGCCGTATGCCGTTATGCGCGAACAAGGCCATACAGGCCACTTTGGGATTTATGGCGTTATGTGCGCATAAGCCAATAAAGTTGATTTTCTTGTGTATGGTCTTATGCGCATAGGATTGGAGGGAACCGATGCTGAATCGATGGATCGCACCTTCCATTCGAGAAATTTTATTTAACTGAAATTTCCGGGAACACGTCTTATCTGAAATTCCTGTCATCTTGAGCCTCCATAACTGCCTAATCCTTCGCGCTCTTTCTTTTTGAGGCTCTGGTGTTATCTGAACTTTTTTTCGGCTTTTTCACGGAAGCGGTCTTCTGGGCGGCGGCTTCACTCACTTTTTCAAGAAGCGCGGAGGCCCATTCGGCAGGAGAAGTCTGCGGACCTTTCGGTTCCTCACCCTCACGGGCAATCTTGGTGGTCTTGAGATCCTTCATGTGACAGCGGATCATCCGGTCGAGACTCTCTGCCGCCTGTGTGTTTCCTTCGATCTGTGCCCGGACCAGCTTCACCGAGTAGATGCCCACCAGCTCGACCTGCAGGAAGTCGCTGGATTTGTTGAACTGAAAGTCCTCGTGCAGCTTTTCGATGATGCTGTCGAACATGACCTTTTCTTCCGGAGTCAGGCAGCGGTCGGCAAAGATGCCATGCTTGAGGGTTTGAAGGTTCCCCTGCATGGCTTCGACCTTGTTTTTCATGGCCTCGGAGTGTTCGGCTTTACCCTCATTCCGATGCCATCGATCCAAGCTGCTTTTGTCTGTTTTCGATATCGCCAAGGCTTATCTCCGGTTCTTCATTTTCGTTTTGCTAAGTCGGGGTTCGGGGCGGAAGGCAGATTTAGCCCGTTTTCCCGCACCTCAAGCCTTACATACCGGAAGAGTCCTCAACCTGTCGGGTATCGGTTTCTTTTCTGTGGTCCGCAAGGATCTGATTGACCCGGCGACGTGTGATACCGGCAAGGCTGGCAATTTCATCGGTTTCGATTCCCTGACTTTTCAGGGCGATGACCAGCTGTCTGCGTTCCTTGTAAAAACTGCCCGGCGCTGGAATCCAAAGAATACCGGAATGATACTTCTGCACCTCCTTGAGCAGCTCTCGCGGCAGGATGTGTTCGGCATTGGCGTATTTCTTAATGCTCATGGTTACTCTCCACTTTCTTCAACCACGGCTGCGGAACATCCGGGTTATGAAACCTGAGCGTGCTGGGACGCGGTGTATCCGGGCTGTGGATGATTTCGATATATCTTTCCGTCACGGCACCGATCTTTCGGTCACCGCCGACAAAGCAGACCAGTCCGTAGTCCTGACCGCAGGGGAAACGGTATCGTCCCTGATTCTGGTATAACCTGGCTTCAGACCATTGTCGGGACATGGCTTCCTCCTTGATGGCATCAACCTTGGCCAATGCGTCGGAGCTGACCTGCTCTATACAATTCCAAGCTTCGTTTGGCGGATAAATCCAGTTGTTCTTGGGAGGTTCTGCAGGTTTCTCAGGATTTGCCGGGATATGGCGGGGAGCTTGGTAATTTTGCGGGCTGAGCTGGCGGGATGCCTGCTGTAGAGATTCCTTGCCGAATTTCTGGACCGCGTATTCCTGAAGCGGGTTGAACCTGCTTTTCAAGCTTTCCCATGTTGATTCGGGAAGTTTACCGGCTTTGAAAGCGGACTGGGCTGCCAGCATGCGGGACCGGAGCCATGCAAAATACTCCGGTTCGAGACGTCGATAGATTTTGCCATTGTATACAACATCGCTGGCGGACGTGACGGCCCACTCGAATTGTGCGGTCTCCAGATCGGTGGATACAAAAAGCTCGGGCTCCGGTGCGCTGGTGTCGTTTTCAGTTGGCTGCGGAGCTTGTTCAGAAGGCTCACACTCAGGGGAATCGAGATGCGTGAGCATGGTTTGTAAAAGGCTCATGGGTGACCTCCGGAAGTTCGGGTTTATTTTTCTTCCCGTTACTTACCGGAGCCGGAGCCTGAGTGTCGGATTGTAGAAAGCGTAGAAAGGGGTTTCTACGCCCAGAGACCTTTCTACACCCTCTTTCTACATCTCTTAACAGTATTAATAGCAGTTAGTTATGGATATTTTTGTAGAAAGTGTAGAAAGGTATAGAAATATTACTCACGCATAGCCCGTTTTTTTCAGGTATGCCTTCATCCCATGATTTGAAAAAATGAACAGTAAGGGGGAGTAACCTCTGAAACCTTTCTACACTTTCTACGCTTGCCTCGTAACGCTATAAATAACAGCGACTTGCGCTGTAGAAAGGTGCTCTCTGGACATTCTACATTGTAGAAAGGTCTTTCTACACCGGCGGCCTTTGTAATGATTTTACCAGCCAGATGCCGGTTTCTAATCATTTTTGCAGAGGGATAACTGTTTTTGTTGGAATGGCCGGGGATATAAACAAAAAGCCCGCAGAGATGAATCCACGGGCCTGACTGGGTGAAAGTATGAAGGGCGAAGCCTATTCGACTGATTGGATGGTGTAGAGCTTGGTTCCATAACGTTTTTGGCTGATGACAACATCAAATCCTGCTTCGCGGATGGTTTCAAGGTCATTGGCAAAGCGCTGGGCAAACTGCCTCGACGAATCCATTTCAAAGCGCAGACCGAAATCTCTGGCCACGCGTTTGAGCGCCACAAACAATTCCCGGGACAATACCTCCTTGAGACAGCCGTCTTCTTCAGGCTGGACCTGATAACGGGCAATGAACTCCTGAATGTGATCCACCCGGCGATCGTTGTACATGTCTTTCCGGTCAGCCTCCACGGCCGTTCGCCATGCCTTGAACAAGGTGGCAAGCGCAGTCGCCGTATGATTCGATTCCCGGGCGGTCTCACGACTGGTCTGGTTGATGGTCTGGATCTGCTGCTTAAATGCCGGGGCCAGAGTCGACATTCCCTGTTCGATCTGATCCTGAGACGATCCGGCCAGCAGCATCAGATACATCAGGCTGAGATATTCGTTGCAGCGCCGTTTGTCATGGTTGCCGAGGGCTTCGTGCAGCAGCTTCATCGCCTGTGTCCGCATCCCATCTTTCATCATAGCCAGCACCTCGCTGGTACGTTTCATCAGGGCGGAAATGATCAGGTCCCGGTTGCGCTGAAGAGCCGCAATCACATCCGACTCGATGAAACAGTCGTTCCCCTGATTACCGATATCGAAATTGATTACAAAGCTGCGGGACTGGATCTCGGACAGCTCTCCGCACAACGGCTCGATGCCGGTGGTATTGAGCAGACATTTGGTTCGCTCGGTTACGGTTTCGCTGTCGGTGCCGCTCTTGCGTTTCTCTTTGGCAATGCCGGTGATGCTGGTCAGCATGAAGGTGGTTAGGTCCTCGGTCATCTGCTTGACCTCGATATTGTCGAGGACGATCAGCGGGTTTTGGGAACCGTCGGTATAGTTGGCGGCATCGGTGGCTTTTTTGTGCTGGGGCTCACCGTAAAGCAGCGCCGAAATCAGCTTGCTGGCGGTGGTCTTGCCCGAACCGGCCGATCCTTCAAAACGGGTCATGGGACGGGTTCCTGAAAAATCGATCAGTAGAAAACAGGTCAGCCAGGACAGAATCAAAAAGCGGTCTCCTTGCGAGCAGGTCATATTGTTGATCAGAAGGTCGACCAGCAGTTTGTCGGCTTCCTCAGGAGAGGCTTCCTTCAGAAACTTCAACGGCTTCATTTTGCGGGAGCCGTCGAGAATAATTCCGTCGGCGTTCCCACCGTTCTTCAAAATCTCGATGCCGTCGGGAGTGATCCGGGCAATTTCATGGTCCTGATTGTTCAGGTTGAAATAGACCGTGAAATTGGAAATGTCCGAATGGAGCCATGAGAAATGATCGCGCACCTGACCACGAATCATCGCCAGACTGGGCAATACCTCGAAAAAGGTGCGGCCGCCATTGGATGTTGGCACCATGCCGGTGTGCTTGTAGAGCATGGCCGCATACTGTCTTTTCCGTCCACGATCGGGTGAATCCATCCAGTAGATGGAGTTGTCGAAATACATAAACGGCTCGCCGGTCTGGGTGTGGAAAAACTGGGCTCCGTTGGCGGTAAACCAGTCATAGGCCGCTTCAGCTGCAGCGGTGTAATCCGGAGCGCCGTTTTCCAGCTCCGTATCAATCAGCACCTCATCGACCCGGGCGCGACAGGAACCGGGTGGTGATCCGCTCAGGCGTTTGGCTTTCTTCTTTTCCTTCTTGGCGCTGTCCCGTCGGTTCTGCTGAACAGAGCGTACCTGTTCCTTGAGGGTCGCCATTGGAACCGCTTTACCCAGTCGCTCCTGCACCAGTTTCAGCAGACGGCTTTGCTCCAGTGGTGAATGAGCCGAAATTTCGGCCAGAACCGGCTCGAGCTGGCGGTTTCTCTCTTCCTCCGGGGCATCCTCGGGCAGACTTTGAATGCCGAACTCCACCGGCGTACAGGCGAAAGAAAGCAGCCCCTCAAAATCAGTCTTACCATTACCAGATGCAAAGAAATCGTTCACATCGATCTTGGCATTTGCCAACAGCGTTTCAGCCTCACGGATATCCTCGGCAGAGTGGCCTTCGAGTAATTTGGCCAGTTCCCGGGGACCGACGGCCGCCGTCAGGTTGAACCGCTCCTGCAGTTCCTGACGCGCCTGCTGCTGGGGCTCATTCAGAGGAATGGTAACCAGCTTTGTATCAATCTTGTGTTCGGCCAGCGTGCGAGCAGTCTGCAAGGCTCCCTTGAGCCCGGCCTCCGAGATTTCATTGTCCTGACAGATATAGACGGTCTTGAGTCCGCGCATCTTTGGAACCAGACGTTCCCAGTCTGCGGCCCTGATTCTTACCGTTACAGGAGAGAGCGCGGGAAATCCCTGCTGCATCAGAGCGATGCAATCGGTCACACCTTCGGTAATGATGATGTGATCGGGCTTGCCCAGCAGGCAGTCTTCATTGAACAGCACCGCATTGTTGATGAAGCGGGCGACATAAGGACGCTGATGTTCATCGTGAACCGGAAGCTTCTTGTACTTTCCCTGTTCCCAGTTTGCATCCGGTGTCCATGGTGTCTTGCGGCCGATCATGAACACGACACGGCCACGGCTCCAGTATGGAAAGATGATGCGTTTCTCAAAAAACGGATTCAACCCATCCTGACTGGTTGGGCGAAAGGCACCTGTAGCGGAAAGCTCCCGCTTGCTGAAGCCATGTTCGCCGGAGCGCAGGGCTGCAATGACACCGGACTCATTGTCGGCAAAACCGATCAGCAGGTCGTCGATGGTCTCATCACTGATGGCGTACTTTTCCTTCAGCCAGGTCAGCGCTTCCTGATTTTCCTTGAGCCGCTGGTGATAGTAGCGGGCCAGTTCGGTAAGGGCATCTTTGACCCGGATCTCAAACGATCGATCATTTTCCGTCTGCTCCAAGCGTTCCTGTGTGAGGCCATAACGCGACAATGGCGGCATCCCGGCTTTACCAGCAAGGAAGTCACGGGCCTGCCGATGACTATCTGGCATGGGACCGGTTTGACCGGCCGTTACCGTTCCCGATTGAACAAACTCGACAAGCTGAAGAATATCTCCGCCCACACCACAGCCGAAGCAATACCAACCCTGTTTGTCGAGCATCACATGGAGCGAGCGTCGGGACTGGCTCTGATGGTGCGGACAATTGCACTGGAGACGCTGCCGGGATTCCTGTGTGATCCTTCCGGCCAGAAGATCCCTTGCCACATCTCCGATATCGAGCTCGGTTATCAGGCGGTAGTATTCTCTGACATTATCTGAACCGCCCATGCTCATAATGCCCCCGCACAAGCTGACTGCTCTTCAGGGCAATTCACATTGTTCAAGAGAATGGAAAGAAAGGTTTTGCGGTCATCCACCTGACATTTCTTGGCGCAATTACGGATGCCCCAACGGTCACCGAGCACAATCGCAGTCTTGCGGGCACGGGTAACTCCTGTGTACAGCAGGTTGCGGTGATGCATGAAGGAATGCGCCTTGTGGACCACCACGACAGCACAGGGAAACTCCGATCCCTGCGTTTTGTGGATCGTCAGCGCATAGGCCAGTTGGATGTCCTGAAGGTTCGGCGAACCTTTTTCAATCTCAAGCGCCACACCCTCGAAATTAATCAGCAGCGTGCCGTTTGGCAGAACATCGACCACATGACCGATGGCTCCGTTCATGACGTTCAGGTCATAGTTGTTGCGTGTCTGAATGACCTTGTCGTGTTTGAGAAATGGTGACCGGCGGCCGGGCTGCGTTTCCGGGACATTCACGTTCCAGAGGCGTTTCTGGATAAGCCGCTGCAGATCTTCATTGAGCGATTTGGTTCCCAGCGGCCCTTTGTGGGTCGGGGTTAACACCTGCACATCTTTGATCAGATCAAACCCAAGGGCATCGAGTCGTTTTTCAAAAAGATCCAGCAGGAAGTTTCGGGCGGCACCCGGGTCAGTGAACTGGTCCGCCAGATACCAATCCCGGCAGCCCTGTGTACTGGCATCACTGGTCTTTCTGACTTCGCCTTTGAGAATGGCGGTGCTGTTTTCCTTCAACACACCGGCCTGCCTGACCACCTTATCCAGAATAACCGTGGGGATGGCATTGGAGTGAATCAGATCCCGAAGGATATTTCCCGGCCCGACCGGCGGCAGCTGATTATGGTCTCCCACAATGACAATGGCCGTTCTGGCAAAGTCCACCGCATTGAAAAGGTGCCAAGCCAGAGGAACATCCACCATGGAAAATTCATCGATGATAAGAACGTCGGCATCGATTGGATTGTTGCTGTCTTTAGAAAAGGACTTGCCGTCATAGCCAAGCAGGCGATGGATGGTGGTTCCGGTGCGACCGCTCACTTCCTCGAGTCTCTTGGCCGCTTTACCTGTCGGAGCGGAAAGAACCACCTCCAGATCGCACTCTTCACATACCGCGTTGATGACCGATACGGTGTAGCTCTTACCCGATCCGGCTCCACCGGAGATCAGGCTGATGGAGTGCTGCAAAGCAGAGTGAACCGCATCGAGCTGTTTTTCGTTGAGCGTTTCCGCCTGACGCAGAATCAGCTTCTGCAGGTTGCGGGTTGATTTGAAATGAGGGTTCGAGGCATTCGCCTTGGTGAAAATGGCGGCGATGTCCTTTTCCATTTTCAGGATATCGGAAAGCGCCACCAGAAAACGTCCCGCGTGTGATTCACAGGAGAGCAGTCTTTCACTGATCAGGTTGTCCAGCGATGCTTCGATACGGATGCGGCTGTCCAGATTATCCATCACCAGCAGCAGATTGGCCTGATCAACAAGGTCCTCGTATTCGACCCAGCAGTTTCCCTGATCCAGCGCCTCGTGCATGCAGTACTGGATACCGGCACGGATTCTTGGTGTGTGGTCTTTGGGCGTACCCAGCTTGCGGGCAATCTTGTCGACCTTCTTGAAGCCGAATCCCCGCAATTCCCGGATGAGGATGTAAGGATCGGCTTTTAGGATCTCCAGACAGTTGCCACCCAGCTTATCGACCAGCGTGGTCACCTGATGGTGGGTCAAACCAAAGGCGGAGAGCCATGCCAAGACGGCATTGACGCTGCGGTTTTTGCACCATTCATCCTTCAGGCGATTGGCGGCATCGAGGGAAATTCTGGCTTTTGATGCGATGAGCTCCGGGGATTCAATCAGGGTCTCCTCGAAAGAATCGCCGAACTCTTCGACTATAAGGCGGGCTTTGGCAGGGCCAATCCCTTTGATGTCGGGGTGATTGGCCAGATAATGAATCAATCCTTCCGGGTTCAGATCAAGATCGTGCTCCATGGCATCGACCTTGAACTGGCGACCATATTTCGGATGGGTGGCCCACGTCCCCAAAAGGACCACGGGCTGATTTTCACGGGCAAACAGGTTTCCGGCAAACTGGATTTCCTCTCCTGTGGCGGTGAGCAAACGGCCTGCTGAAAACTTTGGCCCGGCATAATAAACTCTCTCTATTCTTCCCCGGAGTTTTGCCGGGGAGTTTGTTTTTCTTGGCATTGAGCGAACCTCCGGTGAAAGCGCATTAAAAACTCTTCAACAAACCGGCAGGCTGCCTGACGGTCTGAACAGAAATAAACGGGCACACCGAAGTCGATGATGATGGAGGCGATGGTTCCTATGAGGGCGTTTGGATGGGCGTCGCTCTGGTAGCAGGCCCCGAGAATATCCCGGTAATTGGCCTCAACGACGACACAGGCCGCTTCATAATGTCGGAGCTTTTCCAGCTCCTTGTGAAAACGCTTTCGGCCTCGGATGATGGTGGAAACAAAATCCGCCATGGACTTCCTTTCCACCGCCACCCGGGTCTCGAATCCCTCGATGGAGTAATCTCCCGCCGGGAGGGCCTTACGGACTGATGCGACTGACTCCGAATCAAATCCGTAAGGCTCCTGTTCCCGGGTATCAACGACAACGGTAACCATGCCCGTCCTCAAAACGGAATCATGTCGTCTACATCGTGACCGGCCGACGGTGCTGCGGCGTCTTCATCCGAAAGCACAATCCGGCGGTTGAAGTAGATGTTCTCGAATTCGTTTTTCGTGCGCTTGGTCACCTCGAGCCCGACATCCAGAAGGGTTTCCAGTTTGCCCGGGAGATCGGAGAGTTTGTCCATCTGCAGGCCGCAGGTATAGAGATCCTGCTTGAGCCATTTCACATTGTCCTTGCTGGCAATGACGTTGTTACGCCACAGCAGACGGCCTTTATGGGTGGGACCCAGAATCTTCAGTGCCCACTTGAGCATGGGATTGCCGGAAGTTTCCGAACGGGTCAGTTCCACACGATCGACCTTGACCTGATATTTCCCGTCGGGAACAGATTCAAAGTCCTTTTCTTCAACATCCGCAGAAACGAAATCATCGTCGAACTGCGCGAGGTCCATGGTGTCATCGTTATTCCAACTCATTGTCATTACTCCTTATTTTGAGGTTTAGCCGTTGTGGCTGGCTCCGACTTTGTCCGGGCGGCACTCACCGCTGAACCGGCAGCCGTTTGATTGAAAGCTTTCAGGAAGGTTGGGAAATCCAGAGGGATCATCTCCGGAAGTCGGCCGGTACGGTCTCCGGCGTCGTAATTGGGGCTTGGTTTGGTGCGCATCACCCGCTGATACATGGGCTTGCCGTCGTCACCGGTTTTCATGTCCAGATCACAGAACAGGATCAGGTCCACCAGACCGGTCACCAGCTTGCGGGCCTTGTCCGGCAGAGTCGGCACGATGCGTGTGTGCTTCCCGGTGCGTGTTTCGATGTCACGCTCGTGGGAATGGGAAATGAGGATCAGGCCGTATGGCAGAAATGCCAGTTTGTTGAGAACGCGCTGAAACTCATTGTTGATGAGGGCATAGCCTTTGCCGTATCCAAGATCGGACTCATGCTCAATCTTGAACTTCTTGCAGACATAATCCGCACACATGCGATAGGCGTTATCCACCGTGTCGATGACGATGGTTTTGAAGTCGTGTTTGCCATCGGCAATCTCGGCACACGCCTGCAGAAGGTCGTCCCAGCAGGTAATGGGCGCTTCGAACACTTCGAGGGCGTTCAAGCCGGGTTCCGTGGCGAGAAACAGGGCGTTTTCCGCGTGGGAGCACCACGTGCTCTTGCCGATTTTGCTCGGACCGTAAACCAGTGCGGTCAGGTCGTTCAGGGTTGCTTTCGGTTTGGTTTTGCTTTTTGGAAGCATGATTTATCTCCTTGTATGGTTTGGGTTAAAAAACAGGGGCAGCATCTTCACTTGCTCCATCCCGCAGCTCTTCGTGCGGGAGCACCCGTTGGTAATGGTTTTCAATGACGTTGGGGTTCTCACCGCTCCGGCACAGCGGGAAGTAGGGACAGGCGCGTCCATACTGAAAACAGAAGGCCGTATTGCGGTAGAAGGTGTTGCGGCGGCGGGCATCCAGCATGGCTTTGGATAGTTCCCAAAGCTCACTGCGCAGCTCGTCGAATTGATCGCGGGAGATGTAGAGCACCTCCCGGTGAAACATGCCGGGTTCGAGGTATTTGTCTTTGAGTCGCTGCTGGAAGGCATCATCCGGCTCGGGCATCTTGCGCTTGGCGCTGCTCTTGCCGGTTTTGGATTTGGCGATCAGCTCGGCACGGCGGGTTTCAAACTCAGCTTCTGTTTCACCTTTGCTCTGGCGCAGTTTGGCTTTGACCAGCACGTTGTAGATGATGCCAGAGATACGGATGCCGAGGGTCTGCTCCAGATACCACGCATAAATGATGATCTGAAAATCAGTCCAAAGCCGTTCCAGATAACCGGCATCGATTTGTGAGGCGGTCTTGTGCTCCAGCAGGAAGTATTGGCCATCCTGCTTGACCAGACCGTCGACCTTGCCAGCCAGCACGAAACTTCTCGATGCGGCGTTGGTATCCGGATTGACGATGGGGCCTTCGAAGGTCTTCTCCAGAGCGACCACGTCAAAATCCTCGACGGGATACTGCTCCGAATACGAACTCATCATGGCGGTGGCCAGATGCCAGTCCGCGAGCTGATGGTCATCCTGTGCCCGGTTGGCATAGACCTGATCGATGTGTTCGAGAACCTTTTCGAGTTCCCGCTGGCCATGCCAGATTTCAAGACAGTCGTGAATGACTGATCCGAAAGCCAGGTTGTGATCCCGCTCCAGAGGAACAAGGTCCCTCAGGTAGCGGTATTCACAAGCCTTGCGGCAATTGCGGAAGAGCCGCCACATGGAATACGTGGTGGTCATCAATTCGCTCATACCGCCACCTCCATTGCTGAAGGTGCCTTTGCATTGCAGGCGCATCCGCTACCGGCGGGTTCACGGTCGATCATTACAGCTCGTTCGCCGTACTCCTTGGTGGCGAATCCGGTAAAGATGCTCGCCAGATCACCGCCGACCTTGGTCGCTGCGTCGATAAAGCAGGTGCGGTTCTGTTTATCCAGATTGAAGCGGGATTCCATCCTCACTCTGGAGTGTCCATACATGCTTTCCACAGCCAGCAACGCCAGCATGAAGGTATCTTCCAAGTCCTGAGCCGGGACCGACTGATCAAAGCGATACTTGTAAGTTTCCATTGTTAATCTCCTGTTGTTTCTCAGGTTTTCTGTTTACCGAGGCCCCGGTCGTCCGCTTCATGCGGCACGATGCTTACTTACCGGAACCCCGGGCGATGCGTCGGTCGATCAGAGGTATTCTTCCAATCCGCCATCCCGGAATGCGTCCCGCAGCTTGGTCAGTTTTCCGTAGAGGGTGCTGCGCGGAACGCCCATCTCCCTTGCGATTTCAGCCATGTTGCTCGACTGCAGTTTTTCGCAGAGGTCCTGCAGGTCTTCCGGTAGAGCAGCAATGACCCGTTCGAGGTCGAAGCGGATGTCGTTCTGCCGTTGCTCGTTGGTGTCACGGCCGTGATGTCCCATCTGTCCATCACTGCAGACCTGCTCGATACGCTCGGCGGAATCGTTATCTCCGCCCGGAATGGGATCGTTGAGAGAGGCGGTGCATTTGCGCCAGTCCCGGCATTGCGCGAAACGTGCTTCCAGAATGGTCGAGATCCGCCGCTCAACGATGCGGGTCATGAAGGTTGTCTTTTTGCCCTTGGCTGGATTGAAGTGCTTCATTCTGCCCAGCAGATCGATCATCAGTTCCTGCTCGAGATCCTGCCGGTCGTCTTCTGTCAGTCCTGCTTTGCCCACCAGTTGTCTTGCTTTGTGCCGAATAAGGTCTGCGGCATAGCCATCGATGCCGTCATAGGAATTTCGATAAAACATTTGGTCCTCCTCGGAGCGAGGAGGAGCACCGCGTGGGTGTCGGCACGGGCCGGAAACAGAGGAAGGAGCTGATCCAACAAGCGGAGTGTCGCAGGTTCGCCTTTTCTGCCACCTGCCGTGCTGATAAACACACGGTCAGGTTTGGCTCGGCGACACCCACAACAGCCTCCGCCTTGCGTCCAGCTTGTTGTCGAAGTGTCTAAATTCTCAGTTTGTTATGCTGCCCGTTCCTCGATGCGGATCAGGAATGGCAGCCCATGCTTGATTTCAAGATGACGGATGATTCCATCACCCATGCCGGTCAGGTGTTCGATAAGCGCGAGCACTTCCTGCTTCAGGGTGAAGTCATCCTTGGCCAGCTCCGGACGGTTACCGTTCTGGCCGCCCAGTTTGATTTCGCGCTCGATGATGGTGTCTGCGGTGAGTTCGGGATTACCGCCCACGACCGGTATGTGGGAAATGCGCCCGAAGTTGATTTGCTGCATCAGCTTGATGAGCTTTTGCTGCGGCTCGTTTAGTTCTGTCTTCTTGATCTGGTTCATGCCGAACCTCCTTTGTTAAGGACCTCCCGGAAGACAGGTCCGGCATGATTTCTCCGGGTGAGGTCGTGAACGATTTTCTGTTCACCAGACCTGTCACCCTTCTTTGGCGAAATTTCGTTGGACCACTGAAATTTCACCCGATGCGGATGTGCTTGGATTGGCTAATGCCTTGAATTTGAGGGGGATTTGGTTGAATGATGCGGGGAAATATTTTTTAACTTTTTTTGCCTGCCCTCAGTGAAATTTCGTTGGACTCACTCGTCAGGGCATAAAAAAAGCCGACACAAAGGTCGGCTGAAAGAGAGCAAGCGTTGACTAACGATTATCAACGCCTATTTTAGATAGATTGATTCATACGGCGTAAAAACAAACAGATTTCATAGGTATATACATGGATAATAGTTTAATTCCTCAAATCAGAAGATTGGGATTCAATATTGAATCCTTCGATAATACATTCTCCTTATCGCGATGCGATCGACTCGTCATTCCCAACACAAATCTCCGTGATGCAATTCTTGACAAAACAGAGAACACTTACGGGAAGACAGTCTTAAAAATGTCTCTGTCGCCAGAGCATTATGTTCGCTACAAAAACGGAACATTGTCGTCCATGGTTAAAGGTAGCGGGGGTATCTCCGGGCACCAAGGGCACGAAGAGCTGTGTCTTGCCAATATTGTTGATAACATCTTTTATGAGGTGAGTTACTACTACACCGAATGTGTACTAAGAGAATTCCATAGCTTTGCAGATCAAATGCTTAATTCTGTGGCAGAAATGAATAATGCACTTCAAAACACGCTGTTCTTTCAACATCATCGGGATCAAATTAATCATTTGGAGACGATACGAGATTTTTTAGGTGAGGTGTTTGAGGATCTTGCCGATATTTCGAGTTCTAAACAGCGGTGTGATGCATATTTGCGGCAAATGATAGATATGCGCTTCAATGTCATGAAGGTCTACAATTACCTTATACAAAAAATGTGGGATTCCGTTAAAAATCTGTCCGCTAAAGATTTTTCTGGAAGGTATCAGAATATTTACGACCCCAATTCGATTTCTAATGACTACATGCTCTGCCGACAAGCAATAGGTTGCTATACAATCTGCGCGACCTTAGAGCACGTATTATCAGGAAGCATTGATGAAAGAAGCACGAAGAAAGTAGTCAACAAGGTCGAGTCATTTTTAGCTAAGTTTAATGAAGTTGATAAAGCATTAAAGGACTGCCTTTTTCAGCGCAGTTACGAAAATGGCCAATGGGATTGGTGGCGAACATTTCAAGAAAATCAGTATCGAAATGACGAAAGCCAGCATATCCAATGGTTCATCGAACAGTGTATTAACAACCCAAGTTTTGAAGTTCAGAAAATTAAAGCACTCTTTTCGCGGAGCAAGAATCTTCTGGAAAACATCGTAATTGAGCCGGAGTAGACTTCTTTGCAGTGAATAATCCTGCCTCTCCATGAGGCAGGATTATTATTCAAAACCCAAAGAATGTTCGTTGCTCACTCCAGTCGAGCGGGAATGTTTTCACTAGCTTTGACAGGGATAATCCGCTGGGCTCTTCACCGTTAATGATGGCTTCAATAATGTCCGGGGCGAGTGTGGTCAGTTTCAGCGTTCTGGCGACGTAGGATGAGTCCACATCGAGATCCCTTGCCAGCTCGCTGATGGACTTGATCTCACCACTCTCGAGGATGTCCGCCCATGAAAAGGCTCTGGCCAGCGACTGGACAATGGCCGTCTGCACCGTTTCCGGCATTCCTTCGTTTTCACCGTCCAGCGTATCAGGTGTGAATACCATTTTGCGGCCGCGCATTCTCCGGATGAACATGGGAATATGGATGTGAAGATTCCCACTGTCTGAAAGTTTGATGGTTGGTTTGATCTTCTTCATCAGCTGTTACTCCTTTCCCTGACTTCACAGGCCAGACCAGCCAGCTCGGTGACAAGGTTTGTGAGGCCGTTGGTTTTCAGTTCCATGTCGATTCCTGTCTCCCGGATCTCGATGGTTTCCACCAGAAGCTGGATCAGTCGGTTTCGCTCGAGGGGAAACAAATCCTCCCAGAAAGTTTCCACGCTCTGAAAAGCCTCCGATACATCCCCCTCGGAAATCTGCTCGGTATCGATCACCTTCAATCGGGCCGATATATTGGTGAGCTGTTTGGTCAGATCGACGGCCTGCTGATTGACCAAGGGCAGTCGGCTGTTCCGGTCGGGATCGTCGTTATCGGGCGACATCAGTTTCAGGGCTTCCTGCCTGACGTTCTGTAGCGATTGTTCGAGTTCCTTTTTCTGAACCTGCAGGCGCTCTCGTTCTTCGGCCTCGATCTCTCTGGCGGCAAAGTAGGTCTTAGCCACCAAGGTCGGCGTTCTGAATACCGCTCCCAGCTGATCAAGCACCACCGACTCGATATCTCCGGCAGGAACCCGCTTCAAGGGACACCGACTGACGGCACGTTTGGTATCCTTTTCACATATATAATAGGAGTAGCGGCGGTCGCCTTTGTTGGTATAGGTGATACCCATGGCGCTGTCGCAGTGTCCGCACCGGATGACTCCGCTCAGGGGTGAGACCATTTTCACCCGGGCCTTGCTCATCTTGGTTCGATTGTTTTCCGAGAGCAGCGCCTGAACCTTGTCCCAAGTGTTCTGGTCGATCAGAGCATCATGCTCCGCCGGATAGTTTTTGCCTTTGTAAGCAATCTCTCCGATGTAAAGCCTGTTATTGAGAAGGCGGTAGACCTGAGCCGTGTTCCATTCGGTACCGATCCGCTCCTTGCCTTTCTTGGTGGTCCATGACTTGGTTTTGTATCCTTGCTCGTTAAGCTCCTGCGCCACTTTCTTTGCCGATCCCACCTGCGTGTATCGCCTGAAGATGAGTTTCACCAGCGGTGCCTCGCTCTGGTTGATGAGCAGCTTTTTGTTTTCCCGGTCCACGTCGTAACCGAGTACCGCAGGTCCGCCGCAGTATTTACCCCGGCGTTTTGCGGCGGCCACCTTGTCCCGGATACGCTCACCGATGACTTCTCGTTCGTACTGGGCAAAGGTGATCAGGATTCCCAGAAACATTCGGCCTGTCGAGTCGGTGGTGCTGAAGTGCTGGGTGACGGATACAAAGCTCACTTCCTTTTCATTGAAGAGCTCGATCATCTTCATGAAGTCCAGCAGGGAGCGGGATAGCCGGTCGATCTTGTAAACAACGATGACATCGATCTTACCGGCATCGATATCCGCCAGCAGTCTCTGCAGTGCCGGACGTTCCATGGTGCCGCCGGAAAAGCCGCCGTCATCATATCGGTAAGGGATAGCTTTCCATCCCTGCAGCTTCTGACTTTCGATGTAGGCTTCAGCGGCCTCCCTCTGGGCGTCGAGTGAATTGAATTCCTGATCCAGACCTTCCTCGTGGCTTTTGCGGGTATAGATGGCACAGCGGAGTGTTTTGCGCAGGCCGTTTTGAGTGTTGTTATTATTAAGCATTCGGACCACCTTCCTTTTTTCTGTGACTGTTCTTCAGGCCGAAAAAGATCTTGCCGTTCCAGCGGGTGCCTGTGATTTCCCTCGCTATGGCGCTCAGCGACCGGAAGATGCGGCCGTCGTACTCAAAGCCGCTTTCCCGGGCGATCACCTCATAGCGCTGGTCGTTCCAGATCCGGACAAACCGGGTGCCGGGCAGGATGGCCTCCTGTGATTTTCTTTCCTCCGGGATCTTGCGGATGACCGTAGCCACCGGATCGGTCTCGGCAACCTTCTTCAGGTGGGACTTGGCCTGCTCCGACAGGCCGCCGTAAAAGAGCTCCTGAATCCGGTGCGCCAGCCGTTTAACCAGAAACTGCTTCTTGTACTGGGGTGGTTCAGTTCCATAAAGGTCCAGCCATTTCTCTCTGAGCTGATCAAGGCTCATACTCTGGAGCGTTGCCAGTTGCCTCAGCACAGATGTCTTGGTCGGCTCCGTTTTTCTGTTTTTTAAGTCATTCATTTTCAACTCCTTATATTCGTTTACAGGACTCGGTTGTCATGAATGACGCTCTTTCTGGCAGAAGAATCAAGTCCTTCTCCGAAGGTTCCGGAAGAATCTTCAACATTCTTTAAGTTATTGGTATTATTGGCCTTACGATACCGACTCCTGAGGGCAGCAATGGCCAGAATGGCTGCAATGGCATCCAGCCGCTGCTCCGGGTTAATGCCTTCAGCATCCGGCAATTGGGCGTCGGTCAACTGGTTTGAATAAGGGTTTTCGGGTGCTAATTCCACATCAAGCATAAGGGCCTCCGTTGGGCCGGTGCCGACGTGGGAAGTTGCGGGTGCCAAAACAAAAGGCGGTTGGGATGCGCGTTTCTCAGCACCCACAACCGCCTCTGCCTGGCATCCGGCTAATTGTCTGGTTTCTAACTCATGTCCGAAGCGAACCCTCGGAACTTTCGGAGGTTACTTACCGGGAGGGACTTCAATCCGTCGGAAGTTTTATTTATAAGATTTCTTGACCTGATAGATATAAGGTCTTATATTTGTATGTTATTCGGCCCAAACTGGGGCTCTCTGTCTTTTAAAGGAAGGAGTACGCTATGGGCAGAAACAGAGAAGAAGACATTACGCCGTTGCAGCAGGAAACACTTGACGAGATATGCCGGTACGTTTCAGCCAAAGGGTATCCGCCGACGGTTAAGGAAATGAGCGAAACATTTGGAATCAGTCACGCCAGTGTGCATGACCGGGTCAACCAGCTGGTTCGCAAAGGTTATTTGAAAAGAGAGGAAGGTAAGGCTCGCGGTCTGACCGTGACCAAGCATCCTCAGACAAACGCGGTCGCCCTTGTGGCGGTTCCGATTGTCGGCACGGTTGCAGCCGGTCATCCGATTTTCGCCCATGAGAACATCACGGGCGAGGTTCTGGTGGAAGCATCCGTTGTCGGATCAGGTAAGTGCTTTGCCTTGTACACACAGGGCGACAGTATGATCGATGCCGGAATCAATGACGGCGACCTGATCATTGTGAGGCGTCAGCCAATTGCCGAAGACGGTGATATCGTTATTGCTCTGCTTGACGATGAAGCCACGGTCAAAAGGCTGAAAATTGATAATGAGCTCATCGAGCTGGTCCCGGAGAATCCGAGGCTGAAACCGATCAGGGTCAAACCTGAGGATGAACTGAGGATTCTCGGCAAAGTGGTGGGCCGTAAACGAATTTGAGAGAACACTATGTAAGGACAGCTATAAGCTAAAAAAACAGGAGAAATTAATGGCAACTTTAAACCTTCGCCGCTTTTCGAAGCCGGAAATGCTCCGGAAGATCGACCGGAGCCATCTGATCACATTTTTTGAGCCCTACACCGAATATCTATCCGGGCGAGGGATAGAGTTGCCATCGGCAGCCGCTGAAAACGGACTGGACTACACAGTCATGAGTAACGTGCTGCTCAACCCGAACACCAGCACACCGCCTGAGATGTCGGAAGCGCTCTATTACATTAACGAGATGTCGACACCTGAAGGTTTCGACCTGATACAGGAGGCCATTGCCGACACCGAGATCGATGTCAGCATTTCCGAAGATGCCGCTTACGGTGACCTTGCTCTGCAGGTCTGGGTACAGCACCGTAATATCATCGAACGCCTTCATGCCGAGCAGTTCCTTTTCCGCCCGCGCTCATTCGAATATTTCAAATGCACCCGGGAAACCATTCCGGATTTTGAAGAACCGAGCGAAGAAACCGTGGCCGCCCTCGAAGCGGATTTGGATGAATGGTTTGCCAAGAAACGCCGTGGCCGGGCTTCCAAGGTTTTCATCTATGTAAAAGAGGACTATGTCTGGTTCCTTGTCCGGCATGGAGAGCCATTCACCCGGGAGTCGATCATCAAGGATGGTGAGTCCTCCAGCTTGTTCTATCGCCCGGAAAAATATGACGTGCTCGTTTACAGCCCGGAAAATGGTGAGATCCGGATGAATGCCCGTTCCAAGGGTGAAAAGGAGCTGTACCGCACCAAGTTTGGCCTCCATCTTTTCGGTGACAGCGAGTTTTTCGACGGCAAAAGCAAATTCACGCTGGAGCCTTTGAGAGAGGCTGGATCGGCTTCCGTCCTCTGTGATGATGTTGAGGGGATCGATTGGGTACGTCTCAAAGAGTTCCAGATTTTCCGTGGCGGAACACACAAAGAGATCGAAATCCGCAAAGCCGAGGATATCTTTGCTTCACTGGAAGAGCGGGACCGCACCATCCCCAACGGCGGCCGATTGAGCAAAGCCAGTTTCCAGATCAAATTTTCCGATTCTAAAACACCGCGAACCGTCACACTCAGCTCTGGTAATCGAGCTCAGTTCAAACGGGATGATGATGCCGAAATTCTGGAAGAGTGGCTGATCCGTCGTGGCTTTATCATCGTTGATGCGGAGGATGACGGTGAGTGAAACCCGGCTGTGGCATTTTTTGGAAGAGCACCCGAAGCAGAATGCACCGTGGTGTGAATGGCAGGATGCGTTAGGCGGCTGGGATTACTTCAACGGATTTGAAAGGAAGTTCCTGCAACTGACCGATCAGCGTGCATCTGCTGTCAATTGCCGGACGGAATGTGGACTGGGCTGCCCCAGAAAAGTTGTCGAGCATGCTGCCGATGATATCGCTGCGGTGTGCCCAGAGCAGGAACATAAGCCTTACAAACTGAACAAGAGGGATGTGCTGGTCTATACATTGAACCGGTCGGCATTCCACAAAAGTATCTGTACCGGGCTGGGCATTTCACGAAATGAAAACTCGCTGGACGGCATTCCCGGTGTTTGCCGTCTGGGTGATTACACGCCGACCGCCGGGTTCAATTCCCCGGTTTATCTGACCTTCAAGAATGACCCGGACGAACTTATCGAAAGCGTCAGGAGTATCAGCCTGCTTGGTCAGGCCCCTTATGCGCTGATCATTCCAACCCGCAAACAACTGACACCCCGGGCCGAGGATCTGCTGGGCCGGAGTGGTTCAATATGTATCGTGCTGAGCGAGGAATTTTCCATTCAAGCCAATGGTAGCTTGAAGGCTCTTAGGTCAGCGACCGATGTATTTGCAACCTTTCAGGCAGATGTACCTGAGCCGGATTCCGGTGGCATGGTCCATTTCGACACGCCTGCCGGTATCAACTGGAGCGGCATCACCATCAAGTTTATTGACGGCCATACCGTTTCGATCCGCACAACAAAATCGCACGGCCAGTACAATTACACCCAGATGGGAATGGCCAATACCAGAAACGGGAACCCGACAATCCCTTGGGAGCTCTTCAGAGCCTTTGCTGATTCTCGTGGTCAGATTGATTGGCAGAGCCAGCATGCATCCTTCAAGGTCAAGGACCAGAAACCGCGCCTGTCAAAAAAGCTGCGAGAGTTTTTCCGGCTAACAGACGACCCGATTGAATACCTGAAGGAAGAAGGATGCTACCGATGCCTTTTCACAATCAAGCCTGAGGGGGACGACGATTCAACCTATATCAACGAGGACGCGCTCTATGAATAAAGTCAGACCGTCGGCGGAGCAGGTAGCCATGTATCTGGAGCGGTGGGATTCGTTGGATAATTATGTACTGCAGGAGAGCAGCCTCAGAAAACTGTTTGCTGTGACGTATCCCCGAAATGTCGATATGGATGATGTCCTGATAAAGGTCTGCTCACTGAACGACTTTTACAGTACCAACATCTTTTCACCATTCACCGTTGCCAAGCACATCGTTGATTTGGATATCGATCAACGCCTCGCTAATCGGGATCTGACTCTGGTGAACGACATTGCCGTGGTTAAGGTTAACGGCCAGAAGACCATCAATTTTTATTCGTTTGCCACCAAATACTGCAGCCACCATTTCCCGGAGGACTATCCGATCTATGACAGCTTTGTGGAAAAGATGCTCATGCACTTCAAGCGGGTGGATAAATTCTATAAGTTCAAAAAGGACGACCTGAAGCACTATCCGACATACCACGCTATTTTAATGGAGTTCAGCAGGTTCTATGGGCTGGATGGATTCACATTGAAAGAGGTCGATAAGTACCTCTGGCAGGCGGGCAAAGAATACTTTCCCAAGCAATACTGACCGCTGGAAATCCGAATAAATATCACTTCCCGAATCCTGCGAGAGACTTTTGGTTTGTGAAAACGGGTGGTTTGCCCCGACCATTCGAGGTCTTAACACAACCGCAAAATACCGTCATTCGGCTAAATGCTTAATCTGAAAGGATATCTGTAACAGGACGCGTGTCGGACCCTGTCCGAACAAAACAGAGAATACCGGCCCAAACAGAGAATGAACGTGGGGAGAATGGAGAGAATCTGGTGGCTGAAGAGAGGTTTCGGAAAGATGTCAAAACGGCCGAAACCCTTTGGATACAAGGGGAAAAAGAAAACCCGTCTACCCAGAGGTGGCGAAGCCACATATAAAAGCCACTTCGTGGCCTCTGGAGAGACGGGTTGCCATTTTTCAAAATGGTGGAGGTGAGGGGAATCGAACCCCTGTCCGAAAGCTATCCGCGTAAGGTCTCTACATGCTTAGTCTGTATTTTAATTTAACTGAAGGAAGCTCCCACAGACAGGATATTCAATCAGCGAGTCTTTTTAGAGTTTCGCCTGACAGCCAAAGACTTACTGGCAGACTAGCCCACTGCTTTACGTTTCATGTCCCACATGGGCGATGAGTCATGAAACGTGGTCGCTTAATTAAGCGGCCAGTGCGTAACTAACGTCAGAGTCTGCGTTTAGTTAAGTTGGGCTTTTGTACGGAGCCAGCCCACTCCGGCATGCAACACTTCGTTTCCTTCCCCCGTCGAAACCTTGACACCCCCATTCAAAATTGTTGTTTTTCAACAGCTTAAGCTGTTACCTGTAAAGCATTATCTCACATCTGAAGCGATCTGAAAAGAGCTTTGATAAATATTATCGATGAGCTGCTTTCATGGCCTTGGCCATTTCCCGATCGGCCTCTTTACGCTTCAAGGTCTCGCGTTTATCGTGCAGCTTTTTACCCCGCCCGACACCGAGTTCCAGCTTGACGTAATTGTTCTTGAAGTAGATCTTGGTCGGCACCAGCGCCAAACCTTTCTGCTCCGTGAGGCGGATCAACTTATCGATTTCCGCGTGATGAAGCAAGAGTTTTCTCATGCGGGTCGGCTCATGATTCTCCCGGTTACCGAAGGCATATTCCGAGATATTCATGTTGTTGATGAAAACCTCACCGTCCTTGATCCGGCAGAACGATTCCTTGAGGTTGACCTTGCCGGCACGCAGCGACTTGACCTCGGTCCCGGTCAGGACGATTCCGGCCTCAAAGGTTTCATCAATGAAGTAATCGTGAAATGCCTTTTTATTGGAGGCAATAACCTTGATTCCCATGGCAATTACAATCTTTCAATTCAAATCTGATTAACAATCGAAACGATCTTCGGCATGAAACGTTCGCGTTGCCAGTTTCTGGTCAATGTCCTGATCCCCAAAAAGGTCAGCACCAGGAAGACAACACCGAGCAGCGCAGAAACGAGCGAAGCATCGTATGGGGTCTTTTCCCCCAGCAACTGGCCGATTCCGGCACCGACAACCAAGCTGATCACCGGGACGATATAGAGCATCAGCGATGACTGGAGAAAGTTCTTCGTGGTCGTGACAACCTTGACTCTGTCGTTGACTTCAGCCCCGAGGACATTGATCGCCTCAACGCGGATCATCTGTCCTTCTTCGCAGGAACCCATATTACAGCTGTCCGCCGCAGCGCAGTGCTGACAGGCGCTGTTCTTGGCGCATTCTACCAGGGCGATCCCTTCACCCGTAAGTTCGATAACCGTACCGTATTCTTCTATCATCTGTTACGCAACCTTCACTTTTCTACCGGCGACAAAAGAGCCTGACCCCGATGATACACCTGTTCGATCTGTTTGTCACAGGCGGGATCGACAAAATAATCGAAAAGCTCATTTGTCGCAACCCCTTGTGGCAGATTCACCACCTGAAAGCTGGCCGACTTTCCCTCATCCAGCGAACCGAACCGCTCACCGTAGCCGAGGATATCAGCCCCTTGTTGCGTCGCCATGGAGAACAGGGTCAGCGGATCCAGCTTGCCTTCAAACCAGCGATGGGCAAAGGCCATTTCGTCCCAGAGCGACAGGGAACTGTTGCTCGACAGACCATCGGTGCCGAGCGCCAGCCGGACGCCTGCCTTGCGCAGCTTCTCGACAGGAGCCACACCGACCTTGAGCAGATCATTGGAACGCGGGCAGAGCGCCAGGCTCATGTTTCTGTCGGCGAGCAGCTGAATATCAGCGTCACTGAGTTGAACCCCATGCACCAGCAGATTGTCCGGGAACAATCCACCCTGTTTGTCCAGGTAGGCGACCGGCGACAGCCCCGTTCCCTTGGGCACAAACTCATTCCAACCAACGAAGGAGTAGAGCTTGTCGACCAGTTCCCCTGCCCCGTCATGGACGAAATCGACCTCGCACCCCGCTTCGGCGATATGGGTCGTACACTTCAACCCTTTGCTCCGGCACCAGGAAAAATTATGGGCGAGGTAATCGGCGCTTATGGTGTAAGGAGAGTGCGGCGAGACACCGGCTGTAAAAGGGCCGGGCTGGTCTTGCGCCAACTCTTTCTGCATACGCTGTGCGGCCTTGGCCGTCAGCTCCGGATTGCGGCCCAGGGTTTCCAGGTAACAGATGCCCTCGAGAGAGGTCTGCCGGTAGTGACTGCGCTGATCGAGATAGGAAAGGACATCGCCGACGAGCAGCGTGCCGGCTCTCAACGACAACGCCATACCGTGATCAATAGCTGCGGAGACCTGGTGCGGCTCAAGCTGCCTCTTGATCCGGACCAGCTTGATCATCCAGTCGACGAAGCTATCCTCTTCACTGAAACTGATGTTGCAGGCTCGGGCCCAGTCTGAAAACAGGCTGAGCTCAAGGTGGGTATGGGCATTGACAAAGGTTGGCAGAATGGCGGCATGACCGTAATCACGGATCTCGGCCGACAGAGCCTCCGCCACAAGCCGGGCCAGTGAGTCGACGCGCAGAATGCGCCCCTGGTCAACCAGCAGTGCCCCGCCGTCGATAACGTTTCCACTGCTGGAAACGAGGTATCTGGCCGTATAAATCGTCACGCTTGGACTACCCGACGGCAACACTGGAAGTCAGGGTCCTGATCCGCTCAAAAATCTCCTTGAACGACTGATCGGCAATGATCTCACGCTGTTCATCCAGGACAGTCTGCAACACATCTTTGGTCGACAGCGGATTGGCCAGCACGACCCTGAAGACGGTGATCATCTGCCCCTGATAACGGGCCGAGCGCAGGCTGGTTCTCGAAACAAAGGTCTTGCCTGCCTCACGCTGACGCTTCTGAACCTCGATCGTCACCCAGTCGAGCAGTGCGTTCACCTCCGTCCGGACCTCTTCCGCCAGGGTCGGCAGCAACGCCTGCAGCCAGGCTGGCACATAACGGTAGGTCAGGATATTCAGTTCCGGTGCCGTAACCAGCTCGAAATCCTCTGCAGACTGGACCATTTCGGCAAACAGTCGTGCCCGTTCGATCCCCATGTCAATCAGCAGTCCATAGCCCTTACGACCGATGATCGACAGGCCGGCATGGACGAGCATCGCCATCCCGGGGCGCGAGCCTTCAAGGGTATGACTCCCCAGATCCTTGGAACCGTGACGGATGATATAATTGGCGTGATGCTCGATCGCCGAGAGGCTGCGAGGATTCTTGAACAGGACCATCCCTGCGCCCATCGGTACGTAGAGCTGCTTGTGAGCATCGATGGTTACCGAATCGGCGCGCTCTATCCCCTTGAGCAGCAGACGGTGTTGTTCGGAGAAGAGGGTCGGACCGCCCCAGGCGGAATCGACATGGAAATGGCAACCGATTTCGGCGGCAAAGTCGGCCAGATCCTCAAGCGGATCGACATGACCTGTTTCGGTCGTTCCGGCGATGCCGACAAGCGCCATGACCCTGATGTTACGCTCTGTGAGTTCCTCGTAGCGACAGCGCAGATCGTTCATGTCGATACGGTTGTTCTCATCAGTATCAACCAGCATCAGGTTGTCGCGGCCGATACCGAGCAGATCGGCGGCCTTGCCGAGCGAATAGTGCCCGCGCCGAGAGACCATGACCGCGAGTCCTTCACAGCCGAGGAACTTAAGCGACTGGAACAGACCTTCCTTGCAGATCCCCCGGAAATCACCCTGCGGACGGCAGAGATGATTGCGCGCCACCCAGAGGGCGGTCATGTTGGCGACGGTACCACCGGAGCAGAAAGCCCCCAGGGCGTGACCACTATCGTGAATCCAGCGCTGATAGAATTCGTCGTCCTGGGTATAGATCAGCCGGTGAAGCATGGCCAGCACCTGACGCTCCAGCGGCGTAAAGGCCTTGGAGGTCTCGACCTTGACCAGGTTCTGATTGAGCGCTGTCATCAGTCGCGACAGCGGCAGCATGAAATAAGGAAGCGCCGAGGTCATGTGGCCGACAAAACCGGGAGCAGCGGTATGAACCGAATGGGCCACCAGGTTTTCACGGATAAACTCGGTATAGTCGGAGACAAACATCGGTTCTTCCGGAACCGAAGCCGCAGAAAACTGCTGCTCAATCTCGTCGAGACTCTGCTCCGTCGCGACAACGTGCTTCTGCAGGAAGTCGGCGACATTTTCTCCGATCGCCTGATCGATGCGCCCCAGGGTGGAGTCAGGAGCGACAGGAACGGTGAAAATCCGGTAAAGATTCTGCAGATTAGCCAGTGCCGCTTCAGTCATCGCTCAACCCACCAGGTAGCCGTTGTCGAGCAGACGGGTTTTGCCGACGTAAGCGGCCATCAGCAGTACCGCGCTGTCATCGACTGTCGTCTGATCGATAAGTTGCAGATCGTGACAGATGCGCAGGTAATCGATGCGCGCAGCGGGCTGGGCTTCGATCAGGGCGGTCAGTTCTGCAAGCAGCTTGGCACTGTCGGTTTCACCGCCTGCGACCAGCTCACGGCCAGCTTTAAGCGCCTGAGAGAGAACCAGCGCCTGCTGACGTTCCGATGCACTCAGGTAGACATTGCGCGAACTCATTGCCAATCCGTCTGCTTCACGGAAGATCGGCATGCCGACAATCTCGATCGGCATGTTCAGATCGATCACCATGCGCCGGATGACGGCCAGCTGCTGGAAGTCCTTGGCACCAAACAGGGCGACGTTCGGCTGAACGATGTTGAACAGCTTGGTGACAACAGTGGTCACACCGCGGAAATGACCGGGACGACTGGCACCGCACAGGTCTTCAGTGATCCCTTCGACCTCGACGTAGGTCAGGTAGCCTTCAGGATACATCTGCTCCGGGGTCGGCAGGTAGACGACATCGGTGCCGACCTCTTCGGCCAGGCGACAGTCGCGCTCATGGTCACGCGGATAGGCGTCAAAATCCTCCCCCTCACCGAACTGGGTCGGATTGACGAAGATCGACAGGACCAGGATATCGCCCCGCTTGCGCCCTTCCTTGAGCAACGAGAGGTGCCCCTCGTGCAGAAAGCCCATGGTCGGAACAAAGGCGATTGTTTTCCCTGCAGACCGAGCCTCAAGCGCGAACTGCTGCATCTCACCGGCAGTACTGATAATTTTCATGGCGATTACTTGAACGAATGATCGATGGTCGGAAAGGCACCGCTTTTGACTTCACTGATGTAGTCAGCGATCCCCTTACTGACGGTGTCGGATATGTCAGCGAAGCGTTTGACGAATTTGGGCGAATACTTGTCGCACAGCCCCAGGATATCGTGAATGACCAGAACCTGACCGTCACAGTCGGCCCCGGCGCCGATACCGATGGTCGGAATCGACAATTGTTCGGTGATTTTCTGGGCCAGATCGCGCGGGACCCCCTCCATGACAACCGAGAAGGCTCCGGCCTGCTCAACCGCTTTGGCATCAGCCAGAATCTGGCGCGCCTGTTCTTCCTTACGCCCCTGAACCTTGAAGCCGCCCATGCGATGAATCGACTGCGGTGTCAGGCCGATATGCGCCATGACCGGAATATCGATATCGACCAGCGCCTTGATGGTCTCCGCCATATGTTCGCCACCCTCGAGTTTGACCGAATGAGCACCACCCTCCTTGAGCAGACGCCCGGCATTGATCCGCGCGTCGCGGATATCGCTCTGGTAGGACATGAACGGCATATCGGCGACGATCATCGCCTGCTGACAGCCACGGGCCACAGCCCGGGTGTGATAGATCATTTCATCCATGGTCACCGGCAGGGTATTGTCGTAACCGGAAAACACCGTCCCGGCCGAATCGCCGACCAGGATGACATCGATCCCCTGGTTGTCCATCAGACGGGCAAAGGCGTAGTCATAAGCGGTGAGAACAGTGATTTTCTCTCCCTGTTCCTTCATGCGGGAGATATCGAGAACCGATTTGCGAGCTTTCATGCGACGTCCTTTCAACAAAAAAACCTTTCGCCGAAACGAAAGGTTTGAACAGGACGCAGCTATCCCGTGTAAGATTCAATATGCCTTTCCGTCCCGGTCGATAAAGATCCAAGCGGTATTTTTCCGACCTGCACCACCTAGCAATCGGCTCCGGTACGAGTCCCGGGCCACGGTGATGCAAGCAGGTCGCTGCCCCATATAACATACAGCCCGGCCAAGATCCAGAAAAAACAGGCCAAACGGGACGATCCTCAGGATCAGGTCGTCAGCCGCTGGTCAACAGGGCTTCAAGGGCGCGCTGCAGAACGGTAAACGGATGGTAGTTCTGCGGAACCTCCGTCATCAGCGCCTGCTTGAGAGTCTCATAGTTGCGCAACCGCTGGCGCCGGTCGCGGAAATACTTTTCGGGCTGTGCGGCGTTCTGCCCGGCGACCTGCTGAACCAGCCGGACATTGACCGTATGCAGAGAGCTGAGCAACGCTTCACGCGCCCGGCGATCCCAGCTGTTACGGGCGCTGACCCTGTTCAACTGGTCAAGAACGGCATCGAGTCCGACGGTCTTCTGCACCAACAGATGAATAGCCGCCAGACTTTCCAGTTCTAGGGAAAGGGTGTCGCTCATGCAGATCAACGGCAGGAAATCGAACAAACTGTCGAGAACCGACAGCTTGTAGGCGGTCAGCTGCTCTACCCCTTCGCTGATTAGGCGCTTGCGCTCGTCGAGACAGGACGTCCATTGTTCCTCAGGAAGAACCCGCGGCAGCATCCTGGCGTAGTCCTTGAGCTGTGTCGCTATATGCTCGAGTTCGACCCGGGTCTTGGGGATCGCCATATCGTAGGCGAGAGCGTAGGTACAGAAGGTTCCGAGCAGATCTTCAAGCCTCAGCAGCAGCTCATACTGCCGCGGCGCCGGCATCCGGTTATCCAGATCGAAGATCGCCTTGCGCAGCTCCGGCCCGTCGAGCAGGGCATCAAACAGCAGATAGGCGCAGGCCACCTCGACCTGGGACCTGCCGGTCATACGGCTGCAATCCTGGACAAAGGCACACCCGGCCTGGCCGATGACCCGGTTGGTCAGCACCGTCGCCGTGATCTCGCGGGCCAGCGGATGGGATGGCAGTAATTCCCGGTACTGAGCCTGGATCTGCTCCGGGAAATAATCGTAGAGAAGATTGCTGACGGCGGGGTTCTCCGGCCAGTTAAAATCAAGCAGGTTACGGAACAGGAACATCTTGCTGTAGGCCAGCAGCACCGAAAGCTCCGGACGGGTCAGATGATTGGGCTGACGCAGCGCGACATCCTTGCGATTGGGCAGAAACTCGCCCTGGCGGTCGAGCAGCCCGGCCCGGCCAAGACGTTCAATCTGATCCATGAAGGGCTCGACATCCTTGCGGCAGCGCAAGCTGTCGAGAGAAATCGCCAGACTCTGCATGTAGTTGTTGGCCAGAACCGACTGGCAGACATCCTCCTCGATCGCTTCGAGCAACTCATACCCCTGCTGATCGTCGGCAAGTTCTCCCTGACGACGCAGAACCTGGAGCAGGATCTTCAGGTTGACTTCATGGTCGGAGCTGTCGACCCCCCCTGAGTTGTCGATGGAATCGGTATTGAGCAGGCCGCCGTTAAGAGCGAACTCGATACGCCCCAGTTGGGTCATCCCCAGGTTCCCCCCTTCACCGAAAACCTTGCAGCGCAGTTCACAGCCATCGACCCGCAGGGAATCGTTCCCCTTGTCACCCACCTCTTCATGGCTCTGGGTCGCTGCCTTGACATAGGTTCCGATCCCACCGTTCCAGATCAGGTCGACCTGCGCCTTGAACAGCAGGCGGATCAGCTCGTTGGCATCGAGCGAACCGGGCCGGATGCCGAGCCAGGAAGCCACTTCTGGAGAAACAGGAATTTCCTTTGACTGACGGGAATATACCCCACCACCTTTAGAAATCAGCTGAAGGTTATAATCGTCCCATCCCGAGCGTGGCAGTTTGAACAGTCGGTCGCGTTCCTGCCAGGAGATTTGCGGATCGGGATCCGGATCGAGGAAGATATGGCGATGATTGAAGGCCGCCAGCAGACGGATCTGCTTCGACAGCAGCATGCCGTTGCCGAAGACATCGCCACTCATATCTCCGATACCGACCACAGTGAACGGTTCCGTCTGGATATCGGTTCCCAGCTCACGGAACGAACGTTTGACACATTCCCAGGCGCCGCGGGCGGTGATGCCCAGCTTCTTATGGTCGTAGCCGTGCGAACCACCACTGGCGAAAGCATCACCGAGCCAGAAGCCATAATCCTTACTGATTGCGTTGGCCGTATCAGAGAGGTGAGCTGTCCCCTTGTCCGCAGCGACAACCAGGTAGGGATCCTTGTCATCGTAGACGACCACCCCTGCCGGTCTGGTCACCTCGTCGCCGTGGCGATTGTCGGTCAGATCGAGCAGTCCGCGCATCAGAGTCTGGTAAGCCTCCTTGACATAACGCCCCTGCTCTTCCCGGTCTGCACTGCTGAGCTTGGTAATGAATCCGCCCTTCGAACCTTCCGGCACGATCACGGCATTTTTGGTCATCTGGGCCTTGACCAGACCGAGCACCTCGGTACGGAAATCATCCGGTCGGTCCGACCAGCGGATCCCGCCGCGGGCGACCTTGCCGCCGCGCAGATGGATCCCCTCCATGGTCGCCGAATGGACATAGACCTCATAGAGCGGCCGCGGTGCCGGCATATCCATGACCCCGAGTGAACTGACCTTGAACGACAGGAAATAGTCCTCCTGGCCGTAACGCAGATAAAAGTTGGTGCGGATCGTCGAATCGATCAGGTTGAACAGGGTGCGCAGGATCCTGTCTTCGTTGGGATCACTGACCTGCTCCAGGGCGCTGACCAGGTCCTGACGGATCGGCCCGAGCACATCGATCTCACGGGTCAGCGGATCAGCCCACTCGGCGACCGGCTTGAAGCGCCCCTCGAAATAGCGGAACAACAGGGTGCTGACGTTCGGGTTCGCGATCAGCGCATCGGCGATCCTCTTCTTGGTAAAGGGGCAGCCGAGTTGGAAGTAATAATTACGGTAGGCACGGAACACGTCGATTTCATGCCAGGACAGTCCGGTCGGCAGCAGCAGCTGATGAAGCAGATCGTTCTCGACCTGGCCGCTGCACAGTGCGGTCAGATTGTCGATCAGCAGGGGTTTGAGCTGTTGGAAATCAAATGCGGACTCGAATTTAATAGCGAAACTTTTGACGTAGACCGACTGATCTGCGACCCGCAGGTCGCTGTCGACCTCGTAGAGCACCCTCAGGCTCAGATTCTGCAGAAACGGCATCAGATCGTTCAGATAGTGGCGATCGAGGCTGTAATACTGAAGTCGGTAGTAGTCCCCCTGGTCATGAAAAGGCCCCCAGAGATCGAACAGGTCTGCCCTGTTCCTGCGCAGGCATTCAAGGTTGAGGGTATCCCTGACGGCAAAACGGGGATGCGTGCGCGCCCGGTAATCCTGATCAAAAGCGTCCCGGTAGTCGCGCCAGATCTGCTCGGCAGATTCCGGTTGGGATTTTTCCAGCAGGCGCCGGAACTTCTGCTTCCAGGGCATCGCCAACCGGGTCAGACCGGTCTCGAGCTGGAGAAGATCAATCTCCACCTCCTTGGCCTTGAGGATCATATTGGCGTGCAGACTCAGGTAATCGGAAGCCAGATGGATAAGCCGCGTCTCAACCGCCAAGGCTTTGAAATAACGGCGCAGGTAGGCTTCCATCCGCTCGATGTTCTCCGGCAGATAGTATTCATTCGGCATGATCAGCAACAGGGTCAGCCCCTGCTCGGAAGCTCCCGGGGCGACAACCACCTTGACCCCCGCCTGCCTGTGCATCAGGGTGAAGGAACGCAACATACGCCGCAGCTCATCATCCCCCATCAGAAACAGCTCGATCTTGGGAAAGCTGTTGATGATCTGCACAGTCTTGCGATAATTATGGCTGTCGTGAGTTATCTTCAGCTGCTGCTGGGCCGCATCGATCCGCCGCCGCAAGGCGGCAATGGAATAGGCATTTTCATCGATACACTTCTGGGTGTAAAAGCCCCAGAAGCAGTGTTCACGAAAACGCTCACCGCCTAGCTCCTCTCGGAACCCCAGGTAGGTCAAACGTTCAAAACGATGCAACGGGCAGCGCAGCTCGGTCTTTTCCAGATCGACATTCTTGCCGTGGCCGAGCAGGGGAAAAACCAGTTGCGGGGTCAGCTGCAGAGTCTTTGCCTTGCGATAATAAGGCTGATCGGTGAAATCGCTAAGCCCCAGCCGGCTGCTCTCATCTTCGACAAAATCCCCGACCTCGCCTCCGGCCGGGTACTCATAGCTGCGGTAGGCGACAGCCACGAAGTTGTCCCCCTGCAGCCATTCGTACAGGTCGCCGTAGCGTGATAGCCCGTCAATCTTGCCGAGTTCGGCATAGCGGGAGAAGATCCTGTTCCGATCATTATAGACACGCAGTGCGGCAGCGACGATTGTCCTCATCGCCTGTTCGAGAACACCCAGATCCTCGTCGGCAAGTTTCTCCAGTTCAAGCCAGACCAGTGACTCCTGGGCCAGCTCGGATTGCCCCTCGGAAACCTTGAGCAGGGTTCCGCCCCGCCGTTCTACCGACAGAACAGGATGGCAGATCACTCGAAAGTGATACCCCTTGCGGTGCAGATATTCCTGAATGGAAAAGAAGATATGGTTGGCATCGGGGCTGTTGATCAACAGATAATAGTGGCCTGCCTCATTCAACGGCAGCAGGCCGACTTGAATCTGTTCCTTGCGTTCGGCGAAGAACTGTCCGACCTTGATGAGATCGGCCGCCTGTTCTGCCAGCGGCAGCTGAACCAGCAGCGTTCTGGGAATTTCATGCTGAAGGATGGTCGCCAGATCGATGAGCAGATGATTCGTGTCCGGGTGCCCCTGCCGGATCAGCTCCTGTCGCAGGGCATCCTGACTGAAGGTTTGACCAGACTGCTCCGCCTTTCCGCCACGCCGTACAACCCTCACCTTCATCCCGTCACTCCTCTGTGCGAATTGAAAATTGTGAATCAATCCATTGAGATACGATCGATATGATGATCATAAACGAGAGGCTGCCGCTTAGCAAGACGCTGGCAGCGAGGAAAGTGGAAATACCGGGTCAGCGCTGCTGATTCTGCAGGAAAGCCGCCGTGAGCCTGGAAAAGTCGTCCAGATCAAGAGTCTCGCCGCGCCGCCCGGGATTAATCCCGGCAATTTCAAGGGCAGCATCTATCTGATCGGCACTGAAACCGGAGGCCAGCAGGCTGTTGCGCAGGGTCTTGCGCCGCTGGGTAAATGCCCCTTTGACGACCCGGGTGAAAAAGGCCTCATCGACAGGATCAACCCGCGGGGTTTCGCGCAGGACAAACTTCAGCACGATCGAATCGACCTTGGGTGGAGGGTTGAAGGCGCCGGGTTTGACGATGGTGACGTTACGCATGTCGTACCAGAGCTGGCAGAGCACCGAAAGAATCCCGTAGGCCTTGCTGCCAGGTTCAGCGAGCAGGCGTTCACCAACCTCGCGTTGGAACATCAGGACCATGCGGCTGAAGAGGTCACGGTTTTCCAGCAGTTTGAAAACGATCTGGCTGGAGATATTATAGGGCAAATTGGCCACCAGCACGTAGGGTGTGCGAACCAGCTGGTTCCTCCAGTCGCCTTTGAGGACATCACCGGCATGGATCGTCAGACGCGGCTCATTACGCTGTTCAAGACGCTCGATCAGGTCACGGTCGATCTCCATGACCTCGACATGCTCTACTGCGCCGAGCAGCTCGTCCGTCAGCACGCCAAGACCAGGGCCGATCTCAACGACAGACTGATCTCTGCTCAGCTCCGCTGCCGCCATGATCTTGTCGATCACCCCGTGATCATGAAGAAAGTGCTGTCCGAAACGTTTCTTGGTTTGGTAAGCCATTGTTATCCTTTTGTCTATCAAGTTGCCAATCGGAAACTCCGAAAGCTAACGTATAAAGTTTTCAGATTGGAAACGAGAATTTTTTCGTCGTGGCAAGGAAGTCAAGGAGTTTTGCTGAGGCGTAGTACTTTACGCCGCACAGGTAACCCGCAGACTGACGCCGCCACAGCGAAAAAGGGCCGTTTCCAGCTGAAAACTATCTGCGCCGCGGCCAGCGCGGTATCTTCCAGGTCCTTAAGACCGGAACAAAACGTACCCCCAGCGCGTAAGAGATAATTGCAGCGGGAATACCGAGAACAAGACTGCCCAGACAGAGTGGCAGAATGACCTTGGCACCCATGTGCCAGCCCAGGTTAAGATCAAAGAAATGCTTCGAGTAGATCGGTGGCATTCTCAGCAGCAAGCGGCCGACTTCATACTCCAGACCATAGATAAACGGCGCGGTCAGCGGATTGGTCACCCAGACGCCGATAAAGGTCGCCAGCTTATTCTGACGCAGCAGCATCGCCAGGGCAATCGCCAGGATCAACTGAATCCCAAAGGTCGGTGAAAAACCGATGAAGACTCCCAGAGCCAGCCCACGAGCCACGGCGTCGGTGTGCGACTGAATACGGGCCAGCCGAATGACATTTAACTTGAACTGCCGGAACAGCCCCCAACGCCGCCACATGGTCAGGGAACCAGATGCTCAAGCGGCCAGCTCGAAACGGCATTGAGGTCAAGTGCCTCGCGCCGCCCGGCGCTCAGATAGTAATCACCTGCAACGGCAAGCATCGCGGAATTATCGGCACACAGCTTGGGCGACGGGAAATGGACGCTTCGCCCGCTTCCCGAGGTCAGCTCGGCAAAGGCTTTGCGCAGACCGGAATTGCAGGCAACCCCGCCGGCGACGACAATCCGCTCCAGCTTGTGCTCATCAGCTGCGCGCAAGACCTTTTGGGTAATGACATCAACCACGGCAGCCTGAAAGGCGCAGGCGATCTGAGCGACCTGAGTTTCATCCGGGGCGGACTTGAGACGCTGCAGGTGGTTGAGCACCGCAGTCTTGACACCGGAAAAACTGAAATCGTAGGTGTCTTTCTTCAGCAATGGACGGGGGAATTTAAGTCCGCCGTCATCCCCGTGCTGCGCCAGTTTATCAATGAGCGGCCCGCCCGGGTAACCGAGGCCGAGCATCTTGGCCACCTTGTCGAAAGCCTCCCCGGCGGCGTCATCGACGGTCCGTCCGAGCAACCGGTAACGGCCTATGCCGTCGACCCGGTAGATATGGGTGTGGCCACCGGAAACAGCCAGGGCCAAAAAGGGGTATTCAACCTGCTGTTCCAGCTGCACTGCCAGGATATGCCCTTCGATATGATGAGCGCCGACCAGCGGAATACCCAACGCATAGGCGTAGGCCTTGGCAAAGGAGAGACCAACCAGCAGTGCACCGATCAGCCCCGGTCCACGGGTCACGACGACACCTTCAAGATCCTCCTTGGCAACCCCGGCCTCGACAAGAGCTTGATCCACCAGTGGTCCGATCACCTCAAGATGACGCCGTGACGCCAGCTCGGGGACAACCCCGCCGTAGACAGCATGGAGTTCGACCTGCGAAGCGATGAGGTTGGACAAGACCTCCCGGCCGTCACGAACAACAGCCGCAGAGGTTTCATCACAGGAACTTTCTATTGCCAGCACCAACATAACAAGCTATCCAGTTCGTTATCGCAAACTATAGAAGATTTGCAGCCAGCTCCGCCAGAGGAGAACGTTCCCCCCTGCTGAGCGTCGTATGGCCCGCAATCTCCTGCCCCTTGAGACGTTCAACCGAATAGGACAGGCCGTTACTTGCCGAATCGACGTAAGGGTTATCGATCTGCTGCGGGTCACCGGTCAGAACGATCTTGGTCCCCTCTCCGGCCCGGGTAATAATCGTTTTGATCTCATGCGGGGTCAGGTTCTGCGCCTCATCGACAATCATGTACTGCTTCGGAATAGAGCGCCCGCGGATATAGGTCAAAGGCTCAATCTCCATCAGGCCCATATCGATCAGCTCACGATAACCGCGCTTGCGCTTGCCCACTTCATCATAGCTTGACAGCAGCAGCTCGACATTGTCAAAAATCGGCTGCATCCAGGGGGCCAGCTTTTCTTCGACATCACCGGGTAAGAAGCCGAGATCACGTCCCATCGGAAAGACCGGCCGCGAGACGAGCAGCCGGTGATAAGCGTTCTCATCGGCGGTCTTGAGCAGTCCTGCAGCGATGGCCAACAGGGTTTTACCGGTACCGGCCTTGCCGACCAGAGACACCAGCTGAATATCGTCATTGAGCAGCAGATCGAGAGCGAAATGCTGTTCACGGTTGCGCGGGATGATGCCCCAGACCCCCTCTTTGGGGATCTTGATCAAGGGGACAAGCTGCTTGCGTAAGACATCATAGCGGCTGAGTGCGGTCTGAGACGGATTCGCTTCGTTAACCAGGGTCACCCCCTGATTGGCAAACAGCTCGACGTCTGTATCGAGATAGCCCTGGGAGTAGAAAAGATCGACCTGCTCCTTGTCGACCAGCAGATCAGTCGAACCGGTGTAGAGATCTTCGAGAGAGACCTTGTCGTTCTGATAGTCTTCCGCACGCATGCCGATGGTATCGGCCTTGATGCGCAGATTGATATCCTTGGTGACAAAAATGACCCGCTCATCCGGCATGTCATCCTGCAACCCCTTGGCAACTGCCAGGATACAGTTATCACCACGCTCGGCACGCAATTCCGGCGGCAGCTTCTGGAGCAACGCTGTATTATAGATAGCCACCTTGAGCAGACCACCGTTTTCGAGGGGAACGCCGTCAACCAGCTTTGCCGACAAACGGAATTCATCGATCATACGGGAAATCTGCCGGGCGTTGCGCCCTGTCTCACTCTGCTCCTTCTTGAAGCGATCGATCTCTTCGATGACCGTCAGCGGGACAATAACCGTATTATCGGAAAACTTCAGAAAAGCCTGCGGATCGTGCAGCAGCACGTTTGTATCAAGGACGTAAGTCTTTTTCATATCTTCCCAATTTCCTCCAACGATTCAGCCTGCTCTCACAGGCAATTACAAAATGGCGCGCAGCGCCGCAAAAAAATGATCCAGTTCGCCTGGCGTGGTAAAGAATCCCGGGCTGATCCGCACCGTGCCACGCGGGAAGGTCCCGATCGTCCGGTGTGCGTCAGCGGCGCAATGCAGGCCGATCCGCACAGCGATCCCCTGCTGGTTGAGCAGAAAACCGATCTCCGCCGGATCACGATCCGCCACATTGAAAGAGATGACGGCACCGCGCTCGGACGGCTCAGCGGGACCATAGAGTTCGATACCGGCGATTCCGGCCAGACCGTTATAGAGGCGTTCAATGTGCTCAAGCTCTCTGGCTCTGACCGTCGCCAGACCGGTCTCGAGCAGGAACTCAAGAGCGGCATTCAGGCCGGCCAGAGCCGGCAGGTTATGGGTCCCGCTCTCGTAACGCTCAGGCCTGTGCTGCGGTTGGCGATCAGAATCGGAATTGTTGCCGGTTCCACCATAAATAAGCGGACGCGGATCGATTCCCTCGGCACAGTAGAGGAATCCGGTCCCCTGGGGGCCGAGCAGACCCTTATGCCCCGGGGCCGCATAGAGATCGGCCTGAAGTTCGACCAGGCTGAGCGGCATGGTGCCGGCCAGCTGTGAACCGTCGACCATGAACAGAATCCCCTGCTGACGGCACCAGGCACCGAGGCCTTCGAGATGCTGAACAGCGCCACTGACATTTGAGCATTGGGTCACTATCAGTAATCGGGTCGGCTTGTCAAGACATGCCTGTTTCAGCTGTTCGATATCAATCTGGCTGGTACGACGATCGGCAGCCACCTTGACAACCTCAACAGCACGGTCCTGAAGTTCGCGCAACGGCCTGATCACGGCGTTGTGCTCGAGCATCGAGGTCACGACCCGATCGCCCGGCTGCAGGAGACCGAACAGGGCCAGATTTATCGCATGTGTCGCATTTGAAGTAAAAATGAAATTTTCCGAGTCATCGACATCAAACAGTTCGGCCAGTTTTTCTCGGGTCTCAAAGATGAGCCTGTCGGCATTCATTGTCTGACTGTGACTGCCCCGGCCGATGCTGCCGCCGCTGCGCAGATAACGGTCGACGGCCAGATAAACGGCTTCCGGTTTGGGGTGGGACGTTGCTGCATTATCGAGGTAAAGGGTTTCGCTCATCAGTTCCGCAATCGTTGTTTTGTATTTTATCAAGCAGGATACTCAATATTACTCAAGACGACAAGCATTTGTGATAGCTTGGGCGCCCTGCTCTGCACTGCAACCCGGCAGTGTAAAAATTAACTGTTTAATAAAATTCTACTGCAAAAGATTAAATTTCTATGAACTGTTTTTCAACTCTTGACAGACACTACATGTAGTGGTCTATATTCAACCCTGGCAAAGATATTGTGCCAACTGCCATTTTTTATTATTTTTCACATAGTTGAATTTTTATTCGATATTTCTATCGGGGAGCGCGTGCAGTGTTTTGCCGTTTTACGTCCGCCGCAATGACTGCACGATGGCACACAACACCAAAATAAGGGTCAACAAAATGGATTCAAAGACGAACTTGGAGCAACAAGGAGTAGCCATGCACGAACGCGAGTGGCAAAGCGTAAGTCTTGATGTTTTGCGTGAGAAGTACGCAAAAGGTGAGGAACAGAATCTTGCTGGCGAAGCGATGGTCCTGTCGATCCGTCAGCGTGTCGCTGCGGCACTGGCCAAACAGGAGAGCGATCCTGCCAAGTTCGAAAGCCTCTTTCTGAAAACCCTGGAGAGCGGCTTCATCCCCGGCGGGCGGATCAACAGTGCAGCCGGCGCCAACATCAAGAACGTCACCCTGATCAACTGTTTTGTCCAGCCGGTCGGAGACAGTATTTCCAGCACTGTCGACGGCAAGGTCGGCATCTATCATGCCCTGCTCGAAGCGGCAGAGACCATGCGTCGCGGTGGTGGTGTCGGCTACGACTTCAGCTCGATCAGACCAGCCGGGGCCAAGGTCATCGGCACAGCAAGTTCGGCATCAGGGCCGGTCTCCTATATGCACGTCTTCGATCAGTCCTGCTCGACCGTTGAATCCGCCGGTTCCAGACGCGGTGCCCAGATGGGCGTTCTGCGCTGTGACCACCCGGATATCGTCCAGTTCATCCAGGCCAAATCCCAATCGGGAAAACTCAACAACTTCAATATTTCCGTCGGCATCACCGACGAGTTCATGAACGCCGTTGTCAACGAAACCCCCTTTGAGCTCGTCCACAAGTCCGAACCGAGCGATGCAGTCAAAGCGGCTGGCGCCTATCTGCGCGAAGACGGCATGTGGGTCTACAAAAGAGTCAATCCCAAAGAGGTCTGGGACAAGATCATGGAAAGCACCTACAACGCTGCTGAACCAGGTGTCCTGTTCCTCGACCGGATCAACCAGGAGAACAACCTTCACTACTGTGAAAAAATCGAGGCGACCAATCCGTGCGGGGAGATCCCGATTCCGGATTACGGCTGCTGCTGCCTCGGCAGCATCAACCTGTGCAACTTTATTGAAGCGCCCTTCTCCGCTGATGCCGCATTCAATTTCGAGTCCTTCGCCGAAACGGTCGCGACCGCCGTGCGCATGCTCGACAACGTCCTCGACACAACGGCCTGGCCGCTTGAACAACAGGCCAAGGAAGCCAGCGACAAGCGCCGCGTCGGACTTGGCTTTACCGGTCTTGGCGATGCCCTGATCATGCTCGGCCTGAAATACGACAACCAGCAGGGGCGCGACTTCGCTGCCGACCTGACCCGCCGCATGCGCGACGCAGCCTACCTGTCATCAGTCGAACTGGCCAAGGAAAAAGGTCCTTTCCCAAAACTGGACAGAGAGGCCTTCCTGGGCAGCGGCATGGCCAAGCGCCTGCCGAAAGAGATTCGTGACGCGATCAAAAAGCACGGCATCCGCAACAGTCACCTGCTCAGCATCGCACCGACCGGGACCATCTCCCTGGCCTTCGGCGACAACTGTTCCAACGGCCTCGAGCCGGCCTTCTCCTGGTTCTACACCCGGAAGAAGAACGAGGCCGACGGCACCCAGAAAGAATATCTGGTCGAGGATCATGCCTATCGGATCTATCGTGAACAGGGCGGCGACACCAAGGATCTGCCTGATGCCTTCGTCAGCGCCCTCGAAATCAGCGCCAACGATCATATGTTGATGCAGGCGGCTATTCAGCCCTACATCTGCGCCTCTATTTCAAAAACGGTCAACGTCCCTGCAGAGTATCCCTTTACCCAGTTCAAGGATCTCTACGTCAATGCCTGGAAAAATGGTCTGAAGGGGATCACCACCTACCGCCCTAACGAAATTCTCGGCAGCGTTCTCTCCATCGCCGATAGTGAAGCGGGCAATAACAACGACCTGGACCAGTCCGACCCGGACAGAAAGATGGTGATCACCGATACCCCGAACATCGCCCTCGCCTCGTTGCGCTGGGTGCATCGCCCGTTCGTCGCCAGCGGTACGCCATCGGTGACCTACATCATCGACAACGAGGAGCATCGCTTTGCCGTCTTCATCAGTCACATGGAAAATGGCAAGCCGCATCCGTTCGAAGTCTGGGTCAACGGTCAGGATGTCCCCCATGGCCTGCAGGCGCTGGCCAAGAACATCTCCATGGATATGCGCAGTGAAGACCGAGAGTGGCTGAAGATCAAGCTCGACTCCCTGTCGAAAACCACCACCGTCCCCTTCGAGATGACCATGCCGAACGGGGTCAAGAAGATCGTTCCGGGCAGCGTCAGCGCCTTCGCCCAACTGATCGCCCATCGCTGTGAAGAACTGGGAATTTTTACCGAGACTCAGCCGACTCCGTTGGTCGACGCGATGTTCAGCCGCAAGGAACCGAAATCGGGAACCGACGGCACCCTGTCCTGGACCGTCGACATCCGCAACCCGTCGACCGGCGACGACTTCGCCATGTTCGTCAAGGAGTGCATCCTGCCGGACGGCACCCACAGACCCTACAGCGTCTGGTTCTCGGGTGAATACCCGATTGATTTCGACGGTGTCACCAAGAGCCTGAGTCTTGACATGCGCGTGCTCGACCCAGCTTGGATCGGCAAGAAGCTGCGCGGCCTGAAGGACCTGCCGAAATCGCAGGGCGACTTCTTTGCCCGCGTTCCCGGATCGGAAAAGCAGGCCAACCAGCCAAGTACCATCGCCTACGTTGCGCGCCTGCTGATACACCGCTACAACATGCTCGGCCTGCTCGACGAGAACGGTTATCCGGTCAACGAGCTTGGCATGCTCAAGCTGCAGCAGGAAGAACCGGTGACCAAGGATGAAAAGGTCGTCAACATGCGCGTCGCCGGAAAAATCTGCAAAGAATGTAAAACTATGTCGGTCATCCGCCGTGATGGTTGCGATTTCTGCACTGCCTGTGGTTATATAGGCGCCTGCGGCTGATCGCCGTACTGAACTGTTCAATCAATCAGGGGCAGCTTAATGCTGCCCTTTTTTATTGTCCGTCTGCTACAGTTATAAAATCAACAGCAAGAAAAGAGGAACCCATGAGCGAATATCCCGCCTGCCCGCAATGTCAGTCCGTCTATACCTATGAAGACAGAGGCCTTTTCATCTGTCCTGAATGTGCCTATGAATGGACTGCCGACGATGCTTCCGGCAGCGAAGAGACCGGGCTGGTCGTCAAGGACGCCCACGGAACCCAACTGGCCGACGGGGATGATGTCACCGTCATCAAGGATCTCAAGGTCAAGGGAGCTTCCACCCCTCTCAAGGTCGGCACCAAGGTTCGCAACATCCGCCTCTGTGAAGGGGACCACAACATCGACTGCAAGATCGACGGGTTCGGCCCAATGAAGCTCAAGTCGGAATTCGTTAAAAAAGCCTGACATGACCGTTGAAGAGGATCAGACAGCCTTTCCCGAAAACTGGGAAGCGCTGTGCAAGCAATGCGGGGAATGCTGCTTTGAAAAGCGCATCGATCACAAGGGGCGGATTCTGACAACCTCCATCCCCTGCCGCTTTCTGGATATCCATACCCGCCGCTGCAGGGTCTACCCTGATCGTTTTGTGCATGAAGAAGACTGCATCAAACTGTCACCGGAGAACGTTCCGGATTTTGACTGGCTTCCGGACGACTGTGCCTATCGCCAGTTTCTGAAAAAACCGGAATGATATCGAACCAACAGCCCTTCCGCTCATCTGGCGCAAGGGCTGTTCATTTCACCAATGTTTCCTGCTCCGCCCGTCAGAACGAATCCTGACTGCTGCAGGCTTCCAAGCCTGAGTCTGATCACGCCTGAGGACGATGGTTGGACCGGCCCCCCTTCGATAGCGTCCCGGGGCATATTCTTTCAATCTCCGGACACGTTCTGCTGTTGACGGGTGGGTCCGCAGGTAGGCCGGCATACTCTTCAGTAACAATCGCTGCTGCCAGGACAATCTTTGATTCTGCTCGATCATGATCAGGGCTCGGATCAGCGGCTCTGAACTGCCGATCAGGTCTGCAGACATTATATCAGCCTGAAATTCACGCACCCGCGACAACCCCAACTGTGCTACTGCGCTGAGCTGCGGCGCAAATAGCAGGAACAGTAAAGCAAGCCAGTTGAGCTTCAGACTGCCTGTCACGATCAGCGGCAAGCTGAACAGAAGCAGGATCACTGCGACCCCGGAAAACAACCTGGTCAGCCTCGCTGACAGGGCGGCCAGAGTCATGACCCTGATGTCATTGTTGGCCAGGTGGCCGATTTCATGAGCCACGACAGCTTCTATTTCAGACTTATCGAGCAGCCTGACAAGATCCTGAGTCACGCCGATGGCCATGTCGTTTTTACCACCGACAGCCATCGCATTCAACTGCCTGCCGGGCAACAGATAGAGATCCGGGGTACACACAAGCTTTGCCCTGTCTGAGAGCTGATCGACAATCCTGTAGAGGACCGGAGCTTCGGAGCGTGTCAGTAAACGGCCACGCATCATGCGCATGACCAGCTGACTGGAGTAGACCGGGGTAAAAAACAAAAAGAAACCGATCGCCAGCCCCAACCAGATCAACAGGGATCCGCCCCAAATCATCCAGATCACAAGCGCCGGATAAGCGGAAAGTAATGTCTGCAGCAGCAAGGTATGCAGCTGGTTTCTCAGTTTCGATGCTGAGCCGTTGTCTTTCACAGATAAAAACATATTCAAATCCTTGGCAGAGAGCCTGGCCTGGCCATGCTCATTGAGCGCTCTATCCTTTACTCATTATCAAATCCTATGCCAACGCTAAAGAGTGGAATTACGGCGCGTTGCCCCGTTCCATTCAGACCTGCGACGCCGCAAACGACGTCGCAGTGCGACGTTGCAGGGTCGTTCAGTCTTAAGTGTCGCAGAGCATAAAAAAGAAAAAAATGCCGCCGAAGATCAGTCAACCTATCGATATTGTTCAAAGATATAAATGCACAGGCATAAGCAGCAGGATTGGCACAGGACTTGATAAAGTGACAGACAGGCAGACAATACAACGAAGTTCATGACAACATGAAGTTCGTTACCCAACCCGGAAGGATGGCATCACTATCCTTCACCCATCTCCAAAACCTTTCTTTCAATTACGGCCCTGAGCAATCGGGGCCATTTTTTTAACCAGATGACTTCATTAATAATTAAGTAACAATTCGAAATTTCAGAAGCTACAAATTTCCTAACAAAAATCAAATCGACAAACACCAACTTTTCCCTTCAGTCTCATCGAAACTTAACATTTGACTGGCTTATATCCTGCGCACCCACTTGAGGAGATTGGATTTATGCAACAGCTAAAACAAGGGTTTTCAGGCGAGCTTCCACAGGTCATGCTGGCCGATGTTCTTCAGTTTCATGGACACAACGGCTTTTCCGGCGGGATCTCATTCAAGCAGGACACAGAAAAAGGTGTCATTTTCTTTCGTGACGGAAATGTCGTTCATGCAGAACAGGGTAAGCTACAGGGGATCGATGCGATCTACCGCATGTTACTGTGGAAGGGGGGCGAGTTCTCATGCCACCCGAACCTGGAGACACTGAACTCTTCAGTGCGGATGACTCTGAGCCACCTGTTGCTGGAATGTCACAGACGACTTGATGAAAATCAGGATCAGGAACAATCAAAACCGCAACAATCCAAGAAGGCCGTCCACAAGTCAGTACGTAAAATCCTGCCGATTCCGGGCGTCAATTTTGCCGTTCTCATTGATGAGCAGGGAAAACCGCTAGAAGACGACAGCGACGGAGCAGCACGACTCAGTGCTCAGGGTGAATATTTTGACAAGTTTGCTCAGCAACTGGGGCAACTGCTGGGCCTTGCCGGGTGCAATGTCACTGTTGCCAGTGGCAAGGCGGGGCATTGTCTCGGCTTTCGTTCGAACAACAAGACGATGGTTGTTGGCATGCCGGCAGATGCGGACTTTCGCAAGGTTGAAAGCGCCATCCGTTCGACCCTGTCCAGGAAATGAGTGAGGCCATGTTCGAACAATCAGTTATCAATGACCTTCTCACCATTCAGGGCGTTGAAGGAGCACTGCTGTCAAATGCAAACGGGGAGGTTCTGGCCCGCCGCATGCCGGACCATATGAACACCGAACAGATGCAGGCTGCAGCAAATCTGATTAATCAGAATCGCGGCGCAGCCAGTTCAGCTGTCGGCAATCTCAAATACTGTGAATTTCGTTATCATGATAAAAATGTCTTCATCTATTATCTGAACCATGGCCAGCTGCTGCTGCTCTGTTCCGCCAAAGTCAATCCGGAACGGACCGCTCTCGAAGTGAGCCTCTTAAGCGTTGCCATCGAAAAGTTGCTGGCCGACCTCAACAACCACTCCACGGCACCGCAGTCTGCGAAATATGCAATACCTTCCCCAACGGCTTCTCGCTCTGAAGCTCAGTCGGAAATAAAGAAGAGCCGGGGCAAAGGCCTGACAGCCCTGATCACCGCAGCTGTCATCGTAATCCTGCTGCTGGGGGGCGGATTTTTCTTTCTGTTGGGCAAGACGACCGGAACGCAGCAACTCACGACAAAAATGGAAGCCCATGCCGGCGCAACGGGGGCTTCTGCGCAGGAAGCTAAAACGGTCGCCGTGGAGGAATTTGCTGCCATCACTCCAGCGCATCAACCGGCAGAAACAATCCTCAGGCTGCACGGCTCGAATACCATCGGCGCCAAGCTAGGCCCGGCTCTGGCCGAGGAATTTCTGAAAAAGAAGCTGAAGGGTATGGATATCGTAGCGATTTCCGCCGGCATTCCAGACGAACAGTCTATTGAGGGGACGCTGCCGGACGGACGGCGTGTTGCTGTCGAAATCCACGCTCACGGCTCTACGACATCCTTTAAAGGACTGAATGAAGAAGTCTGCGATATCGGCATGGCGTCACGCTCCATCAAGAGCAAAGAAGTGGACATGCTCAGCCGCTTTGGTGACATGACCAGTACGGCCAGCGAAAACGTTCTGGCCCTGGATGGAATAGCGGTCATCGTCCATCCGGCCAATGCCGTCAGTAAGCTCTCTCAACAGCAGATTGCCGATATTTTTACAGGAAAAACCGCAGACTGGTCGGAATTGCCAGAGAGCCATTTGAGCGGCGCCATCAGGGTCATCGCCCGTGATGAGAAATCTGGGACATGGGATACCTTCAAGAGCCTGGTTCTTCATGGCGAAGCCTTGAAAGCAACGGCACAACGCATTGAAGACAGTCGCGTCCTGACCGAGTCGGTCGCCGACAACAAAAATGCCATCGGCTTTATCGGCCTGCCCTATATCAAACCATCAAAGGCAATTTCCGTATCGGAAACAGGTACGGCCGCGGTCTTCCCGACCGTCTTTACCGTCGCGACAGAGGATTACCCGCTCGCCCGCCGCCTCTACCTCTACCTGCCGCAAAATACGGCAAGCCCTTTGAGCCGCTCTTTTGTCGAGTTCGCCCTGAGCATGGCGGGACAGGATATTGTCCACGACATCGGTTTCGTCGAATTGACCATCGATAAACAGCAGCCGGAGATTCCGGCAAACGCACCAGCGCAATACTTAAGTGAAGTCAATACCGCAACCCGCCTGTCTCTGAACTTCCGTTTCCGTATCGGCAGCAGCACTATCGACAACAAGGGATTAAGAGATATTGACCGCCTGATCGCCTTTCTGAACACCCCTGAAAACCGCAATCGATCGATAAAGCTGTTCGGCTTTGCCGATAACATCGGGGCCAGAGATGTCAATTGCCGGCTCGCTGAAGGGAGGGCTCAGCAGGTTGCCGAGCAGCTCTCCGCCTACGGAATCCGAGTCAGCAGCGTTCAGGGTTTCTGCGACGACATGCCGGTTGCTTCGAATCTGACGGCAGCGGGACGCGAGAAGAATCGCCGCGTCGAGGTTTGGCTGGAGCAATAAAGGCGGAAAATTTTGATTTGACAGGAAACCTTTTCTCCCGGAGAATGAGACTTTCGTATTGATCGGGAGAAAGAGTTCTATTCATGAATGAACTGATTCTACAGACCCTGAATGCCGGAGCTGACGAGGCCTGCATCATCCCCGCCGCCAGGATTCCCGTCAACCCTGATCTTGCCAAGCTCTGCAAAACTCCAGGCTGCCCCGATTTCGGCCGTGCACCGGGGTGCCCTCCTCACGGTCTGGGACCCGACGGTTTCATCAGAAAACGCGATTCCTATTCTCAGACGTTGGTCTTCCGTCTCTGGGCTTCTGAACAGGATCTGAGCGGCAAAAAGAACCTGCTCATCATGCGCAATTTGCAATCGATGGCGGCACATCTGGAAAAAACAGCGCTCCAGCTCGGCTACAGCCGCGCCGAAGCCTTTGCCGGAGGATCCTGTAAAAGAATCTTCTGCGGCCAGCTGCCATCTTGTGTCGTCATCACCAAAGGACATGACTGCCTGTTTCCTGAGCTGGCCCGCCCTTCCCTATCTGCCGTCGGCGTCAATATGACGGCCCTGATGAGGGCCTGCAGCTGGGACGAACAGATGATCGATTCTGGCGAGCAGCCATCGACCCGACGCAAAGCCTGGGTCGCGGCCCTGATCCTGTTGCAGGGAACAGCTGCATCGCCCCTGAAAGAACTCAGCGCTTCGACCTGTGCAGACAGCTGACGGACGGCAACCTGTCAGACCGGATCGGCCTCGAGTCCATCCTTGAACAGGCCTGTCACACGGGCTGCAACAACCTGCCCCTGACCGTAACCATCAGCACTGATCCAGACCGACAGATAATTCTCGGCCAACCCCTTCTGTAACCCGGCTTTGCTGCCACCTTCGATAACCAACTCAAGGCTACGACCGATAAATGAACTACGATAGCGCAGATTCTTCTCGTCTCCGACCTCACGCAAGCGCGCCGCACGCTCCTTGATGACATCACCGGGCAACTGACCACCCATTTGTGCTGCCGGCGTCCCCTGCCGCCTGCTGAAGGGGAAGACATGGAGATGGGAAAAGTTCAACTCTTTGAGAAAAGCAACTGTAGACTCAAACTGCTCATCCGTCTCACCAGGAAATCCGGCGATAATATCGAGGCCGACGGCAGCATCGGGGATCAGCTCGTGAACCCGGTCGAGCAGTGCAGCATAATCCTCGCAGCTGTAATGTCGGTTCATCCGCTGCAGGACACTGTTCTCCCCCGCCTGAAGAGGGATGTGAAGATGCGGGCAGATCCAGCCTGCAGAAGCTATGTAGCGCAGTAGTTCGTCATTCAGCTCATTCGGCTCTATCGATCCCAGACGCAGGCGTCCAGAGAAGGCAGAATCCTCTATGGCGCGCAGCAAGCCGAGAAGATCTGTTTTCGGCTGCAGATCGAGTCCATACTGGCCGATGTGAATCCCGGTCAGAACCAGCTCGGGATAACCGGCTGCTGAGAGGCGCTCTACCTGGCCGACGACCTCCTCAATACTGGCTGAGCGGCTGCGACCTCGCGCGTAGGGGATGATGCAATAGGCGCAGAAGGCGTCACAACCGTTCTGAATCTGGACGAAAGCCCGGCTGCGCTGCTCAAAGGTATTGATCTCAAGCGGCTCGAAACTTTCCTGAGCACGGATATCGCCGACATGAACCTTGTGCTGCGCATCATCCTTGAGCAGTAATTCCAGCAGCTGGGATTTTTCCTGGTTACCGACCACCAGGCTGACGCCCGGCAGGTCGCAAAGGCTCTGCGGATCGATCTGGGCATAACAGCCGGTGACGATGATCCGCACCCCCGGGTTCAACCGGCGCGCCCGGCGTATCAGATTACGCGACTGGGAATCGGTGGCGGCCGTCACGGTACAGGTATTGATCAGCACCAGATCGGCCCCGGCCTCAAAATCGACCGGACAGTATCCGGCCTGCTGTAACTGTTCGGCCATGGCTGCCGATTCAAACTGATTGGTCTTGCAGCCCAGGGTTACGACAGACAGGCTCTGACTCATTTGATCCACCCGCCGCCGACGACCAGATCGCCCTCATAAAAAACAGCGGCCTGTCCGGGAGTCACCCCGCTTTGCGCTTGATCAAAGCAGACACGCGCCCCACCATCGACAAGAGGCTCGACACGCGCAGGGGTTTCCTGATGGCGATACCGGATCCGGCAGGCACAGGAGAACGCGGCCTGAGGTGCTGGAATGCTCCAGCTGCAGGTCGAAACTTCCAGCGCAGCACTCTTAAGATGTTCTTTCTCGCCAACGATGACCTTTTTGCCCTGCACATCAAGAGCGATGACATAAAGAGGCTCTGTCCAGCCTATCCCCAGCCCTTTGCGCTGACCGATCGTATAGCGGTGAACCCCCTGGTGCTGACCGAGAACCTGCCCTGAGACATGGATGATCTCGCCACCGCTTCTGGAGATACCACTCTGCTCGAGGAATTCAATGTAGTTTCCGTCCGGGATGAAGCAGATATCCTGACTTTCCCCCTTCTGCGCGACGACCAGACCGAGCTCGGCGGCGATATTACGGACCTGCTCTTTGGTCAGATCACCCAAGGGAAACAGGCAGCGTGACAGTTGCTGCTGATCGAGGGAGAAGAGAAAGTAGCTCTGGTCCTTTTTAGGGTCCAGCGCTTTACGGATATAAAGCCGCCCATCGCGCTCGGCAATCCGCACATAATGGCCGGTCGCCAGGTATTCAGCGCCGAGCTCCTGAGCCTTATCCAGCAGTTTGCCGAATTTGAGCTTTTTGTTGCAGTTAATGCACGGATTCGGTGTCCTGCCATCCTGATATTCCTGGCAGAACGGGGTAATCACCTGGCTATGAAAAAACTCTCCAAAATCGACAACATAATGCTCAATCCCCAGCTGCTGCGCAACCCTGGCCGCATCAACAGCGGGATCAGTTTTCAGTTCTGCCATGGGCAGAGAGCCCAGCCCAAGACGCATGGTCAGGCCGACGACCTCATAGCCCTGCTTCATGAGCAGCGCAGCGGCCACCGAGGAATCGACACCGCCACTCATTGCAACTACGACTTTATTCTTCACGCTAATCCCGTAAAACCTGAAACACCATTCGGCTGGACAGCTTCAGGCTAAAGACACAGGGGCGCCGCTAACCGCGACGCCCCTGATTTACCGATACGGACACTTGATCGATCAGGCCGCGTTGCCGTGCTTCTCCTTGTAATCCTTGATCGCTTCATGCAAGGCATCAGCAGCAAGGTTGGAGCAGTGCATCTTGGCCGGAGGAAGTCCGTCCAGGGCTTCAGCAACAGCCTGATTGGTGAGCACAAGAGCCTCATCCAGGGTTTTACCGATGGCCATTTCAGTCACCATCGAAGAGGTCGCAATGGCGGCCCCGCATCCAAAGGTTTTGAATTTGACGTCCTTGATGATCCCGTCTTCAACCTTGAGGAAGATCTTCATGATATCGCCGCAGGATGCGTTGCCAACCTCACCGACACCATCGGCGTTTTCAATTTCACCGACATTACGAGGATTGCTGAAGTGATCCATAACTTTTTCTGTGTACATAAGCTGTCTCCTAATATATCTGGCTATCAATCTGAAAAACTGTTACACGCCTGCTTGACCATGCGACACTCGTCACATTTGACCGGCACCTCGCCTTGACGCTGATAGAGCGGACTCATATCGCGCAGGCGCTGAACGATCGGCGGAAGTTCGGCAAGGACGTAATCTATTTCTTCTTCGGTGTTGTCTGCACCGAGGCTGAAGCGGGTACTGGAATGGGCCAGGACCACATCAACCCCCATGGCCCCCATGACGTGCGATGGTTCAAGCGAACCGGACGTACAGGCCGAACCGGAGGAAGCCGCAATCCCCTTCATGTCGAAGAACAGCAGCAACGATTCACCTTCGATATAATTGAAGCTGACGTTCAGGGTATTCGGCAGACGCAGGTCTGCATTCGGATGGCCGTTGAGCTTGACCTCCGGAATGGTCTCCATAATCCCCTTTTCCAGTTTGTCACGCAGTTTGCGAACATAGGCGTAATCATGCTCCATGTTCTGTCTGGACAGCTCACAGGCGACCCCAAGACCGACGATACTGGCGACGTTGTGGGTTCCGGCCCGGCGATTGCGCTCCTGGTGACCGCCGTGCATAAACTTGCCAAGCCGGGTGCCGCGCTTCAGGTACATGGCGCCGATCCCTTTCGGGGCGCCGATCTTGTGCCCGGAGATGACAGCCATATCGACATTCGCCTTGCGCACGTCGATCGGCAGCTTGCCGGCAGCCTGAACGGCATCAGCATGGAAACGGACCTTGTGCTTTCTGGCGATCTGGCCGATCTCCTCGATCGGGAAGATGTTGCCGGTTTCGTTGTTGGCCCACATGACGGAGATCAGGATGGTTTTATCTGTGATCGCCGCTTCAAGTTCGGCAAGATCGAGTGAACCGTTCTCATCGACCCCAAGGTAGGTCACCTCAAAGCCCTGGGTTTCCAGGTACTGACAGGTTTCAAGAACCGCCGGGTGCTCAACCGCGGTGGTGATGATATGATTCCCCCTGTCCTTCAGGGCGTCACAGGTTCCCTTGATGGCGTGATTGTCTCCTTCACTGCCGCAGGACAGAAAGATAACCTCTGCGGGTGAACAATTGAGCAGATCGGCGACCTGGGCCCGGGCGTTTTCAATCGCCCCGCTGACCATCCGGCCAGCCCAGTGAACGCTTGACGGATTACCGAACTGTTCACGGAAAAATGGCAACATCGCCTCCAGAACCTCAGGTTTGACCGCAGTCGTTGCGTTGTTGTCCATGTAAATCTTTTTCACACTGTCCTCCAAAAATATATCTAGCTTAAAACCCTGGCCTGCATGCGGCGCCGTCCGTCCCTGGTTAAATCTTCCAGAGTCATTGACGCGAGGAATTGACGTATCTGATTGCCAAGACCGTGCCAAACCGATTGAGTTGTGCATTCCGCGTCACAACTGCAGCTTCCGTCATCGTTCATACAGGAAAGTGGAACCAGGGTTTCTTCGACTGTGTCTATTATTTCATCAATTCTGATCTGATCTGCCGCTCTTGCCAACACGTAACCACCACCAGGGCCCCTGACACTCTGGACGATATTACCGCGCCGCAACTTGACGAACAGCTGCTCCAGATAATTGAGAGAGATCTTTTCACGCTCGGAGATCTCCTTGATCGTCACCGGATACCCCTCACTGGTCAGATTCAGGCTGACCAGAGCGCGCACTGCATATTGAGCTTTGGTCGACATTCTCATATCAGTTGACTTCCTCGTGCTGACGCCCCTCTTCCCGGGAATCGCCATGCACCTGATCCTGAAGGGAATCGAGCTGCTTCTCAAGGCGACGGATCTGATCAAAGACACAGCTGACCGCCTTGGCCACCGGGTCGGGCAGCAGATCATGCTGAAGATCGACCCCCTGACGTTTCTCCGAAGACAGAACAACGCGACCGGGAATACCTACAACGGTTGCATGGGCGGGAACTTCCTTGACGACTACGGAATTTGAACCGATCTTGCTGTGATCCCCAACCATGAACGGACCGAGAATCTTGGCCCCGGCACCAACGACAACGTTGTTGCCTAGAGTCGGATGGCGCTTCTCCTTCGCCCAGGAGGTCCCTCCCAGGGTCACACCATGATAGAGGGTGCAATCATCGCCAACGACTGCCGTTTCACCGATAACGACACCCATGCCATGATCGATGAACAGACGATGACCGATCTTGGCACCCGGATGGATTTCAATACCGGTGAGAAAACGGCTGATGTGAGACAAAAAGCGCCCAAGGAACTTGCATTTCCGCACCCACAACCAGTGAGAAATGCGATAGAAGAGGATAGCGTGGAATCCGGGATAGCAGAAGATGATCTCAAAGACATTTCTGACCGCAGGATCACGTTCAAAAACGACTTTCATATCTTCTTTCAACATGCTAAACATCTGCACAGCTCCAACCTTGATTATCTCTTAATAAAATAAATAAATAGCCCGACTGATCTTTAGTGATGCCGATCACATCAGGCAAGGTCAGGACTATCATACCTTAGTAAAACTGTCAATTTTTTTAAAACATTTTAGTCAGGTATTCACAGAACGGAAAAATCGACGTTAGCAATTGAAAGGTATAAAGCTTCGACAAGAGATGCCATTTTTACTATAATGACGTTTTACTGCCTAAAGCATCGGCCTATATAGTTCCAATGAAATCCACGATCAAGGAGAGAAAATCATGCCTGAATTCAGATATCAGGACCCCCTGCCGCTGAATGCGGACCAGACCCAATACTACAAAATCGAAGGCTCTGAAGCCTACGTCAACTGCGTAGAATTCGAAGGTCGCGAAATCATCAAGGTCGCCCCCGAGGCACTGACCGTGCTGGCCAATACGGCGATGCGCGATGTCTCCTTCCTGCTGCGCGCTGAACACAACGAACAGGTCGCCAGCATCCTCAGCGATCCTGAGGCCTCAAACAACGATCGCGGTGTCGCCATGGCCTTTTTGCGCAATGCCGAGATCTCCGCCAGCTTCGAGCTGCCGCTCTGCCAGGACACCGGCACGGCAACGGTCATCGGCAAAAAAGGGGAACAGGTCTGGACCGGAACCAACGACGCAGAAAAAATATCGGCCGGGGTCTTCCGCACCTACACTGAAGAAAACCTGCGTTACAGCCAGACAGTCGCCCTCGACATGTACAAAGAGAAGAATACCGGTACCAATCTGCCGGCCCAGATCGATCTCTACGCCACCGAGGGCGATGCCTATAAATTCCTCTTTATCGCCAAAGGCGGCGGCTCAGCCAACAAGACCATGCTCTACCAGGAGACAAAGGCACTGCTCAACCCTGAGACGTTGGAGAAGTTCCTGATCGCCAAGATGAAAACCATCGGCACCGCCGCCTGCCCCCCCTACCACCTGGCTTTTGTCATCGGTGGCACCTCGGCCGATGCCTGCATGAAAACTGTCAAACTGGCCACCGCCCGCTATCTCGACGGGCTGCCGACCGAAGGGAATGAGCACGGCCAGGCCTTCCGCGACCTGGAGCTTGAAGCCAAGCTGCTCAAGGCCGCCCAGGAGCTCGGCATCGGCGCTCAGTTCGGCGGCAAATACTTCGCCCATGACGTCCGCGTCATCCGCCTGCCTCGCCATGGTGCATCCTGCCCGGTCGGCATGGCAGTCTCCTGCTCGGCGGACCGCAACATCAAGGCCAAGATCACCCGCGACGGCCTGTTCGTCGAGCAGCTCGACCGTAACCCCGGCCGCCTGATTCCGGAGAAATACCGGACCGGCAAGCACAGCCACGGCACCAAGATCAACCTGGATCGTCCCATGGCTGAAGTTCTGGCCGACCTGACCAAGCTCCAAGTCGGCGCCCCGCTGCTGCTTGACGGGACCATTGTCGTCGGCCGCGACATCGCCCACGCCAAATTCAAGGAGATCCTCGACAGCGGCAAGCCGTTGCCGGATTACCTCAAACAGCACCCGATCTACTACGCCGGACCGGCCAAGACCCCTGAAGGCAAGCCGTCCGGATCCTTCGGACCGACCACGGCCGGGCGCATGGACAGCTATGTCGATCTGCTCCAGAGCAACGGCGGCTCCATGGTCATGATCGCCAAGGGCAACCGCAGCCAGCAGGTCACCGACGCCTGCGCCAAGCACGGCGGGTTCTACCTCGGCTCGATCGGCGGACCGGCGGCCGTACTAGCTGAAGAAAACATCAAAAAGGTCGAATGTATCGATTTTCCGGAACTCGGCATGGAAGCTGTCTGGAAGATCGAGGTTGTCGATTTCCCGGCCTTTATCCTGGTCGATGACAAAGGAAACGACTTCTTCAAGCAGCTCGGCCTGTAACAGCAACGCTACAGAAACCAGACAGAGCCTCATCAGCAATGATGGGGCTTTTGTTTTGACCTGACAGGCCACATACTGATTTAATACAACAGATTACCGGTCTGTCCATTAACTTTTTCCAGGTCAATTATCATGCTGTCAAAGTTTTCAAGATTTTATGAAGTTGCGGTGCTGAAACGCCCCATGACCTCCCTTATCGTTCTGATCCTGATCATTATCGCTGTCGGCTCAGCGACCAGCAGGTTTCGTCTTGATGCCTCTGCCGACTCCCTGCTGCTCGAAAACGATCAGGACCTGAAATACTTCCGCTCGATCAATGCCCGTTACGGCACAACCGATTTCGTCGTCATCAGCTATTCTCCCCAGGGGGAACTGACCGATGAAGCCACCCTCAAGGACCTTGCCAGCCTTACCGCCAGCCTAGAGAAGCTGGAACGCGTCGCAAGCGTTACCAGCATCCTCAATGTACCGCTGATCGACAGCCCGCGCATGAGCTTGAGCGAACTGAGCCAGGGAATCCGCACCCTGGGAGATTCGGACGTCGATCCGCAGCTGGCACTCCGGGAATTCCGGTCCAGCCCCCTGTACAGCGACATGCTGGTCAGCCCCGACGCCAGAACAACGGCGCTGATGGTCAGCTTCAAGAAGGATGAGACCTATCACCGACTGCTCAACGCGCGCAACAGCCTGCGTGAAAAGTCCTATGACGGCCCATTGACCGCAGCAGAAGATATTCTGCTGAAAAAGGCAACAGCGGAGTTTGACCAGTACAGCCGTCTGTTCAGCGAAAGAGAAGCACAGGATGTCGAACGGATTCGCCGGATCATGGATGAACACCGCAGCGGCGCGACTCTCTTCCTCGGCGGCGTACCTATGATCGTTGCCGACATGATCGACTTCATCCAGCACGATCTCGCCTCCTTCGGGGTCGGGGTGCTGGTCTTTCTGGTCGGCATGCTGATTATCATCTTCCGGCGCTGGCAGTGGATCGTCCTGCCGATGATCTGTTGTTTCATGTCGGTGTTGTTCATGTTCGGTTTTCTCGGCTGGATCGGCTGGAAGGTCACGGTCGTCTCGTCGAACTTCACCTCCCTGCTGCTGATCATCACCCTCTCGCTCTGCGTCCACCTGATCGTGCGTTACAATGAACTGTTCGAGGAGAAACCGGAGAGCAGCCACTTCGAAAAAGTCAGGGAAATGGTCTTCAGCAAAGCGGTTCCGAGCATCTTCACCGCCCTGACCACCATTGTCGCCTTCGTCTCTCTGATCACCAGCGATATCCGTCCGGTCATCGATTTCGGCTGGATGATGGCAATCGGCATCACCTTCGCTCTGATCATCAGTTTCATTCTTTTTCCGGCCGGCCTGCTGCTGGTTAAAGAGCCGACCCGCTTCACCTCGCGCTTCGACATCACCGGCGCCATCACCAGGGCCTGCGCGACCTGGGTCGAAAAACGCAAGGCGCTGACCCTGACGATCTTTATTCTGATCACAGCCATCAGTCTTTACGGGATGTCGATCCTCACGGTGGAAAACCGCTTCATCGACTATTTCAAACCGACTACCGAAATCTACCGGGGGATGGAGCTGATCGATCGTCAGCTCGGCGGCACGACCCCCCTTGACATCATCCTCGACGCGGATGCCGAATTCTTTGCGGCCAAGGATCGGCAGACAGTGGCAGCGGATGACCCTTTTGCCGACGACTTTTTCGAAGAAGAGCAGACCGATGAAGGGCTCTCCGGCAGCAGTTACTGGTACAACAGCTACCAGGTCGACAGGCTCGAACAGATTCAGAGTTATCTGGAAGGACTGAAAGAGACCGGCAAAGTCCTCTCCATGGCAACAACCTTCAGCCTGATGAAGATGGTCAACGAGGACAAGCCACTCGACAACATCTCCCTGGCTGTCATCCACAAGAAACTGCCCGAGGTCATCAACGATGCCCTGTTCCGCCCCTACATGTCAGAGGACGGCAACCAGGTGCGCTTCTCGCTCCGGATCATCGATTCGGAACCGAGTCTGCGCCGCGATGCCTTTCTGACCAGGGTCAAGACAGACCTGATCGAAAAATTCGATCTCAAGCCGGAACAGGTCCACCTGACCGGCATGTTCGTACTCTATAACAATGTCCTGCAGAGCCTGTTTGATTCCCAGATCATGACTATCGGTGTCGTCTTTCTGGTCATCATGCTGATGTTCCTCCTCCAGTTCAGAAGCCTGCGTCTGGCGATCATCGCGATCATCCCCAACCTGATCTCGGCAGGAACCGTGCTGGGACTGATGGGGCTGATGCGTATTCCGCTCGACATCATGACCATCACCATTGCGGCGATCACCATCGGCATCGCTGTCGACGATACAATCCACTATATCCATCGTTTCCGTGAGGAACGCGCCGAAGGCTATGAAGATCTGCAATCGATGCATCTGGCGCACCAGAGTGTCGGACGGGCGATGTTCTATACCTCAGTGACCATTATCATCGGCTTTTCGATTCTCGGCTTTTCCAGTTTCAACCCGACCTTCTACTTCGGGCTGTTTACCGGAATGGCGATGCTGGTCGCCATGCTGGCCAACCTGACCCTGCTGCCGGTGCTTTTGCTCCTGTGGCGAGAAAAAAGTGCTAAACTGGTAGAAAAACGTTAAAAACGCTAGCCTTTCCCGACCAAACAGGATATGGTGCGCGTCTTTTGTAAAAACTCTTAGCAAAACGGACAATTCCATGGCAGAAGAACGCACCATTTCCTTTTCAGATCTCGATCTTGATCCCAAAATTCTCAAAGTTGTCAACGAGATAGGTTATGAAACACCGACCCCGATTCAGCAGCAGAGCATTCCGCCCCTGCTGGCGGGCTGCGACCTGCTCGGCCAGGCACAGACCGGTACTGGAAAGACTGCGGCATTCTCTCTGCCCCTGCTCAGCCGCATCTCAATACGCAATGAGCATCCCCAGCTGCTGATCCTGACTCCGACCCGCGAACTGGCTCTCCAGGTCGCCGAGGCGATTCAGACCTACAGCCGCCACCTCAAAGGCTGCCACGTCCTGCCGATCTACGGCGGACAGAACATGGGCCAACAGTTGCGCCAGCTCAAGCGCGGCGTCCAGGTCGTCGTTGGCACCCCAGGACGGATCAAGGACCATCTCCAGCGGGGCACCCTGCGCCTCGACCGGATTCGCGCCGTCGTCATTGACGAAGCGGATGAAATGCTCAAGATGGGCTTCATCGACGACGTTGAAGAGATCCTGCAGAGCGCTCCCGAAGATCGCCAGACTGCCCTCTTCTCGGCCACCATGCCGAAGGAGATACTAAGCGTTGCCCACAAGCACCTCAAGGACCCGGTCGACATCCGCATCAAGAGCAAAACCTCGACGGTCGAGAAGATCACCCAGCGTTTCTGGCAGGTCAAAGGGCTGCATAAGCTCGATGCCTTGACCCGCATCCTTGAAGCCGAAGAGATCGATGCCATGATCATCTTCGTCCGCACCAAGGTCGCCACCGTTGAACTCTCGGAAAAGCTTGAAGCACGCGGCTTTTCCAGTGCCCCTCTGAATGGCGACATGACTCAGCTGCTCAGGGAAAAAACCATCGAACGGCTCAAGGAAGGCTCGCTCGATATCGTCGTCGCAACCGATGTTGTCGCCCGCGGTCTCGATGTGCCGCGCATCAGCCATGTCGTCAACTATGACATTCCGCACGACATCGAATCCTACATTCACCGTATCGGTCGGACCGGCCGGGCCGGACGTGAAGGCAAGGCGATCCTCTTTGTTGCACCACGCGAAAAACGGATGCTCAGCGCTATCGAACGGGCCACTAAACAGCCGATCAAGGCAATGGCCCTGCCCAGCCGCAATGACATCACCAACCGCCGGATCAACCAGTTCAAGGAGCAGGTCGCCGAGATCCTTGAATCTCAGGAGCTTGAGTTCTTTGAAGAGCTGGTCGACGATCTGCAGAGCAGCTATGATATCGGCCATCGCAAGATTGCCGCGGCTCTGACCTATCTGCTGCAGAAGGAGCGCCCCCTCCAGCTAGATGAAACCTTCGTCGAAGAAGAGGTTGTCGAGGAAAGGCCAGAACGCAGAAGAGCAGGAGCACCACGCAACGCCAGCGGCCTGGTCTCCTACCGGGTTGAAGTCGGCCGTGTCCACGGTGTGAATCCGGGCAATCTGGTCGGCGCCCTGAGCAATGAAGGCAAGATCGACGCACGCAGCATCGGCCGGATCAACATCTTCGATCAGTTCACCCTGATCGATCTGCCGGAAGGAATTACCCCGGACCAGCTCCACAAAATGCGCAAGATCACCGTCTGCGACGAACAGCTGCAGATCAGCCTCGACAGTGGTGCTCCTGAGCGTGACGGCAAGAGAAAACCGTTTGGCAAAAAGAAGTTCGAAGGTGACAGAGGACCGAGAAACAAAAAGCCCTTTGCACCGAAACAGCGCAAAGGGCCCAAAAAGTAACATCAGAAAAGAGATTAGCGCGGGCAGTCGTAACCACCAACAAGACCGTTTTTGGTGAGTACGATCTGCCACAGCTGGTTGATCCGCGCCCGGAAGGAACCTGCGCAGGAGAGCAGATAAAAGTCCCACATGCGTTTGAAGCGCTCACCATAAGCACTGCTCAGTTGAGGCCAGGCTGCGGTAAAGTTTTCATACCAGGCCATCAGGGTTCTGTCGTAATCAGGACCGAAGTTGTGCCAATCCTCCATGACAAACAACCCCTCATACGCATCACAGATCTGACTGGTTGACGGCAGCATGCCGTTGCGGAAGATATATTTGTCGATCCACGGATCGGTCTTGGTTGTCGGGCGGTTGCCACCGATGGTATGAAGCAGGAAAATCCCGTCATCATCCAGCAGTTCTGCCACTTTACTGAAATAGGTCTGGTAATTTTTGTAGCCGACGTGTTCGAACATGCCGATCGACACGATACGATCAAACTTGCCATCCAGGGTCCGGTAATCCTGGACACGAATATCGACTGGCAGACCGGCGCAGTTTTCCTTGGCCAGCTTCGCCTGTTCGGTTGAGATGGTCACACCGACAACCTCTACACCATAGCGCTCAGCCATGAATTTGGCGGTTCCCCCCCAGCCACAGCCGATGTCCAGGACCTTCTGCCCTTTTTCCAGTTTGAGTTTGCGACAGGTCAGATCAAGCTTGTGCTCCTGAGCTTCACTGAGATCACTGGCATTCTTCCAGTAAGCGCAGCTATAGATCATCCGCTCATCGAGCATCTGACGATACAGGTCATTACCGGCATTGTAATGCTGCTCACCGACCTGATAGGCGCGCTTCATCGACTGGCGGTTCATCAGCTTGGCCTTAAGTGCGGCAATGACAAGAACCATGGTCTTGAAATTCTCGTCAAGCTTGGCCCGCAGCAGCCGATCGATCAGCTGGTCCATCGCTTCGCAGTCCCACCAGCCGTCCATATAGGCCTCGCCAAACCCGAGCGACCCCTGAGCCAGCACCCGCTTATACAGCTCGTTGTTTTTGACCTGAATATCCCAGGGACGATCGCCGCCTATGACGACATCCGCAGATTCAAGCATGGTTTCAATCTTTTTTTTGAATTCATTTGCTGACATAGTGCCTCCCGTCCAGGATACAACCAGAACCTACGGGGCTAAACGGCAGTTCCGGGAACAGCGTCCTGAAATTACAAAACCAACCAGTAAAAACGACTTAAAAATTGTAGTACAGAGGGTTACGACAAAAATTACTGACTGTCAAGCGCCTATCAGCAAAAACAGAACACAGTTCCTCATTGTGGAACAAATGAGACTGATGCGTCAATTTTCCTGATCGTTGCCGTCAACAACCTGATGGCATTTTCCAGATCAGCCAGGTCTAGTGTCTCGACCGGCGTATGCATATAGCGCAACGGAATCGTCACCAGGCCGGTGGCAATCCCCCCGCGTGACAATTGCATCACGTTGGCATCGTTACCGGCAGCCCTGGGCAGGCCGACCAGTTGAACCGGGATGTCTTCTTCTTTGGCAGTGTCGTGCAGCAGTTTGAACAGAACAGGATTAACATTGGCACCACGGGGCAGAACCGGTCCCTTGCCAAGCGCAACCCGGCCTATCGAAGTCGCCTCGACATCGGGATAGTCGGTGGCGTGGGTCACTTCGATGACGATACCGACATCCGGATTGACACCATAGCTGCTGGTGGTGCTGCCACGCAGCCCGATCTCTTCCTGCACGGTCGAAACTGCATAGAGATCGGCAGCCACAGGACCAAGCGATTTGACGCGCCTGAGGGTTTCGGCGACGATAAAGGCCCCGACCTTGTCATCAAAAGCACGCGAGGTGACCCGCTCCCCCTGCAGGCGTTGCACACCAACAGAGAAAGTTACCGGATCGCCGATACGGATCAGTGCATCAACCTCTTCACGGCTGCTGCAACCGATGTCTATGAACTGCTTCTGCAGTTTGATGACATTGTTACGATCCTGTGGCTCGATCAGGTGAATCGCCTTCTTGCCGATCACGCCGCCAACCGGGCCGTTCTCAGTATGAACAGTGACGCGCTGCCCGGGCGACAGATGGGGATCAACACCGCCGATGGCAGCAAAGTAGATAAAGCCGTTATCGTCGATATACTGAACCATGAAACCGATTTCATCACAGTGCCCGGCCAGCATGACCTTGGGGCCACCGCTGCCGCGCAACAGAGCGATCTGATTCCCCATGACATCAGTGTTGATCTCATCGGCATCCTGCTTGAGATGCTCTCTGATCAGGCGCTGGGCCGGCTGTTCATAGCCAGACGGGCTGGCGGTTTCAACCAGGCGCTGAAGAAAATCAAATTCCTGCTTATCCATCGATCTCACCTTTTGCTCTGGCGACAAGTTGACGTGAATTTTCCAGGGCCGCAAGATACTGTTCTGAGCTCAACCCCGCACCAAAAGCGATCTTGCGGGCCATATCCGGGGAGACCAGGTCCCCCGGCGCATGAGCATCATTGTTGATGACCAGTTTCGCTCCAAACTGCAGAGCAAGACGGGCAACATGGCCATTGGTCAGAGAATGCCCCTTGCGCGTCGTCAGTTCGAGACAGACCCCCTTCTCCGCCGCAAGACGTACCTCCTCCTCAGTGATCAAGCCTGGATGAGCGAGGACATCGACACCGGCCTGAATTGCCGCCAGATTGGTTCCGGGAATGACCGGCTCGACTATCGTTTCACCATGCACGACGACAATCTCGGCACCGTGGTCACGGGCCATCCCTGCCACGCTGGCGATCGCCGCCGGCGGCACATGGGTCAGTTCGACCCCGGCCAGAACCTGCATATTGTTGGCAGCTCCCAGCTCATCGACAACATCGACGATCTGGCCGAGCAACCACCTGGTGTTACTGCTGTCGGCATGGTCGGTTATCGCCAGCGCGGAATAACCGGCAACAGAGGCGCGGCGAATCAGTTCCGCCGGCACAAGTTCACCGTCGCTGAAAAAGGTATGGGTATGCAAGTCTATCATGCTATTGCGCCTCCAAATCAGTTGCGAGGGATCATCTCGCCCAGATGAGAATTACGGAAGACATCAACGATCTTTACCTTCTGGGTTGTGCCGATCAGACTTTCAGCACCGCTAAAATTGACGATCCGGTTCCAGGTGGTCCGGCCGAACAACTGGCCATCCCCCTGCTTACTGACGCCTTCGACCAGAACCTCCTGAACCTGGCCGGCATCGCTTCGCCAGATTCTATCGCTGTGGCTCTGCTGCAGTGCGAGCAGACGATCAAAACGCTCCTGCTTGCTCTGGGCCGACTCAGGATCCGCCATCTTCGCCGCAGCGGTTTCAACACGTGGCGAGTAGAGGAAGGTGTAGGCATCGCAGTATCCGACGTGATCAGCCAGACTCAGAGTCTCGACAAAATCCTCTTCGTTCTCACCGGGAAAGCCGACGATGATATCGGTGGTCAAACGGATCTCCGGACAGACCGCCTTGAGCTTTTCCACCTTGCGCAGATAGTCCGCCGCACTGTAGCCGCGGTTCATCAATTTGAGAATCCGGTCGGAGCCGCTTTGAAAAGGCAGGTGAACATGCTTGCAGAGTTTAGCAAGGGTGCCGAAACAGGCAATCAGTTCATCGGTCAGGTCCTTGGGGTGCGATGTGGCGAAGCGGATTCGCTCCAGCCCTGCGACCTGATTGACCCTGTGCAACAGTTCGGCAAAGGAGACTTCACCCTGATCTTTGAGACCGTAGGAATTGACGTTCTGTCCCAACAGGGTAATTTCCCGTACCCCTTGAGCGACCAGCTTCTCGATCTCGTCAAGAATCTCACCGCTGGGGCGACTGATTTCACGACCGCGAACATGCGGGACGATACAGTAGGAACAGAAGTTGTCGCAACCCTGCATGACAGTCACGAAGCGGGTCACGCCGCTGCCCAGAGAACGCTCCGGGAACAGCTGCAGGCGGGTCTCCCGATCAAGAAACTCGGTCTCGCTGCCGCGCTTGCGGCGCTGTTCGACCTGAGCCACCAGCTCGGGCAACTTATGAATGTTGTGGGTGCCGAAGACCAGGTCCAGGTAGGGCACCTTGTCCAGCATGCGCTCCCCTTCCTGCTGGGCGACACAGCCACCGACACCGATAATCAGATCGGGGCGCCGATCCTTGATCGGTTTGAAACGGCCGAGATGACCGTAGACCCGGCGTTCCGCCTTGTCACGGACCGAACAGGTGTTGAGCAGAATCAGGTCCGCCTGCTCGGCACTGTCAACCTGCTGATAACCGATCCCCTTAAGCAGATCCGCGATCTGTTCGGAATCGACGACATTCATTTGACAACCAAAAGTTTCCAGAAAAAACGCTTTACTCATTGACCACCATCACTGCTATATTTTTTTTCGAAGCGCGCATCTTAGCGGGTATGCCCCACCAAAGTCAAAACTTCTCCACAATTCAGAGCCTTTTACTCGGCAATTTCCCGATCAACAGTTCGGGATGCTCGATGCATTCCAGAATAACCGATCGGTCCTGAGAAAAACAGAGCTTGAGACTGGCGAGATTTTCGCCATAAGCCTTCTTCTGCACCCCCTCAAACTGCTCCAGATCAAAACAAAGGAGCCTGCTTCGCCCCGACCTGACCAGCAGCCGGCGAGTGGTCAGGAGATAGAAGATCCCCTCCCAGCGCCAGCGTCTAAGAATGAGCGCGCAAGGGCCGGCAAGAAAAGCGGCCAGGGCGATGCCACAGGGCAGCAGAACCGCCCAGCACGGCAGTTCCTCCGCCTGCCACAACTGCCAGCCAAGGATAGCCCAGAAAGACGCCGCCAGAAACAGCAGGCAGCCGAGCAGCGATCTGAACCAGTGACAGAAAACATAGCAGCGCGGCGCCGGACGTCCCTGCCAGAGCAGAACCTCCCCGCCACCCAGAGACCATTCAGGCAACTGTTTCATCGGTCAAGAACCTTGAGTCGCTCCGCCGCACTGCGGCCGAGCCGGGATGAAGGAGCAAAGCGGGCCACCAGGTCATAGAGTTCGGCTGCCCGTTCAGTATGACCTAGCGACTCTTCGGCCTGCCCCAGCAGAAACACCCCCTCAGGAGTCACCCGAAGACTGATCGCAAGCTGCAGCTGCTCGGAAGCCCGCTGATACTCCCTGGCGTTCAAGTAAAGATACCCCAGCCCGGCCCTGGAGCGATAGTATTGCGGATCGGCAGCGACAGACTTGAGCAGGTAGCGTTTAGCCGGCACGATGTCATCGATACGCAGGTAGGCCATGCCCAGAGCACAGAGCAGCAGCCCCTGTTCAGGAGCCTGCTGCATCGCCTTATGATAGATCTCAATCGCTTCGGCACCCCGCCCTGCGAGCTCGACGGACCTGGCCTGATCATAGAGCAGATAAGCCGCTTCAGTCTCCTTGAGCGCTTCGATCTGCTTCAGATAACTTCGTGAATCCTGTCCCCGCGGAGCATCTGCCTCGGCGATATCGCCAAGTGCCTCCATGCGCCTCTGCAACACTGCCAGAGTAGCGGCGGTAGCGGTGGCATGCTCGTTCAGTTCAATATCGCGTTGCCATACATCACGACTGAGCCACAGCAGCTGCAGGACTCCGGTCGCCGGGTACCCGGCCCGAACCAGCGAAGCGGCCGCAATGCGATCGGAGGCAATCTGCTGCTCTTGCGTATATTCGTATTTCTGCAGCACATCAGCCAGCGCCTCTATCTGCAGACGATAAAGGGTCTGCAGATAGAATTCAGACCGTACAACCGCACCGTCGCCGCCAACAGTTTTCCCCAGTTGAGCGAGGAGCCCGGCAGAATGACGCTCCTCCAGGTGAGCCAGCGCATGAGCCAGAACCGCTGCCAACTGTACTTCATCATCAAGAGCCAGAAGCAGACCACGCGTGACAACAATATGGCCACCGGGCAAGGCCAGTGCAGCTGGTGCAGAATCATTGACGACAGCAATGCTGACCTCATCGGCATAAGCTGCATCAGCCAGCTTGCTGCCGATCTGCCCGACATAACCCTGCAAACTTGCATCCGGGTACAGGCCACCTCTTTTCTGCACAATGAGATCAAACAGGTCGGCACCTAACAGCCGCTCCTGTTCCAGGTCAAGAACCTCATCAGCGCGAGGCCGTGGAACAGGTTCTTGCTTTGGACTGCAACTGCCCAGCAACAGGATCAGAACAATCAGCAACAGACGCAATTTCATTTGAGATCTCCCCCCGCCGGTAATGAGAAAAGCGAAACATAACACATTTTTTTCTTAAAACGGTTGCGCAAGAAAATATCAGCTACTATAAGAAAGACAAGCCAACCCGGTACCCTTTGCTTACCAACGTTTCCGGAGTCAACATGCTCAACGACGAAGATGCAAAAATCCTCTTCAGAATTGCCCGAGAAGCCATCAGATCCGCATGTCAGCACCAGGATTATCTCCCTCCTGCCCAGGAGGGAAAAATCCTCAACAGGCGCGCGGGCTGTTTCGTCACCATCAAGAAACATGGGCAGCTGCGTGGCTGCATCGGCAATTTTCAATCGAGCATTCCGCTCTACCGTGAAGTCGCGCAGATGGCTATCGCTGCAGCGACAGGCGACCCACGCTTCAACCCGATGAGCCTGGCAGAACTGGACGCTGCGGAACTTGAGATCACGGTCCTGACCCCGCTGGAAAAAATCGTGGATATCGACAAGATTGAAGTCGGCCGTCATGGTATCTATATCGAAAAGAACTTTCACCGCGGCGTCCTGCTTCCGCAGGTTGCCACCGAGTATGGCTGGGATCGTGAGACTTTTCTCGCCCAGACCTGTATCAAAGCCGGGCTGAACATGGATGCCTGGCGGGATCAGGAGGCTGATATCTATATCTTCAGCGGTCAGATCCTGAGTGAAAACAAAGCTAACTAAATTTATCAATAAAGGCTACATAAATGACTGAAGTTTCAATAGAACTTGTCCCAAGATCAGAAAAAGCCCTGCGCGAGGAGCTGCAACTTGTCAAAGACCTGTTCCCCGCCATTGAACGGATCAATATCCCGGATATCCTGCGCTTCGACATGCGCAGCTGGACAGGCTGCGAGATCGCCAGCGAATTTTTCAGCAAAACGATCCCCCACCTGCGGGCCATCGATTTCGACCCCGACGCCCCGCTGAAGATCATCGATATGCTCACCAGCGAATCGGTCGAAGCGGTACTGGTTGTCAATGGCGATCCGCCACAGGACATGAGCCACCGGGTCTACCGCACCAACTGCCTGGAGATGATCCGCCGCTTAAAAAGAGAGCGCCCCCAGCTCAAGGTCTACGCCGGGCTCGACCAGTATCGCAGCGGCATCAAGGAAGAAATCGATTATGTCAAGGCCAAGCACGATGCCGGCGCCGAAGCCTTCTTCACCCAGCCATTCTTCGATCTGCGCCTGATGGAAATCTACCAGGGGCTGCTCAAAGGCTATAACGTCTACTGGGGGGTCTCGCCGGTATTGACCCTCAACAGTCAGAGTTACTGGGAGAACAGAAACAACGCCATCTTCCCGCCCGACTTTGAACCAACCATGGAATGGAACCGCGAGTTCGCCAGAAAGACCATGAAGTTCGCCAGGTCGACCGGCGGCAATGTCTACTTCATGCCGATCCGCACCGATATCAAGGCCTATCTCGACGGCGTTATCTGAAATTTCCGATCTGAAATAACAAAAAGCCCCTCACACACTGAAGCGTGAGGGGCTTTTTGTCAATCAAGCGGATCGAACTTGTCTGGTCCGGCATAACAGAGTGGACAGACCCACTCTTCCGGCAGATCTTCAAAAGCCACTCCCGGAGCTACGCCATTCATCTCATCCCCCTTTTCAGGGTCGTAGATATAACCGCAACAGGTACAGATATAACGCATGTTCTCTCCTTTTCATCAGGCGCTAAACGGCAAAATACTTGGCCTGCGGATGGTGTGAAACAATGGCCGAGGTGGTCATCTCCGGAACCATCTCAAACGACTCCGTCAGAGTAATCCCGATCTCTTCAGGCTTCAGCAGCTCGAAGACCGGCACGTGAGCGCCAAGATCAGGACAGGACGGATAACCGAAGCCGAAGCGTGAGCCCTGGTAGCCCTGAGCGACATAGGCCTGCATGTCAACCTGCCCCTCCTGAATCCCCATCTCGACGCGCATCACTTCATGCCAGTATTCAGCCAGGGCATCGGTCAGTTCGACTCCCAGTCCATGAAGCATCAGGTAATCGTGGTAGCTGTCGCTGGCGTACAGTTCCTGGGTTATCTGCGCCAGCTTGTCACCGATGGTGACGACAAAGAAACCGACCTTGTCACACCCCTCTTCGACATTTCGGAAATAATCGGAGATACAGAGGAATGGAGCCTGCCCCTGGCGCGGGAAGCTGAAGGTCTTGTCCCCCTCTTCAGCGACAACTATCAGTTCATCCTCCTTGCTGTAGCAGTCGAAGTAACCATAGACGACCTGAGGCTGCAGCCAGCCCTCATCCAGAGCCTGTTTTTTCAGACGCTCAAAGAGCGGCACGACGGTGTTGGCGTTCAGTTCGTCGTATTCGTCTTTCGACATCTTACCACGCCGATAGCCCCAGCGACCGCGGAACAGCGCCGGTTCGTTGAGATATTTGAAGAGGATCTGCGGATCGATGTCGCTGACCAGCTTGCGCCCGACAAAGGGAACCTCTGGCGGCTGATGGCTGCGATCCAGCCCTTCGACCTTGGGGCCGGGCTTGTTGCTGACAACGCTGGTCGCCTCCCAGGTAGTCGCCTGCAGCTTGCCTTCTTCAAACTCACGGATCGCCTTGAGTCCGGCAAAGGCATCGGCGCAGTAGACGACCGGAGCCGAGAAGTTCGGCACACAATCCTGAGCGACGAATTTACGGGTCAGAGCCGCGCCACCAAGCAGAACCGGCTGAGTGAGCCCGGCCGTTTCAAACTGGCTCATGTTCTCTTTCATCAACAGTGCCGACTTGACCAGCAGGCCGGAGAGACCGATGACATCAGGCTTGAGTTCCTTGGCCTTGGCGATGATTTCTTCCGCCGGCACCTTGATACCGATATTGTAGACCTTGTAACCATTGTTGCTGAGAATGATATCAACCAGGTTCTTGCCGATATCATGGACATCGCCAGCCACGGTCGCCAGCAGAATGGTCGTCTGCCCTTCATCCTCAAGCTTTTCCATGTAGGGTTCGAGCAGGGCGACGCTCTGTTTCATGACCTCGGCCGACTGCAGAACGAACGGCAGCAGCAGATCGCCACGGCCGAACAACTCGCCAACCTCACGCATTGCCGGAACCAGCAGTCCGTTGATGATATCGAGAGGCTGCCAACGCCCACGCAGGGTGGTCAGCAGATCCTCCAGACCATCCTTGTCCCCCTTGAGAACCTTCTGTCGCAGCTCCTCTTCCGGGCGCACGGATGCCTGGTTCTGGTCATCATCGCTATCGACCGCCTGCTCGAAGTGATCGATGAATTTCATCAGGGCATCTTCGCTCCTGTTGTAGAGCAGATCGAGGCAGATGGTCCGATCCTCTTCACTGATCGCAGCATAGGGGAGAACCTTGGCGGCATCGACGATCGCCGTATTCAACCCGAGTTGGACAGCCTCATGGAGAAAGATCGAGTTGAGCACCTTACGCGCCGCCGGCCTCAGGCCGAAGCTTATGTTGCTGACGCCAAGGGTGAAGCCGACACCAGGCAGCTCCTGCTTGACCTGGCGAATGGCGTTGAGGGTTTCGATTGCAGCATCGCGCATGCTTTCGTCACCGGAACCGACGGTAAAGGTCAGAAGATCGAAGAGGATATCCTGAGACCTGAGGCCGAACTTATTGACGGCAAGGTCGTGGATCTGCCGGGCGATCGCCACCTTGCGCTCACAGGTCAGGGCCATACCATCGGTGTCGATGGTCAGGGCGACAACCGCGGCACCGTACTTCTTGGCCAGGGTGCAGACCTTGGCCAGGTTGTCACCGCCATCCTCCAGGTTGATCGAATTGATGATCGCCCGCCCCGGATAGAGCGGCAGCACCTCAGCCAGGGTATCCGGGCTGGTCGAGTCGAACATCAGGGGTGCCTTGCACGACCCGGCAAACAGCTTGGCCAGGGCGATCATGTCGGACATTTCATCACGACCGGCGTAGGCGACACAGAGGTCGATTACCTGGGCGCCGCGCGCTTCCTGCTCGATGGCGATCTTAAGACAGGCGTCCCAGTCCTCTGCCAACAGGGCTTCACGGAAGGCCTTGGAGCCGTTCGGATTACAGCGCTCACCGATCAGCAGCGGCGGGATTTCCTGGTTCAGCTCTACGGATTGATAGAGACTAGCGACAGAAGGCTTCATGCCGACACCTCCCGGTCACAAGGCACCACGCCGGTCAGGCGTTTCGCCAGTGCGGCGATGTGGGCCGGACTGGTTCCACAGCAACCGCCAACAATACTGACTCCCAGCTTGGTAACGAAGTTATACATCTGTTCCGCGTAATCCTCTGGACTCAATGGATAATGGGTCTTGCCGTCGACAACCTCAGGCAGCCCCTGGTTGGGGATTACTGAAATCCGCTTGGGCCAGTGCTGGCTCAGGTAGGTGACGTGCGACATCATGTCCTTCGGACCGGTCGCACAGTTCAGACCAAGCGAAAAGAGCGGGAAGGGCTCAAGGGTCGCAACAACGGCGGCAATGTCAGAACCGACGAGCATGGTCCCCTGCTGCTCGATAGTGACCGAAGAGAGAACCGGAATATCCCTGCCAGCCGTCTGCAGCACATCAAAGACCTCGACCAGCGCCGTCTTGACCTGAAGCAGATCCTGACAGGTCTCAACCATAAAACAGTCGACACCAGCGTCAAGCAGGGCGATAACCTGTTCACGCGTTGAGGCCGCCAGCTCCTTCACCTCGATATGACTGAGCGAAGGCAATTTCGTCCCCGGCCCGATAGAGCCGGCAATATATCTGCTACTTCTGCCGCCGATCGCCTTGCGCGCGTTTTCAACCGCAGCGAAGTTGATTTCACGGACCTTGTCCCGCAAACCGTATTCGGCGAGAACGACACTTGAAGCGCCGAAGGAATCGGTTTCAACGACCATGGCCCCGGCATCGAGCATCGACTCATGAAGCCTTATGATATGCTGAGGTGCCGACAGGTTGAGGATTTCGTTGCAACCTTCGCAACCGGCCCAATCCTGCTCGGTAATGTCCATTGTCTGCAGATTTGTCCCGCATGCCCCATCAAAGATAAGCAGCGGATTTTCGCTAAAACTCATGTGCTAACCCTGACTGAATTAAATTTGTTAGTAGAACCGGAATCGGTGAATGAATTGCATCAAGAGCTGCCAAGCCATCCACGGATTCGATACAACAAAACCATAGAACTCGTCACGATAGAACAGTATTGCCGGAACTGTCCAGTATATATGGATAAAAACAATTTTGACCAATCAAAAGAATTTGCTAGAATCCGTTCATGAATAACTCAAGGGGCTTTTATGTATCTGCACAATTCTTCATCATTTTCCCGCAAAAAACTCAGAATCGGCGAGTTTCTGATCAACGGCAAGCTGATCGATCAGCGTCAGCTCGACGAAGCTATTGAATACCAGTGCATCTATGGCGGCAAGCTTGGCACCTGCCTTGTTGAACTCGGCTTTATCGACGAATGGCAGTTTGCCAAAACCCTGAGCAAATATCACAATCTCGACTACGTTGAGCCCCATGAGCTGATGAATGTTCCGCAGCAGATCATCGACCTGCTGCCGGCCGAAATCGCTGTCAAATACCAGGCGGTTCCCTACCGGGTCGACAAAACCCGCCTTTTCATCGCAATCAGCGAGTCGACCAACCAGCAGGTGATCGATGCCTTGACCAGAGCCACACGCCATACTGTCATTCCGATGGCGATGCCGGAAATCAGGCTCAAGCTGGCCCTGAAGAAATATTATGCCATGCCCCTCCCCTCCCGCTTTGAGTCACTGGCGGCCCGGATCGACAAGCATCAGTTCCTGACCGGCAAGCCGGGCGTACAGAAGCAGCCGGGCCCCGCCCAGGCTCCGACCCAAGCAATGCCGGAAGAAAAGGAAAGCCCGGTCGATACGACCTCCTGGCCGATGCTTGGCGATCAGGAAGGACCAGAGGAAAGCGAAGAACTTCTTCCGGCGTCCTACCAGGCCGCTCAGCCGCCCAGACAGATGGATCGGGGTGAATTTCTCAAACGTCTGGCCAATATACAAAGCAGAGAACAGATCGCAGAGATTCTTTTCAGCTACCTGAGGCCAAACCTGGCCGTCTGCGCCCTGTGGGTCATACGTGAGCAGAAAATCATCGGCTGGAAGAACAGTCTGAACAGCGAAGGTTTTGAAGAGTTGAGCTTTCCGCTGGACCATCAATCACTGCTCGGAACGACCATCATCAGCGGTGAACACCAATTGGGTCCGCTGGACCAGATTACTGAGAATCGTCGTCTGGCCAAGTATTTCGCCGCAGCAGCCCCCCACGCCCTGGCCATCCCGCTGACTGTGCGCGACCGCATCGTCTGCGTGCTCTATGCGCAGGACGAACTGAAAAAACTGCAGACCGAACAAAACAACCTGGTGACAATCGCCCGAAAACTGGAACTGGCCTTCAATCTGCTCATACTCAGAAACAAGATTATCGAAAGCTGATATGGATAAACAAGCGGATCAACTCACTCCGGAGCTGGTCAATCTGCTCCGGAAAAGCCAGACCGCCAGCCAGGAAGAGATCTTCCAATTGCTGTTATCGCCCCAGCAGGCGGTACTGCAGACACTGCTGAAAAATCCATCATTCAATGAAGACCACCTGCTGGCGCTGCTGAAGAGACATGATCTCGACGAAGAGCTTATCGAGCTGATCTACAGAAGACAGAAGAGCACGCCCAGCCACCGCACCCAGCTCGCCATCGTCAGAAATCCGAACTGCCCGGCCCACCTGCTCCGAACCCTGCTCCAGCAACTGCGCCTGTTCGAACTGCTCGATATCTGCTTTATCCCGGGAGGCACGGCCGACCAAAAAATCGCCGCAGAGAGACTGATCATCCAACGCCTGCCGACAACTCCGCTCGGCAACAAGATCACCCTGGCCCGACGCGGCACGTCAAACATCGTCAGCGAAATCATCAAAGAAGCGCAGGCCCAACTGATGGAAGCCTGCCTGTCTAATCCCCACCTCAAGGAAGCCGCCATTTTTCAGTACCTGCGCAGCAGCCGTGCGTGCGCCGAGGGGATTTCAATGATCGCCCGCCATGAACGCTGGAAGATGCGCCCTAACCTGCGCCTTACCATCCTGAAAAACCGCAAAACCCCGGAAATATGGTATACGCTCTGGCTGCCTCAGCAGAACCTTGTCAATCTCAAGCAGCTTCTGGGCCATTTTCGTCAACATGCCGCGCGCAAAAACCTTATCGAAAAAGAGCTGCGCAAACGTGGTATCCGGTAGACTGTCCTGCCTGCGGGCAAAATCGACTTAGATTATTACGTTTTCATGTTTCTTTTTTTAACGTTTTTATATACAATCATTCATTAATATATTTAAATCACAGCCGTAAATATAAAAACTCCATCTTTTGCATCCATGTTGACAGATCACAAATCAAGCTGGAGGAAGAATGGCCCGACTTCCGAAAATCAAAAGAACATTTCAACTCATCTGCCTTGGCCTGCTTATCTGGCCGCTCTGCGTCCACGCAGATAATAATGACCTGCTCAATCTCGACCTGACCGACTTGATGCAGATCCAGGTCACCTCGGCGGGTCGCAAAGAGCAGAATCTCTTCGATGTCCCAGCTGCTATCTATGTCATTGATTCAGAAGATATCAAAATATCTGCGGCAACCTCCTTGCCAGAATTGCTCCGAATGGTCCCCGGACTTCAGGTTGCCCGTATCGGCTCAAGCAAGTGGGCAATTTCTTCGCGGGGATTCAATGGAACATTTTCCTCCGAGCTCCTGGTTCAGATCGACGGACGTACCGTTTATACTCCTGCCTTTTCAGGTGTTTACTGGGATATGCAGACCGTCATGCTGGAAGAGATCGAACGTATTGAAATCATTCGCGGCCCCGGGGCAACCCTGTGGGGAGCCAATGCTGTTAACGGCATCATCAACATCATCACCAAGCCAGCCTCAGAAGCAGTCGGACTGCATGCCGAAGTTCTCACAGGAAATCATGAAAAAGCCGGCGGCTCCCTCCGTTACGGCAATCAGATGTCCACGAACAGCTATGCAAAACTGTACTTTGAGTATCATCAGCGCGATGCATTCAATTACTCTTCAGCGGCAGTCGCGGAGCCGAGCATTGCCGATCAGAGCGACAGCGGAGACGAATGGGAGATGCTCAACGGCGGCTTCCGTCTCGATGGAGATGTCGGCTTAACCGACAACTGGACACTCCAGGGAGATATCTATTCAGGACACGAGGATCAGCAGGTTTATGCGAACTGGCCGCTCGACCCGCTATTAAGGACTCTTGCAGACGATACCATTGATGTGAGCGGTCATAACATCCTCGGCCGTTGGCAACATGACATCTCCGAGAAGAGCAGCGTTACGGTACAGGCCTACTACGACTATTCAAAACGGGATGAAAGCTACATAGGTCAATCGTTCCAGACCTTTGACCTTGATCTGCAGCACCGTTTTTTCCTGTGGAACAGGCATGACATTGTCTGGGGTGGCGGTTACCGACACATCATCGATGACTTTGACAGCACCTACCTGATGTCTATGGACCCGGAGTCGGTCTCCAGCGATCTCTACAGCGCCTTTGTTCAGGATGAGATTGCTCTGGTTGCTGAAAAACTCTACCTGACCCTCGGCAGCAAATACGAACATAACGACTATACCGGCAACGAGCTTCAACCGAGCGCACGCTTGATGTGGAGACTGTCGGACAACCAGAACCTGTGGACCGCTGTTTCGCGAGCAGTCCGTACCCCGTCGCGCTTCGAACGTGATATCAGTGTCGTCATGTATCATGTCGCACCCAATACTCCTGCATACATGTCCGGCACCAGTGGTTACGATTCAGAGGAAGTCGTCGCCTACGAAGCGGGCTACCGCATGCGAACCAATAAAATTTTAACTTTAGACCTGACACTTTTCTACAACGAATACAGTGAACTGCGAGAATATGGCTTTAGTTTGGCTGGCGCAAATGTCATCAATGACGGTGAAGGGACAAGCAAGGGGATTGAGGTCAGCATCGAGTGGACCCCTACTGACTGGCTGACGACCGTGCTCAACTACAGCTATATCGATATGGATATTACCTCGGGTGCAGTATCTCCGAGTCCTGTCTACAGCACCAATGCAACGGTACTGAACAGTTCAAGCCCCAGCCATCAAGTATCGCTCCGCGCCGATCTCGACCTGCGCAAGGATCTGCGTCTGAGCCTGTTCGGCCGTTATGTCGATGAACTGAAACTGACCAGCCCATCTTCAACAGAAACCATCGACGCCTATTTTGCCCTGGATGCCAGCATTCTCTGGCAGATCAACCATAGCCTGAGCCTGAAGATCGCCGGACAGAACCTGACGGATCCTGCACACCTGGAATTTATCAACGAATACTTTACCCAGCCGACTGAAGTCGGCCGCAGTGTCTACGCCCAGCTGAACTTTAAATACTGATAGCGGCTTTAGAAGGAAACACGACACATACTGATGAAGAAAATTGTCTTTTGCATAATCCTGCTGGCACTGTTCGGTTTATCTCCGGCATACAGCGACAACCCTCCTGACATCAACCAGCTCAGGACAGCATACCTGTTCAATGTAGCCAAGTTCATCTCGTGGCCGGAGAACAGCTTTGCCAGCGACTCTGCCCCCCTTGTCATCGGGATTGTCGGACAACCGGAACTTGCCGCGTCGCTCTCCGTCCTGAAAGACAGACAGATCCGTCAGCATCCGATAGAAATCAGGGCACTGTCATCCCTGCATTCCATCACCGGCTGCCACATCATCTACCTCGGAGAGCAGGCGCGAATATCACCCGAAAGCCTGTTTGACAAGGTCGGAAACAAAGCTATTCTGACAATAGGTGACGAGAAATCTTTTGCCAGGACGGGTGGAATTCTGCAATTCACCACCATGCGCGGGCGTTTGCGTTTTATCGTCAATCTTGATGTCGCCAAGAGGCAACAGATCAGCATCGATTCACAACTTCTGGCCCTGGCCCTTGAAGTCATTGAGGTGACAAAATGAAGAAGTGCATTTTCAAATGCCTGTCAGTGAGAAGAAAGCTCACCGCAATCATTCTCGGCACCAGCGCCTTCGTCCTGCTGCTGACCTTCAGTATCTTGCTGTTCAATCAATGGAACATCTATCGCCAGACGGCCCTTTTCGAACTTGAAACCCTGGCCAAGGTGGTCAGCGAAAACAGCACAGCGGCCATGCTGTTTCAGGACAACGACGCTCTCGACCGGAACCTGAAATCCCTGGCTCAGAAGCCGACCATCCTCCAGGCCGCCTTTTACCTGGAGAGCGGACAGCTGCTGGCCCAGTACAGCCGCAGCGGCAACCAGCCGAAGTACCCGAACCTGAACGAGATTCCCGAAATACTCAAAGCGCGTACGACCTTCCAGGACGATAGAATCGTCCTGCTCCATCCCATAGTTCTCGATAAAGAGCAGATCGGCAGCCTGTACATCGAATCGAACATGGCGGATCTGCACAACAACCTGCTCAACACCCTGACCATTTCCCTGGCGGTCATCGTCGGTGGAATCCTGATTGCACTGATCCTGACCAACCGTCTGCAGAGAATCATCACCCTGCCCCTGCAGGCTCTCACTGACGTCATTACCAAGGTCGGTGACAACAATGATTACAGCCTGCGCTCCACGGTCGACAGCAAGGATGAACTCGGGATATTGTCCAACGGACTGAATGACATGTTGGCACAGATCCAGCTGCGTGACGAGCACCTGGAGGAGTTGGTCAAAGAACGCACCGCGCAACTGAAAAATGCCATGGACCAGGCGATCGTCCTGGCCAGAGAGGCCGAAGCCGCCAGCCAGGCAAAGTCCCTGTTCCTGGCCAACATGAGCCACGAAATCAGAACCCCCATGAATGGAGTTCTGGGGATGGCTGAACTGATCCTTGAAAGCAACCTGAGCAGTGAACAGCGGCATGCCATCGAGACGATTCGCTCATCCGGAGAATCACTGTTGAGCATCATCAACGATATCCTCGATTTTTCAAAAATTGAAGCGGGAAAACTCGAGATCGAAATGATCAATTTCAATCTCTACACCCTGCTCGAGGACGTGGCCCAACTCCTCGCCCACCGTGCTCATGCCAAAGGGCTCGAGCTGATCGTCGATATCCCCGAAGAACTGTATAGTGATGTCTGTTCAGACCCGAGCAGAATTCGTCAGATCATCACCAATCTGCTCTCGAACGCGATAAAATTCACCCCTCAGGGCGAAGTCCTGATTCAGGCTCAGGTGCTGCAGCAGAACGAGACAACCCAGGTGGTTCGGTTCAGAGTCAAGGATACCGGTATAGGTATGACAGCTGAAGAACGCAACAGGCTCTTCCAGCCATTTACCCAGGCGGATGAATCGACCACCAGAAAGTACGGCGGCACCGGGCTTGGTCTGGCTATCTCTCAGCAGCTGGCAGAGCTGTTGGGCGGCGGCATCAACTGCGAGACGGAATTTGGAGCCGGGTCCGATTTCTGGTTCGATATCGAACTGTCAAAAGTCCCCGAGGATCAGACTGTTGCCAAAACCCCGGCCGGCGAACTCAAGGGGGTAAAGGTTCTTGTCATCGACGACAACGAAACCAATCGCAACCTGCTTGAACAACAGCTGAACAAGTGGGGGATGCGGGCCGAAACCGTTGAAAGCGGGATCGCCGGGTTGAGTGCCCTGCACAAGGCTGTGACTACAAGCCAGCCGTTCGAACTGATCATTCTCGACATGCATATGCCTCACATGGACGGTATTGAGGTCGCTCGCCTGGTCAGCAAGGATCCAGACCTCAAGAATCCGACCATGATCATGCTAACCTCGGTGGGGATCCGCGGTGATGCCATCCAGGCCCGCCAGGCCGGGATCGGTGTTTACCTGACCAAACCGGTTCGCCAGCTGGATCTCTACAACTGTCTGGTCACCCAGATAAAACGAGATCCGGCCGCTGTCAATCAGCCGCTACTGCCTAAACAGCCTGCGGATCAGACCCGTTTTGATGCGCAGATCCTGCTCGCCGAAGACAACCTGGTCAACCAGCAGGTCGCCAAAGGGGTTCTTAAGAAACTCGGCTGTCATGTCGATCTAGCCATCAATGGGGCCGAAGCTCTGACCCTCTACAAGAGACAGGCATACGACCTGGTCTTCATGGATTGCCAGATGCCCGAGATCGATGGCTACAAGGCGACAGAGCTGATCAGGCAGATCGAAAGCGAATCCCCCGATCAGCACCGCACACCGGTTATTGCCCTGACCGCCAACGCCTTGAGCGGAGATCGTGAAAAATGTCTAAAGGCCGGCATGGATGACTACATCAGCAAACCGTTCAGCCAGAACAGCATCTATAAGATCCTGGAATCCTGGTTGCCAGACAGCATCAGGGCGGGCGCTGTTAAACCCGCTCCGCCCGTAAGCGTCGATCCACCGCCACAGACCAACGATGAGGAGACCCTCAACAGGACGGTTCTTGACAATATCCGCGCACTGCAATCGGGAGAGGACGATATCCTGGGCACGATTATCGGTCTCTACCTTCAGGACGCCCCAGAGAAAATCGCTCAGCTGACGGAAGCGGTGAAAAATTCCGAGCCAGATCAGGTCCATGCCATAGCTCACGGCATGAAATCGAGCAGCGCCAATGTCGGTGCCATCAAGCTCTCCGGCCTGTTCCGGCAGATCGAAATGGCGGGTAAGTCTCAAGAGCTCGCCAAGGCCGGTCAACTGCTCACTGAAACAGAAAATGAATTTGCCAAGCTTAAGCCCTTGTTGTTGAACGAACTCAAATAACGGGCTCGTAGACTTCCACATGGCACAACAGGCGAGGAGCCGATGACTGAGAACAATAGAAAAAAAGCACTGATCCTGATCGTTGACGACGATCTGGCAACGCGGCTGCTGATGCGCGCAAGCCTGGAAAAATCAGGATTTCAGGTTACCGAAGCGGAAAACGGCCTGATGGCGCTTGACGTCTATAAGCAGATGACTCCCGATGCCATCCTGATGGACGTCATGATGCCGAAGCTCGACGGCTTCGATACCTGCCAGGAAATACGCAAAATCAAGGGGGGCGAGCATATTCCGATCCTCATGGTCACCGGACTGGAAGATATCGAGGCAATACACCGTTGTTACGATTCGGGCGCGACCGATTTCATTACCAAGCCGATAAACTGGGCCATTTTGAACTATCGGGTCAAATATATGCTGCGGGCCAGCACGGCCTTCAATGATGTCATCGACAAACAGCGGCAGATTCAGGAACTGGCTTTTTTCGATCACCTGACCGGCCTGGCCAACAGGACGATGTTCAAAGAGACCCTCGAAAATGCCCTGATCGACTGTGAAAAGTCCGATCTGATGCTGGCTGTCATGTTCATGGACCTCGACCGCTTCAAGATCATCAATGACACCCTGGGACACCATGTCGGCGACATGCTGCTCAAGCTCGTCTCAGACCGGATCAGCTCCTGCATCCGCGGCTCGGACGCCATCGGCCGTCTCACCAATCGCCAGACCCGGAATTATATCTCACGGCTCGGCGGAGACGAATTCACCATCATGGTTCCTGAACTCAAGGACCCCGACAATGTGGCCCTGATTGCCAGACGGATCAACGAGACCCTCAGCGCTCCCTTTGTCATCGACGGCAGTGAGGTTTTCATCTCAACAAGCATCGGAATCAGCATCTATCCGTTGGATGGCTCGAATGCCGAGGACCTGATGAAGCACGCCGATCTGGCAATGTATCACGCCAAGGAACGGGGTAAGAACGGATTTCAATTTTACAAAAAGCAGCTCAACATCAAGGCGGTTGAACGACTCGAATTTGAAAATGACGTCAGAAAGGCTGTCCAGAACGAAGAATTTGTCCTGCACTTTCAGCCACAGATCGATATGCAGACTGGCCGTATCATTGCAGCAGAAGCACTCACCCGCTGGACCCACCAGCAGCATGGCCCGATCTCGCCGGGCCAGTTCATTCCTGCAATTGAAGATCTCGGCCTGATCACTCCTTTCACTGACTGGGTTATCCGTCAGGCCGGAAAACAACTGTCGGAATGGCGCCAACGTGGCATCGAACCGATTCGCGTCGCCCTGAATGTCTCCAGCAAACAGTTCATGCACCAGCAAATTCCTGAAAAGATCTCGTCGATTCTTGAAAAATATCAGCTCGACGGTGATCTGATCGAGCTCGAACTGACGGAAAGCGTCCTTGCCGAGCAGAATGCGGACACCCTTGAGATTCTCGACTCACTGAAGGAGCTGGGGCTGGCCATCTCGGTCGATGATTTTGGGACCGGCTATTCCAGCCTGGTCTATCTGAAGACCTTCCCTATAGACGTCGTGAAAATCGATCGTTTCTTCGTCAAGGACATCCTGACCAGCAAGCAGGACTCGTCTATCGTCAAGGCCATCGTCGCCCTGGCGCACAGCATGGAAATGAAGGTTATCGCCGAAGGGATTGAAGAACGGGAACAGTATCAGCTACTCAGGGAACTCGGTTGCGATTACGGCCAGGGCTATCTTTTCAGCCCGGCGGTTTCTGCAGAGGTTCTACAGGAGATGATCGTTCAGAAAAAAATTCTTGTGACAACATAAATGCAAAATTTCATTTTTAATGTAAACTATTTCTAATATGAAACCTCAAAGTAAAACACAGACAGATACAGCGTCAGAAATCGGCTTGCTGGAAGGGGAATTGACTCTCCCCTCTCCACCGCAGGTTGCGGTCCGCGTTCTCTCGGCGTTGCAGAATTCGGATAATCCGATTGCGGAGCTGTCGGAAATCATTTCTGCAGATCCCGCCCTGTCCGGAAAGACCCTCAAGCTAGCAAACTCCAGCTTCTACTCGTTACCGAACAAGGTCACCAATATTCAACGGGCGATAACAATCCTGGGGACAAACCTGGTCAAAAACATCGCGCTCTCTTTCATCATTGCCAATGATCCCGAATATAAAAAAGCGGATATACAGATTGAGAGCTATTGGAAACGTTCCGTAACCGCGGCCGTTGCCGCTGAACTGCTGACTCAAAAACTCGACCGGCAGGATGAGGACATCTTTGTCTGCGGGCTGCTGCACAATATCGGTACGCTGATCATGTTCATGCAACGACCGGATGCTATGAGGGAGTTACTCAAAAGAACGGCCCTGTCACTGGAATCCCCAACAGATCTGGAAAAAACTCAATTCGGGACAACCCATCAGGACGTCGGGGCCCTGCTGATGCGCCACTGGGGTCTGCCTGAAACCGTCTATGTGCCGATCCGTTATCACCACATCCCCGAAGAAGCCCCTGCCGCTTACCGAGATGTCGCCCAGATTCTCTACCTCGCTGACCAAATCTCTGCAATCTACAGCGACCTGGAAAGCGGTACGACAGCTCACGCTCTTCAAGACGCCCTGGCCCGTCAGTATTCATTCGACAAAAATGCGTCGATAGCGCTGCTTGACGAGATTGCGGAAAGAAGCATCGAAATTCTGAAAACCTTCGAAATCGATGCCGGTAACATCAAACCATACTCACAAATGCTCCAGGAAGCCAACCAGCAACTCGGACGCCTGAACATGTCATATGAACAGCTGGTTATAGAGCTTAAAGAGGCCAAAGAAAAATCAGACCGGCTGGCCACCGAATTACAGAAAGCGAATCAACGCCTGAGTAACCTGGCCTACACCGATTCACTGACCGGACTCTACAACCATCGTTATTTTCAGCAACAGCTCAGTACGGAAATCGCCCGTGGCACTCGCTACGGATTCCCCGTTTCGCTGGTGCTCTTTGATATTGATTATTTCAAATTGGTCAATGACAGATACGGTCACCTCGCTGGAGACAACGTCCTGATGGCCATTGCCCGGGCGGTGAGCCAGATCGTTCGCCCCAGCGACATGGTCGCCCGCTATGGCGGCGAAGAATTTGCAATCATTCTGCCTCAGACCGACCTGGGGGGCTTGAGCACCTTTGCGACCCGACTGCGCCGTACTGTCGAGCAGTTGGTCACCAGACACGAAGATATTGAGATCGTCGTCACCATCAGCGTCGGGGGAACGACTTTCAGCCCGGACCAGAACGATATCGACAAGGAGCACCTGATCGACACAGCTGATCGGGGGCTATATATGTCAAAAGGAAACGGCCGCAACCAGGTGACATTACTGTCTATTGACAATGCGCCCGGATAAGCAGACCGGACCAGGATAGATATATGCAAACGCAAATGAATCATAAAAAAATCATCGATCTTATTTCACAGGACCTGGAACTCCCCTCCCCCTCACTGGTTGCCGTGAAAATACTCAATGCCGTCAATCAGGATCAGGACACCCTGACTAGACTCGGCGAGGTCATTGCGACAGATCCTTCTTTGACGGCAAGACTTCTCAAGCTCGCCAACTCAGGGGCCTTCAGAGCCAACGGACCGATCAGGACCATCGACCGGGCACTCACCCACCTCGGCACGAATCTGATTAAAAACGTTGCCCTCTCATTTGTGATTTCGGAACAATTCAGCGACGCTGAGAACTCCCTCCTCGACCTGAACAAGTTCTGGAAACGCTCTTTCGTTACGGCTATTGCAGCAGAACAGTTGCGCAATACCTGTTTGCACAAGGACGAATCGATCTTCATCGCCGCACTGTTGCTCCACCTGGGCATGCTGTTGGTCGCCCAGACCAAAGGAAGCGAGTATAAAAGCCTCATCGCTGAAGCGGAACAGTACGGAGACGATCTAGTACAACTGGAAATGGAGAACTTCGGTTACAATCATTTTCAGGTCGCTTACGCTCTGTTAAAGAAGTGGAACATTGCCGACGAGATAGCCGAACTGATTCTCTTCCATCCTGAGCAGCAAGCCATGCCGGCTGAACTGCAAAAATCCCTGAAGATCGTCCGCTGCGCAGAACAGATCGCCAGCATCTGTCTTGACAGTTCGATTGCCGAAAAGGCCAGACAGCTCTCAGACCAAATGAAGGACGAGCTTTTAATCGAGGAACAGGCAGCAGCAGATCTGTACGATCTGATTGCCGAGAACAGTGTGGAACTGCTGCGCAACTTCGAATTTGAAGACGCCGTGACACGCCCTTATTCCAGCCTGCTCGATGAAGCGAACAGAGAGCTGGCATCCTTGAACTTGAGTCAGGCCCAGCTTGTGCTGGAAATGAAAGAAGCACGGGAAAAGGCCGAGCTGCTGACACTTCAGCTAAAAAATGCCAACGCAAAGCTGAAAGATCTCGCTTACAAAGACGGTCTGACCTGCCTCCATAATCACAGGTATTTTCAGGAATCCCTTGGCAAAGAACTGGCCCGATCCACCCGTTACCAATCGTCACTGTCGCTGATCCTCTTCGACATTGACCACTTTAAAGGGATCAACGACTCCCTCGGCCATCAGGCCGGCGATCTGATCCTGGTCAACATCGCCAATGCCGTTCGCAATGCCGTCCGCCCGAGTGACATTGTCGCGCGCTACGGCGGAGACGAGTTTGCCGTGATTCTTCCCGAAACCAACGAAGCGGGTGCCAAGGTTTTCGCCTCGCGTCTCAGACGCTGCGTTGAAGGCGTAGCGACCGAAGTTGACAAGCAGCTCCTCTATGTGACCATCAGCATCGGGGTCTGTACCGTCAGTCAGGAACATGGAAGAATCAGCAAAGAAGAGTTCGTCTGTGCAGCCGACAAAGGGCTCTATCAGTCTAAACAGAACGGTCGCAATCAGATCACCTCAATACAATTTGAATCAATGGCGGCAAACTCCTGACCGGTATTCAGCGCTGGCTTCTCGGCATAGAGCATGATAATTTATCCATGTCCACTACTCTGACGGTCACCCAAACTCATGAAATCGACAAATGCGAAATACCAGCTATCAGTCGTCGATAATGCTGCGACACTGACTCTGAGCGGGGCCTGGGAATACGCAAACGGCATCCCGGACGCGACGCCGCTCATCGTTGAACTGCGTGATCTGCAACCGGCGACGCTCAGATTCAGCTGTGACTCTCTGCAGAGCTGGGACAGCGGCCTGATGGTCTTTCTGATGACCCTGGTAAACCTCTGCAAGGAGTTCGCCCTCTCCTATGAAACCGACAGTCTGCCCCCCGGAGCCCAGAAACTTCTAACACTGGCACTGGCAGTCCCTGAGCGCTCAACACCGAGGCGCACCAACCTCGGTCAGCCGATCGTCGCCAAGATCGGCAACATCACCATCGAAGCCCATAAAAACTGGAACGAGCTGCTCAGTTTTCTCGGGGAGACTTTCATATCCCTGACTAAATTCGTCACGGGAAAAGCACGTTTTCGTTATTCCGACCTGTTGTTTCAGATCGAATCCGCCGGACCTTCGGCCCTGTTCATCGTCACCCTGATCAGCCTGCTGGTCGGTATGATCCTCGCCTTTGTCGGTGCTGTTCAACTCAAGATGTTCGGTGCAGAAATCTTCATCGCCAACCTTGTTGGCCTCGGCATGGCCCGCGAGATGGGGGCCATGATGACAGCGGTCATCATGGCCGGCCGAACCGGTGCAGCTTACGCTGCCCAACTGGGTACCATGCAGACCAACGAGGAGATTGACGCCCTACGGACGATGGGCATCTCGCCGATCGACTATCTGGTACTGCCGCGCCTGCTCGCCCTCTGCCTGACCATGCCGATGCTCTGCATCTATGCGGATTTCATGGGCATCCTCGGAGGAGCTTTCATCAGCGCGACCATGATGGATATCTCGTTCAATCAGTATTACCTGCAGATTCAGGGATTCGTGACACTCAATCATTTCATCGTCGGCATTGCCAAAGCGACCGTTTTCGGAATCCTTGTCGCCACAGCCGGGTGCTTTCGCGGCCTGCAGTGCGGACGGACGGCTTCGGCCGTCGGTTTTGCCACGACCAGTGCGGTGGTGACATCGATCGTCCTGATCATCGTCGCCGATGCGGTCATGACCGTCGTCTGCCAAATTTTAGGGGTCTGAGATGAGCGACACTGCCCACCTGGTGATTCGCGATCTGACCATGAGCTATGGCCAGACGATCATTCAGAAAGATCTAAATTTTTCGGTGGCACGCGGCGAAGTCATGGCAATCATGGGCGGCAGCGGCTGCGGGAAAAGCACCCTGCTACGCCATCTGATCGGCCTGGTACCACCTGCCTCAGGAGAAATTCTGCTCAACGGCATAGATATCTGGAACACCGATGAACAGACCAGGCTGAGCCTGATCAGCCGTTCAGGGGTTCTCTATCAGGGAGGTGCCCTGTGGAGTTCCCTGACCCTGCTTGAAAATATCTCACTGCCGCTACAGGAATATTCGGACCTGTCCGCCAAAGAGATTTCGGCACTGGCCTCCTACAAACTGTCCCTGGTTGGTCTGACGGGGTTTGAGGACTACTATCCTTCCGAGATCAGCGGCGGCATGCAGAAACGTGCCGGCCTGGCTCGTGCCATAGCGCTGGATCCCGAAATCCTGTTCTTTGACGAGCCATCGGCAGGACTCGATCCGGTCAGTTCAAAACGCCTTGACGACCTGATCATTCAACTCAGGGACAGTCTCGGTGCAACTATTGTCATTGTCACTCACGAACTGGCAAGTATCTTTGAAATTGCCGACAACTCGGTGTTTCTTGACAGTGACGCAAAAACCATGATTGCTTCCGGCCCCCCCAGGGAGCTGCTGAAGAGCTCCGACGATCCACGCGTTCTGAATTTTCTGCAACGCTCAACAGCCTGACAAACGGGAAAGCGGCACATTATGCGTAAACGTATCGATCCAAGGGTTATCGGCAGTTTCGTCATCGGCGCAGTGATACTTATCGTTGCCGGTCTCGTCTTCTTCGGACCGGGAGGCCTGTTCTCCGAAACCAGAAAGTATGTCGTCTATTTTGACAGCTCGGTAAAAGGGCTCAACGTCGGATCTCCGGTCCGCTTCCGTGGCGTCAAAGTTGGTCAGGTCAGCGACATCAATATCCGCGTCAAGCCATCGACCTTCCAGTTTCACATACCGGTTGTCATTGAAATCCTCCCTTCGCGGATCCGCGCAGAAGGAAGTCAGGAGGGACTCTTTGATGCGCTGAAAACCCCGTTCAAGGGTCGTGATCCGATGCTCTCGCTGGTTGAAAAGGGACTGCGTGTCCAATTACAGCTGGACAGCCTTGTTACCGGACAACTTTTCGTCAACATGGATATGCTGCCGGACACCCCCATCCAGATGACCGGCCACCTCAACGATTTCCCGGAGCTCCCCTCGGTCAACTCCAGCTTCGAGGAGTTGACGCAGACCATCGAAGACATCCCCCTCAACGAACTTGCGGAAAAGCTGATCAAGTCCGCCGAGGGGTTCGAAAAACTGATCAACGCGCAGGAACTTCACCAGGCGATCCAGAGGCTCGATGAAACGACCCTGCTGATCAACAGCGTGCTGACCACCCTCAACAACAACATCGGACCAATAACCACCAGTCTGCAGGCCACCCTGTCCCAGGCCCAGCAGACCATGACCGATCTCGATGACAACCTGACCCCGCTGATTCTCGAAACACGCCAGACCATCAATAAACTCGATACGAAAATCGATCCGGCCAGTCGACAACTGGAAGAAAGTCTCGGTGCAGTAAAAACGGCGGCAAATACCACGAGCGACGCGGCCCAGCAACTGAAAGACCTGACCTCAGATGATTCGGCGACCCTGCAGCGGCTCAATGCCACCCTCAAAGAACTTCACGATACATCGCGTTCCCTGCGCTACTTCGCCAAAGAACTTGAACAGGACCCGCAGATACTGCTTAGAGGGCACATCCAGGGAGACAACCCATGATCAGAGTACTACTTCTGCTGCCGCTGCTGCTACTGTCTGCCTGCATCAGCTTCAATGAACCGCCGCAGACCCACTATTATCTGCTTGAGACAGTGAACAGTGTCAAACTGGACTACGCGGAGAATCATGACGTCATCAACGTCCAGCTTGTGGATTTCCCGGAAAGCCTCGATCGCCAGCAGCTGATCCTCAAGGACCAGGCCAACATGGTACGGATTATTAATGCCGAGCGCTGGGCCGAACCCCTGCCGGAGAATATTCAAGCGGTCATTCGTGGCAACCTGCAACGTCATTATCCGAACGCGACCGTCAGCGCTGGGATATGGAACAAAAGGCCTGAAGAGACCAAGCAGCTTCAGATCTGGGTCAATCAGTTCATTGGTACCCTCGGGACAGAAACGATTGTCGACCTGAGCTGGCAGCTCAGATCCGGCGATGACGTCATCCGTCGTGGCCGCTTTGCAGATAAACAGAAGATCGGGAGTCGCTACCAGGATTATGTCGCGGGGCTCAACAGATCGGTCAATAAATTCTGCGCGGAACTGAGCCGGGAGATAGCTGGCGAGTGAATAGGGAGACAGAGGATTCTCTCAGACTACAGATCCCCCCTGAACAGAAAAGCGTAGTTTGTTTCAACTGATTCCCATCAAAACTCCGCAGCGCGGAGTTTATGCGGTTCTGCCCATTAGCTGAGCAAAGCTCAGCGTGGGGGGCGCTGTCAACTGCTGACATGTACCTATGCAGAAAACGCAATCAATTTTCGCCAGATTTAAAAGGGAGTTTTTGCTTCCTTTTGGGGCCCAGGCCAAAAGGAAGGCGCCGTACGGGGGCGCCCGTGCCTTTGACTGTTAAAACCCTGAAAGGCAAAAGCAGAATCGGCGGGTCTCGTCCCGCCAGACGACTTCCTTTCCTTTGATCGCAAAGGAAAGGAAGCAAAGGAAACTCTTTAAATACTGACGTAAGCTAATCATGTCGCACAACAACGGCTCACACCAGCCAAGCGGAAGACGCCCAACGATGAGCTGCGCTCATCTAACGGGCAGAATCGAATTATGGGGTTACTGACTTTGTCAGCAACCCGGCATCAATTATTCAAGAATAAAATCACGCCCCAGCTCGATCAGATGATTTAAGGCTGTCACCGAAGCGGCTTCGGCGTAAAGCCTGACCACCGGCTCGGTCCCCGACTTGCGAAACAACAGCCAGGATCCATCTGTAAACAGATACTTGTTCCCGTCAATTCGGATGATCCGCTCAATTTCACAATCGCCAAGTGCGGTCAGCTCGCGTTCCAGCTTTTCCGGAAGAGCCACCTCAAGCTGAGACGAAAGACGGATATTGATCCGCCTGGTATAGAGTTCGCCAACTCTTGAATAGAGATCGGCAAGCAGCTCTTTGAGAGAACGCTTCTCAACAGCCACCATCTCCGCCACAAGCAGACAGGCCAGGATACCGTCTTTTTCCGGGACATGCCCCGTGATGGTCAATCCTGCACTCTCCTCGCCGCCGATCAGGATCTTCTCCTGGCTGATATACTCGCCAATGTATTTGAAACCGACCGGCGTCTCCAGAACTTCGACTCCGTGATACCTGGCAACGTTGTCGACCAATTGCGAGGTTGCGACACTGCGGGCAGCATTACCACGCTGCCCTTTTCGCCGGATCAGGTAATCGAACAACAGAGCCAGAATGTAGTTCGGTTCGATAAAAGCACCGTCGGCATCGACGACACCATAACGATCGGCATCACCATCTGTCGCCAGTCCCAGGCCGATGGAGTCATCATGGCGGATCAGGTTGATAAAATCCTCAATATGGGCTTCAGCCGGTTCCGGTGGTTCTCCGCCGAAGTATGGATCGAGATAATCATTGATCTTGACAATAGAGACACCCGATTCTTCAAGGATACGGTCGAGATAGCCTCGCCCTGAACCATAGAGGGGATTGACGGCTATTTTCAGACCTGAAGTGGCAATGGCCTTGAAATTGATCAGCTGCTTGAGGGTTGCGAAATAGTCTTCACGTGGATCGATCTCTTCAAACAGTCCCATTTCCGTGGCCTCGTTAAGATCGATCTCTTTATAGACAATCTCATCGAGCATCGCATTTGCACGGTTTTCAATATCCTTGGTTGTCTCCGGCAGGGCTGGCCCGCCCCAGGCCGGGGAAAATTTGATCCCGTTATAATTATAGGGGTTATGGCTGGCCGTAAAATTAATCGCCCCGGCGGCCTGACGGCGCAGCAGTTCGTGCGAAATCACCGGTGTCGGCGTGTCACGCTGGCAGAGGAAAACTTTGATACCCGCCCCAGCCAGGATTTTAGCTGTTTCACGGGCAAAATCAGCGCCCATGAAGCGGGCATCGTAACCGACCACAACGCCCTTGTCGGCAATACCCTCCTGACGAAGATGATCGGCGATCGCCTGAGAAACGACGCGTACGTTGCTCAGGGTGAAATCCTCACAAAGAATCCCACGCCAACCGGATGTACCAAACTTGATATGTGTCATGGATGAATCTCCTGCTGTAGTAGAAGGACAGTTATAAGATAAGAAGCTTATCACAGTATCGTAGCCTGCGCAGATTAGAACTTATACAAACGCAGCCTGGGAATCATCGCGTCACAAAGAATCTCATTTTTTCAGCAACTTCACATAAGGACAGTCGTCCGGCAGGATTCCCGCTTCGACAAATTCGAGGGTCAGGCTGACACATTCCGGATGGCGTTTTGACCTGTCGTGGTAAACCGTACAGACCTTGGTTCTAAGATCGAGGTGCTGGCAGGGTGTTCTGGTATAGAAGATCTTATCCCGGTATTCATACTTTTCATAGCAACAGCGACCGCAGCGTTCACAGATCTCTTCCCAGGCAGAGCTGCCGGGTTCAATCTTGTACAGATTTTTCGTCAAGGTATTCGTCTCACATCTCAGAAAATAAGGTTGCAGAACTTCCCTTATCTTTGTCACAAGAGAGCCTGTTGTGCAAGCAATCACACCGCGCAATAACGTACTTAACTGATTTTCAGCGGTCACTAAAAAAACATTGACTCGTAAAATCAAATTCGCTATTAGTAAGCGTTCTGTAAACAGACCATAGCAATAACGCTGGGAGGAAGAGATAATGCAGTGCCAAACTGTTCTTGCAGGAACTGAATGTAGCTTTTGGAAAAAATCCGGTTGCAGCGCCGAAAGCGGCAGCTGTCAGACCATCGTAGCAGAATGTGAAGGTTGTGAGCGTATTGCCGAAGGAACTATCGGCAAGGTCTGCACCAGCTATCCTAACCCTGCTGCAAAATGGGCCACTGGCCTGTGCAACTTTGCAACTCACAAGAAGGTTGACATCAAGACTGTTGATGTTCGCGTCAACCCACTTAAAGCTGCCAAGCGTGCCGCTGCAGGTAAGAAGAAATAATCCTTCTTGGCCTCTACTGCTTTTGAAAAGGGCTGCCGGACATCCGGCAGCCCTTTTTATTTAGCCTCCTGAGCCAGTCCGATCAGCGCAACCAGATTAGAGCAAAAACATCGCAGGTCGACAGACCCGCTATGTCAATCGTTTGGAAGGCCGCAGCGGAAGTTTATGGGAGGGACGTTTTAAATCGAGCCCTGTCGACAGCAACGCCTATCTTCTCGCCTGTTGCCGCTATGTGGAGATGAATCCGGTTGCTGCAGGGATCTGCGCTCATCCTGCCGATTATCAATGGTCAAGCTGTCGCTCAAAACTGGGTGAGCAACAGACGGCATGGCACGATTTTGATCCTCTATATCTGGGCCTTGGAACAACGGATGATGAGCGGCAACTGCAATACAGAGAATTTCTGACAACTGCAGCCTCCGAACAAGAAAAGGAAACGATCCGTCTGGCTGTTCAACGAGGGCAGCTGACAGGCGGGACGCGTTTTGTTGATGAAATAGAGAATAAGTTAAAACGGCGAATAGAATTGCGCGGTCAAGGGCGGCCACGAAAGTCATAAAAATAGATCTGTCCCCTTTTTTTATGCTGTATCGTCAATTGATTAGCGGCAAACTGGGCTTCGGCTGTGGCCAGTAAGGCATCATTTTGTGCGGCGATATCAGCGTAATAACTACTCATGTTTCCCTCCTTCAAGTAATGGCGTCAAAACGGTCTTGTATACATATTCAACATCACGAGCGGGATCAAACATTGACAAAATCCCCATATTCCGGGTCGCTAGATAGAGTTCCTGCGGCATCGTCTTGCCGCAGACATGGTTCAGCAGATAATTCCCCGTTGAACCATGTCCTCGATAAATGGATATCTGGTAAGCCAGTTCGGCCTGACGGGGGTTGATTCGCTTCCAGCTGAGGAAACTGCTGCGAACCGGGTCATTTGACATAGCGTCCTGATATTCTTGGTAGAGCCGTTCAAGCAAAGGATGATCGCAGGAAAACTCCCCGAAATAGACCAGCGACAGGCACAGGTCCTGAAGTAAATAGAGCAGGGTATGCTGACGAAAACTGGCGACCATCGGTTTGTCCTGCCAGATCTCGAGGCTCATCTGCTTGTCCAACCAGCGTTGTGACAAACTGTCGAGCCAATCCAGCATCTGGTACTCTTTTTTTCTCAGTAGCGGATCAATCAAACGACGATCAGCGGCCCCCCACAGCGGGCCGGTGTAATAGCCCTGATAGACAACGTAATAAGAGAAGAGCACCGGCCAATCGAGCAGGGCTTTATGCTCCATCTTCGAATCGGCAATCGGCAGGGTCGCTATCGCTTCCATTGATTTCCAACACTGATCAAGCATGGCGACCATCTCGGGAGAAGGTTCCTTGTGGAACACGCCATAAGGCTCGAGGCTTTTACGTGAAAAGGGATGAATAAACCAGTGATTGAACCAAACGGCCTGTTCACCGTCGTTTTCAGGGAGATAACGAATTCCCCTCTGATAAATTTGTTGCTGCAACCAGGTGTATAGTCGCACAATGGGATTGTCCGGATGCAGATGCAGGCGCTCCAATAAAGCACGGGGTGCGTGATTGACCTGCCCCGCCACCCAGTATTCCTTGGCTTGATAATGACGACTGTCCGACCCCATCCAGTCGATGCGCTGATAGGCGTAAATCATCAAGGTGACGGCCAGCAGTAACAGCGCAAACTTTTTGAACAGACTAATATTGACAAAAGGAAGCACAGGTTTCCGCAAGACATTTTCTGGGTCTGGTCCCTTACCCAGCTGATAGTCATTTTGGACGATACTGTAACGAAACTGGTAATAACCGCGTCGCAAGGTAATAACTAACCAGTAGAACAAAACCATATAGGCATAGGTCAGCAGAAAACTGACCATAACAAAGAACAGCCCGACAAAAAAATGAATCCCGCCGAAATGCATCAGCCCCCCATCCTCTCAAAAACAAACAACCCATCTCCGGTTGGCAGAATTTTTTCCACCACCGAAAACGGGCTGCTGTTTCTCGCATGCTTGATGTACATGACTCCCCCTCCAGTAGAAGCGATACAAGCCGACAATTTTCATTAAAGTATCAGTACATGTCTAAATTGCAAGTATTTATTACATTTAGTTATCTGCAGTACATATCTTGAAAAATTTTTAAGGGTGTCATAAGGCAGGGATATTCAGCGGTATGAAACGATAGCTCACCGGCAAATAAATACGGAGCAACTCCCGCTCAATCAATCTGATGGTGGTACCCGTTATACGAATATAGAGGATAATGAACCTTGTTTGAGTCGTAAGAGAGCAGTGCTATCATCCGACGAAAGTTAAACTCTGAAGGTGATAATAAAAACTCCCCATAAACAAGTGGTCATTGAGCCTTATTCAAGGGAGGTATGTCCAAGCAGCTAAAGTTAGCTTAATCTGGCTCTCAGGTCAGATTAAGCTTTTTGAATACTATGTACCCTCTTCTGCTCTTCCGATCAGCGCTACCAGATCACCGGCTGCAAAAACAAAATCAGCCGATGGGTTGGCCATAAACTCCCCCTGGCGCAAAACACCGACCACCGATTGACCGGTCAACTGGCGGATATTGAGTTCACGCAGGCTGCGCCCGGTCAGGACGCTCTGCTCAGAGAGTTCCTGCCAGTCAAGTTCGAGCAGATCACGAGAATTTTTCAGGATATCGACGCTGCAGCTTCCGTCACGACTCTCCGTCGGATTTCGATAGTGGTCACGCCTGACGGCATCAGTAAACTTCTGGATCCGGGTCACCGGCATGTGTAAACGCAACAGGGCCTGCCTGGCCATCTCCATTCCGGCTTCAAGCTGAGGAAGAATAACCATTTCAGCACCATCTTCATAGAGCGCATCCATCTGCTCCGCCCCTGCGGAGCGGGCAACGATCGGCAGGCCGGGGTACAAGCGATGGACATGGCGAACCAGGGTTTCCGTCGTGGTGATGTGTGGCAAAGTAATCAGCAGCTGATGAGCCTCGGCGAGGTTCGCAGCCTCCAAAACCGTTTCTTGGCTAGCGTCACCGAAGATGACGGGATACCCCAAGGATTTACAGTCTTCAACCGATTGATGATTGAGCTCAATGATGACAAATTCAACCTCGAGCTGGCGTAGAATCCGGGCAATGTAACGCCCCGTCTGCCCTCCCCCGGCAATGACAACATGCTGATGCAGACCGTCCTTCGGCAGATTGATCGTTTCCAGCTGTTCACGTTTGAATAAGCGCTGTTTCAACCGGTAGAGCGGACCAGTAAAACCGGATAACAGCGGCGTCAGCAGCATGCTGATAATGGTCGCCGAAAGGATATAGGAATACTGCTCCGCCGACAGGAAGCCACCAGCATAACCGGTCTGACCTATGACAAAGGAAAACTCTCCGATCTGAAACATGGTCAGGCCGACAGCCAGCGGAATTACGTTGCCATAACCGAAGGCCCGCACGCTCAGAGCCAGTATCAGCGCCTTGCCGACAACAATAAGCCCGACCAGCTCCAAGACCTGCGGCAGATGTCCAACCAGGAACAGCGGATCAAGAAGCATCCCCACTGAGGTAAAAAAGAGCAGACCGAACAGGTCGCGCAGCGGAATGATGTCACTTAGGGCCTGATGACCGAAGTCGGACTCGCTCAGGACCATGCCGGCGACAAACGCGCCAAACGCAAAGGAAAGGCCGAAAAGGTAGGTCGCATAGCCGATCCCCAGCCCGAAGGTCGTGACCGTCAGCAGAAACAGTTCACGCGAGTTCCAACGGGCGACAATAGCGATCAATCTTGGTAGCAGGCGGGTCCCGAGCAGCAGCATGACCAGCAGAAAGGCCACCGACTTGGCGATGGCGACTGCCAGCAGAGGCAGGCCGGCTTGCGGATTGGTGATCTGAGGCAGGACGATCAGCAGCGGAACAACGGCCAGATCCTGAACGATCAGTATCCCGATCATTACCCGGCTTGACAGGGCACCAAGCAGGCCGTGGGCCATCAGGGTCTTGAGGATGACCATAGTGCTGGACAGGGCGGCGATGCCACCGAGCCACAGCGAAGGACCATGTTGCCAATCGAGCAGCAAACCGATCCAGTAGCCATAGGCGATGGTCAAAAGGATCTGCAGCGGGGCTCCGACCAGGGCGACATACCTGACCGGCCTGAGTTTTTTGAGGGAAAATTCGAGCCCCAGGGCAAACAGCAGCAGAGCAACCCCGATCTCGGAGAGCTGCTCAACCATGTGAACGTCCTGAACCAGTCCAATGGCGTAAGGACCGATCGCGACGCCGACCAGAATGTAGCCGAGGATCAGAGGCTGTTTGAGTTTCTGGGCAATCAGCGCACCGATCAGTGCAGCAGCAACTATGACAATGATGTCAGCGGCGCCCCCCATCAGTCGGTGAACTCCATGATTACAAACCGTGCCCGCGGCCGAGCAGCTCGGTCGCATTCATGACCACCATAAACGCCTCCCCGTCAGTCTCCCTGACAATCTCCTTGAGCAGAGCGACCCTGCGCGCGTCGACGGTCAGAAAAATCAGTTTTTTGTTTTCCCCCAACAACCCTTCACCATGCAGAATCGTCCCGTACTGGCCAAGCTGTTCAACAATCCGCTCTTTGAGCAGGTCCGCCCGGTTCGAGGTGATATGCACGATCTTCTCACTCACTGCCCCACCGGTCAGAATCAGGTCGACCGCCCGGGCGGTGACATAGATGCATATCAGACTCCAGAGTGCCCTGTCGATCTGCTGAAAGACGATGGCCGATGCCGCAATAATGAAGAAGTCGAAGGCGAGCAGAACCTGTCCGGATGAATAGCGGCTCCTGGCGGCAATCAACCTGGCGATGATCGTCGTCCCCCCGGCCGAGCCCTGCCCCTTGAGCACCAGTCCGACCCCAGCACCGATTAAAATGCCGCCATATAGGGCGGCCAGCAGAGGTTCATGGCTTAACGCCTCAAACTTGAGCACCTCCCTCATCAGGTCGACGAGCACAAAGCTGAGGATAATCGCTCCGAGAGATCTGAACGCAAAGCCGCGGCCCAGAATCTTCCAGCCGGCCAGCAGCAGCGGAATGTTGACGATCACCATCAGCAGGCCGATCGGCAGACCGAGCAGATAATTGAGCAAGATGGCCATCCCCGGTGTTCCGCCTGAAGCGATTCTGTTCGGAGCCAGGAACAGCGCAACACCAACTGCAAGCAGGGCCGAGCCGATAACCAGAAAGAACAGGTTGCATAACTCTGCAGCCAGCCTCATAGCAGCCTACTTGAGACCCTCGATGACAGCTGAAACCTCTTCCTTGAGTTGCTTGGCCGCCGGATCCTGCTCCAGACGCAGGAACTGCTGAAAATGTTCGACCGCCTCTTCACTGCGGTCGAGATCAAGGCAGACATAGCCCAGGGTCAGATAACCAGGTGCGTAGCCGGCATCCACAGCCAACCCCTTGAGGCAGTACTCCTCTGCCTGTTCCAGGGCCTCATCTTCATAGTAGAGTTCAGCAAGATTAACGTAGGGCTGCGGATCGCTGGCATCAATCTCGAGCGCCCGCTGATAACTGAGCTTGGCCTCTTCCTTTTTACCCATCGCAACGCTGATGTCACCGAGAGCATTACAGGCATAGGCAGACTCAGAATCGATTTTCAGCGCTTTACGGCAGGCATCTTCTGCCGCCTCCAGATCGTCGATATTGACATAGGCCATCGCTTTGCTGACCCAAGCATCGATGTCCTGATCGTCAAGGTCGATGATCTTCTGATAGGTCGCAATCGCTTCCGCGTTACGGTTCTCCTCCAGATAGAGATCACCGAGCAGGTAGAGCAGATCGATATCATCAGCATCGATATCGAGAGCCTGCAACAGATTGTCATGGGCTTTTTTCAGCATGCCAAGTTCGATCTGCGCCTCAGCCAGCAAGGTCAGGGTCTGCAGGGACTTTTCAATCCCGACCGCCTGGGCGAAAAGCTTTTCCGCCCCTTTCGCATGCCCCTCTTCAAGATTCCTGATCCCCTGATCGATCAGATCATCCAGCTCCATGGTCTCCTCCTGTTCAAGTACGCTGACGAACAACCTCAATCCGGTAACCATCCGGATCGGTTAAGAAATAAAACATCGACTCGCCGTCACTCAAACCCTTTAACGGAGTCGGATTCAAACCCATTTCGGTATGACGCTGATGGGATCCTTCAAGATCAGCAACACTGACAGCCAGATGAGAATAGCCGTTACCTATGACATAAGGCTCTTTCTGATCATAATTGTAGGTCAGCTCGATTTCGAAGGGCAATCCTGGCGACGTCAGATAGCTCAGAGTAAAACCGGCATCAGGAAAATCCTTTTTGCGCGAGATGCCAAAGCCGAGGGCTTCTGTGTAAAAACGCTCCGAGGCCTCAAGGTTGATGACCCGATAACAGACGTGAATCATGGGATAATTCATTATTTTCTCCTCCATGTCGATGGAAAAATTGACTTGATCCAAGGGGCTCATTATAGTCGCCAGCATGAAAGCGATATTCCTGGCCGATGCCCACCTGCGTAATGTGCAGGATACAAACTATCAAGTATTGCTCGAGTTTCTCAACCAGCAAAAGGATCTTGACGCCCTTTTTCTGCTCGGAGACATCTTCGAATTCTGGTTCGGCTATGAAAATGTCGTTTTTTCAGCCTATGTCCCGATCCTGGAAGCGCTCCGGCGCCTCTCCGCAGCCGGGACCCGGATCGTCTTTGTCGAAGGGAATCACGATTTCAATATCGGCCCCTATTTTTCGAAGGAGCTGAACTGCCAGATTATAACAGAACCTGAGCTCATCGAATGGGACGGACTGAACATGCTGCTCTGCCACGGCGATCAGCTCAAAAAAGATCCCTTTTATGCTCTGCTTCGGGCGTTCTGGCGCTCCCATCCTCTGAAGTGGTTGTCCTGGCTGATTTCACCCGACCTGGTCTGGCGTTTCGGTATCTGGCTGAGCAATAAGAGCGACAAACACAAAGTAGACCGGACCCATCATGATCCCACACCCTACTTGACTGCGGAAGCAGAAAAACAGCGGGACAGGATTCAGGCACTGATCTGTGGCCACTACCACTATCCGCTTGAAACCGAGTTCCAATCAGTCAGAATCGTTGCCCTGGGAGACTGGATTCACCAGTTCTCATACCTCGAAGTTGTCGATGGGCAGCTTGAACTGAAGAGCTACACACCTTCTCGATCCTGAGCATCACTGGTCAGATTCTGCTCGCCCAGAGAGCCGACAAGATCACGCAGAGTCACTCGCCCTGAAGACTCGCTGACCGCTGTTGCGACCTGACCTGCCAGGTTGTGAGCAATCCGGGTCTGTGGATGTGGATAGAGATGCAGCAACGACTCTCCATGAGTGTCCAGAGCCTCATAGATATCGGCTACGCTCAGGTTTTCAGCCGAGCGGCCGAGTTGATAGCGACAATTACCACCGCGACTGGTCAATTCCGTGACAAACCCGACCTTCTGCAGGACCCCCATGATCGAACGGCACAGCCGTGGCGGCAGGTAGAGCAGCCGAGACAACTCCTCCAGGCTCAAAGGGGCCTGGCCAGACTGAAAGCGCTGCGCCAAGGTCATCAGCAGGATCAGGGCGACCTGGACAAAGTCTCTGCGACTGATCTCCGAGCTGCGCAGATCACGGCCGCTGGTGCGCAGATTCTGCTTAGCGTAACAGACCCCGAGCCCGAACAGGACGATCACCCAGGACAGATAGAGCCAGACCATGAAGATAGGCACCGCAGCCATGGTTCCGTAGATGGCGTTATAGCGTCCGACACCGAGCTGAAAGTGGACATACCCCAACTGGGCAAGCTGCCAGAGCGTTCCACCTACCACACCGCCAAAAAACGCGGCACGCCAGTCGACGCGGATATTCGACATGAAGACATAGAGGGCGGTAAAAGCCAGCCACATAAAAATAAACGGCGAAACCTTGAGCAGCAGCACAAGCAGGCCCCCTACCCACTGCATCTCAAACAGCTTCTGCAGCATCCGGTTACTCAGCAGCGTCGAGGTACTGGATATCGCGGCGATCAGCAGTACAGGACCGACCAGGATAACCGTCAGATAGTCGGAGAAGCGACGCAGGATCGGCCGCACGTCTTTGACTCCCCAGATATCGTTGAAATTTTTCTCGACGTTGGTCAACAGCGAGACTACGGCAATCACCAGAAAGATCAGGCCAAAGACGCCAAGCTGGGCAACCTGAGTATTGTTGATATATTCGAGAATAGCATCGACGGCCCGCCCATCCCCGACGTTGAGTTTCTCAACAATCAACGGCTGGATCAGGTTCTGCACGCCAAAGGCCTTGAGCAGGGTGAAAACCAAAGCCAGCAGGGGAACCAAGGAGAGCATCGTGTAGTAGGTCAGCGATGAAGCGCGCATCATACACTGATTGTGTGAAAAATCCCGGAACACCAGAACAACGGTCTGCAACTGGCGCAACAGAGTCCGCTGCAGAAAAGTCAGTTCACGTGGATTTCGCCCCCACAGCCAGTTATCGACCGTCTGCCGGAAACGCTCTAGTTTTGATTGATCGTCAGTCATTCTCCCCCGCGCTGGTATCAAATCCGCTAGAGTTTAAGCTGCTTGACTGGCAGACCGAGTTCTTGCAAGGAATCGACAAAAAGCTCACTCTTGCCAACAAGTATAATCTGCAGATGGTCAGGTTTCAGGTATTTTTCTGCAACGCGACGCACATCATCAATCGTCACTGCGGAGATATTGCGCCGGTAATTTTCCAGATAGCCTTGCGGATAGGCGTAGAAATCAAGCCGCACCTGACGTGCCACCACGGCATGGCTGTTATCAAAGGCAAAGACAAAAGAATTGACCAGGCTTTCCTTGGCCAAGCTCAGCTCCTGCTTGGAGACAGGGGCATCGATCAGTGACTGCAGCTGATCGAGCATCAGGCGTACAACCTCGGCCGTCGACACGCTTTTCGTCTCCGCTGCTGCGACAAACAGCCCAGGCAGCCTTCTGCCGATGCTGAAATAGGAATAGACCGAATAGGCCAGGCCACGGTTGGAGCGGATCTCCCGCATCAACCTCGAATTGAAGCCACCGCCACCAAGAATATAGTTGGCAACCTGCAGGGCGTAGATATCGGGGCTGTCCTTGCTGATTCCGCGCTGCCCCATCAGGATGGTGGTCTGGGACAGATCCTTGTCAGCGACAAGAATCCGGGCCGTCCGTTCTTGCGGCAGAGAAGGAATCTCCGGCATGGCAAGCGCTCCTGCCGTCCAGTCGGCAAACTGGCTGCCAAGCAGTTGATCCAGCTCCGCCCGCGTCAGGTCACCGGATACGGCCAGCCAGAGGTTGTTGGCCCGGAAATAGCGGGAATGAAGATCGACCAGATCCTGCCTGCTGATGGCATTGACAGTCTCAACCGTTGCCTCTCTGCCGAAAGGATGTCCGGGAGCTGTTTCTTCAGCCAGGATACGGGCTGCGATGCCGGCGGGGTTGTCATTCCTGCGATAAATGGCTTCGAGCATCTGCTGACGGATCAGTTCGAAGCGCACGCTGTCAAACTGCGGCCTGCGCATCAGATCAGCCAGTAACTGCACCCCCAATGCAAGATCCCTGCGATGCAGAGTCAGGTCGATCTGGTAGCTGTAATCGGTTGCCCCGACGGACAGTTCTATCGCCCGCGATTCGAGCTCGCTGTCGACCTGTTCTGGGGACAGATCGCCAAAACCGCCGCTCTCGAGGGTGGCGGCGAACAGTTCCGACAGACCGGTCTGCTCTTGAGGATCGTAGACACTGCCCCCGGCCAGGGTGACACTGATATTGACCAATGGCAGTTCGTGATCCTCGTTCAGATAGACCTGCATGCCATTTTCAAGGCTGTACTTTGTTACTTCCGGGAGCGTGAAATCCAATGCGGGGAAGCTCAGTTGATCCGGACGCAGCTGTCCGACCAGACTGAAAGGGGCCTGACAACCGGCAAGCAACAGAACGAGAAAAGCCGTTATGACGATTCGCAACATGATCAGTTCCCTTCCCGGTTGACAATGGCAACGGTCCTGTTATCCGCGGTCAGATAACGCAGCACGACCTGGGATAACTCCTCAGCGGTTACAGACTCGATCTGCTGCTGATAATCGTCCAGGTAACGCCAGCCGCCTAGTACTTCGAAGGACGACAGGGTCCGGGCCAGACCGCTGTTGCTCTGCATTCTTCTGAGCAGCGACATAGTGATCTGGCGGCGCGCCTTGTCAAGCTCAGCGACCGAAACGCCCTGCCCCAGCCCCTCAAGTTCCTGGTAAATTGCCTCCTCGACGGCTGCAACAGCCACCCCCTGACGTGGGGTTGCACTGATAATCATCAGGTTGGGATAACGGGAGCCGGGTGCGCTGAAGACACCGACATCCGTGGCCAGCTGCTTTTCGAGTACAAGCGCCCGGTAGAGCCGTGAGGTTCTCCCTGCGCCAAGAACCTCCATCAGCAGATCGAAGACATAGTCTTCCCGCTGAGGAGCGGCCGGCTTATGATAAGCGATCATCAATTCGGGCTCAGCATCAAAACGGACCCTAACACGCCGTTCGCCCTGCTGGGGCGGCTCGACCGCCGTCACCGGCGGAACCATCTCTCCGGATGGCAGTTTGCCGAAATAACGCTCAATCAGAGCCAGCGCCTCGCCACTGTGAAAATCACCAACCAGGGTGATAACCATATTGGCCGGTGTGTAGTAGCGTGAATAGAGTGTCCTGATATCATCCGGGCTCAGGTTGGCGATATCCGAACCCCAGCCGATGGTCGGCTCTCGGTAGGGATGAACCTTGAATGCTGACGCCAGCAACGACTCATAGAGCAACCCGCCGGGATTACTTTCATAGGAACGCCTGCGTTCCTCATAAACGACATCCCGCTCGGTATAGAATTCACGGAAAACCGCGTTGGCCAGCCGATCGGACTCAATGGCAGCCCAGAGTTCAAGCTTGTTGGCAGGCAGGTTGATCAGATAGGTCGTCTGGTCCTTGCCGGTGAAGGCATTATAACCGACGCCGCCATTCTCGGCATAAATCTTTGAGAACTCATCCTTGACGACAAGCTGTTTATGCTGTTTCTGCAACTCCTTCAGTTCTGCGCGCAACCGTTCAACAACAGCCGGGTCGGCCTCCTCAAGGTTTTTCAATCGGTCGATCCGGCTACCGACCGCCTCAATCCTGTCAAGCAACGGTTTTTCTTGTGCATAATCTTTCGTGCCGAGAAGCCTGGTCCCCTTGAACAGCATATGTTCAAGCAGATGCGCCGCACCGCGCTGCTCACTGGTCTCATTGACCGATCCGACCTTGAAGCTGATGTAGGCCGAAACGGTCGGGGAGTCATGGCGCTCGACGAAAAGGACGGTCGCTCCGTTTTCCAGACGGTGTTCCTGGACCTTGTCCGCAAGGGACGCGGCGAACGCACCCTGCCCGGTAAGAAGTGCTGTCAACAGCACAAGAAAGCATCTGAATCGCATTTTATATATACCCATCTCCCTGAATTTGCGGTCAGTCATTCCAGTTTATATCATGCAAGGCCAAGGAATCCACCCGACCAGCGGCCAGAAGCAGAATTTTGACCAGGGCTGCCTGCAGCGGAGATACTTTTGCAGTATAATTCGACAAGCCCTATATTCTAATGTGCCGCAGGCGGGACCACAAGTCCTGGATTGTAAACAGTTGATTATCACAACATATCTATTAGCCACAAATGAGGATCCTACGAATATGAAACGAATTGCTGTTCTGACCAGTGGTGGAGATTGTTCCGGCATGAATGCAACAGTGCGCGCCGTTGTGCGTGCCAGTGTGGCAAGCGGCCTTGAGATCATAGGTTTTCAGAAGGGCTATCAGGGAGTGATCGACCGGCTTTACGAACGGATGGACACCCGCTCCGTCAGCAATGTCCTGCAGCGCGGCGGAACCTTTCTGCAGAGCGCCCGTTGTAAAGAGATGCGGACCGAGCCAGGGCTGAGACTGGCCTGTGAAAACATTAAAGGACTTGGCATCGAAGGATTGGTCGTGATCGGGGGGGACGGCTCATTACGTGGCGCCCAGGCGATTTCCCAACAGGGGATCGCAGTCATCGGCATTCCCGCCTCAATCGACAACGACATCCCCTACACCTCCATGTCGCTCGGCGTCGATACCGCTCTGAATAATATCATTCGTGCCGTCGACAACCTCAAAGACACCGCATCCTCGCATAACAGAACCTTCGTCGTCGAAACCATGGGCAGAAACTGCGGATACCTGGCCGCCATTTCCGCCATTGCCACCGGAGCAGAATTCTGCCTGATCCCGGAACAGCCTTACGACATCGACAAGGTCTGCAGTGAGCTGCGTAACCGCTACCGGGAAGGACGCACCAATTCCGTCATTATCGTCGCTGAAGGAGCCGGCAAGGCGGAGGAGATCGCCAACCAGGTCAAGGACAGCATCGGCTTCGAAACAAGAATCACTGTCCTGGGCCATTACCAGCGGGGAGGTTCTCCCAGCGCTTTTGACCGTCTGCTCGCGGCACGTTTCGGTCAGGCGGCTGTTGACGCCCTGCTCCATGGCAGAAGCGGAGTCATGGTCGGACTACAGTGCGAAGAGATCGTCCTGACCGAACTGGAAAAAGTCACCAGCAGCAACAGCCGGGCGATCGATCCGTTTTTCACTCAACTGGCGAACCGACTGTCGATCTGAACCAGCGTCCTACAAAAAGCGATCGAGATCCTCAAGAATGGCTTGTGCAGCCTTACGCCCGATCTCGATCATCTCTTCGGCACGATGGAACTCGTAGATCGAGCAGATGTCCTTCGGCAGTTCGATGAGAACGTCCGGTGGGTAGCCGGCCAGTTTGAAATTGGCGATGGTCGTCTGCATGGCATCGATACTCTTGGAAAGGACATCGAACAGGCCATTTTCCTCCTCCGTATCAGCACCGTTGTTCCACGGCAGGCTATCGATAAATTCGATCAGCTTCTGATGATAGGGAGTTCGCTCGGCCACGGTCTCAGCGCGCGCCTCCTGCCCGCCCTGCGGTCTGCTGCGCTTGCCGTTGAGACTGACAGCTACGGTCACGTCGGTCAGATCACGCATGGTCGGGGCGATAGGAACCGGGTTGAGCAGGCCGCCATCGACCAGATTCCGCCCCTGATAATTGAATGCGGCAATCACTGTCGGAAAGGCAATTGACGCCCTTATCGCATCGAATAGTGGTCCCGATGACAACCAGACCTCCTTGTTGGCATCGAGATCGGAAGCGACGGCGGTAAAGGCCACGGGCAGCTCCTCGATGTTCAGATCACCGATCAGACGGCGCAGGGTTTCAATAACCTTCTCCCCCTTGAACAGAGCGCTACCGCTGAAGGAGAGATCGAGCAGGCGAATGACATCGATCTTGTCGAGGGCACAGACCCAGTCCCTGAAGATATCGAGTTTACCGGTCGCATAGATTCCGCCAACCAGAGCGCCCATCGACGATCCGGAAATCGATTTTATCCGGCAGCCATGCTCTTCCAGCACCTGGATAACACCGATATGAACCAGACCGCGGGCTCCGCCGCTGCCAAGAACGAGAGAAATCGTTTTCTCACCTGCCATAATATAATCCCTGAATTCAGATGATATGCTGATAACGACGAGTCCTGCACAACCAGCCGCCGGTCACTTACTGATGCGGCAAATGAGCTGATTTATCAAGAAAAAAGTTGCGAACAGACATTCTCCGCGGCTATAGTGCTGGTTCGAAATCTCAAGAAGGAGCATACAATGATTACAGCAATTTCACCGATTGATGGTCGCTACTCATCCAAGGTCAACGAACTCGAAGAATGTTTCTCCGAATACGCCCTGCTCAAAAACCGTATCAAGGTCGAGGTCATGTGGCTTATCGCCCTGTGCCGAGAAACCGGGATCAGCGAGTGTCGCAGCCTGTCCAGCGCGGAAGAGCAGCAGCTCCGTCAGATCATTGCTGGCTTCACTCCAGAAGAAGCGGAGAAGGTCAAAAAGATCGAGTCCGTGACCAATCACGATGTCAAAGCTGTTGAATACTACCTGAAAGACAAAATCGCCGGCACCAGCCTCGAAGACCTGAGCGAATTCATTCATTTCGCCTGCACCTCCGAGGACATCAACAACCTCTCGCACGCCCTGATGCTTAAGGATGGCCTGGCTGTGACGGTTCTCCAGCAACAGGAGATCATCACCAGGATCCGTCAACTGGCGTGTGAATTCAAGGATGTCGCCATGCTCGCCCGGACCCACGGCCAGACCGCCTCGCCGACCACCATCGGCAAGGAGCTGGCGGTCTTCGCCCAACGCCTGACCAAGCAGAGCGAAAAGATCGCCCAGGTTGAGCTGCTTGGCAAACTCAACGGTGCCGTCGGCCACTTCAACGCCCATATGTCCGCCTACCCGGAGGTCGACTGGATTGCGCTGACCAAGAGTGTGATCGAGGATGAGATGGAGCTCAAGCAGAATCTGTTCACGACCCAGATCGAGCCGCATGACTACATGGCCGAACTGTTCGACGCCCTGGTCCGCTGGAACACCATACTGATCGATTTCAACCGCGACATCTGGACCTATATCTCAATGGCCTATTTCGGCCAGAAAACCATCAAAGGCGAAGTCGGCTCCTCAACCATGCCGCACAAGGTCAATCCGATAGACTTTGAGAACTCGGAAGGCAACTGCGGTCTGGCCAATGCCATCTTCCAGCACCTGTCCGGCAAACTGCCGATCTCCAGGCTGCAACGCGACCTGACCGACTCGACGGTCCTGCGCAACATGGGGGTCGGTTTCGGTTACAGCATCATCGCTTACAAATCGACCCTGAAAGGGATCAGCAAGTTGAAGCTCAACGAACAGCGCCTGGCGGATGACTTGAACAACGCATGGGAGGTCATGGCCGAGCCGATTCAGACGGTCATGCGCAAAGCCGGCATTGAAAAGCCTTACGAGAAGCTCAAGGAACTGACCCGCGGCAACGTCATCGATCGGGAAACCATCCGCCAGTTTGTCGAGGGGCTAGATCTCGACAGTGCAGACAAACAGCGCCTGCTCGACATGACCCCGGCCAGCTATACAGGGATCGCCAGCCACATTGTCGACCTGCTCGGCTGAACAGCGTTACAGACGGGCCGTTCTGAAATACTTCCGCCACCGTGGGTTCAGAACGGCCCATGACTTAAGAGGTGAAGCATGAAACTGCTCTACGTCTACCGCACCAGGGGGGGGGGTGAATTCTATCTCGGCCAGAGTGAAGATGGCAAATATCACCCACTGCTCTACGGCGAAAGCCTCGGAGAATATGCCAGCCTCGAGCAGGCAGCCGAGGATCTGGCCAACGGACGAACCACAGCACCAGACTGCAGCACCTTCATTGAAGAGCTCGGCATCCCCACTGAGCTCAAGAACTGGACCAAGGTTTAACAGACCGCTATTATCGTTACTGTCAGCTAGGATACGTTACCATGAACCTTAATACTCTTTTTTTCATTCGGACAATCGCGACAATTGCGCTGCTGGTCGGCGGACTCTGGTTGATGAGCCGCGACATGACCGTTTTCGCCTTTGTCTGCTTTGCACTGGGCGGTTTTCTGATCAGACTGAACAAGAAACAGAAAGATAAAGGGACTGCACCCAGAAAATAGCAGAACATCTCAGCCTCACCCTTCAACTACAGACCTTCCCAGCGGCCTATTCCTGTTAGTTCCGGATCAGACAGTCGCCGACAAATAAAAACTTCCTTTTTCTGAGTTCTGATTATTTGCTATAGTTCTTGCGTTTTTTCGCAAACTGCATTTGTCAGGTCATCATGTCTTTAGGAGGGGAGCTGATGCGAAAACCAACCTTGCGCTCAGCCTTGATCTACCCATACATTTCTCTTGTCATCATTCTGGCCGTTGCAGTCGGAGCTCTTTCCTACTGGACCGGGCAGCATGCCGTGACGACAGTCACAGAGCATATGCTCAAAGAGATCGTCAGTCGTATCAGCCAGGCGGTTGACCGACACGTCGTCGGCTCAGTCGCCACGCTTGAAACGGCATTTCCCGACGGAATGGCAGCTCCGGAATCGATAGAAACGGACATCGAAACGATGCAAACCCGGTTCTGGATTGCGACCTCCCTGCATATCGATCCAAATAATTACGTCTACTACGGCAACATCAAAGGACAGGCCTTTGGCCTCTATCGCCATTCCATCAGTTCGGGAGAACTGCGGGTCAAGTTCGATGCCAGGGAGCACCGTAAGAAATTCCACATTGACGGAATCAACGCCAGCCCGCAGTATGTAACAACCGAAGAGAAACTTTTCGATCCAAGAACCCGCCCCTGGTTCAAGGTGGCCCAAACCAGCCAGAAGGACATCTGGACCTCCGTCTACATCGATTTCGGCACCTATGACCTGGTCGCGACACGCGCCAGACGGGTCCTCGGCAGCCATGGCGAATTGCAGGGCGTTGTTGCCACCGACATGCCGCTGAAAAACCTCAACAACTTCGTCAGCAATCTGCAGATCTCCAGCCATGGCATCGCCTTCATCATCGAACCGAACGGCGACCTGATCGCCTCCTCATGCAGCCCGAACATCAAACAGACGGCGGATGGGCAAAACATCCGCATCAACGCAGCGGACAGCGGCCACCTGCTGCTCAATGAGGTCTATCTGCGCCTCAAACCTTTGCTCAAAGAGATTGATGACAATGTACCGCGCACCTTCTTTTTCAAAGACAGCAAAGATGCGAATATCAGCGCTGCATTTGAAATATTCCGCGACAAGGCGGGACTGAACTGGATCAATGTCGTCGCCCTGCCTGACAACGATTTCCTTGGCGATATCAGCAAAAACGTACTGAGAACAATCTTCATCGCGATTCTGGCAACCGGCCTCGTTGTCGTTATCGGCCTGAGTATCTTCAACTGGCTGTCTAAGGACCTGACCAAGCTGGCAGTTGCCGTCAACAATGTCTGCAGCGGTCGCCTTGAAGAACCGATCGAGATTCATCGCAACGATGCCATCGGTACCCTGGCCGACAGCTTCAGAGCCATGCAGCATCGCCTGCAGACCGATCACCTGACCGGTCTGCCCAACCGTTACGCCTTTGAACAGAGCCTGACCGCCACAATCGAAAGTTACCAGAGCGACCTAAAACCTTTCGCGGTCATGTTCGTCGATATCAACGACTTCAAAAAGATCAACGATCGTTATGGGCACGAAACAGGCGATCAGGCCCTGATCGAATTTGCCCAGAGACTGCGCTCAAACACCCGTTCTGGAGACCTGGTCGCCCGTTTGGGGGGGGACGAGTTCGTTTTCATCCTCAAAGAGATCAGCTCTTCCGCTGAACTCGATCCGATCATCAAACAATTGGACAAAGCCCTGTCAGCCCCTCTGCTGTCTATTACGGCCCAAAAGGAAACCTACCACGCAGCAGTCGGTGTCGCCCAATATCCAACTGATGCCCGGACCATGAAAGAGCTGCTTTCAGTTGCCGACAACCAGATGTATACCCACAAGTTTTCCTTCAAGGAAGCACGCCCGGCAAGCCTGACAGAGCAGGATGAACCATCCTGACAGTTCCTTGTTACAAATAGTCAAAAAACGGTGTCGAAATATGTTTTCGACACTGTTTTTTTCTTGACCATCGTTGTATTCTTTCCTATGTTTTATGAAATTGGTTTTCATTTCGCTTTTCGAAAGCATAGCCAGTACTGTCCTGCCAAAGAAGTCATTTCAAACAGTACCAAACAAGGAGATACCCCTATGTCGTTTTCATTACGTCATTTGAACAAGGAAGAGCGTGGCCGCATCACTGCAGTCACCGCGGACGGAGAGATCGGTCGTCGCCTGCGCGACATGGGCTTGTCCCCCGGGACAGAGCTGACCATCATCGGTCGTGCACCGCTGAAAGATCCTGTCGCGATACGGCTGCGGAATTTCACCCTGACCCTGCGCAATAACGAAGCAGATTACATCTTTGTTGAAAAACTGGAGAAAGAATCATGAGCCACGCTACGACAATCGCCCTTGCGGGTAACCCCAACTCAGGGAAAACAACCCTCTTTAATTCGATCACCGGCGCTCGTCAGCATGTCGGCAACTATCCGGGCATTACCGTCGAACGCAAAGAAGGGACTCTGAGCCATCAGGGCCAACAGGTCAAACTGATCGACCTGCCAGGCGCCTATTCGTTGTCCGCCTATTCGCAGGAAGAGCTCGTAGCGCGGAATGTTCTGGTCGGTGAACGGCCAGACATCGTGGTTGACATCGTCGATGCGACGACCCTCGAACGTCACCTCTACCTGGCTATTCAATTCTTTGAACTCGGCATCCCACTGATCCTCGCTCTCAATATGATGGATGCGGTCCGCAAGCAGGGGCTGAATATCGACCGGGAAAAACTCTCCGAGCTGCTTAACTGTCCGGTCGTCGAAACCATCGGCCGCACCGGCGCTGGCAAGGAAGAACTGCTGAGTGAGGCGCTCAACCAGGCCAAAACAAGAGGCGGTCAGTGGCAACCGCTGCAAATCTCCTACGGAGCTGACATTGACCAGGCCCTCGACGCGATGACCTGCATCATCGACGAGGGGCAGCATCTGACCGATACCTATCCAGCCCGCTGGGTCGCTCTTAAGTACCTTGAGAATGACGAAGAAATCATCCGTCTCGGTCGCAGCAACAACGAAATAGCCGAACGGCTCGAACGCCAGACCCTAAAAACCAAAGAGCACTGCCTGGCAACCCTGAACATGACTCCTGAAGCGATCATTGCCGACTACCGCTACGGCATGATCAATTCGATCCTGCGCCAGGGAGTACTGACGGAGACGAAAACCCAGGAACAACGGATCGACACCACGGCCGCCCTTGATCGCATCCTGGTCAACCGGATGTTTGGACCAGTGATCATGATCGGCATTCTCTATCTAATGTTCCAGATCACCTTCACCCTCGGCGAGATCCCCATGGGCTGGCTGGAAAGTTTCTTCGGCCTGCTCTCGGAAACTGCAACTGCAGTGATTCCGGAAGGCTTTGTCCAATCTCTTGTTGTGTCAGGCATTATCGACGGTGTCGGTGGCGTCATGGGCTTCGTTCCCCTAATCTTCATCATGTTCCTGATGATTTCATTTCTGGAAGATTCCGGCTATATGGCGCGGGTTGCCTACATGCTCGACCGCGTGCTGCGCATCTTCGGCCTGCACGGTTACTCGGCAATGCCCTTTATAATCTCCGGTGGTATCGCCGGTGGTTGTGCCGTACCGGGCATCATGGCGACCAGAACATTGAGAAGCCCGAAGGAAAAACTGGCGACTCTGCTCACCGCACCCTTCATGTCCTGCGGTGCCAAACTACCGGTCTTCCTGCTGCTTGTCGCTGCCTTTTTCCCGCACAGCCAGGCTCAGATGATGTTCATGATCACCCTGGTCGCCTGGCTGATGGCCCTGCTGGTCGCCAAATTTGTCCGCTCTACAGTCATCAAAGGGGAATCGACGCCTTTTGTCATGGAACTACCGCCCTACCGCATGCCGACCCTGCGCGGCATCGTGATGCATACCTGGGAGAGAACCTGGCACTACATCCGTAAGGCGGGAACAGTCATCCTGGCAGTCTCGATCCTGCTCTGGGCAGCTATGACTTTTCCCGGCCTGCCGGAGAACCAAACCGCACAGTTTGCCGCACAACGCAGCACTGCAGAGACCTCGATAAGCGACGCGGCACTCCTGGATACAACCTTGAACGATATCAACAACCGCGAGGGCCAGGCCGCCCTGCGCCACTCCATTGCCGGACGCATCGGCTCCATTCTCGAACCTGTCAGCCAGGTGGCCGGTTTCGACTGGAGAACCAATATCGCCCTGGTTGGCGGCTTTGCGGCCAAGGAGGTTATTGTTTCAACTTTTGGCACCGCCTATTCTCTGGGCGATGTTGACCCTGAAGAAGCGGAGACCCTGTCTGAACGACTGGCCAGTTCTCCAGACTGGAACCGCTTTACCGCACTGGCAATGATCATCTTTGTCATGCTCTATGCGCCATGCTTCGTGACCGTCGTCACAATGGCGAAGGAATCGAGTTGGCGCTGGGCGCTTTTCGCAACCAGTTTCAATACTGTTCTGGGTTTTGTCCTGGCCACCATGGTCTACCAGGTCGGAACCAGACTGTTCCTCTAACAGCTAGGAATTTATCATGTATCAAGCTCTGGATCTGAGTATCGCTTTAACCATCGTGCTGATAACAGCCATCTATTCAGCATACGGCATCTATCGCGTTTTCAAGCATAGCAAAACGGGTTGTTCTGCGGGCGGGTGCGCCGGATGCCCCTGCGCAGGCCAGAATTCTCTCGAGAAATGATAAAAAAATACCCCGTTCCGGAGGAGGCCGGAACGGGGTGAAGTCCATAACTGGACTACAGAGAGAGTTTGCGTTGTCAACGAAATGATCTGACACTCCGCTTAAACAACTCAGAGACTCTACAAGGCACAGCGAGAGAAAACAAGTGTTAAGTTTGACCAAAGATGGCGTTTTTTCGCCATTACATAACATGCACTTCAAACTCAAACGAGATTGTACTTTTCAAGCTTATAACGCAAGGTACCACGTGGCAGATTCAGGATTCTTGAGGTTCTGGCAACATTGCCGCCGGTAATTTTGATAGCCTTGGCAATCAGTTCTTTTTCAACCTGAGCGACAATGTCGTCGAGAATAACCCCCTGCGGCGGAATCTCCAGGTTCAGACCGATCTCCGCCCTTGGCTCGCGCCCCCAGATCTCCTGAGGCAGATGACTCGGCAGGATTTCAGGGACATCATACATGATACAGATCCGCTCGACGACATTGCGCAGCTCCCTGACATTGCCCGGCCAGTGATAACGCGACAGCAGATCGAGCGCATCCCTACCGAAGACTGTCATCTTTTTCTTGAATTCCCTGCTGAAACGCTGCAGAAAGGAGTCTAGCAGAATAGGAATATCTTCCTGGCGCTCACGCAATGGCGGGATATGGATCGGAAAGACATTCAACCGATAATAGAGATCCTCACGAAACTCCTTGTGATCGATAGCCTGCTTCAAATCCGCATTGGTCGCAGCAATAATCCGGACATTGATATCAATATTGCGATTCCCGCCTAGTCTTCTGATCTTTCGGTCTTCAAGAACCCGCAACAACTTGACCTGCAGGCTGAGATCCATTTCACCGATCTCATCAAGAAAAACAGTCCCCCTGTCCGCTTCTTCAAAAAGACCGATCTTTTTCAGCTTGGCATCGGTAAAGGCCCCTCGCTCGTGACCAAACAACTCTGTTTCAAGCAGGTTGTAGGGGAGCGAACCGCAGTTGATCTCGACAAAAGGCTGACCTGCACGTGGCGACAGATTATGAATCGCCCTGGCAACCAGTTCTTTACCGGTGCCGCTCTCCCCGGTAACCAGAACTGTTGCTGTTTCATGCTTGGCGACCTCCCTGATCTGATGGAAGATGCTATGCAGAGCCGGACTGTTGCCCACCATATTGATGCCGGTTTCTTCTTTGGTCAACTGCCTGACCTTGCGCCGCAGAGACTGGGTTTCCAGCGCCAGTTTGACAATCAGATGAATGGCATCGGCCTTGAATGGCTTCTTGATATAATCATAGGCGCCTATCTTCAGCGCCTCAACGGCGCTCTCTACGGTACCGTAACCGGTAATGATGATGACCAGCAGTTCAGGGTTGATCTCACGCATCGCGCGCAGGACGTCTAACCCGCTGTCAGTCCCAAGGTTAAGATCGAGCAGAACCAGACTGATCTCCTCTTCCGCGACAAGACGAATCGCATCCCCCGCGGCATCGGTCGAAATCGTTCCGTAACCATCCTCGGCGAGAATCCGTTCCAGGTTTTCACGTATAAACATCTCATCGTCAACAATCAGAATTTTATCCATCAACCTCTCCAACGGCAGGGGACAAAAAAACGTCCGCAATTTGGCTTGGCAATAACGATAGTTCCTGTCATGCGACTGGCAACCGCACAGTCACCCTGGTCCCGCAACCGGCATCACTGTCAATCACGATATCGCCGCCATGATCCGAAATGATATTGTAACTGATCGCCAGCCCCAGTCCGGTCCCCTGCCCCTTGCTGGTATAAAAGGGTTCAAAAACGAGCGGCAGGTTTTCCTCCCTGATACCGATCCCGCTATCAGTGACATCCAACACCAGCCAGTCATCCTTACGGACCAGAGAGACCCGCAGCGTACCCCCTTGCGGCATCGCATCCAGTGCGTTATTGAACAGGTTCAGAAGCACCTGCTTGAGACGGTCGTTATCGATCCTGACATCCGGCAGATCCGGGGAAATCTGTTCAAGCAACGCAATCTGCTGTTTCTGAAACTGTTTACGGAGCAGAAAGATTGAATCACGCACAACCTCAGCCAGGGAGGCTTCTTTCAATTGCGGTTCCGGCAGGGTGGCAAAACGCAACATTTCGTTGACCAGACCATCGAGCCTTTCAATCTCTTCAAGAGCCTTGCGGATCAGCAGCTGGTCGCCTTTACTGGCAAGCAAACGGTCATGCAGCTCATCCAGAAGCAGGCTGACCCCGGTTAACGGATTTCTGATTTCGTGAGCGATTCCCGCCGACATGCGCCCGAGCGAAGCGAGGCGCTCCATACGTGCCATCTGCTGCCGCATATTGACGCGCTCGGTCAGATCCTCAACCGTCAACAACCAGCCAATCTGCGCCCGAAAACTGAGAGGAAACAGCGCCAGACGGTAGGTCAGCTTGCGATTCTGACGCACCAGAGACACATAGACCCGGAACGATTCGTGCCCGGTTTCAGGAGCCTGAGTAAACCAGAGCGCAAGCACCTCTGAAATTTCCGGCCAATCATTGAACAGGTCGCGCCAGGGAACGGCCCGGTCAGGCTCGGTAAAGTTGAGAATCTGGCAGGCAGGACCATTGGCCCAGGTCAGGTTGCAGCCTGAATCAAAGGTCAGAATACCACTTTCGATATTTTCGAAGACGGTATTCTTGAAATTCCGCTCCCGCAGCAGTTCACGCCGGGATTTTCGCAATTCCCGCAACGTTTTCAGTAACCTGTCACGCCGACCGTTGAGCTCATTGATCATCTGGTTGAACGAATCAGCCAGTACCGCGACCTCATCATGAGTCTGTCCAGACAAACTGGCCAGTTCAGTATGCTGCCCGGCGATCATGCGCCTGGTCGTATTGGTTAGAGAGCGAAGCGGCAGGACGATACTGTTGGCAAACAGATAGGCCACGACCACAACGACAGCTACCGTCAGAGCGATGACCAGCCAGGACTGAACCAGATGGTTGTCGATTTCATGTCGAATAAGCCCGGCCAGAGATTCAGCAGGCTGATGAAAACCGGACAGTTCTGCGCCGATGGTCACGGCACCGAAATAGCCGGTCTTCTGATAGATTCCACGAGCGTAACGGATGGGGGCGAAAGCCATGATCTTGGCTGAGCCACCGATATTGGTCGTATCTAGCACCCCCGAACGTCCCTCCAGAACCGACCTGGCGACAACAGGGTAATTCGGATGGATGAATGCTGCCCTGAGCAGATTAAAGGGAGTTCTTCCGGCCAAGATATCCGGATCCGATGTATCTTCCGCATAGGCCGGCACCTGTTTTCCTTGCGGATCCAGACCGCGAATATCCCAAAAATTCGGATGGGTGACCGCCCAGCCTTCATCGTCAAAAATAAATGAATAATTACCACTCTCATAAGACGGGAAGACGACATCTTCACTGCCTACGGGGTTGATGTGTTGGGAGAATTCCATCAGATGGCGGTGGTCAAGTGACAGAACGACCATTCCGGAAAACTGGCCCTGGCTGAAAAGAGGGGTTGAAAAACGAATAACACCTTCGTAGCGGCGCCCCTCTATTGCGGCAAAGGAACTCTTTGCCCCGCGCAACTGCTCTTCCCGGCTGACATGCCAGCCGAGCAGGTGGGTAACCCAGATATCACCGGCAGACAATTCAGCCGTCCGGGCAAAATAATCCTCCATCCTGTAGGTCGTCTGAGCCGGATCAGAAACCCGGCGCAACTGCGACGACGGGCTCCCCTTGACAATACGGATGCGCTCAAACCCGCCCGCGTCGACATAGCTGATCTCGCTGTAGAGCGCGACGGTCTCGCGTGTTTCACTGGCCCGAGTATTGGTACCGCTGCGCGACCAGATGACGCGTTGATGGTTTCGGCAAAAAAGCCGGTACAGATCTTCATCCTGCGGTAGCAGAGCAAGATCACGCAGATCACCTTCAACCTCCGCAAGGAAATCGGCAACCTGCCGGGCGACCATTTCCGAACGCTTCTGCAGCGCCTCCTGCGCCTGTTGATCAAGCGCCAGGGTTGTCTGACTGGTCAGAAGTTGTTCAACTTTCTGCAGGCTGTGTTCGGAATTAAAGAGCAGGAGCCCGAGCGGCAGCAGGGAAAGCAGCAGCATTGCCCCCAGGACTTTGGTGAGTAGACTGACGCGTGACATGCTGGGATTATAGAAGAAAAACGCAGACGGGTACATGAAAAGTCATATCATGCACCCGTTTGAACGCCGAAAGGAGAATTCCCCTGACAGGCCAGCAACAGGAACTATTTATTGCGTGAAACAACGTAATCGGCCAGATCAAAAAGTGCCTTACGCGCTGCACAATCCGGGAAAATAGCCAGCAACTGCTTGGCCGTTGCGATACGTTCGGCAGCCTTTTCCCTGGTATACTCAATGCCGCCCCGCTTGTCGATAAGTCTGCAGATATAGTCAAGATCTTCAGTGCAAAGTTCTGAGGCTTCGACAATTCTGACGATCTCACTGCGCTCTTCGGCACCGGACTGAGAATAGGTATGGATAAGAGGCAGCGTCATCTTCCCCTCAAACAGGTCGTGTCCGCGCTCTTTGCCAAAGACCTCTTCTTCAGCAACATAATCGAGAGCGTCATCCATCAACTGAAAAGCGGTTCCGATCTCGAGGCCAAACTCCCTCAAGGCTGTTTGCTGTTGCTCATCTGCCGCCGAGATAAGTGCACCAATCTGGCAGGAGGCGGCAATCAATATCGCAGTCTTGTCGCGAACCACCTGCAGGTACTGGTCTTCACTGATCTCGATATCACAGGCATTGATCAGCTGCTGGATTTCACCTTCGGTAATCTGTGTTGTCGTATCGGCCAAAACTTTGAGAACCCTGAGGTCGCCGCAGTTGACCATCATCGAAAAGGACTTGCTGAACAGGAAGTCACCAACCAGTACAGAGGTCTGATTCCCCCAGATTGAATTGGCTGAACGGTTACCACGACGCAGGCTAGCACTGTCCACAACGTCATCATGCAGCAGGGTCGCAGTATGAATAAACTCGACAACCGCAGCGAGCTCAATATGCTTATCGCCTGTATAGTTGCAGAGCTTCGCACTTAAGAGCAACAGCATGGGGCGAAAACGTTTGCCACCGCTGGACAGGACATAGTCTCCAACCTTGTTGATCAGATCGACGTCTGTAGTCAGGTTCCTGCGGAACTGATCTTCGACATCCAGCATATCCTGTTTCAGCAATGCAACAACTGTTTCCATAACTTCTATTTCCTTAAGAATCCTGATTTGGTCAGTATCCAGGTCAAAAACATTCAAATCGCGCTATTCTAAGAACCAGCGTTAGACATGTCAAAGCTTTTTCCCGATCCACAGACTGTGCTTAGTGTTCAGCCCCATTTGCTGCTGAAGGTCCCGCCACGAACCGATGTTCATTTGTGTTCCAGTGATAAGCACCGGCCTGCCAGAAATCTTCAACAAGCTCCCAGTCCAGATCAAGGCCTTCTGCCTCTTCCGACAATACGGACAGATCGAGAATCTCCATATCATCGATGATCGAATTGCCATCACCATCAATCCAGTGCAGCGGAGCAAAGGTCATTGTACCAACCTGCTTTATGTTTTGGGAATGGTGACGCTGATCAGAACTGAGGATGACAGAACCTGATATCGCTTCACCGGTCGAGGTCACAGCTGCGGGGAGCTCAACCAGGTAATAGACATGAAACTCATCTGCCGCTGTCCTGAAAATCCAACGATTGGTATTCGTCTCAGGGTCGTAGGTCGACACCTTAGGTGACGCATCGATCAGCTGCCAGCCAACCGGCAGGGATTCTTTAACGATCAACCCCTTGATCTGCTCATCAGCGACAAGATGGATCTGGATGAGAATCCGGGATTCAGGCGCTGCGTAATCTGGCAGAATACGCACGACCTCGATTTTATTCTCAGGCTGTAGAACGAAAAACCAGACAAGACCACAGAGACAGATCAAGATGAGTACGGCGACCGGAACAAACAAAAATCGGAAACGGAAAGCGGAGAGTTGCCCCTGCGGCGTTTCATCTTCAAGCTCATTTTTGATGATCAACTGGACATCAACTTCAAGAGCATCCGCCAGTTTGAGAGCATTGTCCCGGCGGATGCTGGGATAGCGATTGTTTTCCCAGCGGGAAACAGTATCAGTTGTCACACCGACAACTTTGGCCACATATAGCTGGGTCAGGCGTTTTTCTTCACGGATCCGCCGGATGGCATCGCCGTCTATAGAAACAACATTGTTTATTGATTCATCCATACGAGATCGTTTCATCTGTCAGGTTTCAGCAAGTCTAACAGAGCCGCTCAGCCAGGTAAATATTCGAAACTACAGATCTTCATGCCCACAGTCTGGCAACCTCACAGGCTCGGATATAAAGCTTAGGGACCACTTATAAAACAGCCTCAGACCTACCTAGAAACAATATTCAATAAAAAAACTTAACTGTCTGTTTTTTCGTAAGTTTAATATTCACAACCATTTCTATCACTTTTTAAAAAAAGATCAGAAAAAGCAATTAATTTTTACTAACAATTGCTTGACATTAATCAAGGCTCATCTATAATAATAATCAGAAATCAACCTCTCTAGAAAATTTAACCCCGTGTTCTCCCTCCTGACACGGGGTATTTTTTTTGCCCTCCTCTTGCCTCTCACTCATCAACCACCCGATAATATGCTGGAACCTGACGGATATGGAGCCGGCCATATGAATCTACTCAGTAGAGAAAACAGCCCCTACCTGAGACAGCACGCAAATAATCCTGTCCACTGGAAGCCCTGGAGCGAAGAAGCTCTGCAAACAGCCCATGAACAGCAGAAACCCATTTTCATCTCGATCGGCTACTCGACCTGCCACTGGTGCCATGTCATGGCCAGGGAATCCTTTTCTGATCATGAGGTTGCCGGAGTCCTGAACCGTCATTTCATCTGCATCAAGGTCGATCGCGAAGAGCGCCCGGATATCGACGCCGGCTACATGCAAGCCTGCCAGAGCCTGATCGGTCATGGTGGCTGGCCGCTGAACCTGTTTCTGACCCCAGAAGGCCACCCCTTCTATGCCCTGACCTATCTGCCAAAATCCACAGAGAACCGGCAAACAGGGTTTCTGCAGCTCAGCGCAAAGATCGCAGACCTCTGGCAATCCCACCCGAGAAATATCCTCCGCGCTGCCAAACAGCTTGTCGATGCCCTCAACAAGTCCGCCAAACCTGAACTTGACGACATAGAAACGATGATCCTGAGCAACGCGGCAGACAACCTCAAGCAGCTGTATGACAGCCGTGATGGAGGATTTGGCCAGCCACCCAAATTTCCCCAGCCCCATATCCTCATCCTGCTTTTCAGACTGCAGCAAAGATTCAAGGATCCTGAACTGTTACAGATGGCGTTACAGACCCTGACGCGGATATCTCAAGGGGGCATAAGCGATCAGCTCGGCGGAGGGATTCATCGCTATGCGGTTGACAGCAGCTGGAAGATTCCTCATTTCGAGAAAATGCTCTATGACCAGGCCCTGATTTCCGAAGCTTACCTGCATGCCTTGGTGCAAAGCGGTTCGCATGAATTCCGCGACGCTGCTGAGGCGGTACTCGATTATAGTCTTGCGCAACTTCAACACGCACAAGGCGGATTTTATTGCGGAGAAGATGCTGATTCCGAAGGGGCCGAAGGAAGCTTTTACAGCTGGGCATATGCAGAGCTGCGTGAATTGCTGCAGGGCGATTTTCCGCTGTTTGAAAAGATTTACCAACCTACCCTTCATGGCAACTTCTTCGGAAGAAATATCCTTTCTCGGGTCGAGAGCCTTTCTACCATTGCACAAGAATTCGAGCTGACGGAACAAGAGATAATCGAGCGACTCAAGGGGATGAACCGCAAGCTCTTGTCCGCAAGAGCAAAAAGGGATAGACCACAGCTTGATGACAAACTCATTGTCGGCTGGAACGGCCTGATGATTCATGCACTCGCCATGGCAGGCAGGTTGTTGAAGAGGACAGATTATTTGTCTGCAGCCCGGCGGGCCTTCGCCTTCATCACTGATAATATGTCCGTCAATGACCGGTTGAACCGCTGCTTCTGCCGGGGCGATGCCTACATCGACGCCTTCCATGAGGACTACGCCTATCTGATTCGCGGTGCGCTGGCCCTGTTTCAGGCGACAGCGGAGCCACACTATCTCTCCAGGGCAATCTATCTGCAAGGGCTCCAAGATGAGACATTTGTCAGTGGCGACAGATCATTTTCAGATGCATCACAGCCTTTTGTTCAAGGGATGCCCGGGGAACAGAATCGTCAGGACGGCGCGTTGCCGGCGGCCAATTCCATTACCATCCAGAACCTCATTCACCTGGCCAGGCTGTGTGACCGTGAGAACTGGCTGGAGCAGGCCGAACAGCGGCTCAAAGCGACGATTCATCAAGTTGAAGGTTATCCGACAGCCTTTGCCTGCCTGCTGCAGGGCGTGGATCTCTATCTTCAGGACCGTCTGTTCCTGGCCCTGATAGTGCCAGACGGTACTGAACCCGGTGACGCCTGGCAGGAGGTTATCAGCCAGGAACAGCACAAAATTCTCCATGTCACAACCAGCAGACCACAGGATCTGCAAGAACTGATTCCGATGCTGGCCGGGAAAACGGCACTGAACCGCAAACCGACGGCCTGGCTCTGTACCGGCAAAGAATGTTTTGAGCCGGTCCAGAGCCCTGAACAGCTGAAAAACCTGCTGGCTACAGAGGTTTGAAGACCTTCATCAGGTGCGGGACAAGCTGCTTTTTACGCGACAGGACACCATTCAAGCGGAACAGATTCTCCGCCTCCTGAGGGTAGCCGATAACATAAGGCAGCTCTGAAGAGCCTGCCGTCAACAACAGGCTGGTTTCCATGACAATATCGGTCACCAGCAAGGCGGCCAGCTCATAGCGCCTTTCAGCACGTATTTTTATCAGTTCACTCTGCAGCTCTTCGTAGCGTTTATGGAAACTTTGAAAGTTGACGACCTCTACCTGGCCAAGGCCAAGCAGGTAATCCCCCACCTGGTACTCTTTGAAATCGGTCAGGATCAGATCCCGGACCGGTGCACCGCTGGCCATCGGGCTGCCGGCGGCAAACAGTTGGCCACCAAATTCTTCGTGATTGAGACCTGACAGTTCTTCCAGCCACGGAACCAAGTGACGATCAACTTCGGTACAGGTCGGTGATTTGAGAATGACCGTATCGGACAACAGACCGGCGAGCATCAGTCCGGCGATCTCGGGATCCGGATCGATCCCGGACTGCCTGTAGAGCGAAGCGACCAGCGAGCAGGTGCTGCCCAGCGGCTGATTGATAAAACGGATCGGCAGGTCGGTGTGGAAGTTACCCAGCCTGTGATGATCGATGACCTCGACGATCTCAACCTTGTCGGCCCCGGGAACTGCCTGGGTCAATTCATTGTGATCGACAAGGATCAGCTTGGTTGGCGAATTACGGATCAGGTGACTCTTGGTCGCGACGCCAATAACCTTGTCCAGTTTATCGGTCACTATGGCCCCGGCCTGATTGCCATGGGTCAGTTTCAAGCGCAGATCTTCGAGCAGCTCACCCGGCTTGATCTTCAGAAAGTTCTTTTCAGCCAGCTCTCCAACCGGAGTCGCCATACGTGTCAACCATACGGAATTCGCCGTGTCATAGCGGCTGACCAGTATCGATACATCTTTTTGCACGGCCAGCTCCAGCAGATCCCTGTCAACCTGAGAACTCCCGGAGATGATCAGCAGGCGCACCCCGGCCTCGACAGCCATCCTCTGTACCCCGGGACGGTCACCGGTAATCAGAATGATCTTGCGTGGTTCGCTCTGGCTGATCCAGCGGCTGAAGGTCTCTTCGCGGCGCGCACCGACATACAGGTTGAAATCTTCGACCGGCCCCGGATCGACAAAATGATAAACATCGCCATTGAGGCTGCGTTGAATGGCGGTCAGCGAAGTACGAATCCGCCGCATCTGTTCCGGCTCCGCCGGAACCAGAAAAGCTTCAGTGGCAGCCTTAAGCAGCAACAGTCCCGTCGCCCGTGACTGTTCATCGACAACAGGAAGCAGCCGGATATGGTGTTTATGGTACAGTTCTATCGCCTTGGATAAAGGTTCCGAGCTGTCAATCGTTACAACCTTTTCCGTCAGGACATCATTGATCCTCGGATAGACGTCAAGCAGCAGCTCCGGGGGGGCAACATCCAGAGCATCGAGGATAAACTGGGTCTGCTGATTGAGGTTGCCAGCCCTTGCGGCAACAACGTTGTCGAGGCCCTGACGGCGCCGGAGTTCCGCATAGGCAAGTGCGCTGCATATTGAATCAGAATCGGGATTTCGATGCCCGATAACATAGGTTTTTTCGCTAGTAGACATACTTCTACAGACTCCTTCTGCTGGCACACAGAGTTAACGCAAACGGCCACGGACATCGCCGAGACCGATAACATCTTTGATAATACCAAGGTTTGGTCGAAACTCTTTATCAAGGCCGACATAAAGATTACGACCGTTGGTTCCGAAAACTTCCGGGTCGACAAGAACCCGGAAGCGGTACGGACTTGCGGATAAGAAATCCAAGTCAACGGCATCTACCCGTCCGAGAGGCTCTATGACAATGTCCTGCTCGCCTTCATGGTGAAAGGTCGGAACCGTAATCCTTTCAGTACCGACGACACCAAAATAGCCAAGACGCAAGTTATACAGAGCGGAGAGGATATCACACAAGCGTTTATCTGGATCCATCGGAAAGAACGTTTCTTTGTAGACCTCGCCATTTTTGAGTCTCTGGTAACGAACTTGGCGGTTGTCGTACTCGAAGATATAGCGTTTGGTCTTTTCACGACGCGACTTGCCGCTGCCATGGATGGTGTGAGACTGATACCAGAGAGGCTCAAGAAAGCCATCCTCCGCTACCCGAACCAGGGTTTCGTATCTCTCGACCCGGTCACGGGTGAAAAAAGCGGCGACACCAAGAGTCCTGGCCTGCATGACGATCAGGTAGGTATTCTCAGCGGCGGATCTTTCGAGGGAGATTTCTCCGACGGCAAGACGCTCAAACCAGAGAAAAGAGATGTCGTATTCAAGGTGCTCGCCAACATAGGTATCTATGTCACGGGTTACGGCATACAGGGGTGAAACGAAGATAAAAAGAAAGATAAAGAGCAATATGGATAATCTGAATCGCTTCAATGAAACCTCGCTGACTTTTCAATTGAACCTGAATCAGGAAGGGATTCAGGTTGAAAATGGGACCTGTTATCAGAATTGCATATTCATTTCTTGACCTTATCGACTCCTGCAATTAAGATTCATATATTAAAATAACGTGGAGAGATAATATGACCAACAGTGAAAGTAAAGTCCCTTTCGATACGACACAGGATTATCACCGGGAATCAGAGATTCTTAAAGTTCTGGGGCATCCGATTCGTTTGAAAATTGTTGCCGGTCTCATGTCTCAATCCTGTAACGTCAAAAAAATCTGGGAGTGTTTGTCGCTGCCGCAAGCGACAGTTTCGCAACATCTGGCACTGCTCAAGAACAAGGGGATTATCTCCGGACGCCGTGAAGGAGTCGAAGTCTTTTACCAGGTCACCTCTCCAGAAGCGATACGCATCGTCAGCGCAATATTTGAACATCCGCCCTGCTGATCTGCCCCAGCTTTAAAATAAAACAAAGCGGCCATCCACCTCATGGCCGCTTTGTTTTTTCTGTTGATACAGTCTAACTTCCACCACGGATTTCTTCGATTGTCTTACCCCTGATCCCCCAGTTTTCAGCCGGGTACTCTTCGATAATCACATGAGTCGCCTCAGGATTCTTGCCTAGCACCTCTTTCATGACAACGGTTATCCGGTCGACCAGCTCCCGTTTTTTCTCTTTGCTGACCCCTTCCACCGTACGCACAGTTACAACTGGCATAGATCATTCTCCTTTCCATCGGACTCGCCGCTAAAATATCGGATAAAAGTGTTAATCTGGTATGAGCAGCGTCATCTCACTGCAAAAGTTCATCCGTTTATATTACAACCCAGCAAAAGACTTGTACAGCGAGCAGATATTTTTTCAATGTCCAGCGAAAAGATTCTTGCTCAGGAATAGGCATAGACAGACAGATTCGTACCACGTTCAGGATCGATATCCGGATAATTCTCGTCATCGCACAGACGCTCCACAAGCTGCGCCTGAGGTGCGAATTCTGTAAATAACCGATCAAGCTCGGGACGATTGAACTCTGGAGAACTGGTACAACAAAGGACAAGGCCGGCCGGAGACAGCAATTCGGCGAAGCGCCTGATCAATTTTGGCCAGTCACGCTGGGCCTGAAAACTTTTCCCCTGCGCCAGAGGGGGATCACAGATGATCAGATCGAAGGGCGAGAGTTTCTTCAGCTTACTGAAGCTGCGAAACAACTCCATGCAAAGAAAACTGCATTTTCGCGTATCAAAACCATTGAGCTGATGGTTTATCCGCCCGAGCGCCAGGGCTCCACGGCTCATATCCATGTTGACAACCTGAGCCGCACCACCCGCCAGAGCAGCTACAGAAAAGCTGCAGCTGTATGAGAACAGATTGAGAATCTTTCTGTCACAGGCATTCTCCCGAACCCAGTTCCTGCCGCAGGCCATATCAGAAAAAAAACCGATATTCTGGGAATCCCCCAGCCGGATCGAATAAGCCAGTCCCCCTTCCCTGACCGTCAGCGTCTCAGGCAAGGCACCATGGATCACCAGCCACTGAGCATCTCCGCGCTGGCGCAACTGGACAACGATGGATTGTACGTCGGGGCAAAGCGCTTCGAGCCTCCGCGCAAGAACGGCAAGCCAGTTCTGATCCCGCGGCTCATAGAGCGTGACAAGCAAGACGGGAGGATACCAGTCGATATTGATGTTTTCATATCCCGGATAGGCCTGTCCCCGCCCGTGAAACAATCTGGTACATTCGTCTCTGAGAAATTGTTTATTTTTTATAACGCTTATTAATGTATCCATCTTGACCTTAAATTGTATAAACGGGAAGATCCACTGGAAAAAAGCGGAATATCTGTCCATAATAGGGAATCGTTTAAACAAGGAGCTCCTGCATGAAAAATTCGACCCTTCTGATCTGCATACTTGTGGTTCTCGCTGTCATTCTCGGTTCTCTGACCCTGCTGAAAAAGGAAGAGTCCGAACCACAACAGGTCGAAAGAGTGCAAAGCCCTCCACCGGAACCGGTCAGATTGCCGATTGTCCATTATCCGGTCCCAGAAACAGAACAATTACCTGCTCAGGCTGACAGCGTTCAGCCGGTAGAACCTCAAGCGGCTGAGCCGTCAGCACCTGAAGAGAAGCTGCCCCAGGTCCAGCAGAGTGACGAGACAATCGGCCAAGCTCTAAAAGGGCTGATCCCTGATGCACAACTCCTCAAAATTCTGCGCCTGGACAATTTCGTTCAGCGGCTGGTCTCTACAATCGACAGCCTGCCGGAAAAACGTCTACCCAGACAAAACCTCCCGGTCTATCCCCCGCAGGGGAAATTTACGGTTGACGAAAACAAGCAGGAGCAGCTGTTTATCTCTCCGGCAAACGCAAAACGCTATGAAGCTTATCTGAAGATCCTGAAGTATACACCTGAAGATCTGGCTCTCAAGGCCTACGTTCACTACTATCCGCTTTTTCAGGAGGCCTACAGACAACTCGGCTATCAGAACGCTTATTTCAACGATCGGCTGGTTTTCGTCCTCGACCATCTGATCCAGACACCGGATCCCGAAGATCCCATTGCCGTTGAACAGCCGGTCGTGCTCTATACCTATAAGGATCCGTACCTGGAAAACCTCTCCGCCGGTCAGAAATGCCTGTTACGCTTGGGGCGCACGGGGCGCCTTGAAACCATAGAGATTCTCAGACGCTATCGGCTTAAGCTGACCAACCTGGCACCATAGTAAAAAACAGCCCCGACCGGAACCGGGTCTGGGCTGTCTTATCAGAGCAGAACAAATAGATATCAACTTAGTTCGTTTTCATCCGGAAACTCCGGAGAGCTAAGCGTAAGTTTTCAGATTGGAAACGAGTAATTTTTCGTTGTGGGTAGGAAATCAAAGGGTTGCGCGGAGGCGTAGTGCTTTACGCCACAAGCGAACCCGAAGATTGACGCAGCCACAGCGAAAAAGGGCCGTTTCCGGATGAAAACTAGTTAAGTCGCCTCTCAGGGCCCCGATAGGCGACTGCCGGGCGGATCCGAACTGGATCGACACCTAAATAAACCCAACCGTCCTGCCTCTGAAACTTGATTATGTCTTCACCATCGATCAACGATTGAAGCTGAGAGGCAGGAACCATATCCATCATTCCGTCAGCATAAACTACTGATATCTCTTGCATAGCAACACCTCGTTTTTCTTTGTACCATAACATATCCAATACAGAGAAAACGAGTCAATGCAACGGCCAGCGCGGAAAAATGTCTAACGACACCTGCGCTCCGGGCCAGCATAATAACCACGCAGCGTGCTCCTGACCGGGTCCTTGCCGAGCGTCACCCAACCGCTGGAACGCTCAAACTGCTCAATTTCACTCATCAGGATCAGCTCATCCAGCTTACGTGACGGTACGAGGTCAATCCGGCCGTCTTTATAACGTACACGTATCAACATAATTCCCCCGAACAATCAGCTTGAAAGTAGGGCGTCGATCTCGTCGAAATTGAAATGCCGTTCAGCAAGATCGGTTATCAACTGAATCTTGTGGGTATCTTCGGCAGTAATTTTTGAAACATCATCCTTGAGTATTTCAAAGACATTGGAGGACGTCAGGCTACAACGGATATATGGAATACCGCTGTTATCGACTATTTTTTGAGTGACGTGACTGATATCGCAGACGCCGGGAATCACAACACCAGCGATCTTCTGTCGGTATTCTGGCAAACGGTAGAGAGTCGCTATAGTCACCAGCAGTTCATCACGACTGCTGTTGACGATAATCAGCGAAGAATCCTTGAGAAGCTCGACGACCCGCTGCGATGACGCGGCCCCAATCTGGATATTATGGACGATCCTCTGGGCCTCATCTTCCGTCGCCCGCAAATCAAGGTCCAGGACCTTGGCGATTCTCCGCAGGGTCGGATTGGCAAGAATCGGCTGATAATTGAACCCGCCGATAACCTCTATATGTTCCGGTTCAAAAGCGGTCTGCAGATAGCCCAGGGTGCGTTCACGCTTGGAGGCAACAATCTTGTTGACTAGGATGGCCTTGACATCCGCCCGTTCTTTTTGAAAAAGGGCAAGGTTCATTCCCGCCATATCGACAACATTGCCCAGACCGCCACCGGTGACCAGCATCACCGTAGCGCCGGCTTCGCGGGCTATACAGGCATTGTTGCAGCCAAAGATAGTTCCGACACCGGTATGCCCCGCCCCTTCTATGATCAGGAAATCATTCTTGGCATCCAAAGCTTCAAGTGCGGAAAAGATTCTGCGTCGAATAGAAGTACGGTCGATTTCACCGTCCATGAAACGACGCGTGTCTCCCTGCTTGAGAACAAATGGAGACATCAGTTCCAGATCGTCCATAAGACCAAAATATTCAGCAACCAGCAGCGCATCCTTGTCAACAAAGACGCCTTCATGTTCGACAATTTTAGGGCCGATCGGCTTAATGAACCCAACCTTCCCATATTTTTTTCGGGCCATATGCATCAGCGAAAGACTGGTCGTCGTTTTGCCGCTATTCATACCCGTTGCCGCTATAAAGATCTTGCGCGCCATCGCTGCAGCTCCTTTGAACTCGATACAGAAGTCATATTAGGCAATCTTAACACAAATATCACAGATAGAAAACATCCGGAAATGCCTGTACCGCATCTTTGCACGAACGAGCACGCATCAAACCGGAAAAAAACTGAAGACATGAAATACGGAACTATCATCTTGAATGACAACGAAAAAATCAAATTCCTTTTACTGCCGCTGCCGGAGAACGATGAAACTGCCTCACCCTGTCGACAATCCCCGCAACGGACAGCTCCAATTCGTCTCTTAATTGCTGCTGAGAGCCTTGCTCGACGAAACGATCCGGTATCCCGAGCCTGGCCAGCGGAGCGGTCACTCCATTATCGGCAAACAATTCAAGCAGTGCCGAACCAAAACCGCCCTGCAGCGCGTTCTCTTCAAGAGTAATGACAAAGGGGGCCGCTTTAGCACAGTCAAGAATTAACGCCTGATCCAGTGGTTTGAGAAATACAGCGTCAATCACCGCCAGATCAACACCTTCTTCGGCCAGGGTTGAGGCAGCCTTCAGTGCCGGTTCAACCATTGACCCAAGGGCAACGATCAGCCCGTCATTTCCATCACGCAACAGTTCACCACAGCCGACAGTCAAGGGTTCGGAGACCTTATCTAGAAGCTCGAGCCCCAGACCAGCCCCCCGAGGATAGCGGTAGGCAAACGGACCATCAGCCTGACTCGCGGTCAGCATGATACGCTGCAACATGCGTTCGTCACGCGGAACAGCGAACGTCATATTCGGCATATGGCGCAAAAAGGAATAATCGAAAACGCCATGATGGGTTGGGCCGTCGGCACCAACCAGTCCACCCCGGTCCATGGCAAAGGTCACCGGCAGATTCTGCAGGCAGACATCATGCAACACCTGATCGTAGGCGCGCTGCAGGAAGGTTGAATAGATGGCAACCACTGGTCTCAGACCACGACAGGCCAGTCCCGCAGCAAAGGTCACCGCATGCTGTTCAGCGATACCGACATCGAAAAAGCGTAATGGAAAGACCTCGGAAAACTGTTTCAGCCCCGTGCCTTCCGTCATTGCCGCTGTAATTGCGATAATGCGTTGGTCTTCAGCTGCCAGCTTGAGTAGTGTATCGCCGAAAACGGAGGTATAGGATCTGGGAGTCGACACTTTTGCTGGTGGGGTCTCTCCGGTTTTGACATCGAAAGGGCCGATGCCGTGAAACTTTGGCGGATTCTGCTCAGCAGGAGTGAAGCCCTTGCCCTTCTTGGTCAGCACGTGCAATAGGACAGGGCCGTCGATACGGGCGACATTGTGCATGGTTTCGATCAGCTCATCGAGATTATGTCCGTCCAGCGGGCCAAAGTAATCGAAACCAAAACCTTCAAACAGCATCCCCGGGGTCATGAAACTCTTCAAAGACTCTTCAGCTCTTTTCGCCAGATAGACAAGATCCTTACCGATACCCGGCACCATACTGAGAATATTCTCAGTCTCCTTTTTGAAGCGGATGAAGCGATTGGTGCTCAGTTTGCGGCTTAAAAAAGACGACAAGGCTCCAACATTCGGCGAAATCGACATATCGTTGTCGTTGAGAATAACAACCAGCCGCTTCTTCAGATGACCGGCATGATTCAGCGCCTCGAATGCCATGCCAGCGGTCAGAGAACCATCGCCGATAACGGCGACAACCTTAGAATCGTCATTCAGGATATCACGCGCTGCGGCCATCCCCAATGCCGCGGATATCGAGGTACTTGAATGCCCGACGTCAAAAGCATCGTGAACACTTTCCCTGCGCTTGGGGAAACCACTCAACCCCTTGTATTGGCGCAGCGAGGAGAATTGATCCCGCCTCCCGGTCAGCAGTTTATGGGCATAGGACTGATGACCAACATCCCAGATGATCTGATCGACCGGAGAGCGAAAAACCCGATGCAGGGCAATGGTCAACTCGACAACCCCCAAAGAACTGCCAAGATGCCCCCCATTGACCGACACAGTCTCGACAATCACCTGACGCAGCTCCGCCGCCAACTGGACGAGCTGCGCAGAACTGAGCTGCCTTACGGCTTCAGGTGAATCTATCTGTTCGAGAAGGGGTGTCTTCATGCCATCTCCCGTCAAATCCGTTTTGCTTGCTGACATCTGCACCGATCAGTGGTCTCTGTTGACGATAAACTCTGCAATTTCGTGCAGCGGTCTCGCCAGAGTCCCGAAAGGTTCCAGGCTTTTCTTTGCGATGCTGAAAAGTTCGTCCTTGCGTTGCTGGGCGGCAGCAAAACCAAACAAGGATGGATAAGTCGCCTTCCCTCGTTCCTGATCACTGCCGATATCCTTGCCGAGTGTCTTCTCATCAGCAACGATATCGAGAATATCGTCTGCAATCTGGAAGGCCAGACCGATCGTTTCACCGAAACGCTTCAGGCTGCGAAACTGCTGTTCATCCGCACCACCGATGATCGCCCCCATCTGAACAGCACCCAGGATCAGAGCTCCGGTCTTATGGGTATGAATATATTCAAGAGTCGGCAGATCAATGATCTGCTGTTCTGACTCCATATCGACGACCTGACCGCCGACCATACCACGCGAGCCGGCATTCTTGGCCAGAATATGGATCAGGCGGCGACGTTCATCCGGAGAGATTCCGGTCAACACCAGGGGATTGCTGAGCAAAAGAAAGGCTTCAGTCAGCAGAGCATCTCCGGCAAGGATCGCAATGGCCTCACCGAAAACCTTATGATTCGTCGGCTTGCCGCGCCGCAGATCGTCGTCATCCATGGCCGGCAGATCGTCATGAATCAACGAATAGGTGTGAATCATTTCAACGGCGCAGGCAGCTGGCAACGCTTCTTCACTATTACCACCCAAAGCTTCACAGGCAGCCAGCAGCAGAATCGGACGGATTCTCTTGCCTCCAGCGAAAATAGAATAGCGCGTTGCTTCATGCAAGCGCTGCGGCAATGTATCCCCTTGCGGCAGATAATCATCCAGCGCTACATCAACGCGCCGCGTCTGTTCTGCCAGATAAGCGGCAAGCGACCATGGTTCACTCATCATCAAAAGCTTCTTTCTGCCAGGCCTCACCCTGCTTGGTCAGCACTTCGACCTTAAGTTCTACCTCCTTGAGCGAAGACCTGCAGTATTCCGCCTGCTTGACACCAGTAGAGAACACCTTGAGCGCATCTTCAAGAGACAGATCCCCGCTTTCAAGTTGTGCGACCGCTTCTTCAAGTTTTTTCAATGCCGTTTCAAAATTTTTAGCTGTCGCCATAAACCATACCTGTCATAAAGTCGTTCAATAAATTATCCTAACCCTTATGCTTCGGGGTCAAGGGCATAGCCTGTTATTATTCTGCTTTATCGGGAAAAACTTCAATAATTTCTGCCGCTGCCCGCCCTTTTGCGAGCATGACCTCCAGTTCGGCACCGACGTGCAGCTGTAGCGCATCGGTAATCACTGTCCCGGACCGGCTGTCTCTGACAACCGAATAGCCCCGGGCCAGAACCGCCAGAGGAGAGAGAGTATCAAGCCGTCCCATCAGGCTGTTCAGCGCCTGGCCGCGCTTTTCCACATAGAGGGTCATCGCGCGCCCCAGCTCAGCATCGGCTTTCTGCAGTCTCAGCTTCTGAAAGCGTATCAGATCCAGAGGAGAACGCAGACGCTTCTCAAGACTTAAAAGACGATCCTGAACCAGAACCAGGCGATTTTTCATGAGGCTGGCAAGGCGCAGAGCGAGTTGATCAAGGTGACGTTCGAGGTCCAGACGGTTCTTGACGACCAGTTCAGCGGCCGCACTCGGGGTCGGAGAACGGAGATCGGCGACAAAGTCGGAAATCGAAAAATCGGTTTCATGACCGACGGCAGAGATGACCGGGATTCGAGAATGGAAAATAGCCCGGGCCACAACCTCCTCATTGAAAGCCCATAGATCCTCCTGCGCCCCACCTCCCCGGCCGACGATCAGGACCTCAGCACTCCCTTCTTCATTCAGCTCCTCAATCGCCCGAGCAATCTCCTTTGCTGCCTCCCCCCCCTGAACCAGTGATGGTCGCAACAGCACATTGAGCCCGGCAGATCGGCGCTTGAGAACATTGATGACATCCTGAATGGCGGCACCTGTTGCCGATGTGACGACACCGATCACCTTCGGATATTCGGGAAGAGGTTGTTTGTGAGCAGCATCGAACAAACCCTCATTCTGAAGTTTTTCCTTGAGCTGTTCAAAGGCCAGCTGCAGACCGCCAACCCCCTCTGGTTCCAACCCTTCGACGATCAGCTGCAGATCCCCGCGTTGCGGGTAGACCGACACCCGTCCCCGGCAGATCACCGCCATTCCGTTTTCAGGAGAAAAGCGCAAAGCCCTGGCCTGACCACGGAACATGGCACAGCGCAACTGTGAGCGATCATCCTTGAGAGTAAAGTAACAATGGCCGGACGAAGCCCGGGAAAAATTACTGATTTCTCCGCGAACCAGAACGTTAACAAAATTATCTTCAACCAGATCCTGAAGAAAACCGATCAACGCCGATACGGAGATAATCTCAGATGAGTTGTTCACGACAAAAATACCTTTGCACAAAACATGAGAGCGGCAGCCTGACACAGCTGACAGGCAGACATCAGTAACTATGAACAACCTCAGATGCGAAGACAAAGGTGACAGGCTGCTGCATCAGCCAGTCGAGCTCAAGTCTCAAGGCTTCGAAGGTCTCGCGGTGAGGATGACAGATGGCAACGATTTCACGATCCTCCCCCGCCAGTTTGATCATTTTGTGAATCTGTCCGCGAATGTAGGAGACATCGACCGTATTGTCGAGAAAGATATTCCGCGTCGCGGTCTTAAGACCCATTTTCCTGGCCTCGGAAAAGGCGACCGAATCACTGATTGTCCGACTGTCGATAAAGAAGAATTGATGCGCCTTTAGCTCCTCGAGAACAATACGCATCGCGTCTTCCGTTTCGGTAAACCGTGAGCCCATATGGTTGTTTCCGCCAACTGCATCGGGAAGTTCACGGATATAGGAACGAACCCTCTCACGGATTTCTTCCTCAGAGAGACTAACCAGCAACGCATTCTCCCCCGGGCTGACCCGCGGGTAGCTTTTAGGCTCCATCGGAATATGAATCATATATTCGAGATTCTGCTGACGCAGGAAATTCGCCGTCGCCTTGGCATTGCTGATACCCGGCAGGATGGCCGGAGTTATCGGTATCCCGTAATTGACCAGGCTCCTGATCGCGGTCATCGAGCCGCCCATATCATCCATAATCAGAGAAATCCTGGGGCCTCTCACTTCTGGTTCAACGGCAACCTCAGGCACCTCATAGAGAAGTTCAAAACGCAATTGTCCCTGCCAATAGAGATGAATCACCCCTTTTTCCCTGCTGACCTTCAACTGGGCAGGCGCACCGGTCTGTTCGATATGCCTCGCTAGCTCTGCCAGATAGGGCTGTGATGGAAATGCGCCGAAAATCTTGCGGACCTCGATTCTATTGCGCGGATCGAGTCGCTTCCAGCCCATTGAATCAGGACCATTGATAAGCTGATTGTCCAGCAGCTGATGGATATCGGCATAGGTCATGGCAGCCGGTTTCGGTGTGATATGTTCGACATTCTCCTCGTAAACGAACGAAACCTCATCGTTGTGAGAGAATTTTTCGCGCAGGACAAAAAGAACGCCAACACAGACAATTACGATCAGTCCCAAAAGAACGGATGCCAGCAAAACCCGCATCCCCTGTGACATCTTTGCTTTCTTTTTGCCTGGTGACTTTTTCTTGTCGCTTTTTTTGCTTTTACTTGTGGCCATTATATTTTCAATCTCGAATTTTCATCAGTGCTCAGACGAAAGCTCCATTAACGATGCGACAATATCTCCAGCCCCTTCAACAGATCCAATGCCCGCTGCAGCTGATAATCCTGAGCATCATTTGAATTCAAGTCAATCTTCAACCCGGACTCACCTTCAACCTCATCCGGAACCTGCTGAAAGTGATTGGCCAGGTCAGATTCACGCATTCCTGATGACTGAGCAACAGAATTGGCCTGCATCTGGGGAACAAGGATGTCCGGGGTGATCCCCTTGGCCTGAATCGACCGTCCCAGAGGGGTGAAATATCGCGCCGTAGTCAAACGCAAAGCGGACTGATCGTCAAGAGGAATAATTGTCTGGACCGATCCTTTGCCAAAACTCTGTTCGCCCATGATAATGGCCCGGTCATAATCCTGCAATGCCCCGGCAAGAATCTCGGCAGCACTGGCACTTCCTCCGTTGATCAGAACAATCAACGGATAAGCAGGCTCAGTGTCCTGCGGCTGGGCGGCAAACTCAAGGCGTGCATCCTCGTCGCGCCCCTCGGTATAAATGATCAGGCCGTGATCAAGGAAAAGATCGGCGGTCGCCACAGCCTCTTCGAGCAGACCTCCCGGGTTGTTGCGCAGGTCGAGGATCAGCCCCCCGAGCTCTGGCTGGGCTGCATGCAGTACATCCAGATGCTGTTTCAATTCAGCACCCGTCCCCTCCTGAAACTGCAGCAACCTGACATAGGCGTAGGTTTCACCAAGGCGCCGGCTTTTTACACTTGCAGTATGGATGATATCGCGGACGATATTGAAGGTCAGGGGTTCAGAATTCCCGTCTCGTCTGATGAGCAGGGTAACCGGCTCTCCTTTTTCACCACGCAGACGGCGGATCGCCTCCATGATGCCGATACCATCCGTGGATTCTCCATCAATGGCAACAATCTCATCACCGGCCTTGATTCCGGCAAAGTAAGCGGGGGTATCCTCGATCGGCGTGACAATGATCAGACGGTTATCCCTCGTTGTCACTTCAATACCAAGTCCACCAAACTGCCCCTGGGTCTCGGCCTGCATATCGACATACATCTCGGGAGTGAGGAAACTGCTATGCGGATCGAGCGTAGCCAGCATCCCGTCAATAGCCCCATAGATCAGATCCTGAGTATCAGCATCTTCAACATAACTGCTGTGGATGAGGCTCAAAACATCGGTGAAGATTTCCAGCTGCCGATAATCGTCCTCAGCGTTCCCCAGAGCCTGGACAGTTGAACAGAACCCTGCCATGACCAGCAGGAACACCAAAAGCATATTTTTCATCGACTTCATAAGCTGAAACACCTTCCAACTCAAAGTTTTTTCAACCAGGCCAGCGGATTGACCGGCGCACCGTCGGCACGGATCTCAAAATAGATGCTTTCCCGCCCGCTGTAGCCACTATAGCCGAGAATATCACCGGCAGACACTCGCTCGCCAACTTTCTTCTGAATTCTGTCGGTCTGGGCATACAGGGTGTGGAAACCACCGGGGTGGCTGACAATCATCAGGTTACCGTAGTTTTTAAAGTAATCGGCAAAAACGACCTTGCCGGCGGCGACCGATCTGATCTGTTGACCTGTTCTGGTCGCTATCTCGATGCCGTTACTTTCATAGAGGGTTCCCAGAGAAGCATCGCGCTGAGTGCCGAAGCCAATCAGAACGCGGCCGACCAGTGGCCACTCGAGCTTCCCTTTGAGCTTGGCGAAAGCTACAGATCCAGGCAGAACTGGCTCCTGTTGCTTATTTTTAAGCTCAGTGATCAGTATTTTCAGCTGCTCTGCATCCTCATTCAACTCTGCGATTTCGCTTTTCAACTGCTTCTGCTGCAATCTGGCCTGTTTAAGCAGACGCGCCTTGAGATCCTGAGCGCTTTTGGCGTTTTTCCTCTCCCCCTGCTGACGTTCAAGCAGGCTGGCCTTCTGCTGTTCCAGATCGCGCAGAACTGCCAGACGGCCCTGCTGCTCTTCGACAACAGAGCGATATTCAGCGATCAGTTGCTGATCATGTTCCATAATCCGGGTCAGGTACTGATACTGCTGGATCATCTCCGTCGGTGATTCAGAGGAAAAGATGATTTTAAGAACTCCGGCATCCCCTTCTTTATAGAGGGCAACAAGACGACGGCGCAGGCGCTGAGCGACACTGGAGATACTGCGTTCACCCTGCTTTATCGCCGATTCCTGTCTGGCAATGTCCTGCTGCAACGTTCTTTGCTGGCGGCTTAAATCGCTGATCGCCGCATCGATCTGCTTGACGGTTCGCTGCAGTAACGCCAGTTCGCGGGAGATCCTGACCTCGGATTTCTGCTTATTGTTCAGACTGTTTTCCGCCTGCAGGATACGACTGCGGATCAATTCAAGCTGTTTGAGATTATCCTCCACTTCTGTGGCAAAAGCTGCCCGACTACAGCAGGCCATGATAAGCAGACATAGAAGTGCGGTGCAGATACGCATGGTTCTAGATTCGCACAAAGCGGCGCAAGGAGGCAAAGCTGCCGAGCACACCAAGCACGACACCTGCAAAAATGAGCAGAAGCTGCTGCGAACCAGTCAGAAACAACAGCTCAAAATCGGCCGGCGTCAGCCAGAAGGAGGCGAGACCATGGGCAATGATAAAGTGAAATGAAAAAAGCAGAAATATCAGCGACAGAAAGCCGCCAATCAGCCCCTGAACTGCTCCCTCGAGAACAAACGGGACCTTGATAAAAGGCATAGTCGCACCGACCAGAGACATGATCTCCAGCTCGTCACGCCGTGCGAAAAGGGTCAACTTGATGGTATTGGAAACGATAAAAAGTGCGGCGAGCAGCAGAAAGGCGCCGAGAACCACACCGACGAAATGCAGCATTCTGACAAAACTGTTGAAGCGCTCCAGCCAGTTCTGACCATAGCGGACCTCATCCAGATCGAGGAGATTGTCAACCTTTTCACTGACAGCCTCAACCCCCTGCTGATTGCGGAAAGATGCTTTGAGTCCAAGTTCGAAGGAAGCAGGAAGCAGGTCATCGGAAACCCCTTCAAGCAGGCTGGTATCATTATGAAGACGCTGTTTGAAACGTTCCATAGCCTGGCGGGGAGAGACATATTCGACTGCTTCGACCTCAGGAAGATCCTTCAACTGCCTGGTTATGGCAGCGATCTGCGCAGCAGGAACCGGCTTATCCAGATAAGCGACAATCTGAATTTCCTTGGTCCAGCGCTGGGCCAACTGCTCAATATTGACGACGACCAGAAAAAAGCTGGCGACCGTCGCCAGAGCGACAGCCATGGTCAGAATAGATGCGGTGCAGAGAAAAGGCCACTGGCGCATATTGCGCAGTGCCCGGAAGATGAAATAGCGAACTCTTTCCAGCACTGCTGGAACCTCCGAAGCTGAGTTAGGATCTCAAATCGTAATTACATCTGAAGAGGCTGCTGATCTCCTATCAGTTTCCCCTTGTCCAGAGTAATGACTCGGCGCGGAAAACGCTCATTCAGACTGTGATCGTGGGTTGCCAGCAGCACGGTGGTGCCCCGGGCATTGGCACGTTTGAACAGTTCCATGATCTCCAGAGTGACTTCCTGGTCGAGGTTTCCGCTCGGTTCATCGGCTATCAGAATCAGAGGATCAACAACCAGTGCCCTGGCAATGGCAATACGCTGCTGCTCGCCACCTGAAAGCTCCATCGGCTTTCGTTGCAGGCGGTGTTCCAAACCGACCTCTTTCAATGCCTGATAGACTTTTTTACTGACTTCATAACGCTTTTTCCCCTGAGCCTCCAGAGCAAAAGCAACATTCTCATACACGGACCGGCTGTTCAGAAGTTTGAAATCCTGAAAAACCACACCGATTTTGCGGCGCAAAAAAGGGATCTGATGACTGCGGTAGCGGGTGATGTTCTGCCCCTCAATCAGGATCTGCCCTTTGGTAGGCTTTTCTGCAGCATAGAGCATCCGGAGAAAGGTTGTTTTCCCCGCTCCGGATGCTCCGGTGACATAGACAAACTCCCCCTTACCGATCTGTAGCGTCAGATCCTTGACAGCGACGGAATCGGCGCTGAATCTCTTAGTGACGTTATAAAGCTGGATCATAGCGTCCGTTCGATCAGTCAGGGAGAGGGTCGTAGCGTCAATTAGCCTTGTGCCTGTACTGCGGTGATAGCAGCAACGTTGATGATATCTTCAACGGAACAGCCACGGGACAGGTCGTTGACAGGCTTGCCGAGTCCCTGAATGATCGGTCCGAGGGCTTCGGCACCGGCAAAACGCTGAACCAGCTTGTAACCGATGTTACCGGCATCAAGGTCAGGGAAGACCAGAACGTTTGGTCTGCCGGCAACTGGAGAGCCTGGTGCTTTTTTCTCAGCAACGGAAGGAATCAGAGCGGCGTCAGCCTGAAGTTCACCGTCGATTGCCAGTTCTGGAGCCATCTCCTTGGCAATTTCCAGAGCTTTAACAACCTTGTCGACATCAGCATGGCTGGCACTGCCTTTGGTCGAAAAGTTCAGCATAGCGACACGGGCATCGACACCCAGGAAGCTCTTGCAGCTGGTTGCAGTCGTAACGGCAATTTCAGCCAGAGCCTGAGGATCAGGATTCGGATTAACGGCACAGTCAGCGAAACAGAGGGTTCCGTTCTCACCGAATTCTGGAGTCTTGGTGATCATCAAGAACAGAGAGGAAACGGTCTTGATGCCAGGAGCGGTGCCGATAACCTGGAAAGCAGCACGCAGAACATCACCAGTGGTGTTGTAGGCACCGGCAACAGCACCGCCGGCATCACCGCGACGAACCATCATGCAACCGAAGAACAGGTTGTCATCAGCAGTCAGCATCGACTCGGCCTGCTCACGGGTCAGACCTTTTTTCTTGCGCAGTTCGACCAGTTCATCGATGTAGGAGTCAAGCAGATCGGAAGATTTCGGATCGATCAGGGTGACACCTTCAAGAGAAGCACCAAGCTCTGCAGCTTTGGCCTTGAGGGTGTCTGCGTTACCAAGCAGAATAACGTTTGCCAGCTTGTCAGCGACAATCTGACCGGCGGCCTGGACCATACGATCGTCGTAACCTTCCGGCAGAACGACGGTCTGCACATTGGCACGGGCACTAGCTTTGATTTGATCAACAAGATGCATTGTTTCCTCCTGTGAAACTATTTTGGGTTCTCTAAATATGATCAAATATTAGAAGACAGATGAACGTTTATACCTAATGGGAAAAGCAAGGGTCAATGGTTTTATATTTTTATAACAAAGTGCTGCAATATCTTGCTGGCAAGTCTTCTCGCGCCTGTCTATAATCGGACCTTATGAGTCACATCAACTTATCGACACCTTCCCGGCCCGGCAGATCGTCGCGCTGTTTTCAGCTCTGCATCCTATTCTCGGTTCTGCTGCACGTTGCGGTCATCTTGCTGCTTCCCCTTGTTCCTGACAGACCGGCTGAACTCAAACGGCAACCCACGGTCGTCAAACTGGTCGACCTCAAAGATCTGCCGTCCGCCAAACCGGACAGCCTGCAGGACAAACCTGCTGAATATGAAATCGACCAGACACTGCCACCTGAAAATCCGCTGACTCCGGTCGAATCACAACGAAAAGCGGCGTTCGACCAACGGGTTGAAAAAGAAACGACACTCAAAGGCGAGGATGTCCGCGATCAGTCAAGAGCCGCAACCCAACAGGTGACGATCCCGTCTCCAACAACTGCGACTAAAGCGCAGTCGGCTAAATCACAGGAACAACTGAAGGCCGCTGCCCTTCAACCTGAAACACGCCCTGAGCGACCTGCCAAAAGCGAAGAAACCAGAGAAAAGCCAACACTGCCGGAACTGACACCAGAACAGCTACTCCCTTCGCAGGAGTCACTCAGCCAGATCGTGCGTGGTTCCGGAAGTGAAACAGACCGGGTCAAGCAACGCGATGATGTCGAAATTGGCGACACCGTCTGGCTCAACCTGCAGAACGATCTGCTCGTCTCTTTTTTCCGGCGTTTTCACACCCAGATTGAAATGGTCTGGAACTACCCGCCCGAGGCACTGGAAAGAAACGAGCAAGGGACCCTGCTGCTGGAAATCATCGTCAATAAGAAAGGCGAACTGATCGATGTAAAACCGATCAAGAGCAGCGGCTCAGAAATCCTTGATAACGAAGCAATTTTTGCCGTCTACCGGGCCGCCCCGTTCGGCGAACTGACCAGCCACTATCCCCACGAGCAACTGAAGATCATGGCCTATTTCAGCTACCGTCTCGGAGGGAAGTACATCTACGGCAAACGCTGAGTTCATCAGAGCCGTTGGGGTAAAATATAAACAGCTATTTCGGCAGCACCGAGGACCTGATCGAGTCCTCGTCGATGTTCTCGACCTCACCGAGAGCACGTATCTGCTCCTGGGCCTCACTGATTACAGTATCAAAAAGAGCGACAACATCAGGATCGAAACGAGAATTTTCCTCGGCGAGAATTCTGAAGTACTGCAGCTGATTGAGGAAGTTATTCTGCGTATGGTGAACGGCAAACAGCATAGCCTGATAGACTTTGATTCTGTCATTCTGCTGACGGATGCGCAGCCTGTAACGGATAAGATCAACGACAACAAAGGGTAGAAACACGATAAGAACGAGCAGTAGCTCGTCCAGCTCAAAAGACTCCGATCGCCGCAACAGACCGATCAGCATCTCAAAGAAATCCAGATCAAACGCCAGATTCAGGATAAAGACCAGCACTGCCAGAAGTACCCCAACAAGGGTAAAACGGAGGGAGTTCATTACCGTCTCCTTCGAATATACTGAATTGCCTGCCCTGCCCCAGAAAACTCACCTTGACAACCCAAGCTAGTTTATCGGCAGTCCCCGGCGACTTGACACGAACACCGATCAAGACCGCCCGCAACACTATTCAAGCATACAGCATCCCCGCTACTCCCGCCAATGCCGCGGTACACTGTTGTAACGCGCGTGCTGATCGAGACGCTCATAGAGCTTGCGCGATTCCACAACCTGCGAGTCGATGAAATCCTTGACGTTCTGAAAGCGGCTCGACAGCTTTGAATATTTCGAATTGCCGCTGCTGATATCAGCTGCCTGAGTTTCCCAATAACTGATGTAGGCGTTCAATTCACGGAAATTCCTACTCCACCAGAGGCGATCATGCCCCCCAGGACGGTTTGGAGAAGACTCTAGTTTTCTGGCAACCAGGCAGCGCCTGGCCGTGTCGATCGTCAGGGTGTAGCCGGAAAGAATGTCCATCCCGATCAGCCCGCGATAGGCACGCGACTGATCGGGGATAATATGGGTCGGAACAACGCGTTCACGGATAGGACCAACGGTCAATTCATCCAGGATCGCCCGTGCCGCGACCTGATTGCCGCCAATCCCCCGTACCAGAACAAACAGATTATTTCCCTCTTCACTGAGCAAGCCGATTTCCCTGGCCAAACTCGCCGACAGAATCAGCCCCGGAGAACCGGTATCGACAAGAATCGGTGCCGTCACCCTGTTATTGAAGGTGATCTCGACGATAACCCGATCAGCCATCCCCTCACGATTGCGGTAAGGGATTATGATCTCCTCATCAGAGCGGCTATCCCCTGTTTTATCCTGTCCTACGGTTGGCGGCGGTGACTTTGTCCCTTTGACAAAGTTAAGATTGTCGTACGACCCTTGCGTATCGCGTATCCCGGAACGATACTCGGCAGGGACCTTCTGCAGAGAATCGGTGAAGTGAAGCTTTCCCTGAGCATCGCGCCAACGATAGATCTCGGCCATTGCGTCAGAGCATGACAAAATCATGATAAGCAATAACAACCAGCGCAAATACCTCACGACTTCCTCCTCGCAATGTCAGGTGTCAAAAACAGCTTCGAATCGACAGATATCGAACAAAAGATGAGCAATGCTTAAAAAACAAAAAGTCCGACACAGGTCGGACTTTTTGTAAACAGGGCTTATTTTTGATCGTCAACTTCACGCCAGCGCAATCTGGGTTTGCGTGCCGCTGCAGCCTCATCAAGACGCTTGACCTTGGCTCTCACCGGAGCCTGATGCAACTTATCAGGATCGCTCTTAGCCTCTTCAGCAATCGCCAGCAACGCATCACAGAAGTCATCCAGGGCTTGCTTGCTTTCGGTTTCCGTCGGTTCGATCATCAGTGCTCCACGCACCACCAGCGGGAAATAGATTGTCGGCGGATGATAACCATAGTCGATCAGGCGCTTGGCAACATCGAGGGTGTGACAATCATTCTCCAGGGCAGCCTCGGAGAAGACAACCTCATGCAGGGAACGATGCTTATGCGGCAGATCGTAGACACCTTCCAGACGCGAACGGATGTAGTTGGCGTTCAGAACCGCCAGCTCCGTGGCCTTCTTGAGCCCCTCCCCTCCCATTGAAAGGACGTAAGCGTAGGCACGGACCAGAACTCCGAAATGTCCATAGAAGGATTTGACCCGGCCGATTGACTGAGGCCGGTCGTAGTCCAGCTGGTAAGTATCGCCGTTTTTGACAACCACGGGTTTAGGCAGGAATGGAATCAGTTTTTCAGCGACCCCGACCGGACCGGCCCCGGGACCACCACCGCCGTGTGGCGTCGAGAAGGTCTTATGGAGGTTGAAATGCATGACGTCAATCCCCCAGTCGCCCGGACGGCTCATCCCCATCAGGGCATTGAAGTTGGCTCCATCGCAATAGACCAGGCCACCCTTGGCATGCACCAGCTCACAGATCTCACGGATCTCAGGCTCAAAGAGGCCCAGGGTGTTCGGATTGGTAATCATCAGACCGGCAACCGTCTCGTCCATCACTTCAGCGACAGCTTCCTTGCTCAGGAAACTGTTGGTCTTGACGGTAATGACCTCGAAGCCACACAGCGCTGCAGAGGCCGGATTGGTACCATGAGCCGTATCAGGGATGATAACCCTGGTCCGCTTCTGCCCCTTCGCTTCATGATAGGCGCGAATCATCAGCATCCCGGCAAATTCGCCCTGCGCTCCGGCCGCCGGCTGGAGAGTGACCGCCGGAAAACCACTGACCTCGCCCAGGTCCTGCTGCAGCTGGTACATCAGCTCCAGAGCGCCCTGATTGAGCACCTCAGGAGTCTGAGGATGTATCTCAGCAAAACCGGGCAGGCGTGCAGCCGCTTCATTGATCTTCGGGTTGTACTTCATGGTACAGCTGCCAAGGGGATAGAAACCGGTATCGACACCATAGTTCCAGGTCGACAGCCGGGTGTAGTGGCGGACGACATCCACCTCAGACAGCTCCGGGAAGCCGGTGATCTCTTCGCGCAGCAGTTCAGCGGCAGGCTTTACCGCCGGAACATCAAGGGGGGCGATACTGTAGCCGACACGCCCAGCTTGGGATTGTTCAAACAGCAGCTTTTCGTCCAGGATCAGCCCCTGCCCTTGTGTATCGATCATGCTGCACCTCCGGCAAGAGCTTCGACCAGACGGTCGATCTGCTCACGACTGTTCTGCTCGGTCACACAGACGAGCAGACCGTTTTCAAACTCTGAATAATCGCGGCCGATGGCTATGCCAGGCAGAATCCCCTGCTCCTGCAGACGGACCTTGAGTTCAGCGACAGGGCCAGGGCAGAAAACGACAAACTCGTTGAAGTTCTCGGCGCCAAATGCCAACCGATAACCTTCCAATGCCGCGATTTGACTTTTCGCATAACTCGCTTTGGCATAATTGACCTCAGCCAGCTTGCGCAGCCCCTGCTTGCCGTGCAGGGCCAGATAGATGCCGACCATAAGAGTGCACATCCCCTGGTTTGAACAGATATTGGAGGTAGCTTTCTCACGGCGGATATGCTGTTCACGGGTCGCCAGGGTCAGAACGAAACCACGCTTGCCATCCAGATCTGTCGTTTCGCCAACCAGACGACCGGGTAGACTGCGCATATCCTTGTCCTTGACGGCAAAGAAGCCAATTCCCGGACCGCCAAAGGACATCGGAATACCGAAGCTCTGTCCTTCACCGATGACGATATCGGCACCAAGCTCACCCGGCGACTTGTAAAGTGCCAGCGCCAGAGGCTCAGGAACAGCAGCAACCAGCCGGGCACCAACTTCATGTGCCATATCAGCAATGGCGGACAAATCCTCGATATTACCCAGGAAATTTGGATAACCGGCGATCACGGCGGCACAGTTCTCATCAAGCAGAGCCTTGAGCGCGGCAAGATCAGTGACTCCCTCTGCCAGCGGAGCTTCTACCAACTCAACATTCAGATACTGACAGTAGGTCTGCACTGTTTCACGGTACTGAGGAGGCAATGCCCGGGAAAGGATAACCCTGTGACGTTTCTTTCCGGCCCGGATGGCAAGAAGAGCCGCTTCCGCGCAAGCGGAAGCCCCGTCATACATCGATGCGTTAGCGACATCCATACCGGTCAGCTGGCAGATCATCGTCTGAAATTCAAAGATTGCCTGCAACGTGCCCTGGCTGATTTCCGGCTGATACGGCGTATAGGCCGTATAGAACTCACTGCGGCTGACCAGATGATCAACGACAGTCGGAATGAAGTGATTATAGGAACCACCCCCGAGAAAAGAGTCCCACTCGGCAACACCGGAGTTCGAAGCCGCAAGGCGGCGCAGTTCCGCAAGAACCTCTGATTCAGATTTCTCCGGAGCAATATTCAGCGGACGGTTCAGACGACTGTTTTGCGGAATTCCGGAAAACAGGTCCTCAGTGCCAGAAACACCGATATTGTCCAGCATCTGACGCATCTCAGCATCAGTATGAGGCAGATAACGCATAAGCATCCCTTCACAAACAGTAACAAGAACAATGATCGAGCTACTGAAGTTATGTATCAATCCTGGCACCCTCGGGAAAAGTGCCAGTATGGGGGGAAGCAAAAAACATCAAAGGCAAGGTGCTCAATGATCGAGAACTTAGGCGTACCGGCATACGCCTAAGCATCGCTATTACAGAGCAACACAGCAGTTGGTGAGTTTTTGCTACGCCATCAGTCCTGTTCGATGAATTCCTGGTATGCAGCAGCATCCATCAGGTCATCAAGCTCATCAGGATCGGACAGTTTAATTTTGACCATCCAGCCATCCTCATAAGGGGAGCTGTTCAGCATCTCTGGCTCATCAGGCAGATCTTCATTGACTTCGACAACTTCGCCGCTGACCGGAGAGTAGACATCGGAAACAGCCTTGACCGATTCGACAACACCAAAATTCTTGCCCATCTCGACAGTGTCACCAACTTCCGGAAGTTCGACGAAAACGACGTCGCCAAGCTGATCCTGGGCAAAATCGGTAATCCCGACAGTTACGATATCATCTTCAATCAAGACCCACTCATGCTCTTCGGTATACTTGAGCTCTTCAGGAAAATCCATTCTCTCCTCCTCACGCGTCTGCTTAAAACCCTCTCAGGGGATTATTGTTTTTATGCAACTAAGCTACAAAAGGTAACGCCGTACGTACTGCCGGAATTTGCCGATTCCTGATGCCAATTTCAAGTACTTTTTCTGATCCGGCGCAATCAAAGTCAATTAAAGCAAGCGCGATCCCCTTTTTCAGGCTCGGAGACATGGTGCCGCTGGTGACATAGCCGACCTGCTGCCCCTCACAATACACCGGATAGCCTTCACGAGGAACCCCGGCACCGTCGAGAGTCAGACCGATCAACTGACGCTTTAGACCTGCCGTCTTTGCTTCTTCCATCGCTACACGACCGACGAAATCCCCCTTCTTGAACTTGGTGATCCAGCCGAGTCTGGCTTCGATCGGCATAATCTCTTGAGTGATCTCATGACCGTACAGGGCATAAGCCTTTTCCAGACGCAGAGTATCACGGGCACCGAGCCCGATCGGCTGAAGCCCGTGCTCGGTACCGACCCCCATAAGTGCCTGCCACAGAGCAGGGCCTTCAGCAGCAGGACAATAGAGCTCAAAACCATCTTCACCGGTGTAACCGGTGCGGGAGATCAGGGTTTTAACACCAGCAACAGTCCCTTCACAGAAGTGATAATACTTCAATGCTGACAGGTCGGCTTCTGTCAGGCAGAACAGGATCGTTTCGGAGCGTGGCCCCTGCAGGGCCAGCTGGGCATACTCCGGACTGCGATCGACAATCGTTAGATCAGCAAAGGAAGAAGCGTCCTTCAGACCAACTATCCAGGCATAATCCCTATCGATATTCGCCGCATTGACGCACAGCAGATAGCGCTCAGCCGAATAACGATAGAGGGTCAGATCATCAACCACCCCCCCCTCCGGATAACAGAGAGCCGTGTACTGAACCTGCCCGTCCACAAGCAAAGAGGCATCGTTGGTTGTCGCATACTGCAGGAAAGCCAAGGCATCGCGTCCCACCACTTCGATTTCTCCCATGTGAGAGACGTCGAAAAGTCCGGCAGCCTGTCTGACGGCAAGATGTTCCGCTATGACACCGGCATACTGAACCGGCATATCCCAACCGCCGAACTCAACCATACGTGCACCAAGCTGACGATGCAGACTGTTCAGTGGAGTTTTTTTCATCAATTGTCCTCCTTGAGCAATATCCTGACTCTCATCAGGACAATATATCTGGGATCAGCTCTTCCTGACCGAGCGTCATCAGATGAACACCCTGGCACAGATCCCTGGCCCATGAAACAGCTTCACGGGCGATCTTAATACCTTCAGCCAGCGGATCCACAGCCTGCTCCATCCGCCTGGCGAGCTCTTCCGGAACCTGGACACCCGGAATTCTCTCATTGAGAAATTTCACCATGCGCGGGTTCTTGAGCAACAGGACACCCAGAATGACCGGAACCCCGGCTGTACGAACCGCCTCCATATATTGAAGCAGATCATCACGACAAAACACAGCTTGGGTCTGAAAAAACTGTACTCCACAGGCAATTTTTTTTTGTGTTTTTGCCAGAACGAGGCTACGCGGCTGGGCTGACGGAACCGTTGCGGCCCCGATAAAAAAATGAGGAGCCGATACGAGCCTGTTTCCCGCAAGGTCATAACCACGCTCCAGAGAATTTGCGGCCTGAATCAATTGCACCGAATCGAGATCAAAAACCGGTTTCGATTCGGCATGATCACCAATTCTGGGATGATCTCCGGTAAGCAGCAGAACATTCTCGATCCCAAGTGCTGCAGCCGCGAGCAGATCTGACTGCAACGCCATGCGGTTACGGTCACGGCAGGTTACCTGCAGAACAGGCTCGAGCCCGTTTTCAACCAGTAAACGAGCAACAGCGAGCGGCGCCATACGCATGCAGGCACCCTGATTATCGGTCACATTGAGCGCATCAATGGCGTGCAGTCTTTTAGCCAGCGTCATAAGACCTGACAGATCACTCCCCTTCGGTGGCGCAAGCTCTGTCGTAACGACGAACTCACCACGGGCCAGCTTTTCAGAAAGAACCCCCATCAGCCCTTATCCTGCCCAGGCTTGCGCGACACCTGATGCTGTCCCGGCTTGATTTTTTTACTCCAGTCCTTCGGTGACACAACCTGGCTGAAAATCTCACTATCGGTTCTTTCCAGCCTTTCGGAAATCCGGACCCAAGCACACTGCCGGCTATTATCAACCTCACAGTGCCCGTCCTCCATGCCACCGCAAGGTCCGTTCAGCAACCCCTTGGCACAGGTCGTAACCGGGCAGATACCGGCGGTCTGGTTGAGAATACATTCACCACAGAGCGAACATTTCTCTTCAAACTGACCGAAACGTCTGACATTACCGACGAAGAGCGGATCAACAGCAGTCAGAACCGGTTTATCGGTCGAATCGCTGAGTGACTGAGCACCGGAACCGCAGGCCATGACCAGAAAGGCGTCGGCCTTATTGACCTGGGCACTATGGCGCCGCAATTCGCGTGCAGCCAGCATGATATGACAGGCCTCGTCAAGAATGAAACTGCCTACCACCTGATGACCGATCTCCTCCAGCCATAGCCGCATGGCGTGCACTTCCTCCTCGCCACCAACCTTACAGACCGTGGCACAGGAACCGCAGCCGACCAGAAAAACTGCACGATATGGGGCCAGCAGCTGCCTTAGCTCCTGACGATCTTTAGCCGAACTGACAATCATGAATCAGATCAACTTCCTAGAGCCGTCTCTTGGCACTGGCCAAGGTATTGTACAGCAACATGGTGATGGTCATCGGGCCGACACCGCCCGGAACCGGCGTAATGGCTGAGGCTCTTTCACTGGCAGAGGCAAACTCGACATCACCGACCAGTTTCTTGTCTGCAACGCGATTGACACCGACATCGATAACAACCGCACCGTCCTTGATCCACTCCCCCTTGATCATTTCAGGTCGGCCGACGGCCGCGATAACGACATCAGCCGCAGCAACCTTCTCCGCCAGGCCAATGGTCCGGGAATGACAGATCGTAACCGTTGCATCCTGAGCCAGACACATCAGCGCAACCGGCTTGCCGACAATATTTGAACGACCGACGACCACGACCTCCTTGCCTTGCAGATCGACACCACTGCGCTCAAGAAGCTTCATGACACCATAGGGGGTACAGGGCTGAAACAGCGGCTGACCGACAACCAGGCGACCGACATTATAGGGGTGAAAACCATCAACATCCTTCTCAGGAGAGATCGCTTCAAGAACCTTCGACTCATCGATATGATCAGGCAAAGGCAACTGCACCAGAATACCATCAATCTGTGCATCCTGATTCAATTCGGTGATCAGTTCAAGAAGCTGCTCTTCACTGGTCGAGACCGGCAGCTTGTGTTCGGCGGAATAGATCCCGACCGCTGCACAGGCCTTCTCTTTCATCGACACATAGACCCTGCTGGCTGGATCCTCCCCAACCAGAACAACCGCCAGACCAGGGGTCACTCCGCCATTGACCAGAGCCTGAGTTTCTGCTGCGATCTCCTCGCGCATCTCAGCAGCAATCGCCTTACCATCAATAATATCAGCCACTTAAATACCTCCAGAAAAACTAACGATGTGCCGTCCTATCCAGAAAAAAAACCACTAAAATCAAACATAGTTACAGATCGGCCACAAACCTTTTATATAGGCGCACGAAATGTATTTCAACCTGCTTTTATTTATCCCGGACAAAAAAAAACCTGCCATCACAAGATGGCAGGTTGATATTTTCTGATCACTGACAATCAGCCGTTGGCTGCCTTGGGACAGCCTGAACATGCCTCACTGCCTGAGGACGCTGAAGGGCATGCGGCCTTTCCGGAATAGCCCTGATCATACCAGCCCCCCCCTTTCAAGGCAAAACCGGTCTGAGAGATCAGTTTTTTGACCTCACCACCACACTCCTTGCAGGCTTCAAGCGGAGCATCTGAAAACTTCTGTCTGACTTCCATGATCAGGCCGCAGGCCTGACACTGATATTCGTACAAAGGCATAATTTACTTCCTCCTATGCTGATTTCCTTAAGCTCCGGATTTTATGAGAAGACAATCCCACTGTCAAGATGCAACAATATGACTTTCGAGCAGGCCTGCCGCCGTAGCAAGATCGACCCCGCCAAGCAAAACCCGCTTATGTCTCGACTTGTCACCACTAACAATGACCACCTCCCGCTTGGGAAGAGAAAACAGCTTGGCCAGGAATTCACAGCAGCATTTGTTGGCAGCACCATCGACTGGAGGAGAAGTCAGCTTGACCTTGAGATCTTCACCCTGTATGCCGACGATCTGATTACGGCTTGAACGGGGCTGAACATGAAGAGAGACAATCACTCCGTCAGCGGTTGACTGCAGAAAAGGAAGATCAGGGGAGCTTGATCGATTCACTGATTTCATCTTCGGAAACGGAGCCGAGCAACTGGTTCTGCCGCTCTCTTTTCTCTTCCAGCAAGACCTGGTCCATCTGCAGAAGTTTCAAATGACTTTCAACCAGACTGCGCAAACCATTTTCAAAGGAGATCTTCTGGCGCCTTAGATCCTGCAGTTCATCGAGCAACATCAGCCTCTTGTCCTCCGCACTGCGGATGATCCGCTCACCTTCAATATGCGCCTCTGCCATCATGATTTCCGCCTCTTTACGCGCATTCTCCTTCAACTCTTCAGTGACTTGCTGAGCAGCAAGCAGAGTCTGCTGCAGGGCACTTTCACGTTCTCGCAACTGTTCCAGCGAGGAGTTTGCCCGGGCAAGCTTCTCCTTGAGTTCATTATTGTGACTCAACAGGCGTTCAAGCTCATCGGCCAGCAACTCAAGAAACTGATCAACGGCGGCGGTGTCATAGCCGAACATCCGGGTTTTGAACTGCTGCTGCTGAATCTCAATTGGAGTAATACGCATGAGTCGAGATTCCCTTATCAATAGGCAAGACTGCGCAGGCCGGCAATGAGCAACTGTTGCAGAACAGAGATGATGACCAGCAGGGCGATCGGCGACAGGTCAAAGGCGCCAAGCTGAAGAAAAGGCAGGTATCGCCTCAATTTATACAGGACAGGATCAGTAACGCTATGCAGAAAGCGGACAATCGGGTTGTAAGGGTCAGGATTAACCCAGGAAACCAGAGCTCTGGCGACGACGATCCACATATAGATAGTCAGGACCAGATTAACAATATTAGCAACGGCATTGATCAGAACATTCATAAACCAACCCTTCCACGATATTTCAAGATTCGGCATAAACGGCACGAATGGCCTAAATTGCTGTTACTATATCGGAATCAGCATTAGAGTCAAACGATTCCGCCAAATAGCAGGTTAGCCCTTTGACTTGACAACATAAAATCGGTACATTTCCCTGATCTGAATTTATAACACTTTTCTAGAGAGAGTTTAGCCATATGGTCCAGACAAACAATCTGAACGTTACCCAGGTCAGTCCCATCATCGCACCATTCAACCTGAAGCAGGTTTTTCCGTTGTCTGAAGCGGGGGCAAGCTTTGTCAATCGCAGCCGCAATACGATCAAGGATATTCTCCACGGTCGGGACAAACGCCTGATGGCTGTTATCGGTCCCTGCTCGATTCATGATGCAGATGCCGCCCTGGAATATGCGCGCAGACTTGCTAAACTCGCCGACGAAGTCAAAGAACAGATGTTCATTATCATGCGCGTCTACTTTGAAAAGCCACGTACGACGGTCGGCTGGAAAGGACTGATCAACGACCCGGACCTTGACGGCAGCCACAAGATTTCAAAGGGACTTGGCATTGCTCGCCGCCTGTTCTGCGAAATCACCGAGTTGAATCTGCCGATCGCCAGTGAAATGCTCGATCCGATCACCCCGCAATATCTGTCAGACATCATCAGCTGGGGAGCGATCGGCGCCCGCACCACCGAATCACAGACCCACCGCGAGATGTCGAGCGGGCTCTCCTTTCCAGTCGGTTTCAAGAACGGTACGGATGGCAGCCTACAGGTGGCGATCGACGCTATCTCGGCGGCTTCCCGCCCGCACAATTTCCTTGGTATCAACTACGAAGGACGCTCGTCGATCGTTCAGACAACCGGCAACCCGGACGTACATATCGTTCTGCGCGGTGGCAATGACGGACCGAACTACAGCCCGGAAGACATTCAGAAGACGGCTGAGATGCTGGAAAAGAACAATGTCTCACAGTCGATCATGGTCGACTGCAGTCATGCCAACTCCTACAAGGACCACAACCGCCAGAGTGAAGTTCTGGACAGTGTCGTCGCGCAACTGATTGAAAAACCGGGCTCGATAGCCGGCATCATGGTGGAAAGCAACCTCGAGGAAGGCAACCAGAAGATCCCCGATGATTTGACACAGCTGAAGTACGGCGTATCGGTCACCGACAAATGTATCGACTGGGACACCACAGAAGCCCTGATCCGCAACGCCTGCCAGAAATTGGCAACCCGCTAAGGTGCCGACAGCAGACGAATATCGTCATACCAGGCCTGGGTCTTTTCGCCGGTGTTATCGGTATCGGTCATGATAGCGATAGCACCGGCCAGTGGTGGTTCTTCACCAAACAACCGCCGGTAATCCTCTACCAGATTGCGCTCTTCCAGAATCCACTCCCCAGCCCGCTGATTGCCCGACTCAACAGCCAGCATCATGGCTCTGGAAAAAAAACTGTTCGGCAGAGCCTCTTCCTGAGGCAAGCGATTGGCCCAGATATAATTGATCGTTCGGGTTAACGGCTTGATCCAGTGGGGAAAAATGACGTATACCCTGGCAGCGTAGTCATCCCCACCCTTGGTCCGTGCATCGCCCGTGGTCAAAACCGATTCAATCTTCCAGCGCCACTGCAGACGGGGATAGCGATTGAGATCAAACTCCAGCTCTTTGATCAGACCGGAGGCGGCAGCGGAACTCGTCGCATGCAGAACTCTGGATGAGCCATCAGCAACAAGCTCATAGCGGGTCTGGTCGACAAAGCGCTGAACCTGCCAATGACTCAAATCGCCTTCGAAGTCATCGACAAGCAGTGACTCTTCAGCGCAAGAAACTGCAGAACAGAACAACACGGAAACCAACACTACCAGCAACAGCGTTCTGCTCATGATTATCTCCCTAATGAACTGGTTTGCCCTGCTCTTCTACGTTTTCGTTCGGAGACAGCGGACCGAATTTCTTTTCATAGGCATCGACATTCTGGGCCAGAACATGCATCAACCGCTTGGCGTGCTTCGGCGACATGATCAAACGAGACGTAACCCGAGCCTTGGGAGCCTGCGGCTGAACGAAAAGACAGTCGACGACAAATTCACCTTCATTGTGATTGACGATCGACAGGTTGACATACTGGCCGCAGGCTACCTGCTCATCAACCTGAATTTCGAGTTTGATATCCTTCTTTTCGTTTTTGTCCACTGGCCGCTCCTAGAGGTCATTCAACAGGCGATAGATCAGTTGCTCAAGTTCCCAGACGATTTCACCTGCTTTTTCCTGTTCGGCATTGATCAATTGTACCCTGGCTCGATCCAGCTGACCATGGGCCCGCAGCAGTACCGGTGACAGCTTGCTTTCCAGCTGATACTGGGGAATTTCACCAACCATTTCGAGAACATCATTAAGTTCTTCTGCTGCCTGATCGACCAGTCGCAGGCACATTGACGATGCCTCCGGTACTAACTCATAGAGCCGATCGGCGTCCTGTTCGATCTGATCGTGTATCTGCCTGTAACGTTCGCTGATTGTCATCCCTGATTCTACCTTTCGCTATAAGTGTATCGCGGCGCATCCTACGCGAAACAAAGACCAAAGATCAATCTCATAGAACATTTTTCCCCGAATAAGATTGACATCTCTTTTCCCTGCAGCTAGATTTTCGCACACAGTATACCGCTAGGGGTGTCTTTGTTACTGAGAGTTCCAAGTTCTGGAACAACCCTTAGAACCTGATCCGGATGATACCGGCGTAGGGAAGCGGCACTGAAATAGAGTTTATTTGTGACACATCTATTTACAGTAGCCGCATTCCCGCTGAATGCGGCTATTTTTATTTATGATGAGTCATGAGAATCTATCTTAACGAAAAATCGCTCGAAATCGACGACGGAATGCCCTTGGCAGGACTTGTTGCCAACAGCAAACCTACTGCCGACATACTGATCGTCAACGGTCATCCGGCTGCATTGGACTATCTGCTCCAGCAGAATGACCGGGTAACCCTGCTCAAACGCGGAGAGATCCCTTCCGCTGAAGATCTTGAATTTCTCCTCACGACACGTCACACCCCGCAGGTCCATCAGAACCTGAGAACCAAACATGTCGCAATCGCCGGTGTCGGAGGCCTGGGATCCCAGGTTGCTATTGCCTTGGCACGCAGTGGTATCGGCAGCCTGACTCTCATTGATTTCGATGTTGTAGAACCATCCAATCTGAACCGCCAGCAATATTTTATCGATCAGATCGGACGGCTCAAGGTCGATGCCCTGGCCGAAAACCTCCGACGGATCAATCCCTATGTCAGGGTCATTCCGTGCTGTGAAAAAGTCACCGGAACGAATATCAGCCGGTTATTCCAAGGGATCGACCTCCTGGTCGAAGCTTTTGACATTGCCGAACAAAAAGCTCTGCTCTGCCGAACCTTTCTGCAGCAGTTCCCCGAGAAATATCTGGTTGCAGCTTCGGGGATGGCCGGCTATGGCACGGCCAACAGCATCACTACCAAACGCATCAACCGGCACTTTTACCTGTGCGGCGACGATACCAGCGCAGCCCGTCCCGGTCACGGCCTGATGGCCCCCCGCGTCGGAGTCGTCGCCCACCACCAGGCGAATGCCGCCCTGCGCCTGCTTCTCGACCTCGAACCGGAGACAGATGACAATGATCCTGACAATTAACGGACAAGAACGTGAAATAACGCAGGTCGAAACTCTGACAGACCTGCTTGACCAACTGCAGCTTTCCCCTGAACGCATCGTTGTAGAACTCAATGGGCAGATCCTCAGCTCAGAACAGCACAGAGCAAGCAGATTAGTGCCGGGCGACAAGATCGAACTGGTCCAGTTTGTCGGGGGCGGTTGATTCTTTACCTTAAAGGAAAGGCATATTTATGGATTCGTTAACTATCGCAGGCAGGAGTTTCAAGTCGCGCCTGATGGTCGGTACCGGCAAATTTTCGTCCAATCAGGCCATGGTCGATGCCATGGAACATTCCGGTAGCGAAATCGTCACTGTAGCCCTGCGCCGGGTCGACATCGACAATCCCGCAGATTCACTACTCTCCCACATCGATCGCACGCGCTATCTGCTGCTGCCCAACACCAGTGGTGCTCGGAATGCCGAAGAAGCAGTCAGGTTGGCGCGCCTGGCACGAGCTGCCGGCTGTGAGCCCTGGGTCAAGCTGGAAGTCACCCCGGACCCCTACTACCTGCTCCCCGATCCGGTTGAAACCCTCAAGGCAGCTGAGATCCTCGTCAAAGAGGGGTTCATCGTGCTCCCCTATATGCCGGCCGATCCGGTGCTGGCCAGGCATCTCGAAGAAGCAGGAACCGCGACCCTCATGCCCCTAGGCGCACCGATCGGCTCAAATCGGGGACTAAGGACCAAAGACCTGATCAGCATCATCATCGAACAGGCCCATATCCCGGTTGTCGTCGACGCCGGGCTGGGGGCCCCGTCTCACGCTGCTGAAGCCATGGAACTCGGTGCCGACGCCGTTCTGGTCAATACCGCCCTGGCTGATACGCCTGCACCGGCAGCCATGGCCAGAGCCTTCAGAAAAGGGGTCGAAGCTGGACGTGAAGCCTATCTGGCTGGACTCGGCCCACAGCGTGACAAAGCGGAAGCGTCCAGCCCGCTGACCGGATTCCTGAGGAACTGACCATGGGATTTCTTCAACAGCTGTCATGCTTTCCACAACAGGAACTCAGTGAGAGAATCGGATCGACAAACCCGGTTCAGATCGATAGGGCTCTGCACCAAGATAAAATCACCCTGGATGATTTTATCAGTCTGCTCTGCCCGGCCATCAGCGATACACAACTGGAACGCTTGGCGGTCAAAGCTCATCGCCTGACCCGTCAGCGCTTTGGTAATACGATCCAGATGTACGCGCCCCTTTACCTGTCGAACGAATGCCACAACGGCTGCAAATACTGCGGCTTCAGTGCAGAAAACCACCTGAAGCGAAAGACCTTGAAGCTTGAACAGATCGACAAAGAAGCCAGGATTCTGCGCCGGCAGGGGTTCAGACACATGCTGCTGCTGACCGGAGAAGCCCCCGAAGTCGCCGGTATCGACTACCTTGCAGCTGCCGTCAAAACGGTCAAGAGGCACTGCGGCTCGGTGGCCATAGAAGTTTTCCCGATGGATGCCAACGGTTATCGTCGAATGGTCGGTGCAGGCGTTGATGCCCTGACTTTATATCAGGAGACCTATGACCAGGAACTCTACCAAGAGCTCCACCCATACGGTCCCAAGAGTGACTATCATTTCCGCCTGTCAGCCCCGGATGCTGCCGGCACAGCTGGCTTAAGAAAAATCGGCCTCGGCTCCCTGCTTGGACTCGGTGACTGTCTTACCGATGTCTTCTATACCGGCCTGCATGCACGCTATCTTGCCCACAAATACTGGCGTACCCAGGTCAGCATATCTTTCCCGCGCCTGCGCCCGGCCGAAGGCGGGTTTCAGCCGAGAAGCATCGTCAGCGATCGTCAACTGACCCAGTTTATCTGTGCCCTGCGCTTGCTCCTGCCAGATGCCGGCCTGGTCCTGTCGACCCGAGAAAGCACTCAGCTACGCAACAACCTGCTGCCCCTCGGGATCACCCAGATGAGTGCCGGATCATCAACCGCCCCCGGCGGCTATAGTGAAGAGGATGCAGACTCAGAGCAGTTTGCTATCAACGATGAACGCTCGGCTGCAGAACTCGCTGCCTATCTTTCCACTCACGGCTACGATCCAGTCTGGAAGGACTGGGACGTCGCCTTTCTCGACAATGCGATCCAGGCATGAATTCATTACCAGCGGTCTACCTGATCACTGACCGTCATAAACATGCGCCGGGCTTAACCTTCCTTGAGACCGTTGAAGAATTGCTCAGCAGCGGACTGAAGCTCGTTCAACTGCGTGAGAAGGATTTGAGCGCGGCTGAACTTTATCCACTGGCCTTGCGTTTGAGAGAGCTCACCCATAAGTATTCAGCCCGGCTGGTCATCAATGACCGGATCGACATCGCTCTGGCCGTTGTTGCCGACGGAGTGCACCTTGGCGGCCATTCACTCCCTGTTCCAGCCGCCAGGGAAGTCTGTAAAGACAAACTGCTCATCGGCGTATCAACACATAGTCCGGATGAGATCAGCACAGCAGCCGCACAGGGCGCAGACTTCGTTACCTATGGACCGATCTTTGCCACTGAATCAAAAGCCAAACTGGGCGAACCGGTCGGTCCAACAAGCCTGAAAAAGATCACGGCGCAGATCCCCGTCTACCCCCTTGGCGGCATCAAGCTCAGCAATATAGATATGATTTGCGCTAACGGATATTTGAGAATTGCTGCAATATCGGCCCTGCTGGAAGCAGATAATCCAAAACGACAACTCGCCAACTTTCTTCGGCAGTTGCACAAATAACAAAGGGAAGCTCCCTGCAGAGCTTCCCTTTGTCGTTGATTTTAATGGCGGGGCTGACGGGACTTGAACCCGCGACCTCCGGCGTGACAGGCCGGCGTTGTAACCGACTCTACTACAGCCCCAATTTTGGTGGGCGAAGAGGGGCTCGAACCCCCGACATCCTGCTTGTAAGGCAGGCGCTCTCCCAGCTGAGCTATTCGCCCTAATGAATGGCGGGGCTGACGGGACTTGAACCCGCGACCTCCGGCGTGACAGGCCGGCGTTGTAACCGACTCTACTACAGCCCCGCAAAGAAAGAGGAAGTAGACCATTTGGCTCTGAAATCAGGCCAGCGACCTACTTCCTAATTCGGTCTAGCTATAAAATTCTTCGTAACGTTTAGTTTACTGCGTCTTTCAAAGCCTTGCCAGCCTTGAATTTTGGAACTTTGGCAGCAGCGATGGTGATTTGCTCACCAGTCTGAGGATTTTTACCAGTACGTGCAGCGCGCTCACCTACGCTGAAAGTACCAAAGCCAACGAGAGCCACTTTATCACCGGCCTTCAAAGCTTCAGTTACAGCTTCGGTAAATGCCTTGAGTGCACCCTCTGCATCAGTTTTGCTCAGCCCCGCTTTTTCTGCCATTGCATTGACAAGATCTGCTTTAGTCACAGCATACCTCCCGTTAAAGTTATAGTTAATTCATACACAAGAAAACGCGATAAGATATATCAGCTTTGCGAAAAAACTGTCAAGCGCTTTTTCCCATATTTACTGCTTTTCAGGGGAATCTGACCGACTTTTACAGTCTCAATTTTCCTCCCTGGCAGAGGGAAGTAACGCCAATTCAAGAACTTGATCCATATGACTGACAAGCTCAACCTGAACCGATTTTAATATCACGGCCGAAATGTCCGCTAGGTTCTTTTCATTCTCCTTGGGAATCAGGACCTTAACGATTCCGCCACGGCGTGCAGCAAGCAGCTTCTCCTTGAGCCCGCCGATCGGCAGCACGCGGCCACGCAAGGTAACTTCTCCGGTCATAGCAACATCCTGACGAACCGGACGACCGGTCAGAGCCGAAGTCAAGGCAGTCGCCATGGTAATTCCGGCTGACGGACCATCCTTGGGAACAGCACCTTCCGGCACATGAATATGAATATCGAGCTTGGAATAAAAATCCTGCTCAAGCTTAAGCTCCTGCCAGCGTGAACGAACATAACTGAGCGCTGCCTGGGCCGATTCCTGCATGACCTCTCCAAGCTTACCAGTTACGGTCAACTTGCCACGCCCTGGCAGAGTCGTGACCTCGACAAGCAGCAGTTCACCACCGGTCTCAGTCCAGGCCAGGCCTGTCGTCACCCCGACCTGATCTTCCTGCTCACGCATTCCATGTTGATACTGAGGAACCCCCAGCAGCTTCTGGACCTGGGTTTCGCCGATCCTGAAAGGCTTGTCCTTGCCTTCAAGCAGCGCCCGTTTGGCCAGTTTGCGCATCAGGGAAGCGATATTCCGATCAAGGCTCCTGACCCCGGACTCACGCGTATAGCGACGTATAACTTCCAACAGAGCAGGATCCGAAACCTTGACCTGAGCCTCACTCAGACCATGGGCCTCAGTCTGCTTTTTCAGCAGATAGCGACGTGCGATGTGCAGCTTTTCCTCTTCCGAATAACCCTCAATCCTGATCACCTCAAGGCGGTCATGTAAGGGGCGTGGGATGGAGTGGAGATTGTTGGCAGTAGCAACGAAAAGGGCCTCCGACAGATCGTATTCAACATCGAGGAAATGATCGACAAAGGTTCCGTTCTGTTCCGGATCGAGGACCTCAAGCAATGCCGATGATGGATCGCCACGAAAATCTGTGCTCATCTTATCAATTTCATCGAGCATGAAGACAGGGTTTCTGACCCCGGCCTTTTTCATCCCCTGAATAATCTTGCCTGGCATAGCTCCGATATAGGTTCGTCTATGGCCACGAATTTCGGCCTCATCACGAACCCCGCCCAATGAAATCCGGACAAACTTACGTTGCAGAGCCTTGGCAATCGAGCGCCCCAGAGAAGTCTTGCCAACCCCGGGAGGACCAACGAGACACAAGATAGGCCCCTTGATTTTTTTCACCAGGGCCTGAACGGCGAGATACTCAAGGACGCGCTCCTTGACCTGCTGCAAGCCATAGTGATCAGCATCGAGAATTTCTTCAGCAGTCACTAGGTCATAGCGATCCTTGGTTCCCTTGCTCCAGGGCAGAGACAATAGCCATTCAATATAATTCCTGACCACCGTTGCCTCGGCGGACATCGGCGACATCAGCTTGAGCTTACGCAGTTCTGCTCGCGTTTTTTCCGCGGCTTCTTTGGACATCTTCTTTTTTTCAATCTGTTCCTCAAAATGAAGAATCTCCTGTTTGAACTCGTCCTGCTCCCCCAGCTCCTTCTGAATCGCACGCATCTGTTCATTCAGATAGTATTCTTTCTGGCTGCGCTCCATCTGGCTCTTGACGCGACTGCGAATACGCCCTTCGATCTGCAGAATCTCAATCTCCTGCTCCAGCAGTGCCAAGATGTGTTCTAGGCGCTGGCCAGGATCGAGAATTTCGAGAATCTCCTGACGATCGATTAGCGGCACCTGGAGATGGCCGGCAACAGTATCCGCTAGGCGTGACGGATCATCAATGCCAGCAATGCTGTTACTGACCTCGGCGGGAATTTTTTTACTCAAACCGACATAGGTTTCAAAAGTCGTCAGAATAGCTCGCATTACCGCTTCCAGCTCTGAAGAGTCGGCTACCAACTCTTCAAGCGCTGTAACGCGTGCCTCAAGCAACTCCTCAGAAGGGACAAGTTCGTCAAGACGGCCACGCCAGAGCCCTTCGATCAGAACTTTGACGGTTCCATCTGGAAGCTTCAAAAGCTGGACGATTTTGCCGACGGTACCGACCGGATAGAGATCCTCATGGGCCGGTGATTCAGTTTTCGAATCCTTCTGACAGACCAGAAAAATCAGTTTTTCTCCATCCGACGCCTTATTCAACGCACCGATGGAATGCGCGCGGCCGACAAACAACGGCGCAGCCATATGTGGGAAAATGACAATATCGCGGAGGGGCAACATTGGCAAAAGCTGTTCGTTTACAGAATGCTCAATTGTAATCTCAGACATAACCTTGCCATAAAGTGAAAAAGGAGCGCACTGCCGGAATCAGCAGTAAGCGCTCCCTGTATTCTAAACAGATATTTTACGTCATGCACTTTCGGCGACATCGTAAAGGATAATCGGCTTGACTCCCTTAGTAATCACCTCTTCACTGATAACAACTTCCTTGACCCGATCCTGAGAAGGAATGTCATACATGATATCAAGCATGGCATTCTCCATGATCGAGCGCAAACCACGCGCCCCGGTTTTACGTTCCAAAGCCTGACGGGCAATCGCGACCAGCGCACCATCGGTAAACTTCAGATGAACCTTCTCCATATCGAAGAGCCGCTGATACTGCTTGATCAAGGCATTCTTCGGTTCGCGAAGAATCTGAATCAACGCTTCCTCGTCCAGTTCGGTGAGTGTGGCAATAACCGGCACACGACCGACAAATTCAGGAATCAGGCCGAATTTCAACAGATCGCTCGGTTGAATTTGGGAGAAAAGCTCACCAAGAGGCACGTCCTTGACTGAACGGACCTCCGCACCAAAGCCCATGCGCTTGGAAGTGGTCCGCTTGTTGATGATCTTTTCCAGACCGGAAAAAGCCCCGCCACAGATGAACAGGATATTGGTGGTATCGACCTTGAGGAACTCCTGCTGCGGATGCTTACGGCCGCCCTTGGGTGGCACACTCGCAGTGGTACCTTCAATAATCTTCAGCAGCGCCTGCTGGACTCCCTCACCTGAAACATCACGGGTGATTGACGGTGACTCAGACTTGCGGGCGATCTTATCGACCTCGTCGATATAGATGATCCCCTTCTGCGCTTTTTCAAGATCGTAATCTGCCGCCTGCAGCAGATTGAGGATAATGTTCTCGACATCCTCACCGACATAGCCGGCTTCGGTCAGATTGGTTGCATCAGCAATTGTGAAAGGAACATCGAGAACCTTTGCCAAAGTCTGCGCAAGCAGTGTTTTTCCGCTGCCGGTCGGACCGAGAAGCAGAATGTTACTTTTCTGGATCTCGATATCGTCATGCTTTTCAGCAAACTCGACACGCTTGTAATGGTTATAAACAGCGACCGACAGAATTTTTTTCGCACGTTCCTGGCCGACGACATATTCATCAAGGATGTCCTTGATCTCTACCGGTTTCGGCAACTGCTTCGTTTCACCGGTAGCAGACTGATCAAGCCTGGCCTCTTCATCTATAATGTCGTTGCACAGCTCGATGCACTCATCACAGATATAGACAGTTGGACCGGCAATCAGCTTTTTGACTTCATCCTGCGACTTGCCGCAGAACGAGCAGGTCAATTGGCTGTTTTCATCTTTTTGACTCACGTATGACACCCCCGTCAAAACGAAATTATGAAGGTTTTTTCTCTACTATCGAGTCGATAATACCATAAGTGCGTGCCGTTTCGCTATCCATGAAAAAATCTCGTTCAGTATCAGCGGCGATTTTCTCAATGGCCTGACCGGTATGGTGGGCCAGAATACCGTTCAAGTGCTCACGCAGACGCAGAATTTCCTGAGCATGAATGTTAATATCGGTCGCCTGCCCCTTGAAGCCACCCAGCGGCTGGTGGATCATGATTCTGGCGTTTGGCAGCGCAAAACGCTTACCAGGCTCACCGGCCGTCAGTAGCACAGCGCCCATGCTTGCAGCCTGACCTACACAGATTGTTGATACCGGCGCCCTTAGGTACTGCATAGTGTCGTAGATTGCCATCCCCGCAGTCACTACCCCCCCGGGAGAGTTGATGTACAGATGGATATCGCGTTCCGGATCTTCCGATTCCAGAAAAAGCATCTGAGCAACAATCAGATTGGCCATGTGGTCTTCAATTTCACCACTCAAAAAGATGATACGGTCTTTCAGCAAGCGAGAGTAAATATCATAGGAACGTTCTCCCCTCCCCGTATCTTCTACAACATATGGTACCAGGCTCATATCAAGACTCCTTTTCGTCGGTTTCTCCAGCTTCGTCTTCTTCTACCTGAGGTTCCACTTCTGTAATTACAGCCTGCGCAGTCAGGAAATCAACTGCCTTGTCATGCTCAATCTGTGCTTTCAGACCATCAAGGGCCTGCTCTGTTTCGAAATATTTCTTGATCTGCTCAACAGGGGTCTTGCTCTGCTCGGAAAATTCAGCAATCTTTGCTTCAACATCAGCATCCTGAGCAACAATCTCTTCCTGCTTGGCAACTGCCTGAAGCAGAAGATCGCCCTTCACTTGCTGTTCAGCCATATCATAATAGCTCTTATTGAATGCCTCGTCATTCATGCCGAGCATTTCAAGGGTCATCCCCTGAGCCTTCAGACGCTGAGCGAAGTTGTCTTTCATATAACGTAACTGATTTTCAACCATTCCGCTAGGAACCTCGATCGGATTCTTTTCGATCAGAGCCAGCATCAGCTTTTCCTGTAGCTGAGATTCAATCCGCTGTTCTTCCTGCTTTCTGGCATTTTCGGCAATTTTGCCCTTAAGTTCAGCTAGATCTTCTGCATCGAACTGCTTGGCAAAATCATCGTCAATCTTCGGCGCGACTTTTTCCTTGATCTCCTTGACCAGAACCTTGAAGATAGCCGGCTTGCCGGCCAGATTCTTGGCACCGTAATTCTCAGGAAAGGTCACCTCGACATCCTTCTCCTGCTCACGCTTCATGCCGACAATCTGGTCTTCAAAACCCGGAATGAAGCTGTTGGAACCCAGCTCAAGCTGATAATCCTTGGCCGCGCCACCTTCAAACAGCTCACCATCGACAGAACCTTCGAAATCGATGATAACAGTGTCCTCTTCACGGGCTTTTTTACGGCTGGTAACTTCAAGCTGGACACGTGCGGCTGCCATCTGCTCAAGCTGTTTTTCGACAACTGAAGCTTCATCGAAGGACAGCTTTTCTTTCTCAACAGTCAGCCCCTTATAATCTTTGGCTTCAACAATCGGACGGACTTCAACTTCTGCCTCATAAGTGAAAGACTTGTCCTTCTCGACTACGGCAGTTTCAGTAACCTGTGGCTGAGAAACCGGCTCGATCTTCTGATCGATCATCGCCTTATAAAGAGTATTATTGATCAGAGTACCAGCAGCATCATATTGAGCCTTAGGACCGTAATGCTGCTCAAGAACCTTTTGAGGCACCTTACCCTTACGGAAGCCCTTGATATTGACAGTCTTGGCGATCTGCTTGAAAGCTTTTGCCAATTCCTCATTGACAACGTCTTCGGAGACCTCGATGACAAGCTTTTTCTTGATTGAACTTAATTCTTCAACTCTGACATTCATGACGATTCCTTCCTGAGCTGGTCCTTTTCGACAGTAGAAGCTTTTGGTATGAAACAGGAGACAACAGCGAACTGCAGACTTGGACCAGGCTACTGGTGCGAGAGGGGGGACTCGAACCCCCACGCCGAAAGACACTGGTTCCTAAGACCAGCGCGTCTACCAATTCCGCCACTCTCGCAATGTTATAAGATATTTAATTATCGATACAAGCCTATATAAGCAACAATGCTCACCTTCCAAACCCACCCTGTCGGGCTTTCTGAGTGTGAAAAGTGAGCATGTCATTGTAAATGGGGTGAGTGAAGGGGCTTGAACCCTCGACAACTGGAGCCACAATCCAGTGCTCTACCAACTGAGCTACACCCACCAGAAAAGTCCGCCTAAACTACGGAAGAGCCATTTCTTTGTCAACCAAAAAATGGCGCGCCAGGAAGGATTCGAACCCTCGGCCTACGGATTAGAAGTCCGTTGCTCTATCCAACTGAGCTACTGGCGCTTACACCCCGCATTTCCTTGGATCAGCGGTCCTGCTCGACGGCAAGGTGCGTTTTTCTAGCACGCGGCAAAAAGTTTTGCAATAAAAAATTCACCCGTTCATCAGGTTCTCGAACAACCCCAAAAAACCTTCGATATTTCTAAGGATTATCCATATTCTGATCATCTGCAAAGGGGTCGAATGGCAATGGCTTGTCCTGCCCACCTGTGCCTGTCACTACGTCACGAAGAGGATCATCATCAAAAGGATCAATAATCCCGGCCTGCTCCGAACCGGCAATACTCAAAGTTCGCTGCAGCAAATCAAACTCGACGCCAAATCCCGGGTCATTATCAAACGGGTCCGACGTCATCACGACAGACGGAGTAACATCGACATCAGGATCCTCAGCGAAGACGTCCCTGTGCCTGTTTGCTGGTGAATCAACACGCGCCTTGATGATATCAGCCAGAGAATGGGCCCCGTGGGCATGATCGACCAGATCAAAGGTATAAACAAGATCATTTATCAAGGCCCGGGGAACAGGTAAAGACTCCCGGTAAAGAACCGAGAGTTGCAACAGCCAGTCACAGGCCAGTTCGATAACTTCAATTTCAAGTTTTTCTGGCATGGTCCTGTCATGCTGATGGCGGACCAGCAAATCATCTAGCTTCCGACCCACCTGACGGAAAGCATCATCCTGAGCATCCACAGAAAGCTCAACGATACGCCCAGCGGCAATAGCGGCCTCATGCAGACCGGATTCATCCTTACGTAGCGACACCCCCGCCTTGACAGCCTCGGCCAGAGCTCTTAACTGGCCAGCAAAAGAACTACGACCTACTCCCGAGTCCTGCATCCAGATTCTCCTTGTAGATACATTTCATTTCCATTAAAGCCGGAATCATTTATTGGCTCGCATTAAAGAACGATAGCATAAAACACATCAAACAAAACTTATTTCAAGACAAATTCAAAAGGAACAATAACATGCCCCTCTACAGTCCTGCCATTTTTCATAGCCGGGATAAAAACCCATGAACCTATCGATTGTCGGGCTGCGCGGTCGAGAATTCGATAACCGCTCGAAGCTTGTAACTTCAGGTCACACACCTTGCCATCCTCTCCAATCAGAACATCAAAACTGACCGTACTGCTCCTGTCCCGGTCCAGAGCGCGCTTCCGATAAACGGGTCTGGGGCAGAGAGCATAACGCGGGGCGGCCCGGACAGAAGCAGGGCCCGACTCTCCTTTCAGCGTGTCACCCTCAGCCGCGATCTGAGCAGCCTCCGCCGGACGATCCGCTGCCTCGAACTCGGTAGCGGGATTATTCTCTGTCGTCACAGGCCGCACAAAAAGATTACTACCCGTGGTTTCTGCTCCATATTCTTTCAACGGATCAGCCGGCTGGACCACAAGCACGGCGACGCCCCTCTTTTCGGCTCCGACTGAAGGCTGATCCTCCGCTAGAGGAGCAGTATCAGTAAAGGTTCCGGCAACCACCTGATCTTCAGCCTCAGCGTTCCTCCCACTCTGGCTGACCGGCTTATTCAGAGACGGAACGGGCGGCACATAGTCCTGATTATTTCTGTCGAGCAGGCGACAATCGTTCCCCGTTCGAAAGGACGCACTTCAGCTCCGGTCATTCGTCCAGGATAAAAAAAGACCGTGAACGAGAAAAGAAATCAGGATGCAGCCGTACAATAAATTATTTTTCATCGACAACAGCTTCACCTGCATTAAAACTGGGTCGGATCATAAAACTCGATTGTTGAATCCAGCTCTACCAGGCCATACCTGTTGCTGATCTGAATACCATAGGCCCCAGGCAGCTGCGGAGAGGGGAGCTGCACAGACAAGCTCCTGGTCGACAGGATCGCTGCCCTTTTGGGGACAATTGCTTCAGGGACAATCATCAGCCCACCGGCATAGCGCGTCAGATAGACAACCCCCGAGGAAACCAGAACCTCTTTGGACAGGCCGGACACCTTCAAATGACCGAGGATGTGTGGAGACCTGGGTGACTCGAGATCCAACACACTCAGACCGGCGTTGTGATTGACGACATAGAGTCTGTCTCCATAGACATAGACCCCCTTACTGACACCAGGCAGCGGAATGGCCGACACAATCTTCATGATCCTCGGATTGACGACATCGACGACCAACAGCCCCGAACGACCTGTCGCAACATAAGCGACCCCCTCGTGAACAGCCAGTGCAATTGACTCATCAAACTGGCTCATCGGATAGGGAACCTGCAAACGGCCTATTTCAATCAGCCTGTTTTCATGCAGTTGAAAAACAACAACGCCCCGTTTCTGGCTGGCAACAAAAAGATATTGTCCAGCCACCGTCATATCCATCACGTCGATGTCGCCGACTCGGTCAACAATCCGGGGATTATTGATATTATCGACGTCAAGCAGGGAAATCCCCGCAACCCCTTCCGAAACAACCAGATAGGTGCCTAGAAAATCGAGCTTCTGGGCAGAGAAAGCGGACAACTGACTGACCGAAACCGGAGAGTCAACGTTAGAGACATCAAGAACCTCGATCCCTTCATAAGGCTGGGCAACAAATAATAGACTATTACGCAGAGCCAGAGAACGGCTGTCAGCAGAACTGACCTGGGTAAAAACGGCATCCGAATCCTGCCTGGAAAGATTGCCAACCAGGACCCCGCCAATGGAATCCGCAACAATCAGCCGTTCTTTATAGCGAATGAGATCTGTCACCAGGCCACGTGTTAACAGGGATCTAACCTTACGTTTTATATCGACCTTTTCCGTCGCAATAACAGCGAGACCACTGTCCAGCCCCGTCAGATAGAGCTGGGCCGGCCCTTCGGCGACGCTGTGAACATCGTTGAACAACAGGGTCCCCTCAATGCGCATTTTCTGAGGATCGACAATGGTTATCCCTGAAAAGGAATCGACAACATAGATTTTATCTTTGCCATTGAACAGCTTCTGGGCAACACCGACCAGTGACAGCTCTGTCAGCAACTGCGGTACCCCCTCGGCATCCAGCTCATAGATGCTTAAACCATCAGATGTCGCTACAAACAAGCGGCCGGCCTTGATGCTCACATCAAAAACCCTCTCACTCAGCTTGATTTCAGCCAGACGCTGAGGATCTCCGGGAACGGTCAAGGAGTAAATACCGATTTCATTCTTGCGAGGAGAAACGGCAACCAGATATTTATCATAGACACGCAAATCGCTGACGAAAAGCTGGGAGACAATTGCTCTGGTCAGCTCAATATCCTTGGGGTCATTGACTACATAGACTTCAATCCCGTCCTCACCCGCTGCGGCATAAAGATGCCCTTCAGTATAAACCACAGATGAGATCGAAGCCTTTGTCGGCACCTCAATCTCATTGACAAGCAGGCCATTCTCGCGGATAAGCATAACCGAAATTCCCAGCCGCCCCTGTGAAATATAGAGCCTGCCATTTGCCTGATAAATATCCTCGACGGTACGTCCCGGCAGATAGGTCTTCAGGAACTGCGGGGAATCGGGATATTCAATATCTACGACCTTCAGGCCACTGTGATAACCACCGAGATAGAGAGTATCTCCTGCGACCAGACTCTCTAACAGCGCCTCTTCAAAGGGCAATGAAGCGATAATCGCCTTATCATTTGTCAGCTTGCTGATCAGGCTGACGGTCGTGTCTCCGGAAAATCCTTCGCCGCTGAAATTCAGATACATATGCTGGCCGAGCGGCAACATCATATCCGGAACCTCATCAACACGGAGATCATTCTCAACAAAAAAATTGCGAATGACCCGATGCCCCACCCAGCCGATAGACAGCAGTGCAACAAACAGAAGACCCAAAAAAAGAACGAGGAGCAGATATCTTCGCAGCGGCTTCATAGAGATCACATCACCAATCCGGAACTTATCATCTTGCGGCGTTCAGCAACAACGCCGATAATGTAATCGGCAAGATCCGAAGGCGCCGGGCGGATGAAACAACTATCAAACAGAGCCATCTCCTCAGGGCTCAGCGCCTGATCGGCGATACCGATCAAACGGATCGACCCACCGGATAAAAACTCAAGAGATGGAAGCTTCCCCAAAACACACCCTGAAACATCGACGACAGCACAGGAAGGCCGCGACTTTTGCTGAAAAGCCCTGGCCTCGGCGAAACTGTCGACAACAAAAACTCGCTCAGGGAAGTGTGATTCAAGCGTCAAGCGCAGCAACTCGCTCTTGGCGACATTTGAGCTGACAATAAGAATCTGTTCGGCACGCCCCCCACCACTATCAGCAGCCTGACCGGCTGAGCAAGGGCCAGCATTCTCCAGTGACGCTTCGGAGCGGTGCTGAGTCAAGGTCGCCATGAGACCTCTCCAGGTCACTGGCAGATCAAGACGGGAGTCAATGCGTGGCAGGGTATCAAGATATTCCGCCATGGCGATAATCCTATATGCGGAAAACTCCGGCCGGGCTACCAGGGTGTCATAAAGCCGTGTGCTGTCAGGCAAGCGCAGTTCATACGCGACAATAACCATTCCAAACGGACGCCCCCCTCGCTGAGCTGAAGAGAGCAGAGTCAAAACCTCAGCAGAAGAAGCCACCTGAACCAGCGAAAAGCCCAAGGCACGCAATCTCCCCATCAACTGCTCGACGTTGACATGGGACAAGTGCCCGGGACAGATCAACACCGGCCGATCAAGCAAGCCAGGCGACAGGATAAAGGGAACCTGTTCAACAACCGGCAGACGCAACTGAACCCTGAAGCAGCTGCCGGCACCGAGGACGGTCTCGACCGAGATCTGACCATTCATCAGCTCAACCAGTTGGTTAACGATCGCAAGGCCCAGACCGGCACCGCTTTTCTCCCGGGTGTTACTGCCATCAATCTGATAGAAAACATCAAAGATCCGGTCTGCATATTCCTTGTCCATGCCCGGTCCAGTGTCAGCAACCTCGAGAGTAAACTCCCCCTGACCGGCAACGATCCGACCAAGCCGCAGACTGACCCTGACAGACCCCTGATCGGTGAACTTGATGGCATTACCAACCAGGTTCATGACGACCTGCCGCAACCGCTGATCATCAGCGCGAACCTTCCAGGCCGTGTAAAGCGGAATATCGGCATGGAGGGACAAACCCTTTTCAGCGGCACGTGGAGCCAGCAGGCCAACAACATCCTCGACAATCTGAAACAGTTCCACGTCAGCGGTTTCGAGAGACAACTGGCCCGCCTCGATCCTGGAAAAATCGAGAATATCCTTGATCAGATGCAACAGCTCCTCACCCGACCTCTGGACCGTGGAGACCAGCATCTTCTGGCGTTCGTCGAGAGTCGTTCTGGCCAGCAGTTCATTCATGCCAAGCACGCCGATCATCGGCGTTCTCAGTTCATGAGTCATGCGTGACAGGAACGCAGATTTCGCCTCATTGGCAGCATCCGCCTGTTTTCTGGCGACCTCGAGTTCGGCAATGGCCGAACGAAGATCCTGAGTACGCTCGGCAACAATATGTTCAAGTTCTTCCTGATGACGGGACAGACTGAGCTGATGAAGTTCAATCTGTTCGAGCATCGCGTTGAAACCGTTGACCAGGGTTCCTATTTCATCACGACTGTGGCTGATAGCCCGGAGTGAATAGAGGCGCTTGCCGGAAACTTCCTTCATCAGTTCGGCAAGTTCAAGCAATGGGGCAGAAATCGGCTTCTGCATCTGTTCCGCCAATAGCCATGAAAATGCAATCAACAGTACCAAAGCAAGAAATCCGCCGATGGCAATGCCGGTAATCCCGCGGTAAAGAGCGTGCAGATCACTAAGGATATAGAGGGTTCCGACATGCTGGCTGTCGTGCATGACCGGCATGAAGATACTGTAATGGGTCCAGCCACTGATCAGCTGTTCCGTAGCGCTTTGGGTCAACTCCTCACGCCGGGAGAGGCGAAAATCGTTTTCCAGTGCTGCGATGACGAAACGGGCATCATCCAGTTTGAGATATTCAGCGATCGGCTCACCCTGGCGGTTGAAGAGATAGGCCGCATGAATATTATTCTGCTGGCTGAGAGAGCGCAGCATCCGTTCAGCCTCACCCTGCTTGTCAAGCAGTAACGGATAACGTGTTGTTACGACGAGAGAATTACAGAGAATGCGCATCTCGTGAACCAGACTGGCACGCGAGGTATAAATTTCCGAAATCAGGACGACACTGCTGATGATAACCAGCACGATCGTACAGGTGACCATAACAACAAAGGAGAGCTTGGTTTTGATAGATAGATTATTGAAAAACTGGCGCAAGGTCATAACCGTTACATATCTGATTTTATGGCGACAAATCAACTGATATCGATAACCGCCAGAGGTCCTGCTGACGAAATGTCGCCGGGAAAAGTTGCATTTGCCGTCTTTTTTCCATTAAAGTAGTCCACTTTGCTGTCGCGATCAGTATCGGAGTATAGAAATATGGATAAAGTCACTCTTCCCGCAAACAGACAGGTCGGCCACTTACGCGTCATTCGCCAGCCGCGCGAACTGTCAATGGCCGAGTACCGTAAACTGACTACGGATGATCAGCTGGAGATCGTCCGCAATGCGACCGGTAAGCAGAAACTGAACCTGATTATTGAATCTGACAATCCGAAAAGAATCGTGGCCAGGCTCCATCCACAGGAGCTGTTCCTGACCGTTGTCGAACTTGGTGCTGAAAGTGCAGGCGAGCTGGTCAATCTGGCCAACACCAGCCAGATAACCACCATGCTTGACCTCGATTGCTGGGACGAAGACTGCCTGAGCCCGGTAATATCCCTGCGTTGGCTCGAACTGATTCTGGATTGTGGTGAAGAAAAGGCCTGTCAGCTTGCCGAGCAGTTTGAACCGGAACTGTTGGCACTCTTTCTAAAAAAACATCTCGAGGTCATTCGGGGCATCGAAGTCTACGATGATGACGACAGCGAAAACGCTCGGCGCCTCGAATCCCTTTATGATATCCACTATCACTCTGAAGATGCGGCCAAGATCATCGGACGGCTCCTGAAAATCTGGCAGGAACAGGTCCAGGAAAGCTATCTGCTGATCATGGAGATGATCAGAAGTGAAAACTTGAGCACCCTGGAAGAAGAAGTTTATGGTGCGCGCAATAACCGACTGCTCGATCTCGGCATCGCTCCCAAACATGAAGCGATGAATCTATACGCCCAGGTCAAACTTGACAGCCTGCCACTTGGCAGCAAAGAGAATTTCAAGCTCGAAGCGGAAGGACTGCAGGCCCCGAATGCCCTGCTCGCCCTGGCCGAGCCCGGCAACCTGCTTGCTGAGGTCTTCGCCCAGGGACTCGATCACGAAACGGCCTGCGAGTTGATGATGCTGCTCAACCGCAAAATGAGTGCTGACAACATAGATATGTCATCTGCGGCGTCGATCAGAGAATCGTTGCAGGAGGTTTTTGATCTGCTCAACCTCGGCCTGGAGCATCTGTCCCAGAACGATCCGGCCCGCGCATCGCAGCTGTTCGTTAAGAGCTACCATATGCATCTCTTTCAGGCTGGCTACAACATTCTCAAGAAACAACTGGATCGCGGCCTGAAGCTGGCGAAAAGTTCGCTCTACCCTCATTTCGACTACCCTGAGCTGCTGTTTCTCGATTCCCTGATTCAGCGTCCGGCATGCCTCTACCAGGCGGCTACTGAGCAGCACGACAGCTACCTGCAACCAATTCGTTCAATACCGGTTTTGCGGGCTGTAGAAAAACGTCTCGATCAGCTCGAAGCATTGCAACGACTGTTTATCGACCACCTGCAGTTCACCTTTGCGCAGCCAAACGGCAGCGATGAAGAGCTGCCTTCTCTCTCCGGCCTGCTGATGACTGCCGTTGCAAATGCCGCCCTTGGACGAGAGTTCGCACCGACACCGCTGAGCTGTACGGATCTTGTACAACTGAAAGAGGCATACGACAACGATATTACAGCGTTGGAGAAACTGGCCGGGCAATTACGCTCTGCGCTCGACGGCAACACGGCAGATCTCGACTTTTTCATCGAATTTTCACTGGAAAGCTGGGATGACTTCTTCAGTGAACTTGATGAAGATGCAGAGAACCTGCCCTTTCAGGGGTTTCTCATCAGCCAATGATTCTGTTCCCGGCCATATCCTTTCTGTGAATCCTTGTGCTATAGTTGCGCTTTAATGAGAAAGCGCGCAACACAAGATTCAACTTCACAGGAGGACAGACATGCTCAAAAAAACCCTACTAACCCTGCTCACGGCAGGACTGCTAGCAGGCTCAGCCTCGGCTGCTATTCAGCCCGGAGCATTTACCCTTTCCCCGATGTATGGCGGTCAGATCTTTGAAGGGAACCAGCCCCTCGACGACGCCAACCTCTGGAGCATCGGCCTCGGCTATAACTACAGCGAACATTTTGCTGTTGAAGCCCTCTTCGGAAGCACCGACGGTGATGCCGAGGCAGAAGATGCAACAACCAGCGATACCGAGCTGCAGCATTATCGCGTTGACGCGCTCTATCACTTCATGCCGTCGTCCAGCTTCGTCACCTATCTGGCCGCTGGTGTGGGAATGACCAGTTATAACAGAGCAGCAGGCAATGACGAAGATAACTTTGTCGTTAACTACGGCGCCGGTATCAAATGGTTCATCCTTGACGACCTGCTCGCCCTGCGAGCCGATGTACGTCACCTGATCGATACCGACGAGAATTCCAACAACCTGGTTTATTCTGCCGGTCTGTTTTTTCAATTCGGCAAAAAAACCGCTAAGCCTGAGCCGATCGCCGAAGAACCAGCTCCGGCTGAAGAGCCTGCAGCTGTTGTCGCTGCGGCCCCACTCGACAGTGACGGTGACGGGGTTGTAGATACTAAAGACCGCTGCCCGGAAACCCCGGCAGGGGTCAAGGTCGATGTCAAAGGCTGTCCACTCGACAGTGACTTCGACCGCGTGCCTGACTATCTGGACAAATGCCCCGACACCGCCCGCTGGGCACCGGTCGATGAAAACGGCTGCCCGCTTGACGATGATCATGACGGCGTCGCCAACTACCTCGACAAATGTCCGGGGACACCTGAAGGCTATGCTGTCGAAGCAGACGGCTGTCCGGCAAAGCTGACCCTGCACATCAATTTTGCCAATGACAGCAATGTCATCACCGAAAAATATTCTGGTGAAATCGCCAAAGCGGCAGAATGTATCCGTGACTTCCCTGGCAACCTGGTGTTCATCGAAGGGCACACCGACAGCAAAGGGGCCGCAGCATACAATCAGCAGCTCTCGGAGCGGCGTGCCACCGCAGTTAAAAACAGCCTGATCGAGCAGTACAATATTCCTGCTGAAAAAATGACCGCCGTTGGCTACGGCGAGGACCAACCGGTTGCTGACAATGCAACAGCTGAAGGCAGAGCACAGAACCGGCGCGTTGAAGTCGGCTGCGGGCTTGCTCAATAACCTGCATCAACAAGTGAATACAAAAAAAGGGTCGGAGATTTCCGACCTTTTTTTTGTATTCAGCAACTCCTCACTCATGCCCCAGGCCGAATCAATATCTCCTCAACCGTCCAGCCACATGAAGGCTTCTGGTAGTAAATGAACAGAATAATACCCCGCTCAGAGATTTCGGGGAGATTGTTGAACAGAGCCGCAAAATACTGAACCTTGCCGGAGCGGGACAATTTCTCGATCTCAGACTTTAAGCTGAGCCGCACCCTTTCCGTTTCGTCCTCCGACAGGTTGGTATTAAAGAAGCCTGGACAGGTCCCACTGGCAACCCGTTCACAGAGCGCATAGTCCCGGGCCAGAAGATCTTGCGCGCTGGCATGAGCAGCCCCGCTCAGACGCTCATTCAGATAAGCCTCCATGACCAGGAACAGATCCTTCGCCGAATGGCTGATCGCGAATAGCCCCCGCTCCTGCCAGTAGCTGGTCAGATCGGAAAAGAAGCGGGACGGATGTCCAAACAGGCTAAACAGCCAGGGAAGAAGATTCCGGTAACGTCCGCTGTTATAGTGCAGATCGAGCAGACGCCCGACCCCTCGCAGCTGTTCCAACTCGACATAACTGAGATGGGAAGACTTAAGTATGGTATAGGGCGGCTGCGGATCAAAGATAATCCCCCACTCTGCTGCCTGCTGGCGCAAAGGCGCTCCCGGCAGAAGCTTGACCGGTTCAATCTGCAGATGGTCCGGATGGACCTCGAGCACCCTATCCAGCGAGGTATAAAAACTGTCAAGATTCTCACCGGGAAGCCCGGCTATCAGGTCCAGATGCTGGTGAACCCTGCCGGCGGCAATCAACCGTTCAACATTCTCTTTCAATGCTGAGAATGTTGCCCTGCGACTGACCCGCTCAAGCGTCTCCGGCAGAGTCGACTGGACACCGATCTCAAACTGAAACAGATCTTCCGGTGCGCTGTCCAGAAAATCGAGGATCTCACCATCAAGCAGATGCGCCCCGATCTCAAGGTGATAACGACTTTCACCTTTAGCAGCCACAAGAAACTTCAGGATTTCCAAGGTTCTCTTGCGGTCATAGTTGAAGGTCCGATCAACAAACTTGATCAGCGGTACCCGGTTCCCGATAAGAATTTCCAGATCCGACTTGATCCTCGCCATGGAGAAGGAGCGGACCGTTTCATCCAGCGCACTCATACAAAAGCTGCAGCTATACGGACAGCCCCGGCTGCTCTCGTAATAGACCAGGCCGCGCTTAAGATCGACCAGACCAGCGGCAAATGGAGAAGGAATCTCATCCAGGTTCTCCAGACGATCCATTGCGGGAGGAGTCAGATCTGCTGAGTTCTGCACGCCTGCCATCCCGCGTAATACCTTCCCCTGCAGCCAGCCCAGAAGCAGGTTGCGCAGCGGGCGTTCCCCCTCACCGCGGATCAGGGCATCCACGGGGTGCTGAACAAAAAAGTCCTGGGTCTCGAACGAAACCTCCGGACCACCGAGAACAATCTTCAAGTCTGGACGGATCAGCTTGAGACAGCGAACAAGGTTGAGCGTTTCAAGGCGATTCCAGATGTAAACGGAAAAACAGACGACATCGACATCAAACTCGACGATTTTGGCAAGAACCGACTCCTTGGGCTCATTGACAGTGAATTCACAGATCCTAAAATCGGCGAGATCCTGACAATAGGCCTGCAGATATGGCAGAGCCAGACTGGCATGGATGTATTTACTGTGCAGTGTCGTAAGCAGGATTTTCATCCGCGCAGCATACCCCGCAGCCGGAGCAAGTCAATGAAATTGTTGTTTGTCAATGCTTGTGCTATTCTCCGCCAGCACAAAGGAGAGAACTATGACCCGAAAGAAAACCTTCCTCGCTGTTGTCGCCGATGCCAATGGCGAAGTATTTGAACATCCTGACCTGCTCATGGCCGGCATGAATGGCATGACGGTGTGCCACCCGGACAGCACCGAACTGATCCCGCTCCCCGAAGGGAGTCGCCTGTTCACCGTCCCTGATACACCGGTCATCGGCTTTGAAAGAAAATCAGGCCGTCAGGTAACCATTGATGCCCTCCCCGCCAAATGGGGCGGGGAAAAGATTCAGGCAGTTTCGGCCTTTGTCACCCCCGCATTCACCCGCACCTTGCTGCCGGCAGTCGCATATGCGAAGAAAAGCGTTCAGCTGACGCTCTGGTCCTATACTGCGGTCGGCTGGTGTGTCGAAGAGGAACGCTTTTACGTAGCGGCCGTCCGGGTCGACCGCAACCAGCAGTGGCAACCGGAACACTACGACGACCGAATCCTGGAACCGTTGGTCAGAAAACGGGTGGCCGAGCAACCGGACAACCGGCTGATTGAACAGTTGTCACGCTGTGCGCTCGACTACCACTGCTTTGCCGCCAAAAATCTCTTTTTCGGCCGCTGGGAGGCCCCTCTGCCCTGCTCTCCGGCCTGTAACGCCAACTGTCTCGGCTGCATTTCCCTGCAGGAAGCTCCAGAGTGTTGTGAATCGAGCCAGGACCGCCTCAGTTTTGTTCCAACCGTCGAAGAACTCTGCCAGGTTGCGGTTCCCCACCTGAAGATGGCTGAAAATGCGATCGTCTCGTTTGGCCAGGGCTGTGAAGGCGACCCGATCCTCCAAGTCGACCGGGTTGTTGCGGCCGCCGTCAAAGAGATGCGGCGCCAGACCGACCGTGGAACCATCAACTTCAATTCAAACGCTTCGATCCCTGTCGCGATTGACAAGCTGGCCGACGCCGGCATCGATTCGATCAGAATCTCCCTGAACTCGGTTCAGGAGCGCTTCTACAATGCCTACTACCGACCGACGGCATATTGTTTTGAAGACGTTATGGAGTCGGCCAGAAGAGCGAAGCAGAACGGTTTATTCACCATGCTCAACTACCTGGTTTTCCCTGGCATTACCGACCGCGAGGACGAGATCAGCAAGCTGCTGGAACTGATCGACAAGGTCGGGATCGACCTGATCCAGATGCGCAATCTTGCCATTGACCCACAGATGTACTGGCAGGCAATGGCTGCTGAAGGGCGCGGGGTCGGCATGAAGGCGATGCTCGACCGCATCAAAAAAGAGATTCCAAAGATCCAGTTCGGTTATTTCAACAGGACCAGAGACAACTTCTACCCGCTGGGCTATGAAACCGACTGGCCGTTGCCTGCCTGCCTGTAATTCATCAAAAAAGCCCCGTATGGCCGGGAATCTCATCCGGCCATACGGGGCTTTTTGCACTACAACAAAAGGCTTATCCCCTCTTGGCCAATATTACCAGAACTGCCAGGCTTTGACATAAAGGACATAGATACCGAGGGCAAGATTGGTCACGCCATGGCAAAAGATACACTGCATCAGGCTTTTGGTCCGATAGAGCAGTAGACTGTAGAATGCCCCTGCCATGACTCCTGCCAACACCAGATGATGCTCAAAACCGAAGAGCAGCGCACCGATGACAAAAGATGCAAGACTGTAGGTTCCGATCCTGACGCTTTCAAAATCCGACCTTATGATGTAACGCAGCAGAAAAGAACGCCAGAAAAGCTCTTCCATAAACGGCACAACGATGGCAGCCCCCGCCAGCCGGGCAAAGATCATCCCGGCCCTGTGCCACCCGACCGGAAAGACGGAAGGATCAAAGCCGGCCCCCTCTCCGAACGTGGCAAAAGTCCAGTCCATATTGACCCACAGGACAAAGACCAGCAAACCGAGAACCAGGCTCAGCAATGTCGTTTGCCACCGCCCAAGATCGCTAAGGTGTATTTCCGTATAATGGCGGCGAAAGAGCAGCAGAAGCAGCAGAACAACAATAATCTTCAGTGGATAGAGATAAAGCAGATGCCGTTCGTCAAGAGAGGCATAACCATGTTCAAACAGTGAGCCAAGCCCCTGTTGAATTGCGATGAACAGCATAAAGACGGCAAAAGGGAGAATGCGAACCCATCCGGCAGGACTCATGGCAACTCCAGGAGGCAGGGGGAAACAAGTGGGTGACAGCTCTTCCAACTGCGTACAAGCTTCTCGGCTGAGACCATGAACCTGAAGAAATCGTCACGCAGCAGCGGCCTGTGCTGCTCGAGGTCAGCGAGAGCCAGACTCAATGGAAACTTATTGTTCAGCCGCCCCTCAAGTCGCTTAAGCACCCTGGCAACAATCTCGGGCAAGCGGTAGGACGACAGCCAGTCATTGGCAATCATATGGGGAAGGATATTTAAAAGACCGCGATTCAACGCAGCCCGTTGGGACTCAAGCCCGGCATAGACAGCAGCGGCAAATGGTTCCAGCCCGACCGCGGAAAAGCGATCCCAGTGACAGGCGAGAAAATGATCGTAAAAAACATCGATCACGATACCTCTGGCAAATCGCAATTGAGGATTCAGGCGCCTGCAGCTGATCTTGAAATCAGGGTCCTGATTCGTATAGGAATCAACAAAACGATGGAGACGGATATGCCGGACCAACTGGGCCGGCATATCACCAAAGTTCGGACCCTTGTGAAAATCTCCCATCAGCGATCCTGCCCAGGCAAGGGCGTTCGCGTCGGAGAAGTAGAGATGAGCCAGATAGTTCAAGGCCGCACCCGCTATCAGCTCTGGCCGTCGAGGTGCCCTTCGAGTTCGTCCTTGAGCTTCTGCTGCAACGGAACCTCATTGATCAGTTTCTGAAACAGGTCGAGCATGATACTGCGCTGTCCGGAACGCACGAAGCGCTTGACGAGAAGATCGAGACGGGATGCAATCTCGTTTTCATCTTCGATCATGCGGATGAAGTAGAGAAACGCTTTGCTCCATTCCCCCTGCTCGGCATAGAGACAAATCAGACCGACGGTTGAGAACGGATCGCTGCCAAAATTCAGTGCCCGCAGGTATGAGCTTTCAGCCGGTGCGAATTGACCGAGGTGATAGTAGGCGTCACCCATCCGCGTATGCAGGGCCTGGGTCCCTTCTGATGTCTCGAGAATCTTCATCCAGATGGCGATCGCTTCTTCATACTTGCGATGCCAGCGACAGCAGTTGCCCAGACCATACAGAGCATAGGGGTTATCCGGATCGACCTTGAGAGCGCGCCTGAAGTAGAGTTCGGCACTTTCAAAATCGGTTATTCTCCAGCACAGCTTACCGATGATAGTGAGAATATGCAGTTCGTTCTCATCAAAGCTCAGGACTCTTTCATAAGTTCTGATCGCCTGTTCATCCTTGCCCATGCGGTGCAGCAGATCGCCCAGACCAGTCAACGCGTAACGGTCGCGGGGTGCAATATCCAGAATCTGCTGATAGACATTTTCTGCCTTGTCGAATTGCTGAAGGGCTTTATAGCTGTCAGCGATACGGGTCATGACGTGCTTGTCCTGCGGCCGCAGGATCAGATAACGGTCCCACAGGGCTATAGCCTCGCTATGGCGTTCCTGTTTTTTGTAGACATCACCAAGGCCACGGAGTGCGAACAGGTTTGTCGTATCGATATCCAGTAATTTGGTATAGCATTTCTCTGCGCCGTCATAGTCCCGTAACTCACGGCACGCATCCCCCATACCGGACAACAGGTAAGGATTTTCCGGTTCCATCTCCAGACCGGTACTGAAGAGACTTCTGGCTTCCGAAAAACGTCTTGAGCGCAGACGTTGTCTGGCTTTTTTAGAGATATCGATGACGCTTAATTTTTTTTCCTGCTGAGGGGACCCCTGTGGCAACTTTTCATTCTCCATCCGTGGAACCTTTCATTTTGGTTTTTCATTTTCAAAACGCTTCGTCAAGCGTTCCCAATATAGGCTTCGGCACCAAGCCTTCCAGTTTTATCATCGCGACGACAAGACAAGATCAAGGCATCATCGCCGATCAACACAATATACGCAAATGCCAGCTATCCCCCTCCGATAACAGGCGGTAATCTCAGGACAATCCTCCTGCTTCAAGCTCTCCGACAACAACAGGAACATCACCCAAATATAAGACTGTATCACAATCTCGCCAACAATCAACCACCTAACGTTCTTCGAAGGCGAAACCTTTTGTCTAATTGCATCCAGGCTGATATACAGATTATTCTAGAATACAGATGTCACGGTCAGAAACAGAACGGTCGGCAAACCTGTTATTATTATTTGCTGAAATCTCAATCGACAGCCAAGATTATTCAGATCTGACAAAACGACTAAAGGATAACTCCGATGATCAATGAACTACGTATCTGTGATGAATTTATGCGCCAGGCGTCCATCGACAGCCCATCTTTCAAAGAAGGCGCTATCTCTGTCTACCTCAAGCAGCGTTTCGAACAACTGGGAGCTCAGGTTATTTTTGATACTGCCGGGGCAGTGGTCGACAGCGAAAGCGGCAACCTGATCGCCCGCTTCAGCGGAACCCGCCAGGGAGAGCCTCTGATCCTGTCCGGCCACATGGACACCGTTACTCCGGCACAGAACGTCCAACCGATCCTGAAGGATGGCATCTTCACCAGCGCCGGCGACACCATCCTGGGCTCTGACGACAAGGCCGGACTGGTCGAGATTATCGAAGCCATCGAAGTTCTCAAAGAACAGCAGATTCCCCATGTACCTCTTGAAGTCGTCATCACCATCTGTGAAGAACAGGGGCTGCTTGGAGCCAAGGCACTCGATTTCTCGCTATTGGAAGGGAAACGGGGCATCGCGCTCGACACCACCGGAACCGATATCGTCATTCACAAAGCACCCGCCGCCAAACGCTTCAAAATCGACATCTATGGTCACGAAGCCCATGCCGGCTTCTGCCCTGAACAGGGCATTTCAGCTATCCAGATTGCCTCACGGGCGGTCGCTCGCATGCCGCTGGGACGAATCGATGCCGAAACAACAGCCAATATCGGCACCATCCACGGCGGACAGGCCGCCAATATCATCCCCAATCACGTCACGATGAACGGTGAAACACGTAGCCACGATCAAAACAAGCTTGAAGAATATACCGGGCGAATTCTTGCTGCCCTGAATGAGGAAGTTGCTGCTGCCCATGTCCAGATTGGCAACGAACTCAAACAGGCCAGGCTGGAGGTCGAGATTCAGGATGATTACCCGGCCATGAATGTCGATCAGGACTCGGAGATCATCAGCATCATCCGGCAGGCGGGTGAAGTCCTGAACCGACCGCAGCAGATCCGCTCGGCCGGCGGTGGCTCTGACGCCAACATCTTCAATGCCAACGGCATTGAGATGGTCATCATGGCCTGTGGTATGGATAAGGTCCACTCCATCAACGAACAGGTAAAGGTCGATGACATGGTCAAGACCGCAGCACTGCTAGTCGAAATCATCCGCCGGGCATGATGAAAAGAATCAGAAATCAAGCCGCGAACCGCGTCTTTCCAGGGACTGGCGAATCTCTTCGACACAGGCATAGGGAACTGGGTTGCCATGGGCGCCACGACCGATCTCAATGGTAGCGTCCGGGTCGCCATGAAAATCAGAACCACCAGTGACGATCAGTTCATTAGCCCTGGCGAAGTTGATCAGCCAGTTGATCCCTTCTATCCCGACGCCGTTATTGTACGCCTCGATACCGTCGAGGCCCAGGCCTTTGAGCTCGAGCATAACCGTCCGCAACTGACTGCGGTTGCGGCACAGATAAGGCGGATGAGCAAGCACCACAATTCCACCGATGCGATGAATCAGATCGATCGCCTTGTCGGCCGGGAAATAGCGCTTAGGGACATCACAGGGGATCAGGTAGCGATCAAAGGCATCATCATTGCTTGTCGCATAACCGGCTGCCCGCAAAGCTCTGGCGATATGGGGCCTGCCGATCGTACCATCAGCCGAAGCGTAGATCTCTTCAATATCGAGAGGAGACCGCTGTTCGTCTTTCAATTTCAGATTGATCCGCTCGACAATCTGAGCCGAACGATTTTCACGAAAATCCTGAAAGGCCTTCAGCTCGGCCTGCAATTCGCCAGAGGTATAATCGAAGCCATAGCCGAGCAGGTGCATGTCGGTATGTTCGCGCCATTGGGTCGAAAGTTCAACGGCTGGAATGACATTGATACCAAAGCCCATGGCCGCCTGACGGGCCGGAACGATCGCATCGATATTGTCGTGATCAGCCAGAGCGATCACCCCCATTTCAAGGCCGGCCGCGGCAGCGACGACGTCTTCAGGACGCAAGAAACCGTCCGAGCAGGTCGAGTGGATATGAAGATCGACGTATTCAGTTTGCATGGTATGATGCTTTCATAAAAAAATATCAGATGGCTGAACAAAAATACCGGCAACCCGGCATTTGTTCCTGTTTGAAATCACCGACAGCTTTATATTATTGTCAGATTCTAGGCATAATGCCAGCCAGTCTCTCATTTTCTGACGGATGCGGACGGATTGACGCCAACGAAACCTAGAGTGTACACAAAGAAAAACGACTTCCTCAACGGAATAATACATGAGTAAACGCTTAGCCGTTACCGGCCTGAAAAGTTATTTCCATACCCGCAGTGGAGTCCTCAAGGCGATTGACGGAGTCAGTTTTTCCATAAACCAGGGGGAAACCCTGGCTCTAGTCGGCGAATCAGGATGCGGAAAATCGATGACAGCCCTTTCCCTGCTGAGGCTCCTGCCGGAACCGGGCAGGATCGTTGCCGGCAAAATCGAACTGGATGGCCAGGACCTACTGCAGCTATCGGAAGAGGAGATGCGCAAAATCCGTGGCAATGCAATATCGATGATCTTCCAGGAACCGATGACCTCACTAAACCCGGTACTGCGCATCGGTGAACAGATCGCCGAAGTCCTGCGTCTGCATCGCAAAATGACGAAAAGCGAAGCCCTGACCCAGGCCGCAAAACTGCTGATCAGAGTCGGAATTGCCGATGCGACGAGACGGCTGCGCGAATATCCGCACCAACTCTCCGGCGGCCAGCGCCAGCGAGTAATGATCGCCATGGCCCTTGCCTGCAAGCCAAGACTGTTGATTGCTGACGAACCGACCACCGCCCTCGATGTTACCATCCAGGCCCAGATCATGGACCTGCTGCGTCAGATGCAGGAGGAATTTCAGACGACCATGTTGCTGATCAGCCACGACCTTGGGGTCGTGGCCGGTAACGCCGACAAGATCGCGGTCATGTATGCTGGGAAAATCGTTGAATACGGCCCGGTCAAAGAGGTCTTCAGTAACCCGGCACACCCATACACCAGGGGACTGCTCAACTGCGTACCACGGCTTGGTCGGAAGCAGGACCTGCCAACCATCCCGGGCAGCCTGCCGAACCTCAAGGAACAACATGAAGGTTGTCTATTTCTGGCCCGTTGCCCTCAGCCCTGCCTAGAGTGCCCGACACAGGCTCCGAAAATGGAAGTTCTTGAGAATGACCACTGGGTCAGATGCTGGAGGAAATAAACGTGCCGCTGCTTGTCGTAAAAAACCTGAAAAAATCCTTCTCTATCGCCTCCGGAGAAAAAGGCAAAAAAGACCTGTTGGTCGCCGTCAACGACCTATCCTTCAGCCTCAACCAGGGGGAGACCCTGGGGATTGTCGGCGAATCCGGCTGTGGCAAGTCGACAGCCGGCAAACTGATCATGCAGCTCATCGAAGCCGACCGGGGAGAGGTCCTTTTTAACGGAACAGATCTCAGCAAACTCGGCCGCAGAGCGATGCGCCCCTATCGCCGCCAGCTACAGATGATCTTTCAGGACCCCTACTCATCCCTGAACCCTCGCATGAAGATCGCTGATATCCTCGCCGAACCGCTGCAGATTCACGGCCTTGCCACAGGTGCCCAACTGCGCCAACGCTGCCTGGAGCTGCTACACCAGGTCGGCCTGAACGAAGAAGCACTGGATCGCTACCCGCATGAATTTTCTGGTGGCCAGCGGCAACGGATAGGCATTGCCCGTGCGATTGCCGTCGAACCGCAACTGATTATTGCCGATGAGCCGGTCTCCGCCCTCGACCTGTCGGTTCAAGCCCAGATCCTTAACCTGCTCAAGGAAATTCAGCGCAGCTACAATCTCAGCTACCTGTTCATCGCTCACGATCTGGCCGTCATTGAACATATCAGCGACCGGATCGCTGTTATGTATCTTGGTGAAATCGTCGAACTGACCAGTGCCGAAGAGCTCTACCGGGCGCCACGCCATCCATACACCGAAGCACTGCTCAATGCTGTGCCGGTGCCGGACCCAGCTGCACCGAGGCCGGTCGCCCTGAGCGGAGAGATTCCCTCGCCGGTCGAACCGCCGCCGGGCTGTCCATTTCACCCGCGCTGCCCCTACGCCGATCAACTGTGCCAGAGCGTCAAGCCGAAACTACAGGAGATTGAACCTCAGCACCTGGTCGCCTGTCATCATGACCAGTTGGTTGGTCAGCACAGACGCTGCTGAGATCAGCTTGACACAATGTGCCACCAGTGACACAATCCCCCATCACACAATCTCAAGGCGGGGAAACAGATGCCACTGACACAGAAAACCACACCGATCTCAACCATCCGCGAACGCTGCCGGATCTGCTATGCCTGCGTGCGCAACTGCCCGACCAAGGCGATCGGCATCTTCAAAGACGCCGCTGAAATCATTCCACATCGCTGTATCGGCTGCGGTACTTGCATCCAGTCCTGCTCCCAGAATGCCAAGGTTCTCAACGATGCGATCCAGGACACGGAGAAACTCCTCAACGGCCCGTTCCCCGTTGTCGCCGTACTGGGCTGCTCCTTTACTGCCTTCTTCCACGACCTGAATCCCGCCAGAATGGTCACTGCCCTCCACCAGCTCGGCTTTGACGAGGTCCTCGAGGGGGCTGCCGGCGCCGAACTGATCGCCCCGGAATATCGCCGCTCCATCGAAGAACACCACGAGACCCCGCAGATATCGAGCCACTGCCCGTCTATCATCGACCTGATCGAAAAACACTACCCCCAACTATTGAAGAATCTGGTCCCCGTTGTTTCGCCGATGATCGCCATTGGCCGCTTTATCAAAAGCCATCGCGGAGCCAACACCAGGGTCGTCTATATCAGCTCCTGCATCGGCGGAAAATTTGAAATCCTCTCGGAGGAGGTCGACGATGCGATCGACACGGTGCTGACCTACGCAGAGTTGAATCTGATGCTCAAGGTGCGCAAAATTGATCCGTTCCGCCTGAAAAAGACACCGATTTCCGGGCGCCCCACCAGCAAAGGTCGCAGCTTCTCGATCATCGGCGGGCCGACGCATAACTTCGATTTCAACAACGATCGCCTTGACCCCGACTTCATTTCCACCGTCGGCGAACAGAACAGCCTCGACGTCATCCGCGACCTGGCCGCCGAACGGCTTAAACCCAAATTTGTCGATGTCAGATTCTGCAAAAACGGCTGCATCGGCGGACCCGGACGCACCAATCGCCTGACCTCTTTCTCGAAGCGCAACCTGATCTTCAACTACATTCACCAGGAGATCCCCTATGCGACTGCGCCCCACTATCTGAGCGACAAAGAAATCGATCTGAGACGCAACTTCAGCAACAGGATGCAGGTCATGGACCGTCCGAGCGGCGAAATGATCAAGAGAATCCTGCTCGAAACCGACAAATTCAGCGAAAACGATGAACTGAATTGCGGCAGTTGCGGCTACCCAACCTGTCGTGAACATGCGATCGCCGCCTATCAGGGCCTCGCCGACAAAAAGATGTGCCTCCCCTACTCGATTCGCCGTCTCGAACAGGACAGAACCAAGCTGGAACAGCAGTATGAACTGGCCAGACGCGCCCTCGACCAGCAGCATGCAGGAACCCGTATCATTGGCGCCGACCGACACACCCAAGAAGTTCTACATCTGATCAAACAGGTCGGCCCGACCCCGACAACGGTCCTGATTCGCGGCGAAAGCGGCACCGGCAAGGAATTGACAGCGAGGGAAATCCACAAGGCCAGCCAGCGGGCTGACCGGCCGTTGCTGACCGTCAACTGTACGACCCTGACCGACAACCTGCTTGAGAGTGAGCTTTTCGGCCACAAGAAGGGGGCCTTTACCGGCGCAATTACCGACAAGAAAGGGCTGTTCGAAACAGCCAGTGGCGGCACCATCTTCCTCGATGAAATCGGCGATATCTCTCCAAAACTGCAGGCGGAACTGCTGCGAGTGCTTGATAACGGAGAGATAAAACCGGTCGGCAGCACCAAAACAATCAAGGTCGACATCAGGGTCATAGCCGCAACCAACCGCATCCTGGAAGACGGGATCAGTGAAGGCTGGTTCAGAGAAGACCTGTTCTATAGGCTAAATGTTTTTACTATCACCCTGCCACCACTGCGCAGTCGACTGTCCGCTCTGCCCCAACTGATCGATCACTTTATTGTCACCATTGCCGGCAAACTGAACAAGCCGGTCCACAATATCGACGACAATGCCAGACGAGCCCTGTCCTGCTATCACTGGCCAGGCAATATCCGCGAGCTGCAGAATATCATCGAACGGGCAATTGTCCTGTCCTCCGATGAAACAATCCACCTTGAACAGCTGCCAAATGCGGTTGCCGGACTGATCGCCGGCAGCGAAACAGCCCTCGACCTCGACAACAATCTGCAAGTCCGCCGCCAGCAGCAACTGGGCAAAGTGGAAGCAGAACTGTTGAACCGCCTGCTCAAGGAAACGGGCGGCAACGTGACAAAAGCAGCAAAACTGGCAGCGATCCCGCGCAGAACCTTCTATCGTATCATGGAGCGAAACAGAATCTCGGCACAGGACTTCAAGTAGATGTGCCACTCCCTGCACATAAAGATCCTCATTGAGCCATCAGCGGCACATAATTCTAAAATTAAAATAAAAGCATAGGCTCACACACAGCGCCAGCAAGAAAGAAATAGTACAGGAGACAGGGAGCTTTAATGGATAGATGTCGACATTTTTTCAGCTTTTTTGCCGAAATCCAAAAACTGGCACACTTCCTGCGTATAACAACGGCACATGTACGGGGTAAGACCGTTCCCGCCCGGACGGTTTTCAGTATATCCCTTTTAACCGCCAAGGAACCTCTCTCCCCTTGGCGGTATTTTTTTACCCTTTTTAATTCGCTTATGATTGTCAGTTAAGATATAATAACCACTCATTCTGAACCTATTTCTATGATTCTTGTCTGCCAATGAAATCGACCCAATCAAAGAAATCTGACCGCCGCCTTGGCCTGAGCACCCTGCAGGACATCAGCGCGATCATTCTCAAGTCTCACGACCTCAACGAAACCATCACCAATATCGTTGATCTCGTTGCCCAAAGAGCGAAGTCGGACGTCTGCTCTCTCTACCTGCTCGACAGTGACAACCTGACCCTCACCTTGCGGGCGACCAGAGGTCTCGATAAGGCAGCGATTGGAAAAGTCAGCCTGAAAATCGGCGAAGGCCTTACCGGTACAGTTGCGGCCGAGAAGCAGGTACTGGCTCTCCAGGAACCACAGAACCATCCAGCCTACCGCTACTTCTCGGAAACAGGCGAAGAGAAATTTCACACCTTTGTCGGAATTCCGCTCCTTGACAGGAATCACGCTATCGGCGTCCTGGTTATCCAGACCAAGATTTCGCACGATTTTAGCGAAGAAGAACTAGCCACCTTATCGACCATTGCCTTTCAGGTCGCCTCGATCGTCGTTAACGCACGCCTGCTCGATGCCATCGACCAGTTCCAACTGCCCATGCTGGAACCAGCCGAACCACAGCTGGAATCAGTCGATGCAGCCCTGGACGCGCAACCCCAGACAATCCGCGGCAAATCGGCCTATCCGGGAGTCGCCATCGGTCCAGCTAATGTCATTGACCAGAAGTACGGCTTTGCCGATATCCTTGAAGAATGCGACGTTGATTCCGAGCACGAAACCCGCCTGCTCGACAAAGCCCTGCGCCAGACTCGGATCCAGACCCTGTATCTGGAAAAGCGCGTTGCCGAAAAGCTGACCCAGGAAGACGCGGCCATATTCCACACCCACCTGATGATTCTCGAAGACCGCGGCTTTATCGATCGCCTGCACAGCAAAATCGACGCAGGGCACAGCGCGCCATACGCGCTGAAAAAAGTTATCGGCGACTATATCGACGCTTTCGGCCAGATGGAGGACGCCTACCTGCGCGAGCGAGCTGCGGATATGGAAGATATCGGTCGGCGGCTGCTTGCCAACCTGACCGGCAAACCGACCGACGGCCTGCACCTCAACCACCCCGGCATCCTGGTCGCCAAACGCCTGCTTCCTTCCGATATGGCGATTCTCGACCACGAAAAGATCCAGGGAATGATTCTCGAGTCGAATGAAGCCAATGCCCATTCGGTAATCATGGCCAAGGCGCTGGGCATTCCTGCGGTTATCGGCGTCAAAGGCGCAACCTCACTGATCCAGCCCGATGTCACGGTCATCCTGGATGCCAACACCGGAACTGTCTACCAAAATCCGCATCCGACCGTCATCGAGGAATATCAGCGCCTCGAACAGGACCGCCAACAGGAACAGGAGCGGCTCAGCTGCCTGCGTGATCTTCCCGCCGAAACAAGCGACAGGGTAAAGATCAGCCTGCGTGCCAACATCGGCCTGGTCAGTGACGTCAGCATCGCCCAGCAGAACGGCGCCGAAGGCGTCGGGCTGTACCGTACCGAATTCCCCTACATGACGAGGAAATCATTTCCAGATCGTCAGGACCAGTACCTGCTCTACAAGCGTATCATCCAGGAGTTCGACGGCCTGCCGGTTACCATCCGCACCCTGGATATCGGCGGAGACAAGGTCCTCCCCTATTTCGCCATGCCGGACGAGGATAATCCATTCATGGGCTGGCGTTCCGTGCGAATCAGCCTGGAAAACAGGCAGATCTTTCAGACCCAGATCGAAGCCATCCTGATGGCTGCGCTCCACGGCCCGGTCAAGCTGCTCTTTCCAATGATCTCAAACATGGAAGAGATACGGACCTGCAAGGAGATCGTCGAGACAGCAAAGCAATCGTTGCGCAACGAAGGAATCCCCTTCTCTGACAAGGTTCCGCTCGGGGCCATGATTGAAGTCCCCGCAGCGGTGCGCATCGCCCGCCACCTGGCCAAGGAAGTCGACTTCTTCGCCTTGGGCACCAACGACCTGATCCAGTATCTGCTGGCAGCAGACCGCTCGAATTCCAAGGTCGAAAAATACTACGACCCCCTGCATCCGGCTGTCATGCTCTCGCTTCACGGCATTGCCGAAGCCGCCCGTGAGCAGAATATCAGCGTCTGCGTCTGCGGCGAAATGGCGACCGATCCGATCTGCCTGTACGCCATGATCGGACTGGGGATACACGAATTTTCGCTGTCAGCCCCCTATATACCGCAACTGAAATATCTGATCAGGCGCATCAGCTCAGAGCAGGCTCAAGCCGTCGCCGGCCAGGCCCTCGACAAGGCAGACAGCCAGGAGATTCGTTCACTACTGGAAGCCGCCGTCGCAGATCTGCCGGAGTCCCCGCTCCCTAACTGATACCAACCCCGCCCCTCCTCTCAGAGCGGGAGCGCAAGAGCACGACTCGAAATCCAGAGAGACAAAGTGCAAGTTGTCACAAGAAAAAAAGGCCGAAGCGAAAAATCGCTTCGGCCTTTCAATTCATACCAGTCTTACCCAGAGGAGGGTCAATCCACAATCACCAGCAGGTCCCCCTGATCAACCTGATCCCCTTCACCAAAGAGCAGTTCGGAGACCACACCATTCTTTTTCGCCTTGACGTTGGTTTCCATCTTCATCGCTTCGGTAACCAGCAGAACATCTCCAGCCGAGACCTCATCTCCAGCCTTGACCATGACCTTGAAGATCTTGCCCGGCATCGGCGCACCGACCTCATGACCATTGTCAGGATCAGCCTTACGGTTGCTGGCGATCTCAGTTTCTACGGAACGGTCACGCACTGTAGTACTACGCGGCTCGCCGTTCAATTCAAAATAGATAAATCTGGTACCATCTTCACGCACCCGTCCGATGGCATTCAACTTGACGATCAGGGTCTTCCCCGGCTGAATCTCGATATTGACTTCGTCGCCTATATCCAGCCCGTAAAAAAACAGCGGCGTCGGCAGCAGCGACGTATCGCCATACTCCTGACGGAAACGATCGAACTCCTCGTAAACACCTGGATAGAGAACTGCGGAAAGAACCTCGCGCTCCGGCAGGTCATGCCCCAGCTTCTTCTCCAGCTCTCCCTTCCTGGTAACAAAATCGATCGGCTCGAGCAATTCTCCCGGACGGCAGGTCAGCGGCTTTTCTCCCTTGAGGATAATCTTCTGCAGTTCGTAAGGGAAGCCACCGTACGGCTGACCAATCATCCCCTTGAAGAAATCGACGACACTCTGCGGAAAGGTCAGATCCTGCCCTCTACGGTAGACGTCTTCCGGTTGCAGATTGTTCTGCACCATGTACAACGCCATGTCACCGACGATCTTGGAAGACGGCGTAACCTTGACCAGATCACCGAACATGTCGTTGACCTTGCGATACATCCGCTTGCACTCTTCCCAACGATGACCAAGACCGAATCCTTCAACCTGCGGCTTGTAGTTTGAATATTGGCCGCCCGGTATTTCATGCTCATAAACCTGGGCTGTACCGCTGCGCAGCTCCGACTCAAACGGCGCATAGTAGGTCCGGCAGGTCTCCCAGTAGTTGGCCAGCTGCTGCAATCCCTCACGATCCAGCTTCGGATCCCACATGGTCCCTTCCAGAGCGGAAAGCAGAGCATTCATATTCGGCTGCGCGGTCAGGCCGGAAACCGACGAGAGCGAGGCATCAACGATGTCACATCCGGCCTGGGTCGCCTGCAGCAGCATCGCACCGGCATTACTGGAGGTATCGTGGGTATGCAGATGGATCGGCAGCCCAACCTCGTTTTTGAGAGCCTTGACCAGCTTCTCTGCGGCAAACGGCTTGATCAGTCCGGCCATATCCTTGATAGCAAGGATATGCGCGCCCATCTTCTCAAGCTCTTTGGCCATGTTGACATAATAGCTCAGCGGATACTTGTCACGCTTTGGATCGAGAATGTCGCCGGTATAACAGATCGCCGCTTCACAGAGCGCATTATTCTTGCGCACCGCCTCCATGGCCACCTGCATCCCTTTGGTCCAGTTCAGCGAATCGAAGACCCGGAAGACATCGATCCCTCCCTGGGCAGCTTTGGCAACGAACTCCTGGACGACATTATCGGGATAGTTGGTGTAACCGACGGCATTGGAGCCGCGCAGTAGCATCTGAAAGAGGATATTCGGAATCTTCTCACGTAGCCGGTCAAGCCGCTCCCAGGGATCTTCATGGAGGAAACGCATGGCAACGTCAAAGGTTGCACCGCCCCACATCTCGAGCGAGAACAGTCCGCCGCCAAGATGGGCGGTTGCCTCGGCAATGCGCTCCAGATCAAAGGTCCGGAAACGGGTGGCCACCAGGGACTGATGGGCATCACGCATGGTCGTGTCAGAGATCAGCAGGTGTTTCTGATCTCGCGCCCACTGGGCCAGCCCCTCAGGGCCTTTTTCACGCAGAATATCGCGAGTTCCGCGCGGGTGTGGCTTACCGTAGGGGATAGATGGAATTTCAGGCTCGCGCAAACCGGAAAAATGCAGGGCCTTTGCCGGCGCAATCCCACCGAAGCCATTGACCGTCACATCTCCGATATAGTTGAGAATCTTATTGGCGCGGTCCTTCTTGACCGCCATTTCGAACAGCTCCGGATGCTGATCGATAAACGAGGTATCGCACTTCCCTTCCAGAAAGGTCGGGTGGGTGACAACATTCTCAAGAAAACCGATATTGGTCTTGACGCCGCGGATCCGAAACTCTTGCAGAGCGCGGTGCATGATCTGCGCAGCATCATGGAAGGTCAGCGACCAGGTTGAGGTCTTGACCAGCAGGGAGTCGTAGTGCGGCGTAATAACGGCACCCGAATAACCAGCAGCTGCATCAAGACGCACGCCGAAACCGGCCGGCGAACGATAGGCCTTGATCGTCCCGAAATCAGGTGAAAAGCTGTTGGTCGGGTCCTCTGTCGTAATCCGACACTGGATCGCATAACCGCGCAGCTCGATATCGTCCTGCCCCTTGATACCGATCTGGGGATCTGACAGCTTGTACCCTTCAGCAACCCGGATCTGGGCGGAAACCAGGTTACGCATGGTGACCAGCTCGGTGACAGTATGCTCAACCTGGATGCGTGGATTGACCTCGATAAAGTAGAAGTTTCCGTCCTTGTCCATCAGGAATTCGACGGTACCGGCATTGATGTAACCGACCTCACTACCGATTCTCAATGCGTACTCACAGAGTTCCTGGCGTTTTTCTTCAGTCAGATAAAGAGAAGGAGCGATCTCGATAACCTTCTGGTGACGACGCTGGATCGAACAGTCGCGCTCGTAGAAATGTACCAGGTTGCCGTGCTTGTCGCCGAAGATCTGAACCTCGACATGCTTAGGCTTTTCAATATATTTTTCCAGAAAAACGGTCGCATCACCAAAGGCGGCCTTCGCTTCGGAAGCGGCGCTCTTCAGCCCTTCGAGAAGCTCCTTCTGGTTGTTGACGACGCGCATGCCGCGGCCGCCACCACCGGCACTCGCCTTGACTATAATCGGATAACCGCATGATTTGGCAAACTTGAGCGCCTCCTCCTCACTTCTTATCGGATTTTCGGTGCCAGGGACAATCGGCACTCCGGCAGCCAGGGCAACCTGACGGCCAGAAACCTTGTCGCCGAGGCGGCGCTGAATCTCGGGGGTTGGACCGATAAAAATGATGCCAGCCCTTTCGCAGGCCTCTGCGAAGTCGGCATTTTCAGACAAAAAGCCGTAGCCCGGATGAATTGCATCGACATCCTTTTTACGGGCAAGATCAATGATTTCGTCGATGGACAGATAAGCCTCGATCGGGCCCTTGCCTTTGCCCACCTGATAAGCTTCATCAGCCTTGTAACGGTGTAACGACAGGCGATCCTGCTCAGCGTAGATAGCGACCGTGGAAATGCCCAGCTCCGCACAGGCACGAAAAATTCGAATCGCGATCTCACTGCGGTTCGCAACCATAATCTTTTTAATCTGTTTTACTGCCATAAAAAAAACCTCTCAAAAACCTGCTAAACACTAAAGCTATCTGCAGTCAAGGCACTCTTTCCTGCCTCAACTACACTCGGAGTTCTCCTAGAATATCAATTGCTTACAATTTCATAAAAAAGGCATAAAAACAATAAAACAGCATTTTTGTCAAGCTAGAATGTTGTTTTATTTTCTTGTACGGCACGGGGTTTTTGTGAGTTTTTCAGCACATTAGACAAGAATATAAAGAATATCAAGAGCCTAAAACAGATATGAGAAAAAACAATCGGAAAAGATTCAGGCGAAAATATCGAGACTGGTCACTCCACCGCCGGCACTGATGTCATTGCTCTCCTCAGCATAACCGGCAAGACCAGGCTCTGTGCCCGATCCATCAGAGGTCATATCGGAATTCAGCACGGCCGAAGCCTCGCTAGAGATAGCCTGACGGGCTTCGCTGGCCATTGTCAAAGCACGCGAAGCGACGCGCATATCCTGTGCGCTCGGCTGAACGGGAGCCAACGCCGCAGCTCTGACCTGATTGGCCTTCTGCAGGGTTGCCTCAGGATCGCCAGGAATTGGTGAGATATCGATATTGACCTCACCGCCCGTAGCATAACTACGCCCATCCGGTCCTCGTGAATAGGAGAAGGATGGAGATCCTGCAAAGCTGCCGCCTGCCGCTGCATGGGCAGCCTCATGAGCACGTACTTCCTTGTCACGCGCCTGCATCTGACGAATCTCCTCAGCCTCCTGAGACAACTCAAAAGTGTCACGCGGGCTGCCATCTGGTTTTGTCAGTTTCTGACCGGGTTCAGTCCGAACGTTCGGATCAGTCTCCTCCTGGGCAGATGCAGTAGAGGTTGTTGATGTATCTTCGGAAGTCGTGGAATCTGCATTTTCAGGAAGAGTTGGGAAGAAACCAGATGAATATGTAGCATTGCTTGAAATAATCATGATTCACCACCTGTCTAGCAATATTACCCAATACGAAGATTAATTTCAACAAATATATCCATCGCCAATGTGCCAAATACGACTTGCCTATGCAATAGGACCATGTTAACGTCAATCAAATGACGCCAAGGAGGCTTCCGTGTCAGACAGACCACGTATTTTACTGATCGATGACGAACCTGACAGCTGCAAAGCACTGTCTATCCTTCTGGGCAAAGCGGGCTACCTTGTTGATTTTTTCCACAGCGGAGAGGAAGCCCTCCAGCGAATCCAACAGCAACAATACGACCTGATCATCAGCGATCTGCTGCTCCCGGGCGTGAGCGGGATCGATATCCTCAAGCAGGTCAAGGAGAAATCTCCTAACACCTCCGTCATTCTGATTACCGGAAACGCTTCGGCGGAAACCGCCGTCGAGGCCATGAAGGAAGGGGCGCTCGACTACATCACCAAGCCTTTCAACATTGAACGCCTCAAACTGCAGGTCGCCAAAGCCTTGGAGAAAAGCCGCCTGGTACTGGAAAACCAGTACTTGCGCCAGCAACTCCATGGCCGTTACCATTTTGACAATATCATCGGCACCAGCCAGGCAATGCAGAAGGTATTCAGTCGCATGGAAAAGGTCGTTGCTACAGATTCGACGATTCTGATCCTCGGCGCGTCGGGAACAGGGAAAGAACTTGTCGCCAAGGCAATCCACTATAACGGACCGCGTAAGAACAAGCCCTTTGTCGCCATCAACTGCGGCGCAATCCCGGCCGACCTGCTTGAATCAGAGCTGTTTGGTCATGTCAAAGGCGCATTCACCAGTGCCATCGCCGACAAGCCGGGAAAGTTTGAAGTCGCCAACGGCGGCACAATTTTCCTCGATGAGATTGGCGACATGCCCCTGCAGCTGCAGATGAAGCTGCTGCGAGTCCTGCAGGAACACGAATTTGAGCGAGTCGGCTCAAGCAAAAGGATCGAACTTGACGTCAGGCTGATCTCGGCGACCAACGTCGATCTTCAGGACCAGGTCAAAAAAGGCAATTTCAGGGAAGACCTCTATTACCGCCTGAATGTCATCCCGGTACACCTCCCCTCCCTCAAGGAACGGCGTGGAGACATACCTCAGCTTGCCCGCTATTTTCTGGAAAAAACCTGTAAGGAGATGAACCGCCAGATGACCATCGACAGCGATGCGCTCCAGGCCATGGAGAACTACGACTGGCCGGGCAATGTCAGGGAGATGGAAAATATCATCGAACGGGTCGTAGCCCTGACTGACAGCAATGTAATTCACTACACCGATCTGCCGACCGATATTGCAGAAAGCCTGAAGGAAACGGAAAAGATCTCGACACAACTGACCAGTGCCGGGGTGAACCTAAATCTTCTGGTTGCGGAACTTGAAAAGGACCTGATCCAGCAGGCACTACTGATCAGTCGAGGTGTGAAAGCACGTGCAGCAGAGCTGTTAGGGCTCAACCGCACGACCCTGGTAGAGAAGATGAAACGTCTGGGGCTGGAACTATAGTTCCAGCCCCAGCTTTAATTAACCTTTGGTTTTCTTTTCCATCTTTTTGCGCTCGTTGGCGTCAAGGTAACGCTTGCGCAGGCGAATCGACTTAGGAGTGACCTCGACCAGCTCATCGTCATCAATATATTCAAGAGCCTGCTCCAGAGACAGAACCTTCGGCGGGGTCAAACGCACTGCATCGTCGCTGCCCGAAGCACGGACGTTGGTCAGTTTCTTTCCCTTACTGACGTTGACGACAAGATCGTTCTCCTTGGCATGCTGCCCAACGATCATCCCTTCGTAGACATCAATCCCCGGGCCGACAAAAAGGATGCCGCGGTCCTGCAGACCGAACAGCGAGTAGGCGACGGTTTCACCTGCGTCCATGGCAATCAAAACGCCATTCTTACGGCCAATTATCGGCCCCTTGTGCGGACCGTACTCGTCAAAGGTGTGGTTCATGACACCGGTACCGCGGGTATCAGTCAAAAACTCGGTCCTGAAGCCGATCAGGCCACGGGCCGGAATCTTGAACTCAAGACGGTTGGTTCCGTCCATCGGCACCATTGAAAGCATTTCAGCCTTGCGGGTTCCGAGCTTTTCGATGACGGTTCCCTGGTATTCCTCCGGCACATCAATGGTCAGGTGCTCCATCGGCTCATGACGCACGCCGTCGATCTCACGGAAGATAACCTCCGGCTTGGAAACCGACATTTCAAAACCTTCGCGACGCATGTTCTCGATCAGAATCGACAAGTGCAGCTCACCACGACCGGAAACCTTGAAGGTGTCGGTATTGTCGGTGTCTTCAACGCGCAGGGAAACGTTGGTCAGCAGCTCCTTCATCAGGCGGTCACGGATATTCCGTGAGGTTACGTATTTCCCTTCGCGGCCAGCAAAAGGAGAGTTGCTGACCATGAAGTTCATCGACAGGGTCGGCTCGTCGATGGCGACATAAGGCAGTGCTTCCGGGCTTTCAGCAGAAGCGATGGTCTCACCGATACCAAGATCCTCGAAACCGGCGATGGAAACAATATCTCCGGCAATCGCTTCCTCGATCTCAACCTGCTGCAAGCCCTGATAGCCGAGCAGCTTGGAGATACGGCCATTGACAACCTTGCCTTCCTTGTCGATGGTCGCCACAGTTTCACCAGCCTTGACGCGACCGTTAAAGATCTTGCCGGTGACGATACGACCGATGAACTTATTATAGGCAACACTGGTGACCAGCATCTGCAGCGGCTTGGAGGCATCACCGGTCGGCGGATCAACGTTATCACGAATGGTCTGAAACAGCGGCTCGAGGTTGTCCGATTCATCGTCCAGATCGAGCTTGGCGTAACCGTTCTTGGCACTGGCGTAGACGATCGGGAATTCGAGCTGTTCCTCGTTAGCGTTCAGTTCGCAGAACAGGTCGAAGACCATGTTGACGACATCTTCAGGACGGGCCCCCGGACGGTCGATCTTATTGATGACGACAATCGGCTTGAGCCCCAGGTCCAGAGATTTCTTGAGAACAAAACGGGTCTGCGGCATCGGGCCATCGAAAGCGTCGACCAACAGCAGAACGGAGTCAACCATCTTGAGAATCCGCTCGACCTCGCCACCGAAATCGGCGTGGCCCGGAGTGTCGACGATATTGATCTTGAGATCACCATGCTGGACCGACAGGTTCTTGGAAAGGATGGTGATACCACGCTCCTTTTCCAGATCGTTGCTGTCCATGACGCGCTCAGTAATCGCCTGATTCTCACGGAAAACCCCGGACTGAATCAGCATGGCATCGACCAACGTGGTTTTACCGTGGTCAACGTGGGCAATAATTGCGATATTTCTTATCTTGTCTGACATATAATAAGTCCTTTAGAAACAATAACTTTCCGAAAAGATCGGGATTATGCCAGAAAGCCCATGACAAGCCAAGGAAATAAACAACATAAATCAAATTCTAACAGCAGGAATTTATCAGGGCGGTAAATATTCAATTTCTTGACAGGTATTGATCTTTTACCTATGGTTTTGGCTGAATTGTCGCGCTTGAAGGATAATAACACGCATGTCAAAATCGAATATCATTCTGACTGGTTTCATGGGAACCGGCAAAACGACCGTCGGCCGCCTGATGGCGGATAAGCTCAATTACGAGTTCATCGACACCGATGTCTTTATTGAAGAGCGGATCGGCTGCACCATCGCCGAGTACTTCCGCGACCAGGGGGAAGCCGCCTTCCGCCAACAGGAAGCAAACCTGGCCCAGGAGCTGTCAAAACGCAAAGGGCTGGTCATTTCAACCGGCGGACGGATGATGCTCGACCCGGCCAACGCTGCTGCCTTAAGTGCCACAGGACGGGTATTCTGCCTGGTCGCCACCCCGGAAGAGATCCTTGAAAGGGTCACGGGAGATTCAAACGTCAGGCCACTGTTGCAGGTCGCCAATCCGCTCGAACATATCGTCGAGCTGCTGGAACAGCGCAAAAAAGGCTACCGACGCTTCTCCCAATTCACCACCTCGGAACGCAACCCGCATGACATCGCCGATGAACTGAGCGAATTCGTTCAGGGTAAAAAAGATCTCAGACTTGAGATCTCGACTCCATCTACCGCTTACGAATTCATTGTCGGCGGAGGAATCCTCCCCTTCATCAATCATCTGGCTCACATTGAAGGGCCGGTCGCCATCATTACCGATGAATCAGTTGCCCCGCTCTATGCTCAGAGCTGCGGTGTCGCTGATGTCATTATCAGCATTCCCCCAGGTCGCCAGCATAAAACCCTGGAGACAACCCAGAGGATCTACCAGCAGCTACTTGCCGCCGGCATCGACCGCAGCGGCACCATCATCGCCCTAGGCGGCACGGTCATCAGTGAACTTGCCGGTTTTGTCGCTGCGACCTACATGCGTGGTATTGACTGCGTCCAGTGCCCGACCAGCCTGCTGGCCATGGTTGACACCAGCATCGGCGGCAAGACGGGAATCGATCTGCCGGAAGGAAAAAACATCATCGGTGCCTTCAAGCAGCCGAAGACCGTCATTGCCGATGTTGCAACCCTGCAGAGCCTCTCGCCGCGAGCCTTCGCTTCAGGCATGGCCGAAATCATCAAGCACAGCCTGATCGCCGATTCCGACCTGTTGAAAAAGATCGAGTCGGGTAATTGGAAACCTGCCGATGGCGGTTTCCAGGAAGCCTCCGCCCTGCAGGAACTGGTCGCCCAGGCAATACAGGTCAAAATCAACATCATCCAAGAGGATCCTTACGATCAGGGGCGCCGGGCCGTGCTCAACTTCGGCCATACCTTCGCCAATGCGATCGAACTGCTCAGCAATCACCAGGTTAACCACGGGGAAGCCGTCGCCATCGGCCTGGTCATCGCTGCCACTCTGTCGGCAAAACTCGGGCTCTGCGACAAGCAACTGATCGTACGGATCGAGAAGGTTCTGACCTCTGCCGCTCTGCCGATTCGTATTCCGGTTGGGATGGAACCTGAAGAGATCATCAAGGTTATGGCCAACGACAAAAAGAAAAAGGACGGCAAGGTCCGCTATATTCTGATTCGCGATTTAGGCGATGTCTTCATGACCGATGACGTTCAGGATGCCAGCGTTCTTGAGGTCCTGCGGAGCCTGGTCGAAAAATAACAGCCTTATACGGAGAAAGCCCGGATCTGACTCGAACCGGGCTTTCCCATTTCATTCTGTTCTCAAAAAAAACCAATCTCAGGCCTCGCCCATCAGACGGGACATTTCTCGCGTAATTTCAAGCAAGCCCTTTATCAGTCGCTCGCGGTTTTCCTCCTTGAAGCGATGAGAAGGACCAACGATGGCAATAACAGCAGGGACATTGTTGTCAAAATCAAAAAGCGGAGCCGCTATCGCAGAGATACCCTCTTCTCGCCCCTGATCATTGATGTCGTAACCACGCTGACGGATCAACGCCAGGCGCTCTTTTATCGCACCGGAATCCATGATCGTGTTTTCAGTAAAGCGAACCATCTGCACCCTGGTGAGCACCCTCTCAACAAAAGCAGGATCTGAATAGGCCAGCAGTGTCCGGCCTGAAGCCGTCGGTGCCAGTTCCATGTAATCACCTTCGTTGATCGAGTAAACCAAACGGGAATGACCCATCTCACGGGCCATACAGATACTCCTGGTTCCATCTATGACGAACAGCGCTGTAGATTCGCCGGTTTCAGCAGTCAGCTTGCGCATCAGCGGAACCGCGATCGAACGCAGCGAGTTGGTCTTCTCATAGACCTTGCCAAGCACCATCAACTTCGGTCCCAGTCGATAGTTGGTCCTCGAGGTCCTGACCAGATAGCCGGAATGGATCAGAGTTCCGCACAAACGGTGCACCCGGCTCTTGTACAGACCGGTTTTATCGCATAGCTGGTTCAGTGACAGTTCCGTTTCCTGCGGGGTAAAACAGTCGAGAATTTCCAGTGCTTTGGTAACGGCATCTACAATAGGGACAGCCGAGGGCTTCTTTTCAACATCCTGCTGCGCCATAACATCCCCCTGAGGCAATGACAGTCTTCATCCGACCGGACAGTTTACGATCCAGTAAGGTTTCAAGGAGCCCTACAGTATCACAGAGAGCCTTAACGTCAATACCTGTCTTGACGCCCAGCGAATCGAACATATTGACAGCATCTTCAGTCGGCACATTGCCTGCTGCACCACGGATAAAAGGACAACCGCCCAGGCCGCCGGTGCAGACATCGAACACCCTGACTCCCGCCCGATAGCCGGCGTACATATTGACCATACCCAACCCGCGGGTATCATGCAGATGCAGGGACAGCCCAACCTGTGGAAATTCATTACCAACCTTACCAACCAGGGACTGAATCGATTCAGGATTTCCCATCCCGGTCGAATCGGCCAGGTTGATCTCAGCGGCCCCGGCACTTGCCAGTTTTTCAGCAGCATTCAGTACGGCCGCTTCAGCAATCCGTCCTTCGTAAGCACAGCCGAACGAACATTGCAGGCCAGCCCGCACAGTCAGCCCGGAATTTACCGCCTGGGTGATCAGACCGGTCATTGCATCAAGAGCGTCTGCAGCGGACTTTCCGGCATTCTTCAGGCTGTGGGTATTGCTCACCGAGACCGACATGCTGACGTGCCTAACACCACAATCGAGAGCTCTTCCAAGCCCTTTGTCATTGAGAATCAGGGCTGTAATTAGAGGCCCGTGAGGATTCTGCTGCAATATGGTTCGGATCAACTCATCGGAGTCGGCCATCTGCGGCACACGCTTGGGATTGACAAATGAACCGACCTGAATACGACCGACACCAGCGTTCTTCAGGCTGTCAAAAATCTGCAGTTTTTCCTCGAGAAAAAAAATCCGTTTTTCAACCTGCAATCCATCCCTTAAACATTCGTCTTCAAGTACGACATCAAGTTTTTCAGAACCCATAAGCTTACCTTTTCCGAATCAAAGAGATGCCTCAGTCGGCGACACGAACCAGAACCTTCATACGCTGAGGCGCTCCGAAATTTTCCAGGGCATCCTGTAACTGTTCGAGGGTAATCCGATCCGAAATCAACGGTTCGCTATTGATCCGGCCTTGACTCAGGTACTCGAGACATTGAGGAATCTCATCGGTATAGATCATCGAGCCTCTGATCGACAGCTCCTTGCGAACAATCTGTACCGTCGAAACGGAATGATCCTTCCCCGGAATACCGAGCAGAACGATCGTTCCACCGGGAGCGGCCAGATTTATCGACTGCTCAAGAGCGGCAACCGCCCCACTGGTTTCAAAGACGACATCAAACTGACCATAGAGGGGCTGCAACTCGTCCTGACTAGAAACGGCCCGGCGGGCGCCGAGACGTGAGGCCAGTTCCAGACGTGGCTCCATCAGATCACAGATGGTAATATTGTCACAGTTATGTTCAACCAGCTGCAGGGTCAGTTGGCCCATGACGCCGGCACCAAAAATCAAGGTTCGCGACTGCATTTTGACCTGAGCAAGATTGAATGCGTGGACGGCCACGGCAAAGGGCTCGGCAAATATTGCAACATCATCCGGCAGCGCATCAGGCACCGGGCAGACCGCCTGCGCAGGGACAACAACATATTCAGCAAAGACGCCATGGGTATCGATACCGAGACGCACCTTATTGCGACATAGGTTGGTCATGCCCTTCTGACAGAGGTCACAATGGCCACAAAAAAAGTTGGGATGAATAGCGACCCGCTGTCCAATATAGATGTTCTCAACCTCAGCACCGACAGACTCAACGACTCCGATCGCTTCGTGCCCAAGAACAACGGGAAGCCCGGTCTGGATTTTACCGGTGAAGACGGAACTGTCGGAACCACAGAGAGCTGCATACTTCACAGCGATTCGAACTTGATCCTTTTGCGGGACAGGCGTATCAATATCCTCGACAACAATACGTCCTAAATCCTTTAACACTGCAGCCTTCATATTTCCTCCATCCTATCTAGCAGACCACTGTTTCACCAAGTAGGTTAGACCTTTCTTGACATTAAATCAATAGCACACCTCGGAAAAAAGTCTTTGGTATACATTTTTTCATATTTCCCTGTTTTAGCGATATAATTTTGTTTCATCAAGAATCTCAATAACTTCCTTTAGCAGTCGGACCTTCAGATCACCAGAATGGGCCGATTTTGACAAAATATCGTTTTATTTAGATGTTGACAGCAACCTCATCGACAAATATCCTCCTGAAAAGGACGGTGTCCTTCCCTAAAGGATGCAACAGCTTAGGAGATAACCAACGAAAGTAAAAAAATAGAGTAAAATATATCCTGAGGCACCTGACAACTGCTGGTCACCACACCTATCATCAATGGAGGCAACAAATGAAGGGCTACAAGCTGTCTGGTTTCATGCTATTTGTTTTACTGATTATCGCTTCACCTCTTATTGCTGCGGATTATCCAACCCGCGACCTGCAGGGCGTCATCATGTGGGGCGCTGGCGGCTCGACTGACAATTTTGCCCGTGCCGTCACTCCGAATGTCGAACCGGCCCTCGGCAAGGACATCGTCCTGACCAACAAGCCGGGCGGAACCGGAGCCATTGCCACCCAGTTTGTCTACAGTAGCCGCTCCGATGGCTACACCCTGCTCTACGGTGCTGAAAACCCTCAGCTCTATGGAGTCCTCGGCCTTTCAAAGCTCAGCTATGATGATTTTTATCCGGTCAACATCCTGGCTCGCGGTCAGGTTGTCATCATCACCCGTAACGACACACCATGGAAGACATTCAAGGATCTGATTGAAGACGCCCAGGCCAATCCTGGCAAACTCAAAATGGGCACGACCGGTCCTGGCGGCGTCCCTTATGTTGTCGGCAAGCTGATGCAGACCGTCACCGGGTTTGATGTCGCATCGGTTCCTTTTGCCGGAGACGGCCCTGGTATCACCGCCCTGCTTGGTGGCCACATCGACTTCATGCCGACCGTTATCTCCGCCTCCAGCGAACACATCCGCGCCGGCCGCGTCAGAGCCCTGGCCGTCGTTGACTCTGCGCCAATAACCGTAGCCGGTGCAGAGATCGCACCGATAACCCAGGACTACCCGGCCTTTGATAAGTATGTACCATGGGGACCGTTCTTTGGTGTCTGGTGTAAGAAAGATGTCCCTGACGACATCAAACAGAAACTGACCAGCGCCTTTGCCAGCGGCGCTTCTTCTGACCGCTTCAAGGAGTTCGTTGCCAACAACGAAGCCGTGCTGATGAACATCAGCGGTGATGAAGCACAAGCCTTCCTCGACAAGTGGCGCTCCATCACCACCTGGCTGCTCCACGATGCGGGTGCAACCAAGGTTTCCCCAGAAAAACTGGGCATTCCTAAACCATAAGCTGAACCTGAAATACCCCTCCTGCCCCGCTCAAAACAAGGCGGGAGGGGGCTTTAATGTGCATGACGAAAGAAAGTGAGAGAACCGCCCATGAGTCACCATGAGAGCAACAGGCTCCGTGCCGGAGAAAGCTATTACGACCTGCTGATCCTGCTGGCCAGTATCGTTCTGCTGGTTATCGCCTACCGTATTTCCGGCTTCAAGATCAGCGCACCGGGCACCTTCCCCCTGGCTTCGACCACCGTCATGGTCGCTGCCATGCTGACCGTCATCTGGAGTAACCGCAAAAGAAAGCGGGCCACCGAGGACGGCTTCGGCGCTGAGATCAGACAGATGCTCCACGAGGTCTTCACCCGCGACTTTGTCGTCTACGCCATCCTCTGTATCGCCTACGTGGCTCTGATTCAGCCGACCCACTTCCTGCCCAGCTCCTTTGTCTTCTTGGTCGCCTCGATCTTCTTTCTCAAAGGGGGCGGGCCGCTCAAGGCAGTTCTGGTCAGCGCCGGAACCCTGGCCTGCATCTACCTGATCTTTCTCTACTTCTTTCAAGTCCTGCTGCCATAAAGATAAAGGGGTATTTACGTGACAGAACATGCTTTTTCCTATTTCTTCATGGCCTGGACCAACTGGCAGCTGCTGCTCTTAACCGCGGGCGGCACCTTCGCCGGCATCTATATCGGCGCGATTCCGGGCCTGTCGGTCACCATGGCGGTCTCGATCCTGATCTCCTTTACCTTCTCCTGGGATATCAACGCGGCTCTGGCCCTGATGGTCGGGGTCTTCATGGGCGGGGTCTATGGTGGTTCGCGCTCGGCGATCCTGCTCAATATCCCGGGCGCGCCGTCGTCAATCTCTACCAGCTTTGACGGCTTTCCGCTGGCCCAGCGCGGTGAGGCCGGCCAGGCGATCGGCATCAGTACCGTGATTTCCGGTGTCGGCGGTTTTATCGGCATCATCGTCCTGGCCGTGGCGGCACCGACGGTGGCCGAGTTCGCCCTCAAGTTCGCCCCGCGCGACTACCTGCTCTTAGCCCTGATGGGACTCTTGCTGGTCGGCTCGCTGTCCGGTGAATCGATGGCTAAGGGGATCTTTGCCGGGGCCCTGGGCGTGACCCTGGGAATGGTCGGCATGGACCCGATGACTGCGGAAGGACGTTTCACCTTCGGCACCATCTCCCTGTTAGGCGGCATCCACTTCGTCATCGCCATGATCGGCCTGTTCGGCGTGGCCGAGGCGCTGTTTCAGCTGCACACCATCAAGAGTAAACCGGTCAAGCAGGATGTCAGCAAGATCGTGCCGTCCTGGAAGGTCATTCTCAAGTATCTGCCGCTGTCGATCCGCACCTCGTTGATCGGGGTCATCATCGGCGCGTTGCCGGGAACCGGCGGCGATATCGCCTCGCTGATGGCCTACGACCATGCCAAACGCACAGTCAAGAACCCGTCGCGCCCCTTTGGCGAGGGCGCCTATGAGGGGCTGATCGCCCCGGAATCGGCCAATAACGCGGCGGTCGGCGGCTCCTATATTCCGATGCTGACCCTGGGCATTCCGGGTGATGCGGTCACCGCGGTGTTTATCGGTGCGCTGTTCATCCACGGTCTCAAGCCGGGTCCGATGATGATGGTCGACACCCCGCACATGTTCTGGTTCATGGTCGGCAACCTGGTGCTGGCCAACATCTTCATGGTCGTCTTCGGCCTGACCGGCATCCGCATCTTCGCCAAGCTGGTCGAGATCAAGAAAGGGATCCTAATCCCCTGCATCATCGTCCTGTCGGTGGTCGGAACCTACTCGATCAACAACAACATGACCGACGTCTACTGGATGCTCGCCTTCGGCATCTTCGGCTACCTGTTCAAGATGTTCGGCTACCAGGTCGCCCCGATCATCCTCGGCATCATTCTGGGCCCTTTGATGGACAGCTCCTACCGCCAGGCGATCATGTCGACCCAGAACAACTTCGGGCTGTTCCTCCTGGACCTGGTCAGAAACCCGATCACCTGCGTCCTGACTATCATCGTCCTGTTCATGATTCTCTCCAACACAAGACTCTGGCCGGTGATCAAAGGATTGTTTTTCAAAAAACAGCAATAAACCTCAGCAGTGTCAAGGACAGGACAACTGCACCCCGTCGCACGTCCTATCCTGCAACATGTCGTACCTTTTAGTAGTATTTAGATTGACACATAAACGATGAAAGCATATTCTAACATTCAGGATCAAATCCTTACTGCTAGGTCACACTTAAGCAGTTTTGAAATATTAACAAACTTTAGATCGGTCTCGTTTGAACTAAACAAAAGGCAATAAGGAGTTGACACATGGCAAAAGCAGCAAAAACTTTGACTGAAGAAGAGAAACAGAAAGTTGACGAATTATTCGTTCGCGCCCGTGCCGCGCAGGCTCAGATAGAAAATATCGATCAAGAGACGATCGACCGCGCTGTTCAGGCTGTAGCCTGGGCCGCGGCCAACGAAAAGACCTTCACCCGGCTGGCTCAGATGGGCGTCGATGAAAGCGGTCTCGGTGACCGTGCCGGCCGCCCCTACAAAAGAGCCAAGATCATCGGCATTCTGCGCGACTGCCTGCGGCAGAAAAGCGTTGGCATTATCGAAGAGATCCCGGAAAAAGGAATCACCAAATATGGCAAGCCGGTTGGCGTTGTCGCCTGCCTGATTCCGACTACCAACCCGGCCCTGACACCGCCGACCAATGGTCTTTATTCTCTCAAGGCGCGTAACGCAACGATCTTCGCTCCACACCCACGCAGCAAGCAGACCACCTTTGAAACCATCGCCGTTATGCGCGCCGCATTAAAAAAAGTCGGCCTGCCGGAAGACCTGTTCCTATGCATCGACAAACCAAGCATTCCATCTTCCCAGTACCTGATGAGTCAGGCCGACCTGTCGATCGCTACCGGCGGCCCAGCCATGGTCCAGGCCGCCTACAGCTCCGGTAAACCGGTTTACGGGGTCGGTGCCGGTAACGCCACCATGTGCTTTGACGAAACGACCGCTCAGGATGTCAAGACCGCAGCGATGAACGTCCGCTTAAGTAAAACAGCTGACTACGGTTCCGGCTGCAGTGCGGACGGCAACCTGATGATTCACGACAGCGTTTACGCCGACATGCTTGAATGCCTGCAAGCTGAAGGTGGTTACCTGTGTAATGCAGAAGAGAAAGCCAAACTGACCAAAGTCCTCTGGGATGACGAGCTACATCGCAATGTCGATACCGTCGCCTGCTCGGCCCAGTCGATTGCCGAAAAAGCCGGTTTCAGCATTCCGGAAGACCGCTGCATGCTGCTCTGCGAAGAGGACAACATCGGCCCCGAGTATCCCTGGTGCAAAGAGAAGATGGCGCCGGTCATCGGCATCTTCAAGTACAGCGGCAGCTATGACAAAGCCATCGAACGGCTGCAGGAGATCTACAAAGTCGGCGGTCGCGGCCATTCCTGCGGTATTTACAGCTTCAATGACGAGCATGTCCACATGCACGCCATGGCCATGCCGGTCAGCCGGGTTATGGTTCGCCAGCCACAATCCAAGGCCAACTCCGGGTCTCTGACCAACGGCATGCCGATGACCTCAAGTATGGGATGCGGCACCTGGGGCGGCAATATCACCAACGAAAACGTTCACCTCAAACACTATATGAACGTCACCTGGGTCAGCCGGCCGATTCCAGAAGATCGTCCGAGCGATGAAGAACTGTTCGGCGAGTTTTACAACGATCAATCTCTTGTCTTCGAATGACACAAAGAGTCCCGGTTCATGCTGATGGACCGGGACTCGCAGAAGTAAAGCAGAGGCAGCTATGTTTGAAATCTCTGACTATCAACAGAAGAAAGGGCAACAACCTCGAGGTGGAGGTAAGCCAATGAAACAGGAATATTCCCTGGCCCATCTGACCGTGCTTGAGTGCTCACCAGCCGAGATGGTCCGGATTGCCGCAAAGACCGGATATGACTATGTCAGCATCAGGCTGATCCCTCTGGGAATTCCGGGGGAAAGAGCATTTCTGCCGCAGGACAAGCAGATGGTCAGGGAGATGAAGAACGCACTGAACGAGACCGGGGTAAAATTTCTCGATCTCGAACTGGCCCGGATTCTTCCGGACAATTCTCCCCAGGACTATATCGCTGCGATGGAGCTGGCCGCCGAGCTTGGCGCCAGACATGTGATTTCCAGTGCCTGGACAAATGTCCGCGATGACAGAAATTTTGTCATCGAACGTTATGCCGAGATCTGTGAACTGGCCAGCCCCTTCAGGATGACCGTCGAACTCGAATTTCCGACCTTTTCGAGACTCGAGAATCTTCAGGAAGCGGCCGATATCGTTCGCAGCGCCAATGCAGCCAACTGTGGCATCCTGCTGGACACACTCTACCTGCATTTCACCGGCTGTCCGGTCGATGAGATCAAGAACATCCCCCCTGAGTGGATCCACTTTCTGCACATCTGTGACACAGTTCCTGAAGTTCCGGATACCCGCGAAGGGAAAATTCATATCGCCAGGGATGACAGGCGCTATATTGGTGAAGGCTGTATCGATTTTCAATCAATTTTCAACGCAGTCCCGGCCGTGCCATTCTCGATCGAGCTGCCCAACCTCGAGCAGGTCAAACGCCATGGTTATGAAGAGCACGCCAGGCGCTGCATCGAGTCGGCCAGAAGCTATCTCGACAAGTACCCGGTTCTACGAAACCAGAAGGTAAACGCCTGACTATAAGGCCCGTTGAAAACCTGCTATAGTTTGAACAGCGCACAGGCCGGTCAGCAACAAATGAATAACAACAAGGCCGCAAGTTAACGGCCAACCAAGATACCGTTCAGGAGGTAAGCGTGAAGGACCTGGTAGCTCATCAGTTAATCAAATACCTGGAAGACAGAGGCGTCGAATACGTCTTCGGACTCTGTGGCCACACCAATATCGCTGTCCTGTCGGCCCTGGAGAAAAGCAAGATTCATTTCGTCAACACCCGCCATGAGCAGATTGCAGCTCATGCCGCCGACGGCTACGCCCGCGCCAAAAAAACGACCTCTGTCGTCCTCAGCCATCTCGGCCCAGGGATGTCCAACGCCGCAACCGGAATTGCCAACGCCGCCCTCGACTGTATCCCGATGGTCGTCATCATCGGCGATGTTCCGTCGCACTACTACGGCAAGCACCCCCACCAGGAAGTCAACCTGCACGCTGACGGCAGCCAGAGCGAAATGTACCGCCCGTTCTGCAAACGCGTCTGGCGGGTCGAAAGCCCCGATCTGTTCCCGGAGATCATTGAAAAGGCCTTCCAACTCGCCGAAAGCGGTCAGCCAGGGCCCGTTGCCGTCGATGTGCCGATGGATATCTTCTCCAAAGAGGTCGATGTCGAACGCTTTGAGCGGGTCAAGAAGAACACCCGCGCTTTGAGCAAACCGTCACTCGACGTCGATGTCGCCAAAGAAATCGTCACCAAGCTCGTCGAAGCCGAAAAACCGCTGATCTACGTTGGTGGTGGCATTGTTCTGGCCGATGCGGCCGATGAACTGAAAGCTTTTGTCGACCACACCAGCATTCCGGTCGCCCACAGCTTGATGGGCAAAGGCGCCCTGCCTGACGACCATCCCTTCACCCTCGGCATGAGCGGCTTCTGGGGCACCCAATACATCAACGATTCCTGCCGGACAGCCGATTACATTCTTGGCCTTGGCACCCGATTCAAGGAAGCGGACTGCAGCTCCTGGTACCCTGAATTCACTTTCGATATTCCGGGGACGTCCAAGCTGATCCACATCGACATCGAAAGCACTGAAATCGGCCGCAATTACCCGGTCGAAATCGGCGCTGTGGCCGATCTCAAGCAGGCCCTCAAGGTCCTGACCAGGGTTGCCAAAGAGCTCTACCCTGACGGAATCGATAAACCGGCCCTGGAAAAAGAGATCGCTGATTACCGTAGCGAATTCAAGAGCCGCAATACCGCCATGGAACAGAGCGACAAGTACCCGATGATGCCGGAACGGATTCTTGCCGATGTCCGCTCCGTTCTGCCGCGCGACGCGATCATCACCACCGACGTCGGCTGGAACAAAAACGGCGTCGGCCAGCAGTTCCCGATCTACACCCCTGGCAGCATCCAGATCCCCGGTGGTTATGCGACCATGGGCTTTGGCGCGCCGGCTGCCCTCGGCGCCAAACTGGCCTGTCCGGACAAGGTGGTCGTCGCCCTGATCGGTGACGGTGGTTTCGGTCAGAACCCTGCCGTCCTGGCGACAGCGGCCTACGAGAACATCGCCGCGATCTGGATCGTCATGAACAACAACGCCTTCGGCACCATCGCCGGACTGGAAAAAGCGCATTACAACACAACCTATGGAACCATCTTCCCACAGGTCACGGACTTTGCAGCCATCGCCAACGCATACGGGGTTGAAGGCGTCAGCATCCAGTCAGCGGCAGAATTCAAACCGGCTCTGGAAAATGCTATCGCTGCAGACAAACCGGTGGTTATCGATGTCCGAATGATCAACAACCCGGTACCGACGACTGGCCACTGGAACATCCTCGACATCTACTCTCCGGGCAAAAAAGTCTCGCATGTCAGTACCGATTGAACGCTTCCCCCTAACCTTTTACCCAAGGTCTCCTGCTGAGCAGGAGGCCTTTTTTGTCACTTTCATCGTAACTCAGCAGCTGTCGTTCGCCCCCGGTTTTCACACCGGGTGAAAAGAGACATAGTTACTGCATCTACGCAATGTTGGTGCTATAATCAGGCGGATAAAATACAGCTGAGCCCTCAGCAAACATCTAGCCTTACAAAGTATCACGGATAGTCCATGCCTTTCTCAACTGACGCCAACAAATTGCCGGTACAGGCCTATGTCCTCCTCGCGTTCACAAACCTGTTCTGGAGCCTCAACTTCATTATCGGCAAACTTGTTGCCGGCGCAATTCCACCGGCGACGATCAGTTTTTTTCGCTGGCTCTTTCCGGCAATCTTCTTTCTCTGTCTCAACTGGAAACATGTCAAGCAGCACTGGCCACTGGTTAAACAGCATATTCCCCTGCTTGGCCTGCTTGGCCTGACAGGCTACGCCCTGAACTCCGTGAGTGTCTACGAAGCGGTCAGCTATACGACAACGATCAATACCGCTTTCATCAATGCTTTCAATCCGGTCCTCATTGCCTTTGCCGGGTACCTGATGTACCGTTACCCGATCACCCTGCGCCAAGGCCTCGGTTTTTTCCTGTCGCTGATCGGTGTTGTTACCATCATTTTCAAAGGGCAACTGCAAAGTATCCTGGGCTTGCAGATCAACATCGGAGATCTGTTCATGGTCGGCAGTATCTCTTCCTGGGCGGTCCACACTATTCTCTACAAAAAGAAAGCCAATAAACTGCCCGCCCGGGTTATGTTCACCATGATGATGTGCGCTGGCGTTGCTATTTCACTGCCGCTCGGTCTGGCCGAAAATATTTTCCTGACCGGTTTCGACTGGGTCGCCAAGGTTCAACTTAGCCATATTCTCGGGATATTCGCCCTCAACGTTTTTCCGTCAGTACTAGCTTATCAGTTCTGGAATCATGCCCTGACCAAGGTTTCAGCGAATGAAGTGGCAATCTCACAGTATCTCATACCGGTTTTCACAACCCTGATTTCGGTGCTCTTTCTCCAAGAACGTTTGCACAGTTTTCATTTTATTGGTGGAGCACTCATCTTTTTAGGTGTATTTCTAGTAACCATGGTGAAAAAAACAACGAAACCCTGCTGACTTTTTTCTAGTAGAGACATCTTCTCATGACAGATATTATCAACAATACAGGGCCACTGATTCTGACCTTTTTTATTGGTCATCTGCTTTATCGCATCGGCTTTTTGACCCGGGACAATGCTGACCTGTTCCTCAAGGTTTTTTTCTACATGGCCATACCGGCAGTTATCCTTCTGTCGATACCGAAAATACCTCTGACCCACGAACTGCTCTATGTCCCTTTTCTGGCGCTGCTGGTCTTCCTCGGCAACCTGGCACTTGCCCTGTCCTGCCAACGTTTCCTCAAGCTGGAACCAAAAACATTAGGTGTTTTCCTGATCGGGGCGATCATCTTCAACGGAGCCTTTGCCTACCCGTTTATCCTAGTTTCCCACGGCGAACAGTCGATGGCCTATGTCTATCTTTTTGACTTTGGCAATATGATTGTCACCTTTTCTGTCGCCTATTATCTCGCCTGCCATTACGGTCAGGCAGATCAGGCACGCAAAATGATTTCACTGAAATTTCTCAAATCGCCCCCTCTCCTCTTTTTATTCCTTGCGATTATCCTCAATCTCTGTCACATCCAGATCCCCGAGGTCGGGACCAATCTGCTGCGTATTTTCAGTGGCCTGCTCACCCCGATGGTCATGCTCTCGCTGGGGATCTATTTCAATCCACGCATCGTCAAGGCGGGGGCCTTGGCAACAGTTGTCGGCATTCAGATTATTGGCGGTCTGGTTTTTGTTTCTCTGTTCGTCTATCTGTTCGGCTTTCATGGAATGGGTCGAACCGTTGTTCTGATCATGTCAGTTTGCCCGGCAGCTATGACAGTACTGTCCTACGCTTCAATGGAAAATCTCGATAAAGAATTTGCCGCGAGCATCGTCTCCTATACGACAATCATCAGCATTTTTCTGATTCCACTGATGATTTATCTGCTCGACTAAAAGAGCTGTTTTTAAAGCGGGGATCAACAATGCAGACACTACTCACCGTTACACCCATTTTTATCCTGATTATACTCGGATTTGTTGCCGCCCACATCAAACTACTCCCAGTAGACGCCCAGGGACCACTCAACCGCCTGGTCTATTACTTTGCCATTCCGGCATTCCTGTTCAATGCCGTTTCAAATTTCCCACTGGCCAAGGGGTTCAACGCCAAACTGCTGGTCGCTACACTGGGAGCAGCATTCACCTTTTACGTTCTCGGCTGGGTGCTGTGCAAACTGGGTAAGGTTTCGTTCAACAAGGCGGGGGTTTTTGTTCAGGGCAGCTGCCACGGCAATCTCGGCTATATCGGGCTGCCGGTCGCATTCTATTTTCTTGGTGAAGCGGGCCTGGCCAAGGCAGGGATCATTGCCGGTTTTCTGATGATTCTGCAGAACATCATGTCGGTAACGATCCTCCAATCGTTCACAACCGAACAGGGCGGGCGTAAAAAATTCGCGGTCGTTTTCAAGCTGATGCAGAATCCGGTCATTATCTCCTGCATGCTCGGGATCATCGCTTCAGGGCTTCAACTGCCGATCCCCGATGTCGTCAACCGGACCCTGAAGATGCTCGGCCAACTGGCACCACCAGCGGCCTTGCTGCTGATCGGCGCCTCCATGTCGTTTGAAAAACTCAAGACCCAGTTTCTGCCGATCATCGGCGTCGTTGCAACCAAACTGGTCCTGCTCCCGTGCTACGGACTGTTGCTGATTACCCTGCTGAAACTTGATATCCACGAGAGCCTGCCAGCCATTATTCTGCTCGGAACACCGACCGCGACCGTAGCCTATGTCCTGGCCCGACAGATGAAAGCCGACGCTGAAATGGCCGTGGCGATCATCTCCACCTCAACCCTGCTGTCGGTCGTTACCCTGCCGATCCTGTTGAGCTACCTGATCCATGGATATTAGAGCATGCATCTGCGGAACATCAGGAAGAGCTTCCAGTCTCGTCCAGTACGCTTCTGATTTTCCTGGCGACAATACCGATGTTCAGGGGTTTGAGCATGTATTCCCGAATTCCAAGTGCCTTGGAGGTGTCTTCATCTGCAGAATCACTGAACCCGGTACAGAGAATGATCGGCATATCCGGCCTGAGCTCCAATATTCTGCGTGACAACTCAACCCCTGTTAGCTCAGGCATGGTCTGGTCTGTCATGATCAGATCATAGGCATCGGGATCGGCCCGGAACAGGTCCCAGGCCCCCAAGCTGCTTTGCTGCACCGTCACCCGGTAGCCAAGCCACTCGAGCATCGACTGTCCCAACGCAACCAGAACGGCCTCATCATCAACAAAAAGGATCCGTTCATGACCTTTTGGGACAGCCTGGTTCTCATCGACAATATCTCTGGCCTGCCCATGAAACAGAGGGAAGTAAGCGTGGAAGGTCGTTCCCTTTCCTGGCTCAGTATCAACGGAGACAGCACCACCGCACTCTTCCATAATCCCGTGAACGATCGCCAGCCCCATTCCTGTCCCCTTACCGGCCTCTTTGGTTGAAAAGTAGGGGTCAAAAATCTTTTCGACGATGTCCGCTGCGATCCCAGCCCCGGTATCAGAGATTGACAATCTGACATAGCCCCCCGGGCTGACAGGAAAGAATCCAGCGGCCTCGCTCCCTGCAATATCACAACTGTCAAGCTTTACGGTCAGAATTCCTCCGTGCTGCTCCATGGCCTGATAGGCGTTGGTACAAAGGTTGAGCAGGACCTGGTACAGCTGGGTCGGATCGATCATAACCGTCTCGTTCTGCACCGAAATATACTCGACAATACTCACCGTAGCCGGGATAGAAGAACGCAGCATTTTCACGCCTTCCCGAATCAGTGGTGCGATCTTCAGCGCAATAGGCTCAACCTTGGATTGACGGCTGAATGCAAGAATCTGTTTGATCAGGGTTCTTGCCCGTTCGGAGGCAATAATAATCTGGTTCAGGTTATCGTCCAACTGAACCGGGGAAGAGGTCGAAACCTTGGCCATATCGGCATAACCACGAATCGCACTGAGGATATTGTTGAAGTCGTGGGCAATTCCACCGGCCAGTGTCCCGATGGCCGCCATCTTGCGGGCCTGACGCATCCGGTCCTCGGCATGCCTCTCATCCTCTTCCTTCTGTTTCTGCTCGGTGATGTCCCGCACAATCACTAAGGATCCGACAATACCATTCAGCTCGTTCATAACCGGACTGAAGCTGTAAGAACCGATCCAGCTTTCCCCCGATTTTTTACAACGCGTTCGATACTCGACGTTGACGCCCGTTTCTCCGCGCAGAGCCCTTGATGTTGCCCAATTTTCAGGTGGACAGAGCTGGCCCTCAGCATCATAGATCTCAAACAGGAGTGGGTATTCATGAAAACTGGTCAGACAATCCTCCCTGTTTTCAAAACGGCAAAAACGGACCCAGGCATCATTGAAATCGATCAGGTTGCCATCCTTGTCAGAGAGCATCATACCATCAGCCATACTGGACATAGAGGCTGTCAATAAGGCCCGGCTATCTTCCAGTTCCTTTTCCGCTTTGACGCGGGCAGTCACATCCCGAATAACTCCCAGAGCACCGACAACCTCCGCCTTGGCATCCTTCACCAGTCCGCGAATGACATCAACAATAACGATGACATCATCTTTTCGCCGGAACTCAGTCTGGTAGGCTACTGATTCGACACCTGATTCACGGCTTTCAAACAGATTGGGCTGATGATGAAAAACGCCTGTGTCGGCGTAACAGAATTCCATTGTCCTGCCGACGACCTCATCCTGCTCGTAGCCTGTTATTGTAGAAAAGGCCGGATTGACCATGACGATCCGCCTTTGAGAGTCGACAAAAACGACCCCGTCGCTGATCGAATTAAAGATCGCTTCAAACTGGGCGTTCTGGTCCCTGAGGCGTTTGAGCAACTGCTGCCGTTCGGAGATATCGTTGACAAAAGCAAAAAGGTAATGCGCCCCTTCATACTCCATCATGGTCGCTTTTATCTCGACGGGAAAAACCTCTCCCCCCTTGGTCCGATGGCACGATTCAAACACCATTGATTTCTGATTTTGGACGGTCTTTGAGAAGTCCTCCCAGACCTCCCTGGTAAACTGGGGATCCCACTCCCAGACGCGCATATTCTGAAGCTCTTCACGCGTATAGCCGAGCCGCTTACAGGCTGAATCATTGACATAAATGATGCTTGAATCGTCCCGCATCCAGAAAACTTCATCAGCGGAAATCTCTACCGAAAAACGTGAGAACAAGGACAGAAGCTCTGCGGGCAATTCTGCTAAAGGACCACTGAGAGGGATAAAATGATCCCTATTGTCCGCGGGGAAGACTGATTGTTGCGAACAGGACACTCTCAACTGATGACGCAACTGGCGAATTTCTTCGATTAATTGCTCTTTTGTTTTGTCATTGTCATTCATAAAGGCTGTTACCTGAAGGCGACGCAACGATTACAAACAATCACAATTATATCAAAACGGATATTTCGATAAAAAACTCTTTAGCCCTGGAAATGAAAATTAACACAGCCTAAGAAAAATACAAAGAGCAAATAGCCTCGCGCATCCAGCTTTCATGCAAAACAACATTGCGATGCAAATAGTTTTTTCAGCACCTGCTACAAAACACCAACACGCCGGATCCCCTCAGGACGCCAGGCCGGCGAGATGACATGACTCCCCTTTTCTCTCAGGGTGAGAAGATTCCCCGGCATCACGGAAAATTCACCGTAACGGTCATTGACCTGGTCAAGGGCGGCCGTCAGGCTTTCTCGACGGCGCTCTTCAGGCAACAGTGGAATCTGCCTGACCTGATGAAGAAGGTTCGACAGTCTTACGCCCAGCAGACGGATCGGCTGATCGAGGATCAGTCCGTCACAGATCTTCAGAGCAGCCCGGTAGATCTCTTCGCTGCGCCAGATCGACGAATATTGCACCTGCTGCCGGCTGAAGGTCGTGAAATCGGCATAGCGCACCGTCAGGGTCACCGTCTTGCCGGTCACGCCGTAGCGTCGGGCCCGGCGGCCGACCATCTCCGCCAGCTGAAGCAGATAACGTGCGATCTGATCCCGATCGGAGACATCCCGGCTCAAGGTCATACTGTGGCCGACTGTCTTGACCTCATCCTCAAGCTCCGGAGAAATGACCGGGCTGCTGTCCCCCCCCTGCCCCATCAGCGCCAGCCGTTCACCGACGATACCGAACTTCGCCTTCAGCCGTGCAACCGGATAACGACCGAGCTGACCGCAGGTCTGAATCCCCATCCGGTGCAGCTTGTCCATGGTTTTGCGGCCGATGCCACAGAGCTCTTCGATCGGCAGATTCTCCAGAACGATGGCCACCTCATCAGCACGAATCAGGGTCAGGCCGTCCGGCTTCTTCATCTCCGAGGCCAGCTTAGCCAGCAGTTTGTTCGGAGCGATACCGACGGAGCAGGTCAGGCCAAAACGGGCCTTGATCCGCGACTTGATCAGATAGGCGATGCGCTGCGCACTGCCGAAATAGTTGACGCTCCCAGAGATATCGAGAAAGGCTTCATCGACGGAAAAGACCTCGACCCGGTCCGAATAATCGCCCAACAGGGCCATGATCTGACTGGAGACATGGGTATAAAGACGATTATTGGCCGGACGCAAAACAAGCTCCGGGCACTTTTGTCGGGCCTCATGCAGCATCATACCGGTTTTGATCCCGGACCTGCGCGCTTCATAGGAAGCGGTCAGGATAATCGTCCGCTTCTGACTGCCGACCACGGCAACCGGCTGCCCACGCAGAGCCGGGTTCGACTGCTGTTCGACCGCGGCAAAAAAGGCATTCATGTCAACGTGAAGAATCAACCGTTCCATCTAAAAGGCCTCGATCTTCAACAGTTGCCAGAGCGGTTCAGCGGGGCTGTAAACCAGCTCATACAGAGCCCCCCCGTCGCTGACATGAAAATAGATCAGCTCTTTCTGACCGCGGCGTTCCCGCCAGCTGTTGGTCACCTGGACGATACGGTGCTGCTTGCAGTTCAGGTCAAACCAGACCGGCCTGATCTTCCCGCCGGGACCATGCACGACCGCGACACGGATGCCGTCGACTACCTGCTCCACGCTCAATCCTCCAGCACGCGCATTACGCTGATCACTTTGCCGACCACCAGGGGTTCACCATCCTCCGGGGCCAGCACAATCGGCTTGAGACTGTCATTTTCAGGTTGCAGGCGAATCCGGCCGGAGTCGCGAAAAAAACGCTTGAGAGTCGCTTCACCATCGAGCATGACAACCACGATATCCCCATTCTCGGCCATCTGCTGCGGCCTGACAATGGCATAATCGCCGTCGGCTATATGAGCGTTGATCATCGATGTGCCGCTGACTCTCAAAGCAAAACAACCGTCCCCTTTCAGTAGGGAACTGTCAACATTCAGATAACCTTCGATCTCTTCAAAAGCCTCGGTCAAAGGACCTGCAGCGACGGAACCGACAATCGGCAGGATTCTGGATGACGGACGATCGGTCAGACGGATACTGCGGGACGCTCCGCGGGAACGGCTGATCAACCCTTTGCGCTCCAGGGCCTCCAGGTGACGGATCACCCCCAGGTTACCGCTGACCTGCAGATGAGAGGCAATCTCTTGCAGAGTCGGTGCTGTTCCTGCCGTTTCGATATGTCGAGTAATGAAATCGTAGACCTGCTGTTGCCGCCGGGTCAGTTGCTCCATGCCAACCTCCATGTGTCAGCTTTCATTCGGAAACGGCTTGTTTCCAATCTAAAAACCGACTATTCACCATCCGGACATTAAGGACGGGGAGTAGTTACTAAAAAGTAACTACCATGGAGACAGGCGACTGTCAAGCGCTTCAGCCGCGTTAAGACGGACGCAGGTTCAGATGTTGAAGAAAGGAGTTGAGGGCCGGAGAGGCTTTCTGCCCCTTAGGAAAAGCGCAGTAAACATGGCGCAATGCCCACTTATCGGCAAGAGGAGCCGCCCTGAGGGTCTTACCGTCCAGGTGAGGACGCAGATCCTTCTCCCCGAGAATCCCCAGGCCAAGACCGGCTCTGACACAATGGACCAGGGACGACACACGCATCACCTTGATATCTGGCTTGGAACCCTGCCCCGCTTTGCGCCGGACTTCTTCAAGAATTTCGTCCAGTGCCCCGCCTTCCAGCAGGGAGATATGTTCATACTCAAAAGTCTCCCGGAAATGGATCGGGGCACCTTCTTCACGGCTCGCAAAGAGCGGGTGGTCCGCACTTCCCACCACCCAGACAAAATCCTCCTTGAAAACCAGCTTTTCAAACCCTGCAAGGTCACCGGTATCATAGACAATACACAGATCGGCCAAGTCTTCACGCAGGAAGCGTGCCGCATCACGGGAGAAAATCTCCTGAACGGTCACATGAACGGAAGGATAGGCCTTTTTGAATTGGGCAATAATCGAAGGGAGAGAGCCATTCATGGCCCAGGGGATGACGGCAATACGGAAATCTCCGGCCTCCCCTTCGGCAAAACGCTTGAGGTCGGCACGGACATCGGAATATTTGTGCAGCAATTGCTCACAGTGGCCGGCAAAAACCTTGCCGGCAGGAGTCAGGCTGGCACCGGTCGGCGTCCTTGAAACCAGGATGGTATCAAGATCATTTTCCAGTTCGCTGATCCGCCGGGAAGCCGCAGAGGTTGCAATATGCTCACTTCTGGCCGCCGCACCAATACTGCCCAACCTGGCAACCGCAAGAAATACACGTAAGGTTACAATATCAAAACTCTGCATGAATCCCTTCTGGAATCAGTCTTCCAGCATTGCCCTGGTCACGGCCTCCTGATTGTGCGGGTTCCTGATCGCAACATGAGAAACCTTTTGAACCTTCCCAAAGGACAGGAACAGGCACTGTGCCCAACCAGCAACACTTTTTACCGCGGCAACAACCGGATTGTCGTAAGAATGAATATTTTGGAGAGTATACATCGCTTTACCTTTTCTGTAGAGAAATTTTTATCCTATTTTCAACAACAAAAAAGATAATACATCCCTCTCCATAGGAGGTAGTGTCTATTAAACAACAAGCTCTTCGAAATTGAGCATGAGCCCAGGAGCAACTACCTCCAAGGCATCAACCGGCGATTCAAGCCTGTCATTCAGGCACAAAAGACGAAGGTTCCAGCATCCGGCGAATTTTTTCCGAAAGTGCCTGACTGGAAAACGGCTTACTGAGAAATGCGGCCTTGTCCCCCACCCCATGAGCCGCAATTTTATCGGTGGTATAACCTGAAATATAAAGCACCTTAAGCTGTGGGGACAGACAGATCAACCTGTCTGCAAGCTCCCGTCCGCTCATTCCCGGCATAATCACATCGGTCACCAGCAGATCTATTTCTTGCGACCTCGCAGTAAAGAGCTCGACCGCCTGATGCGGATCTGAAGTCGTCATAACCCTGTAGCCCAGACGTTCCAGCATATTTTGGGTCAGCTCCAGAATAGCCGTTTCATCCTCAACCAACAGAACCGTTTCCTTGCCGTGATAGTCGTGGCCAACCGAAACCGGAACCGGCAGAGGATCGAGCTCGCCACGATGACGCGGGAAGTAGAGTCTAAAGGTCGAGCCCGTCCCCGGCTCGCTGTAAACACTGACAAAACCGTTATTCTGCCGCATAATCCCGTAAACGGTGGCCAGCCCCAGACCGGTTCCCTTGCCGACTTCCTTGGTTGTAAAAAAAGGCTCAAACAGTTTCTCCCGGATCTCCTCGGCGATACCGCACCCATTATCACCGACCGCAACACAGAGATAGTCCCCGGGAGCACACTCCCTGCGGATACGACAGTAATCTTCTTCAAGAGTGATATTATGCGTTTCAATCGAGATCTGACCACAGACATCGCCAAAACTGTCACGAGCATTGGTGCAGAGGTTGGCCAGGATCTGATCGATCTGCGAGGGATCAACCCTCACAGGCCAGATCTCGGAGCCGGGACGCCAGGTCAGCTCAACATCCTCACCAATCAGGCGTCTGAGCAGGCTCAAGGAACTATTGATCGACTCATTCAGGTCGACAACCCTTGGCATAACCCGCTGTTTCCTGGCAAAAGTCAGCAGTTGGCGGGTCAGATCAACAGAGCGCAGGAAGGCCTTGTGGATCTCCTCCAGATTATGGATAAAAGGTGAATCACTGGCTATTCCTTTAAGAATCAGCTCAGTATTGCCACCAATGATGCTGAGCATATTGTTGAAATCATGGGCAACGCCCCCGGCCAAGCGGCCAACCGATTCCATCTTCTGGGCCTGAATCAATCGCGACTGAAGCTCCCTCTGCTCTTTTTCAGAACGCTTCAGATCGCTGATCAGTCGGGCCTGCTGAACATTCTGATAAGCCAGAGTCGACAGGTAATTAGCCGTACTGTAAAGCAACTGGGCGATGGCTTCGAACCGCTCGCGACTCATCGCCGGAACTTCAGTAAAAGCAGAAACAGCCTGGTCTTCGTCCGCACCTATAGTTCTGGCATAGGCCCTGATAGCATCCTCATTCTGCACCTCATCGCGCACCTGACCGATAAGCCAGTTGGCCAGATGCTTGCCTCCAACCGAGATTCCGGCACCGGCGTCCCAAAGGCCGCCACTCAGGCAGGGGTTGACTGTCGGGCCATCCAGACAGAGTCGACCGATCACCGCATCCGAGTGCATGCAGTTATGCAGTCCATCTTCTGTCTGGCGAATAACATCACGACATAAGCGGCAAAAATTACTCGGTTCCGTCAATGGGCTCCCATCGGGACGACTGATCAGCGAAGCGATACCAAATGCCGACGCAAACTGATCCTGCAAGCTCTGAATCTCATCGAGATTGAAAAGATCCTCAAATTCGACGCTCGCCGGGTCATCCAGAGGCAGGGTCAGGGCCACCAGCTTCTTTTCAAGAGCCTCTTCCATGGCCCGTCGTTCGGTCATATCATCGAAGATACCCAGCACCCCGACCGGGTCTCCGCGTTCATCACAGAGGGGCATCTTGCAGGTATCAACCCAGAGCAGACGGCCATCGGCCAGGGTAAGACGCTCGCCGATATGCAGCTTCGCTGCCCGGCTACGCATTACCTCCCGATCGTCCTCACGAAAAGCCCGACTTTCCTCTTCCGCCCAGACCAACTGATGATCGGTCAGACCGATAAGGTCCTCAGGTGTCTCCACTCCGGCACAATGGGCAAAAACAGAGTTGCAGCCCAGATAACGTCCGGCCCTGTCTTTCCAGAAGATCGCCTGCGGCACCGTATTTATGATCGTATTCAACATCTGCCGGCTGCTGCGCAATGCAGATGCCTCAGCTTTCTGCTCCGTAACGTTCTGAATGGTCCCAAATACGCTGCGAGCGGAACCATCCTCGTTGCATTTCACGCGCCATTTATTAAGGACATGAATAAGGGTGCCATCGGCCCTGACTAAACGAAATTCCAATCGCCCCGGAGACAGAGCCATGACCGACGCATCAAACGCAGCAAAAAGCGCCTCTCGGTCATCCGGATGAACAACCTTTAAAAAGCCCTGTTCCGTTCCATCGAAATCGGACCTGGTCCAGCCGAGCATCTGGTAGAGCTCATCGGAAAACAGTAAGCTGCGGTCCCGGTAGGAATATTCCCAATGGCCGAATTCTGCAAGAGAGTGTGCCTCATGATACTGCCGCTGCTTCAGCAGCAGAGATTCCTCCAGACGTTTTCGTTCCGTGATATCACGCAGAAAGGCAAAATATCGTCCACCGTCAAAAGACCGATACTGGATGCTCACCTCGACATCGACAAGACGGCCATCTTTGCAGCGGTGCTTCGTCTCAAAACGATGTCCTGCCGTCAGCCTGCCACGTTCAAGATAGCGGGTCACAACGGTCTCCCTTGCTCCAGTATCGAGATCCGCGACATGCATCTTTACCAACTCATGGTGCTGATAACCGGACATGGCCAGGTATTTATCATTCACCCCCTGCAACCAGCCATCACCGTCGATCAGCCAGAAGCCGTCCATGGCCGTCTGCAGCAGCGTCTGATAGTACCCCGCCATAAGCGGCATATCTTTGTGCTCACGTATTTTTCTCGTCAAGGCCTGCTCGAACGAGGCAAACAAGCTGTCCATGATAGCCGTATTACTGACAAGCAGAGTTTCAGACCAGACAGGCACCTCGGCTATGGCCCGGAGATACGCGCTCTCATCCAGCCCATACTCCTGAGCGTAAGTGCGGTATTTTTGCAGATCCGGTGTTTCTGTCAGGTAGGGACCAATACAGAGATATCCATAGAGTCTGGCATCGACAATTAATGGTTTGATGACTTCCTGCAGACCGTGTGGACAGTAAAGCGACGTTGCAGCATGCGAACAGTCTGTGGCTGTCGAGCTGCCGGCATGATTGATATGGCAGAATATCCCGTTGTCAGCAGGACTTACAGAGCAGAACATTGTACAGATAGCATGATTACCAGCTGAAGCGAGCAGAACTTTATCTGACGAAATGACACGAGAGGGAAAACTGAAGAGTTCATAGAGGCCGTGAAGAACCCCCTGAAGAAAATCGGCATTGATGATATTTTGCATTCTGCATGTCATCAAGATATCCCCATCAGCAACCAGCTACAAATACTGCCATGTTTTATCTGAATTATGCATATAAAAATATGAATATAATCTTAATACAATAGTCTTACCTTCCTATAACCTCTGATATTTACACTAAAAAGAATAACACACATTTTACGTATAAACGGCAAGTTAATTATCATAAAAAAAAAGCGACCCCCTGGAGGAGTCGCTTTTGTAAACAAAGTTATCCGGAAACTAACTTAGACCGGAAGAACAGTCTTGCCGTAAACTTCATTGATGATCTGCGCAATCGCGGCATAGATTGCAGAAAGGCCACAAAGAATACCTTCATAACCGGCAAAGGTCTTGATTGCGTGGCTTTCAGTATAGTCACCGATAGCAAGCAGGAAAAACAGGACCGTCAGCAGGAAGAACACAACCTGCAGCGACTTGTGCAGTTTTAAGGTCGCAATGAACATGAAGAAGGTGAAAAGACCCCACATGATCAGAAACCAGACCATACCAAGACTGTCGACAGGACTGATCAGGCCCATCTTCGGCATGGTGATTAGCGCGACCAGGCTCAACCAGAAGAAACCGTAGGAAACAAATGCGGTTGTTGCAAAGGTATTACCCTTCTTCCATTCCATCAGACCGGCAATGATCTGAGCGATGCCGCCGTAGCAGATCCCCATAGCCAGAATCATGGAGCTCAGGGAAAACAGACCGGCATTGTGCAGGTTCAGCAGCACGGTTGTCATGCCAAAACCAAGCAGTCCGAGTGGCGCAGGGTTACCACTGATATCCGCCAGATTGACGATTGATGATTGAAGAGAGCCTTCCGCATGATTAATCGCGTTACCCATTGTTCGTCCTTACTTTTTAGTCGAGTGAAAGTGTTGTTCTCAAAAATTGGCTCGGACAGATCCGCCTTGATACTTACAGAGCCTGTTGGTCGTAGTCGGTGACCTTTGGAATTGTGTCAAAGGAATACAAACGCCTTCAAAGAGCGTTGGAAGAGGACGATATTAAGTTTCCGGATAAAAATCAAGAAAAATAATCATCGATATGATAATTTTTAACAGTAAACTAAAAATCCGGAACCATATGTGGAATTATTTTTATTTTATAAATGCTTAGCCATTTCATGCGGGACTAAAAAGCCTCCACAGAGCAGGCTGCGGAGGCTGGAGGGTGAAACATATATCACAGAAAGGAACGAAATCTAATCGATTATTTCACCAGCCTGCAGAGATTTCCTTTTGCGCAGTCGCTGAACATTATGAAGTCGCTTCTCCGCCAGATGAATCAGCTTTTCCTGGACGCCCTCACTCCCTTTGCGCGGCCGCGGATTGACCGGAATATAGTTGCCATCCGGCTGCATTTCCCAGGCCGTCACCCGGTCGCCCAGCTGCAGATCCAGGAACTCCTTCAGCTCACTACGCACGGTTTCGGTCGAAATAGGAACCAGGGTTTCAACCCGGTATTCCAGGTTCCTGCGCATTGCATCTGCTGAACCGATGAAATATTCCTCCTCACCGCCATTGCGGAAATAGTAGACCCGTGCATGTTCAAGAAAACGGCCAAGAATGGAAACGACACGAATATTTTCCGAAAGCCCAGGAATTCCTGGCCGGACCCGGCAACTGTCACGGACGAGCAGTTCCACCTTGACGCCGACGCTTGAAGCACGGTAGAGCGCCCGGGTGATATCAGGATCTTCCAGAGCATTCATTTTAAAACGGATATGCCCGGATGACTGCTCCTTGTGCAGGGCTATCTCGCGCTCAATCTTGTCGAGCAGGGCCTTTTTGAGGATTTTAGGCGCCGGTAGCAACTTTACATAGTTACGCTTGGGGGTAAAACCGGTAGTCAGGTAATTGAACAACTCCGTCGCGTCACGGCCGATTTCACGGTCATAGATAAACAGTCCGAAATCGGAATAGAGCCTTGCCGTCACCGGGTGATAGTTACCGGTACCTATATGCACATAACGGCGCAGACCGCGATAATCTTCACGGACGACCAGAATGACCTTGGAATGTGTTTTAAGCCCGATAACACCGTAGGTGACATGAACACCGGCCTCCTCCATCATGCTGGCAAGGCGAATATTCGACTGTTCATCGAAGCTGGCCTTCAGTTCGACGACAACGGCAACCTGCTTGCCGTTCTGGGCGGCCTGAATCAGGTACTTGACCATCTTGCTATCCGGATCAGTGCGGTAGAGGGTCATTTTGATGGCACGCACCTTGGGATCGGCTGCCGATTCACGCAAAAACCGCTCGACGGAATCGGAGAAGGACTCGTAGGGGTGCTGCAGCAGAATCTCCTTATGATCACGTATCACATGAAAGATACTGCGCCCTTCTGGTAACAGAGGATGGGCCAGCGGATGATGAGGAGCATCTTTGAGCGCCGGCAGCTCCAAGCGGTGCAGCTCCCAGAGATCTCTCAGACCGAACATGCAGTGACTGACGTAGACATCCCGCTCTTCATCCAGCCCGAGTTCCGCAGCAAGACGCCCCTTATGCAGAGGAATCATATTGGGAGCAACCTGGATGCGGACAATGGGTGCAAAACGACGATGCTGCAACGTCGATTCGATCATCTCCAGCAGATCGTCGGCATCATCCTCCTCCTTGCTGGTATTGGCGTTACGGGTCACCCGGAACAGCTCGCTGCTGACAATCTCCATACCAGGAAAAAGGAGATCAAGGTTTGCCTGGGCCAAGTCCTCGACCAGAATGAAACGGTGCCCCTCAGTGCCTATCCTCTGAAAACGCTTGGCTCCGGCCCCGACAGGAATCTTGACCCGCGCCATAGACAGGGTGTTTTCTCCCGGGTAGCGCAAGGTGACAAACAGGTTCAACGACAGGTTGGAGACAAAGGGAAACGGATGCGCCGGATCAACTGACTGCGGCGTCATCAGCGGAAACAGGTTGTCATAGAAATGATCGTCGAGCTGCTGCTGTTCTTCGGCTGACAGTTCCGCGTAAGACAGCACCTCGATGCCGTTTTTCTTCAGATCCGCCATCAGTTCCCTGAAGATCCGGTTTTTTCTCTCCTCATAGTCGACAAAGATTTTACGACATTCATCGATCTGCTGACGAGGAGTCCGTCCGTCGACGGTCACATCCAGAATCCCGGCGGCAATCTGCTGCTTCAGACCACCGATCCGCTTCATGAAAAATTCGTCGATATTCGACCCGGCAATCGCCAGGAACTTGACCCGCTCCAACAGGGGATTTCTCTCACTGGCCGCTTGGCTGAGAACCCTGTCGTTGAACTTCATCCAGCTCAGCTCTCTGTTGTTGAACAACGCTGGATCGGTCAGATCGTACTGACCTATCTTGAGAATCTCATCACTTTTAATATCCTGAGCCGGGGTGGCGGTCATTCCATGTCTCCGTAAATGATCTTGAATGCATAACTACAACAAATACAACTATATCAAATGATTAACAGTAATAGAGAAGTGTGAGAATTATGTTAGCGTTAAAGAGTAACAACTTTTTTCCGCCTGGTTTTAGCTAACAGCATTAAAATCAGTGCCAAGATATTGAATTTTCAAAGTTACGGCAGTATAAGAACAGCTGCTAAAAGGAAACAGCTCTCTAACAATTTAATGGGTTTCTGCACATCACCAACCCATTGGAAGTTAATGGCATGGATAAAATCACAACTCCCGAACCAGCTGAACAACCACGCCTTTTCTCCGCTATTGACATAGGTACGAATTCGATTCGCTGCATTATCGTTGAAACGGACCCGTTGGGGGGATTCCGCGTTCAAGGCGATGAAAAGGCCATGGTACGCCTCGGCCAGGGCCTCAACGAAACCGGAATGATTTCCCCAGCAGCCCTGACAAGAGCCGTTGAAGCTTTAAAACGCATGGCTCAGATCAGCATCGGCCTGGGTGCCGAAATTGCCGCTATTGTCGCCACCTCTGCTGTGCGCAAAGCCGAAAATCAGGCCGATTTTCTGGCCGTGGTCAAACATGAAACAGGACTGGATATCTCGGTCATCTCAGGAGAACAGGAAGCCGAACTGGCGGCACTGAGCGTTCAGCACAATTTCGCCATGGGACAGCAACGCTTCGGGGTCGCCGATATCGGTGGAGGCAGCGTCGAGATCGTCGTTTCCAGTGGCGGACATACCGAATGTGTCGAGTCCATGGAACTGGGAGCCGTCTTTCTTACCGAAAAGTTTCTCCACAGCGACCCCTTTAGCGAAGATGAACTGAAAAAACTGCGTAAATACATCCGCAAGCAGCTCAAACATGTCGGTATCGGCGAAGGACTTCCCGTTTCATGCCTAATAGGTTCCGGTGGCACCATGACCAACATCGGCACCATGGTCATGGCCATGCGCGGCGAACAATACGACAGCGTGCATCGCTATGAGATCCTTCATTCTGAGATCATCCACCTGCTTGCCATGCTCTCGCGCAAAACTCACAAGGAACGGCTAAACATCGCCGGCCTTAACCCGGAGCGGGCCGACATCATCATTGCCGGTATGATTCTGACCGATGAACTGATGCGCAGGATGCGCACCAATCTGCTACGGATCAACGCCCAGGGGATTCGCGAGGGTCTGATTCTGCAGAGCCTGCAGAAAAAAGGGCTGCTGCCGAAAATCAAACAGGATCGCAACTGGAGATCCGCCATCATCAAGTTTGCCCGCTCCTGCCGTTTCGATGAGAGCCATTCGACCCAGGTCAGCTCCCTGGCCCTGGCCATATTTGCTGCACTGGCCAAAGAGAACAAGTTGACCGAACGCCACCAGAACCTGCTTGAGGCGGCAGCGCTGCTTCATGACATCGGCTACTTCATCAGCTACGACGCTCATCACAAACACTCCTACCACCTGATTCGTCACGCCAATCTGTTCGGCTTCACCCCACGGGAACGTGAAATCATAGCCAATCTGGCTCGCTACCACCGCAAGTCGATGCCCAAAAAGAAACATGAAAACTTTGCTGCATTGAGCGACCAGGACAGGAGTCTGGTCCGCAAACTTGGCGGGATTCTGCGCCTGGCAGACGGACTTGATCGCAGACGGAACCACCAGGTCGCTGCCATCCAGTGCCATTACAATGCCGACAAAAAGCGTTTTGAACTCAACCTGACCGGAGAGGGAGATCTTTCTGTCGAAGTCTACGGGGCAGAAAGTAAAGGGGATCTGTTCTGCCGTGCCTTCGAATGCGAACTCATTGTCACAACGGTACAACCATGAAGATTCTCACCCTGATCCGTCACGCCAAGTCCGACTGGAAAGATCCGGATCTCGACGACTTTGAGCGTCCGCTCAATCCCCGAGGCAAAAAAGCAGCTCCCCAGATGGGCGCCAGAATATCTCAGCGGGGCATCATCCCGGATCTGATTGTCGCCAGTAAGGCAAAGCGTGCCAAAAAAACCGCACAGCTCATCGCCAAAGAACTCGACATCGAAGCTGATGACATCATCTTCAAAAAAAAGCTCTACGCAGTCCGGCTGGATGAGCTGCTCCAGGAACTCAGACTACTCCCCGAGCTCAACCACATCGCCCTGGTCGGCCATAACCCGGAACTGAGTGAGCTCGCCCAATGGCTTTGCACTGACAGCCCCGAATGGCTGCCGACCTGTGCGGTCCTGACCCTGGAACTCAATGTCGACCGATGGACAGATATTTCAGCTGAATGTGCTAGACTCGTAGAATACGATTATCCCAAAAAAACACATTAATATCTGATCCTTACCAAGGAGGGGGCATGTCAAAAAAAAACGGCAAGAAAGAACACCGCAAGTTTGATCGTGCCAGCCAGATCCGCAATGAACCGGAACGGACAATCAGCAGCAAAGACTATGAACAGGCGTTGGCAAAATTACAGATTGAACTGGTCAAACTGCAGGAATGGATCAAGGCCCGGAAGCTCAAGGTCGTTGTTATCTTTGAAGGACGTGACGCCGCAGGCAAAGGGGGGTGTATCAAACGGATCACCGAATGCATGAATCCGCGTACGGTCAGAATCGCCGCCCTCCCCTCGCCAACGGAACGTGAAAAAACCCAGTGGTATTTTCAACGTTACTCGCAGCATCTACCTGCCGGTGGAGAGATGGTGCTCTTCGACCGCAGCTGGTACAACCGCGCCGGCGTTGAAAAGGTGATGGGCTTCTGTACTGAGGAGGAATATCGGGAATTTCTCCGTTCCTGCCCTGAATTTGAACGGATGCTGGTACGCAGCGGCATTATCCTGATCAAATACTGGTTTTCCATCTGCAACGAAGAGCAGGAAAAACGCTTCCAGGCCCGTAACAACGAGCCGAGCAAACGCTGGAAACTCAGCCCGATGGATCTTGAATCGCGGGCTCGCTGGGTTGAATATTCTATGGCCAAGGATCAGATGTTCGCCCACACCGACATCAAGCAGGCTCCCTGGTATGTGGTTGACGGCGACAACAAGAAACGCGCCAGACTGAATGTCATCAGTCACCTTCTCAGCATGTTTGACTATGAGGATCTGACACCGGCTCCGATCAAGATGCCGTCCCGCCCGCCGGAGGTCGGTTACATCCGGCCACCCATATCCGAGCAAACCTTTATTCCTGAGATCTACTGATCCGGGCGCTCACCTCCGATGCACCGTCATCTTGCAGCTCAACGACGGTCATCGGAGAACCTGGAGGACCACTCGGCCCTTCATAACGGACAAACACGCCATCGTTTTTACGTAACCAGTAAGAACTACTCCAGAACTTTGCCCTGAGACCGGTCAACCGGATCTTCAACTTCAAAGTCGCGGTCGGTTCGCCCTGTATCGTCAACTGGTCCTCACCGATCAGGTTCACCTGCATACGGTAGACATCCAGAGTATCGGGCCTCACACTCCAAAACTCCTGACGTTCGCTCTTTCCTTCGTGGTACAACCTTAGCGCGTATGACAGGGCCTGATACCAGGGGGCACCATCGATATCGACGCTCTTTTCTAGAGCGTCCCCATGAAAAACCCCGTCAAAAATCAATCTATTTTCCTCTCTGCGGACTTCGAGGCGAGTCTGTGTCTCAGGATCATCGACAATCCATTTGTGGGTTGCATAATCACCATCAAAATAGGTGACATCCAGTTCGGGGCCGATCGTTGTGGTCAGCTCCGGATTATCAACAGGCCGCAACGACCAACCGAGCAGAACCTCTTTGTCGCCGGTTGTCTGCCGGTAGATATGCTGTTCGGCAAAACCTAGCTCTGGTACCAGGACAATCAGTGCCATTAAAATACACAAAAATCTAAACATAAAACCTTCCCGCAGACGGATCATCTTTTTAAAGCAAAGTCCACAATCAAAACCTAAACATAACCCATTATCAAAACAGCTGACCATCGATAAACTTGTCTTATCACCGATGAATACTAGAATTGTATGAGAATCGCCGCTAACACTCTCCTAACACATTGTTAGAAATCGGTCCGCCCATTGCACTTTAGATGCAGAACTGCTATGGATAACTTTCAGACATTACAACAACTTACAACAAACTCGCGCACATCTAATGACCATGACATACTTACAATATTGGCAAATTGATCATCATCCGTCCCATCAGGAGCTTGAAAAAAGTCTGCCGCAAGGCTGGACTTTCAAACTAACCTATGAGACTGAACGCGAGGTTGAGGTTCTCGATTCAGCGGACTGGAGAATCTGGAAAAAAAATCAACTGTTGATCCGTGAGAACAACCAGCTGAACCTGTATGTTAATGGAGAAATACAGAACACGGCACGTTACAGAGCCAAGGACCGCTTCTGGTGGCAGCTTGCCCCCTCTCCGCTTGGATCCGTACTTAAGGAGCTGCTCGGAGTCCGCGCCTTTGTCGAACAGCATCATCTCCATCTTCACGAAGCGCATTTCAATCTTCTCAATGAAGATACTAAAACCATCGCCCGAATCAGCCTGACCAGCTCCGCCTCTTCCCGGTACAGCTATTTGTGCCTGGAAATCCTGCGCGGCTATGAAAAGGAAAACGCAATCTACCTGCAGGGACTGAAACATCTGGCTCTGGCCCCGCTAAAAAAGCTGACGCTGCGCCATCTGGCCAGCGAAACAGGCATCGAAGAGCTCATGGTCAAGCGAACTCCACCCTACCAGCTTAAGGAAACCGACTCCGCAGAAGCCGCGGTATGCGGACTGGCCGAGAACATGCTGACTCTCGCCATGACCCAGGAACAGGGAATTATCGACGATATCGACACGGAATTTCTCCATCAGTACCGGGTTCAACTGAGAAAAGCCAGGTCATTGATAGGTCTCTGCAAAAAATCCCTGAACAAAGAGCGCTCAAGCATTCTGAAAGACGAACTTAAAGCCCTTGCAGCCAGAACGAACAGGCTGCGCGATCTCGATGTATTCCTGCTGGATAAAGATCACTACCTGCAGCTGCTGCCCAAGGAGCTGCACTCCGGCTTCAGACAGCTTTTCCAGAAGATCAAAAAACGGAGAGCAACGGCCTGGAGAAAGGTCGCAGACTCACTCTGCAGTGAGGCATACCAGACACAAGTCGAAGAACTGTTCAAACAACTGCATCAGCCCCCGGAGCTGTCAGCCACAGAATCCGGGATCGACATCCTGTCTCTGGCCAGCAGCAAGATTAACCACCAGTACCGCAGAATCCTCAAAGATGGTGCCAGAATTTCCGACGACACCCCAGACGAAGAGGTTCATGAGCTACGTATCGAGTGCAAGAGACTCCGCTATCTGTTGGAATTTTTCAGCGGCCTCTATCCAGCCATAGAGATCAAACAACTCATCAAACTGTTGAAAAAGCTGCAGGACAATCTCGGCCGCTTCAATGATTATTCCGTCCAGCAGGAATTTCTTCTTGAGCTGGCCCATGACCGCCGAATTCCCGGGGAGCAACTGGCCAGCATCAACGGCCTTGTCGCTGTGCTTTTCAATATGCAACGCAGCGAAAGCGCCCAGGCTGTAGCCAGTATCCACAAGTTCAGTACGCCCGCGGTTCAGAAAAAATTTGCCGCACTTTTCAATAATCCCAAACAGGATCTGATGCCATGAAGATTGTCGCCCTCTATTCGATCAAGGGAGGCGTGGGAAAGACGGCCTCTGCCGTCAACCTCGCCTATTGGGCCGCCCGTTCCGGTCAGCGCACCCTGCTGCTCGATCTCGATTCACAGGGAGCTTCATCTTTTTACTTCAGGGTCAAAAGTGGCGACAAAAAGGACTGGGGCAAGCGTTTCTTCAAAGCTTCCGCGCAACTTGCCAAACAGATCAAGGCCAGCGATTTCCCGGGACTGGATATCATCCCCGCGCATCTGTCTTTCCGAAATTTCGATATCCTGTTAAGGGACCTGGGAGACAAGAAGAATCGTCTACCAAAAGCCCTTGCTGAACTTAAAGAGGAATATGACCTGATTATTCTTGATTGTCCTCCAACGATTAGCCAGCTGGCGGAAAATATATTCAGCGTCTCCGACCTGGTCCTGGTCCCGGTCATTCCGACGACCCTGTCCGAGCGAACCTTCGATCAGCTGAACGATTTCTTCAAGGAAGAGAACTACAAGAGGAAAAGGCTCATTCCCTTTTTCACCATGGTTGACGGGCGCAAGCAGTTGCACCGGTTGACCGCCGAAACCATGCGCAAAAAGAACAAGCGCTTCCTTTACAACGCAGTGCCGTTCTCGACCGACGTAGAGAAAATGGGTGTCCACCGCGCTCCCGTCGATCAGTTCGCCAGGTCGAGCATCGCCAATCGGGCCTATCTGGCCATCTGGCGCGAGGTGGAGAACCTGCTCAAGGGGGATGACTGATGGGTGTCGAAATCGAAAGAAAGTTCATCGTCACAAGCCTGCCGGAAAATCTCCTCAACGGGGTAACTGGTGAAGAGATCCTGCAGGGCTACCTGATCTGTGACGATCGCCGGGAACTGCGCCTGCGCAAAAGAGCCGGTAACTATCTGATGACGGTCAAGAGAGGAAGCGGCCTCACCCGCATGGAACAGGAACAGCCTATCGACCGGCAACTGTTTGACATGCTCTGGCCCCTGACGGAAAACCGCCGTATCGAAAAAATCCGTTACTGCCTGCAGCAGGGAGACCATCTCCTTGAAATTGATATCTTCAAAGGGACTCTGGCACCGCTGATTCTGCTTGAAGTTGAATTCGAGGACACTGCCGCCAGCGCAAACTTCAAGGTCCCGGACTTTGTCAATAGAGAAGTAACTGATGACAAAAACTACAAAAACTCACGTCTGGCGACACACCATAATTCTGACTGACTGTGAATGCTTGTCATTCACCACACAACATCGGGAGTACACGCATGGCAACTGACATTGAAAAGGTTTCTGGTATTGGACCTGCAACCGCCACATTTCTCAAATCACAGGGGATCTCCAGTGCGGAAGAGCTGTCTGTCAAGACAACGGAACAGATTGCAGAACTTAAAGGCTTCAGCACCATTCGCGCTGAGCAGGTCATCGCTGCGGCCAAAAAGCTGCTGAACCCATCTGCAGACGACAACACAGTTGAACCTGTAGTAGAAAAAAAAGAAAAGAAGAAAAAGAAGGATAAAACCAAGAAATCGGACAAAGACAAGAAGAAAGATAAAAAGAAGGACAAGAAAAAAGACAAGAATAAGAAAAAGAAGAAAAAAGGGTAACGGACTGTTAAACGAAAAACGGTCGGAGACGCTCCGACCGTTTTTTATCTGCAACCTGGCTATTTATCAACCTCTAGAGGGGGGTCGATATTTCACGGACAATTTTCCACTTTTCATGTTCCAGTTGCAAGGTCAACACCTTCTGAACCTGATCATGATATTGATCACTGGCATAAGACTGCGAAAAGCGAACCTGATATCCCCCACCATCGAGAGGAATCAACTCAAGGTCATCAATAATAAGACGAATATATTCTGGTCTTGTCAGAGAATTTGATCGGGCACTCTTCCAGGCGTCTATGTCTCGCTGGTCTGCAGGCTCAAACTGTTCACTGTAACAACTCAGATAGCGAGTAGCATCCTGATCCTGCCAGGCCTGCACCCAGGAATCAAGGAACATTCTGATCGAATCGACAGAGGTATCGACCCCAGTCCTGTCTAGTTGCAAATTCTTAGCATCACCCGACAAACTAGAGACATCAGGCCGAAAGACAGCCAGCTCCGCAAATGGACTGAGGAATGCGTCATAATCAACAGGAGCTGTCTCCCGCTGCAAAGCACAAAATAATTCTGACGGTCCAAAATATCGATAGATGTTTTCAACAAAAACAAAGAGAGAGTCAACCAACAGCTCATTCAACTGGAAATATTCACTGGCAACATCCACAAGACTCACCAGGCTGCACTCTGACAACTGGAACGCATTCGTACAGTCAACCAGCTGCTGTTGAACCAAAGCAACTGAAGAACGCAATCCGGCGAGCTGCTCTTGAGCCTCTCCGAACGATTCTCCCGAGGCGGCCTTAGAAAGTTGAGGGATCTCAACAGACAAAGTGTCCTCAGCCTGCCGCCCCACGATATGGGAATAGTTTGCAACAGCTACACGCAGATCTATTCTGGCAGCAACCAAGTGAGCGCGGGCGCCTTCAGAACGGACATTGCCAATATACAATGCATCAGAAGCCCCGCTACCCTCTCCAGCTTCAAGAGTAGTTACAAGATTATTAAAAAAGCCAACCCTCTTTTCTGCGACAGCCAGAACTTCACGTTTCCTGACAACATCCAGATGAGCGATGGATGCATCAAAAGCGAGCTGGCGGGTCGCTGCAATATTCAGACGATTAGCGGAATTCAATACAGATTCAGAACCAATATTCTGCTTAGAATTTTGACAGACGGCCGCTGTTTCTTGCGGCCCGAACTGCCAATTTAAAGAGGATTGAACCGATTGTTCAAGACTGACAGGCTCAGCAAAACCAAGACTGACAAGACCCAACAATAAGTAGATTGAAACCGCTATGCAGGGTAATTTATTCATTGTTCATGGCCAAGAAAGGAGGTTGCACTGATGCGCAATGAACACAGCCCGGAACAGGGAGAGCCCATCTTTCAGCTGGCAATCTTCTGTGCAAAAAACTGGGCATATTCCTCGGCGAACATCTCAACCTTGGCCTCATCATAGCTGGCCCCCTCCGTCCCGTAGACAATGAATTCTGTCGCCTTGACCAGAAAAAGAGAGAACATCAGCTCACTCATCGACTCGAAATCGACTTTCTTGATCCGTCCGGCGGCATGCAGCCCTTCTAGATAATCGACAAGTTGGGTAATCAGTCCCTTGATACGCAAAAAAGCGTTGTAGTAGATGTCATGGTCGTAGATGGCATCGATCAACATCGACAGGCGATAAGCCGGCATGTGATCGATATGAAGGATCATGTAGATTTTAAAGAGGTGGGCCAACTGTTCAGTCAGATCATCAGCAAATGAATACCTGGTAATATCAACCTGGCTGGGATCCGGGGTCAGTTGCAAAAACGCCTCCAGAAACAGTTTATCCTTGGAGCCAAAAACCCTGAAAATCGTCGTTTCGTTGACCGACGCTTTCTCAGCAATGCTCTTCATGCTGGTCCGGGAGTAACCTTTAACCGCAAAGAGGTCGATTGCAGCCTGGAGAATTCGTTCCCTGGTATCTGTCATGCGTGTCCCGGACATAAGATTATTTCCTCTTTATAAAATCGGTCAGCAGTATAACGAAAGCTCTCAGAGCTGATAAATTATCGTCGGGTCATACTACAGTCTTTAATGCTGGTTATCAAGGATCAACCCGCCATACTTGTTGACAAAAAAGTCTCTGCAAGTATGATCAATCTACCTGAAAAAACTACCCCCGCGCCGTTAACCGTTAATCCTGCCTGGAGACTGCTGTGCTGACAGAGAAAAAAGCAACTGACACCGAACATCTTATTCTCGAAAGCGCGATACATGCCTTTTCCAAATATGGCTACAGCGATGCGACCATCAAACAAATTGCTGAACTGGCGGGCTATAATACTCTCACTGTTTTTCGTCATTTCAAGGACAAGGAAAATCTGTTCCGCTGCGCTGTGAGCTATTACAACAACTTTGACTACGACATTGACAAGATCGATCTGTCAAACTGCTTTGAGAACCTAGAAGCCGACCTGACCTATCTTGCCGGTGAATATTTCGAACGCGTACTAAGCAACCTCGACATCATCCGGGTGTTTATCGGGGAAGTCGTCATGATTCAAAAACTTGGTCTTGAATCATGGTACGCCCCGGTCGCATTCAAAAAACACTTTCTTGAATATCTCTGCGAGTACGCTGATCGTCACAATCTCGATTTCCAGGATGTCGATAAACTCGTTGAATTTTTCGTCTGTCTGGTCACTCGTCGCGCACTAGAATACAACATGCATGACAACATCACCGACTATGTCCCGGCATTAAAAACCAGGTTTTTAACAACCAATACCGGCCCGATAGCTTTTTTAACAAAGCTTATAAATCAGCAATAAAATCAATCGTACTAACTGTTATCAAAAAAAAACGGCTATCCTGAATTTCAGAATAGCCGTTTTAGGTTCTCAGTGGTACCCGGGACGAGACTTGAACTCGTACAATCATAAGATCGAGGGATTTTAAGTCCCTTGCGTCTACCAATTCCGCCACCCGGGCGTGGTGCACTATATTAGTGATTCTAATCGGTCTGTCAACCAGAAATCAGTGACTATTTCCAAGGGTGAAAGAAATTGATTTCACCCTTTTCCTTGATTACTCCAAGCTCGGTACATAACTGATAAAACAGACGCAATCCATCGATATGAGCCTTTTCCAGACGATAATCTATAGTCTGCCAATACTCATGGACCCTCTCGACTTCCATACCTCTGGCTTCCGCAGCCTTGGCTGTGTAGTCGGTGACATTGTTGAGCATTTTCTTACGCGCAGCAACCAATTGATGATAGAACTGGTTGACGGCTTCCGGATCCAGATCAAGACTCTCCTTACGAATCATCCAGAGAGCAAAGACAAACGGCAAGTCGGTAGCCTGCGTCCAAAGCTCTCCCAAATCGTAAAAATGAGTGTCATTGATACAGCCCTTAGCTTTCCTTAAAGCACGGTCGCCTATCAGTAGTCCTGTTTCACCGTTGTTGATAAAATCTTCGATGGGCTCGTCTGGAACGACATAATTGATATTCGTCTGCTTAAGGAATATCTCAAGAATAATTCGTAGCAAATAGACAGAGGTGTCCGATTCCTCTGTAAGGTAAACTGTCTGCCCGCTCAGATTGTCGATATCCTTGGAACTGAACAGCAGTACACTCTTAACTTCCCCTACAGACGAAATCGAAAGTTCCGGAAAAACCATGTAATCTTGCCAGTTCAATGCATATTCAATAGATGAAGACAAGCTGGCATCGATACGACCTATCCGCAACAAGCCATTCAGCTGAGCAGGAACGCCTTCGACCAATTCTCCATCAAATCCACACTCCGTGAGCAACTCAAAGTAAGGAACACTGTTCAGGAACGGAATCTTACCTACCTTGAGTTGTTTTTTTTCAGACATAATAAAAACCTTGATCTATGAACGAGCCATCATTGTTCAGCCCATCCCGTTGACATTACAGATTAGAGTTTCACTCTTTCAAGAAAGTTCGTATCGAAATTTCCGTCAAAGAACTCTTTATTCCCCATCATCTTCTGATGAAACGGAATGGTGGTCTTGATCCCCTCGATGATGTATTCATCGAGAGCTGTTGCCATCTTCTTGATCGCTTCTTCACGCGTTTCCGCATGAACAATCAGCTTGCCGATCATCGAGTCATAGTGCGGCAGTACGGTATACTGATCATACAGAGCACTTTCGACGCGAACGCCCATACCACCAGGAACATGATAACCGGTGATTTTCCCCGGGAACGGAGTAAATTTCACAGGATCCTCGGCATTGATCCGGCATTCGATCGCATGCCCTTTGATCTGGATATCTTCCTGTTTATAGCGCAGCGGCAGACCTGCAGCAGCACGGATCTGCTCCTTGATGATATCAACTCCGGTGACCATCTCGGTGACCGGATGCTCGACCTGAACCCGGGTGTTCATTTCCATAAAATAGAAACTGCCGTCAGAATCGAGCAGATACTCGACGGTACCAGCGCTGCAGTAGTTGACAGCCTTGGCTGCGGCAACCGCACACTCGCCCATCTTTTCACGGATATCCTGGGAAAGAACTGGACAAGGGGATTCTTCAATCAGCTTCTGGTGACGTCTCTGAATGGAACAGTCACGTTCGCCAAGATGGATAACGTTACCATGCTTGTCGCCCATGATCTGAATCTCAACGTGGCGCGGATTCTCACAGAACTTTTCAATATAGACATCGGCACGGCCAAACCCGGACTGCGCTTCAGCACGCGCAGTAGCCAGAGCGTTTGACAGAGACGCCGGAGAATGGACGATCTTCATCCCCCGTCCGCCGCCGCCAGCAGAAGCTTTGATGATGACCGGGTAGCCGATCTCATCCGCAATTTTCTGTGCTTCTTCAGTGGTTTCGATACTTTCATTGGTCCCCGGCAGGATTGGAACACCTGCAGCGGTAACGGTCTGACGGGCGGAGATTTTATCCCCCATCAGACGCATGCTTTCGGCAGTGGGGCCGATGAAGGTAATTCCGCACTGTTCGCAGATTTCAGCGAACTCGGCATTTTCAGAAAGAAAACCGTAACCCGGGTGGATAGCATCAGCATCAGCAATTTCAGCGGCACTGATAATCGCCTTAATGTTCAGATAGCTATCAGCACTGGCGGTAGGACCGATGCAGATACTTTCATCGGCCAGACTGACATGCAGGGCCTCATGATCGGCAGTTGAATGAACAGCAACCGTCTTAATCCCCAGTTCCTTACATGCACGAATAATACGCAGCGCGATTTCACCACGATTGGCAATCAAAATTTTATGAAACATCGTCCTCTACTCCTGATTTATCCCTGGATCTGCACAAACCCCGACCTAACAGCCGGCCCAATCAGAGACGCTCGACAAGGAACAGAGTCTCGCCGAATTCAACCGGAGTCGCATCTTCTTTGGCGACCTCAATAACCTTACACTTGAATTCTGCTTCAATGTCATTATAGAGCTTCATTGCTTCCAACAGGCCCAGGGCCTGACCAACCTCGATGATATCTCCGACCTTGCAGTAAGGGTCAGAATCAGGAGTCGGGCGACGATAAAAGGTGCCGACCATAGGTGCTGTAATCGCTTCGTACTTGTCATTTTCAACCTTTTCCTGAACAGGGGCAGGAACAACGGCTTCAGCAACAGGTGCAGCAGGAGCGACGCTGGCAACAGAAACAGGCGTAGAAGCGACCTGCACAAACTCTTTTTCTGCACCACGCTTAAGCTGAACCTTACCGTCAGCATCTTCGAAGTTGAATTCGGTAATATCCGTTTCAGTAATCAGTTTTATTAAAGCTTTAAGGTCTTTCAATTCCATTTTATCCTCCTGAGAATTCTGCCCATACTCTACGGCGGCAGAACTGACTTTATATAATTACGCAGGCAACTGCCTGAAACCTTTAGGTATCGATGTCAAAATATCACAGCCATCGGCAGTGACAACAACCATATCCTCTATTCGCACACCACCAACCTGAGGCAGATAAATGCCCGGCTCTATCGTAATGACCATCCCTTCGGTGAGAACCTCGGCCGAGCGGGATGAAACGGATGGCTGTTCATGAATTTCAAGACCGACACCGTGACCAAGACCGTGCCCGAAATACTCACCAAATCCTGCAGCTGCAATCAAATCCCTGGCGACCGCATCAAGTTCCGCAATTTTCACACCTGGCCGGACAGCCGCAATAGCGGAATCATGAGCTTCTAACACAATATCAAAAATTTGTCGAAGTTTTCCCGCAGGCGCACCAACTGCGACTGTCACGGTTTCATCAGAATGATAGCCCTTAACGACGGTTCCAAAATCGATGGTGACAAGTTCCCCTTCCTGCAGCTCCTTCTCACTGGCGACACCGTGTGGCAAGGCCCCCCGAGGCCCGGAGGCAACGATAAAATCAAAGGCGTTGGCCTCACCTCCCAGACGCTTCAAGGCAAATTCAAGCTCCAGGGAGATATGACGCTCACTGACACCAGCTCTGAACAGATGAAGGATCGAGTCAAAAGCCTGTTTATTAAGCTCTGCGGCCTTACGAATCAGGGACAACTCCTCAGCGGATTTCACTTGGCGCAAAGCCTGAACCTGTTTACCAAGCGGGGTCCAGATTAAGAAGTCAGGAGAAACGGATAACAGATCCTCATATTGGGCAACACTGATCGCAGCGGAATCAAAACCAATCGATGCACACTTCTTATCAGCCAGGAATTCAACAACAGCTTTGAACTTCTCTTTATAACAGATGATCTGATCGGCATGGACCTGTTGTCTGGCCTGCTGTTCGTAACGTGAATCGGAAAGGAACGCTGTTTCCTCTCCAGAAACAATAAAAACGCCATCTGTTCCGGTAAATGCGGAAAGATAGCGTATATTTGTCAGACCGAAAAAGACAACAGCATCCAGCTTTTCAGTCTGCATGATGGATGTAAGCAGATGAATTCGGTTCAACACGACTGAAACCTTTTAATGAAATCTATGAATTATCTTAGAAGAGCCTCACGCAAACCAAAAGACTCCTTCAACAACTGATAACGTCCCTGACCAAAGTTTCCGCTCCGCTTCAGGACCAGCGCGGCAAAATATTCAGCGGTGAGATGACGAATAATAACATAATAACGATCCGTTTTAATCGACACTTCTTCCAATTCACCATTCTGCAGAATTTCTGCCGTATTGCGGATCTCTTTTACGGTATTTGAGTATTCGATCCCTAACAGGGTCATATCGGTATCATTATCCGGATTTCTAAATGACTCGATACCGATTCCATCATAACCCATCAGAATAGCCCCGATAGCATCGGCAGTACTATTCACAATTTTTTCAAGAGATTGCTTAAACATGCCCTCTCCTACGTTGAATATTGTTCAAAAGATGATTTAACTTGCCCAAAACATCAGATTCTTCTTGACCGCAATTCGGCACCTCAGAACCTTGCTCACTATCGGCCAATGTCGAAGAGGTGTCAATTAGTGTTTCTTCCCTAACAGGCTCTTCAGTAAAGACAGGCTCAACAGATTCAACGGCATCAGGCTCAATGACAGCGGAGTCAGATTCAAGCTCCTTGATCTTACGTCTTAACGACAAGTCATCCGGAGATGTCGCTGACAGCTTGCGATACATTTCCAAAGCCTCCGACCTTAACCCCTGCTTCAGATACAGATCCGCCAGTGTCGAAGTAATCAACGGATCTTTCTTCGTATCGGCCTCTTGCTCAGCAACAGACTCTTCAGGCTCTGGGGCAGGAAGGGACAGCAGTAATTTATTGATCACCGGATCGGCAGGACTCAAATGACGTGCTCTGAGCAGATACTCTCTGGCCACATCCTCATCACCAAGGAGGATCTCCACACGGGCAATACCGACCAGAGCGGCGAGGCTGTCGGGCTCCAGATCAAGCGCCTTTTTGAATGAATCAGCCGAACCTTTGTAATCTTCCAACTGACAGCGGATTCGAGCCATGACAATATGGGCCGGACCGAAATCGGGATGACGCTCAAGCCCCCGCAACAGGATCTGACGGCCATCTTCATACATGCCCAGCTTACGGTAGGTTTCGGCCAAGGAGACAAAGATGGTCGAACTCGGATCCTTGACCAGTATTTCCGTATAGACAGCTATCTTCCCTAAAAAAGTTGTCTGCTGATTCTGCTCACTCATATCGACTCCATGGAATCAAAGCACTGAAGCAAAAAGGTCGGCTACATTTTCAACTTTTTTCAGTTGGGTCTCACCAATCCCGCAATTAAGAACCATTGTCAGGGTCCCCTCCTTCACCTTCTTGTCGTGCTGCATTGCAGCTACATATTGTTCAAGAACGAAACCCTCCGGAGCAACAACAGGCAAACCAAGAGACGTCAGCAGCGCAACAATACGCTTCACATCCTCTCCAGAACACAAGCCTAACTGCTGCGAAATCTTGGCTGCAACGACCATCCCGACGGCAACGGCCTCACCATGCTTCCATTGCCCATAACCGGCAAGAGATTCGATCGCATGACCGAAGGTGTGCCCATAATTAAGAATTGCCCGCAAAGAACTTTCCCGCTCATCAGATCCGACAACATCGGCTTTGATCTGACAGGACGTCTTGATGGCGTGGATCAGAGCAGCTGGTTCGAGTTTTCTGAGATTGTCAGCATTATTCTCAAGCCAACAGAAAAACTCGGTATCATGGATGACACCATACTTGACGACCTCAGCTAGACCTGAGGAGACTTCCCTCGGTTCGAGAGTTGAGAGTGTATCGATATCGATATGGACCAGTTCCGGCTGATAAAAAGCACCGATCAGGTTTTTCCCAAGAGGATGATTGACAGCGGTCTTCCCACCGACCGAACTATCAACCTGCGACAACAATGTCGTCGGGACCTGAGCATAAGGAATGCCGCGTAACATAGTAGCGGCAGCAAAGCCAGCCATATCGCCAATAACACCGCCACCCAAAGCGATAATACCGCAGCCACGATCAAAAGATTGCTCAATCAGGAAATCATAGACAGAGGTCAATGTTTCCAAAGTCTTATATTCTTCACCATCCGGAACAATACATCGTGAAACAGTAAAACTCTCTGCCTCAAGGCTATGAAGTACGATCTCTCCATAGAAGCTATCAACTGTCGGGTTAGAAATCACCGCAACACGTTTCGGGAAATTGACTTTTGTAAGATTTTTGCCAAGAGTTTTAAGCGTTCCCGATGAAATATCGATCGGATAGCTACGATCCCCCAAAGGCACAATTAAAGTTTCCTGCATAAAAACACTTCTTTTCAGACAAAAAAAGGGCAGGTTTCCCTGCCCTTTATAGATAAGGCGATATTTAATCTACGTGGAGAATACGAGGAGTAACGAAAATCAGCAATTCATCTTTAACGGTCTGCTTATTCGATGTCTTAAAAAAATGTCCTAATATCGGAACATTCATCAGGCCAGGAATCCCATCAGCAGACTCAGAAATACTCTCTACATAGATACCACCAAGAACCGTTGTCTCTCCATCACGGACTAAAACCTTAGTTTCTGCCTTTTTGGTATCTATACTTGGAGCTGAAGCACCAGAAGTCAAAGACGGCGAATCGTTCGTAGCCAAAATGTCCAAAATAACAGAACTGTCCGGATTAATAACCGGGGTAACTTCCAATTTCAACACAGCATCAACAAATTCAGTTTGAGTCCCATCGCCACTGACAGTCTGATACGGAATCGTCGTTCCCTGACTGATCACCGCTTTTTCACCGTTCAAAGTTGTTACACGTGGCGTGGAAATGACCTTACCATTACCATTTGACTCAAGTGCCTTCATCTGGAGATCCAGAGTAAAATTATTGATAGTGCCCTGCCATTGAGATGCCCAGCCTGCTCCTGCATCGAGAGGTCCAACAGAACCACCAGCAATATCTACCAGAAAATCCGATCCTGCACTAGAGATTGTCTGTAATGCATAATTGTTACCGGTTTCAGAGGTTAACACTCCCCAATGGACGCCAAGCTCTCGAGAATAGTTAGAATTCACCTGAACGATACGAGCCTCAATCATAACCTGACGTTCGGGAGTATCCAGAATTTCAATCAAGTCTTTAATTTTATCGATACGATCGCGAATATCATTAACAATAATCAACTTATTTCTATTATCTAGAGTCAAAGAGCCTCTATCGCTTAACAATTTTGATGCGGGCTTTTCAACACTTTTCAGATCAGCATAACTGACTGTTATAACTGCAGTTTCTATGGACTCAAGTTTTTCTTGCGAACGTGCAGCCGCTAATGTTTCCTCTCTCATCTTGCGAATATCTTCAAGAGGTAATACGCGGATAACATTACCTTCCTGCAACATGCCCAGACCTGAGACTTCAAGTATCAAATCGAGAGCCTGATCCCACGGAACCTCTACAAGGCGCAAAGTTATGTCTCCCTGAACATTATCGGGAGCAATAATATTGAGCTCACTAATTTCAGCAATTAACCTTAAAATATCCCGGATATCGGCATTATCAAAAACCAGGCTCGTCTTTTCACCGGTGTAAACCTTAGGGGGAGCGGCTTCAATGATTCGGTTGTCTACAACAGGAGCAGCAGACATTTCGTTACCAGTTGTAGCAGGCATAATGTCTAAATTTTGATCAACACTGACTGGTAAAGTTCCGGAGATTGCAGGCCGCACTTCAGCATACTTGCCATCCTCAACAGTCAAAACATAACCATTGGCAGTTTTTGACAGTTCATAAGGGACACTGGCTTTTAACTGAACAATAAAACGGACCTCTGGTTCGCCAGCAGCGTTCACCTGGTAAGCATTTGCGGAATACACAGCACTTGGAAATGAAAGAGTATCGAATTCACGTTGTAATGATTTTGGAATTGATGCTTTATTGAGCGAGAACGTCAATCTCGTCCCGTCTCTGGTCACCGAAGAAGCCTCAGACATACCACTGACATTAATATTAAGCGCTGATTTACCATTGGCAGCGCTAAAATCAATTGATGTAATCGTCGCACTCCCCTTCACAGCGGGAAATTCAGTAGATGCCATATCCGCTTCAACCCATGTCACAATGGCACGGTCTTGTCGAACATCAACCTTAAATACCGGGAATGAACTTCCTGACACATCAAAAACAAAACGCGTTTTATCAGTGAGTGCGCCGGCTCTCAGTTGCCCAAAACCATCAGACAGGGGGATGATATCTGCGTGTGTTCCCGGAACGACACCATAGAGATCAACAACCAAACGCTTCGGAGCATCCAAGGTAAAATACTTGATATGATCGACTCCCAGAGTTGAAGTCAGCTCAACCTTTTTCTCTCCGGTATTAACGACCGACATTGATTCAGCAGCAAATGCATACGAACCAAAGGCTGAAATCAGCATCAACAAAACGCCAAGGAGCACTACGCTTCTTTTCATATTCATTCCCCTAGATTTCGTGTCTCGCAAATCACTTAACAGAATTACGGATTGACTACATTGCAATGAAACGGTTTTCCGTGACCCTGGCTCCAGAATATTTATCATATCCTGACTCCTCAACAACGATCCTGTCCGGATTCTTCTCAAAACTGAGCCCATGCTCATCAACCCCCAGAGATTTAGTTTCAATTCTCTGAACCAGGCCATGCTTTAAACCTATATAGTCACCCTCTTTTACTCGGTAACTTTTCCCATCTGGAGTTGCCACCATCGCATTGGGGACGCCCTTGATGACAACAATTGCCATTAAACGGAACTGACTCAACTCGTATTTTTCCAGTGGCCCTCTAACCATTTCAGGGACATCAGCAACAGCCTCTACGACTTCACTTTTCTCTTCTATAAGTGGAGCAAAAGGATCACGACGGCCTGACGGGTCATACTGATAATCAGACATTAAAGTGGCTGACACTAAAGAAGGGTCCGCATCAACTGAATAGGATTGAGTAGGGAGCAAGATAGCCCCCAGCAACGTTGAAGCGAAAAAGAAGCTGAGCAAGCGTTGATATTTCACTTTTTACCTCCGCTCTTTTTAGCCTGTCCGGCTGCCGACTCCGCGTTTTCGACAAAACGATACGTCACAGCACGACAAGTCACGTCCACAACTGTTTTTCCGCCGATCTTTTGTGGACGTTGTAAAGACAAATCACGTATATTCACGATTCTCTCCATGCGACTAACTGAGTCAAAAAAAACAGCTGCCTCATGAAATGAACCGACCAGCCTGAGATCAACAGGAACCTCAGCATAAAACCCCTGAACCTGTTCAGGCTGCGGCTTAAATCGAAGAATATCCAGCCCCTTTTCACGAGCTAGGTCCGCAATACTTGTCAACAAACGGGGTATTTCCTGCTGCATTGGCAGCTCACCTAAAGCCTGTTCAAGCTGCAGCTGCATTTTTTCGTACTCAGCTTTATAAACTTCAAAGTTATTAGCTATTTTCTGATTTTTTGCTAGCAATGCCAGAGCGGCTTGGTGTTGACCTCCCAATCGGTCATATTCCTCAATCTGATTTTTATAAATCAGAAAATAAAACCCGGCGACCAGAATCAATATGATCAACACAACGATAATAAAACGTTGATAAACGGGAAGGTTCAATATTTTTTCAGCGCGTGCATTCATATCAGATATCCTGTTTCTGTTCGACAGCAGGTTTTTCTTGTGTGCACTTCAATGAAAATTTTTGCACTTTCATGTCTGCAATTTCAGCCTGTTCAGTAACTGCTAGTTGGACACCGCGATAATAAGGAGAGGCCTCAAGCAATTCCATAAAATCGGCGACAGTATTTTCACTATCTGCGATACCATCGATGTCAATGCTGCCACCTTTTTCTGCAAACTTGGTCACCCAGAGACGATCTGGAAGTGCAGCGCTCAATTCATCCATCAGATGAACCGGACCGGACTTGTTTTCTTTGAGGCCGTTCAGTACAGACAGTTTCTGCTCCAGGTCCGCCTTCTTCTTTTCAAAGTCCTTAACCTGACCGATTTTTTTCATTAACATCTGATTTTGCTGATTGACCTGAGCTATCTCATTTCGCTTGTCGCTAATAGCAGTTTTTTTCTGGATATAAACGCCAGCACAGGCAATACAGACCAGAACTATACACAAAATCAAAATTGATATCTGCGCGCGCAACTTTTGTTTTTTCTGCGCGGCTCGAATTGGAAGTAGGTTTATCCTTATCATTTGTCACCTACCTTTCTCATCGCCAATCCGGTCGCCACAGAAAACATCGGTCCGATCGCATCCAGATAATCCCGATCAAATTCTTTTTCGTTAATCTTGAGATTGCGGAACGGGTCAACTTTTGTCACCACGATCCCCAGTCTATTTTCAAGCGCCTTAATTATTCTCTCGCTCGAAGATAGCCCACCAGTCAAGAACACTTTGGAAATCTTGTCCTCACTGGAGTTGGCTGCAAAAAAGTCAAGAGAGCGTTGCACCTCATGAACAAGGTTTTCAATAGCATCACCCAAGACTTCATTGACACTTTCAGGATCAACATCGGCAATTTCAGCATCGCCAAGCTTGGCTATTTCAGCGTTTTCAGAACTAAGCCCCAAACGTTTCTGCAACTCATCGTTCAAAAGATTACCGCCGACCTGTATATCCCGCGTAAATACCGAAGTATTTCCACGCATTACGTTAACACTTGTCGCTGTTGCGCCAAGGTCGATCAGTGCAATAATCTCGTTTTCTACAAAGCCGTAGTTGTAGTCAAACATATTCTCAACGGCAAAACAGTCAACGTCCATGACCATCGGCTCAAGGCCAGCCTCAGTAAAAACAGCTGAATAGTCGTCAACAAAATCCTTTTTTGCGGCAACAAGTACCACATTCATCTGTGACGGATCTTTCGGATCTTCACCTAGAATCTGAAAGTCAAGATTAACCTCAGACACGTCAAAAGGTATGTATTGTTCAGCTTCCCACTGAATTGAAGACTCAAGTTCTGTCTGGGACATGACTGGAAGGGTAATTTTGCGAATAATAACTGAATGGCCGGAGATCGAAGTCGCGACTTGCTTCGTTTTGACTTTCATGGCCGAGAGCAGATTACGGATAGCCTGAACAACAGCCGTCGAATCCATAATTGTGTTGTCAACAATAGTCTCCGGTGCTAACGGCATGATGCCGATATTTTCCAGAGAATATGTCCCCCGAGATTCGAGCAAGCGCACAAACTTGACAGCACTCGTCCCGACATCAATACCGATAACATTCTTTTTCGAGGCGAACATGCGTTATCCCATCCCCTGATTGTTCGAATTTACAGTTATGAAACAAGCTATTGTTCAGGAAAAACCTTTGTTCTGTCTGATAGCTTCAAACCCAATGCCAATATAATCTTACGCATTGTCTCAAGCCTGCATGGATGACCACCTTCGATACGCGATATCGTTAAAGGTGACACATCCGCCTTCCGCGCAAGCTCAGCCTTGCTCATCAGCATAGACTCACGTAATTTCTTGACATTGTTTATCTGCATCATTAAACCTTATCGAAGCTAATTTATAATCAAATTGTATCTAATTATAGGTCTATGACGTATCTTGTCAAGAAGTATAGCTTTTACCAATTAATTAATAACAAAAAACAAAGATGGATGCAATCTAATAAGATGTCACAAATAAATCTTTTCAGAGGAGGTTAATGTACCAGCGAATAATCGCCTGCCCCCAAAAAAGATAGACAAGCGCAGCAACCGCCAAAAACGGACCAAAGGGAATAGCGAAGCGCGTATCTCCCTTCTTTATAAGCATAGCAGGAACACCGACGAAGGTTCCCAATAAAGACGAGAAAAATATAACCGGCAAGATAGCCTTCCACCCCAGAAAAGCTCCAATCATCGCCAGTAATTTAATATCTCCACCGCCCATCCCCTCACGTTTGGTCAGCTTTTCATACCCATAGGCAACAACATAAAGAATACCTCCACCAACCAGGATGCCGATCAAAGAATCGAGCCAACCAAGCCAGTGACCTAAAAAAGAGCACAGGAAACCGACAGCGATTCCCGGCAGACTGATCACATCAGGAATAATCTGGTGATCATAATCAATGAACGTAATCACAACCAACGCTGCAACAAACAACCAGAAAATCAAAGTTGCTGAACTGAATGCAAAATGATGAAATACCAGGACAAAGAGTAAACCCGTCAGGGCTTCAATAATTGGATAACGTAAAGATATTTTCGTTCTACAGGAAGAACAGCGCCCTAAAAGAGAAGCATAGCTGATAATCGGGATATTTTCGTACCAACGAATTTTATGACCACACTTAGGACAGGATGACGGCGGTGACACAATTGATTGTTTAGCAGGGATGCGGTAGATGCAGACATTCAAGAAAGAGCCTATTAGAGCGCCAAGAACAAATGCAAATACTAGGAAAATAGTATTTTCATACAACATAACAAATCAACCAATCATTATTGAGGTCGAACCATTTTCAACACCGGAGGTTCCCACGCAAAAACGTATCCAAGGCTCAGATCAGGAACACTTTCCATAAAAGATGGAACGACATCATCTATTTCGTGGGCATCCACTCCATTGACCTGACGATAACGGTCAAGTGCAGCCTGAAGGCTGAGCGCCTTGTCGAAGTTTTCGAGTTCAGCCGCATAGCGTTCCCGGACAGCTTCGTTCGTTTCACTACGATACATAACAACAAGCATCTCACGCCCAACTGCAAGATTCCCACCACGCGCCATGAGCCTACTCCCCATGGAGGCAAACAAGGGCGGCGCATCAGGCAGCATTGATGCCGCCCTAAAAACTTCCGCGGCCAAAAGCGGCTCATCCAGATATTTATAATAATTAAAGCCCCGAAAAAAAGGGTAATACAACGAATCAGGATAAATCTCTTCCGCTCTTAGCAGAATCTGATTTGTCTTTCGTGCATACTCAGGTGCGACATGTGGCACAAATGCCTGACAAAAGAAATAAAGATCCACAAACTCGGGGAAGAGTTCAGAAGCGACATCAAAATTCTGAACAAGACTGGGAACATAGTCTTCCTCTTCAACCCCAACCAAGGTGCCGCCAGCAAAAACAGCCGTCTTTATAAATATTAAAAAAGCAGCTACATGACCGCCATAGCCGGAAGCAACAGTCAAAGCTTTCGCCGGGAGCGCTCTGGAAAGATAGGAATCGCTCCAGACAATCCGGTCTTTCTGATAGAACCACATGCAAACATAAAGAATCAAAATGGCAAGAATTATTACTTTCTTCATTGCAGATCACGCAAACTGTAAATTTTAGCAGAGAGAATAAGCGCAACAACGCAATAAATAATGACATACGAAAAATCAAAGAGAAGAGAAGACCAATTCGGAATCGCCCCCATGACCACAACAGCCCCCTTGAAATCCCAGCGGTCGTAATTCGGGAAAACCAACGTCAATGCCACAAGAAGTGCCTTAACAACCCCCGCGTCTTTCTTGAAAAACTCGAGTGCTACTGGCAGACCATTACTTATGAGGTAATAAGCCAGCGTCAGGATCAAAACACCAAATCCGCCACGCACCAAGCCGGAAAACACAACAACAGCGGAAAGAACAAAAAGCTCAATCGCTACGACACCGATCCAGGACAAGACGTATTCAACCAAACCGTAATACTGGAAAAAATCGGGGACATTAAATTTTATAACAAAAAGGATTGCATATCCTACGACAGCAAGAGCAAAGTTGAAGACAAGTAAAAGCAAAAAAAGACCACCAAACACGCCCACAACATATTCGGAGCGCGAAAGGGGTTGCGATAAAAGCAGCTGAATAACCCTGCGATCCTCCCCCCAACCCATGACCTGGACAGCGTGAAACAGCAGAAAAATCATCCCTGTAGCCCACCCTATCGTAACAACGTAATCGACAAGCACACGACTGACATCGCGCGGCACAAAGCCGAACAAAAAAAGCCCACAAAGCTCAAGAAGGAGGGCTAGCAGGAACAAACCGACTAACGCCCTCCGCTTAATGCCATCAACAAACACCAACCTTGACAGTGAAGCTATACGCCCAACAACCATTAGTTTTCTCCTATTGCGCCAAGAAAACCATCAACAATGGTTTTTGCCTGATAGCGTTTAGATAATTCGTTTACCGTTCCGTCAAAACGCTTCTCACCTTTATGTAATATAAGTAGACGATCAACCAGTCGGTCAACATCTTCTAAAATATGACTACAAAAGAGTATGGTCTTCCCCTGAGCTTTTAAGCTCATAACTATCCGCCCGATCAACTCGCGACCGATAGGATCAAGGCCACTCATCGGCTCATCAAGAATCAAAAACGATGGATCATGCACGAGTGCCAGCACAAATCCGGCACGCTGTTGCATCCCCTTGGAATAATTACGAATGATTTTTTTACGCGCATCCCACAAACCCAACTCGTTAAGCCAATAGCCTGACCGCTCTTGCGTCTCAGTCTTCGAAAGATTGTGACACCTGGCAACAAACTTCAGCATTTCCAGAATCGTAAGGTTTGGCGGGAAGCCTGGGAGCTCAGGCAGATAGCCTATATCACTGCGCAAAGAATTCTGCCGGACAGAACACCCATTCAGTTCAATAGTACCCGAGTCAGGACGGATAAAATCCATTAACAGCTTGATCGTAGTACTTTTACCTGCACCATTCGCCCCGATCAGACCAACGGTTTCCCCCTCCCCGACGTTAAAAGACACACCCCTGAGAGCGGCATTAGCAACATGCCCAAACTCTTTCTCGTATGTTTTACTAACTTCTGAAAAAATCAACTTAGGACACATATACACTATCCAACTGTCATTAAAAAAGAGGCACAAACCATCCAGCCCGTGCCTCTTTAAACTATATCTATTATTGATTGATCAGCTCAACCTAGACAACAGGCTGAATATTTATCAAATTAGCGCACACCAAAGGCATTACCGCTTGGACCTCCCGTGCCAGCAATATCATCTCCGGTTGTAAGAGCAGCTGCGGCAGGAGTAACCCGACCCTGAACTGTCAAAGTTGTGCCTTCGCTACCAGCATCTTCATCAAAATAGATGGCGGTTACGTCTGAATCACTTGCATAATAGGTGTTCCCCTGAGTTGCTTTTGTTGCAATGACAAAGGTCGTATTGGCTACACCATCGGTATCAACGTACATCTCAACACCATTACTCAGAGGAATCTGTACACCGCGAGCGACAGCAGCATTCTGAGGATCGGTCAGTTCAAGACAGGGGAAGACAGCTGGATTCGCAGCAATACCTGTCGGGCCAACCAAAATGGCCCCAGCGCCACCGGCGTTAGCAGCAAAGACAGGAGGATTAGCAATGGCGGCAGTACTTGACACACCGAAAGCTCGCCAATCCGAAAAGAACGAAGCTTCAGCAGTAACAACATTGCGAAGATCGGCCAAAGCAGCCGAGTTAAAACCGCGGGTACGGTATGCAGCAAACTGCGGGATGGCAATCGCGGCCAGAATACCGATGATTGCAACAACGATCAACAGCTCGATCAGGGTGAAACCTTTTTCGTTTTTCTGAAATTTACTTGACATTGAAACTTCTCCTTTTAATGGGGTAAAATCTGCCGCAATCAACAACGGCCCAATAATTTTCACTCGCACTGTCAACATAGAGCAAGCCATGTGCCAAACAGATTTTCATGTGACACCTTTTATCACATTCCACTAATGTTGTACATTAGAAAAATCATAAATGATGATTTTTATGCTTTATTTTATCAGGATTTTATTTTCCAATTAATATTGAGAGCAAACACTTAATCATTCTAAAGACTGCTTGCGCCATACAATTACGTCAGGGTGACAATATCCGTCACACAAACTGACAAAAATTGTCACTCTGACGGATATTGTCAGCTCCAATAGCTACCTGTCATCGATCCCGAGCTTTTCCAGACGATAGCGCAATGACCTGAAGCTAATCCCCAGAATGTCTGCGGCCTTCATTTTGACTCCTCCCGCCTTTTCAAGAGCTTTGCAGAGCATCCCTTTTTCGATCTGCTCAAGCCAGATTTCAAGGTCAAACCCGTCACATGGATCCGCACTCAGCAGTTCAGAATCCAGCTTTTTTTTCCTCATCACAGCATCCGGCATTAGGTCCAACGACATTCCTTCTCCGTCGGCAAGCACAACACAACGTTCAACCAGATTCTCCAGCTCCCGAATATTTCCTGGCCAGTCATATTGATACAAAATATCAAGAATCTGCTTCGGCGGAGCATATCCTTGCTCACCCGTCATTTTCCGATAAAAGTTCTCTATCAACAGCGGAATATCGTCAAGACGCTCCCGCAAAGGAGGTAACTCAAGAGAGATAACATTCAGACGATAATAGAGATCTTCTCTGAATATCCCGTCAGCAACCATGGTCGGCAAATTCTGATTGGTCGCGGCGATCAGTCGGATATCCAACGGAATGTCTTTTGTTCCGCCGACACGTCTGAATTCACGTTCCTGAAGAACACGTAACAGCTTGACCTGCATCCCCATCGGAAGCTCCCCAACCTCATCAAGAAAAAGGGTTCCCAGATGCGCCGCCTCGAACAATCCTTCCTTCTTCCTGTCGGCACCGGTAAAGGCTCCTTTTTCATAACCGAACAGTTCACTCTCGAGCAGGTTTTCCGGAATAGCCCCGCAATTGATCGGCACAAATGGTTTATCCTTACGCGGACTATTGTGGTGTATGGCTTTCGCGACGACCTCTTTTCCGGTTCCACTCTCCCCCGTTATAAGGATATTCGCCTGACTTGGTGCAACTCGCTCCAACAAAGTGACAACCTTTTTCATCGCGGAACTTTCGCCGACAAGACTCCTGAATGAAAAACGCTGATCCAGCTGTTTTCTTAGCTGACGATTTTCTTCAAGCAACCGCTTTCTCTCCAGAGCATTTTTGACAATCAGACGTATTTCGTCATTCTTGAATGGCTTGGTGATATAATCATATGCGCCAAGCTTCATCGCTTCGACGGCTTCATCAGTTGACGAAAACGCTGTCAACACAATAACCGGCACTTCATCTCCCCTGTTCCGGATAGCTCTGAGAAGAGGCAATCCGCCCATGCCGGGCATGCGCATATCCGTGATAACGAGATCAAATACACTCTCAGAAAATTTATCTATCGCGTCTTGACCATCCACAGCCTGCACAACCTGATACCCCTCACGTTCCAGAAGGATATGCAGCATGCTCCGCAGATTCACTTCATCATCGGCTATCAGTATTTTAATATCTGACATCAAATATCCTCTCGTTGAAACATAAGTTTAAACTTTGCACCGCCCGTATGGCTTTTTTCAACCGTCAACATTCCCTGATGAGCCTCCATTATCGCATAGACAGCAGCCAAACCGAGACCGGTCCCCTGCTCTTTCGTGGAAAAGAATGGCTCAAAAATGTTTGCCGCAATTTCATCCGAGATACCCGGCCCATCATCTTCAACAATAACAGTTGGCGAGGGATCAGGCAGTAAAGCGACGTAAATATTTCCCTCGCCACACATCGCATCTGAAGCGTTGACAAAAAGATCCCACAGAGCCTGCATGACCATCTCCCTATCAACCGCAACAACAAGATCACTTACCAAATCGGCCTCAATCGCTATTTTCGAAAACCGACCATCCGATCGAACTAATGACAGAAAATCTCTCATAAGATGATCAAGCTCAAGCTTTTGCGTCTCAGGCTGGCGAGGTTTAGCAAAACTCAAAAAGTCAGTCAAAAGCTTATTAAGACGATCCGTCTCTTTCACGACAATCCCCATCAAGCGCTGCTCAGCCACGCTTCCCGCCCTGTCTTCTGCAAGCATTTGCACTGAACCGCTAATCGAGGCGAGGGGGTTTCTGATCTCATGAGCCAGGCCGGCAGCGAGTCTGCCAACAGCAGCCAACCGATCCACTCGCTTTAAATCTTCTTCGTTCTTTCGCACCTGGGTCAGATCTTGAAAAGTCACCAGAACACCAAGATATTCTCCCTGACTACCAATAATTGGCGTTGTCGCATAGCCAAGGATCAAAGAGGTCCCTGCCCTGTTCCGAAATCCGCATTCGGATCTGTTCAGCACTTTTGAGTTTCTGGAAAAATCGACAAACAACTCACTAAAAAAATACTTGAAATTTCTTCCAGAAACTTCCCTCAACGAATATCCGGTTATTTCAGAAGCAGAACGATTGAAAGTACGGATTTCCCCAGAAGGATTCAACATCATCAAGCCGCTGTTGATCTGAAAAAGAATGGCACGATTCAATTTTTCAAGCTCTGCGTAGTCAACCTGCTGCTGCAGTAGCAACTTGTCGCTCTGACGCCATTTTTCGGCCAAAGTACCGCTGAGGACAGCTGTCAAAAAAAATGCTGCAGAATGCACAAAAATTGCAGACAGATAAGCGGATGCGGGAGAATTGAAGACAGAAGGATAATAGAAATCCAGATAACCGAAGTACTGAAGGTCAAGGATACCGCCAAACAAAATTACGGCACAGGCTGCAGAAAGTAGAGTCATTCTTCTGGACAACAGAAAACTTGCCGCGACAATCACCAGCAGATAGGCAAAAGCGAAGAAGCTGTCCACACCGCCGGATAGAACAACAAGAATGGTAACAAAAAGCAGGTCCCAGACAACCTGAATCTGAGAATAAAGTGCTTTGTTCTTTATACGATATAAAACCAGAGATGAAATTATTGCCTGCAGATAGGAGACAAGAATAAGAAACAAAAGTGAGTAAACACTGAAAAAGCCGGACTCACCTTTCAGGTTCAGAAGAGCAGCCCCTCCCAGTAAAAAAGTGACAACCGCTGTCCGACAGAATAAATACCATGTCAAACTGCGGTTGTCGCTACGAACAATATCCCAGGGCCGAACAGTAGTCGTGATCATTAACCGCCAACAGCACCGGCGAGTTTAAAGATCGGCAGATACATGGCGATAACCAAGCCGCCGACAGTCGTTCCGAGAAAAAGCATCAGCAGCGGTTCCATCATTGAGGTTAATGCATTTACCGCCTCATCAACTTCTTCATCGTAAAAGTCGGCGATCTTGCTAAGCATGGTATCAAGAGCACCAGCCTGTTCACCAACCTCAATCATTTGACAGACCATGGGTGGAAAAACCCCAGAAGTTTTCAAGGGTTCGGCAATAGTTTTCCCCTCACTGATACTTTGTCGAACATTTGCAATAGCATTTTCAATAATCTTGTTGCCTGCCGTTTTGCGAACAATATCCAAGCCATCAAGAATAGGCACACCACTCGAGATCATCGTCGACATGGTTCTGGAAAATTTTGCTACCGCAACCTTTCTGATCAGGATTCCGAAAACAGGCAATTTCAGAGCCCATTTATCGAACAGATAACGACCTTTTTCAGTCTTGTATGTTTTTTTAAAAGCGAAAGCAAGAACGAAAATGGTAACAATAATCAGGACGATATAATCCTGAATAAAATTACTCAGATTAATGACAAACTGTGTCGGAGCAGGCAGAGCACTGCCAAAATCGGCAAACATTTTTTCAAAGGCAGGAATAACAAAAAGCAGAATGACAGCAATAACGACCAGAGCTATACCGACAATCGTGGCGGGGTAGGTCATAGCACTTTTGACTTTTTTGCGCAGAGCTTGGGCTTTCTCTATGTACGCAGCCAGACGGCTAAGAATGGTATCGAGAATACCACCGACTTCACCGGCAGCGACCAGGTTGACATACAGGTCATTGAAAGCCTTGGGATGTTTTTTAAGAGCATCCGCAAAGGTCGAACCGGATTCGACATCCTCTTTGACTTTAACGAGAACTTCTTTAAATGTCGGATTGTCCTGCTGAGTTGCCAAAATATCAAGACATTGAACCAAAGGAAGGCCGGCATCGATCATTGTTGCAAACTGCCGGGTAAAAACAACAATATCCTTGAGTTTGATCTTTGGCTTCAGAAACTTGATGTTTATTTCAGCATTCAGGACGGACTTGGCCTTGACCTTATTAGCTTGTATCCCCTGCCTGCGTAGGTTAGCCATAACCGCAGACTCACTGGCCGCGTCCATTGTGCCCTTGATAGACTTCCCATCTCGTGAACGCCCGGCCCAAGTAAATGTTGGCATGAGAAAAAACCTTTCGCTTATCATTTAACGTGAGTAAAAACTACATTCTACTCCCAGGATTAATTGCCCTTTGACGGCTCAAGACTGATGCCGGATTCGCAAACATCTGACGGAGCTCATCCAAATCTTGTGACCGTGCCATCGCATCATCCTGACTGATCTGATGAGAGTGTGCCAACAGGAACAATGACTGATTCAACGTCTGCATACCGAATTTATCCTGGCCGATCTGCATCTGAGAATAAATCTGATGAATCTTGTCTTCGCGTATCAGGTTTCGGATTGCCGGATTTGGCACCATAACTTCCAATGCCATACAGCGTCCCTTGCCATTCGCTTTCGGAATCAGGGTTTGAGAAAGAACCCCCTCAAGGACAAAAGAAAGCTGGGTTCTAACCTGAGATTGCTGAGTGGTCGGGAAGACGTCTATGATCCGGTTCATTGTCTGCACACAGGAATTGGTATGCAAGGTCGCAAAACAGAGATGTCCCGTCTCAGCGATAGTTAAAGCAGCTTCAATTGTCTCAATATCACGAAGTTCACCAAGCAGAACAACATCCGGATCCTGCCGCAAGATGTATTTCAATGCTTTTTTGAATGAGTTGGTATCTGCCCCGACCTCGCGTTGGTTGACCAGACATTTTTTATGGGGATGCAGATACTCGATTGGATCTTCTACCGTAATGATATGTTCGTATCGGGATGTATTAATAGCATCGATAATTGCAGCCAGAGTCGTTGACTTACCACTACCGGTTGGACCCGTAACCAGGACAAGCCCCCTTGGTTTCTTTGCCAGCGAAGCGACGACAGGCGGCAGTCCCAACTGCTCAAAACTTTTGATCTCAAAAGGGATCGCGCGGAAAACACCGGCAGCCGCGCCACGCTGAACAAAAACATTGCCCCTAAAACGAGACAGCCCCTTTACCCCAAAGGATAAATCAAGCTCATTTTCTTCTTCAAACTTGCGCTTCTGAGCATCGGTCAAAACACTATAACAAAGCTGTTTTGTTTCGGCCGCCGTCAGACTATTCCCCTGAAGGACAGTCATCTTGCCATCAATCCTAATTTGCGGCGGTGATCCAGTCGAGATATGTAAATCGGATGCGCCCTGCTCAATCATGGTCTTGAGCAATTGATGCATGTTGGCCATAGATTCTCCCCTTATCTAGTTCTCATCCGGAAACGGCCCTTTTTAAGTAGTGACGGCGGCAATCAGCGGGTTTGATTGTGCGGCGTAAAGAACTATTCCTCCGCGCAACCCTTGATTTCCTAGCCACAACGATAAATTTCTCGTTTCCAATCCAAAAACTTACGAGTTGCTATCCGTAGCTTCCGGATGGCAACTATCTAATAGACGATCAAATAACAGTTAATCATCAGAAATGGTTGTCCGCAACACCTCTTCCAGAGTTGTCACCCCTTCTGCCATCTTTGTCAAAGCCGCCTGACGCATAGTTTTAACACCAAGGCGCATCGATTCCTGTTTCAACTCTGCAGTATTGGCACCGGACAGAACCATTTCACGCAAATCCTCAAACATCGGCATGACCTGATAAAAACCGACACGCCCCTTGTAGCCCGTATCGTTACAAGTCGTACATCCACGGCCTTTATAAGGCGTAAACTTTCCGATTTCAGCTTCGGAGATACCTGCAGACATTAAGGCCTCTTTCGTCAGGTTATCCGGTTCTTTACACTCACCGCAGACCCTTCTACCAAGACGCTGAGCAGAAATCAGGTTGACTGCCGAGGCGACAAGAAAAGGTTCAATCCCCATATTCAGCAAGCGGTTGATGGTACTCGGCGCATCATTGGTATGCAGAGTCGAGAGGACCAGGTGGCCAGTCAGAGCAGCCTTGACACCAATTTCTGCAGTTTCGAAATCCCGGATCTCACCGATCATGATAATATCCGGATCCTGACGCAAAAAGGCTCGCAGTGCAGCAGCAAAGTTCAGACCGATCTCTTCGTGCATCTGAACCTGGTTAATCCCCGCAAAGTTGAACTCGACAGGATCTTCCGCCGTAGAAATGTTTTCCGATACCTTATTCAGTTCAGACAGGGCGGAATAGAGTGAAACTGTCTTGCCGCTACCCGTCGGCCCTGTAACAAGAACCATCCCGAAGGGCTTATGAATCTCTTTCTTGAACCACTCGAGGGCCTGCTCCTCATAACCAAGCTTGGTCATATCGAGCTGCAAATTGCTTTTATCGAGCAAACGCAGAACGACTTTCTCACCAAACAAAGTCGGCAAACAGTTGACCCGGTAATCCATCTCTTTACCACGGCCGAGCTTGATTTTTATCCTGCCATCCTGAGGAAGGCGGCGTTCTGCAATATCCAACGATGCCATAATCTTAATACGGGACGTGATGGCATTTTTCAATTTTTTGGGGGGCTTCATCACCTCGTAAAGAACACCGTCGATACGATAACGAACACGAAACAGATGCTCATACGGCTCAATATGAATGTCCGAAGCCTTCTTGTTGATGGCGTCGGTCAGAATCAGGTTAACAAGCTTGACAACCGGAGCGTCTTCGCTAGCCTTTTCCAGGGTATTGACATCTTCCAGATCAAGATCTTCGACAAGCTCGAGATCATCCAGATCTTCAAGACCGGCCAGGGTCTCTGCCATTGACGAACTCTGATCATATAAGCGATCTATCGCATCCTTGATAGCAGCTTCTGCGGCAACAACAACCTCAACATTGAAGCCGGTCATAAACTTGATATCATCAATAGCGAAAATATTTGACGGGTCTGCCATAGCTACAATCAGGGTAGCTCCGGCTCGATTGACAGGAACAAGCTGGTATTTTTGTGAAACTTCAGCAGGAATCAGCGAAACGACCGCGGGATCAACATCAAATTCAGATAGATCTACGGAAGGCACACCATAGTGCTTGGACAGAAATGAAGCAAGATCATGCTCCTCGACGAACCCCAACTTTATGAGCGCAGCCCCCAGCCGGATTCCCTCTCTCTTCTGCTCTGAAATAGCCTGCGATAATTGATCATCAGAGATCAGTTGATTCCTGACCAGCAGTTCTCCAAGCCGATTAACACTCATGCAACCAGGCACCTTTCCATATAATTTCAATTGAACGATCGAATCTGATATTTTTCATCCGATCAAATCATTACCATTTTTAATAAATGATAACTCAGAAAGAGAATATAGCATAAGATTTATAAGACTTCTAGAGTTAAAGTTTGCCAATCAGATTGGCATCAGCATCAGTCAAAATGCAGAACATGCTGGCTTTTCAAGAGAGCTTCCGCTTTACGAATATCCGTAAAAATCTCAGAAACAAGATCGTTCGTACTGTCAAAGCTCAATTCAGGTCTGATTCGTTCGTAAAAGTACACCCGCATGCTTTCACCATATATTGATTTATCAAAGTTCAGCAGGTGAACCTCAATGGCGTAATCACATTTTCCAAAAGTTGGTCGAAACCCAAGATTTACAACAGCATTAAAGAATTCGTCTAAATATTTCACTTTAGCCGCATAAACACCGGGAGCAGGTAAAAGCTCTTTCTCTGACGACAGATTTGCAGTCGGAAAACCTAACTTGCGGCCGCGTTGATAACCATGCACAACAATGCCCTCTAAATTATAGTGCCGACCCAAAAGGTTTGCTGCAGTAGAAACATCTCCAGCAGATACTAAATTACGAATTGCTGTTGAGCTATATACCTGTTTATCTGATCGCACCGGTTCAATGACATCCACCCAGAACCCCAGCGACCCTCCACATTGCTTTAAAAATTCTACCGTTCCTTCACGCCCCTTTCCAAAAGCATAATCGTAACCTATGACGACATCTTTCACCCTGAGGCTTTTTACCAGAACCTGGTCAACAAAATCGCCAGCATTCATGGAAGCAAATTTCTGATCAAAGGGAATTTCAATCAGATAATCGATGTTCGACGCTTCAATTAACCGTCTTTTTTCATCACGAGTATTAATCAAAGACGGCGCTTTATCCGGCGCCAATACCTTGAGTGGATGCGGATAAAAGGTTAAAACAACAGAAGAAACACCATATTGTCGTGCCTTTTCAACTAGACACTGAAAAACGGCTCTGTGTCCCAAGTGAACACCATCAAAGTTACCAATAGTAACAACACTGGGGCCAAAGTCAGCAGGCAATGCATCTAGAGAGGTCAAAATTCGCATAATTAAAAAGTCCAGCTATATTGATTAAAGGTCAATATAACTGGACCGTTTATAAGTAAACAAGTGAAAATCCACAGAGAACAGCCTATGGAATCATTTCAGCCCACCCTCCTGCCCCCTAGCAGCGGAGTTAGATATTTCAAATGGAGGAAGATCTGCATCTTTTACGTCCAGAATAATCTGATCAGAGCCAAATTTCGTCGTCAATATTCGAGCCGATAGACCGACATAATCTTTTACTTTTTCGAGTACCGGGGAAGACTTTATCAAGTATTCATCACTCCCCGAGTAAAGCTTATCTTCATTGACACGAGAAACATAGATTGTCTTCTGCTCAAGCAGAGAGCTCGATTTAGCATAAAGACCGCCTGACATAAGACCAAGAGTCAAAAAAAGGATTGCTAGAATCTTTATCATTTTCATATCACCCCTCTTATTTTTCCAACCAATAGTATAAATCCAAGCCGGAGTCTTCATAAGGAATCTCATAACCATCCTCACCGCCCCCAATTATCGAACCACCAACACTCGACATGGCAGCAGCTTCGCCATTCCTGATGACAATTTCAAAAGAAGACGGAATCCCTTTTATGGCTGTGAACTTGCCATAACGATCGGTGACATCCTTATAGGTTGTTGTAACTGTGCCCGTTGTAACATCATTATATTCATTAAGGTTCAGTGCTGCAGCGCCATTAAGATAATTCAGAGCATACGTGAAAGCGTTACCCTGAGGAGCGCAAGGGTCATCATATGAAGGTTGATAGGTCGTAAAATAAAGAATCCCATCAAACAAAGTCAGCTTACTCAAAACCTTCTCTCCGACATGATAATCTCTCCCCCCCTCTGAAGTATCCACGGTTCCAGCATAATCACAATGATCACAGTAGGGAGACAGTCCTTGCTGTTCGAGGACGATGTACCAACCTTTGGCATCATTTTCGCCACTGCCGCCCGTGCCAAACTCTAGTGCATTCGAAGGGTTCGTGGCATCATCATAAAGCAACGTCTGAAGCCCCTGTTTGTAGCTTGAAAGCTGAACTGATGTTAAACCATCTTGACCGGTGTTAATGCCAAGCTCATCACAGGTAATATTCAGCAGATCCGATTCATCATAGGGAACTGAGCTAACAGCAACTTTTGAAGTTGTCCACGCATATACGGGACTATCATCATAGATCGCGTAAATTCTGTTTTTAGCAATTTTATAAGACGGATGCTCCCTATCGCCCGTACCAAAGAAAATACTGGCAATCGTGTTCTGATTATAAAAATCAGCACCTGATAAAAAATAATTACCAGGATCGAAATAACGACCAGAACCTCTCCAAGATACCGCGGGACCATAAAACACCTTACGCCCTGTATCACCAGCATCAGCAGCCTGCCAGAGAGCATCATCGCCACTTTGATTTGTTCCTCCGGGATTTGCACTAAAGACATGCTGAACCTGCCACTTAGGACTTCCGCCATCATAATCGTAAACAATTCGGAACAGATTCCCATAGATATCGGGCGCATATATTGCCGCTAAAGCATTATTTTCTCGTTGATAAAGACTGGAACTGTCGACATACGTCTGCGTCAAGGTAACAACAGAAGGAGTTGCTGGAAAACAATACTTCATATCTGTTCTGGTTTGATTTGTAACGCTGCTAAAAGTTCCCAAACTCGGCGTATCTGTTGTAGCATCATATTTAACAGAAAAACGAACTGCCAAAGTTTCAACATCCACGACATAAATAGCACGACCAGACACATCGATGTCCGGATTCATAACGTCATAGGTATCATTGTCATAAACATCATTGTTACTATCGCTGGCTTTCCACTCCTGATTGTCGATATTGCCATTCGCAGCATAAGGAGTCCCATTGCTATCCTGATCAGAAAATGGCTCAGGAAAATTATCTTCCGTCACATCATAACCACCAGAAAAGATTGCAACATCACTGTAGGTATCAACTCCGGTCCGAATCTTCGCAAATTCAATATCAGACCAACTTTGGCCGAGTTCTGAATCTGAAAATTGGGATACTGTCCAAGCTTCTGGATTCGGATCAGAAACGTCAATTCTCCAATAACTGCTCCCTCCCCTTCTCAACCCGAAGAAAAGGTATTTGGGCTGTCCATCCTCTCGAAACAATTTCACCAGACCATCAACCAAAGGTCTATTATACTCCGTTTCATAAGCAGACAACTTAGGAAGGATATCGCCAGGAACAAAAGCATAGACCTCAGCTCCCGTTTCATCATCAAAGACATGCAGCATACCGTCATTTGAACCAACAACAATGTAGCGGTCTTCAACAACAGAGAAATCACTTGAATTGTAATAATCAATAACAGTAGGGCGGGAGTGGACAATGGCACCAAGAGCCCAGTCACGAGGAGCAACTGGGTCACCGCTTGCATCGGCAGCAAAAGAGTATCCATGAGCCCAGTTGATGACATTATAGCTGGTACCCACATCGCCAAATATTGCAGTCAATGCCGTCAACTTTTCAGCCGCTGTCATAGAAGCTTCATCAGTTCTACTAAGGTCAATATAATTACCTGAGAGAACTGTTTTTATCAGCCGCTGATAATAATTGCCGGATGTGAAATAACCAGCAACCCGCTCAGTCAAGACCTCTCCAACACCATCTTCCTGGATATCCGGACCACCGTAATTATCACTATCATTACTGTCGTTCTCATCACCCCAAAAACCATTTGTGTTGTCAAGGAAACGACCATCTGAGTCAGTTGCCGGATCATTTGACTCATCATAAATCATCCAGAAATCGGGACGGTCAACGGAACCATCACCAAGAACAAATTTTTTCATATTTCCCGGCCAATAATAACTGTCCATTGGCAAGAACTGTCCCATATAGAGATCGTCACCATTCTGAACTTTATTTGCCTCATCGACCGAAACAACAGGTGCCGTAAATGAGACGGCTTCTGAAATCATCAATCCAAGAGAATAAAACGCATTGACTAATTGGGTCTTATTGTAGGCCGTAATATATTCCGCCCCAGCTTCTTCAGCAGCATCACGCATCAAAGGATGCTTTGCACCAAAAGCAATCTGGTGAGGAATAATATTTTCATATGAATTTGCCGGATCCGCGATTTCGGACTTATCCAACCAACTGTGAGTGTAGATCCAATGAGCAACGTCATCATAATAGTTGGCAGGAGGATTCGCATATTGATACGGGTCTGCCGTAAAGCCATCCCCATCAGCATCTGTAAATGTCACACCGCTAATCCGGTTCCAGTCGTCATCCCCTGAAGGATAACCGTCGGACACAACAATCGTATAGTTTTTACGGCACATCAGATTGTCTAAAGAATTTCTTTTTCCATAGTATCCGTCTTCAAAGACATCCTGAAGAGCCTCTCCTAATGGAGTACCGTACATTGGTTCAGTGTTGTCCAATTGAGTAACTATCGCTGCTCGGTTTGCATCATCATTATCCGTAGGGTTGAGAAATGGCCCAAAAGTCGCGCCATTAGCAGTAGTACCTGTGTAAGCAAAGGATGCAAACCCCCAGTTTATCTTGCCGCGGAATTCATCCACGACATAAAGCATAGCATCCTTAGCAACATCCAAACGGTTTTGCATTAAATACCCGCCACTAGCCTCGTAAGAGATTCGATACTGATCGATTGTATAACCCTGACGCGTTTGACTATTATTAGTATCAAGAGTTATCCGCACGGTATCACCAGAAACAGTTACTGACCAGTCGCCCTGGGGGCTATTATCATTATCGTAGCGAGCTATCAGATTATTACTGCCGTCATAAATCGAAACATAATCGCGATTAAAGTTATTTAGATTCCCATCACCTTGGACATCAAACATGCTGAAATGAATCTGTATACTTTCAGCTCCTGCATGAGTAATGGTTCTCAATGTATCAGGCCCATCCAGATTGTTTTCATAGTTCAGAGTACCGGTGGGATAATCGAGATTATATGATACTGGACTCCAGTCTGAAGGATTAAGAGGATAAACTTCGTATTTCCAAGCAGGATCTCCAGCAGCCGGAGCTCCTGGAGGATTTACTGTATAGTGCAGATTATACATCTGCTGCATATTCATCCAGTTACCGGTGATAAAGAAATAGATATATTCATCACCATCTTCGACAGGATTTAGGGAACCTGCGACTACTCCCTCATAACCACTGAAATAATAACCAGGAGCGTTCAGCAGCCCACCAAAACCCTCATTGATGGAAGAACCATCATAAAGAGTGACAAAATCCTGCAACAACATATCCTGCCCCAAGGGCAGGCGACTCCCATCAAAAAGAACATGACCATCGGCGTCAACTGTGACACGCTGCGTTTCACCCGCCTCACCACTAAGGTTTCCAAGAGTGTCAATGTAGGTGTGCGTATCCACCATATTATTGGAATACCATATATAATCTGGATCTGCGGCATCTCCAGTAAAGACTCGGTTTTCTCCATCTATATTGATGATCTGGGCACGAATTTTTCCCATGACGAGATAAATTTTCGTTTTTTCATAATGCAAGCCATACCAAGCCGTCGGGGTCGATGTATAAATCGTGTCATCGATACCAGCAATGTCATATAGATAGTCATACATAGCACCATAATTGACATTACTTTCGTAAACCCCGTAATCCATGCTTCCCGAGTTATCGAGAAGGATATAGGCGTTTTGCTTGACATTCAGCTGATAAATATCAGTATCAAGCGCATAACTACTTAAAACAGGTGAAATTAAACACACCCACAAAAAACTCAAAACGAGATATCTGAACCTCATACTCTGTCTCCTATCTACATTGACATTTTAGGCCCAACTTTAGTACCACCGAGTTCAATCAACGTAGTTCTCTGGGCTGAAATTTCAAAAACGTAGCCGGAAAATTTCGTAGCGTCATAGCCTTTGGGTGGGCCTGTAGCATGTCGATACATCGTGCGATAGTGATAATCCATACCATCATCACTATCGGTGTCGGACTGAATCAGATTTTCCATGGGCCAGGTTGCAGAATCTGCATCACTGTAGGCCACAACTGCTGAAAAATCCTGTCCAGGATCAAAGATAACAGCCGTTGGATCCTGCGGGGAAAGAACCTGATCAGAAACAGCAGGATTTATTACCGCGTAATTTCGCGTATAATCTACCCCGGCGACCGTTCTTGTAATTGTAGCCGAAGAACCTACAGCCATAGCCTCGGTACTGGCCGCCCCCTCTGCCACATTCAAGTTATTTTCATATCTCTGCTGAGCACCAGATAAAAGGATCTCGACATCTGAGGAATTAATGACCATCAATCCAAGAATTGTTGCCGCAAAAAGAATGAGAACAGCGACTATCAAGGCGAAACCTTCCTGATTGTTCAGAACAGCTTTAGGCCTCATAGATAAAGTCCCCCTACAACGCTTGTCATTACCGTTCGGTGCTGCCCGGCCTGTGAATCGGTCCAGTAGACATGGACACGGACAGTCCTGGCATTAGTCAAAGGAACATCTTCAGCGATATTCCAAAAGACTGTGAAACTCCCGCCATTTTCACTGACCAATGGATTTGTTGCAAAAATTTCAGTACCCGAATGGTCTGCTCCAGCAGGATTTGGCGGCGTACCTACTCCATCATCAAGTTGGCCTACGCCATTTGTCAGATCATCAGTCAACAAGGCATCATCAAGCGGCAATGTCCTCAGCAAGTCCATCACAGTCTGCGCAACTGCAACGCCATCTCCCCGGTTCAGCGCAGTTGTGTTACCCTTCGTCGCACTAATCTGCAGCAGACCTACAGCCAAAACACCAACCGAAACAACAAACATTGCAATGATGGCTTCAACCAGAGAAAACCCTCTTGTATCTCTAATTTTCGTATATGATTTCATAGATTCAACCCCATATTCCGACAAAGAACCGTTCTTTCAAGCATTCGATGCCTGAAATTATTATTCGGCTGAAAGATCCGAGGACCAACCACATAGGTCTTATTATCGGTAAATTGAGGATCAGGCGCCTCTGACTGAGCAACCATCCAAATACGAACGGCCCTGATATCTTTCGTATTTACAGGAATTCCTGTCTCAGCACTGACAACAGTCCCCGCTGCCTGATTAATGGTAAGACGATCCCAATCATCATCATTATCAGCGTCAACAACCCACATCGTTGCACCGCCGGATTGATCTATTTGACTATCACCATCCGAATCGATCGCGTAGGCAAGACCAAAACTTACAATATTGCTGGCAAGAACATCGCGGTCTGCTGAGACCAGTGGAAATCTCAAAAACAGGTCAGAAACCCCAGGGGTTATTGTCGCCTCATCGACCAAAGAGTAGTTCATTCTCTCATCGTTATCTAATGCTCCGTCGGAGTCTTTATCCCAAGCGAAGGCGATATAGCTGTTCCCTGCGGCGTTGAGCGCACCATTAATATCCCTGAATTTCACATCTGTAATGCCAAAGTTGTTGGTTAAGTCAGGATCATAGCCCGCCATTCTTATATCTCTGGCCAGATAATCCATCGCGGCCCTCAAGGTCTGTTGAGCGTCACTGACACGGGTTTGAATCGCTGTATTCTTTTGCTGAGAATTAAAAGCGACATAGGCGCCCCCCAGAACGACCAGGGTTACAACCATAGCAACGAGGACTTCGACCAATGTAAAACCCGAATTTGACTTCATACGCCCCCCTCAGTTAGCCTCGATACGCACATTGCCAGTTTGATTAATGACGACCCTGAAAGCAGTACCATCCGAGCCGATAACGTAAAAGCTACCGATAGAAAGCCCCCCCGTTCCACTGTAGGAAATACCTTTAGTATCCCAAGTAACAGCATTCCCACCGATATCAATTCCGTCGCCACCACCTTCCGCGGCATCGAAAACACTGGAAGCTAGCCCAACAACGCGTAAAGTTGTTTCCGTCCCAGCATAACTATGATCGGGAGGGTTACTGTCAATAAAAACAACAAAATCATTTGAAACTTGGCGAAAGACAACTGTAACAAAACTATTTCGCTCAATAGCCTCAATCCGCGCCCTCGCAAGCTCGTCTTTTATCTTACGGGCATCAGACTTCACAGCATTACTCACCCCAATATTCTTGAATGCAGGAATCGCAATCGCCATCACAGCAATTAAAATAAAAACAACAATCAAAATTTCCAGGAGAGTAAAACCTGCCTGTTGTATTTTATGCGTTTTAAGTTTCATGGTTACCCTTCCAGCATTTTTGATGCCATTTAAACAAAATACCAAAATGGAAAAATAGTTTATTACTTTCCGTCACTTAAAGAACAGCAAACAAACAAGCATTGAACATTCAAAAAGTAACTGCAATTATTACATCTAAAAAAATGCAAATTTTGCACAAAACACTATTCAAACAATTGAAACATCAGAATAAAGCGACTTCCTTTTCCGACTTGAGACTCAACATCAATTCTTCCTCCGCACTCATCCATAAATTGCTGGCTGATCGCAAGGCCGAGCCCCATACCTTTACCTGGCGACTTCGTTGTATAAAATGGATCAAAAATCCGATTCAAAGCCTCCGGTGACATTCCACAACCATTATCTTCAATTATGATCGACACTTCTTGGCCGACTGAAGATGATAAGATTATCTTACCAACTAAGCCACAGGCATCCGCCGCATTGAGCAAAATATTGATAAAAACCTGCCGCACCATTTCTCTTCGCCCCAGAGCGGCAGGCAAAGTAAGCGGCAAAGCGTCAACCACTGAGATATTTGCCATCAAACTTTGATGCATTAACAATGAAATGCAGTATCTCAGTTCATCAACTAGATTTATTGCCTCTGGTAAAGCTGCGCCCGATGGCTTTGCGAAATCAAGAATCTCCTTGATAAGAAAATCAATTCTCGCAGCCTCTCGGACTGAATTATCAACCATTGCCTTACCCTGCTCCGAACAAACCTCCCCTTTGAGCAGATCCAAATACCCAATAATGGCAGATAACGGATTACCAATTTCATGGGCAACTCCCGCAGCAAACTGACCGACAGAAGTTATTTTTTCCTGCCTTATCAGATCGTTTCTGGCTACGGACAATTGTCGATTCATCTGTTCAAGCGACCCAATGTACGAATCTGCCCTCTGCCGACTGTCACGCAAAGCAGTAATCATTTGATTGTACGAAGATGAAAGCCTGACAAATTCCGAAGGCCCCTCTTCAGGCAGTTCAGTATCGAATGTACCATGGCCAACTGCATCAATTGCTGACAGTAAGTGCTTAGCTGGCAGGCTGACACTTCTCCTCAGCAGAAAAAATCCCGCAGACACTGGAACAAACCAAAAGATAAAAAAGTATATCAAGAAGAGCTTTGTCGAACTTAAAAAAAAGCGTCTTATCTCTAATAGTGAAAACTGTAGCTCAACCGCACCAGAAACGACTCCGTTAGAACGAACAGGAATCAGATAATTCAAAACATCATAGTTACCGAAAAGGCTATCTGAAGGGAGGCTTTTTACGGTTGACAGAATCTCTCCAGAAGAAACAGCCAGAAAAAAACTGGCACGGGGAAACAATGCTTCACCTCCCGACTTAAATTCATCAAGAACCTTTCCGCTTTTATCGTAAAGTATCCACCTTGTACATCTTTGATTCCTGACCAGAGTATCGAGGAACTCGATTCCGTCCTGAGAATTAGAAAAAGCACTTTTTCCTTCATCTAAAAAATCATTCATATGAATGACCAAAACAAGTGAATTCAAATGATTTATACGTTCATCATATAATATTTTTTCTGTGTATTTCTGAGCAAGAAAAGCACTGAAAACCATTGCGGCACCGATAATAATGCACAATGTTACCAAAAACTCGGTATTGAGGCTGTAAGACCTTTTCACGCAAAAGCTCCATTAGCAAAAAGTCATTAAGCACTGATATCATATATAGGCTGTTTATAAAATGATGATTTGAAAAAACGATGATAAAGTTAGATAATCCAGTTTCAGACTAACTATTCATGCAATTCAAAAGGAACTATCATGCCCCGTATCCCAATCCTGGACACCGATGCCTGTATCGGTTGTGAAACCTGTACCCGTTTATGTCCGAATGTTTTTCACATGATATCAGAGCATAAGGCCGGTGTTTTCAACCCGACCGGAGACAGTGAAGAAAAAATTGAAGAAGCGATGGACAACTGTCCGGTTGCCTGCATCAACTGGGAAGATTAGCGTCAGGCTGAAGTCATGTACAGATACTGCGGAATCATCAGCCTGCTTCTCCTCTTCCTGGCGAGTTGCACATCTCCATTGGCAAAGATGGGTGATCTCTTGGCGGGGGACTATCCAGAACAGTATTTTTCCGACAGTGCCGAGCATTATTCCGTCAGCCTGCCACTTGAGTGGAAACGAGAAGAGATTCCGGTCTCTTCTCCCGCCTACCATGCGCGTACAACCCATTGGAGAATCTCCTCAAACACGGCGGGCAAAACGTCAGAGTCAAGAGGCTCTTTCAGTATCTCAACTCATAAAGAATCAGCTGAAGCCTACGCCATGAAACAGGGGCAGGATCCGCAGCAAGCCACAGAAATAAAGCTGAATTTTGCAACCTGCCTGCAGTTCGCATCTGGACCGGAAGAGAAAAAGCGGATTGAGCTGTACTGCCAGGGTCGCCAGAATCTGTTCATCCTCGACTTCGCCCTGATCAACCCTGACAAAAAAATATTCAAGCAGATCGACAGGATCATGGACAGCTTTAACGAACTCCCGTTAAGCAAAGAACAAGACCGGAAACAATGACCAGAATCAGACCTGCTGAACTCATCAGAAAATATTACCAGAACAACCCGGAAGCCATGGAGATCCTCCTTGAGCACAGTCGAAAGGTAACACGCCGGGCACTGCAGATTGCCCGCAGATTGTCTGTGCGCGAAAAGCTTGATATTCAGTTCATCGCCGAGGCGGCCATGCTTCATGATATCGGCATGATCATGACCGACGTGCCAGATCTGCACTGCTTCGGCAGTGCTCCCTATTTGCAACACGGACTTCTAGGAGCTGAAATTCTGCAACAAGAAGGGTTCCCCTGTCACGCCCGCGTCTGTGAGCGGCATATCGGCATCGGATTGACGGCAGAAGAAATCATCCGCGAGAAGTTGCCGCTGCCAACTCGCGACATGCTTCCGGAAACTCTTGAAGAACAGATCATCTGTTATGCAGACCTGTTCTTTTCCAAAGGAAAGAAAAATCGTTATAAGGAGAAATCTCACGATAAGGTAAGAAACAACCTGAAGAAATTTGGCGAAGACAAAACCACCGTTTTTGATCACTGGCAGCAGAGTTTCGAGCCGGATGCGAGTTAAACAATGCCGTCCTGGCTTGTTGAATTCAGCATTTACCTGCCGCAAGGGCTCCTTCTCTACCTACTAGTACTATTGATTGCGTTCTTCGAATCAATCCCGCTGGCGGGCCTTATCATGCCGGGCAGCACACTGGCGGTTCTCTTCGGGTTTCTTGCCTACCACGATACCGGGTCATTTGCTGCGATCGCCGTCAGCGCGGCCATAGGAGCCTTCTTGGGCGACAGTTTCAGCTTCTGGCTGGGGCGGAAGTTCGGAGTCGGCTTGCTCAAGACAAGAAGATTACGCCGTCAGCGCAAATTGACGCGACTGGCATCCCTTCTCTTTGTTCACCATGGTGGCAAGTCGCTCTTTTTTGCGCGCTTCCTTGGTCCAATTCGCGGCACGACCCCCTTCATCGCCGGGCTATTCCGCATGTCCGGTCGATCTTTTCTCATCTATACACTCATCAGCGCAGCACTCTGGGGAATCTGTTATCCCGGAGTTGGCTATGTCGGTGGTAAAAGCTGGCATCACGCAGAGCAATTAAGTGTCCAGTTAGGACTGATCGTGACTGCCCTTGTGCTAATGACTGCAGCGCACTATCTGACCAAAATGCTCTTCAAAAATCTTGCTCGCGATGGCAGATCTAAAAAAGATACTGAAAACTCAGACTGACAGAGTGGGACTCCCAAGTGACCTTATTGAGTGTCGTTTTTGAAACGGTACCATCCTCAAGATAGGTCTTGTCGGTACCTGACTGGGTTGTAAAGTAACGGCTTGCCCCGAGCAACATCACCGACCAGCGCTCTGACAGGCGATAGAATGCCTCTAATGACCAGTCAAATCCATCGCCAACGGCCGAATGCTCAAAACTGACGGGATGATCGAGATCGGTACGCAGATTCCAGTCTGCCTGGGCAAAATAATAGAAAAGATGGTACCTGAACGCAGTTGCAAGACTGAAGGCTTCGTTCAGCGGAAGCTCAAGCCTGACACCAACAACTGGGCCAAACAAGTAAGCCTCATAACTGCTATCAAGCCCCTCAATCGGCCCAGGCGGGGGAACACTGACCGTACCTCCACTCTCCTGAAAATACTGATCATAGATGGCCTGATCTGAGTAGACCTGACGACCATCCTGAAGAACCAGGCCCAGGTAATCGAATTGAAAGCCAAGAATCGGAGTAATCTTCACCGGCCTGTCTTTCAGGACAAAGACAGGTCCAATCTCAACAGAAAAATCAACAACCTGGCCATCTCCGGCGCCACTCACCGAACGCGACCACTCCAGGCGCCTGTTGCTTGCTGCAAAGTCACTATCGCGGACCTGACCGTTATAAATAGTACCGCCCCCCAGACAACCGGTAAAAAACAGGTCATGGTTGAGCCACTCGATACCGCCAAGATCACCGGACGCCCGCAGCTGAAGCTCATAGACATCAAGATCATCCCATTTAAGTTCCGACAACACATTGAGGTGATCACCATTTCTAGTCTCACCAGCAATGCTCCAGCGGAAACTGTCAGCCCGTAAGACCTGGGATACTTCAACCTGCAGGTTCTTTACTTCAGAGTTGGCGTCCGTATAGGAAACTGGCCACAGAAGACAGAAACACAGAACAAGAAATGACCAGTTAAACCGCACCCGCTTCTCCCCAAGAAAAATAACAAAAAAATAAAAGTACTCCTTTTCAAGAACAAAAAGTCCCACTATTTAAGCATAAAAAACAACTAATTCAAATAACCTTCAGAGCCCAGAGCCTGAGGACATTAATACTTCAATGTTTCCACCCCAGAAAAGAGAGACATATTCTGTCACAAAGATAACAAATACTCAGAATAGAGACAGATACCAATCGATGGAGACAATCATGTTTGAATTACTTTTCAGCGCATTCTTTGTTTTACTGTTTATCGGCCAACTCTGTGGCAGGCAACAACGAGAAAAGAAAAAACCGGTGATTTCAAAGCAGAAATCACCGGCAAGAAAAACTCAGTCGACCTTGATCAACTCAACATCGAAGAGCAGTGCTGCGTTTGGCGGAATGGTAGGTGGCGCTCCCCGCTCACCATATGCCAGTTCTGATGGAATAGCCAACTGCCACTTGTCCCCCTCATGCATCAGCAGAAGGGCTTCTGTCCATCCTGGAATCACGCCGCTGACCGGAAAACTTGCCGGGGCACCGCGATCATAGGAGCTGTCAAATTTTGTACCGTCAATCAGTGTGCCAGTATAATGAACCTCGACCTTGGAATCCTTATTAGGAGCAGCACCGCTACCGCTCTCGATGACCTTGTACTGGAGACCGCTGTCCAGGGTAACAACGTCGTCTTTCTTGCCATTTTCAGTTAAAAAGGCTTTCGCATCAGCAGCAGCCTGGGTCAGCATTTCCTGCTGCAGACGCTGCTGAAAGGCGATCAACGTCTCGCGCATTTCATCGATCGTCAACAGAGTTTCCTCCCCCTTCATGGCCGCCTGCAAACCCGCAGCCACCTGCTCCGGACTGACATCGATCTGCTGCTGTTTGAGGTTTCCTCCGATATTCATGCCGATCGCATAACCAATCTGGTCGTTTTCGGTCTTAAATTGATCGCTGGCCTGAGCAACCCCGGCGATAGCCAGTGCGGCACAGACTCCCACCACAAACTTCTTCATTTTAATCTCCTTGTAAAAAACAACAAAAAAGGGCCCGACGTTTACCATCGGGCCCTTTATACTACGAGGCTTATCCAGCCATCAATGCTTTTACTTTTTCATAGCCGAGATTATAGGCTTTTTTATTCAGTTCGACAAAGGCTTCAGGAACCCTGCGTAGAACCGCTTCCTGTCCTGACTCGCGAGCGACGACGTCAGTCAGCGCGATCATCGCCCCAAGAGCGATAACATTGGCGACGATGACACGTCCGATCTCATCCTGAGCGGCACGCATGATCGGCAGGTCATAGATCTTGTAATCGCCCTGGGGTGGATTCTTGACAAAATCGGTATCGACCAGCAGCAGACCGCCAGGCTTAATACCAACAGCATACTTGTCAGCAGCTTCCTGGGTCATTGCCAGACAGGCATCAACAATAGTCGCCTTCGGATAATCGATCGGCGCATCGCCGATGATAACCTCCGACTTGGAAGCACCACCACGGGCTTCCGGGCCGTAACTCTGCGACTGTACAGCATGCTTGCCTTCAATGATCGAAGCAGCTTCTGCCAGAATAATTCCGGCGGTAATCAGACCTTGACCACCGGCACCGGAAAACCGAATCTCGTATCTTTCTGCCATTATTCTAGTCTCCTTGCTGATGATCAAGCGCCCTTGGCGCGCTCGATAACCTTAGCATATTGTTCACAGTACTCAGGACGTTCTTCCTTATGGAGAACCCCGGTAAGGACCTTACCCTCAAGCTGTTCCGGGGTCATCTTGGCGGCAGCAGTGACCGGAACAGCCATATCCTTAAGGCGCTTCATCATATCGACAACACTACGGAACTTATTACGGCGACCATAGGTTGTCGGACAGTCGTCGAGAATCTCGATAACAGCCAGTCCCTTGTGCTGAATACCTTCGGCAATCAGCTTGTCGATCTGAGTCGCATGAAATGCGGTTGTCCGGGCAACAAAAGTGGCACCGGCACCGATTGCCAGCTTACTGATATCGAAGGTCGGATCCGGGTTGCCATAAGGGGTGGTCGAAGCCTTAGCACCGGTCGGTGTGGTTGGCGAGAACTGACCACCGGTCATCCCGTAGATAAAATTGTTCATGATGATATAGGTCATATCGATGTTTCGGCGACAGGCGTGAATAAAGTGATTACCACCGATCGCGGTACCGTCGCCATCACCACCACAGACGATAACGTTCATCTCTGGCTTGGCCATCTTGACACCGGTCGCAAAAGCGGCAGCACGGCCGTGAGCGGTATGCAGGGTATTGAAGTCGAGATAACCTGTTATACGGCTGGCGCAGCCGATACCGGAAACGATAGCGGTATTATTTTTCTCGAGACCGCAGACATCCATCGCCCGGATCAGGCCTTTCATAACAATACCGTGACCACAGCCCGGACACCAGATGTGCGGCAACTTGCCTGGGCGAATTGATTTTTCGTAATCGTAAGCCATTAGAGAACCTCCTTAACCTGGTCCATAATCTGGGCAGGTGTGATCGGATCGCCATCAACACGATTGACACCGGCGAGAACACAATCACCCTTTACTACACGCTCAACTTCAAGAATCATCTGCCCCAGGTTAAGTTCCGGAACGACAATCGCCTTAACCTTCTTGCCAATTTCAGCGACTCTCTTCTCAGGGAACGGCCAGAGGGTGATTGGACGGAAGAGACCGGCCTTGATCCCCTGACTGCGCATTTCATTGATCGCATAACGTGCTGAACGAGCTGAAGAGCCAAAGGCAAAAACCACGACTTCGGCGTCATCGACCAGATATTCTTCATTCTTCTCTATAATTGCCCGCGCTTCTTCAGACTCGACCTTGCGAATCTGACGACGCTGTTCAGCATCGACCAGTTCGGCTTTGGTCGTCGGAAAACCGTCAGCAGCCTTGTTCAGGCCGGTAACGTGGAAACGGTAGTCACTACCGAATGCCGCCAGTGGCGGCACATCACCAAAAGAAGGATCGAACGGTTTATAATCCTCTGGACTGACACTCGGAGTAGCACGGTCGACAACTTCCAACTCACCTGGTTCCGGAAATTCAATACGTTCACGCATGTGACCGATGATCTCATCGTAAACGACCTGAACAGGCATACGGAACTGTTCAGCCAAGTTAAAAGCACGAACGGTTTCGCTGAAGATTTCCTGACAGGTTTCAGGCGCAACAACGATCGCCGGGTGATCTCCGTGAGTCCCCCAACGTGCCTGCATGACATCGGACTGTCCCGGCCCGGTCGGCATACCAGTCGATGGTCCGCCACGCATAACATTGATAATGACGCAAGGAACTTCTGCGATGCAGGCATAACCAAGCAGTTCCTGTTTCAGTGAGATACCAGGACCAGAAGAAGCCGTCAAGGCCTTGGATCCGGACAATGACGCGCCAATGACCGAAGCCATAGCACCAATTTCATCTTCCATCTGAATAAACTTGCCGCCGACCTTGGGAAGCTCACCGGAAAGAACTTCCGCGACCTCGGTAGACGGGGTGATAGGGTATCCGCCGAAAAATTTACATCCGGCATAAAGGGCGCCCTGGGCGCACGCCTCATTCCCCTGCAACAATGCAACTTTCTTAGCCACGAAGCGACCTCCTCTAGCGACTTACAGCTTATGTATTCTGATAGCGAAATCAGGGCAGCGCAGTTCACACTGATTACATGCAATGCAGGCATCAGGATTGGCAACCTTGACAACAAACCCGTCCAGCTCCAGAACCTTGGTAGGGCAGAATTCAACACAAATACTGCACCCTTTACAATAATTCTCAATGATCTCGATTTCCGCTTTTGCGCTCATGAGCGACACTCTCCTTTTATCCGTGTTACAGCGTTTGATCCACCGCTTTGATGGGCGAATCTAGCACAACTCCTGGCGATGATCCAGAAAAAATAAACTACTGTTTTATTATCAGCCCGAAGTAGCTCAAGTGAGGAAAGGCCAGGCTTCATCGTACTGGAATTCCCTAAAAGGAAAGGCAGTCTTTTCGACTGCCTTTCAATGAATCATGCTCAAGAATTACAAGTTAAGACTATCAACCAGTTCTTTAACTGCACTGACCGAGTTGTCCATCAAAGCCTGTTCTGTTTCGTCAAGTTTCAACTCAAGAACTCTTTCAATTCCACCGGCACCTATGACACAGTGGACGCCAACATAGTAGTTGTCGACACCATATTCGCCGCGCAGCAGAGCGCAGGTCGGCAGGACACGTTTCTGATCCTTCAGATAGGCCTCAGCCATGGCAATTGCGGAAGAAGCAGGGCTATAGAAAGCGCTGCCGTTGCCGAGCAGCTTGACAACTTCGCCACCGGCCGCCTTGGTTCTTTCGACCATTGCAGTCATCACTTCCTGAGCTTTTTCAGCCGAACCATATTTCTGCTCAAGCAGTTCCATGACCGGAATGCCGGAGACGCTGGCGTAACGGACCAGGGGCACCATGGTATCTCCGTGACCGCCGAGGGTGATTGCGGAGACATCCTTGACCGAAACGCCGAGTTCCCAGGCAATGAAGGCAGCGAAACGGGCAGAATCAAGCACACCAGCCTGACCACAGACCCGTTCTGGCGGGAAGCCGGTGACTTTCTGACAGAGGGTGACCATGGCATCGAGCGGATTGGAGATAACGATGACAAAAGCATTCGGTGCATTATCACGAATCCCCTCGGAAACTGTAGTCATGATCTTGGAGTTCACCTCGATCAGATCATCACGACTCATACCCGGTTTGCGCGGCAGACCTGCGGTGACGATTACTACGTCAGCGCCAGCGATATCCTTATAGTCGTTGGTGCCGTTGAGGCTCACGTCGAAACCGTCTACAGGGGCTGCTTCGGCAATATCAAGAGTTTTGCCCTGAGGCATGTTTTCAACGATGTCAAACAGCATAACATCACCGAGTTCACGCAATGCGCAAAGCTGAGCGAGAACACCACCGATCTGACCGCCGCCGATAAGAGCAATTTTAGGTCTTGCCATCTTTTTTCTCCTTGTTTATTCAGACTTTAATAAGGTGCGGAGAGTACTCTCATCCGCCCTGTGCAAGTTGTTAATAACCCAATCCCTACATTGCGTCAATGATTGCATTCAAAGTCTTGCTGGGACGCATTGCCGCAGCAGCCTTGACTGGATCAAGTTTGTAGTAGCCGCCACAATCCTGAGCCTGCTCCTGAGCCTCTATCAACTCACGATCAATGATCTCAGCCTTCTCAGTCAAAGCGGCTGCAATCGACATGAAGCGCTCCCTGAGCTCCTGGCTGTCAGTCTGTGCAACGAGCGCCTGTGCCCAGTAGAGGGTCAGATAGAAGCTGCTGCCACGATTGTCGATCTCACCGGTCTTGCGGGACGGCATCTTCTGATGTTCAAGATACTGACCAATAGCGATATCGAGGGTTCTGGCCAGCACAGCGGCCTGCTCATTGCCCTCATTAGCAGCGATCATCTCCAAAGAAGGAACCAGGGCGCAGTATTCACCGAGAGAATCCCAGCGCAGATGGCCTTCGTTGAGGAACTGCTCAACATGCTTAGGCGCCGACCCACCGGCTCCGGTTTCAAACAGACCGCCACCAGCAAGCAGTGGCACAATGGACAGCATTCTGGCCGAGGTCCCAAGCTCGAGAATCGGGAATAGATCGGTCAGGTAATCGCGCAGCACGTTCCCGGTAACAGAAATAGTATCCTTTCCGGCGCGAACCCGCTCAAGGGTAAAACGCATCGCCTCGACCGGAGCCAGAATGCAAATATCGAGGCCTTCGGTCTCATGTTCTGCCAGGTAGGTTTTGACCTTCTTGATCAGCTCAGCGTCATGACCGCGTTGTTCATCAAGCCAGAAGATAGCAGGCTGCCCCGTCGCCCTGGCTCGATTGACGGCCAGCTTGACCCAGTCACGGATCGGCAGATCCTTGGTCTGGCAGGAACGGAAGATATCGCCCTGTTCAGCCTGCTGCTGCAGCAGAATCTCACCGCCGGAACCGACGATCTGGAATGAACCGCGGTCCGGGGCAAAAAAAGTTTTATCGTGCGAGCCGTACTCTTCGGCCTTCTGCGCCATCAGGCCAACATTGGAAACACTTCCCATGGTAGCCGGGCTGAACTGCCCATGACGGGCCGCATCTTCAACAATCTCCGCATACATGGTCGCATAACAACGGTCCGGAATCATGGCGATGGTATCCTGAAGCTCGTCATGGCGATTCCACATCTTGCCACCATCACGGACAATGTTGGGCATTGAGGCATCAATGATGACATCATTCGGCACATGCAGGTTGGTGATATTATTCCGAGAATCAACCATCGCCAAAGCTGGCCCGGTCTCGTAGCAGCGTTGAATGTCGGCGAGGATTTCAGCTTTCTGCCCATCATCAAGCTTTTCAAGCTTATCGAGTATCCCCTTAAGACCGTTGTTCGGGTTCGCACCGATCTCCTGCAGGACGGCAGCATGTTTTTCCAGCGCATCCTTGAAATAGACCGAGACACAGTGCCCGAACATGACCGGATCTGAAACCTTCATCATGGTGGCCTTCAGATGCAACGAAAGAAGAACCCCCTTCTCTTTCGCGTCAGTCGCTGTCGTTGCGTAGAATTCGCGCAACTTTGCAACGCTCAGCAACGAACTGTCGATAACCTCACCCTGCTGAAGAGCTATCCCCTCCTTCAGGACAGTGATCTCGCCATTTTCGGCAACAAACTGGATCTTGACTTTGTCAGCAGCATCAAGAGTGAGTGAAGTTTCAGAGCCATAAAAATCGCCACTGTTCATATGGGCGACGCGACACTGAGACTCACCGGGTGCTGGCCACGCTTTCATCATCTTGTGTGGATGCTTGGCTGCAAATCGTTTGACCGAACCCGCAGCGCGCCGGTCTGAATTTCCTTCTCGAAGAACCGGGTTTACAGCAGAACCGAGGATCTTTGAATAGGTCGCCTGAACAGCTTTATCTTCATCGGTCTTGAGCTCTTCAGGATAGTCAGGGATCGCATACCCCTTTCCCTGCAGCTCCTTGATGGCAGACTGCAACTGCGGAACGGAAGCACTGATATTTGGCAGCTTGATGATATTGGCCTGGGGATTTTTAACCATCCCCCCTAGCTCTGCCAGGTCATCCGAGATCCTTTGGACTTCAGTCAACCTGTCGGAGAAATGGGCGAGAATCCTCCCCGCAAGCGAAATATCCCTTTTCTCGACCTCGATACCGGCTTGCTTGGTAAAAGCCTTGACGGTTGGCAGGAATGCGTAGGTTGCCAACGCAGGTGCTTCATCAGTTTCAGTCCAAACGATCTTAGATGACATCCATAATCTCCTTGATGATCAAACAACGTACCCCTCAATAACAGTTTTTCAGACTTAGATCACAGTTAATTTTGTATACAGTATGCAAACTGAGCCGAACTGTCAAGGGCTATTAGCGCCAAAATCCAGAGAACAAAACCGGCGATCAGAAACCTAAAACAAGCAACAGCCTAACAGAAAAAACAATGGCAGGGTGCTTGATCCTCATCAAATCACCCTGCCATGGACATCAGGTCTTCAAATTTATCTAGTGTCGATCTAAAACAGATCGAGATCCTGCGCTTCACGCCGAGCCGCATCGACCTCACCACGGGATTTATCGCGAGGAACAACCAGCACCTGTCCGGCAAATATCTCGGTGGGATCCTTGATCTGATCGCGATTCGCCTTGTAAATCAGTGGCCACAACTGCGCGTCGTTATAGACCTCCGGACGAGCCGCAACCATGGCCAGATCTTCTCCCGACAACACCTCTACCTGATCAACTAGCAAAGGCTTATGCTCCGGCTCCGGCTCTTCCTCAACCGGTTCACTGACCTGCGGTTCAACCTTCGGCTTTGCCTTGGCCAGTTCCCGCTCCCGCTGACGTTTCAGTTCAGCTTGTTTTAATTCCGCCAGACGCTTTTCTTCACGTTGACGCTGTACCTCTGCCTGCTGCTGTTCCGCGATCCGCGCCTGTTCCTCGGCAATCCGCTCTTTCTCTGCCCGGGCCTGAATCAAGGCTTCATCGGCATAGCGACTAGACAACGCCAGGGTTCTTTCCGCAACCCTATATTCACCATTGGCGATCTGTTGTTCGGCGGCCTGCAGTGCGCTGCTGGCGAGCTGATATTCTCCCGGCGCCAGCTCGGCTGCACCACCGGCGTATGCCATGGAAACCTTGGTCCGGGTCCGAGACAACAGTTCATCCGGCAGCTTGGCACAACCAGCCGTCAAAAAGATCAATAGCGCTATATATAACAGACGAATATGCATCCGTACCTGCTTCTTGGCTGATTTTCATCCGAAAACGGCCCTTTCGGCAGTGGCGGTGTCAGTCTGCAGACCTGCTTGTACAGCGCAAAGCACTATGCCTCCGCCCAAGTCCATGATTTTCATGCCACGACGAAAAATTGCTCGTTTTCAAACCAGAAACGTTGCTGTTGCCTTCTCGGAGTCAGCTGTGGGCAACAGCTACAAAAAAATGACGTTAGCAACCAAGCCGCTTACTGTTGCTTGGCACGCAAGCGAATACCCAGCTCCTGCAGCTGTTTCTCGGAAACAACATTCGGAGCTTCCGACATCAAACAAGTTGCTTTCTGAGTTTTCGGAAAGGCAATAACGTCACGAATCGAATCAGCACCGGTCAGAATCATCATCAGACGATCGAGACCAAAGGCAATGCCACCATGAGGAGGAGCCCCATAGCTTAGCGCATCCAGCAGAAAGCCGAACTTCTCACGAGCTTCCTCTTCCTCGATTCCCAGCAAATTAAACATGCGGGACTGAACAGCCTGATCGTGAATACGGATACTGCCGCCACCAACTTCCGAACCATTCAGGACCAGGTCATAGGCCTGGGCACGAGCCTTGCCAGGTTCACTGTCGAGCAGTTCGATATCCTCCTCAAGAGGAGAGGTAAAAGGATGGTGGACCGCAACATGGCGCTTGCTTTCGTCGTCCCATTCGAGAAGCGGGAAATCGGTGATCCAGACAAATTTATAATTATCTTTCGCGGCAAGTCCAAGACGCTGCCCCAGATGACCACGCAAACGGCCCAGAGCCTCGTTGGCAATCGACGGCTTGTCGGCCATGAACAGCAACAGATCGCCGACCTGAGCATCGAGTGCCTTGCTCAGAGCGTCAAGCTCATCCGCGGTAAAGAACTTGGCGATCGGCGATTGCCACCCCTCTTCCGTCACCTTGACCCAGGCCAGACCCTTGGCACCGTAAACCTTGGCAAATTCGGTCAGATCGTCTAGATCTTTGCGCGAGAAGGTTGCACAGCCTTTGGCATTGAGGGCCTTGACCAGGCCGTTGTTCGCAGCAACATCGGCAAAGACCTTGAACTGGGAACCGGCAACGAGCGAGGTAATGTCGACCAGTTCCATGGCGAAACGCATATCAGGGTTATCAACCCCGAAACGTCTCATCGCTTCGGCATAGGTCAGGCGCGGCATCGGCAGGCAGATTTCGATATCGAGTGCAGCCTTGAAAACCTTGGCAACCAACCCTTCCATGATCGAAATGATGTCATCACGATTGACGAAGCTCAGCTCGCAGTCGATCTGAGTAAATTCAGGCTGGCGGTCAGCACGCAGATCTTCGTCACGAAAGCACTTAACGATCTGATAGTAACGGTCGAAGCCAGAGACCATCAGCAACTGCTTGAACAGCTGCGGAGATTGAGGCAAAGCATAGAAATTGCCGGTATTGACACGGCTCGGAACCAGATAATCGCGGGCACCTTCCGGGGTACTCTTGGTCAGAACCGGGGTCTCAACCTCAACAAAGCCATTGTCATCCAGATAATTACGAACGGTTCTGGAGACCAGGTGACGCATCAGCAAATTGTTCTGCAGCGCTGGTCTGCGCAGATCGAGGTAACGGTGCTTCAGGCGAATAATCTCAGCGACTTCGGTATATTCATCAAGCATGAATGGCGGAGTCTCGGAGCGGTTCAGAATAAGCAGTTCGGAAACCTCGATCTCAACCTCACCGGTTTTCATTTTAGGGTTCACAGTCCCTTCCGGGCGAGGAGAAACCTTGCCACGGGCGGCAACAACGAACTCATTACGCACCTGCTCCGCTTTCTGCAGCGAGGCAAGGTCACGATCAGGGTCGAGTGCCAGCTGAACAATACCGGTCCGGTCGCGCAGATCGATGAATATCAGGCCGCCATGGTCACGCCGGCGCTGAACCCAACCCATGACACAAATTTCCTGCCCGATCTCTGCAGATGTCAGTTCACCACAGCGATGTGATCTCTTCCAGTTTCCAAGTTTATCGTTCAAAGCATCCTCCAAGAACCGAAGTTCTGTTTTTTGTATTTATAAGTTCAAAACCAATCAAACATTATAGATGGGCAGATTTCGGGCGGTCAAGAAATACCGGGATTCAACCCAGTTTTTCCTGCAGCTGACTCGCCAGACAGTCCAGGGCAACAGGACTCTGATCGCCCGAGGCCATCTCCTTCAACTGAGCCTGACCGCTGTTGATTTCGTCATCACCAAGGACCAGGACATATTCGGCCTGCAACTTGTCAGCGCGACGCATCTGCGCCTTAAGGCTCTTTCCCTGAAAATCCATCTCGGCACGAATCCCTTTCGCCTGCAATCTGGCCATCAGGACAAAGGCATAGTCTGCAGCGGCATCGCCAAGCGCGGCAATAAACAGCTGAGGGAAGGCAGGTTCAATCCTGTTCTCCCCCTTCATCAGGACCAGCCGTTCCAGACCGATGGCAAAACCGATGCCTGGCAGAGCCGGTCCGCCAAGGCTCTCCACCAGACCGTCATAGCGACCACCGGCCGCGACGGCGTTCTGCGACCCGAGCTTGTCGGTCACCATCTCAAAGGTCGTTCTGACGTAATAATCGAGGCCGCGCACCATCCGCGCATTGACGCTGAACGGAATTTCCAGGGAGGTCAGATACTTCTGCACCTGTGCAAAGTGATCATCACAGTGCTCGCAGAGGTGATCGATGATCGCCGGAGCATCCTGCGTTGCCTCTTTACAGCCGGCAGATTTGCAGTCGAGAACGCGCAGCGGGTTTTTGGTATAACGGCGCTGACATTCCTCACAGAGGACATCCAGTCGCGCTTCCAGATACTGGATCAGTTGCTGGCGGTAGATTGGACGGCAATCAGGGCAGCCAAGGGAATTGACCTGCAGCGAGACCGAATCGATACCGGCCTTCTCAAAAAATCTGTGCAGCATGGCGAGAATCTGGGCATCGATCTTGGCATCTTCAACCCCGAGAGCCTCAACGCCGATCTGATGGAACTGACGGTAACGTCCTTTTTGCGGACGTTCGTAGCGGAACATCGGCCCCATGTAATAGAGCTTGGTCACAGCATCCAGGTTGAACAGCTTGTTCTGAATAAAAGCACGCATGACCGGTGCGGTCCCTTCGGGACGCAAGGTGATTGAATTGTCACTTTTGTCCTCGAAGCTGTACATCTCTTTTTCGACAATATCTGTGGTCTCACCGATAGAGCGACAAAAGAGCTCGGTCTTTTCGGGAACAGGGGTGCGAATTTCGGAAAACCCGTAAGTCCCGAAAACTTCACGAGCCTGCTGCTCAAGAAACTGCCAGGTTTCAATTTCACCCGGCAGGATATCGTTCATGCCTTTAATACCAGTGATACTCAAAGCTGAAATCCTTTATATATCGATATGATTCATGATTATCAGGAATAGCGGAATTCTCAGGGTGGAGAAGATAACCTATTTCAGGACATGCGGAAAGGGGGAATCGCCTTTTTCCTCATTTTATCTGGAAATTCGTCAAAGGCTACTTTTCCACCTTCTTAAGATCTTCGACACTGTGAATCACATTTTTCGCAGTCTTTCCTGCATACATGGCCCTGTCAGCCAGTTCCAGCAGTAGATCCTTTTCTGTCGCATCCGTCGGGAAGGTGGCGAAGCCTGCGGTGACAGTGACATAACAGGGCGTTCCCTGCTCGGCCAGGAAGGCATGCCCCTCGATCAGCTTGCGAATCCGTTCGGCGACAATACGCGCGGTGGACTCATCCGTTTCAACCAGAACAGCGGCAAACTCATCACCGCCGAAGCGGAACAGGGTGTCGACATCCCGGACACAGCTGCGCAACAGGCGACCGACCTCTTTAAGCGCCATGCTCCCGGCCATGTGACCGTGGGTATCGTTGATATCCTTGAAATGATCCAGATCCAGAAACAGCAGTGAGAACTTCAAGCGGTACCGTTGCGAACGTTTCACTTCATGATCCAGCGCGATCTGCATGTAGCGATGATTATACAGACCGGTCAGATCATCGGTATACATCAGCTCCTGGGCTTCCTGATAGCGACAGGCGTTGGCAAAGCCGACAGCAATCTGCTCACCCAGGTAATGCAGATCGGCGGAATCAGACAGCGGGCCGCCGGAGGTTTCCTTGCCACAGATCAGAACCCCTCCCTGACAGAAGTTATTCTCCCCCAGCAACAGAACACGGGCACTGACCTTCTGCTTGAGCACCCCTTCCAGATCCTTCAGCGCACTCTCATCAAGAGTTATAAAACCGCGACCTGAGAGTTTTCTCTGAGCAAGAACTTCAAGTGATTTATTGGCCCGCTCGAGTGAGATATTCTTACAGCCGAGCAGCTCAGGGTTTGCCTCCCCTTTTTCCAGGAAGGCAAAACCGCAGAAACCGTTCAACGACTTCAGCAGGGCATCCAGGGCCAGGGGAACCAGACGTTCCAGATCGATTTGCGTGGAAAGGTTCTGGCAGAGTTGAAAAAGCTGAATCTGCTGGCGAAGATGGTCATTTTCGGCGAGCAGACGCCGCTGCTCGAGACAGGCCTTGACCACATGCTGCAGTTGGTCAGGATTGAAAGGCTTAACCAGATAATCGCGTGCTCCCGACTTGAGGGCCTCAATGGCGGACTCAAGACTGGCATGACTGGTGACCAGAATCACATCCGGCGGGTTATCGAGAGTACGGGAGGCCTTAAGAACCTGCAGCCCATCGGCACCCGGCATGACCATATCGGTCAAAACCAGATCATAGCTGGTCTGGCGCATCCGCTCAATCGCTTCGCTGCCGTTGATGCAGGTTTCCACACTGAGGTCGGCGTCCTCAAGCACCTCACAATAGAGCTTGCGAAAGAAGCCGTCATCATCAGCAATCAGGATACGTGGTTCGGACAAATTCTCAGCCTCCTGTAATCATCAACCCTTAGCAGATTTTAATAGCCAATGTCAACGGAAAAGCCCGGATCGCCATGCCAGCACGCGGGTATTTTCAGGTTCAAACCGGACCAGAACAGTCCCCTGCAGATCGGTCCGATGGAGCGGTATTTTTCGCTGATCCAAAAATGCGACAAGCTGTGTCGCCGGAAGACGATAGGAATTCAGATAACCGGCCGATGCAAGGCAGAGGTCTGGCGCCAGACGCTCGACAAGCCGGTCCGATAGCGAGTGCCTGCTACCGTGATGAGGCAGCTTCAGAACCGTCACCGGTCCGGGAAAGTCGTGTTCCAGCATCTCACTCACCCCCTGAACGCCAAGATCACCGGTCAACAGAATACCCTGATCAGACGCAGCACGATAATAGATTGCGATCGATGCATCATTCTCACTCTGCGGCCGCTCGAGGCGAAAGCTATAGAGCTGATCAAACCCCTCGATGTTCAGCTGCTGCCAGCCGGCAGGCACCCTACTCACCCGCAGAGAACGCTGATCAGCAACTGCCTGCAACGAGGGATGCAGCCTGTCGTCGCGATAGGCGTGATAGAAGGTTCCGATCGACATATTGCTGAGCAGAAACGGCAATCCCTTACGGTGATCTGGATGATCATGAGTCAGCAGTACAGCATCAAGGTGATCGACACCCAACTCGGCCAACGCCGGCGCAAGCAGGCGTTCACCGACATCAAAACGGTCACTGTAAAGCCCTCCCCCATCAACAAGCAGGGTCTTACCGGCCGCATTTCTCAACAGCAACGATTCACCCTGGCCGACGCTGAACATCACCAGTTCTGGACAACTCGGCTGCAGTGGCAATCCCCAAAAGAGCAGTATGCAACCAAGGAGCATGCAGCATGGCCACCATCTTGCCCGGCCCGGCAGACAAAACATGAGAAGAATAGCGATAACCATGAAGGCACAGAACAGATACTGCTGTCCGGCAAGAAAGACCCGCTCCCCGGCCAACAGAGGCCAGCCCTGCCCCCATTCGCAGAACTTCAGCAAGACTTCCAGCACTATGCCGCAGAAGCGGAACAACAGCAGTGCCAGCGCAGGAGATACAGAAAAGCAGAGCAACCCGGCAAGACCAACAGGCAGGGCGACCAGTGTCACCAGAGGGACGGCAAGCAGGTTCAGAAAAACTCCTCCAGGTGCAAGCATATGAAAATTCAGCAGCACCAGGGGCAAAGTTGCCAGGCTTGCCGCAGCAGAGACAAGCAGGAGCTGAAGAGGATAACGCAAAAGCCTGGTCAGCGGAGAGGTCCAGCGCTCGATCGACTGCTGCAGGCCAAGAATCCCTGCAGCGCCGGCAAAGGACAATTGCCAGCCAGCCTGCCAGAACAGGAGCGGCTCAATCAACAGCGATAACAGCGCACAACAGGCCAGGACAATGAAGGGGCGGACATAATAACGCAGCCAGAGCAGCAGCGCAGCAAGAAGGATGATCGAGAAAGCCCTGCGGGTTGCAAGCGCATCGCCGGTCAGAATCAGATAGACAAACAACAAAGGTACCAGCAGAAGCGGCAGAACACGTTGCCCAGGTTGCCATAGCATCAGGGCTGAACATCTGCGGTACAGAGCGGAGAACAGCAGATAACCGAACAGCGCAATCATCCCGAGATGCAGACCAGAAATAGCGTAGAGGTGACTGATCCCACTCGCCGCCAGGATACGCCGCTGCACATCGCCGATGGTCTTCCCCTCGCCGAGCAGCAGAGCCCTGACCAGAGTCGCCTGCTGATCGGGAAGGTTTTTCTCAACGGCCAGAGCGATGCTGCGCTTCCAGCGGAACAGGGCTCGCCCCAAGGTCCAGCGCCCCGCGTCTTCGACCTGCAGATCGGCATCCGACTTGACCCAGGCCGTCAGGTCGATATCTTCCGCAGCAAGAAACCTCGGCCAGTTGAATTCACCAGGACTGCCAAACAGCCTGGGACTGCGTAGCCTGGATATGAATTGGATGCGATCTCCAGGCAGTGGCAGATGTTCCGCCTGATCGATAAAAAGTCTGATTTTCAGTGGAGAAGAAAAATCGACAGGTTGAGATTTCGCTTCCAGAGAGCGGGCCCTGAGATCAAGACGCGCACGCCCGTCACTGACCGGCACCACCCGCACGACCTCAGCACCAACGGTCAGTTTCTGCTTGAGAAGATCTGTTTCACCGGCAAGAGGGTGGAGAGGCAAGGGGGAGGCTGACCGAAAAAAAGCCAGCAGAAAAAAACTGCAGAAGATTGCGCAATGCCTGCGCGATCCTGTCAGCAACAACCCGCCAATACAAGCCGAAATGAAAACTGCAGTGGCAACAGACAACCACTGCAGTGAAATCAAGTCAAAATAACTGCCGCCAGCCAGGCCGACACAGGTTGCCAGCAAAGCAACCAGAACAAGCTGCATATCCCCTCCTTCAATGCAGCCAACCCCGTTAATTAAGATTTACCCCTCTGTCAGGCTCAGGCCGATTGAGCCTTTTTGCTGGCCTGTCCTTTGAGAGCCTCTTCACTTTCATACTTTTTGATAAAGGATTCTGCCAGGGCAACATCCTCTTTACAGCCGATAAAGACCGGTGACCGTTCATGGATCTGGGTCGCCTTGAGATCGAGGATCCGTGTGTGCCCATCCGATGCTGCGCCACCAGCCTGTTCGACCAGATAGGCCATCGGATTGAGTTCGAAAAGCAGGCGCAATTTACCCTGGGGCTGAGTTTTCAAATGCGGGTAAAAGAAAATCCCCTTCCCCTTGAGCAGCACCTGATTGATGTCCGGGACGAAACCACCACTGTAGCGCAGTTTGACACCCCGCTCTTCAAGGGAAGAGACAAAGGCTTCAACGCCTGGGGTATAGAGGTTGCGCTGCCCGCCCGGAGCATAGAGGTTGCCGCTCGGCTCAAGCCTGATATTTTCACGCAGCAGGGTATATTCCATCAGATTGTTCATGCCGAATTCATGAACACCCTTACCGACACTGTAGACCAGTGTGGTCCGCGGCCCGTAAAGGATATAGACGGCGCCGACCTGGTTGCGGCCGTGCTGCAACAGCTCACAGCCTTCATAAATGGAAACGATGGTACCGACCGCCAGGTTGACGTCAACCAGCGAGGATCCGTCCAACGGATCGAAGGCGACGGAATATTTACCTTCGCAATCAGGAGAGATCGGCAGAATCTCGTCCATCTCCTCGGACATCATGTTGGCGACGACCCGCGAATGCTCAAGGCGCTTGCGCAGGATCCGGTCAGCCAGCACATCAAGGGCCAGCTGCTCCTCACCATAGAGGTTGGAGGTACCGGCAACCCCGAGGTCACCAGTTCGAATCGAGTTGATAATGTATTTCGAGGCCTCGGCGATTTCACAAATCAGGTGAATCAGGCTTTCGTGAACATAATTCTCACGCAGGTGTCTGCGCAGGTCGATCTGAAACTTTGTTTTTCCCGGTTCGCTCATGCGAAGGTCTCTCCCTATCGGTGAATATCAATCAGAAAATTGGCATCGGTACTACGCGCTTGCCCCGAATCAATCAGGACAGTCTAGCCCAGAATGACGGCAACGGCAACCATTGTCTCACAGTTTAAAACTGTTTCGCATCAACCCGGAGGCCCCTCACCGGGAGAATCACACCAGAGCAGAGTCGCCCCGACAACGGCCAGCGGAATACAGAAAAACTGGACAAAAGGGATAGCCAGCAGCACGAAGACGCTGCAGGAGAAGCCGCCCATCAGCAGTGGCCGCTGAAAGAGATAACGCCGCAGCTGAGAAAAGCTGTAATGCTTGCGCATGGTCACAAACGCCATGTATTCGACACCGAGAAAGAACAGGGTCAGCAGCGGCGCAAATACCGTGTAAACAAGGGTTCCGATCAGTGGCAAAAAGTTCAGCGAGAGCAGGATAATCATGCAGATGACGAAAAAAGCCATCTTCTTTAGCTCATAGCCGACGGCATATTTGGCTTCGCTCAGAATCATGCCAAAGCTCATCCCCTGCGCAGACGACTCTCCGTGAACCAGCTGCTCAGTTCGCTCGGAAAGAAACTCGTTAAACGGCGATGCAATCAGATTGCCGATCAAGGTAAACGAGAAGAAGACAATCACCGTCGTCAGCAACAGGGCCACAACCCAGGCCAGATAGTAGAGGACCAGTCCGTACCAGACCTCGGTGCCCGGTGCATAGTGATCAAGAGCCCAGTCAAACCACCCCAGACCGAAATAGACCACCGCCGAGAAAATAACCAGGTTGATCAAAAACGGAATGGCGACATAGCGCAACAGGCCCGGATGCTTACGAAAAAAGCCGACGGCCCGAAACGGGTAACTGAAACCACGACCAAAACCGGAGACAGGCTGAACAGCGGCGGAACCGACTCGCTTGATCACGGGGTCTCCCCGCAGGCCGCTAGCCCCGCATCCAGGGTCGGATAGAGAAGCTCAATCTGCAGCTCGTTCAGCAATTTTCCATTCGACATGCGCCTTGATTCCTTGAGAAATGAGAGGGTCAGAGGATTCATGACTTTTTCTGCTTCAGCCATGGTCAACTGTTCCGGCTGGGGCAGACCGTAAAGAGTCGCCACCCGGCTGAAGTAGTCGCTCATGCTGCTCGCACCGCCGTCACAGACATTGAAGACAGCGCCCCCCTCTCCTCTCTCCATCGCGGCCAGACAGATGCGTACCAGATCGAGACTGTGAATGCGATTGGTCAAGGGAGAATCCTCGGGGCGCAGAACCTGATGACCTTTCGTCAGCTGAGCCACAGGCAGACGGCCGGGACCATAGATACCGGTCACCCTGAGGATCACCAGATCGAATCCCAGATCGCGGGCCTTTTCCTGCAGCTGGAATTCGGCACTGACCCTGCGCTTGGCCCGGCTCGTCTGTGGATTGAGCGGCGTATCCTCGGTCACCAAGGCTCCTCCGCAGTCACCATAAACACCACTGGTACTGATATAGACGATCTTTTCAGGACAGTTCCCTGCAGCCAGCTGACGGCAGAAATTGGTCATCCGGTAATCGCTGCTGCCGCCCCCCTGGGGCGGCATGAAGTAGAATATTTTCTGCCCGTGCAACGACAAGGTGGGGAGATCGTCACGATAATCGAAATCTGCAATTGTCGCTGCGATCTCCAACTCCGCCAACTGCTGTCGACTCTCTTCGCTATGCGCCGTCGCCCGGACAGAGTAGCCGCGCTCCAGCAAACTGCGGGCGACACGCTTGCCGATATCGCCACATCCAACAATTAGATAAGCCATTGATACTTCCATCTCCCGCGAAGTCAATCGAGGCTTTTGCTGACGATCTCATACAGATCGCGTGACAGCCTAGCGGCCTTGAGCAGTTCCAGCTGTTCTCTCATCAGTTCACGTCTCGCCGGCTCCAGTCGCTTCCAACGGGTCAGCGGAGCAGCCATGCGAGCCGCAAGCTGAGGATTTTTACTGTCTATCTGGATAATCTGGTCAACCAGCAGACGGTAACCGGCCCCGTCGCCGCGATGGAATACCGCTTGATTCTGGGCAAAAGAACCGAGCAGCGAGCGGGCGCGATTCGGGTTCCCCAGGGTAAAGTCGGGGTGTTCAAGCAGCTTGATAATCTCTGCATAGGTTTCGTCCCGGTGCCCAAGCGCCTGAACACTGAACCACTTGTCGAGCAGCAACGGCTGCTTGTGCCACTGACCATGAAAGTCTGCGATAATCTCAGCACGTTCAGGAATAAGGCTGTCAGCGATAACCCCGAAGGCGGCAAGGCGATCGGTCATGTTGGTCGCACCACGATACTGATCCAGGCTGATCTCACGTGCTTGGTCTTCTTCCAGGCGCATCAGCTGGACCAGACAGAAATTTTTCAGTGCGCGCTGACCCAGATCGGCGGCAACCAGACGATAGGCTCCGTCAGTCGCAACATTCTCGGCATAACGCTGATAGAGCAGCTCACGGTTGCACTCATCGAGAAGTTTGAGAGCCGCGCTGCGCACCTGGCGAAGCAGCTGCGGATCAAAACCATCGATCTGCTCAGCCAGGTACTGTTCGCTCGGCAGGGTCAACAACTGGACCAACAGGCTGGGGTCGGCATTGCGATCAGCAAGGGCACTGCTCCAGGCGTCGATGAAGACATCCTGCAACTGTCCGGGCTGACCGCTTTGCGCACTCTGATAGAGGCGCAGCAGTTCCTTGCCGGCGAGCATCTGTCCCGCCTCCCAGCGATTGAACGGGTCGCTGTCGTGAGCCATGCGAAAAGCCAGGTCCGCATCGGACAGATCGACATCAAGCTTAACCGGAGCCGAAAATCCCCGCAGTGGTGAGAGCACCGGTCGCTCAGGAAGATTGACAAAGGTAAATTCCTGATCTGCGGCAGTGATGTCGAGAACCCGCGTCGTCGCCCCCGGCCGGGCCTCCCCCTCCAACTGCAGGGGCAGATCCTGACCGGCAGAATCAAGCAGGCCGAGACTGAGCGGAACATGGAACGGCAGTTTTTCAGGCTGCCCCGGAGTCGACGGGCAGCTCTGGGTGACCTTGAGCGTCAAGGTCCCGGCTGTTTCGTCATAGCTCTGCACAAGGTTCAAGGATGGCGTCCCCGCCTGAGCATACCAGCGGCTGAACAGCGTCAGGTCGACACCGCCTGTTTCCTCCATGGCCGCCACGAAATCATCACAGGTGGCTGCTTCGCCATCGTGGCGCCTGAGGTAAAGCTGAACGCCGGAGACAAACCGCTCACGGCCAAGCAGGGTCTGCATCATGCGGATCACCTCGGCACCCTTGTTGTAGACTGTCGTCGTATAAAAATTATTGATTTCAACATAGGATTCAGGACGCACCGGATGGGCCATCGGCCCGCCATCCTCAGGGAACTGAAATTGACGCAGCACCCGCACGTCATCGATCCGCTTGACCGCGCGGGAATTCATGTCGGAGGAGAATTCCTGGTCGCGGAAAACGGTCAGCCCCTCTTTGAGGCTCAACTGGAACCAGTCCCGGCAGGTCACCCGATTACCGGTCCAGTTATGGAAATATTCGTGGGCGATGACCGATTCGACCCCGAGATAGTCGATGTCAGTGGCGGTCTCCGGATGAGCAAGAACGTATTTGGAATTGAAAACGTTCAACCCTTTGTTTTCCATCGCTCCCATGTTGAAGTCATCAACGGCAACAATCATGTAGCGATCGAGATCGTATTCGAGACCGAAAACCTCTTCGTCCCACTTCATCGACTTCTTCAGTGATGCCATGGCGTGATCGCAATAATCTGAATTACGCGGCTCGACATAGATCTGCAGCAGTACATCACGCCCGGTCATGGTGGTGAAATGATCCTCAAGACAGACCAGGTTCCCCGCCACCAGGGCAAAGAGGTAGCTCGGCTTGCGGAACGGATCTTCCCACTTGGCAAAATGACGGCCGTTTTCCAGGTCACCCTGAGCAATCAGGTTACCGTTGCTCAAGAGCACCGGAACCGATCTGTCTGCCTCGATCCTGACCCGGAACTTCGCCAGGACATCCGGGCGGTCAAGATAGTAGGTTATCTTGCGGAACCCTTCAGCTTCACACTGGGTGCAATAGTTGCCGCTCGACAGATAAAGACCTTCCATCGAGGTGTTACCCGGCGGATCGATCCGCGTCACGACCTCAAGGATAAAGGTCTCGGCAGGCTGGATTATCGTCAGGCTCTCGGCATCGACAGTATACTCGTGATCCGCGAGCTGGCGGCCGTCAATTTTCAGCTCCAGCAGTTCAAGCTGCTCACCGACCAGGACCAGAGGTTCCAGCATCCCGTCTCGATCGGGATTCAGACGCAGCTGAAGGCGTGCATGAACGTGCGTTTTTTCACCCAGATCGAAATCGAGATCGACCTGATCGATCAGAAAAGCCGGGGTTTTGTAATCAAGACGACAAATGGCCTGGGGCATATCTGCAGAATTCATAGTGATAACTCGCATGGCATAGCAGGCAGCTTCCTGAGCAGCCCGATAGAGGTTTTATAGTTTGTTAAAGATAACATTTTTGACCTGCGGGTAAAAGACGCTTACCACAACAAAGACGGACAGCCATATGAATAGAAAGAACGGCACTTATCGCCCTAAAGATCAATCACAGGAGGATAAGTGCCGTTCATTGCGAGCGCCAATAAACGTGGGGCGAGCCAGCCGAATCGTTCAGGCGTCGATATCGACCGGTGTCTGTTCAGTAAGACCCAGCCCCCCATCCGGACGCGGATAGAGTGTTGACCGATAGCCATTCCCATCCAGCGCCGACAATCCGACCGGGGCAAAGGTGGAAAAGTTGAAGCGCAGAAAACTGGCCGACTCTTGCTCTTCGATCCGCAGGTTCCAGACCCGGGTCAGGGTCTGATACAGATCGCCTTCTCCATCGACATCATCAACTCCGGCATACAGGTCATCCATCGTCTTCTCAGCAGCTAACGCCTCAGCCTCATCCACGGCCCCAGATTCCAGTCCTGTCGAAGTGGAAGCCTGCATCAGCGGTGAGCTGGTCAACTGCTGGCTTATCTCCAGCAAGCTGGAGCGGTTGACGACCAGTGCTTCGAATCCGGCCGTCATGCTCGTGGCATCCTCAGTGACCGGGAGTGCAGCAGTCCCACCCCCTTCTGGCGACGAGCTCTCCGCGGGAAGCGCCTCATTCAATTGCATATCAAACAGCGACTGCGACAAACTGTCGGAGCTGGTGCGGCTGATGGAGAATTCGCCACTGGTCAGATTCAGGGAAAAATCGAAGGTTCGCGTCTGAACAGCCGAGACAAGAAGACCGGAGGCGGCAACTGAGGAGGAAGAAGTTCCTTCGGCATTGGCCTGGTAGGAATCCTGCAACCGATAGGCCTCAATACTGACACTGCGGGTCATCGAAACGGAGAGATCAATCTGCTCGACACCCCCTTCCTGCAGGGCCGATGTCAGTCTGCTTGACAGCTGCTTGGCCAGCTGGGGATCAAGCCCCATCCCCTTGAACAGCTTGCTTAAATCCTTGCCGATACGCCGCAAACCGCCCTGGGTTATTTCCTCTTCGGCCGTTGCCGAATCGACCAGGGTTGACGAATCCACGGCCTTAGCCAAGGACTGGCTCAAATCTGAAAAGGCCTTGAAACTTCTCTTGTCGTTGATCTGATGCTGACTCGCCTGGGACTCAAGCGCAGCGGTCAGTACGCTGCCCTTGCCACGAGAATGACGCGACTCGGCAGTGTTGTTGGTCTGTTCAGAATGCCGGGCCGGATGCTTTGCTGCCGCTGGGAGGTAGGACATAGGTGGAAGCGGTGAAATTACGGACGGGACCGATTGACTCATAAGCTTCTCCATAGGTTTTCATTTGTCTACTCTGTTTACATTTATAGAGTCTGGACGACTTCTTTTCGACAGGTCGCAGGTCAATCTTTAGCCTCAAAGAGTAACTGACACACCCTTGAAAAGAAAAAGGCGCACCAGATTGCGGTGCACCTTTACTGAAAAAAACTTTTTAATACAGATCTGTCAGACCGGAAAGGCCTCCAGAGCCTGCTCCTCATTCCAGAGCTCAACGGCTTCGGCAAGCGAATTCGCCACAGCCATCTTTTCACAACAATCTTTCGAACAATAGATCCCGTAACGGCTCGTTGGCGCAAAACCGCTCGGTCCGAAACGCTTTGCCTGACCTCCACAACGGCAGGGAACCGCCGTATGCTCTTGCATATTCATATCTCTCACTCCTGACAAAAAAATAAATAACCCCCGTTCGCCCGTTGTCCGGGGGCAATAGAACTATTTATCTAATTAACCGCATTATTGAGTCAAGAGCATTTAGATCTCTTTAGTAGGGCCTATTCGTAGTCGCGATACAGCAAACTCGGCTGGATACCCGAATTCCCCTGATATTTACCACTCGAATATTCCTCATAGTCGCCTTCCAGGGTGTGGTAATAAATCTGGCAGATCTCGACTCCGGCATAGATACGAATCGGTTCAACACAGAAAATCTCCAACGTCCAGTAACCCTTGAAGCCGACGTCGCCAAACCCGGCGGTGACATGGATGAACAGCCCCAGTCGTCCAACAGAGGATCGGCCTTCGAGCATCGGTACCAGATTGTGGGTTTCGGTGTACTCGACAGTACGCCCCAGGTAGAGGCGGTTGGTCTCGAGGACCAGTCCTTCTTCCGGGATGCTGATCAGCTCATGCGGGTTTTCCTGTTTCATATCGAGAGGGCTCTGGTTATAGACCAGCAGCTCGTTATGCAGGCTCAGGTTGTAACTGTTCGGGTTGATCCGTTGTGGCTGATAGGGATCAATAATGATGTCGCCATTCATCCTGGAGGCGATCTCTTTACCGGAGAGAATCATAGGCTGTTTGTTCCAATCTGGTTTGAGATGGTAAAATTGAGTAGTCTGACCGGCTCACTGAATCTGCGGTTATCCTATTGAAGGTTCTGAGCGCAGGTCAAGTGGCAGGAGACATAAGAATAAATTCGATGACAAATTGCCGCTAATAAGTTGTCATCCGGAAACTCCGGAGGTCAACTAATATGCTTTCAGATTGGAAACGAGCAATTATTTCCCGTGGCAAGGAAATCAAGCGGTAGCGCGGAGGCGTAGTACCATACGCCGCACAAGCAGGCTCGTAGATTGACGCCGCCACGGCGGAAAAGGACCGTTTCCGGATGAAAACTAATTACTGGTCAAGATACTAATGACGTGCTATTTTCTCGCATCAATCCCGAATGGTCCCGCAAGACCAACAGGCACCAAAGTGTCCGTCACAAAGCTCGTGACAATTCGGGCAGAGCCACGGCGGCTCAGTATTTGGGTCGCTCTTCAGCCAGGCATTGAGAAACATCTTCGCCCGCGGAAAAACTTCGTCATCGACAACCCAGAGTTCCGGATAACACTCGATAAACGGAATTTCACCGGCAGCAGATGCAAGTTGCTCATTGCGCAAAACACACTCGATCCCCTCCTGGGCAAGAATATCTCTGATCATCCCTGCCTGCAGTCGATCCTGGAAACTGAATACATGAAGTTTTTTCATGCATCTATTATAGGTTGAAAAATCGCTTTTTTGAAAATAATTGAGTAATATTAAAGTCAAATTGTCACAAGGAGTGAAAAATTATGGATTTGTCGACCAGCTACATGGGCCTGCAACTGAAAAACCCGTTCGTCGTATCGGCCAGCACCCTGACCGGAGACGTCGACTCGATCATTGACTGCGCCAACGCCGGTGCCGGGGCCATTGTCCTGAAATCACTCTTCGAAGAAGAGATCGCTGCCGAAATTGATGCCTTGAGCCAGAATGCCGATGAATATTCCGGCTATGGAGAAGCCTACGATTACCTGCAGGGCTACGGTCAGGCACTGGGACCACAGGGCTACCTGAACCTGGTCAAGGAAGCCAAACAGAAGACCAACGTACCGATTATCGCCAGCCTGAACTGCGTTTCCAACAACAGCTGGGGCGATTACGCGAAAAAGCTCGAAGCTGCCGGAGCTGACGGTCTGGAACTGAACATCGGCCTGATGCCGAACAGCATCAAACAGGACGGGACAGACATCATCGATACCTATCTGCGTATCGTCTATGAAGTCAAAGAGCAGGTCAGCATTCCTGTTGCCGTCAAGGTCGGCCCCTATTTTACCTCCTTCGGCAACTTTGCCGACCGGATCGCCACCGAGCGCCATGAAGCCCCAGCCTACAGCGTCGGCTGGATGGGCAAGGACACCCAGGCCGGCAAGGTCACCTGGAAAGGTGTGGACGCCATCGTCCTGTTCAACCGGTACTACAAACTGGACATTGATATCGAAACCAAGTCGCTGACACAAGGGGTCTCCTACAGCACACCGGCGGAACTCAGCCACAGCCTGCGCTGGACCTCCCTGCTAGCCGGCAAGATCGGTTGCGACCTGGCCTGCAATACAGGGATCCATGACGGCCACGACGCTATCAAAGCCCTGCTGGCCGGGGCCAAGGTTGTTGAACTCTGCTCAACCCTGTTCATCAACGGCCTTGACCAGATTGGCGTTATGGAACAGCAGCTCAGCGACTGGATGAGCAAAAACGACTATACAAAACTCTGCGATTTCCGCGGGCTGGTCAGCCAAACGGTCAGCAAGAATCCGGAAGAGTTCGAGCGTCTGCAGTACGTCAAGCTCTTCGTTGGCATGGAAAAATAGTTTCTGTCCGGACACGGCCCTTTTCTGCTGCGGCTGTGTCAATCTGCGGGCTTGCTTGTGCGACGTATAGTACTACGCCTCCACGCAAGCCCTCGATTTCCTTGCCACGGAAAAAATCGCTCGTTTCCGAATCAGAAGCAACACTGATCAGCTCTGGATTTCCAGACGGCATCTGTTAGCAAAAGAGAGGTCGGCATGCAGGAGATTCTACGGCAGATTCTCACCTCGAAAGTTTACGAAGCCGCCATTGAAACACCTCTGGAAGAGGCTCCTCAACTTTCGGCAGAGTGGCACAACCGGATCCTGATCAAGCGCGAAGACCTGCAACCGGTCTTCTCCTTCAAACTACGCGGAGCCTACAACAAGATCGCCCATCTGAGTGATGAGGAAAAAGCCCGTGGCGTCATTGCCGCCTCAGCGGGAAATCACGCTCAGGGGGTCGCTTTCTCGGCCCGCAAGCTCGACTTGCGGGCTCTCATCGTCATGCCGGCGACCACACCCAAAATCAAGATCGACGCCGTCCGTTCCTATGGGGCTGAAGTCGTCCTGCATGGCGACAACTATTCCGAAGCTGCCGATCGCTGCAATCAATTGCAGCAGGAAACCGGCATGACCTATATCCACCCCTTTGACGACAGACTGGTCATCGCCGGCCAGGGCACCATCGCCTACGAACTGCTCAGGCAAAGTTCAGGGAAAATGGACGCCGTTTTCGTACCGATCGGCGGTGGAGGTCTGATTTCCGGCATTGCCGTCTACCTCAAGGCTCTGGCTCCGGAAATCAGAATCATCGGTGTCGAACCACAGGACAGCGATGCCATGTACCAGTCCCTGCAGGCAGGCAGAAGGATCTGCCTCGATTCGGTCGGCATCTTCGCCGATGGCGTTGCCGTGCGCCAGGTCGGCAAGGAAACTTTCGACCTGTGCCGCAAACATGTCGACGAAATCCTGCATGTTTCGACCGATGAGCTGTGCTGGGCGATCAAGTCGATCTACCAGGCAACCAGGTCCATCGTTGAGCCGGCCGGCGCGCTGGCCATGGCCGGGATGAAACAATACATCCGCCGCACCGGTTGCATTGATCAGACCCTGGTGACCATCAATTCAGGCGCCAACATGAATTTTGAACGCCTGCGCTATGTCTCGGAACGCACTCTGACCGGTGCCGGTCGCGAATCGCTGTTTGCCGTCACCATCCCGGAGCAACCCGGATCCTTGCGCTACTTCTGCAACAGCCTGCTTGGCTCGCTGAACATCAGTGAATTCAATTATCGGCTTGCTGACCGCACCAGTGCCCAGATCTTCGTTGGCCTGGCCGCTGACGAGGACATTGACCGCCATGAATTTGTCGAACGGTTAAATGCCGAAGGATTCCACACCGTCGACCTGACCGACAACGAACTGGCCAAAACCCACCTGCGTTACATGGTCGGTGGCCGCTCTCCTGAAGCGACCAATGAACGTCTGTTTCGCTTCAGATTTCCGGAACGCCCCAATGCCCTCTCCCAGTTTCTCGCCGACATGGGCGCTGGCTGGAACATCTCCCTCTTTCATTACCGCAACCAGGGGAACGAATTCGGCCGGGTGCTGATCGGTCTCGAAATCCCCAAGGGAGAAGAAAAAGACTTCGAACGTTTTCTGGACAGGATCGGCTATCATTTCGACGAAGAAACGGAAGATCCCGCCTACAAACTTTTCCTCAAAGGACTGTGACGTTTTCTGACACCTTGCCATGCTAAACTTCGACTGTTCTTAAGTTGAGGTTTAAGTGATGAAGCAGCGAAATCAGTCATTATCGGCGCCAGCCTACCACCAGGCTCTCAGCCTGGAAGAGAAACTCTCTTTACTTGCCGGAGCGGCCAAGTACGATGCATCTTGCTCATCAAGCGGCAGCACCCGTCAGGGGGAAGGGATCGGTGCGGCACAAAGAAGTGGGATCTGTCATTCATGGTCGGCAGACGGTCGCTGCATTTCCCTGCTCAAGGTTCTCTTCAGCAACGACTGCCTGCTCGACTGTGCCTACTGCGCCAGCCGACGTTCAAACGACCATCAGCGCGCCAGCTTCTCCCCAGAGGAACTGGCCGGGCTGACCATTGATTTCTACCGGCGCAACTACATTGAAGGGCTGTTTCTCAGCTCAGCAGTCTGCGCAAGTCCCGACAACACCATGGAACAGCTGATCCGCACCCTGAAGCTGCTGCGCTATCAATACCGTTTCCATGGCTATATTCATCTCAAGGTCATCCCGGGCTGCAGCCCGGAACTGCTTGCTCAGTCCGCAAGCCTGGCAGACCGGATGAGCGCCAACGTTGAACTTCCCAGTCGTGAAAGCCTCATGCTGCTTGCGCCCGAAAAACAGGAGCGCAAAATTCTCCAGGTCTTTGACCAGGCCCATTACTATGCCCTAAGGCGCCGCGAAGAGAGCAGCAGCTCAAAAAACAGTCCGGTAAACGCAGGCATGAGTACCCAGATGATTATCGGCGCAACAGCGGAAAACGATCACACCATTCTGCAGAAATCGGACGCGCTCTACCGGTTGCCGCAACTCAAACGGGTCTATTATTCCGCCTACATTCCGGTCAACAGTGACTCGCGGCTGCCGACACCGGCAGCGCTCCCTCCCCTGCTGCGCGAACACAGGCTCTATCAGGCCGACTGGCTATTGCGCTTCTACGCCTTCAGAGTCGATGAAATCCTGCCGGCGACTCAGCAGCAACTCGATCCTGAGCTCGACCCTAAAACAGCCTGGGCACTCAGACAACTGGAACACTTTCCGGTCGACATCAATCGCGCCAGCAAGGAAGAACTGCTGAGGATCCCCGGGGTCGGAGTCCGCTCGGTGAAACGGATACTGGCTGCACGGCGGTATCAGCGCCTGCAACTGGAGGATCTTAAAAAACTCGGTGTGGTCATGAAGCGGGCTCGCTATTTCATCCATGATGGCAAGCATGCCGGCAGCAATACCCCGCTTCGTGAGGACAGTTTGCGCAACGCGCTCCTCCCGGCAGCCAGCCGTCAGCTCAGCTTCAATTTCACGCCTGTTCCCGACGATTCTACGACAGCGATCAACGGTGAACTCTGATGAACTTCGTCTATGATCACAGCGTCAACGGCTTGTTTTGCCTGCTCGCCAAGACCATAAAAGAGCACCTGGAAATCAGCTCGATCAGCCGCCACCACCAGCAGCAGAGCGGTTTTCTCTTTGCAGATTACTGCTTGATCAGCAGCGACCGGCGGCGAGCCGCGGAGGTTGCCGCAGGGCTGGAACGCAAGCTGGGAAAGCAGTTTGTACAAAGACTGCTCTGGGCATTCTTCAGTGACCTGGACAGAATCGAACAGGATCTGATCGAGATGACCCGTCGTTGCCTGTTGCACGATCCGGACTATTGGCAGCAGCTGACCGAACCACTGGTCCTTCGTGTCGACGCAGCCGCACTCAAGACTAGCCGTGAACGGCACAAACTGCTCGGCCTGCTGCGCTTCAGCAGACTGGAGGACGACAGCTACGTGGCCTTTGCCACACCGAAAGCCAATATCATCCCCCTGCTCGGATCGCATTTTATCCGTCGCCTGGGAGACCAGAAATGGCTCATCGTCGACAGGAAGAGGAAGACCGCTGTCTACCGAACAGAATCGGGATGGGAGCTGGCCAGCCAGGTTGCACTTGCCGACCATCACCGCCTCCACCAGGATGAACAGGAGGTCGTCAAGCTATGGAAAAATTTCTACCAGGAAATCAGCAACCCTGACCGTTTCAACCCGAAGTTACGGCAGAGTTTCATGCCCAAACGCTACTGGAATGACCTGGTAGAGCTGCACCCGGACTATCCCCGCCAGCATCCTCCCGCTAAAGCACATTGAAAAAGCAAATAAAGAATTCTCTTGCCATCGACAAAAACAATAGAATATATTTATTCATATATTCACAATGATGGAGATTATGGCGATGCCAATCTTTGAATATCGATGTAAAAACTGTGGAGCAAAGACAGAAAAAATCCAGAGCCAGGCGCTCAAGGAGATCCGCTGTGCGGAGGCAAGGCAATACGCTGCGTTTCCTCTGTTGTCGCCGGTCAGAGCGGCTGTAGTGCTGCGCCGGCAAGCGGCTTTACCTGAAGACCATAATGGAGTGACGTGATCATTCCAATTGAACAACGGCACTAACAAAGGAGTCCCAAGTAATGCTGAAAGTTACCGATGCGGCACGTGACAAGTTAAAGACACTGTTGGCCGACCAGCCGGGTAAGACCCTGCGCGTCATCTTTGAAGGCTTTGGCTGAGGTGGGCCCAGCCTGGGCCTGACTCTGGATGAGTCACAAACACAGAAGGACCTCTTCACCATCAACGAAATCGATCTGCTGATCGATGACAGTGTTCGTCCTTACGTTGATGACAGCGAACTCGATTACATCAAGAATGCCTATGGAGAAGGGTTTTCCATCTCCGGCGCCAGCAGTTGTTAACAGCGCACTTAGGAACAAACAAAAAGACGGCCCGGGGAAATCCACGGGCCGTCTTTTTTGTTGCTTAAGATCTGTAGATCAATCAAGCAGGTTCCAACTGCCGAGCATCTTGAGCGCGGCATAGTAAGACACGGCAATAAGGGCAATCCAGGCAATAATCAGCATAAGAACCTCCGTTAGTAGCTTTTCTTGTCAGCGTTCAATTCGTCAAGGGTCAGCTTGCTGCTGTCCATCTTGCTCCAGACCCAGATGATATAGGCCAGCACGAAGGGAACGGCAATGGCAACATAGGACATCATGGTCAGTGTATAATGGCTGCTCGACGCGTTATAGATGGTCAGGCTGCTGGCAATATCGGCTTTTGAAGGATAGAACGAGGTCCCGTTGTAACCCGCGGTAAAGAAAACCGCCAGACAGGTCAGTACGGTACCGAAGCCGGCCGGCCAGATCCCACGGACCGACGCAGTAAATCGGTTCATCACCGCCCCCAGAACAACCAGCACCAGGCCGACCAGCAGCAGGATCAGGTTGAGCGGCATCTGCAACAGGTTATGCAGATACTTGTGAGCTTCAAGGAAAACATTGCCATCCGGAGCGACGGCGTAGCCGTCGATGACCAGCAGACTGATCAGGACATAGAGCAGAAACGGCAGCAGACAAAGCAGGTTATTGAATCCCGAGCGCTTCAAGCGGGCAACTAGAGTGCTGTTATCCAGATTGTTGGCCAGGTAGAGCGCCCCCAGGGTCCGGGCCAGGAAGACCAGGAAGATACCGAAACAGAGGTTGAACAGGCTGAAGGCCGCTTCGAGGCCGCGCAAAGGATGCAGCCAGCTAACCAGGTTGTACTCGTTGAGGGTGAAGTTTGAACCGGTAAAAAAGGTTCCGACCGCTGCACCAACCAGCAGGATACCGATCGAGCCGTTGATGAACATGAACACCTCAAAGGTCTTCTGGCCGAGGAAATTGTTCGGCTTGCGACGGTATTCGTAGCTGACCGCCTGAATGATGAAGGTGAACAGGATCGCCAGCCAGACCCAGTAGGCGCCACCGAAGCTGGTTGCGTAGAAGAGAGGGAATGATGCGTAGAAAGCACCGCCAAAAAGGACCAGGGTCGTGAAGGTCAGTTCCCACTTGCGGCCAAGAGAGTTGACCATAAGGGTCTTTTCGTCATCGCTTTTCGCCAAGGTGAGAATCAGCGTCTGACCGCCCTGAACAAAGGTCAAGAAAACAAAAAGCGCACCAACAACAGAGACAATCAGCCACCACAGCTGCTGCAAAGTCGACCAGTCAAGGCTTCCAATCATGATTTATCTCCTTCCGGTCCGATAGAAATTTGCTTGGTCATGATCCTCAGTTCGGCAATCAGCAGAACGGTGAACAGAATGAGGAACAGAAAGAAGGTCACCATAACGGTTCCGGAATCGAGATTCGAGCGAGCCACCGTAACCGGTAACAGATCCTGGATAGCCCAGGGCTGACGGCCGACCTCGGAAACAATCCAGCCGGCCTGTGAAGCGATCCATGAAAGGAAGATCGAAGCAACACCGATTCTGAGCAGCCAGGTTTTATTCTCCAGCTGGCGTTTTTCCATATAGAAGATGTAAACCAGAAACAGCAGGATAAACAGCATGCCAAGCCCGACCATGATTCTGAAGGCGTAGAAGGTCAGCGAAACCGGGGGAACGGCCTGTTCAGGCGACTGCAGATGTCCGTAACCAAGGTACTCAAGATGCTGGTCGAAGATCGCCAGGGCCTGATCTGCTGCCGCCTGATCGCCACGGCTGGTGGCATCCTTGTAGAGAGCCAGACTTGAAATAGCGACCTTGCCTCTTTCAATCTTTTCGGCCACTCCCATGACCTGATGCTCTTCGTTACCAAGCACAAGATCGTTGATACCGGGGACAAACCCCTGGAAACTACGCTTGGCAAGGAGGGACAGCATCCCCGGGATCTCAACCTTGACATGAAAGGCATCCTGATCGTCACCCGGCTGTTTGCTGTTGTTGACCAGGCCAAAGGCGATCAGTCCGGTCGGAGTCTGGCCGTCGTAAAGGGCCTCCATCGCAGCCAGTTTCATCGGCTGGGTTCGCGCCGTGATAAATGCATGCTCATCACCGGTAAAGGCGACAAACAGGGAACTGAGCAGTCCAAACACACAGGCCACCGCGATTGAGCGCTTGGCAAACTCAATGTGGCGCTTTTTCAGCAGGTACCAGCTGGAGATCCCCAACACAAAAATAGATGACAGCAGAAAGCCGGAACTGGTCGCGTGGACAAAATGGCTGATCGCCACCGGCGACGAGATCACCGCCCAGAGATCCTGCATTTCGAAACGAGCGGTATCGGGGTTAAAGGCCATGCCGATTGGATTCTGCATCCAGCCGTTAGCCACCAGAATCCACAGCGCGGAAAGGTTAGAGCCAACGGCGACCATCCAAGTTGAAAACAGGTGAAACCTTTTTGAAACCCTGTTCCAGCCAAAGAACATAACAGCAAAGAAGGTCGCTTCAAGAAAGAAGGCTAGAATCCCTTCAATCGCCAGAGGAGCACCGAAGATATCGCCGACCATCCAGGAATAGTTGGACCAGTTGGTACCGAACTCAAACTCGAGAATGATCCCCGTAGCCACACCGATAGCGAAATTGATGCCGAACAGGGTCATCCAGAAGCGCGTCAACTGACGCCACTGAGGATTCCCGGTGCGCACATAGATGGTCTCGAAAAAAGCGCATAAAAATGACAGCCCCAGTGTCAGTGGAACAAAAATCCAGTGATACATGGCTGTCAGCGCGAATGTCGCCCTCGCCCAGTTCACCATCGAAATATCGATCTGTTCAATCACACTCGTCCTCCTATCCTCACGGTCCGTGTTATGCCCCTTAACGCTAAGGGGTGGCAGAGATAACCACGTTTACCTACTGGTTGGCCTGCTGTATCAAGTTGCTTAAGACATGGTCCGCCCGTTCGGCGTCAGTCTGAAAGTTTGATGCGAGAAAATCTGGAAAGAAAAAAACTTTGAGAATTGCGAACATGATAAAAACCTTGATGAGAATAATTTTCCAGAGTGTTCGTCCGATGACCATGGAACGAAAGCCGTCGTAATACAGGTGAAAGATTCGACTGAGCATTAAATTCACCTCCCAAGAGCACCAACAGAGCAAAAATAACAATTCCGGTTATCTTTACCGCTGAATCTTTCATGAGTCAAGAAGAATTATAACAGCAACAGTCATCATTACAATTCAACTAAGTTTTTATTTTTGTTGACCATTTTAAACAGGAATCACCAGCACCATTCTCGACCAACCAGCAATCGTGTGGAAACCTACCTGAATTTTGCGGATTTAGTAGACCTCTCCCAAAGAGAATGTCATGATGAGCCGCGTTGCCCCGGTAAAGTAAGACAGGATAGCCATGAGTTTTCAAAAGAACGAACCAGCCGCATTTCTTCCCACCACCCGCGAGGAGATGGCCCAGCGTAACTGGACTGAACTCGATATTCTCTTCATCAATGGCGACGCCTATGTCGATCACCCGGCCTTCGGTGTCCCGCTGCTGGCACGGCTGCTCGAAAGCAGGGGGTTCCGTGTCGGCATCATCTCTCAACCCGACTGGAAAAACCCGCAAGCAGTGACGATTATGGGGCGCCCCAGGCTATTTGCCGCGATCTCGGCCGGGGCGATGGATTCCATGGTCAACCACTACACAGCAGCCAAGAAGATCCGCAGGGACGACGCCTATACCCCGGGAGGAATCGCCGGGAAACGGCCTAACCGTGCGGTTGTCGCCTATACCTCGGCCGTCAAGGGAGCCTTTAAGGGGCTGCCGACCATCATCGGCGGGATTGAAGCGAGTCTGCGCCGGCTGGCCCATTACGATTATTGGGACGACAAGGTTAGAAGATCGGTCCTTATCGACAGCAAAGCAGACCTACTGTTCTACGGTATGGCGGAAACTGCATTGCTTGACGTTGCGCAGCGGATGGCGGCCGGCGAAACCATTCAGCAGATCAGGGATGTGCGCGGCACGGCTTTTGTGGATAAAGTGGCTCCTCAAGCGGCCCTGCTGCTCCCCTCCTATGAACAGGTCGAAGCTGACGTCGATGCCTACGGGCGCGCTTTCCGGCTGGCCAGTGAGCAGGACAACCCCTATGTGGCAGAGATTCTGGCCCAGCAGCATGCCCAGCGCTTTGTTGTCGTCAACCCGCCCTCCCTGCCGCTGACGACGGTACAGCTTGACGAGATCTACGCACTCCCCTTTTGTCGTGCACCTCACCCCTCGTATCGGGACAAAATTCCGGCCTACACCCAGATTCGTCATTCGATCACCAGCCATCGCGGCTGTTTTGGCGGCTGTGCCTTCTGCGCCATCACCCATCACCAGGGGAAATTAATTCAATCCCGGTCACAGGAGTCGATTCTCAGCGAAATTGACAGGCTAACCGCCCAGGCGGACTTTCATGGCACGATCAGCGATATCGGCGGACCGACAGCCAACATGTACGGCCTGTCATGCAGCAACCCCCAGGCGATGAGTAAATGCCGCCGGGCAAGCTGCCTCTATCCGCAGATCTGCCCCAACCTCAACTGTGACGACCGGGCGGCCGTCAGCCTGCTGAAAATAATCAGAGAGAACGAGAAGGTCAGACACGTCTTTATCGCATCCGGCATCCGCTATGACCTGCTCGCCAGACAACGACGTTATTTCGATGAACTGATTCATCATCATATCAGTGGCCTGCTCAAGGTCGCTCCTGAATCGACGGTTGACCGGGTAACCGATGTCATGCGCAAGCCCGGGGTTCAGGTCTTCATCGAATTTCTGGAAAAATTCCGCCAGCGCAACATTGAACTTGGTCTGCGCCAGGCACTCGTCCCATACCTGATCAGCGGCCATCCGGGCTGCACCCTCGAAGACATGCTGGAAGTCGCCCTGTTCCTTAAACGACACAGACTGAAGGTCGAACAGGTCCAGGATTTCACCCCGACCCCAGGCAGCCTTTCGACCTGTATCTTCCATACCGGGAAAGACCCCTACTCCAACACCTCCATCCATATCCCGCGCACGACCAAGGAGAAAAAGCTGCAGAAGGCCCTGCTTCTCTATCATCTGCCGGAAATGCGCAATGATCTCAAAGAAGCCCTGCGCCTGTGCGGCAAAGAACAGCTCTTTGAGCAGTTCTGTGAGACAGCGGTGAAAAGTCCCCAAAACACCACCCAATCACGCAAGCCAGGTGCCGTACCCAAACGGCCACAACGCAGGAAACGTTAAAAAGCTAAGCGCCTGGATGCGCTCCTTTAATCCCGGGCTATACTTAACAGGAAACAATCTGGCTGATGGCTTTGAGCTCCTGTGTCAGAAGGAACAGACAAAGGATGGATTCAGATAAATGAACAATGTGGTGAGAAATAATATGGAAAATGAGCTGAAACTGGATCAGGGCTTCATCCAGAAAAACAACCGCCGCCTGAAAAAACTGGAGGACAGAATCACTGTTCTGCAGCAGGAGGCCCTGAAGCTGGAATCAGAGATAAACTCGTTACTCGGCGAGAAATAAAACAAGGGCTGCTCATTTGAGCAGCCCTTGTTTGCTTATTCAAATCAGGACTCGGCGATCCACTGTCCGTGCAGATTGCAGTACTCACGAGCAGTAACCTTGGACGCCGTGATGTTGAAGGTTGCCACCGGAGCAGCTCCCGGTTTGAGGTACTCACGATAGACCTTGTCATCAGCGATCAGCTCAATCCACTCAATGTAGTGGGCATCTTCCATCGGATGAGTAACACTACCGACCTTGACGGTGATGGTTCCATCACCGAATTCAATGACAGGAACATGTTTTTCGGTTGCGGCATCAACACTGTTCTCGGTCATCAGTTTCATATTTTCACCACAGCACACCAGCGGTGCTGCACCACCATGCATAACTTCAACGATATTGCCACAATGGGTACATTTGTAAACTTCAAGTCTCTTAGGCATTGGTTGGTCCTCCTTATAAAATTGAGTGTCCGGCTGCTGCTTAAAAAGAGTCGACAGGTTCGGCCGGTCTGACGCCCCTGTCGTCAGGAACTTTGGCATATTACCACTGCCCGAATAAAATTTCACCCCTTTGGTAATATTTTTTACATCAAAGCCTATTTCCATCAAAATCTTAACAGAAAATTTGACTTCCGCATGATGAAATCAGGCTTGACTGCGACACACAGCAAACCTGGTACAGCATGCTAAAATTTACAAGAAACCCAGGAGCGGAGGACGTGTATGCAATTCAACGATCAAAACCAAGGCTCACCATCTTTCAAACCAATCGAGCAGATTGCCGAACAGCTCGGGATCGCTCCGGACGACCTCCGCCCATACGGCCACAATATCGCCAAAATTGACCTTCAGGCCCTGCGGCAGCCACCCCCCAAAATGGCGCAACTGATCCTGGTCTCAGCGACCACACCAACGTCCTCAGGTGAAGGCAAGACGACTACGACGATAGGGCTGGGACAGGCGCTCGCCCGCCTGGGGAAATCGGTCTGCATCGCGCTGCGCCAACCGTCTCTTGGACCATGTCTCGGCATGAAAGGCGGAGCCACCGGGGGCGGCGCAAGTCAGATCATACCGGCAGACCGGATCAATCTGCATTTCACCGGGGACATGCATGCGGTCTCCTGTGCCAACAACCTGCTAGCAGCTGCACTCGACAATCACATCTTCCACGGTAACAATCTGGCTATCGACCCACGGCGGATTCTTTGGCGCAGGGTCATCGATATGAATGATCGCAGCCTGCGTCATATCGTACTCGGCCTTGGTGGCAACAAACAGGGAGTTCCGCGTGAGGGCGGCTTTGATATCAGCGCCGCCTCTGAAGTCATGGCCATGCTCTGCCTCGCTGCAGGCGTAGATGATCTCAGACAGCGCCTGGACCGAACCCTGGTGGCCTTTACCTATGCGGGTGTCCCAGTCTATGCCAAGGACCTCCAAATCACCGAAGCCATGCTGGTACTGCTGAGGGATGCCCTTCTGCCGAACCTGGTCCAGACCACAGAAGGAGTACCCGCACTGGTTCATGGCGGCCCGTTCGCAAACATTGCCCATGGTTGTAGCAGCCTGTTGGCCACCCGGATGGCCTGCCACTTTTCCGACTGGGCAATTACCGAAGCCGGCTTCGGTTTTGACCTGGGGGCAGAAAAGTTCTTCGATATCAAATGCAGGCTGGGTCATCTCGATCCACAGGTCGTTGTCCTCGTGACAACGGTCAGAGCACTGAAAAAACACGGAGGAGCGACCTCCGATGAGCTTGAAAGAGAAGATCTGCAAGCGCTGGCCAACGGTCTTGCCAATCTGGACAAACACATTGAAAACGTGCAGAAATTCGACAAGCAACCGGTGGTTGCCATCAATCGCTTCACTTCGGATAGTCCTGCAGAACTGGTCATCATTCTTGAGCATTGCCAAAAGGCGCATGTTGCTGCAGCCATCTGTGACCACTATCGGAAAGGCGGAGAGGGAGCACTGGATCTTGCTGCAAAAGTTATTGAAGCCGCCCGAGTCAGTCGGCCCTGGCGCCCCCTCTATAACCTCAACCTTCCGGTCGAAGAAAAAATACGTATCATCAGCCGCGAAATGTACGGCGCTAATGACGTTGCCTTCACCAAGCAGGCAGAACGCGACCTTGAAGAGGTTCGCCGCCTGCAGTGTTCGGACTTGCCCATCTGCATTGCCAAGGCCCCCGGCTCACTGTCTGACAATCCTAAACTCTATGGCCGTCCCCGGCATTTCGATATCACAGTCCACTCCTTACAGATCAATTCCGGTGCCGGTTTCATCGTTGTCCTGACCGGGGATATCCTGCGCATGCCGGGACTGCCCAGGAACCCAGCAGCAGAACATTGGAGGTTGCGGGAAGATGGTTCGATTTCAGGCCTCAACTGAAACACTACCGGACCATGGTCTGTCCAGAGCTTGTTAGCGTACATGGCATATAACAACCTACCCGCGGAGAAAAAACCCGCTATTACCGATAGGATAAAGTTATAAGACCGTGAACTGAACTTTTTTGCTGACGCGCGCCGGATGATTTTTTATAATGGGCTCATAGAATAACTCTCTGCCCTTCAGGTGAGGTCAGAACGTCCACTCGGAATACTTTATTTTCGGGGTTTTCTTTCAAGAGTCTGGTGAGCCTGCCCACCTTTAGAGTGGGACGCCTAAAAGACGCATAGAGGGCCCCACCTCATTGGCACTCGATGTGAGTCCAATGACCCACGGGAGTGGTGGAGAGTTGTCGATTTAAAGGACCTGGCCTGGGCCAGTGTCCTTTTCTTTTTTGTGCCTAGCCCCTAGCTCGTTGCCATCCGGAAACTCCGGGGGCAACACCTAAGTTTTCAGATTGGAAACGAGCATTTTTTGTGGCAAGAAAATCAAAGACTTACGCGGAGGCGACATCGGTACGCCGCACAAGTGAGACTGCAGATTGACGCAGCCACGGCGAAAAAAGGCAGTTTCCGGATGAAAACTAGCTCGTCCGGGTTTTGCTGTGTTAGACTGCGATGCTGCTGATATATTGAATTTTTCTGATCATTGGAGTTTCGCTTGAACGAAAATGCTGAGTGCACCAGCGATTACACCCGGGTCCTGATCGATGACAAGGAGATCATCCTCGTCGGAACAGCCCATATATCCCAAGAATCGGTTGACGAAGTCATTCACACCATCGATGAACTTGATCCGGACACAGTCTGTGTCGAACTGGATGAACAGCGTTACCAGGCTCTGATCAACAAGACGGGCTGGGAATCTCTCAACCTCAAGGAGGTTATCAAGAAAAAGCAGATGCTTTTTCTGCTGACCAACCTCGCGCTCTCCTCCTATCAGAAAAGGATGGGCCTGAACACTGGCGTGCAGCCCGGTGCAGAGTTGGCTGCGGCCGCCCAGACTGCCGAGGACAAAGGGAAACGGGTCGTTCTGGTTGACCGGAATATCCGCACCACTCTGCTGCGCTGTTGGAGAAAGGCGGGATTCTGGAACAAGATGAAGGTCCTTGCCAGCCTGTTTGCCAGTCTGTTCGAAAAACAGGACCTAAGCGAAGAAGAGCTCACCAAACTGCGACAGAACGATACCCTTTCAAGCATGCTTGAAGAGATGGGCAAGATTTTGCCCTCGGTGAAGAGAATTCTGGTCGATGAGCGGGATATCTATATGGCTCACCATATTCGTAATGCGCCTGGAACGACGATCGTCGCAGTCGTCGGTGCAGCCCATATGCCGGGAATCATCCGCACCTTGCAGGGCCCGGTAGCAGAACCGGAACTGATTCGGGAGATTTCAATGATCCCGCCCAAAAGCAGGGTCTCAAAATTCATCCCCTGGCTGATTCCGGCTATCGTCGTGGCCCTGTTTATCGGTGGTTTTTTTTATGGTGACAGGTCGCAGCTAGCCAGCGCCGCCGTGGCCTGGGTCCTGGCCAACGGCATTTTTTCGGCCATCGGGGCGGTTCTGGCCTTAGGCCATCCGGCAACCATAGTCTGCGCTTTTGTGGCCGCACCGATCACATCGCTAAACCCGACCATTGGCGCCGGCTTTGTAACCGGATTCGTTCAGTCGTGGATCGCTCCTCCAACGGTCCGCGACATGGAACATGTGGGAGATGACCTGGTCAAACTCAAAGGCTGGTGGCAAAACCGCCTGGCCCGGGTCCTGTTGGTTTTCCTGTTTTCGTCACTGGGATCATCGATCGGCACCTTTGTTGCGCTACACTGGCTTAAAGATCTAATATCATAGCTCAGACTTTTTCTTCAGATCGTCATTTCTGTACAGGAGATCCAACGTGTCTGCCCATTATCGGCGTCAGCAGTTTTTCATAAAAAATACCCTGCGCGGCAGTTCCCTGACCCAGATTCTCATCTACGTCAATCTGATCCTCTTCACCCTGATGGTTCTGCATGGGACGATCCTCGGTGTCGGGATGGGAATCATCGTCAATCCACCGTCACGCCTGCTGGCCCATTGGGGGGCCCAGTACTGGCCGTTGGCCATCGATGCACATCAATGGTGGCGCTGCCTGACTTATGCCTATACCCACGGGGGGATCATTCACCTGGGCTTCAACATGGTGGTCCTTTACCAGGTCGGGCCGCTGCTTGAAGCGGAGATTGGCTGGTCCAGGCTGTTTACGCTCTATACCATAAGTGCCTTTGTTGCCACTGTGGCTGGCTTTTTCTGGCACCCTGTGGCTATCGTTGTCGGCGCTTCCGGGGCAATCTTCGGCCTGATCGGTTTCTCTATCAGCTATTATCACCGGATCGGTGGTGCCCTGGCCCTACAGCGCCGCAACTTCATGTTCCAGTGGGCGGTCATGGCCTTTATATTCGGCATCGTTGTCGGCGCCGACAATGCTGCTCACTTTGGCGGCCTGATCGCCGGACTGGCCATCGGCTGGTTTATGCCGACAACCATCCGTTCTCAAAAAAAATCGGACCCGCTGTTTCGGGCTGTTGCGATTATCTGCGCAATCCTGACTATTGTCAGCCTGGTTTTCATCCCCCTGTCCTGGTTGTGAGAACGTCATGGCCAAGGAAAAGCTCCCCGGAACCCAGGCGATCCGCCAACTCAAACAGCATAAGGTCGACTTTGTTCCGCACAGCTATAAATATGAGGATAAGGGTGGAACATCAACCAGTTCAAGGGAACTGGGCGTCGACGAACACCAGGTGATCAAAACCTTGGTCATGGAAGACGAGAACAGCAAGCCATTGATCATTCTGATGCACGGTGATTGCGAGGTGTCACAGAAACAGCTGGCCAGGGAGATCGGCTGCAAGCAGGTCACCCCCTGCAGCCACGACAAGGCTGACCGGGTGACCGGTTATCAGACGGGAGGCATCTCTCCATTCGGCACCCGCCAGCAGCTGCCGGTATATATGGAAACCTCAATCATGGAACTGCCCTGCATCTATATCAACGGTGGCAAAAGAGGCCTGTTGGTTGAGATTTCTCCTCAAGACCTGGTCAAGGTGCTCAACCCGACCCAGGTCTCGGTCGCGAACTAATCAAAGGTAAATGGAACATGGATCAAGAACAACTCAGTGTTATTGCCGAAACCATTGTCAACGCCAAGAGCCTGGTCATTTCCGCCGGATCGGGGATGAGCGTCGACTCAGGGCTGCCCGACTTTCGTGGCGGCAAGGGATTCTGGGATGCCTATCCGCAATACAAGGAACAGAACATTGACTTTGCAGACGTTGCCAATTTTCAGAACCTGCTGAAAGACCCGGCCACGGGCTGGGGCTTCTACGGTCAGAGAGCCAATCTCTATCGGCGCCTGAAACCGCACAAAGGCTACCAGACCCTGCTTGACTGGTGCGCGCGTTACAATCTGGACAGCTTCGTTGTCACCACCAATGTCGACTGCCAGTTCCAGATGGCCGGATTCCCGGAAGAGAGTATCCTCGAGATGCACGGCACGGTCCACCACCTGCAGTGTACGGTTCCCTGCTGCGACGCCATCTGGGAAAACAGCAAGCCGATTGCGGTTGACGAACAGGCCATGCAGGCCCGGGAGATTCCCAAGTGTCCCCACTGTGGTGAACTGGCCCGCCCGAATATCCTGATGTATGAAGATCATCGCTGGAATTACCAGCGGATCGGGGCGCAGGAGCAGGCTTTTGAAAGGTTCCTGCAGAAACACCAGAACAATCCGCTGGTCATCATCGAGCTGGGGGCAGGGATCTGGGTGCCAACCTTGCGACTGATGAGCGAAAAGTTCGGACAGCAGCCCAACGTCAGGGTGATTCGCGTCAATCCCAAAGAGAATCTCATCAGCCCGCCGCACTTTTCCTGCGCCGGCGGAGCCCTTGAGATTCTTGAAAAGATCGACCGGGAGCTACAATCAAAATAAAAGACGTCGCCTCCAGACGCGTTCAGGAGCAAGAATGACATCACCTGATTATTCAGCGATTGCGAATAAAATCATTCAGGCCGAAGCCCTGATCATAACTGCAGGCGCCGGAATGGGTGTCGATTCCGGCCTCCCTAATTTTCGTGGGGATCAAGGTTTCTGGAAGGCATACCCCATGTATGAACGCCTGGGGTTAAGCTTTGTCGATGCCGCCAATCCCGCTCACTTCGCCGCAGATCCGGCTTTCGGCTGGGGATTTTACGGTCATCGGACAAACCTCTATCGCCAGACTGTTCCCCATCAGGGCTTCAGACTGCTCAAACAGTGGGGCCAGACCTACAGTCTGGACTGCTTCGTCGTCACGTCCAATGTCGATGGCCAGTTTCAGAAGGCAGGTTTCTCGGAGCATCAGATTCTCGAAGTACACGGTTCCATTCACCATCTCCAATGTACATCCCCCTGCACGCATGACATCTGGTCAAACACAGAGCAGCTCGATATCGACCTTTCAACCATGCGTTCAAAACAGATACCGCTCTGCCCTGCCTGCAAGGCCGTTGCCCGCCCGAACATTCTGATGTTTGGAGACTTCAGCTGGCTGCAGCACAGAACAGAACAGCAGGAATACCGTTTTAATGCCTTTCTGGCACGCAACCATGAAAAAAGAATGGTTGTCATTGAGATCGGTGCCGGTAGCGTAATTCCGACAATTCGTCACTTAAGTGAAAATCTCGGTCGACGGCATCATTGTTCCGTTATCCGCATCAATCCACGGGAAGCGGAAATTCTTAACCCCCATTATTCCTGCCAGGAAGGAGCCCTGGACACCCTGACACAGATAGACAGGGCACTTGAGTCGGCTTGACTGGGACCAGACAACTTAAATTGACAAAGTTTCTATAATAGTTATTATTTAGCTATATATGCGTTGATACTATAGAAAATGAAAAGAACGGAGGACATAACCACACCCAGACGATAGGAACACAAATTATGCCGCACAAAAAAATGGGAGAAATTCTTCTCGAAAAGAAAATCATCTCACAAGAGAATCTGGATAAGGCCCTGGAACAGCAGAAGAGCGTTAAGAAGCCGATCGGCCAGATCCTTGAACAGATGGATGTTGTTCTGGAGGAAGATATAGCCCAGGCGCTGTCGACCCAATTCGGTTTTCCCCTGGTCAAACGCTTTGCACAACATAAATTTTCTGCAGATATCCTCAAGCTGATCGATCCGGAAACGGCAATCTCGAAAATGGTGTTCCCCCTCAAACTTGACAAGAAGACCCTCTACCTGGCCATGGCTAATCCACTGGACATGACCCTGCAGAGCGACATGTCCTTCAAACTTGGCTTAAGGGTATCCCCCTGCGTCAGCACACCCGGTGAAATCACAAGAGCTATAAAAAAGCACTACCTGGTCAAGGATCAGTTACTTGCAAAATCGGCGGTGAAAACAATTCTGCTGATCAATCAGTATGATCTCGAGGCCTCGACAATTGAGGCCGCGTTGCAGAAGGAAGGGTTCGAAGTCGTCAGAACATCCAGCGGCAGTGAAGGATTGACTCTCGCAACCCAAATCGTTCCAGACCTGATACTGACAGAAACGGTTCTGCCACGTATGAACGGAGAACAGCTCTATTCATCCCTGAAATCCAATACCATACTGTTCAAAATTCCGATCATCGCTCTCTCTTCCAAAGCGACTCCGGAGGAGGAGGTACGCCTGCTCGATATGGGCTTCGAGGACTTCGTCTCCAAACCCCTGAATATGCCGAGGCTTGTTGCCCGAATCCGCAAGGCACTGCGTTAAGGTCCTTTGACGAGAGCGTCAATTACCTGGGTTGCATAAAAGAAGAAGATGCCGAAAATAGTTCTTGACTTGAGGGACGACCATCAAACCCGAAAGACAAGGGAAAAGCTTCATTTCAAGATCAAAATCATGCCAGTTTTCTCTGAATGGTCAAAAAAAATGTCGTATTTCTTTTGACCATTTTTTATGCAAAACGGAGAAAAACCACAGTTCAAAGGACTTATCCGGACTTTTCCCCAGTTTTTCACAATCCTATCCACAACCCCTGTGAAGCAGTTATTACCAGATATCAATTTCAACAATTATTTTAATGAGTTAACTCCCAAGACCGGCAAAATCTCAAGTTAATTCACGGCACAGTCGGAAGGATCTCCCAGCAGTTTTGCCAAGGCATGAGGCAAAGCCGGCATTATGGCTTCCAGATTTTCACGCACCCCCTTCGGACTTCCCGGCAGGTTGACAATCAGGGTCTGCTGGCGAACGCCAACCAGTGCCCGCGAGAGCATGGCGTGAGGCGTTATCTGCATACTTGCGGCCCGCATGGCTTCCGCCATACCCGGCACCTGGTAGTCGAGCACGGACTCCGTTGCCTGCGGCGTGTTGTCACGCGGACTCATCCCCGTTCCTCCGGTTGTCAGAATCAGGTCGAGCCCCAGGTCATCGACCCAGCTCTTGAGCATCATGACAATCCTGTCGGTTTCATCCGGGATGATCTGATAGCGGACGATATCACCGAGGTCTTTGACCATCTCGGCGAGGATCTTGCCGCTCTCGTCCTCTCGCTCTCCACGTGCCCCCTTGTCTGACAGGGTCAGCACACCAATCTTATAGGTCATTTTATTCATCTGTCCTCACAAGCGATTCAGCGTTTCTTGGTCGTCAACATTCGTCGCGCATTGTTGACAATAGCCTGGGTCACATTGCGACTTTTGGCAATATCCCGCACGTCCTTATCTGTAAGAAAAGACATATACCGCACAGCCTGCTGTAACGGAGTCCGCGGGTGATAGACCAGGGCTTTTTTCATGTCATAGATCTTGACCCATTCCCTATTGAGCAGAATGATACGAATCAGCTCTTCACTGGTGCTCCGGTTCTTGGCGATATTCAGGACTTCACCTTCGGAAATCCGGGGGTTTTTCAGGACTGCGGTGTTGACCTGCTTGTTCGATTCACGAATCAGCAAAGAACGCCACTCCTTGTCACCGGTTAACGCCATCTTGATCTTTTCAGAAACGCTCATATCCTGTAGAGCCTGAAACTTTGACAGGGTTGATTCATCGAGCTCGTCCGGATCGATCTCATCACCAGCCCCTTCCCCGTCATCGTCACAATCCGCTTCCGAAGTCGAAGGCATCGCCTCCTGTTCCGGCTCCTCATCCTCTTTCGGTTCAACCCAGCCAAGCCTGATCTTCAGCGACCTGCTCGTATGCGGATTGTTGATCAGCGCCAGCCTGATAGCGTCTGCCCGGTGCAGAACCTGGTCATTACGGGACAACATTTCAAGAACATCACCGGTCCCTTTCTCCGCAAGAAACTGAAGACTTTTAAGAGAGACCATCCGGTGAGTTGTCGCCGCCTGCATGACCACATTGTCGTGATAACGCAACCGGACAATAAAATCGATGATCGCCGGGTGCAATTCCTGCTGTGATAAGGCGGCAAGCAGAATCTGCGCCGGCAGAGTGCTCAGGGTTTCACTGGCTTCACGACGCAGCTCATCGTTTTCACCATTATAAAACACGAACAGGACTGTGACCAGGTTGGGCCCGGACATTGGCAAGGCGCCACGCGCGGCAGCGAGACGGACGCTGTGCCCACCCCACTTGCTCATGATCTTGGCGACTTCTGCCGGGATTTTTATCTGTATTTTTTCTTCTGCCAAAGAACTACCTGTTTTCAACCAGCGCAGAGCCGATTCCGGCATTGCGCAATTTCAAAATGAGTTTCTGAGCGTCATCCCTGGTCATAAAGGTAGTCACGATCAATATCCGTTTCAACATGACTTTGCTCTCTACGATGTTGACTTTGTAACCATCCTTTTCCAGTTCCAGCTTCATCTTCTCAGCTCTTTCTCGGCTGTGGAATGAAGCAAGATATACGGCATAACCGTTCGCATAAGGCAGTAGGAATGCAGAATCCACTCTCTTTTTGAGGGTTTCAAGCCGCTGGTGAGCGGTCTTGGAGTCATAGGTTCCGTCAAGCAGTCTGATCATTTCGACTTCACCGACGCCTCTGCGTTTTTCGTACTGCTGCCCCAGTTCTTTCAATAAAGTCTCAGTCTCTTCAAGGTTCGCAGAACTGATGAAGGGACCGATTTCGACAGAATAATCCTGCGCAGGGGAAGTAACAGCTACGGACTCGCCAGCACCAACAACCGGCAACTGTTCAGATATGCGAGGAGCAATCTGCTCTGCCTCAACAGGTTCAGGAGCAACCTCTGTAGCCGGATCGCTCTCCGCTGCAATCACGGCAGGTTCCGACCGCTGCGGAACAGGAAAACGGTATTCCTTGGCAGCCGGTAGCGCCGCCGAAGGCAGCGAAGGGACAGCGATCAGATAATAGCAATAGCCCAGTCCTGCCAGAATCAGGCAAAGCAGGACAAGAAGCAGAATTTTTATCCCTCCCCCGCTTGAGGACGGGGGAACAGCCTTGACCTGCCGATCAACCAGATGGTCAATAGCACTCCTCTGTTCCGTTTCGTCCTGCAGCACTTCATGATCAGCCATAATACGCCTCTATCACAAGTTTTCAGGGGTACCGACGGTACCCCTGAAAATCAACCTTAAGTGGACTATTCCTGGTTCCCAAGCTCCTCAAGAATCTTGACCGTCTGATGCGTCGGCACCTCTTCGTATTTACTGAACTCCATGGTAAACATCCCGCGATCCGAGGTCATGGAACGCAATTCAGGAGCATAACGCAGCACCTCGGCCATGGGGACCTCGGCCATAATCACCTGGCTGTTGGCCTGGGGCTCAACCCCGACGACCTTGCCTCGCCGGGAGTTCAGGTCGCCGATGACATCGCCCATACAGTCGTCCGGCACACTGATTTCCATCGCCATGATAGGTTCCAACAGAACCGGTTTACACTGTTCCATCGCTTTTTTGAAAGCCATGGACCCGGCAACCTTGAAGGCCATCTCAGACGAATCGACGGAATGGTGAGAACCGTCATAAAGCGTGACCTGAACATCAACGACCTGGTTTTTGGTCAGCGGCCCGGTCTTCATCGCTTCAACGATCCCCTTATCGACGGCAGGGATGTAGTTTCTCGGCACGACCCCACCGACGACCTTGTCGACAAACTCATAACCTTCGCCACGCGAGAGCGGCTTGACTTCGATCCAGACGTCGCCATACTGGCCACGACCACCAGACTGCTTCTTGTACTTGCCCTGAACCTGGGTGGAAGCCTTGATTGTCTCGCGGTACGGAACTTTAGGCTCCTTGAGAATGACATCAGCACCGTATTTGCGCTTCAGACGCTCAACGGCAACCTCGAGATGAACCTGCCCCATCCCCGACAGAACCATCTCCTTGGTTTCCTCATCACGGACAACGGTCAGAGTCGGGTCTTCTTCCATAAGTTTCTGCAACCCGGTGTAGATCTTGTCCTCATCTCCTTTCGATTTCCCTTCCAGGGCGAAGGAGATGATCGATTTAAGAGGAATCAACGGCTCATACATGACCGGATTTTTGATATCACAGAGGGTATCGCCAGTTGCCGTCACCTTGAGTTTCGGCACGGCAATGATATCACCGGCCGCCGCGACCTTCATCTCGACCTGTTTTTTCCCTTCCATCTCGTAAATGTGACTGATCCGCTCTTTTTCATCCTTGTTCGGATTCAGCACCACGGTATCGGAGGTCAGGGTTCCCGAGTAGACACGCATCAGCGACAGTTTGCCGGCGTAAGGGTCATTGATTGTCTTGAAAACCATCGCCGAAAATGGCTCATCCTCGCTCGGCTGGCGTTCGACGGCTTCATCGGTCCCCGGCTTGATACCGATCTGGGTCCCCTTGTCAACCGGCGACGGCAGACAGGTGACGATGTAATCCATCAGCTGACGAATCCCGATATTGGCCGTCGCGCTGCCACAGAATACCGGCGTAAAGACACCGGTCAGGACCCCTTCACGCAAACCAAGGTAGAGTTCCTCCTCGCTGAGTTCCTCACCCTCCAGATACTTCTCCATCAGGTCATCGTCAGCTTCGGCAATCGCTTCAAGCAACTGCTCGCGCAGACGTAGTGCCTCCGGCAAATATTCGTCCGGGATATCCCCTTCCTCGTAGGTGCCCTGTTCATCGAACTGATAGACTCGGGCCTTCATACGGATCAGGTCGATGGTCCCCCTGAAACTCTCCTCGGCGCCGATCGGCATGGTCACAACCACGCCACGCGCTCCAAGAGACTTCTCCATATCATCAACGGCCTTGAGAAAATCGGCACGTTCCTTGTCCATTTTATTAACAAAAGCGATTCGCGGAACTTCAAATTCGTCACACCACTTCCAGATCTGCTTGGTCTGGGCCTTGGTACCGGAGATCGCCGAAACGATCACGACCGCTCCCCCCAGCACTCTCAGGCAGCGGCGGGTATCATGCAGAAAGTTACTGATCCCCGGGGTATCGACTATATGTAAACTGTGATCCTTCCACAGACAGTGATCGAGACTGGCGCTCAAAGTCGCCTTGCGCTTGATCTCTTCCTCTTCGAAATCCATCGAGGAGGTTCCCAGGTCAACCTTTCCAAGAGCCGTTGTCATCCCCGTATTGTAGAGGATCGCTTCCACCAGCGACGTTTTACCGGCGCTATTATGCGCCACAATTCCCAGGTTTCTCAGCTTCGTTGTGTCGTACTTTCCCATGAATCGCTCCTTTTCCTGAAAAGGCCCATCAGGTCATGTATCACGACCCGGATGCAAGGACAATCATTGTCTATGCGACAACTGGGCGTGGGATCACAGATTTACGGGCTATACCCGGTTTCGTTCATAGAGAATACGCAATCCTTCCAGAGTTAAAAATGGATCAACCTGATCAATACTGTCGGTCGCAGAGGCAATGGTCGGCGCCAGTCCGCCGGTCGCAATCACCTGAGCCGGTTTGCCGAACTCCTTCTTCATACGGCAGACGATCCCCTCGACCAGGCCGACATAACCGAAGTAGATACCGGCCTGCATGCTGTTCACGGTATTCTTGGCAATAATCTGCGGGGGACGGGAGATGTCAACACGCGGCAGCTTGCTCGCCCTTGAAAACAGTGCATCGGCAGAAATCCCGATCCCCGGAGCGATAGCGCCGCCGAGATAACTTCCTTCTGCAGAAATCATATCAAAGGTCGTGGCAGTGCCGAAGTCGACGACAATCAGAGCGGTTTTCAGTTTTTCATAGGCGGCAACTGCATTGACGATACGGTCCGCACCAACCTCACGCGGGTTATCATACTGAATCGGCATTCCGGTCTTGATCCCCGGCCCTATCACATAGGGGTTCAGCTTGAAATATTTACAGCACAGGCCATTGATCGTATTGAGCATCGGCGGCACGACACTTGAGACAACAACATCGGACAGATCGTCAAAGGTCAGACCGGAAAGCCGGAACAGATCATTGATCAGCATCGCGTACTCATCGACCGTCCGATACTTATCGGTCCCGACCCGCCATTCATGAGTCAGCGTACTTCCGGTATAGATCCCCAGCACCGTATTGCTGTTACCAACATCAATCACCAACAACATAAAAGCCTGTTTCTCCTTGCATTATACATCCAGAAGCCGGACATCGCCGGCAACAATCCGGAACAATTCTCCGTTATCCTGAGCAATCCGCAGGCTGCCGTCGTCCTCGAGGCCGACAACCGTTCCCCGAACGATCGTTTTCCCCAAGTCGACTTCCACTTTGCGATTGAAGATATTACACAGTTTTTCCCAACGGGCGCGAATCGGCCCGAACCCCTGAGTCCTGAATTCCAGGTAATTATAATCCAGTTTTTCCAGCAGGGTTTGGCCAAAAAGACAACGATCAACGGTCTTACCGGATTCAATCAGGACCGAAGTCGCCGGATAATTGATCGGCGTCGGGAGCTGATCGGCACGCATATTCAGGTTGATCCCGATACCTAGTATAACAAAATGAACCTTCTCTGTTTCAGCACTCATTTCATTGAGCAGACCGGCGATCTTGGAACGACCGACCAGCACATCGTTCGGCCATTTGACAACGGCTTGAAGATGGCAAAGTTCCTGCAATGTTTCCGCCACGGCAACTGCAGACAAAAATGTCAGGTGAGGGGTCTGCTGCACTGGAATGTCAGGACGCAGAATGATCGAGGTGTAAAGATTCACGCCACCTGGAGACACCCACAGGCGCCCCAGTCTGCCACGCCCGGCCAACTGCCGGTCGGCGATCACGACAGTTCCTTCGACTGCACCGTTTTCTGCCAGGTTGCGGGCATAGGTATTGGTCGAATCGACTTCAGGCAGGGAGACCAGAGAACAACCGACGATCTCGGTCTTCAGGTCACGTTTTAAGTCAGCTGCCATCAGTAGATCTGGAGAATCGATGAGCCGGTAGCCCTGGGAATGCTTGGACTCTATGGTAAAGCCAAGTTCGGACAGGACCTTGACCTGTTTCCAGACCGCGGCCCTGGAAATCTCAAGCCGGGAACTCATCTCCTGACCGGAGATGAATTCACCGGGACGGGCGCGAAATAAGCTGAGAATTTGATCGCGTGTCGTCAAGGGCCCTCCAGGTTTATAGCACAAGATATCTTCGCAGGAGTGTCGGCTCCCCAGATAAAATTAACGATTGAACAGCATCGAAATATCGGCAGCCCGAACTGAATGGGTCAGAGCACCGACAGAAATCAGATCAACGCCGGTCTCGGCGATAGCACGAACCCGTTCCAGGTTGACATTCCCGGAGGCTTCTACCAAGGCCCGGCCGTCAATCAGGTTAACCCCTTCACGCAGCTGTTCCAGGGTCATATTGTCAAGCATGATGATATCGGCCTTAACAGCCAGAGCTTCCACGACCTCAGCCAGACTGGTCGTTTCAACCTCGATCTTGATAGTATGCGGAATGCGCTGTCTGGCTCGTTCCACTGCAGCGGTAATGCCACCGGCAGCGTCAATATGATTTTCCTTGATCAACACCCCGTCAAACAGGCCGATACGATGGTTGCGACCGCCCCCCATGCGTACCGAATACTTATCCAGTGCCCTCAAACCGGGAACTGTTTTACGTGTATCGACAATGGTCGCTGAGGTCCCTGCGATCTCGGCGACAAAGCGGGCGGTCATGGTGGCGATACCGCTCATGCGCTGCAATAGATTCAGAGCAACACGCTCCCCCTGCAGAAGAACCTGGGGAGAGCCTTTGATCCAGGCAACCACTTCGCCCTTTTTGACCTGGCGGCCATCCTCGGTAATCTTTTCATAACTGACGGCAGGGTCCAGCAGATGAAAAACCCTGGCGGCTACATCTAGCCCTGCCAGGGTAAAATCTTCCTTGGCCACCAGTTCAGCCCGGGCCTCGCCCCCTGCGGGAATCGTCGCTTCAGTCGTAATATCACCCAGACCGAGATCTTCTTCCAGAGCCGTTTTGATAATACGCTCAATCTCAAAAAACATTCATGCCCTCCGACAGGCTGCAGCCCTGTATCAAGGGCCTTAAACAAGTATAAATATTATCAAATCTATAACACACCGCAGATTGCCCCCGCAACTGAAAACAGGGAATTGAGTGGTGGGCAAAACCCCTTTACATTTCCGTAACTTGTGATAAAAAATAAGTTTTCGCCAAGTGAGTTTTACAGTCATTCTTAAATATAAAGGAGAACGAAATGACCAAGCCCCTGTTAGTCACATTAGTCTGTGCCAGCTTACTGCTTCCGGCCTGTGTCAGCAAAAATACCTACCAGCAGAAAGTCAATGAAGCCGATCTGTTACAGCGTGACAACAATGGCCTGAGCGAATCGGTCTCCAGCTTACGCGAAGAAAAATCGGAAATGGCCGACCAGATCTCGAAACTGAACAAAAACCTGGTCGATGTCCTCAATAAAAATTCCACTCTGCAAAAGGATCTGCTGGCCGCCCAGGCCAATCAGGAACGCCAGGAAGGCAACATTTCCCTCCATCAGCAGCGCCTCGCCGACATGCAGGCCCATAACGATCTGCTGCTCGGGACCATCGAAGAACTGAACCAGGCACTGGAGAAGGAAAAGATCGCCAAGGAAGCACGCCTGGCTAAGGTCAAACAGACCTACGACGAACTGGTCGGAGCACTGGAAGATGAAATCAAACGTGGCGAGCTGACCATCTCAAACCTGGAAGGGCAGCTCAGCGTCAACCTGCTCAATCAGATCCTCTTCGATTCCGGCAAGACGGAAATCAAGCCGAGTGGCCAGAAGGTTCTCAAAAGCCTTGGCGACGTTCTCAACAAGTTCCCGGACAAAGCGCTGATGATCGAAGGGCACACAGACAACGTCAAGATCAGCAGCAACCTGAAGGAACGCTTCCCGTCCAACTGGGAGCTGTCGACCGCCCGAGCAAACAATGTTGTCCATTTCCTGCAGGATAAGGTCGGCCTCCCCGGTGAGCGGCTGGTTGCTGCAGGCTACGGCCCTTATCGCCCCGTCGCCCCCAACGACACGGCAGAAGGCCGGGCCGAGAATCGGCGCATCCAGATTATTCTGATCCCTTATAAAAACGTTGCGGACTAACTGTACAGGACGTGACCAGCCCGATTTTCTGCAGAATCGGGCTGGCGCTTTTCTCGACTGACAATGAACCCAAGACGAAGGGGCACTGATGCAGGATTTTTTACTCAACGACACCCACAGCAAAACGATCGGTTATCTGCTGTGGATTTTCGGCTTTACCGGGTCACACCGCTTCTATTACGGACGACCGATCTCCGGCACGATCTGGTTTTTTACCCTGGGACTGCTCGGCATCGGCTGGCTCATCGATCTGTTCCTGATTCCCGGCATGGATCGCCAGGCCGACTTACGCTACGTGGCAGGTCGCTACGACTACACTCTGGCTTGGATCCTACTGACCTTTCTTGGTTTTTTCGGTGTTCACAGAATGTATCTGGGGAAATGGATCAGCGGCATCATCTATCTGCTGACGGCAGGCGTCTTCGGCCTGGGATGCCTTTACGATCTGTGGACGCTCAACACCCAGGTGTCCTTACGCAACAGTCAACCCTATTGAACGCATATCGGCACATGGCCAGAGCTAATCCCTGAACTGGTTAAAGATCTGGATGAACGCCTCCTGATTATTCAGAAAGACGTCAGCAATATCGGGATCAAAATGCTTACCGCGGTCAGCACGAATCATCTCTGTCACTTCCTCGTGCGAGAGAGCCGCCCGGTAAATCCGATCATTGACCAGAGAATCGTAAAAATCGGCTACAGCCATCAGACGAGCAGCGACCGGAATCTCGTCTCCCGCCAACTGGTGAGGATAGCCTTCGCCGTTCCAACGTTCATGATGGGACAGGGCAATCACCTTGGCGACTTCAAGAAAATCAGCCTTGCTGCCGAGAATCTTTTCTGCCCGCTCCAGAGCTCCACGGCCGATCAGCGTGTGAGTCTTCATAATTTCGAACTCTTCATCGGTCAGCCGCCCCGGTTTATTGAGAATGTGATCGGGAATTCCGACCTTGCCTATATCATGCAATGGCGCTGACTTGTAGAGCATGACAATATTGCTTTCGGTAAGAAAATCACGGAAGCGCGGATGATCCTGTAACTGCCGGGCCAGAAATTCGACATAACGCTGGGTTCGGCGCAGATGGTTGCCGGTGTCGTCATCACGGGTCTCGGCAAGTGACGCCAGTGCCAGGATCGTCATTTCCTGGGCGGCCAGCGCCTGCCCCGCAATCCGCTCCATTTCAAAAGCCAGATCCCTGTTGCGGTTGCGCAGCAAGTCGGTCGCTTTCTTCAACTTGAGATGAGTTCCGATCCTGGCCATGACAATCGGTGGACTGATCGGCTTGGTGATGTAGTCAACGGCACCAAGTTTCAACCCCATCTCCTCATCACTCGTTTCCGATTTCGCCGTAAGAAAGATAATCGGGATATCAAAGGTACGCGGCTCCTGCTTCAGTTTCAGACAGACCTCGTAACCGTCCATGCCGGGCATCATGATATCAAGCAGAATAAGGTCCGGCGGACTGTCCGACATGGCGATCCTGAGTGCCTTTTCACCACTGTTGGCGATCTTGACCTTGTAATCGTCCTTGAGGAGTTCCCCCATCAGCGCCAGGTTTTCGATCGTGTCGTCAACAACCAGGATGGTATAATTGTCAGCATAACTTTTAAAATCTGTCATTCAGACTCTCCTGCTCTCCATCTATCTTAACCTTCAGGGGACCGGTCTTCAAGATAGTCCAGAACGGTTTCAAAACTGTAACGTTCCAATGCCGCTTTAACATCCACAAAACGACCGCCAAGCAATTCTGCAAAGAGCTTCTCATGGCGATGAAAAAGGTCAACAGCCTGCAGATCATCATCCTTGAGCCTCAGGACTAACTCATCAAAAAGCTGGCTCGAGCTGAGCTCAGTCTCCACAGAAGGCAAGTGCTCCTCCAGCCCCTGAGCAGAAAAGAGATCATCCAGTTCGTCGACAAGATCGAGCAAAGCGACCCGGCAGGATTCAAACGCAGCCTGAAGTTGTGCAGGCGCTCCACCCTGTTTTGCGACAGATTCAAATCGCTCCAGAGTTTTTTGCAACCTGATCGCCCCGATATTACCGGCAACGCTCTTCAGTGAATGAGCCATTCTGGCAGCGCTATCGACGTTGCCTGCCAGCAACGCAAGATGAATCTTATCGGCAGCCCCCCTGTGGCTGTCGAGGAATTTCCGCATCAAGGATTCAAGCAATGCCGCCTTGCCCATGACCCGATACAGGCCGGTGGGAAGATCGACATTCTCCATCCTTTCAGGCAGGCGGGGCGCAACCTCTGCAGATGACTCTGTTTGCGGACTGTCCACAGTCCCTACGCGGTTCAGTACCTGAGAAAACGCGGTCTCCTGAGCCGCTCCAACTGCAAGGGCCTGCAACTTCTCAGTGAATTCCACAACCACATCCTGCCAGCTGGTGCGGGTCAGAGGCTTATTCACAACCAGACCGATACCCAACGACTGGGCTTTTTCCCGGAGGAGCGCATCCCAGAACGGAACAACTAGAACGACTCTTCTGTACCCATCTGGGACAAGGCCAGCCAGTTCGTCAAGAGCCCCAAGATCATCCAGAGGGGCAGAATGATCAACAGCGACAACATCGTAAGCTGCCTGGCCTTCGGTGTCCTTAAGTTTTAAGACCGCCTCCTTAAGTGAGTCCACCGTATCGACCTGGGCAGCCGTTTCACCGATCACACGATTCATGATCCGAGCCTCGGATGAAGCCGCACAGACCGTCAAAACCCTGTTGAACAGCCTGTGTTTGTCTTCCTCTGGCACTTTGGCAAGCAGCTCAACCCTGGCACTGAACCAGAATCTGCTGCCGTGCCCTTCTTCCGATTCAACCCCGACATCACCGCCCATCAGGTGAGCAAGCTTTCTACAGATCGCCAGCCCTAAACCTGTCCCTCCGAAGCGGCGTGTCGACGACATGTCAGCCTGATGAAAACTCTGGAACAGATGCCCAAGCTGATCATCGGCAATCCCGCACCCCGTATCCGTTACGGAGAACAACAGCAGAGTCCCGTCGTCCGAGTGAGACAAAGAGGCCTCAATACTGACCGTTCCTGAATCGGTGAATTTGACCGCATTGGACAGATACTGATAAAGAATCTGTCCAATGCGTTTGGTGTCACCGGAAAGTGAAGCAGTCAACTCCGGGCTGATATCGATGAGCAGATTTAGTCGCTTGGCGCGAAGCTGCTCCGCCTGCCGGGCGACAGTGGTCAGCACCAGCTGTTCCACATCAAACTCAGAGCTGGACAGAATAAGCTGGTCCGATTCAATCCTGGACAGATCGAGCAGATCCCTGAACATATCAAGCAACTGCAACCCGGAAGCCTCTATCTTGTGAAGGTAGTCCAGATGGGCCGGATCAGAGAGCGACTCACTCATGAGATGACTGATACCCAGAATCGAGTTGAGTGGCGTCCGTATTTCATGGCTGATATTGGCCAGGAAAGCACTCTTGGTTCGGCTGGCCGATTCGGCGGCATCCTTGGCCAGGCGTAGATTTTCTGCAGCCTCACGCTCTGTGCTGATGTCCTCGACGATCGCGACGAGTCGCGGCACTGCTTCACTCGTTGAGTCCGGTAATGACCTTGCCGCCATGCGCGCCCAGAAGGTGCTGCCATCCTTCCGGCACAATTGGCATTCCCTCCTGTCCTCACCAGTCGTTTTGAAGCTCAGAGTAATCTCGCCACCGATTCTTTCAAACTCCTCATCACTGGCATACCAGTCACGCGTCGACCTGTTGAGCATTTCGCCGGGGGCATAGCCAAACAGCTCTTCCAGCTTCTTGTTGCAACGGACAATTGCTCGCTCTTCGATCAGCACTATCCCGACATTGGCCGCGTTGAATATCCCCTGTTGCTCAAGATTTATAGCTTCAAGTGCTGAGGTTCTTTGTTGCACCAGCTCTTCCAGCTGCTCGCGATAGGCACGAAGTTCTTCTTCCGCCGCGACCTTTTCGGTAATATCCTGAATTGTCCCCAGAGCAGCAACCAGCTCTCCGCCTGATCCATATTCGAATTCGTTACGCACACTGACCCACTTCGGCGCGGTCGCAAAAAGTCTGAAAACCGAATCAAGCGTCTCGCCATCAAAAACTTTTCCCCACAGGGACTCAACATGCCCCCTGTCTTCAGGATGAACCAGACGGAAAAATTCCTCAGCAGTCAAGTCCTCGCCGAAGTTCCGCCGGCAAATCCGACAGGCTTCTTCAGACAGAGTAAAGGTCTGCGTCTCAAGGTTAAAGTACCAGTGCCCGATCTGCGCCACAACCTGGGCGCGCTTGAGGAAGGTTTCACTCGTCTGCAACGCTTTGACGCTCTCGTTGCGCGCGCTGTTGAGGAGAACCATGCCAATCTGATCAGTGACCTGACGACCAAAAACGATCTCTTCTTCACGGAACAGCCTATCATCTGTGCCCTGTTCAAAGGCGAGCACGCCACGAAATTCACCCGCCGAAAGGATGCTGCTGTAAAGCGCCGAAGCAATGCCATTCTTCTCGAGATACTCGGAGCTGAACTGCTCGCTGACCGGCCGACCATTAGGAAGATCGGTCACCAGATAATTATGTTCGCGCAGATGCGCCATCTCGGCGCCAAAGGTCTCCTGGCCAGCACAAGAACAACCATCAAAGCTCTGTGAGCAGCAGGCAACACAGCACAGCTGCCCTGTCTCCTGGCTGACAAGCCAGACAGCAACCCGATCAATCTGAAAAGAGCTGGAAAGTCTGGCGGTAACAAGAGTCAGGAACTGATCGACATCGGCATCAATGGCCGTTTCATGCCTGGCGATCTGCCCAAGAAAATCATTGTAGCGCTGAAACAGCGCTGTCTTAAGCTGTAAATCCCGCACCCGCTTTTTCTGTTCAGTCACATCCCGCCAGACGAGAGAGACCATCTGCCTCGAACCCAGATAGAGGGGTCTGAGCGTCACCTCAACATCCAAGATAGACCCGTTTTTATGCCGATGCTGAGTTTCCAGAAAACAATAACCCTCATCAAAAGCTTTCTGAGCCCCGCCCCTGGCCTCTTCCGCTGTCGTGTTGACCAGAAGGTCCTCGATAGGAAGCTCTGAGAACTCTTTACGGCTGTAACCCAGAGAGTAATGTGCTGCATAGTTGAAGTCGACCAGCCGGGAGTCCTTGAAATCGACCAGCATGATCGCATCTGTCGTCTGCGAATACATCGCGGCAAGCAACTGCTGTTGCTCTTCGAGGATCTGAGCATCATGGAAACGATCAACTGTTTCGCTGATGCGCCTGACCAGGCGCTCTGCGAGTCGAACCTCCTCATCGCAAAAACTGACCCGACCGTCTGCGGCAGGAGCTCCCAGGGAGATGGTCAGAGTCAACCGGTCCCCTTCGAAAGTCTCCGCTGTCGACTTAAGAGACCAGGGACTTTCAAAAAAATACTCGGAAACAAATTCCTTATCTCCCCAACAAATACGCGCCCCGGTCATTTCCGGCTGTTGCCAGCCCCTCGGAATCAGCTCCACGATCTGGGCGAGCATGTCTTCAAGACTATTTTCAAGGCTTTCCGTAACACTGAAAACAGAATAGAGACAATCGAGCTCCTTGACCCGCTCCTTGAGAGCGTCTTCATTACGCCGAACGTCGGTAATATCCCTGCCGATGCCGAGAACCCCCATCGGAGCCCCGTCTGGTGACAGGATCGATTTTTTGATCATCTGAAACAGCGTCTGCTCATGTTCTTCAGCAAAACGGAGCTTTTCTTCCCGGATCAACGGACGTCCGGTTTCAAGCGCAGACATGTCGTCGATCTGATGGCCAATCGCGACATGCGCCTCAAAGAAATCCTGATCGTTCTTTCCCAGGATTGAAGATTCCGGCATCCCGAACAGACGTTCCATCACCTGATTGCAGATCACATACCTGCCATCCAGGTCCTTTGCCCAGACCAGGTCGGGTACCGTATGGATAAGGGTTCTCAACCAGCTGCGCTCCTTGGCGAGCGACTCTTCGACCTGTTTCTGCTGGGAAATGTTGTTGATAGCAAGCAGAATGCTCGGTGTCCCCCCGCAACTGAACAGACTGGCGGAGACAAAGGCCCAGATGGGCCGCCCGGAAAAATCGAGGATTTCGACCTCATGATCATAGACATGACCATCCCTGAACAAAGCAGACCTCAAGCGCTGGCGTTCCTCCGGGTCCTTGTAAAAATCCCGGACGGTCATGCCCCTCATCATTTCAGGGTTGTAACCCAGCTGACTGACGGCACGGGGGTTTCCATAGATGATTCGCCCCTGCTCACAATCAACGACAAGTGCTGGCGAAGGGGCAATCCGGAGAAATCTCTCAATATCGTCGATTTCGTAAGCTGCCGCTTCCGGTGCGAAAAGCTGGTGGCGGGTAATCAGCCCGAGCCCGGCCCCCGAAGCGTCTCCGATCAGGGCGGCAGTAAGCTGTTCGCTGTCGAACAGCTTTTTCGCCTCGGCCAGAGTAATGGTATCAGGCAGATGGTAACAACTTTGCAATGGAAGAGAGGCAACGGGCTTAGTCAGGTCCTGATCTTGCTCCAGACAATCGAGCAGAAAGTCGCGCGACAGCAGAAAGTGAGCATCGGTGGCGGAATCGACCAGCAGACAGGCAGGCCCGGAAGGACCGAGCATAATGCGTAGCGCATTGAATACCGGTTCATCCGCGCTCAAGCGTGACAGAACAAGAGGCTTGATCAGGTCGAGCAACAGAATATTTTCCGTTGACATCACTGTCATTCCATCAACCTCCACGGCATCAGACAAACTGCAAACAATTTCAACCTCTTGTCCAGTATAGCAGATCAACTCACCAAGCATCGATCAGCGTAAAACAAAAATCAAATCAGCCTAACACATGAACTCTCGATGATGCCCCCCATTTCAAGATAAGTAAACTTTAATCGTGAAGTTTTTTTCTGGACAGTCCTCAATAATCTGTCTAGCTTAATCTAAAACAGGCTGTCCATTCAGCGGACCACCGCTATAACCCTGAACCGGTTACTCATGTTATGTTTCGCCTGATCTCACTGGGGCTTTGTGCAGCCCTGTTTTTCAGCAGCACCTTTATTCTGAATCGGTCCATGAGCCTCGAAGGAGGGCACTGGTACTGGTCCGCCGCTCTGCGTTTTGCCTGGATGATTCTTCTTCTGCTGCTGTTGTTCTTCGTTTCAGGCCGCAAAAAACAGCTGCCAGAAATCTACCGGATTTTTCGAACCTATCTAACCTTCTGGCTCGCAGCCGGAACGATCGGCTTTGCGGTGTTCTACTCGCTGATCTGCTTCAGTGCAGATTTTTCACCCGGCTGGGTCATCGCGACCACCTGGCAATTCACCATCCTGGCCTCACCGCTGGTGCTGATTTTTTTCGGCCGAAAAGTGCCGCGCAAAGCGTTCGCCTTTACGATTTTGATCGTCTGCGGAATCATTCTCGTCAACCTGGCAGAAACCGGTCAGGTTGACGTAAAAACACTGCTGATGGGCGGCATTCCTGTCATTATCGCCGCTTTCGCCTACCCGACCGGCAACCAGATGCTCTGGGAGGCGCAACGCCACCCGCGGCGCTTCATCCCCAGAATTGAGGAACCTCTGCTGCAGGACCCCTTTGCCAGGGTTTTACTCATGACCCTGGGAACAATCCCCTTCTGGCTGGTCCTCTACATTGCCATAGCACCGCCGCCACCCTCCTGTGGACAGTTTTTGTCAACAGGCCTAGTTGCCCTGTTCTCCGGCATTCTTGCCACATCAATCTTTTTTCATGCCCGCCATCAGGCGACCAATTCCTATGAACTTTCAGCGGTCGATGCAACTCAATCTGCTGAAGTTATCTTCTCCATAGCAGGGGAAATCATTCTTCTAGGAGGAGCATTGCCCGACCTCACAAGCATGGCCGGCATCATCATCACCCTGACAGGACTGACTCTGTTCATCCGTTACCACCAGTAAACGACTGAACACAACAAATGACAAAAGGCGGAGCTGCTGTCTCCGCCTTTTGCATAACTTGCCATTTCTTCTTTTCAGTATCAGCCGATCGGAATCTCAACCGCTTTCTTCTTCTCAACTTTGGTTTTCGGAATAACGAGGGTCAACAGGCCATCCTTGAAGCTGGCTTCAATAGCTCCGTCGTCGACATTATCCGGCAAAGTAAAGCTCCGGCTGAACGATCCGCTGAAACGTTCAATACGATGCATTGTCTCTTTTTTCTCTTCGCTTTCCCTTTTTGTTTCTCCATGTATGGTCAAAACCCGGTCATCGATGCTGATCTTGATGTTGTCTCTCTCGACTCCCGGTATCTCAGCTCTGATGGTAAACTGCTGGTCATCCTCAGCAATGTCTACCCTTGGTGCCCAGTCTCCTTTGAGCACACTCAGCTCACGACCGCCTCGATAGGGCCAGTCGTTCATTCGGCCAAACACGTCATCCATATCCCGGAACGGATCCCATTTTGTGAGTTTCATTTTGTCCTCCTTAACTCACGCGGGTCTATTTTCCGTCTGTGAACTGCCCGCTACACCCCACAGACAGACAACTGGGACGAATAGGCAGAAATTTTCAAGCATGCAACCTACTATCAAGCATATCTCAAAATCGCCAGGATTCAATCCAGGCAGACGAAATAAACAACTATATTACGCTAACTTAACAGACTTATTATCTTAAGAGAGAGGTTACAGAAGATAGGATAAAACACTGACAAAACAGTTCAATTTATTGCGGACGCTGCTCGAGTTGGATGAGGTTGGACTTAAACTGTTCGATCTTTTCTTCGAGCTCGGAGATTTCGCTGGCAGAATCCGCCAGACTGTCGGACAGCTTCTGCTTACCCGCTTCCAGCACATCGTTTTTGTGCTGCAGTTCAAGACTCCGGTTCCAGAGGGCAACGACGTCGGCAGCCCTGATACTCCATTCGCTTTCGGGGTAATCACTGATGAATTGCTGAAGAGGTTCAATCGATTGCTCCGCAGTAACAAGATCGAAAGCCTTGACAAATGCCTGCTGATCCTTCGGCACCACAACCTTCTGAAGCTGAAGATTCTGCACACAACCGAACATAAACAGCACTGTCACAATCAGAAGATATCTCATGATTTACGTCGCCCAACCATATAATTACTGCCATTCTGAATCTTCAGATATTCCTTCAGACGGGCACACTCCTGGCTTATTGCCAGTCGTGAAGGATACTCGTAGATCGTTGACTGGATGATGGCTATGGAAATGGTCATCAGCGGGAAGGTCCGCTCAACACCGTAACGATCTTTACCGACAAAACTTCGCGCCTGACGATCATCCTCATTGTAGAAAGAAGGAACCAGATTGTCGAATTCCTTGACGATGGCACCGGCGATCCGTTCACTCTCTTCGATCGTCGTGACTACGACATAATCATCCCCTCCGATATGCCCGACAAGATCCTCACCCGTCCCCTCGCGGGCCACGACCTCCTTGATCAGCTCTCCAACCCTGGCAAGCACATCACTTCCCGAGTTATAACCGTAACGATCACTGTAGGACTTGAAGTTATCCAGGTCGATGTAGAGATGAGCAAAGGGAACCCTGCCCGCGATACGCTGATCAACCTCACGATCGATCGCCAGATTGCCAGGCAGCTGGGTCAGGGGATTGGCATCCAGACGCAACTGCTCAAGTTCACGCAATTTCTCACCCATCTGCCGGAAATCATTGGCCAGCTGTGAAAACTCATCACCACCTGGCAGTTCCGGCTTGTGCTCAAAACTCCCTGCAGAGAACTTGCGGGTGGCGGCCTTCAGAGCATGTACCGAACGATGGATACTGATAAGGACCGTCACCGAGACGGGCGCGGAGAGACAGATGCCGATCAGAGTCAGCAGTGCCGTCATCTGAAAGGCATATCCCGTTCTGGAAGAAAGTTCCGCCAGCCCGGTATTTATGCGCTGTTGCTGCTGTTGTCTGAAATCAGCAAGGAAGTTGAGCAGCTCCACCCGCAACGGTACCATCTTTTCGTTGGAAAGGCTCTGGGCTCTTTCCCAATCTCCCCAGAACAGCAGATCTGAGAGTTCATCATCTGCTGTGCGATACTGATTGACCAGCTTGATCAGTACATCCATCTGGGCAGTGCGTGGGGTCAGATTCAGAGCCAGGGTCAGGCGGACAAATTCTTCATTCCGGTTCAGACGCAGTTCACTCAAGGCCGGATCACGCAGAATCAATAGCTGCTTTTCAATATTCTCCTGGGCAAGAAGGTTCTGTTGGATATCCCTGACCAGTTCAAAAATATGAAAATCAACATTAACGAGTCTTTCGGTCCGCAGCGACTGCTGATGCATCGATGTCAGTGCATAGCCAACGGCACAGACACTGAACAGCACGATGACCAGAAAGCCGATAACGACCTTTTTAGTGACTGTCGAAAAAAGATTTCGCAACATATTCCAGGTTCCGGGAAAAAGCGGAAGTCTTTGTAATGACTATTCCGTTGCATTCAAATATCACTAATAAACAAATTCTGAGCTGTGATACTACTACAACAAAACAAAAAACAACAGCGTCAGTTGACGCCGTTGTTTTTATCGGTTTTGTCTATAAGTCCGACTACATTCCAAGATAGGCCTTGCGAACATCATCGTTGACCAGCAGGCTTTCCGCGGAATCAACCAGCGAAATACGACCGTTTTCCATGACATAACCGCGATCAGCCAGCTTTAATGCCTGATTGGCATTCTGCTCAACAAGAAAGATCGTCGTATTGTTCTCTTTATTGATCTGGCGAATAATATCGAAAATCTGCTTGATGATCAGTGGCGCAAGCCCCAACGAGGGTTCATCCAGAAGCAACACCCTTGGCCGCGCCATCAGGGCACGGGAAATCGCCAACATCTGCTGTTCACCGCCAGAAAGAGTGCCGCCAAGCTGATTACGGCGTTTTTCCAAAATCGGAAACAGATCCATGACATAGTTCAGGTCCTGCTGGATCAGCCGTTTATTTTTGCGCAGGAAGGCGCCCATCTCAAGGTTTTCCAGAACGGTCATCTCCGGGAAGATGCGCCGCCCCTCAGGAACCTGGATGATGCCACGTTCAACAATCTTCTCGGCGTTGAGCTTCTGAATAGGATCACCGTCAAACAGAATCTCGCCACTGCGCGGCGGGGTAATCCCGCAGATCGACATCAACGTCGTCGTCTTGCCCGCCCCATTCGCTCCGATCAGGGTGACGATTTCCCCCTCGTTGATCTCGATCGAGACACCTTTCAACGCCTGGATATTCCCGTAAAATGTAGAGATATTCTGAACCTTAAGCATCTGTTTCCTCTCCCAGATAGGCCTCGATGACTTTCGGATTGTCCTTGATCTCCTGTGGACAGCCCTGGGCGATTTTCTTGCCGTATTCCATGACATAGATAGGGTTTGATATATTCATGACCAGCTTCATGTCATGCTCAATCAACAGAATGGCGATCTGCTCTTCTTCGCTGATGCGGCAGATCAGATGATCAAGTTCGACCGTTTCCTGCGGGTTCATCCCTGCGGCAGGTTCGTCAAGCAGCAGCAGAAAGGGATCGGTTGCCAGTGCCCTGGCGATTTCGAGGCGGCGCTGGGCTCCATAGGGAAGATTTTTTGCAAAATCGTTGGCATGCTGTTCCAGTCCGACCTTTTTCAACAGACTGTAACTGGTTTCAATGATCTCCTGCTCCTCTCTGCGCACCCCTTTATCACGGATGATCGAACGGAAGATTCCCGACTTGGTCCGGCAGTGCCGACCGATCATAACGTTCTCAAGAACCGTCATCTCGGCGAACAGGCGGATATTCTGAAAGGTCCTGGCCAGCCCCATCTCGGTCACCTTGTTCGGCTTCAGGCCGTTCAAGCGCCGGGTCGGCAGTCCCTTGGGGTGAAGCAGGATATCCCCTTTGGTTGGATTGTAGATTCCAGTGACACAGTTGAAGAATGTCGTCTTTCCGGCGCCATTCGGCCCGATCAGAGCGGCAATTTCACCTTCGTGAACTTCAAGCGACACAGAATCGACAGCCCGCAACCCGCCGAAATCCATGGTCAGCCCTTTGACTTCTAATAACTTATGCTTATTTTCAGCCATTGCTCTTCTCGCCCCTCGATCCTTTGTATTCGTATATTTTTCGCAGATTGCTGATCAGCCCCTGAGGACGGAAGATCATCATCAAAACCATGGCGGCACCGAAAGCGAGCATGCGGTACTCGGAGAAAGCCCGCAGATACTCAGGAAGCAGAATCAGGATAAAAGCACCGAGAATAACCCCGAGAATCGATCCCATCCCGCCCAGAACGACGATTGAGAGAATGATCGCCGACTCCATGAAAGTGAAGCTGGCGGGGTTGATAAAGGTCGTTTTTGAGGCAAAAAGAACCCCGACCATTCCGGCCCAGAACGCGCCGAGAGCATAGGCCGAAAGTTTTGTTTTTGCCATGTCGATCCCCATGGCGACACAGGCGATTTCATCCTCGCGCAGGGCGATCCAGGCACGGCCGATACGGCTGTTCTTCAGCCGGTTGATGATCAGAACAGTAAACAGCACCAGAACAATCATGATGTAATAGATGTAGGTCGTTGACTGATCCAGATTCATATCGAAACCGAAAAGTCCCGGTCTCTCGACATTGGCAATTCCGCTTGGTCCCTGAGATAGCCAGCTCCAGTTTTCCATGACAACCTTGAAAATCATGCCGAACCCCAGAGTGACAATCGCCAGATAGTCGCCACGCAGACGGAGAATAGGAAAACCAAGCACAATCCCGAACAGGCAGCCGAGGATACCACCGACCGGCAGAATGGCCCAGAAGCCGAGGCCAAAATGATAGTTCAGCAAAGCATAGGTATAGGCGCCGACACCAAAAAAGGCGACATACCCCAGGTCAAGCAGACCGGCAAGACCGACGGTTATATTCAGACCAAGGCCGAGGACAACATAAATCAGCGCCGAAATCATGATATTGGTTTGATAGGTATCAACAACCAGAGGGAAAACCACAGCGATGACCAGGATTCCAATCATCAGCTTGTTACGCAGCGACGGATTGTCAAGCAGGATCTGCAACTTGCTGCGGGTGTCGGCCCCCTCCTCCACGATCTTTATCCTGCTCAGCTTGCGCTTGATCATATAGCGCCAGAGATAGGAGAGTACAAAAACAACAATCGCAACCCAGAGCATGTTGATCCAACGCCAGGTGACAAGCTGCTCCGAGGTATTGACCCGGACAGCCATCAAAGGAAAGGTCAGAAAAACGAACCAGACGGAGACAATCAGCGAATGTTTCAGATTATCCAGCATAAGCCTCCCCCATTAAACCTTCTGCTTACGGGTTTTCCCCAGAAGACCCGACGGACGCAGAATAAGTATGATAACCAGCAGAGCAAAAGAGAACAGATCTTCATAATCACTGGAGATATAGCCGGCGGCAAAGCTCTCTGCCCAACCGAGGACCAGGCCACCCAAGACTGCGCCGGCAATCGAGCCGATCCCGCCGAGAACCGCCGCGGTAAAGGCTTTGACCCCGGCCAGAAAACCGATATAAAAATTGACCTGACCCATATATGATGCAACCAGGACACCGCCGATGGCGGCCAGCCCGGAACCGATGACAAAGGTCAGGGAAATGATCCGGTCGACATTGATCCCGACCAGACGGGCCATGCTCATATCCTGCTGAGTTGCCCGCATCGCCTTGCCGATCTTGGTTTTCTTGATCATCAGCGTCAGCAGAATCATTACGACCAGAGTCGTCACCAGGATGACCAGTTCCGGAGACCCGATGATATGGGCAACAGGCTCCATAAAGGCGAACTCAGGAATCAGGTTGGGAAAAGGAAGAAAATCCGGAGTCTGCGCCAACAAGACATAATTCTGCAGGAAGATCGACATACCGATGGCGCTGATCAACGGCGACAGGCGCGGAGCGCCACGCAACGGCCGATAAGCGATACGCTCCAGTGTATAGCCGTAGGCGCAGGCGTATATCACCGCAATAATCCCGGCAAGGATCAGGATCGCCACCCCGCTCATACCGTAGATCGTGCAGATACCGGCAACGATAAGAGCGATGAATGCACCGATCATATAGATCTCACCATGGGCAAAGTTGATCAACTGGATGATCCCGTAAACCATGGTGTAGCCAAGAGCGATCAACGCGTAAATACTCCCGCGCGTCAACCCGCCGAAAAACAGTTCCAGAAAATATTCCATAGTAAAAACCGTAAAAAATGTTAAATTTCGACAACCAAGAAAAACCCGCATGAGAAATACGGCCGTCTTAAGTTGACTGCTCCCCGACAAAAGTTGAGGGGCTGGTATTCACCAACCCCTCTGCTGTATTTCAATCATTCAATAGCCCACTTTGCATAGAACCCAAAGCGAGCATCAGCTCAACTCCTACTTCAACTCAACAAAGGCGCCATTTTCGACCTTGTAGATGGAGAAGCCGACACCTTCGGCATCCCCCTTGGCATCAAACTTGATTTTGCCTACTGGGGTCTCGACATACTCTGTCCGCAGCGCATTGGTCACCGCAACATAGTCGGTCGAACCAGCCTTTTCGATAGCATTGAGCAAAGCTGTGGCCGCAGAGTAGCCCTCCTGGAAGAACGCACCGGGATCCTCACTGTATTCCGCCTTATACTCAGCATAAGCTTCTTGATTCAGAACAATCTTAGAAAGATCGCGTGGCCCAGTCATGTATGCACCTTCGGCAGCATCACCAGCAACCTTGAGGAAACTTATGTCCTTGACGCCGTCATCTGAGACAAAAAGTGCTTTGAGTCTTTTCTTTTTCATCGACTTAACGAGTTTTGATGCCTCAGGGTGGTACCCACCAAAAATGACTGCTTCTGCTTTTTCGCGACGAACCTTGCCTACGATTGAATCATAATCGATAGCACCGGGAGTAATCCCTTCAAAAAGGACAACTTCAGCCTTGCCGGACTGCTCCAAAAACTGCTTGGCAAATTCAGCAAAGCCCTTCCCATAGTCACCCTTGTCATGGATAACTGCGACTTTTTTCATACCGAGCTTATTAACAACAAAATCGACAGCCATCTGTGCCTGCATGTCATCGGAAGCGATGGTGCGGAAAAAGTTCGGGTAATCACCGCTTTGAGTCAGTGGTGGATTGGTCGCGGACGGAGACATCACCGGGATCTGGGCATCATTGTAGATACCCAGGGCTGCCTTGGTTGCGCCTGAGCAGATATGGCCGAGCACGACATCGGCACCATCACTGATCAGCTTGGTCGCAGTATTGGTGGCGATCTCAGGCTTGCACTGGTCATCCTGAATCAGCAGTTCAACTTGCTTGCCAAGGACACCGCCATTAGCGTTGATCTTCTTGACAACCAGTTGAGCAGCTCTCATCGCAGGGATGCCATAAGGGGCAAGGTCACCGCTATGAGGACCGGCAACACCCAGCTTGATGGTATCTGCAGCGAACGCTGTCGCTGATGTACAGACCATAAGGGCCAAAGATAAGACAACAGCAATTTTTTTCATTCCCTTGCCTCCTGAAGTGATTTTGTTGCGTAGAGTGAGGTTAATATCGATTTCCAATTTTTCAGATATAGAACAATCGACCGACATGGTCAAGAATAAACAATTTCGCCCACGAACGACAAGAATGATTAAATATCAACAACTTCCATGGCCAATTCAAGCCGACACCGTTTCAGAATAAAACTTTCTCATCTCATCTAGCATGGCCTGAATCTTAGCCTGGCTGACAACCAGACGAGCCAGCCCATTCAGTTCAGAATAGAAGCGTTCCAGTTCCCCTGGCTTCAGTTCCGGACCGATTGTATTGGCAGCCTTTTCCACCTGGGTCACACCGATCTTGCCGAGATGCTGCGTAGCAATTTTTTTCAGCTCGTCAATCAACGCATTGCGCCTGCAGGCCTGCGCATCAAGAACCTCACGAACAGAAGACTCATCCCGTTTCTGACGATCTTCCATCAGGGTCGTTCTGGTCCGCTGCCAAATCGGCCTCAAATCAGCCGACCCCATCAGGTCAGCCAGCACGATCTGATCGGTACTGCGGATTTCGACGACATCCAGTTTGGCCCCCGGCAAGAGTGCAATAGAATCTTCCGGGTCAACGTTCTGTTCAAGATCAACTGAATTATCCAGAAAAAAACCGAGCGGATAACCGTGATCGTAATAGATCAGCGTCACCCGATCCCCGACGTAAACCCGTAAGCAGGCCGTGAGTTCTTCTGTCTTGATTTTCTCAAGCAACAGCTCGACATCGATCTGGTTCAGGTCCTTCCCTTTGAGCAGATAGCGCCCATGCAGCAGCGCGTGGAGGCTTAAGATCAGATCGTCCGATACCTTGAAGATATTTAGGGTCGCCTCACCCGCGATTGAAATTTCGAAAACACGGGCAATCGCATCATAGGCGATATAGCGTTCCGTCTCCCCTTGCGACACATAGATGGCACTGATCAGCCGCCCCTTCTCAAACAGGATAACACCCGTCCCGGCTGCTGCATCAAAACGCAGAAAACCGGTAAAAGCTCCCTTGCGGAGCTTCTCCATGGCTTCAGGCAAATTGATACGGGCTGGATTAACCCGCTGTCTGACTGCTGATCCTCGTGGCAGAAAAATCATAGATGCAACCCCGGATAAATATTGTCAAATTCACGTAGATAGGAACAATCAATTCGGAATCCTAACATTTTTCCCACAAAAAAGCTTTATTCTTGCAACAATTCCCACTGACGGTAACACTCGTCAAGCTGATCTTTAGCCAAACTGTATTCACTACTGACCTGGCGCCACAGATCCTGATCCTGATAAAGCTGCGGATCAGCCATCCGTTGTTCAAGCTCCTGAAGAATCTCTTCCCGGGCTTCGATATCGGCTTCAATCCTGGACAGCTCTTTCTGCTTTTTCTGTTCTTTTCGTTGTTCCTCTTTACGTTGCGCATGGGCTTTGACACGAGACTCCTTGCCGGCAGAGGAGTCCTCCTGACGCTCGTGCTGCTGCTCAACCCGATGAGTACTGTGCGTGAAATCCCCGGCAACCGCCTTCTGCCTGAGAAAATCCTCGTAATTCCCCAGGTAGGACTGAACGGAACCACCACCGACTTCCAGGACTCGGCTGGCAAGATGATCGACAAAATAGCGATCATGCGAGACGAATATGATGGTTCCGGAATAATTTTTCAGGGCTTCCAGCAAAACCTGTTTCGACTGCAGGTCTAGGTGGTTGGTCGGTTCATCAAGCAGTAACAGGTTGGCCGGACGCAGCAGCAGCTTGGCCAGCGCGAGCCGGTTTCTCTCACCACCGGACAGAACCCTCACCGGCTTTTCGATATCATCTCCTGAAAACAGGAAAGAGCCCAGGATATTCCTCAGTTTCGGCACCATATCGACCGGAGCATCCGCCAGAATCTCCTCATAGACATTCCGGTTCGGGTTGAGCTCCAAAGCCTGATCCTGAGCAAAATAAGCCTGCACCAGATTATGCCCCTCCTCCCGGGTTCCGCTGCTGGGAGTCTCAACTCCGGCCAGCATACGCATCAGCGTTGATTTTCCGGCACCGTTCGGTCCGACCAGAGAGAGCCGCTCTCCCTGTTCAACATAGACATCGACATTCTTGAGAACAGCCAGATCGCCATAACTCTGAGATGCTCCATGGAGCGCTATCGACATGCGTCCTCCCTTTGGCGGAGACGGAAAATGAAAGGCGATCTTCTTGCGTTCAGGCGGCAGAGAAATTCGCTCTATCTTTTCCAGCTGCTTGATACGGCTCTGCACTTGGGAAGCCTTGTTGGCCTGATAACGAAAGCGGTTGATAAAGGCCTCGGTCTTGGCGATCTCTTCATCCTGCTGCAACTTGGCGGCTTTCAGTGCGGCTACGCGCTCGTCCCGCGTCTTTACGTAACTGGAATAATTGCCGGAGTATTCGGTCAGGGCCCCGTTCCAGACCTCAACAATCTTGCCGACGACCTGATCAAGAAAAAAACGATCATGAGAGACCAGCACAACAGCATGGGGGTAGCTCTGCAGGTAGCCTTCAAGCCAGTCACGGGCCGGCAGGTCAAGGTGGTTGGTCGGTTCGTCAAGAAGTAGAACATTCGGACGCTGCAGCAGAAGCTTGGCCAGTGCGATACGCATCTGCCAGCCCCCGGAAAAGGTATCGCAGGGCTTTTCAAAATCATCGTTGGAAAAGCCGAGGCCGTGCAGAACCTTGCCGACCTCGGCTTCCATTACATAGCCGCCACGTTGCTCAAAAAGATGCTGCAACTCAGCATAGCGGACCAGTGCCTCATCCCCGACGGACGACAGATCCTTTTCAAGCTGCCTGAGATCGAGTTCCATCTGCTGCAGGTCGGCCAACGCGCTCTGCGCCTCGGCAAACAGGGTGCGCCCTTTATAGGCAAGGCCATCCTGAGGCAGATAGCCGTTGGTTGTTCCCTTGGCGTATTGTAATTCTCCGCCGTCGTATTCGACCAATCCGGAGAGCAGTTTCAACAATGTCGACTTTCCCGCGCCATTTTCGCCACACAAACCGATCTTGTCTGTTGGGCGAATATGCCAGTTTATTTTGCGGAAAATCTGTCTGTCGGCGAAAAACTTATCAATATCTCTAAGCTGTATCATGCTTTATTCCGAGCTAGTTGCCTAAAAAAAACCCTTATACCACAACACCTGGCAGGTCAAAAGCTTTGCGTCCAGTCACGTCTGAAATGCAGACCTCTCAGACGCAAAAAAACGCCTTCCACAGGCGGAAGGCGTCTCATGGCCCAGTGCTTATATAGACAAACCCAACGGGTTGCCATCCGGAAACTCTGGAGGGCATTGCGTAAGTTTTCAGATTGGAAACGAGCAATTTTTCGTTGTGGCAAGGGAATCCAAGGCTTACGCGGAGGCATACATCGGTAAGCCGCACAAGTAAGACTGCAGATTGACGCTGCCACGGCTAAAAAGGGCCGTTTCCGGATAAGAACTAACTGGTATATCTGATCAGATACTCCTCGATCAGGGACGCGATCTTATCGATCCCCATACGTCCGTTGTTGATAACCAGATGATAGAGCTTGGCATCGGTAAGGTCTTCCCTGGTAAAACGGGCAATAAAATCATCGCGCTGCTTTTTGTGCAGCTCAATGAATTTACGTGCTTCATTCTCGGACATCTTGTGGTAATCCATTATTTTCTGGACACGGAATTGCTCGGAAGCGACCAGACGCACATGAATACAGTTTTTCAGGTCCTGGGCGGCACAAACTGCACCCCGTCCAACGATGACGCAGTTGCCCCGTTCGGCGAAACCGCGCAGCGCACTGCGCATACAGGAAAAGATCTCCGTTTCCTCTGCCATACAACCGTCAAGAAACATGGCAAAGATCGACTTGAGAGACTGCGGGGTATCCTGAGACTTTTCGATCTGGTCGACAGAGTAGCCCGACAACCTGGCCACCTCATCAAAGATCTGCCGGTCAAGCAGAATCCAGGGATTTCCTGCGGTTCTCGCATTAAAGCGTTCAACCAACCTTTCCGCCAGAGGATAAGCCTGGCAACCAAACTCCCTGGCAATGGTGATACAGGGCGCAGGCTTGCCATCACCGGCCCACTGTTGCATTCTATGCCAAGCCTGCAATTTTGATTCAAGTTGCGGAGTCCAGAACTCTTTATTTGACATAACGTCCTCCTTTCCGGGTCAGATTGCACGCTGCCTGTTATCTGGAGTATATCACAGATAGGTAAGTCGGCATGCCAGCGCCCCTGCCCGGCAAACCACCAAATTGGTTAGAATCAGGTAAAATCTCGGCACCTTAACTTAATTAAATGTCTTTTTTTTTGATTACTGATATAATGTCATTCTCAATTGGATATCGACTCTGCTTCCGCCGCATCAGGCGTTGAGGCGGATTCTTTATAAAAACAGTTTCGTTTTCGCTCATCTTCTATCGGCAGCGAAGACACTAAGTCAGAGACCGGCTTCGGCATGGACCCCGTTATATAACAAACGGAGAGGTCTGCTTTTGCCGACAAGGTCGTAACCGCACAGACGCGGCCAGAAAGGTTATACAAATAATGAGTAAAAAGATGCTGATCAACGCATCGCATCCGGAGGAAAACCGGGTAGCGATCGTTGTTGACGGCATTCTCAGTGAACTAGACATTGAGATTGCCGGCCAGGAACAGACCAAGGGAAATATCTACAAAGCAGTTGTCGTCCGGGTTGAAACAGGCCTACAGGCGGCATTCATCGATTACGGCGCCGAAAAACTCGGCTTTCTTCAGATCGGTGAAATCCATCCGAGCTATTACCCCCCAAAAGAAGAAGGCAAGGACCGGCCCCGCATCACTGACCTGCTGCGTCGCGGCCAGGAGATTCTAGTTCAGATCGTCAAGGAAGAACGCGGCAGCAAGGGAGCCGCACTGACCACCTTCCTGTCCCTGCCGGGACGCTATATGGTCCTCATGCCCGACAGCACAACCAAAGGTGTATCGAGGAAGATCATGGATGATTCGGAACGCAAAAGTCTGAAAAAAACCATGGCCGAACTCGACCTGCCGGAACAGATGGGCTACATCGTCCGTACCGCTGGCATCGGCAAGGACAAGGAAGAGCTCAAGAGAGACTTCGACTACCTAGTCCGCCTCTACGAAGGAATCACCGCCCGTAAGGATCAGGTCAAGGCACCGAGCCAACTCTACCAAGAATCGAACCTGGTGATTCGCTCCATCCGCGACTACTTCACGACCGACATGGATGAAGTCCTGATCGATGACGCCAGGATCTTCCAGGAAGCCAAGGATTTTTTCGCCCTGGTCATGCCGGAACTTGGCCCCCTGGTTAAACGTCATCGGGAACGGCGGCCGATTTTTTCCCGCTACCAGATTGAAGAGCAGATCGACGGACTGGCCAAAAACCAGACCGCCCTCCCCTCAGGGGGATCGATCGTCATTGACCAGACGGAAGCCTTGGTCGCCATCGATGTCAACTCCGGAAAAATGTCGAGCGAAAGCGGCATTGAAGCGACTGCTTTGCGCACCAATCTTGAGGCCGCGGCCGAAGTCGGCCGTCAGCTCAGATTGCGTGACCTGGGTGGACTGATAGTCATCGACTTCATCGACATGCGCGATCGCAAAAACGTCCGTGAAGTTGAAATCGCTCTGAAAAAGGCCCTCAAAAACGATAAAGCCAAGGTATCTGTCGGCCGCATCAGCCAGTTCGGCCTGATGGAGATGAGTCGCCAGCGCCTGAAACCGGTCTTAAGCGTCGGTTCCTTCCACACCTGCCCGCACTGCCAGGGAATCGGCAAGGTCAAGAGCGTTGAAGCCCAGGCCATCAATTTTTTGCGTCAGGCTCATACAGCAGCCTCCAAAGGCAACGTTGAGCGGATAGAAGCCCGGGTTCCGTTCGAAGTCGCCAACTATCTGCTCAATCAGAAACGCAGCACCATCATAGATCTCGAGAAGCAGCTTGGGCTGGAGATTGCCATCATCGGGAAAAGCGATATGCGCCCCGGTGAAATCGAAGTCGAACAGCTCAAGAAAGAGAAGACTGCCACCCAGGCACAGGACAACATGCCGGTATCCCATGCCAACCAGATTGAGTTTGCTCTCGCTGCCGCGAAGAACGATGAGGACTCGACACCCAGGGATGAGACTCCCGAGATAGAAGAGCCGGACGAAACCTCTGAGCAGGAAGAGACTCCAAGCGAAACACCCAAGAAGCGCAAACGGCGGCGCAGAAGAAAACCATCTGGCAAGAAAGACCAGACGGATGCAGATCAGACCGGCGAGGAATCGGCAGGCGGCGAAGAACCCGCTGATTCCTTGAGTGAAGACGCGAGCGAAGAACAGCCTGCAAGCCTGCAGCCTGAGCCTGCGACTTCACCGGCACAAGAGAACGCTGAGAAATCCGAAAGCGATATGGCCAAGTCCAAGTCCAGAAATCGCCGCAGCCGAAGAAAACCACGTTCGACCGCGGAGCAGGAACAACCTGCTGAAACATCATCTGGCGCCAGCGACACTACGAACGCTGACACGCCAAGCCAGAGTTTAGCTGCGGTCGCTCAGCTCAACGCCAACCCTGAACAAACGGACTCTGAAAAACCGACCACAACGTCCGGGCAGCCGCTCATCAGCATGGAGTCTGTGGAACCACAGGCCGCAGCTGTGACCGATAGCAACACTGAAAATGCTGTCGAGAAAAAACCAGCAGCAAAAAGACCACGCAGAACTTCTATGGCAAAGAAAACGGCAGAGAAGGTCCAACCCTCGGCCGAGGCCACGCCAGCTGAAGACGTCCCAGCGACAACAACGACTGAACCAGACAAAAATGAAGCTCCAGCAGCCAAAAGAACTCGCCGTCCGCGTGCCAAGGCAAATGAAAGCACAAAACCCGCAGAACAGACAGCACTGACGATAGAGACAACTACACAGTCTGAACAGAGCAGCACTGCTGGTCAGGTTCCGGCCGAAACATCCAAACCAGCTGAGGAAAAACCGAAGCAACCCCGGAAACCGAGAAAAACTGCAGCAGCAAAAGCTGCAGAAGCTGATGCAGCCCAAGCCCAACCTGCCCCAGACGGCGAATCTGTAGAGCAGCCAAAAGCACCGGCTAAACCGCGCAGAACCAGAAAGCCCGCGGCGACAAAGACGGACACGGCTGGCAAAGACGAGGGGCAGGAAGAAGCGCCCAAGAAACGCACCAGAAGAACGACGAAGAAAGCTGCAGACGGAACACCGTCCTTAGAAGAGCCGAGCTAATAAACCTCCAGGCCTTTCTCTAAAATAGAGGCAGACAATGCGCGGTCGTCTGCTTGCATACCAAAGGCCCTCCTGGTACCAGGGGGGCCTTTTTGCTCCCCCCTCCTACATCTGATGCCATCTTGCTCCCATCAAAACTCCGCACGCGGAGTTTTTGCGGTTCTGCCCATTAGATGAGCTTGCTCATCGTGGGGCGTGAGTAAATTTGTTGGTGTGTTGCTATGGAAAAACGCAGGAATATTTGCGACATATTAAAAGAGCGTTTTTGCCTTCTTTTTGAAGTTCTGGTCAAAAAGAAGGGCGGCGTTCGGGGCCGCGACCCCGAGGTCTTGGCTTTTGACTGTTTTGAAAACCACAAAATCAAAGTCGCCGGTTCCCGTACCGGCAGACGTCACCCTTTTTCTTTGATCGCAAAGAAAAAGGGTGAAAAAAGAAACTCTTTAAAAACACTGACGTAAGCCGTTCAGATTACCCACAACGGCTCATGCCAGCCAAACGGAAGGCGCCCAACGATGAGCTGCTCATCTGACGGGCAGAACCGAATGATGCTGCCCTTGTCAGCAACAAAAAGGCCCCCCTGTTTCCAGGAGGGCCCTTTTGTTGTTGCACTGTTGCTTCTATATCAAGCCGCCTTGTTGGCAGCGAACTTGGTTTTGTACTCGTTCAGCACTTCACGAACCAGCGCTTCATCGACACAGATCTGCCAGTCGCCATCCGGGTTCAGACACTTGCCCAGTTTCTCAAGGACAACATACTTAACCCCTTTGACTGTCTTCTTGTTGTCAGCCAGGATCGTCGCCATGATCTGATCGACACTGATGTTCTCAGGGATCGACAGATCCAGTCCCAGCTTGTCGCCGAAGTACCTGTAGTGCATCGCCACCTCTTCGTCGTTCAGGTAGCCCAGGCGCCGTGAGATCTCAGCCGCAATACACATCCCCTTGGCCACCGCCACACCGTGAGCAATCGCACCGCCGGAGAAGAACTCCATCGCGTGACCGAAGGTGTGACCGTACTCCAGGGTCATGCCGAACGCCTTCTCACTCGTATCCTGAACCAGGATCTCCAGTTTCGACTGGATGATGGTGTAGGCCAGCTCGGCCAGCTGCTTCGGGTCCAGGTTGTTCACATCGTTCTCAAGGAACTCATCGTAAAAGTTCAGAAGCTCCGCATCGTTGATCAGGCAGTTCTTGATCCCTTCGGCGATCGCCGACTTACGGCCGACAATACTCTCCGTCGCCAGATATTTGGTATCGCCGAAGATAAAGATCGGCGCATAGTACATGCCGTACTGGTTCTTACCCTGCTTGCCGTTGACCGCCTGCTTATTGCTCAGGCAACTATCGGTCACGCCCATGAAGGTGGTCGGCATCTCGATGTAACGGATACCGCGGTAGACCAGCCCCGCCGCCAGGCCGACGATATTGGTCAGGCAGCCGCCGCCGAAGCCGATGACGATCGACCCCTTGGTCACCGTCTTGGCCACCAATTCCTCGCACAGCCCTTCCAGCGTGCTAAACGACTTGTCCTTCTCCGAATCCTTGATGACGATCACATCATGCTTGATGTTGTTTGCGCTCAAGATCGCCGAGATCTCCGGAACATAAAGATCCTTCAGAACCTGGTTGGTGACGAAGAAGACCTTGTCGAAGGTGGTCTGGTTGATCAGCGGCGCCAGCTGATCGATGATATCGTGACCAAAGTAATAGGTTGGGTCCGGAACCAGGTTGGTTTTGAAATCGATCATCTTTTTGGTTTCATATTGAAACATGACGTACCTCCTTGTGCGTTTCTGTTATCACAGTGAGCGGGAAAGCGAAGGTGACAGTGCTCATGTGTGAACCTTGTGTTTCGATTATAGCAACCGCTGTGCTTTAAGTGAAATATAGGGAAGGACTAATTTTGAGTCAAGGGGAAAAATGCCAATTTCTTGATAAAAACGATGGCGGTTCAAAAGAGTTGAATATTTTCAGGGGGTATGGATTTTCTGATGAAGCAAAAAAAATCACAGGCAAGCTAAGTTACTGAAAATTAGCGGGTTTACAGTTATCCACCTAACCCATCACAAGGCAATGTTGAGTAAGCTGGATAACAATTTACAGGAAAGCGGGATTCGAGAATAACCACAAAGGGTTGTGCACTGACAGTGCATAACCCTTTGTCTCAATGATTAGGCTTTTCCAATGAATCAAGATTCTGCAGGAGCTGCTCAAGCTCCTTACAGACGGCTGAGAGCTGACCGATTTTCGGAGCGGCATGAATAGACAGCCCGTCCCTTTTCTGAAAAGCAATCTGCATGGCCTGATGAATCGCCTCAAGAGCCTTATCAAGCTGCTCCATCAACTGTTGGTTGTATTTACGAAAACTCTCAGCGACCCCCTGACTAAGCGCCCAGCTGATCTGTTCGACGTTCTGGCCGACAAGCCGTAAAGACTCTTCTCGCAGACGTTTAACGGTTCTTTTATGGCGAAAATTCTTGCGGAACAGTTTCCGCGCTATACGTTGTCCCAATGGGTCCATATCCGAAATGAATAGATCATCGCTCCAGCCGGGCGGGGCGAAAGAGACAAGAACCTGTTCCGTGACAGGAGCCTGATATGGGATCTGGAAAATCTCGGCAGCAGTCTTGCGTAAATCACCAAGGATCCGGTTGCAGCGTTGTTGATGAAGCTGAAGAAGATCCTCAGAGGACCTATTGATAATGGTCGCTACCCTCTTCATCTCACGTGCAAAAAATAGAGCTATATGGGCGTTGAGACTCTCTCGGACCCTGCGTTCCATCTCTTCGGTATCTTCAATTGCCAGATAGAATTCTTCCAGAGGATGAAGCAACTGTTCCTTGGCCAGGGATCGGACCTTTTCGACTTCAGCCGTCAATTGACTCCTGATCCTCTTAACATCACCGGCCAAAACATCGGCAGTCGCCAGCTTCTCGCGTTCGAACAACGGCAGGTAATGCTGAAATTCAGCAATCTTCTGCTTCAGATCCTGCTCCGGAAGCATGATCGCCTTGAGCTGCAGCTGCAGTTCAAGGTGCAGCTGACAGAGCAGATCGACAAGCCGCAGGCGGATCGACTGTTCCAGAACGGACTGCTTGTCTCGAACCAGAAAATCGATCAAGTCGCCCTGAAACGCCTCCATGCCGCTCTCATGCCAAAGGCTTGGTTCATGTTGCTGACGTGCTTTCAGTCCCTGCAGGGCAGAAAGAGTCAGTACCTTCGGAGCCTCATCGACAACGGTTTCCAGCTGCTGAACAAGAAAATCAACAGAAGCCCTAACCTGCGCAACGGTAAATAGATCGATCTTGTTCAGAACAAAAAAGGTTTTGGGGAGTTTCTGGCGAATCTGCCTGAGATAATCAATCTCATTTTCTGTTATGGGAGGATCTGGAGAAACCAGGAACAATGCCGCGTCACACTGACCAAGCACCTGAAACGCGACTTCGGTATTATGCCGGAACGTTGAACCGACTCCCGGGGTGTCGATCAGCACTACGCCCTGGCGCAGAAAATCTGCAGGATGACCGATATCAACCTGCTCAACCTGCAGCTGATTATCCGGGTTACCACTTTCCGTCACGAAACGGTTGAGAAAATCGGCCAGCGTTTGTCCATCCTGTTCAGGGAACTCCAACGGCGGTTTGCCGTTAAACCAGACCCTGGCACAGACCCTGTCTGAATAGCTGATATAAGTCGGTATGGCTGTAACCGGCAGGATATCGCTGGGCAACAGATCTTCACCGAGCAGAGCGTTGAGCAGAGTACTTTTGCCACGCTTAAACTGGCCAAGGATGGCCAGGCGAAATGCCCCTGAGTCAAGGCGCGATCTCAGCTGCTCCAATCCGCTGAGGGGAGCGGAGCAGTTTTCCATATCCTTTATGAGTTCCAGGGATGAGTGAAGGACAGTTTCAAGGCTGTTTCGAACCATTGACCCGCTGTCAGCGGTCCCCTCCCGGGCAATATCGGTCATCGGCGTATCCTGTTCATAGCTTTTCAATTTAAATTACCGATTATGATAACACGGAATGCCCCCGATAGAAACGAAACCAACCTAAGAGGTTAGCGGACCTTGCATAAATCTGCACCAAGGTCCGACAACCGCCTGGCTTAATCTACATCAAAAAGTTCGCCACTGAGATAGCGCTCCCCGGAATCAGGGAGAATGACGACGATCTTCTTGCCCTTGAATTCAGCCTGGCGCGCAAGGCGAACAGCCGCAGCTGTTGCTGCGCCGCAAGAGATACCGGACAATATCCCCTCTTCTCGGGCAAGACGTCTGGCATAGTTGAATGCATCGTCATTGGTGACCTTTTCAACACGATCGATAAGACTTAAATCCAGGGTTTCAGGAATGAAACCGGCACCAATCCCCTGAATTTTGTGAGGACCGGGCTGAAGCAGTTCGCCCGCCAGATGCTGAGAAATAACCGGACTATCTGCGGGTTCGACGGCGACAGCTACGATATTTCTGCCTCGCACCTCTTTAAAGTAACGGGCGATACCGGAAATCGTTCCACCAGTGCCAACACCGGCAACAATCACATCGACATCGCCATCCATAGCTTCCCAGATTTCCGGGCCAGTAGTTTTGACATGGATCGCCGGATTGGCCGGATTTCTGAACTGATGAAGGAGCAGATACTTCTCCGGATTTTTTTCAGCCATCGACTCGGCTTCCTGAACAGCACCAGCCATCCCCTTATTCCCTGGGGTCAGAACCAGGTTCGCTCCAAAGGCCTTGAGTATCCGGCGCCGCTCCATGCTCATGGTTTCAGGCATGATCAACGTCAGTTTAATACCTTTCGAAGCAGCAACAAAAGCCAGAGCAATTCCGGTATTCCCGCTGGTCGGTTCTACGATTTCCATACCGGGTTTCAAGGTGCCGCGTTCGAATGCATCCTGAATCATTGCTGCTCCAATCCGGCATTTTACCGAATATGCCGGATTGCGCCCTTCCACCTTGCCGTAGATCTGAGCACTGCTCGGAACAACCCTATTGAGCTTGACCAATGGAGTTCCACCGATAGACTGAGCGTTATCTGAAAATATATTTACCACGAAGAGCCCCCTTGAGGTTTGTATCACAGTATTTCTGGTGCAATATCAAAAAACGTTTACCATTCACCATTGAGGGAAAATATAGACGATCAAGGCTGATGCAGTCAACAACCCCAGGAAATGATGAATTATTTTCCGACTGCCAGATTAAAGAACAGCTTAGAAAAATGCAAAGCAGAAAAGACAAACAAAGACTACTGACGGAGAAACAGAACGATTGCCCCTTCACCGCCGTATTGGCGTGGCGCCCGTCCCCATTCGGCCACCAGTTTTTTCCCCTCATGGTTGAGAAAGCGCTCCACCTCTTCGCGCAGAACCGTTTTTCCATCTTCCGAATGAAGTCCCTTCCCGGTAATCACCAACAGAACCCTGGCCTGTTGGTAACGGGCATTGGCGATAAAGGACTTGAGCTTAGCCGTCACCTCGTGCCCCTGAAGGCCGTGCAGATCGAGTGACAACTCCGGCGCAATCCGCCCCTTGCGCAGTTGGCGCATGCGTCTCGGTTCAGCCACTGCAGGCTCTTCTTCGGGAAAACTGTCTTCGAAGCGGATATTCATATCACCGACTGTTTTCAGGAACAGATAGGTATCCGTCTCAATGCCAACAGGCTCTTCGACAATCACAGCAGGTTCAGCCTGCTCCTCGCTATCATCAACGGCCTCGTCATCCAGCTTCTCTACTCCCAGCAGTTTCATCTCATCCTCAAATGAGCCGTAAACCGGCACAGCAGGAACAGCCGCAGGTTTATCCTGAAGCGTATCCTGCTCTTGTTCCTCGGAAACAGAAAACCCCTTCAGAGCACTGAAGGGGTCACTGGAAAACGGCTTAGGAACGAAAGTTCTCTTTGTCTTCTTTTTAGCCATGATCTTTATTAACGGATAACCTGCTTGCGGCGGCCTGTCATCGCCTTGGTCTGCTGCTTGATGATGGCTCCCTGTTTTTCCAGATGGAACTGAAACCACATATCACCAAACCCCTTCATCTTCATCCGCTTGCCCGCTTCGAGCAGTTCGATGTTCTCCTTCAAGCGCTCATCAGAGGTCTTTTTCACCCCCTGGTTCAGAATCTCAACGGCCCTGTTGCGGTTACCGATATGATCAAGACAAAAGGCATATAGGGCATAAAGCATCGCTTCCTTACGGCTGGCGGCGATCGCTTTTTCAAAGGTGCTGACCATCTTGTCAGTCTTGTTTTTCTTCATGTAGCTGATGCCAAGCATCGCCATGGCAACCCAGTTTTTCGAAAACCCCTTTTCCAGATAGGGCAGCGCTTCGGAAAATTGGCGTTTGATATAATGAATAGTCCCGATCTGCGAGTTGATCTGCCCTTTGATATAAAACTGCCAGGCCGAGTACTTCATCGAAGCCTTGAGATCGCTGATGGCTTTGTCTGCACGATTGGCTATGACGTCTTTCTGGGCCTGGGTCATGATGGCAGTGATACGTTTCAGAAGCGATCTTGAGATCAGAATGAAGACAACCACCAAGACGACAAGACCGATGAGCGAAACGATCCAGGGTTCCGGTGTAATGAAACGCATCGAAACAGCCGAGACAACGGCGGCACAGGCGATCGAGATCAACAATGTCAGCATGAAAATTCCCTTAGAGCAAAAAAGTCTGAACATGAAAGAGCACCGAATGGAGTCATCCAAACCCGGCGCGCAACTCTATCAATCTGTACCGAAAATGTCAAAGCAAACGGACAGGCACGCAGCGCGTCAGCCCTGAAAATCGGTGGCGACCATCAGGGTCAGCTTCTGCCCCGGCTTGAGCACATGCCCCTTGGACAATTCGTTCCATTGCCTGATTTCCTCGGTAGCGACGTCGAACTGGCGGCTGATCCCCCACAGCGTGTCACCCGGAACGACCTGATAAATCATCTTGCGGGTCGGTCCTTTTTTTGCGACAGCCGCAGTTCTGACTGTCGTCTTGACAGCACCGGTCTTCGACACCACCAGCGTCTGCCCCGGCTGCAGAGTATTGCTCCAGCCAAGTTTATTCCAGACGCGCAGTTCTTTCTCTGTCACTTCAAAACGTCTGGCGATCGACCAGAGGCTGTCCCCCTTGCGCACCTTGTAGGTCTTGCGCCGGCTCTTGATGTAGCTTTCGGCCAGGGCGTCAACCGGCAACGAGGTATAGCCTTCCTTAAGTGGCAGAATCAGGTTCTGTCCGATCTGCAGGGCCTTGGGATTTTTGATCTGGTTCAAGCTGATGATATCATCGACCCGAATTTTGTAACGCCGGGCCAGAACCTGCAGGGTGTCGCCAGACTTGATTTGATGACGTGCATAACGTGCACGCTGGTCAGCAGGAAGTTGCGCATAGGCGTCCATCACCTGTTCGGCGGTTCCGGCAGGGACCCGCAAGCGATAGCCGTTCTCCCCCGGTGGCGTACACCAGCGCTTCAGTTCTGGGTTCAGCTCTTTGATCTCTTCGTAGCTGGCGCCACAGAACTCGGCTATCAGCTCAAGGTCAGTGGTACTTTCAATGATGACCGTGTCATACGCAAAAGGCTCATGAATTTCTATATCGGCAAAGCCATATTTTTCTGGATCCTTGACCAGTGTCAGGGTCGCAATCAGCTTCGGCAGATAATCACAGGTCTCTTCCCGAAGAACCGGCCCTTCGGTCAACTCCCAGAAGTCGCGACTGTCGCTTTTCCTGATCGCCTTATTGACGGTCCCACCACCGGCATTGTAAGCCGCAACGGCTAGGTACCAGTCGCCGTCAAAACGATCGTGCAGGGTTTTGAGGTGTCTGGCCGCAGCAATAGTCGATTTTTCAATATCCAGACGACCATCCTGCCACCAGTCATTTTGTAGGCCGTATAACTTGCCGGTGCTCTCAATGAACTGCCAGGGGCCAGCTGCGTGAGCCCAACTGTAGGCACGCATATTGAAACCGGATTCGATCAAAGCCAGGTAGGCCAGATCGAGAGGGATTCCTTCTTCCTGGAAAATCTGCTGAATGGAAGGTATATAGCGGGACGCTCTCTCCAACCAGAGCGAGAAAGTCGCCCTCCCCGAGTTGGTGTAATAGTTGAGATATTTATCGACACGAGGGTGGCTGGCTAGCGGGAAATCACCGGCATAGAAAAAGGTCACGGGCTCCTGAGGTTCAACCGCTACAACAAGGGCGGACGCTGTAGCATCCTGCCTCTGATTTTCAATATCGCCTGGTTCATCGCAGGTCAAATCGGACTCAGACACAACCGCGGCCTGCACCTCGACGGCGGGGTCCGGCCCCAGCGCCGTGTCGATCCTTGGCGTCGGTGTGTGACAGGCGCTGAATATCAGGATAATAATGATAAAACTGTACTTCCAATAAGTCATTCTACTGTCTCCGGAACAGTATTTATAAAATTTACAAATACTAATTTTCTACTAAATCCACAGATGAAGTCAATAAACTTCAATCCCCTGACCTCTCATCAGGCCAGAAACGCTTTTCCATCTCATCCATCAGTGGGCCAAAACTTTTTCGCTCGAGCGCCGACACCGGAATCGCCTGGTATCGACGACACAGGGCAGACCGTTCCGGCTCGGGGACCAGGTCGGTCTTGTTGAATACCAGCAGGCGTTTGCGGGTACCGAGATCGAGTTCATCAAGGATCTTGTCGACCGAACGGATCTGCTCCTCAAAACGCGGGTTCGAAAGGTCAACCAGGTGCAGCAGCAGATCTGCATCCTCAAGTTCTTCCAGGGTCGCCTTGAAGGCCCCTATCAAACTCGGCGGCAGGTCACGGATAAAACCGACGGTATCGGTGATAATAACCTCCCGGTCGAGCGGAAAACGCAGCCGTCGGGTCGAGGTATCCAGGGTAGCGAACATCAGGTTTTCGGTAAAAACCTCACTCTGGGTCAAAGCATTGAGCAAGGTTGATTTTCCGGCATTGGTATAGCCGACGATCGAGACGATCGGCACCCCGGCCCTCACCCGCTTCTGACGCCGCTGCATCCGCCCACGGCTCAAGGATTCAAGCTCATTCTCAAGGCGCCTGATCTTGTCACGGGTCCGGCGCCGGTCGATTTCCAGCTTGGTCTCCCCCGGTCCGCGTCCGCCGATCCCGCCCATCAGACGCGACATCGCGGTCCCCTTGCCTCCGGCCAAGCGCGGCATAATATATTTGAGCTGAGCCAGTTCGACCTGAACCTTGCCGTCACGCGATTGCGCGCGGTTGGCAAAGATGTCAAGAATCAACTGAGTCCGGTCGATAACCTTGATCTCCGTGACATCACTAATCGAACGCACCTGGTTCGGCGTCAGATTCTGGTCGAACACCAGCAGGGTCGCACGGCGCTGCAGTGCGTTGATGATGATCTCACGCAGCTTCCCTTCCCCGACCAGATAGCGAGGATTGAGCTTGCGCGGACGCTGGACAACCTTGTCGATTACCACCAGATTCGCTGTCCTGGCCAACTCTTCAAGCTCGTCCAGGGAATCCTGGACCTGACGCTGGGTACCACTACCAACGGAAATCAACAGCGCCCGCTCCCGGCCATCAGACAGATCGACGGTTTCTTCGGCGGTCCGCTCCATCTCCTGATCAAGAGAACGGACAAAAGCGGCGAAATCAAGATCGAGCTGATAATAGTCATTAAGTTCATGCTGCTCGATCTGCGCGACATCGGCTGTCGGAAGCAGGTGAGCATAATAGAGTTTTCCCGGCAACCCGTCAGCGCGGACACCGATGGCAACCATCAGATCGAGCCTGAGCAGCTCGAGATCGGTCATATCATCGCGGCTTAGAGGTTCCTGCTTGAGGTGGGTATGGATGCAGCGCAGGCCGCGCAGACCACTGCGGCCGAGACTGTAGCCGGACAGATCGGGTATGAAGATCTCGCGGTCGTCACCGACAATGACGTATTGAACGACACCGGCACGGTCGATGATTAAACCGATCTGGCGTTGAATTTCAGCAGAAAGTTCGGTGATATAGCGCGCAAGTTCGGAGGTTATGACCTCATTGGCGGCAATCTTGCGCCGATAGATTCGTTCAAGAGCATTGATCTGACTGGCTTTAAGGCCACTGAGCTTGCCTTCTACCATTGACACCTCAAAAACCAGTAAAGGCCCCTGACGGGGCCTTTACCTTCTGAATTATCCCAAAAATAACCTTAACCGGCAACGGTACTGAATCCTGCGTCGACGTAGTGAATCTCGCCGGTGACACCGGAAGCCAGGTCGGAGAGCAGGTAGAGAGTGGCTTTACCGACATCTTCGGTCGAAACCAGGCGTCTGAGTGGAGCCAGCTCCTCGGCGCGCTTGAGCTTGTCCTTGAAGTTGGAGATACCGGAAGCGGCCAGGGTCTTGATCGGGCCGGCGGAAACCGCATTGACGCGAATCCCCTGTTCGCCGAGCTCTGCCGCCAGGTAACGGACGGAAGATTCCAGGGCGGCCTTGGCGACGCCCATGACGTTGTACTGAGGAATTGAACGAACCGAGCCCAGGTAGGTCATGGTCACGATACTGCCACCAGCAGCCATAACCGGCATCGCCGCACGGGTCACGGAAACCAGCGAGTAAGCGCTGATGTCAAGTGCCAGCAGGAAGCCGTCACGACTGGTCTGGCTGAATGGTTGCTTGAGGTCTTCACGGTTGGCGTAGGCGATTGCGTGAACGACAAAATCAACCTGTCCCCACTGAGCTTTCAGCTCGGTGAAAACGGCATTCAGCTCCTCTTCGTTCTGGACATCACAAGGAAGAATAATCGTTGATCCCAGGCTTTCAGCCAGTGGGCGAACACGCTTCTCCAGTGCCTCGTTCAGATAGGTAAAGGCCAGTTCAGCTCCGGCAGCGTGCAGTTGTTCCGCAACACCCCAGGCAATACTTTTATCGTTGGCGACGCCGAGGATTACACCGCGTTTGCCCTTCATCAGTCCTGTCATTCAATGGTCTCCTTGTAGTTTCATCATCATTTATAAATGAACATGACTTTTTATCAAAAGCTGCCGGCAAAGGCAAGACCCCTTGTACCTTGCTGAAATCTCAACTTTTTTCGAACGACATCTACCCACACGGATAAAGATCATTTAGACTGTCTGGAGTAGCCACGAAACCAAGGAGTCGAATGAATGAAACAGACACTTTACGACAAACTCTGGGCCAGCCATGTCGTCAGCGAAGATACCGATGGCACCTGTCTGCTATATATTGATCGCCAGTTGCTCCATGAGGTCACCTCACCACAGGCATTTGAGGGGCTGCGCCTGGCTGGACGCGCCCCCTGGCGCAGAGAAGCCAACCTGGCGGTCCCCGATCACAACGTCCCGACGGAAAACCGCGCTCAGGGCGTCAGCGATCCGGTCTCAAAGATCCAGATTGAAACGCTGGAGAAAAACTGTCATGAATTCGGCATCACCCTGTTCGGTATGGACGATCCCCGCCAGGGGATCGTCCACGTCATCGGTCCAGAACAGGGAGCCACCCTGCCAGGCATGACCATCGTCTGCGGTGATTCCCATACCGCAACTCACGGTGCCTTCGGGGCTCTCGCCTTCGGGATTGGCACCTCGGAGGTCGAACATGTTTTGGCCACCCAGTGCCTGATCCAGAAAAAGTCCAAATCGATGCTGGTTGAAGTCAATGGTGAGTTGCCGGCCTGCCTGACCGCCAAGGATATCATTCTGGCGACGATCGGTCGCATCGGCACTGCCGGCGGCACCGGCTACACCATCGAATTTGGTGGCTCGGCAATTCGCAGCCTGTCGATGGAAGGACGTATGACGGTCTGCAACATGGCGATCGAAGCCGGGGCGCGGGCGGGAATCATCGCTGTCGACCAGACAACCATCGACTACATCAAGGGACGCCCCTACGCGCCGAGCGGTGAACTGTGGGAAAAAGCCGTAGTCAGCTGGCTCGAACTGAAAAGCGATCCGGATGCTGAATACGACCGCGTTGTCCGGATCGATGCCCGCGATCTCCAGCCACAGGTCACCTGGGGGACCTCACCGGAAATGGTCATCACAGTTGATGAGAAGATTCCCGATCCTGCGGCAGAAGCCGATCCGACTAAACGCGAAAGCATCCAGGCCGCGCTGAAATACATGGGCCTTGAGCCCGGCACGCCAATCACCGAGATCTCGCCCGATATCATCTTCATCGGCTCCTGCACCAACGGCCGCATCGAGGACCTGCGTGCCGTCGCCGCCGTCGTCAAAGGGCGCAAGGTCGCGGCCAATATCAAACAGGCACTCGTCGTGCCCGGCTCAGGTCTGGTCAAGCAGCAGGCCGAAGTGGAAGGCCTCGACAAGATCCTCATCGACGCCGGTTTCGAATGGCGTGAACCCGGCTGTTCCATGTGCCTAGCCATGAACAACGATCGTCTGGCTCCGGGTGAACGTTGCGCCTCGACCTCGAATCGTAACTTCGAGGGACGTCAGGGACAGGGAGGTCGGACCCACCTGGTCAGCCCGGCCATGGCTGCTGCGGCAGCTGTTACAGGACACTTTGTCGACGTGCGCCAACTGGAGGTGAAATAAGATGAATAAATTTACCAGCTTTAACGGACTGGTCGCCCCACTCGATCGGGCCAACATTGATACTGACGCGATCATCCCGAAGCAGTTCCTCAAATCGATTGAACGAACCGGCTTCGGCCCCTACCTGTTTGATGAATGGCGTTACCTTGACCACGGTGAACCAGGCATGGACTGCACTCATCGCCCCCTGAATACAGAGTTTGTCCTCAACCAGCCGCAATACAAAGGAGCGAGCATCCTGCTGACCCGAGCCAACTTCGGCTGCGGCTCATCACGGGAACATGCGCCCTGGGCACTGCTCGATTTCGGCATCAGAACGATCCTTGCGCCGAGCTTTGCCGATATCTTCTACAACAACTGCTTCAAGAACGGAATTCTGCCGATCGTCCTGGACGATGCGCTCATCGACAAGCTGTTCTCAGCGGTTGGCAGCAATGCCGGATTCAAGCTGGATATCGATCTGGAAAACCAGCAGATCGTGCGACCTGATGGCGAAATCATCAGCTTTGACATCGACCCGTTCCGCAAACATTGCCTGCTCAACGGCCTGGACGACATCGGCCTGACCCTGCAGAAAATCGACAATATCAAAGACTACGAAAACCGCCATCGCCAGGCCGCGCCCTGGCTGTTCGGCAACTAAAACGAAAGGCCCTGGATATTTCCAGGGCCTTTTCAGTTTCAGCCTGCACAACTATAATCTAAAAAGATCATTCAAAGTCCTTGATCACCGCATTTTTCTTCAGCAGCGTCTTCGACTTCTCCTTGGTAATCTCTTTTCTTTTCAGAGCATTATTGTAACGTCTGTGATCATCATCGGTGATCAGCTCGAGCGGCTCAACCTTGACCGGCTTGCCGTCATCGCCGACGGCAACCATGGTGAAGTAGCAGGTATTGGTATGAGAAACGACCTGTTTACGGATGTCTTCGGTGACGACCTTAATACCAATCTCCATCGATGATGTACCGACGTAGTTGACGTTGGCAAAAAATGTCACCAGGCTGCCGACAGGAATCGGTCTCTTAAAGAGAACCATATCGACCGACAGGGTCACGACGTACTGGCCACTGTAACGAGAAGCACAGGCAAAGGCGACCTCATCAAGCATCTTCAGCAGCTGACCACCATGCAGATTACCACTGAAATTTGCCATACCAGGGGTAATCAGAACTGACATATTCAAAGACTTGTTTTCCTGCATAAGCTCTCCATTTTCTATAAAAAATAAACCATCCGCCATTTCATCTCGGCCGAGAAGATACTTTAACACAAACTTCTCTCAGCGATGCTCTGCATCTTACCTTGAGAGACATTTCTTTAAAGCCAGGATGAACATACTCTAAACATTTGTGACATTAGCTCTTTGAGCAGAGTTAATGTATGATTGTAGAGACATGAAAATAATCTCTTTTCCGAAACAAGGTGGGGGCACGTATGAGTTCTTCCGATTATGAAAAAAACAAAGTAAAACTCACTCAGGATTACCGCAAACTCCTCAAAGATGCCGAAGATCTGCTCTCCAGTCTGCCGGGCGAACTGAATGACAAAACATCCGAAGCGAAAGCCAGACTGGAAGAAACCGTCGGTCAGCTCAAGAGCAGCTACGGCAGCGCGGCAGACAAGGTCCAGGAACAGATCAAAAAATCGGACCAGCTGATCCGGGACTACCCATACCAGGCGGCAGGAATCTCCCTCGGTGTTGGTTTTCTCATTGGCCTGCTGCTCAATCGCGGAAATCGCTAGTGCTGCCGACCAGACAGGAGTTCAGCAGCTTCTGGCACAATGTCGCCGCCCTGCTGTGGAATCGTCTCGAGCTGTTCAGCCTGGAACTCAGAGAGGAACAGGAACGTTTCTTTCGCCTGGCATTCCTTTGCCTGTTCAGCCTGGCGATCCTGCTGATCGGGATTGTCTCGCTGCTGCTGGCGCTGCTGCTGGCCATTCCTCAAGAGTCAAGACCTCTGACCTGCCTGATTGCCGGTATTCTCTGTATCATCCTGGGGATTTTCGGCTGGTGGCGCCTGAAGAGAAGGCTTTCTAAGGACCCTCTGCCATTTGCAACGATCCGCAACGAGATACGAAAAGACCTGGGGGGGAACGATGGCCGGTCATAAGCGGGAAACGCAAAAACGAGAACTGGTCCTGCAGGGACAATTGCTGCGTTACAATCTGAAATTTCAGATATTGAACACCAGACAGCAACTGATCCAGACCGAACAGAACCTGAGGATGGTCGGCCGAATCATCCGCGCTCTCAGTAACTTCCGTCACAGAGAGCGCTAAAACAGCAGGAAAACCTTATTTCTCCATCGCCGTGACCCCGGTCCGGGCAATCTCGACGACATGTTCCCAACCGACTTCGTTGATGAATTCATCGATGGTTCGGGTCGACCCGGAGACCTGGACCAGCTGGATATCTTCATTCATCTGTTCCAGGATCTCAATATTGTAGTGCTTGAGGAACCCCTCTAGCTCAGGAGCATCGATCTCCAGCTTGATGATCGCCACCTCCCGCCAATAGCTGTGTTCCGTATCAAGCTCCTTGGCGGAAATAACCTCGGTGAACTTTTCCAGCTGCTTGAGGACCTGAACTACCTTGGCGTCGTCATTTTCCTCCAGGGTGATGGTCATCCGGCTGACTCCCGGAATCCGCGAACGGCAGACGGTCAGGGTGTCAACGTTGTACATCTTCTTGCGGATCAGCATGGAGATCTTGTTGAGAACGCCCGGATGGTCGAGTGTAAATGCCAGTATTGCTCTCCGCTTCATGCCGCATCCTCCTGAGAATCTGTTGCGCCCGCTTTCTTCGGATGCCTGACCATCATATCTTCAAAGCCGCTGCCGGCCGGAATCATCGGCAGAACCACTTCGGCAGGATCACAAATAAATTCAAGAACCATCGGGCCCTGATGGGCCACCGCTTTTTCAAGCGCCGGCGTAACATCCTCAAGGTTCTCCACCTTGATATAAGGCAGGCTATAGGCCTGGGCAATCAAGCCGAAATCGGGACTGTGCATCGGGGTTCCGGCGTAACGGCCGTCAAAGAAGAAGGTCTGCCACTGGCGAACCATTCCCAGGTAACCGTTGTTCAGAATGACGATCTTGACATCGATCTGCTGCTCCATGATGGTGCCGAGCTCCTGAATATTCATCTGGAAGCTGCCGTCCCCGCTGATCGACCAGACCCGCTCATCGGGACGGGCCAGCTTAACCCCGATCGCCATCGGCAGAGAACAGCCCATGGTACCGGCACCACCGGAGCCAAACCAGCTGTTCGGCGTCTGATAGTTGTAAAACCGGGCACACATCATCTGATGCTGACCAACATCAGGAACGATCAGATCCCTGCCAGCGGTAACCTCCGAGAGGCGATGAATTATGGTCTTCATCATCAATCTGCCGTCTTCACCAACACCTGTTTCGATCTCTTCCTTCAGGTCTTGAGCCATGACTTGACGGAATCCTTCGATCTTTTCCAGCCAGCGCCGCCGTGGCTTACTGGTCAGCATCGGCTCCCCGAGCAGGACGTGAAGAGTCCGGTAAACATCAGCATTAATGGCCAGACTGGTTTTGACATTCTTGTCGATCTCCGACGGATCGATCTCGACATGGATGACCTCGGCATTCTGGGCATATTCATTGAGCTTGCCGGTCACCCGGTCATCGAAACGCATACCGAAAGAGATCAGCAGATCCGCCTCCATAATCGCCCGGTTGGCTTCAACAGTCCCGTGCATCCCCATCATGCCGAGGCTCAAGGGATGGTCAGCCGGTATGGCGGAAAGACCGTGAAAGGTAAAGGCCACGGGAATATTCATCTGCTCGGCAAACTTGCGCAGCAGCTCACCGGCATTGCTGTTGATAACGCCATGGCCGCAGAAAAGCACCGGACGCTCGCTTCTGTTGATCAGGTCAACCGCTTTCTTGATCGCATCACGCTCCGGTGTCGGGGTAAAAATATAGCCCGGTAGATCCGGCTTGTAGGATTCGAAATCGAAGCTGTAACTATCACCGACATGTTCATTCTGAATATCCTTGGGAACATCAATGACGACCGGTCCGGATCGGCCGGTTTTGGCGACATAAAAACCTTCATGAACTGTCTCTTCCAGCAGTTCCGGCTCCAACGGCATGTAGGCCTGCTTACAGATCGGCATCATAACACCGACGACATCACTTTCCTGAAAGGCGTCAGTCGCTATGACCCCAGTCGCAACCTGACCGGTAATAGCCACCATCGGGATCGAATCCATATAGGCGTCAGCAATCCCGGTCACCAGGTTCATCGCCCCTGGACCGGATGTCGCCAGACAGACCCCAACCTGAGGTGTCTCCGTTGACAATGACGCCCGGGACAATCCCTGAGCCATAAAGGTGGCACCCTGCTCATGGCGGGACATCACAAACTTGAAACCACCGAGCCGCTCCATTTCGTCGAAAATCGGCATGATCGTGCCACCGGTGTAGCCGAACAGAAACTGAACTTTCTGATCCTTCAGCGCCTTGAGTAATAACTCTTTACCCGTCATATCAACCCCTGCTACTAAGAAAATTTGTCATTCCTCTTATGCAATAAGCAACTATAACAAACAAGGTAATAATTCTAATAGTAGAAAAATGCAATTTAACGATTTTTTAGCGAATGGTGAATCATTAATTGCCTCAACAGATCGGCAAGTTTACAGAAAGATAAATCCAACGAGGTTACAATAAGATAGACTTTCAGAAAATTCGATGCAATGAGGAAATATTGTTCTATTGGTTGTGGACAAATCAAGGACTGCACAAAGCCATTGACCATGACATGTCATGGCAAACGGCTCTGTGCTGATCAAACGGGCGAATTTTGCAACGGCCTCCTTCAGTTATCACGGCTCCTGAAGGCAAACCCCGCTCGCTACTGAACCATAGGCAGATACATGGTGAAACAGTTTCCCGTCTCTGAACTGACGACACGGACCGTACCGCCGTGATCCTCGGCAACCGCCTTGACAACTGCCAGACCGATACCACTGCCATTTCGGCCCATCTGCTTTTTAGTATAAAACGGCTCAAAAAGATGAGCAAGATCAGCCTCGCTGATCGGCGCTCCGTCGTCAGACACGCTCAGCAGCAGATATTCTCCGGAGGAAATCTCAAGACGTGCTGACTCAGCCTCTGCAACAGAACGGACATCCGTCGTCAGTTCGATGCGACCCTCACCGGCAAGTGACTCAGCGGCATTCTGAACCAGGTTGATGATACATTTGCCAAGATGGACCGAAGAGCAGAGGGTTTTTGTATCCTTATCGGTCAGCTTGGTTTCAACCCGGATTCCCGGATAAAGCTTGCACAACTGTTCCCAGTCCTGCGATTGAAGGCTTTCAAGAGCCAGAGCGTTTACTGCATTCGCATTGCGATAGGCTGCAATATCACGTGACGCTGTCAACAGATCAGACACCGAGACCGCGGCCCGCAACCCCGACTCATGAATAACACCGATCGGCTTGCGCAACGAACTGTCAGCCGGCAGCTGCATAAGAAGTAGTTCCGGATAACTGACCAGACCGGACAGGATATTATTCAGATCGTGAGCAATCCCGCCAGCCATCTGGCCAACCAGGGCCTGCCTGGCAAGTCGATGAGACTCTTCAGAACAGTCAGCCACAGGGCTGCTCCCTTGCCCTGCCTGAAAATTGGCCTTCAAGCGCTGATTTTGCAACAACAGATAAGCAAGAACAGCGATCAGCAGAACAATAATAATCAACGCAAAATAACACAGAGGACTCAGTCCTGAAGCGACGTCTGAATCGCCTGCCGCCAGTGCCGGCCGGGCCAGAAGCCATACAATCGCCATGAGCATCAGAAAGGTTATCTCTTTGGAGAAATGGCTGCCTGCAATGAAAGTAGAAACACGAGATTTCATATCTCCCCCATCGTTTTGCTAACAGTAGCGAATTTTCAGAGCAGGATTTTCATTTGAAGAGACAGAGACCAGACAAATATTAGAATACACACACTCTAACACAATATCTTTAGCTTTGTTGTGACTTTTTTTGCAAATTCAGACAATCATCTATTTCTATCAATATGAATGATCTGAATCTTCCGGACCGGTCCCCCGGAAGATTCAGATCACAGAGCAGAGGATCAGGTGGTTGCCGATGACGAAACAAGACGATCAGCCTGGCGGCGATTAATGACAAACAGAGCGATAAGGACGATCAGCCCGACAACGTGCATAAACAACGGCAATGGCCAGAGCAGCAGAGCCGCAGCAGCCAGAGAGACAAGCCGGAAGCCGATATTGAGGCGCATCTCCATAAAGCCCTCAATACCGGCAGCAAAGGCATAGAGTCCGAAGAAGGCAAAGAAGAAGATGGTCAGATCACCCCATACCGTCCCGCCTATAAAAGGCGTATAGGCAAACAGCAGCGGAACGATATACAACCCCTTGGCCAGCTTCCAGGACTGAATTCCGGTCGCCATCGGCTTGGTTCCGGCAATCGCCGCACCGGTAAAAGCGGCCAGGGCGACAGGCGGAGTCACGTTCGAGTCCTGACTGAGCCAGAAAACGATCAGATGGGCCGAAAGCAGCGCAAAGGTCAGGGAATGTTCTGACAGCACGGCTTCACGAACCATACTGGCCATATCGATTGGAACGGCATCAACAATGGCCCGGGCCGCAGAAATGGTCATCGGGTTGCCGATCTCGGCCAACCGGTCGGGAGCCGCCAACATAAAGATCGCCTTGGCAGCCTCAGGAATCTGACCATCGGCCAGGGCATGAACCAGCAAGCCATCAGCGATAAGGCCATGCAGAGCCGGAGCTGAGAGCGTTCCCAGAACGATATAGGCAGCGGTTACGGGAAGACCCATGCCCAGCACCAGAGAAGCCAGAGCAATCAGAGCGATGGCGATAATCAGGCTATGCCCCGCCCATTCATTGATCATCAGGGAAAAAGTATTACCGATACCGGCAGTCGCGATAACATTGACGATCAGGCCGACGGCACAGAGCAGGATAGCCGTCATAACCATGTTGCGCGCACCGAGTGCCATCGCTTCGATAATTGCCCGTGGACCCATTTTATTCTTGGTAAACCAAGACGATACGACAACGGCAAGAATACTGATACCGGCCGCATAGGTCGGGGTAAAGCCATAGATCAACAGCGCTATCAGCACCGCGATCGGCAGCACAAAGACAATCCCGCCCTTTTTTAACACCTGAAACGCCGAGACTTTTTCATAATCCATCGCCGTGACGAAGCTGCGCTTGGCCTCAATACGGACAAAAAATGCGACCGTGGCAAAATAGAGGATAGCCGGCAGAATACTGACGATAACGATGGTGTTGTAGGAGATCTGCGTATAGGTCGCCATAACAAACGCGCCAGCCCCCATGATCGGCGGCATCAACTGGCCGCCCGTCGAAGCGGCAGCCTCGGTCCCCGCAGCGAACTTATCAGGAAAGCCGGCTCGCTTCATCAGAGGAATGGTGATAACCCCTGTCGAGGCAGTATTGGCTACGGCCGAGCCTGAAATGGTCCCCATCAGTCCGGAGGCGAATACGGCAACCAGGCCAGGGCCGCCCACCAGGCGACCGGCCACCGAACGGGCCAGGTCGATAACGAACTCACCGGCACCAGAGCGCAACAGAAAGGCACCAAACAGAATGAACATGTAGACGTAGGAGGAAGATATCGACGCAATGGTGCCGAACAGGGCATCGTCACCATAGACGCTACGGAACAGGATCGTCTCGGACGACAGTCCGGCGAATTTGAAAACACCGGGAATTTTCGTACCCCACCAACCGACATAGGTCAGGGCAACAAGAATCAGAACTGGAATAAACCAGCCGGCAACCCTGCGGGTAAACTCGAGCACACAAAGGATCAAGATAATGCCGGCAACCCATTCCCCGGTCTCGAGACGAACGCCACGCGCATAGATCGCATCTTCCATGGCGATCATATAGATTGCTGAGCCAGCAGCAAGCAGACCAAGAACAGCATCAGTGATCCGCAAGCGCCATGAAGGATTGACCTTCATCGGATAGACATAGGCCGCAATCAGGGCAAAACCGGCGAAATGAAGAGCATTCTGCCAGAGGGATGGCAAAACGGTAAACACGTTGAACCAGATATGCATGATCGCGATGACGATCCCCAGCACGACCAGCAGTCTGGATTCTATCTTGAAAATTCCTGAATCTTCGGCACTCATAACACCACACTCCACTGTGAGAGGAAGTGTGATCACCCGGTAATCGGATGATCACACGAAGACTTATCAGTGAGGGATTAAGCGATCAGGAACCTTAACACCAACTTCCTGATAATATTTCAGCGCACCTGGGTGCAACGGCATCGGCAAACCGGAAATAGCCTTTTCAATAGACATCGCCTTGGTCGCACCATGGATCGCATTCAAGAATGCCAGGTTTTCGTAAATCGTCTTAGTGATTTTATAGACGGCATCTTCGTCAACATCAGCACGAACGGACAAAAAGTTTGGCTGGGCGATGGTATTGATATCCTTTTTCTGCCCCGGATAGGTACCGGCCGGAATCACATAGCGGGTCCAAAGTTCGAGGCCACCATCGGCCTTTTTGAGCTGCTCATCGGTAAAATCAAGAACCAGCATGCCGTCGCCCAGGTTCGCCTTGGCCTTGGTAATAGCACTCGCCGGAACCCCGGCAGGAATACCAAATCCTGCGATCTGGCCATTCTGCATAGCATCGGCAGTTGGCCCGTAACCGACATAGATCAGCTTATAATCGGTATTGATATCAACCCCAAGGTTGCCAAGAATGACCTCATTTGAACCGATAGTCCCTGAGTTCTTCTTGCCCATCGACATGGTTTCCCCCTTTATACTGACCATATCGGCGATCGTCCCGGTCTTGACAAACTTTTTAGTAACTCCGAAATGCTCAACATTCTGCCAGAGCATACTTACAGAACGCAGATTTTTTTGCGGGCCCTCGCTGGCAATCGGACCGGTTCCGTTCCAGGCGTAGGAACCGAAAAGTCCCTGGAGGATCGCAAATTGAACCTCATTATCGCGCAACAACTTGATATTTTCACCTGACCCCGCCGAGTTGATCGCCGACATACCGATTTTTTCCGTCGGTTGAAGCTTGACCTTGATCAGTGTGGAGAGCGCTACCCCGACAGGATAGTAGGTCCCTCCCGTAGAAGCTGTGGCCATCAGATAGTTACGTTCTTCAGCCGCCTGGAGAGGCAAAACTCCGGCACACAGAAATACCAGAGCCAAAAAGAATACCGTGACCTGCTTAAAACGTTTCATCTTCTGCATTGTCAACCTCCGCAACATTGGAAAAAGGTCAGAATTTGATTTCTGACGGTGTGTGTGACAGGTTAAACTTTTCAACCACAATTAAGATCATACCATATTGGTAAGAAATATTGTTCTAGACGGGGAAATTAATATATAGAAAGCTGAATATAAAAAAGAATGATGCACAGTTAAAGAAAACGAAAATTCAGGGGGATAAGAGGACAAAGCCGGATAGAACTTGGTTTAAAGACAGAGAGAATGGAACAAAAAAGCGGGCTATCAAGCCCGCTGTCTGTCAAATCGGATCAAAGGTCGGAATCCTTGACGGCCAGTACGAATTTCAGATACTGCCCTTCAGGAAACGAAACGGTCCAGGGAAAATCTTCAGCCTGCCCCAGCGTGGCCAGCACCTTCAGACCGCTGCCTGCCAACAGTGCACCACGGCGCAACTCTTTAAGATAATCGGCCAACGCGGTTTTCTGATGATTGGATGACGCAGCGAGCAGCCCCCCCTCTTCCAGCAGAGGCAGAGTGGCTTCCACCAGTCGCGCTGTCCCGCCCTGGGTTGAAAAAAGGCTCTTTTTGGTCGTCGAGAAGGATGGCGGATCGAAGAGAATAAGATCAAATTTCTGCTTTTCCCTGTTCATTCTTTCCAGGGTAACAAACACATCGGCGATAATAAATTCGTGACGCTTGGGGTTGATGCGATTCAACTCAAAATTTTCCCGCGCAATCCCCAGATACTTTTCCGAGACATCGACGCTGGTCACCTTTCTGGCCCCGGCATGAGCGGCCGCCACGGAAAAGGCTCCGGTAAAGGCAAAAAGATTCAAAACCCTTTTACCGGCCACATGACGCATCAGCTCAAGTCGGTTGTTACGTTGATCGGGAAAAATCCCGGTATTCAGCCCTTCCGTCATATCGACAAGATAACGCAGACCGTTTTCTTCAACGATCAGTGGGGTCGGCGCAGCCTGCCCCTGAATCAACCGACTGTAGTTTTTACTTTGCGACTTCGCTTCCAGGGCCCGGGTTTCCTGCGGACGCAGCTTGCGATAGATCCCGTTGGTCGGAAACACCGCCTGCAACGCGGCAAGGAGCTGCTTCAGATGGACATCCCAGGCTTCGCAGAACAGTTGAACCATCAGATAGCCATCGTAATAATCGATGGTCAAACCGGGAAGACCATCCCCTTCGCCATTGACCAGACGGTAGACGCTGGTCTCGTCAAGATTGATAAAGCGGCGCAGCAATCTGGCCTGACGAAATTTATCCTCGAACCAGCCCTGATCGATCGGACGTCTTTTGCGACTCAGCACCCGGGCGACGATCCTATCCTCCGGATCGTACAGGGCAATCGCCAGAAATTCGTTTTTCTCCCCAACCAGCTCGACAATCTCTCCAGACTTCCCTTTAGGCCAGTTTTTGGTATAACGATCTGCAATGACCCAAGGATGACCGAGCTCGAGCATTCTCTGGGTCGCTGTACCGACTTGTAATTTTTTCATTGGTTCTCCGCATTAATCGATGACCAGGGGATTGAATCGGGCATAAAAGCACAGACATTTATTTATGTCGACTCTTGACTTTTGAGCTGACGAAAAAAATACTGTACAGGTAACAAAAAAAACAAAATATTGATTCTCGAATGATATAATACGCCAAATTCTGGATATGGGGACACCTCGATGGACAGCAAATTCAAAAACCGCGTTCGTGAACAGTTTGGCAGAACGGCCACAGCCTATGTCGAAGCAACACATTTTTCCAGTGGCCCTGACCTAGAAGAAGCCGCCCGACTGCTCAATCCGACCCAGGAAGACAACCTGCTAGACGTCGCCTGCGGTGGTGGCCACCTGGCACTCTATTTTGCCCCAATGGTCAGACAGGTCGTCGCTTCCGACCTGACCATGCTGATGCTGAAAAAAGCCCAGGAACATATCGCCGAAGAAGGGCGTGTTGACAATGTCATCTTTCGCGAAGCCGATGCTGAAGACCTGCCGTTCCCTGCGGGCTCATTCACCCTGCTCACCTGTCGCATCGCACCACACCATTTTCCTGACGTACCACGTGCGCTCAGAGAATTCCACCGGGTTCTACGTCGTGGCGGTCGCATGCTGATCATCGACACACTGATGCCATCAGATCCTGAGATCGCCGAATTCTACCAGCAGATTGAAACCAAGCGTAACCCGACCCATATCAAGGCTTTCACCGAAAATGAATGGTCGCAGATGGTTCAGGATGCCGAACTGATCCTGCAAGAAACCAAGATCATCCCCAAAACCCACGATTTCCAGTCCTGGATCAAGACAGCCGGCCTCAGCCGCTCCAAAGCCCAGGAACTGAACAGATTCTTCATGGATGCATCCCCCAAGGTCCACGATTATTTCCAGATAGAATCATTTGCCGGTGAGGTTGAAACCTTTACCAACCAGAAGATTCTCATCTACGCGACCCGCAAGGAAAAAGAAAAGAAATAGCCGGTACGGACTGTCACTATCTGGTCATGTGTCTGATTGTCTTCGCCTACAAAATTGATCCGGTTTATCCGCTGGTACTGGTTGCCAACCGAGATGAATTCCTTGAGCGTCCGACCCACCAGGCCCACTGGTGGGAAAATCATCCCCGGTTGCTCGCCGGGAAAGACCTCTTAGGTGGCGGCACCTGGTTAGGGATGACCGACTTCGGCTCTTTTTCCGCCCTGACAAACGTGCGCGATCAACTCGGGCCGGCAACACCGAGTCAGTCTCGCGGACTGCTTCCGTTAAAATTCCTTTCAACGACAGTTGACGAACAGAATTTCAGTCATTATCTGCGTCAGGAAAAAGACAAATTCCAAGGCTACAACCTGCTTTATGGAGCCGTTGAAAACCTGCATCACTATTCCAACAGAACAGACCAGCCACTCAAACTCAGCCCTGGTCTCTATGGCCTGAGCAATGCATCTCTTGACACACCCTGGCCCAAGGTCATGACGGCCAAATCACATCTACAACAGCTCCTCACAGAGCAGAATCTTGAAGCGGAGTCACTCCTTAAGGTCCTTGATCCGTCATCGTCCTACCCCGATGAATCACTTCCCCGTACGGGAGTACCCCTCTCGTGGGAACGACTTCTTTCTGCGATCAGAATTGTCAGCCCTGAATATGGCACACGCAGTTCAACAATCCTTAAGGTTGATTGCCACGGCTGGGTGGAATTGGCAGAAAAAAACAGGGCCCCGCTTGAGGGCCCTGTCGAAAAATTCCATTTTCAACTGTGAGCTTGGTGTCCTGCCATACGTGAGCTGTCGGATTCAGTGCGACAAGGACGCTGCATTTACATTCCCGCGTTCTGGTTAGGAACCACATAGATTTCAACACGCCGATTACGGGCACGCCCATCCTCTGTCGCATTACTGGCGATCGGCTGCAATTCTCCCCGCCCCTCGGTTCCCACCCGCCAGGAAGCGACTCCATGGCTGATCAGATAATCAGCGACAGCATTCGCCCGGCGCAGCGAAAGGTCGAGGTTATACTGCTCGGAGCCGACACTGTCGGTATGGCCGGCCACTACGATCTGGGTCTGCGGGTAACGGGTCATGATATCGGCGATCTTGTTCAGTGCTGAATAAAACGTCGACTTGAGGCGGGCAGAGTTGAAGTCGAACGAGACCTCGCTGCTCATCGTCAGCTTGAGGATTTCATTCTGCTGGCGCTCGATCTCGATTTGGTTCTGAGCACGCTCATTGGCCAGCTGCCGTTCAAACTCGGCCTGCTGCTTGTCCATATAAAGACCGGCACCAGCACCGATTGCTCCACCAGCCGCCCCGCCGATCAGGGCACCGCGCAACGCACCACCAGATGGATCCTGCTGATAACCGATGACAGCACCGGAAACAGCACCTACCAGAGCCCCGATTCCTGCCCCCTTCTTGGTATTTTCGTAGCCGGTCGTTGTTGCACATCCGGAAAGCAGCAGTACAGAAGCAAAAATCAGACAGAGAATCTTCCCAATACTTGACATTTCACTACTCCTAAACAGTTTAATTAATCATGCGAATGAACATAGGTAACAGCTCATAGTATAGATAAAAAAAGAGGCTCTATAAAGAGCCTCTTTCCTATTTCATAAGAAATATAAATTAAATACGCAAAATCGATTATTTAATACCTGCAACTGATTCCAACAGGTCGGTTGTCACCGATTTCGGTCTCTCGATGCCATAACCAAGGGCACGATCCCAGGTGATATTGGCGAGACAGCCAAGAGCACGGCCGATAGCAAAGAGAACCGTATAGAACTCGTACTGGGTCACGCCGTAGTACCACTGAATAACACCGGACTGAGCGTCAACATTTGGCCATGGGTTCTTGGCCTTGCCATGCTCCTGAAGAATCCCCGGCGCCACCTCGTAGATCATGCTGCACAGTTTGAACAGCGGATCGTCCTTGAGACCTTCCGTCTTGAGGCAGAATTCACGCTGAGAGGTGTAACGCGGATCGGTCTTGCGCAGAACGGCATGGCCGTAACCCGGCACAACCTGACCGCTGTTGAGAGTTGCCCAGAGAGCTTCCGACAGCTGCTCCTTGGTCGGCAGTTCACCACCGAGACGCATCATCAGGTTCTGGGTCCAGCGCAGCACCTCTTCATTGGCGAGGCCATGCAGCGGACCGGAAAGACCACTGATACCGGCACTGTAAGCGTGATAGGCATCGGTCAGGGCAGATGCGACCAGGTGCGTGGTATGGGCCGAGACATTACCAGCCTCATGATCTGAGTGAATGATGAAATACATCCGCGCAACATCATCATAAGGAGCAGCGATCCCCATCATGTGAGCGAAGTTCGCCCCCATATCGAGGCTCGGATCAGCAGGAATATGCGTATCGCCCATGTATTTCATACGGTAGATGTATGCACCGATCGGACCGATCTTGGCCATCAGATTGCTGGCATCCTCATACATGTCTTCCCAGCAGGTCATCTTGTTGAATTTCCCCGCAATATAGGTTTCGGAGAAAATCGATTCGCGGTGCATGGCTACGACCGCTGCAGAAAGCATGACCATCGGATGGCTGTCACGCGGCAGAGCCCTGAGCAGGTCATAGACATACTGAGGAACCTGAGCACGCTTCTTCCAATCCTCAACAACCTCTAAGGTCTGTTCCATAGTCGGAACTTCACCGGTCAGCAGCAGCCACCAGAAGCCTTCAACATAAGGATACTCACTTCCGGGAGCCTTTGGCAGAGCGGCAAAGGTCTCAGGAATGGTCAGGCCACGGAAGCGAATCCCTTCCATCGGGTCGAGGTAAGAGATATCAGAGACCAGGGCTTTGATACCGCGGGCACCGCCAAGGGTCTGACCGATGGTCACTTCGCCCAGGCTGACATCGCTGAATTCCTTGACCAGGCGGTTGGTCCGGGGACGATGCTCTTCAATCTTCTGAGCTAAGACTTCTTTCAGTGTTGCCATATTCACTCTCTCCTTGAAACAGGTTGATCTTCAGTTACATTTCGATGCCCTGGGGGCCAGAGTTTTTTTTAATGATTGATCCAGACGAGATCCATTCTATATAAAGAGGATCATAAAAGATACTGTCCGGTTCAAAACTACCTGAGATGACTGGATGAAAGAAGCTTATCAGATCCCAATGGGAAATCCAGCTTGAGCCAGCCACAAACATTCAAAAAAACCGATATGAAATACCGTTCTACCAATGAGTCTGACTTTTGTCAAGCACAATACTGTATACAGTATACTTGACAGAGATCATCACCACCAGCAAGATTTAATGGTCTCTTATGTTTTTTTTCTTGCTCTGACAACGTATATCGCTAAAATGCCTAAATATTATGCAATCAAATCAGAAACTCATCAGAAAAATATTAGTAGACAGCCCCATTTTACTGGCACCGATGGCAGGAATCTCCAACCTCCCCTTTCGCCGCATCATGAAGGGGTTCGGAGCAGCACTGGTCTTTTCCGAAATGATCAGCGCCAATGGGCTGATCAGAGCCGGGCATAAGACCAGGGAGCTGATGGATTCTCATCCAGAAGAGTCACCGCTTGGGGTCCAGCTCTTCGGTGACGACCCGAAGGTTCTGGCTGAAGCAGTTGACATCATCAAGGAGGATTCTTTCCTGATCGATATCAATATGGGCTGCCCGGTCAAGAAGGTTATCGGCAGTGGCGCGGGAAGCGCCCTGCTCAAAGATCCGCAGCGGATTCAGCGCATTATCGCTGAAATCCGCAAGAGCTACCAGGGCCTCCTGACCATAAAAATCCGATCAGGCTGGGAAAATGTCTCTCTCAACTATCTCGAGATCGGTAAAATTGCCGAAAATGAAGGGGTCGATGCCATCACTCTCCACCCACGCACCCGGGTGCAGGGATTTTCCGGGACATCCGACTGGACACATATCGCGGCACTGAAGAAGCACCTCAGTATACCAGTGTTTGGAAGTGGTGACATCTTCACGCCGCAGGACGGTGTCAGGATGCTTGAAACCACCGGCTGCGATGCGATCATGATCGGCCGTGGCGGCTACGGCAACCCCTGGCTGCTGAAACAGATCCTCGAACTGCTCCATGGTCAGCCCCTGAGCAGTCCGACGCCTTCTGAAAAACTGAAGGTCGCCATGTTGCACCTGGAGCTGTTCCTGGAACAGTTTGGTGAACGCAAAACCGTACTGGAGATGCGCAAACACCTGTGCTGGTACGCACGGGGGCTGGCCGGTGCCAGCCAGTATCGCGTTCAACTCCAGAAAACCGAGCGTCTCGATCAGGTGATCGAGCTGTCACATGACTTCTTTTCGAATGTAGAGAATCAATGACACAAGAACAGTTAACCCCACTGGAATATGAAATGATCCTGGAGAACATCGATGATGCGGTTATCGCTGTCGATCAGAGCGGGATCATTACCCTTTTTAACCCTGCTGCGCAGAACTTCACCGGCCTCTCGGAAAAACAGACCGTCGGCAAGACCTTCAGCGAATGCTTTGACTGGCAGGAAGCCCTCTGCTACCTGCTTAACACCTCGCTGACGACCGGACGTTCAATCTCGGACCATGAAACCGTCACCCTGTCGCAATCGGACAAGCGTCGGGAACGACCGGTCAGTGTTACCGTTTCACCGATCTTTTCTTGCTCCGGCAGTCAGTTGGGGGCGGTCATTATTCTTCACGACATGACCCAGGTCAGATCGCTGGAAGATGCGGTGCGCCATGCAGACCGCCTGACCATGGTCGGAACCATGGCCTCCGGTCTGGCTCATGAGATCAAGAACCCTCTCGGCGGCATCAAGGGCTCAGCTCAGCTGCTGCAGATGGAACTGGGGGAAAACAATGAGATCCAGGAATATGTCAGCCTGATCATCAAAGAGACCGAACGGGTCAACCGGATCATCGAGGAGCTGCTGGATCTGGCCCGCCCGCGCAAGGCATGTATCTCACCGGTCAATATCAGCAAACTGCTCGATCAGCAAGTCAAGCTTCAGACCAGCGCCTCACATCAGAAAGGGATTGTCTTCAAATGGCAACTTGACCCGAGCATCCCCGAAATACCGGGCGATGAGGATCTGTTGACCAGACTCTTTCTCAACCTGATCAAAAATGCCTGTGAAGCAAACCCGGAAAATAGTGAAATAGTTATTGCCAGCAGAATCGATGCAGAATACCATCTAAGCTTACCGGGAGCCCGTCCGACTCCGATGGTACAAATACGTATCAGCGATCAGGGTCCGGGCATTTCTCCTGAGCAACGCGAACAGATACTGACACCGTTCTACACGACAAAGTCGGGAGGGAGCGGTCTTGGTCTGGCAATCTGCCAGAAAATCGTAAACGACCATGGCGGTCTGATGCATTTCAACGAACGACCGGAGGGGGGAACGACGGTTCAGGTCTCGCTGCCCCTTTTCGCAAGTCGTAGAGCTCCACAACAAAACTAGTAAAGGACAAAAAAGCTCATGGCGATCAAACGGATTCTTGTTGCAGACGATGAAGAAAGTATCCGCTGGGTTCTTTCCAAGGCCCTGAAAAAACAGGGTTTTAGCGTCGACCTTGCCGAAGATGGCAACGAAGCGAAAAAGCTGGCAAGACAAAATCAGTATGACCTTGCGGTACTTGATATCAAAATGCCGGGCATCCAGGGGCTCGACCTGCTCAAGCAGTTTCGCGTTGAGCACCCCGATACCCTGGTCATCATCATGACCGCCGAAGCGACCATGGAACATGCAGTCACGGCCATGAAGAACGGAGCCTACGACTATCTGACCAAACCCTTCGACCTGGCGGCGCTGGATGCTATCATCCTCAAGGCGACCAAAGCCGCCGAGGTCACCGAGCAGATCGATCAACTCAAGGAAGAACTCCAGGGGCAATACAACTTCGGCAGAACCATCATCGGCAACAGCCAGGCGATGCAGGAGGTCTACAAGACCCTCGGCCGGGTTGCGGAATCGGATGTCACAGTTCTGGTCACCGGCGAAAGTGGAACAGGCAAGGAACTGATTGCCAGAGCGATCCATGTCAACAGCCGCCGCCTGGGTAAACCGTTCCTCGCCCTAAACTGTGCGGCCATCCCTAGCGAGCTGTTGGAAAATGAGCTTTTCGGTCATGAGCGCGGGGCCTTTACCGGTGCCACCGACCGCAAAGCCGGCAAGTTTGAGCAAGCCGACGGCGGCACCCTGTTTCTCGACGAAATCGGCGACATGCCGTTGGAACTACAGGCCAAGCTACTGCGCGTCCTACAGGAAAAAGAGATTACCCGGACCGGCGGCAGCCAGACGATCAACGTCGACGTAAGGATCGTTGCAGCGACCAATCAGAACCTGGCGGAACAGGTCAAGGCCAAGGAATTCCGAGAGGATCTCTACTACCGCCTCAACGTCGTCCCGATTTCATTACCGGCTCTGCGCGACCGCCGCGAGGACATTCCGATGCTTGTCGAATTCTTTCTGAAACGCGCCAAACAGGACCTCGGCATCGACATCATGGAATGCAGTCCGGAAGCACTGCAGCTGCTCAAGTCCCACGACTGGCCTGGTAATGTTCGAGAACTGGAAAACGTCATCAAGCGCGCAGCGCTGCTGTCACCGAACCATGTGCTGACCCCACCCGACTTTCCGGGCCTGCTCGACAGCGGCCGGGTCAGAAGCCAGGATGAATCGCTCGAAGCCCTGGTCGCCAGAAAGCTCGAGAACTCGCTGGCTCAGATGAACCTGCAGGAGATGAACAATCTCTATGAAATGGTTCTTCACCAGGTCGAGCGTCCATTGATCAACATTGTCCTCAACAAAACCAGGGGCAACCAGGTTCAGACGGCCGACATTCTCGGAATCAACCGCAACACCCTGCGCAAGAAGATCAAAACCCTGGAGATTGACGTCAAGCGTGGTCAGGATTCCTGACACCCCGCTGTAAAACCAGAAAAAGCCCGGTGCCGCCATTCGGCACCGGGCTTTTCTCTAACGCGTAACTACTCTTGACTAACAGGCCTCGGCCAGAGCGTACTCTTCGCTATCCACCAAGGCCCGTACGTTGAGCAGGATCTTGACGTCCTTGTCGAACTTGGCCAGCCCTTCGATATAATCGCCCTGACTGGTGCTTGCGCTGTCGCTGATCTGCTCTGCTGCAATGTCGACAACCTCTTTGACTCGGTCAACCATCAGCCCCATTGTTGTTTCATCGACCTGGGTGACAATGACACAGGTTCGCTCATCACACTCCCGCTCAGGCATACCGAAACGGATTCGGGCATCCATCAAGGGAATGATCTTACCGCGCAGGTTCAGCACCCCCTTGATCTCCCGAGGCATGCCGGGCACCTGGGTGATTTTCTGCATGCCGATGATCTCGGTCACATGATCGACCACGATGCCATAATCCTCATCCTGAAGCCTGAAGGTCAGGTAGAGCCGGCTCCCCGACTTCACTTCGGCATCTATTTCTTCGTAACGTACTTGCTGTCTGTCGACGCTCATCACCTACCCCTTTGCTTAATACTTGCCGAACTCGCTGGCATCCAGAGCTATCTGTACAGTCCCCGAGGAGACACCGTACCCCTTTTTCTCAACCGGCTTGCCCCCATAAGTCTTGGCAACCGAAGGGGTATGGGGCTTCAATGTACCAACCGTACTTGCCCCACTCTTGAGGATGAAACGTTGCAGCATCTGGCGCAGGTGCTCGGCCTGACCGGACAGCTCTTCAGAAGCCGCGGCACTTTCTTCGGCACTGGCGGTATTCTGCTGAGTCACCTGATCAATCTGAGTGACACCTTCGGTAATCTGATTGACACCTTCGGCCTGTTCACGGCTGGCTGCTGCGATCTCGGTGACCAGATCGTTGACCTTGCCGATCCCCTCAACAACACCGCGCAGGGCCTCAGAGGTCTGGTTGGCGATGGTACTGCCGTTGGCGGCTTTTTCGACCGAGCCTTCGATCAGTTCAGCCGTTTCCTCAGCAGCCTTGGCACTGCGAGCTGCAAGGTTGCGAACCTCTTCAGCGACCACGGCAAACCCCTTGCCATGCTGCCCGGCACGGGCCGCTTCCACGGCCGCATTAAGAGCCAGCAGGTTGGTCTGGAAGGCGATCTCGTCGATTCGCTTGATGATCTTGGAGATATTCTGACTTGCTTCGTTGATATCCTCCATCGCCAGAATCATTTCAGACATCCTCTGATTGCCGGCTTCCGCCGCATCACGTGCTTCGCTCGACAGTGCGTTGGCCTGCTGGGCATTATCAGCGTTAACTGTGGTCTGAGCGCTCAGTTCATTCAGTGACGCCGAAATTTCCTCAAGGGAACTGGCCGATTCTGTCGCGCCCTGAGACAGGGCCTGGCTGCTGTCAGCAACCTGTCCGGAACCCGATGCGATCTGCTCACCGGCAACCTGAATCTGTGACATGATCTCGTTGGTATCTTCGCCAAGTTTTTTCAAGGTTCCGCGGATAACATCATTTCCATCACGCGGCTCGACATCGAAAGTCAGGTCACCATCGGCGAGCATCTGCAGGGAACGAATCACCTCATGCTGCAAGCTGTCGGCGAAGCGGTCCATGGTCTGCGCCATCATCCCGACCTCATCTTTGTGAGTCATCCCGAGACGCATCGACAGGTGGCCCATCTCCAGTTCCTGGATCATCTCTACGGCTTTACGCATCGGACGGGCAAGGCTTCTGGCCAGCAAAAAGATCAGAATAAAGCTGACGATAATCACGATCAGGGAAACGATGGCGACAATCGTCAGAGTCTCCATCAACTGGGCGGCGATGTCGTCCACGTAGAGCCCGGCACCGACAACCCAGCCCCACTGAGGAATCAACTTGACATAAGAGATCTTACCGACAGGCTTGGAAGCCCCCGGCTTATCCCACTGATAGTCGACAAAACCGGCACTGGAAGCACGCGCGACCTTTGCCATTTCAACAAAAAGCGCCTTGCCGTTAGGGTCCGTCATTGAGGCCACGCTCTTGCCTTCAAGCTCCGGTTTCAGTGGATGCATGACCATCTTCGGCTCAAGGTCATTGATCCAGAAATAGTTATCTCCTTCGAAACGCACATTGCGCAGCGCCTCACGGGCCGCGTGCTGAGCCTCTGCGATTGTCATCGTACCGCTCTCAGCCTGCTTGACATAATAGTCGACTACGCCCCAGGTTGATTCTACGGCGCGCTGAACCGTTTCGTTCTTGCCGTCTTTCATCTTGGAATCCAGCTCTAAACTGGTGAACCCAATGGTTGCCAGAAACGCCAGGACAATAATTCCACAGAGCAGGTAGATCTTCGTTCCGATTTTCAGGTTATTAACACTTTTCAGCATGACAGTCTCCTTATGCCAGGTTCTTGCTTGAATGGGTGTTTACAGTCTTACTCAGTACCGTCCTCAGTTTGTCTGCCGCACAGATAATGAAATTGGCATCTTCAGCCAACTTATCCTGATAACAGGTTGAAAACCCCAGTCCCTCATTACGCCTGACGAGTACGACCGGAATTCTCACGTTGACCTCCTTCAAAAAAGCAATAAAAGGATCGGGCAGCGTACCCGCACGTAAAGAATTGATGACCAGCAGATCGATGCTTTCGTTCCCCTGCTCAGCGGTGACGATCCGGTTCTGAAATTCTTCGCGATCACTAAAAGCCGTGACATGATATCCGCTCAGCCTCAGCAAAAAAGCGCTGCGCCGGCAGGTTTCCACATTTTCATCCAAGTAATACAGCGCTATCCCCATCGCTCAACTCCCTAAACAGACAGAAATCAGTGTCGTGATTTCATACAAGACATTGAGCAACATAAGTGCCAACCAATGACAAGATCCGAACCTGTCGATTTTCTTAGAAATAAAACAGAAACGCAGAAAAGAAAGGGGTGTAACCAAAGTTACCACCCTCTGAAAGTTAAGACACAATTTATTGATTTAATTGATGTTTTTAGAATGATCAGTAAGGAACAGCTGTAACAAAATGCACAGGGGTTTGAACGCTATTTGAAGATTATGATTTTTCCTTATTGAGACGTTTATTAAGAGCCGGTCGAGATATTCCGAGCAAACCTGCCGCGATCGACTGGTTGCCATCGGCCCGCTTCATCGCTTCATCGATCAGCAACTGGACGGTTTCTTCTATCGTCGGCAGGCGCTCGGGAAAAAGCAGACGAGCAGAGAACGATTCCATGTGAGGAAGTTCATCCTGATCGCTGATAATACGGCGAAAACTCTCCATCGACAGCACCTTGCCCTGGTGGCGGCTGACCGCATCATAGACCATTGCCTCAAGCTCACGGATATTGCCCGGGAAGTGGTAGGTCGACAGCAGGGTCAGTAGTTCTGGAGGTGCGGTGGGAATCGGCTTGCCAAGTTCCTGCGAGGCTTTAGCCAGCAGATGCGGCAGCAGCAGCTCCAGATCTTCCTTACGCTCACGCAACGGCGGGATATTGACCAGGTGGGTATTCAGCCGGTAATAGAGATCTTTGCGAAAGCGGCCCTGGTCCTGAAGCCCGCGCAGATCCTGATTGGTCGCCAGAACAATCCGGGTTCTGGTCTTTTTCGCCCGGTCACTCCCCAGGGGCAGGTACTCTCCTTCCTGCAACAGGCGCAACAGCTTCACCTGCGAGGTCAGGCAAAGATCGCCGATCTCATCGAGAAACAGGGTTCCCCCTTCGGCCTCTTCGATCATTCCGGAACGGTTATGGTCCGCACCGGTGAAGGCGCCTTTGACATGGCCGAACAGGGTGTCGGAAAAGACGTTATCATCAAGTCCTGCTACATTGACGGCAACCCAGGGGCCTTGCGGAGTCGCCAGGGTATGAACGATCTTGGCCACCAGCTCCTTTCCGACACCGCTTTCGCCGACGATCAGCACCGGTTGATGACTCACGGCCAAGGCCTCAAGATACTGAAAAACCGCTTTCATCTTTACCGATTGAGTCACCAGTTCGGAAAAAGCATCGGTATTCTTCAGTTCGTCATTGAGCAGGTTATCCTTCAGGGTCCGGTTTTCACACTCTATCTCGACCAGTCTGAGCAGTCTCTTGACACCACTGACCAGACGGTCTTCCTCTACGGTCTTGACATAATAATCGGCCGCTCCAGCTTTGATACAGCGGACCGAAACCTCGACCTGATTTATACCGGTCAGAATAACCACGGGGACACCGGGATGCTGCTCGACAATTTGCACCAGAAGATCCTCACCGGACAGGTATGGCATGGTCAGATCGAGCAGAATCAGGCTGATCTTCTGCGTGGCGAGAAGCGGCAGAACCTCACGACTGTCCTGACACTGCAGGATGTTATTGATCCCGCCATTGCGCTCCAGAGACAGGGCCAGACTGCGCAGCCAGGGACGCTCATCATCAACCAGCAGGACCGGATTTATGGGATATAGAGATTTAGGCATCCTCGTTCCTTTCAATGACAGGAAGCTCCACGCGCACGATCGTTCCCTTAGGGACATTCTTTGCAAAAACCAGCTTACCGTTATGTTCTTTGACAATCCTCGCCGATACGGAAAGGCCGAGCCCCGTCCCCCCTTCTGCTCGTTTGGTGGTAAAAAACGGATCGGTCAGGCGTAACAGGTTTTCATCGGCGATGCCGCAGCCCTGGTCGCAGACTTCTATGACACAGCAATTCATCTTCCGGTCAAAAAAGGTTGTGACCTGAATCGACTCCGTTCTCTGGGTCAGAGCCTGAGACGCATTGATCAGCAGGTTCATCACAACCTGCTCAATCCGGTGGACATTTCCCAAGACCAGAGGCACTTCCGGGTCGAGCTGACAGTCAAAATTATCCGTAGCCTTTTTAAGCTGGTTGGTCAACAGGCGAATCGCGGCAGACACCGATTGATTGACATCAAACGGATCTTCGTGCCCGCTGACTTCCATACGAACAAAATCCTTCAGATCATCAACAATTCGTTTGATATGCTGGGCGCTCTGTTGCATCTCGGCAACGACAGATGGCAGTTCCTCGCGCATCCGGGAATAACTGAGTCCGGCAAAATCAAAATCTCCCTGTTCTGCATAAGTCTGGTCCAGAATCTCGAAGGAATCGTGAAGAACGGCTTTGATGGTCGCCAGATTGAGCAGGATCAGCCCGTTCGGATTATTGATCTCATGTGCCATGCCGGCGGCCAGTTCCCCCAACGAAGCCAACTGGCTATGCCGGGCCGCTTCCTCCCGCAACCGGATCGATTCCGTGATGTCGCTGGACAGCTCGAGGACATTCACCACCTTCCCGTCCGCATCCTTGACTGGGAAGGCCTTGATTCCGACCATCGTTCCACCACTTGTTTTGCTCACCATATTCTGCGGCAAGCCGGTCTCGAAACAACGTAGCACCACACATTCTTCACAAGGCAGATCGCGATCGTGCCAGTAGTCGTAACAGTAGGTTCCTTCCAGATTGCTGTCTTTCAGCCCCCAGCGAACTTCCTGGGCGCTCTTGTTGGCCCAGATCACATGCATATCGGGCGAGACCAGAATCAGGGCATCCTGAATACTGTCGAGAACGCCCTGAAATTCAGCGGACAGCCCCCGGTATTTACTTTCACTGGCCAGCAGGTTTTTTTCAACTTCTTTACGTGCTTTGATCTCCTGATCCAGTTCGTTCCGACCGGCGGTCACATTCTGCAGGTTAACAACCATCTCATTGAATGCGCGACTGATCTGACTGACCTCATCACTGCCCCGAACCGGCAGGCGAATATCAAGATTGCCCTTACTCATCTCGCCAAGGGCAACAACCGCTTTATTCAGAGGCGCAAACAACCGCTCTGCGATAACGGCATTGAAAATCAAGGACAGAAACACGACAACGGCACTGATCAGGATCATCGACACAATGACCTGGTTGATCGTTCTTCCGACCCTGTTTTCAACATCCTGAAAGTCGTCAAGATAGTAGCCGGCGACAATGACCCAGTCCCAGGGTTTGAAATAGGCGATACCGGCCAGCTTCTCACGAGGAGAGGATTGCGGCGTATCGCTCCTGGTATAGCGAACGTAGTCGGTGGGGATAACACCGGATTCAGGGTCGGCTAGAGCCAGGGCCTTGTCGATGATCGTGCGAATCGGGTAGTTGCCGGTGCTATCCTGAAAATCATAAAAGTTCTCCCCGTCCCGCTCTCCATGTGGAGAGATGATGTAACGGCCTTTCTGGTCCCCCTGGGCTCCCAACACGTAAACGTAGCCGGTCTTACCGACCACGAGACCCATGATGCTGTTACGCAAGCTGATCAGGTCGTCCTGCTTGACGCCGACATAGAGAACACCGACGATCTGCTGTTCATCGTCGTAAATCGGTTGATAGGCCGTAATATACCAGGCATTGACGACAAAAGCCCGGCCATGAAAGATGCCTCCCTGCATAATCTTGTCGATAACCGGGTTCGGCGTGCCATCCGGGTTAATCCGCGGGATATAGGTCCCGATAGCCCGAGTTCCGTCACGCTGTTCGACATTTGTCGCGATCCTGAGCATGTCCCCTTCTGCATTCATCCGCTGAAAGATCGTACAGGTTCCACCGACCAGGGATTTGACCTTGTCAACAACAGCCGTTTCGACGTTCAGGGAATGATTCTGGCCAAGCCATTCATCGTCCAGATAGACCTTGGGCAGTTCGATGCGGGCACTCTGCCCGGTATACTGATTGACCGCATCCCAGGAAATCTTCCCTTCTGAATGAAAATGAAGGGTACCACTTTTGGCCAGAACGTCCGCCGCAACCCGTAAATTGTCGGCCATGGTACGTTCAGTCGCACTCTTCATCGCTTCGGTCATCAGGTAGACGTTCTGGGCGATCTGGGTTGCACGGTCACGGCTGGCAGAATCCAGTTCTTCCTGGAGGGCGTGTTCAAGATTGATCTTCTGATAAAAGAGCTCCCCCATGATCGTCAAAAAAGTAAACAGGACGATCAACAGACTGCTGAGCAGAATGAGGTGTTTGATCTTCATGGAGAGCCTTCCTTTTGTGCAACCTGAATCAAGTGAGATTAATACACAATAATAATCGACCTGAAGAAAGTTGGCAACCATTGAAAAACAAAGGAAGAAAAAGAAAAGCCCCGAAATCCCTGACAACAGGAATTCGGGGCCAAAAAATGAGAATTTAATAGGATTCTTCTCGGTGAGCCTGGTTTTCGAAGCGGGTGAACTGTCCCTGATAGGTCAGGTGAACGGTACCGATCGGCCCGTTCCGCTGCTTGCCGATGATGATCTCGGCATCCTTTTCGTGCCCCTTGTCGCAGGTTCGTTCACGGCTCTTGCAGTCATCGCAATAGACCGCATCACGGTAGACGAACATGATAACATCGGCATCCTGCTCGATCGCACCAGATTCACGCAGATCAGACATCATCGGCCGCTTATCGGTCCGGCTTTCCAGAGAACGGTTAAGCTGCGACAGAGCGACAACTGGCACGTTCAGTTCCTTGGCCAGGGCCTTGAGTGAACGGGAGATTTCGGAGATCTCCTGCTGACGGTTTTCCGTACTGCTGCCGCGCATCAGCTGCAGGTAATCGACGATGATCAGCCCCAGGCCGTGCTCGGCCTTGAGGCGCCGGCACTTGGAGCGCAGTTCGAGGACGGTAATCGCCGGCGTATCGTCGATAAACAGCTGCGACTCGTTCAGCTCACCGGCGGCCATGGTCAGCTTCGGCCAGTCTGACTCGGCCAGGTGACCGGTTCGCATTCTGCCGGCATCGACCCTGGCCAGGGCACAGAGCATACGAGTGACCATCTGTTCCTTGCTCATCTCCAGCGAAAAGATAACGGCAGGCACCGGGCTCTGCTTGTTGGTCGCCGCATGTTCGATCAGGTTCAGGGCGAACGCGGTCTTACCCATCGACGGACGCCCGGCGATGATGATCAGGTCACTCGGCTGCATGCCGGCGGTCATCTTGTCCAGATCATTAAAGCCGGTCGGGACCCCGGTAACCAGCTCTTTTCGCTCGTAGAGTTTTTCAATGTTCTTGAAGGTATCCTTGAGAATATCGCGAACCGGGAAAAAAGATGGACTGCCACGGTTCTCGGCGATTTCAAAGATCGCTTTTTCCGCCTGATCGAGGATCTCGTCCATATCGCCGCCTTCATAACCGCTAGTAGCAATATCAGTGGAGACCTCTATCAGCTTTCTGGCGACCGACTTCTCTTTGACCAGCTTACAGTAGTAGCTGATGTTCGCGGCTGTTGGCACGTAACCGGCCAGGGTCGCGATGTAGGAACTGCCCCCGACATCGTCAAGCGATCCCTGCTTCTTCAGCACAGCTGAAACCGTCACCAGGTCGGCTGGCTCGCTCTTCTCATTGAGAGAAATAATCGCCTGAAAAATCTTGCGATGACTTTCACGATAGAAATCATCAGCCGTGAGCAGCTCGAGAGCCTTGTTCATGGCTTCATTTTCAAGCAGAACTCCTCCCAGAACGGACATCTCCGCTTCCAGGTTCTGCGGTGGCATACGATGAGATTGCATTTCAGACATTAAACTTCCCTTACACCTGAATCCGCGGATGCACAGCAGGACTCGCCACACAAAATACTCACTGATTCAGATTTCTAAAATTGATCCGCAGGATAGCAAACTTGGCTTGCGCTGAAAACAGGAAAGAGCGTTCACCTGCTATTCACTCAGAGCCCGGCATTCAATCGAAAACAGTAAAAATATGATAATGATAGCGGGAGTTTCTCTGCTGGCATGTAAGGAAAATCTAGGCTAAACTGGTGGCAGTTTCGGGCTGAAAAAACACCGGCCCGAAAACCGGTTGAAGAAAAGTCCGTTCATGACCTGTTCTAAGAACTTAAAATGAGGCCCGACTTGAAAACCCCTTCACCTTTCAGCAAACGCAGAACGGATCTACTCTCGTCCGAATTTGAAATTATTCACTACGTCGACGAGAACTTCAAGGATGTCGCCTATCACTACCACGATTTCTTCGAAATCTACTTTTTCATCAGCGGCAAAATCAATTACCACGTCAACGGCGTCATCTACACGCCCAAACCGGGCGACATCATCCTGCTCAATAACCGCACCTTCCACCGCATGAGCCGTACATCCGGAGAATCCAGCAACCGCTACGAAAGAAGGGTCATCCTGATCGACCCTGACTTCATACTCGACAATCCGATCTGCGGCAAGGCACTGTCAAACTGTTTCGCCATGGATGGCGACGACCGGTCCCGCCTGCTGCGCCTGGATCCTGATAAAAGAAAACAGATCGACGAAATCATGGCCAAGCTGGTGGCAGCCTACGCCTGCAAAAATTACGGCGATGACCTGCTGCGCGTCATTTACCTGCTGGAATTACTGGTTCACATCAACAAAGCCAAGCTGGAGCAGGAAGACAAAACGCTCACCTGCGACATATCCAACGACGCGGAGATCAACTTCATCCTCGAGTACCTGAACAACAACATTGAAGGCGACCTATCACTCGATGCCATTGCCGATGAGCTGTCACTGGACAAATATTACCTGATCCGAAAATTCAACGAACGGATGGGGCTCTCCCCTCACCAGTACATTAAGCAGATCCGCCTGGTCAAAGCCCGCGACCTGCTCAAAAAAGAGATCTCCGTCACCGATGTCTGTTTTCAGTGCGGTTTCAACGACTATTCCAACTTCATCAGATCGTTCAAGCAGAATTTCGGCGTTTCGCCAAAGCAGTTCACCAAACGTTATCTGGCCAAAAAATACAGTGCTGCCTGTTAACTTTTTCTACAAAGGCTACTAGCTTCTGGAAATCAGCAACAACCATCGATCGGCTCCAACAAGCAGCTTCGTTTTTACATTTGACATTTAGTTAAGTTGATTTACTATTTGGTCATGAATAAAAAAACGACAAAAAACGAATTATTTATCGACGTACATCGCCATATCTGGAATCTGGTGAACAAGCACAAGACTCTCGACCGCCTCAATCGCGATTTTGGTATTGAAAAGCTTCTTAACGGTAGTGAGATCCATACTCTGACGACCGTCGGCGACAACATTATGCTGACAGTCACGCAGGTTGCGGAACTGCTCGGCGTATCTAAGGCAGCTGCGTCACAAGCTATTGGAAACCTTCAAAAGAATGGTTACATAAAAAAACTTAAAGATGCCGAAAACAAACGTGAGGTCTATCTCGCCCTGACAGATAAAGGAGAGCAGGCCTACAAGGGACATGAGCAGGTGTGGGGCACCCTGTGCCGTAAATATCTCGCCGATCTCGAGGACGAGGAGATTGAAAACTTTATCAAGGTCGCCGAAAAGGTCGAAGCGATAGTCAACTTCGAAATTGCCAAGTATCGCTAATTTTTTTGCCAGACCAATAGTTAATTAACTTAACTAATCAAACAAAAAGGAAACAAACACCAGCGCCAGACAGTCTTCTCTGAAAGGGGGTCGTACCCGGTGAAAAAGTTCAGCGAGACAATCAAAGACGATTTGCGATCATGTGACGGCGTTCCAGCCTCAACAAAACTTCGCTCAGGCGTAAACGGCATAAAGAAGCAAATCACCAGCCTGAGCAAATTCATTGACCTGATCGGCGGCTTCTTCTATTTCGCCCTGATACTCATCGTTGTGGTCAACGTCATCATGCGCACCCTGTTCAGCAAGCCCTTTATCGGCACCGTCGAGATCGCCGAAATATTCACAGCGGTCGCCGTTGGCTTGACGATTTCCTACTGTGCGGTCCAGAAAGAACATATCACCATTGACTTCATTCTCGCCAAGTTCCCAAAAAAGTTTCAGCAGGTCATTACCTTTGCCGTCTATGTCCCGGCACTCGGCTTTCTGATCACCGCCGCCTGGATGATGTTCAAATACGGGGAATCGGCGCGGATCAACGGTAACGTCTCACCGACCATGGGGATCGGCTACTCCCCATTCATCTACATCATCGTCTTAGGTTTTCTGGTCTATGTACTTGTGGTCCTGTTCAAGGCTATCAGCCTGTTCCTGTTCAACCAGTTTTTCGGCATGATCATCAACAACGGCACCTGGAACTCCCTCCCGCCCACAGTTCAACAGGCCCTGTCCGTAATGCCGGAAGAACTGCCTGGTGTCTGGGACAAACTGAACAAGGACAGTTACAAAATGAACGCCGAGCACAAAAAAGTTGAAATCATCCACCTCAGCTCGGAAGAAAATGATGCATGGTTGGCTACCATTGAACCGGTCGCCGTCAAACATGCAGCTGATCTCGACAAGAAAGGGCAACCTGGCAACCAGATCGTCGCCCAGGTCAAGGAACTCGCGACCAAGTACATTGCCAAGAATCCTGATGTTGCCCCCTATCTGAATTACTGAGGAGACCTGCCCCGGCTTCTCTTCGACGAGGAACCGGGGCCTCTCAAAACTCGTGCAAAGCTGCCAGGGTGACAATCCGTCACAGGCAATTTACAGACTAATTCATTTTACGAATGATGGAACCAATGAAAGAGAATCTCAGACTGACCGACAAAGAGATCCCTAAGGGGAAGGTAGCGAGCGCACAAAATGGTATCGAGATCAAGAAGACCATCTGCGCGCTGTGCAACCCTTACAGCCACTGCGGTATCGATGCCTACGTCAAGGACGATACCATCATCAAGGTCGAAGGGACGGAAGAGAACCCGCACAGCGGGGGCACTCTCTGCTCCAAGGGCGCGGCCAGCCGGCAGTATATCTACAACGAAGAACGTCTGCTCGAACCGATGCTCAGGGTCGGCGAACGGGGCTCCGGCCAGTTTGAGCGGATCTCTTGGGACAAGGCCCTCGACCTGATTGCCAAGAAGTTCAAAGGGGTCAAAGCAGAATTGGGTCCTGAAAGTATCGCCTTTTATGTCGGCTACCCAAAATGGATGCGCCCCTTTGTCAAACGGCTGGCGCACAGCTTCGGCTCACCAAACTATATGTCGGAATCGAGCACCTGCTTTGCAGCCACCCTGATGGCGGCCAAACTCACCTACGGAGCCTTCGGTCCGCCCGATATGGCCAACACGAACTGCCTGCTGGTCTGGAGCTCAAACCCGTTCTATTCGAACACCTCCATAGCCCGCAAGCTGCTCGACAATATCGAGCGGGGAATGAAGATCATCGAAGTCAGCCCTTTCATCACTCCAATGACCAAACACGCAACCATCCACCTGCGCCTGCGTCCCGGCACCTCGGGAGCGCTGGCCCTGGGGATGGCCAACTATATTATTCAAAACAACCTGCATGACCGCGACTTCGTCACCAACTGGTCAGTCGGCTTCGAGGAATATGCCGCCTATGCCCGCGAGTTCAGCCTCGAAAAGACCGCCGAGATCACTGGTGCCCCGGCCGACAAGATCCGCCAGGCCGCGCAGCTCTACGCCACGACCAAACCGGCAGCGATGATGAACAGCGCCAGCCCGACGGTTCACCATACCAACGCCGCTCAGAATCACCGCGCCATCATCAGCCTGGTCGGACTGACCGGCAACTATGACATCAAAGGGGGCAACCATGTGCTGCCGCCCGGCTATGTCGAGGTCAACAACGGCATCAAAATGCGCCAGGCAGAGTTCTCCCAGACCCGTCCGTGGAGCGACATGGCGCCACGCATCGGTATAGATGCCCACCCCGTCTGGTGCAACGAAATCGGTCAGGCGCAGGCGATGCACCTGCCCGGCCAAATTCATAGCGGCACCCCCTACCCAGTCAAAGCAGCTATTGGTTTCGGCCTCAATTACCGCATGTGGCCCGGCTCTGACACCATGGCCGAGGCGCTGAAAAAACTCGATTTCTTGGTCAATGTCGACCTGTTCATGACCGACACGGCGAAGCTGGCCGACCTGGTTCTCCCCTGTTGTACCTCGTTTGAACGCAGCGAATTCAAGATTTACCCGGAACGCTTCGGCATCTTCACCCAACCGGTCATCCAGCCATTGGGAAATTCGCGCTCAGATATCGATATCATCTTCGACCTGGCCAAGCGAATCGTTCCGCAAGACGACCTGCTCTGCAGCGATTACGAAACCTGTCTCGACTGGATGTTAGAGCCACAGGGAATCAAGATCGCCGATATCAAGCAACACCTCGGCGGCTGTTTCCTCCCCGGAGTCGAGCCCCCCCCCTTCAAAAAATACGAAAAGTCCGGCTTCGCAACCCCGAGTGGCAAGATGGAGTTCACCTCCAGCAAGGTGGCCATCGCCGGATACGATGCATTACCGGTTTACACAGAACCGAAATACAGCCCACGCTCGACGCCGGAACTGGCTGAAAAGTTCCCGCTGGTCCTCAACACCGGCTCACGCCTGCCGATGTTCGTTCACTCGCGGACCTTCCGCATGCGCTGGACCCGCGCTCTGCGCCCCGACCCGATGATCGACATGAACCCGGCCGATGCAAGGGAACGCGGCATCGCCGAAGGGGACAAGATAAGCCTCTCGACGCCAAAGGGCTCACTCAGCCTGCTGGCGCACTTGACCGAGACGGTTCCCCAAGGGGTTGTCAGTGTCTACCACAACCTGCCGGGCGCGGATATCAACACGCTTATCGAGCACGATTACCGGGACCCGATCTCAGGCTTCCCGGGCTTCAAATCGCTGCTCTGCCAGGTTGAAAAAAGCGCCTGAACGCTTAGAACTATCGGATCGTTTTAAGCACCAACGAGGAAAGAGTAAACCATGAACCAGTATGTCTTCACCTTTGATGTTTCACGTTGCTCCGGCTGCATGGCCTGCACGGTCGCCTGCCAAGATCAGAATGACAGCATCGCCGAAAGCTCGGCCTATCGCCGAGTTACCGCTCGGGAAGAAGGGAGCGGTAACGACTGCCATATCAGCTTCATCTCCATGTCCTGCCTGCATTGCGAGAGCGCCCCCTGCCTGATGGCCTGCCCGACCTGCGCCATCAGCAAAGACCTGGCCGGCATGGTCAGCAGCAACCGGGACCTGTGCATCGGCTGCCACAGCTGCGAGCTGGCCTGTCCGTTCGGAGCACCAAAGTTCGCCGCCGACGGCAAGATGGCCAAGTGCGACTTCTGCCATGACCGCGTCGAGGCGGGCTTGAAACCGGCCTGTGTCCGGGTCTGCCCGACCAGGGCTCTCGACTTCGGCACCCAACATGAGGTCACCGAGCGCAAAGCGAAGAACGCTGCGCTCAAGATCTTAAAAGCGCTTTGACCGCGCAGAAGGCCAAGAGATGTCTTCCGGTTATTACATACTCGGCAACGGTGGTGCAGCCAACTACGCCATCAAGGCCCTGCGCTCGGCCGGCTACACCGGTGAACTGCACCAGATTTCGGATGATGCCGGCCCGGGTTTCAACCCGATGGTTGCCCCTTATTACCTGGCCGGAAAGGCCGACTGGCAGACCTGCTTCCCCTTTGGCGAGAGCTTCCTCGCAGACCACCAGGTAATTGTCCATCACGACGACAAGGTGGCCGCCCTCGACGCAGAAAACGCCATCATCACCACCGCCAGCGGCGAACAGTTCCACTATGACAAATGCCTCGTCGCGACCGGTGCCAGGCCGGCCATGCCGCCGGTTTCGGGCCTTCGGGAATCACGTTATGCCTTCCCCTTGCGCGAAGCACACACGATATCAGCCCTGGAACAAGCTCATATGAATGCGAGCAGGGTTCTGGTGCTTGGGGCTTCATTTGTCGGTATCGAACTGGCTGAAGTTTTCACTAGGAAAGGGATCTCCGTCGTCCTCGTTGACATCGCCCCGCAGATCATGCCCCAGGGAGCCCACCCTCTGGCCGCGCAGCGGATGGAAAACTGGCTGCACCGACATGGGGTTGAAGTCAGGCTGAAAACGACCCTGAGCCAGATTGAAGATACTCGAGATGGCGTGATCTGTCATTTTCCTGAGAGCGCGCCGGAAAGCTTTGACTTTATCGCTGTATGCGCAGGGATAAGGCCGAACCTTGAATTTATCGATCCCGGCCAGGTCAAAATTGACCGGGCGCTGTGTACCAACGATTTCATGCAGACCAGCGTGGCGAACATCTACGCTGCCGGCGATGTTTGTGAATCGTTCAACCGCCTTGCGACCTGCCAGCAATGGATGGGAACCTGGGGCAATGCCTGTTACCAGGGACGGATCGCCGGCCTCAACATGGCGAATGTCCGCACCAGATCGGCTGGATCGATTCCCCAGCATGTCAGCCCGGTCTTCGCCTGGACCTATATGCAGGTTGGCGATGCGCTCAGGCAGGGGGAACAGATCCGCGTCGAAGAGCATGGCGATCCGTTCAACAGCCCCTACTATCTGGCGGTTTATGACCAGGATGTCCTGATCGGCGCCAACCTGATCAACAATCCGGGCGACCTTGAATGGATCAAAAAGGAGATTACTCAAGAGGTGACCCGAATAAACACAATGCGCGATGCAGTTTAGTGAAATATGGTCTCCGACTCGCGCCTGACTTTCATCACTCACAGCAAATGGCGTGAGGACAGCCCCTGGCTACATGAGCTGCAGAAGAAACCGCTGTTGATGATCCATCCAGAGGATGCGGCCCCCAGACAGATCCAGAGCGGCGGCGAAATTGTCATGACCTCGCCATGGGGAAAGATCAGAGTCAAGGCAAAACTGACCATCATGATGTTCAAAGGCTCGGTGGAGATGATGCATGGCTGGCCAAAAGCCAATGTCAATGAGCTGGTTCCGCGCCAGTTCGATGAGATCAGCGGCTACGCGCCCTACAAGGAAGTCCCCTGCTAGGTCAAAAAAGCATAGACAAGTCCACAATGGCCAGATATGGAATCGTCGTTGATGTCGACAGGTGTACCGGCTGCATGACACGCGTTTTAGCCTGCAAACAGGAACACCTGTGACCGGCCCGGCAGTCTCCTGGACAAAGGTTTACCAGCTGGGAAGCGAACAGGAGAACAGCATCCGTTATAGCCCGGTCATGTGCATGCACTGTGACGCAGCCCCCTGCATAGATGCCCGTTGTTCAAGCAAGGCCATTTCGCTGCGGGCCGATGGTATCGTCGTCATCGACCAGACCAAGCGCATGGAGATCGGAGCCTGTTTCGCAGCCTGCCCCTACGGCGCTATTGAGACAAATCCTGAAAAAACCTATTTTCCGACGCCACAGCCCTTTGAACAGTACCTGGAAGCATACCGCCAGAAGCGGCCTGGCAAGGCCTCCAAGTGCAGTCTGTGCAAGCGAGAAGGATTGATGAGGGGAAAGTTCCGCGCTGCGTCGAGATCTGCCAGTCCGATGCACTGGTCTTCGGCGATCTTGACGATCCACACAGCGCTATCAGCCAGAAGCAGATCCGGGCAAAGAGCCCATGGCGAACAGGCAGCTGAAACCAAAAACCTGCTACCTTGGCTCGGATCATGACATGGTGAGCATCGACAACCGATTTCCAAATGGTTGAATTAATACAGGGGAAAACAACAGGCACGATGGTTTAAGCACACAAACAGAAGAGCACGTACGAACGCCAGATAATGCCTGAAGTTCAACTTTCAAACGTGGCTTTGCTTACTGCCTCTACATCATAGGAAGACCGCAAAGCTACGTAATTAACCCTGTGGGCCTTTTCTAACGAGGCCATTAGAATACTAAAAGTTTTTTTAAGACTGAAAGAAAGAGAAAAGCTGCCGTGTTTTGGTTGCGGAATAGCATTAGTAAACATAAGACACTCCATACAAATATTTTTAGATAAACAACCAATAGCAGCACACATCTGAAGAGCGGTAGTGTTTGTTCGACAACGCCCCTTTCGAGCTTAGGCAAGGCACCGGAACTTCCCGCAATCTGAGCTGCGCATGTGGCCACGGAACCTTCAAGTGAGGTATTCACTCCAGGCAAGGTTACAAAATGTCTGATTTGTTTTCTTTACCACCTGAAAAATTCACTTCGCTCATACTGGCAGGAAAAGAAACTGCCTCCTTACACGCAAAGAACCGAACACAGTGCAGGCATCAGAATAGTGGAGGATCCCATGAAAAAAATGAATCGGATATTTGCAATATCTCTTCTTTTGTGCAGTGATTGCAGTTGTGCCGGCCGTATCATTCAGCGCCGACCAGAACGGCAAAGAGCAGCAACTATAGCAGGTGAGCAGGCGCACCCCGTTTTTTTTGCCGACCAACATCTTCAGCAGCTCTACGACGACCTGGTCGCGCAAGGGAGCAAATCCCTGGTGACGGCCCTGATCTTTAAATCATTAGAGTTTTGCCCATGGCCTGATATTCTTTAAATAGACAACCTTTTCATCGAGGTGGTTTTATGAGTATCGAAAGCCAATCCTATACGCTACCAGTCCTGCCACTGAAGAATACCGTGGTTTTTCCGGGCTCGGCGATGCCGATGACATTGCACCGCACAATTTCAGTTCAGGCCCTGGAGGCGGTCTTTTCCAGCGGCAACAAACTGATCGCCACCTTCGCCCAGAAGGATGCCAATGTCGATCCGCAGAATCTTTCGGATCTTTACAGCGTCGGAACCACGGCCAACGTTCAGTTGATTTCCAAATTCGGCGACAACCTGCAGATTGTCATCTACGGTGTGGAACGGGTCGATATTGTCGATTTCATCCAGTCACGCCCCTTTATCAAGGCTCAGGTTGGCCCCTTCCCGATCAAGCTTAACCACGGCCTGGAAGCTGAAGCCCTGCAGCGTGAGACCCTCGAACTGATCAAGCAGTTCTTTTCTCTGATTCATCCGGAGCAGAATTACGAGTTTCCATCCATTGTCGGCCCCGATGAAGATATCACCCAGCTGGTTTACCCGGTCTGCAAACTATTGAACCTGGACGTTGAAAATGAGCAGAAAGTTCTGGCGGCGGCCTCCGATCAGGAACTTCTGAAATTGTTCAACGCCTACCTCAATCATGAAATCCAGGTGAAGGAGATCCACAAGAAGATCGCCGAAGAGACTAGGGATAAATTGAATCAGGAACAGCGCAAATATATCCTGCGCGAGCAGATCAAGACGCTGCAGAAAGAACTGGGGGAGAACAACCCCGAAGTAGAGGCCCAGGAGCTGCGTCAGAAGTTCGAAGCGACACCCCTGCCGGACAATATCAAAGAAGAAGTCGAAAAAGAGCTGGATCGGCTGGAGCAGATCCCGTCCGCCTCTCCCGAATACCAGGTCGTACAGAGCCACCTTGAGCTGATCCTGTCACTGCCCTGGGAAGAAACCACGACAGACAATCTGGATCTGGCCAATGCCCGGCAGGTTCTCGACGAAGACCACTACAACCTGAAAGAGATCAAGGAAAGGATCGTCGAGCAACTGGCCGTCATGAAACTCAATCCAAAGGCCAAAGCACCGATCCTCTGTTTTGTCGGCCCTCCCGGAACTGGAAAAACCTCACTTGGCCAGTCGATTGCCCGGGCACTGAGTCGTAAGTTTGACCGATTGAGCCTGGGCGGCATGCACGACGAGGCGGAGCTGCGCGGCCACCGCAGAACCTACATCGGAGCCATGCCCGGCCGGATTATCCAGACCATCCGTCGCGCCGGGGTAAAAAACCCGCTGATCATGCTTGATGAGATCGATAAGCTCGGCCACGATTTTCGCGGTGATCCAGCTGCGGCGATGATGGAAATCCTCGACCCAGCGCAAAACCACAGCTTTCACGACAATTACCTCGACCTCCCCTTCGACCTGTCCAAGGTCTTCTTCATCACCACCGCCAACAGCATCGACACTATCCCCAAGCCGCTGCTCGACCGGATGGAGGTTCTGCACTTAAGTGGCTACAGCGACCTGGAGAAGCTGGAGATCGCCAAGCGCTATCTGCTGCCGAGGCAAAAAGCGGAAACAGGCCTGAAGCCCGAACAGATCGACCTGGCCGATACCGTCATCATGGCGATCATCCGCCGCTACACCCGTGAAGCCGGGGTCCGGGAACTGGAGAGAACGCTCGGCCGACTGGCCCGCAAGTTTGCCGTCTGCTACGCCGAAGGGAAGCAGAAATCATCGGCTGTTCTGCTTGAGGATCTGCATGAACTGCTCGGCCAGGAACGTTTCTTCGCCGAACAAATCCGACAGAATCTGCCCCCGGGGGTTGCAACAGGACTGGCCTGGACCGAGGCTGGCGGTGACGTCCTCTATGTAGAAGCACTCGACCTCCCGCAGGGAGAGCCGTTGACCATGACCGGGCACTTGGGAGAAGTTATGAAAGAGTCGGCGATGGCTGCCAACAGCTACGTCATTTCGCATTGTCAGTCACTCGGCATCAGTAAGGAAGTGACCAGCGTTCATCTCCACGTCCCGTCCGGAGCAATCCCCAAGGACGGCCCATCCGCCGGGGTCACAATTGCCACCGCCTTTGCCTCGCTGTACAGTGGCAAAGCCGCCCGCAGCGACACGGCCATGACCGGTGAAATCACCTTAAGCGGGCTGGTACTGCCGGTTGGCGGCATCAAGGAAAAGGTTCTGGCTGCCCACCGTGCCGGACTGAAACGGGTTATTTTGCCTCGTCAAAATGAAAAAGATCTGAATGACCTGCCAGAAGAAGTTCTCTCGGGACTGGAATTTATTTATGCGGATTCCATTGAAGATGTTCTGCATACGGCAATTCCGGAATTTAAGGCCGTGTCAAAAGAAAATCTTTAACCTGAAAGGGCTTCGGTTAGAGCAGGACAGGAGGTCCTGAGGAAAAAATTGAAATAACCGGATCTGAATCCGGCTAAACGTAAATTGTCACTCCCCCCAAGAAATAGTAAACAAGTTAATCATTGCACAATCGTCAGACATGGTGCATTGTCGTTCTTATGTAAAAATAGAACATATTGAGTTTTTTATCACATTTCCAAAGGGGGTATTAACCATGTTTAGCTTAAAGGGAAAGAACGCAGTCGTAACCGGTGCAGCAGCCGGGATTGGTAAAGGGATTGCCATTGCTCTGGCAAGACAAGGCGCCAATGTCGCCATTACCGACCGACCAGGTGTCGATATGGAAGCCGCCAAGCAAGAAGCTGCGGCTTTTGGTGGTCAGATCATAACCGTTGCGATGGATGTCTCTGACGAAGCAATGATCGAAACTGCGATGACTCAGATCCTTGAACAGTTCGGCCAGGTTGATATCTTCGCCAGCAACGCGGGAATCAATACTTGTGAAGATGCCTTGAACATCTCGACCGAAAGCTGGGATCGTCACTTCGATATCAATGTCAGGGGCGGCTTCCTGGCACTGAAGAAGGTGCTACCGGGCATGATCGAAAACAAGTGGGGCCGTGTCATCTTCACCGCGAGCCAGGCAGCGACAGTCGGTCGTCCGGGCCAACCTGCCTACTGTGCGACCAAAGGCGCCCTGACCTCTCTTTCACGCGGGCTGGCTCTTGATTACGCGACCCATAACATCACCGTGAATACCGTCGCGCCAACCTTCGTTCTGACCGATATCAGCAGAAAGAGAATGGAAGACCCGAAATTCAGAGAATGGGTTCTCGGTATGATCCCGGTCGGCAGACTGGCGACCATGGACGATGTCGGCAACGCCGTAGCCTTCCTCGCCTCTGAGGAAGCGTCGATGATTACCGGTCACAACCTCCCGGTTGACGGCGGCTGGACCATTCAATAGGAAATCGACACACCAGATCACGCATCAAAAGGGCTATCCGAGACGGATAGCCCTTTTTTGTCAGAAATTTTTCTCATCACTGGAGCAATATTCAGCTAAAATCTCTTTTAGAATATCGAAACGAAAAGAGCCGGCGCAACCCGGTGGCTGATAATCAATGGCCTGTCGATAGAAAATGACGAAAGGACGTAGCATGCAAAAAGCCAAGGTTTACTTTACTGATTTCCGTACCGTCGCCTTCGGTGACGGCCTGCCGACCAAACTGAAGAAGCTGATTAGAAAAGCCGGTATCGACCAGATCAACATGTCGGAGAAATTCGTCGCCATCAAGATGCACTTCGGCGAGCTGGGTAATATCAGTTACCTGCGCCCAAATTACGCCAAAGCGGTCGCTGACCTAGTCAAGGAGCTCGGCGGCAAGCCCTTCCTGACCGACTCCAACACCATGTACCCGGGCAAACGTAAAAACGCCCTGGAGCACCTCGAATGCGCCTGGGAAAACGGTTTCACGCCATTATCAACCGGCTGCCCGATCCTGATCGGCGATGGCCTTAAAGGCACCGACGATATTGCGGTACCGGTGGTCGGTGGCGAATATGTCAAGGAAGCGCGCATCGGCCGCGCGGTCATGGATGCCGATATCTTCATCAGCCTGACCCACTTCAAGGGACACGAAGTAGCCGGTTTTGGCGGAGCGATCAAGAATATCGGTATGGGCTGCGGCTCCCGCGCCGGCAAGACGGAAATGCACAGCAACGGACAGCCAAAAATCAGCGAGACAAAGTGTTGCGGCTGTCAGATCTGTTTTAAGGAATGCGCCAACGGCGGGTTGGTCTTCGATGCTGCGGCGAAAAAAATGCGCATTGATCCGGATAACTGCGTCGGCTGCGGCCGCTGTCTGGGGGCCTGTAATTACGACGCCATCTCATTTGCCTACGATGCAGCGGTCGAAACGCTCAACCGCAAAATGGCCGAGTACACCAAGGCAGTTGTCGACGGCCGCCCGCATTTTCACATCTCGCTGGTGGTCGATGTCTCCCCTAACTGCGACTGCCACGGCGAGAACGATGCTCCGATCCTGCCCAACCTGGGGATGTTTGCCTCCTTCGACCCTCTGGCTCTCGATCAGGCCTGTGTCGATGCCTGCATGAAAGCCAAACCTCTGCCGGGCAGCCAGCTCTATGAGAACATGCAGAGAGCCGACTTTGTCGACCTCAAGGATCACTTCACCAACAGCACCCCCAATTCGGAGTGGCGCAGTTGTCTGGAGCAGGCCGAGAAAATCGGACTGGGTAGTCGGGACTATGAACTGATCGTGACGAAATAATAATAAAAGCCATGGTACCTATACGGCTCCATGGCTTTTACATTCCAAATCATCAAAATTCCGCTCGCGGAGTTTTTCCGGTTCTGCCCGACGATGAGCAAAGCTCATCGTCGGGCCTAAGGTCCGTTGCTGGCGCGTACCTACAGAGCAACACAGGCTCATGAACAACACATTAAAAGGGCGTTTTTGCGCCCTTTTGAGGCCCTGGTCAAAAGGGTGTCGACGTGCGGGGGCGAGACCCCGCGACCTTGATTTTTCCGATATTCGTAACACTAAAAAACCAGAACCGGCGGGTCTCGTCCCGCCAGACGGCACACGTTTCTTTTGTGCGCAAAGTAAAATGTGCAAAAAAAAACGCTAACGTCAAAGGCATCGATAATAAACTGTTTGACGTTTCTCCGTAGCATTGGGGCTGCTGGATGACTCGCGCTCAGACGAGACGCTACGCGTCTCGAATTCGCGGAATCGCAAAGCCGGTGCCCGGCTTGACTTATGAAACAGACATACCCTGCCCTCTAAATCATTGATAAAGACAGAAACAGGCTACCTCAGCTCGAACTCTTATGAATCAGCTCAAGCACCCCATGCAGATCATTGACCCCGATCTGCCCCGGCGCTGACGCTTTCTTGGCCGCGCCGAAGGTCAGGCAGGAGCCGAAGATCTCACAGGCCAAACGGCTGATGACACCGGTTCCCGACATCGACATGGTGATGATCGGCCGGTCTGCATACTGCTCTTTCATAATCGTAGTCGCTTCGAGCAGAGACAGGACATCCAGAGCCGACCGCGGCATCACGGCAATCTTGGGGATATCCGCCCCCATATCCTGCATCTTGCGCAGGCGATAGATGATATCATCCTTGGCAGGGGTCTTATGAAAGTCGTGGTTTGAACCAACAACCTTGACACCGTTAGCGTGCGCTTCTTTGATCACCGCTTTGACCGTTGCATCACCGATAAAGATCTCAACATCGATCAGGTCGATCAGACCGCTTGCTGCTATTACACGATTGATCTGCTGATAATCATCCGGGGTAATTTCTATCTCGCCCCCCTCGTTGGAGGTTCGAATGGTGAACAACAGCGGCACCCCGTTCAGTGCCGGAACCAGCTCATTGAGCACGTCAATCACCTTGGCAGTATCTCTGAGTCCTTCAAACCAATCGGCACGCCATTCGACGACATCAACCGGGATGTCCTTAAAACTTTTGGCTTCTGCAACTATCGCCTCTTTGGTCTGAGCAACGATCGGCACACAAATTTTCGGAACACCTTCGCCGAAGACAACATTCTTAACCTGAACCCTGTTCATCATGAATCCCCTTTGAGAAATGATTTTCAAGATTTTCCCAAACACGCTACTACTGACCAGTCACTTAACAACTTATGTCCTTTCAGTCAATCAGACAACGACGATCAACAGCTTAAGTTTTAAAAAAGCGACATTCTGCTGTCAATAGAAAAATCTCCTGTTAGGACATCAATACTATCCACAAGGACATTTAAGATGTCAGTAGCAATTTCACTCAGATACTGCAAAGCAAGATCGCCCCGATAAAAAAAGTGACATCCCCCCTTCATTTCATCAGGCTCATCGACTATACTTTAATAAAAGAAGGGAGGGATGCCTATCGAAACAGACTCACAAAATTCAAATAGGTTATCCAATTCCCCGGCGTCGACAGACTCCGGGACATCCCGTGTAAGGGATCTTCGTTAACTCCACAAAAGGCCCGCTTTCGACCAGCGGGCCTTTCACTGTTTATAGATCTGAATTCATACTATTCTGCCCGGACCAGCGACACTGGCCCGGGCTATCTGATCAGGCAGCATGATTATTTTTCTGCTCTCTGACATCTTCGAATTCGGCGTCGATGACGGTATCCTCAGCTGGCGACTGAGTCCCGTCCTCTCCCCCGGAAGCCGCTGCCTGTTGTGAGTAGAGCTTTTCGGCCAGCCCGGAAGCGGCGTTCGACAGGGCCTGACTTCTGGCTTCGATCTTCTGTTTATCGTCCCCCCTGATCGCTTCCTCGAGATCCTTCAATCTGGCCTCGATATCTTCTTTTTCCTGACTGCTGAGCTTTTCTGCCGCATCGTTCAAGGTTTGACGGGTCGCGTGAACCAGCGCTTCCGCCTGATTTCTGGCGCTGACCAGTTCGTGGAACTGGCGGTCCTCTTCGGCATGAGCTTCCGCTTCACGGACCATGCGTTCGATCTCTGCTTCCGATAATCCACTTGAAGCCTTGATGACAACCGACTGTTCCTTGCCGGTCACCTTGTCTTTGGCCGAGACATTGAGAATCCCGTTGGCATCGATATCGAAGCGGACCTCGATCTGCGGCACACCACGCGGGGCGGCTTTGATCCCCTCCAGGTTGAACTGACCGAGCGATTTATTATATGCCGCCTGCTCACGCTCCCCCTGCAGAACATGGACAGTCACCGCCGACTGGTTATCCTCGGCTGTTGAGAATATCTGACTGGCCTGCGCCGGGATCGTGGTGTTTTTCTCGATCAGTTTGGTCATAACCCCGCCAAGGGTTTCAATCCCGAGCGACAGCGGTGTGACATCGAGCAGCAGGACATCGTTGACGCTACCGGCGAGGACTCCGGCCTGCACTGCGGCACCGATCGCCACCGCCTCGTCCGGGTTGACATCTCGGCGCGGTTCCTTGCCGAAGAACTCCTTGACCCTCTGCTGAACCAGCGGCATGCGGGTCTGACCTCCAACCAGGATGACGCTGTCGATCTCGCTCGCCGAGAGACCGGCATCCTTCAAGGCCTGACGACAGGGCTCCAGCGAACGTTCAACCAGCTCCGTGACCAGTGATTCGATCCGCGCTCGGCTGATTTTCAGATTCAGGTGTTTCGGACCGCTGGTATCAGCGGTAATAAACGGCAGGTTGATATCAGTCTGCTCGGTTGAAGACAGTTCGATCTTGGCTTTTTCGGCCGCCTCTTTCAGACGCTGCAACGCCATCTGGTCGCCGCGCAGATCGATCCCCTGTTCTTTCTTGAATTCATCGCAGATGAACTCGATCAGCCTGGTATCGAAGTCTTCACCGCCTAAAAAGGTATCGCCGTTGGTCGCCAGTACCTCGAACTGCTGGTCGCCGTCGACATCGGCAATCTCGATGATCGAGATATCGAAGGTCCCGCCTCCCAGGTCATAGACAGCGATCTTCTGATCCCCCTTCTTATCGAGACCGTAGGCCAGCGCCGCGGCAGTCGGCTCGTTGATGATCCGCTTGACGTCGAGACCGGCAATCTTACCGGCGTCTTTGGTCGCCTGGCGCTGCGAATCGTTGAAGTAGGCCGGTACGGTGATAACCGCCTCACTCACCGCTTCGCCCAGGTAATCCTCGGCCGCTTTCTTCATTTTCTGCAGCACCTTGGCCGATACCTCCTGAGGAGAAAGCTCCTTACCGCCGGCGTTGACCCAGGCGTCACCGTTTTTGGCCTTGACGATCCGATAGGGAACCATCGACTTGCCCTTGGCGACCATCGGGTCGTCAAATCGTCGGCCGATCAACCGCTTGATGGCGAACAGGGTGTTTTCAGGATTGGTCACAGCCTGCCGCTTGGCAGTCTGGCCGACCAGCACTTCATTGTTTGAATAGGCAACGATCGAAGGAGTGGTTCTGCCCCCTTCGCTGTTTTCGATAACCTTCGGTTTACCGCCTTCCAGCACGGAAACACATGAATTGGTTGTTCCTAAATCGATTCCGATAATCTTACCCATGGTTGTACGGCCTCCTTTTGAGTTATTTGGCAATACACCGGAAAAGTGCATCACGCAAAATATATAAATCAAAGGACGTGCCAACACTCAAAAGGCTTTAAATAGGGATTTCATGAAAATACGGGGAAAGAATGATACGTCGCAGTGTCGCGAAGAGTGACGTCGCATGCGTCAAGGTTGAGCAATACCGCATATAATCGTAGGCCTCGTTGAAACCCAAACCGCTCAGAACGAAAATATCGAAGTAATGACTATTAATGGCAGGGCACCAAAGCGCCAGTTTGGATAAATTTTAAAAAGCCGCACGAAGGTCTCTTCGTCCGGCTTTTTTCTGGTGTTAAGATAAATTATTTATAGATGAATGCTAGAACCATAAGTGAATCGACTGTTTAAATCGTATTAGGAGCAACAGCCAGTGTTATAGAGTCCAGATCAATAATCAGCAGATTGCGCGCTCCTGTACCGGCAGCATCCAGTCCCCAATATTCACCGGTTTCAGGATCGATGCTCCCGTGGTGGGCAAGATTTAAAGGTAAATCCGTAAATGTCCCGACAAGTGTTCCCGCACCTGTAGTAGTATCGATTGTATACAAAGTAGAATTTGCTCCATTGAGATAATAGAGAACGTCATTACCATCGAAGGCCATTCCTCCTCTCGCCGTACCCATACCACTATTGCCGACAACCGTGGCAGTTCCGGCGGCCAGATCCAGGGTGACCAGGGCATCATGGTCTTCCGTCCAGGCGAAAGCATTGCCAACAGAATCGATTGCCGGCAGGTTAACCATCAGTCCTGCCCCGCTACCGATGGGTGTTCCTGCACCGGTCTCGATATCGATCTCAATGAGACCGTTAGCGAAATTCGAATCACCCTCACTCGTCGTACCATAGAGTTTCCCCGTGGTTGGGTCGTAAGCCATTCCACTTAGGGCATAGCCGACATCGCCGATCAATGTCCCAGTACCATCATCCGTGCTGATCTGGTACAGCCAACTGGTTCCGGTACCATTCGCGTTATAGTGAGTTGCTCCGTAGAGAGCGAGCCGGTCTACATCGGCACGAAGGAGACTGCCAACGGCGCCGCCTCCGCCTCCGCCTCCGCCGCAACCAAAGAGACCGAAGAAAGTCAGTGCCAAAAAGGACAAGAGAAAAGATTTTTTCAAAGTGTGGCAATTCATAAATACAACCTCCATAAATTAATATAAAACTCCTAACCAACCTAAATAAATGACAAAACAAACCATGTCAATAGCAATTGACTCGGCAAAAAAACTTTAACTGACAAGCAGGGTTCACCGTAGTTCTTCCAGGTTTCCTGCTCGATATCGTAGCGGTCATACTCATCGACATCTACCGTCTCACTCGAGGTAAGATAAGCTGTCTGCCCTTCATCGTGGAAACTGACGATCTGATAATCATCGCCACCGAGATTGAAATAATAAAGGGTCACATCTTCTGAGGTACTGCATTCAAGTTCTCCCTGTTGAACCGGATAGACCATATGATCGATATAGTAGCTTTCAGCCAGGATCATGCAGATTCTCAGGTCGCTGCTGGCGATACTGTCATGGGCTTTGTTCTGTCAGGAATCGAAGAATGTAACGTCGCACTGTCGCATCAGCACATCGCTGGCAGTCTACTTTTGCGACAGTATCAATAACAGCTATAATACGATAATCTACCTAAATCATCGCAGACCTATATGTTTTGCTTCAATAACTGCCCCAGAAAGTTCAACTATGCCCTGGACTTATTTTCTCAGCGATATCGCCAGCTGGATCGACATACATTCGACAGTCGCCTATCTTGTTGTTTTTCTGATCGCCCTGGCAGAATCACTAGCGCTCGTCGGACTCGTTGTCCCGGGAACAGCCCTGATGATCATCTTCGGCGCGCTGGTCGGCAGTGGCCACCTGGCATTTCCACCAACCTTGATCGCAGCAATCCTGGGAGCCATTGCCGGTGACGGCATCAGCTACTGGCTCGGACGCCATTATCATCAGAGCATAAAGAACCTCTGGCCATTCCGCAGCCGTCCACAACTGCTCTTACAAGGTGAAGAATTTTTCACCCGGCATGGCGGCAAAAGCGTCTTCTTCGGTCGCTTTCTCGGGCCGATCCGGCCGGTTATCCCCCTGATCGCCGGGACCCTGGACATGCCAGTCCGTTTTTTTGTGACTGTCAACGTCCTGTCGGCCATCATCTGGGGCTTCGTATATCTGCTTCCCGGCATGCTGGTCGGCGGCTCACTCACGGTCATTCACGCCGTCAGTGCCAGACTCAGCCTACTATTACTGTTACTGATCCTATGCGCCTGGCTGATCTTCTGGCTCAGCAAAAAATTGTTCATTCTGCTTAAAGGACTCAGTCCCAAAAGCGAACAGCGCATGCTGTTGATTCTCTGCATCGTCTTTATTCTCGCCGGAGGGCTGTTTCTCGGGGTGCTGGAAGATGTACTGACCCTCGATCCTCTGGTCAGAGCCGATCAGTCGATATATCAGTTTCTGCAATCACTGCGAACTCCATGGGCAAACCAGATTCTTGTGGCTGTCACCGAACTGGGTGACAGTATCATGAACCTGGCATTTTTCCTCGGCTTGCTAGTCGCGTTGCTGCTCAAACGCCTTTACCGCACGGCACTTTTCTGGAGCGCTGCCGCCGTCGGTGGCGGAGTCCTGGTTCAACTGTTCAAATGGCTGGTTCATAAACCGCGGCCGATCCTGATCTACGAAGGCGTCTCAAGCTGGGGATTTCCAAGCGGCCACACGACCATGAGCGTCGTCCTGTTCGGCTTTGCCGCCATATTGCTCATGCCGCAGCTGCCCCTGCGCCGTCGCTGGATTCCGCTGGCCACAGCTATTTTCGCCTCACTGCTGGTTGCCTTTTCGCGGCTCTATCTCGGGGCTCACTGGCTGTCAGATGTTCTTGGCGGGTTGTCTCTGGGGTGGGCCTGGATTGCATTGCTGAGTATTTTCTACCTTAAAGGTCCGAGGCAAACCTTCCGTCCCCGGCAGCTGGTGATTCCGTTGCTGCTGATCACGCTGGTCTGCGGCGGTTGGCATATTGCCTCGAAACATACCCAGGACTTAAGTCGTTATCAGCCACGCAATACACCAACGGTCGTTTCTTTACGTGACTGGCAGCAGGATCAGTGGCAACAGCTGCCGACCTGGCGGATCGACCTGGCCGGTGAAAAGGAACAGCCTCTGACTCTTCAGTATGCCGGAGACCTTAAGCCGCTGGCCGATTACCTGACACAGAATGGCTGGGCTCAGAACGAAGGCTTTTCACTCAGTCAGCTGATGAACGCACTGACCTCATCACCCCCCATCAGCCTTCTGCCACTTCTGCCGCAACTGTCAGACGGGCAGCGAGAACAACTGCTGATGGTCATGAATCAGGCAGACAGCCGACTGGTTCTGCGCTTCTGGGACAGCGGCTTTCAGATCTCTGACGGTCGACCGCTGTGGGTCGGATCTGTCGTCCGCCAGAAAGCCGTATCAACGGCCGGGCTACTGACCTTGTCGCGAGCCGAAAAGAACTTCAATCAGACCAGAACCCTTCTGCAGAATATTCTCTCCGGTCATTTCAGCCTGCAAAGAATGGATCGCGACCCTGTCCTGGGCAGCGACAGGAAGTATTGGGATCGGCGGGTTCTGCTGATCTGGAAGGATGTCATTTGAGTGAGAGCAGCAACCAGAAAGCCCCGGTCTGGCTGCCAGTACCGGGGCTTTCTGGTTTAAGTGAATAAAAGTGAAATAAAGTCAAACGGCCTTTCCTCACTCAACAAAATGGAATCGGCTAACCAACAGGTTCTCGCCGTAATTGTCCCTGATCTCCCGCACGATATCGTAGCGATCATACTCATCGACATCTGCCGTCTCGCTCGAGGTCAGATAGGCCGTCTGCCCTTCATCATGAAAACTGACGATCTGATAATCATCACCGCCAAGGTTGAAATAATAGAGGGCCACGTCCTCGGAGGTACTACAGTCAAGTTCCCCCCGTTGAACCGGATAGACCAAATGATCGATATAGTAGCTTTCTGCCAGGGTCTTGCAGATTCTCAGGTCGCTGCTGGCGATACTGTCATGAGCTCTGTGCTGGTAGGAAACGAACTGTGGAATGGCGATCGCTGCGATGATCCCTATTACAGCTATGACGACAACCAACAGCACGCAGGAGATGACCACGGCCAAGCCACTGGCCTGCGGATAGCGCCGTTTCAGTTCCGCTTCATCCTTGCAGGCGTAGATGATGAATTCGATCAGGGAGACAATTCCCGGGATATAGGTCCAGAAAAAGACCATATAGAGGATGCCGATCAGGTATTTCTTCTGATAAAACTTGTGTCCGCCGATACCGCCGAGAAAAAAGGTGATCAACAGAAGAGCAACCTTGCTCACCCCCTGGCTGTCAGCCACTGATGCGGTACGGGAACCACACTGGGGGCAGTTGACCGCTTCAACATTGATCCGGGTACCGCAACTTGAACAGTATTTGACATCGGGCTCCGGTTTTGCGGCACGATCAAAATGAAACTCATCACTGACTTCAGGGGCAGGCGCAGACGCACTGATATCAAACTCAAATGATTTTTTACACTTGGGACAATTGATGACCCTTGTCCCCTGTGGAATCTTTTGCCGTTCCATCTCCTTTGAATAGCCGCAATGCGGGCACTGAATCATGATCAGGTCCATGAGGTCTCCCCTTTTAATTTGTGTAAACAGCACGACCCAACATACAAGCCGTTGATCAGTCTACACAAAATCAGGGCACAGACCAAAACTTTTAACTAAAGTTCTCTTATTTTCTGCGAAGCTGACAAGCCTAACATCCAAACAGATCCGGCCTTATGTTTTCATCAGCCTATCTTCAGTTATTTGATAACGCCCAACCGCCAAAATCTGAAGATTTGCTATTATTAAAAGACTCGACTTTTATGGCTTTGCCATGGATACTTAAAAGATATTAATAGTTAAATATCACCCCCTCTCAACATTACGTCAAAGGTGAACAGGTATGGCTGTAGACAAAAATATTCGTATTCTTCTGGTCGAAGATTCCGCTCCAACCCGAAAAATCGAAGGTCGAATCCTGCGTAAAACCCTTGGTTTTGAGACGGTTCTCGAAGCGATCGATGCCGAACAGGCGATTGAGATGCTTCAGGGCGGAGAACAGGTCGACCTGATCATCAGCGACTGGAATATGAACCAGCTGACCGGCCTCGACCTGCTCAAATGGATCCGCAGCGAAGAGCGAATCGCTCAGACCCCCTTTATCATGGCGACCGGTCAGGGGGAGAAAAAACAGATCAAGCTGGTCAACGAAGCGGGTGGTAACGGCGTTGTTTCCAAGCCGTTTTCACCGGACGACCTAATGGCCAAGATCGAGCTGGCCATGAGCGGCGATGAAGGAGCGACAGCGCAGGCCAGCGCCCATCAGCCACTGATCGGAGCTGACGGCAAGGTCACTTTCAGAATCGGCCATATCCAGATTACCGATCACCTGGTCCTTGGCGTGGCCAAACACCTGATCGACACTGGTGAAGCAACTCCACGCCATTTCAGCCTTGAAACCCGCTGTTTCAAAAGTTGGAACCCGGTCGCGGCAGAACTGGAAACCGGCAACATCGACGGCGCATTGATTCTGGCGCCGATGGCCATGGACCTCTACGGCTTCGGCGTGCCGCTGAAGCTGACCCTGCTGGCTCACAAGAACGGCAGCATCATGGTACGCAACAAGCTGAACCGCGGTACCGGCAAAGACCTGTTCAAGGGAAAAACCTTCTATCTTCCGCACCAGTTGTCGGTCCACCACCTGCTCTCCCACGCCTATATGACACAACTGGGCCTGAATCCGGGCGTTGCCGGAAAATCGAGCGGAGACATGAATCTGGAAATTGTCCCGCCGGTCCAGATGCCCGAACTGCTGGTCGGCAACCCCGATGCAGGCGGCTTCCTGGTCGCCGAACCACTGGGGACCAAGGCGATTGCGGCGGGAAACGCCGAGCAGGTTCTTCTCTCTGGTGAGGTCTGGGAAGGCCACCCCTGCTGCGTCTGCGTCCTGCGCCAGGAACTGATTGAGCAACATCCCGAAGCAGTTCAGGAGCTGACCAACCTGATGGTCCGGGCTGGCAAATTCATCGCCCAGCAACCCGGAAAATCAGCTGAGATTGCCGTCAAATTTCTAGACCCTGCCGGCGAACTCGGCCTCAAGGAGCAGGTCCTGTTCAATGTTCTGAGCGAGCCGGCCGGCATCAAGACCGACGATCTCTACCCGGTGGCCTCCGATCTGAAAGCGATGCAGGAATACCTGCACAACAAGATGGAACTCGGCTCATTGATCGATGTCGATAGCTTCCTCGACCTGCGTTTTGCCGATCAGGCCTGCGACATAAAACCGGCCGCCGACAGACCGACGACGCTGAACCCAGCCGGGTTCCTGGAAAAAGTCCGCAGCGCTCGAACTGGTGAAAGCATGGCCAAGAAAATGATCGGCCAGGAAGGCCAATATCTGTTCGCCAGCGCGGCCGGGGAACACTATGGCATCGGTATCATGACCATCCGCGAGATCGTCAGCAATCAGCCGCTGATCAAGGTGCCTGAAGCTGAAAGCTATATTCGCGGGGTCATGAACATGCGCGGAACAATGATCCCGGTTCTCGATCTCAACCTCTGGTTCGGTTATGAAGCGATTCAGGAGAATGACCGGACTGCGATCATTGTTGTCGAACAGGAATTCGGGGATGCCCTGGTCCCGCTTGGGATCATGGTTGAAGGTGTCTCGGAGATTGTTGAGATTACTGCAGAAAATGTTGAACCTGTGCCGGAGATGATGGCCCATGCCGAATATATCCTGGCCATGACCAAGATCAACAACAGTGCCCGCACCCTACTGAACGTGCAGCGCATCATTTCTCAGGCCGCCGCCTGAGCAGACCCCATGGCGAACAAAGCAGGAAGACCGACCTGCTTTGTTCGCAAGCTCCGGCCATCACTCCAACCAATCTTGCAAATCAGATACAGTTCTTTACAGAACCACGACAAACATCGACCATCCCGGTTCTAAAGAATCGGCAACCGTTCGTCCCGTGACCACTCGTTCCAGGAGCCGAGAAACAGACGAACATGGTAGAAACCGGCCAACGTCAGGGCGATGTAGGTATTGGCGGAACGTGCGCCCTTGAAGCAGTAGAGAATGATATTATCGGTCGATCTGATTCCCTGCGCATAGCACCAAGCCCGGATCGCTTCGGGCGATTTGAAGCAAACCGGAAGCTGCGTCCGATCAAGAAACTCATACCACTCGAGCCATTTGGATCCGGGGATACGCCCTTTGCGGGGTGCAAAGTCGATACCGTATGGGGACGAGCTGGCCCCTTGGCGCTCATCAATGTCACGATTGTCGATGACAACGATCGAACCATCGTCCAACGATGCTGCGACATCGTCAAGTGTAGCGATCAGCTCTGTTTGTGGACAGACCTCAAAAGTGGAAGGGACAACAACGGTCTCCCCGGTCGTCAGTGAATAACCGGCAGCTTTCCACGCATCGAGTCCGCCGTCGAGGATAGCGACATGAGGATGGCCGGCATAGGTCAGCAGCCAGAAGCCCCGACAGGAACCACCGTAACGGGTATCGAGACTGTCCTCATAGACAACCACCGGCTTCTCTTTACTGATGCCTGCTTTGCGCATCAGCAGGCCCAGCTCAAAATGGGTCATCTCCAAACCTTCTGGCGTTGATTCGGCGAGGTAATAAAACAGCTGCGGAAGATTGATCGCTCCTGCGATATGGCTACTGAGATAATCATCTCGATCGCGGACATCGATAAGCGTGACCTGATCCTGTGTCAGAAGTTTTTTGAGTTCTGCGGCTGTACATAATAATCGATTTAGATGTTTCATAGACCCCGTGATCCTGCAGCTGATGAGCGCCTTAAAGTCACTCCGGAGGAATTTTTGTCATGTATAGATAATACTATTAAATGCGGTGCAGCTGTAGTGCTGCTGGTCGTGTTTTGCAAAGAAAAACCTGCTGTCCAAACTTATACCGAGACCGGCCACTATAAAAAACTGTATATTTTCAACATTCCATAAAAAGCCTCAAAAATCTGTGTAGAATCATATAAGGCCCAACCCACGCATGAAATCAGACACTTTCTTTTTATCAACTTTTGCAATATTTTTTTTATTTCTGCAAAGAAACTGGATTGTTTTAGATGTATGTTTTTAGCGCATTCATGGTTTATCAGACTTAAGTAAAAAACCGTTCAAGTCACAGTTTCAGATCAGGCAGTTTAAAAATACCGGCTTCATGACGAAGCACATTCAATGACGAAAGGAGAGCGAACTCAGGCAGATCAGCAGCGCGTCACATCATCGTAGTTAATCTATTAACTGTAAGGAGGATGTATGGCTAAGAAAGGTCCAGAAGATGTCTTAGGTAAAACGCTGATCAGGGATATCAGCTTTTGCGGTGTTCCCGAGAACGGCTCCAATGCATCGATGGTCGATGTCAAGGACGGCAAGATCCTGCGTATCAGACCGATGCGTTATGACTGGAAATACGATCCTGAAAAGGATATGAACCCCTGGAAATTCGAAGCTCGCGGCAAGACCTTTGAACCGAGCATGAAAACCCTTCTCCCTCCCTATTCCCTTGCATATAAGAAACGTGTCTATTCCCCGGCCCGGATCCGCTACCCGATGAAACGGGTCGACTTCGATCCGAACGGTGAGCGCAACCCTCAAAACCGCGGCAAGAGCAAATACGAGCGGATCTCCTGGGATGAAGCCCTCGATATCATCGTCAGTGAAATGGAGCGGATCAAGGCCACCTACGGCCCGACCGCCCTGCTCTACCAGTGTGACCAGCACGGCGAGAACAAGGTCGTCCAGGCCTGTCACGGTGCCGGCCGCAAGCTGCTGCGCCAGTGGGGTGGCTTCACCCTGCAGATCCGTCAGCCGGACAGCTGGGAAGGCTGGTGGTGGGGCAGCAAGCACTTCTGGGGCTGCGAGCCGGTCGGCCAGGGGCAACAGAGCAACCTGCTCTACGATGTCGCCCAGAATACCGAGCTGCTGCTGTTCTGGGGCTGTGACCAGGAAACCACTCCCTGGGGTTGGCAGGGCCAGCTTCCTTCCCGCTTAAGCTACTGGTACACCGAGCTCGGCATCAAGCAGATCTACATCTGTCCTGACGTCAACTACGCCGCCGCCGTCCATGCCGACCGCTGGATTCCGGTATTGCCGAATACCGACGCCGCCCTCTACCTGGGGATCTGCTACCACTGGTTCAAGCATGGCACCTACGACAAGGAATACCTCGAAACCCACGCCATCGGCGTCGACAAGTTCGAAGCCTACGTCATGGGCGATGAGGACGGCGTGCCGAAAACTCCCGAATGGGCCGCCGAGAAGTGCGGCGTGCCATCCCGGACCATCAAGGCCTTAGCCGAAGAGTGGGCGAGCAAGCGCACCACCGTTGTCATCGGGAACGGCGGTCCTGGCATCAGGGGACCTTACGCGACCGAACCGGCCCGTCTGCAGGGCCTCTGCCTGGCCATGCAGGGCCTCGGCAAACCGGGACAGAACCAGTGCAAGATGATCGAATGGGGCCTGTTCGACAAGCCGGACCAGTACGCCCAGCCGAAGCCGCTGCGCGTGCCGAACTTACGCAAGGCCTACACCGGCGGCCACCCGGACGAGTCGAACCATCCGTCCTTCCTGCCCAAAACCTTCATTCCGAAGGCGATCCTTGAAGGCGAGTGCGACTGGTACGGCTGTGAGTCGGAGACCGCCAACCGCACCAACCAGTTCGTCCACTACAAGTATCCGGCCGAAGGCTGCTCCAAGATCCATATGGTCTGGACCGACTCCCCATCCTGGATCACCTGCTGGAACGCCGGCAACGACTACATCAAGGCGATGCGCCACGAGGATATCGAGTTCATCTTCGCCCAGCACCCCTGGATGGAAAACGACTGTCACATGGCTGACATCATCCTGCCGGTCAACACCAAGCTGGAAGAGGACGATATCGCCGCCGATATCTTCAGCGGCCAGTACAACCTGCTCTTCCCTGAGCACAAGTGTATCGAACCTCTGGGCGAGTCCTACTCCGATTACGAGATCGCCTGCATGATCGCCGAACGTCTTGGCCTGCTCGAAGAGTACACCGGTGGCAAAACCATCCCCGAACTGATCAAGTACGGCTGGGAGACCTCCCGCTGTGCTGACCTGGTCAGCTGGGAAGAGCTGAACGAAAAGGGCTACTACGTGGTCCCGACCGCCCAAAACTGGGAAGAAGTTCCGGCCGGCTTCTACAACTTCTACAAGGATCCGAAGAAGTATCCATTGACCACCCCGAGCGGGCTGCTCGAATTCGAAGCCTCCGGATTGAAAAAACACTTCCCGGACGATATCGAACGGCCACCGGTGCCGAAGTGGATCCCCAAAGGTCCTCTCCACGAAGAGACCCTGGAAACCGAACGTGGCAAGAAATACCCGCTGCTGGTCGTCTCCAACCACCCGCGCTGGAGCGTCCACTCCCAGCATGAGGATATCACCTGGTTGCGTGAGATTGAGACCTGCAAGGTCACCGGGCCTGACGGTTACCAGTACCATCCGACCTGGATCAACCCGCAGACTGCCGAGAAGTACGGCATCAAGAATGGCGACATCGTCTCGATCTTCAATGAGCGCGGCACCGTCCTCGCCGGCGCCTATGTCACCGAGCGGATCATGCCGGGCGTCGTCTACATTGACCACGGCGCCAAGTGGGATCCGATCGTTTCGGGTGAGATCGACCGCGGCGGCGCGATCAACACCATTGTCCCGCGTAACGTCACCTCGAAGAATGCCGTCGGCCACGCCGTTTCCGGCTTCCTGGTCGATATCGAGAAGACCGACCTTGAAGGTCTGAAACGCAAATATCCTGAAGCATTTGAGCGGCCATTCCACCCGACGGCCGGTCCTGGCATTGATGCAGTGATAGGAGGTAAATAATGGGCAAGGTGATGATTCTCGACTACAACAAGTGTAACGGCTGCTACAACTGCCAGGTGGCCTGCAAGGACGAACATGTCGGCAACGACTGGTCACCGATCGCCAAGCCCCAGCCCGACACCGGCCAGTTCTGGAACAAGATCAGGGACAACGTCCGTGGTCAGGTGCCTAAAGTTCGGGTCACCTACGAGCACTCCATGTGCCAGCACTGCGAAGATGCCCCCTGTATCGATGCCTGTAACAACAAAGCGATCTATAAGCGCGACGACGGCATCATCATCATCGATCCGGACAAGTGCGGTGGTCACCAGATGTGCATCTCGGCCTGCCCTTACGACGATGTCCTCTACTTCAACGACTCGCTGAACATCATGCAGAAGTGCACCATGTGCGCCCACCTGCTCGATGTCGGCGAGATCCCGCGCTGTGTCGACGCCTGCCCGACCGATGCTATGGTCTTTGGCGATGAGGACGATCCGAAGATCAAGGCGCTGATCGCCCAGGCCGAACCACTCAAGCCTGAAGCCGACGTCAAACCACGGGTCTTCTACATCGGCCTGCCCAAGCGCTTCATCGCCGGTGCCGTCTATGATCCGGCTGAAGACAAGTGCACCTTAGGCGCCAAGATCACCGCCACCAACCTGACGACAGGTGCTGTAGAAACCACCGAAACCGACAGCTACGGCGACTTCTGGTTCAACAAGCTGGAGAAGGGGGAATACTCCCTGCTGATCGAGAAAGAAGGCTTCCGCGATCAGTTCCTAAGCCCGGTTGATGTCAGTGAAAAAGACCTCAACGTCGGCGATATCAAGATGTTCAAGAAGTAATAACAGCAAAGCAGGGGTGCCGCAATGGTGCGGCACCCCTGCTTTTTCATGCAGTCCTTGCCTTGATATATTGTCAGGTAATAATATACTCAATTGACTGTTTATTGAGTAAGCCTCTCAATATCTGCCAAACTCTTCATCATTCAGAGCTATCTGGGGTTTTCTGGCTACAGCCTTCAACTCCGACCATTGTTTATTGTCAACCACTCTGGAGGTACCACTAACAGGCAGCTGTGGTGTCTTATTGTTGATGCTCTGAGAATCCTGTCGCAACACAAAGCGTGTGAGCATTTCTCGCAGCTGGAGTGACTGACCGGACAACTCTTCAGCGGCTGCGGCACTTTCCTCGGCACTGGCCGTGTTGTGCTGAGTAACCTGATCAATCTGCGACAGACCCGTCGTCACCTGGCTGATTCCATGGGCCTGCTCGGTGGAAGCAGCGGCGATCTCTTCAAGCAGGTCCGAAACCTTGTTCGTGCTTCCCATGATTTCCTTGAGAGCACTGGCTGTCTGCTGAGCCATCAGGTTCCCCTTGTCGGTCAGAGAAACCGATCTTTCGATCAGTTCTGCCGTCTCCTGAGCCGCAGTGGCACTGCGTACGGCAAGGTTCCGTACCTCTTCGGCGACCACGGCAAAGCCTTTGCCGTGCTGTCCGGCACGTGCCGCTTCCACTGCAGCATTCAGTGCCAGCAGATTGGTCTGAAAGGCAATATCATCTATAACCTTAATAATCTTGCTGATATTCTGGCCGGCCTGGTTGATCTCATCCATCGCCGTCACCATCTCCGCCATTTGCCGATCCCCCTTCTCCGCTGATTGTTTTGACTCACTGGAGAGTTGGTTGGCGGCGCGGGCATTTTCGGCGTTGATTCGTACCTGGCCGGCCATCTCATTCATCGATGCGGTCACCTCTTCAAGTGAACTCGCAGATTCCGTAGCGCCCTGTGACAGAGACTGGCTGGCATCAGCCACCTGGGTTGCGCCTGTGGCAATCTGTTCACCGGCAACCTGAATACCACCGACCATTTCGCGCAGTTCTTCCAACATCTCCTTCAATGCCATGCCAAGCTGATCATCCTGAGACATCACCGGAACCTCCAGGCTCAGGTCACCGCGGGCGATTGCATCCGCCAGCTCACTGCGGCCTTGAAGGCTTCTGGCCATCCCCACCAGGACTGAACCAAGTTCGGTAATCTCATCCCGAGCGTGATAGGCACTACACTGTCGACAGTCGCTGTAGGTTCCGTTTTTCAGCTTGATGCATACCGGCGTCGGGCCGAAGGTGCCGGTCTCGACCCAACAGTAACCTTCATGACCGTAGCTCGGACAATCTTTTTGGCCACAGTTGTGGATCCTTGAACAGTTGACCTTGGTTCCCATAGGCAGATCCTGGTCGCGGGTATCTCCTTTGCCGTATCCGGCAATGACACCAAATGCCCGCTGAAGTGGTCTGGTGATGCTTCGGGAAATAATATAAGAGACCGCGACACCGATCAGAATCGCCGCGATCAGTCCGCCTTTCAAAACCAGATCTGCGGAGTCGAGCAGCGAAATCGCCCGAACCGCCATTCCCCGGGTATCCTTTATCCCTTCCTGTGAAATGTTCTGCGCTTCAGCAACCACGGAGTTTCCCAACTCGGTTCGCTTTTTCGCCAGATCCTGATTGTTCAACCAGTTATCCAGGTAAAGCTCAGTATTGCTTTTATAATCCTGTGCAGCACGGCTTGCATGCTGCAGTGTCTCCAGTTCCTGCGGATTAGCGGTTATCGATGTCAGCTGCTGAAGTTTGCTTTCAATGGTTGAGAAATCAGCGCCGGATGCAGCAAGGAGCTGCGGATTGCGTTCTAGCAAAGTACGCAGAATGGTGATCCGGACATCATTGCCGGCAGCGATAACATCATCTATGGCAGATACCTTTTCGACGAGACCTTGGATGCGGCTGGCGGCAACCCCGGTCGAAAGACCACTGTTCAGCAGTTCCCACTGGGATTTACGATAGGCCTGACAGTTTTCCATGTATTCTTTCGCGGCACTGGACAGTTTCTGCTGGGAGAAGGCAATCTCCGCATTGTTAGCGACTGCGTCCTCCGCCAATTTTTCGTATTGGACAAGTTGCTCCTCGATTCTGCTGATATTTTCCTGCAGCCCGGTCAAAGACGTTGCTGATTTTCCCAGGGTTTCAGCATCGTTGAAATAACCGTGCATACTCTTCATCAGATCGCGCGCACTGGCGAGTTGCTGCGGATCAGCGGTATAGGCATAACCACGCATCTCGAACATGATCTCCAGAGCCGTACCTTCAATCTGGTTGGCAATATCGACTGCAGGAACATATTCCTGCTCAAGTACTGTCGATTGACCGGCAACCCGGTGCATATTGACGATAGCCAGGGCACCCATAGCGATCAGCAGGAGTATCAACAGGCTAAAGCCAAAACCGATACGTTGGCTAAGTTTCAGCCTGTTCAGAGAAAATTTCATATCCACTCTCCTCTATCTAGAAAGTTAAAGCCTTATGTGATGCCTGATTCATGGTTTCAGGCTTGTTCATTATTTTTTTCGGTCGTGCCTGTCAGCGGTCAGAGGAACGCATACAGTGATCTTGGTGCCCTTTCCTGGCTGTGATTTAAATTCAACATCGCCATCAAGATACAACAGCCGTTCATGCACGCTGAAAAGTCCCAAACTACATCCGTAACTGCCTGCACTATGAGCCGTCACGTCGAAACCGACCCCGTTGTCCGCTATTTTGATGCACACCCTTTCTGCAGACCAACAGAGCTTGACGTCCACGTCTGTCGCAGCGGAGTGTTTGATGATATTGATCATCAGTTCGCGTAAGACATGAAATAAGATCATCTGAGAATTGTCGGCGAGAAGTTGCCGTTCACCGTCCTCGATGAAGGTAAAACGGATCCCGTTTTTCATCAGAAAAAATTCGGCAAGCCAGGTGATCGATGCCGCAAAAGGACGCTGCTGCAGCAGAGGAGGCCTGAGATCAGAAATGACGGTACGTATTGATCCGATACTTTGCTTCAGCAATGCTGAGATCTCATCAAGCGCCTGCTGTTTTTCCCGAAGCTGTTCCCGGCTCTTCAGCAGGTTGGTGCGGAGACTAGCAAGGGAAAGAAGCGGGCCGACATTATCGTGCAGAGAATCAATGATCTCATGAACTTTCCGTTCCTCCACCATAGTCAGCTCCGCTGACAGGGCCCGTAATTTTCTTTGATAGTCCTCAATCTGTCGCTCGTGCGTATACTTCTCTGTTTGATCTCGTGAAACGATAGCAACCTGAATGACCTTTCCATCGATATCGAACACCGGAGCCAGATAGTTCTCTTGAAACATACCGTCATGAGACATGCTGAAGGTATGTGGCTGTCTGGTCTTCACAACCTCAGCCAGGCCCTGTTTACCCCTTTGCGCCACCTCCGGATGAAGTATTTCATGGATGTCCCGGCCAAGCATTTCCTCCCGAGTCAAGCCGTACCGCTGAGCCATCCCGATGTTTACATCGACAACGGTTCCATCAAGCTGAATAAGCACAAGTGCATCGGGCACGGCGTTGAGTAACGCGCGGTTGGTCTGCTGCGAATGGTAGAGGGTCTGTTCATTGCGTTTACGCTCGGTCACATCGATCAGAATACCGCTGAGGTAAAGCGGGGTGCCTTGTTCATCACGGCAGACTTCAGCCTGTACAAAAACATGACGCTGTTCACCATCCGGTCTGACAATCCGGCATTCTATAGAGTAGGGACTCATGTTCCGCACAGCATCATCTATGGCCTGTGCCACGAAAGTCCGATCATCGGGGTGTATCGCAGAGTGAGTCAGTTTGTATTGTTTCCTCTCGACCTCAGGTGGATAGCCAAGGATGGCAGACATCTCCGGTGACCAGGTCAGAACATTAGTGCCAAACTCAAGTTTCCAGAATCCGATATGGGCTATTTTCTCAGCCGCATGAAACTCCCGTTCTTTCCGTTTAAGAGCCTGCTCCTTATTTTTAAGGTGAGTGATATCAAGCCAGCTCCCCACGACTTCATCGGGATATGGCCCCTGGTTTCTCACCAGTTTCGACTCATCGCGAATCCAGGAGTACTGACCGTTTTTGCAGAGAAAACGATATTCATAGAGGAGAGAGCCTGTTGCAAATATCTGCGAACGCTCATCAACGACTCGTTTCTGATCGGCAGGGTGGATTCTGCTTTTCCAAAAGTCAGGATCGCTAAAAAAATCTTCTGCCTTATAACCGCTAAGTTCTTCTATATTGTCACTGGTGAAGGTCGTTTCAAAATGTCCATCAGCCTTAAGTGTGTAGGTCACGGCAGGACTGTTGGCCAGAATACTCTGCAGGCGTTGGACAGTCGTGACTTGTTCCCTGTCACTCTGCGTTCTCCTGATGATAGTTTTGGCCTGTTTAGTCATGAAAACTCCTTGTGTTATGAACTCGCCTCCCAGAAAAATGATGTACGTGGGAGAATTTTAAGTCGCTGCCGAAAACTAGCCCTTGGTAACGATTTTCGGTTGCCACACCCGAGCCGCTGCGGCGGCTAACGGACGGGCAATGTAATAGCCCTGAACTTCATCGCAACCGAGATCGGCCAGAAGTTCCATGGTTGCCTCGTCTTCAACCCCCTCGGCAATGACTCGCAACCCCAGTCCGTGTGCCATGTCGATGGTCGACTGCACAATAATTTTGTCCTGATCACTGGCCAGCATGTTCTGAATGAAGCTCATATCGATTTTCAGCACGTCAACTGGGAGTTTTTTCAGTAACGTCAGCGAGGAAAACCCGGTGCCATAATCATCGATGGCCAGCCTGATCCCCAGTTCGGAAATACGCTGAAGAATGGCCCCGGCATGCACAGGGTCGGCAATAATCGCCGTCTCGGTCAGCTCAATTTCAAGCATGTCAGAAGGAATACGATATTTTTCCATGAGCCGTGACAGGAGAGCCGGAATGGCTTCATCAACGAGCAATCGTGGAGAAAGATTGATTGCTATCGGAACCGGACGCTTGGCAACGACCATTTTACGCCACTGTCTCAAACCCAGCTCCAGGATTTTCCGGGTGAGCGGTAAGATCAGATCACTCTCTTCGGCATAAGGCAGGAATCTATCTGGCGAAATTCGGCCGAACCTGGGATGTTGCCAGCGAACCAACGCTTCAAACCCGGTCAAGCGATGATCAATCAAGGAGATTTTAGGCTGATATTCCAGTTCGATCTGATTCAGATCGATGGCATGACGTAAATCAGCCATAAGTTGCAAACGATCTTCAGATCTCCGGTCCAAATGCTGATTATAAAAATGAACAGCGCGGATATCGTCTTTGGCCGAAGACAGGGCAAAATCGACTTTGGGAAACAATTCAAAGCGTGTCATGCCATCTTCAGGAAAACAGGCTACCCCTGCTCTGGCACTGATCTCAACCGCACAATCATTCAGGAAAATCGGAGCGCTCAATACGTTGAAGATGTTACGAACACTCTTGACGATATCATTCTGACGTTGAAAACCTTTTAGCAGGACCGCAAACTCATTGCCGCCGACCCGGGCAAATTTGTAAAATGGACAATAACTTTTAAAACGATCAGCGACCATCTTCAGAACCTGATCACCAGCCAGGTAACCATGATTGCTGTTTACATCTTTAAAATGGTTCAAATCAATCAAGACAAGTGCCAGTCGCGCTCCTTCTTTCGCCGCCACCGATATCTGTTCATCAAGATAAGTTCGAAACCAGTTTCGATTCGGTAATTGCGTCAACCAGTCGTGTGTCGACTGGAAAGTCAGCTGATCACGATAATGGTGTTGTTCGGTCACATCATGAGCCACAGACAAAAAGCCGTTAATTTGTTGATCTTCTGAAACCAGTGGAATATCGGTCCAGTTACAAACAATCTTCTGGCCGTCTTTAGTCAGATGCTCCTTTTGATAAAAGATAGTCTCCCCGGTTAAATGAAGTCTGGCATCCAGGGCACTGAGCTGAGGATTCCGTTCATGAAGCAGAGCACTGCTGAAAAAATTTTGATGAATCACTTCGTTTGAGGAATAACCGAAGATCGTTTCGGCAGATCTGTTCCAATAGGTCATCCTGAACTCGGCATCAGACAGAATACAGGCATAGGGAAGATGATCCAGGACCAATGTGGAAATACATCGGGTCGCCATAAGTTGATTTTCTTCAGGGAGATCTTCAAGAAAGGTTTTGAATGAAAGAAGGGTGTATTTTAATTTCTGCTTTTCATCAAAAATAGGAGAAACCTGAAAATCAATGCACCCATCTCCCTGATGAGAACGATAGTTTTCAGTAACACTGCTGCCGGTATTAAGGACAGTTTGCCTTGGGCAGCCTTGACACATTTTGGTAGAGCCGAACAGGCTGTAGCAGGTTTTGCCAAGAACGTTTTTACGGTCCTTGACAAAGTATCGCAGTCCTCCCTCATTCATATAAATGATTTCATGCTTGCGATTTTGCAGAATTATGACTTTTGAATAGCTATTTAAATTGAGATAGCTTTCATCGCGTCCTTGGAGTTCCTGAACAACCATTTTTCTTACCTGACCGATGGCTAAAAATGATGCTTCAAATACAAAATAATCAGCAAAAACCCTTATCTCAGTTCAGGGGCTTTCACTGACAAAACTATTAAAGATCGTCAATTGACGATTGCTGTACAGCAGTATACTCCCGATTGAAAGATCAACAATCGGGCTGTTTCCTATGATCTTCTGAGGATATTCCTGATCAGGACTAGGGATTTTCCTGAGGCATTATGAGATGAGATAAGTTTTTTTGGACTTGAATTAAAGAGAATGAGACAATTAAAAACTATTTAAATCTCGCAGTTAGCTGACAAAACTGTTTTCTATTCCGGATTCACTGCCACCTTTTTCGGCAACTCCATTCGAGGTGATTCTTCCAGCATAAAATCAGATCGCAGATCAAAGGGGCAACATCAGGGAACGATAAGCCCGTTACGGATCGCATAACGAGTCAGATCGGCAAGGTTATTCAAATTGAGCTTTCTCATGACATTCGCTCTGTGAGTTTCGACAGTTTTGACACTGATCGATAAAGTATCCGCTATTTCCTTGGTTCCCTCACCGGAAGCGAGTAACTGCACGACCCTGGTTTCTCGATTCGTCAGTTGGACCGTGGTCTCTTCAGTATGTAGAGTCTGAAGCACCAGTAAACTCAGTTTTTCCGGAAGATAGATTTTGCCCTGCAGGACGATATCAATCGCCTTTATCAGATCATCAAAGGCATCTTCCTTCAAAAGATAACCGGCCGCTCCAGCTTTGAGCATATTTGTTACAACATGACGGTCACCATGCATTGAGAGACCGACAATCTTGGTCTGTGGATAGTCATTCATGATTCGCTTTGTAACATCGATGCCGTTAATATCCGGCATTGCTATGTCCATCACGATAACGTGTGGCCGATGTTCCTTGGCCAGCGCCAAAGCCTGCTCCCCCCCCTCAGCACAGGCCACGACATTAAACCTCTCATTGTCCGCAAAGAGGCTTTTTATCCCCTCACGGAACAGTTGATGGTCATCGACCAATAAGACACTAACCATTCACAAACATCCTTGATAACTAAGAAGAATTAAATCCCTAAATAGACACATCAGAGCTCAACGAGTCAAGATAACTCGCGCCAATATATTCGAGGTCTAAGTTTTTTTCTCAGTCTTTGGTTGAACCACACCGCGTCTTGACCAAAACCTTGCGGCGATTGGTCAAAACAGCAGTCTACATTCTTAGTTTTCTGTGTTTTCTCAGTTGCGACATGCGATCTAATGGACTCCTCCCGGTGTCCCTTAGACTACCAGATTGGGGTTAAGATTCTCCAACCTGCAACACACAATAAAAGTGATGATCTTGAGCCTTTATAAAAAAATATATTGTCGGAAAAATTCAATTTTATCGATCCGTCATCTGCCGGACGCTGACCGATTCAAACATTTCCGCCATCGTCTCCGGATCATAGACTCTGAAGTGCCCCTTGCCATGTTTCTTGGCGTAATACATGGCAGCATCAGCGTGCTGCAGCAAATCTTCGGGTCCTGTGGCATCTTCCGGATAAAGGGATATCCCCAGGCTGCAGTCGACGATGATTCTCTGCCCTTCAATCTCAAAGGGCTCGGCAACGCGTCTGTGTATCTCGGTCACCAGCGGGATCAGATCTTTGCGCCCCTTGATCTGCTCGATCAACAATACGAATTCATCGCCACCGATGCGGGCGACTGTATCGATCCCGCGGACACTCGCCTGAAGAATCTGGGCAATTTTTTTCAGCACCAGGTCACCAACCCGGTGACCGAGCGTGTCATTGATCTCCTTGAAACCATCGAGATCCAGTAATGCGACAGCCATCTGCATCCTGAAACGCTTGGACCGCTCGATCCCTTTCTGAATCTGGCTCTGCAGGTAGGTTCGGTTGGGCAACCCGGTCAGGACATCGTAAAGGGCGAGGTATTCGAAGTGACTGGCCCCTTCCTTGAGCGCCGAGATGTCCCGGATAATGGCGACATGGCGAAAAATCCGTCCTGCTTCATCGCGCAGAATAAAGATATAGCTCAACTGATAGTAGACCGACCCATCCTTGCGGCGATTGACAAACTCTCCCGTCCAATGATCCTTGTCATAAAGTTCGCGCCAGAAATTTTCATAGAACTGCGGCTTCAGGTGAGTTGCTTTGAGAATTGCTGGCGTCTGCCCCTTGATATCGTCCTTGCTGTAGCCGGTGATACGTTCGAAGGAAGGGTTCAGATCGACCACCTTGTTGTCCCGGTTGGTGACCAGAATCCCGTCATGAGTATTCAGAAACAGCTCTTTGTAGATGCGCAGGTGACCGGTCTGGCGTTTGACGATGTGATCGATTCGGGCCTGTTCAATATTGGCCTTGCGCAGCGCCGGACGCAGTATGAACAGGGCCTCGAGAACCAGCGTCAACAGGGATCCGGCCAGGATATAGCCTTCCAGACGCATCAGTTCCGAGGTCTTGGCTTCGCTCTCCTTTTCCAGCAGCACAACGACAGCATCCAGATCTGGGAGGATGCGACTGGCATATTTCTCAACCTGCTTCGCCAACTGCGGATCCGGATCGGTGCTGAACAGGTCAAGCAAGACGAAATAATCATTGAGTTTATTGTTCAACTGCCGGGAAGCATAAAAGTCCCTGATCTCATCAGAGGGGATACGTTCGACCAGATAGAAATGATCCCGCTGCATCTGTTCTTTGTGTTCCATCAGAGCGACCAGATCCACCTCGCGCGGCTCGAACAGATAACGGTAGGTATAGAGCGCCGTACGTTGCGACAACATCCGCTGTTTGCCGCTGATATTGATCAACTCCGCGTACTTCTGCTCCCCCTTGATCTGACTGTGCATGGTGACGTAGGCAAACACCGCCCACATCGCCAACAGAGCAAAGCAGATCAGGTAAGCCCGAGTCAATGTCAAGAATCTGCCCATAAGACGTCCGATAAAATCAGGGATGATTAATTTTACCCCAGAATCGGCCGATTGAAAATTGGACAGACGCTCAGAACCGCCGTTTAACGGACTTTTTTCAGGGTACGGTCGTTCAGATCAACCTGGCGGTAAAAACAACTCGCTCTTGTCTGCCCCGTCTCCGGGTCCCTGGTGTGACAAGCTCCAGCCCCCTGCGGCTCAACCCGGTAGATCAAGGCGTCCTGATCGCAATCGGTCAGGATCTCGACGATCTTGAGATAATCTCCGGATGTTTCCCCCTTGGTCCAGAGAGCGTTACGTGATGTCGACCAGAAGGTCGCCATCCCCTTGGACAATGTGGTCTCCAGCGCTACATCATTGACATAGGCCAGCATCAGAATGCTGCCATCGCGCACATCCTGAACCACGGTCGGAACCAGCCCACCTCGCTTGCCAAAATCGATCAGCAGTTCCGTTCCCTCTTCCAGCAGTATTTTATCCATCAACTCGTCTCCCCGCGACTCTTGTTTCGGTGATTAAAGGTCTGCGTGCCAAATAGTCTCCGGGCACGGTCAACCCCGGTCATTCTGCCATGCGCACAGCCCGACAGCAATCAAACATTCTGCGTCACCACGTAAGCACGAAATCCGGGCAATTATTTTCTTTACCAAATCTTTAAAGAAGCGCTATCAAAGCTTCATTACAGGGCGATACCTTATACTGAAAATAATGATCTGATATTATTGTTCCATATCATAGCGATGGCGTTTAGTCATTTGTCTGTCGTACGGGCAGCAACTAGGCAGACAACCGAAGGAGATGAGTCACGATGTCAGGCCGCACAAAAAAAATACTGTTTTTTCTGGTAATTCTGATCCTGATCGGCCTGTTTTTTGTCTTTGACCTGCACCACTACCTGACCCTGAGTGAGCTCAAAACGCGTCAGGCCGCCTTCAGCCAGTATTACAATGAGCACCAGCTCCTGAGCCTGTCGATTTACTTCATCCTCTATGTCTTCGTGACCGCCCTGTCGCTGCCGGGAGCAGCGGTCATGTCGCTGGCTGGAGCTGCGCTGTTCGGCTTCTGGCCGGCGCTGGTCGTCGTCTCTTTTGCCAGCAGCATCGGTGCGACCCTTGCCTTCCTGATCAGCCGGTTTCTGCTGCGCGACTGGGTGCAGGGGCGGTTCAGTGAGCGTCTGAAGGTTATAAACGACGGAGTGACCAAGGAGGGTGCCTTCTACCTATTCTCCCTGCGCCTGGTACCGATCTTCCCCTTCTTTGTCATCAACCTGGTCTTTGGGCTGACCCCTTTCAAGACGCGCACCTTTTACTGGGTCAGTCAGCTCGGCATGCTCGCCGGAACCATCGTCTTTATCAATGCCGGAACCCAGCTGGGACAGATTGAATCCCTGGCCGGGATTCTGTCGCCGAAATTGTGGGTCTCCTTTGTCATCCTCGGAATTTTCCCTCTGTTGACAAAGAAACTGCTCCGTTTCTACAAACAGCGCAGGTCGCCATGAAATATTCGAAACCGAAGCACTTTGATTACAATCTGGTCGTCATCGGCGCCGGCAGTGCCGGGCTGGTCTCCGCTTATATCGCGGCCGCAGTAAAGGCCAAAGTGGCCCTGATCGAAAAACATAAAATGGGAGGCGACTGCCTGAACACCGGCTGCGTCCCAAGCAAGGCCCTGATCCGCAGTGCCAAATTCCTCAACGATGGGCGCCGGGCCGATCAGTTCGGCTTTATCAGAACGACAACCGAATTTGATTTCAGCGCTGTCATGCAGCGGGTCAGGCGGATCGTCAAAGAGATCGAACCACACGATTCGATCGAACGTTACACCAGGCTCGGGGTTGAATGTCTGCAGGGCGAGGCGAAGCTCCTCAGCCCTTACCAGGTCGAGGTCAATGGCCGGATACTCACCACTCGCAGCATCATCATCGCCAGCGGGGCCTCCCCCTTCATTCCACCGCTTCCCGGACTCGACCGGATCGACTACCTGACCTCCGAAAACCTCTGGGATCTGCAAGAGCTTCCGCAACGACTCATCGTCCTTGGCGGCGGACCGATCGGCTGTGAGATGACCCAGGCCTTTGCCCGCTTCGGCAGCACTGTCACCCAGGTGGAGATGGCCGAACGCCTGATGATCCGCGAAGACCCTGAGGTTTCTGCGTTCATCAGCGAACGCTTTGAAGGCGAAGGGGCACGGGTCCTGACTGGTCACAGAGCCAAAGAGATCAGGCTGAACGACACAGAGAAATCCCTGGTCTGTGAATATCAAGGCCGTGAAGTTGTCATCCCCTTCGATGCGATCCTGATTGCAGTCGGGCGCAAGGCCAATGTGACCGGCTTCGGTCTGGAAGAGATCGGGGTGCAGATCGGCGACTCCGGAACCATCGCCAGCGACCCGCTGTTAAGAACCAATGTTCCCAACATCTACTGTGCCGGCGATGTCGCCGGGCCCTACCAGTTTACCCATACGGCATCCCACCAGGCCTGGTACGCTGCCATCAACGCCCTGTTCAGCCCGTTGAAAACTTTCCGGGCCGACTATCGGATCATTCCCTGGGTCACCTTCACCGACCCGGAGGTTGCCAGGGTCGGGCTCAACGAAGAAGAGACACGTAATCAGGGAATCGACTTCGAGGTAACCCGCTACCCGCTGAGCGAACTCGACAGGGCCATCACCGATGGGGAAAACCAGGGATTTATCAAAGTCATCACTCCACGGGGCAAGGACAGGATCCTCGGCGCAACCGTCGTCGGCCCGCACGCTGGAGAGACCTTGGCAGAATTCACCCTGGCCATGAAACACGGCATCGGCCTGAACAAGATTCTTGCGACCATTCACCCCTACCCCACCCTGACTGAAGGAAATAAGGCGCTCGCCGGACTCTGGAGAAAAAATCACGCTCCTGAAAAACTGCTCAACTGGCTTGAGAAGTTTCACAACTGGCGGCGTCGTTGAGTTTCGACAAACTTTGTCGTAAGTCAGACTCCCCTACTATTGAGTTTTAACTCTCTCCGGCATAGAGCTATGTCAAGAAAACCTGATCACTGCAGCAAACGTATGCTAAGATAATGGCTGACGAAAAAAGTCATAATTATTTTTTTCAACTTTGACCTGTATCAATTTTTTTCGCCGGGCCAGGCTGTAGACTCACGGCACAAATTGAATAGACAACCAAGCCTGCAAGGATAAACATAAATGACGACCGCAACCTTAAGTATCGACATGACGGTAAAAGAGGTTCTCGAACACTGGCCGGAAACTCTCGATGTATTCATTGCCAACGGTTTTGAGAACTTCCGGGATGAAAAACAGCGCAATGCAGTCGCTGCCTTTCTGAAGTTAGAACGTGCCGCCAAGGCCAGAAATTATGATCCGGACAATTTCCTGAAACTCCTCCAGGAGAAGATCGACGAGCAACTGAACCTGGCCGATGTCACCATGAAAAAGATGCACATCAGTCAGAGTGACGTCAGGGTGACTGGCCTGCTCCCCTGTCCGGTCAGGCTACCACTGCTTGAAGGCTTTGATGCGTTCATCGAGAGCTTCACAGCAACCACCGGTCTCAGCGTCAGCTACAAACTGGAAGCCGCCTCGGTCGGTGCCGACTGGATCGAAAAGAACATTCAGACGATCGACAGCGAAGAGGCCCTGCCTGATATCTTTGTCTCCGCCGGGTTCGAGACTTTTTTCGACCAGAGAACAATCGGTCGTTTCAAGGACCAGGGGACTTTTAGTGACATCACGGACAGCAGGGTCAATGCGACCTTCGACGCTATCGACATCAAGGACCCGAAAGGAGATTATTCGATCATCGCTGCGGTTCCGGCTGTGTTCATGATCAATCACGATGTTCTGGGCGATCTGCCAATTCCACGCAGCTGGGCCGATCTGCTCAAGCCGGAGTACGAACAACAGGTCGCACTGCCGGTCGGCGACTTCGACCTGTTCAACGCAATCCTGCTGTCGATCCATAAGGAGCATGGTGAAGAGGGCGTCAGAAAGCTGGGGCGCTGCATGCTCAAATCGATGCATCCATCGCAGATGGTCAAGAACGCCAAGCGGGTCGAAGAAGAGAAGCCGGTGGTCACCATCATGCCTTACTTCTTCACCAAGATGGTCACCATGGTCAAGTCGCTCGAAATCGTCTGGCCGGAGGATGGAGCCGTAATCAGCCCGATCTTCATGCTGACCAAAAAGACAAGTCTGGAGAAAGTCCGGCCGATCGCTGAATTCCTGGCAAGCAGGGAGATTGGTGAGCTGCTTTCCCACAGAGGACTGTTTCCGTCACTCCACCCGGAGGTCGACAACCGCATGGATGAGCGCCCGTGGAAATGGATCGGCTGGGATTACATCTACCAGCACGACATCGGTGAGCTGATTCGCCGGACCAACGCCATTTTCGAACAGTCGATGTATTCGGCATAAGGACAGACCATGCGCTTTTTAACCGTTTCAGGACCACCTTCCTCGGGTAAGACCTCGGTCATCCTGCGAGTCATAGAAGCCCTTCAGGCTCGCCGGCGCAAGATCGGCGTGGTCAAATTCGACTGTCTGCTGACCGAGGACGACAAACGCTACGAACAGAAAGGGGTGCTGGTCCAGAAAGGACTCTCCGGCGCGCTCTGCCCCGACCATTATTTCGTCAGCAATATTGAAGCCTGTGTTCAGTGGGGGCAGGACAATCAGTGTGAATATCTGATCAGCGAAAGCGCCGGACTGTGCAACCGCTGTTCGCCCCATATCAAGGAGATTACTGCGGTCTGCGTCATCGACAACCTGAGCGGTATCAACACGCCGCGCAAGATCGGGCCGATGCTCAAATCTGCCGATATCGTCGTCATCACCAAGGGGGATATCGTCTCCCAGGCTGAACGTGAGGTGTTTGCCTCCCGCGTCAAACAGGTCAACCCGGGGGCAATCATCATGCATGTCAACGGCATCACCGGCCAGGGGGCTTTCGAACTGACCAGCCTCTTTGAAGAGGCCTCGGATATCGAAACCCTCAAAGGGAAAACATTACGCTTCTCGATGCCGGCGGCGCTCTGCTCCTACTGTCTCGGCGAAACCCGCATCGGCGAAGAACATCAGTCCGGCAACATCCGCAAGATGGATATTGAACGATGAATGAGCAAGAACTCTACACTCAGCCGCTTTTCGAACTGCTTCACACTCACCCGTACATCGAGGATTTCTTTGCTTCGTTCGGGATTTCACTCGGCGATCAGAACTGCTCTCTCGAGCAGTTCCTAGCCCGGCTCAAAGCTGATGAGCTGGAAGACCTGGGAGTCAGCAGCGAGCAGCTGCGCACAAGTCTCGCAGACTTTCTGTCCGGCATGCTGGCTCTGCACGATCCGCTCGACAGGGTTGAAGAACTGACCATCATCGGCGGTCATAACAAGTCCGGAGATCCTGAGGTTATCGAGCTGGTCCTCAAACCGGGTGAAGTTGTGTGTATCGTCGGCCCGACCGGTTCCGGCAAGAGCCGCCTGCTCGCTGATATCGAGTGGGTTGCGCAAGGCGATACGCCGACCGGCCGCAGGATCCTCATCAACGGCCAGGTTCCGGACAGCAAGTGGCGTTTTTCCAGCGAACACAAACTGGTTGCCCAGCTCTCGCAGAACATGAACTTCGTCATGGACTTAAGCGCCGAAGAGTTCATCCGTATGCATGCCGAATGCCGTCTGGTCGCCGATATCGACGAAAAGGTCAGGCAGATCCTTGACCAGGCCAACGACCTGGCCGGAGAAAAATTCCGCCCCGACACCCCTGTCACCTCATTGAGTGGCGGACAGTCGCGGGCGCTGATGATTGCCGACATGGCCTTTTTGAGCAAGTCACCGATCGCCCTGATCGATGAAATAGAAAATGCCGGCATCGACCGCAAGAAGGCACTGGAGCTGCTGGTCCGGGAAGAAAAGATCATTCTTATGGCCACCCACGATCCGATCCTCGCCCTGCTCGGCGAACGGCGCCTGGTCATCAGTAACGGCGGAATTGCAAAAATTATTGAATCGAGCGAGGCCGAACGCAAGAATCTGAGCTATCTCGAACAACTGGACAATCAACTGCTCGCCCTGAGAAACAGAATTCGCCTGGGCGACACCCTGGAACATATTTAGGAGGAAAAGCAATGCACGACGGATGTGAAGGAAGTCTCGGTAACGGGGTACAGATTGTCAATAAGCTCAGGCAGATGGGTTTCAGCAGCACGCCACTGCCGGTTCCAGCACAGATCAGCTGCACATGCGGCAACAGCTTCGTGATGGAAACCATGGAAAGCCGCTGTAACAACTGCGGCATGGTCTATGGCGTGACGCCCTGCCATGCCAATGATCCTGCCAATATCGAGGCGGCCGGCATCAATTACTAACGTCCAAAACCAAAAGGCGGGAGGATCTCCCGCCTTAGTTCATAAACAGCTGACAGAGAGATTCTGCCGATCGGCTACCGAACAGATATAATCCCAGAGCAGCTTCTGATCCTCATCGGAAATATTGCAGAACACGACCCCGACGACGACCTTGCGCTGACCATTATCATCCTGATCAACCTGGGTCCAGCAGGCCTTGGCAACAAGTTTCAGCTGGATATCACTGTCAGGCAAGGTGAAATCAAGAATCAGGCAGTCCCCCTTTGAGGGGAAGGCATCTGACGCGTCAAACAGCAGGCAGCAGCCATCCAGGCTCAGATTGACGAACCTTGAATAGACCTCATGATCACGGAAACCAACCAGAGCCTCGGCATACTGATCAAAGAGATGGCGGTAATGATTACGTGCACCGGTCATCATCCCCTGCAGAGCACCGACAAAACTGCCTGTTCCCTTTTTAGGAGCCTGAGCCAGCACGCTCTTGTCATGGTGGCGTTCAGCGATCGTTTCCTGCAACATTTTCTTGTAGTGAAAAAGTCGCTTGACCAGATCATTACGATCATAGGTCATGCCATTGGCCGAGATCTGGATATCTGAAACTTTGACCTGCTGATGACAATGAGGACAGGTCAGAATACGCAGTTCAACCAGCAAATCCGAAACAATTTTCTCCTGACATTCAGGACATCTCATAACCAGCATATGAATCCTTTGTAAAACAATGACAACTTAAAAGAGTATTTCTGCAGGAAGAAGGGAGAACGCATGCCTGCAATGTCAGAGATTTCATTTGCCTGTCTTGGACAGGGTATAAGTATTTTATTATTAATTGTGACTAATTTCAAGTCGGAAAAAAATAAATACCCTGTAGTTCTTATCCTGAAGTCTAAGTTAGTGTTATGTTGCTGCTTCAATTTTATTCGCAAAAAAGGAGAAGTCAATGCAGACCAGTAGCTTTCATCCCCCCCAAAGAACCCTGATGGGACCTGGACCATCCGATGTCAGCCCACGTGTGCTTGAGGCTCTTGGCCGGCCGACGATCGGCCATCTCGATCCGCAGTTCATTGTTCTGATGGACCAGCTCAAAGAACTGATCCAGTACCTGTTTCAGACTAAAAACGCACTGACCATGCCCGTTTCGGCACCTGGATCAGCGGGAATGGAAACCTGCTTTGTCAACCTGGTCGAACCGGGGGACAAGGTTATCGTCTGTCAGAATGGCGTCTTTGGCGGACGCATGAAGGAAAACGTCATCCGCTGTGGAGGCACCCTGGTCTCTGTCGATGACGAATGGGGCAAAGCCGTTGACCCGGCCAAACTGGAGGACGCCCTGAAAGCCAATCCGGATGCCAGAATCGTGGCCTTTGTCCATGGCGAGACATCGACAGGGGTTCTCTCGGATGTCAAAACCCTGGTTGAAATCGCCCACAGATATGACTGTCTGACGATTGTCGATGCAGTCACCTCTCTCGGTGGAGTACCGGTCCTCGTTGATGAATGGGGCGTTGATGCCATCTATTCAGGCACACAGAAATGTTTGTCGTGCGTTCCATGCCTCTCCCCCGTCAGTTTCAATGCAGCCGCCCAGGAAAAGATCAGCAAGCGCAACAGCCCGGTCCAGAGCTGGTTTCTCGATCTGAACCTGGTCATGGGCTACTGGGGAGAAGGGAGTAAACGCTCCTATCATCACACGGCACCGGTCAATGCGCTCTACAGCCTTCATGAAGCCTTGCTAATCATCAAGGAAGAAGGACTGGAAAACGCCTGGAAACGCCACGCCTATCATCATCAGGCATTAAAAATCGGCTTTGAAGCAATGGGCCTGGGCCTGCTGGTCGACGAGCAGGTGCGCCTGCCTCAATTGAATGCGGTGACAATACCGGACGGAGTTGAAGACACCGAAGTTCGTTCCCAACTATTGCAGGGCTATGATCTGGAAATCGGTGCGGGCCTTGGCACCCTGGCTGGCAGGGTCTGGAGAATCGGCTTGATGGGTCACGCCTGCAACAGGCGCAATGTCCTCTACTGCCTGGGAGCTATCGATTCGGTTCTGTCCCGCCTGGGTGCAAAGATCTCAGCGGGAGCAGCCGTCAAGGCAGCGGCAGATTTTTACGCAGACTAAACTCGAAGTTAAAAAAAGCGGCTGATATCAGCCGCTTTTTTTATAACAATCTTGTTGCTTAGGCTTCTTCAGCGCTGACAACAACCTTGATTTCAGCAACAACACCGGCATCAAGCTTGATGGCGACACTGTGCTCACCGAGGGTTTTGATCGGTTCAGCAAGTTGGATCTTCTTACGATCAACTTCGACACCGGCGGCGTCGAGCTTGGCGCCGATATCCATGCTGGTGACGGAACCGAACAGCTTGCCCTCTTCGCTGGCGCGCTGAGTGAATTCACAGGTGACCTTTTCGATCTGGGCCTTGAGAACTTCAGCATCCTTGGTCAGTTTTTCCAGCTTACGAGCCAGCTGACGCTTGTGGTGCTCAAGCTCTTTCATGTTGCGCTCATCAGCGACACTGGCAAGCCCTTGTGGCAACAGGTAGTTACGGGCATAACCGGCTTTAACGCTGACGATGTCACCGATCTGGCCAAGCCCATCTACATTTTCTTTCAAAATGACGTTTGTGTTCATCTTATCTCCTCCATAGTGGAACGAGTTTCAAATTTTTGTCCGGGGACGCCGGAAATCAACCCATAGGTCGAAAACCCCGACACCGGTAATCAGTATTTGTAACGGATTGAGTATCAACAACAGTGCGATAACCAATCCTTTGATGGCTGCGGGGTAATTTTTCCGCCGCATGAAATTCATCACAACAGCCAGGCCCTGCAAAAAATACAGAGGCAGTACAACCACCAACAGGTTTTTCCCGAGAGCTTCAAGCGCCCCGACCTTCACGACATATGTCGAGTAGGTTGCAAATCCGGCGAAGATCAGAACCCAGATCATCCAGACCGGCAGTTTCCAAAGAGAAAACGGAGTTCCGAAAATCTGGTAATCCCGCCGTTTGAACAAGTGCAGCAGCCAGAGACAGAAAAACTGCAGTCCCATAACTGCTCCGACGTAAAGCCCGAAGAAATACTGCTTTACAAAGTCGGCCATCGCAGCGACGACCTGTTGCATCTGATGCAGCTGTTCGCCTTCGATTCCAGCAACGGAATAAACCTGCATCGCCTGATCAACTTCGTTCTGCACGATCGTGTCTATAACCTCCAGCGGAGCCTGATGCCTGACAACGAGAACCGTTGCAATCATCAGCAGCGTAAGCGCCAGAGAGCCGATCGTTGTATAAAATACCGAACGGTCCCAGAACATCGGACGTCTCAGCAGGTAAGGCATCAGCAAAGAACCAACACCGAACATACCGAAATAAGCCATCAGACTGTAAAGCGTTGCCAACTTGATCAGCAACAAGGCGGTCACCGCAACAACGACAATGCTGCTACGGAGACCAAAACGCATCCCGATATAGGCGGCGGGGAGTGGAGTCAGCAGGTTCAGAAAAGTTCCTGCCGGCCCCAGAAAGCTTGTCCCCAACAGACAGATCAGGGTGGCGCCGATTGCGAGCAGAGTAAATAATGCGGCCTGCCCTTTTATCATCTTTCTTAACGCAATCCGTCTCTGATCTCTTAGAGAGAGTGAGACGCGGTGTAAGGAAGCAGAGCAATCTGACGTGCGTTCTTGATCGCTTCAGCGATCTGGCGCTGGTGTGTTGCACAGGTACCGGAAATACGCCGTGGAACGATCTTGCCGCGCTCGGTCAGGTAGTAGCGCAGGCTGTCGATGTCTTTGTAGTCGATACGAGCATTTTTGTCAGCGCAGTAACGACAGATTTTACGACGTCCGAAACGACGACGTGGTGCGGATGAACCAGAATTTCCACCTTCAAAAGCCATATATCAATCTCCTCTATATCGTTTTAATTATTCTTCTTCGTCGTCCAGATCGTCATCATCGTCATTTACCGGTGCAGTCGATTTTTCTGGTGCTTCGGCAGGGAAATCTCCCTCGATTTTGACGGTCAAAAAGCGCAGAATGTTTTCGTCGATACGCAGACGACGTTCGAATTCGGCGATAACTTCAGGCCCAGCGGTGAACAGAGTCTGAATGTAGCTGCCACGACCAACCTTATTGATTGGGTAGGCAAGCTTACGCACGCCCCAGTTGTCCAGCTTGTGAATCTCAGCACCCTGCTCGGTGAGGACTCCCTGGAACTTTTCAACCAGTGCGTTGAGCTCGTCGCCAACCAGCTCTGGCTGAATGATGTAGAGTGATTCATAATTTCTCATCAATAAATCTCCTTATGGATTAATCAGCCCCGGGACCATCCCGGAACAAGGACATTCCTGCCTTGCAGGCAAAGAACGAAAGCACGCTTCTAGCACAATCAACTGTTTTTTTCAACGGTTTTATCGAGATTAGTGATTAAATCCCGCCTAGGGGGCAGATCGGATATCGAGATATCCGGTACTGAGCAGAATGACCTCTATCTCTTCCACAATCTCTTCCTGACGCAACATCCTGAATCTCCGCTTTAACGCTTCAAGTTCGTCATCCAGATATTTGACGGCAGCCTCTAGATGGCTCATGCGCTGATAATTCTCCGCCATGAAGGCCATATAAAGCACTTCTGAAAGTGCGCAAAACAAGTATTCCTGAGATAGAGCGAGAAAAAATTCTGCTGGTGAAAGTGTCAGCAGTGGAGCGCAGGATTTTTCTACCACACTGCCGTAAAGAGTTTCAAAGGGGGGCAGTAGCTGCCGAGTCAAAAGCCCTTCTCGGCCGTGATGGTAGATTGCATAGAAATTTATCATGGGAAAGCGGCGATACAGTGATGAAATGCAGGCTACGATCTCACTGAGGACGGCATTAACCTCTTCAACAACACTTGCACCTGTAATACAGGTCGCGGTGAAATTGTCTGACTCAAGCAGCTGCTGAAGTTTCTGTCCGACTGCCAGTACGCTAGCTGCCGAGAGGGTTCCGTTCTGTTCCAACTGCTTTACCAGGTGCTGGTTGATTCCGCCACAGAACCCCCGTTCGCTGCCAACCAGCAGATAGACATCATGACTGTTCGCATCGTGCTGTGGAGCAAAAGGGAAAAAGTTGAGAAAATCCGCAGCGACATTTTCAAGATCTTCGCGCATGATATTCTGGACCCCGACAACTCCGCTCAGCTTTTTCATCTCCAGATACGCCAGGCTTTTCATCGAATTCATGATCTCGCGCACTTCCTGCAGACTATGCCGCTTACGTTCCAGTTCCTCATGCTTGCTCATCGTCCACCCGTTCCGCTTCATCTTGCAACCAGGCACTGACAGCCTCACTCCAGTCCTCCCTTGGACTGTCCAGTGTCAGCTCACTCGCTAGAGTCATTTCCTGTAACTGCGCCAATGACTGTCTGATGCAATCAGGATCTTCTTTGCTAAAATGATCGTCATTAAAAGCAACCAGCCAGGCCATCTGGAACTGTTCAGGAAGAGGCATCAGACGATCCTGCTTCAACAATTCCCGCAGGATCCGGCCGCGCCGTATCGCCTGTTCCATAGACGCTTCCAGCCTGGCTCCGAAACTGGTAAATATTTCGAGTTCAAGAAACTGCAAAAAGTCCAGCTTCATTCGCCCCGCTTCTTCCTTGATCCGCAGATGCTGGGCCTTACCGCCGATCCGTGAAACTGATAGGGCGATATCGATCGCTGGCCTGAATCCGGAGTTAAACAGCTCACGGTCGAGATAGATCTGTCCATCAGTGATGGAAATAAGATTGGTCGGGATATATGAGGCGATCTCTCCCTGCTGCGTCTCGATAATCGGTAGAGCCGTCATGCTCCCCCCGCCATGCGCTGAATCCAGGCTGGTCGCCCGTTCCAGCAGGCGAGCGTGTACGGAAAAGATATCCCCGGGGTAGGCTTCCCGGCCAGGCGGTCTGCGCAGCAGAAGCGACAGCTCGCGGTAATTTCTTGCATGGGTTGTCAGATCGTCATAAACGACCAGGGTGTCATAGCCCTGCTCCATCCAGTACTCCGCAACAGCACAACCGGCAAAAGGAGCCAGATGCTGCAAACCTGGCAAACTGCTCGATTCAGCAACAACGATCGTCGTATAGTCGAGAGCCTGATATTCCGTTAACAGGGCCAGGGTATTGACCACAGAAGAGCGTTTCTGGCCGATCAGAACATAGACACAGAAAACATCGCGGCCATGCTGATTGATAATCGTGTCGATAGCAAGCGAACTGCGCCCCAAACCATCATCCCCGACCAGCAGCTGACGCTGCCCCTTGCCGATCGGAATCAGGGTGTCGATAATCTTGATTCCTGAGTAGAGCGGATCATGGACAAAATCGCGCATGGCGATCGGTGGTGAATTTTGTTCCAACGGATGCCAGGTCTCCAGTCTCATCGGGTCGCCATCATCAAGAGCCTCGCCAAGTGGTGAGATAACCCGGCCAAGCAAATCTTCACCGACGGGAATCCCCAGCCGCTGCCCGGCAAGCCGGGCAGAGATGCCAGCCGTAAGCTCTGCCGTTTCCTTCAACAGTATCGCCCCGATCCGATCTTCGGCCAGGTCAAAAACCAGTGCCCGGCTGCCATCCTCAAGGTCGATGATATCATCCATAGCCGCTGATGGCAGTCCGGTGATCCAGACAATCCCGTCACCGACCGACAACAGCTTGCCTCGTTCCACGATTCGCACTTTGGGCTGATAATTTTTCAGCCAGTCTGCCTGGTTGTCAATCGGCCCTGAATAGCGGCTAAGGTCGATCATGAGCATGCTCCACAAACAGTGCCAGTTCATCGGCCACATTGGCCTGTAGAACCATGGATCCGAAGGCAATTCTGACCCCTGCCACAAGTGCAGAATCCTGGTTATAGGCAAATAACAGCGCCTGTTCCGCCAGTTCGTTGAACAGCTGTTCAAGCCTGCGCTTATTTTGGTCTGGCAGCGGATAGGCGGAAATCACTTCGACAGGCCCGGAGACAGTTCCCCATTGAGCTCTTATCTTCCCGATTTCTTCGCTGGACATTGCCTTGATCTCCGCCACCAACATATCGACCAGGCGCTCTTCCACTTCGGGTCCTGCCACTGAGGCCAGCAGCCTGGAGGCAAAACAGGTGGCATTTTTCAAGGCCAGGAAATCGGCTTCACGCATGGCCTTATTGGCCCGCTTGGATAACGCCGCACGCTGCCGTTTCTCTTCTTCACTGACGACACCGCGGATCTCTTCAAGAGCCCGGGTTCGTTCCTGCAACAGGTCCTGTGCAAGCTCAGCCCTGGCCTGTTCCTGTTCCCGGCGCCAGTCGCTCTGCCTGTTCTCGTATTCCTTGCGCAAGACATCGGCTTCTTCACGCTGGTGCTGGGCGTCTGCTATCTTCGCCTCTATTTCAGCGCGCCGCCGGGAAATAATCTCCTGAACCGGCCGGAACAAAAAACGTTTCAGAATCCAGACCAGCACCAGGAAATTGACTATTTCAAGAATAAATGTCGACCAGTTCAGTTCCACGCCTGTCGTCCCCCGTTACAACGATGCCCGTCATTTTCAGCACTGATCATTTCAGCAGATACTCAAGCAACGGATTCCTGAACAGCACGATCAGCACAATGACCAGAACATAGATCGCCAGCGATTCAATCATGGCTAGGCCGATAAACAACGTCCGCATAATGGGATGTTCAGCTTCCGGCTGGCGTGCCAGAGAATCCAGAGCACGACTGATCGCCCAACCCATTGCGAAAGCCGGGGCAAGAGCACCGATCGCTGTTCCAAAAATTGCCGCCACGGTTGAGGCCAGGACAATATCCGCTAATTCAGTCATGACGTCCTCCTCGAGATTCTGTTTTCTGCTGTTGGGACTGCATCCCTCCAGCAACATAGATAAGCGCAAGCATGCCAAAGATATAAGCCTGCACCAGCGCTTCAACGATATGCAGCATCAGTATCGGGACTGGAGCCAGGAAACCGGCAACGAGCAGAATCAGCATTGCCGCCATTTCAAGGCTCATCATGTTGCCGAACAGACGTACTGCCAACGCGACCGTCCGGGTAATTTCACTGATCAGGTGAAAAGGAAGCAGAATGGGACTTGGGACCAGATAGTGATGCAGGTAATTCTTGACTCCCGAAACACGGATTCCATACCAGAGCGTCGCGGCAAAAACCAGGACAGCCAGCGCTGCCGTCGCGGACAGGTCTCTGGTCGGTGAGTGAACCCCGGGAATCAATCCTGACAGATTGGCTATAACCAAAAATAACCAGAGGCTTCCGATAAAGGGCATGATGACTGTGCTAAACTGCGGCGTCACCCCGCTGACCGCATTCTCTATCGCCTGTACGCCCCCCTCGACAACCGTCTGCACGGGGCCGGGGTTGACCTGCAGACGGCGGGAGATGATAAAAACTACCAACCAGATGATCGCGATGATGCACCATGTGGTAAGCACGGTCGTCCCTATCTCAAGAGGTCCGATCCGGTATAAGAGTCCATCATCGAACATAGCTGGCTCCCTTAGAACTATTCGCGGATAAACAGGTACACGTTGATCATCCCGCAAATCACACCGATGAGAATAAAGCTGATCGTCCAGCGAATCGAATAGCCGCTGCAGAGATCATCGAGCCAGCGTCCGAGGTACGCCCCTGCAACCGGCGGAAGAACGAACAACAGGCCCAATGTCCCGATCGACACAGCCTGGCTCAACAAACTCTGGCGTCTTTTCTCGGCAGTCTCCATCCGCCTCGTTTTCTTCTCGAGTTCAACCTTCAGCTGTTGCTGGCTGGCTGCGGATATCAGTTTCTGTTTTTTGTTTCGCTCTTCCATAGGGACCTGAAAAGTTCCTCCTCCATATGCCGGAGTGACAGCTTGATCTCCTCAACCTTGTCCCTCTCCTGCCCCAGGGTTTCCTGGAGTTCTTCACTTAAACGACGATAATCATCCCCGCGCAGATAGAACCTGGTACAGAGCAACAACAGGTTGTCACAGAAATAGAGGATTGCGCCGGGGATCGCCAGATAACCGATCCTGCCGTCAACCGTTCTTAACCTGATCAAGCCAACGGACAGGGCTGTCATCAGCCGCTCATGGCCGGCCTGAATGCCGAACTGGCCTGACGCATCTTCGGCGACACAGGAAACGACGTCGACAATCTCCTCAATCTGTACCGCGTCTATCAGTTTCAAGACAAAGGTTCGCATAAACTAGTGCCCTGTCATGGTTCCGCGCATGTAACATTGCTGCTCGGAGACATCATCCAACTTCCCGGTCAGAAATTGCTCACAATCGGTCAGCGTGCTTTCCAGCGGAACGGAGACCCCGGCTATGCCGGAATGGGCAGCGGTCGCCCAGAACGGCTGGGTCAGGTAGCGTTGCAGCTTGCGCGCACGCATGACGATCTTTCTGTCACCGGCTGAGAGCTCTTCGATACCGAGCATCCTGATAATATCCTCCAGCTCATGATAGCGGGACAGATGCTCCCTCACCCCTTCGGCTATGCCGTAATGCCGATCACCCAGGACATGCCGGTCCATCAATTTGCTGCCCGACTGCAGGGGATCGACCGCCGGATAGATCCCCCTGCCCGCCTGGCTGCGCGAAAGGATCACCTTGGTGTCGAGGTGATTGAGAATGGTGTTGACCGCCGGATCCGACATATCATCGGCCGGAACATAAACCGCCTGAACAGAAGTAATGGCACCGTCAGCAGTAGACAGAATTCGCTCCTGCAACTCAGCTACCTCGGTTGGCAGGGTCGGTTGATATCCCACAGTTGCCGGCATCCTGCCGAGCAGGCTGGAAACTTCGCTGCCGGCCTGGACAAAGCGGAACACATTGTCCATGACAAACAGCACTTCCTTATGCTGGGCATCGCGCAGATACTCGGCATAGGCCAGAGCGGCAAGACCGACCCGGAAGCGCACCCCGGAAGACTCATCCATCTGGCCGAAAACCATGATTGTCTGATCGAGAACTCCCGCCTTCTGAATATCGTGCCAGAGCTCATGTCCTTCACGAATCCGCTCCCCGACTCCAGCAAAAACCGAGAAGCCGCTGTGCAATTTCGCCATCGCATGCATGAATTCCATGATCAGCACGGTTTTACCGACTCCGGCCCCACCGAACAGACCGGTTTTTCCACCCCGGACAAACGAACAGAGCAGATCGATAACCTTGATACCGGTTTGCAGCACTTCACCGGCTGCAGAGGCTTCACTCAATGGCAGCGGGCGGCTATGGATATTACGGTAGTCTTTAGCGACCAGGGGCGGGCCACCGTCGAGGGGCTCGCCAAAAATATTCAGCAGACGCCCGAGACAATCGGTTGTCGTTGGCACATGCAACGGAGCACCGCTATCATAGACTGGAATTCCGCGTTGCAGACCGGAACTGCGATGAAGGGCTATCGCTCTGACATGCAGTGAATCAAGATGCTGTAAAACTTCGAAGGTACAGAACTCGTGATCAACAGGAGAAAACAGAGCCTGACGCAGAGGGGGCAGAGGATGACATTCAAGGACGGCAACAGGACCGTGAACCTCGGATATCCTGCCAATGGGAGCTGAATAGTTGGCGACCTGCTCGATACGGTCTTTCATGTATCAAAGTATAGCGCAAAATTAGACAATTCTCGGCCGACAGCAGTGCAGCATCAAACTGATGATCGGGGCAATACAGTCAAGGAATGCAGGTAAAGGCTTAAAATTGATTAGCAGGAAGAAACGACTCTGCGCGAGCAGAACCGAAAGCTCTACTCGCGCAGAAAACAACCTTATACTTAAACGTTAAAGCGGAAGTGCATGACATCGCCGTCAATAACGCGGTATTCCTTGCCTTCGAGGCGTAGCAGCCCTTTTTCCTTGGCACCTGACTCGCCACCGGCTGCGATGTAATCTTCAAAGGCCGTGACTTCAGCGCGGATAAAGCCTTTTTCAAAGTCGGTGTGAATGACACCAGCGGCCTGTGGAGCCAGAGCCCCGTCAGGCACGGTCCAGGCCCGGACCTCTTTGACTCCTGCGGTGAAGTAAGTAATCAGCCCCAGCAGTTTGTAGCCGGCACGGATCATCCGATCAAGACCTGATTCCTCGAGACCGAGATCACTCAGAAATTCCGCTTTTTCGTCGGCATCAAGCTCAGAGATCTCCGCTTCGATCTTGCCACAGATTGTGACGATCTCCGCCCCTTCGGATGCGGCATGCTCTTTGACCATAGCAACGAACGGGTGAGCACCTTCCAGATCATCTTCTGCCACATTGGCGACATAGAGGACCGGCTTGATGGTGATCAGGTGCAGGTCGGAGATCAGCTTACGCTCTTCAGCATCGAGAGTGACAGAGCTTGCCGGCTTGCCTTCATTCAGAGCCTTTTCAAGTTTTTCCAGAACCTCGATTTCAGCCTGCAGCTTCTTGTCGCCACTCTTTGCCTGTTTTCTGCTACGGGTGATCCGCTTGTCGATGCTATCCATGTCAGCCAGATTGAGCTCGGTCTGAATGACCTCGATATCGCGCAGAGGATCAACGCCACCGTCAACGTGAACGACATTATCATCCTCAAAACAGCGAACAATATGGGCAATCGCATCAACCTGACGAATATGGCCAAGGAACTGGTTGCCCAACCCCTCACCCTTACTGGCACCGCGCACCAGACCTGCGATGTCGACAAACTCCATGGTGGTCGGCAGGATGGCCTGAGGCTTGACGATCTCCGCCAACTGATTCATGCGGGAGTCCGGCACAGAAACGACACCGATGTTCGGTTCAATGGTACAGAACGGATAATTGGCAGACTCAGCACCTGCCGAGGTGAGTGCGTTGAAAATGGTCGACTTACCGACATTCGGCAAACCGACGATGCCACACTTGAAACCCATAACTTAATTCCTCTGAAAAACTGATAGCCGGAGCTTAAGCTCCGGCTATCAGAAGTTGATCTATATGTGCTCTGACTGATTAAGCAATCAGCGGAGCGATGACGAGAGAAACAACACTCATCAGCTTGATCAGGATGTTCATGGCCGGACCGGAAGTATCCTTGAAGGGGTCGCCGACGGTATCGCCGATAACCGCAGCAGCGTGAGCTTCGCCGCCCTTGCCTTCACCTTCAAGCTGGCCGCCTTCGATAAACTTTTTGGCGTTATCCCAAGCACCGCCACCGTTAGACATCATCAGGGCGAGCAGAACACCGGCCAGAGTTGCGCCTGCGAGCATGCCACCGAGAGCTTCCTTGCCGAGGAAAAAGCCGACCAGGACCGGAGCAATAACAGCAACAACGCCCGGCAGGATCATCTCTTTCAGCGCCGCACGGGCAGAGATGTCAACACACTTCTGGGAGTCAGGCTTGACGCCTTCCTTGCCTTCGAGCAGGCCCGGAGTATCACGGAACTGACGACGGATCTCGTCAACCATGGCACCGGCAGCGCGACCGACGCTGGTCATGGTCAGAGCGCCGATAAAGAATGGTAGCGCGCCACCGATCAGCAGACCGATAACAACCATCGGGTTGATCAGGTTGATATTGTCAAGACCGACGGTTGTCGCATAGGCGGAGAACAGCGCCAGAGCGGTCAGAGCAGCAGAGCCGATAGCAAAACCCTTACCGATAGCGGCAGTGGTGTTACCGATGGCGTCGAGGCCGTCAGTGATCTTACGGACGTCTGGACCAAGGCCAGCCATCTCGGAGATACCGCCGGCGTTGTCGGCGATCGGACCGTAAGCGTCAACGGTCATGGTAACACCGACAGTAGCCAGCATACCGACGGCAGCGATACCGATGCCGTAAAGACCGGCACAGTAGTTGGCGATGAAGATGCCGACACAGATGATGATGATCGGCAGTGCGGTTGATTCGAGACCGACAGCCAGACCGTTGATGATGTTGGTTGCAGGACCGGTCTTACTTGCCTCGGCGATACGGGCAACCGGCTTGTGGGCAGTGTAGTACTCGGTGATCTGACCGATCAGGACACCTGCGACAGTACCAGCCAGGATCGCCCAGAAGATACCGTTGTTAAGATGGTTGAATCGGATGTAGATGAAAGCAACGATCAGGAAGCCGATAGCGGCAACAAAGGTCGTGTAGTGCAGAGCCTTGGCAGGATCGATCCCCTTGAGAACCTTCATCGATGCGATACCGATGATGGAGAAAACCAGACCGATCATGGCCAGAGCCAGAGGCAGAATCATTGCACCAGCCTGAGCTGCCTCTCCGGTACCGAGTTTGGCCAGCAGTTCTGGACCAGCTGCGGCAGCGATAGCGACGGTTGCGATGATCGAACCGACATAGGACTCAAAGATATCTGCACCCATGCCAGCGGTATCACCGACGCAGTCACCGACGTTGTCAGCAATGACACCCGGGTTACGTGGATCATCCTCAGGAATGCCGGCTTCAACCTTACCGACCAGGTCAGCACCGACGTCAGCGGCCTTGGTGTAGATACCGCCACCGACACGGGCGAACAGAGCGATGGAGGAAGCACCCATGGCGAAACCGTTGATGTATTTCGCGGTTTCAGGGCTGCCGCCGAAGAAGATGTAAGCAACACCGACACCTACCAGACCAAGGGAGGCAACCGCGAGGCCCATGACCGCGCCACCGTTGAAGGAAACTTCAAGAGCGCGTGCCTGGCCGTGAGAACGGGCAGCTTCAGAGGTTCTGACATTGGCACGGGTCGCAGCCTTCATGCCGATGAAACCACAGATCATGGAGCATACAGAACCGCCGAGGTAGGCAAGTGCTGTTTGAAAGCCCATGGCGATAAGGACCAGGATGAACACGATGACAATGAAGATTGCCAGAACGCGATACTCACGACCAAGGAAAGCCATAGCACCCTTGTGAATATCTTCGGAAATTTCACGCATGGTATCATTTCCGACTGGTTGCGCCTTAACCACATTGTAAAGGATAAGCGCGATAACAAATCCGACTACCCCGAAAATCGGTGCCCACATTTGCAATTGCATCTGTTTTCTGCCTCTCTGTTCTTTTTGAGTTAAAAGTTAAACGTCCAGACTAAAATTATTATATGTGTTCATCGCAGCAAGCGCCCCTTGGGACAGGACAGCAGAGACTGCATCACAAACCGCATCAAGAACATCCGGAAGACGTTTCTGCTCTTCCGAAGAAAAGCGACCGAGAACATGGTTAGTTACATCTCCATGCTCCGGACGCCCGATTCCAACACGTACACGAACAAAGTTACGGTAGCCGAGGACACTGATAATGTCGCGCATACCGTTATGACCGCCATGACCGCCATCTGTCTTGATACGCATTCGCCCAAAGGGCAAATCGAGATCATCGAAGATGACGACCAGATTCTCAGCTGTCACCGAGTGTGAACTGACCGCGGCATTGACACTCGAGCCACTGCAGTTCATATAGGTCTGCGGTTGCAATATCAATGTTTCCTGTGCGGCAACCCGACCGACTCCGTAGACGGCCTGAAAACCTTTTTTTTTCAGCCCGATATGATTCAGCTCCGCAAGCCGTTCCGCGGTCATGAACCCGATATTATGACGGGTCCCGGCGTACTTCGCGCCGGGATTCCCGAGACCAACAACAAGTTTCACGAAAAAACGAGGCTCTTACTCTTCGGTAGCTTCAGCCTCTTCACCCTCAGGCGCTTCAGCTTTATGTCCGATAACGGTAATGACGGTGAAATTGACGTCAAAAACGAGGTCTGCGCCCTCAGGAGCTTTAACATCTTCAATGTGAAGGGTATCGCCAATCTCCAGTGCGGTGACATCGATTTCGATGCTGTGTGGAACTTCAGTTGGCAGACACATAACTTCCAGCTCATGACGGATCAGCTGCAGAGAGCCGCCCATCTTTTCACCGGCAGAGGTCCCAACAGTATGAACCGGAACCATGAAAGAAGTTTTTTCTTTCAGGCTGACGGTCTGAAAATCGACACAGACCATTTCACGCTTGATCGGATGATAATCGACTTCTTTAAGAACGACAAGTTTACCATCCAGAGCAGGAACACCCTTGAGGCTCAGCAGGGTATTGATATCGCCTTCGACAGCTTTTTCCAGAGCTTTAGGATCAAGAGAGATTGCCTGTGGCTCAACGTCCTTACCGTAGACAACGGCAGGAACCATACCAGCAGCTCTCAGCTTGCGGGCAACACCTTTACCGGTTTTTTCTCTGACTTCAACGTTCAATTCTGCTTGGACCATTTATTTATCCTCCATCTTTGAGTAATCGTTAGATCCTGTAGATCTTTATACAAACAATGAGCTGACAGATTCTGCGTTGTGAATCCGGCGGATCGCTTCGGCCAGCAGATTGCTGACTGTCAAGCTCTGCAGACGATCGCATGCAGAGACTTTATCTTCTACAGGAATCGTATCTGTAACATAGACTTTACGAAGTGGACTTGCGGCAATTCTCTCCAGTGCCGGTCCGGACAGGACACCGTGTGTTGCACAGGCATAGACATCAACAGCACCCTGTTCCATAAGCGCAGAAGCTGCCGTACAGAGAGTGCCTGCGGTATCGATCATATCGTCAATGATGACACAGGTCTTATCCTTGACGTCACCAATGATATGCATAACTTCAGAGACGTTAGGACCGCTGCGTCGCTTGTCTATGATGGCCAACCCTGAGTCGAGGCGTTTGGCAAAGGCACGCGCACGTTCAGTTCCGCCAGCATCCGGAGATACGACAACGATATCCTTGAGACTTTGGCGACGAATTTCTTCAAGCATGACCGGTGCTGCGTAGAGATGATCCACCGGGATATCGAAGAAGCCCTGAATCTGACCGGCATGCAGATCCATGGTCAGCAGACGGTCGATACCGGCGACCGACATCAGGTCTGCAACCAGTTTAGCGGTAATAGGTGCACGGGGGGCTACTTTTCGATCCTGACGGGCATAACCGAAATAAGGAACGACGGCGTTGATCCGGCCAGCTGAAGCGCGCTTGAGAGCGTCAACCATAACCAGCAGTTCCATCAGGTTATTGTTCGCTGGGGAGCAGGTTGACTGAATCAGATAAACGTCGCGTCCACGGACGTTCTCACCCAATTCAACCATGACCTCACCATCAGAGAAGGTTCTGACTTTGGCACTTCCCAGTGGAACGGACAGATTCTGACAAATGGCACGGGCCAGCTGTTCGTTCGAATTCCCTGCAAAAATCTTGATCATTCCCACGTGTTTGTTCACCTTTAACATCCGCTGAAATTGTATTTATTAATAAGTGGCTGGGGCGCCAGGATTCGAACCTGGGAATGCCGGAATCAAAATCCGGTGCCTTACCGCTTGGCGACGCCCCATCAGTTTAAAGCTTCAGTCAAAATATAAATGCCGGCTAAACCGGCAGTCATCTCTGCAGTCTGCTAGCCTAGAGGTCTGGCTGCATAGGTAAACCAGCCTCTGGTCTCCGCGAGTTGAGATCCGACCTTACAGGCAACTTCATAGTCGGAAAACAAACCAAAAACCGTCGCACCACTGCCTGACATCAGGCTCCCAAGAGCCCCCAGTTTCAGCAACTGCTGTTTTATTTCCGCAATGATCGGGTACCTCGCGACAACGCCCGGCTCCAGGTCATTGTGAAGCGAAGCACAAAGCTCCGCCCTTGTCTTCGCTGAAAACCTCGGAAGGTTAGCCAGTTCGACCCCTTTTGTCAACCGTAAACTTCGGTAGACATCCGCGGTAGAAACAGCGATTCCCGGATTGACGACCAGGCAGCTAAAGTCCTGCGCGATCGTCATTTTTTCAAGCTCAGTTCCCGTACCCGTTGCCCAGGCCGGCCGCCTGTAGATAAAAAATGGCACATCTGAACCAAGCTGCGCTCCTAACCGGCAGAGATCAGCTTCATTATATCCGAGATGGAGTAGTTCATTGAGCCCCATCAGAACAGTTGCCGCATTCGAAGATCCGCCACCAAGGCCAGCGGCAACAGGGATATGCTTAGCGATCCTGATCCGAACACCGGTAGTGACCCCAGTTTCAGCCAATATCAGCTCCGCAGCTGAACTGGCTATATTTTTCTCGTCAGCCCCCAACTGGACCGAGTCACAGATAGTCGCAACTCCATGCATGGAATCATCGACAGCAATCACGACCTCATCACACAGATCGATACGCTGCATCGCCATCGCCAGTCGATGATACCCATTAGCGTAACGTCCCAGGACATAGAGACAGAGATTGATTTTAGCTGGCGACAGAAACTTATTTTCAGCCTTCATCACTACACGCATTCACAGAACCATAAGAAATACAAACCAATGCTGGATAAGTATACCTCAACACGCAACCACCTCAACAATACTAAAATTCAACAGCAGAAGCTGGATAATGACATATCCCAAGATGGCGAATTACCAATGAGGCGCAATCAGGACATGAATCTCAATTGCCCAACCGACAGCCTGATGTCTTTGCTACAAAAAGAAAAGGGACCACACTTGTGGTCCCGTGACGAGGGAGTCGTCGGGAGTACATTACAATGTACAGAAAGCTGTACATCTGCCGGGCGGAGAACCGGCGACATCACATCCAAACGGTTCTCAAAACCGATACAGCATAAACTGTTTTGCAGAGCAAAGTTCGATCAGTCGACCTGACGACGCAGGAATGTCGGGATATCGAACTGCTCATCATCAACAAACAGGTCCCTGGTCTGACTTGGCAGATCACGCGATCTTCTTCCATAGCCACCGGCACTCTGTTGATTACGAACAATTGTTGGTACGTCAAGATCGACCTTGGCACTTGCCTGCGCCATCATCTGGGTACGCTGTTTCTCAATGTCAGCAACAGGCTTTTCTTCCTTCTTGACTTCAAAGGTATCGCCAAACCCGGTTGCAATCGCTGTGATCTTGATCAGATCGCCAAGGCTTTCGTCAATAACAAGACCAACGATGATATTGGCGTTTTCATGAACTTTTTCATGAATGATGGTCGAAGCTTCCTCAAACTCTTCCATTGTCATACTGGATGAGCCTGAGATATTGACCAGGACACCCATGGCCCCTGATATATCGATTTCTTCGAGAAGCGGACTGCTGATTGCGCTATGGGCGGCTTCAGACGCCCGGCGCTCACCTTCTGCGACCCCGATCCCCATCATCGCCATACCGCGGTTACTCATAACAGTACGCACATCGGCAAAGTCGACGTTGATCAGACCTTCGGTCGTAATAAGATCGGAGATCCCCTGAACAGCCTGGCGCAACACATCATCGGCCGGCTTGAAGGCATCGAGGATACTCATGTTTTTGCCGGCGAGTCCAAGCAGGCGGTCGTTCGGCACAACAACCAGCGAATCGACAACCTCACGCAGTGCAGCAATCCCCTCATCGGCACGGACCATCCGCTGACGCCCCTCACGGGTGAACGGTTTGGTGACGACACCGACAGTCAATGCGCCAGCCTCTTTTGCCGCAGCCGCAATAATAGGCGCCGCACCGGTTCCGGTGCCACCGCCCATACCGGCAGCAACAAAGACCATATCCGCTCCATCAAACAGCTCGACCAGGCGCGCCTTATCCTCTTCAGCAGCCTGACGGCCGACCTCTGGATTGGCTCCGGCACCAAGACCTTTTGTCAATCCGGTACCAAGTTGGATCTTCATCGCCGCCTCACTGCGCCTCAGCGCCTGAGCATCGGTATTTGCCGCAAGAAATTCTACACCATTAACGTGATTGCGAATCATGGTATTAACGGCATTACCGCCACCGCCACCGACGCCGATAACCTTGATCTTCGCCGCTTGATCCAACGATTCCTCAAACTGGAACATGACTCCCTCTTGATTAGGCATAGTGCCCTCCCCTTTTACGTTACGCATGAGCTATCTCCACATAACCCATGCTTGTTTATACTAATTTTAACTAATTTACCAAAACTCTATGTTTTTGACAATAAATTATATAATAATTAACTATTAAAAAAATTCGCCAAACCAGTCTTTCATGCGCTTTGTGATGCGGTCGAACATGTTAGATTCGCCGATCTTGAAATTCTGCACTTTCACATTGGCACTTCCGTATTTGACGAGACCAACACCAGTTGCGTAAATAGGTGAATTTACGACATCTACCAAACCACCGATCCCCTGTGGCACACCGCGTCGCACCGGCAGATTGAAGACCTGCTCAGCAAGCTCTGGCATTCCCGGAAGAATCGAACTGCCGCCGGTCAAAACGATCCCTGAAGCGATCATGCCGTCGTAACCGCTTTTGATGATTTCCCGGTTGATCAGCGAGAAGATTTCCTCGACACGCGGCTCGAGGATCTCAGCCAGTAGCTGACGGGAAAGAACCCGTGGCTCCCTGCCGCCAACAGAGGGGACTTCAATGGTTTCATCCTTGCCGACCATCGAGGTTAGACAGCAGCCGTAGGCCTGCTTGATCTTCTCCGCTTCAGCCATAGGCGTTCTCAGACCGACCGCAATATCATTGGTCAGGTGGTCACCACCAAGTGAAAGAACCGAGGTGTGCTTGATCGCCCCCTCCGAGAAGATCGCCAGGTCCGATGTCCCGCCGCCGATGTCGACGATTGCAACCCCCAGCTCCTTTTCATCGGCGGACAGGACCGCTTCACTGCTGGCCAACTGCTCAAGCACGATATCGGCTACGTCAGCTCCGGCACGATTACAACTTTTAACAATATTCTGGGCACTGGCCACAGCACCAGTGACAATGTGAACCTTGGCTTCAAGGCGCACACCACTCATCCCGAGTGGCTCTCGGATCCCGTCCTGATCATCGATAATGAATTCCTGTGGCAGGATATGCAGAACTTCGCGATCCATCGGAATGGCTATGGCCTTGGCCGCATCGATCACGCGCTGCAGATCCTCGTCAGTGACTTCACGATTCTTGATGGCGATAACCCCTTGCGAATTCAGCCCTTTGATATGACCTCCCGCAATCCCGGCAAAGACCGATTTGATTTCACATCCGGCCATCAGCTCTGCCTCGCGAATCGCTTTCTGAATCGCCGTGACGGTACTTTCGATGTTGATCACAACACCTTTTCGCAAGCCTTTTGACGGGCTGGTACCGATACCGACAATCTCCAGCCCTTCTTCGGTCATGTGCCCGACAATGCAACAGATTTTAGTCGTCCCGATATCGAGACCAACGATCAGATTATCTACTTTTCTGCTCATAAAACCCCCTTGGTATCAGCCTCTCGCCGTCGATCGCGGCCGCTCGATACGCACAATGATTTTTTCGTTAACATTCAGATCTATATAATCAAGCACTTTGAACTGCGGTTTCAGCTGCACATAGATTTTCTCAAGGCGATCCAGTTTTTCACTGAAATGGTCTCGCCCGAGTCTGATCTCAACGGCATTTTCCAGGGTAAAAAGCCTCAGGTTGCCATTTTCCTGATGATGAATCTCAGAAATCTGCCTTAGCCCCAACCTGTCACGCTGGCCAAGATCCTCGATCAGGGCAACGATCCGTTTCAGGCAAGCAACATATTCAGGATCATGCCCCTGGGCACGGCCATACTCAAACCCTGTGATCATCGGATAGTCGAGTTCATCGTTGCCATCGAGGACCTTGAACACCTCTCCCTGATCATCCAGATAATAGAGCAGACCAAGGTTAATGATCGCGACCGGTCGCCGCTCTTCCAGTTCAATCGCCACCTGACGAGGAAAGATACGGCTGACCCGGGCCTTTCGGACCCAGGGATTGGCTTCAAGCTGTTCTCCGATCAGGGCGAGATCAAGATTGAAGGTGTTGACCCCGAACTGAATATCCGAGAGGGCTACAACCTGCCTCTCCCCCAGATGCTCTCCACCCTGGACACTGATCCTGTCTATCCTGAATAGATCTGAAGACATGGTCAGCTGATAGAGAAAGAAACCGCCGACCGTGACCAGGGCAAAACTGCCCAGAAAAAGGCTGACATGAAAACTACGATGGAGCAATTTGCGCCAATTTATCGCTTTCTTTTCACGTTTCCGCCGGTTACTTCTAACCTTGTTGGCTTTCGCGCTTTTCGCTTTCAGATCACGCATAGCACCTCTATTTATCCAGATCGGCGTCAAGCAGAATCATTTCGGCCAACTCTGCGAAACCTATTCCGGCTTGCGCTGCAGCCTTCGGCAGCAGACTTGTTGCCGTCATCCCGGGAATCGTATTAACCTCAATACAGTAGAATTGCTCACCACTCAGCATGAAATCGACCCGTGCCGCGCCACGACAGCCAAGGGATCTACAGGCCTTTTCCGCAGCATTCTGAACCTTTGCATAAACCGCTGAGGCTACCGGCGCAGGTAGAAGATACTCGGTATCGCCGCTTAAATACTTGGCCTGATAGTCATAAAATCCGCTTTTCGTGACAATCTGGATGATCGGCAGGGCCCGACCGTTCAACACCGAAACCGTCAGCTCGACCCCATCTATGAACTCTTCGACCAGTACCGTTCCATCGAGACGTTCCGCCTCTTCAATCCCTTTGAGCAGCGCATCCCTGTCCTTGGCGATGCTGATACCGATAGTCGAGCCTTCGCGTGACGGCTTGACAACCAGCGGCAGCGCCCCACAGCGCTGATAGAGATCGTCAACAGAATCGCCTGGGCGCTTGAAATCAAAAGCTGGAGTCGGCAGTTGATGATAGAGCAGCAACTGCTTGGTCACGACCTTGTCGATGGCAACACTCGATGCCAGAACTCCGCTGCCGGTATAAGGGATCTGAAGCATTTCCAACAGGCCCTGAACCCTTCCGTCCTCACCATACCGGCCATGCAACGCCACAAAGGCGATGTCGATCTGCGCCGTACTCAGCTGCTCCGGAAGATTGTCTGCGACATCTATGGCAACGACCTCATAGCCCCGTTCCAACAGAGCCTCGACGACCGCCTGACCGGTCCTCAGTGAAATCTCACGCTCAGCTGACTTGCCGCCGAGCAGGACTCCGATGCGTTTTTTCAGCATCTCTGAACGTGACCAACTCATCAGCCAACCTGCCCTTTCCCTGCAAGCCTGTCGGCAACCAGCTCACAAACCTGGTTGACGTTACCCGCGCCCAGAGTCACGACCATATCGTTAGGCTCGACCAATTGCGCCACCATGTCAGCGGCCTCTTCAAGAGAATCACAGTAGCTGACGCTTTTGTGACCGTGTTCATTAATCCCCCTGGCCAGTGCTTCGCCCGTCGCACCTTCGATCGCATCTTCGCCTGCGGCGTAAACAGGGGTCACGATCAGGTGATCGGCATCATAAAAGGCCGTCTGGAACTCGGCAAAGAGCAGAGAGGTTCTGCTGTAACGGTGGGGTTGAAAAACCGCAACGACCCTCTTGTTCCAGCCACTCTTCGCCGCAGCGAGAGTTGCCCGGATCTCTGCCGGATGATGACCGTAATCATCAATCAGCATGATCCCGTCGACTTCACTACGCAGCTGAAAACGCCGCTGCAGACCGCCAAAATTGCGGAAACCGCCGATAATCGTCTGAAACGGTATCTCCAGTTCATGGGCAATGGCGATAACAGCCAGCGCATTAAGCACATTGTGGCGTCCCGGCATACGGAACGAAACACGCCCCAGTTCTTCCCCGTTATGATAAGCGGTAAAGCTGGTCCGCCCCTGGCGATGCTGAATCTCATCGGCATAGAAGTCAGCCTGACTGCTGAAACCGTAGGTGGTATAGCGTTTCTTGACCTCCGGCAGGATATCCTGAATATTGCGATCCTCGAGACAGAGGATTGCCTTGCCGTAGAATGGAATCTTGTTGATGAAATCGATAAACACCTGCTTGATCTGATCGATCCCGGTATAGTAGTCGAGGTGATCTTCATCGATATTGGTCACCACGGCAATGGTCGGTGACAGATGGAGGAAGGACCCATCGGACTCATCCGCTTCGGCGACCATGAACTTGCCACGCCCCAGTTTGGCGTTTGAACCAAAGACATCCAGCTTGCCGCCGATGACTGCGGTCGGATCAATGCCGGCATGATGCAGAACAACCGAAGCCATACTGGTCGTCGTCGTTTTGCCGTGCGTACCGGCAATGGCGATGCCATACTTCATGCGCATCAGTTCCGCAAGCATCTCTGCCCGGGGAATCACTGCGATATGCTGGCGCAGCGCTTCGACAACTTCGGCATTGCTGGCCCTGACCGCAGTCGAGGTCACCACGACATCGACCCCTTCGATGTTCTCTGCAGCGTGACCGATCTTTATCTCGCCGCCGAGGTCAGCCAACCTGCGGGTGGTGTCGCTCTCCCTGAGATCTGACCCTGAAACGCGGTACCCCTGGTTGAGCAGAACTTCAGCAATACCGCTCATACCAATTCCACCGATTCCGACAAAATGTATTTTCTTGATCCGTCCGTACATTCTTCGGCTCCTTATGCTGCCACCAGGGCACGGCATTCTTCCAGAATACGTTCCGCTGCACCCGGCTGCCCCAGATTTCCACAATGATTGGCCATGGCCTCAAGCTCATGGCGGTTGTTCAACAAATTCCTGATCAACGTAACCAGATCCCTGGCGTTCAGATTGCTTTGGCTGATCATCATGGCGGCCCCTTCCTTTTCCAGGACGCGTGCATTGGCAGTCTGATGATCAGCTGCCGCATAAGGATAGGGGATCAGGATCGCCGGCCGACCACAGACTGTCAGCTCGGCAAGAGTCGTTGCCCCTGCCCGGCAGACAACCAGCTCAGCCCTGGCGTAAGCATCAGCCATATCGTCAATAAAGGGCACAACCTGTGCGTTGGCGACTCCGGCATCCTGGTAGGCCTGAGCAACCCAGGCAAAATCCGCCTCACCGGTCTGATGAAGAACCTCAGGACATTCACCCCAGTCCTTCAACTCCGGAAGCATTTCGACCATGACCTGATTGATCGCCCTGGCCCCCCGGCTGCCGCCAAAGACGAGCAGTTTGCCATTGACAGGCAAACCGCCGTCAAGTTGCTCCAGAGCGGGACGGACAGGGTTGCCGGTTACGCAGACCTTTTCAGTCGGAAAACTATCCGTGCAGGAGGCGAAGGAGAGACAAACCCGCGAAACCCGCTTGCCGAGAAACCTGTTACCCAACCCAGCAATCGCGTTCTGCTCATGAAGCAAAGTGGGAATCTTCATTTTTCTGGCGGCCAGCAGCACTGGAACCGAGGCATAGCCCCCGACACCGACGACCAGATCCGGCCTGAACTCACGTATAATCTCTTTCGCCTGGCCGATGCTCTTAAGCAGCTTCGGAATCATTTCCAGCTTGCCCCGCCAACCGCGGCCAACAACGCCGACCATATCTACAGTTTTGAGCGGCAGGCCAAGCTTGGGCAGCATGTTCGCCTCCAGACCCCGCTCGGTACCGACAAACAGAACTTCTGCCATAGCATCCTGTTCCTGCAGTTTCTGCGCGATTGCAATGGCAGGGAAAAGGTGCCCTCCGGTTCCGCCTCCTGCCAGCAGCATCCTCATTTCTGCACCTCCAAAGAGTTGGAGATATTGAGTAGGATGCCGACTGCAGTCAGGCAGACGATCAGGCTGGTTCCACCGTACGAGATAAAGGGGAGCGGCAGCCCCTTGGTCGGTAACAGCCCCATACAGACACCGATATTGACAAAGGCTTCAAGGCCAAGCAGGGAGCTGAGTCCGAAAGCCAGGTTGCGCCCAAATGCATCCTGGCAGCTCAGGGCGATCCGGATTCCACACAGGACCAGCATCAGAAACAGTCCAGCAATAAGCAGCACACCAACCAGCCCCAGTTCCTCCCCGATCACCGAAAAGATGAAATCGGTATGCGCCTCCGGCAGATAGAACAGTTTCTGCTCGCCGATCCCCAGCCCCTGGCCCAATATGCCCCCCTTGCCAAAGGCGACCAGGCTCTGAATGATCTGAAACCCGGTGTCGAAAGGATCTTCCCAGGGATTGAGAAAGGCCATGATACGGCGCTTCCGGTAATCGACATTCATGACCAGGAAATAGAGAACCGGCAGCGACATCAGGATTGTAGGCGCGATATAAACCCAGCGTACGCCCGCTACGATCAACATCGACATGGAGACCCCGGCAATGATCATGGCGCTGCCGAGATCCGGCTGTTTGAGCAGCATACCGAGCAGCACGGCAAGAACGATCATGTACGGTAGATAGCCCTTGGTCAGAGAGCGGACCTTCTCCTTTTTGCGGGTCAACGAATGAGCCAGATAGAGCACCATGGCCAGCTTCACCAACTCTGCCGGCTGCAGGGTAAAGCCCGGTGTTCTCAACCAGCGCATGGCGCCACCGACCCGGATTCCCAGCCCCGGCACGAAGAGCAGCGCCAGCAGCACAATGCTCACACCCAGACTCAGGAACGCCAGTTTGCGCCAGTTCTGATAATTGAAATAGGTCGCAACAGCCATGCAGACAAAACCGAGAGCCGTATAGATGACCTGACGCTTGAGGAAGTAGAAGCCGTCATGGAAGCGGTCTGCGGCCATGATGGCCGATGACGAATAGACCATCACCATACCGATAAAGGTCAGGGAAACGGTCAACAGAAGCACCGTGGTATCAACATTGCGGCGCAGGGTCATTGGCCACCCCCCTGCACAGGAAGGGAGTTGACCAGACGGGCAAATTCGTCACCACGCTGTTGATAATTGGCAAACATGTCGTAACTCGAACAGGCCGGTGACAACAGCACAGTGTTCCCCGGCTCGACGATTTCTGCCGCCTGCTGCACAGCCGCATCAAGAGAACCCGCCATGCGAATTTCACAGACACCGGACAGTTCGGCGGCCATGCGCCCTGCCGCCTCGCCGATGAGAATCAGGCTTTTGCCGCACTTTTCAAGCAAAGGCCTCAGCGGCGCGTACTCCCCGCCCTTATCCTTGCCGCCGGCAATCAGGACAACCCCTTGGCTGAATCCGGCAAGGCTTTTAACCACACTGCCGACATTTGTCCCTTTGGAATCGTTGTACCAGTTCACTCCGTTCAAGCTGCGCACCAGCACCATGCGGTGTTCCAATCCACCGAAGCGACAGATCGCCTGCCAAGCCGTTTCAGGATCACATCCACGCAGGAGACAGGCTGCAAGAGCGGCCATGGCGTTTTCGACATTGTGCTCGCCGGGCAATTGCAGATTTTCCAGCGGGAAGCTGAGCTGCTGGCTGTCCAAGTTCCAAACCAGTCGATTACCCAGACGGACCAGACCACTGACCAGTCGTCCGTGGGCCGAAAACCAGACCTTGCGAGCGGCTATACCTTCAGACATGCGCACGACCTCGCTATCGTCCGCGTTGAGTACTGCAAAATCCTCAACGTCCATGCGCGCGAAGACCTGCATTTTAGCCTGATAATAACTGTCCAGATCAGGATAGCGGTCAAGATGATCCGGCGTCAGGTTAAGCAGCAGAGCGATCTGTGGCTTGAGTTGATCAACAGTCTCCAGTTGGAATGATGAGAGCTCGACAACCAGTTCGTCGAGGTCTTTTCCGCAGGCATCAACCAACGGCGTGCCGATGTTCCCGCCGACAAAAACGCGACGTCCGGTCGCCTTCAAAGCTTCACCGATCAACGATGTGGTTGTCGACTTGCCGTTGGTGCCGGTGATCGCAATCAGCGGCGCACTCAATTCCCGGGCAGCCAGTTCAATCTCACCTAGCAGCGGGATATTGCAGGAAGCGGCACGCTGCAACGGCGGACAGTCAAGCGGGACACCTGGACTGACGGCGACCATATCGGCCTGCTCAAAAAGATTCAGATCATGACCACCCAGATCGAGGCGAACATTGAGACCGGAGAGCAGGTCCAGGTTTTTGATCTGCTCGGCCGGACGCATATCGGACAGAGCAACCACAGCACCGCGCTCAGACAGAAAACGCACCAGGGCCAAACCGCTCAAACCGGCTCCGATAACAACAATTCGCTTATTTCGGAAGTCCTGTTTCATCTCAGTTTCAATGTCGATAAAGCAACGAGAGCCAGAATAATGCTGATAATCCAGAACCGCACAATGATCTTCGGTTCCGGCCAACCCTTCAGTTCAAAGTGATGATGGATCGGCGCCATGCGAAAAACCCGCTTCCCCCAGTAGCGAAAGGAAGCGACCTGAACAATGACCGACAGCGCTTCGACGACAAAAATCCCGCCGACAATGACGAGCAGGATCTCATTCTTGGTAATGACGGCGATGGAACCAAGCGCCCCTCCGAGCGACAGGCTACCGACATCGCCCATGAAGACCTGTGCCGGATAGCTATTGAACCAGAGAAAACCGATTCCGGCACCAGCCATGGCCCCACACATGATCGCCAGTTCCCCGGCCCCCGGAACACTGGTGATTTGTAGATAGTCGGCCAGTTTTGCGTTACCGGCCAGGTAGGCGAGTAACAGAAAGGTGCCGGCAGCAATGATCGTAGGTCCGATCGCCAGACCATCCAACCCATCAGTCAGGTTGACTGCATTACTTGCCCCTACCATGACCAGCATGGCAAAGGGGATATAGAAGATGCCGAGATCCGGATGGACGTTCTTGAGAAACGGAATGCTCAGATGAGTCTCAAAACCAGCTGAGAAATAGAGCAGCAGTGCCGCTACCAGACCGACCAGGATCTGCCAGAACATTTTCTGCCGCCCGGATATGCCGTCGCTGTTTTTGCGCACCACCTTGCGGTAGTCGTCGACAAAACCGATCGCTCCATAACCAGCCGTCACCAGCAGGGCGATCCAGATGTACAGGTTACCCAGGTCAGCCCAGAGCAGAGTCGGCACGATAATAGCCAGCAGAATCAGAGAGCCACCCATGGTCGGTGTCCCCTCTTTAACGAAGTGTGATTCAGGTCCAACCTTGCGGATCGACTGGCCGATCTGCATTTTCTGCAAAGTCGCAATCAACCAGGGGCCGACAATAAAGGAAATCAGCAGAGCCGTGATCGTCGCGTAGATCGTCCTGAAGGTGATATAACGAAAGACATAGAGAACTGAATAATCCGTGTGCAATGGGTACAAAAGATGATAAAGCATCCTTTTTAAACCCCTTTCTCTTCGACTTCGGCTGATTTCAGCATAACAACCAATTGATCCAGCTTGACCCCACGCGAGCCCTTGACCAGAATCCGGTCGGCGGAACGCTGTTCTTCATGAAAAAGTGCCGTTGCCGCAGCAACATCCTCAACCGCGCTCATTTTTTCCACGCTCATTCCCGCTTTGACAGCTCCGTCACAAACGGCTTGAGCAAACTGGCCAACCGCAACAAGCCGGTCGGCTACAGCCGCGGCCTTACGGCCAAGCTCGCGATGAAACTGTTCTGATTGTTCACCAAGCTCAAGCATGTCACCTAAAACAGCGATTCTGCGCCCCTGTCCGGCCAGGGATTTCAGCGCGTTCAGGGCCGCTGCTGCAGACAGCGGATTTGAGTTATAGCTGTCATCGAGCAGCAAACCGCCACAGGCCAGCGGGAAGAGATTCATCCGCCCTTTGGCCGGGACAAAACCTTCAAGCCCGGCCACAATTGCAGCGAGCGGAACATGCAATTCAAAAGCGGCAGCTGCAGCTGCCAGGGCGTTGAAAACGTTATGCTCTCCCGGCAGGGCGAGGCGCACCCGGTTGCTCTGGCCATCAACCAGCAGGTCAAAGAACACCTCATCGGAGCCTGCGTCAATAGCTTCTGCCCTGATCTGCGCATCAGAATTCAGACCATAGGTCAACCGCTTGACATTGTTCGCCAATGGCAGGCGCGCGACGCGCTGATCGTCGAGATTGACTATAGCCGTGCCACCCTGCAGTCCGACGAACAATTCCCCCTTGGCTCTGGCGACTCCGTCGAGACCATGCAGGGTTTCCAGATGGGCTTCACCGATATTGGTTATGATCCCGACGGTCGGCTGAGCAATCTCAGTCAACCTTTCGATTTCACCAAGGGAGCTGGTGCCCATCTCGATCACAGCCCACTGATGCGCCGCTTCAAGGCGCAGCAGAGTCAGCGGCAGACCAATCAGGTTGTTGAAATTTCCCGCTGTCTTCAAGCCGGGACCGACCTGACCGAGAATGCTGGCCAGCATCTCCTTGGTTGTGGTTTTTCCGGCGGATCCGGTGACAGCGACAAGCGGCCCCTGCAATTGCAGGCGATAGGCAGCGGCAATATCACCCAGGGCGCGCAGGGTGCTGTCGACACAGACGACAGGAACACTTAACCCCTCGATAAACTCTTCACTGAGACAGGCTGCCGCGCCTTTTTTGACGGCCTGGCTGATATAGTCATGGCCATCAAAACGCTCTCCGCGCAGAGGAACAAACAGCGCTCCCGGTTCGATATTGCGACTGTCGGTCGACACCGCACTGATCTGCACAGCGGGCTGCTTCCCAATGAGTTTGCCACCGACTATCCTGGCGATACGTTCCAGATCAAACATCGGCACCCCCCTTGAAAGTCGGGAGCATCATGGCCCTGGCGATCTCTTCCCGATCGTCAAAGTGAACCTTTTCCGTTCCGAGAATCTGGTAGTCCTCATGCCCCTTTCCGGCAACCAGCAGCAGATCACCTTCCATACAGAGACGGCAGGCAAAATCGATAGCCTGACGGCGATCAGGAATCACAATGAAGCCAGACTGGCCGGCCAGGACCTGTTCTTCATTCAACTCACTGCACCCTTCCGCCAGTGCTCCGGCTCTCAGTTGGGCCAGAATCTGCAACGGATTTTCAGTCCGGGGATTGTCTGAGGTAAAAATACTCAAAGAGGAGTAACGGGTGGCAATCGCTGCCATGACCGGGCGTTTTGACGAATCACGATCACCACCGCAGCCGACAACGGTATAACGTCTGTTCGCCTGCAAATCGGCCAGGGTTTTCAAGACCTGCTCCAGGGCATCTCCGGTATGAGCATAATCGACCAGGGCAAGCACACCTCGCCCATTCCGAACCACCTCAAGCCGCCCCGGCACAAGTTCAAGAGCTTCGATCCCCGCCGAGATCATTTCGTTTTCGATTCCGAGCAGTTGAGCGGCAGTCACCGCAGCCATCAGGTTGCTGACGTTGAACTCACCGATCAGCCGACTGTTCAGTTCGACATCACCCTCAGGTGTCGAGATAACCCCCTTGACCCCGTCACGCGTGACGCTGACCGCTTCGGCATTGACGGCTCCACTGTTACGTCCGAAACCGACCCAGTTCGGATTGTCCTCAAGAAGACGCCGACCATAGCTGTCATCAACGTTGACCGCCGCTTTCTTGCCAACCAGCAGTTCGCAGAACAGGCGTTTTTTGCTTGAGAAGTAGTTATCCAGAGTCTGATGGTAATCAAGATGCTCAGGGGTCAGATTGGTAAACACACCAACATCGAAACAAACGCCATCGACACGATGTTGTTCAAGCGCATGCGAAGAGGTTTCCATAACGAAAGCATCGGCACCGAGATCACGAAATTCACGCATCATCTTGAGCAATTCAACCGATTCAGGAGTGGTGTGCGTCGATTCTTTACGAGTCTGACCACAGCGGTAATCGATTGTGCCGAAGATTGCCGGCCGGTATCCGGCTTTCGCCAGGATCGCTTCAAGCAGGTAGCTGATTGTGGTCTTGCCGTTTGTTCCGGTAATGCCAATGACCGGAACATCTGCTGTCGGCTGGTCATAGAAATTGGCCGCCATCTGTGCCATAGCCTGACGGACATTGCTTACCTGCATAAAGGTGATAGCTGCGTCCGGTTGCGGGGTACGCTCTGTTACAACAATGCGGGCACCCCGTGCAACGGCCTGTGGAATATAGTCGTAGCCATCGACCTTGACACCAGGTAGAGCGAAAAACACGCTGCCGACGGTTGCCTCGCGTGAATCATAGACGAGGCTGGTGACCTCTTGGCCGCAATCACCCAGCAGTTGCAGAGGCTGAACACCGGTCATGATGTCGGATAGTTTTCTCATCAGTCGCTCATCTCGCATAATAGGTTCAGGCTCCGAACTTGACCCAGGCCTGTTTGCCGTACTTGATGGTCCGCCCGGCTGCCGGATACTGATCGACGACCCGTCCGCTGCCGGATAGCTTCAGATTGAGGTTCTTGTCTTTCATGATGCGCAGAACCTCGCGATAACTCATGCCGTTGAAGTTTGGCATCATCAACCCGTCGTTGTTATTAACCTCTTGCAGCAGCGGTGCCAGATCCGGTAGAGGAGTGGCATCAGCCGCCACAGTGGCCAGCATCTCAACATGACCGGCTGGAAGAATATCCAGATGGGCGAGGGCCTGACGGGCAAAGGTCGCGAACACAGGCGCTGCAACGACACCGCCATAGGCCATTCCCTGGGGCTCATCGATCGTCACCGAAATGACCAGCGCCGGATTATCCGCAGGGACGATGCCGACAAAGGAAGAGACCATCTTGTCCGGTGAGTAGCCGCCGGTGACCGGATCAACCTTCTGCGCCGTTCCTGTCTTGCCGGCAACCTGATAGCCTTCGATTGCGGCCATGGGAGCGGTCCCCCCCTTCTCTGTGACCGAGACCATCATCTTCCGCACCCGATTTGCCGTAGCTTCAGAAACGACTCTGCGCCTGACCGTCGGCAGGTGACGATCAAGAACAGTCCCGTCAGCATCTACAACCTTCTCAACCAGGTAAGGTTCCATCAGCAGACCGCCGTTGGCGATTGCCGAAATGGCGGTGGCAATCTGCAGTGGAGTCACTGACAACCCCTGCCCAAAGGAGATCGCTGCCAGATCGATCTCGAACCAGTTTGACGGTGGCCTGACCAGTCCTGTCACCTCACCCGGGAGATCTACCCCGGTCTTTTCTCCGAATCCGAAATCACGGATGTAGGAATAGAATTTCTCCCTTTCAAGAGCCTTGCCGAGCTTGGCAAAACCGATATTGCTGCTGACCTTGAGCATTTCGGTCAGGGTCAGGTATTTGTACTTCTTGTTATGGTCACGGATGATTTTACCGCCAACCTCAAAACTGCCGTTTTCGCAATAGATCTTCTGCCCGGGAGTGACGATACCTTCTTCCAGGGCTGCAGCCAGCAGAATCGGCTTGAACGTCGAACCGGGTTCATAGACATCAGTGACAGCTCTGTTGCGCCGTTTTGATGCGCGGAACTTGCCAGCCCGGTTCGGATCGTAATCAGGGACGCTGGCCAGGGCGAGGATGCGGCCGCTGGCCGGTTCCATCACAACAATGGTTCCACTGCTGGCCCGCGCTTCCTTGACAGCCTTGCTCAGCTCCCGCTCGGCGATGTACTGCAGGGAAAGATCGAGGGTCAGATACAGGTCATTGCCCGGCTTGCCGCCGACGACCTTCTGGTCTTCACTAGCCAGGCCACGGCCACGCGCATCCTTGAAGGAGACCAGTCGCCCCGGTTCCCCCTCCAGCAGCTGATCATACTTCAGCTCGATCCCCTCAAGCCCGCGGGGATCAAGTCCGGTAAACCCGATGACATGTGATCCGACCGTTGACTGCGGATAGTAACGCTTCGGCTCCGTAACGAAATAAAGGCCGGGCAACTTCAGTTGCTTGACCTTTTCAGCCAGCTGAGGAGTCAGTTTTCTTTGAATCCAGACAAAGCGCCTCTTCTCCGACAGCTGCCGGGTCAGATCCTTTTTGGGGCTGTCCAGCACAGGAGCCAGCATCGCGGCGGTTTCTGCCGGGTTTTCAATCTGTGACGGATCGGCGTAAAGAGACTCAGCGTTGACACTGACGGCGAGAGTATCCCGGTTGCTATCAAAAACACTCCCCCGCTGCGGCGCCAGGGCGACGACTCGCTGACGTTGCTGATCGGCGCGGTCCTGAAGATCCGGCGCCTTGACGACATGCAGATGAACAGCACGGCCGGCGATCGCCAGAAAAAGCAGAATAAAAAAAGCTCCGAATATGCGGATGCGGATCTGGGTGCCGCGCTCCGTAGCCATTTAGTTGATCCGGATGACTTGCCCAGGAGCCGGCTCTCTCAGCCCAAGCTTTCTGGCTTTTTCGGCAATCCTCTCATCCTGTGCCAGATAAGCCGCTTCCAGCTCCAGGGCTTTGATCTGACGCTGCCCTTCACGGATCTCCCGCTCCAGTTTTGAAATATCGTACTCCAGGCTGATTGCATGAATTCGCGACCAGACGAACAGCAGAGCGAGGACGGAGACCAGAATGATAGAAACCAGCACCGACACAAGGCGGGGCCGATAGAATGAAAAACCACTTATTTTAACAATTGCTTGCGGCATCGCCTGAGACATTGGACCTCCCCTTTCTCCATGCCCTCAGCAGCGCTCTACAGCTCTCAAAACCGCGCTGCGCGACCTGACATTATTTTCAATTTCAACATCTGTGGCCTTGACCCCCTTGCGGGTGAGCAGCCTGACCTCCGGCTGCCTGTTGCATTGACAGACCGGCAGGCGTGGTGGACAGATACAGCCCGTTGCCCGTTCACGAAACAACTGTTTGACGATACGGTCCTCAAGAGAATGAAAGCTGATAACAACCAGTCGACCTCCCGGCTTCAACAGATCTATCGCGGCATCAACCCCTCTTTTAACCTGACCAAGCTCGTCGTTAATCTGAATCCTCAGAGCTTGAAAAACCCGGGTCGCAGGATGAATCCTTCCCGGCTTACGTCCTCCGGGAACCGTATCCCTGACCAGTTCGGCCAGTTGTCGGGTCGTCAGCAGCGGCTCCTCATCGCGAACTGTAACAATCTTCCTGGCGATGCGCCTGCTGAAGCGCTCCTCACCATATTCAAAAAAGACCCGTATCAACTCTTCCTCATCCGCCTGTTGCAGATACTCGGCCGCGGTCAACCCGGCAGTCGGGTTCATGCGCATATCGAGTGGTGCATTCAAACGGAAGGAGAAACCCCGGTCAGCGGTATCAAGCTGATGGGACGAGACGCCCAGATCGAGCAGCATACCATCCAACTTATCGATCCCCAGCTCGGCCAGAACATCGGAAGCCCTGTCAAAGGTGGTGTGATGCAGAGAGACTTGCGCGGCGTAGGGCTCAAGAACCTTCGCAGCCGCCTCCAACGCGCTCGGGTCACGGTCAAGACCGATCAGACGAAGTCCATGTGCTGCCTGGAGAATCAAACGGGAATGGCCGGCACCACCCAGCGTGCCATCGAGGTAGACACCCCCCTCATGCGGCTGAAGGTAATGCAAAACCTCGTTCGGCATAACCGATTCATGTTCAAAGACCAGATCCGCCATCAGAAGCCCAGATCCGCCAGAAGTTGAGGATCGGTCTCAAGGACAGCCTCATCTTCAGCAATCTTGTTGAGGTAAGCTTCACGGCTCCAGATTTCAATCTTGTCAAGTACGCCGACAACAACAGCATCGCCGTCGATATTGCGTGATTCACGCAAGGACTGAGGAATCTGAATCCGCCCCTGGGCATTGAATGTACATTCCTTGGCGGGTGCGATACGGGCTCTCATCGCCGTATCGCGACTGACTCCGGCCGGCATATTCAGGACATTCTGACGAATCTTCTCCCATTGGGCCGGCGGATATGCGATCAAACCATCCTTGATCCGGGTCACAACCAGACTGTCACTGGAGTAAACATCAGACAGCTCAACGCGAAATTCAGACGGAATACTGACCCGTCCTTTCGCATCAACACTGACATGATATTCACCGTTAAAGTTCAATTTGACACCTCATTGCACAATTTGACACCGAATTGATAGAAATATAGCCGTGGAGACACCGACTGTCAAGGACAAATCAGTACCAATCAAAGAACTTCACAAGCCCGTAAATGCTCGATTTAGATTCATTTTTCCCGCCTGAGAAATCAGCAGAATGGGAGGACCTGCGGAGTGTCAAAAGCCCCTTGAAAGAGATCTCAACAAGGGGCTAGAAACCCTGAATCATTGACTTTTTTCAGAAAAATCAAATGAGAAAAAAAGGCAGGAGATAACTTTTTCAGACAAAAAACGGGGTTTTCAGACTGGAGCTATTCAACATGCGCAGCGTCAAGGAGAACCATTTCAACCTCTTCAATACGTCTTTCTTCCATACGCCGGACGCGAAAAACAATGCCGGTCTCTTCACAGACATCTCCCTCACTGGGAATCTTGCCCATCACCTGCAACAGATGGCCGGCCAGAGTCGTAACATGCTCTTCCGGCAGAGACAGATTGAAACGGCGATTGACCTCACGTAGCGGGATCGACGCATCAATCAGGAATTGACGAGGGCCAATCTCTTTGAAGTCGACAACCTCTTCATCATGCTCGTCCTGAATGTCGCCGACAATCTCCTCGACGACATCCTCAAGCGTCACAATCCCCTCTACCCCGCCGTACTCATCAACGACAATCGCCAGATGTTCATGCTTGACCCGAAAGCTCTGCAACAGAACCGCAATCCGTTTCGACTCAGGCACGTAATAAGGGGGACGGCAGAGCTGTTTAAGAGAAAAGGCTTCAGTATTGTCGATATAATCGAGGACATCCTTGGCATGCACAACACCAACCAGATTATCGAGATTATCCCTATAAACGGGAAAACGCGAATGCTTGAGCTCGCGAATAACCGCCAGAACCTCATCGAATCCGGTATTAACCTCCAGACCGGCGACCTCGGTTCGGGGGATCATGACATCGCGCACTCGGATTTCCGACAGGTCGAAGATGCCGTGCAGCATCCGCTTCTGTTCGGCCGCCACAACGCCAGACTCCTCGCCGACCTCAATCATCGCCTTGATCTCGTCCTCAGAGACTGAGAGCGATTCAGCCGCCCCCTTGCGCAAAAAGCTGGTCAGCAGCCTCGAAACCGATGACACGACAAAAACAATGGGATTCAGAACGTACAGAATCAGACGAATCGGAGCCAGGACGAGAAAAGAGACCTTTTCAGGGTATTGGGCCGAGTAGGTCTTGGGACAGACCTCGGAAAAAATCAACAGCAAGGGGGTCAAAATAACAACCGTCGCCCACTCCCCATCGGCACCGAACAGCTCAACAAACAAGCCGGTTGCAATGACCGAAGCCGCTATATTGACCAGATTGTTACCAACCAGAATACCGCTGAGCAGATGATCCGGCTTGTCAAGCAATGCGGCGAGCTTGTCAGCCCGTGGCCGCTTGCTCTGCTGCAGAAAACGGACACGCAGTTTATCAAGGGAAAGCAGCGCTGTCTCTGAGCCGGAGAAGAAACCGGAAAATCCCAACAGGAAAAGCAGAGCCAGCAACCGCCAGGTTATCTCATCCGACATCATGACCCCGGGAAAGCAGATTGCTAAGAACAGAATTTATTTGAACTATTACCATAGCTGAACGCCAGAATAATACCATTTAATTGTTCAATGTGAAGCTGAAAGTGCCATCTTAAACCCATGGTTGTCTTGCACGCTCATTTGCGGCGTGATATAAGCCGACAAAACCCAAGCGGAGGATACAATGACGGAAACCGGCCAGGCCCAACCCGAGGAAACAAGCAGGCAAGAGCATGCCCAGCTCTCTACACAGCTGCACCATCACAGCTATCTCTACCATAGCCTCGACCGACCGGAGATCAGCGATGCCGAGTATGATCGCCTGCTCAAGCGCCTCCTTGAACTGGAAAAACAGTATCCTCAACTGATCACCCCCGATTCCCCGTCGCAGCGGGTGGGCAGTGCCCCCCTCGACCGTTTTCCGGAAGCGACCCACGCCAGCCCGATGCTCTCGCTGGAAAATGCCTTTAACGCTGAGGACTTGCGGGACTTCGACGCCAGGGTCAAACGTTTTCTCTCGCGCAGTGAAGATATTGAATATATCTGCGAACCGAAGCTCGACGGTGTCGCCATAGCCCTGACCTACGAAAATGGCATCCTGGTCCGTGGGGCAACCCGCGGCAACGGCACAACCGGCGAAGAGATCACCCAGAACGTCCGCACCATTCAGGCGATTCCTCTCAGGCTTAAAGAACACTCCCCGGACCAACTCGAGATTCGCGGTGAGATCTACATGGAACTCGCCGCCTTCCGCAGACTCAACGAGCTGCGGCGCGAAGAAGGCGAAACAACCTATGCCAATCCGCGCAACCTGACCGCCGGCAGCCTGCGCCAGCTCGATTCTCGGCTTACCGCTGCTCGGCCGCTGACGATAAGTTGTTATGGCATCGGCGCAAATTCTTCGCCGACCCAGACCACCCATTTCGAATTACTTCAGGATCTCTCCAGTTGGGGGATGAAGGTCAACCTGGACATTGTCCAGGTCGCCTGCAATATCGAGCAGGTGATAGAACGCTATCAACAATTACAGGCAATCCGCGACGAACTGCCATATGAAATCGACGGCATGGTCGTCAAGGTCAACAGACTGGCCCTGCAGCAGGAGCTCGGAGAAAAGAGCCGCACACCACGCTGGGCAATTGCCTGCAAGTTCCCCGCACGCCAGGAAGAGACCGTCATCGAATCGGTACGTCTGCAGGTCGGCAGGACCGGAGCTGTCACCCCGGTAGCCAACCTGCGCCCGGTCAACGTCAGCGGCGTCATGGTTTCAAGCGCAAGCCTGCACAACTGGGACGAGATCAGCCGTCTCGATGTCAGGATCGGCGACAGCGTCATCGTTGAGCGGGCCGGTGACGTCATCCCCGATATCGTCAAGGTCATCACTGAAAAACGCACCGGCAACGAACAGATCGTCCCGGAGCCGACCAGCTGTCCGGTCTGCGGTTCGCCCGTCAGCCGGGAAAGCAACGAGGTCGTCCCCCGCTGCCAGGGGGCTGACTGCCCGGCCAAGCTCAAGGAAGCCCTCAAGCATTACGCTTCGCGCACAGCGATGGATATCGACGGTCTGGGGGAGCGCTACATCGATCAGCTACTCAACCTGAAACTGCTCGGCAGCATCGCCGACCTGTACCGCCTGACCAAAGAAGACCTGTTCCGCTTTGAGCGGATGGGCGACAAACTGGCTGAAAACCTGCTCACAGCTATCGAAGCGAGCAAACAGCGCCCGCTGGAGAACTTTATTTTCGCCCTCGGTATCCGCCATGTCGGCAGCCACTTGGCCAAACTGTTGAGTCGCAAATTCGGCGGCCTGGATGCTCTCGCAGCAGCCAGCGAGGAGGAGCTCCTGGCCATTCACGAAATCGGACCGCAGGTGGCAGCCAGTGTGGTGCGCTTCTTTGCCACGCCAAGCAACCGGGAACTGCTTGACCACCTCGTAGAACTAGGAGTCGAGCCACAGACCGGCGCCGACCAGCCGAGCGGCGATCGGCTAGTCGGCAAAACCCTGGTCTTCACCGGCAGCCTAGAACGGTTCAGTCGCAAAGAGGGGGAAGCCCTGGTCGAAGCGGAAGGTGGCCGGGCAAGCGGCTCGGTCAGCAAAAAAACCGACTACCTGGTCGCGGGTCCCGGTGCCGGGAGCAAACTGACCAAGGCCCAGGAGCTGGGGGTCAGGGTTTTGAGCGAAGAAGAGTTCCTCCAGTTGATCGGCAAGGAAGAGGGCTGATGAGCAGAGCAACAGCTCAGATTCTTGTGCTGGGACGGGTTCAGGGGGTCGGCTTTCGCTACAGCCTCAAACGCACAGCCGACAGCTTTCAGATCTGCGGCTGGTGCCGCAATACCCCGGACGGTCGGGTCGAGGCCCTGCTCTGCGGAGAAAAATCGGCCGTTGATGCGGTTATCGAGTGGTGTCGGCAGGGACCGGCAATGGCCGCAGTCAGTCATGTCGAGGTCGACTGGAAAAATGCCCAGCAATGGCCAAGCGGCTTCACTATTCTGTGCTGACCACCCTCTCACCTAGCTTGGCCGGACCGAGCACTTCTTCTCCTGACGGCTGATGATAATGCCGGACACGATGATCCCGCTGGTCACGACCAACAGAATCAGGGTGGCCAGGGCGTTGATTTCAGGGCTGACCCCGAGGCGGACACTGGAATAAACGACCATCGGCAGGGTCGTCGCTCCCGGGCCAGAGACAAAGCTGGCGATGACCAGATCATCCAACGACAGGGTAAAGGCGAGCAGCCAACCGGAAACGATGGCCGGAGCTATGACCGGCAGAGTGATCTGCAGAAAGACCTTCCAGGGGCGTGCGCCAAGATCCATCGCCGCCTCTTCCAGCGAAATATCCATATCCCCCAGTCGCGACTGGACGACCACCGTGACATAGGCGGAACTGAAGGTCACATGAGCCAGCAGGATGGTTGTCATCCCGCGACTTGCCGGCCAACCGGTCAACTGCTGCAGAGCGACGAACAAGAGCAGGATCGACAGACCGATGATGACATCCGGCATCACCAGAGGAGCCGCCGTCAAACCGGCCAGATAACCGCGACCACGAAAGCGCCCGAAGCGGGCCAGAGCAAAACCGGTAAACAGGCCGAGCACAACGGCAAAGCTGGCGTTTAAGGCAGCGATCTTGAGGCTCAGCCAGGCCGCCGAAAGGATCTGGCTGTCATGGATCAGCTCTTTGTACCAGTGCGTTGAAAAACCACCCCAGACCGTGACCAGCCGCGATTTATTGAACGAATAGACAACCAGCGAAACGATCGGCCCGTAAAGGAAGGCGTAGCCGAAGGCCATCATGGTAAAGACATACCAGGAACGGCGGCGCATCTACTCCCCCCTCTCGGCAGCGAGATCCCGCGAATTCTCCTGGGCCCGCTGAAAAACAACCATCGGTACAACCAGCAACAACAGCAGGACAACAGCAATCGCCGAAGCCACCGGCCAGTCGCGATTGTTGAAAAATTCAGTCCAGAGGATCTTGCCGATCATCAGGCTGTCCGGGCCGCCGAGCAGGTCGGGAATGACGAACTCACCGACAGCAGGAATAAAGACCAGCAGACTGCCGGCGATAACGCCCGGCAGCGACAGCGGAAAAGTCACCCGCCAGAAGGCTCCAGTCGGCCTGCAGCCGAGATCCTCAGCCGCCTCGAGCAGGCTGTTGTCAATCTTGACCAAAGTTGCATAGAGAGGCAGGACCATAAACGGCAGGTAGGAATAGACAATGCCGACATAGACAGCAAAATCGCTGTGCAGCAACGGCAGCGGCTGATCGATAACACCGAGCACCAGCAGCAGGTTGTTGATCAGGCCGTTACTTTTGAGCAGACCGATCCAGGCATAGACCCGGATCAGAAAACTGGTCCAGAACGGCAGGATAACCATCATCAGCAGCAGCAACCGCCAGAACCCCTTGCACTTGCTGATTCCCAGCGCCATCGGGTAGCCGACCAGCAGGGTCAGGATCGCCGAGATCGCCGCGGTCTTCACTGAATTGACAAAGGCACTGAGATAGAGGCTGTCTTCGATCAGCAGCAGGTAATTATAGATATTGAGCCGGATCTGCAGCAGTCCGTCACTGCTCCACGTCAGAAGGTCTGAAAACGGCGGTTGGGCCAGCAAGGATTCAGCCAGGCTGATTTTGAGAACAAACAGAAACGGCAGCAGAAAGAAGACCGTCAACCACAGAATCGGGACCAGAATAACCAGTCTCCGGCCTCGCAGCACCCCGGCAATACCACGGACCCGATACCAGAGGACAATGCTCGACAGCCAGACCCAGAAGCGACCGAACAGGCTCTGGGGTAGGTGGGATCCGGGGCGGGCACTCATGCTTCAAGCACCACGCCACTCGAGGCGTGCCAGTAAAGGGAAACCTGCTGATCCCAGGTCGGACCGGGGTTTTCGACCCGGTTGCGATTGGTCAGTTGGGCCTGGATGATTTTCCCACCAGAGGTTCTGACATGATAGATCGAAATATCGCCCAGATAAGCGATCTCGGCGACCGTGCCGCTGATCCGGTTGACGACATCAGCCGGATCGTCGTCACCAAGCACCGACATCAGGACCTTTTCCGGGCGCAGGGCAACGGCAACCGGAGCCCCGATATCGAGTGGCTTGGGGTGGTGAATCTGCAGTTCACAGTCATAGTCATCGCTGTAGATCAACAGCTCATCGCCGCACACATCCATCACCCGCCCTTCCAGAACGTTGGCCGCACCGACAAACTCGGCGATAAAGCGGGTGGCCGGGTATTCGTAGATATAGGCCGGCGTGCCAAGCTGGGCGATGACACCGTCATTCATGACCGCAATCCGGCTCGACATGGTCATCGCCTCCTCCTGATCGTGAGTGACCATGATAAAGGTAATACCGAGCTTTTCCTGGATATTGACCAGCTCGAACTGGGTATGCTCACGCAGCTTCTTATCGAGAGCACCCAGGGGTTCGTCAAGCAGCAGAATCTTCGGCCGCTTGACCAGGGCCCGGGCCAAGGCGACGCGCTGACGCTGACCGCCGGAAAGGCGGTCAGGCTTACGCTTGGCAAAGGCCTCCATCTTGACCAGAGCCAGGGCTCCTTCAACCCGATCGGCGATCTCAGCCTTGGGCAGCCCTTCCTGGCGCAGGCCGAAGGCGATGTTCTTCTCGACACTCATATGCGGAAACAACGCATAGGACTGAAACATCATATTGACCGGCCGCTCGTAGGGAGGCACCCGGGTGATGTCAACGCCGTCGATATAGATCTTCCCTGCCGTCGGCATCTCGAAACCGGCCAGCATGCGCAGCAGGGTCGTCTTGCCGCACCCGGACGAGCCGAGCAGCGAAAAGAACTCGCCGCGATAGATATCGAGACTGACATTATCAACGGCATAGGTATCGCCGAAAGTCTTGGTCACCCCTTCGATCTGCACCAGGGGCTTGGCGTTCACATCCTGCCAGGGCTCGTAACGCTGATTATCCTGCCGTTCCGCCATCGCCGATCAGCGTCCAGTCTTGATCCGGGTCCAGGTGCGGGTCTTCAGACGCTGAACCTTGTTCGACAGCTCGGCCGGCACGATCAGTTTCCTGACAACCTCTTCTGGAGGATAGATTCCCTCGTCATCACGAACCTCTTCATCAAGCAGGGCAGTCGCGTCCTTGTTGGCGTTGGCGTAGGCGACGTAATTGCTGATGTCGGCGATCACCGCCGGGTCCAGCAGTTCGTTGATAAAGGCATAGGCCTCCTGCGGATGAGGAGCATCCTTCGGAATAGCCATGACATCGACCCAGAGGATTGCCCCCTCCCTGGGGATTGCGAAGACGACGTTGACCCCCTGCCCCGCTTCGTCTGCCCGGTCGCGCGCCTGCAGCACATCACCGGAATAACCGTGGGCGATACAGACATCGCCGTTGGCCAGATCGTTGATGTACTGGGAGGAATGGAAATAACGGACAAAAGGGCGAACCTTGTTGATCACCTCGGCAGCCGCCGCGATATCCGCCTGATTCTGGGTGTTCGGGCTCTTGCCCAGATAGATCAGGGCCGCACCAAGCGCCTCCTGTTCATCGTCGAGCAGGGCAATGCCACAGTTCGAAAGCTTTTCCGCATAGGCCGGATTGAACAGCAGCTCCCAGCTGTTGCCAGGAACCTCACCGCCAAGCGCCGCCTTGACCTTATCGACGTTATAACCGATGCCGGTTGTCCCCCACATGTAAGGAACCAGGTAGTGGTTACCTGGATCGGTCGCATCGAGAAGCTTCAACAGTTCCGGATCGAGATGCTTCCAGTTGGGCAGCTGAGCCTTGTCCAGCTCGGCATAAAGTCCGGCGGCGATATGCCGGCCGGCAAAGGGATGCGCTGAGGGAAAGACCACATCGTAACCGGTTCTGCCCGCAAACAGCTTGGCCTCGAGGGTCTCATTGGCATCGTAGACATCGTAAACGACGTCGATCCCCGTTTTCTCAGTAAAGTTGGCAACCGTCTCTTCGGCGATATAGTCTGACCAGTTGTAGACATGAACAACCTTGTCTTCAGCGCCGGCAGCAACAGAAAACACTGTCAACAACAGTCCCATCAGCAGTAGTCTTTTCACGCTACACTCCTGTCTAAAAAATCACTTCAAGGGTTAATGACCGCAGGCCTGCACAGGCATAACGCCGGCGACAGAATAATGATTCAGAGGTCCATTGAACAGTAAAAAGGATACCGACATCGACAAAAAAATAAAGTTAATTCACAACATGAGCCGCGCCGCGTGAATGGCTGCCGAAAGGACGATAGAGCGGATCACCGACCAGAATCATCTGCCAGGACAGGTAAGGCAGACTGTAATAGTAACTTTCAACCAGCGAATAATGGCCATCGAGCAGAAATGAGAAAAACTCCTCAGGCAGAGGAAATCCCTGAATAAAGGGCTCAGCAACAGGTCCGATGGTTGCCGCGCCTCCATTATCAAGAATCTTCTTGCACCAGACCTCACTGCGCGGCTCTTTTAACGTCGCGCATTCGGCGCTGGCCATATGGTAGGCGACAGCGCCCGGCCGCCAGGTAAAAGCCGGGACATAACGGGCCAGACTGTACCAACCACTGTAGAGTGCGGCATCGGGGGCCGTTCCCGGTGCAAACAGATCCTCCCGTTGATCAAGAACGACCTCAAGCCGGCTGAACCGGCCGGTCAACTCCGCAGCATGATGCAGCGAGGCATCGTAAAGCGCATACCCCCGTAACTCCGTGCCATCATCAGCAAGCGGCCAACGCGCATCAAAATAGGCACGTCCCTGCAAACCAGATAGTTCCACCTTCAGACTGTCATCGACAATCCGCTTCACAACAGCTGGACTCGAACCGTCCAGCCTGGAGACCAGCAGTATTCCACGCCCAACTTCTGCAGTCGGAGGCAGCGAGGCCGGTCGATAGAGCGGGTTGGCGACCCATCCCGGCAACGGATAATCCGTGTAGCGCACCAGACTCAATTCAGAATCGACAGCCGCCCCCAGAACCCTGGCAAGTGGCGACCTGTCCCCGCCCTGCCCCCCATTTTCATCACCGAGCGGGGGCGCAACCCTGAGCGGCAGACCGTAAAACAGAACCAGACAGCGGATATCCAACTCCGGACGCTGCGCCAGCCACTGGCGCAAGGGGCTCAGAAGCCGCTGAGTATAATCAATTCGCGAGCAATCCTCGTCAACCGGCAGATCGACCAGCAACAGCTGATCAGCCGGGACACCGCGCAGTTCCGCGTAATACATCGCCAAGGCAATCCCTGCCGGCATGTGACGATTGGCGATCAGCAACAGTTGCTTCGCCTCCAAAGCAGAGGCAAGCGAAGGAAACAAGCAGAACATTGCCAGCAAGGCCAGGTAAATCATGTGCTTTTTTAGCAAAATCATAACCGCCTTCTTATACAAATCAAAAAAAGTTAGCATTAACTGCGAAAGCAAAAGGGAGGAAAAATGCCATGACAATAGCCGAGCTCGACTATCACCCGGAAACTGACGAAAACTACATGAGCGCCCGTCAGCAGGCTTATTTTCGCGAGCGTCTGATCCTGTGGCGCGAACAATTGGTAGAGGATTACCGAAAAACCCAGCAGCGTCTGCGTACAGCTGAGGATCAACAGGGCGACCTGATCGACCAGAGCGTGGCCGACCTGAACAAAAAGATGGATTTCATCTCGCACGACCGGCTCAGCCAGACCCTGGCGCAGATCAATGCCGCCCTGCACCGTCTGGATGACGGCAGTTTCGGCTACTGCCAGCTCTCCGGAGAAGAGATCGGCATCAAGCGCCTGCTGGCTTACCCGATTGCAACACTATCTATCGAGGCCCAGCAGTTAAGAGAACGACGCAGGATCTGATCAGCGATCAGCCTGCGTTTTTTTTATCTCCAGAGACACCTTGTAAACCTCGCTGCCGGGCAGGCCGTATTCACGGGCGACCAGCTTGACGACCTCTTTCCAGCTTAAGCCCCCCTGTTCATAGCGAGCGAGCAGGGCCTCTTCGAGAGGCAGCCCTGGCGCCGCTTTGACGGCACCGGAAAGCAGCATGACCAGCTCCCCCTTGACCGGGCGTTCAGCGAAGTGTGCCTGCGCCTCGGCGACCGTCCCGAAGAACAGCTCTTCATGCCTCTTGGTCAGCTCCCTGGCCACAGCCAGGGTTCTGCTTTCACCACAGATCTCAGCGATATCCTTCAGACAGCTCAGCAGTCTGTGTGGAGCTTCATAAAAAGCCAGGGTCTGCTCAACTGAGGCAATCGCTTCAAGCTGTCGCCTGCGGCCGTGCGTCTTGGCCGGGAGAAAGCCGATGAACCTGAAGGCGTCGGTCGGCAGACCGGAAATCGACAACGCGGCGATCAGTGCCGAAGGTCCGGGTACCGCGATCACCTCAACCCCCTGTTCGCGACAGAGCGAAATCAGCCGGTAGCCCGGGTCGGCGATACAGGGCGTTCCCGCATCGCTGATCAAAGCAATGGTCTCCCCCTGCTGAAGTTTCTCCAACAGCTGCCGGGCGCGCCCCTCCTCATTATGCTCATGATAGGAGATCAGGGGGGTTCTGATCGCATAGTGATCGAGCAGCTTGCGGCTGTGCCGGGTGTCTTCGGCAGCGATCAGACCCGCCTCCCCAAGAATGCGTACCGCCCGGTAGGTGATATCTTCCAAGTTGCCAATCGGTGTCGCTACGACGTAGAGAAGACCACTCACTCGCCCAACTCCTTAAGCCAGAGCGCCACAGCGGCGTCGCTCGGCATCCGCCAGTCTCCACGCGGCGAGAGTGCGACACTACCGACCTTAGGACCGTCCGGCAAACAGGAGCGCTTGAACTGCTGAGAGAAGAACCGCCGGTAAAAATTCTTCAGCCACTTAGCTATGACCTCCTCGGTCAATTCAGGGAAGGCCAGAGACGCCAGCAGCATGACCTTCTTTGGCGGATAGTTCATACGCACCACCTGAAAGAGGAAGAAGTCATGCAATTCGTAAGGTCCGACGACCTCTTCGGTCAGCTGCTGAATCTCTCCATCTGCGCTCGGAGGCAACAGTTCGGGGGACACCGGAGTGTCACAGATATCGTGCAAAACCGCAGATGCTCGCCCAGAGAATTCTTCCTCCGCGCACCAGGCAACTAGGTAACGGACCAGGGTCTTCGGTACGCCACTGTTGACTGCGTACATCGACATATGATCGCCGTTGTAGGTACACCAACCGAGCGCCAGTTCCGAAAGATCACCGGTCCCGATCACCAGTCCGCCGACCTGGTTAGCGACATCCATCAGGATCTGGGTCCGCTCACGGGCCTGACTGTTTTCGTAGGTCACATCATGGACCGCTGCGCTGTGACCGATATCGGCAAAATGCTGATGCACAGCCTTATCGATCGCAATGACGCGCAACTCGGTTGCAAGTTCCTCAGCCAGGGTCTCAGCGTTGCCGCGAGTTCTGCCCGTCGTGCCGAAACCGGGCATGGTGATCGTCACAATCCCGCGACGGTCGAGGCCGAGCCGGTCAAAGGCCCTGACCGTAACCAGTAACGCCAGGGTCGAATCGAGGCCGCCGGACAGGCCAATAACAACCTGCTTGGCACCGGTGTGACGCAAACGCTTGACCAGAGCACTGGTCTGAATCTGAAAAATTTCATGACAGCGATCGGCACGCTCCAGGTCGTTTGGCGGAACGAACGGCGTCCTGGCCAGCGGGCGGAGCAGCGACTCGACACTCCTTGCGGCCAGAGGGAACGTCTGAATACGATAGGCCTGATCACTCATGGCGCGACCGTAGGCACTGTTACGTTGCCGTTCGGTGACCAGCCGTTCAATATCAATATCGGCAACGACCAGCTGGCTGTCAAAGCGGTAACGCTGCGTCTCGGCCAGCAGCAGGCCATTTTCCGCAATCAGGGAGTGACCGGAGAAAACCAGATCAGTGCTCGATTCGTTCGGCCCGGCCGAGGCGTAGGCATAGGCAGCAAGGCAGCGTGCGGAATGGGACGAGACCAGCTCCTTGCGATAGGCGAACTTGCCGAGCACTTCAGGGCTCGCCGACAGGTTAAGTAGCAGCGTCGCACCAGCCAGCGCCTGGAAGCCGCTCGGCGGCTGAACAGCCCAGCCATCCTCGCAGATTTCGATGCCGACCAGCAGCTCACTGAACCCATCAGCGGCAAACAGCAGATCAGCTCCAAAAGGAACCTGCTCAGTCCCAATCTGAACGGTATTACGATTATTTTCCAGTGCTGAAGCAAACCAGCGCTGTTCATAGAACTCGGCACTGTTCGGCAGGTAGGTTTTCGGCACAACACCGCAGATTTTCCCGCCGGCACAGAAAACACCACAGTTGAACAGCCGTCCGGCAACCTCGAGCGGAGCACCGACCACGACCGCGAGCCCGGTCTGCGCCGTTTTTTCGGCAATCTGCAACAGCGCCAGCCTGACCTCTTTGAGCAGTTGCTGTTGATAGAACAGGTCCGCACAGGTATAGCCGCTCAAGCCCAGCTCAGGAAAGAGCAGCAGCTGACAGTGTTGAGCAGCTCCCTGATCCATCAGAGCGAGAATTTCCTTCAGATTGAAGTCCAGGTCGGCAACACGGATCTCGGGTGTCACGACACCAAGTCTTAGATAACCGAATGCCTTCAAGTCAACGAGGGGCGGTGTATGTCTGTTCATGTCCGGAATCTCCGCTATCAGTCTAGACTAAAAGCATGCTCAAAATGTTCAACTTGGCCACTTATACCATCTGCACTGATGATGGCAATCACATCAAAACGGGGCTGCAAGCTACCAAGCTTATGTTCCTGCAGGTACCACTGAGCGGTACGAATAATCTGTCTCTGCTTGCGGCTCCCGACGGCTTCCTGAGGAGTGCCAAACAAGTTTGTTCGTCTGGTTTTCACCTCGACAAACAGCAGGCAGGTTCTGCTCCTGGCGATAATATCGATTTCCCCGACAGGAGCACGAAAATTGCGGGCCAGAATCTTCCAGCCGTTATTCACCAGATAATCAACGGCCAGCTTTTCCCCCCACTGCCCGAGAGCCAGGCGCGCCTCAGTCACGGCGGCAACCGACGAATTCTCGGACCCCGCCGAAACTTGTACGGTGCTGAGGTGACGGGCCGTATGCGGCGATCGCCTTTCGGTGTACTGCCGTACCGTACCCCTTATGCCCGGCGAAACCGTACTGCGGGTAACGCTTGTCATGTGCCAGCATGACACGATCACGGATCACCTTGGCAACGACCGAAGCCGCAGCAATCGACAGGGAACGGCTATCCCCCTGTTTGAGCGTCTGCTGAGATGTCGCAACCGGCAGCGGCGTGATGCCATCGATCAGCAGATGATCAGCGGCACAGCTTAAGCGCCCGACGGCACGCTGCATGGCGAGCAATGTCGCCTGCAGAATGTTCAACTGATCGATTTCAGCAGCTGAAGCGACCCCGACCCCGACTGCGCGCGCCTGCTGACGGATCAGCGGATAAAAGGCATCACGCTTCTTCTCCGACAGCTTCTTCGAATCGGTCAGGCCGGGCAGCTCGAAATCAGCGGGAAGGATGACCGCAGCAGCGACGACCGGACCGGCCAGAGGACCCCTGCCAGCTTCGTCAATTCCGGCGACGGCCTGAAACCCTTTCAGCATTGCCTGCTCTTCAAAATATAGAGAGGTTGGCACTGGCTCTTCAAAAAGCGATAATGTTTCCATAACCTGAATCTTCAGATAAAAAAAAAGCCCTCAACGACTGTTGAGGGCTCATTGTAGCAAAATTCTTTATCAGATCGCACGTTTTTCAGCAATACGTGCAGCTTTACCGCTGAGTTTACGCAGGTAGTAAAGCTTGGCGCGGCGAACCTTACCAACGCGCAGGACTTCGATTTTGTCGATGCTTGGTGAATGGAGAGGGAAAATTCTCTCAACGCCAATGCCACCGGAGATCTTGCGAACGGTGTATGAAGAGCCGAGGCCACTATTAACACGCTTGATGCAGACACCCTGGAAAACCTGGATACGCTGCTTGTCACCCTCGGTGATCTTTACGTGTACTTTCAGGGTATCACCAGCTTTGAAAGTCGGGATATCCTTTTTCATTTGTTCCATTTCGAGCTTATCGATGATGTTCATCCTTTATCCTCCTCGATCAAACTTTTCTAAGTTCCTAATCGTGTGTACGTTTTTTATCAAGTAAGTCACTCAAGACCGGCTTAAGTGCGTCAACCTTTTTTCAACTCGTCCAGAAATGCCCTGTCTTCAGCCGACAGCTCGGCAGTATCAAGCAAATCGGGTCGCCGCTTAAAACTTCTCAGCAGCTGCTGCTCACGCCGCCAGCGAGCGATGCGCGCATGATTTCCCGACAGCAGAATATCCGGCACCTTCAACCCCATGAATTCAGCGGGGCGCGTGTACTGAGGATACTCAAGCAGTCCGTCAGAAAATGAGTCGGTCTGAGCACTCCCTTCCGAGCCAAGCACTCCTGGCAAATGTCGCGCTATCGCGTCAATCATAACCAGAGCAGGAAGTTCACCACCGGTCAGAACAAAATCTCCGATGGAATACTCAGCATCGACGATGGTTTCACGAATACGTTCGTCAAATCCCTCGTAACGTCCACAGAGGAATATCAGCCCAGACTCGAGAGCAAGCTTACGAGCATGCTCCTGACTGAACGGTGTTCCCTGAGGCGTCATCAGCAGAACCTTCGATCCCGGTGACTGCTGCTTAAGCTCTTCTACGGCACGAAACACGGGTTCCGGTTTCATGACCATACCGTCGCCACCGCCGTACGGCATATCGTCGGTCGTCAAATGCCTGCCGGTTGCCCAGTTACGCAGGTTGTGACAACGCACGCTGAGCAGCTCCTGCCTGATCGCCCGTCCGAGAATACTTTCCTGAAGCGGGGAAGCAAGCATGTCCGGAAACAGGGTGACAACATCAAATGTCATTGTTCATCCTGAATCAAGCCATCCGGCAGATCAACCTGCATCGTCCCTTCGGAAAAATCTACGGAGACGACAAACTGATGAACTGCAGGGATCATCACCTCGCCATAGGGACCATCTACAACATAGGTGTCATGTGCGGCGGTGGTGAAGATACTGACCAGTCGACCGATCTCACCGCGTTGCCGATCCACGACCCTTACCCCTTCAAGCTCAGCCCAGTAATATTCATCATCACTGAGCTCGGGCAGTTCGTCTTCAGGCAGTTCCAGTTGACAACCGATCAACTGTTCGACCTGATTGATCGAATCAACCCCCTTGAAGCGCAACAGGATCTGTTTTTTGTGCAGGGTCTGCCTGACAATTTCATACTGCTGGACTTCGCCGGACGCAAGACGTACGAAGGTGTGATCCACATTCAGAAGTAAATCCGGATCTCCCGACAACGGACGTACCTTGAGATCTCCGCGTAAACCGTGAGTACCAACGATCTTTCCGATTTCCAGCAGAGTCTTAGGGTTGTTGTCCATTTACCGTCTTACTTTAACCTGTTATGGAACAGAGTCTGAACTTATTCCATAATCTGCAAGGCAGCACGCTTGTTTTCACGTGTCGCCTTGGCATTCAACAGAGTCCGCATCGCTTTCGCGTTACGACCCTGTTTACCGATTATCCGCCCCATATCTTCCTGAGCAGCAGCAAGCTTGACTAAAACACTGCCATCTTCAGAAATTTCTTCCGAGATGACAACTTCCTCCGGCTTCTCGACCAGAGATTTAGCAATGTACTCGATCAGGTCTTTCATAGGCCATCCTCCGGGTTATTGGGGGCGCGTAGCGAAGCCCCGGATTCGAGCCAATTCAAGGTTCGGGCTTAAGCAGTCGCCTTTGACTTGAACTTGGCCCAGACACCGGCATGAGACAGAAGCCGGCGTACTGTATCGGTCGGCTGTGCACCTTGCTTGAGCCACTCAAGGGCTCTTTCTTCTTTAAAATCAACCAGAAACTCTTCCTGGCGTGGGTTGTATTGTCCCAGAGCCTCAATGAAACGTCCATCACGCGGGCTGCGTTCGTCAGCCACTACAATACGATAGACTGGCTTCTTTTTTTGGCCACCGCGGGCGAGCCTGATTTTTACTGCCATGCTGTCTTTCCTCCTGGTGTTTCTCAGCTAATGTCTTATATCGAACAGGATCAGATCTCTATTCGCTGGTTAAAAGGGCAGCTGGCCGCCACGGCCCAGCATCCCCTTGAGACCCTTAGGTCCCATCTTCTGCATCTTCTTCATCATCTTCTGCGCCTCAGTGAAACGCTTGATCAACTGATTGACATCCTGAACCCTTGTCCCGCTGCCATTGGCAATACGCAACCGGCGTGAACCATTCAGAATATTATGATCACGACGCTCCTGAGGGGTCATCGAGCGAATGATCGCTTCGACCTTCTTCAGCTCCTTTTCCGGCATCTGCATTCCGCCGGCCTGCTTCAGAGCCTTACCCGCGCCCGGAACCATCTTCAGCAGCGATTCCATGGAGCCCATCTTCTTGATCATCTGCATCTGCTCAAGAAAGGTATCGAGAGTGAAACCATCCTTGCGCAGCTTGTCTTCCATCTTGGCGGCGTCTTCGGCATCAACCGCGGCTTGAGCCTTTTCGATCAGACTCAACACATCGCCCATGCCAAGAATCCGCTGAGCCATCCGGTCCGGATGGAATTGTTCCAGCGCATCGAGCTTTTCGCCAATACCGACCAGTTTGATCGGCTTGCCGGTCACCGAGCGTATCGACAGCGCGGCACCACCACGGGCATCGCCATCGAGTTTGGTCAGAATGACACCGGACAAAGGCAACTGTTCGTCAAAACTTGCTGCCACAGTAACCGCATCCTGCCCGGTCATCGCATCTGCCACAAAGAGAATTTCCTGTGGCTGGACCTTCTCAACGATCCGCTTCAACTCGCCCATCAATTCAGAATCGATATGCAGACGTCCAGCGGTATCAAGAATAATTGTATCAAATCCGTTGAGTTCTGCGTAGTCCCTTGCGCGAGTACAGATATCAACGGGATCCTGCCCCGGCTGAGAGTCGAACACTTCTATATTCAACTGCTTGCCAAGGGTCTTCAGCTGCTCAATCGCCGCAGGGCGATAAATATCTGCAGGAACCAGCAGCGGGTTGCGTTTTTCTCTGCGCAGCTTGAGAGCCAACTTGCCACAGGATGTCGTTTTACCAGCCCCCTGCAGACCGCACAGCATCACGGCAACGGGCGGCTTGGCAGCCAGGTTCAGCGAGTTATCCTCGCCCTCGCCCATCAGCAGAGCCAGTTCCTCACGGACAACCTTAATCACCTGCTGTGCCGGTGTCAGGCTTTTAAGGATATCCTGCCCGACAGCGCGTTCACCGACCTTGCCAACAAAGGTCTTCACAACACGGAAGTTAACATCCGCCTCAAGGAGCACCAGGCGGATCTCCCGCATCGTCTCCTTGATGTGCTGTTCGGTCAGCCGCCCATGCCCGCGCAGCTTCTTGAAAACCGCATCAAGCTTATCTGAAAGATTATCGAACATAACTCTCTAATATTCAAAATCACGAAAGACTGAATATATGAACCGGTCCCATAGATGTCAAGACAAAAAGGCCCGACAGACAACTCACTCAACAGCCATTGAAGAGTAGCCATCCGCCGCCTTCAGCCACAGATCAACGATCTCCAGACGCCGCGGAGCGAGAGTTTCCACAACCGTCGACAGCAGCGAACGGGGAAACCTGATCGCCATGCCGCACTCCGCCGACAATTCCCGGGGAACCGGTATCAGCAGAACATCAAGTCCTGCTTCCTTCAGTATCTTCTCTGCCTTCATCACCCGATGTATCGAGTGAAAGACGGCAACACAATCACCAACATTTACCATTGATCATTCTCGTAACGACCCGCTTTTCAGGCCAATCCGGCCGCGCATAATGCCACGATTAGCCACCACGTGCAAGCATTAATAGTATTTTTCAGAAATTTGACAAGTTCTTCTGCTTAAGAGTAGATTAACCCAGAATTGAACTTCAGGAAAAGGGCCACATTTGTCTGCATATCGCATTTCAGTGCTATTATTTCTCCTGGCATTTGCCCTGCTCAGCAATATACCCCTCGGCTACCTTCGCTCTGGAACCCAAAAATTTTCTATCCGCTGGTATCTGTACATACACCTGTCAATCCCCTTTATCATCCTGGTACGCTACAGCCTGGATTTCAACTGGCACTGGATTCCCCTGACTCTCGTCTGTGCAATCTGCGGACAGATCATCGGCAGCAAAATGAGAAGAAGCGCATCATGAAACCCAAGAATGAACGCCCCCGCATGAAACAGGCGCGTCGTGTTGGCTCGCTACTCCAGGAACTCTATTCCCAGCCAGGTATCGGAGAACAATTAAACAGACATCAGGCCTGGCTGATCTGGGACAAACTGGTAGGCGAACAGATCGCCGCCCGGGCAAGACCATTGCGCCTGCGTAATGATATTCTCGAGGTTCAGGTTGACCATCCGGTCTGGATGCAACAGCTGCAGATGCTCAAACCGCAAATCCTGAAAAAACTGAATGAACAGCTGCCGAACATCGGTATCAAGGACATCTACCTGCGCCAGACCAGTGGCGCCCCGGCCCCAAGACCCGCACCCAAAGTCAGCGATAAGCCGCCGGGCTGGACACGCATAACCCTCACGGATGAAGAACTGAACCATATTGACAGAGAACTTGAATCGATCAAGGATGAGAGTTTAAAAACCCAGCTCAGGAAACTGCGGATCAAGCAGCTCAAGCTTGACAAGGATCGCCAGCGCAGCTAATCAACGATACATGGCCTGAACCGCCTCAGTATAGCGACGCCCATCGCCATGAGACTCATAAATAATCAGCGGCGCCTCGACCAGCAGACCGGCACCTGCAGACTTGACCCCCTCGACCAGCACCAGGCGCGCTGCTTCGTCGGCGTGAGGGTGAACCATACGGATCCTTTTGGGCTGAAGCTTCTCCTGCTGCATCACAGACAGCAGCTCCGCCAACCGCTCAGCCAGATGAATTACAGCAAAAGCTCCGCCGTTATTGAGCAGCCAGGAGGCTGCCTGCACGAAATCCTCCAGCCCACCAAAGAGTTCATGCCGTGCTGCTGCACGCTCATCACCTGGAGAGATGCGGCCGGTATCAGCCTGCCGAAATGGGGGGTTACTGACGACAAGATCGAATTGGCCACAGGACAAAAGGGTCCTGACTTCCCGGATGTCGTCATTCAGGATCTGAACGACTGCTCCCAGGTCATTATGAGTGACATTGCGCATGGCTCGTTCAGCCAGTGCCGCTTGGCGTTCGACCCCGATAACAGATGCCGGAGAGCCGATTTTCGCCAGCAATAATGACAAAACGCCACAGCCCGTCCCCAGATCGACAACCCTCGCCCGTTTTTTCATCCTCACAAAACGTGCCAGCAAAACCGGATCCAACGAGAACCTGTAACCATCACTAGCCTGGTAAAATTCCAACCCGCCAATCGGCAGGCTGTCCAAAGTCTCTCTCATCACAACACACCTGAAAAAACAAAATGCCAGCCCCAAGCGGACTGGCATTTCACTCAACAGAAACCAAGAAAAGAACTATTTGACGTGGCACCCTTTACACTTCTTACCATCCACCTCTGGAGCTTTCTCCTTATGGCACTCTTTACAGTTTTTATGGTAAGCGTCCTTAACCTTCCTCATTTTCTCAGGAATCTTGTCATTCTTGCCATCATGGCAGCTCATGCAAGGGTCATAAGTTCCCGAGTGGTGACAGGTCACACAGTCAGTCCGCTCCTGGTGGGCAGCATGCTCAAAGGTCACCGTACCGAGCTTGGTCTCATACTTGACCTGTGCAGCACCTCTGTCCTCAGCGACAGCAATGATAGCCGTCCCGACAAACAGTGCCACAACAAACAGAACCAGAATCTTCTTCATCCTCAACTCCTCCCGTAGTTAGGCCCCCAATGCCTGTACAATAAATATAGCAGGTTCAGAGCAGAGTCAATGCGTTCATATAGATAAGACTATAGATGTCGTCCCGACATCGACAGATCAGAGCAATCCGTCATCGACAAGCTTCTGTTGCACCTTATCCGATTTCGTGACGACCCCTTCAGCCATTTCACGTTTGAACTGCTTGAGTTTTTCAACCAGACCAGTATCCTGGGTTGAAAGAATCTGAGCCGCAAAGATCCCGGCATTACGCGCACCTGCAGCACCGATGGCCATAGTAGCGACAGGAATACCGGCAGGCATCTGAACCATCGCCAACAGGGCATCAAGCCCTTTAAGCGAGGTGGCATCGATCGGTACGGCAATAACCGGCAGACAGGTTTCCGCCGCAACAACCCCGGCCAGGTGAGCAGCTGCGCCGGCACCGGCGATCAGAACCTTCAGACCCCGCTGTTGAGCACTGCCGACATATTCAGCTGTCCGCTCCGGGGTCCGGTGAGCGCTGGAAACGATCATCTCGAAGGGAATGGCAAACTGCTTGAGGACCTTGGCAGCCTCGACCATAATGCCATAGTCACTGTCACTGCCCATCATAATCCCAACCAAAGGAGTTTTTTCACTCATTTATTCTTCTCCACTAAGACGCAGTTAACGATTTATCGATTCAAAGCCTTGGCACCGATATCACGGCGGTAGTGAACGCGATACCAGTCTATCAGTTTGACCCCAGAATAAGCTTTGTCGATAGCATCCTTGACCGTTGCACCAAGTCCGGTCACACCAAGAACCCGGCCGCCATTGTTGACGATCTCACCATCCCTGGCTGCAGTACCGGCATGAAAGACCATCAGATCTTCAATCCCGGCAGCTTCCTCAAGCCCGGAAATCGGATAACCCTTTTCAAAATTGGCAGGATACCCGCCACTGGCCATAACGATACAGACGGCCGCCTTGTCGTGCCATTCGAGACGCTCAAGGTCAAGCTCCCCTCGGGCACAGGCCTGCAGGACAGGAACCACATCCGACTTCATGCGCATCAGCAGCGGCTGACATTCCGGATCGCCAAAACGGGCATTATACTCAACAACCCGCGGCTTGCCGTCCTTGATCATCAGGCCGACATAAAGGATACCGCTGTACGGACAACCATCAGTCGCCATCCCGTCGATGGTCGGCTTAACGATGGTTTCGACAATCTCCTCATAAAGAGCATCCGTCACCACCGGGGCCGGGGAATAAGCACCCATACCACCAGTATTTGGCCCACTGTCACCGTCAAACACCCGCTTATGATCCTGCGCTGAAGCCAGCGGCAGAATCTTTTTACCATCGGTAAAGGCGAAGAAGGAGGCCTCTTCCCCTTCCATGAACTCTTCAATAACGACACTGGCCCCGGCACTGCCGAAGACCTGATCAAGCATGATATCGTCGATCGCCTCGATCGCCTGCTCCTCGGTCATGGCAACAACGACCCCCTTGCCAGCAGCAAGACCGTCGGCCTTGACGACAATCGGGGCACCCTGTTCTTTAACGTAGGCAACTGCGGCCGCATGATCACAGAAACGCTGATAAGCCGCAGTCGGGATGTTATAGCGAGCCATCAGATCCTTGGAAAAACCCTTGCTGCCTTCCAACTGGGCAGCAGCCTTGCTCGGACCAAAAACCAACAACCCCTCAGACTGGAACAGATCAACAATACCCAAGGTCAGAGGAACCTCCGGACCAACAACGGTCAGATCGACCGCCTGGTCTTTGGCGAAAGTACAGAGTTCGCTGATATTGTCAGCGGCAATACTGACACATTCAGCCAGGTCAGCGATTCCCGGGTTTCCCGGCGCACAATAGATCTTTTCCACCAGCGGCGACTGGGCAATCTTCCAAACCAGTGCATGCTCGCGCCCACCACCACCAACAACCAATATCTTCATCGACTTACTCCTCAAATATCATAACCACCCACCGCGCTGACAAGAAGCGAGCGTTTTAGTCGCAATCAAGACGCCCGCCGGAAAAACGCGGAGGCGTACCGAAAGGTACGCCGCACAAGTGACTCCAAAGGCAACGCCGAGTACAGCTAAAAAAGCCGTTTCCCGCACCCTAATGGCGGAAGTGACGCATTCCGGTGAACACCATCGCAATCCCGGCTTCATCAGCGGCCTGGATAACTTCCTCATCACGGATCGAACCACCCGGCTGAATAACCGCAGTGATTCCGGCAGCGGCGGCATTATCGATACCGTCACGGAACGGGAAGAAGGCATCGGATGCCATGGCAGCCCCCTTGACCTCAAGACCGGCATGCTCAGCCTTGATTGCAGCAATACGGGCGGAATTGACGCGGCTCATCTGGCCGGCACCGACACCGATGGTCATGCCGTCTTTGCCGTAGATGATGGCGTTTGACTTGACGAACTTGGCAACCCGCCAGACAAACTCAAGATCTTCACGTTCCTGGGCGGTCGGTTCACGCTTGGTGACGACCTTCCAGTCAGCACTCAGCTGGGCATCGACATCCTGGACCAGCAGTCCACCGTTGACCCGCTTGTAATCATAACGCTGGCCAGCTTTCTCAGACCATTCGCCGCATTCGAGCAAACGGACGTTCTTCTTCGCGGCAACCACCTCGACAGCCGCCGGGTCAACCCGCGGCGCGATGATAACCTCGACGAACTGCTTATCGACAATCGCCTGCGCAGTTTCGGCATCGAGCTCCCGGTTGAAGGCGATAATACCGCCAAAAGCCGATTCCGGATCGGTCGCAAAGGCACGCTGATAGGCATCGAGCAGATTCTCGCCGACAGCAACACCACAGGGGTTGGCATGTTTGACGATAACGCAGGCCGGACCTTCGGAAAACTGCTTGACGCACTCAAGAGCGGCATCGGTATCTGCGATATTGTTATAGGAAAGTTCCTTCCCCTGCAGCTGACGGGCGGTTGCGATCGAAGCTTCGCTCAGGTTCTTTTCAATGTAAAAGGCGGCCTGCTGGTGAGGGTTCTCACCGTAACGCATCCCCTGCGCCTTCTGAAACTGCATGGTCAACGCCGGCGGGAAGGCGTCCTCTTCGGTACGGGCACCCAGCCAGTTGGAGATGGCACCATCGTAGGCTGCGGTGTGTTGGTAGACCTTGACGGCCAGACGGAAATTGGTCTGTTCCGAGATATCGCCGCTGTTGTGCTTCATCTCATTGATAACCGGTTCGTAGTCAGCCGGATCAACCAGAACGGTGACAAAGCGGTTGTTTTTGGCAGCACTGCGCAGCATGGTCGGGCCACCGATGTCGATGTTCTCGATAGCGTCTTCGAGGCAGCAACCATCTCTGGCCACGGTCGCCTCGAAGGGATAAAGGTTGACGACAACCATGTCGATCGCCTCGATACCATGCTTCTCCATGGCGTTAACGTGTTCCGGATTGTCACGCAGGCCAAGCAGCGCCCCGTGTACCTTGGGATGCAGGGTCTTGACCCGGCCGTCCATCATCTCCGGGAAACCGGTATACTCGGAGACATCCATGACCGGGATTCCAGCATCACGAATCATACTTGCAGTGCCACCGGTTGATAGCAGTTGCACGCCAAAACTGTTGAGTTCACGGGCCAGATCGACAATACCGGTTTTGTCAGACACTGAAATCAGTGCACGCTTGATGACAGCCATCTTTTGTCCTTTCAGAAGGGAGAATCATTTACTTTGTTACGATATTCGATGATCGCTCCCAACAGACAAGGTCGCGATCCATATATTGAATTCAGATGAAGAATTAAATTTTACTCAATTCGGGGCTCAAACAAAAGGTCACCCCCGAAAAAAGAAGTGAGGTTTATCATGTTTCCCGATCCCAGACAAGCTTTCGAAGCCATTTTATCGATAGTTGCGCGGAACCCTGGCGCCGATGCGGCAGAAAACCTCGTATGAGATTGTCCCCAGGGCATCTGCCCAGTCATCACCGCTAATTGTCAACCCGCCACTGCTGCCGAGCAGGGTCAGACAATCGCCAACCTTCACCTCGGGCAGATCGGTCACATCAAACATGATCCAATCCATGCAGACACGACCGATCTGGGCAACCTTACGACCATGCAGAATCGCCTGACCGCGATTGCTCAGCAAGCGATTGTAGCCATCAGCATAGCCTATCGGCAGCACCGCAACCCTGGTTCTGCGCCTGGTCACAAAGCTGTGGCCGTAGGAGACCCCCCTGCCCTCGGGCAGAACGCGCAACTGAGCAATACAGCTGCGCAGATTCATCACCGGCTGCAGATCGAGTTTTTCGTCAAAGCCAGGGCCTGGCAGCCCCCCATAAAGCATGATTCCGGGCCTTGCAAGAGTGCACTCCGGACAGTTCCAGGCACTCAGACCGGCGCTGTTGCTTTGATGAATATCCCGCAATTCAAAACCGGCCTTACGGAGCATGCCGAGCATCTCGAGAAAGGCCTGTTGCTGATCAGTGGTGACCTGCGAATCCAGCTCGTCAGCACAGGCAAAGTGAGTCATCAGGCCCTCGACCTGCAGACCACTCATGTTTTTCAGCTTGGCGGCCTGATCGGCCAGTTCATCCGCCTGAAAGCCAACCCGGCCCATACCGCTATCAACCTTCAGATGCACGCGCTGATGATATCCATGGCGCACAGAAAAATCGTTCAGTCGCCGGGCTGTTTCAATGTCGAGCAGAGCTGGAACCAAGCGATAATCATGAAACGCCTGTTCCTGCCCTGCAAAACAGCCGCCGAGAACCAGGATAGAACCGCCGATATCCGCCTGCCTTAACTCTACGGCTTCCTCCAGGGTTGCGACAGCAAAATCCCGGATACCATTCTTTTCGAAAACACGGCTGACCGGGACCGCACCATGTCCATAGGCATCGGCCTTGACCACAGCAAGCAGTCGTTGCCCCTGGTTACGGCAGGCCTGCGCCTGTTTGAGATTATGAATCAGAGCTTCAAGATCGATGTCGACCCAGGTCGGTCGCCGCGTAAAATCTTTCATGATCGCAAGTCCATATCCAAAGCAGAGATTGATGGTGGCAAAAACAGCCTAATATGACTCTTTACACGACGTCTGTAAACAGCCTGGAACAAAGATTAATTGACACCAAGAAAATAGCTTGTTAATCTTTTTCACTGTACGAGTATGCAGGATGCCATCTTACTGATTTTATTTATATATAGAAATTTCAGGACAATGTACATCTGACCCTCTAAAGGAGGCACTTAAGCGATGCTATCCGGCCTTTATCTGATTACAGATGATAACCACGACGGACAACTGGAACAGAAAGTGGAAGCAGCCCTGCTTGGTGGCGCGCGCGCAGTTCAGTACCGTGCCAAGAATGTCCGCCCCGACGACCGCCGCCAGATGGCCGAAAAGCTGCTGCGCTGCTGTCGACGTCATGAAGCCCTGCTGATCGTCAACGACTTTCCGGAACTGGCCCGCGAAATCGATGCGGACGGAGTTCATCTCGGTCAGGAGGACATGCCGCTCTCCCAGGCGCGAAAAATCCTCGGCCACAAAAAACTGATCGGCATTTCAACCCACAACGTCGACCAGGCCCTCAAGGCAGAGGCGCAGGGAGCCGACTATGTCGGCATCGGCAGCATCTTTGCCACTGACAGTAAAGAGGACACGGAAGAAATCGGCATCAAAACCCTGGAACGGGTACGCAAGGCGGTCCAGATCCCGATTGTCGCCATCGGCGGCATGACGCCGGAAGGCGCCTACGAGGCCATACAGGCTGGAGCAGACAGTGTCGCCGTTCTTTCCGGGATCATGGCCGATGGCGAACCAGCGCGCGCGGCCAAGGAATTCTCGCTGCTCTTCAATTGTCACCTGGATCAACCGAAAGGCAAGGTCCTGACCATCGCCGGTTCTGACTCCGGTGGCGGGGCCGGCATCCAGGCCGACATCAAGACCATCACCCTGCTCGGCAGCTACGCCAGCAGTGCCGTCACCGCACTGACTGCCCAGAACACGCTCGGCGTCAGCCAGGCCTACAGCGTTGAAAGTAATTTCGTGACCAAACAGATCGAAGTTGTCCTGGACGATATTGGTGCCGACACTTTGAAAACCGGCATGCTCAGCTGGGGCGGTATCATTTCCCGCGTGGCCAGACTGATCGAAGAGCGTGCCCTGCTGGCCGTCGTCGACCCGGTCATGATGGCTAAAGGGGGAGAAGAACTGCTCGACCCGGAGGCTCTCGATATCCTGATTGCCCGGCTGATGCCTCAGTCTTATCTGCTGACCCCGAACCTGCCGGAAACCGAGGCACTGACTGGAATCCTGCCCCACTCTGTCGAAGAAATGGTTGAAGCCGGCCACCAGCTTCAGGAGCTCGGTGCCCGCAACGTTCTCATCAAGGGGGGGCATCTGAGCAAGGACGCCACCGACGTTCTGTTGATTGACGACAAAATCCACCACCTAACCTCTGTGCGTTTCGACACCATGAACACTCACGGAACCGGCTGCACCCTGTCAGCTGCAATTGCAACCTTCCTGGCTCAGGGCTACCCGCTGCGCCTGGCAGTCGAGCGCGCCAAGCGCTTCATCAGCCTTGCCATAGAGCACGCACAACCTCTCGGCAAGGGACAAGGTCCGGTCAACCATTTTTATGCGGCAATGCAACTCTTGCATGAATCCCCCGGAATAGATTAAACTCCAAAACATCGTTTTTGACTGAACGTCCATTCAACTAGCAGCGCAGTCATCATGGTTCATGACTGCGCTGCTTTTTTCTACCTGAATCCATGAATGGGCGGCGGGAAAATTGTGTAAGGGCTTGCACCAGATCCTGCAGAGCCATTCTCGGATTCAGGTACTATTCAGGGATTAAGGATTCATGACACAGCTTGAAATGGCCCGTAACGGGCAGATCAGCGATCTGGTTCGCCAGGCCGCCGCCAGAGAAAATATCGATCCGGAAATTCTGCGTCAGCGCATTGCTGCAGGAACTGCCGTTATCTGCCTGAACAAAAAGCACAAAAACGGCAAACCACTGGCCGTCGGCGAAGGTTTGCGTACCAAGACCAATGCCAACATCGGCACCAGCCAGGATGACACCAGCATCGACAAAGAACTGGAAAAAGCCAAGGTAGCCGCCGCAGCCGGTGCCGATGCCCTGATGGACCTGTCAACCGGTGGACCGATCGACGAAATCCGCGCCGCAATCATCGCTGAAACCGATCTCTGCATCGGCAGTGTCCCCCTCTACCAGGCAGCCTGCGATTGCATCATCAAGCAGGGTAAACCGATCGTCGACATGACGGTTGAGGATATCTTTGCCGGGGTAAAAAAACATCTGGATGACGGCGTTGACTTCATCACTGTCCATTGCGGCATCACCCGGGAAACAGTCTCGCGCATGGACAAGGAAGGCCGGATCATGGAAGTGGTCTCCCGCGGCGGCTCCTTTACTATCGGCTGGATGACCCACAACAATGCGGAAAACCCGCTCTACGAATACTACGATCGTCTGCTGGAACTGGTACGCCCCTACGACGCCGTGCTGTCCCTTGGTGACGGCTTTCGCCCGGGCTGCCTGGCCGATGCAACCGACCGGGCCCAGATTCAGGAACTGATAATCCTCGGCGAACTGACCAAACGCGCCCAGGACGCTGGCATCCAGGTCATGATCGAAGGCCCGGGCCATGTGCCGCTCAACCAGATCGAAGCCAACATCAAACTGCAGAAGCGTCTCTGTCACGGAGCCCCCTTCTATGTCCTCGGACCACTGGTCACCGACATCGCCCCGGGCTACGATCACATCACCTCGGCGATCGGCGGAACCATTGCCGCTGCGGCCGGTGCCGACTTCCTCTGCTACGTTACCCCGAGTGAACACCTGCGCCTGCCAACCGTCGAAGATGTCCACGAGGGGGTTATGGCTTCACGGATTGCCGCTCATGCCGCTGATATTGTCAAGGGGATTCCCGGTGCCATGGAAAAAGACAATATCATGGCCAAAGCGCGCAAGGATCTCGACTGGGAAAAGCAGTTCGAAGTCGCTATCGATCCGGCAAAAGCTCGCCGTCTAAGGGCGGAATCGGGGGTTGACGAAACCCACGGAGCCTGCACCATGTGCGGAGCACTCTGCGCTTACAAAGTAATGAATGAGCGCTGTGAAAAAAAAGCATTATAATTCTGTTGCCGTCGATCGAGAACTGATCATATAATCGGCCTCTTTTTTTCGTCTTCTTGTTTTATTGATTGATGAGGTGCCGGTCCCACGCGGACCGGCCCACTCAGGAGGATCTTGCCGATGTGTGCAAAGAAAATCACTCGTCCGAAACGCCGTCCGAAAATCAAACTGCGCGGCTTCAACAACCTGACCAAAAGCTTGAGCTTCAACATCTACGACGTCTGCTACGCCCAACGGCCGCAGGCTCGTGAAGAATATCTGGCTTATATCGACGAAGAATACAACGCTGATCGTCTGACCCAAATTCTCACCGAGGTTGCAGACATCATTGGCGCCAACATTCTCAACATCTCCAGCCAGGATTACGACCCGATGGGTGCATCGGTTACAATCCTGATCGCCGAAGAGCCTGTCGAGCCGAAATCGGACCAGGTCCTGGCCCACCTGGACAAGAGCCACCTGTGTATTCACACCTATCCTGAGACCGATTCAAAATCGGGGATTTCGACCTTCAGGGTCGATGTCGACGTCTCGACCTGCGGCAAAATCAGCCCGCTCAAAGCACTCAATCACCTGATCGAGTCGTTCGAGTCGGATATCGTCCTGATGGATTACAAGGTCCGCGGCTTCACCCGCGACACCAAAGGTCAGAAGCACTATATCGACCACAAGATCCACAGTATCCAGCAGTACATCCGCAAAGGAATCATGGAAAAGTACCAATGTGTCGATATCAACATCTATCAGGAGAACCTGTTCCACACCAAGATGTTGCTGAAAGATTTCGACCTGAACCAGTACCTGTTTGCAACAACCTACGACGAGCTATCGGATGAGGAAAGAGCGAAGATCAAAACCATTCTCCAGCAGGAGATGACCGAGATCTTCTATTCCAAAAACATCTACTAGAGATCGGGTACCGCTGCAGAGCCCTCTGCCTGTTTATCCCGCTGGCAGTCCCGTAGGGCTGCCAGCGCCCCCTAAAACAACCACAGACCTGCCACTGCGCTACAACCAGCCAAACAAACAGACAAAAAAAAGAAGGCGCCACACGGAATGCAGCGCCTTTGAACGATTACCATCAATCAGTTCAGCCAGTATCAATGTCGACCGGCTCCGGTCAGTGTTACGCATCAGGCCTTTCCGGCACTCCCCAGAACCGTTTCATTTTTATGCTTGATCAGAGCGATCAATTCCTTGCGGGCCGCCCCCAGATATTTGCGCGGATCGAATTCGCCCGGCTCATTGGCCAGATATTCGCGAACCTTGGCAGTTACCGCCAGACGGCCATCGGAATCGATATTGATTTTGCAGACAGCACTAGCGGCCGCCTTACGCAGCTGATTCTCAGGCACACCGACAGCACCGTCCATCTTGCCACCATACTGGTTGATCAGAGCGACATATTCAGGAACAACGCTCGATGCACCATGAAGAACGATCGGGAATCCGGGAATGCGCTTTTCAATCTCCGCAAGGATATCGAAGCGCAGCGGCGGAACCTCCTCCCCCTCTTTCAGCTTGAACTTGTAGGCGCCATGGCTGGTACCGATCGAAATCGCCAGGGAATCGACACCGGTCTTCTTGACGAAATCCTCGACCTCGTCCGGTTGAGTATAGGTTGAATGCTCGGCAACAACCTCGTCTTCGATACCGGCCAGAACACCCAGCTCCCCTTCAACGGTCACATCGCGCTGATGGGCATACTCGACAACCTTGCGGGTCAGGGCGACATTCTCTTCGTAAGGCAGATGCGAGCCGTCAATCATGACCGAAGAGAAACCGGAATCGATGCAGTTCTTACACAGCTCGAAGGAGTCGCCATGATCCAGATGCAGAACAATCGGGATCTCCGCGCCCAGCTCACGGGACATTTCGACCGCCCCCATGGCCATGTATCGCAGCATGGTTTCATTGGCATAACTGCGCGCCCCCTTGCTGACCTGCAGGATAACCGGCGATCTGGTCTCGGCGCAAGCCGTCACAATAGCCTGAAGCTGTTCGAGGTTGTTGAAATTATAGGCAGGGATTGCATAACCACCGGATACGGCCTTAGCAAAAATATCCCGTGAATTAACCAACCCCAGGTCCTTATAGCTAACCGTTTTGCTCATCGAGTTCTCCTCCGCAAGTAAGTGTACAAGTAGGTATCAGGCCACGCTGAATACACCAAAATACTTTAATCAATCAACCGTAAACTGTCCAGCAACACACTTAATTAATCACCTGTTTTTTTCACCTCAAGAAGGTTGCAATACAGCGTTTTATTCATTAGTATACTGCCCGCTGGGCCCCGTCCGGGGCATTTTCTCACATTTTTATCTACATCCATATAGTAAGGACTGCAAAATGGCCGGATCACAAGCTGACGAATATTTCAATGAATGGAAAGAGCGGGAAGCGATCGCAGAAGCGATGGTGCCACTGATCGGCAAGCTCTACCGCGATCACGAAGTTATCTGCACCGTCTTCAAACGCTCCCTGGTCAACAAATCAACCATCGACATTCTCAAGGCACACCGCTTCGCTCGCCAGATCATCGATCGCGAAATCTGGGTCAAGGACAGCTTTCCGATCCTTCAGTCCCTGTGTGAAATGGATCTGGCGCCGGGACGAGTCGACCTGGCCAAACTGGTTCTGGCTTACCAGGAAAAAGGCGGCGACCTAAACGCATTTCTTCGCGAACAGCTCAAGGACCTGAATACCGGCAAAGGCTGCCAGCTGAACACCCCTCAGGATGTTGTCCTCTACGGCTTCGGCCGCATCGGCCGCCTGGTTGCCCGCATCATGATCGAACAGGCTGGCGGTGGCAACAAACTGCGCCTGCGCGCTATCGTCGTGCGCAAAGGCAGCGACGACGACCTGGCCAAGCGGGCCAGTCTGCTGCGCCGCGACTCGGTCCATGGCCAGTTCGACGGAACCATCACCATCGACGAAGAAGAGAATGCCATTGTTGCCAACGGCAACATGATTCGCGTCATCCATGCCGCTGCCCCGGATCAGATCGACTATACCCAGTACGGCATCGACAATGCCATTGTCGTCGACAATACCGGCAAATGGCGTGATCGCGACGGCCTGGGGCTCCACCTGAAGGCCAAAGGCGTGGCCAAGGTCCTGCTCACAGCTCCGGGCAAAGGAAACATCCCTAACGTTGTTTACGGCGTTAACGACAATGAGCTTGAAGGCGATGAAACCATCTTCTCGGCGGCAAGCTGCACAACCAACGCGATCGTTCCTTCCCTGAAAGCGATCAACGACAAGTTCGGCATCGAGTATGGTCATGTGGAGACCTGCCACAGCTATACCAACGACCAGAACCTGATCGACAACTACCATGACAAGGATCGCCGAGGCAGAGGCGCTGCCCTGAACATGGTCATCACCGAAACCGGTGCGGCAAAGGCTGTGGCTAAGGCCCTGCCGGAACTGACTGGCAAACTGACCGGCAACGCGATCCGCGTCCCGACCCCGAACGTCTCACTGGCGATCCTCAACCTGACCCTGAACCAGGAAACTTCGGTCGAAGAACTCAACTGCTACCTGCGCGAGATCTCCCTGAACTCCCCGCTGCAGCACCAGATCGACTACACCAACTCTCCGGAAGCTGTCTCCAGCGACATGGTCGGCTCGACCCACGCCGGCATCGTCGACTCGCTGGCGACCATCGTCGAAGGAAACCGCTGCGTACTTTATATCTGGTACGATAACGAATTCGGCTACAGCCACCAGGTTGTCCGCAGCATTGCCAAGATCGCCGGCATGCGCCTGGACAGCTGGCCCAAGTAATACCCCGGAGCAGGCTGCCCACGCCCGGTAGCCTGCTCTCTTTTGCTCACCCTCCAACTGCGATCACAAATCGGCAGCACTTTATCCTTGAAAGCAATCTGCCGTTTACCTATTCTTGACCCCCATAAACTGTTTTTTTTCATAACGCTTCACCGGGGAAAACCCGCTGAGCAACTGCCACCCTAGCGATACGTAAGGAACAATCTATGGACATGAGTTTGTACTGGCAAGCAGCGATCGACAACCTCTGGTGGCTGATTCCCGCCTGCCTCGTCCTCAGTCTTTTCAAATCTTCGTGGTTTAAAAACCACTTTCTGACCAGACTGATGAGCGGCTTCCAGCTAGCGAAGGATAAATATACCGCGCTGCACAATGTCAGACTTGAGATCTCCGGCAAAGAGCTTTTTTTCAAACATATCTATATTTCTACCTACGGCATCTTCACCATCCAGACCCGTGAGATGAAGGGCTGGATTTACGGTGGTAAAAACAAGGCGGAATGGACCCAGAAGCTCTATACCAAAAGCAACGAATTCAGCAGCCCACTGGTCCAGTGCATTGAAGATTCAAAGCTACTGGCAGACTGGCTGATGATCTCCCCGAAATTCATCAAACCGATCGTCCAGTTCAGCGGCGACTGCGTGTTCAAGACCGACATGCCCGACAACGTTGTCAAAGGACTGAAGAGTTTTCAGTACATCAAAACCTTCACCAAGGAAGACCTGCCAACTAAAAAGCTCGAAGAAATTCAGGAAAAGATCAGTTCCGCTAAAATTTCACTGAGATAGGCAGCTTCACAAACAGGAAAAGGCCGCCTGCACGGATGTGCAGGCGGCCTTTTTCGTTCAGCAACTTAATAAAATCTATTTTACTGCTGCAACCCAGGCTGGAATCTCACCGATGACGACATCGAAAAGAGGGATAACCAGCAAGTAGGTGCAGAGCACAACCAGAATGATGCCGATAATATTCAGACCGAAACCGCTCTTGGCCATCTGCGGAATAGTGACATACCCCGAGCCAAAGACAATAGCATTCGGCGGTGTCGCAACCGGCAGCATGAAGGCGCAGGAGGCAGCAATTGCCGCAGGAACGATCAGCAACAACGGACTCTGGCCCAAGCCGACAGCGACAGCCGAGAGAATCGGCATGACCATCGCGGAGGTAGCGGTATTCGAAGTCAGCTCGGTAAGATAGATGATCAGTACAGTTACTGCGATGACCAGCACCAGGATCGGTGCATTCTGCAGCAGAGCAACCTGATTGCCAAGCCATTCGGCGAGTCCGGAGGTTTTAAAGCCTCCAGCCATGGCCAGACCACCGCCGAAGAGAATCAGAACCCCCCAGGGCATCTTGGTTGCCCAGTGCCAGTCCATGACAAACTGATTTTTCTTCAGATTGAGCGGAATCAGAAACAGAACCAGCGCACCGGTCATGGCGATGGCCGCATCGGTCACCAGTTTCGGCTCCGGAAAGATAAAACCGATCTGCTTTCGGAAAATCCAGCCCAAAGCGGTCAGGAGAAACACCAGTGCCGTCCAACGCTCACCGGCGCTCATCTTGCCCATTTCGGCCAGTTCCTGGTTGATCAAGTCGCGGCCGCCCGGAACCTTTTTTAGGCTCATCGGATTGGCAATCTTGATCAGCCAGAGCCAGCACAGCGGCAACATGACAACAACCAGTGGCACCCCGACCTTGAGCCAGTCGACAAAGGAAATCTCGTAGCCGTAGGTCTTCTGCAGATAACCGGCCAGTACGGTATTCGGCGGAGTGCCGATCAGGGTCGCAATCCCGCCGATCGATGCCGCATAGGCAATCCCGAGCATCAGGTTCAGGCCGAACGAGAAGTTCTCAGGACTGAAGTCGATATGCTTGTCAAGGCCTTCCTTTTTCCCCTCCTCAATGACATGGGATATAATCGCCAGACCGATCGGCATCATCATGACCGTCGTCGCAGTATTGGAAACAAAGGCCGAGAGAACGGCTGTCGCCACCATAAAGCCGAAGATCAGCCGGGCCGGTGAGAAGCCGACCATCTTGACGATATTCATGGCGATTCGGCGATGGAGATTCCAGCGCTGCATCGACAGAGCAATAATGAACCCCCCCATGAACAGAAAGATCAGATGGTTGGCGTAGGGCGCCGTTGCACTTTGAGTACTGGTAATCCCCATCAGCGGAAAAAGCGGGATCGGCAAAAGACTGGTTGCCGGAATCGGGATCGATTCACACATCCACCAGGTCGCCATGAGCAGGGCAACCGCCGCCATCTTCTGCGAAACTGGTGACATGTCCGCCGGAACAGGAATGACCAGCATCAGAACAAACAGAATCGGTCCCAAAGCCAGACCGATTTTCTGCCGCTTGGTATAGCCGCGAGGCTCTTCCTCGTTCACCCCGCCCGGAGTCGTTTTCAGTCTCGGGGAGTGTTCAGCCGGAGCAGATGTCATTTCATCGGCGAGATCGACATCCTTCTCTGTCACCTTGGCAGCAAAGGCCAGGTTTTTACGGGCAATCAAACGTTTCATCGCGTTTGGCGTAACAGCCAGCAGCGACTTGGTGTCATCGTGCATAACCCAGAGTCGATTCCATACGTTTGCAATCATTTAGCATCTCCAATTTTCACAACATTGTTTCGATTTGAACAACAATCCAAACCATAGCCAACCTCTTTCAGAGTATTTTCAACAGAGCAATGACAGTGCCAAATAGAACGCAATTTGAAATTTTATCGACCAGAGCCAATAAGGCCTATATTTCGATAAGTTGTATACAGAATACTGAGTACAGGCAAAGATAGACAGGAAGTCAGGATTGACCATTATGGCCAATTTCAGCCATCAATGGCAAGTATTGGCCTTGGGCATATCGGTTAAAGTCAAAAAAAGAGGCCGGTCTGAATAACAGACCGGCCTCTTGTATCGGAATAACCGAAATTAGCTGAAGCGTTTCATGGCGCGCATCTTCTTGCGCAGACGACGCTGAGCTTCTTTTTCTTTACGCTTACGCTTGACGCTCGGCTTCTCGTAAAACTTGCGCTGCTTCATCTCACGAAACAGGCCTTCCTGCTGAAGCTTACGCTTGAGAACCTTGATCGCCTTTTCAACGTTACCGTCGATAACAGTGATTTCCACGAATAATCACCCCGCTTTCCTTCAATCTTTGCAGCTATGCCGCAAGAGTTGAAGCTTATAGCGAAGTTCCACACAAATGTCAACAACTTTTTCCGACCCCATCTCTCGCCTTCCTCCACAGGACCACCGGAATACCCCCATTGGAAAACTGCAACAGCCGCTCAAATGCGTGTCCCGCCTGTTTCAGCACCTTGCGATCCGGACAAATCAACAGACAGTCACAGCCACTAAAACGGGTGGAAAAGCAGCGACCAAGATCCCGGTAAAGGGCATCCAGATCCGCATCCTTCCCCAGACGATCGCCATAGGGCGGATTGCTGATCAATATTCCGTTCTGCCAGTCCGGCTCAAACTCCTGCAGCTTCTGGCAGAAAACGGCCACATCGACATCCAGCCCTGCCGTTTTCAGGTTGGCGGTCAATGCGTCAACAACTTTCGGATTACTGTCTACGGCAACCAGAGGAGCAACCACTGAGATCTCTCTCCTGACAGCCTCGTCCTTGAGCAGTTGCCACAAACCGGGCCGATACTTCGGCCAGTTCATAAAAGCAAAACAGCGGTTGAGCCCCGGTGCTCGACGCCTCGAAATCAACGCACCTTCGACGGCCAAGGTTCCCGATCCGCACATCAGATCATACAATGGCTGAGAGCCGTCATAACCTGCCGCCAGCAGACATGCGGCCGCCAGGGTTTCGCGCAGCGGAGCAGCCCCCCTGGCCAACATATAGCCCCTGCGGTGCAAGTGCTCTCCACTACTGTCGATTGAAACCATGCAACGGTCATCGACGATCCTTATATAAACGGAAGTCTCGGCCAAACCCTCATCATAAGTACCCCCCCCAAAAGCCTTGAGCACTGCCGCCTCGCAGGTTTCGGCGATTCGCCCGCTATGAACCAGGCGCGATTGGTGGGTGCTGACACGGCAGATACAGCGACTGCCTGGCTTGACAAAACGCCCCCAGGGCAACTTTACCAGCTGTTTGTAGAGAGCAGGAAAGTCACGCGCCGAAAATTCGCCGAGCCGGACCAGTATTCGCGAGGCGGTCCGCAACCAGAGGTTGGCCAGATAGAGCTCGCGCAGACCACCGGCAAAGCTCAAGCCACCAACCTCTCTGTCCAAGATCGGCAGCTCCAGGCTCTCAATTTCCCGAGCACAAACCTCTTCCAGCCCCGGGGCCACAACAACGAAATATCTATTTTCCTGACTCACCCTGCCTCCCGGCTGTGCCGACAAGAGCGCCGTACCACATCGATAAAAAAATCACTTTACCCACCGTCATGACTACGCAATAATGATAAAAATATTCTTATCCTAACTGCCAAGTAAATGAAAATATTTGCGCTATGAGCTTTCAGACATACTTCAAACCGATGCAAAAGCTGCTGCTTCAGATTCAGGACGCAGACAAGTCCCAATCGCGAACCGAATTACTGACAGTCTATATTGATTCCATCGAAGGAAACACCCTGAACGTCACCCTCCCCTATGGAGCAGACGCCGTAGACCACTATCCCTTCAAGGAAGGGCTGAATTTCGACATTTCGACAGAATCGCTAGGGTTGGGAATCCGCACAACAGGTGAATTCAGCCGCAAAATAGCCGGAGACAAGTTCTCTATCATTCTGACCGGAACCATGCAGATGTTCCAACGCCGGGCCTGCCCGCGCCTTGACTGTCAGATCGGCATCCGTTTCAGCCGCGCAGCCAAGACCCTGCAGACCATGCGCGAAATCTGGCAACGCAACATGGATGTCCTCTACAGTCCGGAAGCGCCGTTGATCTTCGAAGGATTCAAGCAGACAAAGGTAAATATCAGCTCCGGAGGGCTGCGCCTGCTGGTCAAACCGCCGGCCAATCAGGACGAACTCTGCCTGGTGCTGATCAACCTGGAAGACGGCAAACCGCCGATCTGCACGATTGCCGAAATCGTCTGGTCCTGTACCCAGAACGAGAATTCGGTCACCGTTGGAATGCGTTTTATCAATATTCTAAGCGAAGATCAGCTGAGAATAGAAAGATTCATTCGTGAAAATATTTAATCAACAGAGTAAGCAACCAGCATGTTCTCAACTTGTATCGCTGAACAATCTGCGCTATAAATTTGAGCAACTGGTCTGAAACAACCAACTAACGAAGCGACTCAGGATACGACTCTATGTTACAGGTTTCCGAAGCTGAAGTTTTTCGCGCCTGCCGCACCCTTTTTGGTCCGGAACTTCAGCTCAACAGAGATTTTTTGAGTTACCTGCAACCGGATGGTGTCCGCTCGGCCTACCGTAAAAAAGCCAAAGTCATTCACCCGGACAAGTTCTCGATTGCAGCGGCCGACGTCCAGGCCCGTCAGCAGCGACTCTTCCAGGATCTGAACCAAGCCCACCAGACGGTTCTTGATTACCTGAAGCAACGCCAACTGTTCAAACGCAGCACCACAAGCTACAGAAGCAGCGCGCATACCTCCCCTCAGAGCGCGCAACGCAATGAGCCTCCGAAAGCCCAGCGTTCCGAAACGCCAAAGGGCTATCGCCAGACCGGACCGCTGCCGGCAAGACCTCTCCAGCTGGGACTGTTCCTCTATTATCAGGGCATCATCCCCTTCAAGTCGATGATCAATGCCATAACCTGGCAGCGGGCTCAACGCCCGAACCTCGGCGATATCGCTATACGCTGGGGCTGGATGAACCATGAGCAGGTGCGCCAGGTCATTTTCCATCGCGGCGGCTATATGCGCTTCGGTGAAAAGGCGGTCAGCCTTGGTATGCTGAGCGTAACCCAGGTCCGCACCCTATTGTTCTACCAGCGTTCTCTGCAAAAAAGGTTCGGGCAATACTTCATCGAAGAGGGGGTCTTTGACGAAGCAACCCTGAACCACTACCTACAGCAACTGGCAGAGCACAATCTCAAGTTCCGCCAGCAGGGAAGCGGCCAGTTCTATTACCACCACTCTTCCTGAGCAACCAATTTCTCTCATTATTTTCATAAGCAACAGGAGCTACTATGGGTTTTCTGGCCTCAACCGCCAGCATCAGCTATTTTCAGGTGTCCGGTACCATCGAGATAACCAACAAGCGCAGTGAACTTCCGGAAAAACTGGAAGCGGATGCCTTTCATTCGATAGAAAACGGCAGTGAAGAGTTGTCGACCGGCTGGGTCCGCATGGATGACTATGATTCAAGCGAATTCTCGGCTATAGAATATTGCTGGCGGGATCACTACCTCTGCTTTACCCTGCGCCAAGACCGCAGGAGAGTGCCCGCGGCGCTGTTGAAACGGGAAATCGGTCGCATGTCGGATGCATTCCTGGCCCAGAGACCGGATCTGAAATTCGTCCCCAAGGCGGAAAAGGAGGAGATTCGCGAACGGGCCAGAAACTTGCTCATGGTCAGAACCCTGCCATCACCATCCTTCTATGACGTGATCTGGGATACGGATCAGAACCTGATCCGCTTCTGTTCCCTGGGGCAGTCGGTCATCGACAGCTTTCAGGGTCTTTTTCACCAGAGTTTTCCCGGCTTGCGCCTGTCACTCGTGCATCCGCTGTCGCGCGCAGCCCAGGTTCTTCCCGATAACCTGAAAGAGCTTCTGGAAGAAGCCAATCAGGCTCAGACCGATAGTGTCCTCGAACAGATCGAGGCCAATCGCTGGCTCGGCAATGATTTTCTGCTCTGGCTCTGTTATCGAACCCTCAATGGCGATTCCGGCTACAAGATCAATGTTGCAGGTCCTCTGCTCGAAAATCAGCCATTTACCGCCTATATCGACAATCGTCTGGTTCTGATCGGTGGTGGCCAGGAAGGAATCCAGAAGATCGTTGTCGCCGGGCCCCAGGATCACTACCTGGAAGTCAAGACGGCCCTCAGCCAGGGCAAGCAGATCGAGGAAGCAAGTATCTTCTTCGTCCAGGGCGAAGACGACGGCTGGAAGCTGACCCTCAAGGGGGAACGCTTTCAGTTCGGCAGCTACAAAACACCGATGATCAAACCAGAGCAGGATCCGAACGACAATCCGGAAGCAGAAGCCCAAGCGGCGTTTCTGACCAAACTGGCGGCCGTTGAAGAAGGGGAGCAGATGCTCAACAGTCTGCTCAAAACCTTCATGACCCTGCGCCTGGGGCAGGAGTGGAACAGTGAGTACGCGGCGATTCAGCAATGGATCAGCAACGAATAAATTCTGCTCAGCAGAACTGTCACAGATGGCCGGATCTTCCGGCCATTTTATTTATCCGGTCATTAGAATTGTGCTAGATTCATGAAAACAACTAAGAGGTCATGAATGAGATTCCGTGCACGCCTGCTCATACTGCTGCTGATTACTGCCCTGGTTCCGCTGAGCCTGAGCTTCATGTCACAGCGCAGCGCTGTTATTCGCTTCGGCAATAAACTGGCTGGTGACACACGGGAACTGCTGAACAACGGCGCAGTTAACCTGCTCCACGCCCAGGTTGACGACTATGCCCGCATTCTTGAGCGGGACCGCAGCATCGCCATGCTGGCTCTTCAGGCCCAGGCTCAGGCGGTTGAAAACCGACTTGCGTCCCCCCCGCCACCAGCAGGGACAGATTTTTATCTGGCCAGCGATTTTTCCAACCCCGCTCTTCAACCACGCGACCTCACTCCATCCTACAAACATCAGCGCCCCAAAGACGACGGCAGTTTCGAAGCGATTCCAGTTTCCTACTCGCAGCAGGTTGTCTTCCTGACCCGGGGGACGCAACTAGAAAAGGTCAAGCAACAGGTAATGCAGCTCAGCTCGATGAACCAAATCTACCATGACCTGCATCAGATTCAGCCGGAGCTGTTTCTCTGGCAGTACACAGCGCTCGGCAGCGGCGTTCATTTCAGCTACCCGGCCAAAGGAGGCTACCCGGAGGGCTATGATCCACGCAAACGGGAATGGTATCTCAAAGCTGTCATCCACGACGCTCCCGTGCAACAGATGATCAATGACCTGACGACCAGGGCGCTGATCTTGACCCTGGCGATGCCGGTCCACCTGCCAGGCGGCAGAATCGCCGGAGTCACGGCTATCGACATCGATTACCGGCAGTTCTTCAGAGACTGGAGCATCCCCTCGGAATGGGCCGATATAGCTGAGAGCATGATCCTGATCTATGACGAAAATTCCGCTGACGAAGAACACAAGCTGGAAATCCTGCTGCGCTCGAGCCAGAACCGTATCTCCGACTGGCAAACGCCGGTCGAGCACAATTATCTGGATCTGAATGACTCTGAAATGGATGAGGTTAAACGAGACATCGGCAATGGAATTTCTGCCGTACGCAGATTGACCTACCGCGGACAGGACGTGCTCATGGCCTACGGAGTCCGCAACGGAAGCAACCCCTTCCCTCTCGTTATCGTCCCTTATCAGCGGATCCTCGATCGCGCCAATGATGCCGAGCTCTATATCAACAGTCAGATGAGTCAGGGGCTGAGGACCAGCGCCCTGCTGACCATCGCCGTAGTCCTGGCAGCCATCATCCTGGGTTTCATCCGCTCACGCCGGGTCACCCGCCCCCTTGCCCAACTGACCGAAGCCGCCGAGAACCTTTCCACCGGAAACTTCGACACCAAGGTCCATATAGAATCAAGGGACGAATTTGCCGACCTGGGACAGGTGTTCAATCAACTTGGCGAGCGACTCAAGGAACGCAATCAGCTCAAACAGTCGCTGGCACTGGCCAAGGAGATTCAACAGCAGCTCCTGCCGCAGGAGATTCCCAGCTATCCCGGCTTCGAACTGACGGGGCGCAGCATCTACTGCGACGAAACGGGAGGCGACTACTATGACTTCATTCAGCTCAACGATACAGAGCAACAGCGGATCGGCATTGCCGTTGGCGATGTATCGGGGCACGGCATCGGCCCGGCCCTGGTCATGTCGACAACCAGGGGGGCTCTGCATACCCTTTCGGATCATTACAGCAAAGATCTGAACAGACTGTTCCGCGACCTAAACCGGCACCTCTGCCGCAGCACCTCCGATGCCTTTTTCATGACCCTGTTTTATGCGATTCTGACCCCCGAAACAGGGACCGTCCAATGGCTGTCAGCCGGCCATGCCCCAACCTTCCTCTATCAGCAGGGCAAGATTCACCAACTACAGAGTTCCGGCATCCCACTCGGAATTGTCTGCCCGACAGATTTTGATAAAACGCAAGAAATCGTCATGACATCGGGAGACATCCTACTGATCGGGACCGATGGCATTTGGGAAACAATAAACAGCCGTGGAGAGATGTTCGGGACAGAGGAGTTAGTGCGCCTGATCAGGCATAATGCTCAACTTTCAGCCGATGCCCTCGCCACCCTGATCATCGACAACCTGAACCTGTTCAAAGAAAGAGAGTCTCAGACTGATGACGTTACACTGGTTATTATCAAAGCGCTCTAACACTGCCAAACAAACAAAGAACACAAACTGTCCCCGGGCCAGTTTTTTTCGTCTAGTGCTGATGACGATCCTGCTGCTGACTCTGACGATCTCATCCTCTGCAGCGGCTGATCTTATTGTTTTTGCATCCTTCCCACAGGAAATGACAGCGGGCGACACTATCGAAATCCCCATCTATTTCATCAACCAGAGCTCGGAAGATCTCGACATTCTGATCCCCAGAGAACTCAGGGCACAGTTGAATAATGAGGCCAAAACACCACAACCGCTCACCATGGTTTCAAGCGATCAGGTAGATACCAACGTTACAATTCCGGCTCAACAGTTTTATCGAAAAACCTACCGGAGCAGTATTCCCCTTGATCTGCAGGGGAGGTACAGTTATATCCTTGCGGGCTACCCAAGCACTTACGGAACTGTTTCGATCAATTTTCCGGAAACAACGACAAAACTGGAAGTTGCCGACACCGAAGCACAAAAAACCAAGGAGAGCTACCCAACTCTGACGAATCTGGAACCGCTCTACCAGACCTACGCCACCAATCTGTCACTTTACCAGCCGATCTACTTTCTGGTCGGCACCGACCCCGCAGACAGCAGGTATCAGATCAGTCTTAAATATCGGCTGCTGAATCCGAACGGAACACTGACCGAAAAACACCCATGGCTGCAGGGATTCCACATCGGCTACACCCAAACCTCGTCTTGGGATCTGGTCGCCTATTCGCAACCCTTTGACGATACCAGCTACAAACCGGAACTGTTTTTCCTGAGCAACAACATCAAATTGCGCCCGAACTGGATGGATGCCTTGTTTCTACAGGGAGGATTTCAGCATGAATCAAACGGGCAAGGGGACGAAACATCCCGCAGCACTAACTATTTTTACCTCAAGCCATCAATAGCTTTCTATAATCCGTCAACTCAGTTGGGGATGATGGTCTCGCCGCGACTGCAGATCTACTATAATAATGACGATACGACCAATCGAGATTTTTACAAGTATCGCGGCAATTTTGAACTGGAGACAAAAATCGGCAAAGCTAACGATCTGGCCCTGACCACCCTGTTGCGCTTTGCCGAAAAAGGAACCTCATTCCAGGCCGACCTAACCTACCCGATTCATCGCCTGCTCAAGAACAACCTCGACCTTTATCTGCAGATTCAGTATACGAACAGCCTGGCTGAAGACATGATCCTCTACAAGGAGAGGACTGAAGCATTACGGATCGGCATCGCGCTGGTTCGCTGATCACCCGAGGCGGCAACCACCTCAATGGTGACATGGTCGAGGGTCCTGAGCGATCTGATCTTCTCACGGTAATTCTCAACCTCTTCGGGTTCTTGGGAGACCAGCGAAATGATCGCAGCAAAATGCCCGGAACTGACTCGCCACAGATGCAGGTCGGTCACCCGACAGAGCCCGTCTTCTTCCAGCTGGGAGCGGATTGCCTCAGCAAGCTCCGGTTGCGGATTACGATCGAGCAGAATACCGCTGGTATCACGCATCAACCCGTAGGCCCAGCGGACGATCACCAGGGCGCCGACGATCCCCATCAACGGGTCAAGCCAGCTCAGGCCGAAATACTTTCCGGCCAGCAGGGCGACAATCGCCAGGACTGAGGTCAGGGCATCGGCAATGACGTGCATGTAAGCCGCACGCAAGTTATGATCATGATGATGAGCGTGACCATGATCATGTTCTCCGGAACCATGCAGCAGCCAGGCGCTGAACAGGTTGACGACAAGACCGATAGCGGCGACCAGCAAGGCCTCGTTGAAGCGGATCTGCGCGGGAGACAACAGCCGCTCGAAGGATTCGACAACCATCAGCAGTGCAACAATACCGAGGACGATAGCGCTGGTATAACCACCCAGAACGCCGACCTTGCCGGTTCCAAAACTATAGCTACTGTCGTTGGCATGAGCTCGCGAGTAGTAGTAGGCAAAAGCAGTAATACTGAGAGCGAAAAAGTGAGTTCCCATGTGCCAGCCATCTGCGAGCAGCGCCATGGAACCAAACACCCAGCCGCAAACGATTTCGATGATCATCATCGCCAGCGTAAGCCAGATCACCCGGTAGGTATTACGCTCTGCGGTGGGATTGTAATGATGAAACTGGTGAGTATGAATTTCAGAGTTTGACATAATGACTCAACAACCTTTCTAAAACTGCTGAAGCAGACGCCCGAGCATCTGCCCCAGGATCGAAATCTCCTCATCATTGAAGGTTGCAGTCAGATCGTCCGTCAGCAGCTGATGCATCTGGGCATGTTCCTGAAAATACGCATCTCCCTGAGCGGTCAGACCGATGACGTATGAACGTCCGTCAGTCGGATGCTGAAGGCGCTCAACCAGTTTCATCTGTTCGAGGCGGTCGATCATCACCGTCAAAGTCCCGGTGGTGATCCCCATCTTGACGGCCAGCTCCTTCATCCTCAGTTTCTGGTGATGGCCGATAATCTCAATGGCATGCATCTGAGCCGGCGACAAGCCGCTCTTTTTGACCACCTCATGTTCCCAGGATGAAATCTTGTCGTAAAGTTCGATAATCAGTTGTGACAGATCGTCTGTTTTCATGCTCCCTCGCATTTTGTTTGATAATCAAACTATACAGACAAAAAAGTTTGACAGTCAAACTATTTTACAAGAAAGTCACTCAAGAACTGAGTTCAGAGATCATCAGAGGGTTTCGAATTTGTAGCCGACACCGTAGATGGAGTGGATAAGCTCAAGATCTGATGCCGCGTCCGCCAACTTGCGGCGCAGCTTTTTAACATGACTGTCGATCGTTCGGTCCGAAACAATCCGATCATCAGGATAGATATGATCCATAAGCTGCTGCCGGTTGTAGATTCGTCCTGGTGCACTCATCAGCAACTGCATCAGTTTGAATTCCACCGCGGTCAGAACAACATCCTGCTCACGCACCCGGATCTGATAGGTTGCTTCATCCAGAGCAATCTCGGAGCCCCGGGGCACGGGCGTCAAACTACTGCGCCGCAACACGGTTTTCACCCGGGTCACCACCTCACGAGGGCTGTATGGCTTACAAACATAATCATCAGCACCGAGTTCAAGGCCGATAATGCGGTCGACCTCCTCGATTCGAGCTGTCAGCATGATCACCGGCACTTCGGAAAAGCTGCGGATTTCCCGGCAGATTTCGAGACCATCGCGGCCGGGCAGCATCAGGTCGAGTAGCACCAGCACGGGATTGACACTACGAAACCGGGACAGAACCTGAAGACCGTCAGAGACAATGACGGTTTCAAATCCAGCCTGTTGCAGATAATCATTCAGAATCCCGGCAAGCTTGGGTTCATCTTCAACAATCAGTATGGTTCCCGGCATTTTTAACTCCAGCAAGAGGAAAACGGATCTGCAACCACAGTCCCCCGAGAGGGGATGTCCGGGCGACAATCGTCCCCTGGTGAGCCTCAACGATATTGCGGCAGATCGACAATCCCAGTCCACTACCACCGGTCTGACGGTTGCGAGACGATTCGACGCGATAAAGCCGCTCAAAGATGCGCTCCAGGTCATCCTGTCCGACACCTGGCAGGCTGTCCTCAAAATCGATTGTCACATGGTGGCGATCGGCGGCAATATGAACCCGGAGTTTTCCGTAACGATCTGTATACTTGAGGGTGTTATCGAGAATATTGCCAAACAGCTGATGCAATCTGATGACATCTCCAAGAATCAAAATATCAGGGCAGGAATGATAATCAAGAATCATTCCGTGCTGTTCGAATTCATGTTCATAGGCTGACAGAACATCTTCCAGCAGGCTGCTGAGATCGACAATTTCCTTGCGGTAGTTTAACGCGCCGAGATCAGACATCGACAATTGATAGAGATCATCGACCAGACGGCCGAGACGCAACGTCTCGGCCTGCAATGAGTGCAGAGCGGCACTGTCGGACTGACGAATCCCGTCGATCAGTGCTTCAATCTCCCCCCTCAAAACACCAATCGGGGTTCTCAATTCATGAGAGATATCGGCAACCCACTGTTTTCTGGCGTCTTCATTCTTGCCCAACGTAATCGCCAGCAGGTTGAAATCGTTGGCCAGCTGGGCCAATTCATCCTGACCATGGATCTGCACCCGGGCGGCGAAATCCCCCTTCGCCAGGCAGTGGGTTGCGGCGGCCAGCTTTTTGATAGGTCGGACCAGACGTCTGGCCAATAATATTGAGAGCAGAGTCGCCAGCACGACCACAACACCCGCCACCAGGGTAAAGGTCAGCACCTGCTGTTCCAGGAACATCAGGTGCCTGTTATCGGTAATTTCCCGGACCGGAATAAAGCCAAGGTATCCAACGAGCTGCCCGTTCACAGTCAGAGCAATACGTGTCACCTCTGCAGAGAGCCCGCTATCACCGACAAGAAGCCGGCCCTCTCCGTCAAACAGAAACAGTCGCGAAGTCGTATCCTGGGCGATATGGGGCGGCAGTTTTTTATCCCGGGGAGCTATGTCATCAGGCGGAACATTACCAATTTGAGGCCCTGCCATAGGTTGCGGTTTTCCCGAAGGGCCATTCCCCGCAGGCGGACCAAAAGGAAAATTATCAGCCAGCGCATTGAAAACCAGGCGATTCCAGCTTTGGGTGTTACCCTGCAAGCGACGCCAGGACTGCTCTTGTGAATAATAATCTTGCAACATCTCTGACAGGCGCTCAATTCCCGTCTGCTCGGCCTCCCTGACAAATTTCAGAAATCCGCGATTCAGGTTCCACTGCATGATGGCCAGCAAGGCAACCACGGCCAGACATGATGCCAGCAGTATGGCGCCGAACAGTCGCTGAGAAATCCCCAGTTTCACGTAGTTACATACTCCGTTAATGGCAAAATCAATACAAGACAGAGAGTCTTTGACCCCTTCTAGATAGCAAATTTCCCGGTAAAAATCAGCAACCACACCGGCAGTAGCTAGATTTCCTCATTTCTTCCACATTCTTTGCACCTTTTGTTGCTATTCATTTCACCAATGCAACATATCACTACATTTCTATACATTCGCATAAATGATAGCCATCAATGACATGGTCACGAATTGACGCTCGTTGATGAAGCATAGCGTACGACCAGAAACTTTTCGTTCCAATTAGACCGGGCAACCGGCTGCTGTCAGAATGAAACGCCCCCTGTCGGTTGCGTTTCGGGCTACAACAAAAACACAGTCGTTTCTTTGACTCACAATTGAATCAACCAGCAGATAAAGAGGCCTGACCATGTATAACATGAAAACAACCACATACGAATCGAGTGCTCAACTGTCCTACGTAAGTACAAAATCGGAAAAGGCAATTCTGCTGTTCGGCGATGTCGACAATCAGGACTCTCTCTTTGTCAAGCTTCTGCAGAATGAAGACTACCACGTGCACAGAGCTTCTCAAACGGAGTTGGGACAGCGGATTGTCGAACAATATCGCCCCGACATGCTTCTTTTCGATATGAACAACACGCCAATGGAGTTGATCGGCCAATGCCACAGTCTGCGCCAGTGCTATACTGGTCCGATCTTGGTTGTTTCGGAAACCGCCAATGAGATGACCCAGATCCTGGCCCTAGAGATGGGAGTCGATGATCTGCTGATCCGCCCGCTAAACAATTCATTTGTCCTGGCCAAAATCAGGGCTTTGCTGCGCAGAAGCCATGAGCTGAAGAACCATAACAGTCAGAAAATTCAACTGGGGGATCTGATAATCGATGCCGAACGGCGTGAGGTCCTGGCCCGCGACGAAGTTGTCGACCTGACCACCCGCGAGTTCGATGTTCTCTGGTGCCTGGCCCAGAATACCCGAAAAGTACTAAGCCGTGACGATATTCACCGTCAGCTATACAATTCCGAGTACAACGGTTTCGATCGTTCAATTGACATCTACATTTCGCGCATCCGCCAGAAAATCGGTGATGATCCGACCCATCCCCGTTACCTGAAGACGGTCAGAGGCACCGGCTATCTGCTCGCCGACGAACGTCCAGCCTGATTTTTCACTAATAGAATAGAACTCTCCGAACCGTAGCCTTCCGGCTGCGGTTTTTTACTTCCCGTAATGTAACAGTTTATTTCGTTAATACTTCTTTTGGATACCTTTTCAAAACAGTAGGACAACAAACAACCCGCCTCCCAGGTCCGAAAAGAAAGTCAGAGAAATACGGCATTTTGCTGTCAATTCTGAACAGGGAGTAAGCTATGAGCACCATAACATTTGGCGGACTGGCATCAGGTCTTGATACGGATTCGATCATTGAAGCACTGATGGAAATCGAATCGGCTCCGCTCGAAACCATGGAAAGCGATATCAGTTACTACGAAGCAGAAACTGAGGCTTTTTCTGAGCTGAATGACCTGCTCGAAGACTTTCTTGACGTCCTTGAAGATATGGACACCGTCAAGGAACTGTCCACAAATTCTGCAACCTCAAGCAATGAGAGCCTCCTTACGGCTTCAGCGAGCAGCAGTGCCATCCAGGGGAGCTACCATATCGAAGTCGTCAGCCTGGCGGAAGCACAAAAAGATGTCGTCGATAACGGAATCAGCGATACCGATACAACAACCCTGTCCGGCAGCCTGACCATCGGAGAGACAACCATCGATTACAGTGATGTCACTCTCGAAGATCTGGTTGACATGATCAACGACTCAGATAGCGGTGTGCGCGCCGCGATCATCAACGACGGCAGTGAAAACGGTTATCGTCTCAGCCTGACCGGCGAGGAAGCCGGCGTCACGACAGAAATATCCGGAACAGGTGACATTGAGATCGACACCGCGACAAACGGTCATACCTACGAGGCATCACAGGCCCATATCATCGTCGACAATGTCGACATCTACAGCACTTCAAACACCATCGATGACGCCATTCCCGGCGTGACCCTCGATCTGGTCGATGCCGATCCGGACGAGTCCTTCACCCTTACGGTCGAAACCGATACAGATTCAATCGAAGACATGCTCGAAAATTTCGTCGAGGCCTACAACGACATCATCGATTGGATCGACGACCAGAGCGACAGCGACTGGGGCAGCGACGCGACTATCCGCACCATGAAAAACAAAATGCAGAGCTTTCTCACTACCCAGACTTCCGGCTCAAGCACTTACAACTGCCTGACCATGCTTGGCTTCGAAACCGATTACGAAACCGGCAAGATCAGTATCGACAGCAGCACACTGCAGGATGCCCTGGAAGACGATCTTGACGGGGTTCTTGAATTTCTCTCCGGAACCAACACCAGCGACGGCATCACCGATCTGATGGGGGATTACTTCGACAGCATAACCGACCGTGAAAACGGTATCTATGCCGCCCGCTCAGACTCCAATGACGCCACGATATCACGACTCAATGATCGTATCGACAGACTCGAAGCCAGGCTCGAAAAACGGGAAGAATTTTATCGCGAACAATACACGGCGCTGGAAGAGATGATGTCGGAGCTAAATGCCCAACTCTCTTACATCGAAGCCATCGGCAGTTAATTTCCGGAGGGGATTCCCATGTCAGTCTCAAGTGTCGATTCAAGCAGCACGCTCAGCAGCTATACCAGTAGCACCAGTACTTCAACCCTGGATAAGGAAGATTTCCTGACCCTGCTGGTCGCCCAGCTGGAAAACCAGGATCCTCTCGATCCTCAGGACAACAGCGAATTTGTCGCCCAGATGGCCCAATTCAGTGCCCTTGAGCAACAGATCACGACCAACGAGTATCTCGAAACCCTGATCACATCGAACCAGGCGATCGAGCAGCTTTCGGCTTTCAACCTGCTGGGACAGACCGTCACAGCCGAGCAGGACAGCTTCACTCTTGGTGACGAGGGAGCCGAAATCGGCTTTTCCCTGGATCAGGAGGCGGAAAGCGTCACCCTGGCGATTCTCGATTCAGGCAACAGCGTCGTCGCCACCATTGAACTTGAAGACCTCGAAGCTGGAACGACCTTCACCACCTGGGACGGGACCGATAACAACGGCAATACCTTAAGCTCCGGAGAATATTCCGTTCTGGCCACCGCCATCTACAGTGATGACAGCAGCGAATACCTGACCACCCTGCAACGTGCCGTGGTCACAGGCATCGACACCAGTAGCGACACCCTGCTTGAAACCAGCCAGGGTTCCATGCAACTGAGTCAGCTGCTCTCGGTCAGCACCAACTAAGCCAGGAGAACCAGCGATGATAAGCAAAAACCAGACAAACGCCACGATACGTTTCAGCAGACACGCCAATGCCCGGCTGGAAAAACGCAACATCAGCTTTACCACGGGAATGATGGCCCAACTGGACAAGGCGCTCGACAGTCTGGCCGGCAAAAACGGCCGCTCCGCCCTTGTTCTGTTCGAACAACTGGCTCTGCTGGTCAGCGTCAGCAAACGGACGGTCATCACGGTCATCAGTCGCGACCAGCTGCAAAACAATATTTTTACCGATATCGACAGCGTTATTTTCGTTTAGCAACAAGGAGCATAAGCCATGGGTCTCTCTAGTACACTATATACCGGCATCAGCGGCCTGAAGGCCAACTCGGAAGCGATGAGCGTCACCGGCAACAATATCTCCAACAGCAACACCGTTGGTTTCAAATCGAGTTCTACCCTGTTTTCGGATGTCCTTTCGGCATCGATCTCAAGCGCCAGCGGCTCGTCCCAGGTCGGCCGTGGAGTGCAGATCTCCAGCGTCTCCAACAACTTCAGCCAGGGCTCCTTTCAGAGCACTTCCAGCACAACCGATCTGGCCATCGAAGGGGAAGGCTTCTTTATGGTCAGTGCCGTCGACTCCGAAGAGGTTCTCTACACCCGCAACGGTTCCTTCAGCTTCGATTCCGACGGCTACCTGGTCAACGACGCCGGCTATCAGGTTCTTGGCATGGCTTACGAATATAACGAAGCTACTGGCGAATTTGAGCTCTCCGGCGGTGATCCAACCAGCATCCAGGTCGATTTCAACACCCAGATTGCAGCCAATGACACCTCGACCCTGACCCTGACCACCAATCTGGATGCCGGTTCAGATACCATTACGACGGGGTTCGACATCACTAACGCCGACGACACCTCGAACTATTCGACCTCGACCCAGATTTACGACTCTCTCGGCGACACCCATCTGGTGACCACCTATTTCACCAAGACCGCCGACCAGACCTGGGAATGGCACATGGTCGTCGACAGTTCCGAACTGGACACCACCGCTGCAGCCACCGACCTGACCGAAATCGGCAGCGGCACCCTGACCTTCGACAGTGACGGCAACCTGACCAGCGGCGGCACCGGACTGTCAACAACAGCCGGCATCCTCGATTGGGTCAACGGTGCAGACGCCGCCCAGCAAATCGAGATGACTTTTGACACAACCCAGTTCAGCAGTTCCTCCGTTGTCATTTCCCAGGATCAGAACGGCTACGGCCCCGGCGAAGTCGTCGATGTCTCCATTGATGAAAACGGCAGTGTCGTCGCCAGCTATTCCAACGGTGAAAACATCTATATTTCCATGCTGACGCTGGCGACCTTCAACAACGCCGGAGGACTGAGCAAGGAAGGGGGGAGCCTCTACGCCGCCACAGCCTCCTCAGGGACGGCCAGTGTCGGCGTCGCGGGAGCGTCCCAGGGCTACATCTACACCAGCAGCCTGGAGCTTTCCAATGTCGATCTGGCCCAGGAATTCGTCAGCATGATCACCATTCAGAACGGTTACTCAGCATCCTCCAAGGTCATCACCACAACCGATGAGATGCTTCAGGAACTGATCAACCTGAAACGCTAGAACAATAGAACAAGGATCACGCTATGGACAGACCGCTTGAAGCCAAGCTGAAGCTTCTGGAACAACTGATTGAACAGGAACGCGCCTTTGCCGTCGGCCTGAAGATCACTGAGCTCAAAGAGATCCAGGAACAGAAAAAGGAGCTGTTGATCGAACTCCACGGTTTTCAGGGCGGCTGTCCGCAGGAACTTAAGGATCTGGCCGCCCGCCTGCGCGACAGTAACCGACGCAACGCCAGGCTGCTGCATACGACGCTCAATTTTCTGCGGCAGACCATGAACAGCTGCCGCAAAAGCATTACGCCATTGACCTACGGCCGGAGCGGCAACCAGATTCAGGGCTCGGCGATCGGTCTGCTGCATGCCGGAAGGGTCTGACCATGAGTATCATATCATCACTCTATATCGGGGCAACCGGCCTCTCGGTCAATCAGAAAGGGATCGAAGTCACCGGTAACAACCTGTCCAACGTCAATACCGAAGGATATACCAAGCAGACGCTCGAGCTGTCCTCGACCCCGACCCTGGAATACAGCGGACAGATGATCGGAACCGGCTCGACGGTCAGTTCGATCAACCGTGAAACCAATACCTTTGTCACCGAACAGCTGATCAGCAAAACCGCAGATTACGGTGAAGAGAATGCCAAAAATACCATTTTGGCAGAGATCGAACAGATCATCGCCATCGACGGCGACGGCAGCCTGTCGACCGATATCGATGAATTTTTCGACGCCTGGCAGGAATTGAGCAATGACCCGTCGGCCACACTTGAACGTCAGCAGGTGATGCAGATCGGCGAGAACCTGGCCTCCAGCTTCCAGACCATGATCACCGACCTGGATACCGTCACCGGCAATATCAATGAGGACATCAGCGGCAAGATCACCAGTCTCAACCAACAGCTGCAGCAGATCGCCGATCTGAATGTCCAGATTGTCTCGGCCGAATCGACCGGCATCTCCGCCAACTCTCTGCGCGATCAACGTGATCTGTTGCTCAAGGAGGTCTCGGAAATTGCCGGCATCAATTACTACGAGGAATCGAACGGCATGGTCTCGGTGCAACTGGCCAGTGGTCAGCCCCTGGTTACGGCCGATACGGTCAGTACCCTGGAAGCCGTGTGGAATTCCGGAACGCTCGACATCACCCTGACCAGCGGCGCCTCATCCGTAACCCTGGCTGCCGATGATTTTAGCGGTGAGCTGGGAGGGATGCTGGAACTGCGCGACGAGTATATCCCGGAACTGGTTGAACAGCTTGATATCCTCGCCTACAACCTGGCGACAGCGGTCAATACGGTTCACACCAGCGGCTATGATCAGAACGGCGCCAGTGGCAGCGATTTCTTCACCTTCTCCAACAGCGGCGCCAACCCATGGGATGGCGCCGCATCAACCCTGGCCATGGCTCTGACTGACACTGCTGAAGTCGCCGCCGCCGGGAATGCCAGTGCCGCATCGGGAGACAATGAGAATACCCTGAACATGGTTGCCCTGCAGGATCAGAATCTGATCAACGGCACCAGCACCCTCAATAACTACTATGCATCGATCGCGGCTGAGGTCGGCCTGACGGTCAGCGAAAACAGCAACGCGCTCGAAAGCATCGACGACAGCTTGACCCAGATCCAGAATATGCGTGATTCCGTTTCCGGAGTCTCGACTGATGAAGAGATGCTGATGCTGGTCCAGTACCAGTCCGGCTATGAAGCTGCAGCCCGTTTTCTGACAACCGTCGACGAGATGCTCGACACCCTGATGAGTATGTGAGGCCACTATGAAAGTCACTGAAATGTCCATGTTCCGCACCCTGCAGAGCAATCTGAGCAAAAGCAGCAGCAATCTCAACGATCTCTATCTGCAGGCCTCTACAGGAAGCAAACTGATCGACGCCTCAGATGATCCGTCTGCCATCGGCTCGGTATTCAGCTCCAGAACCAGTATCGCCAAATCTGATCGCTACATTGAAACAATAGGGGAAACGCAGGATGATATCGATATCTTGGATGGCTATCTCGACAGTGCGGAAGAGATCATGGTGCGGGCCAAGGAGATCGCTGTCGCCGCGCAAAACGGTTCATTAAGCCAGGATGATCTCGACACCTACGCCGACGAAGTCGATGAGTTGCAGGAGGCGCTACTGAACATCGCCAATGCCCAGGTTGACGGCAAATATATCTTTGCCGGTTACGATGAAGACAATCAGCCCTTCAATGGCGATCCGGTCATTTACAGCGGAACCAGCGATCACAAGATGGTCGAAATCTCCAGCGGCCAGACGGTGCAGACCAACCTGACCGGGGATGAGGTTTTCACGGCCCCCTACGATAGTTTCAGTGCTCTCAGCGATCTGGCAGACGCACTGCGCAACGGCGACAGCGCGGCGCTCAACACCTCCCTGACCGACCTGGAGAACAGCGCCGATCAGATTCGCAGTAAGCGTAGTGAAATGGGAAATATAAATAATCGTCTGGATGATGTTTCAACCATGCTGGAAAATCTGCAACTGCAGATGGAAGAACGCCTCTCCGGCTACCAGGACGCCGACCTGGTTGAGGTCATGAGTTGCATCAGCCAGGCGGAACTTTCCTACGAGGCCGCGCTGAATGTCAGCTCACGGCTGTCACAGTTGTCGATTCTTGATTATCTGTAAAGCTGAAGAAACCTGAACGGCTCGGTTATCGATTGTTCCATGCCATCAAGCCGTGGAACCCCGGCTTTGCGATTGCGCGAATTCAAGATGCTCAGCATCTTGTCTGAGCGCGTAGAGAATAGCAGCCCAAAGGCTACGAAGAAGGTCAGAAACAATTTTCGTCAGTGTTTTCAAAGAGTTTCTTTTTCCACCCTTTTTCTTTGCGATCAAAGAAAAAGGGTGACGTCTGCCGGTACGGGAACCGGCGGTTTTGATTTTATGCCCGACAACTCCTGACAACAACCAAGATCAAAACCACGGGGTCGCGGCCCCGTTCGCCGCCTTCCTTTTGGCCAGGGCTCCAAAAGGAAGCAAAAACGCCCTTTCAAAACTGACGAAGGTTGTCCCTGCTCTCTTCGTAGGTCCATACCAGCAACCGACAACTCGCCCAATGATGGGCTCGCCCATCTGACGGGCAGAACCGAAGAAACGGCTTTGCCGTTTCGATGAATTGGAACAAACAATCTGTCAAAAGCAGCTGACCAATTCCCCGTGCGGCGGCACCTCCCCTTTTGCCAAAAATTCAGCAAACTCAGCTCGCGAGATTTCACGCGCGCCGAGAGAGATCAGATGATCTGTGCGCTGCTGACAGTCGAGCAGGACAAACCCCTGATCCTGAAGATGCCGGACCAGGGCGATAAGTGCCACCTTTGAACCGTTGGTTGCCCGACTGAACATCGACTCGCCAAAAAAACAGCGCCCCAGACAGACGCCATAGATCCCGCCGACCAGCTCTTCGCCATCCCAGACCTCCACGGAATGCGCAAAGCCAAGCTCATGCAGCCGAATGTAGGCCTTTTTCATCTCCGGAGTGATCCAGGTCCCCTCCCCTTCAACCCCGACACGCAGGGAACGGCACCAGTAGATGACCCGCTCGAAACACTCGTCAAAACTGACCCGCCAGTCGGTTGTTTTGAGGAAGCGGCGCATTGAGCGGGAGATGTGCAGTTCGGCAGGAAACAGGACACAGCGGGGATCGGGAGACCACCAGAGAACCGGCTCTCCGGGGTTATACCAGGGGAAGACGCCAAGGCTGTAGGCAAACAGCAAGCGCTGAACCGAGAGGTCCCCGCCAACCGCGAGCAGACCACAATCATCCGCTTCTTCGACCGGCGGGAACCAGAGCTCGTCATCAAGTTGATAATAGGCCATTCAATTAATTGTAGCGGAAGGTAAACTGCCCTGATTTATAACCAATGTTAGCAGTTCCACCTTTTCTCAATTCTCCGAACAGGATATTTTCCGCCAATGGATCGCTCAGTTCATTCTGAATCAGACGTCCCAATGGGCGGGCCCCGAAGAGCGGATCATAACCACGCTTGGCCAGTTCCTTGCGAGCCGCGGAAGAGACCTTGATCTTGACATTACGGTCAGCCAACTGAGTTTCCAGCTCACCAAGAAACTTGTCGACAACCTGGAGCATGATCCCTTCATCAAGCGAAGCAAAATGGACAACAGCATCGAGACGATTGCGGAATTCCGGTGAAAACGCCTTTTCCAGGGCATTTTTCGGTTTGGCCGCAACCCGGTCACCAAAACCGATCGGCGTGACGTTGATCTCCCGTCCGCCGACGTTACTGGTCATGATCAGAATAACGTTGCGGAAATCGGTCTCCTTGCCGTTGTTGTCGGTCAGCGTACCATGATCCATGACCTGCAGGAGGATATTGAACAGATCGGGATGGGCCTTTTCGATCTCGTCAAGCAACAGCACCGACCAGGGATTCTTGTTGACCGCTTCGGTCAGCAGCCCCCCCTGATCGAAACCGACATAACCGGGAGGCGCACCGATCAGCCGCGCCACCGAATGCTTCTCCATGTATTCACTCATATCGAAGCGCAGGAACTTGACCCCCAGCTGGTTGGCCAGCTGCTTGGCAACCTCGGTCTTGCCAACCCCGGTCGGTCCGGTGAAGAGCAGTGAGCCGACCGGTTTGTCGGCATGGCCGAGTCCGGCTCGGGAACGGTGAATCGACTTGACCAGCTGTTCGATCGCCGGGTCCTGACCAAAGACCACCCGTTTGAGGTCACGTTCAAGATAGCGCAGGCGCTGACGGTCGCTACCGGAGATGGAACGGATCGGCACACGGGCCATACGAGCCACGACCCTCTCTATATCCTCGATATTAACCGGGCGTTTAGGATTTCCTTCCAGGCGATGCTGAGCGCCCGCTTCGTCGATCACATCGATCGCCTTGTCCGGCAGATGACGTTGGGGCAGATGCTTGACCGCCAGCTGAACGGCTGACTCAAGCGCCTCTTCGGTATAGACGACTCTGTGATGCTCCTGGTAACGCGGTGCCAGACCGCGCAGGATCTCCAGTGCTTCTTCAGCGCTCGGTTCGTGCAGGTCGATCTTCTGAAAACGCCTTGAAAGGGCGCGGTCCTTGTCAAACAGGTTACGATACTCTTCGTAGGTGGTTGAACCCATGCAGCGGATCTCACCGGAACCGAGCGCCGGCTTGAGGATATTCGAGGCATCGAGCGAACCGCCGCTGGTCGCCCCGGCACCGACAATGGTATGGATTTCATCGATGAACAGAATGGCGTTGTCACGCACCTGCAGAGCACTGACCACCGCCTTGAGACGTTCCTCAAAGTCACCGCGGAACTTGGTACCGGCTAGCAGCGCCCCCATGTCGAGGGTAAACAACTCGCTGTCCTTGAGCAGGTCCGGGACATTCCCTTCGGCGACACGCAACGCCAGTCCTTCGGCCATGGCGGTCTTGCCGACCCCCGGCTCACCGACAAAAATCGGATTATTTTTACGCCGGCGGCAGAGCACCAAGATAGTCCGTTCAAGTTCCTGGTCACGACCGATCAGTGGATCGATCTTTCCTTCTTTGGCCCGGGCGATCAGGTCGATGGTATAGGCCTCGAGAGGGTCGACCTTTTTCTGCTTCTTTTTGTCGGGATCGCCGGAGGGAGCACGGTGAGGCTTTTCCTCCTCCCGCTTGGTCCCGGAGCCGTGGGAGATATAATCGAGCAGATCGACCCGCTCGATCCCCTGACTCTGCAGGAAATAGCAGGCGTGCGAGTTCTCCTCCTCGAGGATCGCCGCCAGAAGATCGCCGACTCCAACCTCCGACTGCTGGGCTGACTGCATGTGCAGAACGGTCCGCTGCAACATCCGTTGCAGGGCCAGCGTCTGGCGCGGAACCTCCTCCAGCTTGGCATCTTCGGGCAACTGCTCGAGCTGACGATCGAAAAACTCTTCGAGATGGATTTTAAGTTCTTCGATATCACCGCCGCAGGCGATCAGAATCTGCTGTCCGACGCCTTCAAAGAGCAGCGCATAAAGCACATGCTCAGTGGTCAGATATTCGTGTCTTCTGCGCTGCGCTTCGCGCACAGCCAGAGTGAAAGCAACCTGGACATCCTGATTAAACATCTCGGCCATATCAAGCCTCCTCTAGCGAACAGCGCAAAGGGAATCCGGCCTCCCTGGCTTTTCTTCTGGCCAGCTCCGCTTTCATTTCGGCAACAGCAAAAGGGTATGTTCCACAATGGCCGACACCCTGGTAATGGATCGTCAACATGATCTGTTCCGCATCGGACCAGTTCTTGTGAAAAACATCCCGCAGAACCTCCACAACGAACTCCATCGTGGTGTAATCATCATTATGCATCAAAACCTTGAACAGTGACGGTGTCTCCACCTCCTGCCTGGTTTTGACTTTGACCCTGGTCTTATGTCCGGTGTTGGTTGCTGGATTACCCATAAAGCTTGATTCCTGTTTCCCTCTGCTTAATAATTACTAAAATTTCTTTTTTGCATAGTAGCACAATCGACTCACGACAAGAAAGCCGCTGGAGAGAGATTGATGAATCAGATCTATGCCAACAAACGCCGCAGCCCCGACCTGATCCTCAGGCTTCTCGCCTGGATGAACGCCATTGCCGTGGCCTCCCTTGTCATCACGCTCTTTCTCGTCGCTTTTGCCAAACCCGATCTGGAAACCTTCTTCGATCGCTATTACAACATCACTCTGCGCACAACCTGGGATAAAAGCTTCTTCGTCTATATTGGCTTTTTTCTTTTCTTAAGCCTGCTGACCAGCCTGCTCGGCCTCTATTTCAACAGCAAGCGTCTCAAGCGCAAGGGAGATTACATCCATTCAACCCTGGTCATCAGCCTGGTGGTCTCCTGTATTGCCCTTTTTTTCTTTTTCAGACTCATCATGTAAGGCAGAAGAATTACCAGGGAACCTTACAGGCAGTTCATTATCTTCCTTATAGGATAACAGACTCTTGTCATTACCGCCCCCTCTTGTCCCCTTCACACCACTCTGCTATGTTAGCGAAAACCCTCAAATCACTGCAGCCACAAGGACCAACCTGAATGATATCAAACACTTTTCCTGACCCTATGTTTTTCATTCTGACAGGAACAACTCTTCTGCTCGGACTCTTATGCGGCTGGTTTTGGGGGCGTCAGCAGGGGCGCAGGAAAGAAAACAATCTGAGTCAGCAACTGGCGCGCTGTGAAGCAAAGCTTGAAGCGGAAGTTGCCGGATCGGCAGAAAAGATCCAGTTTCTCAAGGAAAGCCAGCATCAGGCCGAAAGGAACTTTCAGGCCCTGTCGGCACGAGCCCTGGCAGCCAACAACCGCAGTTTTCTCGACCTGGCCAAAACCACCCTTGACGGCTATCAGCAACAAGCCAAGGGCGACCTGGAGAAACGCCAGGATGCCATTTCACAGTTGGTTCGCCCTCTGCAGGATTCACTACTCAAGGTCGACGCAAAGATCGAAGCGCTGGAAAAATCGCGGACCGATGCCTACGCCCGCCTTGATGAACAGTTGAAGAGCCTGGTGGAAAGCCAGGGAAAACTGGAGAAAGAGGCCGGCAACCTGGTCAGAGCCCTGCGCAACCCATCGGTTCGCGGTCGCTGGGGCGAGATTCAGCTGCGCAAGGTTGTCGAAATGGCGGGAATGGTCAACTACTGCGATTTCGTCGAACAGGAAACGGCGGCAGGCGGCCGTCTGCGCCCCGACATGATCATCAAGCTGCCAAACGGCCGCAATATCATCGTCGACTCCAAGGCCCCCTTGCAGGCCTATCTCGATTCCCTTGAAGCAGGCAATGATCAACAGCGCACCCTGGCGCTCCAGCAGCATGCCCGCCAGATCCGCGACCACCTGCAGAAGCTCTCGCAGAAAAGCTACTGGGAGCAGTTTCAACCGACCCCCGAATTTGTCGTCCTGTTCCTTCCCGGCGAGACCTTCTTTTCAGCCGCGCTGGCCCAGGATCCGCAGCTGATCGAAGCGGGCGTCGAGCAGAAGATCCTGCTCGCCACCCCGACCACCCTGATCGCCCTGCTCCGTTCGGTCGCTTACGGCTGGCGCCAGGAAAAACTCACCGAAAATGCCATGGAAATCAGTCGCTTGGGCAGCGAACTGCACGACCGACTGGCAACCATGACCGGGCATTTCTCCCAGCTCGGCAAAGGACTCGATAAAGCGGTCGAAAGTTACAACAAGGCAATGGCATCTTTTGAGAGTCGTGTGCTCGTCTCAGCACGGAAATTCAGAGAGCTCGGCACCAACGGCAGCAAACAGATCGAGAGCCTCGGCGCGTTGAATACCCATCCACAGGCAACGAATGGAGAAGAAGAGTGATTGGACGTTGATCAGGAATCCAGGCCGATCCAGTGGAGCCAGGCAGACCACAAGCTTTCGATCACGAGGGCCTGCAACCCTTCCCACCCGTCCCCGCCGGCAACCGGCCATTTCTGGTTCAGCTCCAGCTCGACCCCGAGGTAGGAGTCTCGCGGATAGCGGTTGCGCAAGAAGGTGACGAAGGCGTCTGTTGCGCCGCGATAGGGGTAATTGCGGCGTACCCGGAAAGACCCTGCGTTATTCTCCAGCCTCCGCTGCCAGCGCTGGCAGAAGTCTTTTTCCAGAGCGCGCTGCGAGTCGTAAAGCAGGCCGATATCGGCATCGCGTAGCTTACCGTTCAGCTCCGGGGTAAAGCTGTGCAGCGAGATGTGACAGACGCGCCCTCCCTCTGCCACGCAGCGGTCGATCCGCTCGCTGACCCGCTTGCGGTGCGGAAAATAGAACAGTTCCAGCACCTCGTCCTTTTGCGCCGGACTCAGAACCGCGCTGTAGGCGGAAAACAGTCCGGGATGCCCCGGCGAACGGTTCAGCTCGACCAGCAGCCGGGTGACATCGGCTATTTCGAGCGGTAGCTGGAAATACTCCGCCAGTCGCCGGGCAAACGGGGCGATTCCCAGGTCGTAACCGCGGTGACTGTTCAACACCTCCCCTGCTCCGGCAAACAACTGCTTATAATCTTTAGGAACCAGATTGCCGCCATGCTCGCAGGAGAGCACCAGCTGCCAGCGCCCTCCGCTCATAGAAACGGCGTCCCGTTGGCGAGACAGCCGGACAGCCGGTGGTAGAGGGCAAAAAGACTCTGGGCGTCTGCGCCTTCAGGCAAGGCAGAGAGAATCCTCTGGGCCAGAGAACCGCGTTCAAAAAGCAGCTTCAGAGCCGCACGGTGCTCTTCGGCCAGTTCGGCTTCGAGCTCGGCATACAGCCGGTGCCACAGGGCTCCGACAGCGGTTGTCTTTTCGTTACAACCGAAACAGCGCAGGTAGTCCGCAGAGCTGATCAGGGTATCCCGACCGGAGCTGATCGAGCGAATGAAGAGCTCGGCCAGCGGTCCGGTTGAGAGCGACCGCTGCTGGGCGGAACTGCTCCAATCTTCGCGACAGAGCGCCCGGATCAGGGCAATCACCAGGGCGGCGATCGCCAGGTCCATCTGCGGACACTCCTGCAGGTCCAGAACCCGGATCTCGATGGCGCTGCGGTCAAAGCGGGCGATCGCCCCGCGCGAGTTGAGCCATTCATCCTGAAGAATCCCCTGTGGATCAAAAGGCGCAATAGCCTGATAGCTGCGCTGCAGGATCTGCTGCTGGTAATCGTCCCTGGTGAAAACCGCTTCAGGAACGATCTGCCCGGCGATCTGCGGAATCTTCTGCTGATTATGCCGGTAGAATTCCAGCCGGTTATCGAGCAGCCCGGTGCTGTGCCCGTCGACCAGTGGTGAACTGGCGGCCAGGGCGGGGAGCAGCGGCAGGACCAGGCGGATCGCGGCATGTAAACGACCAAACTCCTCATCACCGTAAAACGGCAGGTTGATGTGCATACTCTGCAGGTTCGACCAACCGTGGCCGCGACAGTCAAAGATCCGGTTGTAGGCTTCATAGATCGGTCGGTAGTCATGCGGCCAAAGATGCATCTCGCGGTGCGGATCCATCCAGGGGTGCATCGCCGTACCGAGCAGCCTGCAGTCAAGCTCCTCAAGCAGGCGATTGACCTGCTCCACCCCCTGCTGAAAATCCTCAGCCACCCCGTTCAGAGAGGCTGCCGGACCGTTGGTTTTCAGCTCAACCACATGGAGCACCAGCTCATTCGACCAGCATAAGGGGCCGACCTCGACCTCGTTGACCAGTACGCCGGCAACCTTCTTGAGCAACTGATCGCTCACCGGCCGGACATTCAGGGTTGTCCGGTCGACGATCATGTATTCCAGCTCGATACCGAAGCCTTCAAACAGATGGAGGGGTTTGTCGCTCATGCCGGGGAGCCTTCCTTACGCCGTTCGACCCTGCGCAACATGACACGCATGATGCGCAGATAGAGTTCATCCTTAAGCACCTGGTCTTCGATCCCACCATCGAGGTTCGGATTGTCGTTGACCTCGATGACATAGACCTTGTTGCCAACCTGCTTGAGATCGACCCCGTAGAGGCCGTCGCCGATCAGGTTGGCCACCTTGAGAGCGGTCTTGACCACGGCAGAAGGAGCATGCTCGATCGGCAGGGTATCGAACTTCCCCTCGTCGTTCTTGACCCCTGTGTTATCCCGCTTGAGGATCTGCCAGTGCCCCTTGGCCATGTAGTAACGGCAGGCGTAGAGCGGCTGGCGGTCGAAGATGCCGATCCGCCAGTCGTAGTCGGTGGGCAGATATTCCTGACCGATGATCAGCTCCGACTTTTCAAGCAGCTTGTTGATCGTCTCTTTCAGTTTGGATGCCTCCGCGACCTTGACCACCCCTTGAGAAAAGGAGCTGTCCGGCTGTTTGAGAACCACCGGTAAGCCGAGGGTCTCGGCCACCTGATCGCGGTTGTCGCGGTGGATGATCATGGTCTTGGGGGCCGGAATCTTATTGCGCTCCATCAGTTCAGCAAGAAAGACCTTGTTGGTGCACTTGAGAATCGATTCCGGATCGTCGATGGCCACCAGCCCTTCAGCCACCGCTTTGCGGGCGAAGCGGTAGGTGTGGTGATTGACACTGGTCGTCTCACGGATCAGCAGCGCATCGTATTCCCCCAGCCGGGAAAAATCATCACGGGTGATGAAGTCGGTGGAAAACCCGACCGATTCGGCCGCCTTGACGAAACGCTTGAGCGCTTTGCCATCGGACGGTGGCTCCTCTTCCTGTGGATTGGTCAGAATCGCCAGATCGAAGCGGCTGCGCGCTTTCTTCGCCGTACGCGAGCGCTTGCCGGCAAAGTAATCCTTGGCGACCTCGATGACAAACTCGCGATGTTCCTCGGGAATATCATTGCCGCTGATCACCTGCAGGTTGGCCAGCGACCACTTGCCGCTCTTCTCGCCGATAACAAAGTGGGCACGCAGCAAGGGCGCTTGAAACAGGTTGAAGATCTGGGCAGCCAACCGAGCATAGCGCTTGGCAACGTTCTGGCCGAAATAGACACTCAGGACGAACTCTTTGGAAACGATCGGCGCCAGGCTCTTCTGGATCAGCTCCTGAAGTTCATCGGAGGCAATGCGCATGATCGTCTGCGATTTCATATCCTGTACGGCGGTCACACTCGGCCGCGCTTTGTGACCACGCGCCGCAGCGAGCAACGAAACGTAGTAGCCGCTGCTCTGATAGCGGTAGGAGCGGCAGAGATTGTAGACTTCGGCTTTTTTCAACGACAGGTAGTGCGGATCGGTCAGGTAGGTCCGGGCGGTGATTCGTTCAACGCCCGGGATTTCCAGCGGCCATTGGGCAGGGTCGTCGACGACGACCAGAACGGCTCTAGACATCTAGTATTTCTCCTTGTCTGGCTGAATGATCAGCAGGTTGGCGTCGTAGGTCAGGACCCCGAGCAGAATGGCGTTGATAACCCGGTCGGTACTCGCCTGATACTTACGCGACTGGTCGATCGGGTTGCTCTGCAGCGGATCGGCGACATGAATGGTGCGCTGCTCGCGGTCGTAGCCATGCAGCACGACAAAGTGTCCAGAAGGCTCGCCGCGCAGGTCGTCGTAGTCGCAGTTCGGCCCGAACTCGCGGGCACTCTGATAGAGATAGGTCGAAGAGAGTCCGGTCAGAACCGGAATCCCCTGATTGAGATAACCACGCAGCAATGAGCCGCTCAAATCCTTGCTGCGCAGTTCACCGCCCAGTTCGAGAAACTGCAGATAACCGTTGGTGGCGACCAGCAGCTTTTCATCCTGTTTGAATTCGGCCTGGGCCCGCAGCTTGGCCATCAGCTCCCTGCGCTTCAGGCCTGTCCAGGTCGGATCGAAAAGCTGCAGTTTGTAACTGTAGATAGTCGCCCGGTAGCCACGCTTTAACGCATGACAGGCGAGCAGCACGGCCAGGGTTCCGCCCCCCTCAAGCATCGGCACTTCGGCAATGGTCTGATCAAGGCTGATCGGATCCTGATAGAAACGGTAGATCGCCTGCAGGCAGGTTGGTCCGCAGCTGATTTCATCAGGCTGGGGTGATATTTCAAAGGGAACAAGCGCTTTCACAGATGACCTCCAACGCTCGAAAATTGGCTGAATTATGCGCCGTTTTTTCCAGAATGCAAGAGAGGAAAAAGGACATTTTACATTTTATCTCAGGAGGGGAAAATGTCGCCAAATCGACCGGGAGATCTGTATGAAAAATGTGTTATACTGCGTCGACAATCTCAACTTATCAATTCATCATGAATCCGGAGGAACCAATGAAGTTTCGCAACATTCTGCTCCTGGCCTGTGCTGCCCTGATGCTTTCGAGCTGTGGCTACAACAGCATGCAAAAAAATGAGGAAGCTGTCTTTTCCGCCTGGGGGGATGTCGAAGCCACCTACCAGCGTCGTGCCGACCTGATCCCCAACCTGGTCGAAACCGTCAAGGCCTATGCGGCCCATGAGAAAGAGACCCTGACCGAGGTCACCAACGCCCGCGCCAAGGTCGGCCAGATGAATATCTCGGCTGAAGGACTCAACAACCCGGCCATGCTCCAGCAGTTCCAGCAGGCCCAAGGGGAACTCTCCAGTGCCCTGTCCCGGCTGCTGGTTGTCGCCGAACGCTATCCGGATCTCAAGGCCAGCGAGAACTTCCGCGATCTCCAGCATCAGCTCGAAGGCACTGAAAACCGCATCAATGTCGCCCGTCAACGTTACAATGCAGCAGTTCAGGAGTTCAATACCTCGATCCGGGTCTTCCCCAACAGCATGACCAACAGCCTGTTCCTCCACCTCGAAAGAAAAGAGGCGTTCAAGGCTGACGCCGGGGCGGCTACCGCTCCCAAGGTGAACTTCTGATGCGTTTATTCATTGTTTCAATGGTCCTGCTGCTAACAGCCGCGCTGCCAGCAGCAGCACTTGAGGTGCCCAAAGCCCATGACTACGTCAACGACAGGGCCAATATCATCTCCGATACGGTCGAGTTGAAACTCAATCAGTTCCTCCACCAGTTCGAACAGAGCGATTCGACCCAGATCGTGGTGCTGACAGTTCCGACCCTTGATGGTGAATCCCTCGCAGAATATTCGCTCAAAGTCCTTGAAACCTGGGGCGTCGGCCAGAGAGACAAGGACAACGGCGCCTTGCTGCTGATCGCCAGAGATGAGCGCAAGATCCGCATCGAGATCGGCTACGGCCTGGAAGGAAGACTGACCGACCTGCTTGCCGGACGGATCATCGACAACGAGATCACCCCGCGTTTCAAACAGGGGGATTTTGACGGTGGCGTGGTTGCCGGCACGGTCGCCATGGCCGAAGCGGTACGAGGTGAATATCAAGGCACCGGGACCACGACAACCAAGAAGAAAAAGAGTCCGATCGGCCTGATCTTCTTCCTCTTCTTTCTCGGACCGATGCTGCTGCGCGTCTTCTTCAGAGGCTCAAGCCATGGGCGCAGCAGCCGTTACTACGGCGGACCGTTCATCGGCGGTGGCGGCTTTGGTGGCGGTGGTGGTTTCGGTGGCGGAGGATTCTCCGGCGGCGGTGGCGGCGGTGGCGGAGGCGGCGCTTCCGGCGGCTGGTGACGCCTCTTTGAGGCGATTTCACATTTCACATCTGAAATTTCAGACAAGATAATCTCACAAAGAGAGTTTTATGAAATCAGCGGAAAACTTTTTTTCACCCGAAGAACAACAGAGGATCGAAGCAGCGGTCAACGCGGCAGAAGCTCAGACCAGCGGGGAAATCGTGCCGATGGTCATCGACAGATCCTACGAATACCCCAGAGCCGAGCTGATTGGCGGCGGAACTCTGGCCCTCGGCATCGGCCTGCTCATCAGCTGGTGGTTCGGTGGTGACTCGATCTGGTGGTTCTTGCCGACCTTCCTGATCGCTTTCGTACTGATCTATCTCTCAATCAAAAGTTGTCCATTTCTCAAACGCAAGATGATCCATCCGAACGAAATGTCAGCAGAGACCAGGGAGCAAGCAATCGTCTCCTTTATGGAACAGGGACTCCACGAAACCAGGGACAAGACCGGCATCCTGATTCTTATTTCGCTCTTTGAGCGCCGGGTCGTGGTGCTGGCTGACAGCGGCATCAACGCCATGGTTCCCGAACATACCTGGGATGAAATTGTCGAGACAATCCTCACAGGGATCAAGCAGCGACAGACCTGTGACGCCCTGTGCCAGGCGATCGGCCGCTGCGGCGAACTGCTGAGCGAGAGTTTCCCGCGCAAAGAGGATGATACAGATGAACTGCCGAACCTGATTCTCGGCAAAGACTGAACAATAAAATGTCCTTCAAAAACAGCCCCCGGAGCACGAATAACTCCGGGGCCTTATCAAGCAACTGACAAATCTGCATTTCTGCAACAAAATCCCTAAACAAAGATAAAAATAATAGTAATTGAGTTATGAATTGAAACAGATGAGATGTCTGTGATAAATAACCACATCTTTATTTATTCATGACGATCGGAGGACCTATGATCTACCGCCTGCTTTTAGTGCTGTTTACAGCTGTAAGTCTCTGCTCAATCACCGCCACAACCAAGGCCGCAACCCTGGAAACCTATTCCGAATGGAATGGATCATCGGCCCTCCAACCGTTTGGTGAAACAAATACCGCAACCTACGGTCAGACCTTCACGGCCTCCGCCGACATGGGGTCCTTAAGCTCCTTCACCTTCTATATCAACGATGCTGTCAATCCTGATTATGTCGATTTCAAGGGCTACGTCGCCGGCTGGGACGGTACCAAAGCCACAACGATTCTCTTTACCAGCGCAAGCATGAGCACCAGCAACAACGGCGGTTCTGACGGTTTTGAGGCGATCACCATCAGCACCGGCGGCGTAAGCCTCACCGCAGGGCAACAGTACGTTGTCTTCCTCTGCGCTTCGGACGATTTCGACGGAGTCACTGGCACCTCTTCATGGGCAATGGCATCCGATGCTTACGCAGGCGGTGGGTATGTCTACTACAACAATGGCAGCGACTTCTCGCTACTCACAACATCAACATGGGACTCATTCTCGGCCACGAGTGACTTTGCCTTCATCATGGAATTTCTGGAAGCGCTCCAGGGTCCGGACAGTGACTTCACCGCACTGCATACGGCGGTACCGCTGGTGGCTGTGGAGAGCGTCTCATCCTTTCACAAGCTTGCCAGCAACAGGCTGTTGCATCTGCGCACGTCCGGAACCGCGGCATATGCCAAGACCAACCCGTTGGCCGGAAAACAACTGGCCTACAACGGCGATGTCCAGACTTTGCTGCGCACATCTACGGCTGAGAGAAACAAACACTTCTGGGGCGAGTTTTACGGGACAACAGGTAAGATCGACGGCGATGACACCCTCTCCGGATATGATTACAATACCGGCGGATTCGTGCTCGGTGCCGATTTCAGAACTCCTCAGGACATCTACCTGGGAGCCTTCGCCGGTATCGGCTCCAGTCGCGGTGAAACAGACATCGAGGACGATTTCAGCGCGGAAAACTACCAACTCGGTCTGTACGGCACCTACGCGCAAGACTCCTATTTTCTCGATGGCATCTTGTCCTACACAAAAGGAGATTTCAATACGAAACGTGTCACCACTTCAGGCACCGCCCGCGGCGACTACCAGGGGGACGAATTCGGAGCATCGGTCAAACTCGGCTATATCTTCGCTAAAGACAAGATCACCTTTGAACCCTTTGTCGGGTCAGATTATGTCCACATCAGCCAGGAGCATTTTTCCGAGGCGGGTGCCGGCAGCCTCAACATGGCAGTTAACGGACGTGACTTTGACTCCTGGAAAGTTCTGGGTGGCTATCGCCTCAGCGCTACCTTTCAACCGAAAAAAGACTCCATCTTTGTCGCTGATTTCAAATGTGCCTTCAAACACGAACTCGCAGATGACAACGATGTTGTAACAACCAACTTCGTCGACTCTCCAGCATCGAGCGATTTTGTCGTCGAAGGCATTGAGGTCAGCCGTTCAAGCATTGAACTCGGCACCGGCCTGCGCCTGCTGCAAAAAAATAATGTAGACATGAATATCGACCTGGCCACCAATTTCAATGGAGATCAACAGTCCTATAGTGCGGGGATCGGCATGCAGTACAGTTGGTAATATCTGCATTGACGTTTACTGCATTACACAGATCACATCCAAAGCTCTGGTTCTTGATGAACCAGAGCTTTCTTTGCTAAGGGCAAGATGTAAAGCAAGGGAATCCAAGACCTATCCAAGCGCAGATTCCGGTGTTTTATCGCACCCCCAAAGCCCTGAACAGAAACCAGACAGGCAAAAGTATCCAGTGATTCACAGGGACGACCTGAATGGGCTGGCCCTATCCTTTGCCTAGAGCAATAACGGCAGCAACCTGACATGCTGTGATACGGATGTTTTTTGGGGCAGCAGCCAAAGCCTGAGTAAGAGAACAGGGCCCCTGAACGACACTGAACAGTGCGCTGATTCCACACTGTCTGACATCCTCCGCCCCATCTCCCAGGCTGCCGGCAAAGGCGATCACCGGAACCCCATGACAACTGGCAAGTTTGGCCACCCCGGCCGGCGCTTTGCCGTAAACCGTCTGGCCATCGATCCTTCCCTCGCCGGTGATCACCAGATCGGCGTCCTTGACTTGCTCTTCAAAACCGATGGCGTCAAGCACGATTGTCACTCCGGGTTTCAGCTTCGCTCCGAGAAAGGCCAGCAGCGCACCTCCCATCCCGCCGGCAGCACCGGCGCCGGGACAGTCGGCGATATCCTGCCCGAGATCGCGGCGGACAACCGTTGCGAACCTGGCCAGGCATTTATCCAGCCGTTCAACCATCTCAGCCGTCGCCCCTTTCTGCGGACCGAACACCGCGGAAGCACCATTATCACCGGTCAGCGGATTGGTCACATCGCAGGCGACTTCGATACAGGAGTCAGCGATGCGCGGATCGAGACCGCTGATATCGATCCGCTCAAGCATTTCCAGAACGGCGCCACCAACTCCGAGTTCCTTTCCGACGCCATCCAGAAATTGAACACCCAGCGCCTGCAACATGCCGACGCCGGCATCATTGGTGGCACTGCCACCGATGCCGATGATGAAATGCTTGTAGCCGCTATCCAGAGCGTGACGGATCAGCTCACCGGTCCCGTAACTGGTGGTCAGCAGAGGGTTGCGCTGCTCCGGCGGCACCAGCATCAACCCGCTGGCTGCGGCCATCTCAATCACAGCTATCCGGCTATCGCCGCAGACACCGTAACGGGCAGAGATCCGGTTGCCGAGCGGAGCTGTCACTTCGGCCTCGACCAGATGTCCCCCAGTCGCCGCAACCAGAGCATCCACCGTCCCTTCACCGCCATCAGCAATCGGCAGCTTAAGATAATCAGCCTCAGAAAAGACCTCTTTGAAACCGGACTCAATTGCCGAGGCAACCTCCAGGGCTGACAAGCTTTCTTTGAATGAATCGGGAGCAATAATAATTTTCATCGGGCAGACCATTCGGTTAAAGGCTGGCAAGGCAAGACCAAAGTTCTTTCTCATCATAGCGCATGTACAGTTTGAGCTCAAAACCTGGTGAATTCCTTAGTCACTCGACGCCACCCGTTCAGAAAAAATGGCTATCGCGACAACAGGCTCTCTCAGCTATAATTAAACAATGTAATTTCCATTTATCTGGATATTTTCTTGATAAAGGTCCGCAAATGAAGCAGACGTCTTACATCATTGCCTTTTTCTGCCTCTTGCTGTTTGTCGCCTGCCCTCTGGCCGCACATGCTGAAACGGTGCGACCAAAACCACAACATACTCCACTGAGTATCCTGGTCATTTCATCCCATGGCAAGGATTTCCCTTCTCAGTATGCCCTGGAAAATGGACTCAGAAAGGTCCTCGACGAACAGAATACGAATTACGATCTCTATTTTGAATTCATGTTCGCGCCTCGCAAGAAACTCGAAGATTTCCAAGAAGTTTTCAACAACTACCTGGAAGAAAAATACCGGTCCGTGCGGATCGATTTCCTGGTCGGCTGGGCCGATGAGGCCAATATCTTCTTGACCCGTTATCCGGAACTACTTTCCCAGGCAAAAAGAATCTATCTCCAGAAACCCAAAGGGCTGAAACTTTCCACGAGAAATCTCTACGCAGTTGTTGATTTGAAAACGAACTATCACAGTTCTCTAGAAAAGATGCTTTTTGTTGAAGACCCGCAACGGCTTCTGGTTATCGGCTCGGCCCAAAATGATTATGCCCGGGCGAGGGTCAATGATTTTCAAAACACATTCAATGCGATCAACCCGGAAATCGTTGTTGAGTATTTGATCGATTTACCGCTACCAGAATTAGTCGAACGCCTGGCTAAAGAACCACGCAGTAAAACAGCAGCAGTCTATCTGCCGATTTTCTATGACGAGAACAATAGACCGACTACCCCCTTTGCCATAGCAAAGAGGCTGGCCGAAAGATCAAATATTCCGATCTATTCTTTCTGGGAAAGTTTGATGAACAGCGGACTGGTTGGCGGCTATATCGTCAGCCAGGAGCTCTTTGGTGAAATACTGGGAAACACCATTCTTACCCCTCCGGAACAGATTGCCATCGACCTGCCACCGATGCGCGAGATCTATGACTGGACCGCCATTGAACGCTGGGATATAGACCAGGATAAAATTCCACGGGATGCCCAGATCATCCATCCGCCGCCAAAACTCCTGAAAGAATATTACCCGCATATCATCATTGGAATTGCCTTTATTGTTCTGCAGATGTTTTTCATCGCCCACCTGATCCTCAACCGGCGCAAACGACTCAAGGCTGAGCAGGATTTACAAAAGCATCAGGAGCAGCTGGAACAGTTGGTCACAGAACGAACCAACGAACTGTCCGACTCATACCGGGAACTCGAAGAAAGCCAGGAGCGCTTCCGCAGCCTGTCCGATGCGGCTGTTGAGGGGTTGGCCTTCATCAGCGAAGGGCGGATCATCGAGATCAACAAAGCGATGGCCAACATCGTTGAATCCCCCCTCAAAGAAGTCATCGGTCGCAATGTGCTTGATTTTATCGCCCCTGAGCAGCAGGAGATCGTGCAAAACAATATTCTCAGCGACTACCAGCTCCCTTACGAAACCCTGCTCGTCAACCAAAAGAGGGAGGCTTTTCCGGTCAGTATTCAGGGCAGAACCTTCACCTCTGGCGGAAAACAGGTCAGGGTCGCCGCAGTACGCGATCTGCGCGAGCTGAAGACCGCAGAAGAAGAGATCAAAACCCTCCAGGGGATTCTGCCGATCTGCTCCTCCTGCAAGAAGATCCGCGATGATCAAGGTTACTGGAGCCAGCTCGAGGACTATATCCAGCACCACAGTGATGCGATTTTCTCCCACGGCTTATGCAATGAATGTACGAAAGAACTGTATGGAGATGAGCCCTGGTACAAAAAGCTCGATGATAAGTTCAAAAAAGAAGACCCTGAGTAATCGTTTCAGGGTCCCGTCGTTGTTTCAAAAAGATCGCTATGCCCCGCCGGAAAAAAATTTCAACCCGATCAGGGACAAAATCAGAATCGAAATAAAAAATAAGCGACTGAAATTGGCCGGGTCACCGTAGATCAGGATACCGATGATCACGGTGCCGATCGAACCGATTCCGGTCCAGACCGCATAAGCGGTGCCGATCGGGATCGACTGCATCGCCCGTGAAAGAAAGAACAGGCTGAAGAAAACCCCGGCGGCAAAACCGGTAAGCGGCACAATCCGGGTGAAGTTATCCGAGGCCTTCAGGCAGACGGCGAAAAGAACCTCGAACAACCCGGCAATGACAATATAGAACCAGCCCATGGCCATAATCTTGTTAACCCTGCTGCGCAGCCAGGTAGTTGCGCCAGCCCCCAAACGAGGTGATATCGAGCGCCCCCGCTATAGCCCAGGGCTCACAGATAAAGCCTTTGACGCAGCTTCCGTCACAGAGGGTCAGGCTACCGATCCCCAGGGGGGACGGCACCTCGGCAGTAAACTCGCCGAACGCGGCGGCACTGAGCTGCCAGACCTCGACTTCAAGCCCATCACCGTTAAATCCCGGTTCACGGATCAACCCCGGTTTGGCCGGCACGGTCCCGCTTAAGGCATAGAGGCGGTAGTCGGCGACGGTGCGGGTGGTTTTGAGCAGCTTGCCACCACGGCTGGTCAGTTGATGATTGAGCGGCTGACCGCTCAAGTGGGCACCGACCACGGCCAGTTCGATCAACTCATCGTTTTGCGGCCCAGCCAGGCGAGATTCAGCGCAAAGCGGCAGAGCGGTGCCGCCGATTTGCACTTCGCCACAACTGCGGTGGAGGCGATCGGCCAGCACGGCCAGGCTATCGTCACAGAAGGCCCGGGCAATCAGGGTCACACCGAATGGCAAGCCGTTGCCGGGACGGATACCTGCCGGTACCGCGACGGCGCAGTAATCGAGCAGGTTGACGAAGTTGGTATAGGTCCCGAAACGGCTGTTGAGACCGATCGGATCGCTCGCCATCTCGGCGACGCTATAGGTCGTCGGCGAGGTCGGCAAGAGCAGCAGGTCGATGCCGTCCCACTGGCGCTCACAGATCTTCTCCAGGGTCCGTAAGCGGTACTGGCCGTTGAAGGCGTCAACCGCACTGTATTTCAAGCCCCCCTCGATGATCGTGCGCACCGTCGGGTCGAGAGCCTCAGGCTGTTCGAGGAGAAAATCCTTGATCGCCGCGGTCCGTTCGGCGACCCAGGGACCGTTGTAGAGCAATTCGGCGCTCTGCTTGAACGGTCGATAGTCGATCTCAACCGCTACCCCGCCCAGCGCCTTTAGTCGCTCGATACTCTCGGCATAGAGCGCAGCGGCCTCTTGATCACCAAAAAATTCGCGCTGCTCTTCAGCGAGAATGCCGAAAGTGAAAGTTTCCAGCTGCAGCGGCTGAGCCTCCATCTGCCGCGAGAAAGGATCGCGCAGATCAAAGCCCTGCATCGTCCGCCGCACCAGGTCGGCTTCGCCGCAGCTGGCGGCAAAGACGGTGATACAGTCGACCGAACGACAGGCCGGCACCAGGCCGGAGTTGCTGACCAGCCCCTTGGTCGGCTTGACCCCGACGATGTTGTTGAAGGCCGCCGGAACGCGGCCGCTGCCGGCGGTATCCGTCCCAAGCGAAAAGCTGACCAGACCGGCACCGACGGCTACGCCGGAGCCGGAGCTGGAACCGCCGGAGACGTAGTCACTGTTGAAAACGGAGCGCGGCGCACCGTACGGAGAACGGGTGCCGACCAGCCCGGTGGCGAACTGGTCGAGATTGGTCTTGCCGATCAGGATCGCCCCGGCCTCGAGCAGCTTACAGACAACAAAAGCATCTTCCTGCGGCTCATAAGCGTAGGCCGGACAACCGGCCGTGGTCGCAAAGCCGAGGCAGTCGATGTTGTCCTTGACGGCGAACGGAATACCGTAGAGCGGCAGGGTCTCAAGGCCATCTGGAATCGCCATCAGAGCGCGGGCACGCTCAAGCAGCTGATCACGGCTGGCGCGACTGATCCAAACCGCCTTATCGGCGTAAGTCTCGCAGCGTCTGATGACCTCATCAACCAGCTCAACAGGGGTCAGGCCGCTCCGGTAGGCCTTGTGCAACAGGGGGATTTCCAAGCTCATGATCTGCATCTTACACCTCTTCCAGAATAGCGACGCTCTGGCCGGCCTGTAGTGCCTGCCCGGACTGACAGAGCAGTTCGCGAACGATACCGCCCTTGTGCGCCTTGATTTCCAGCTCCATCTTCATCGATTCGACAACCAGCAATACCTGACCAGCCTCGATCCTGTCACCGGCCTGCACCTTGATCTGCCAAACATTGCCCGGCACCAGGGCCGGTGCAGCGAAACAGCCGGCCGGGATGGTGACCGGTTCCGCTTCCTGCGGGGCAAGATCAGGCTCAGCCATCACCTCACTCAAGCCCAGCTCTTTCCAGCGCTGACGTTCGGCCTCGAAGGAACTCTGCTGCTGCTGTTTGAAGGCGGCAATCGACTCCTTGTTATCGACGAGGAACTGGTTGTAGTCCTTGAGACTGAACTCTTCCTGTTCGATGCGCAGCGGATAATCCCCTTGCGGGAAACGGTCGCGGGCATCGAGCAGCTCCTCGGCCGAAACCGGGAAGAAGCGGATGCGATCGAAGAACTGCAGCAACCAGGGCTTGCCCTGCGGGAAACACTCGGTCGAGCGGAAGCGGTTCCACATCTGGATCGTGCGGCCGACGAACTGGTAACCGCCCGGACCTTCCATGCCGTAGACACAGAGGTAGGCACCGCCGATACCGACGGCGTTCTCCGGCGTCCAGGTGCGTGCCGGGTTGTACTTGGTGGTGACCAAGCGCTGACGCGGATCGACTGGCGTCGCCACCGGGGCACCGAGGTAAACATCGCCAAGGCCGAGAACCATGTAGTCGGCGTTGAAGACGACATCCTTGACCGCCTGCTCGTCCTTGAGGCCGTTTATACGGCGGATGAACTCGATGTTCGACGGACACCAGGGCGCTTCAGGGTAAACCAGCTCCTGGTACTTGCGGATCGCCAACCGGGTCTGCTCGTCATCCCAGGAGAGCGGCAGGTAGACGGTGCGGCTGGGGACAACAATCTCGTCGATCGCCGGCAACTCAAGTTCTGCCGTCTTGAGGATATCGAGCAGCTTGGCGCAGGGGAGCAGCCGGCTGTCGTAGTGAATCTGCAGGGAACGGATCCCCGGGGTCAGGTCGATAATCCCGGCGATGCGATTGGCCTCAATCCACTGCTGCAGGGTGTGAACACGGAAACGCAGGTTGAGGTCGAGCTGCGCTTCGCCGAACTCGATCAGCAGGTAGTCGTCACCACAGCGCCGGTAACAGGTCGCGATATCGCCGACCGCGCCCTGACGCAGGATCGGGCTGCTCAAACCGGTCAGCTTACTCATGACCAGCGGAGCCGTCGGCTTCAGCTTCTCCAGCGCGCGATCCTGCTCGCGGCGCAAAACGGTCGCATCCTCTTCACTGACCTGGACGAAACTGACCTTGTCGCCCGGCTTGAGCTGGCCGATCTTCCACAGGTCGGCCTGGATGATCGTCACCGGGCATACGAAACCGCCCAGGCTTGGACCGTCCGGACCGAGAATGATCGGCATGTCGCCGGTAAAGTCGACGGTGCCGATGGCGTATGCGTTATCATGAATGTTCGACGGATGAAGGCCGGCCTCACCGCCATCTTCGCGCGCCCACTTCGGCTTCGGCCCGATCAGCCGTACCCCGGTGCGAGCGCTGTTGAAATGGACCTCGTAATCGGTGGCGAAGAAGGTCTCGATATCTTCAGGGGTGAAGAAATCGGGGGCGCCATGGGGGCCGTAGAAGACCTTGAGGGTCCAGTTGCGGGTCAACTCCGGCAACAGCTCGGCGGCAACCTCTTCAATCACCGGTCCGGTTGCACCGCTGGTCGCGATGCGCAGCACGTCGCCCGCCTTTAACACCGCGGTACCGTGGCCACCGAAACGCCCCAGGCTGAAGGTCGACTTGCTGCCCAGGTAATCGGGCGCGTCAAAACCGTTGCGCACCGCTAGGTAGCTGCGCTGACCTGCACCTTCGATCTCGGCCAGTTCCAGGGTCTGGCCAGGCATGACCCTGACCGGCTGCCACGGGCGCAGCGGCTCGCTGTCGAGCAGTGCGCGCATCGGCGCCCCGCCCAGGGCGATGACGGTCTCGCAGTTAAAGACCAGGACCGGTCCGGTCAGGGTCAGTTCCAAAGCGCAGGCCCCTTCCGGGTTACCGACGATGCGGTTGAGCAGCCGGAAGGAGTAGTGATCCATCGGCCCGCTCGGCGGCACGCCGATATTCCAGTAACCGAGTCGCCCCGGGTAATCCTGCAGACTGCTCTGAGCCCCCGGCAGGACGACATCGACGGTCTGCGCCCGGTAGGCCAGCTGATCGAGGACCTTGGTGTAGACCTCCCCTTTGCCGAACAGCTCCGTCTCGCTGATCTGCGCCAGGTAGGCCAGGTTGGTCTCGATGCCGTAGATGGCACTCTTTTTCAGCGCCTGCTGGAGCTTGGCGACTGCCTCGCCACGGTCCCTGCCCTTGACGATCAGCTTGGCCAGCAGCGGGTCGTAAAACGGCGAGATCTCGCTGCCGGTCGCCACCCAGCCGTCAACCCGGCAGGAGTCCGGGAAGGCGACATGGGTCAGGGTCCCGGAGCTCGGCTGAAAATCCTTGCCAGGATCCTCGGCATAGATCCGCACCTCGATCGCCGCCCCCGCAGACTGCAGCTTGACGCTGCTCAAATCCGGCAGCTCGCCGGCCGCCTGGAGGATCATCCATTCGACCAGGTCGACGCCGAAGACCTCTTCGGTGACACCATGCTCGACTTGCAGGCGGGTGTTGACCTCGAGGAAGTAAACCTCGCCGCTCGCGGTATCATAGATGAATTCGACGGTTCCGGCGGACGCGTAGTTGACCGCTTTAGCCAGTTCTACGGCATAGCCGGCCAGCTGCTGGCGCTGCAAATCGCTCAAACCCGGCGCCGGGGTCTCTTCGACGACCTTCTGGTTACGCCGCTGCAGAGAGCAGTCGCGTTCACCGAGCGCAACGACCTGCCCCTTGCCGTCACCGAAGATCTGCACCTCGATGTGGCGAGCGACGGCGACATATTTTTCGATGAAGACCCCGCTGTTACTGAAGTTGTTCTGGCTCAGGCGTTTGACGCTGGCGAACTTTTCTTCCAGCTCGCCAGCGGAGTGACAGAGCTGCAGGCCGATCCCGCCACCGCCGGCGGTGCTCTTGAGCATCACCGGGTAGCCGATCCTTTCGGCCGCGGCTAGCGCCTCTGCCAGGTCGTCGATCAGGTCGGTGCCCGGCAGCAGCGGAACAGCGCTCTGCTGCGCCAGTTCCCGGGCGGTATGCTTGAGGCCGAAACGGCGGATCTGCTCGGCATCAGGGCCGATAAAGACCGCCCCGGCCTGTTCGAGGGCACTGGCTAAGGCGGTGTTCTCGCTCAAAAAACCGTAGCCGGGGTGAACGGCGTCAACCTGGTGTTCGCGGCAGATCTCGACGATCTTGGCGCTGTTCAGATAACTCTCGGCAGCTGGCGCCGGCCCGACGCAGTAGGCCTCGTCGGCAAGTTGGACATGGGCGGCGTGGCGGTCAGCGTCGGAATAGATGGCGACAGAAGCGATCCCCATCTTCTTGAGCGTACGTATAATGCGGCAAGCGATCTCGCCGCGATTGGCAATCAGAACCTTGTTGAACATCTACTCCCCCTTTACGCGGCTGCCGCATCCCAGACCAGGATTTCCACCGGGGTCGGGTTGTAGGCGTTGCAGGGGTTGTTCAGCTGCGGGCAGTTAGAGACCAGGATGATGATATCCATCTGCGCCTGCAGTTCGACATACTTGCCGGCATCGCTGATGCCGTCTTCGAAGGTCAACCCCCCATCAGGGGTGACCGGTACGTTCATGAAGAAGTTGATGTTCTCCGGGATGTCGCGCTTGTCCATGCCATACTGAGGGTTTTCGGCCACCGCCAGCAGCCAGCTGTCGCGGCAGGCGTGCATGCACTTCTTCTCCAAGGCGTAGCGCACCGTGTTCGATTCGGTGGCGCAGGCCCCGCCCAGGGTGTCGTGACGGCCGCAGGTATCGGCGACGAGCTCAAGCATCGGGTTGTTGTCGTTGGACATCAGCATGGTTCCGGCGGTCAAATAGATGTTGCCCTGTTCACGGATGGTGTTGAAGGCGCTGTACCGCTCGCTGACATCGTTGGCGTTGTAAAAGATCGTATCGCCAGCCTGATTCCCTTCCATATCGAGAATCCGCACCACCTGCCCCTTCTTGACGACCTCCATCAGGTAATCGCCAGCCGGAACAACCTTGCGCCAGAGGGCTTTATCCTCAAGGTAATTGCTCTCTTTGATCATGATCCCCTCCTACAGGCCGAGATGGTAAAGACGGTTGTTTTCGAAACCACGACCGTTCTCCGGGCGCGAATTGCGGCACAGATCATCCTCAGCGACCGGGGCCGCCTTGCTGATCTGGTAGGTCACCGGCTTCTTCGGATATTCTGCTGCCGGATTGAGAGGATGCGGACAGCTGTGCATCAGCACCAGGGTATCCATTTCAAAACGCAGATCGACGTAGGAACCGGGCATGCTGTGATCAACGGCGTAGCTCATGTCACCGTTAGCATCGACGCTGACCTTGCTGAACCAGTTGACGTTGCCGACCAGATCCCGCTTGCCGAGACCGTACTTGGTCAGTTCGATCAGGAAGCTGTCGTGGCCGTTCAGGGTCCAGTCGTTGCGACAGTCCTGGTAGCTTTGGTAGCCCCATTTCCTGGCGACCATCTTTTTATCGGTATCGCCGCAGACGGTGTCATGCCAACCGAGAGAGTCGGCGGTAATCGAGCAGAAGATCCGCCCCATCTCGGAATAGAGACAGTTACCGGCGGTCAGCTTGAAGGTGTGCTGGCATTTGAGGGTATCTGGTGCGTTGTAGCGTTCGAGCAGGTTGAGAGGATTGAAGAAGAGCATCGCCAGGTTGGCGCCCCCTTCGACATCGATCAGGCGCAGTTGCATGCCACGGCGCATCATCAGCGACCAATGGGCTCCGCCCGGCAGTGTGTCCTGGTAAAGAATCTCCGTATTGTTCATCAGGCTTCTCCTTAACGCGCATCCCTTTATGCGCATCCGGGTCGTCCCGGGTTTGTTCCTCAGCTGACCTGTTGCAGGTCACTACCGGGTCGTCCCGGCTGGAAAATCTCGATTTACACTGTTGGCTGGCCTTTTATCAGGCCTGTTTCAGTTGCTGCAGTTCGACCAGTTCCCGGTAATGCTCATTGGCCCTGGCCTTGAGCGGATCGTTGTCATTGAGCTTCAGGTCGAGGGTGATGGTCGCCCCGTAATAGGCCAGCTCTTCCTCGCGGGTCCGGTAACGATCGAAGACGATGACCCTGTTGCCGAGGTGGAAGGCTTCACGCAGGTCATGGGTAACCATGAAAACCGTCATCCCGGTCTCTCGCCAGAGGCTCAGCATCAGTTTGTGGATATCGGAACGAATCCCCGGATCAAGCGCCCCGAAGGGTTCATCGAGGAGCAGGACCTTCGGTTTTTTGATCAACGCCTGGGCAATCGCCAGACGCTGCTGCATGCCGCCGGACAGTTCAGCGGGATATTTCCCCCGCGCGGCATCGAGACCGACGGAATCGAGGTAATGCCGGGCCTCCTCGAGGGCCGCTTTCTTTTTACGGCCGAACAGTTTGCCGAAAAATGGTGCCTGGGCGAACTCAAGGCCGAGGGCGACATTCTCTTCGACGCTTAAATGAGGAAAAACCGAGTAACGTTGAAAAACCACCCCTCGCTCTTCCGAGGGTTCAGGTGAAATCGGCTGGCCATCGAGGAGGATCTCCCCTTCCGTCTGCGACTCCTGACTGAGCAACATACGCAGAAAGGTCGACTTGCCACAGCCGGACGGACCGACGATCGACACGAAGGAACCAGATTCAACATCCAGGTTGATGTTCTCCAGAACCGGCTGACGGCCGAAATATTTCCAGACCTTGCTGACTTTAACCTCGGACATCATTTCCCCCTTTCCAGAGCAAACCAGGGGAACAGTCTGCCCTGCACCTTGCGCAGCAGGTAGTCGATGGCAAAGGCGAGGAAAGTGATCCAGGCAACATAGGGGAGAATGGTATCCATGGCCAGGTAACGGCGCAGCAGGAAAATCCGGTAACCCAGACCACTCTGCGCGGCGATCGCCTCGGCGGCGATGAGAAACAGCCAGGCCGCCCCCAGGGTCAGGCGCACGGCATCGATCAGCCGCGGCCAGGTCTGCGGCAGGATCACCCGCAGGGCCAACTGCCAGGAGTTAGCCCCGAGGGTCTGTGCCTTGATCAGCTGCTCACGCGGGATCTCTTCAACCCGCAGAGCGATGTCGCGAATGATGACCGGAGTAATGCCGATAACGATCAATGCGACCTTGGAGAGCTCGCCAAGACCGAAAACAATGAACAGAATCGGCAGCACCGCAAGCGGCGGCAGCATCGAGACCACGGTGACAAACGGCAGCAGGCCGGCCCGGAACAACGGCAGCAGACCGATCAGCACCCCGACCACCAGGCCGATGACCGTTGCTGCAACCATCCCGCAGAACAGTCGCCCCAGACTGGCCAGGGTATCAACCCAGAGCAGGATATCACCGCTGCGCTTATCCGCTTCAAAAGCCATCCGGCTGATTGCATCGGCAAAGGAGTGCAGCCCCGGCAACAGCTTGTCGCTGGGATTTTCCGCCAAACGGATCTCCGAACCGACCACATAAGCGAGCAGAACGATGGCGAACGGCAGCAGCGTCAGCAGCAGGGTTAGATGGCGGTCAGGCCTGCGATTTATCATGCGTAACTTCATGACAATCAACTTTCTTCAGAATGAACGAAGTCAGTCTGCTTAGAGTTTGCCTTCGGCAGCGAGAGCCATGTAGCTGTTGTCAAAACGGAAGGTGACATTGCCCTTGTCACCCAGGATGCTGCCATCCGGGAAGGAGATCCCGACAACATCAGGGCTTGGCGCACCGTCGCCGAGCAGGCCATGTTCGAAAAGAAAGACACGGACGATGTCCATGGTTTGCGGCAGCCCTGCACTTCCGGCGAAGGCAACAGCTTCAGCTGGCTGATAATACATTCTGGTTGCGGCCAGCTGCATATCATAGCCGGCCAGATCGGTACCCGAGGCCTTGCCCATTTCTGCACGAGCGGCTTTGCCAGCATCGTCCTGTTTGCTCATCAGCGCCATCATTTCATACCAGGCACCGGTCAGAGCCTTGGCAAAGGCCGGGTTATCATTGATAACCTTGGTATTGGCAACGGTCAGGTCGATGATTTCGCCTGGGATCTGGCTGGAATCGAAAACCTTGTGGGCGTTCGGCATCTGCATGATCTCGGCAACCAGCGGATTCCAGGTGACAACAGTATTGACATCAGGGGTGGAGAAAGCGGCAATCATGTCGGCATCGGAGGTGTTGATAACCTTGATGTCGCGCTCACGCAGGTCGATGGAATCGAGGGCCCGGGCGAGCAGGTAATGGGAAACGGAAAGTTCAACCAGGTTGACCGGCTGTCCTTTAATATCGGCGAGTTTGTCGGTCCCCTTCATGATAACTGCGTCGTTACCGTTGGAGAAATCGCCGATCAGCAGTGCGGTGGTATCGATACCGCCAACACAGGGGATCGCCAGAGCGTCCATATTGGTAACGGTAACAGCGTCGAAGGCACCGGCAGTGTACTGATTGACCGATTCGATGTAATCGTTGAACTGGACGACTTCAATCTCGATGCCGTACTTATCGGCCCACTTCTTGACAATGCCTTGGGCATCAGCTTCGCCCCAGGGCATCCAGCCGACATAGATTGACCAGGCCAGTTTGAAATGCTTGCGCTCTTGCGCAAATGCGGAAGAAGAAAAGGACGCGGTGACCAGTACCGCCAGGATGAGAATTGCAAGGATACGCTTTGTCATGGGTCAGACCTCCATAAAAATAGGTTTAGAGGGCTGACGGAGACTACTTAGGTTTTGGCCAATGTTGCCAACCCTCAAGAATCTCCCGGGCTTTTATCCCGCCGTGTACCCGACCGCTGTTCACCGATCGGACTGCAGCTCTCGGACCAGACACCTGTTTAAAGGCCGGAACCCTAGCCGCATTACTCAGTTGCCAGACTATAGAGCAGCAACCATGCCAAAAATGAAAACGCCCCAGCCAAGCCCTAACTCGGCATTCCCAAGCATGGACCGGACCCACAGCATGCTTAGCTTTTAGGCAAAAAAAGACAGGCTGCACAGAAAATAGTCGACAGGCCGTCGGATTCGCCATGCGCTCAAAACTTTCAATTTATGTTGTCTCGGCATCAACCCCCGTTCAAGATTAAAATATTCCCCCCAGATCCTGGATCGGTTCATTTCTTGCTCATATAGAATAACAAAGAAATTTATCGTCTGGGGGTTGCAGGCAATGCCAAAGCTGCTGTAGCCTGTGTTCACAGATTACCCGGACAATGTCCCACAGCAACCGGATCGCCTGTATGTTCTGAGCAATGCAGAAAGCTTCTGGATCACGTCAGAAAGCTGCTCTTTTCCTCGGCAAGGGCTGCCGATTTCCTTAACCGGAACATCCTCAACATCAAACATTGGTCGTCTATATCGACCACAAACCTGACAGGAGGTGTCTACCATGAAATCAGGCCCACAGACAAAAAGCTCATCTACTTTTGTTCCAGCTGTCAAAACAGTCGCGACGATCACACCGGACGGGATAACTACCTGCATCAAAATAAAGCCACGCCACAAGACGGCGGCAACCCGGACGACCATGAGCAATGTCATTACCGTGGTCCGCAAAAGCGCCCGGAATAAAATGACGATCAGGACCTGATTTTCTGTTTGTGCGAGCCCCCTTTCAGACCAATGAAGGGGGCTTGGAATATTTTTCCAGCAAACAATCCTGATAGTGCGTCAATAGAACCATCGCCAAGCAGGCTCCGATCAGAGCCATCAGCATATCTGCCTGAGCATCCCATTCGTAGCCTTGCGTGCCAAGAAATGCCTCTGCTGAGGCCCCCTGAAGAACAGCAACCCACCACTCGATAAATTCATAAAAGGCGCTGAGCGCCAGACAGATCGAAACGACGATAAACCCGAGCATCTTGCCCGGCTGAAGGAGAGTTGTCCGCAGCAGGACCTCCCGAACGATCAGGGCCGGAACAAAGCCTTGCGCGAAATGGCCGATTTTGTCGTAGTTGTTTCGCTCGAAGCCGAACCAATCCTGCATCCAGTAGCCGAGGGGGACCTCTGCATAGGTATAGACACTGCCGACCGCGAGAATGATGAAATGAACAACAATCAGCCCGTAGACCAGGGTGGTAAACTGATACTTCCGCCAGGTAAAAATCAGAACCGGCAGTCCGATCAGAATCGGGAAGACTTCAAGCAGCCAGGTCAACTTATCCTGGGCAGCAACCAGCGAAACGAGCAGGATCAGGAGCGAAACAACAATGAAGAGAGCAAACCAACGGATCTTCAATACATCCTCCCCAAGCTCGTCAGCGAGACGTATCAAGGTTGCGGGGCCAAAACCGATAAAGATCCTATGACTTTATCAGCTATTCGGGATAGTATGAACCAGATTGTGATCATATTTTGCCTGAGATATCGCCCCCACCTTTAACCCAAGAGGCCCGAATATGAATCCGGAAAACATCCCCCTCACTGAAGAGATCCAGATGATTCAGAAGATCCTGGATATCATTGTCGAATTTATCATCAAATACAGTTTCCAGATCGTCGGCGCGCTGATCATCCTGATCATCGGCCTCAAGTTGTCAGGCTGGCTGTCGCGCCTGGTGCTGCGGATCTGTGAAAAACGCAATATCGACGTCACCCTGACCAGGTTCCTGGCCAGCAGCGTCAAGCTGCTGGTGATGATCTTTGTCGTCATCATCGCCATCGCCAAGTTCGGGATTTCGATAGCTCCCTTCATCGCCGCTATCGGTGCCCTTGCCTTCGGCAGCAGCTTCGCCATTGCCGGTCCGCTCTCCAACTACGGTGCCGGGCTGACCCTGATCATGACCCGTCCCTTCGTGGTCGGCAATACCATCAAGGTTCAGGGGGTCAGCGGCATCGTCGATGAAATTCGCCTGGCAGTAACCCTGCTGACAACAGAAGACGGTGAACAGATCATCATTCCCAACAAGCATATCGTTGGAGAAATCCTGATCAATTCCTTTGAAAACCGGATCATCGAAACCAACATAGGCATCTCTTATAAAGACGACCCGGAGCGAGCCATTGAAGTCATCCAGAAGGTGCTGTCGAGCTTTGAGGAGATCAGCCAGGAAAAGGCACCTCAGGTGGGCATTGAAGCCTTTGCCGATTCGGCGATCAACATCGGTCTGCGCTTCTGGGTTCCAACGGAAAAATATTTCAATTCGCTCTATAAAGTGAACCTGGCAATACATAAGGCTCTTATGGAGGCAGATATCACTATTCCGTACCCACAGCGTGACATTCACCTCCATCAGTCAATTTCCGAACATTGACCCCGCACCAGGCACATTTTCACAACAGGCAATCATGAGTATTCACTCAGATTGCCTGTTGTGTTTGGGCTGCTGAAATGGTAATCTAAAACATTGAGAAAATTTAACATTTTACTATTTTCTATGGGCAAATAGTTTTCAAGTGAAACAAACCGACTTCTATTATTTTGCCAAACAACCGATCCTCGACGGCAATCTCAGCACCTATGGCTACGAACTTCTCTTTCGCTCGGCAGAGAAAGATACCGAGGCCATCTTTGATGACCCTGACTTTGCTACGGTCAATGTGATCAGCTACGGTTTCGTTAAATCTCAGGAAGAAATCAAACAGAGCAAACGGATCTTTATCAATTTTACCGAACAGCTATTGTTAGCCGGAGCGCCCCGCTCCCTGCCCCCGGCAGTTACGGTTATTGAGGTTCTGGAATCGATAGGCGCATCTGAACAGGTTGTTCAGGAACTGATTCGCTACAAGCAGGAAGGTTACATGATCGCCATCGATGATTACACCGGCGACCAGCAATCTTCACAATATCTAGATTTCGCCGATATTATAAAAATCGACGTCTTTGGAAAAAACGAACAGGAGGTCGCCAGAATTCTGGCGACACTCGAAGGAAACAACGCCCTCAAACTGGCCGAAAAAGTCGACAACGGCAAAGCCTTTCGCGACCTTCAGCAATTTAACTTTGACCTTTATCAGGGCTATTTCTTCGCCCGCCCGGAAAATCTTGGTGGCAAAACGGTCAAGTCATCCCAACTGGCAAAAATTAAAATCCTCGCAGCCCTGCAGCAACAGGGGCTTGAAACAGCCCAGATTGTCAGTCTGATTGCTGTTGATCCATCTTTAGCCTATCGCCTGCTAAAATTGTTGAATTCTGCTGCGTTCGGCTTTTCCGTTAAAATCGAGTCGATTCAACACGCAGTCGTCCTGCTTGGCATGCAACGGGTCCGCTATTGGCTGCAGGTAATTATTCTGGCGGACATCAACAATGCGGAACATCCACAAGAATTACTGCATACAGCCCTGAATCGCGGGAAAATTCTTGAGGAATTGGCCAGGGACGGTGCGATAAGCCTGCTTTCGGCAGAATCAATATTTCTCTTCGGGCTGCTTTCCCTGCTCGACATTATGCTCGGCACTCCCTTTGAAGCAATTTCCAAGGAACTTCCGCTCGCCAAGGAACTGGTTTCCGGCTACCTTGATCCCGGATCTGATCTGGCTGGCCTGCTGGAACTGCTCAACAAGCTGGAAAGCGATGATTCAGAGACCATAATCACCACCTGTGAAAAACTGAATCTGCAACCAGGAGTCGTTCTGCAGGCTTGCGTCCGTGCTCACGCCTGGACGGAAGCGATCTTTCAGGATGCATTCAGGAAAGAATAAATGTTAAAGCCACGCCCCAGAATCAGTTACAGGATTTTCCTGACAATTTTTGCCGTTTTCTTTCTGCTCTTTTCCATCAGCAGTTTTGTCACCTACAGCATTATTCGTAACAACCTGCAGGAAAGGCTCAACGAACACTTCCTGTCAGTCGTCAACTCAATTCATCAGACGGTGGAAACAGCAGCCCAGCTGTCGACCAGGAACTACCTGCGCTCGATCGCTGAAAGAGCTTACATAACCGCATTGAATCAGCACGCTGAGTATAAAATCAATAGCCTTACAGGTGATGAAGCCAAACAACAGGCGTTACACGAATTTGCCGGAACAAAGGTCGGCAAATCCGGCTACATCTATGTTCTCAATTCACAAGGAGAACTGGTCGACCATCCTGAGAAAAGCCTGGTCGAAACAAATATCAGCAGTAATGATTTCGTTCGTCAGCAGCTCGAAGACAAAAACGGATTTATCTCTTATGAATGGCAGAACCCCGGAGATCCCGCACCTCGAAAAAAAGTCATTTACATGGTCTATTTTCAGCCATGGGACTGGATCATTTCAGTCTCTGCCTACGCTGAAGACTTTGACGAACTAATCCAGTTTGAGGATTTCGAACCAATCATTTTATCAGTCAAACTGGGGGAACACGGCTATCCCATCATCTTCAACCAAGCCGGCACCATCCTCATCCAGCCTGAGGATATAAAAGCTAATCATCCTGAAGGCAAAGACGATCTTAATAGGATGATCAACAAGCAAAACGGGATCCTCTTCTATCAGGCGGATGATAATTCCGGCAGCAAAAAACAGAAGGTCGCCTTTTTCAAAACCATCGAGCCCTTTAACTGGATTGTCGCCGCGACCGGCTATGTTGACGATTTCTATGGTCCCCTTAAACAGCTACAATGGATATTCGCAGTATTTATCGGCGCAGGCCTACTGCTTTCATGCCTCGTTTCCTATTATCTGAGCCGTAAAATCACCGGTCCGTTCAGAGCCCTGATCAGTAACCTGCAGAAGGAAGCTGACCGTCTAGAGATGCCCCCGATCAGCGCCCATAACAAAGATGAGATCCAGGAGATTTCAGAATATTTTTCTCTCTATACCGACCAGATCAACCGGGCCAATGAATCCCTGCGTCATCACCTGGAGAATCAGACTCAGGTCATCTTGGAACTGAATATCTTTAAAGAGGTATTTGACAATATAGTCGAGGGGATTTCGATCACCGACACGAAAGGAACTATCCTGCAGGTCAACCCGGCCTTTGAGCGGATCACCGGCTACTCGGCAGCTGAAGCGATTGGTAAAAACCCAAGGATTCTCAAATCCAACCGTCACACCCATGACTATTACAAGGAGATGTGGAAATCGATAGGCGAAAAGCATTTCTGGTCAGGAGAAATCTGGAATACGAGGAAAAATGGAGAAATTTACCCGGAATGGCTGACCATAAGTTCTGTTCGCAATAAAGAAGGAGAAGTCTTTGGCTATGCAGCGGTTTTCAATGACATTACCGAGCTGGTTAAACAACAGGAAAGAATCAGCTTCCTCGCTTACCACGACCATCTGACTAAACTGCCCAACAGAACTCAGATCCTCGAACAGCTACGCAAGCTGGTGGCCGAATGTCGACGCAAACAACAGAAACTCATCTGTATGGTCTGTGACCTGAACAATTTCAAGGCTCTCAATGACTCGCTAGGTCAGGAAGCCGGAGACGAACTCTTGCGTCAGTTTGTCACCAACTTGCAGGAGGCCATCCGCGAAGAAGACTTCATGGGTCGTATTGGTGATGACGACTTTGCCATCCTGATCAAAACCGAGAGCCCCCAGATCGACATGATGCGTTCCGTGCTTGACCGCATATTTGCCAAATTTGAACGCCCGGTACGGGTCAATGACCAAACAATCTATATGACTGTCAATATCGGTATTGCCCTCTACCCTGACGATGATGACAATGGTGAGAGCCTGCTCAAACGTGCCACTCTGGCCCTCAACAATATGGAAAAAAACAGCACCAACAACAGCTTCTGTTTTTTCGATTCGCAGATGGAGCAGGCCGTCAACCACAAGATCAATTACCTGTCCAAAATCAGAGAGGGGCTTAAGCAGCGCCAGTTTCTTCCCTATTACCAGCCGAAAGTCTCTCTGATCACCGGTCAGGTTGTCGGAATCGAAGCACTGGCACGCTGGCAGACCGATGAGGGACTGATTTCTCCAGGCCATTTCATTCCCGTTGCAGAAGAATCGGGACTCATCGTTGAGATTTCCTGGCAGATGTACGAGCACGCGTTCCGGGAACTGCTGGAAATGCAGCAATTGCTGCCCGATCTGAAAATGTCGATCAATGTTTCTCCTCTGCAGCTTGAGGACAGTCATTTTATCAAGGAGCTGCTATCCCTTCAGCAAAAGAGCGGAATCAGCAATGACTCGCTGGAGTTGGAGATCACCGAATCGACCCTGCTGAAAAATACCAGCAGGATTCAGGACTTGCTCAAAGAGCTGGACGACGCAGGGTTCTGTCTGTCGATCGATGATTTCGGAACAGGCTATTCATCGCTGCAATATCTGAAAAAGCTGCCGTTCTCCGTGCTGAAGATCGACATGTCGTTTGTCTCGGGAATCGGCAATGATTATGACGATGAGCAGATTGTCCGGACAATCGCCATGCTGGCCAAACAGTTTGGTATGCAGATAGTTGCCGAAGGGATTGAAAAACAGCTACAGGCTGATTTTCTTAAGACCCTCGGTTGTGATATCGGCCAGGGCTATCTCTATGCTAAGCCGATGCCACTTGCCGAGCTTCTGGAATGGGTCCGCCGTCACCAGTCCTGATGGGATTTCAGGCGGAAGTACCAATCGATGAAGTACCCTCCACGGAATCCTCAGTATCAGGCTCGGAATAGTGACTGATAAGCATATCATTGATGGCGTCACTGTTTTGGGACAGAGAAATCGCTTCATACAGGCCGGACACGTCGGCGCTGGTCGCAGAAAAACTGATCCCGGAAACAGAACCGAGAAGATTCACCAGACTCAAATCCAGGCAGTAGGTTAACGAAATAACATCTTCCTCATCCAGAATCACAGCTGAACTTTCTTCCGTCTCTTCTGATGTATCGGACCCCGTTTCCGTTGCTGATCTTTGACTGTAATAAGCGCCCAGAAGTGAGTATATTGACGATGTTGATGAAGTGACAGCCCTCATAACTAGCTCCTTTGATCAAGCAGATACAGGTGCTGCCTTTAAAAGGTGCCGATCGGTCAGATCCGGGCCAAAGAGGTTACATTAACCTCCCCCCTTGCTACACAATCGATACGGAGAAGTTCCGTCGCCAAACCTAAAAAAAACGGACAGGACCAATAGCCCTGCCCGCTTGATCCAGACATATGCGAACTTATACAGAAAGCCCGCGGAAGATATCTTCACCGCTTTGGCTGTTTTTAAGCAGATCGTGACAGCTCTGACGCGACTCGATCAGCTTTTTGATGAGTGGAGATTTGGACGTATCGCCGACCAGAATGGCTCCGACCAGACGATCATCACGAAAAATCACCTCTGCGTAATGCTCGGCATCCGCCTGCTCAAAGGTCCGGTAACTGGCATCATCAGGATGGACATTGCCGATACTGAGCATGTCGACCCCCAGAACCTTGAGGATATTGCTGCGCGGGATGCCGCCGAAGCTCACATCACCACCAGCTGCATTTATACCGGCGATACGCCCCTGGTACTGAGCCGGAGCCCAGGTCCCGTAGCAGACCGACTGGTGCTCGGCAAGATCCCCTGCAGCGAAGATATCTTCGTGGGCTGTGCGCAGCTGGTGATCAACCACAACCCCTTCCTTGACCTCGAGGCCGGCCAGGCGGGCCAGGTAACTGTTGGTTCTGACTCCGGCGGCAACAACGACCATGTCCGCCGCAATGTTTTCACCCGTCTCAAGAACGACGGTGCGTACCGACTCATCGCCGTCAAACTGCTTGATCCTGGCGCCAAGAACCAGCTCGATCCCCAGTTCCTTCACTGAAGTCTCCAGGTAGTCACTGGCCTGTTGATTCAACTGGCGGGGAAGCAGCCAGCCAAACCCTTCGATCAGGCTGACGCTGACCTGCTGACGCACCAGGGCTGCCGCAATTTCCAGCCCGAGCACCCCGCCCCCGACAACCACGCAGCGCGTACCTGCCTTGCAGTTGCCCAGAATCCAGTCGGCATCCTTCTTGTGACGCAGCGTCACAACGTTCTGGCGATTGATCCCGGCAACAGGCGGCACAAAAGGATGGGCGCCCATGGCCAGGATCAGGCGATCATAGGATAAGGCATCGCCGTCCTTGATCCGTAACTGCTTGGCATTGACATCGATGGCCGTGACCTCGGTGTTGAAACGAACCTCGATATTTTTTTCCTGATACCAGATTCCGGGATGAACCGGCAACTCGTCAGGGGCGATTTCCCCCGCCAGATAACGGGTCAAATTAAGCCGGTAATAGGGGAGCTCAGCTTCACGCGTCAACAGGACTATCCGAGCCTGAGCGGATGTTGAACGGGCGGCTTCCGCGGCGGAAAGGCCGGCGATCCCGCCGCCGATTATAACGATAGTGCCGTTGAACTGCCCCGCTTCAGAAGTTTTCTGTTCCTGGGTAACAGCTTCGAACTGATCCGTTCCGGCACCACAGACAACGCACACCTGTGGAGGCTCAGCCCCTTCATGAATATAGTCGCAGTTGATGCAACGCCAACGAGTCGGCGCAACGACAGGTGGCGGTGCAACCGGAGCTGCTATTTCTTCAAAAAGCTCTGTTGCCGCACCGCAGATCGGACAGTAATCACAAGGCTCATCACCTTCATGGACATAACCGCAGACCGTGCATAGCCACTGCGTCATTCTCTTACCCCCGCAAAAAAAAGACCGCTGAACAGTCAAGTTCAGCGGTCTCAAAGGATTGATAATATTAGTCGATCAGACTGAAGCGTTCTTTCGGTACGCCGCAGACGTCACATTTGTCCGGCGCATCCCCATAGACGGTGTTACCGCAGATTTCGCAGACGTAGATCTCGCGGGCTGGCAGATCGCCGCCTCCTTTGACAGCCTCGAGGGCCTTGGAGTAGAGATCGTAGTGAACCTTCTCGACGGCCAGGGCATTGCGGATGGAGACTTCGCCCATCTTGTGTCCTTCAGCCTTGGCTTCTTCCAGGTACGGAGGGTACATCTCCTGGAATTCGAACCCTTCGCCATCGATAGCGACTTGCAGGTTCTCGAGGGTCTTATGAATGCCACCCATTGCTCTCAAGTGGGCATGGGCATGCACGGTCTCTGCATGAGCAGCGGCACGGAACAGTTTGGCGACCTCAGGGTAGCCGTCGGCATCAGCCTGTTTGGCAAAAGCGAGATATTTACGGTTAGCCTGGCTTTCGCCGGAAAAAGCATCAGCAAGATTGTCGTTAGTAGCCATGGGATCCTCCTGTCTGTGAGTAAAAAAGTTAGGCCAGAATAGCCTCTCTGAAATATCCGTGTACGGAAACAATTTTCCATCGACAACTTAACCAGAGTAGCAGGGCTGCGCAGGTTGTCAACGATTATTACCTTGAATATATGGACCTTATAATCCGGTGATGAGCGGCTGATAAAAATCCTGTGAGCGCTGTTGACATGGAAGCTTTTTCATCAGCAGACCGTAGAGCCGGGTCGCTTTCAATTCGAGCTGGAGTTGCAGCAGGGCGCGTTGATAATCATCCGTATCGGTTCCGCAACTGCGCTTTAAAAGAGAGTAAACCCGCGAGAAATTCTGCACCAGGGGCACCTTTCTCTGTTTGCGGGATGCCGCCAGAAAGCGCATTCCCTGTTCACTTGCTGCGAGCAGATGAAGATATGCCGGTGGCCGGCTCAGCAGTTGATCCGCAGATCCCCGCTCCAAACAGAGCAGAACTGACAGCAGCAGGCGCTGAATGCGGGTTCGCGTCAGATGCCTGGACTTGATCCCGGTGATCAGGCCTTCCATTGTCGATGCATGTTCGGCAACCTGCAGAATCCGCTGCGCGATCCCCCCGTCGACCAGCCACAGGCGTTCAAGAAGATCGCCCGCACTGAAAATCTGCCCGAGCAATAAACGGAAATGCGGCTCCGGACAATAATGGTAGCCAGTATACAGCTGGTTCTCCAGCAGGTTAAAAACCGCTTCAGGCAAAAGCTGAGCGACATTCTCTCCGACATCCAATCGCTGCCTGATGCCTGTCGCACTGGAAATCCCATCGACAATTGCGGAATCATGGAATCCCGCCCCGATCCGCCGGACGGTCATCGGGGCAATAGGCAGTTTTTCCCGCCCAAGCACCTTCAGGTATTCGAGGCCAAGGATATTGTTCGGCAGCCCCAGACTCTGCGGGTCGGCGTTTACATACTCTTTCAGAACTTCCGCCTTGGCCAGCGGATAGGCCATCCCCTGGCGCAGCAGCCTAGAGGTTCGCTTGGCAATCTCTTCATCGTGATCCAGTTCGGCCCTGGCCCACTGCTGAAGTTCGGCCAAGGACCCCGACTCGCTGCCGAAACAGAGGGTCCCGACGCCACCGATCAGGTCCAGCGCCAGCACCGCTCCACGGGCAAAGTCCGGGGCACTGGCGCAGGCCCAGGGCAGCGGCAATTCCACAACCAGATCTACCCCACCGGCCAATGCCATTTGCGCCCGAGCCCATTTATCGACCAGCGCAGCCTCGCCGCGTTGCAGGAAATGCCCGCTCATCACGGCGACACTGACATCGGCTTCGGCCAATTTGAGGCTTTCCTTAAGGTGGTAGAGGTGACCGTTGTGAAACGGGTTATATTCGGTAATCAAACCGACGGCACGCATGAAACCTCACACAGGGATTAACAGCCAAAAGACACAATCAAAAACAGTCTCACGGGAGGGCACGAAGTTTTAAATAAAAAAAACACAAATGATTGACTTCTTCGGGTTTCAAAAAGATTTTCTTCGCGAATTTCGCTGCTTCGCGTGAGAATGCAGTTCAAGGTTTTCAGTTTTTGATTGTCCCAGCGGTTCCGCGACATCACGCAACTACAGAATAACGGGAATGCTTTCAGCCACCCGATTTTCCGTTGTCGACACTTCGGTTTTATAGGCCAGTGCCTCAACGCCCTGCGCTGCAACCTCACGCAGGATCCGGCCATACTCAGGATCGATATCGTCAGCGGGGGTAAAGGCGCTCGCTTCGCCGCGCTGTACCAGAAAGAAGATCACCGCCCGGTAGCCCTGCTGTTTGGCCGCAAGCAGTTCCCGCAGGTGCTTCTGACCGCGCGTGGTCACCGCATCGGGGAAGCAGGCGACCGTTTCCTGACAGCAGAGGGTCACATTCTTCACTTCGACGAGAACCTTGTCTTCCCCCTTCTCCAGGTAAAAATCGATGCGGCTGTCTCCGAAGCGGTATTCCGGGGTAACACTGAACCCTTCCAGCCCACGGATCCAATTGTTACGCAACGCCTCTTCGACCACCCGGTTGGTCCGCTGGGTATGGGTATCGACCCAGTAATCACCGACACGTATCAGTTCCAAAGTATATTTCAGCTTGCGCTTCGGATCATCGGCACGGGATATCAGCACCGGGTAACCGGGGACCGCACACTGCTTCATACTGCCGGTATTCGGAGTATGAGCCGTGACGACACTGCCGTCATCCAGTTCGACATCGGCAAAGAAGCGTTTATAGCGACGGACCAGCGTTCCCTTCAGCAATGGCTCCGGTAATTTCATCACAGCTCCTGCAACACGGTTTAACGCTTGAAACGGTTGATCAGGGTTGCCAGCAGGGTCGAGTGAGTAACCCGTAGCTCGCCGAGGCGAAAATTGGTATGCGGGGCGCCGCCAAGGTCAAACAGCTTGGGAACGGCAACACGCTGCGACGAATAGATCCCGGTATGGCCGCTGAAGTAATAGGCGGTATAACAGGCAATCGCAAAATAGAGGATATGTGTGGCACCGAACAGCTCCACCCCCATGATCGTACAGGCCAGCGGGGTGTTGGTCGCTGCGGCAAAAACCGCCAGAAAACCAAGAGCGGCAAACAGATCGACCGGAGCCCCGAGCAACCAGGCCAGCGTGTTCCCCAATGTCGCGCCGACAAAAAAGAGCGGTGTCACCTCCCCCCCCTTGTAGCCGGCAGCCAGGGTCACCGCGGTCAGCAGCAACTTGAGCAGCCAACTGTACCACTCGGCGCCGCCATCATGGAAGGCACTCAAAATACTGACTCCGCCATCCCGCGAAGAATAGACGCCCAGGCCGATGTAATCACCATGACCGATCAGCTTGACGGCACCGATGACGATCAGCCCGCCGACGACAACGATCAGGTAGGGGTTCTTCAGGGTAACCTTGAACAGATCCTTGAAGGCATGCGTCAACTCACCAAATAAAAACCCGGCCAGGCCGAAGCCAACCGCCGCGATCAGAACCTTGACTACGAGCAGCAGATCGACTTTGACCGCATGCTCGAAGAGCGTAATCGTCTCCAGGAAATCAATCCGGTAATGGGTATGATGAATGCCCCAGGCGCTGCAGACATAGTCAGCCAGCACAGCGGCAAACAGTGCCGGAATGATCGCATCATACTTGAGGCGGCCGATCGCCAGAACCTCCAGAGCGAAGATCGCCCCGGTCAGTGGAGTGCCGAAAACGGCTCCAAAACCGGCCGCGACCCCGGCAATCAGGATCAGGCGGGTATCCTTTTCATCAAGCCGGAACAACCGCGCCAGCCAGTGGGTTGTCGCCCCGCCGATCTGCACCGCCGTTCCCTCGCGCCCGGCGGAACCGCCGAACAGGTGGGTCACTACCGTCGACAGGAGGACCAACGGCGCCATGCGCACCGGAATCCCCGCTCCCGGTTCGTGGATCTCGTCCATGATCAGGTTGTTCCCCCCCTCGGAGTTCTTGCCCAGGTTGCGATAACAGAAGACGATGACCAGACCGGCAAACGGCAACAGATAGAGCAGCCAAAATTGTTCAATGCGGGTTTTGGTCGCAACCTCAAGCAGCCAGAGAAACAGAGCATTGAGCGAACCGACAACAGCTGCGACAGGGATGATCAGCAACGCCCAGCGAAGAATCTGGAGAAAAACCCTGGGATTTGATTTTAGCGGGTGAGCCATGAATTCGTTCCGATGATGGGCTGAAGCTGTCAGATAATGGACAGCCAATAAATCAAAACAACAAATATTTAATGATCTTCGGCGATAGTAGCCTCATAAGAAACAGGGTTCAAGCGCTTTATCCTCTCCCCAGAAGAAGCCTGAGAAACGCGGGCAAAGCGATTAAGGCTCTTACATACGGGCTGCAGCGACATCTGCTGCTGATATTTTATGGCATACTGTCAACCAATACGCATGGAAATACGTTATTCAACTCAGGATAGATAATCTTCTGCAACCTCACTTTTTACGAATATCGGTCCGATGGAAGCGTTTTTACGGTCAATTGAGCGTCAGGCCTATCGCATGGCGGTACTTGCCTGCAGAAATCAGGACGATGCCCTCGACATTGTCCAGGAGGCGATGTGCAGTTTTGTCGCAAAATATTCTGCAAAGCCGGCAGACGAGAGAAGAATCCTCTTCTACCGGATTTTGCAGAACAAGATTCGCGACTATTACCGCCGCGAAAAAATTCGCAATTACTGGTGCAGCAGGTTCGCTGCACGTGACGAGGATGATGAAGACCCCCTTGAGCAGAGCCCGGATGTAAATGCAGCAAATCCGGAACAGAATATCACCAGGCACGAAAGCTTTGCCAGACTCGAAAATGCACTGCAACGGCTGTCGCCTAAGCAGCGACAGGTCTTTTTGTTGAGAGCCTGGGAAGAGCTGAGTGTCCAAGAGACAGCCCGGATTATGGCCTGCAGCGAGGGGACGGTGAAAACTCATTTTTCCCGTGCAAACGAACAATTGAGAAACATTCTTGGAGATGAATGGCCATGAACGAGAATGAAAACCGCTTGATCAGCGATATTCGCGAAACCCTGAATCGATCCGTCGAAAACCTGGATCAGGAGCTAACCAGAAAACTCAATCAGATCAGACAATGCGCTATCGACACTCCGCAAAGAAAGAAAAAACGGCTTCCCTTCTGGTCGCCGGCAATCCCGGTAGCTATCGTTTTACTGATCGTCGTCATCAGTCAGCCGACTCCCAAGGAGTCCCTCCCTGCGGATCCGGCGCTGCTGGAGCTGCCTACAGAACAGAACTCTCTCGAATTTTTTGAATATGACATGGAGTTTTATCTGTGGCTTTCAGAGGAGATAGAAAATGAAAACAATTCCTCCACTGACACTTTTGCTGATCGTGTTGGCAACAACGCTGCCCTGGCCGGCGATTGCCGCGGAAAAGCAGCCCGCCGACCCGGAACTGATTGCATTTCTGGGAGAATTCAAGGATGAGCAGAGTGGCGACATCAACCCGCTGGTGTTTCTCAACATCAGCCAGGAAACGCTGGAGAGTCTCCAGGAATCAGGGGGCGACGATGAAAAAGAATAATGAAACAAGTTACGGAATCCGGCTGCTTGGTTGCGGACTGATTATTTTTCTGCTGGCGACTGTGCCTGCTGTTGCTGCTGACTTTGCAGAACTCAGCAGGCAACAGCAACAGGTCCTCTCTTCCTTTAAAAACAGTTGGGATCAGCTCTCTGAACAGAAGCAGGAACAGCTGCGCAGAGGAGCCGACAGCTGGCTCGGCATGACACAGCAGCAACGCATACAGGCCACCGAGCAGTTTAGACAGTGGCAGCGGCTGACAGCGAAACAGAAACAACAGATCAGGAAGCGTTATAAACAATTTCAGCAACTTTCGCCGCAGAAAAAACAACTGCTATTAAGAACCAACCAGGCGTTCCGAAATATGTCTCAGGAGCAACAGAACCAGCTGAGGTCACAATGGTCGACAATGAGCCAGGAAGAAAAAAACCACTATAGCAATGGGCTGAGCTCCTCGTCAGAATCGGGTTATGGCGGTTCCGGAAACTCTTCAGACTCCGGGTCCGGTGGCAGTGGCTCAGGTGAAGGCGGTTCAGGAGGAGGCGGTGGCGGTGGCGGTGGTCGCTGAAAACGAGCGGCACGCCTCATTGCTTCGCTATCTGTAAAATTCATCATAAGCAAGACCCTGCTGAACCAGCAGGGTCTTGCTGTCAGGTTCATCAATACCACATCAGGTCGTTGTACAATCGACAGGACCGTTGCCGGTTCCGTCCTCCGGGCCGTGGTCGTTACCGGCGTTTTTTTTGAACCGCAGTGATAAAGGCTGGCAACTGTCGGCAGCAAATATACATCCGCAAAGCAATCTCGTCAGCAAGATCGCTTTGCGGATAAAGGACAGGAAATCAGGCGAGCAGACTATCGACTGGAATCAGCTCCAAGCCAAAAGCCTCGGCAACCCCAGGGAAACAGACTTGGCCGTTGACAACATTGAGCCCTTCCCTAAGAGCGCTATCGGCCTGCGCGGCCTGTTGCCAGCCCAGATTGGCCAGCTTGATGGCATAGGGCAGGGTCGCATTGGTCAACGCCAGGGTAGAGGTCAGCGGAAAGGCACCGGGCATATTGGCGACACAGTAATGAACCACCCCGTCGACCATGTAGATAGGATCACGGTGGCTCGTCGCTCTTGAGGTTTCAAAACAGCCGCCCTGATCTATGGCGACATCGACCAGCACTGCGCCCTCCTTCATGGACTGCAGCATCTCACGCTTGATCAGCTTGGGGGCCTTCGCACCATGGAGCAGCACGGCACCGATGACCACATCGGCCTCCTTGACCAGGTCGCGCAGGACAGCTGGAGACGACATCAGCGGAAAACAGTTCTTCGGCATGATCTCATCGAGATAGCGCAAACGATCAAGGTTGGTGTCGAGCAGATAGACCTTGGCGCCCAGACCACAGGCGATCTGCGCAGCGTTGGTGCCGACAATACCGCCGCCGATCACTACGACCGTTGCCGGGGCGACTCCGGTGACACCCCCCATTAATATTCCGCGACCGCCCTGCGAACGTTCCAGGTACTTGGCCCCGACCTGAGCCGCCATGCGGCCGGCGACCTCGCTCATCGGAATCAGCAACGGCAATGAACCGTCCGGCCGGGTCACCGTTTCATAGGCGATACAGACCGCTTTGCGTTCGATCATCGCCCTGGTCAATTCTTCGTCAGCAGCGAAGTGGAAATAGGTGAAAACCAGCTGTCCTTCGCGAATCATGGAATACTCGGAAGGCTGAGGTTCCTTGACATGCATGACCATATCACAACCGGCATAGATCTCGGCGGCTTCGTTCTTGATGAGGGCACCCGCTTCTTCATAGGCCTCATCTGCAAAACCACTGGCTTCACCGGCACTTGCTTCCACCCAGATCTGATGCCCGTTTGTTTTCAATACCTCGACCCCGGCCGGCGTCATACACACCCGGTTTTCGTTGTCTTTGATTTCCTTGAGGATTCCGACCAACATAGCTACTCCTTGATATGTGAAAATGTAATTTGCCTGTTTCTTGAATTTTAGCAGCTCTATTCATGAATATTCCTGCAAAGAAAATATTCCGGGATATTCATTTTTGAAGAATCCTTTGCTATTTTATAAAAATGCAAACGAAACCGCGAAAATACTCCCTGGATGAGATTGATCACCGCATCCTGACTGCACTTCAGAAAGATGGTCGTCTCTCCTATGTTCAACTGGCGGAAAAAGTCGGACTGTCGGAATCCGCCTGTCTACGCCGGGTTAAACTGCTGGAACAGAGCGGCATCATCGACCGCTACGTCATGCTTCTCAACCAGGCGGCAGCGGGAAAGCCGGGGACGGTCTTTGTCAGGGTCACGCTGGAAGGACAGCAGCACGACAAGCTGCAGCAGTTTGAAGAGGAGATCGGCCGGGTCAAGGAAGTAATGGAGTGTTATCTGATGTCGGGAGACAGCGACTACCTGCTGCGCATCATCATTGATGACAATGACGACTACCTGCGTATCCACAACCGCCTGACCGCCATCACCGGAGTCCTGCGCGTCCAATCCTCCTTTGCCCTGAAGACGGTCATCCGCAAAACCGAAATCGCCCTGCCCTGATATCGAACCGGCCGACTCCAGAGTTTCAGCCAGCACCTTTCTGACAAAGAGATCTAGGGGGCAGATGTTTCTTCGTCCAGGATCTGACGAACCTTGCGGGCAAGATCTTTGAGATCGAGCGGTTTCAGCAACAGGGCCCGGATACCGATCTCCTGTACCTTGGTTTCGTTCAATGTGGTACTGTAGCCGGTGCAGATGATGATCGGGATCTCCTTACGGATCTTCAAGGCGGCCTTGGCCAGCCGGTCTCCGGTCAGCTCCGGCATCGTCTGATCACTGACAATCAGATCGAAGTCGCCCGGCTTTTCACTGAAGAGCCGCAGCCCTTCTTTGGCCGATGTCACTGCGGTGACCCGGTAATCAAGGACTTCCAGCAGCTCCTTCCCCAGGTGAGCCAGCATCGATTCGTCATCAACCCAAAGGATATGCTCGTTCCGGGTTGATCGTGGATAGTTTGTGTCCTCGCTGCTCCCATGTTCCGGCCGTTCTTCACTCAATGGGACCCAGATGGTAAACCTGGTCCCGACTCCCTGGGTGCTTTCGACCTCTATACGACCTTGCAGGCTTTGGATAATACCATGCACAACGGCCAGTCCAAGCCCGGTGCCCTTGCCCTGCTGCTTGGTCGTAAAAAACGGATCATAGATTTTATCGAGAACCTCTGCCGGGATTCCCTTGCCGCTATCGGCGACTTCCAACCTGGCATAAGCACCGGGAGGCAGTTCCCTTCGGCGCTCGTCCTCAGAGAGCAAAGTCACGGCTTTGAGGCTGACTTGAACAGTACCATTATCCTCGTTTACAGCCTGGCAGGCGTTGGTCGCAAGATTCATCACTACCTGATGCAACTGAGTCTCATCAGCGAGAACCCAGCCACTGTTGGAGTCGATATCAAGCGTGATCGTCGTGCTGCTGGGTGCGGTTTTGCGAACCAGACTCAGGGCCTCCTCGACAACCCTGTGGATTTCAATCAAAACCTTCTTTTCACTGTCTTTCCGGCTGAAGGCGAGGATCTGGTTGACCAGCTCCCTCCCTCGGGATGCTGCGGCCATGATATGGTCGCAGTTGTGACGAACCTTGTCCGGATCATCAAGCTGCATCAGGTTCAGTTCATTGAAGCCAAGGATTCCTGACAAAATATTATTGAAATCATGCGCTATGCCACCCGCCAGCGTTCCTACCGCTTCAAGCTTTTGAGCCTGACGCAGCTGACCCGCGAGCTTCTCCCGTTCAGCCTCGGCCTCTTTTCTCTTCGTGATATCTCGTCCTTCGGCAATGAGATAGACGACCTTCCTGCTGTCATCCAGTACGGGAGACAGGATGATGTCGAAAATATGAACCTCCTGTGACTGAGAAAGCGCCCTCCCCTCAATCTGGAGTGTCTCTCCACGAGCCACCCGAGCTATCGACTCATTGACCAGCCTGCCCATAACGTCCGGCTCAATCCACAAGGACTCATTCCAGAACGGCAGACCGATGACCTGATCTTTGCTCATATTGAAAAAATCGAGGGCAGTCTTATTGGTGTCGATGAGCTGCCCTTCCGGACTGAGCAAGCTGACAAAGGAGGCGCTCTGATTGAAAATGGTTTTCATCTTGAGCTCGTTTTCCCGCAGACGCGTTTCTGCATTATGACGCAGACGGATATTCAGCAGCAGAACAGCTATCGTCGCCAACAGCAGGACAATAAAGACCACCAGGACATGAATCTCCTGCTGGTAGGTCTGATACAGGGAAAAAGGCCGGTTGATGATTTCACTCCCTGGTGGCAGAAGGCTTTCCCGAATACCGAACCTTTTCAGCTCTGGGAAATTGAAGACATATTCCGTTGTTCCGCTGCGCACGACAGGCAGCTGATCAGGATCGGTTCCCGCCAGAATTTTTTGCCCCAGCACGGCCATATTGGCTCCCTGCTGATAAGCACTGGCGACCTTTCCTCCGATGACCCCCTTGTGGATGCCGAAGCGATAGAGTGTATAGATCGGAACATTGGCATTTTCAGAGAGTTTTTCACTCATAAGCTGGTAATCAGAAATATGCCTGTTGTCGCTGTCCGAATAAAATGCTCCGAGCAGAACGATGCTGCCCGGCTTCAATTCCCGAATCTGTTCATTCAACTCTTCCACACTGAGATTGTCATTGTAATGGAAGCCTAAATCGGTCTGGTACCTGGTGAGTTGCCGACGAATTTCATGCTCAACCGCCCTGCCGCTGCTGAGATAATCGTTGACGACAAAAACCTCCTTGGTCTCCGGATGCAGTTTCGTGGCGATATCCAGAGTCGCTGCCGTGTCGAATATTTCCTCGACACCGGTAAAGCCATCCAGCTGCTCGGCTGCAGTGACATCCAGATTATTCACGCTGCAGAAGGTGACCGGAATACCGGGAAACAGCTGATCCCGATAGTCACGGATAAAATCATAGGCGTTGTTATCCGTAACCATGATCAGATCAAAAGTCAGATCCTGATATTTGATTTTAAAAAATGAGGCCAGGCCATCAAGGTAGGTTGAATTGTAGAAATATTTCGTATCCAGATTTTCAATATAGAGAACAATATTGTTCTGATCCGGCAGAAGAACATCATAGGTCGCCTGCAGCATATCCTTCGACCAGTCCATGGTCTGGTGGTAAGAATTGAGATAGAGAATCCGGCGGGCCGGATTTGTTTCGGCGGCGCAGGCCAGCGTCAGGGGCCCCCAGAGGAGAGTAATCAGACACAGCAATCTGAGACAAAGACGGATCATGAGCGGCCTATAAAAAACAAACTTAACGACAAGAAGCAAAGGCAGAGTATAGCATAATCAATACTATATTATAGTTTATCAATTTTATCTGTTCCCCCACTTAATGGCCATGCTAGACAATACTCTTCCCAAACAATGACTCAATCAGCTCAACAGCTGTTTCAGCGGTATTGTTGGCAATATCCAGAATCGGATTGATCTCAACAACATCAACAGAGGTCAGCTTGCCGCTGTCGGCGATGGTTTCCATCAGCAGCTGCGCTTCGCGATAACTGATCCCGCCGTGACTGGGGGTTCCGACCCCCGGAGCGTCTTTCGGATCGAGGCAATCCATATCGAGGCTGACATGAAGATAGGGGTGATCCCCTAACAGGGTCAATGCTTCACGGGCAATGGAAGCCATCCCCCGCTCATCGATATCACGCATGGTGTAGATCCGCACCCCGTATTTTTTCAGCAGCTGTTTTTCACCCTGGTCCAGGTCGCGGATTCCGATCATGACGATATCGCGCCCTTGAATCTTGGCTCCGGGCCTACCGACATTGACCAGTTCGACAGGACCTTCGCCAAGCAGAGTCGCGACCGGCATGCCGTGAACATTGCCACTCGGCGATGTTTCCGGCGTATTGGCATCCCCGTGGGCATCGATCCACAGCACCCCCACCCCCTTGCGCCGGGTCACCCCGCCGATCGTACCGATCGAGAGGGAGTGGTCGCCGCCGAGAAACAGTGGAATGGTTCCGTGGCGAACAGCCTGAGCGGCGCTCTCATAGGCGACTTGGCAGACCTGGCTGACTGCGTCGACAAAAACCGAGGGTTCACAGGATTGGTTGAAACAGTCCCGCACCGGCACATAAAGGTTGCCCGAATCATGCAGGTCGTAGCCCAGGGCGCGCAGATGTGAAGACAGCCCGGCATAACGGACCGCACTTGGCCCCATATCGACGCCACGCTGCCGCTGGCCAAGATCGATGGGCACCCCAACCACATTGATTTTTTTTCCAGAGCGAACGGTCATTGTCTACCCCTTGAGATTGTTCCACAGGTTCATCATAAAATCCTGGGCGTTGGTCAGAATCGCAACGGCCTGAGCCGAGCCGCGATTGGCCAGCTTGTCGGCGCTGAATTCGGTCATATCGATGATATAGAAGTACACAGGACGCACAGTTCCGTCGGCCATGACCCGATAGCTTGGCACCATGTTGCCAAAGGCGATGGAATGCAGCTGGGTCGCCAGGGCGATGACGGTGGTCGCCTTGCGGGCATGCACGCGCATGGCATCCTGAGCCCGGTAGACATCGGAGATGACTTCGGGCAGAGGCCCGTCATCGCGGATCGAACCCGCCAGAACGTAAGGGATCTGTTGTTTTTCACAGGCATACATGATGCCATTGTCGAGCTTCAGTTCAGCGATCGTCCGCCTGATCGAGCCACGACTGCGCACTTCATTGAGGATATCGAGGTGGTTGTAGTGCCCCAGCGGCTGCAGAGTCTGGGAATAGATATTCTGCCCAAGCCCGGTTTCAAAGCGGGCCGCTTCAAGATCATGCGTAGCCAGCGCATTGCCGGCGAGCAGAGCATGGCAGTAGCCGCTTTCAATCAGCCCCTGCATGGCATTGCGGCTGTCCTTGTCAAAAGCGACAGCCGGACCAAGCACCCAGGCGATGTAACCATGCTCACGGTCATGCCTGAGCACATTGTAGAGGTCATCATAGGAACGGGAGAATGGCGTTTCCCGGGTTCCCCGGGTGCGGAAGCTGAACTTGTCGGCAGCCATATCCGCCACACTGACAAAACCTGTGGTATGGACGAAGATTCCCTCTTCGCCGTTTTCGGTCCGGCCGATGGCAACCAGATCCCCCTGTCTGACTCGACGGGCTTCAACAACCTCGAGGCGCTCATTCTTCAGCACCAGAACCGCATCCATACGACTCTCCGCTGCCAGCAGCCAGACACCCTGGCCACGGTGCACATATTCCGGATAATTGGAGGTTCCGTGATAATCGGCCGGAACGACACCGTCCTGCGGTGCCGCAGCAAACCTGGCGACAGGAGCATCCACCAATGGTGCTGAAGAAAAATCGGGGGGAGTATAAACCGGCAGAATATGGGGCATAAGGACCTCCAAAATCAGATGATAAACAACAGCATATGGCCAGAGACGTTGCTTTTTACCTGATATTAAGAGGTTATCCTAAAAACACCGATCTACAAGCAGCTCAGTACCATCTGTGTCTGGCGTTGCGCCAGAGTGCCCCTATCAGGAGATCAATTTTGCCAAAAGTTGTTCATCGAGCTGCTGTTTGAAGTTTGTGAGGCTGCCGTCATTCTCGATCACCAGATCCCAGTCGGCGTAGTTATCCAGAGAATTTTCGCTGCTATGCTCATTGGCACCGTTGAATCCGGGACGTACTATGCGGATGAAAAATCCGCCGTGTTTTTTAAGCGTTTCAAGCTCGTTGATAAAGCGCACGTCATCGACCAGAACATGAGTTTCATCCAGATTCAACCCGGCCAGCTTGTGCTCCCAGGCCTTGGTCCAGTAGTCGGGATCCTGAGCACGGCGATACTCGGTTCCCCACCACTGAAGAAGGCGACGAATCGTCACCGCGGTCTGATCAGGCCGGACCTGAATCTCCACGTTCATATCGACAAACTGCTGCCACTCGGGACAAACGTTCAAGGCTTTTTCTCTATCGACAGAGAATATCTTCAGCTTGTCGTCCTGATCACCATAAACCAACGGCAGCCCCTCCTGTGCCCCAACCTCGCGCAGAAAAGCTTCGATCTCTTCACGGAGCATGGCTGCCATCGGCAGAATGACGATATTAATGTCCTTGTGGTCAAGAAGATATCTTGCTGCGGTGGTTTTTCCCGATCCTGCTTTTCCGGCGAATCCGATGATCATGAAACCCTCTTGTGGTGGTAAAATTCAAAAAACATTTGGCCTACGGCACAGGGAGTGTACCCAAATCGATAATAAATTTGTATAATTTTTGTGCCAGAGACAGAGCAGTCAGGAGAGCCCCTCTTGCTGTTCAAAGACTTCTTTTCCAGCTCCGAATCGGATACATATGAAAATCATTCACTGCAGTTTTGAGCAACACGCCGAAAACATTCTCGCCATCTTCAACGATGCAATACTCAACTCAACGGCTCTGTTCGTCTACCAGCCAAGAACAATGGCCTTCATGCAGGAGTGGTTTGCCGGTAAAATAGCAAGTGGCATCCCTGTTCTGGGTATGGTCGATGAAGCAGAAACGCTCCTCGGCTTCGCCAGTTTCGGGCCCTTTCGTCCCCAGGCCGCCTATAAATACACAGTCGAACATTCGGTTTATGTCCATAAAGACCAGCGAGGCCAGGGCATTGGCGAGCAACTGATGCGCGAACTGATTCAGGTCGCTGAACAGCTGCAGTACCATGTTCTGATCGCCGCCGTCGACGCGGCCAACCAGGGGAGCGTCGCCCTGCACAAAAAGCTCGGTTTCAGCAATACCGGAAATATCAGGGAAGCAGCTTTCAAGTTCGGCCAGTGGCGGGACCTGGCGTTTTTTCAGCTGACGCTGGCAACTCCGGAGGCTCCAACTGATGGATAGGCCACTGCTTTGTCAAAACCTGTCGGAAAACTTTACAAACCAGAATCTACGTATGTAACAACTTATCGACAAAAAACAAACATTGCCACACAAGTAATTTAACCAATTGATATAATTGACAAAAACAACAACATCTCTCACAATGCCTATCTTCAAAAAAACTGGTCCAGCTATTGCATAATGAGGCAAAGACTCATAAACCAATGGAGCATAGAGATGAAAAAAATTGTTTTTTTATTATTTTTTGCCGCACTTTTTTACGCAACCAACGCCGCTGCATACCCTGTATCAACAGGCGACCTGATTAAATTCGACATTAATTTAAGCGACACTACAACCGGCGGGAAATATGGGGTCTACTTGGCCGGCACGACAGAAGCAGATCTTTTATTCCCGACCTTTTGCCTGGAAAGATCCGTCTACATGGACGGATATCATACATTTTATGTCACAGGTGTCGACAGCTATGTCGATGAAGGAACAGTACACAGAACCCTTCAGAATGCGACAAAGTGGCTTTACTGGCATTTTGTATCCGGAGATCTCGACACCCTTTCCGGCAACTTATACAGTTATAACAGTGCCGGAGCAGATGCCCTCCAGTATGCAATCTGGAGCCTGGAAGACCAAGAGGTTTTCTATAACAGTTATGACTGGAACACCATTTATAATAACAGCAGCTTACGTGAAACAATGAAGACATTAGTCGACCTTGCAATGCAAAATGCTTTGCAGGCCGTAAACTACGACGTAATGGTCATGAATATACGTTACGGATCGGCAACTGGTGCTCGTGCCCAATCCCAGCTTGTTGCGGGACCGGCTCCAGTTCCAGAACCCGCCACAGTTGTTCTACTCGGTGCAGGGCTTGTCGGCCTTGGTTTCTATCGCTGGAAAAAGAAATAAACCATCGATACAGCATTTATAAGAGCCGCTCATTTTGGGCGGCTTTTTTATTTGGGGCTGATTCACCAGCACATTTTCTAAATCACAATTTTCTGTCAGAATGGCGACATGACGGATGATTCTTTTGAAATAAGCCAGGACGAATGGCTGGACCTGCCCGCGACACTCGGAGCCGGGATCGATCAAGGCCAACTCACCCCGCAACAGATCAGGGTCTGGCCTCTAGTCTTGGCCGCAAAGAAGATCCGCTACAAAATCGTCAAAGAGTCCGGACCTAAACAGATCCTTGTCCATAAAACAGACTTTACGAAAGCCTGCGAAGAACTGAACCGCTATGAATGCGAAAACCGTGACTGGCCGCCACCGCCACCCGCAGACCAGCGTTTTTTCGAAAACATTCCGGCGACGATCTGGGTACTGATCGCTCTAGCACTCTTTCATAACATCACGACCGGACAATTCAGTGTCTACCTGCCAAATCTGGACTGGGTCGAGATCGGCAACGCGTACGCCGGTAAAATACTTCACGGCGAATGGTGGCGGCTCTTCACCGCCCTGACCTTGCATTCCGGGCCGCTCCATCTGGTCTCCAACCTGCTGGTCGGTGGCATCTTCTTGATCCGTCTCTGCCGCCAGCTGGGCGCGGGACCGGCCTGGCTGTTGGTTCTATTGAGCGGAGCCGGCGGCAACCTGATCAATGCGCTGATCCAGAGCGCCCAGCACCGTTCGATCGGAGCCTCGACGGCGGTGTTCGGTGCGGTCGGCCTGCTCGCCGTGCTGAATATGTTCCACTACCGCCACAGCCTGTGGAAGCGCTGGCCGCTGCCGGTTGCGGCAGCGCTGGCACTGCTCGGCCTGCTCGGAACTTCCGGTGAAAATACCGATGTCATGGCTCACCTGTTTGGCTTTGGCTGCGGCACCTTACTCGGCCTGCTGGCGGGAATGCCGAAGATCGGCACTCTCTTAAGGCGTGCTCCTGCCAGATGGGCAAGTGCGTTCATTGCTCTCATCCTGATTTCATCCGCCTGGTTCTACGCACTGGCCTGAAAAATAAGCTTTTTCATAAAAAAGGATTTGCCGTCAGGTAAAGATCAATGTTACAACTCGCGCCGAGCTTTCGGCCACAGGAACACCCTGTGGCCTTTTTGTTGTTAAGGATAGAATATCATGATCAGTGCAAATAATGTGGCCCTCTCCTATGGCAAAAGGGTCATCTTCAAAGACGTCAATATCAAGTTCGTTCCGGGTAACTGCTACGGTCTGATCGGCGCCAACGGTGCCGGGAAATCGACCTTCCTGAAGATCCTCTCCGGTGAAAAAGAAGCGGACAAAGGAACTGTCAGCGTCGGTCCAGGGGAGCGGATTGCGGTCTTGCGCCAGGATCATTTTGCCTTTGATGAACATACGGTTCTCGATACGGTGATGATGGGCCATGAGCGCCTGTTCCAGGTCAAGGCCGAGCGTGAAGCGATTTACGCCAAACCTGAGTTCACCGACGAGGACGGCGTCCGTTCCGGCGAACTGGAAGCGGAATTTGCCGAACTGAACGGTTACGAAGCGGAAGCGGAAGCGGCTGTTCTGCTCAACGGTCTGGGAATCACCGACGAATACCTCTACCGCCAGATGAAGGACCTCGAGGGCGGCGAAAAGGTTCGGGTTCTGCTCGCCCAGGCGCTGTTCGGCAACCCGGACATCCTGCTGCTCGACGAACCGACCAACCACCTGGATCTAAAATCGATTCAGTGGCTGGAGGATTTCCTCGGCCGTTTCCAGAACACCGTGATCGTCGTATCTCACGACCGTCACTTTCTGAATCAGGTCTGTACCCACGTGGCCGATATCGATTTCAGCAAGATTACCGTCTACGTCGGTAACTACGATTTCTGGTACGAAGCCAGCCAGCTGGCACTGAAACAGAAGCAGGATGAAAACCGTAAGGTCGCTGACAAAGCCAACGAACTGAAGGAATTCATCATGCGCTTCAGCTCCAACGCCTCAAAAGCCAAGCAGGCGACCTCGCGCAAGAAACTGCTCGAAAAGCTGACCATTGAAGATATGCCGGTCTCTTCGCGGAAATACCCCTTCGTCAGCTTCAAGCCGGAGCGGGCCTGCGGCGATGTCATTCTTGAGATCACAGACCTGTGCAAAACCATCGACGGCGTCAAGGTTCTCGACAACTTCAGCCTGAATATCAACAAGGGGGACAAGGTCGCCTTTATCGGTGGTGACAGTTTGACCAAAACCACCCTGTTCCAGATTCTGGAGGGGGAACTGAAGCCAGACAGCGGTTCGTTCCGCTGGGGAGTCACCATTACCCCGGCTTATTTCCCGATCGACAACGGCAGCTACTTCACCAAGGACCTAACCCTGATCGACTGGCTGCTGCAGTTCGCCCCGACCGAAGGGGAAAGCTTTGCCCGTGGCTTCCTCGGCCGCATGCTCTTCTCCGGCGATGAGGCGAAGAAAAAATCGACGGTCCTTTCAGGTGGCGAGAAGGTCCGCTGTATGCTGGCCAAAATGATGCTGACCAACGCCAACGCCCTGATCTTTGACGAACCGACCAACCACCTCGACCTGGAGTCGATCACCGCCCTGAACAACGGCCTGATCGCCTTTCCGGAAGTGATTCTGTTCACCAGCCACGATCATAAGTTCCTATCAACGGTCGCCAACCGGATCATCGAATTCACCCCCAAGGGCTATATCGACCGGATGCTGAATTTCGACGAATACCTGGAAAGTGCAGAAGTTGCCAAAATGCGCGCCGAGCACTACCAGGGGGAAGCCGACTTCAAACTTTAAGCGGATCAGGACAAAAATGAACAAGCAGGAGCTTCTGCAACTGATCATCGCCCGCCTGAAAGCGGATCATGAGGTACTGCTGCAGGCCGCGAAAGCGGCCCACGCAGCGGCAACCCATGAGGAGAATATCCCCGACGACAAGTATGAGACCCTCGCCCTGGAAGCCTCTTACATCGCCCAGGGGCAGGCCAACCGCGCCCAGCAGATCGATACGGCGATCAAACTCTTCCGTCAACTGCAACTGCAGCAGTTCAGTGACGAGACACCGATCCGCCTGACGGCGCTGGTCGAGCTTGAGGATCAGGACGGTCAGACAAAGACAGTGTTCATAGGTCCGGCATCCGGAGGGTTGCAATTGTCCTGCGCCGGTCGAACAGTACAGGTCATCTCCCCGGAATCCCCGATGGGCGAAGCCTTGATCGGCAATCTCTACGGCGATTCATTCCAATTGGGCGAACGCGAATACGAAATCATCGAAGTTTGTTAAAAAGAAGATGTGGAACCGGGGGCAGCGACAAGCGTTAAATTCACTGCGAATTCCCCGATCCGAAACTTCCCGAGCGGTCTACTGTATACTTTAAAAATATATTTTTCTCTTGCGTTTCCGCCACTTAAGTAGTAACTATCTCGCCTTTCAGATAGATTTCCCGACACACCACCGGAAAATCTCTTTCCGCCGACACCTGGACACAACTGCATTGCCCTCGCTGCCGACGGACATCGTTAACTTCGCATTTACAAGGAGGATAGCGCATGTCCCAGAATCGCTTTGTTCCCAAGCTATGGACCTGCATCAAGGAAGGCTACACCCGCCAACAGATCGTCAATGACTTGCTCGCCGGCATCATCGTTGGCATCGTTGCCCTGCCGCTGGCCATCGCCTTTGCCATCGCCTCCGGCGTCAAACCGGAACAGGGACTCTACACGGCAATAGTCGCTGGCTTCCTGATTTCATTGTTCAGTGGTAGCCGGGTTCAGATTGGTGGCCCGACCGGAGCCTTCATCGTCATTGTCTATGACATAGTCCAGCGCCACGGTTACGATGGTCTGGCCATCGCCACCCTGATGGCCGGGGTTCTGCTCATCTTCATGGGGATCGCCCGGCTCGGTTCAATCATCAAGTACATCCCCTATCCGGTCACCGTCGGCTTTACCAGCGGTATCGCCCTGATCATCTTCAGCGGCCAGATCCCTCAGTTCCTTGGGCTGAAGCTGGCCAATGTTCCTTCCGAATTCATCGGCAAGCTCGAAGTCTGCCTGCTGCACATCAGGGAGACTTCGATAACCAGTGTCCTGCTCGCTGTCATCACGATCCTGATCATCCTCTACTGGCCGCGTGTCACCCACAGAATCCCGGGATCACTGGTTGCCATCATCCTGACAACTGTCACTGTTCAACTGTTCAACCTGCCGGTCGAAACCATCGGCAGCCGTTTTGGCGCCGTCCCTTCCAGCTTGCCCTTGCCGCACCTTCCAGCTATTCCAGGCTGGGAACAGTTGCGACAGTTATCGTCTCCAGCCCTGACCATCGCCATACTGGCGGGTATTGAATCGCTGTTATCAGCCGTTGTTGCTGACGGGATGACCGAACGCCGTCATCGCAGCAATATGGAACTGATCGCCCAGGGGGTTGCCAACCTGGCCTCTCCCCTGTTCGGCGGGATTCCTGCCACCGGCGCCATCGCCCGGACCGCAACCAACATCAAAAACGGCGGAAAAACACCTCTGGCAGGGATGACCCATGCGGTGACCCTGCTGCTGATCCTGCTCTTCTTCGGCAAATGGGCTTCCCTGATCCCGATGGCAACCCTGGCCGGAATCCTGATCATCGTGGCCTGGAATATGAGCGAAGCGCACCTCTTCATCAAGCTGTTACGCGGTCCCAAAGGGGATGTCCTGGTCCTGGTTGCCACCTTCGGCCTGACTGTCCTGGTCGACCTGACCGTCGCCATCCAGGTCGGCATCGTGCTGGCCGCATTTCTCTTCATGCGCCGCATGTCGGAAGCAACGGAAGTCAGCGCCATCAGCGAACAGTTTCAGAGCGACGAGGAAGAGCCGGAGCAGGATCCGGACAGCCTGAAGGACAGAATCATTCCGGATGGGGTACAGGTCTTTGAAATCAACGGCCCGTTCTTTTTCGGGGCAGCTGACAAGTTCAAGAACACCCTGACCTCGATCAATCAACCGACCAGCATCCTGATCCTGCGCATGCGGCACGCCTTGAGCCTTGATGCGACGGCCTTAAACGCCCTGGAGAATGTCTGGCGCAGATCGCTCAAAAACGGCAGCTGGCTGCTGCTCTCCGGTGTCCACCAGCAGCCACTGAGCCTGTTGCAGAAATCAGGGGTCGCTGATCTGATCGGTCAGGAGAACATTTTCCCGCATATCGATGCGGCACTGGAGCGGGCCAATCATTTGCTGGCGGCCAGGAAGAATCAATCGCCATCCTCTCCGAACGACAGGTTGAGCGCATAACGAACATGCAGTTCTGCCGTATTTAAAAGCGGAAGTTCAAGATCGTCCTGATGAAGCAACAATGGAATCTCGGTACAGCCCAGGATAATCCCCTGGGCTCCCCTTAGCTCAAGCTCCGAGATGATTTCCAGGTAAGCGAGCATGGTTTCTTTTTTGAACTCGCCGAGGCACAGTTCAGAGAAAATTGTCTTATGGATGTAGTCCCTGTCTGCTTCATCTGGAACAATGACCTCAAGTCCGAACCTGTCTTTCAACCGCCCACGATAAAAGTCTTCTTCCATGGTATACCGGGTCCCGAGCAGGCCGACCTTGGTCAACCCCCGAGCTCCGACTTCATTCCCGACAGCATCACCGATATGAACCAGGGGAACAGAGATCCGCTCAGCGACCTGCGGCGCTACCTTATGCATCAGGTTGGTACAGATCATCAACATCTCGGCGCCAGCATTTTCAAGGGCGACTGCTTTGGAGGTCATCATCTCGGCCAATGTCTGCCAATTACCATGAGACTGCAGCAACTCGATCTCGGCGAAGTCGACACTTTCAAGAAGAAGTTTGGCAGAATGAAGACCGCCAAGTCGTGCCCGAACCTGTTCATTGAGCAGCCGATAATAAAGAAGTGTCGATTCCCAACTCATACCGCCCAGCATTCCGATAGTTTTCATATTGAGACCTCCATGCACCTCGGAAAAATCAATAATAATTCTTAAAAGATAATTTATCTAGATGCTTGCTTTTTCGTAAAAAACAGCTGTAACATAGACAAGTATACAAAAGGCTACGGATGTTTTCGCAAGACAAGAAAAATGCTCTTTCCAAAAGGGCTCAAGAAGAAAAAGCAGATGACAAGTTCGGGTTTGAGCATTTCACGACTTCACCCAACCTCCCCGCTTTCGATTCCACCGCAGAGACAACGACCTTGACTGAACGAGCATAACAAAATTTGATTTTTGTTTGGTTTTTCTTAGGCTTGCAAAAAAAACTTGACTTTGCGGTCACCTATAAATAGGATGCCGCGTACTGAAACCTACATCCACGATGTGAAACTTTTTTACAAATGTGAGACAAAAGGAGCAACCCCATGGGAAAGAAAGTTTTTGTTGACCTGAGCCACCCATTCTTCGGCGACATGCCTCTCTGGCCATACTTCGCTAAGCCAGAAATCGCACCAATGCACAGCATGGCCAAAGGTGGCGTTCTGACTCAGATGATCAAATGCACCATGCACACTGGTACCCACGCTGACGCCCCACGTCACGTTATGGAAAAAATGTTCGATGGCCGCCGCGCTCTCTACTCCCACGAACTGCCATGTGACGCTTACTGTGGCGACGCAATCTGCCTCGACGTCAAAGTTCCTGATTGGGGTCTGATCCTGCCAGAACACCTGGAAGACGCATGTCAGCGCGCAAACATCAAGCCTGAAGAACTCGAAGGCATGGTTGTATGTGTTCGCACCGGTATGCACCTGAAATTCGACGACAGCAAAGACTACTACCACTACTCCTGTGGACCAGGTGTTGAAGCTGGCAAGTGGTTCGTCAAGAACAAAGTTAAAGTTGTTGCTCTTGACCAGCAAGCCCTTGACCACCCACTGCACACCTCCATGGGTAACAACGGTACCCGCATGAACCTGGAAGGTTACTCAGGCAACACCATCTGCGAAGAGTACATCGAGAAATTCGGTGAAGAAGCTTACGCAGAGTTCGACAAAGAGACTTACATCAAAATCCACGGTAAAGCAAAATACGACGAAAAGTTTGGTTTCCTCGAAGAAATCGGCTGCTACGGCACCTGGGAGCCTTGCCACAAGGTCCTTCTGGGTCATGGCATCGTCGGTGTTGAGAACCTCGGTGGCGACCTGGAGAAGGTCGTTGGCAAGCGTTTCCGTTTCTTCGCTCTGCCAATCCGCTGGCACCTGGGTGACGGTTCCATGGTTCGCTGCGTTGCTGAGATCGACGAAGACGATCTGAACGACGCACCAAGCCGCGAGTACCCATACGGCGCAATGTAATCTGACGAAACCTCAAGGTTTCTGAAGCTTATAAAGAAAGGCCATGATGAGCAATCATCATGGCCTTTTCATTTACTCTATTTTTTACAAACCTATTCCATCAACAAGTTGTTCCAGGACAGGAAAGAGCAACTGCTCCAAACGACACAAATCACCAAGTTAGCACCGGGCTTACAAACAGAAAGCACGGTTGTCGGCACAGAAAAAACTATTGTTCAGTTCTTGTTTTTTAATCAGCGACCTTACCCGAGAATCGAGCGAATCTTGGCTTTCAGAACCTCAAAAGAAATCGGCTTTTGCAGAAACTGGAAAGTTTCCCGCCCCATATCCTGGCTAGTAATAATGTCCGAAGCATAACCGGACATGAGCAGAACCTTGATTTTAGGACGAAGGTTCATAATTATTTCGCTCAGCTCCTTGCCCGTCATTTTCGGCATAACCAGATCAGAAATCAGGAGATGAATCTCACAGTCATAGCTTCGGGCCAGTTCAATGGCAGCATCGACATCATCAGACACCAGGACATGATAACCAGCCTCTTCGAGCATCTCCTTTTTGAGATAAAGCAGCATTTGGTCATCCTCAACCAGCAGGATCCTCCCGTTCCCCAGAGAACCCTCCTCCGCGGTATCGTCAGATTCAACATAAAGGTTCTCAGCGACCCGGGGCAGATAAATCTGAAATTCTGTACCATCCCCTTCTTCACTCTGAAACCTGATAAAACCACCGTTCTGCTTGACCGCTCCGAAAACAGTTGCAAGTCCCAACCCCGTTCCCGAACCGACGCTCTTTGTCGTATAGAACGGCTCAAAAATGTGTTCCTTTATCTCTTCAGCAATCCCGGGCCCATCGTCCTTGACAGAAATGCACAAATAATCTCCTGGTGAACATTCGAAGTGCGGCACATTGCACTCGCTTTCAGCGACATACCTGTTTTCCGTTTTCAGGATGATGGTTCCACTGCCGTCTATAGCGTCACGCGAATTGACGCAGAGGTTGGTCAGTATTTGATCGGCCTGAGTCGGGTCAATCCTGACTGGCCAGACGCTCTCCCCAGGTTCCCAGACCAGCGAGATCGGCTCACCGATAAGCCGCTGCAACATTTTCAGAATTTGACTTATGGCTGCGTTGATATCAACGACTCTGGGCGAAATGACCTGCTTACGGGCAAAGGTCAGAAGCTGACGGGTCAATTCCGCCGATCGCCTGGATGCTGAACAGATCTCCTCCAGATCCGAAGTGACCTCCTGTTGCCTTTTCAATTTCAACAAGGCGATCTCAGCGCGACCGATGATAACCCCGAGCATATTGTTGAAGTCATGAGCCACCCCACCGGCAAGACGACCGATTGATTCAATTTTCTTGGCATGATGAAGCTGATTTTCAAGCATCAACCGATCTTCCTCGGCCTGACGTAACGCCGTAATGTCACGCCCAATACCCAGAACACCAACGATTTCACCCTGATGATCATACATCGGAGTTTTTATCGTAAACAGAAGTGCTTTTTTCTGTGTATCAGAAAAAACGATCCATTCCTCATTGCTGGTCGGCATAACGGCGGCAATCGCCTTACTGTCATGAATCCTGAAAAATTCAGCCAACTCCTTATCAAAAATATCGAAATCGGTTTTATCGAGAAGCTCAGCCTCTGTATAGCCTGCAAACCTTTCGAACATGGAGTTGCAGGAAAGATAACGCCCCTGGGCATCCTTGAGCCAGATCAGATCGGGAATGGTATTGACCAGACTGCGAAAACGGCCTTCGCTCTGGACCAGAATTGCGGCCCCTTGCGACTCAGTGAGCAAAGCTCTCCTGACCAGAAAATAGAGCAGAATTGCCGTAACAATAATAAAGCCCCACCCCTTGACCGTCTGAAGCTTGGCCAGAGCTAAAGGATCTCCGGTAGTTAAAAGTAGGAGACGATCGGAGAAGAGTATCCATAACAGGCCGAAGAGACTGTAAAATCCCGCTATCTTCAGCGATCGCAATATAATGTTCCGCTCAATTGTTTTCATATTTCCAAGACCTTTGGCTCTAAGCATTATAAAGGCTCAGTTTTTTATTACAACCAAGAGGCTCGAAGCTAGTCAAAATCCCAAAATCTCAGATCAGGCTGAAATCGATTCTGCGCCGCCAGAGTTCAACCTTATCGAGGACCACCCGGACAGGCTTGCCGATACGAAATTCCTGGCGGCGCCGCTCACCGACCAGAGCCATACGACCGGCATCGAAAAAGTAGTAATCGTCGTTCAGACTGCGGACATGGACAAGCCCCTCGACATACAGGTCATCCAGTTCAACGAAAAAACCGAATTCAGTGACCGATGAAATGACCCCGCTGAATTCTTCGCCTACCCGGTCACGCATCAACTGACAGCGGCGCAGATCGACAAGATCCCGCTCAGCAAGCATCGCCCGACGTTCTTTGGCGGAACAGTCTCGCCCCAGGGTTTCAAGCCGGGTCATATTAAGCCCTTCAGATTTTGGACGTTTTAACAGCGCCAGCTTCAGAACCCGGTGAACGACAAGATCAGGATAACGTCTGATCGGCGAGGTAAAATGGCAGTAACACTCGGCAGCCAGACCAAAGTGCCCGACATTCTGCGGGTCATATCGGGCCTGCTGCAGACTGCGCAGCAACTGCTGATTGAGCAGACGCCCTTCAGGCAGGTCTGCGGCTTGTTCCAGCATCTGCTGCAGCTGACGATGCAACTGCTGCTTGCCGACAAGGAGCCCAATACCGCATTCAGCGGCCAACTGCTGCAGTTCCTGAAGCTTATCAAGGGTAGGCTGTTCATGGATGCGATAGAGAAAATCCCAGCCCTGATTGCGCAGAAACGCCGCAACAGCCTCGTTAGCTGCGAGCATGAACTCCTCGATCAGCCGATGAGCTTGGTTTCTTTCAACTTTTTCCAGGGAAACTGCCTTACCCGTATCATCAACGACGACTTCGACCTCGGGGATCTCAAGGTCGAGACTGCCGCGCTCAAGGCGCATGCGGGTCAGGATTGCGGCAAATTCCGCCATGGCGAGCAGTTGTGCGGTCAGGTCCGGCTCGAGAGTCGAGGTTGACGGATGCTCGAGAATTTCGGCCACGCGTGTGTAGGTCAAGCGCGCCCGGCTGCGCATCACAGCCGGATAGAAATCAGCCGCTTTCAGTTGCCCCTGAGTATCGAAGAGCATCTCAGCAGTCATCGCCAGTCTCTCTTCGTCCGGGCGCAAGGAACAGATTCCATTACTCAGCTCCTCCGGCAGCATCGGCAGACAGAACCCCGGAAAATAGACACTGGTCCCACGCTCAATAGCATCCTTATCGAGAGCGCTGCCCAGCGTGACATAGTGAGAGACATCGGCGATCGATACCCACAGCCGATAACAGTCCCCTTCCTTTTTCAGCGCAACAGCATCGTCAAAGTCCCGGGCGGTTTCACCGTCGATCGTCACCAGCGAAAGTCCACGCAGATCCTTGCGTCCTTTGAGATCCTCGGCACTGAAGTCACCGACAATCTGCTCGGCTTCATCCAGGGTTGCCGGAGAAAAGGAATGAGGCAGTCCGTGACTACGAATCACAGTTTCGATGTCAACGCGAGGGTCATCAAGCTCACCAAGAACTTCGAGAACACTGCCGCTGGCTGCCTGTTCAGCCGAAGCATAGCGCTCGATTTCAACCTCAACGACCTGTCCCGGCTCGATATCGGCGGGTGGCTTGATGTGGACAGGCCCGCCAAGCTTCTGCTCCAGCGGCCAAACAACATGGCTGCGGCCACGTTGCTGATAAACACCGACCAACTTGGCATGGGCTCGTTTTTCAATGCGAATGATCTCTCCGTAGGGACGACGGTCCCGTGTTGAAAAGCGCACAATGGCCACCACCCGATCACCATCCATAGCGGTACCGGTATACCGGGCCGGAATGAACAGATCCTCCAGGTCGGTCTTATCGGGACGCAAGAAACCGAACCCCTGATCCGCCTGGGAATAAATCCCGACCAACTGTTGCTGCGACTTTTTCAAACGGTAACGCCCCTTGCGCTCATCCAGCAATTGCTGTCGCACCATCTGATTGAGAACCTTGGTCAATATCTTCCGCTCGCCGCCACGTAGATCGAGAGCTTCCGCCAATTCACGGCGATCGAGGGGCCGCTTGTCACGCTTACCGAGCAGGGTGATGATCTTCTGTTCCAAAGGTTGCATAAATTCACTTTCGTCGCTGAAAAAACGCAGAATGCTGCGCTATCATTACCATTGTAGTTATATTTTATTGTCAGACAGTATCGTTTCAGGATATTCTGCGGGGAATCACAGTTTTTTGAAAGGAGAAAACAATGAAAATTGAATGGGCATACCTGCGCAAGGGTTGAACCTCATGCATCAAGGCCCAGGAGTTCCTGGGAGCCAACAGCATTGGGATTGTAACCAGCACGGATGCACGCAAAGAACGGATTGACGATCATGCTGCATGGGACCTAGTCAGCAAAGCCTCCACCGTACATGTCGCCAAGGGGAAAAAGATTGATGTTCTGACACCGACAACGGACGGACGGGAAGCTTGCCTGACCAAAGTCATGGGCCCAAGCGGCAACCTGCGTGCCCCGACCCTGAAGATCGGTGACACGCTTATTGTCGGATTCAACCCGGAGTTGTACGAAACAGAGCTGAGTTAACCCTGTTCTTCCTGGTGGGCCTTGACCGCCTGTTTCAACCAGTCGATTTCGCCGGGAACCAGCTCTTTGGAAAACTGACTTCCGATATTGATTGCCCAGTGCAAACTGTCGGGAGTCAGTTCAGCCAACTGATAGCCCATAAAAACCGCATGCGGCACCTTCTGGCCGGCCCAGTGGGTCAAACGCTCCTCACTGTCAAACAGCATCATGTAGTGCTTCTCTTCCGACTCGAGAATCATCGGTGCAACATTTTCCGGCTGATCCTCCGGGGCTTCATTCAGCGGGATATAGAATTCGGTGTTCAGCACTTCTTCATAATATGGCTCCTGCCCGTTCTCATGATCGTCGATAAATTTCTGCAGGGCATCATCCAGTTTACTCATGATTTCTCCTTTTGTGTCCCTCAATCTTAGCGACAGAGGGTTAACAGCATTCCTGTTCTATCCGATCAAGAAGCTTGAGCGCTTCTTCATCCTCATATTCTTCAAAAATCTCGTAGAGATTATTGACATAATTATGAATCAGAAACAATTCGTCAATAATCCGGCCGTCAATCTCTCTGCCGACCGTCGCCAGGCGCTCTTTAAATTTTTCCCAGAAGGCGTTGGTCTTGTCCGGATCATCGATGTGTCTGCGCAGCATCTCCATCAGCCGCTTGGAATTTCCCTCACAATCGATATTGGTGTAGGTCACATAACGGTCAGTCTTGGTCGTACATTTACAGTTTGTCATGGAAGTTAACCTTTAAGCATCATCAGTGGCAAAACAGAGTGCATAATCGCTGCAATCCCCACAGTTCGGCGTTTTGCACATCACACCGCCGCCGAGGTCGCAGACCCGTTTAAACAGAAAGCGCTTCCAGCGCATCCCCTTGCTGTTGGCTTCGGCCAACTCCGGCAGATGGCGCCTGATTGCAGCGGTCAACTGCGGCCGCTTGAGCAACCCCATGGCCACCCATAAATGGCCCTTGTGCGCGGCCCGTGCGGCCAGGATCTGGGCCAGAAGCCAGGCTGGACTGTTTGCCTCCGCATCAGCCGGGACAAAAGAGAAAAGCACATCCTCAACATCGGCGTTGATCTGCGGCGGTGCAATCAGAATAGGCTGCTTGCCATCGACCAGATGGCGATCAAAATCAGGAAACCAGGTCGAAAAGAGCGTATCCAGCTGCTCTTCATTCAGCCCCAGGGCTGCCGTCATCGGGCAATCTTCCTGGGTCGCCACGGTGATCAGGCTGGCAAACAACTGTCTGTCCTCGGGATCAAGCCCTTGCGGAGCAGTCGACGCCAGCAACGCCAGATAAAGCGGGTCGCTGGCGCAGACGCGTGGTCCGTGATCCTCATCGGTTTTGAGTTCCACGCTGACTACCGAACCATCACTCTGAGCGCTTCGGACTGCCGCCTGAAGAGCCTGGACAGCAAGATCGGCACAGTACCCACGGTCGTCAGGCAGATCGTGGTTCAATTTATGATGCACAGCAGCAGCGTCAACCTTCTTCACATCAGCCAGCAGCTGACCTTCACTCAGCTCTGCCGCTGCGCTGCAGGCGGCAATGGTATAGCCACAGCCGAACACCTGAAAACGGATCTGAGCTACATGGTCCCGCTCAACCTGCAGAGTAAAGCGCACAGCCAGTCGCTGACCGACAGCCGAACCGTCAAGCCCCGTTTCACCGGTGCCATCAGCGTTCTCGATCAGGCCGACCCGGCGGGAGTCATTGACATAGGCCATCAAGCTCTCGGTATATCCCTGTTCCATGCTGCGCCTCACTGGTTCCTATGCGATCGAGCGTAGCTTGATCTGTTCCCGCTCGTGATGAACCCGTTCTTCACGCATCTCTTCGGCGGCGTTAGCTATTTCAAAAAGGAAATAGGCTCCTCCCTCATAGAGAGTATCGTTCTTCAGTGCGCTGCCGATCTTTTCGTAGTTGGGGAAACCACGCATGACCGCCTTTTTGTGAACGCGATGAGCCAAGGCCTCAGTATGATAGTTGCCGATGATCAGATCGAAGTCTGCAGCCAGCTTTTCAGCATCTTCTAGATCACCGACGATCACCTTGTCTGCCACTATTTCGCTTAGTACCGGGGAATCGACCGTCGAAATCGCCAGCGTCACCTTCCCCCCCGCCTCCCTCAAGGATGCGGCCATGGCCACCAGGTGATCCGGTTCCGCAACCAGCAGGAAACGGGTCTGACCGATGGAAAAATGGCTGTCGAGCAAGGCATCCTGAAGGCGCTTTCGCCAACGTTCCACCGCTGCCGGAGGCAACTCACTGGCGCTGGCTTCCAGCAGCCAGGCGACCAGGTCATCGCTGCCCACCAGGCCGCTGACATGGTTGAAATGCTGATGCTTGATCTCTGGGTTCTTCTTCTGCAGGGTTGCGGCAACGCTTTTGACAGAGGCACCGATGGTGAGAATATAAGCGGCATCTGCCAGATTTTTAATCTCTTCAACGGATACCCCGCCGCTGCTCAAAGACGCCTGCTTTTCCCCCAGATGACCATCCAGGGAAGAGGAGAGATCTGGGACAGCGACAACCTTGAAGCCGAAGGACGCGACAAGGTCCACAACCTTCTCAACCTCAATCGGATGCATGCTGACATGGGGAACCAGGACAAATTTTTCGCCATCGATCCGGTCGCAGGGTTCGGTCAGCTGACTGATCAGCGCCTTGGTCGTCAGGGTCCAGCCGCTCTCCAGTCCGCCTTCGTAATCAGGCGTGTTGACATAGACCAGCGGCACATCGATCTGGCTGGCTACACCGCGGATATCGTCCCCCTTGGTTTCAGGCAGTCCGGTGGTATGCAGACCGATCAGCTCCGGGGTCACCTTGTTACGGATATTCTTGATCGACTCAACGATACTGTAGTCGCCACCGTCGAGCACCGCGGTCACATCTGTCACCGCGGTGGTCTGGAGAGCGATCGGCTCACAGAAGTGACGGGTGAACATAACCTTGGCGAAGCTGGCACAGCCCTGAGCACCGTGCATCAGCGGCATGCAGCGGTCAACGCCCAGAAAGGCCAGAGTTGCTCCCATCGGCTGGGTCAGCTTGTGCGGATTGACCTGTAGCGGTTTGACTTTTTTGCGGATTACTTCTCCCATGGTGCTTTCCTTTCAACCAGCCTGAAGACCGGATTGAGCAGTGAATTCTTGAGATCCTCGGCCATCACCAGCAGCCCGTCGTAACCGCCGTAGCTCTTCTTTTTTTCCTGGTTGACGTCGGTAAAGGCGATCCGCTTCTTGATCGCGGTGTAGAGGGAACGACCACCAGCGAGCAGCAGATGAGCACCGGTATCGTCGATAACTTTGGCCTGCTGACTCGCCGGGGTGGTCATCAGGATGGCCTTCTCCCCCAGATACTCACGAGCCTTGGCGATATCGGCTTCGGTCGACTTGCGAATAGAGGTGGCGACAACCTCGATCCCCAGATCCTGAAGCGCCGCGGCGATCGACCAGGATTTGTTGCCGCCGGTGTTCAGCACTGCCTTCTTGCCGGCGAACAACTCACGGTAGGGCACCAGCTTTTCCTGCAGGCGGGCCTCTTCACGAGCGACGAGCTTGCGCGCCCGTTCGATCAGATCGGCATCGCCCAAGGCTTCGGCAATCGCCATAATACCACTTGAGGTATCGGTCATGCCGTAAAAGGAACAGGATATCCAGGGGATGCCATACTGTTCCTGCATCTTGCGGGTCATTGAGATCAGCGACTTGGCGCAGATAATGACATTGAGCTTGGCCCGATGAGCAGTGCGCAGCTGACTAATCCGTCCGTCACCGCTGAAGGTTGATAGAATCCGGATCCCCAGCTCCTCCAGAAGATGCTTGTACTGCCACAGCTCACCGGTGTTGTTGTGCTCGCCAATCAGGTTGATGTCGAAAGGGGTCGTCACTTCAGGTTCGGCCGTTCCAACCAGATGGCGCAGCACAGCTTCGCCTGCGATGCGGCTGCCGAGATTCTTGCCGCCGACAAAACCGGGAGCATGGACCGGCACGCAAGGGGTGCCATGCCTCTCGAAGGCCTGCCTGCAGACTGCGTCGATATCATCGCCGATCAGGGCGGTGACACAGGTCGAGTAGACGAACACCGCCTGTGGCGCATAGTTTTCAATGATATAGTCAATCGATTCGGACAGCTTCTTCTCACCACTGAAGACGACATCGTTGATGTTGATATCGGTGGCAAAACCGGTCTGGGTCAAATCGCGCCCTGTCCAGCTGGTCGGCGTCAGGCGCGTCTCCCAGGCTCCGCCGACACAGGACATCGGCCCGTGGACCAGATGGGCGGCGTCGGCAAAGGGAAACAGGGCGATCTGGGCACCGTCGATGGCACAGCCACCGGTCGTATCGCCTGGCTTGGGTGCGTTGCACGACACCTTCTTATCTTTATTGTGCTCACAGGCACTCTCGACAAGTAACTCTTTGACCTTGGGTTTTGTTGTCACGACAGTTTCCTTTCGGTTTGCTCTTCAATGGATGCGAGCCCGTCGCGCCTTTGGGATGGGGGGGATTCATGAACAGCGTTGCTTACGTGCCCGATACTCTGCAAAACCTCTGCCAACCTAAAAAACATCCCCAAAAGGCGTTAATCCGCCTCTCTCCTCACCTTGCCTGAATATTTAATAGACAGTCTGCTGATTTGTTTTGCAGCACACACCTAAAGAACTGATGGAAAAGCTTCGATAAGTTATTAATAGACACAAATTTAAAAATAGCCTAATCTTGAAGAACAGTTCCTGAGAACTCTTAAAATGGAAACAAGGGAGAATGATGAGACCCATCTTCCTTCTCATTTTACTGCTCAGCTGTGTTACGGACAGCCTGCAGGCAGCTGAATCACGGGTTCAGGCGGAAACCGTACTGACCTACTTCGACACCCCTGCGTCAAGTCTCTATACAACAGGCAATAGCGTCTATACGATTCAGGCCGACGTTTCATCTCAAAGCGATCCCGGACTCTCATTGCATATCAACGGTAAGGGACAGAAAACCCAGACCGGAGGTCACCGTCTGGACGACATCAGCGCAGCGGAGCTGGAACTCGGCTATCTTGAATACCAGGGGGATCAAGCCCGCTTCAAAGCCCGACTGGGCCGACAATATATTCACGAAGCATTGCTGGTCAATGTTATCGACGGGATGAAAGTCCAGTCAGATCTGGGCCGCTATTTCAGCGTTTCCCTGTTCAGCGGCCAACCGGCAAACATCTACAACGCCGACGAGCAGACAGCCGCGTCGACCCATGGCGGACGCCTGACTTATTTTTCCCGCTGGCATCGTTTCAGCCTGAGTTACCAACAGTTCGAATCCTCCGGAACAATTGAAGAAACCGGTGGAATCAACCTGGAAACCACCCTGCCTGTCGGTCTATCCCTGACCGCTCAGTCCCGCTATGACATAGCCAGAACCAGCGAAAGCTCCCGCGATATCAGGCTGTCGTTTGCCAGGCGCTGGCTCAGTCCGTTATTGCACCTGTTCGGCAAAGATGGCGGCAAACAGGGTCCAGCACCGCTCTCCATAGTCGCCGGCAACTATCCGGACTACAGTTACCTGGGCACGGAACTCTCCCTGCCAACATCTACCAGAACCAGACTATTTCTGAACGTCAGGAACTACAATTATGTTGTTGAAAAAAACAGATCCAGGTATTTCTCATCGAGCTTCCAGTGGAAGATTTCTTTGCAAGGATATCTCGGTGCCGAAACCGGACTGATGCAAAGTGTAAACAATGACAATAGGTATCAACTGATCAAATTGTATGGACATTGGAAACCCCTATACAGATCCATCCCTCTTGATTTTCTGAACAGTGAAATGACACTGACAAACTACCCAGGCAAACCGGCGAGTTCAAGCGGTTCTCTATTCATGTCTATAGGGTGCGGAAAGGCATTTCAAGACGACAAGTGGAATCTACAATTTTCAAGTCAATACAGCCACGCAGAAACACATAAGGCTAGGTATACAGGGTTCCTTACACTAACCTTTCATTACGGTCGTCCCACTTAGACTAAGCGGGTGAATAAAAAGCGCCCTGAACTTAAGTCAGGGCGCTTTAGATAAGTTATTCATTATACCTTATGGGCGAGAAGCAATGCCCGTTGTTTCATCCATTCCAAGCCAGAGGCAGCCCTCTGGATAATCGGCTATCATTGCCGCGGTGAACGTGATGTCGCCAACGAGCGTCCCATCCATCATCATCTTGAGAGAATCAAAGACCAATCGCTTCAGATAAATACGATTATGGGCATAGCCACCAGGCTCATCCTCAATATAGAGCCGGTTCTGGTAGGCATAGTAAACGTCGTCAGGAACAGCGACTGGATCAGTGACGTCTTCCGCTGAAAAGTCCGTTGCCCAATCGTTGGTATAACCAATTGCATTGGCGAGAACCTCCTCCAGAATTTCTCCAGCCTCTTGATAGCCGGTCCTTTCCTCATCAAGCTTTGCAGTGGTGATTTCATAAGAGGCTCCAGGAGTATGACAAGTATCGCAGAAGGTTTTGGTCTGAGGATTAACATTTCCCGCCTCATCTACGATCGAGAAGGTATGGTTCTTGGTATCATCACTTGCCATGTGACAGCCTACACAAGGTCCAGAGCCATCATCACTTCCGATATCTGGGTGATGGTAATAACCGTTGGTATAGTCCTGACCCGGATACTCGGATCCCATGTGAATCGCTTCGTTAAACAGGCTACCACCGGCCTGAACATGATGCCCGGCAAAACGGGTACTGCGCGCCGCCTCCATGTTGTCGCCCCCACCATGACAACCGAGACAAACATTTGAAGAACCTTGATCTGGGATGACAACATCTGCACCGTCATACTGCATATTTGCGCCAAAAATTGTCAATAAAGTGAGTGAGCCTGGATCACGCAGCTCTCCGGACTCGGCATTTGAGTGGCAAGCCCAGCAATAAATCATTTCGTGCTGACCAGAGTCTACATGTGAAAGATCATTATCTGCCGGCACATAATTGTCAGGCTCAGAGAGGTAGTTGCTTGCCCCGGTTGAAGTGTGGCAGCGTTCACAGACTCTGCCAAAAACAGTACCCGAGCTAAAGTCATAATGTCCGGCAAATGGCCCAGCAGTGCTCCCTGCCCCCAGGGCGGCATGGACCTCTTCATAGCAATGTCCACGGGACAAGGAAGCCGAGTCCGTACCCGCACCATCGATGTTTTCACAATCAATTGCAGCAACTGCATCAACAACCTCGCTAAGCAAACCGCCAGCATGGCCCGATGTAGCCCACTGAGTGTGGATTGTCAATGTTTCTGGATTGGCCGGATCCGCGTCACCAGTACCGGTCAGGAGTTCGTGGCCGTGGCAATCAAAACAGGGGCTGTCTCCGTTTTCACGTATGACATAGCCTTCAATAACCCCAGTACTGTCAGGGTTATCATAATGAGTGGTTGCTATAGTCCGGAACCAGGAGGTGTCATGATGACCAATCTGAGCAGTGGCAGCTGTAGCAACAACGGTATCGTCCCCACCGCCAAGTTCTCCATCAGCCCCCAGATCGGTAGTAATGTCATATGCTTCGCCCGTTGCAAAGATATCAGCCACGGCACCATCTTCTTTATAGTTATGGCAGGCGGTACAAATCGCCAGCTGCTCAGAGGTGCTCCCGTTAGGAGCCCAGGCTGGAGCGTCTATCATTCCCATGGTTAGCGGGTTGTGACAGGCCCCACAAACCGGGTTATGAATGATACTGTTGCCTTCTACATCAAAGCTGTCCGGAACATCGCCAGCAGCCTCGGCAATATCGAATGCTGCCTCAATAGTTGCTTCGTCGCCGGTAATGTCTTTAAGAGCCATAAAACCTTCGGCCGTATGACAGCGGATACAGACCCCCTCGACATAATGTTCGTCAGCCAGAACGATTGCGTCAGCAGCGGCACCATCGGTATTGAAGTTATGGGCTGACTCCAGGACCTTGGTTGTCTGGTCGTGACAATTGTCGCAACGGGCCAGGTTGGGGGAGGGATACGGAATCGGGCCGTCTCCGTGATGATATTGGCCGCCGCCGTGACAGGCTTCACAATCATGCGTTATCGCAGAACCCAAACCATTTGCATCAGTATTTACCCCGGCAATACCATCAAGAAAAGTATGAACATCCAGGGTATGGCAGACCGTACAATTGCCAACATTATTGGCACCAGCGACACTGGTTTCTCCCGTCACCTCACTGCCACCACTTCCGCCGCTGCTGCCACAACCCCAGAGGATTGCGCTAGCCAGCACTGCTATCAGTAGAACCAACCATTGTTTACGCATCGAAATACCTCCCCAAGCTAGAGAAATGATTTCTTTGATCAATGACACTTGCGGCAGGTTCTGCCGTTGGTGACGTCACTGATGTTATCTTTGATATCGTCCCAATCTGAGGGGTGCGGGTTGAAACCGTAGGCGCCTCCCCTAGCGCTGTGGCATCGCAGACAGACATCCCCTTCGGGGTGGCAGCTCTGACAGGATGCCAATGACTTTCTTGCTTCACGGGCATGACCGACGGACCAGTCATGAAAACTCATGGTGGCACCGGCATGACAGGTATCGCAGGCCAGGGTGTTGTTAAAACCGGCGTGGATAACATCGATATCCGTGCCTTCCAATCCCAGATCAAAGGTCCTTCTATGCGACGGGCTGCCGATATCTCCACTCGAAAAACGCCAGTCATCATGGCAGTCGCTGCAGAAACGCGTCTCATGACAGCTGTAACACCGATTGCTGTCGGCCCTGGCGGCAAGCGGATGACTGACATGAAAATCGCTGCTATGAACGTTGCTCAGGCTGTTGGTGTAACGCCCCTGTTCATGGGAAAAACCTGACTTGTGGCAATCGAGACAGTCATTCTGCTGGTGACAGGATGTACAGTTGGCCGCGGTACCCGTTGCCGCCGGGCCATGATCCAGCGTCCAGAGGGGGCCATGGGTCATCCGTGCCGGGAATTGAGCAGCGTCGACATCGTCCTGCTCATGGCAATCAAGACAGGCCGAAGAATTTGGGGTGATCGTCTCTGCGGTCGAAACATGACAGACGGAACAATCGTCTCCGACAAACTCTGTCACATGGGCATTATGATCAAACTCTGCGGCCCGGAGCAGAGCAACCGTAGACACCAGCAGAATCAGAACCAACAAGGCTGTTCGGGTCATAAGGCGCTCCTTCTCAGAAGTTGACGTTCAGCCGAAGCGTACCACGGTGGTAGTAATCCCAGATGTCGCTTTCGATGTACTCGTATTTGAGCGTAGTATTTATCGACATGGTCCAGTCATACCTGGCGTCGAGCCAGATACGAGTACTGGTTGTTTCGTTCTGATCGCTGTCATCACTGTCGTAATAGGCAATTTCACGTTCCAGCACATCGAGGTTCACCCCGAGGCCCGCACGCAGCCGGGGCAGAAACTGATAATTGCCGTAGAGTTTGCAGCCGTACATCCCCTGCCCGTCGTCATCACTGCGATAGAGTGCTGACAGGTAGCCATAGAGATTTGCTGTCCTGAGTTTTTCCACGCCAAGTTCCAAAACATCGGCATCGGAGAATTCATCGTAAAACTCGTGTGTCAACCTGGCGAAGTACTGATATTCGCGCGACTGCCTCCAGGTCAGCTCGGCCATGAATTCTTCATACTCTTCAACAGCGAAAACGGAATAGATCGATGTCGATGAAAAAACCGGCAGCGAGTAGAGGTATTCAACCCGTAAGGTTAAAGGAGATGTGATGCGATACTTTCCACCAAGCAGTGCATAACTGAGCCGTTCGGAGATAACATCCCACTGCAGCTCGTTATACAGCCAGAGAGAACTGTTCCAACGATAGTCCGCGTCAAAACCTATCAGTTCCTTGGCCAGCAGAGCGTTATCCCATTTCTGCAGGTATGAGCCGTTGATTTCAAGAGCGCCCTCAAGAAAACTGCCGCCCAACTCAAAACCATCGATCAGATCCGACAGGTTGTACCCTTCGTAATAAAGCACATCCCCGCCAACAAAGGCCTTGAGTTTGTAGTTCTGCAGGAAAGAGTAATCGAGCCGCAGACCATCCATGATCGAGGCCCCAGCAGAGGTGGTGATAAACTGTCGTCCCAGACGCAGGTCGAGATCGCTCAGCAGGTTGCGCTTTTCCAGATAGGCGTAATAGAGTCTGCTGTCGACATCCGCCTCGTCGGCAACATCCCCGGCAAGCCGGCCGTAAAACTTGAAGGTGTAACCGGAAGAGACAAGATCCTTGATATGCAACTGCAGATACTGATAGGCCGGAACAGCCGTTTCACTCTCGGCGGTGTCGTACCATTCCAGAACGGTACTGGATCGGCCTGAATATGTTGCAGCTTCGATACGATCCGGTAATCCCAGACTCAAAGGCACCAACAGAATTCCCAGACAAACCCCAAGCCGGATCCTCATGCGACCTCCTATTCACTAGTCAGGAGTGAACAGCTCAAGGGCACCGGTCCTCGAAAACCGACACCCCCCCTCGCAAGGCAGAAGCATGACAATCAATAAAATATCAACCTATATCCCTGGTGGCAGAGCAGGACATAAAAGTTTCTTTATTTAGTAAATCAACAATTTGACAAAATACAAGTAAAAATTATGATATATCGATAACTTACACTTTTAGTCAGGTACTAAACTCAATAATCAGAACTACATAAACACCTAAATTCTTTAATAATAGCAATATTGCCATTCTAAGATTGCACAAGAAACGTGCAGTCTGCCTAGATTCTTGGCAACCATTCCTTATACAGCCGCTTAAAAATATTGTATTTCTGAGCATGTACAGCAAGGCATGCTATTTGCTTTTGTGCTTTTCTGAAATAGAGGCAACGTAGCCCCGCAGACAGACACCCATTCTGTCCGGGGTTTTTTTATGGGGAGACGGCAGCATGTCACGCACCGACACAACACAGATCACCATCGATGACACGACACTAAGGGACGGCGAACAAACCGCAGGCGTTGTCTTCAGCCTGGAAGAGAAGCTGACGATCGCCCGCATGCTTGATGAGATCGGAGTTGGTGAGATCGAGTGCGGCATTCCGGCCATGGGCAAAACCGAGCAGGAATCGATCAAGGCGCTCCATGACCTGAACCTGAATGCCAGGTTAATAACCTGGAACCGGGCACTGCCCAGCGACATCGACGCATCGCTGAACTGCGGAGTCAGGGCAATCGAAATCTCCCTGCCGGTCTCCGACTTTCAGATCCGCAACAAAATAAACAAGGATCGACTCTGGGTGAAGGAACAGCTGAAACGCACCCTCGATTACGCCGGTCGTCACAACCTCTATATTTCGGTCGGTGGAGAAGATTCGAGCCGGGCCGATCTGCATTTCCTGCTGGAACTGATGAAGATTGCCGCAGATGGCGGCGCGGCGCGCTTCCGCTTCTGCGATACCCTCGGCCTGCTCGACCCCTTCACGATCTACGAGAAAGTGTGCTTCCTGGTGTCCCAGGGAACCATTGACCTTGAAGTCCACTGTCATAACGATCTGGGCATGGCCACAGCTAACAGCATCGCCGGAATCCGTGCCGGGGCAAAATTTGTCAATACCACGGTCAACGGCCTTGGGGAGAGGGCCGGCAATGCCGCCCTCGAAGAGGTCGTCATGGCTCTCAAACACAGCTGCGCCCTTGACGTTGGGATAGACACCTCCCATTTTCTTGAACTGTCCCGCTATGTCGCCAAGGCCAGCGGACGGGAGATCCCGGGCTGGAAACCTGTGGTCGGGGAGAATATCTTCGCCCATGAATCCGGCCTGCATGCTGACGGCGTCATCAAGAACCCGACCAACTACGAGGGATTCGACCCCGCTGAAGTCGGCCTGACCCGCCAACTGGTTCTTGGCAAACATTCCGGAACGCACAGCCTCACCCAACGCCTTCAACAGCTGCAGATCGACATAGCCCAGATCGAAGTCGAAAAGCTGCTGACCCGGGTCCGTGACCTGGCCAGCAGGAACAAACGCCCGTTGAGCGACCTGGAACTTCTTCAACTCTGCAGGGCTGCCTGATGATTATCCAGACACTGACAGCCGATGACTGGTCGACCTTCGCCGACATGGCCTGTGCGGAAGGCTGGAAAGTCCCGCTCCATGAACAGCGCCTGTTTCAGAACCACTGGAAACCCTACTTTTTCGTCCTGAAGAAACAGGGCCGACAGCTGGGTTATGTCTCTGCCGTCGCCTATCGCAACAGCGGCTGGATCGGTAACCTGATCGTTCATCCCAGCTTCAGGGGCCAAGGGTACGGCAGCGAACTGCTCAGCTACGCTCTGGCTTTCCTTGATCAGCCCCAGGTCGAACGGATCTGGCTTACATCCACTGAGCAGAGCGTCCCCTTTTTCCGCAAAGCAGGTTTCTCGGCTCTAGACCGCGTCGAGCGCTGGAGTGCACCGGGCCTGGGCCTGCAGGCGCCAGAAGAATCGGGTGAGCTGGATGACCTGATCTATCTCGATTTTCGCTGCTGGGGGGAGGCGCGGGAAGCGCTGCTACGCACCTACAGCAACGATTCAACGGTTCTGCGTCATGGCACAACCATGGCCCTGCTGCAGAACGGACTGGGCTTCTGTCAGCTGGGTCCCTGGTTGACCCGTGACCTCAACTCACGCGACCTGCGTGCCCTGCTGCAGGAGGCACGGTCCTTCACCCCCGCCGACAAGTCAATTCTCAGTGACATCCTGCTCTCGGACGAACTCAACCTGGTTCTGCGTTCCTGCGGATTTGAATGCGTTGGCAGCAGCCTGTTGATGTGTCTCAGCCATGAACCGGTCAGTTTCAGAGGGGTTATCGCCCTCGCCAGTCTCGGCAGCATCGGCTGATCTTTTCTTCAAAAATCAGACGTCGTACCACAAACACACCAAAACGCTAAACTTCCGCCTCTCTTTTTTTGTGCATATGCAAATTAATCATTGACATGCCGCCCCTCCAAAACTATTCTCCCCTTTAGTGCATATGCACAGAACAAAACTATTTGACGTACCAAGCCATAGCTGATCGAGAAAGACAGCAGCAAAAGTCCAAAGCCGACTACAAGGTCAACAACGATAGACATCACTGGACACTGTCCTGATAACCCCGAACAGAAACTGACAAAAAACGGAGAAACCCAGAATGATTATTGCCATCACTGCACAAGAACCTTCCCTGCAGGCCGAAATTGATCAACGCTTTGGCCGCGCCGCTTACTTCATGATCGCCGACAGCATTACCGGCCAGGTCCGCGCCCATGACAACAGTGCCGGAGTTGAGGCCAGCAACGGAGCAGGCACTTCTGCTGCCCAGCTGCTGGCTGATGCCGGTGTCAACATCCTCTATACCGGCAAAGTCGGCCCCAAGGCCGCTGAAGTCCTCAACAAGGCCGGCATCGTCTATCATGAAGACATCACCGGCACTGTTGAAGCCATTCTCGATGGACTGGCCCAGGACATCAGCGCCCAGCAACAGGCCGGTGGTCAGGCAGCGACCGTCGAAGCCCCGGAAGCAGGCGCCCTGCGCCTTGCGGTCCCGGCCGACACTGATGCGGGGCTGCAATCAACCCGTTCCGGTCACTTCGGACGTTGCAACTACTACACCCTGATCGACATCAAGGACAATCAGGTCGTCAAAATCACCCCACTGAAAAACGGCGGTCACACTCAAGGCGGCTGCTTTGCCCCGGTCATGCTCTTGAGCGGCAATCACGTCACCAAACTGGTTGTTGCCGGCATCGGCGGACGTCCACTGCAGGGTTTCCGCGCCAACGGCATTGAAGTCTACTTCGGCGGCGGCAACACCGTTGAAGAAACCCTCAACCTCTACCTCAACGACCAGCTCAGCCCATTGAGCGACGACCAGGTTTGCGGAGCCCACTAAGACCAGACGTCTCCCGATCTTCGCATCACAACTGTTCATGCCCGGGCCGCTAAGTTTTCAGCGGCCCGGGTGGCAGCATACCGTATTTCAAGCATATATAAAAAAGAGACGGGCTATTTGAAAATGATCATCTCAGTTGTCAGTGGCAAAGGCGGGGCCGGCAAGACCACGATCGCTCTGTCTCTGGCCCGAAGCTTTGGCGCCGACCTTTATGACCTAGATGTCGATGCCCCGAACAGCGAATACTTTCTCCAGTTGCAGGAAGTGAAAAGCGAACCGGTCACCCAGATCCTGCCACACTTCACTGCGGAACGCTGTAACGGCTGCGGCATCTGCACCAGAGAATGCCGCTTCAATGCGCTCTACAAGATTGCCGGAACCGTTTATCTGACCGAAACTCTCTGCCATGGCTGCGGCCTCTGTGAAATGGTCTGCCCCCGCCAGGCGATCAGCTACCAGCCTGAAGAGATCGGCAAAATGCGCCGGGCAGTCTCCCCGGTCAGCGATGCTCTGGTCACCATCGGCGATCTTAAAATCGGCTCGGCGCGCAGTACCTATCTGATTCAGCAACTGATCGGAACCATCGACGAATGCACTCCTCTGACCATCATCGACGGCCCGCCCGGCAACTCCTGCGCCGCCGTTGCAGCCATAGAACCGGCCGACCTGGTTGTACTCGTCGTTGAACCGACACCGTTCGGTTTTCACGACATGTGCCAAACCGAAGAGATCCTTAAGAAACTGAATAAGCGCTATGTCGTCATTGCCAACAAGGCCAACAGCAATGAAGCGACAGACCAATTATTCAAGGAGCACCAGCGCAAACCACGGATGATAATCCCCCTTGACGACCGCTACCATCAGGCCAACCTAAACGGCCAGGTTCTGAGTCAACATTTTCCAGAAATTGATCAACAGCTCAAAGAACTGATCGGTCCGGAGGTCGCTGAATGAAGACACAACAGATTGCTTTACTAAGTGGCAAGGGGGGCGCCGGCAAGACCTCCGTCACGGCCGCCCTGATCAAACTGTTCGATGCGGTCGTCGCCGTCGATGCAGACGTCAACGCATCCAACCTGCCCATTCTTCTTCAGCCTGAACGCTTGAGTCAGAGCGATTACTACGCTATGGATGTCGCAGAAATCAACGAGTCCAACTGTACCAACTGCGGAATCTGCATCGAAAGCTGTCGCTTCTCCGCAATCCGTCGCGATCCAGCCGTTTTCACCCCTGTTATTCACGGCTGTGAAGGCTGCGCAAGTTGCGCCTTTGCATGTCCGCAGCGGGCGATCAGCATGGTTCCACACCAGGCCGGAGTCTGGTATCATAGCCGGCTGAATAATGGCATGATGCTCCACGCCGACCTGTTCCCCGGTGAAGACAACAGCGGAAAACTGATCAGCAAGATTCGCAACGAAGCGACCGCAGTTGCAAAAGAGCGGCAGATTCCCTACATTGTCATTGACGGACCGCCAGGCACGAGCTGCCAAGCCATCTCTTCAATTACCGGTGTCGATCTGGTTGTCGCGGTCGTCGAGGAAAGCCTTTCCGGCCTGTCCGACTACCACCGGTTAGCGGGATTGCTTGAAAAATTTCGTCTCAGACATCTGGTGGTCATCAACAAGGCCGGCTTCAGTGCCGAAATCAACGGCCAGATCAGAACCAGCGCTGCGGAGTTCGGCGCAGATGTTTTCTGCAGTCTGCCGTTTGACCGGGCCATTCCCGAAGCACTGCAAAACTTGCAAAGTCTGGCCGAAATAGACGAATATAGAGAAACGATAAAGAACCTGCTCACTGAACTCAAAAAGTACCCGTAACCCGCGGGTCAAAACCAGGACAAGAGGACTTTTGATGAACGCAGTACAGATTACTGACGGCATTTACTGTTTGCCAGTCAATCTCGAAAGCTATCAGCTGTTTGAAGGAATGTGGCCGATGCCGAACGGCATCTCGATCAATGCCTATATCGTCAAAGGCGAAAAAACTGCCCTGATCGACCTGATTGAAGACGTCAAAGGAAAGCCCGCCGACTTTGAAAGCGAACTTGCGTCAATCTCTATCGAGCCGGAAAAGATCGACTATCTGATCATCAATCACATGGAGCCGGACCACACCAGCTGGCTGCCCAAGCTGCATCAACGCAATCCGAACCTCAGAATTTACGCGACCGCCAAAGCCATTGCGATGCTCAAGAACTTCTACGGCATCGACACCAATGTCGTGCCAATCAAGGACGGTGACACCCTGGACCTTGGCCAGGGCAAGGTTCTGACCTTCTTTGAGACACCCAACATCCACTGGCCGGAAACCATGATGACCTATGAGCAGAGCAGCGGAACGCTCTTCTCCTGTGACGGTTTCGGCTCCTATGGAACCCTCAACGGGGTCTATTTCGACGATCAGCTATCAACCACCCAACACAGTTTCTTCAGCAACGAGGCGCTGCGCTATTACGCCAATATCGTCTCCAGCTTCTCGACCTTTGTCACCAAGGCGATCGACCGTCTGAAGAGCCTCGACATCAAGGTTATCGCCCCCTCGCACGGCATCATCTGGCGTGAAAACCCGCAGGCGATCATCGACTCCTACGCCCGGCTGGCGTCCTACCAGAACGGCCCGGCAGAGCCGGAAGTCACAGTCATCTGGTCGAGCATGTACGGCAACACCGAAAAACTGGTCAACAGTATTGTCCAGGGGGTCCGCAAGGAAGGGCTGCCGGTCCATGTCTACCGTGTCCCCGACGAACACGTCGGCGGCATCCTCGCCTCCGCCTGGAAATCGGCCGGACTGATCCTCGGCATGCCGACCTACGAATACGAAATGTTCCCCCCCATGGCCTGGGTCCTCGACATGTTCCGGCGCAAGAAGGTCTGGAACAAAAAGGTCCTGCGCTTCGGTTCCGCCGGCTGGTCAGGGGGGGCACAGCGCGAATTGACCGCCCTTACTGAAAAACTCAAGTGGGATTTTGCCGAGCCAATCGAGTGGATGGGAAAACCCTCTGACACAGATCTGCAACGCGCCATGGAGCAGAGCCAGGAACTGGCCCGTAGCGTCAAGGAATACTGTAGCAAATGACTTCGGTATCGGGCGGTCTGGAAAGAATGACCTGACCGCCCGATACCGAGGTTTCAGATTTAAAATTTCAGAATTCATAAATCAGGACACCTGAAATGAGTGAAGAGAAGAGCCCGTGGATCTGTCACGTCTGTGATCACAGGTCGACGGTTGGCGAAGGGTTGGTCTGCAGTGTCTGTTACAAATTGACCTGTTCGGAACATATCACGACAACCTCTGTCTATAATCCAGACAGCGGACTCTATGAACTCAAGCTGGTCTGCGTCGCCTGCCAGTTTCTGAAAAACCTTTAGCGGACTGACAAGATGAAAAACAGCAATAGCAGACTGGTCTATTCCGACAGTCTAGGCAAGATCTGCCCGGAATGCAGCCAACCGATCAAACAGTGCCACTGCAGCAAAAAGCAGGCGTCAGCCCCCCCCTCGGACGGCATAGTCCGTATCGCTCGGGAAACTAAGGGGCGCAAAGGCAAAGGGGTAACCCTGATCAGCGGCGTTCCTCTTGTTGGTGAGGAGCTGAAGTCCTTTGCCAAAACCCTGAAACAGAAATGCGGAACCGGTGGAACCCTCAAGGACGGGGTCATCGAAATTCAGGGTGATCACCGCGACCTGCTACTCGGACTGCTGCAACAGCAAGGCTGGACAGTGAAAAAAGCCGGCGGCTGATCGCTGCCGGCTTCCGGCTAGACCAACCGCACCCGGGCGAACCCGCCCCGTTCGGTATGCAGATTGGTAACCTGCCCCTGGTAGACCCTGGCGGCAACGCCGAGCAGATGATCGCGATAGACGTAAAGCCGGATATCGACCTTGAAATCATCTCCTTCCGAAGTTACCACCGAAGGGGGAACCACCTGCTGCACCAGGGTTGTGTCTGGCTCGAACTCGACGAACCGCTTGCGCGAAATCGACTTTCCCATCAGCACACCGCGGCCACCAAAGCGACTGACCGGCTTAAAAATGGAATCTTTACGTTCCGCCCAGACCGTATCCGGATCAAGATCTTTGAGCAGACGGCTTTTCGGCACACAGCTCGCGAGCAGACACTGGGCGTTTTCAGACAGGTTCAGATCCTCCAATTCATCAGTATCAGACCAGAGAATCATCCTGCGTTTGTCGGCCAGCAGGCCATAGGCAAAAGGATTCGGGGACAGACACACCTGCCTGGTCAGATAAGCCTTACGGATGAAACTCATGACCTCATCCTCCAGATAGAAATCACAGTGCCTGTTGTAGATCATATCGATCGGTCCTGATTTCCCGTAGAGAACAGTGCCGTTGATCTCCACCTCTCCCGGAGCAAGGATTTCAACATCAAGCCCCTGTTCCACAAGCCATGCCGCGATGTATTCCATTTCGACATAGAGGGGCTGGTTCAGCGGATCGTCATCGACAATGGCAACCCGCCGCAGCGGTCTATTAACCCCGGCGCAATATGAGTGCCAGTCGCTCATCAGACTGGCAAAGAAGCGCTGCTTGAAGCGTTCGGTGTCAACAGCCGCACGTTCGTCACCGGCAAGCTCTGTCTGCAGCGTCATATAGGCGCCACCGGCGTTGGTATTGACCTCGATCAACTTAGGGCCTGCGTCACTTAAGTGAAAATCGTAACCCATCATCAGCGACCCGTGTCCAGGGTCAAATCTGGCCGCCTCCGGCAGCTCGGGAAACACTCGCTGGCGATACTCAGGGTTCTGGCTCAACCGATAGAGAACCCTGACCAGATGCAACATCTGACGGAAATCGGAACGGGTTATCGAAACGGGGATCTGACTAACGAGCCTGTCTGACATTACCGTCCCTATTCAAAAGAATTGATCCGCCGGATAAAGGCATTCAAAAGGCCATAGCTGCGCCGATTGAATTCCATGACCAGTCGCGGCAAGTCAGCAAGGTCAGGCTGGTCACTCTCTTCCGGAAGAGCACTGTTCAGGCGCATACTGCCACCAGGAGCGAGAATTTCACTGAACTCACTCATAAGAATGCCGACCTGCTCCTCATCAAGCTTGCGGTTGAGACGAATGACCATCTTGTCCCTGACAAAGCGCATGGAATGATAACAGCGATAAAAGTCCTCTATGACCTTCACGGCTTCTACCGGATCACGGGTAATGGTAAACAGCCCAAAATCTTCTCCGGAAATCAGTCCGCGTTTGAACAGACTGTCGCGAGTAAATTCCAGCCAATCCTCCCAGTAGCCGCCCTCATCGTCGACCATAACCAGAGGAATCGGCGGATTTTTGCCGGTCTGGATCAGAGTCATCGCCTCCATCGCTTCATCCATGGTCCCGAATCCACCCGGGAACAGGGCGACGGCATGGGCTTCCTTAAGGAAAGCGACCTTACGATTGAAAAAATATTTATAGCTGATAACCTTGTCATCCTCATGCATGACCGGGTTGGTATCCTGCTCGAAAGGCAGCTGGATATTGACGGCGAAGGAGTTTTCAACACCAGCCCCTTCATTCCCGGCCAGCATGATCCCGGGGCCACCACCGGTGATCACCATGTAATCCCGCTCGGCCAGCATCCGCGAAAAAGCCACACACTTCTGATAGATGGGATCGTCCGGCATGGTTCTGGCACTACCAAAGACGGTCACCTTGCGCCTGTTCCGGTAAGGGGCGAAGACCTTGTTGGTATAACGCATCTCCTTCATGGTGGTACGGATCAGCTTCTGGTCGGCAAGATAATCGTTCTCCTGGCCGGACTTGAGGGCGGTGATGATCATTTCCCGGATCATTCCGGGATGATGTACGTTGGTTTCTTTCATCAGACGATCGATCAGCTCGTCAATCTCACCGTTACGGCGCTCAAAACTTAACATCATATCATTTCCTCCACGATCATTACATGGTACCAGGGGCACCGAGAAAAGGCTTGCCGGCCAGGCGTTGCTCCTGCAACAGCAGCCCGGCCATGCCGGCTCCGGCATAGCGACAGGCAAACAGCTGATAGACGCCCCGCAACTGCCTGTCGAGCAAATAAAAGGTATCGACCTGTTCAGCGGACAGGCTGTCCTCTATTTTATCACAGATGAAGGTGACACAGTTATACGGACGCTTCGCTTCTTCGATCAGACACCCCGCTGAACCCAAGAATGGACAGGTTTTGGAAAAATCGGGCTGCGGTGGATCTTCTCCGGCGGCCAGATAGGCGAGCAGATTGGCCAGAGTCATATGATTATGCCCTTTGCGGCAGCATTCACCGAGGCAGCTGTGGCAATGCTCGGCTCCACCTCCCTGATAAAACAGCTTCTGCAGCTCACTCTGGAACCTGCCAATCTCGCTCAGCTGGACAAAAATCCATTCCTTTTCACTCTCAGGCAGAGCCAGGTACTCTCTAGCAACCTGATCGACAATCTGCATCCAGCGCCTGCTGCGTTCTTCAATCATATAGTGTCCTGTCATATCTAAAATGTCAGATTCAGAGCTTCTCCTGCGCGTCAAGACAGGGCACAATCCAAATAAAAAAGGCAGTATGACCTGCGCCATACTGCCCCGTAATAACAGGCCGAAGAAGGCCATAAGCCGGGTTCTGTTCTCTGCCGCAGTTACCTGCGTCAGAGCGATGATCATTCATCTAGGACCAGTGTTGCCACTGGCCTCAAGCAGCCAGACCCGGAAACTTCGGACGGACCGTCCTCAAACGTTTCCCTATTCGACCTTGCTCCGGATGGGGTTTACCTAGCTTCCGATGTCACCATCGCAACTGGTGAGCTCTTACCTCACCCTTTCACCCTTACCAACTGTCACAAGGACAGCGGCGGTCTCCTCTCTGTGGCACTTTCCCTGGGGTCACCCCCGGTTCCCGTTAGGAACCATCCCGTCCTGCGGAGCCCGGACTTTCCTCCCGTCGCATAGCGACCGGCGACCATCTGTCCTTCTTCGACCTGAGAATCCTTACGCGTCTTTCTCGATATAGAGGATGCGATTACAGTGCGGACAGGTCAGCATCTCTGAGACGCTGAGCAACCGGTTGTAATGCTGTGGCGGCAACTGCATGTTGCAGCCCATACAGGCCCCGTTCTGAGCCAGGGCCAGGGCCAGGCCGCCACGACGCTTGAACAGCGCCTGGTACTTGCTCAGCAGGCTTTTCGGCAGGTCGGCTGCGACAGACTGACGGTTGGCGGTCTTGGTCGTCAGCTCCCCCTCGGAATCGCTCAGCAACTGGGTCAGTTCCGCGCCACGGGCCTGGACCTTTTCATTGAGCTTTTCCAGCTCCGTCTCTTTTTCCTTGAGATCCCCTTCAAGCGCACTGATCTCCTGACGCTTTTCCTGGAGTTTGTCATCAAGATCCTTGTTGGCCTTCTTGGCCAGATCGATCTCTTTCAGAACTGCGACATATTCCTTCTGGGTCTGAATATCCGGCAGGCGAGATTCAACCCTGGTGACATTGTCACGCTCTTTCTGCAGTTCCTGCAACAGCTCGCTTTCCTGAGAACTCAATTCAGAGATTTCTTCATTCAGCTGATCAAGCATCTGCTGTACCCTGGCTACATCACTCTCCAGGGTAACCTGTTCTTCCTTGTAACCCTCACGGGCTTTTTCCAGGGCGCTGATTTCCTGATCGATCTCCTGAAGATCAAGGAGCAGAGTCATCTGGTCATGCACGGTAATACCTCCATAGTTCGGACTTGATTGCGGCTTTAGACAAACGAGAAGGGGTCCTGTTCATCTGCCATTTCTATAATTTCAGCCGCCCACTGGCGGTCTGCTACGAACTTTCTCAGGCGTTTTGCCAATTCTTCAATCATCAGATGTTCAGTGGCAAAATGCCCGGCATCGATCAACGCCATGCCATCCTGGCGGGCACGCTGAGCCTCATGAAACTTGACATCTCCGGTCACCAGGCAGTCAGCACCCTGACGCAGAGCCTCGGAGTACATGCTGACGCCACTGCCGCCACAGACGGCAATCTTCTCAACGGCCCGGTCAAGATCGCCTGTCAGGCGCAGGGCTTCGATACCAAGTATCTGCTTAACTTTCCCGGTAAACTCACGCAGAGACAAAGGTTCGGCCAGGCGCCCGATACGTCCCAGACCAATATCGGTCCGTTCATTAGCCAGGGGAATCAGATCATAGGCCACCTCTTCGTACGGATGAGCCTTGACCATCCGCGTCAGCACCTTAGGCACCAGAACGCGCGGAACGATGGTTTCGATTCTGAACTCCTCGGTCTCTTCAAGTTCGCCGGCCTTGCCGATATAAGGGGTCGACTCATTATCGCCGCGAAAGCTACCGGTTCCCCGGGTGCGAAAGGAACAGCTGTCATAGGCACCGATCTGCCCCGCTCCTGCGGCAAACAGGGCCTGCATGACCTCGTTTTCGTGACCGGCCGGAACGTAGACCACAAGCTTGGCAAAATGTCCACTTTCGGGGCGTTCCAGCGGAACGACCTGGGTAAGGCCAAGGCGTGCGGCAAGCCAGTCATTGAGGCCGTCTTGCGCCCGATCAAGATTGGTATGAGCACTGACCACTGCTATATCGTTTTTGATCGCCTGAATCACCAGGCGTCCGGTCGTATCACTTGCGGTAAGCTTCTTCAGCGGACGAAAGATGAAGGGGTGGTGGGAAATAATCAGGTCAACCCCGTGGTCGGCGGCTTTTTTCAAAGCAATTTCTTCAACATCCAGACAAACAAGAATTTTTTCAATCTCGGCCGATGGGTCGCCAACCTGCAATCCGACATTGTCCCATTCTTCTGCCAAAGCCGCAGGATAGCTGCCATTGAGCCAACCCAAGAGGTCTGTCAAACGGGGTTTTTTCGCTGCAGACATAGCTAAAATCCCCAAAAAGAAAGAGTGCACCGGTTCTCCGGTGCACTCTTCTCAGTCTTGTCAGTTTTTTCGATTTTCCAGGTAGCGAGCCTCTTCATCTGAGAGTTCCCCCGCTGTATTGCTGCAGCGAGTAACCGATGGTATGCAATTTGGACTCCGTTCAACTGTAACGCCTGAAAAACTCTATTTAGAAAGCAAAAACTGCGTAACTTTTTAGATCTTGGTGGGCCCACCAGGACTCGAACCTGGGACCAGCCGGTTATGAGCCGGCGGCTCTAACCAACTGAGCTATAGGCCCTTCCACAAATACGCAGAATAAGAAAATCGCAGCATAGCTGTCAAGCGATTTTCTTATTCATCACGTAAAAAGAAACATCTTCCATCACTCGCTCGAAGCAAATCCTTTCAGGCGCTTAGCGCGACTTGGATGTCTCAGCTTACGCAGAGCCTTGGCCTCGATCTGACGAATCCGCTCACGGGTTACGTTGAAATCCTGACCAACCTCCTCAAGGGTGTGGTCAGACTTCTCACCGATACCGAAACGCATACGCAGAACCTTCTCTTCACGCGGCGTAAGGGACGACAGCACCCGAGAGGTCTGATCGGACAGGTTGCCCTTGATAACGGCCTCGAGCGGCGAAACAACACCCTTGTCCTCGATAAAATCGCCCAACGAGGAATCCTCCTCCTCGCCGATCGGAGTTTCCAGACTGATCGGCTCCTTGGCAATCTTCAGCACACGCCGGACCTTGTCGAGCGGCAGGTCCATACGCTCTGCGATCTCCTCCGGAGTCGGCTCACGGCCGCATTCCTGAACCAGCTGACGGGTGGTGCGGATCAGCTTGTTGATCGTCTCAATCATGTGAACAGGAATCCGGATGGTTCTCGCCTGATCGGCAATTGCCCGGGTAATCGCCTGACGAATCCACCAGGTTGCATAGGTCGAGAACTTGTATCCGCGACGGTACTCAAACTTGTCGACCGCCTTCATCAGACCAATGTTCCCTTCCTGAATCAGATCAAGGAACTGCAGACCACGATTGGTGTATTTCTTGGCAATCGAAACGACCAGCCGCAGATTGGCTTCGATCAGCTCGGTCTTGGCCTTCTTGGCAATCCACTCCCCCTTGTAAACTTCCTTGAGGTACTCGAGCAGCTCATCCGGCTCAAAGCCCGACTCTTCTCGGACCATCTTGAACTTACGCTCGGCAGCCATCAGGCGCTTTTCAACCGACAGCAGGATATCCCCGGCAACGCCAAGCTCCTCGGCGACAGCGTGAGCTTCTTCATCGCTCTGACGCATACGGGTCAGATAAGCGCCAATCTCGGCGTAAGGCTTCTTGATCTTCTTTTCGCAATCGGCAACTTCAGCCTGCCCTTTCTTGACCTGATTGCCCATCTCCTTGAGACGATCGACAATCTTGGCAACCTGAAAATCCTTGAGGCGGACCTCACGCAGCACATCGATAAAGGCAGTACGCTTTTCTTCCTGCTGCTTTTCCAGGGTTTCCTGCTTCTTCTTGGCCGGGCCTCCGGCCAGTTCATCGGCAATCGCCTTCAACTCCTGATCGAGGGTCTGCAGACGGGCATAAACTTCCTGCAGGCGCTCACGCTGGGTAACTTCGGCAGCATCCCCTTCTTCTTCGTCGTAATCGCGGGTGATGTCGGAAACACTGGCCTGCCCCTTCTCCAGCTTTTCCAGCAGGAGCAGAACTTCGCGTGCAGCAATCGGCGTACGCATGACAACCTTGGCAACCAGCGCGTCCCCTTCTTCGATTCTTTTGGCAATTTCAACTTCCCCTTCGCGGGTCAGCAATGCGACCTGCCCCATTTCACGAAGGTACATACGCACGGGATCACTGGTGCGGCCTAAGGTTCCGGCTTCCAGCTCAACATCCCCATCCCCGTCCTCATCATCAAGATCGTCGTCATCCTTGGAACTGGAAACCTTGCTGTCGGAATCAACGACTTCGATATCCATTTCACCGAACATACTCATCACATCTTCAAGCTGCTCAGAAGAAACCATGCTCGCCGGGAGCATGTCATTCACTTCGTCATAGGTCAGGAACCCCTTTTCCTTCCCCATATCGATAAGCTGTTGAACTTCTTCTTGATTTGACTTCTTTGCCATCAGGGTCTGTTCTCCTCTGCGTTCTGACATCATGCAGACTGAATGGGTTATCTTTTTATTGTACCTGCTTTGCAGGATACTTTCATGCGCTCAGGAGGTTTTCTACCTGCGCCCTTTAAGCTGTATCAGCAGGTCCGCCAGTTCCTTGCAGTAAATATCCGCCTGTGCGGTGTCCCCAGCCTGCTCGGCCTTCGGGATCTTCTGTTTCTGCAAGTCTGCTATACGTTCCTGAAGCGACAGCTTTTCAAGCGCCCAGATACAATCGTCAGCTATTCTCTGAGCGTTCTCGCTGTAGCGACCGTCATCGATCGCCAGTTTCATGGCCAAACGGCCCTGGTCCGGAGACAAAGTCTCCATGATTTTTGCCAGTCGTTCTTCCTCTTCGGGATCAACCGCTGCCCAGGCACCCGCGATGACAACAGCATCAGGATGGCGCATCAGCCCTGCGGCCGAATGATAGGCAGCAGGCTTGATCAACCCCAGAAGCATCAGGCTCAGCAAGGTCGACTCGATGGTCGACAGTGGCTGAACCGGTTTCATCTCGCCTGTTGCAGGCCCGGGTAACAGCTCAGTCACGGGAGCATAATTCTCATCGGGATGCGGGTAGCCGTCTTCAGGCAGCGGATAATCATCCTCAACCGACGGATAAAAATCGACAACCGGCTCCGGAGCGAACCGTTCAGGCTGAGCCGGACGCACCTGGCGGGCCATCAGTTTTTTCAGCAGCTCCAGCTCAATCCCGCTGTCAGCAGCAAGTTTTTTGAGATATAGATCCTGCTCCAACTCACTCGGCAAACTGCCGACCACAGCCAGAATCTCTTCAGCCGCGGCAGCCCGGGCCTCGACACTCTCTTCCGTCCCGGCCAGGCAATCCTGCATGAAGATATCCATTGCCGGTTTCGCCTGCTCCAGCCGCTGGCGGAACGCCTCGGGAGGACTGCCAGCCAGAAAGGAGTCAGGGTCATCCCCGGCCGGTAGTTCAACAACCCGACTCGGCACCCCCTCTTCCTGCAGCGCTGCCATTGCCTTAAAGGTCGCCTGGCGGCCGGCCGCATCCTGATCGAACAGCAGCAGCACTCGCTGCACGTACCGTTTGAGCAATTTCGCGTGGTCTGCAGTCAGGGCCGTGCCGCAGGTTGCAACAACATTGACAAACCCGGCGCGAAACAGCGCCAGCTGATCGAAGTAGCCCTCGACGACCAGCACCTCGCCCGCCTGGCGCATCGCCTGGCGAGCCTGGTAAAGCCCGAACAGAACTGCCGACTTGTGATAGATCGGCGATTCCGGCGAATTGATATATTTCGGCTTGCTGTCATCCAGCACCCGTCCGCCAAAGGCGACCACCCGTCCGCTCAGATCATGAATGGGGATCATCAGACGGCCGCGAAACAGATCGTAAGCGTCCCCCTGCTTGCCCGGTCGGATCAATCCCAGCTGGCGGATATCCTCGGCCTTAAAGCCTCGCCCCAGCAACTCCGTTTTGAGCGCAGTCCAGGCCTTGTCGGCAAAACCAAGCTGAAAGGTCTCCGCCGTATTACGTCCGTAACCGCGCTGCTTCAGGTAGTACCGTCCCGCCTCACCAGCCGGAGCATCCATCAGCAGACGATGGAAGTAATCCGCCGTTGCCCGATTGATTTCAAACAGCTTGTCGCGCTGACGCTGGCGACGTTCCTCTTCAGGCGAGAGCCTCTGCTCTTCGATTTCAATCCCGTAACGATCCGCCAGGCGACGTACCGCTTCAGGAAAATTGAGTCCCTCGACCTTCATCAGGAAGGAGAAAACATCCCCCCCGACGCCGCAGCCGAAACAGTGGTAAAACTGGCGCGCGGCATTGACACTGAAAGACGGTGTCTTCTCAGAGTGAAATGGACACAAGCCGGAATGGTTCGCACCCGATCGTTTCAGGCTGACGTACTGTGACACCAGTTCAACGATATCGGCACGCTCACGGATTTCGTTTATCTTGCTGTCGGCTATCTGTCCGCTCATCGGCCACTCAGCTCAACGATGGTCACATTGTCTCCGCCCTGCTCGATCGGCGCAGCGTAAAAAGCCGTCACCCCCTGTTCCCTCCCCAGCTGCTCACGGACAGCACGACGCAGGGCTCCGCCGCCGGCACCGTGGACGATCTCGACCTGGCGGAGATTGCCCAGTCGGGCATCGTCAACAAAACGTTCCAGTAGAACCAAGGCGTCTTCCACCCGCTCACCGACCAGCATCAGCTTCATCGAAGCCTGGCGTTCCGCAACGTTCCGCGACAGATGTCCCTGACGCTGCTGCTGAGCCGCAAAACGTCGCGGGCTGAGCTGCTCCAGAGCCGTCAGCGGCTGACGCATACGCTTGCCGTTGACCAGCAGTTCAACCTTGCTGCCGGAGACTTTCTCGACCTGTGCCTCGATCCCGAGGCTGACGATCCGTACAAACTCACCCGGCTCGAGCTGCGTTGGCACGGCTGCCGATTTACGTCCCCTGGGCTTGTAGGGCTCAAGCGTCTCGCGGGCCTGGGCCAGCTGCTGCCGATCATCGACCGCTTCGGCCGGACTGACTGGGCCGGCACTGCGCTTTTTCCGCAGTTTTTTCAGCCGTCCCTCGGTTTCGGCAATCAACTGCTCGGCCTGCTGCGTTGCCTTGCGCAGGATCTCCTTCTTCTTGCTCTTCAGCTCCTGCAATTGTGCCTTGCGCAGCTGCTGCGCACCTTGGGCATCGACGCGTGCCCGCCGGGCCAGTTCCAGTTCGCGGTCAAGCTCCTGCTGGCGCTGATTGAGACGGGCCAGAAGATGGCTTTGATCATATTCTTCGTGACCGAGATACTCGATCGCCCGATCAACCACCTGGGCCGGCAGCCCCATCCGACGTGCTGTGGTCAGGGCGCTGCTAGCGCCGGGGATGCCATAGCGCAGTCTGTAGGTCGGCAGCAGTGTCACTGGATCAAACTCAACCGCAGCATTCTCGATCCCCGGCTGGCTGTCGGCAAAATGCTTAAGCTGGCCAAGGTGCGTCGTCAGCAGGGTTTTAGCCCCCTGGCGACCGAGCTGATCAAGAACGGCCTGCACCAACGCCGCACCTTCCGCGGGGTCGGTCCCCGAGCCGGCCTCATCGAGCAGGACCAGGGTTTCCGCATCGGCCTCTTCGAGGATCTGGCGAATCCGCACCAGGTGACCGGAAAAGGTCGACAAACTCTGTTCGATGCTCTGCTCATCGCCGATATCGACATGCACATGACAGAACAGGTGTAAGCGGCTGTCCGGATGACAGGGAACCCGCAGACCGGAACGCAGCATCAGCAATTGCAGGCCGAGGGTCTTGAGCGCCACCGACTTCCCTCCGGTATTAGGCCCGCTGATAACCAGCGCATGGCAACTTTCCGGCAACAGGACATCAACAGCAACCGCGGCAGCCGGGTCAAACCGTCCATCCTTTTCCATCAACAACGGATGGCGCGCCTCTTTCAGCGCAACAGCCGGAGCAGAAACCAGTTCCGGCCTGACACCTTGATAAGCACGGGCCAGACGGGCACTAGCAAACCGCAAGTCCAGTTGCGCACAGAGCTCCTGATTGACCGTCAGCACACCCCGGTCGCGCCGGACCAGATCGGAGAGCTGCATAAGAATCCGCCGCTCTTCACGCTGTTCGTCCCTCAGCAACTGCTGCAGACGATTGTTGCTGTCAAAGACCTGAGCCGGTTCGACATAGAGCGTCTGGCCACTGGCCGACTCATCGAGCACATAGCCCTTAAGCTGGCCGCGATGGTCGCTCTTGACCGGCACCACGTAACGCCCGTTGCGGATCGTCACCAGGCGCTCCTGAAAACAGGCCGCATACTGTTCCGAAGCGAGCAGCTGATCAAGCTGCTGTTTAATCCGGCTGCGCAGCTGACGAATCTGGTAGCGGATATCACCCAGCTCAAACGAAGCACTGTCGAGCAGCTCGCCACGACTGCCAATTGAATCCAGCAGGCGTCTGCGCAGCTCAGTCAGCGGCTCAAGCCGCTCAGCCAGTTCGCACAACAGCGGCAAATTTTCTCGCGTACGAAACCAGCTCCGGCAGCTGTCATAGACCAGCAGCGAGTCAAGAATTTTCATCAGCTCATCGGCGGCAATCAGACTGCCAGCGGCCTGAGCTTTAGCCAGAACGGCTTTAAGGTCGCAGGCCCCGCCAAAAGAAGGAGATTCTCCTTCACAGAGCAGCTCAACCGCCTCGTCCAGCTGATCAAGAACCACCTTAATCCGGGCCAGATCATTCATCGGCCTCAGGTCAAGGGCCTTATTCCGTCCCGGTTCAGACTGAGTCTGCCCCGCCAGCAAGCGAGTCAAACCTGGATATTCAAGCCTCTGCAGAGCAACTTCGGAACAAACCATCTTCTTCAGTGCCCGATTCCGCCCCGTCCAGCCTCAAATGCGGCGCGCCCCAGAGTGACAAAAGGTGGGGCCAGCTGCGACTCGGCAATACGCGACCGGCTCCACCCCGGAGCCAGGTTCGAGGACAGGGCAAGCAGCAGGATGGAAACGATGACAACCCCCTGCACAATGCCGAAAAGAGCTCCGGCCAGGCGATTGAAACCACCAAGAAAAATCAATTTAACGAAACGATTCAGAACAAAACCGACAACGCCAAACAGAAAGATAACTAGCAGAAAAATGACCAGAAAGCTTCCCCAGACAGACAGTCTGGCAGGCAGCCCGTACGACGCCTGAAGCCACTCGGCAACAGGCTGGTTAAAGGTAAAGGCAAAAAGCCCCCCCAGAACCAGGCCGAGCAGAGAGCAAACCTCCTTGAGCAATCCACGCCAGATTCCCTTGATCAGAAATATGACAAGGATGACCAGTATAACAATATCAATAAACGCCATGACAGTTTGGTGGCCTGTTACGCCAGTGACTCCCGAACGATCTGATTGACCAGCTTTCCGTCAGCCGCACCCTTGGTCCGCGCCATGACCTGCGGCATGACCTTACCCATGTCCTTGACCGAAGTCGCTCCGACCTCAGCGATGACAGCGGCTACGATGTCACGCAGCTCGGCTTCGCTGAGCTGGGCGGGCTGGTAGCCCTGGAGAACCTCAAGCTCAGCTTCTTCCTTGGCCGCCAGTTCCGGACGATCGTTATCCCGGTACATCTGCGCTGCCTCGCGCCGCTGCTTGACCAGAGTACTGATGACTGCGATGATGCCATCATCATCGAGCTCTTTGCCCAGCTCGATCTCCTTGTTCTTGATTGCGCTTCTGAGTTGACGGATGGTGCCAAGACGCTCGGTCTGCTTGGCCTTCATCGCTTCTTTCATATCGTTATTGAGCTGATCTTTGAGACTCATGGACCGTCCTTGAGTTGAGAATTTTGAACGCAAAGAAGGTGCCGGGTCATATTCCCCCGCACCTGATAACCGGCTGCAAACGGATGTCTCGCGTTCAACATCCGCTCAAAAGAATTTTGAAGTATATAGAGAGCGGCCTGTCAGGGCAAGAACTTTTCTCGTCTTTTTCTCAGCCTATTCGTACGCGACAGGGACAGCACAGATCATCTTCAGTACCTGCGTTTCCGACAGGTTGCGATACTGGTGTTTTTCATGTGGCTTCACCAGGGCGAATTCTCCGCAACCGACTGGATGATGGTTTCCATCCGCATCGACAAGAGTGGCCTCCCCCTCGATCACATAGTTGAGATGTTCTGACTCGTGGCTGTGATATGGAGTATGGCCGCCCGGCTCTACACTGAACACCCGGAAAGAAAAGTTCGGAACACCATCGGCCTTCCCGAGCGGAACCTGGCGGGTAACACCTGACGCGCCCTCAGCTGTGACGGGAGCGGCACTGACCTTCTGCAATGAAACAACCTTCATTATAAATTCTCCGACAAAATATATTCAACAAATCAAATACCTTCAACAAACACGGAAATTTATTGTACAATTGACACGATTCTCAGAAGAGAACCAACAAACTGCCACAATGCACTAAAATTTATCGGCCGAAAAGTCTTCTTATATACGGCCTGCTGACCATTTTCGAACAGAACTCATTTGCAAGTCAACAACCCGTAGCGAAGGAGGATGATTCTATGAATCCCGCTCAACTTATTCCTGCGGCAGACGCTATCCCTACGCACTGGGGATGGTTCTACCTGCTCCTGATTGTCACCTTCCTGCTCCACATATTGGTCATGAATGCCATGCTCGGCGGAGGCATCATAGCTCTGATCGGCAGCCTGAGAGGTGGCGAGCAAAACCAGCTGGTCTGTCGTGAATTCAGCTACAAATGGCCTTACACCATAGCCTTTGCGGTCAATATGGGGGTCGCGCCACTGCTTTTTGTGCAGGTCCTCTACGGGCATTTCATCTACAGCAGTTCGATCCTGATGGCCGTTTGGTGGTTTTCCATCATCGCCCTGCTGATTCTTGCCTATTATGCCGCCTACATCTATGACTTCAAATTCGACAAGCTCGGCGGGCTGCGTATTTTCGTCCTGGAAATCGCCGTCCTGTTCATGCTGGTCATCGCTTTTTTCTTCACCAACAACATGACCCTGATGCTCCAGCCTGAAAAATGGGGCGCCTACTTCAGCGGAGCAAGCGGCACCATCCTCAACCTGAGCGATGCCAGCCTGTTCCCCCGCTACCTGCACTTCGTTGTCGGCTCTGTTGCGGTCGCCAGTCTCTACCTGGCATTGATCGGCCATTTTAACCTGACCAAAAGTTCGGTCAGCAGGGAAAAACTGGTCAGCTCCGGGCTGCGATATTTCAGCTGGACGACCATTGTGCAGATTCTGCTCGGTATCTGGTTCCTGCTCGCCCTGCCTAAAGAGATCATGATGGTCTTCATGGGACGCAGCGGCTACGGTACGGCGCTGTTGATCATAGGCATCGCACTCGCCCTGCTGGCCCTGCATCAGAGCTACAAGGGCAAACTCGTGCCGACGGTTATCTGCTCACTGGTGCTGCTGATCGTCATGATCCTGATTCGCGACCTGGTCCGCGTCGCCTACCTGAAGCCCTACTTCAGCATGGGCGATCTGGCGGTCAGGCCGGAATACTCGCCACTGATTTTCTTCCTTGTGGTCTTTATCATCGGGCTGGCCCTGATCGGCTACATGCTTAAACTTGTCTTCAAATGCCGCAAGGAGGTTGCAAAATGAACTATCCGGTCTGGAACCTGACAACCTACGGCGGTGGTTTTCTGATCGCCCTGATGGCTATCGTTCACGTCCTGGTCTCGCACTTCGCCGTCGGCGGCGGTGCCTTCTTGGTGCTGCTGGAGAGCAGGGCCTACAAACATGACGACCAGGACCTGCTCCAGTACGTCAAAAAGCACAGCAAGTTCTTCCTGCTCGTAACCATGGTCTTCGGCGGCCTGACCGGCGTCGGCATCTGGTGGACTATCGCCCTGCTCAACCCGGCCGCGACCTCGAGCCTGATTCACACCTTCGTCTTTGGCTGGGCTGCGGAATGGGTCTTCTTCGTCGGCGAGATCGTCGCCCTGTTCATCTATTTCTACACCTTCGGCCGCATGAACCGCAAAGACCACATGATCATCGGCTGGATCTACTTCATCTGTGCCTGGATGTCGCTCTTCCTCATCAACGGAATCATCGATTTCATGCTCACCCCCGGCGCCTGGCTGGAGAATCAATGGTTCTGGTCCGGTTTCTTCAACCCGACCTTCTGGCCGTCTCTGGTTTTCCGTACCGGACTGTCACTCGTCCTGTGCGGCGTATTCGGCTTCATCACCGCAGCCTTCTTGAAAAATGCCGTCCTGCGTCAGAGGATCTTGAAAATCTGCGCCATCTGGGTCGCCGTTCCTTTTGTTCTGATGCTGCTTGGCGGCTGGTGGTACATGTATGCCCTGCCCGAGGCGCAAAGCCTGATCATCTTCGAAAAATCTCCAGAACTAGGCAGATACCTGTCATCAACCTACTGGCTGTTGCCGGTGCTGTTCATCGCCTCGATGATCATGATGCTGAAGCTGCCGCAGGGCTTTCAGAAGATTTTCTGCTTCGTCATCCTACTCATCGCCCTCTCCTACTTTGGTTCTTTCGAGTTTGTTCGTGAAGGCGGTCGCCGCCCCTATGTCATCCACAGCCACATGTATGCCAACCAGATCTACGTCAAGGACCTGACAGATATCCAGCAGACCAGCTTCCTCTCCACGGCAAAATGGGTTGAACACAAAACGCTGACGGATGAAAACATGCTCGCTGTCGGCCAGGAACTATTCAAGTTCCAGTGCAGCGCCTGTCATTCCATCGGCGGACCGCTCAATGATATCCGCCCGCTGGCCGCCAAGTACGACAGCACCTTCGGCATGGACGCCAAGCTCAACGGCCTGGGCAAAATGAACAACTACATGCCGCCCTTTGCCGGGACACGCGTCGAACGCTGGGCCCTGGCCAACTATATCGTTCAGGGACCGGATATTCGCCAAAACCGAACTATAACTCCCCAGGGCCGTGATCATCAGGCCGCAGGCCATAAGGAGGAATGATCATGAAAACACGCAGAAACAGATGCACGAAAGCAGCCTTGAGTTTCATCGGCTGTAGCCTGATGCTCATCTTGCTGAGCCAGCCGCTCCTGGCTGCGGGGCAACCGGCCGCCCTAGACCAGACTGACGGCATGAATATGGGCAACCCGATCGTTCCAGCTAAGGAACTGCCACTCGAAATTCCGCCATTTGACAAGAACAAGGACGAATACGTCCTGCTCTCCTGGAACAACCTCGGGATGCACTGCATCTCCGACAGCGATCCCTACTGGATCCTGCTGCCGCCGGCCAACGACATCTTCGCCCAGCTGGTCAAACGCGGCGATCCGCCCGAGATCGTCACTGAAGGAGTTGAAATCAGCTATGCCGTCGAAAAGGGGTTCGAGCATCCCGAAAAGCATGTCCGTTTCTGGGAATTTGCCGACAAGCTGCTTGGCGCCGACCTGAAACAAGGCGTCGGGGTCGGCGGCCTCAAGGTTTCCGGCATGATGCAACTGGAAGATGAGCATCGTGCCTTCGCTGCCCCCTTCGTCCCGGTCGTGCCCTACATGGATGACGGCAGCTTCAACCCCTACCCTGTCTTCACCATCACCGCCAAAGACAAGAAAACCGGCAAGATCCTTGCCCAGACCAGGACAGTGGCACCGACCTCAACCGAGATGGGCTGTAAGAACTGTCACGGCGGTGGCTGGCGGGTAGAGGGGGTTGCCGGTTTTACCGATGCAACCAGCCTTGACGTTCTGGTCGCCCACGACAAGAACAGCGGCACTGACCTGGCTGAAAAAGCCAAGAAGGGACAGCCGATGCTCTGCCAGTCCTGCCACGCCGATCCGGTGCTCGGCACCAAGGGCAACCCGGAGCTGCTCAGTTTCCCGGCCGCCCTGCACGGCTGGCACGCCAACTTCCTGACCGAGCGCGAAGGGATGCAGGCCTGCGTTGCCTGCCACCCATCCCGCCCGGATGGCCCGACCCAGTGTTTCCGCAGCCATCACTCTGACATGATGGACTGCACCAATTGCCACGGCACCATGGAGGACCATGCCCTCTCCCTGCTGAAAAAAGAGCAGGAAGCAGGCAAAAAAGGTGCAGAGCGGCTGATGGCAAGACTCAAGCCACGTACCGTTGCAACGGTTGAAGAGATCAAGCCACGCACACCATGGCTCAACGAACCGGACTGCCTGAACTGCCACAAAGACTTCGAGATGGGCTCAACGATGGATGCGTTCAACACCTGGACCGCAGGACCGGAAGGACTCTACCGCATGCGTCATGACCAGATGGGCGCAATGATGTGTGAAGCCTGCCATGGCAGCACCCACGCCGTCTACCCGGCGACCAAGAACAAGTATGGCCAGAATCGCGACAGCATTCAGCCATTGCAATACCAGGGGAATGATCGTCCGATCGGCAACGACTGTACTGTCTGTCACAAGGTTAAACCGGAGTTCGAAGGCCACCATCCAAACTCGATGAGGATGTAACGGTTCTGACCTCTGGCCTGAATTGGACCAAGGCCCTGCTCTGGCGCAAACGCCCATAGCAGGGCCTTTTGCATGGAAATAAAGCACTATGCAACACCAACGGGCGGTCAGACTGGATATTTTTCTTTTCACGAACGGGATCTGGAGCTAGAGTCGCCTGTATTTAAAATTTGTCATTTAAACGTTACTCAAGGGAGGTATCAATGCTCAGAACATTCACAATTACAGCCCTGCTCATTCTATTCTGCGTTACCCTCTGCCAGGCTCAGGATTACGCCGCTATGCACCAGCAGAGCATGCAACAGATGCAGCAGATGGCAGACTGCATGGCCAAGATCGATCAGCAGAAACTCCAGGCGCTGGAAAATCAGGGTATGAAGTTCATGGAACAGGTCAGACAGCTCTGCAGCCAGGGGAAACGGGATCAAGCTCAAAAACTGGCTATCGACTACCATAAAAAGATGGAAAACGATCCAACGGTCAAAGCTCTGGATAAGTGCAGCGAAGGGCTTGAGACCTTTACGATGAACGGCCTGCCGGGACAGGATGGCGAAGACAACGACGCCGGCGAGGGCGGTCATATCTGCGATGAATTGGAATAAGGTTGCTCCAGCTTCAGATACTTTGCTCTGAAACTTCCCTCCCAAATTTACATTTTCGGCCTGACTCAGGCCTGTTCTTAGCGGCCTTCGGATAACAGTATCCGGAGGCCGTGCCCTTTTCTCCCCGCAATGGCAAATGATCGGTTGACAGAATTATTATCTTTTAATAATTATAGGCTTACAAATAACATATGAGGGGAAATGAAAATGATGAGCGGAACAACCTATAAAGTTGTTTTCAACGGTGAACTTGCATTTGACACCGATGAAGAAGAAGCGAAGGCCAATCTTGTCGAAAAATGCAAATACCAGCCTGCCGTTGCCGAACGTTTTTTTTCCGCAAGCACAGTGGTCATCAAAAAGAATCTCGATGCGGAGGCGGCCAACCGCTGCAAAAATTTCTTTTCGCAGATCGGCATCCTTGTCGATATCGTCGATGAGAACCCGCCCCCTTCTCCCAAACTTGATGTCAATCCGCCTCCCATCACCCGGACTGTCGTAAAGCAGGGACGCACCTGTCCGAAGTGCCAGGCGGAAAACCAGCCTGGCGAGACCTGTGATGCCTGCGGCCTTATTTTTGCCCGCTTTGAAGCGGCCCAGTCCCGCCGCTACAGCCAGGACGAAGCACTGATCAACGAACCGTTCGACAACAATGAAGAAGACTCGGGGAACTATCTTGACAAACACCCCGAGCAGCTGTTCCTGCTCAAGGCCCTAGGCGTCATCGTCGTCCTGCTCCTGCTGCAGAATGTCCTGAGGGACTTTCTGCCGATCTTCATCCTGGTTTTCCCGATCGGCTTCTTTGCCTACATCCGCCTCCAGGCCGCGGCCAGCGGCGAATCAACCATACAGTTGTTGAGCCAGCACATCACCTTCATGCCGGTGATGTACGCCAAGGAAGAGCGCAAACAGCAGTATGTCGCCAAGGCGACTTACATCCTGATTCTGGTCAATGTCCTGGTCTTCTATCTGTTCCAGCTGACGGCACCGGAACAGTTTATCGCCAACAACCTGATCTTCCTCCCTCTGGAACCGAGCGCCTTCAATATTCCACTGAGCATGATCAGCGCCCTCTTCCTGCATGGCGGTCAGGGCCACCTGTGGGGCAACATGCTCTTTCTCTGGGCGGTCGGAACCGTCGTCGAACGCAGAATCGGCACCATCCGCTTTGTCATTTTTTACCTGATCAGCGGCATTGCCGGCAATCTGCTCTACCTGGCCAGTTGCGCAGCAATCGACAACCCCGCTCATATACTAGGTGCGTCCGGCGCTATTTCCGGGGTCATGGGCCTGTTTGCCGTGCGCTGCTACTTCAAGAGCATGACCTTTCCGCTGCCGCTTCTCGGCATCTTCTCGCTGATTTTTCCGGTCAGTCTCAAGGTGACCCTCAATTCACTGGTCATCATCGGCCTGTTCGTACTGGCCGATCTGGGCGGCGGGCTGGAGCAGCTTCAAGGCGCCAACCACTCAAACATTGGCCACTTTGCCCACCTCGGCGGGGTCATCGCCGGAATCCTGCTGGCCTTCCTGTTCAAAATGAATGAGGATGCTGTACTGGAAAGGCACATGGAACTGGGCAGCGATGCCGTCGGGGCAAAGATCGGCAGTGGCAGCACCCAAAAAGGAGAAGAATCATTACGCCAACTGCTGAAGAAGGATCCTCAGAACAGTGCCGCGCAATTGCTGCTCGCCAGGTTGCGCTCCAAATTCGGCGCTAGCGACGAAGGACAGAAGCTCTATCGCAAGGTCATCCCCACCCTGGCTCAGGAGAATCCCGAAGAAGCGATGATCGCCTACCACGAATACACCAGGCTGTACATGGAACATCTCGACCCGGACACCCTGTACCGCCTGGCCACCATCTATCACCGCCACCAGGACCCGGAAATGGCGACCCACTGCCTTGAACGAATCTGCCAGAATGACCAGACCCAGCCGCTGGTTCTGGAAAAATCGCTATTCCAGTGTGCCAGGATCCTGGAGAGTCAACAGCTCTATGACGCGGCCGCAGATTATTACCAGCGCTGCATCGACAGATTCCCGACCTCCTCTCTGGGACGGAAAGCTCAAATGCGGCTCAACCAGATGGGCTCGGGGGCTTCTCCGGCCACGGCCTGAGCCCCCTCACCACCGAGCCCGACACCCCTTGTTGCGGGGCAAGCTTCATCCGCTGAACAACTGTCCTGTTTTCTTGTTTACTGGCCGGGAAATGTCGACTAGAATTCCAAATTCTCAGGTTGCCGGCTTCTTGAAATTCGGTTCTGCCCGTTGATGAGCGACAGCTCACCTTGGGGCGCGTTCCGTTTCGCCGGCATGTGCCAACAGCGCATGGTACTACTGGTTTAGGTCGTTATTAAAAGAGTTTCCTTTACGATCAAAGGAAAGGAAGTCGTCTGGCGGAACGAGACCCGCCGGTTCTGGTTCTGATGCTGTTATAATCAAAACCACGGAGTCGCGCCCCCGTACGGCGCCCTCCTTTTGGCCTGGGCTCCAAAAGGAGGCAAAAACGCCCTTTTAAAACTGGCGAAAATTGACAGAACTTACTTCGTCAGCTAACAGCTACAATAAACAGCGCGCCCGACGATGAGCTACGCTCATCTGATGGGCAGAATCGAAAAACTCAGCAAAGCTGAGTTTCTATATAAACCAATTGGAACAACCCCTGTGTGACATCCAAGGGGAGCTACAAATTCAGGGAATCCAATTCCCATTTTTATTGAAATCAATTTTTCCTAAGGGCTTTTAAAACAATGAAAGTAACCAATGTCTCGATCCTTCCGACCGAAGCAGCGACCCGGGCTCAGCGTCCGGCGCTGACCCCCGAACTTCTGGCCGCCAGTGGCGCCCGTTATTCACGGAACAACGAGGGGCTGGGAGCGATTCTGGATAAGATTGATACCAACAACCTGGACAAATCGGTCGACAGCATCTTCAAGATGATCGACTACGGTCATCAGTCGATCGCCGACATGGCTCCGGTCGCCATGTTCATCGACGACATCTCTATTCTGCTCGCCTACCTGGTCTGGAGCTGGTGCCCAACCGCCGGTGGCCAGGAATCGTCGACCCGCTATATTCAGCTCGACCGTTCAGGACTGGTCGATCCGCAGCTGTTCGGCCTACCACAGGAGCAGCACAGTGAGTGGTTCGCCTACATGGATGACTGCTTTGATGCCTACGCTTCGGCACTCTCCTTCTGGGATCAGATCGGCAACGAAAACTTTGAGCTGACCGGCATACCGCAGAGCCTGCTCAACGATCCCAGCGACAAAGCTCAAAAACAGATTGCCCGCATGAAACGCAACTATGCCTTCGACCGGGCGCGCTATTTCCTTCCGGTCGCCGCAAAGACCAACATCATGCTGGTCATGTCTTCTCGCGGATGGACCCAACTCTGCCAGAACCTGCTTTCTCACTGGTTGCCGGAAGCCCAGCTGCTCGGCAAAAAAATCAGGGAGGAACTGGAGCTGAGTGCTCCACGCATGGTCAAACACGCCGAGCAGAAGCCCTCGTACACAGCCGGACATGACAAAGAGTTCGCCAGCAATGCAGTGGAAGCCAAAGGGCTTCAATTAGCGGGAGAGGAATCCTCCTGCGATGCGACGACAGAGCTGCTGCTGCCGGCGGGAATCAGCGAGGCCGATCTGGTTGAAGCGCTGGTCGATCATGACAACCGTTACGCCTATATCGGCTCCGCGGCTTGCCGGACTGCGGTCCGCGCCAGTTGGAAAGCGATGGCGATCGCCGAAATCCGCGACCTGAACCGGCACAGAACCGGTCAGAAATACTGCCCGCTGATTCCGGTTGGCTTCTATTGTGCCAAGGAACAATTACCTAAAGGAACGCTGCTGGAGAAGAAATATTCCCGGATCGGTGCGCACTCAACAACCACCAGTCGCACGCTGCTGGCAGAGAAAGCCCCGGGGTATGCGGCCTGGCTGCTGCTGGGATCGCAGTTCCGCTTCGAACATACTACGACCCTCGACAAGTTCATTTATGAAGCTGAGCTGCGTACCGGGACGGGCGCTCACTACCAGTACGCTGCCCACCTGCGTGATGCTGTGCTGGCTCTGAAAGATAACTATCCGCTGCTATCTGCTGCGATTCCGTTGGGAACGGCAGAACCGGAATGATCAGAGCGATCTGGAGCAGGCCTCGGCTACGGCCAGCTCCAGATCGACAAAACGGAATGGCTTGGCGACCGCTGCGACAAATCCGTGTGACGCGTATTCGGCCATCAACTCATCATTGACATAGCCGCTGGTGACAATAATGGGCGCCTCGGCGTTCAGCTTCCAGATTTCTCGGGACGCCTGCCAGCCTCCGACACCTTCAGCGACGACCAGATCCATAACCACCACATCCGGCGGACTGCCTTTTTCCAGCTCCTGCTGATAAAGCTGGACGGCCACATGTCCATCAGCGGCCTGCAGAATCTCATAGCCCATTTCACGCAACATCTCGGCCAGCATGAAACGTACGATCTCTTCATCATCCATGATCAGCGCGGTTTTGTGCTCAGGGGGAGCCGGAGCACTATCCTCAGGTTGTCCTTCTGTAACCATCTGGGCATCGGGGTGAGCCGGAAGAGAAATGACAAAGGTTGTCCCCTCTCCCAGCCGGGAATTCACCTCTATCGTCCCGTCATGACGGGCGATGATCGACTGGGTCGACGCCAGACCGAGCCCCGTCCCGGTTTTCTTGGTGGTGAAGTAAGGTTCAAAGATATTGGCCAGATCCTCTTCGGCAATACCGACACCATTATCCTTGACGCTGATCTGGATAAAGGGGTTCCCTCTGGCATCCCTGACGTTGTTCAGGTTCAGAGTCACCACCCCTCCGTTAGGCATGGCCTGTTGAGCGTTGAGGACCAGGTTGGTGACAACCTGACTGAGCTGCCCCTGATCGGCCACTACCGGCCAAAGGTTCTCGTCGGCTTCAAACACCAGGGAATATCTGTCCAGCTTGAGGATGAAATTGGCACTTTCACGGAGCAGTTCCTTCAGGTGTACCAGTTCCTTCTGGCTCTCCTCTCCCCCCTTGGCAAAATTCATCAACTGACTGGTCAGGGTCGAAGCATTATCCAGAGCCTTCAAGGCGGAATCGAGCAGCCGAGCAGAGATATGTCCTGCCGGCAGTTGCATGCGAGCCATCTCGATATTGCCGAACAGACCGGTCAGCAGATTGTTGAAATCATGTGCAATTCCACCGGCAAAGACGCCGAGAGTTTCAAATTTTTTCAGCTGAGCCTGCTTTTCTTCCGCCTCTTTAAGAGCCGTCACATCCTGAACAAAACACTCCAGATAGGAATCCTCGCCGGGTTCCCGGATTGAGGCATTGAGCATGACATCGATCTGCTCACCATCAGCCGTAAGAAAGCGGGTTTCAAAGGCAATGACCGATTCTTCCCTGCGCAGCGTCTCCCAGAGAAGCTTGTAGCTGTTCGGGTCGACAAAAAGATCGGCCAGAGAAATCCCGGAACAGAGCGCTTCAGGGGAAGGATAGCGGCAGATAGAAACCATGGCCGGATTGGCAACAACAATCCGGCCGTCCAGACGGGCCTGAAAAATGCCACTCAGAGCTTCGGAGAAAATCCGTTCGTACCTGTCTTTTTCCTCCCTGAGTTCCTCCATCTTGACCTGCAACTCGGGGTAGTAGCTTTTGCGCGCGGAGAAACTGCCGAGGCCGATAATACTGTCGACCTGCTCCTGGGCTTCGGCGTCATGCTCATGGTTGGGCTCGGAAGAGCGTTTGATGTCGTCTGGACTTGACATAACAGCCTATCAATTCAAATTTACAAGGCTTCGCGATAAATAACTTCAAGGTCAGCCTTGCTGGCCCTGCGCGGGTTGGTCAGCATGCAGGCATCGCTGATCGCTTTTTTGGAAAGATCAGGCAGGTCGGCCCCCTTGACCCCCTTGTATCCCAGGGTATTGGCGACCCCCGCGCGTTTTTTCAGATCGAGAACCTGAACCATCAGCCGGGATTTGATTTCGCGGCTGTTAAGACCGCGGACATCCACCCCGAAGGCTCCGGCGATGACCCTGAACTTATCGACCGATGCGTCGTAGTTGAAATCGATGACATGCTCCAGCAGCATGGCATTACATTCACCATGCGCAAGATCGAGGAAACCTCCCAGGCTGTGAGCCATGGCATGGACCGCACCCAGACTGGCATTGGAAAAGGCCAGTCCGGCTTTCATGCTGCCGAGCATCAGTTTTTCCCGCAGTTCCAGATCATTCGGTGTTTTCAAGGACTGCTCCAGGTTCTGATAGACCAGCTGAATCGCCTCGAGGGCCGAGGCGTCGGTCAGAACCCCGCTGCCCGTCGAGACATAGGCTTCAACGGCGTGAGTCAAGGCATCGAGAGCGGTGCAAGCGGTCAGATAATCCGATTTTGTCGTAGTCGTCTCCGGGTCGATCAGAGCCACATCAGGAACGATCGCTTTGCTGACGATGGCGATCTTTTTGAATTCCTGACGATTGGAAAGGATGCAGAACTGGGAAACATCGGCGGAAGTCCCGGCCGTTGTCGGCACGAAGATCATCGGCGGGACCGGCTGATAAATCTTGTCGACCCCTTCAAAGTTGAGGATGTCGGCCCGATTGGTCGAAACGATGCCGATTCCCTTGGCACAGTCCATCGGGCTGCCGCCGCCGATCGAAACGATAACGTCGCAACCTTCCCGTTCGTAAAGAGCTGCGCCTGCCATGACTTCGGTGTTACGCGGATTCGGCGTCACATCGGAAAAAACGACGTAAGCGATACCGACATCATCAAGGCTTTTCTTGACATCCTGCAGCCACGGCGTCTGAGCAACTCCCGGATCTGTCACCAGCATGACCTTGGTCGCCATGAACTGTTTCGCATAACGACCAACGAAGTTCCGTGAGCCGACACCGAAGATGATCTCGGGAGCGACGAATTTTCGCAGTGCGGACGGTCCAGCCATAACTGTCTCCTTTAGCAGTGTTCGCAGCGTCCCGGCAAGTCAGGCAATTATAGCGAACATCCTCCCCCCGAATTATATAATTAACAGTATAACAATCGTTTCTCAGAATGCCTTACATCTATTTTCCCAGCGAGCTGATAATACCGCGCACTGCTGCAGGAATATCCGCTGGCAGCACAACCAGCTTGGCGTTATTCGAATCGGCCATCTTGCGCATCGACTCGATATACTTCTCACCGAGAATGAACATGGCCGGCAGCTCGTTCCCCTGGATCGCCTGGGTGACCTTATCGATCGCCGTCTGGCTGGCTTGGGCCAGAACGACCTTGGCCTCAGCGTCGCGGCGTGACGCTTCAAGCCGACCGTCAGCCTCCAGAATCGCTGCGGTCTTCTCGCCATCGGCGCGGGTGACGGTCGCCCGACGTTGACGTTCGGCTGCGGCCTGCTCTTCCATCGCCTTCTGCATGGTCTGCGAAGGGTTGATATCCTGGATTTCAACCGTCTTCAGAGTGATCCCCCAGTCGGCGATATCCTCTGAGATGCTGATCTTCAGCTTGGCTTTGATCTCCTCACGTGATGAGAGTGCGTCATCGAGATCCATCTCGCCGATGATCGAACGCAGCGAGGTCTGAACCAGGTTCCTGATCGCCAGACGATAGTCTTCGACGCCATAGACCGCTTTTTCCGGCGAGACAATGTTGATGTAGGCCACGGCGTTGGCGATGATCACGACATTGTCACGGGTGATGACCTCCTGCGAAGGGATATCAAGAACGATATCCTTGGTCGTCGCCTTGTAGGCAACGCTGTCAATATAGGGCACGATGATGTTCAGTCCTGGATTCAGCGTCTTGTGATATTTCCCCAGCCGCTGAACGACATGTTTTGAGCCCTGAGGTACGATGCGCACCCCGAGGCCAATCGTCATGATGACAAGAAATGCCAGAACCAGCACAACAATAAGACCAGCCATAAAACCCCCGTTTTTTTTCAGTTAATGATGTTCAGTTGATCCGCTTTTCGACGACCAGGGTATTCCCTGAAATATCGATAACATAGACCCGGTCACCGACAGCGACTTCCTGCTGACAGTAAAAAGGCCATTCCTCCGAGCCGAGCAGTGGGGTCGCAAATCGGACATAGCCGTTCTGGTTTTCAACGGGAGCCTTGATGACCTGCCCGCTCTCTCCCAGGATCGCTTCTCTGGCCATCCCTGCCTTGGTTCTATCGGCCATGAACGGCTTGAAAAATCGGAACCAGAGGATGGTAAAAACAACAGACGAAATCACCCAGAGCAGCAGCTGAACGGTAAATCCCAACGCAGGAAAAACCAGCATGATCAGCCCGACCAGCAATCCCCCAAGCCCGAACCAGAAGGAAATGAAACTCGGCAGCAGCATTTCAGCAATCAGCAGGATCATGCCGAAGACCAACCAGTGCCAATACAGGACCTGAACTTCCATCACACCTCACACGTCACACATCATGGTTGAAAAACAAAGATAACATTTCTGAAGTTTAGCACCATGGTATTCAATGAGTAACAACAGCTGACCTTTATTACGAAGATAATATATAGGAACTACTTAGAATGGAACTAAATATAAAGTTTTTCTCATGACAATGGATCAAAAAAATGAAAAAAATTCTTATCGTATTTACGCTTCTTGCCATCAGTACATCGTTCGCCTGTGCTGCGCCACAGGGGCCTCCGGCCAATGATGAACTGGGCAAAGCACTCAAGGAATGTATGGCCTCAGCCTCCAAGGACTCAAGTGGGCACCCCAACCGTACTGAAGTTGACCAATGTATGAGCGAAAAAGGTTTCATCAAACCGGAAGGACGCCCTAGCTCGGAACCACCGCAACAATGATAGATCTGGAGTCCCTCAGGGGGGCTCCAGGCACAGTGTTCGCCATATTTTTTCCCGGACAAACCTGCTTGCCGTACAACTTATCTGAGCTAAAATATATGGTGTACGCCCCCTTTCGGGACGAAAAAGGAGAGTCACATGGATAGAAAGCTGACCAGCCTTGAAGATTCCCGCATTTCAGCGTTTCAAGCACCGCCACGCATGACTGAAAAACTCTGGCAGAGCCCTCAGAAAAACTGCAAAAACTGCCCTTACTGCAATCAGGACGTCGATACCTATCCCTGTGCGCAGTGCCATACCCGGCACTAGGCAGCGGGGATCCGGACTGGCATAACATCCTGAAAAAACGGCGCAATGCAAGGGCAAATCTGTTAGAATATTGTCTTCTTCGTTCCCCTATTAAATTTAATGAGGTTACAATGTTCAGATTTCTGCTCTCTGTGCTGCTGTTTATGCTGCTGAGCTCGCTCTGTCAGGCCAGCCCCTACCAGGCGATCATTTACCCAGATGGTGCCACCCTCTTTGACCGGAAAGATCTGGCTTCGGGCCTGGACCAGATAGATCTGTACCTTCCCCAGGTTGCCCGGCCGGAGTCGTTGCGTGCGAGCCTTGAGAAAGGGAGCAAGGTCAGCATCAGTTCTATCGAATACAACTCCGTACTTCCCGAAACTCCGGATTTCAAACCGCTGCGCGAAAAGATCGCGGACCTTAAGAAACAACTGGCTGATCGTGATGACCAGGCCCAGGCCACGCAGCTGACCCTGACCTACTGGCAGAAGCAGACTCCGCATCAGGACGCTTCGGTTCAGGAGGCACTGGAGCTAAGCAAGGCCATTCACTCCCAAAGTCTCACGCAATATCAAGCGCTGAGCCGGCTCGACCTAGAGAGATCAACCATCAGAGAACAGATCGCTGAAGCCCAGCGCCAGCTTGATGAACAGACCGGGCAGAACAAACGGCTGTGGCAAGTGACCCTGCATCTCTCAGCGCCGCTGAAAAGTGCGGCTTCCATACTCTACGACTACCGGATTCGTCAGGCTGGCTGGTCATCAAGCTACAGCCTCAATGCAGTTCCTGGTGAGAAACGGATTGAGTGGAACTGGAACGGCCAGCTTGTTCAGACCAGCGGGCAGAACTGGCCGGGGATCCATGTCCTGATCGCAACAGCCGAACCGGCCTTCAGCCTGACCCCGCCGGACAACAGCCCATGGGTACTCAGTGAAATAAGACCTCAGCCGCTCCGACCGGCGATGAAAACGCTGGCTAACCGACAATTTCTGGCTGCAGAAGCCATGCTTGACGATGAAGTCGCCGCAAGCGCTCCGCTGCCACAACGACAGACTGGACAGATTTTCGACATCTACGATCTGGGCCGGTTGCCCCTCGATTCAGGCAAACCGGCAATCGTCAATATCCGCAATGGACACTGGACCGCCAACTTTTCCTATCTGACACGTCCACTTCAGAGCGAGCAAGCCTTTCTGATGGCCGACGTGCTTCTCGATGATGATGTTGTCCCTCTGCCGGAAGGAACTGCCTCCATTCAGCTGGAAGGGGTTCACGTTGGCCAGAGAAACTTCTCACTGGCTGGAAAACAGGAGCTCAAACTCAGCTTCGGTAACGATCCTGCAATCGCTATCGATGTCAAAACGGCGCATGTCGCCGGCAGCACAGGACTGCTGTCTAAAAGTACGACCTACAGCTGGAACTGGACCCTCAGCCTGAAAAACAACAAAGGCATCCCGGTTCAGCTGACAGTTGAAGACAGCATGCCGCACAGCAGCCACGACAAGATCCTTGTCAAAGAACAATTTACCGAACCGCTGCCGGAAAAAACCGACGACGGTCTGCTCAGTTGGCAACTGGAGCTCGCTGCAGGCCATGAGCAGAAACTTACCTTCGGCTACCAGGTCAGCTATCCTGAAGATATGCAGATCGATAAGGGGCGCTGAGCGTCTCAGGCGTTGACAAAGTCAGCTTCTGGCAAACCATAATTCGGTTCTGCCCGTCAGATGAGCGCAGCTCATCGTTGGGCGCCTTCCGTTTGGCCGGCATGAGCCGTTAGCGGATGAGATGAACGGTTTACGTCAGTGTTTTTAAAGAGTTTCTTTTTCCGCCCTTTTTCTTTGCGATCAAAGAAAAAGGGTGACGTCTGCCGGTACGGGAACCGGCGATTTTGATTTTATGGCTTTCAAAACAGTCAAAAGCCAAGTCCTCGGGGTCGCGGCCCCGAACGCCGCCTTCCTTTTGGCCAGGGCTCCAAAAGGAAGCAAAAACGCCCTTTTTAATGCTAACGAAGATTGATCCTGTTCTCTTCGTAGGTTCACACCAGCAACTGACAACGCGCCCCACGATGAACAAGTTCATCTAATGGGCAGAACCGCAAAAACTCCGCGTTGCGGAGTTTTGATATAACCGATTTGAAACAACCCTCGTTTTACGTTCCGAGGTTTATCAGCAAGGCGGAACATTAAGGAAAACAGGAGATACTATGACCGAAGCAGTCAACGCTGCCGCCGACTTGGGTCCGGGATTGCACAAGGTCCGCTCGAAACGCAGGATTCTCTGGCTGGTGCTGCTGATCTATCTGCCCGCCATGATCATCGCCTTTGCCCAGGACAACGCCAAATTCTGGATGGCGACCGTCTTCTGTGTCTGGCTGGTGTTGCTGATCATTGCCGTCGTCATCAACTGCTTGGTACGCTGCCCGCGCTGCGGGCAGCAGTTCCATACCCACGGACCTAGCTTCATCCCCCTGCGCCGCTGTCTGCACTGCGGGCTCCACGTCAGTGCAGACAAACGACCGGAAAAAAGAATGCCCCCCGTTCCCGAAGGTAAAAGCTAGCGACTCAGACCACCCAGACACTCCGCTGCTTACAGAAAAGGCTATCATCCATGACAACTGACCTGAAACCTACCGTTTCCTTCGAAGATTCCTTCGCCAAACTCGATATCAGGGTCGGCAGAATCATCGCCGCAGAGCTTGAAACGTCAACCCACAAGCCGACCTACAGAATGACCGTCGATTTCGGCAAGTACGGCACCCGGATCAGCTACGGACGCTTCACCCGCCACCCGCTCGATGAGGTGATCGGTCGCCAGGTTCTCGGTGTGCTGAACTTTGAACCACGAGAGATGGGCCCGGTCGTTTCAGAGGTACTGATTCTCGGCGTGCAGTACCCTAAAGCGGAAAGCGGTGAGGCGACCTTTGTTGCACCGGCCGTTGGCGCCAAGCTGGGAAGTAAGTTGTTCTAGACTGATGCACGGAAGAAAGAGATGGCTAGTCGCGGGCATCAGGTGCGGACAGCACCGGCACCAGGTATTGTTCACCGCGCCCTTCCCGCGACGGATCTGCGGATTCATTCCAGCCCAGATCGATGGCCATGTGCGGCGGAACCGGCTCCCGGCTCAACCACAGAACCATGCGCATCCCGTCGGTAAAGTAGGGATCACCGGTCAGATTGTAGCGCGGTACTGCTTCACTCGCCTCCCCCACTCCCTGGACAAAAGCAAACTGGCTGACCGCATCGTAATGCAACAGACTGTGGAAAAGATATTCTCGTGCTTCATCGACCAGTGGATCGATGACGTGAGTTGTCAGGGTTGGCGATTTTGCCGTCACCTTCACCCCGATATCCCGGCTGATCTGGCCAATCCACACCGGGACTCCTTCACAGCGGAAAGGAGCCAACCACAGGCGCATGTGGTTGCGCTGCGAAATGGTCGAGCGCCCGCGCTGCAGAGCAATATCCTGTTTACGTTCAAAAGCATAGAGAGCACTCACGGGGGCGGTTGGAAAAGCCAGTTCCTTGATCGCAGCGCCGATCATTTTTCGAATACTCTCGACCGTGATCGCTTCGGTAAAATTCCAACTGCTGGTGGTCAAAGCGGCAATCAGCAGACGGCCATCACCAATCAGGACAATATTCAGCGGATCGCCACTCCCCTCTCCGTCAGCATTGCTGGTACAGCAGGGCAGCTTGCGCAGTTCTTCGCGCAGCTCGGCCACGCTCAGGTCTGGTAGCTGCTCAACCTGAGCATAGAGTTTTCGCAGATCGGACTTTTCATAATCAAAGCTCTCCGTCGGCAAAAGAACGGAAAAACGCAGCCGCACCGCCTTAAGATATCCGGAGAGACGGACGTCAACGAGGCGACCGCCACGTTTGTAAGAGGCGTAGACATAACCGCTCTGCGTGGCATGAGCCGGCAGGAAGAATGGCATCGTATGCTTGCGAAGCAGTTGCCTGAGTGCAGCCCGCTGCTCTCGGGAAAAATCGTTTCCTGCGACCAGGGCAACTTCATCAGCCGAGAAATAGTCAGGATCTATGGCAAAAGGAAGCAACCAAAAATCGGTGTCACTGTTATTTTCGATCTTCATCCAGATCAGTTGAATGCCGAATTCGGCCAGCGACACCCCAAAGAAATCCGCCGCACCGTCATCCGCCAGTACCGACAGGGAAACCTGCACACCGTCCTGCTCCAGCACCTGAACATCCTGCTGAGGAATCGGCGTGTTCAGCCGGGCTTTCAGTTCCTGCTCGGACAACGAGGAACAGCCACTGACCAGAAAACTTATGGCAAGACAGACAGCTGCGAACCGAGCTGGGGAAAACAGCGGAATATGGCACGCGAAACTCGCTCTTAGCATAGGTCATCCTTCCATCGGCAACAATCGACATTTGGCAATCATAACAGATCAGGTAAGGATGAAGGCAAATGCAGCGGAGATTTAAACCTCACCGCTACTTTTCTGCTGCCGCTGCATCAATCATTAAGAATGCGACCAAAAAGAGTTCAGCTGTTCACCTTAAGATAGTCATCGACCAGCAGCAGCTGCCACTGATCCTCGCTCTTGAGCTCCAGCACCAGGTCGTGATAGGCCATGATGCTCGGGCGGTGACCGACGCTGATATAGTGGATACCGAGCTGTGTAAGACACTGATAGAGCCGTCCTTCGTTTTTCGTATCGAGGGCACTGGTCGCCTCGTCGAGAACGGCAAAACGCGGACGATTGATCAACAGGCGGGCAAAGGCAAGCCGTTGCTGCTCACCGAGCGAGAGCAGGTCCGCCCAGTCCAGGTCGGTGGCAAAACCACCGACCCGCTCGACCAGATCGGGCAACTGGACCAGGGCCAGAACCTCCTGCAGCTGTTCCTCGCTGATATTGTTCTCGACCCGCGGGTAGAGCAGCTGATCGCGCAGGGTGCCGAGAATCATGTAGGGTTTCTGAGGCAGAAAGAATATCTCAGCGTGTGCCGGGGTTCTGATCGTCCCCTGCCCTTGTGTCCAGAGCCCGGCAATGGCCCGCAGCAGCGAACTCTTACCGATCCCGCTCGGGCCGACAATCAGCAGATTCTGCTCCGCAGGCAGCTCCAGGCTGAGTCTCTGAATCAGGGTTCGGCTCTGGTTCGGTGGCTGCAATGTCAGCGTCTCAAGGGCAAAGCTCGCCCCTTCCTCCAGGTGAATACCGGCGGCCTGCTGTTCTTCTGTCTCCAGGGCCTGTGAGAAACTTGAGAGACGCTGCACCCCGGCGGCAAAGTTGGTGATATCCTCGATCTGCCCGACGATCAGCGACAGCGCCCCGTAGACCTGCATGAAGGCAAAGTTGGCCTGGACCATGTCACCGTATTCGATCTGCCCCTTGAAATAGAGCGGAAACAGAACGACAAAAGGGAGGACCATCGGCAGATAGCTGTAGGCCGTGGTGAAAAACGACAGGTTCCGCTGCCAGCCGATCAGCAGGCCGAAGTTGCCGATCACCTGTCGAAAGCGCGAACGGATATTGCTCAGCTCGGAGGACTCCCCTTGGTAAAATGCGATCGATTCGGCGTTGTCACGGACATGTATCAGGGAATAGCGAAAATCGGCCTCGTAGCGCAGCTGATTGAAATTTAGCTTGACCAGCCGACGACTGATCAGCAGGGTAATCAGGGTACCGATGACCGAATAGGCAAGAACCACAACCACCAAAAGAACCGACTTCGACCAGAGAATCCCGGTAAAGGAGATCAGGTCCATCAGCGAGCCGAGCAGGATCAGCAGAAAAGCCAGCGAGGTGCGGGTGAAGGTGCGGATATCCTCCATGATCCGCTGGTCGGGGTTATCGATATCGGAACGATTCTCGATCTCGTAATAACAGCGGTTGCTGAAGTATTGGCTCACAAAGCTGGTTGTCATCCACTCCCGCCAGTGCATGCCGAGGTAATCACGGACATAGCCATAGAAAGCAACGATCGGAATCCCGATCAAAAAACCGCAGAAGTAGATGATGACAAAGAAATAGGAAGAACTTTCATCCTTGCCGACCAGGGCGTTGGTAAAGAAGTTGCCGATGTAGCTGAAGGCGACATTAATCCCGGTGACCGACAGCGAAAGCAGCAGCACCACTGCCAGTAGCAACCAGGCCTTGCCGTGGGAGCGCAGCGAACGGCGCAAACCGAAAAAGACCAGCGCCGGGCCGACAAGGGCGAGGACCGGAAAGGCTATTGCCGCAGAATCGAAGGTCGAGCGGACGGTGCCCGTCAGTCCCCGGGCCAGACGCGCGGTCAACTCCGGGGCCAGACTATCCCCCGCCAGGACCACTGCGGAGACGAGCAGAAACAGCAGACCGAACAGAAAGATCAGCAGCAACAGCATCAGCAGCAGGGTCAGACGACCGCCATAGCGATTGCGTTCAAAAAAATAGGGGTAAGCGATGGCGATAAAGCGCCGCCATAAAAAACGTTCCTTGGGATCTTTGGCAGTCATGGCATACTCACAGCGGATCTGATCGATTGTTGGTTATGAGGCATCACTATACTCCGTTCAGCAGAGATGCAACAGTTTTTCACAAACAGAAATCTTCGGCGGCCCTCAAGACGCTGCGTTACCAGCAACCATGTCGACTGCTCATTCCGCTCAATTATAGTTTTTCGACAGATGTTTTTTAAAGTCGCGCAGAAGCAGTCTTTTCAGTACTATATGTCAATATCAGTTTAGACAGTTCCATAAGGACAACATCCGGCTGTGCATAAATTCAATGCAATTGAATCAGAAGGGCGTATTAGCAACGACCGTTCTGGGAAGGTGACATGAAACAGAGACACATCATCGGCATTATTCTACTCTCTCTGGCCATCAACTTTATCGGCACCTGCCTTGCGCTGAAGGTTTTCCCTCAGCTCTTTCTAGACACAATAGGAACAATACTAGCCGCCGCCCTGCTTGGCCCCTGGTTCGGCTGTCTGGTCGGGCTGCTGACCAATACAATGCAGGGGGTCGTCCATACCAGCGTCTCAATCCCCTTCGCGCTGGTCAATTGTGCCATAGGGATCGCAACCGGCTATCTGGCCATTGCCCTGAAAGGCTACCACCGTTGGTACGCCCCACTGATCATCGGAGCTGTGGCCGCACTGATTGCGCCCATACTGGCGGCGCCAATTGCAACCTACATGTTTGGAGGGATTACCGGTCACGGCGTTGACAAACTCGTTGCTTCATTCGTCGACAGCGGCCAATCGATCCTGCAGAGTGCCTTCTGGGGGCGCATCCCGAACAGCTTCAGCGACAAGATCCTGAGTGCCTATCTGGGGTTCTTTCTGATCAAACTGCTAAGACGCAAGAGCAGAAGCAGAACAGAGGAATCGTCCCAATGCGTCTGACACCATTCTTCACGACGCTTCTTCTCCTGCTCTTGTGTCAGGGAGCATTGGCCCTGCCCAAGCAGTTGACCATCGGAATTCACAACAACCTGAAAACCCTTGAATTCGTCTCCAGGGATGGAGTTCCCCAGGGAGCGTTGGTCGATTTCTGGTCGAAATGGGGAGAGAACAACCGGGTTCAGGTCACTTTCGTTGCGGGCACACAGAGCCAGCTGAAGGATCAACTGCAGGCGGGAGCTATCGACCTGATCGCCAATCTCCCGGAACAAGAGGACCTGCCCCGCACAAAGCCTTACTACGCTTATCATTACTATCTCTATACGCTGAAGAAATTTCAGCTGGCCAAACTGGCAAGACTCAACCTTCGCCTCGGCATCATCAAAGAGGATGAGCCATTTCTTGCCCCGGAGATTCTGAGCAAGAGTACCCTGCTGCACTTTGACTCTTTTCAGCAGATAATTAACAACCTGAAGCAGGGGAAAATAGACGCATTTATAGCAAACGATATCAGCCTGGTCTTTGCCGTTCACAATACAGACCTGCTCCTGCTCAATTATCCGGATGAGCCACTTTACAGTCATCCACTGCATGCTGCAGTGTGGTCTGGCAACGAACCGCTACTGGCCCAACTAGAATACGGAATAAGCCAGATCTCCCCCATTGAAAAGCAGGCGATCGAAGCTAAATGGTCGCCAGCCACCCTGGGTTACAAAATCCCCTGGACGCTGGTCATCATCTCGATTGTCGTTATTCTCTGCTGTGCACTGGTGATGGCCGTCTGGCTGGTCAACATCAGGCTGAGGCGCCAGGTCTTCAATGCGACTCACTGATCCGGGAAAAGGATCTGATGCGTAAAACCAAAGACGAAGCCGTCGCCCAGCAGAAGAACCTCAATATCCTGTTCGATTCGGTCAACTCCTGCATCTTCTCGATCAACGCTGAAGGGCTCATCACCCACCTCAACAGACATGCCAGACAGTGGCTTGGTGCCCCCCCGACCGAGACAAAGGTCCTGACCATCGACGATTTTCCGTTTCTGCATAACTTCGCGGACAAACTGCTCACTGCCCTACAGGCCAAAGAACCGGTCAGCTTTTATCGTCAAAAGATCGTTCTCGGCAACGGAACGAATCTCCTTGTCAATATCCGGCTACGCCCCATTGTCGCCGAAGAAAGCGCTCAGGCCCTGGTTCTGATTGACGATGTCACTGAAATTTCGGCCAAAGAAGAACTGTTGGTCCAGTCGCAGAAACTGGAGGTGATCAACAGCCTGGCAGGAGGAGTCGCCCACGACTTCAACAATGTTCTGGCAGTGATCAGTGGTTCGGCAAGCATGCTCGACCTGAAGATGAACAAACTGGAAGCGCAACAGATCGTAAAACTGAAAAGCTATGTTTCGAATATATCCAAAGCAGTTGAAAAAGGCGTCGCCACGACCAAGAGTCTGGCCGCTATAAGTGGAAGGGTTTCTGTCGATTTCACCTGTTTCTCACTGACAGATGCGGTAGCCGATATTGTCCAGATCTGCCGGACCACCATGGATCGCAGCGTACAGTTGGTCTATCAGCCCCCTATCGAAGAACACAGGACACACGGAAACCGCGGCCTTCTCGAACAGGCTCTGTTGAATATTCTCATCAACGCCTATCACGCAACAACGATCATGCGGAAACCAGATTGTCGTCAAGGAGGGCAGGTAACCATCGACATCATGGCTGCAGAGCCCGGCTCGACAGGGCACACCGAAACATTGAATTATGTCCAGCTTCGCATCAGCGATAATGGCGTCGGCTTCTCCAAGGACAACCTTGCACATGCCTTCACCCCCTTTTTCACCACTAAGGAGAAGAGTGTCGGCACGGGACTGGGGCTGACCATGGCCCACAACACCATCTCGCAACATCAGGGGAAGATAGTCATCAAATCGGAACAGAACCGGGGGACTGACGTCAGCATATACCTGCCAATCCCGGAACAGACTGAACAACGACGAGAACCGGCCCTGAACCTGGCAGGTTCCCCTCCGTTCTCATGCAGCATCCTGCTGGCGGATGATAATCCTGCAATCATCGAAACGCTCAGCTCCGGCCTCGAAACCTTTGGTCACAGGGTGATGACGGCCCAGAATGGGCAGGAACTGATCGAACAGTACCAGCAAGCAGCGGAGGATATCGACCTGATCATTGCCGATCTGGAAATGCCGATCACCTCAGGTGACGAAGCGTTCTACAGGATCAGGGAGATCAATCCCAGGGCGAAGTTCATCATGACATCCGGTTTTCTTGAGGACGAGCGGGTTCAAAAAGCGCTCAAGGCGGGAGCTGACGGGTTCATACCCAAACCCTGCAAACTCGAAATATTGCTGCAAAAAATAGAATTCTGCCTGCAGGCATCCGTCTGACCAAAGACTTGAAAAACGAATCCCCTCACCGGACGAACAAAAGGGGAATGAAAGGAGCTACCCCCCCAAAAAAAACGGGTTGCCAGCAGGCCACAACCCGTTTTGGAATTTACTGGGCAGCCATCTCTTGAACTTTTTTTTCCATCAGGGCAAAGAGACCGTCATAACCATCCCGCCGGATAATTTCGCTATAGGTCGAGCTGTAGTTCTTGATCAGGCTGACGCCATCAATAACCAGATCAAAAACCTGCCAGCGTTCTGTTCCGTAGATCAACCGGTACTGAACGGGAATTTCCAGGTCATTGGATTTGATAATCGTATCGATAATCGCCTTGTCGTCCTTGACCCGTTTTTTGACAAACAGCACCGAACCGCTGGAATAATCATCTACCTTGTTCAGATAGGTTCCCTCCATCACTTTGACGAACAGGCTTTCAAAATGTTTCCGCTGTTCTGTGGACGCGCTGTCCCAGTACCCCCCGAGAGTCCGGCGCGACATCGACTCGACATCGAGAAAATCCTGGACTTGGGTACTGATCCGGGCTTTTTTGTCCGCCAGGGACATGTCCTTGCTTTTCAGGACCTCCAGAACGGTATTGACGACTTTTTCTACTTCGATCTGAGGATCTGAGAGAGCAAAGACTCCGGGAGCCATGAGCAACAACAGCACAAGGCCGAGCAACAAACTTTTCATCCTTAGTAAACTCCAAACCAGTCAAGTGGATTTAACCAGTCTCCGTCAAACAACGGACCACTGAAAATATTCAGATTGTAGCCATTCTTACCGACCTGAGCGAGGCGTCTCTGAGCGTACGCAGAGCGAATAAACAGGTAAGGATCGAGGGAATCCCTGACGATTCCTTCGTAGGTATCCTGATCAAGAGAAAGGCGGTTCTCGACATCCAGGGTCTTGATTCCGACATATTCAAAAGACTCAAGATCGGCATAACGCAGCGGATCGGCGAAAGAATCGACAAAACTGCCGGCGGCATCTCGCAGGCTTGAGGGACCAACGATCGGCAGAACCAGGTAAAGCCCGTGACCGAACCCGTAATAGCCAAGGGTCTGGCCAAAATCTTCAATTGTCGGCTTGACCCCGGCATAGGAGTCGGCCACATCAAAAAGACCAGCAACACCAAAAGTCGAGTTGAACACAAAACGGTAGACTTCTGTGCCAAAATCACGAAATTTGAACTGCAGCAGGCAGTTGCCGATTCTGACTGGTGACGCAAGATTGAAGAAGAAATTCTTCACCGAAACCCGCGCGGGCCTTGGGACGACCCGGAATCCTTTGGCAACGGGCTTGATGGCGTAAAAGTAAAGCTTGTCATTGACCCAGAAAACACCACGGTTAAAAGGTTCCAGGGGATCGGCAATCAGAGCCTCCTGGTGATATACCTCCTGCTTCGAATCCGGGTCAGAAAAAGCGCTTTCAAAATCCTCCCAGTCATCATCCTCCGTGCTACTGACCAGAACGACATCTGCGCCCTGCCCCGATTCAACATCGGCTGCCAGCAAAGGAGCAGCCTGCAGCGAAAACAGCAGACACAACACAGCAAAAAGACTGTACATCATTAATTTTTTCATGCCACACATCTCTTCTCTGTCAATATCAGAAAGGGAGCCTGCGACCTGTTGCAAATACGTATCTGCACAACCTGATAGCACTGCGGTTCAAGCTCTGAAAAAAAACGACTGACTTCGGCAGCTTCTTCAGCTCCCCCCGCGTGAGCAGGATAAACGACAATCGCCATCCGCCCCCCTTTGGCCAGCAAATTACAGCAGGATGCCAATGCCCTGAGCGTCGTTTCCGGCCGGGTGATCAGACTCTGATCACCGCCCGGCAGATAACCCAGATTGGCAATGATACCAGAAGGCGCCCCCGGCAGCAGCGAAGCGATCTCGGCATGATCGATCTGGATCAGATCGATACCCGGTTGTCCAGGCAGCGGGTTACCCCCCTGATGCCTCCGGCAGCTCAATCCGGCATCCGCAAGACGAGACTCCGTCGCATCAAGCGCCTGACACTGGATATCACAGGCGATAATCTGCCCGCTGCTGCCTGCCATCCTGCTCAGAGCCAGAGTATCATAGCCATTTCCAGCCGTCAGATCGACAAGCAGGTCCCCTTCTGAGACGACTTCTGAAAGTAGCCGGTGCCCCCAGTGGATAACATTGGCCAGGTTCAGATCAGCTTTTACTGACATCAAGTTTCGCCTCAATCAGTTGCCGGTGGGACAGGCCGATCAGGGATCCAAGCTGGCGCATGAGAGCTTCCTCAAAATGATCGAGACGCCCGTCTGCGTAAACAAGTTGCCAGACAGCCCTGATGATCCGCTCTTTTTCCGGCTGGGTAAACGATCTGTTGATATCCCGGGTAAACTGATGCAGATCGGAGCTCTGCTGTCTTGCCTGCTCAGCCAGAATCAGTAATTCGTTTACAGCATCTTCAGAAACCTGAAAGTGCTGCTGTAGCAGTTGGCCGATCAAAGCACTTTCGGTGCCATGAAACTCACCATCGCTGTGAGCCACTTCCAGCAGCAACACGGCAGCGGCCAACGGAATCCGTTCAAAATCAGGGATTCTGTCTTGTCCAATTGGGGCAAAGACCTGTATCAATCTCTTTAACATGAAAGTTCCTGTTTTTCTGTAACCAACGACATGTGAAAAATATGCTTCAGTAATTTAACAGAGATTCGCTCACGACTGAAGTCATTCATTAAAATATGTCCTGAGTAAGGTTCCATTTTGGCAGACATCGGTCTGGTCAAAGATGGGGAAAAAATCTACCTGTCCGGGTTGGTCTCAGCCCAAGATGATTGACAAACCCCCCAAGATTCCGTAGCTTCTTGTGACGATAACTGAATTGATGGCAAAGGGAAATCCATGACCAAATTTTTTCGGGCTGTTTTTTTTCTATCTTTCATTCTGCTGCTGGCAGCATGTGGCAATAAGGTCAAGCCTCAACCAACGGCTGCAGAACAGCTACAACAGGCAGAACACTACACCGAGGCTGGTCTATATGATCAGGCCATAACGGCCTGGGAAGGCGTCCGAGACACCTTCTACTCCCCCGACCTGAGCATGTTGGCTGAAATCAAGATCGCCGACATCTACTACGCTGACAAACGCTACGATGAGGCCGCAGTAGCTTACGAAGCCTTCATCAAGCAGTACCCCCAGGATTTTCGTATTGCCGAACTCCTCTACAAACAGGGCATGAGCTACTACAATCAGATCCTCTCCGCCGACCGGGACCAGACCAGTACTGAAAACGCGCTCAAATCATTTGAGCGGATGAACCGGGATTTCCCGACCAATCCACACAGCCAGGAAGCAGAAAACCTGATACTGCGCTGCAGGACAAGACTGGTTGATCACGAAGTATACGTCGGCTGGTTTTATCTGCGAACCAAAAAATACCAACCAGCCATCAAACGTCTGGAATCGGCACTCAACGATTTTCCGGACTACTATTATCGCAACGAGGCCTACTACTACCTGATCAAGGCCTATATCGCCGCCGATGAGCTTGACAAGGCACTGGACACCTACCAGAAACTAGCCGATCAGTATCCTCACAGTGACGAAACCGTGAATGCCAGAAAGCTGCTCGACAATCCTTCCTGATTAAGATTAGAAATTGCTTCCGGGAACAAAGCTACAAGAAAGGTTCTGCTGATTCATCGGCAGGACCTTTCTTTTGTTTCACCAGAGCGATTCGCGCATGTAAATCAGTTTTTCATTCCCTTTGTAAATACCGAAACTCGCCCGGGCCGTCGGATCGGTTCCATCCTGCAGACGCAACCAGGGCCAGCCACTCAAGTTATAGTCAAGCTTGACGCTCCCCTCGTGAGAGCCCAGCGGTGCCGACAGACTGATCGCCTGGGAGGCCCCCAAGGAGAGAGTCCCGCCTCCGACTGGGGTCGTATCACCAGCAACCAGGATTCCAGTATATTCGGAAAGGGACAGATTTGTGCTCGCGACAGTGGTGCTGCTGTCGGCGATATTCTGAACAAAGGCGCTGCCGTTGAAATACTCGACCAGAACCGGAATGGTCAGATCCATGGTTTCCGGCCCGTAGGCATTCTGCACCAGCAACTGCCCGTAGCGCTGCTCAGTTCCGGCAATGGCGGAAATCTTATAGGCATCGCAGGTTCCATTGGGTTGCGCGTCGTAGCAGACAGTATCGGAATCGGTCAGATCGGCGACCGCCAAAATCAGATCGATATTGGTGTTCAGCGGCCCTTCGGCAATTGCCGTCTTCACATAGCTCAGATACTCACCGGTGAGAGAGACCAGACCGGTGCCGTCATAGTCCCCGGTCCCGCTCCAGCTGACGGCACCGGATGTCGTGACCGTGAGCCCGCCGAGAGAACCGCTGTTGTCCTGATAGCTGCGCTGGGTCAACGCTGAATTGAGGTGCCAGAAGTCTGCACCGTAGTTGCTTGTGATCCCACCGCTGCGGTTGCGCGCAGACACAGTCCAACGCGGTGGCACCAGGTAGCTGAACGGCTGGCCCAGATAGGTAAAACTGCCGTTGGCATCAGCAAAGCTCGGACCGTTATCAGCAACCGAGAAATAGGCCGGGATGAAACGGCCGACATTTTCACTGGTATTGCCTGTGACATTGCCGCTGCCCAGATAGTTGCCGTCCGCCACCTGCGGTGCCAGAGTGATGATGCCAACCTCGCTCCAACTGAACTGGCCACAGGCATAGCCTGCCCTGCTAACTCCATCGCAGTCGCTGCCAAAAGCATTGAAGCTACCAGCAATGCCGGGATTGCTCTGACCGGCAGGAGCAACCAAGGTTGCACTCAGACCAACGCTTTCAGACGTCACCTCGCGCCCGTAATTCGGTGTAACATCCCCGTTGGCATTGCGGGCAGATACCTCGACATTAAAGTTGTCCCCGGCATGGGTCAGCACCCCGCCCAGAGCATTGGTCGCCACCGGACTGGGGTTAGCAGGAATGGTCAGGTCAAAATGATCCGGCCGGGTGATGAAACTGTCATTGCCGGTCATCACCAGTCCATCATCTCCGTTTGCCACAGAGCCTGCATAGTTGGCCGCCAGGGTGATCTGGCCCACATCGGCATAGCTCACATCGAGCGTCGTCTCACCATTTGCATCGAAGCTGAGAGCAAGGTCGGTCTCGCCACTGGCTATAGAGTTGCTGTTGACACTGACCGGCAGAGTCCCGATGGTCGGGTTATCGTAAGCGAACGAAAAGGCCAGATTGTGGGTGACACTGGCAAAGCCGGGAACACACTGTTGGGTCGTGACATCGGTTCGCACTGCTGAGAGGGTCACAGACTGAGAGGTTGCGGCAACATGATCAGGCACATCAAAGATGAATCCGGAGTCGTAAAACGTCATCGTACAATCAGTCTGTTCTGTTGTACCAATAAAACAACGAGGGCTGTTATCCGCAACAAAATCGCTACTGCTGCCGACGACATTGAAGGTTACAGCCCCAGGTGACGTCGAACGAAGATAGGCATTGTTGCTGAGATCGCTCAGGAAAGACTGTGTCGAGTTCCAGCCACTGCTGGTTGTCAATACGACTGAAGCCTGACCGGCGTAGGTCACAGTACAGTCAGCATCCATGCAGGCCTGAACGGTGACATATTCCGGGCTGCAGGTAAGCCCCGAACCGTCATGATAGATCCGGTAATGATCTATCGTGTTGTAACCGCTCATATAGGTCGCACAGACCTGCAGGTTGTCGATCTCGTGAATATTCCTTGAGCCGCCGGTCGAACCGGTCATCGAGATCAGCCAGTTGGTTGGTACCGCAGCCTGGTTGGTTTGTACCATAGCATCGTAAGGGCCGATGATGGTCTGGTAGCCGCTGCCATCATTGATATCACGATCTATTGTGACATAGGCATGGATATTATCGGTGTGATCGACAGTCACCCGGTATCTATGACCATAGGCGGCCGCTGTACTGCTTGGATTATCAATACCGACCCCCGTTGCGGACAATAAATTGCCACTGTTGCCGTGAAGAAGATAACCGATCATTCCGGCACCGGAACCACGTACTGTCACAGAATCAAGTACGCGAGCCGTTGGGGTACCTCCGTCACCACGCCCCTCGTTGTCATTGGCAAAGTTACCGAACTCATCAATAGCCATCCCCAGCCAGCCTCCGGTAAATCCACTCTGACCGGAACGCTGAGCGTAACCCAGAGATCCACCATAACCACCCGGCACCGGGGTCACAGAGGCATCGGACAACACGACCGTCATTCCGTCGGCACCTGAACCGTTATAGGCATACTGATCGAACTCATAGATGATTTTGTTTCCGGCACCGGGGAACAGCCGTAACAGTGATGCGACAGTGGCGACATAGGTTGAGGAATCGGTCAGGCGCAATCGGTTATTGACGATACGCGGCGTCCCGAAACTTCCGTAACGGCTCGAAACAGCCCAGTCGCTACCCAGGTCGGTCCGGTTGAAGTCGTCGTTGAAACAGGTCAGGCTCTCCTCGGGGGCACAAAAGCCTCCCCCATCGATACTTGCAACACCGGAAGAGGAGTAAACGACACGGGCGTTACTCGATTGAAGGGTTATATCCCCTGCGGCCGCTATGGCTCCGTTGAAATAGGCATTGTTGGCAATGGTGACATTGCCGGCGCTGTACAATAAGAATTTTGTCTCGGTATTCTGAATTGCATAATTGACATTTCCATAAGCGACAACCAGCAACTGACCGACCGCCCCACTGGTATTGATGCGGCCAGCCCACTGCATATCAACATCTGAACCGAGATAAAGCCTGGCTGTACCACTACCTTCAACACTGATGACATTTTCCGTGGCAAAATTTAAATTCTCGATCCAGTAATCATGGCCACCCTGCAAAATCAACTGGTCCTGATAACCAAGGTTCAACTCGGCAATGTGATAGACTGAATGGGCACCATCATCGCGAATTACAGTTCCGTTACCATTTGATGACAACTGCCGGTAGGCCTCATCGGCTAGACTGTAGGTACCATAGCCATAGGCCAGATTGACATCATTGGTACTTGAGGTTGTTGCAAAAGCATCCAGAACGATACTGTCCGCAGCAGTACCGGTTGGAGTACAATCGACATCACCACAGGTTTCAAGCCCATAGCTGTTGTAAGAGATGCTGTTTGCCGTTTCGAGTTGGTTATCCGGGTCGTTGAGAATCTGTCCATTCCAACCAATTATAATCCGGCCAGCCGAAGTGGTATTCTGCAAAGCGCTGGTAAAGACGGACGAACAACTGACCTTTTCACACTGCCTTGAATCAGTGAAAAGTGCTGCAACTGCAGTGGAGTCGATGACACTGTCATAGACATAGAGCTCATCGAGGTCACCCGCAAAATAGATCGGTGTCCCGGCAGAATCTTCCATACGGCCGATACTTGAGTAGCTGTTACCGATAGATCCCGTCGCCAGCGTCCCGGAATTTTCCAGAACGCCATCTATATAAACTGTATAGGCTCCACTTCCGGCATTTCTGGTCAACGCAACATGGTGCCAGTCTCCATCGTTGACCTGTGTCGTAGATTTCGCCGAGTAATTGTTTCCTGTTCCAACTCCTATATGTCCGGCTGCATCCAGCCATCCCCAGAAGATATCATCAACCCCACCATCATCTTCGATACCGGCCACTCCAGGAGCAAGCCAGCTGGTGTCGTTGCCGGCTTGCGTCGTTCGGATCCAGAACGCCATGCTGGCCGTACCATTCAGGGTATCCGAAAGGTTCGGGATCTCAAGATAATCATTGTTTCCGTCAAAACTGGCGGCCCGACAGATCTGGCCATCATCGCCAGTATTGGCACCATTAAAAACGGTTCCGTTATTTCCTGCAATTTCGTCGGAAACTTCTCCGGAGGTACCATCCCAACTAGATTCGTCGAAATAATATGCGCTGACAGGGGTTACAGACAGGCTTGAAACAGTTTCAAACTGCCGCGAAAAAGGCGCACTGGCACCTCCCCCACAACCATTATCCTCATAGGCAATAAATTCAAAGGTATGAGTTCCTTCTGAAGCGGGAGAACTCATGGTGAAGGAATCTGTGAAATCACCCGGCATCGTATTGAAATTTTTGGTATTGACGCAGATTTCCGGACCACCATCGACACTCCAGCTTGTCGTTCGCCAGCGATAATCAGGATTAGTCGTCCTGACAAAAACTTCAATCGCTATGGATGAGGATACCTCAACGGTAACGGTACCGGACATCGATCCGTTCAGGGAAACAGCGGTAATGGTTCTGGCCGCTTCGGCGACCGATGCAAACCAGAACAAAGGGAACAAGATCAAAACAGCTATCCATAATCTACGACTTGTCAATCTCATGGAAAACCAACCCTTATCTCTGCTGTCCTGGAGATATAATCTACGGATCCAACAGTTCCATAGACTGCCGACGCGCTGATACGATAGATGTTGTACGGCCCTGTCGCCCCTTCTGTGAAGGATTGACTTGTACAAATAACCGTTACCGAAAAGGCATCAACATCAAAAATACCGTTGCATTCTGAGTCATCCGCAGCATGTGCAGCCCGTGCCGCTCCCCAATCCAGCCCACTACGGGCAGCCTGGTAGGCCCTCGCCTGCTGAACGGCCATGACCGACGTCGCACTCTGGACACCGATCAAACGCATCATGGTGATTCCCAGCAAACTGAGAACAACCACGGCAAAGATCGCCTGAACCAGGGTAAACCCGGCCTGATTATGATAGCGGACTAAACCTTTCATGGCACATTCACCACATGAATCTGATGCAGCAAGGTAATGGTCTCCCCCTCCTCGCTCAAGGTCAGTTCCAGGGTGACCAACCCGGCACGCTGACTGGCCCCCGGATCATAGCTGAACGTGCAGCCGGTCACACCGGAGGTCACCTGAGCCCCGCCACTTGTGGGTGTCGGCTGAGTCGCACTGAACCCGTAACCATCATAGCGAACCAGAGAGCCAGAGACACAGCCGTAAGTCACCGGTCCGTCCGTCAGGAAGAACCTCTGGTAAGGAGACCTGTGGGCAAACTGAAACCCTGTCGCCATAACAAGATGAGAATTTGTGCTACCGGTACCAACCAAGGTTCTGTTATCAGGCGTTAGCGCATAGGCATTGGCAACGGAACCGCTCGATGTCACGTTATAGATAACGATGGAATCTCCATCCTGCGGTACGCGCGTCAGATTGCCGAGGACATCAAACTCCGTATCGCTACTGGCAAAATCCAGGACATCTCCACTGGCTCCGTCGGGATAAGCCCGATAGCGCCCGCCATCCAGGGTATTGATAAGTTCCAGGTACTGTCCGCTGCCGTCGACACGGATACTGTTCGGCAGGGCGTGACGAATATCCCGCTGCATGCGGCGCAGGGCCATCTCGGCCTGATCCACCAGCCGCGTTCTTCTGGCCAGATCGGTATATCCCTTGACCGGCGCGACAATCAGCTTCCCGCCTAAAGCAGCGAGAATCCCAATAACCAGGATAACGACGATCAACTCCACAAGGGTGAAGCCACACTGCTTATTTATGCCTGACAGTTTCATTGCTCCCCGCGATCAATAATCAGCCCGGTAACCGCTTAAGAGCAGAGTTTGCCCGGCCGGATCGGTCACTGTCACCTCAATGCGATAACCCGAAACAGTCGCATCAGGCGGCCCCGTCGGGCCAAAGCTTGCTGCAACAGTGCTTACGAAAACAGAATAGCCGGACAGCCCGCTGAGCGGATTACCATACGCATCCTTGGCACCCCCGTTACCCGGGTTGTCATTCAAACCATTATAATCATCGACATCATCATAGAAGGCGCGAGAACCTTCGCTATCTATACCATCCGGGTCGCTGACCGATTTCAGACAGATCTCTTCCATGTAGGATTCGGCGATCGCCAGCGCCTGTTGGCGTAACACGGGATCTGCGGAATGACTGGTGGCATAATTGATGGCCAGCATAACCCCGCTCATAGCAATCGCCAGAACAACCATGGCAACGACCAGTTCGATCAGGGTAAAGCCCCTGTTATTCCGTGGAGAAAAACAAGCACTCATGGCGCCCCCACGTAGCCGGTTTCTGCCACAACGCTGATATTTCGGCCGTCAACCAAGATCGTCGTTGAACTTGACGCCCGCCCCATGGCATCAAAATCGATGGTGACGGCCGGTGAAATGGCAACACCAGTGAAACTGTTTTGAGAAACAGGATGACTGTCGTTAAGAACGACGAAACTGCCGCTGGTGCAGCCATCAAGCTGTTGAAGAGAGTAGCCCGTAGCTGAGATCTGCGCACGCACATCGCAGCCACCGGCGACAGCCAGTTTCTGAGCATAGCGCAGCGCAGAGGCGACCTCATCATAAGCCGCACGTCCGCTGTAGCTACCAAGCTCAAAAAACTTGGGCAGAGCGAAAGCTGCCAGAATCCCCAGAAGCAGTATCACCGCAACCAGTTCGACCAGAGTAAATCCTGCTTCAAATTTTTGCTGTCTTATCGCCATAATTCGTCAATAAAAAGAAAATGGAGCCACAAGGCTCCATTTATCTACAGACAAGCAAGAGATATGGATTGCGCGGAAGCCCGCTTAGTCGCAATCATCATCCATCGTCACTGTCGGAGCCGTATCGGTTGCATTCATCTGGTATTCGACTTCACATCCATTCGAACCACTGTAGGAATCAAGGGTAAAAACAGCATTTCCACTAGTGGCATCATAGGTAAAGCCTTGATGATCCAGAGCGATGGCGATATCAGTTTCATCAGGATAGCCATTCAGTATGGTCACGCTCGCATCTTCCATTGTAATGTCAGAACCAGACGCGGTCCCGGAAACCAGAGCTTGGGCATGAGCCAGAGCAACGGCACTCTTGATCCCACCATACAACCCCTGAACAGCAGATTTTCTTGCATCAACCTGCATATCGACAAACTTCGGCACCGCAACGGCGGCCAGAATACCCAGGATAACGATAACAACAACCAGTTCGATCAGGGTAAAACCATTTTGGTTACGCATTTTTTACTGTCTCCTTTTCTTCTTGTGAAAACTCGTCAATATCAATTAATTCAATCCCAGGGACTCAACCAGCGATACGGCTCAGACTCCCTGAGAGTCAATCCTTCTATGCTCTTTCCTCCGTTCACGCCCTTATCGGCTAGGATTGGAGAAATCTTAAACTCCAGCCGCTTGGGATCATCCAGTACGGTCTGGCAATAGCGATCATTGCGCACAACATAATAGAGAATCCCGGCACTGCTGTCGAAATACCAGAACCCGGTATCCAGCTCATTTAGTGCAATGCCTGGATAGGCTCCCCGGTAGTTTTCTGGCCGTTCGTCGAGCAGGTCCATCGGGTTGCTGCCAACCAACTCGTCCAACTGATGTTTTTCACCGGAGACGAAGTATTTCGCAACCTGAATGCCGATGGCGCTGCGCATCACTCCGACGTCGTGCTGAATCTTGGTTCGCTCGACATCGACCATCAGCTTCTGATAATAGGTCAAGGCCACAAATCCAATTATACTGACGACAATGATCACGACGATCATCTCCAGGAGCGTAAACCCCTGATCATTCTTCATTGGATTTTTAAAATTATCCTTCATTATATATGTTTAATCAAGTGCAAAAATGTATCACCTGTGCAAACTGCCTAAATTCCACATCGGCAGGAACACGCCCAGAGCAAGGATCAGTACCATGACGCCGATCAGGATAATCATGATCGGTTCGATGGCACTGGAGAGACTCTTGAGATCGTAATCGACCTCACGCTCGTAAAAATCGGCGACGTCCTTGAGCATGGTATCGACAGCGCCCGACTCTTCGCCGACCGCAAGCATCTGCAGCACCAGCGGAGTAAACAACCCGCTCTGGGTCGCACTGCGGGTCAGGGTATCGCCCCGCTCGACACCGTTACGAATCAGTTCGATCTTCTCGCCGACATAGACATTGTTGACCGCCCGCGCCGTGAAGCCAAGCGCCTGAGACAGTGGAATCCCCGCCGTATAACCCATGTTGAAACCGCGTGAAAAGCGCACCAGGGTCGAACGCAGGACAATATCTCCAGCCAGCGGGATCCTCAGCTTGTAACGGTCCCAGAGGTAACGCCCCTTCTCAGTTTTCAAAGTTCTTCTGACCAGGAAAAACACCAGCACGACCAGCACCAGCAGAACCGGCCAGTAACCGATCATGAACTTCGACAACCCCATGATGATGCGGGTCGGCAGCGGCAGATCGGCACCGGCACTGGCAAAGACCTTTTCAAAGGCTGGAATGACAAACAGGCTGACGAAAACAATGGCGATAACGATAGCAACAACGACAAATGTCGGATAGCGCATCGCCGCCTTGACCCGGCTGATCGTCTCCTTCTCCTGTTCGAAATAACCGGCCAGTTCAAGAAAAACCTGTTCCAGTTTACCGGTCACCTCACCAACCTGAACCATCCGACAGAGCAGAGGCGGAAAAACACTGAGATGACGGCTGAACGCACCCGACAGATCCATGCCGCCTTCCAGGTCGTCGACAACCTCGGCCAGGGCAAAGCCGAGCGTTTCGTTACGGGAGGTTTCTACAAGTCCACGCAGCGCCCTGATCAGCGGGACACCCGCAGCGTTCAAGGTGTACATTTGGCGGCAGAAAAGGATCAGATCATCGAGACCGACCTTAGGCCTTCTGCGCAGGCTGATCCTGCGGCTGGCTCCCTTGCTCTTGGGCGGAGCAATTTCATCGATCCGGATCGGCAGCGCCTGGCTCATCTGAAACTGCGAAGCCAGAGCCTCGGCAGAAAGGGCCTCGACCTCCCCTTCTGCTATCGAGCCATCTGCCGTACGAATTTTGTAGCGGAAATAAGGCATCTATCGATCCTGTACAGGCCGTTCAGGTTCGTCTGCAACATGACCGGCGTCAGAAGAACTGTACTGGGCAAGGCTCTCATCGATCTGACCGGCAATGCGCATGACCTCTTCGAGGGTTGTTACCCCTTCGAGCGCAAGACTCAGTGCGCTGTCGGTCAGACTGACAAACTGAGGCAGGCGCTGGGCCGTCAGTGCGAAGCCGGCACTGTCGTTGCGCCGCAAAGCATCGGCCAGATCGAAATTGATCTCCAGTAGTTCAAAAATACCGATCCGCCCGCTGTAGCCGGTATTGCCACAGGCCGGGCAGCCCCTTCCGTGGAGGAACTGACGCTCTTTCTCCGCCGGCAGACCAACCCTGCCGTTGTAGCTTTTCAACCAACTGCGGCTGTTGACATCAAGCTCATCGGCACAGCTGCAGCTGACACAGATGCGCCGCACCAGGCGCTGTGCCAGAACAGCTCTCAAGGAACTGGCGACCACATAGCCCTCGGCGCCCATTTCGATCAGGCGCAGCGCCGTGCTGATCGAATCGTTGGTATGCAGTGTCGACAGAACCAGGTGACCGGTCATCGCAGCACGCAGAGCGATGTCGCTGGTCTCCTTGTCACGCATCTCGCCAACCATAACGATGTCGGGATCCTGGCGCAGTCCGGCGCGCAGAACCCGGGCGAAATCGAGACCGATCTTCGGATGAACCTGAACCTGATTGATCCGCGGCAGACGATATTCGACAGGATCCTCAACGGTGATGATTTTCTTCTCGGTGCTGTTCAGTTCATTCAGCGCCCCATAGAGGGTTGTCGTCTTACCGCTACCGGTCGGACCGGTTACCAGCACCAGGCCGTGCGGATTATGCAGCTGCTGACGAAAACGACGCAACAGTGCTGCCGACATGCCGACATGTTCCAGCTGCAGGATACCGCTCGACTGATCAAGCAGGCGCATGACCACCGATTCGCCGTACTGCAGCGGCATGGTGGAGAGACGCACGTCAACGCTGCGCCCCTTGACGCGAATATTGAAACGACCGTCCTGGGGCAGGCGACGCTCCGAGATGTCCAGACCGCAGACCAGCTTGAGGCGTGAAACCAGCGCCGATGCAATACGCCGCTCCTTCATGACCTGCTCATGCAGCACGCCATCGATCCGCTGGCGAATGCGCAGCACCTTCTCATCCGGTTCGATATGGATATCGGACGCCCCTACCTGGACTGCATCCTCGAACAGGGAGCGCAACAGACGCACGACCGGGGCATCCTCGATAGCGGTTTCGGTCAGCAGCTGCTCGAGGTTGGTATCCCCCTGGAAAAGCTCCTCACCAAGCTCCTCGGCAATGGTGACAATCTCCTGAGTCCGCCGATAAACCGTATCGAGAGCTTTGAGCAATTCTGTTTCGTAGACAACCGCCTGACGGATCGGCTTCTTGAGCAATTTCGCCAGCTCATCGTAGGCGTAGATATCGGTCGGATCAGCGACACCGACCAGCAGGTGGCCCGCCTCCTCCTTGAGAACGATAGCGCGGAAGCGACGTGCCGCAGTCTCCGGCAGCAGGCGTACGGTCTCCGGCGAATAGTTGTAGTGCATCAGATCGATAAAGGGCAGGCTCAGCTGATTGGCAAGGAACTCATGAAACTGGTGCGAGGTAACCAGCCCCAACTCGACCAGAGTGTTGCCCAGCTTGCCACCGGTTTTTTTCTGGGTCGCCAGAGCGTGCAACAGCTGTTCGTCACTGATGACCCCGTTTTTGACCAGGAGGTCGCCGATCCGGATCTTCTGTCGTGGTCGGTTGGTTTGTTCGTTCATCAAAGCACCTGCCTTAAGTTCATGGTCATTGCATCAGTTCAATGCGATTGCTGACAAATTGCTGCAGATCGCTGCGCAACCCGGGCAGGCGCTGGGCCTGCCGGTAGGCCTCAAAAGCCCCCTTTCGGTCACCGCTCTGCTCAAGAGAAACGCCCAGCCCCATCCACCAGATCGCCTGCTGTGGTCTTACCTGCAGCAACTGCTGGTAAATTCCACTGGCCTGACGGTAATCACCACGGTCCTGCAATAGCCCGGCGAGCAGAGCGAAATACTCCAGATCTTCCGCAACCGTCGGAAGCGGCCTCTGGACCAGAAGATCGATGGCCGACTGGCCCTGCTGACGTTCAACCAGCAGTCGAGCGTAGGCCTTACGCAAGCGGTACTCTTTGCCGTCAAGAGCCAGCCCTTCACGGACGACTTGCTCCGCCTGATCAAGTCGGGAGCGCTGAACCAAAAGGGCAAACAGCTGCAGGCGGGCTTCGACATGCTCCGGATTCCGCAACAGCTCCTGAGTAAAACTCGATTCCGCAGCGAGCAGCTTGTTCTCTTTGAGCTGCTGAATCCCCAGCTCGTGTGCCGACTTACCCTGCGGGGTAACCCGGGCTGCATTCTGAACTGCGGGTAAGTTCTCAACAACAACAGTAGCAACCAGTTCGGTCATGGCCTGCTTTTCTGCAACCTTGCCCTGCTGAGCAGACGGAGGAGTTTCGGGTTGAAAGTCGATCGACAGCAGATAGGTCCCGTCAGCTGCCTGCTCGCCCTGAATCCCCATCAGGGCAGCCAGAGCGTCTGTGTCAACCAGCAGCTTGAGCGCATCGGCCTGGGGAACCATGCTGACTTGGTGAATCAGGCCTGCAAGTTCCGGGATAATGAGGTCAGGGGCGGAACGCAGCTGATCAAAGATCAGCACCAGCGGCCTGCCCCCCTCACCGGTCTGCACAATCTGATAGGTCGGAGTGGCGGCAAACTGCAACAGCAGAGCTGTCCCAGTTGCTGACTCACGGATATCCATCCCGGTCAGGCGGGGCTGCTCAGAGACGAGGACAGAATCCTGGCGGGCATCCTGCTCGGCTGGAGCAGGTGCGGTAACGGCAGCGACCGTCCTGACAGGGTCGAGGTCCTCTGCGGGACGGGACGGATCAGCCGGCAGGGTATACGCCACCGAAACCGTCTTAAGCTGCGCATAAAAATACCCGCCAGCAATCCCAACAACAGCGGCAACGGCAATCAAAACGGCGCCTGCCAGCACGAAGCGTCTGCTCTTGGGCTGTTCGACCAACAATCCCTGTCCCTGAAGTTGCACATCAGAAAAAGTACGGAGCCGCCGGCTTTCAAGGTCACGCAGCATCTCGTTGATCAGGCTCATCGCAGCACCTCCAGCACGACAACAGCGGCGACAACCCCGGCAACCACCAGGCAGCATTCGACCATGTAACGGCTCAGGACACTCCACTGCCCTGGAGCTATCTGGCTGTCGCATACAGCTGCAGCAACCAGGCGACCGGTAATCTTCCGGCGCCCTTTGCCGTAGCCGGCCAGCAAGGCCTTATGCGCCAGCAGATTGACCAGGCGGGGAACTCCGCGACTGGCTTTAAACAGGGTTGCCACGGCCCGCCCGCTGAAATGCAATCCCCCCTGGCAGCCAGCTACCTTCAAGCGATGCTCCAGGTACGCAGCAACCTCGTTCCGGCTCAAGGACTTGAGTTTGTAGGCAAAGGTGATGCGCTGTCTGAGCTGACGCATGCTGTAATCCTGCAGTCGCTCTTCGAATTCAGGCTGACCAAAAAACAGAATATGCAGCAGCTTTTCCTTCTCCGTCTCCAGGTTGCTGAGCAGGCGCAGAGCTTCGAGGCTGTTGTAGGACATGGCCTGCGCCTCATCGATCATGATGACCAGAGGCCGGTCTTTTGCGCGCAGCCGGACAAGCTCGGCGAAGATCAACTGACAGAGTTCCTGAAAACTGGCCTGAGCCGGAGGATCAAGCTTCAGTTCAGAACAGATCGCCTGATAAAGCTCCAGAGGGGTCAACAAGGGATTCGGCAGATAGGCGATGGTACAACTGTCCTGCAGCAGGGTGAGCAGATGGCGGCAGAGCAGCGTCTTGCCGGTGCCGACCTCACCGGTGATGCGGATAAAACCTTCACCGTTGCGCAAGGCAACGAGAATGACATTCAGAGCTTCCTGATGCCCGCCGAACCGATAGAGGTATTCGGTATCGGGGGTCAGGGCAAAGGGAATCTCCTTGAGTCCATAAAAATTCTCGTACATCGCCCTTGCCGATCCCGCTTAAAAAGGCCGCCAATTGTTCATCAGCTGAGGAGACAGAGTCTCTATCCTCTGACGACTGGCGTCGATCCTCTGTTGCCAATCGAGTGAACTGTTGATCACCTGCGGGCGCAGCAGAATCACCAGCTCGCTTTTGCTGGAAACCGTCTGGGTATGACGGAACAGCGAGCCTAAGGCAGGTATTTTGCTGAGCACCGGAACGCCCGATTCGTTATTCGAGGTCTTATCCTGCATCAAGCCACCGATGACGACCAGCTGACCGTTGGTCGCGTGAACAACGCTGTCCGATTCACGCACGGTGCTGTAGGCCAGTGGCAACGACTGGGTTTCACCAAACACACTGATGGTCTTGGTCTGATCGGTCACCTCGCTGACCGTCGGGTGGATATGCAGAGTGATCCGGCCCGCGCTGTCGATCTGTGGTGTCACATCAAGAGCGATCCCGGAGAAGAACGGGGTCAGGGTGATATCGCTGGAGGTGGTGGTCGTGGTTCCTGAGCTGGTGTCACTGGAAATGTCGGTCACGAAAAACTCATCGGAGCCGACCTTGATGACCGCCTTCTGGTTATTGACCGTAGCAATCCGCGGGCTGGACAGCACCTGGACATCGCCCTGACTCTCGAGCAGCTCGATAAACGCCTGGAAATCCCCGAAATTCATCGCCATGCTGAAGATACCACCGAACGCTGAGGCATCAAGCGACGATGCAAGAGAACCGGTCAGACTGTCCATGCTGACCGACGCCGTAGCCGTGCTGTCGCCAAAGGCTGTACTTCCTCCCGACTGGCCGGCGACAACCCCCTTGCCGCTGGCTGATGCCGACAGCGCCGCCCAGTTGATTCCACTCTGGAAACCATCCGACAGGGAAACCTCGATCACTTTCGCTTCAATAACAACCTGGCGCTGCATATTGCTCTGGACCGAATCGAGATAGCTCTGGACCATCTGCAACTCGTCCGGCATCGCCACCACAACCACCATGCTGGCCTGGGGCTGGACAACGACCTTACGCCCGTCCTCATGGCCGACCAATCCTTCGAGAGCGACTTTCAGCTCGGACCAGAAATCTGCCGTCGATTCAGAGTCGATCTGGCTGGCAGCGACATCGGAGTTTGTCGAAGTGGTCGTGCCACTCCCCGAATCGCTGTTGTTTTGGGTAATCTGACCCGAACTGACCCTTGTCTGCGATGCCCCCCGGCGGATCATGTTCAGATAATTGACCTGGAAGGTTCTGGCCTGCAGGCTGGCAGGCATCACCTGATAGGTCTGCCCGGTCCGGAAATAGGGATAACCGTAGACATTATGAACAACCTGCAGAACCTCTTCGATCGTCGTGTTTTTCAGGTCGACGCTGATCTCGCCGCCGACCTGCGGATGTACCACCATGTTGGCGGAACTGCCGTTGACCAGACTCATGAAAAATTCGCGCGCCGGAACAGCCGATGCGGCGATATCGAAACGCTCCTCGCTCTGCGTCTGTGCCGGGAGAATATTCTGGGCAGCAGGAATCAGGGCGGAACGAATCTCCTCGGGCGGTGGCGGAATGACGGCAGCCTGTCTTGATTCTCCCGAGGAGCCGGAGAGGTTCTGATCCATCGAGTCGACCGGCGTGCCGCCGCGTGGAGCGGGGGCGCAGGAGCTCAGTATGAACAAAAAGATCATCACGACAAGGCCACGACGGGCGGCTAAAACTCTGATCACGGTTGACTCCCCTGAGTATCTGTCCGTTGTGAATTCATTTTTTTCAGTCCAGTCCCCAAACGCTGTAAACGGACCGTCCGCCCCTCCCCCTGAAGAACCACATGGTCATTCTCAATGGCCGTCAGTTTGTAGCCCTTGAGGCTCTGCCCCAGGCTCAGAGTACGACCATCGATAACAGCCAGCGAGCGCTCCGGTGCGATAAGGGTTGCCGAGAGGCTCCAGGTACCAGTGACATCCACGGCCTTATGCACCGCAGTGTCAGGCTGGGCAGCCCGAGCGGAAGAGGCAGCTGGGCGCAACGGATCGACCAGCGGCAGATCGGCGGCAATCAGTACTGAAACCGGGCCCAGCCCCAACAGGCAGAGTACAATGAATGACCTAACCACCAATCCACCCCTCCGACAGACTGAGCGTGTGAACCTGCAGACGAACCTTCGCCTCAGGGTATTTATCGGTCTCGATCTCGATACTGTCCCAGACGACAGCCTGCGGCAACTCCTGAAGCCCCTTGAGATAGTCGAGTGCACTCAGATAGGTGCCGACAAACTCAAGTTTCAGCCGATGTCGGTAGAGCACGGGGTCCTCATCATCACCCTTCTTCCCGTTCTGGTCCTGACGGCCGAAGGCGACTCTCTGCGGAGCCAGGTTCTCAAGGTGAACCAACTTCAGACGCTGGTCACGATCGAGAAGATCGTGCAGCAATTCCGGCATATCATGCGGGGCAACCAGATTGACGATGCGCTCCTGCAATTCCCCCTGTTTGACGGAAATTTCCCGCTCTAGCGCCTCTATATGCTGAAGGTTCTCGCGATTCGGATCGATCTCACCGCGACTCAGAATCTCCTGCTCCTGCAGCGCCAGCGCCGCCAGTTCATTGTTCAACACGGAAAGCTGAAGTTCGGCCGACTTGCGCTGCTGAGCCTGAGGCGCCAGAGCAAAGAGATAGGCGAAAAACAACAGGACAACGGCAAGGCAGACCAGGACGACAACCCGCTCACGCAGGGTCCGCTCATCGTACCACTTGAATAGCTGCTCTGTGGAATTCGTCATCACTGCCCCCCCGCTTCACCCTTCAGTTCGAAATCGACCTGTCCGGGCCTTTCCGCCAGGCGGTTGACTGACAGGCCGGAGAAGACCTGGCCGCCAAGGATATTCTGATCACGCAACAACTGCAGATAGGCCGGCACCAGTTCCGTTCGCAGAGCGCTCCCTGCCATGGACAGATCTCCCGGGGCCTGGCCGATGCGGACTCTGGTCAGCCAGACCCCCGAGAGGGGATGGCGAGCCAGTCCTTCAAGCGATTTAAGCAACACAGCGTTGCGCTCCGAGTTGGGCAGATCGGCAGAACTCAGGGACTGATTGAGCCCGCGGAGCTGACGCTCGAGACGCACAATCTTTTCTTCCAGCAGCACATCCTTGACCGGAACCGGATACTGTGCCTCAAGCTCGACAAGCTTCGCAGCAGCGGCGTCCCGCTTGCTGCTTATCAGCCTGACCCGCTGTTCCGTCCCGGCGGTCAGCCAGTAACTCCCCAGCGAGAGCAGCGCAGCCAGAACGACAACCGCCAGCAAAATGAGCAGCGCCTGCCGGCTGCGCAGTGGTTGCGGCTTATCAAACAGAACTTCCTGCAAAAGATTGATCTGCTGCATCAGCCCTGCTCCTGGCGTAATGCGCCACCGATCGGCACAAGAAAACGGTTCAATTCCAACTGGCTCATACCTTCCGGCAGTTCAACGCTATCAGGGAAGCGGAAGGGTTCGACCCGGGTCGTCAGATACTCGTTCAGATAATTGATCAGGGCAGGAATTTCATGACCAGTCTGAGCAACCAGTAACCGCGCGACTTGGGGCAGCTGAAATGAGCTTTCGCAATAATCGAAAGAACGCTGGACCTCAAGGACAACGGAATCCAGCTGTTCGGCCAACGCCTCCATACCCGCTTCGGCTACATTGGCAAGATCATTCATGCCAATACTGAGAACCCGCACCAGGTAGAGATCTCCATCGCGGACGACGGTCAATATGCCGTATTCATCGTGCAGCAGCAGGATGGCAACCCCACGCTCCTCAGCAAACAGGTTACAGATATTACGCAGAGCGAACTCTGGAAGATCAATCGCCTCAAGCTGCAGGTCTGACTGGTTGACCGCCTGCAAGTGACGACGCAACAGCTGGTCATGGGCCGCAACGGCGTAAGTGACCGGAGCCCGCTCCCCGGAAAAGGGCTTGACTTCGAAAAGATCGATCACTGCATCCTGAGGGCGATAATCGACCAGCTCACGCAGCTGCCAGCGAGCGGCATCCCGACGCTCTTCCTCCGGCAGCTTGCCGAGATCGACCTGGGCCAGTTTAAAAGCATCGGTCGGCAACACATCGACACAACCGCCACCGGCCAGATTGAGCTGACTCACCCAACTGGCCAGCTGCCGGTCACGCTCATCGACCGTGGTTGCTTTCTGGTCATCGACAGCATGAATTTTTAGTTGATTATCCGACAGACGGGTCAAGGCGACAGCCCGATACGAATCAGGCCGCAAACAGAGTCCGACCCTGGCATGGCCGGCTGTCTTATTTCGCTTGAAGAATTTCAAGCCAACTCCCCATAACAATGCTTAGCTTTGCAAATTTTAATAATCCATCAAATTAAACCTAATTATAGATCAAGAATCAATAAAAAAGGGAATCAAAACTGCCCTTTTGAGCTTTTTTATCAGTGGTTGATCTGTCCAAAGCCCGACAAGGAGAAAAGCATCGGCCTGGCCGCTACTTCTTTCTGCTCCGCGGATGGCTGCGATCATAAACATCGGTCAGGTGCGAGAATGAGACCTTGGTATATTTCTGGGTCGTCGACAGCGAGGCATGACCTAGCAGCTCCTGGATCGCCCGCAGATCTGCGCCGGCATCAAGCAGATGCGTCGCAAAGGAATGACGGAGGGCATGCGGGGTCACATCGCTTGGCAAGCCGAGCTGCTGAAGGCGCGTCTTCAGATTGCGCTGCACACTCCGCGCGGTCAGTCTCCCACCACGGTCATTGAGAAAGAGAGCGACCCCATCCTGTTGGTCGCTACGCATCTCAAGATAACACTGCAGAGCCAGAAGCGCCTGGCGGCCGATCGGCAGAACCCGCACCTTATTCCCCTTGCCGAGCACCCGCAACTGCGCCTGATTCAGATCGATATCGGCTACCGACAAGGAGACGGCCTCACTGACGCGCAACCCGCAGGAATAGATCAACTCAAACAGCGCCAGGTCCCGCGCCACCAGAAGAGGCTTGCCCGGCGGCTGATTATCCAGCAGACGGGCACTCTGCTCGGCACTCAGGACCCGGGGTAGATACTGCTCCCGTTTTGACGTTGCCAGCAGGTCCGCCGGCGATTGTGCCAGAACACCCTGCCGGACCAGGTAGCGAAAATAGACCTTGATCCCGGACAACTTGCGGGCAATACTCGAACGACCGCAGCGCTTGTGCAAATCTGCCAGATACTGGCGCAGCAGCAACGGATCCAGATCGGAAAGCCCACCCGGACTATCCAGCGATCTGCCCCGCTCCTGAAGAAAAACCTCAAACTGCCCCAGATCACTCATATAGGCACTGACCGTACGCGGTGAAAGATTCCGCTCGACATCCAGATGATGTTCAAATTTTTTCAGCAATTCTTCCATAAAATCCCTTCGCTGCCCACCCCGGGTTCCACTCTGAACGTTTGACGCTCCGCCTTCATCATGGCATACTTTGCTTGGTTTTTATGCATCAATAACCACACCGGCTGTCAAGCCCTCTGCCCTTACGACCTTGCTGGAGACCTGCACACATCATGGAAGCAATTATCTGGATCATTAAACTTATACTGCTCCTGGTATTGATCTTCGATATCTGCGTTGTCCTGTTGAGCTACAGTATCTTCTGGTATGAGCTGGCGAACAGCTCACCGCAACTTCTGGAAAAGCGCGCGACGCGTGACAACCTGGTTCTTACGGTCAAACTACTGATCCCGGAGATGATACTGAACTACCTCACCCTGATCATCACCCCCCTGGGCCTGATCAGACCCGGCAAATCAGCCGCCATACAAGGCGAGACGCCGACCCTACTGCTGCATGGCCTGTTTGTCAGTCACTCATGCTGGTTCTGGTTTAAACGGCAGCTCAGAAAACAGGGGATCACACATATTTACTGCCTGAACCTGTCATCCTGGCATAACGAAGAAGTTCTGACCGAGCTGGTCGCTAAAAAAATTGACGAACTGCGCCACCAATTCGGCGTCAACAAGGTCAATATCATCGGTCATTCCATGGGGGGAATCATCGCCCGCAACTATGTCCAGCTCAGGGGCGGCGAAGACAAAGTCGACAAACTGATCTGCCTGGGGTCGCCTCATGGCGGAACCAAGCTGGCAACCTTCACCCTGGCCTCACTCGGCAAGATCCTGCTCCCCGGTTCTGCTTTTCTCAAACGCCTGAACAGCACTCCGTTCCCCGCCCAGGTCAAGCTGTTCAACGTCCTGACCCTCAAGGACAACATGGTCATCCCGAACAACAACTGCCAAAGCTTCTGGGGAGAGAACATCGAACTCGACCAGATGGGACACACCTCGCTGATCTATCGCAAGGCGGCCATTGAAGCCGTCTGCCAGTGCCTGACCCGAAAGACGGAAGCATGATTCACGAACTGACAATCAAAACCAGCCAGCAGTGTCAGCTCAAAGAGATCACGGACGAGATCCGCGGCCTGATCGAGCATTCCGACGTAGTCGAGGGCTACGCCCTGCTTTTCGTCCCCCACACCACCGCGGCTGTCACTATCAATGAAAACGCCGATCCCGATGTGACAACAGACATGCTCTACGGGCTGAGCAAGCTAATCCCCCAGAAGGACGATTATCGTCACTTGGAAGGAAACAGTGCTGCCCACATAAAGTGCAGTCTGATCGGAGCCAGTGAGACTATTCTGATCCGCAATGGCAAACCACTGCTGGGAACCTGGCAAGGGATCTATTTCTGCGAGTTCGACGGACCCCGCTCGCGCAAACTGCACATCAAGATCATTGCGGATTAACCAGATGTCACAAGCAGCAACCCGCGACAACCAGGTGTCTTTACAGGCACACACCAACTACGACCCTGCAGCAGCCCTCGCCAGCATGCGCCAGTTACTGGCCCCGCTCGGCGGCATGGAGGCGTTCGTCAAGGCGGGACAGAAGGTTCTCCTCAAACCCAATCTGCTGGCCGGAAGAGCGCCAGAGAAAGCGGTCACGACCCATCCACAAGTGGTCAGAGCGGTCATCACCCTGGTCAAAGAATGCGGAGGAGTAATCTCTCTCGGCGATTCTCCCGGCATCGGTAGCCCTTCAAACGTCGCCCGCAAAGCGGGGTTGCTCGATATCGTCGAAGAAACCGGCATCAGCTTCGCCCCCTTTGAGGACTCGGTCAAAATCCGCCCGGCAGGGACGACCTTTCACGAACTTGAAGTCGCGCGGGACCTGCTTGAGGCCGATGTCATCATCAACCTGCCCAAACTGAAGACCCACCAGATGATGGGTTTGACCTGCGCGGTCAAAAATATGTTCGGCGCTGTCGTCGGTCTGCGCAAACCAAAACTTCATCTGCAGGCCGGCAGCGACAAAGCCTTTTTTGCCCTGATGCTGCTGGAGCTCTGCGAACAGCTGACCCCAACCCTGACCATTGTTGATGCTATTGTCGGCATGGAAGGAGACGGCCCGGGCAGCGGCGACCCGGTTCAGATCGGTGCCTTGCTGGCAGGCAGCGCTCCGCTGGCTATCGATACGGTAGCAACGGAACTGGTCGGCATGACCACGGAACAGGTCTGGACCCAGCAGGTTGCCCGCAACAGCGGCAGGAAACTGACCCGCATCGAAGAGCTGGAACTGCTCGGCAGCCCGCTGGCCGACCTCAAGGTGAAGAGCTTTCGGCCTTCGAAAATGACCGACGTCAATTTCGGCCTGAAAGGATCATTGAGACGCTACCTGACCAACGCGTTGACCGCCAGACCGGTTGTTGACCGCAGCCGCTGCAAGCTCTGCAACGCCTGCGTCGAACATTGCCCGCCGGCTGCGATGAAAATAGCAGAGCGCAAACTGACCATCGATTACAATCAGTGCATCCGCTGTTTCTGTTGCCAGGAACTCTGCCCCCACGCGGCGCTTGCAACCAAGCAGGGGGTTCTGCTCAGACTGAACAGCCTGTTGCACGGTAGAAAATAAATCGCATAAAACAGAAAAGGTCTGCCATCTGGCAGACCTTTTCTGTTAAAATCCGGTCAAAAAAACCAGCCTTAACGAACCTGAACAACTTCCTTGACTTCGGCAATCTTCTCTTTGAGAGTCTTTTCAATCCCCATTTTCAGGGTCATGGTCGACATCGGACAGGAGCCACAGGCACCAACCAGCTTGACACTGACAACGCCGTCTTCACTGACATCAACCAGTTCAACGTTACCACCATCAGCCTGAAGGGCCGGACGAATCTGGTCCAAAACTTCTTCTACACGCTCTTTCATCGATGAAATCCTCCGTTATATATGAGCTTATTCTGCAGATTATAACTTCCACAGTCACAGTTTAGCAAGCCCCCAGTCCAGGGATGCAATTACCAGCGACCTGCCGGCAATCTAATATCATTGATTTTCCTCTGACACAAGAGTTCTCCGGTCGGAACATTTTTGGCCTGGACCAGCACCTTGAAGCTCTCTCCCATTCCGGCTTCCGGCAGAACCAAGTTTTTAAGCGTCATGCGCAGAGCCTGAGCTTTTTTATCGTCCTGCTCCCGAGCCTGAAGCTGCAGAAGCAGTTCCAGAAAGCCGAGCCCGAGCAGAAACTGATACTGCAGACCAAAATAGCGGGTTTCGAGCCCGCCTTGCAGACCGATTCTCTGCAGCATGGAAAAATCGACATGCGAGGTGATATCCTGCTCGCCAATCAGACGGTAGGGATTATCGCTGGTCTGGTGTTGATGAAAACAGAGCAGGGTTCCGTTCTGACGCCAGGGAGCATAGAGTTCCCGATCCGGATAGCCATAATCGATGGTCAGCACAAAACCCCGCTCGAGTTTGGCCGCAACATGACGCATCCATTGACAGGCAGCCAGATTAACCTCACAACGCTGCCCTTCGACAGGTAAGATTCCTGCGGCTGAAAAATAATCGGCCAACCGGGGTGTCGAGAGCGGACGTAGCTCTTCAGTGAGAACAGACCCTCTCGTCACCACAAAAACCTCGTGCAGCTCGCCACCGCTCATTTCGACCAGGTGAACCGGAAAGGCATCGATCAACTCATTACTCAACCAGCAGCCGTGCAGCTTTTCTAGCTCTTCAAACTCAGCCCAGGAGACGCGACCGGAGGTCCTGTGGCGTTCAAGCAGCTCGGCCTGCCGCTGCCGAGCCGCGTTGCTGACCTCAACCAACCGATAGTCGATGAGCGGGTAAAAATCAGGGAACTCCTCCTCCAGCGCAGAAAGAATATCCAGGCAGAGATGGCCATCTCCGCTCCCTTGCTCCACAAGGGTAAAGGCTCCTCCCCCGAGAAGACGCCACATCTGCTCCAGCTGTCGGGCAATCAGACGACCAAAACTGCTATGCACGCTGGACGAGGTGAAAAAATCGCCCTGTTTGCCGATGCGGCTTTGCTCCGCAGCATAGTAACCATACTCAGGATGATAGAGGGCCAGCTCCATGTAACGCTGAAAAGGAATTCCGCCTGCAGCCCTAATTTCCCGTTTCACAACATGATTCAAGCCGTCTGTGTTCAGATCCGACATAAAGATTCAATCCTGACGAAAAGCAAAGAATCCGAATTATTGCAATGCCTATGACAAAATGCAACCGCAACAAAGAAGGCCTCCCCGGAAAAAGACTGCGCATCAGCCAGCAACCGGCAATCGATTCACAAGAGGCAGGGTGACGGCTCTTGAATTCACAGCAGATTCGTGCCATTATTGCCAGTCGACGCAGCCTGCCCAGGAGCAGGAGGCATCCGCGTTTAATAAAAAACACTGACGAGGAATACATGGCAATCATTACCATTTCCCGAGAAATGGGCAGCGGCGGCCGTCCGATTGCACAACAACTCTCTGAGAAACTGAAATACAAACTGATCAACAGTGCTGCTATTCTTGAGGTTGCTGCCGATTATGGTCTGACCGAAGAAGCAATGTGGCAGTGTGACGAAAAACCTCCGGCATTTCTGGAAGAGGTCGATCGGCAAAGCAAGCTCAATGTCTACAGAATCCACCTGATTGTTCTGGAACAGGCCCTCAATGACAACGTCATCCTTTACGGCCGTTCCGGGCAGGACCTGCTGGCAAGTGTCGAAGGGGTTCTCCGCGTTCGGATTACCGCTCCCTTCGAAGAGCGTGTCGAAGACTGGGCCGAGCGGGAATGGATCGATCCCGATCTGGCGCGCTCACTGGTCCGCAAAAGTGATCTCCAGCGCTCCAGCTACATCCGCTATTATTTCGATCGTGACTGGGCCGATCCTCTGAATTACGACCTGATCATCAATACCTCACGTTTTCCCAAGGAAGCAGCCGTCAAGATCATCGCAGAAGCGGCGCACAGTCCCTTCCTCAAGGAACATTCGGAAACCTGCAAGATGAAACTGCGCGACCTGATCATTCAGAAAAGAATTCAGATCAATCGCCTGGCTGATGAACGGATCAGTGACATCTGGTATGACATCTTTGTCGAAAACGGGCATGTCACCCTGGCCGGACATATCTCCAGCGAAATCGGCCACCAGGCCGCTCTGGAATGTGCGAAGTCGGTTGAAGGGATCGTGGAGATCACCGACGACCTCAAGGTTGTGAACTACTAGCAGAACGTTTCGGCAAGCATCAATACACCAACATGAGCGCCGGTCCAACCGGCGTTTTGTTTAACTTTTAGTCAAGGAGCAACAAGCGATGGCAGGACATAGTAAATGGGCCAACATCAAGCACAGAAAAGGTGCCCAGGACGCGAAACGCGGCAAGATCTTCACCAAAATCATCAAGGAAATCACTGTTGCTGCCCGAATCGGCGGTGGCGACCTGGAAGCAAATGCCCGCCTGCGCCTGGCCATTGACAAGGCCAAGCAGGCCAATATGCCAAAAGACAACATGGACCGGGCGATCAAGAAGGGAACCGGCGATCTTGACGGCGTCACCTACGAAGAAGGGATCTTTGAAGGATACGGAGCTGGCGGTGTTGCAGTTATCGTTGAATTCATGACCGACAACCGGACCCGGACCGTTGCCGATGTTCGCCACGCCTTCAACAAATACGGCGGCAGCCTCGGCGTCAGCGGTTCGGTCGCTTTCATGTTCGACCGCAAGGGCCAGATCGTTTTTGAAGCGGAAGGAAACGACTTCGACGCGATCTTCGAAGCCGCCCTTGAGGCCGGAGCAGAAGACGTCAAGGAAGAGAACGACGTCATCGAAGTCATCACCGAACCGAATGAATTTGAAACGGTCAAAAACGCCCTTGAAGCCCAGGGTCTTAAGTATCAGTCGGCCGAAGTCACCATGATTCCTCAGAACATGAGCCCGGTCGAAGGCAAGAACGCCGAATCCCTGATGAAAATGATCGACATGCTCGAAGACAACGATGACGTCCAGAACGTCCACGCCAACTTCGACATCTCGGACGAAGAGATGGAAAGGATCATGGGCTAAGCCCTGTAGCGGCATGCGTATTCTTGGCATCGATCCTGGCAGCAAAGCCACCGGCTACGGTTTTATCGAACAGCAGGGCAACCGCCTCATCCACCTTGACAACGGGGCAATCTTCACCCGCAGCCAGGATGCCCTGGCCAGCAGGCTGCAGTTGATTTACTCTCAGCTCTGTGCCCTGATCGAACAATACCAGCCTGATGCCGTTGCCGTTGAGCAGGTTTTTCTCTCCAACAACCCCTCTTCGGCTCTCAAACTTGGTCATGCCAGAGGCGTTGCGCTTCTGGCAGGTATTAACGCCGGTCTGCCGGTTGCCGAATATTCGGCGCTGCAGGTCAAAAGCGCCGTTGTCGGCTATGGCCGCGCAGCCAAAAATCAGGTTCAGCAGATGACCAAAACCTTGCTGAACCTCCCGGAGATTGCCCAGGAAGATGCGGCCGACGCCCTGGCCGTGGCGATCTGCCATGCCCACAGCCACCATCTGAACCGCCAGTTTTCCGACCGACTTGCGACCAAAAGGAGAAGTTCGTGATCGCGCTACTGACCGGCCAGCTGGCCGAACGCACTCCGGAACAGATCATTCTCGATGTCAACGGTGTCGGCTATCGCCTGCAGATTCCGCTCTCGACCTTCTATACCCTGCCGGAACAGGGGCAGGTCAGACTCAAGGTCTACACCCAGGTCAAAGAGGACGGCATCAACCTGTTCGGCTTTGCCACCCAAGAGGAAAAGGATCTGTTCAGCCTGCTCATCTCGGTTTCCGGTGTCGGCCCGAAACTGGCGATCACCACCCTTTCACATATGCCGGCTGGCGAACTGGCCAAGGCCTTGAGCGAAGGGGACAGCACCAGACTGATCGCCATTCCGGGGATCGGCAAGAAAAGTGCCGAACGCCTGGTTCTCGAACTGCAGGACAAGGCCACCGCCTATGCCCTGGATGCATCTCTGCATACAGCGCAGCAGCTACAGGGCACTGGCCCGGCAGACCATCACGAAGATGCCCTGTCGGCACTGGTCAATCTGGGCTATAAAGAACCCCTCGCCAGACGCGCGCTCAAAAGTCTCAAGCTGCCGCAAGGGACAGCCCTGGAGGAGATCCTCAAGGCCGCCCTTCAGCTGCTCGTCAAATAGGGATAAACGAATATGAGTGATCGCCTGATCGATGCAGAAGAAATTCCGGCTGAGAACAACTTTGAAGCCAGCTTAAGACCCCGTTCCCTAAAGGAATATATCGGCCAGAGCAAAGCCAAGCAGAACCTTCAGGTTTTTATTGATGCCGCACGCAACCGTCAGGAAGCGCTGGACCACGTACTGTTCTTCGGCCCTCCGGGTCTGGGCAAAACCACCCTGGCCAATATCATCGCCAACGAGATGGGGGTCAACATCAAGAGCACCTCTGGGCCGGTCATCGAAAAATCGGGAGACCTGGCCGCGGTCCTGACCAACCTGGAAGAAGGAGATGTCCTATTCATCGACGAGATTCACCGGCTCTCACCCGTCGTCGAAGAGGTGCTCTACCCGGCGATGGAGGACTACCAGCTCGACATCATGATCGGCCAGGGGCCTTCGGCACGGACGATCAAACTCGATATTCCGCGCTTCACCCTGGTCGGTGCAACGACCCGGGCCGGTCTGCTCTCTTCGCCGCTGCGCGACCGTTTCGGGGTCATCAGCCGTCTGGAGTTCTACACCCATGACGAGCTGACGACCATTGTTAAGCGCAGCGCCGATATCCTGCGCATCCGCATCGATGACGACGGCGCGCGCGAAATCGCCCGTCGCAGTCGCGGCACGCCGCGGATCGTCAACCGCCTGCTAAGACGGGTCAGAGACTTTGCCGAAATCGAAGGAGAAGGCCACATCACCCGGGAGCTGGCTGACCATTCTCTCGGCCGCCTAGAAGTCGACAATCAGGGGCTTGACTATATGGATCGCATCCTGCTGCTGGCGATCATCGACAAGTTTGGTGGCGGACCGGTCGGTCTTGATACCCTTGCGGCAGCCATCGGTGAAGAGCGCGACACCATCGAAGACGTCATCGAGCCCTACCTGATCCAACAGGGGTTTCTCAACCGGACACCACGGGGACGCGTGGCGACAGAGAGCTGCTACCAGCATTTCAAGCGCCCACTGCAGGACACTAACGGCCCGCTCTTCGGGTAATAGAAGCATCAATGAATCAACATCTGGAACAATTCGCTCTGCAGATCGCCAACTGGACCGAAGAGGTTATCGAACATGGCCGGACCCCATTCCGCCGCGTCGACACCTTTCCCGAGATTGCGACAGAACAGGGGCTGACCAAACCACCTCTGGTTTTCTGGATCAATCGCCAGAGCCTGATGGCCGGCGGCATTGTCCTCATCCCTGAAACCGATCCCGAACAGGAGCTGGAACGTGGCAAACACTGCGCTGAAGCCCTGGGCCTGAAATTCTTCGTTACCTGGGAAACCAATAAACTGCGCATCTGGCAGATCGAGGGTGAGACCGTCTGCGAAAAGCAGAGCTTCCCGCTGGCCAGTCCAGATCAGCCACAGACCTTCAAGCTACTGCTTCACGATCTGCTCGACAGTCTGAAGCTGCTGGCGGTTCTTCAGGCCGTGCCACCACGAGATCTGCCGGCGACCTACTTCACCAATCTGTTTCTGGTCACGCTGGAACAAACTCTGCCAAGCTACATCAAACTGTTCCGCAGCCGCAGGTCAAATCTGGAGACCGAGTCGACAGTCGATATCGACATCTACGCAGAAAGCATGAATCGCCTGACTCTGCTGCAGATTCTCACCCTGCTCTGGCAGGAGCTCGTCCCGGCAACCCTGCTGCCTGATCACCTGGAGCAGTGCCTTAGGGACCACCTGCCCAAGCTTGACGGCCTGTTGCTTTCCGGCCTCTTCTGCGACAAACAGACCGAGATCGAAATCCCGGCCGACTCCACGGTACATTTTCACCACCTGATCCTGAGGTTGCGTCAGGTGGCCTGGAACAACAGCGAACAACGTATTTCAGACATTCTCTGCGGACTGATCCAGCTGTGGTTTCCATTGACTCAGCAAGCACCAGAACAGACACACAATGAGCTCTACCCGCTGGAACCCTCTTTAGGACAAAAGGTCGGACTGGTTCTGTCCCAGTCACAGCTACTGCTGGCTAGCACTGCCCTGCTGCGGAGCATCAAAAGGCTAGCCCCCTGCCAGCTTAAATTTGCCCAGGTCTCGGAATTGACGACAGAACTCTCGAACGCAGAGTTAACCCTGGCCAACCTGAACTCGCCACGCAATGTCGTGAAAACAGAGCGTCAGCAACTAACCATGCAATTGCGCTACTCCTGGCCAAGTCGGCGCTTCAAGGTCTCTGCAGGCCAACCTCTCTGGCCCTGGGAAGCGCTCCATCTGGCAGGCCTCTGTCCGCCGGAAGGAGAATTGAAGCTGACCCTGCCAGTGACCCTACACCAGATTCCTGTGGCGCATCCGTTCTGGGAAACGCTCTGCCAATACTTTACAATTCTGCGCATTGACTGCGAAAAAGACCGTCAACTGCAGATTCAGCTGCGAAAAACGCCGGACTTGGAAAAAACTTACTGTTTTAAGCTTAATGGCTCCGAGCACAATCTCCCTGTCAGCAAAGAGCCCTTGCAGCTTTACAGCCAGATTGCCCTGGCCTCTCAACTCCCAGCAAATGTCTTTGAGCTGATCTGCGCCGAGTTCATCTGGCCGGGAGCGGAACAGAACCTCAGCCCCGAGCTGCCAGGCCTCGTAATCTACAGAAAAAGCGACCTTTACCAACTGCTGTGTCAGCTTGTCGGCGCAGATCCTGAAAACCCTGAGACTCAGTCATTGCTCCCCAGTCCCGAGCCGTTACTGCTACAGGAGCTGGTCAAGACCTGCCAATCGCAAAACAGCGAGCAGATCATCAATATCGATAACCTGCTCGCTGACCTGATCGGCAAAACGGATCTGCTCAACATTCCCGCGCCACCAAGAACCAGGCTGCCCAGCAACTCCATGCCCCAGCAGCAACCGACAGAAAACCTTGTCGAACAGGCGCTTCATCAGCTACAAGTTCAGGGGATTCCCAATTTTCCCGACCAGTACCTCTACTTCCTCGAGCAACCGGTCCTGCAGCGGTTCAGGATCTCTCCGCCGGTTCAATTCAGCAATGAGATTCTCGGCCAATTCGATCTTCAGGATGCTGCCGGAACGATCATCACCGGGTACGGCGAAGAGCTGAAGATAGCCCTGCTGCTCTGTGCGGAAATTGGCAAAACCGACTTTGAGCTGCCTTCAGACCGGCAGGATCTGAAGGTTCTGCTCAGCCACTACCAGAAAGATCTCGAGGCACTGCACGCATCCCTGAGCAATTTCTGCTACAGTCAGCTCGAAAAGTCCCAGGCAGCCCGCAAACTGGTTCAGCGCATCTGGAAACAACTGAAACTGCCGGATCTGCAACTTTTTACCTCCTGAGATGGAGTCGAATCATGCATATACTGCTTCATATCTGCTGCGGCAACTGCGCTATATATCCAGTCCAGAGGCTACGCAAGGACGGGCACAGGATCACCGGCTATTTCCACAACTACAATATCCACCCCTACCAGGAATTTCGCCGGCGGCTGGAAACAACACGGGACTACGCTGAACGCGTTGAGCTCGATCTGATCCTCGACGAAAACTATCAACTGGAAGAGTTCCTTGCCAATGTTGCTCAGGATCCCGGCAACCGCTGTGAATATTGCTATAGGTCAAGACTGAAAGCGACAGCAGAACAGGCGGTTGCCTGCGGTGCGGACGGATTTACCACCACCCTGCTCTACTCACGCTATCAGCGTCATCATGAGATTACTGAATATGGCCGGCAACTCGCGGATCTCCACGGTCTGATCTTTCACTATGAAAACTACCGCCAGGGCTGGGATGAGGGGATTCGCATCTCCAAGGAGATGGGCCTTTACCGCCAGCAGTATTGTGGCTGCATCTACTCTGAAAAGGACCGTTATCTTCCAAAGCCAAAGAAAACATCCTGACAGATCGATTGTTCCGCTCGACTGAAGTGCTATAATTACCTATAATTACTAAAAGATCCTGACCGTTAACTGTTCACTTCGGAGGTAACCATGCTGGAGCTTTTTGAAAAAACACTGTTAGCCGGAATCGGAACCCTGTCTCTGACCCAGAAAAAAGCAGAAGAACTCATTGACGAGCTGAAAAGCCGGATGAATATTTCAGAGGAAGAAGGAAAAAAGCTGGTCAGTAAACTGCGCGAAGCGGCAAGCCAGAACCAGCAGAAACTCGAGTCAGCGGCCTGCGAAGAAATCAAAAAAGCCTGCGAACGGGTGGGAGTCGCCTCTGCCAGCGACCTCGACGACCTGCAGAAAAGGCTCAGTAAACTCGAAAAACAGATCAAAGAGCTACAAGGCAACTGACACATATGCTGCCGATCAACCGCCTGAATCGGAACATCAGGACCCTGAAACGCTATCGCCAGGTGCTGGGGATTCTCATCAAGTATGGGTTTGGCCATATCATCGAGCAGTTGAACATTGATTATTATCTTCATCTCAGCAAGAAGATTCTGACCCTGGGGAAAGTATCACGCGACTTAGAACGCCTTTCACAGGCGGCTCGTTTGCGCCTCGCGTTGGAAGAGCTGGGTCCGACCTTTATCAAGCTGGGGCAACTCCTGTCGACACGCCCCGATATCCTTTCGTCAGACATCATCGCCGAACTGCAACGCCTTCAGGACAGCCTGCCTCCAATCGACACCCGTGAAATCAAGGCTCAAATCTACAAGGGGCTGGGCTATCCCGTTGAAGAAATTTTCAACAGCTTCAACGAGCGACCGCTGGCAACAGCAAGTATCGCCCAGGTCCACAAGGCAAAACTGAAGAACGGCCAACTGGTTGCCTGCAAAGTGCGCCGCCCCGATGTGGAATCGGTCATCACCACCGACATCGATATCATGATGGGCCTCGCCTACCTGGCCGAGAAGCACCTTCCCTCGAGCGAGATCTACAATCCTGTGGGACTGGTCAAGGAATTCCGCCGCGCCATCCAGCGTGAACTGGATTTTTCGCGGGAAGCACGAACCATCGACCAGTTTCATAAAAACTTTGCCAATGATCCCAATGTCCGCATCCCCGCCGTGTACTGGGAGCAAACCGGCCACACAGTGCTGACCATGGAATTTATCGACGGGATCAAAATCTCGCGCCTCGATGAATTGCACCAGACCGGCCACAACCTCAAAGAGATCGCAAGGAACGGGGCCGATAACTTTCTCAAACAGGTATTCATCCACGGCCTGTTTCATGCCGATCCGCACCCGGGCAACCTGTTGGTTCTGGATAACAATGTTATTGGGATCCTCGATTTTGGCATGGTTGGCCGCCTTGACGGTGACCTGAAGCTGCAACTGACTGAGCTGCTGCTGTCGATCATAGAACGGGATGTCGACCGTCTGATCTCACAACTGCTCTATTCAGGAGAACTCGACGACGAAGGGAATCTGAAAAACCTGAAAAGAGACCTGACCGACTTTATCGACGAATACTACGATGTCCTGCTCCAGGACCTGAAAGTCGGCAAGCTGCTGATCGAATTCATCGAACTGCTCGGAGAATACCGGATCAAGTTTCCGGCCAACCTGCTCCTGCTAGCCAGGGCACTGATTGCCATAGAAGGGCTTGGTCGTCAACTTGATCCCGAATTCAACATGATCGCCCAGGTCCAACCCTTCGCAGAACAGATTATCCGTGAACGCTACTCTCCGGGCAATCTTACCAAAGATGCCATTCAGACCCTTCGCGATTATCACGCTCTAAGCAGAAGTCTGCCCAGAGATATCAAGGAGTTTCTCAACCGTCTGAACCGCAATAAATTCAAAATCGACCTGGAACATCAGGGACTGGATCACCTGATCAATGACATCGACAAATCGAGCAATCGTGTCTCTTTCAGCTTGGTCATAGCAGCACTGATCATCGGTTCTTCACTCATCATGCAAAGCGACAAAGGTCCCATGCTTTTTGGCTTTCCTATGCTGGGGCTGATAGGCTATTGTGTCGCCGGTGTTCTCGGGCTTGGACTGGCCATCGCCATCCTGAGATCAGGACGGATGTAACCGGCAGACTGTGTTATTTTCAGCACAGATGCAAAATAAGACAGGTCTTCTGTGCAACATTTCCGCTCAGCAATCCTCGTCAGAAAAACTAATTACAAGTTATTTCAACAACTTGAGAAATCATATGCAATTGGCAGGCATATTGCATTGACTTTTAGCACCACACTCAAAAGATTTGGAAAGCACCATGATTTTGCAACGTACAATTGAAAAAGCGGCGACAATTTCCGGCATCGGCCTGCATACCGGTTCACGTATCACCCTTAAGATGCGCCCAGCAGTAGCAAATACCGGTGTCATCTTCCACCGTACCGACGGTGAAACTACTGTTTCGATCAAAGCCTGCTCCGAGAACGTCGTAGATACCCGCATGGCAACAGTCATCGGCAAAAACGGCTTGTCGATATCGACCATTGAACATTTCATGGCCGCCCTGGCTGCACTGGGAATCGATAACCTGCACGTTGATATCGATGGTCCGGAGGTTCCAGTTCTCGATGGCAGCGCAGCTCCCTTTGTACGGGAAATACAGCAGGCCGGCATCAAAAACCTGGAATGCAGCCGTAAATATATTGCCATTCGTAAACCGCTGGAAATTATCGAAGGGGAAAAACGGATCAACATCATTCCATCCCGCTTCTTCCGTATTTCATTCGACATCGCATTTGACCATCCGGCCATTGCGCTGCAGAACTACAGCATGAAATTCACGACCGACAACTTCGTCAAGGAGATCGCCTCGGCCAGAACCTTTGGTTTCCTTCATGAGGTAGAGTTTCTCAAGGCAAATGGCCTCGCGCGCGGCGGTTCCCTCGAAAATGCCGTCGTAATTGACGAAAAAGGGGTCATGAATCCTGAAGGATTACGCTATGCCGACGAATTCGTTCGCCACAAGATTCTGGATTCCTGTGGTGACTTCAGCCTGCTCGGCTCTCCGCTGCTGGGTCATATCCGCGCCTTCAAGGCAGGACACGACCTGAACGCCAAAATGGTACGCTTGATCGAAGAGAACCCTTCCCACTGGACCTATGTTGAATTCAGTGAGCAGGCTGTCCAGGAAGCGATGCGTGTCAATGCCAAATCGTTCGCCATCGACCTGGCATGGCACAAAGCATAACCAGTTTTTATGTCATTCTTTTAAAAGCAGCCCACGGGCTGCTTTTTTTTTCATAACCTTCTGACTTGTGTTGCCGCCAATCATCCAATAGAATCGCTATTTTAAATTCTTGCTCAGGTTTCAGTGATGCCCCAGGAAAATCAGGAAATAGACGCCCGGCCAAAAACCGACAGACGTAAACGCGGCGTCCTGCTGATTGTTTTCATCCTGATTCTGTTTTTCCTGCTCCCCTCTTTTGAAGGAAAACTGTTTGAACTGACCTCCCAGTTACCGATCAGCAACAGTATCATCGCCCTGGTTGTCATTAACCTAAATATCCTGCTGGTTCTGCTCTTCCTCTTTCTAATCTTCCGCAATCTGTTCAAACTGATTCTCGAACGAAAACGCGGTGTTCTCGGCGCAAGGCTGCGCAGCAAGCTGGTTGGCGCCTTTATCGCACTGTCTATCATTCCGACAATACTTCTCTTTTTCGTCTCTGCAGGTTTCATTAGCAGCAGTATCGACAACTGGTTCAACACCCAGGTCGAAAAGGCTCTCGATGAATCATTGAGCGTTGCCCAGACCTATTACAGAAACTCCGAGGCCAATGCTCTCTACTACGCCGACCAGCTCAGCTACCGGATAAAAGCCGCTAAACTGCTTAACGAAGAGAATCTTCCGGAACTTCGCAAACTGATCAAGGAAAAACAGGAAGAGTACAATCTTGGAATTGTTGAGGTTTTTTCGGCGACCCACGAAGAGCTGGTTCGCGTCGCCAATCCTAAATTGCCGATTATCGAGATCACTACGGCGACTTCAGACCCCGTGCGCGAAGGACTCCAGGGTGTGCGCTTTTCCCAGATCACCCCGGTCGGCCAGGCTGACCTGATCCGTGGCATTGTTCCGATTCAGTCCAACTGGAATCCCAAAGACATCGTCGGTGTCGTTGTCGTCAATTATTATGTTCCCTACTCTCTCATCAACAAGATGAAAGAGATTTCAGCCTCGGTCGACCAGTACAAGCTCACCCGCTCAATCAAGGGACAGATCCAGCAGTTCTATCTCATCGTCCTGCTTCTGCTCGTGCTGGTCATCTTCTTTCTGGCCACATGGTTCGGCTTCCATCTTGCGCGGGGGATCACTGTACCGATTCAGGAACTGGCGACAGCAACAACAAAGGTCGCGTCCGGAGATCTCGATATTCATCTTGAAACGCAGAGTACCGATGAAATAGGCACCCTGGTCAGCGCCTTCAATAAAATGACCGAAGACCTCCGCCAAGGGCGGTTAAGCGTGGAGATTGCCAATCAGGAGCTGCAGAACTACAACCTAGAACTCGACCGTCGTCGCAATTATATGGAGATTATCCTTGAAAACGTCACAGCAGGGGTCATCTCCATCGACCGCCAGGGACATCTGACCACTGTCAACAAGTCTGCAGAAAAACTGATCCATATCAAGGCCGATCGGGTTCTTGGCAAAGATTTCCGTCAGGTCATTCCCGCAACCTACATGCCTCAGATCATGGATCTGTTCAAGGAACTTTTCTATTCGGAAAAAGGGACTATTCGCCAGCAGATGACAATACCGATCGGCAACGACAAGATCACCCTGATGATAAATATGGCAACCCTGCGCGACAATCAGAACAATTTTCTGGGTACGGTTATCGTCTTTGATGACCTGACCCAACTGATCAAGGCGCAGAGGATGGCCGCCTGGCGCGAAGTTGCCCGCCGCATTGCCCATGAAATCAAGAACCCACTGACTCCGATTCAGCTCTCGGCGCAACGTCTGCGGCGCCGCTACCTTGACCGTTTCAGTGACGATGACAAGGTCTTTGATGACTGCACAAAAATGATCAGCAACCAGGTTGATGAACTTAAAAACCTGGTCAATGAATTCTCCAACTTTGCCCGTATGCCAGCCACGAAACCTACTGACAACAACCTTAACGACGTTGTTTCTGAGAGTCTCCTGCTCTACGAAGAGACTCACAAAAACATTCAGTTTATCAACAAACTGGATTCCGGCATTCCATATAGCAAGTTCGACCGCGAACAACTGAAACGCGTTATTATCAACCTGCTGGAGAATGCTGTCGCTTCAATCAACGGTTCAGGTACGGTTACACTGGAAACAACCTACAACCAGGAACTGCGCATCATCACGCTGACCATTGCAGACACCGGCTGCGGCATACCAGCAGACGACAAACCTCGGCTTTTCGAACCTTATTTTTCGACCAAGAAAACGGGTACCGGACTCGGCCTGGCGATTGTATCAACGATTATTTCTGACCATAATGGCTACATTCGGGTCAGAGACAATTCCCCACAGGGTTCGATCTTCATTATCGAACTGCCGGCCACTGAGGGATAAAATTCCAGGGAGCAACCATGAAGACAATACTTGTTGTAGATGATGAAGAGAGCATCCGCCAAAGCCTTGAAGGGATTCTCGAGGATGAAGGATTTGAAACAACCTTCGCCTCGACAGGTGAAGAATGCCTGGCAAAGATTCCAAGCGAAGATCCCGACCTGGTCCTGCTCGATATCTGGATGCCAGGCATTGACGGACTGGAAACCCTAAAACGGATCAAAAAGAGCCGTCCACAGCAACTGGTTATCATGATGAGCGGACACGGGACTATAGAGACCGCGGTTAAAGCAACCCAGCTCGGTGCATATGATTTCATCGAAAAGCCCCTCTCGCTGGATAAGGTTCTGCTTTCGATTCAAAACGCTCTTCAAGTAGGCCAACTTGTCGCTGAGAACCTTGCTCTGAAGGAAAAGATCAGCCGTGACTACCAGATGATTGGCGACAGTCCTGTGATTCTCCATCTCAAAAAACAGATCAGCATCGCTGCGCCAAGTTCGGGCTGGGTTCTGATTACCGGTGAAAACGGTACAGGAAAAGAACTGGTCGCCAGGGCGATCCACCAGCAATCAGCAAGAGCTGACAAGCCTTTCATTGAGGTCAACTGTGCAGCTATTCCGGAAGAACTGATCGAGTCGGAGCTATTTGGCCATGAAAAAGGCGCTTTTACCGGCGCTACTGCGGCAAGAAAGGGCAAGTTTGACCTTGCCAATAGCGGTACACTTTTCCTTGATGAAATCGGCGATATGAGTCTGAAGACCCAGGCAAAGATTCTACGGATACTACAGGAACACAAATTTGAAAGGGTCGGCGGCAACAGGACCATCGAGGTCGATGTCAGAGTCATTGCAGCAACAAACAAAGATCTTGAAGAGGAAATTCAGGAAGGGAATTTTCGCGAGGATCTCTATTTCCGACTTAATGTTCTGCCCTTCGTTGTACCGCCACTGCGTAATCGCAAAGAAGACATTCCAAGGCTCTGCCAGCACTTTCTCAAGTTCTTCTGTAGCAAGGAGGGGCGTGAGCCAAAGTCAATGACAGCCGAAGCCATGAGAGCTCTCATTCAGTATAACTGGCCAGGTAACGTCAGAGAGCTTAAAAACCTGATCGAACGCCTGGTGATCATGACACCGGATAAAGAAATTCAGTTATCCGACCTGCCCCACAGTATTCACAAGGGGCATGTCACAAAAGTTGTTGATGAACTGGTCCAGGATGAACTTCCAGACTCTTATCGTGAAGCCAAGGAGCTTTTTGAAAAGAAGTTCCTGTATGAAAAGCTAAAGAAGAACAACTGGAATGTCTCGAAGACAGCTGAGGATATCGGACTCGAACGCTCAAATCTGCACCGTAAGATCAAAACCTACGGGATTGAACCTCTGTAACCAGACAATCATCGTCGCCCCTTGTTCAATCGAACAGGGGGCGTTTAACAGATAAACACCAATGAAACATGCAATATGAACAAATAAGTTCGGAGCACAAATAAAAAAAAAGCCCCCAGATTCGAATGAATCAGGGGGCTTTCAAATAATTTCGGCGGCGACCTACTTTCCCACATAGTCTCCCATGCAGTATCATCGGCGCGGTAGGACTTAACTTCTGTGTTCGGGATGAGAACAGGTGTGACCCCTACGCTATAGCCACCGAAAACCTTAAATCGGTTTTCAATCGCGTACGACTTTTAAACTAGATTTCTTTGTTTGTCGATAACTTTTAAGGGGGATCGGGGGAGCGATGCTCCCCCTTCCCTATTAAAAAACTTTTTATGGTCAAGCCTCACGGTCAATTAGTACCGGTCAGCTGAACACATTACTGTGCTTACACATCCGGCCTATCAACGTTGTAGTCTCCAACGGACCTTTAGGGGGTAAAACCCC